>NZ_CP150916.1:0-2197500 GCF_039908605.1 Pseudomonas aestiva | reverse complement strand
GGCGAATCCTACAGCATCCTGAGACGCTGTCAACCCCTCCACTTCATCCCGTCATCACCCGGAGGTGAAGACCAAACAGCGAAGAGTCCGTGGACCCCTCGCCCGGCTCAGACCTAAGTGCTTGATTTTCAAGCCGCTTCAGCGTCTGCGCCGGAAGTGGGGCGCATTATAGGGGAGTTTCAGGACAGGTCAACAGGTTATTTCAAGAAACTTTCAGCAGGGACCAAAAAGGCCCACAGAAAGCGAC
Source organism: Pseudomonas aestiva (assembly GCF_039908605.1). NCBI lineage: Bacteria > Pseudomonadati > Pseudomonadota > Gammaproteobacteria > Pseudomonadales > Pseudomonadaceae > Pseudomonas > Pseudomonas aestiva. The sequence continues at coordinate 2,197,253 of NZ_CP150916.1, read as the reverse complement.
CTGTCACTCGTGCAAGGTAAGATGCGCGCAGACGATATTTCGAGGACTGCATGACTTCCATCCTGGCTCGCTACCGACAACAGCTGAGGAACGCGCTTGGCGATTGGTTTCCCCGCACCACGCTCTTCCTTAAAGGAGAGCCACCTATTAAGGGAGATACCAAGCCAGGCAGCCACAAGAAGGCAGAGCCGGCCCAAGCCCCCAAGCGCCAGGCAGAGCCGAAGGCCGCCAGCAAAGGGGCGAAGAGGGAGCAATCGACCGTCCAGCCCACGCTGGCTGCCCCGACTGTCCCCTCCCCCACCGTCCTCTATGGTTCCGCCTTCACGGTGAAGCGCTCTCAGGAGCAGCGGATGAAGATGCGCGTCGAGCAGGCCGTTGCTCAGGGCATCATCCAGCCTCCGTCGCCGGAACAATGGAAGATGATCCTGGCGCGTGCCCCGGCAACGCGAATCTTCGCAGGTGCCGGCTCGGGCAAGACCACTACGTTGGTACTGCGGGTGGTGTTCATGCTGTGCTACCTCGAGATCCCGCGCGAGCAACTGACCGTCATCTCCTTTACCAAGGCTTCCTGCGAAGAGTTGCGCGCGCAGCTCAAACGCGTCCTGGCCTTCTGGGACGTTCCGCTGAATGAAGAGGCGGCACGCGAACTGGTGAGAACCTTTCACTCGGCCCTGGCACAACTGGCGCGCTCAGAGCTGAGGGCGACGCAGTGGTTCGAGCAGTTGTCCACCCAATCGAAAGGTGAGGATGAACCGGATAACGCCATGCTGGCTGGCGCCACGCTGAACGAAGGTCAACGGCAGCTCCTGGTGCAAGCCTACGAGAATTGCTACCGCGAGGACGCCGGTTTTCGTCGTCGGGTTCATCTGTTGCTGGATCTGGCGGCGCCCAATGAGGAAGAGCCACCTGGCGCCCCGTCCTTGCAGCCCTTCGTCCTCAATGGCGAACGCCAACCACAACCGCTGCCCGACCTCTTCTATGGTCAGGCTTCATTCGCCGAGACCCTGGGGCTGCGGGTCGGCTCCATAAAGAGCAACCAACTGGAGTGCTCCACGCGGGACCGGATCTTTCTGGAGGCCATGCAGCAGTTCTGGCGCCACTTTGGCAAGTTGCTGAAGGAGCAACGGCTGATCACCTTCAATACCGCCTTTGCCGTGCTGACGGATCGCCTGGACAAGAAACCCAGTCGCGCCCTGATTGCCCGCCTGCAGCCCTTCACCCATTTGCTGATCGACGAATTCCAGGACATCTCGCCGCAGATCGCCCTCTGGCTGCAGCAGGTACAGCGCAGGCTCGCCGAAGAGAAAGCCGCACCTTCACTGATGGCTATCGGTGACGACTGGCAGTCCATCTATGGCTGGCGGGGCAGCTCGCCGGAGTTGTTCATCCACTTCGATCGCTGGTTTCTAGGCCAGACGCCCAGCCAGACGCTGATGCTGGGGACCAACTACCGTTCTTCACCGGACATCGTGGCTGACGGTGAACGCATCCTGACCCAGGTGCGCCACAAGCAACCCAAGAAAACTCAGGCCTTCCGCGTTGCGGATGCCCAGGGACACGGGGTCAGGGTCGTACCCCAATTCGATATCGCTCGTCAGTTGGCTTCGTTGTTGGGCGAGATCGAGGCGCAAAGGACCTATGCCGCGGAACGAGAGCGGCCGGAGCGCTGCGCGGTCATGGTAATGAGTCGTCTGAACGCGCCCTTGAAAGCCATCAACGAGCAGCTGGGCCGTCAGTCCGGAGTGCGGACCTGCACCATCCACCGAGCCAAGGGCCTGCAGGCCGAGGTGGCGATCGTGCTGGACGACGGCCAGCCTCAGCAGCCCCATCCGCTGCGCAATGCCCTCTATGCGGCCAGCGGGCATTTTCAGCAGAGCTATGACGCTGCCATGGCCGACGAAGCGCTGCGCCTGAGCTATGTGGCGGTGACCCGTGGGGTCAGTCGGGTGCTGTGGTACACCCGGCAGCCACGGGGGGCAGCGGCGATATTGGCGGGCTAAGCAGGTATCGGCTCGGGTGGCGTCGTCTCGTACCCCCATCGAGCGCGGCACAAAGTGAGTGGCCATGCCCGCCATGACGACGCGCGCATCGCCACCCTCTCCTTAGCCACTCAGACTTGAAGCAATAGCCTCGCTCAATCCCTGCAGACGTCGCGATTGCATGGACTGGTCCTCGTATCGAGCATGCAGGAGCAGAAAGCGTGCCGAGGGCAAGGCCGGCAGGGCGTCTTGGTCGAGCAGACGCAGCCCCTGTCCGGCCACCGCGGAAGCATTCAGGCAAGCAATGCCGAGGCCAGCCGTCAGCGCTGCCTGCAGACCTGCCACACCAGAAGCGATATGGCTGATGACATAGGGGATGCCTGCGGCCTCCAGGCGGCTGCACGCCAACCGATGCAGGGAGCAGCCCTCCGGCAACAGAGCCAGGGGCAAGGGTCGCCCTCGCTGCAGCGGATTGCTATCCAAAGCACTCACCCAGATCAGTGGCTCCTGGTGCAGGGGTCTGATCTTCACCCTGGGTCCAGTCTTCCGCTCCGACTCAAGGCTCATAACGATGGCCAAGTCCAGCTCGCCCTGGCGATGGGCAAGCTCGAGCTCGTCGCTCCTGCCGATGCGGGTACGCAGACGCAGCCCCGGCAGTTGTTGATGCAGGCGTGCCAGCAAGCGCGCCAGATCGGCTGGGCGGAAATAGTCGGTCACGCCAAGGCAGGCTTCTCCTTCGAGAGGAATCTCGTGGAGATCGCGCCAGGCCGCATCGGCCATCGCCAATAGCGGCCTGGCATGGGCCAGCAATCGCTCTCCTGCGGCCGTCGGTTTTACTCCGCTTTTGCTGCGAATCAACAGGGTATGGCCAGCGCGCTCTTCCAGCTTGCGCAATTGCTCGCTGAGCGCTGATTGCGAGAGACAACGCAGCGGTACTGCTGCCGATAGGCTACCGGCGTCAACGGCGGTGACCAGGGTGCGAAGCTGTTCGAGATCGAAGCCGGACATGAGCAGCCATTCCAAAAACCGATGGATTCTATTCTATATTCCTGCTTTTCCGTTGCAAGGACGACCTGCACAGTGATGGCTCCAACCCAGGAGAACTGCCATGCCCCACATTACCCTTCAGCTTTCTGGCAAACGCGATGAGACCCTCGGTCAACGTGCGGTACTGCTGATCAATGACCTGATCAAAGAGTGTTTGGGAAAACGCTCCGAAGACATGGCCACTACCCTCCACTACATTCCTGAGTCGGATTGGTTTCTTGGCGGGCAGTCGTTGGCGACGCTGGGCGGTAGCGCCTTCCACCTCGACATCAGCATCACCGACGAGACGAATACCAAGGGCGAAAAGTCGCGTTTCCTTCGTGAAGTCCAGGCAGCCATGGCGACGCTCAGGCCCGACCTTCACCACCTCTGCTATGTGCATCTGATCGATGCCCGCGCCACAGCCTATGGTTTTAGCGGCCGGAGTCAGGAATGGCGACACCAGCAAGTCGGGGTCTGATTCCGCAGCTGGCTACCGCCCTTCCCCCGGGCGGCAGCCAGTCCGCCCGCTACTCGATCACGTCGAAATCCTTGATGTGCTCTTCGGACAGCTCCAGGCCCAGGCCGGGGATGTCGTCGTCCAGTTGCAGGTAGCCACCGACCGGCTGGGGTTCGCCCTTGAAGACGTAGTAGAAGAGTTCGTTGCCCACTTCCACGTCGAAGACGGGGAAGAACTCGGCCATGGGTGAGGCGGTGCTGGCCATGGTCAGGTGGTAGTTGTGCATCTGGCCGGCGTGGGGGATGACCGGGACGGACCAGGCTTCGGCCAGGGCGTTGATCTTGCGCGCGGCGGTGATGCCGCCAACGCGGTTGGTGTCGTACTGGATGACGTCCACCGCGCGGCGTTCGAGCAGGTCCTTGAAACCGTAGGAGGTGAATTCGTGCTCGCCGCCGGATATGGGCATGATGCCCATCTTCTTGAGTTCGACGTAGCCCTCGATGTCATCGGCAATGACCGGCTCTTCCAGCCAGCGCGGTTCGAATTCGGCCAGTTTGGGCAGCATGCGGCGGGCGTATTCCAGGGTCCAGCCCATGTAGCACTCCAGCATGATGTCGACGTCGGGCCCGGCCAGTTCGCGCAGGGCGCGGACCTGTTCGAGGTTGCGCCGCATGCCGGCGGGGCCGTCCTTGGGCCCGTAGCCGAATCTCATCTTGAGGGCGTCGAAGCCCTGGTTGAGATAGCCCTGGGCCTCTTCCAGGAACAGATCCAGATTGTCGTTGGCGTAGAGCTTGGAGGCGTAGCAGGGGATCTTTTCCTTGGTGCGACCACCCAGCAGCTTGAACACCGGCTTGTCTACCGCCTTGCCCATGAGGTCCCAGAGCGCCAGGTCGACGGCGGAGATGGCGGCCATGCCGATGCCCTTGCGGCCCCAGGCGTGGGTGCGGCGATACATCTTCTGCCAGAGGTATTCGTTGTCGAAGGGATCCTGGCCCATGACGATGGGGGTCAGGTACAGATCGATGATCTCCTTGGCCACTCGCGGCGCCAGGGCGCAGTTGCCCAGACCAACCAGGCCGCTGTCGGTCTCGATCTCCACCACGAGCCAGCCGTGGAAGCGGAAGGAGCCCATGGCGTCGCCGCGCTCATAGAGGATGTCGGTGGCATTGGTGCAGAAGTGCGCCTGGGGCGGGACGACCTTGCCTTTCCATTCGAAGACGCGGGTGCGGACGCTGGTAATTTTCATCGGACTTTCCTTTTTTCGAGCATGGGTCAGGCCGGCCGGCTCTACGAGCCGGTTCGGCGAATTCAGATAGCGCCTGGAGCGCCCCGGTAGCTATCAGTGGCGAGACGCGCCCAGGCGACAGGCGATCTCGAAGGCCTGACGGGTCGCGCCGACGTTGGCGCGGCCCTGGCCGGCGATGTCGAAGGCGGTGCCGTGGGCGGGCGTGGCGATGGGAATGGGCAGGCCACCCTGCACCGTCACCCCGCGGGAAAAGCCCATCAGCTTGATCGCGATCTGGCCCTGGTCGTGGTACATGGTCACCACGGCGTCGAAGGCGCGGTTATCGCCCTGGACCTTGAGAAAGATGGTGTCCGCCGGATAGGGACCGTCGGCGGCGATGCCCAGCGCCTTGGCGCGCTCCACGGCCGGGCCGATGAGGTCGAGCTCCTCGCGGCCGAAGCTGCCGTTGTCGCCATTGTGCGGATTAAGGCCGCAGACACCGATGCGCGGCCGCGCCAGGCCGCTGCGTTTGAGTTCGTTGTCGATCAGCTGGATCGCCTCGATCACCCGCTCCTCGCTGAGCAGGCCGGGGACCTCCTTGAGCGCGACATGGGAGGTCACCCGCGAGGTCCAGAGGTCGTCGAGCACGTTGAATTCGCAGAATGGCCCCTGGTAGCCCAGGTGTTCGGCGAACCAGTGCAGCTCGTCGTTATGGCCCATGCCCGCCAGGTGCAGCGAGGTCTTGTTCAGCGGACCGAAGAGGATGGCGTCGGTGTGCCCGGCCCGGGTCAGGTCGAGGGCGACGGCCAGGGTGTCCAGACTGTAGCGGCCACCAACGGCGCTGGCCTCGCTGCGGGGGAAGGCGCCCTCGGCGGCGCCGCGGTAGGGATACAGCAGGGGTATGTCGTCCTGGAAATCGAGGGCATCCAGGCTGTCGATGCGGCGATAGGGGTATTCGCAACCGGCGATGCGCATGCCGGTACGGGCCTCCTCCTCGTCGGCAATCAGCACCAGGCGGGCGCGGCTGCGCACTTCGGGATCGGCCAGCAGGCGGGCGATCAGTTCGGGACCGATGCCGGCCGGGTCGCCCAGCACCAGGGCCAGGCGGGGAAGCGGAGAATTGCTCATGCGGAAGTCCTCAGGTAGGTGTCCAGGCGGATGACGTCGGCCTCCGGGCGATACAGGCGCCGGGCGGTGTCGTGGAAAATCTGGCGCTGCGCCGTGGCAGGCAGCTCGGCCACCAGACGCTTGAAGCCACCGATGATGGTGTCGTAGCTGCCGCACAGGCGGTCGACGGGAAAGTTGCTGGCGAACATGGCCCGCTCGGCACCGAAGACGGCGATGGCCTCGCGGACGATCCATGTGTTGTCCTCGGCGCGCCACGGCTGGCCGGCGAGGCCCAGGCCGGAGATCTTCAGCGCCACGTTGGGCCATTCGGCGAGGCGGGCCAGGGCCGCGCGCCAGGCGGCCAGACCTTCGGCGCTGCGATCGGACGGCAGCCCCGTGTGGTTGAGGATCAGCTGGGTAGCCGGGAAGTCCCGCGCCAGGCGACAGGCTTCGTCGAGATTCCACCAGGGCGTCTGCAGATCGAAGTGCAGGCCATGGCGCTGCAATTCGGCATAGCCCCGGCGCCAGCTGTCGTCACTCATCAGGGTACGCTGGCTGCCGATGTCTTCGGGACGCGCCGGACCACCGGGCTTGTGTCTCACGCTGCGCACCCGTTCGAAGGCGGCCTGGGCGGCGAGCAGCTCGGCGGCGTCTTCGGCATCCAGCCAGGCCTGGGCGACCACCGCATTGGGCACGCCATGGCGGCGCGCCAGGTCGTGAATGTAGCGGGTCTCACCCAGGGGATCGCGGGGATCCCACTCGGTCTCGACATAGACGGTCTGGACCACGTCATGGCCCGCCGCGTCAGCGAAATAGTGCTCTGGCAGATAGTCGCCCCTGATGGCGCTGTAATCGCCATAGCGAAACGGGATGGTTTCCGCACCGGACAGCCAGGGGTGAAAATTGCGCCCGGGTTCCCAGAAGTGATGATGGGCATCGACGATGGGTCCGCTGTAGAGCTCAGTCATGGGCCAGCTCCTGGGTGTCCAGGGCGATCAGCAGGGTGCCGAGGATGAACAGGCCGGAGCAGAGGGCGAAGAAGCCCAGCACCGCCGGGTAGCCACCCAGGTGCTGCAGCAGCAGGCCGACCAGGATGGGCACGGCGATGCCACCCAGGCTGCCGGCCAGATTCATCACCCCACCGATCAGGCCGACCCGTGCCGGCGCGGCCAGCAGTGCCGGAAAGCTCCAGTAGAGGCTGCCCCACATGAGGAAGAAGGCGGTGAGCGACAGCAGCGCCACGGCGGCATAGGGATCGGTCAGCCGCGGCAGCAGCAGGAAGGCTGCCAGCGCCACCAGGCCGGAGCAGGACAGCAGCCCCTTGGCGGCGAGGCCACGGCGCACGCCCTTGCGCACCAGCAGGTCGCAGAGGAAGCCACCGACCAGGGAGCCGGCCGCCCCGCAGAGAAAGATGACGAAGGTGGCGGCGCCTATGCCCTTGATGTCGAAGCCACGGGCCTGGGCCAGATAGCTGGGGCCCCAGGTCAGCAGGCCGAAGAACACCATGGCCCAGCTGGCGCGACCGATGAGGATGCCGGCCAGGGAGCGGTGGGCGATACCCAGGCCCCGGGCGCCAGCCTTGGCGGCCTGGGCCATCGAGGTGGTGCGACCTTCGTTGATGCGCGCCAGCTCGGCGGCATTGACGCCGGGGTGGGCCGCCGGGTCGTCCCTCAGGTAGCGACAGGCAAGCCAGGCCATGGCCAGGGTCGCGATACCGGCGATGAAGAAGGCGGTGCGCCAGGAGCCGAAGACGGCGATCAGGTAGGCGATGAGCAGACCGCCCAGGGCGACGCCCAGCGGTCCGCCGCAATCCATCAGTACCGCGCCACGCCCACGCTCGCTGGAGGCCAGCCAGAGGGAGTTGAGCTTGCCACCCGCCGGAAACAGCGGCGCCTCGGCGGCGCCCAGGGCGACCCGGGCGAAGATCAGCGACAGTCCGCCGGTGGCGAAGGCGGCGAGGGTCTGGAAGACGCCCCAGAGGCCGGTGGACCAGCCGATGACGCGGCGCGGGCCGTAGCGGTCGATCAGCCAGCCACCGGGGATCTGCAGGAGCGCATAGGCCCAGAAGAAGCTGCTGAGGATCAGCCCCTGGATGGCTGGCGTCAGCTGGAATTCGCGGGCGATGGTGGGCATGGCGATGGACAGCGACACCCGGTCAACCAGGTTGATGACGGTCAGGCCGAAGATGATGGCGAAGATGCGCCAGCGGACGCGGGAAGCCTGCAGCGCCGTGGGCACGGCGGCATCGGCAAGGCGTGAGGAACGGGACGTCGAGAGCATGGCATGGACCCCTGGGATTCTTGTTATGGGTGTTCAGCTGCCGGCTGGCGAGATCGACTATCGGACGCAGATCGATAACCGTCTAATCAAATCTGCGCATAGGTGTATAGCCTCAGGATATAGGTCGAACGTGTCCGGTCGCGGTAGCTCTTGTGCCATGCGGCCCGGGACAAGGTGACATCGGAGACATAACCTCAGGCTATCGGTGCATGCCTTATTTTGAGTGGTCAGGCTTGCCCAGGGCTGCGCACACTCGGCCCACCCAAAACAACGACAAGAAAGAGGTAGTCCCATGCGCAGCGTCTCTCTGCTCGCCACCCTTCCCCTGTGCCTGGCCGCCGCGGTGTCTCCTGTGGCCCAAGCCGCCTGGCAGCCCGAGGGCAAGGTGGAAATCGTCGTCGCCGGCGGCCCCGGTGGCGGCACCGACCAGCTCGGTCGGCTGATTCAGTCGATCATCACCCAGCACAAGCTGCTCGACGCCAGCACCGTGGTGATGAACAAGGGCGGCGGCAATGGCGCCGAGGCCTTCCTGGAGATGAAGCTGGCCAAGGGCGAGGCGGACAAGCTGGTCATCGCCACCAACAACGTCTATCTGCTGCCACTGACCGCCAAGCTTGGCTACCAGCTCGCCGACCTCACCCCGGTGGCGGCCATCGCGGAAGACGATTTTATTCTCTGGAGCTACGCCGACGCGCCCTGGAAAGACGCCCGTGGCTACATCGAAGCCATCAAGCAGGATCCCGCCGGCAAGCGCATGGGGGGCAGCCAGTCCAAGGACGTCGACCAGACGCTGACCCTGCTGCTCAACCGCACCGAGGGCACCAAGCTCACCTATATCCCCTTCAAGAGCGGCAGCGAGGCGGCGACCCAGCTGGCTGGCAAGCACATCACCTCCAACGTCAACAATCCCAGCGAGAGCCTGAGCCAGTGGCGTGGTGGGCAGGTGGTGCCGCTCTGCGTATTCAGCCAGGCACGCATGGCCTATACCGCCAAGGTCACCGAGACCCACGCCTGGTCCGACGTGCCCACCTGCAAGGAGCAGGGCCTGGGCATCGATCAGTACCGCTTCCCGCGTACCGTGCTGCTGCCCGGCGGCGTCAGCGACGAACAGCGCGCCTTCTATGTGGAGCTTTTGCGCAAGGTCAGCCAGACACCGGAGTTCAAGGCCTACATCGAGCGTAATGCCCTGGTGCCGACCTTCCTCGAAGGCCAGGCTCTGCAGGACTACATCGCCCAGGACAGCGCCCGGGTCACCCCGGTGTTCGAGGCCGCGGGCTGGCTCAAGCGCTGATCGGCGCATCGACACAGGAGAGACGGCCATGGCCGGAGATTCCCTGATCACCACCCGCTGGGTGGAGCTGGGCCTGGCGGCCTTTACCGCCGGACTCGGTGGCATCGTGATGATTGGCAGTCTGGAACAGGGTATCGGCTGGGGCGATGCCGGCCCCGAGCCGGGCTACTTCCCCTTCTACATCGGCCTGCTGCTGAGCCTGGCCAGCCTGGCCACGGCGCTGCAGACCCTGTGGCGCTGGCAGGCGTTGCGCACCAGCTTCGTCGAGCGCGCCGCCTTCGGCCAGGTGCTGCGGGTGTTCCTGCCGATGCTGGCCTTCGTCGTCGCCCTGCCCCTGCTGGGCCTCTACCTGACGGCCTTCCTGTTCATCGCCTGGTTCATGGCGCGGGATCGCCAGCGGCAAAGGCGCTACGGCGCCTCGCAGATCCTGGCCATCGCGGGCGGCGTGAGCCTCGCCAGCTATCTGATCTTCGCCCTCTGGTTCAAGGTGCCTCTGGATGCCGGGCCCCTGGCCGACCTCGCCCGCCTGCTGAGGAGCCTGTCATGAGCGAATTCGATTCCCTGATGCACGGGATGGGCCTGATCCTGTCCTTCCATCACATCGCGCTGATGGTGATCGGCGTGCTGCTCGGCATCCTGGTCGGGGTGCTGCCCGGCCTGGGCGCGCCCAATGGCGTCGCCCTGCTGCTGCCGCTGACCTTCACCATGAGCCCGACGTCAGCCATCATCCTGCTCTCCTGCATGTACTGGGGGGCGCTGTTCGGCGGCTCCATCACCTCGATCCTGTTCAACATCCCGGGTGAACCCTCGTCGGTGGCCACCACCTTCGACGGCTATCCGCTGGCCCGCCAGGGCCGCGCGGGCGAGGCCCTGACCGCGGCCTTCACCTCGGCGCTGCTGGGCGCCCTGGTCGGGGTGCTGCTGCTGACCTTCCTCTCCAGCCGCATCGCCGCCTTCGCCATGGAATTCAGCTCGCCGGAATTCTTCGCCGTCTACCTGCTGGCCTTCTGCACCTTCATCGGCATGAGCAAGAATCCGCCGCTAAAGACGGTGGCAGCCATGATGATCGGCTTCGCCATGGCGGCAGTGGGCATGGATACGGTGTCCGGCAATCTGCGCCTGACCTTCGACCAGCCGGCGCTGCTCTCGGGCATCAGCTTCGAGGTGGCGGTGATCGGCCTGTTCGGCATCGGCGAGATCCTCTGCACCGTGGAGGAAGGCCTGGTCTTTCGTGGCGAGCAGGCACGCATCACCCTGCGCACCTTGCTCGGCACCTGGAAACAGCTGCCGCGCTACTGGCTGACCTGGCTGCGCAGCGCCCTGGTCGGCTGCTGGATGGGTGTGACGCCCGGCGGCCCTACCGCCGCCTCCTTCATGAGCTACAGCCTGGCGCGACGCTTTTCGAAGAACCGCGACGGCTTCGGCAAGGGCGAACTGGAAGGGGTGATCGCCCCGGAGACCGCGGACCACAGTGCCGGCACCAGCGCCCTGCTGCCGATGCTGACGCTGGGTATTCCCGGCTCCGCCACCGCCGCGGTGATGCTCGGCGGCCTGATGATCTGGGGCCTGCATCCGGGGCCGACCCTGTTCACCGAACAGCACGACTTCGTCTGGAGCCTGATCGCCAGCATGTACCTGGGCAACGTGGTCAGCCTGATCGTGGTGCTGGCGACGGTGCCGCTGTTCGCCGCCATCCTGCGGATCCCCTTCTGCATCATCGCGCCCATCATCTTCACCGTCTGCGTGATCGGCGCCTATTCGGTGCACAACAGCCTGTTCGACGTCTGGCTGATGCTCGGCTTCGGCATCCTTGGCTATGCCTTCAAGAAGCTCGGCTATCCCATCGCTCCGCTGGTGCTGGCGGCGGTACTGGGTGACAAGGCCGAGGACGCCTTCCGCCAGTCGATGCTGTTCTCCGATGGCCAATTGGGCATCTTCTGGTCCAACCCGCTGGTGGGCAGTCTGACCACCGCGGCGCTGCTGATGCTCTGCTGGCCTTTGCTGGCGCGGGGACTGCAGGCGCTGCGCCCGGGCCAGCCGCGGGTCAAGGTACGGCCGTCGTGAATGCTCCGGCCTGGCGCGGACGCACCTCACCGACGCCAGGCCTGGACTCATGCGTTACCCTAGCCGGCTCCCCGGTACCCAGGTCCGCCAGCATGACGCGCATTCCCGATGCCCACACCATCCACAGCCGTCTGCGCCTGCGCCAGTTGCGCCTGGTGCTGGCGCTGGCGGAATTCGGCTCGCTGCGCCGCGCCGCCGACGACATCGGCATGACCCAGCCGGCCGCCACCAAGATGCTCCATGAGATCGAGAGCCTGCTGGGCGTGGGGCTGTTCGAGCGGCTGCCGCGGGGCATGCGCGCCACGGCCTTTGGCGAGACGGTGATCTACTACGCGCGGATGGTCTTCGCCGAACTCTCTGGCATGCGCGAGGAGCTGGTCGCGCTGGAATCGGGCAATCTCGGCCGGGTCGCGGTAGGCGCCATCCCGGCGCTGGCATCGGGGCTGCTGACCCGTACCATCGCCACGCTCAAGCAGAGTCATCCGCGGCTGTCCATGTCAATCCAGGTGGATACCAGCGACGTGCTGGTCCAGGCGCTGCTACAGGACCAGCTGGACGTGGTTCTGGGGCGCATCCCCACTGGCGCCCGCGCCGAGGAACTGCTGTTCGACAGCCTCGGCGAAGAGGTGCTCTGCGTGATCGCCGGCGCCCAGAATCCCCTGGCCCAGGCCACCCACCTCACCTGGGGCGAATTGCAGGAACACACCTGGGTGCTGCAGCAGCACCCCAGCCCGATGAGGGCCATCATCAACCAGGCCTTCCACGATGCCCGCGTCGATATCCCCGGCAGCATCGTCGAGACCACCTCCATCATGACCCTGCTGGCGCTGGTGCAGCAGACCGACATGCTCGGCGTGACGCCGCTGTCGGTAGTCAACGACTACCCCGGTCGTCACCTGCTGGCGGTGCTGCCCATCGCCTTCGAGCCGCGGCTGCCGCCCTATGGATTGATCCGTCGCCGGCACCGGGTGCAGTCCTCGGCCATGCAGACCTTCATGGTGGCGGTGCGCAGCGAGCATGGGCGGCTGAAGCACGACGACGGCTCAGCCTCCAACTCAGGCTGACCTGCAACGCCCATCGATTGCCCCACTCACCCCGCTTGGGCATAGTGAACCGGCCTGCCAGACGCCGGAGTCACCTACCATGCCCGTCCTATCGCCCCTCGCCCACCCCGCTGCCTGCCGGGGTCGCCCATGACCCAGCGCACCATGCTGCTCACCGGCGCCAGTCGCGGGATCGGTCACGCCACCGTCAAACTGTTCCGCAACCTGGGCTGGCGTCTGCTCACCGTCTCCCGCCAGCCGTTCTCCGAGGAATGCGCCTGGCCGGAAGCCCGCGACGCGCACATCCAGGCCGATCTCGCCGACCTCTCCCAGATCGATCGCCTGGTCGCCACCGTCCGCGAGCGCCTGCCGAGTGGCAAGCTGCACGCGCTGGTCAACAACGCGGGGATCTCGCCCAAGGGAACCGATGGCAGTCGCCTCGGCGTGCTGGCCTCGGATGCCGAAACCTGGACCCAGGTGCTCAACGTCAACCTGGTCTCCACCGCCCTGCTGGCTCGCGCCCTGCTACCCGAGCTGGAAGCGGCGCAAGGCAGCATCGTCAACGTCACCTCCATCGCCGGCTCCCGGGTGCATCCCTTCGCCGGGGTAGCCTATGCCGCCTCCAAGGCGGGCCTGGCCGCCCTCACCCGCGAACTGGCCCATGAGTTCGGCCCCCGTGGCATCCGCGCCAACGCCATAGCACCGGGCGAGATCGCCACCTCCATCCTCTCGCCCGGTACCGACGGTCTGGTGGAAGCCGAGGTCCCGCTCAAGCGCCTGGGCACCCCCGACGAAGTGGCCGAGACCATCTATTTTCTCTGCAGCGAACGCTCCTGCTACATCAACGGCGCCGAGATCCATATCAATGGCGGTCAGCATGTCTAGGTAGCGCTGTCGCTTAGGGCAGCCCTCCTGGATTCATGGCGGGCCGCTTGAACCACCTTGCCCGCTAGCTGCAGAGGACGCCGGGCAAGACACCCGCTGTCCTTAACCCACCAATAATGTTATGTTATAACGTGTGTGAAACATCCAATCATCCTGGTCCAGGGATGCCCCGCCCTGCGACCTCCCTTAGCCGTGACGACCATGACCGCCCAAGCCAGCCTCCCCAGCAAGAAACTCCCTGTCACCGTGCTGTCCGGCTTTCTCGGCGCCGGCAAGACCACCCTGCTCAACCACATCCTCAACAACCGCGAAGGCCGGCGGGTGGCGGTCATCGTCAACGACATGTCCGAGGTCAACATCGACGCCGCCCTGGTCCGCGACGGCGGCGCCGAGCTGTCGCGCACCGAGGAGAAGCTGGTGGAGATGAGCAACGGCTGCATCTGCTGCACCCTGCGCGAAGACCTGCTGCTGGAAGTCGAATGCCTCGCCCGCGATGGCCGCTTCGATCAGCTGGTCATCGAATCTACCGGGATCTCCGAGCCGCTCCCCGTGGCCGAGACCTTCACCTTCGCCGGCGAAGACGGGCGCTGCCTCGGCGATGTCGCCCAGCTCGATACCCTGGTCACCGTGGTGGATGCCTTCAACTTCCTGCGCGACTACGCCTCCAGCGACCTCCTGGAATCCCGCGGCGAATCCCTGGGCGAGGAAGACGAACGCACCGTGGTCGACCTGCTGATTGAGCAGATCGAATTCTGCGATGTGCTGGTGGTGAACAAGCTGGACCTGGTCGAGCCGGCGGAACGTGATCGCCTGCTGGCCATCCTGCGCAGCCTCAATCCCCGCGCGCGACTGGAGCTGACGAGCTTTGGCGCCGTGCCCCTGGAGCGGGTGCTGCAGACCGGTCTGTTCGACTTCGATAAAGCTGCCCAGGCGCCGGGCTGGCTGCAGGAGCTGCGCGGCGAACACACGCCCGAGACCGAGGAATACGGCATCTCGAGCTTCGTCTACCAGGCCCGTCGCCCCTTCCATCCCGAACGCTTCTTCGCCTTGGTCAAGCAGGAATGGCCCGGCGTGATCCGTTCCAAGGGCTATTTCTGGCTGGCCAGCCATCCCGCTCATGCCGGGAGCTGGTCCCAGGCCGGCGCCGTCGCCCGCCATGGCGTGGCCGGTCGCTGGTGGGCCGCGGTACCGCCTGAGCAATGGCCAGAGGATGAAGAGACCGTCGCTTTCATCAAGGAGAAATGGCATGAAGGCGTCGGTGATGCCCGCCAGGAATTGGTACTCATCGGCATGGACATGGACGACGTTGATCTGCGCGCCCGCCTGGACGCCTGCCTGTTGACCGACGGCGAACTCGCCGCCGGCCCCGCGGCCTGGACGCACCTGCACAACCCCTTCAGCGACTGGCCCCAGGCCGCCGATCCCCACTGAATCGAGCCCTGCCCATGAATGCCATTCTGCCCGACGTCTCCCTCAGCGAGACCGCCACCCTGCCCGCCGCTCTCGACTGGGTTGGCATGCAGGGTATCGACCTGCCGATCCGCCTCGGCAAGGACGAACTCGGCCGCCTGCTGCCCGCCAGCGCCGACGTCCAGGTCGACCTGCCCACGGCCACCGCCAAGGGCATCCATATGTCCCGGCTCTATCAGCTGCTGGATCGCCTGAGCGGAGAAGCCCTCCTGACGCCCGAGCGCCTGCGTCTGCTGCTGAGCGACATCGTCGCCAGCCATCGCAGCTGAGACTCCCGCGCCGCCCGCCTGCGGCTGGACTTCGCCCTGCTGATTCGCCGTCCTGCGCTGATGACCACCGGGCTGAGCGGCTGGAAACGCTATCCCGTACGCCTGGAAGCCAGCTGGGTGGCCGGCGTCTTCCAGCTCAGCGCGCGCATCGAGATCCTCTACGCCTCCACCTGCCCCTGCTCCGCCGCCCTGTCCCGGCAACTGATCGAACGAGCCTTTCTCGCCGAACACGGGGCCGCCACGCCGCTCGATCCAGCCACCGTCGCTCACTGGCTGAGACGTCACGCCTCCCTGGCCACCCCGCATAGCCAGCGCAGCCTGGCCCGGGTACGGATCAGCCTGCCGGCAGATGCAGCCGGCTTCGGCCTGCTGCCCCTGATCGACCAGTGCGAACAGGCCCTGGGCACGCCGGTGCAGACCGCCGTCAAGCGCGCCGACGAACAGGCATTCGCCGCGCTCAATGGCAGCAACCTGATGTTCGTCGAGGACGCCGCCCGCCGCCTGCTGGTCGCCCTGCGTGACAGCCACCAGGACGTGAGCATCCAGGTGCGCCATCTGGAGAGTCTGCATCCGCACGATGCGTCCGCCTGGGCCTCCAGCTCGCCCGCTTGACCAGAGCCTCTCTGCTGCCTTCCTTTCAAGACGGCCGCTTTAGCGCTTTACTGCGAGGAAGCAGTCGCCATGGGCGACCACTCCCGCTGTTTCAACCCTGGAGCGCTTCTCGATGAAATCACGCCTTACCGCAGCAACCATGACCGTTCTCCTGAGTGTGCTCGGCACAGGCGTCGCGTTGGCCGAAAGCCCAGTGGAAAAGAGCGTCCGCCAGGACGGCCGTGACGTGAGCAAGGACGCCCGCCATGATCGCAAGGAGGTCGACAAGGGCGCGGCCCATGCCGCCGACGAAGCCGACCGCACCGATACCCATCTGGACAAGGAACGCCACCGCGAAGACAAGAAGGCGGACAAGGAATACAAGAAGACGCTGTAGCCCGCCCAGGTCGGAGCAGAGTCGAGGGACTGTCTTGTCCTCGAGCTCTGTCCCTTCCCTTGAGGCTGCGTGAGTCCCGACTACTGAAATGCAGGCAACCCTCGGTCCTGCCTACCCCACTGATGAGCCTGCCAGGCGCATCCACGCGGTTGCAGAGCCCGGCAACCGACTCGCGACCATCCAGAAATTTAGTGACTTGCATCACATTATTTTGGCAGGACGGATCTGATGGCTTAGACTGCGCGCCTTTCGAAAAAGGAGTTTCGCATGAAGCCGTCTCAGCTTTTGTTCATCACCTTCGCTGCGCTGCAACTGGCCGGTTGCGCGATCGGCCAGAAGATCGACTACCGCCAGACCGCCCCGCAACTCAGCGTCAAGGCCGACAAGCCGGTCGCCGTCGCGGTACTCGACGAGCGCCCCTATGTAGTCGCCCAGAACAAGGACGCCACCTACGTCGGCAACATCCGCGGCCTCTACTACAACCCCTGGAGCGTCCGCACCTACAGTGGCAGCCCCCTTTCCGCCGATCTGCAGGACGCCGTGCAAAAGGCCCTGGCCCGCGCCGCCATCACCGCTCTGCCCAGCCAGACCAGCGACCGTGCCCCCCAGGGCCAGAAGCTGCTGGTGCTGAAACTGCGCGAGTGGAAATCCGACGCCTACATGCGCGTCCGCTTCGACTATGACGTCATCACCCAGGTCCTCGACGATCAGGGCAAGGTTCTTGCCAGCGACGAGATCAAAGGCAGCGGCCCGACCAACAACGTCATCCTCTCTGGGACCCAGGTCCTGACCAATGCCATCGACGCACCGGCCATCGCTAGCGCCCTGGCCAAGGGCAACACGCCCTGACTGGACGCTGCACTTTGCTTTGGAAAAGGCCCGCCTCGCGCGGGCTTTTTAATGTCAACAGGTGCTGGAGCAGGATCCACAGCAGACCGTAGGGCATAGCTATCGATAATGAACGCCGAGAAGCGTGAAGTATTTCAGCTAAGCTGCAGGGATTCAGTGGCGAAGGCACGTCGGAGCAGGAAGACCGGGGTACAGGATCTCGAGCGAGATCGGTATCCACGGCCCGAGCCCTACCTGCAGCCCATCAGCCCCTGTCGGGCACATAGTTCGAAAATGACCGCCAGCTTCCGGCACTTCAGAATCGTGGAGACCCCGTGAAATACATGACGTTAGTGGGAATGACCGTAGTGCTCCTGGGCTGCAGTCATTACTCCAACAGAAGCACCCTGTGCGAGCCGAATCCCCTGGCCGGCGTCGAGTGCCAGCAGCCCAAGGCGCTGAACCAGATCATCGGTGAGGAATATCGCGAGTGGCGGAAATATCAGTGAAGACCTTGGTAGCTTCAAGGGATAGACGTAGGTCTCGGCCGTCATACCAAATCCAGAAACGTCCCTAGTTGGTAGCCCAGCGGGAAGTGAAGCGGCCGTGCCGAGCGTGATCTGGCAGCGTGCCAGCCGGACCGGAGGTTGTCGACTGCGACCTCTAACTGACTGGTGACTCCTTCCCATGGTGGTGAGTGCAACGGCCACCTTCCAATGCTTGATGAACGCCCGCACTTCTGCCGTTTCCGGTTGTCAGACGTCCTCACTTGAAGTGGACTCGTACTAGGCAATCAACATGAATGCGCCTGTGAAAGAACAGAAGGTGATCAATGCGATTGCCATAGGAACCTGCGTATCAGCAATTGTCTTGCTGTTGAGCTTCGCTGAAGCCACAATCGCAGCCAATAGCTGGGCTGCGCCGCCCGGCACCGAAACTGAAAAGGATATTTCAGTTGCGCTATCAGTTAACAAGGACAGTGACGCTCTTCGAGTCCAGGCCCCACTGCCGGATAAATAGCGTCCCGCTGAAATCTGCACTCATTCGTCCAAGGTCGTTAGCCGGCGATCAGGGCCTGCTGGCGCTCACCCTGGGCGCCATGTGTATCGGGCTGGCAACCATCTTTGTGGTGGCCATGGCGGCCTGCTGATGATCACGCACGATTGGTACCGGTAGCCTCAGCGAGCGACTGATCGGTCGTCGACGCTTTGCACGCCCTGACTCCGACCGTCCTGCCTGCTGATCTCAAAAAGGCAGCTCCCCTCGCCCCTACTCAGCTCAGCTCTCGCTCCCAGGTAGCTACACAATGGTCAGCTTCATTGGGATCGATTGCCATAGAAGGTCAGGCATCGGAGCTGTCTCGAAAGGGTTTCGGAACTCTTCCTTTTTTTTACCTATCCAGCGGGCCCTGAAATCCGACCTTGCAGACAGAAAAAAGCCCCGTAAGAACGGGGCTTCGAAGGTGGCGGAAGCGCAGAGATTCGAACTCTGGGACCCTTGCGAGTCGGCGGTTTTCAAGACCGCTGCCTTAAACCACTCGGCCACACTTCCGTAAGAGGGGCGCATAGTACCTGATGGCAACACACTGTCAAACAGTCGCAAGCGATCCTTAAGCAACATTTGCTATCTTCGGGGTCGTACGGTACATCACACCGTTAATCTAGCTTTGGAGTACACCATGAACGAGCGTCAATACGCCTATAACCCTGCCATCGCGCAACCGCGGGACGTCAGCCGTGTATTGCGCAACACCTATGCCCTGCTGGCCATGACCCTGGCCTTCAGCGGCCTGGTCGCCTTCGTCTCGCAGCAGATGCGGCTGCCCTACCCCAACATCTTCGTGGTCCTGATCGGCTTCTATGGCCTGTTTTTCCTGACCGTGAAGACCCGCGACAGCGGCTGGGGTCTGGTGAGCACCTTCGCCCTGACTGGCTTCATGGGCTACACCCTGGGCCCGATCCTGAACATGTACCTGGGCTTGCCCAACGGGGGCAGCGTGATCGCCTCCGCCGCCGGCATGACCGCCCTGGCCTTCTTCGGTCTGTCGGCCTACGCCCTGATCAGTCGCAAGGACATGAGCTTCCTCAGTGGCTTCCTAATGGCGGGCTTCTGGATCCTGCTGGGCGCCGTGGTGCTGTCCTTCTTCGTCCAGATCAGCGGTCTGCAACTGGCCATCAGTGCGGGCTTCGTACTGTTCGCCGCCGCGGCCATCCTGCTGCAGACCAGTGCCATCGTGCACGGTGGTGAAGACAACTACATCATGGCTACCATTACCCTGTACGTCTCGATCTACAATATGTTCATCAGCTTGCTGCAGATCTTCGGATTTGCCAGCAGCAACGATTGATCATCAGCGGTAGCCCGAGAGGCCCGCTTCGGCGGGCCTTTTTACATCCATGAAATTTGCCATCGTTGTCCTTTCTCCACCCCAGGCGCCCTCGGCGCGTCGAGCCCTGCGCTTCTGCGAGGCGCTGCTGGCCGGGGGTCACGAGCTGTCGCGCCTGTTTCTCTATCGCGACGGCGTCCATAACGCCTCCCATGCCCAGGTCAGCGGCCAGGACGAATCCGATCTGCCCGCGTGCTGGCGCGAGCTGATCGAACGCCACCAGATCGATGCGGTGGTCTGCATTGCCGCCGCTCTCAAGCGTGGGCTGCTGGACGAGAACGAGGCGCGTCGCTACGAACGTGAGGGCGCGGTGAACGTGCGGGCGCCCTGGCAGCTGTCCGGCCTTGGCCAACTGCATGAAGCGGTGCAGGACGCCGATCGCCTGCTCTGCTTTGGAGGCGACTAGCATGGCCAAGAGCACCCTCGTCATCTCCCGCCAGCCGGCACTGAGCGGCCCCGGTCCGCGCGAGGCCCTGGATATCGTACTGGCCGGCGGTGCCTTCGAACTGCCCCTGGCGCTGCTGTTCGCCGGTCCTGGCGTGACCCAGTTGCTGGCGACCGACAGCGCTGCCCTGGAGCAAAAGGACCTGAGTGCCAATCTCTCCGCGCTGCCGCTGTTCGGTGTCGAGTCCATCTACGCCGAAGCCACCGCCCTGCAACGCCTGGGCATCACCCCCGCGCAGTTGCCCGCCTGGGTGACGCCCCTGGAGCCCGACGCCCTGGCAGCGCTGATTCATGAATACGACCAGGTGATTTCCATTTGACTACCCTGCACCTGTTTTCCCGCTCGCCGCTGCTGGACGCCGGCGCCCTGGACGGCCTGAGCTGGGTCGGTAGCGAGGACGCCGTTCTGCTCACCGGCGCCGCGGTCGAGGCCCTACGCCCTGGCAACGTTGCAGCCGAGTGCCTGGCCCGACTTCCGGCCGAGGCAGCCCTCTATGCCCTGGCGGAGGATGTCCAGGCCCGTCGCCTGCACCCCGAACGAGCCGTGACCCTGATCGACTACCCCACTTTCGTCGACCTGAGCGTGAGCTGCGCCAAGGTCATCAGCTGGACCTGAGCATGCCTCCTCTCGACCTCGACCCCGAAGGCTATCTGCGCGACCTCTCGCAATGGAGTCCGGAAGTGGCCCAGCAACTGGCACTCAAGGAGGGCATCGAGTTGACCGAGCGCCACTGGCAGGTGCTGCAGGCGCTGCGTGACTTCTACGCCCACTTCCAGCTTTCGCCGGCCAATCGGCCGCTGATCAAGTACATTGCCCAGACGCTGGGTCCGGAACTGGGCACCAGTCTGCAGCTCAACCTGCTGTTCAAGGGCGCGCCGGCCAAGCTCGGCGCCAAACTGGCCGGCCTGCCGAAACCGGATAACTGTCTATGACCTTCACCACGCCCGAAGAACATCCCTTCGCCGTCTATGTCCGGGCCTTGGGCAAGGGCAAGCGCGGCGCCCGCAGCCTGACCGAGGCCGAGGCGGAAATGGCCATGGGCCTGATCCTCGACGACCGGGTGACCGATGCCCAGCTCGGTGCCTTTCTCATGCTGCTCAGGCACAAGGAAGAGAGTGCCGAGGAGCTGGCGGGCTTCACCCGCGCCGTCCGCGCGCGGCTGCAGCCGCCAGGCTTCACGGTCGACCTCGACTGGCCCTCCTACGCCGGCAAGAAGCGTCATCTGCCCTGGTACCTGCTGGCGGTGAAATGCCTGGCCGGTAGCGGCGTGCGGGTGGTCATGCATGGCGGCGGTACCCACACCGCGGGCCGACTCTATACCGAACAGTGCCTGGCCGACCTGGGGATGCCGACCGCCACTGACTGGCAGGACGTCGGCACCCTGCTCGATCGCGATCAGCCGGCCTTCCTGCCGCTGGCCGCCTGGATGCCGGCCCTGCAGCGGATGATCGATCTCAAGGCCGAGCTCGGCCTGCGCTCGCCGATCCATTCCCTGGTACGGCTGCTCAACCCCAGCCAGGCGCGCTGCATCCTGCAGAGCATCTTCCACCCGGGTTACCAGGAGGTGCATCGCGAGGCCAGTCGCCTGCTGGCTGACGACAGTATCGTCATCAAGGGCGAAGGGGGTGAAGTCGAGCGCAATCCCGATGTCATCGCCCATCTCTATGGCACCCGTGCTGGCGAAGCCTGGGACGAAAGCTGGCCGGCGCTGACCGAGCGCCGCCAGGTCAAGCCGGAGCGCCTCGATCCAGCGCTGCTGACCGCCACCTGGAGAGGCGAAGCGGAAGATCCCTATGGGCGCCTGGCGGTCATCGCCACCCTGGCCGTGGCCCTGCGCGCCCTGGGTCAGGATCAGGCGAGTGCCCAGAGCGAAGCCGAGCGGCGCTGGGAAGCGCGCGACCGCACGCTCTGACGTCGCCTCAGGAACCCGGAGCGGCTCCCCGTGTTCCTAACCGCAACGCAGCGGAGGATGACGATATGGGCTTGTTGGTCGATGGACAGTGGCAGGACCAGTGGTATGACAATGGCAAGGATGGCCATTTCAAACGGGAAGAAGCCCAGCGTCGCGACTGGATCGCCCGCCCCGAGCAAGCCATTCTGCAAGGCGCCGCACGCCATGCACCGGAAGCCGGTCGCTACCACCTCTATGTGTCCCTGGCCTGCCCCTGGGCGCACCGCACCCTGATCTATCGCCAGCTCAAGGGCCTCAGATATCTGATCGGCGTCTCGGTGGTCAGCTGGCTGATGCGTGAGGAAGGCTGGACCTTCGACCTGGCCAGTGGCGCCAGTGGTGACGATCTCTATCACCTCGACCGCCTCTACCAGCTCTATCAGCGCGACCAGGCCGACTACACCGGGCGGGTTACCGTCCCGGTGCTCTGGGATCGCCAGCAAGAGCGCATCGTCAGCAATGAATCCGCCGAGATCATCCGCATGTTCAATGGCGCCTTCGATGACCTGACCGGAAATCGCCTGGATCTGTACCCAGAGGCCCTGCGCGGTCGCATCGATGCCCTCAACGACCGTATCTATCCGACGGTCAACAATGGTGTCTACCGGGCCGGTTTCGCCACCACCCAGGAAGCCTACGAAGAGGCTTTCGACGAGGTCTTCGCGACCCTGGACGACCTGGAAAAGCTGCTGCAGAACCAGCGCTATCTCACCGGCGAATGGCTGACCGAAGCCGATTGGCGCCTGTTCACCACCCTGATTCGCTTCGACGCCGTCTATCACGGCCACTTCAAGTGCAACCTGCGGCGCATTCGGGATTATCCGGCGCTACAGGGATGGCTGCGAGAGTTGTATCAGTGGCCGGGGATCGCCGAGACCGTGGACTTCCAGCACATCAAGCACCACTACTACGGCAGTCATGCGCAGATCAACCCGACCGCTATCGTGCCCAAGGGGCCGGCCCTGGAGCTGGACCTTCCCCATGGCCGCGAGGCCCTGAGCAGTGCCGGCATCCAGGGCGCAGCCTGAGATCAGACCGCCGCCTGGGCGCCTTCGAACCAGGCCAGCTTCTCGCGTAGCGCGACCACCTCGCCGACGATCACCAGGGTCGGCGCGTGGACCTCGTGCTCGGCCACCAATTGCGGCAGATCCTGCAGGGTACCGGTGAACACCCGCTGATTGAGCGTGGTGCCCTGTTGCACCAGCGCAGCCGGCGTTGCCGGATCCTTGCCATGGGCAATGAGTTGCGCGCAGATGGTCGGCAGCCCCACCAGGCCCATGTAGAACACCAGGGTCTGCCCCGGCGCCACGAGATCGGTCCAGGGCAAATCGGCCGAGCCGTCCTTGAGATGGCCGGTAACGAAGCGCACCGACTGGGCATGGTCTCTGTGGGTCAGGGGAATGCCGGCATAGGCGGCACAACCACTGGCCGCGGTGATGCCCGGCACCACCTGGAAGGGAATGCCTTCGGCTGCCAGTTCTTCGATTTCTTCGCCACCGCGGCCGAAGATGAAGGGATCACCTCCCTTCAGCCGTAGCACCCGCTTGCCCTCCCGGGCCAGCTTGACCAGCAGGCGATTGAGATCGTCCTGGGGCACCGCATGCTCGGCGCGCCGCTTGCCGACATAGATGCGATCGGCATCGCGGCGGCACATGTCGAGGATGGTCGGCGCCACCAGGCGATCGTAGAGCACCACGTCAGCCTGCTGCATCAGCCGCAGGGCGCGGAAGGTCAGCAGGTCCGGATCACCGGGACCGGCGCCGACCAGATAGACTTCGCCGCGAAAGGTGGCCGTTTCGCTGCTCAGCTTGGCTTCCAGCAGTTGCTCGGCAGCCTGAGGCTGGCCGGAAAAAACCTTTTCCGCGACCTCGCCCTGGAACACCTCTTCCCAGAAGATCCGCCGCGCCTGCAGATCGGCGAAGCGGGTCTTCACCCGGGCGCGAAAGCGCTGGGCCAGTTGTGCCAGCTGGCCATAGGTCGCTGGAATCCAGCTCTCCAGCTTGGCGCGCACCAGGCGCGCCAGCACCGGAGCGTCACCGCCGCTGGAAATGGCGATCACCAGGGGCGAGCGATCGACGATGGCCGGGAAGATCACGGTGCACAGCTTGGGCGCATCCACCACGTTGACCGGCAGACCCAGGGCCTGGGCGTCGTGGGACACGGTCTCGTTGACCTCGTCATCGTCGGTGGCCGCAATCACCAGGCAATGCCCGGCGAGATGGCCAGCCGCATAGCGCTCGACCCGGCAACTGCCGCCCCGCGCCTCGACGAAGGCACGTACCTCCAGCTCGATTTCCGGCGCCACCAGGGTGATGCGTGCGCCGGCTTCGGCCAGCAGCACGCTCTTGCGCAAGGCGATATCGCCCCCGCCGATCACCAGTACCGGACGACCATCGAGCTTGTGGAAGAGCGGCAGGTAATCCATCAGCCGATGACCTCGAGGCCACCCATGTAGGGCTTGAGCACCTCGGGGACGCGGATGCTGCCGTCGGCCTGCTGATAGTTCTCCAGCACGGCGACCAGCGTACGACCCACGGCCAGGCCGGAGCCGTTGAGGGTGTGCACCAGCTCGGGCTTGCCCTCGGCGTTGCGGTAGCGGGCCTGCATGCGGCGCGCCTGGAAGTCACCGCAGTTGGAGCAGGACGAGATCTCGCGATACTTGCCCTGGCTCGGCACCCAGACTTCCAGGTCGTAGGTCTTGGTGGCGCCGAAACCCATGTCGCCGGTGCACAGCGACAGCACCCGGTAGGGCAGTTCCAGCCGTTGCAGCACGGTCTCGGCGTGGCCGGTCAGCTCTGCCAGGGCCTGGAAGGAAGTGCTCGGCTCGACGATATGGACCATCTCCACCTTGTCGAACTGGTGCTGACGGATCATGCCCCGGGTGTCGCGACCCGAGGCCCCGGCTTCGCTGCGGAAGCATGGGGTATGGGCGGTGAACTTCAGCGGCAGGCGATTGGCATCGAGGATCTGGCCGGCGACCAGATTGGTCAGGGTCACCTCGGCGGTGGGGATCAGGTAGAGATCGCTCTCGCCTTCGCGGCCGATCTTGAACAGGTCTTCCTCGAACTTGGGCAGCTGACCGGTGCCCTGCAGGGTCTCGGCCTGCACCAGGTAGGGGGTATAGGTCTCTTCGTAGCCATGCTCACCGGTGTGCAGGTTGAGCATGAACTGCGCCAGGGCACGGTGCAGACGCGCGATGGGGCCGCGCATCACGGCGAAGCGGGCGCCGGAGAACCGTGCAGCGGTCTCGAAATCCAGCCAGCCGTGGGTCTCGCCCAGGGCAACGTGGTCCTTGATCTCGAAATCGAAGTCGCGCGGTGTACCCCAGCGACGGACCTCGACATTGTCGTCTTCGTCCTTGCCGACCGGCACCGAGGCGTCGGGCAGGTTGGGCAGGCCCAGCAGCAGGGCATCCAGTTCGCCCTGGACCAGATCCAGCTCGCGCTTGGCTTCTTCCAGTTCACTGCCCATGCGATCGACCTCGGCCAGCAGCGGCGCGATGTCCTCACCACGCGCCTTGGCCTGGCCGATCCCCTTGGAGCGGGCATTGCGCTCGGCCTGCAGGGTCTCGGTGCGGGTCTGCACGGCCTTGCGACGGGCTTCCAGCGACTCCACCAGGCTGACGTCGAGAACGTAGCCACGGGTCGCCAGACGTGCGGCCACCTCCTCGGTTTGGGTGCGAACCAGTTTCGAATCAAGCATGTCCGTGTCTCTTGCTTAGGAATGGGGGCAGCCGCGCGGGCGGGGCGTCAGGAACGCGGTCGGCGCTGGCGCGGGCTGGACCGGTCGAGGTCCGCCAAGTGCTGCAGTTTATCGCGGATCTTCAGCTCCAGCCCACGGGGAACCGGCTCATAGTAGCGGCGCGGCTCGAGTTCTTTGGGAAAGTAGTCCTCACCCGCGGCATAGGCTTCCGGCTCATCGTGGGCATAGCGGTATTCGTCGCCATAGCCGAGGTTCTTCATAAGCTTGGTCGGCGCATTGCGCAGGTGCAGTGGCACCTCGCGCGAGCCGTTCTGGCGCACGTCGGCCAGGGCGGCCTTGTAGCCCATATAGACGGCGTTACTCTTGGGCGCGCAGGCCAGATAGACGATCGCCTGGGCGATGGCCAGCTCGCCTTCCGGACTGCCCAGGCGCTCCTGGACATCCCAGGCGTCTAGGCACAGGCTCAGGGCGCGCGGATCGGCGTTGCCGATGTCTTCGCTGGCCATCCGCACCACGCGCCGGGCGATGTACAGCGCATCGCAGCCGCCGTCGATCATCCGGGCGAACCAGTAGAGGGCGCCATCGGGATTGGAGCCGCGCACCGACTTGTGCAACGCGGAGATCTGGTCGTAGAAGGCTTCGCCGCCCTTGTCGAAGCGGCGGCGCTGATCGCCCAGCAGACTCTGGAACAGTTCGGCGTCCAGGACGCCACCGTCCTCGGCCAGGTCCGCGGCATTCTCCAGCAGATTGAGCAGCCGCCGGCCATCGCCGTCGGCGGCGGCCAGCAGCAGCGCCAGGGCGTCGTCCGGCAGACTCAGCCGTCGCTCACCCAGCCCCTTGGCACTGGTCAGAGCCCGGCGTGCCAGGCCGCCGAGGGCCTCGTCGTCCAGACTCTTGAGCACATAGACCCGCGCCCGCGAGAGCAGCGCGTTGTTGAGCTCGAAGGAGGGATTCTCGGTGGTCGCCCCGATGAAGATCAGGGTGCCGTCTTCGACATAGGGCAGGAAGGCATCCTGCTGCGACTTGTTGAAGCGATGCACCTCGTCGACGAAGAGGATGGTGCGGCGGCGATACTGGGCGGCCTGCTGCTTGGCCACCTCCACCGCATGGCGGATCTCCTTGACCCCGGAAAGCACCGCCGAGAGCGTTTCGAAATGGGCATCGGAAACCTGGGCCAGCAGCCGCGCCAGGGTGGTCTTGCCCACCCCTGGCGGCCCCCAGAAGATCATCGAATGCAGCGCGCCCTGCTCCAGCGCCTCGCGCAGAGGTTTGCCCCGCGCCAGCAGGTGTTGCTGACCCGCGTATTCATCGAGGCTCGCGGGACGCATGCGGGCAGCCAGGGGCTGCCCGACGGGTGCGCTGCTGAAGAGATCCATGGGGTGCGATCACTCCTGGATGACGTCGGCTCCCTTGGGCACCTGGAAGGTGAACTGGGACGCGGCCACCGGCTCGTTGAGCTTGACGTTGAAGAAAAGGATGTTGGTTCTCTGACCGGCACCGTCGATCAACTGCATGTCGTTGATCACGCCGTTGCGGAACGACAGCCGCAGGCTGTCGAACAGGGTGTCCTTGGTCTTGGGCTTGAGCACGAAGTCGACGACGTTGCCGGCATCCTTGCTGGTGACGTCGAAGCTGCTTTCGATCTTGGAAATGTCACCCGACAAGAGCAACGCCGGCGTCTGGGTCAGGCGCAGGTCCAGCTTGCGGATGGTGACCTGTTCCAGGTCCGGATCGTACAGCCAGACCTGCTTGCCGTCGGACACCAGCAGCTGCTCCTGGGGCGGATCGGAATGCCAGCGGAACAACCCGGGACGCTTGAGGCTCATGTTGCCGGCGGTTTCCTGCAGGCGAGTACCCGAACCATCCAGGGTCAGCTGCGAAAAGCGCGCGGTCAGGGTCTGGGCCTTGTCCAGCAGTTGCGACAGGCGACCCACCGACGCCTGGTCGGCATGGGCGGAAAAGCTTACGGCGGCCAGGGCGGCCAGGGCGAAGCAACGCAGCTTGTGCATCGAGGTCCTCATGGATGTCAGTCTCTCACCGGGGCAGGCGCTGTGACCTCGCGCGAGCCGTTGGTGTTCATGGGCGATACGACACCGGCCATTTCCATGGTTTCGATCATCCGTGCCGCCCGGTTGTAACCGATCTTGAGCTTGCGCTGGACCGCGGAGATCGAGGCCCGACGACTCTCGGTGACGAAGCGCACGGCCTCGTCATAGAGCGGATCGTCCTCGTCGCTGTCGCCACCCTCGCCGCTGCCGCCGTCGAAGCCCGCACCACCGCCCTCGTCCGGACCGCTGAGGATGTCTTCGATATAGTCGGGGGCGCCGCGCTCCTTCCAGGCCTCGACGACGCGATGGACCTCGTCGTCGGACACGAAGGCGCCATGGACGCGGATCGGCAGGCCGGTGCCGGGCGGCAGATAGAGCATGTCACCGTGCCCGAGCAGCTGTTCGGCGCCGCCCTGGTCGAGAATGGTCCGGGAGTCGATCTTGCTCGACACCTGGAAGGCCATCCGCGTCGGGATGTTGGCCTTGATCAGACCGGTGATGACGTCCACCGAGGGCCGCTGGGTAGCCAGGATAAGATGGATGCCGGCCGCCCGCGCCTTCTGCGCGATCCGCGCGATCAGCTCTTCGACCTTCTTGCCGACGATCATCATCATGTCGGCGAATTCGTCCACCACCACCACGATGGTCGGCAGCGTCTTCAGCAGTGGTGCCTCGTCGTCCATGCTCTCGCGACGATAGAGCGGATCGGTCAGCGGCGTACCCGCCTCCTCCGCGTCCTTCACCTTGCGGTTGAAGCCGGCCAGGTTACGCACGCCCATGGCCGCCATCAGCTTGTAGCGCCGCTCCATCTCCGCCACGCTCCAGCGCAGGGCGTTGGCGGCCTCCTTCATGTCGGTCACCACCGGACACAGCAGGTGCGGAATGCCCTCGTAGATCGAGAGTTCCAGCATCTTGGGATCGATCATGATCAGGCGAGCGTCTTCCGGGCTCGACTTGAACAGGATCGACAGGAGCATGGCGTTCACGCCCACCGACTTACCGGAACCCGTGGTACCGGCCACCAGCAGGTGCGGCATCTTCGCCAGGTCGGTGATGACCGGCTTGCCACCGATGTCATGACCCAGGGCCAGGGTGACGGGCGACTTGGCCGCTGCGTACTCAGCCGATTCGAGGACCTCGGAGAAGCGCACCATCTGGCGATCCTCGTTGGGAATCTCAATACCCACGGTGGTCTTGCCGGGAATGACTTCCACCACTCGTACGCTGAACACGGCGAGCGAACGCGCCAGGTCCTTGGCCAGGTTGGAAATGCGGCTGACCTTGACGCCCGCCGCCGGCTGAATCTCGAAGCGGGTGATCACCGGACCGGGATGCACGCTCTCCACGATGACCTCGACACCAAACTCCTTGAGCTTGACCTCGAGCAGGCGCGACATGTTCTCGAGGAATTCCGGCGAATAGCTCTGCTGTTTCTTCTCCGCGCGATCCAGGATCGACAGCGGCGGCAGAGTACCTTCCAGATCCGCATCGACCCGGACCACGGCAGCCGCGGGCGAATAGGACGCCGCAGCCGGTACAGGCGCCGCCTTGCGCGGCGGCGGCGTGGGCATGGCGACACTGGCCGGCGCTGGGACAGGCGCGGCAGCCACAGGCGCGGACTCGGGTGCTTCGGCGACAAAGCGACTGGGCGCGGGCATCTCGATGCGCGGCGCAGCACGCTCCACCCGTGGCGGCGGCGCGACGTCGAGCAGATCGTCGAGGTCTTCATCGGCGACGGGAATCGGTACCTCGCGGGCCTTGCTCTTGCGCGCAACCGGCGGCGACACCGGCTCGTCGAAGACGTCCAGTTCCGGAGCCTGACGGCGACCGCCGGCCAGGCGGCTGAAGCCACCCTGCACCAGGTCCAGCAAGTCGAGTACGACCTTGCCGGTGAAATCCATCACCTTGAACCAGGACAGATCGGTGAAGACCGTCAATCCCAGTAGGAAGAGCGCGAGGAACAGCAGCGTGCTGCCCTGGACATTGAGGGCGGCGACCGACAGCTGCCCCAGGCTCTCGCCCAGCGCGCCGCCAGCGGACGCCGGCAGCGCCGAGACCGCATGGAAATGGATATAGGCCAGTACCGAACCCGAGATCACCAGCAGGACGAGACCGGTCAGCCGCCAGGAAAACAGCCAGCCGCTCCACTCCCAGGGCAGGTGCCGTTTGCGGAAGATCTGCCAGGTCTTGACGGCGAGCAGGACGGGGAACACGAAGGCGAAATAGCCGAGCGCCATGAACAGCACGTCGGCCAGCCAGGCACCGGCGCGGCCCGCGGTGTTATGGACCTGATCGATGCGGCTGGTGTGGGTCCAGCCCGGATCGGAGGGGTCGTAGCTCAGCAGAGCCATGAGCAGATACAGGCACAAGGCGGCCAGTGCGATGAGCACCACCTCCTTGAGACGATAATGCAGATGCTCACGCCATTGGTTGACGTGGCTGACAGAACTGGATTGCTTCAAGCGCGCTTTTCCCGCACACGGAACGTGTGACCGTGAATCAAAAACAGTGCGCCATTCTAGATCGCCCGGGCCCTGCTTCTACAGTCCCGCGGCGAAACATGGCACGATAGCGGACGGCCGTACCGGAACCGCCTTCAGGCACAACATTGGAGCATTCTTTCGTTGTCCTGACAAAGAGTTATGACGATTTCTTGAGCTTGTTACGCACAAGCCGCACCCCTTCGGCTCTACCCATCAGAAGGCGCCCTCCCCTACCATGGTGAAATGGCTGACCCGCGAAAGCCCTGACTTCCCGCCCCTGCAGCAGGCGCTGCGCGAACCCAACGGCCTCCTGGCCATCGGCGGCGACCTGAGCGCGGCACGCCTGATCGGCGCCTATCGTCACGGCTGTTTTCCCTGGTACCAGGCCGGCCAGCCCTTGCTCTGGTGGTCGCCGGATCCTCGCACGGTGCTGTTCCCGCCGGACCTGCACGTCTCCCGCAGCCTGGCGAAGACGCTGCGCAAGACGCCGCTGCGCGTCACCTATGATCACGCCTTCGCCAGAGTGATCCAGGCCTGCGCCGGTCCGCGACGCGATGCCGACGGCACCTGGATCACCGTGGACATGCGCCAGGCCTACCAGGAACTGCACGCCCAGGGCTGGGCTCATTCCGTGGAAGTCTGGGACGGCGACCAGCTTGTCGGCGGTCTCTACGGCATCGCCATGGGCAAGCTGTTCTTTGGCGAGTCCATGTTCAGCCACGCTGACAACGCTTCCAAGATCGGCTTCGTGACCCTGGTACGGGACCTGGCCGCCTGGGGCTTCGTGATGATCGACTGCCAGATGCAAACCGCGCACCTGGAGAGTCTCGGCGCGAGCAGCCTCTCCCGGGAACGCTTTGCCGAATACCTGGCCAAATACCTGGATCAGGCCAGCATGGCCGCCTGGCCTACCTTCCACGGGTGACTTACACTCAAGCCAGGCTTATGTAGAGATTCGACATGACCGAGCTGGCGAGACTCAAGTTTTACGCAACCCAGCCTCACGCTTGCAGTTACCTGTCCAACGAGCAGGCGACCACGCTGTTTCTCGACCCCTCGCAGCCCATGAACGGTCAGATCTACGCCGAATTGTCCGAACTGGGCTTCCGCCGCAGCGGCGATCACCTCTACCGCCCCCACTGCCAACTGTGCAAAGCCTGCGTTCCCGCCCGCATCCCCGTCGCTCGCTTTCGCCCCAGCCGCAAGCAGACGCGCGTACTCAAGCGCAATCTCGACATCAGGGTCACGCGCTGCGACCCGGGTTTCACCGAAGAGCGCTATCAGCTCTACGCCCGCTATATCAGCGAACGCCACGCCGACGGCGACATGTTCCCGCCGAGCCGCGGCCAGTTCTCCACCTTCCTGGTCAGCCACCTGCCCTACGCCTTCTTCTACGAGATGCGGGTGGAAGACCGCCTGATCGGCATCGCGGTGACCGATGTGCTGCCCAACGGCATGTCGGCGGTCTACACCTTCTACGACCCTAGCGAAGAGAAGCGCAGCCTGGGTGTATTCGGCATCCTCTGGCAGGTCGCCGAAACCCGCCGCCTCGGTCTCGATGCGGTTTATCTCGGCTACTGGATCAAAGGGTGTCGCAAGATGTCCTATAAGACCGAGTATCGCCCCATTGAGCTCTTCGTCAATCAGCGCTGGGTTGCCCTGGCCTGACGAAATAGCGCTTTTTCTGAATTTCTGTCAGAATATGGGCCTTTTTCGCCCGGACTGCTCTGGGCCTATCTTGTCACCGAGGGCTTTTCTATATATGTCGAAAGAAGACAGCTTCGAAATGGAAGGTACTGTCGTCGACACCCTTCCCAACACCATGTTTCGCGTGGAGTTGGAAAATGGGCACGTCGTCACCGCGCACATCTCCGGAAAGATGCGTAAGAACTACATCCGCATCCTGACCGGCGACAAGGTTCGCGTGGAGCTGACGCCTTACGATCTGAGCAAGGGCCGGATCACTTACCGCGCGCGTTAAGCGAATCCTTTCATGAAAAAGCCCGGCTATGCCGGGCTTTTTCATGAGCGATGGTAAATCGCGACCTGCCCTCAGGCAGGTTCGGCGGTGGTCTCGAACTCGAATTCCAGCTCGTCGTTCACCGCGTCGATGTGGACAATACCGCCGTGGTCGGCCAGGTCCCCGAACAGGATCTGCTCGGCCAGCGGCCGCTTGATCTTGTCCTGGATGAGGCGCGCCATGGGACGAGCACCCATCTGCACATCGTAGCCACGCTCCGCCAGCCAGCTGCGGGCGGCATCTGTGACTTCGAGCTGGACACGCTTGTCCTCGAGCTGCGCCTGGAGTTCGGTGAGGAACTTGTCGACGATGCTCTTGATGACTTCCGTGCTCAGGCGGCCGAACTGGATGATGGTATCCAGACGGTTGCGGAACTCGGGCGTGAAGCTCTTCTTGATGACTTCCATGGCATCCGTGGTGTGATCCTGCAGCGTGAAGCCGATGGAGGCACGGGATGCGGTCTCGGCACCGGCGTTGGTGGTCAGGATCAGGATCACGTTGCGGAAGTCGGCCTTGCGCCCGTTGTTGTCCGTCAGGGTGCCGTGGTCCATGACCTGCAGCAGCAGGTTGAAGACCTCGGGGTGGGCCTTCTCGATCTCATCAAGCAGCAGCACGCAGTGCGGCGTCTTGGTGATGGCTTCGGTCAGCAGACCACCCTGGTCGAAACCGACATAGCCGGGAGGCGCACCGATCAGGCGCGACACGGTATGCCGCTCCATGTACTCGGACATGTCGAAGCGCACCAGTTCGACACCCATGGCCTTGGCCAGCTGCCGGGCAACCTCGGTCTTGCCCACGCCGGTAGGGCCGGCGAAGAGGAAGGAACCAACCGGCTTGTCCGGTGATTTCAGGCCCGCACGGGACAGCTTGATGGCGGTGGACAGGGATTCGATGGCCAGGTCCTGACCAAAGACGGTCAGCTTGAGGTCGCGCTCCAGGTTGCGCAGCAGCTCCTTGTCGGAACTGTTGACGGTCTTCGGGGGGATCCGCGCGATCTTGGCGACGATGTCTTCGACCTGCTGCACGTCGATACGCTCGGCACGACGGTCTTCGGGCTGCAGGCGCTGGTAGGCACCGGCTTCGTCGATGACATCGATCGCCTTGTCGGGCATGTGCCGGTCGTTGATGTAGCGCGCAGCCAGCTCGGCTGCGGCACGCAGCGCCTCGTCGGTGTACTCGATGTGGTGATGCTGCTCGAAGCGCCCCTTGAGGCCGCGCAGGATGCCGTAGGTATCATCCACCGAAGGCTCGACGACATCGACCTTCTGGAAGCGCCGAGCCAGTGCCCGGTCCTTTTCGAAGATGCCGCGGAATTCCTGGAAGGTGGTGGAGCCGATGCAGCGAATCTCACCGGAGGACAGCAGCGGCTTGAGCAGGTTGGAGGCGTCCATCACCCCGCCTGAGGCCGCGCCGGCACCGATAATGGTATGGATCTCGTCGATGAAGAGCACGGCATGGGGCCGCTTCTTCAGCTCCGCCAGTAGGGCCTTGAATCTCTTCTCGAAATCGCCGCGATATTTGGTCCCGGCCAGTAGCGCGCCGAGATCGAGGGAATAGACCACGCTGTCGGCCAGCAGGTCGGGGACCTGACCGTCAACGATACGCTTGGCCAGGCCTTCGGCGATGGCGGTCTTGCCGACGCCAGCCTCGCCCACCAGCAGCGGGTTGTTCTTGCGGCGCCGGGCAAGGATCTGGGCTACGCGCTCGACTTCCGACTCACGCCCCACCAGCGGATCGATACGGCCCTGGCGAGCCTGCTCGTTGAGGTTGCTGGCATAGGCTTCCAGCGGATTGTTGGAGGAGCTGGGTTCGGCACCCTCCTCCTCGGCGGCGTCCTGATCCTGCTCGGCTTCGGGTGCTGCCCCTGGCACCTTGGAGATGCCATGCGCGATGAAATTGACCACGTCGATCCGCGCCACGCTCTGCTGCTTAAGCAGGAACACCGCCTGGCTTTCCTGTTCGCTGAAGATGGCGACCAGGACGTTGGCCCCGGTCACTTCGCGCTTGCCCGAGCTCTGCACGTGGAAGACCGCACGCTGGAGAACACGCTGAAAACCCAGCGTCGGCTGGGTTTCGCGCTCGTCGTCCTGCTGTGGGATCAGGGGTGTGGTGGAATCTATGAATTCCAACAGATCGCGTCGCAGACGATCGATGTTGGCGCCGCAGGCTCTCAACACGGTGGCCGCCGCTTCATTGTCCAGCAGCGCCAGCAGGAGGTGCTCAACGGTCATGAATTCATGACGCTTCGTCCTCGCCTCCTTGAAGGCGAGATTCAGGGTGACTTCGAGCTCACGATTCAACATAGCTTCACCTCATAGCCCAAGCAGCACAGTAGCCCAAGCAGCACAGATCTAACTTTCGATTTCGATTTCACACAGCAGCGGGTGGTTGCACTCCCTGGCATATTGATTGACTTGCATGGCCTTGGTTTCAGCGACATCGCGAGTAAATGTTCCGCAGACTGCCTTTCCCTGAGTATGCACAGTAAGCATCACCTGGGTAGCCGCTTCGCGGTTCATGCTGAAGTAGCGCTCCAGCACCTCGACGACGAACTCCATCGGGGTGTAGTCATCGTTATACATCAGAACTCGATATCTGGCTGGCCGTTTTAGTGCAGGTTTTGCCTCCTGCACCGCCAGGCCGCCGTTGTCGCCGTCCTGATGTTCGTTGTCGTCCGCCGCCAGTCGGATGGGGTCGATTACACGCATTCTGATCGATTCCGAATTACGGGATGAATAGCAGGAAAAAAAGAGCTTGATCCACGTCTCAGCCGCCTAGTGCCTTGCCTTGACTAAGGCTGAAAGGGTGTTACAAACATCCTGTACCGACGAGGTACCAATGGTTCCGTTGTAGTGGCGTCTGTGTGGATTCACTGGAACTGTAGTCGAATGATACTCCAGGCTTGGAGTCCTTTGCAGAGGGAGCCGGTATGCTCAGTGGCAAGGTCAAATGGTTCAATAACGCCAAAGGATATGGCTTCATCGTTGCAGATAACAGTGATGAAGACCTATTCGCTCATTACTCGGCCATCCAGATGGACGGTTACCGCACGCTGAAGGCGGGCCAGGCGGTCAACTTCAATATCGTGCAGGGCCCCAAGGGCCTGCACGCGGTCGAGATTCGCGCGGCCGAAGTGAGCGCACCCGCCGCTGCGCCGGCCACCAATACCCTCGATGTGCGGGATACGGTCAGTACGGAAGCCTGATCTCACGCCCCTTCGGGGGCGCCATCTCCCCCTTCGCGCCGCTGACCTTCGCTGTGCCCCAGGTCGCGCTCCGGAAACAGCAGGTTCCTGACCCGATTCTTCAGCGCTCTGGCATCGGGAAAGCCACCATCCCTCTTCCGCTCCCAGAGCACCTCTCCGCCACAGGCGACCTCGAACACGCCACCGGTTCCCGGTAGCAACGTCACTCCACCCAGATCGGTACCGAAGGTGCTGAGCAGCTCCTGGGCCAACCAGCCCGAACGCAGCAGCCATTGGCACTGGGTGCAGTAGTGGATGGTGATGATAGGTCTGGCGTCTGCCACGGTACACCTCGCAAGGCCTGGGCTCCCTATAATACGCAGCCCCCGATTCCATCCGCCACGTGGTCCGTCCTATGCGCCTGTTGCTGCTGGTAGCCTGCCTTCTCCTGTCCGCCCTGGCCTGGAGTGCTCCGCCGCCGAAGGTCGGCCTGGTGCTGTCTGGCGGTGCCGCCCGGGGACTGGCGCATATCGGCGTGCTGAAGTCCCTGGAGGAACAGGGCATTCAGGTCGACGCCATTGCCGGCACCAGCATGGGTGCGGTAATCGGCGGCCTCTATGCCGCCGGCTACAGCGCCGAGGAACTGGAACGCATCGCGCTTGACATGGACTGGGGCCAGGTACTGTCCGACCAGCCGCCACGCAAGGACGTGCCCTTCCGGCGCAAGCAGGATGACCGGGACTTCCTGGTCAAGCAGAAGCTCAGCTTTCGGGATGACGGCACCCTGGGCCTGCCCATCGGGGTGATCCAGGGCCAGAACCTGGGGATGATGCTGGAAAAGCTGTTCGTGCATACCAGCGATACCCGGGACTTCAACAAATTGGCCATCCCCTTCCGCGCCGTGGCCACGGACATCACCACCGGCGAGAAGGTGGTCTTCGATCATGGTCATCTGCCCCGAGCGATCCGCGCCAGCATGTCGATTCCGGCGGTATTCGCGCCGGTGGAAATCGACGGTCGGCTGCTGGTGGATGGCGGCATGGTCGACAACATCCCCATCGACGTGGCGCGGGACATGGGCGCGCAGCGGGTAGTGGTGGTCGACATCGGCACTCCCCTGCTCAAGCGCCGGGACCTGACCACGGTGCTGGACGTGCTCAATCAGTCCACCACCCTGATGACGCGCAACAATTCCCAGGCGCAGCTGGCGACTCTGGGCAAGCAGGACCTGCTGATCCAGCCGCCATTGGCCAGCTACACCAGCGCCGACTTCAGCGAGGTCAGGGCGCTGATCGATGCCGGCTATCGGGCGACCATGGCCATGGCGAGCGAACTGGCGGTGTTGCGCAAGGACGCGAAAAGCGAGCGCTCCACGGCAGTGGCAGCGGCTCGCGCGCCCAGCAGCCGCACTCCGGTCATCGACGCCATCCGCATCGAGAACGACTCCAAGGTCGAAGACGAGGTCATTCGTCACTACATCCGCCAGCGCCTGGGCGAACCCCTCAATGTCGAGCGGCTGCAGGACGACATGAGCACCCTCTACGGGCTGGATTATTTCGACCAGGTGGAATACCGCATCCGCCGGGACGGCCCTGGCGACAACGTGCTGGTGATCTATGCCCGCGGCAAGCGCAGCGGTACGGACTTCCTGCGGCTGGGCCTGAATCTGTCTGACGACCTGCGGGGCGACAGCGCTTTCAACTTCGGCGCCAGCTATCGCATCAACGGGCTCAACCGCCTGGGCGGCGAATGGCTGACCCGGATGCAGATCGGTGATCACCAGGAGCTCTACAGCGAGTTCTACCAACCCCTGGATGTGGGCTCACGCTACTTCATCGCACCCTACGTCGGCGGCGAGGCCCGCAACATCGAGCAACTGGAGCGGAACGACCCCATCGCCGAATACCGCCGCGAGCGCTATGGCTTCGGCCTCAACGTGGGTCGGCAGATCGGCAACAAGGCCGAGGTGCGCCTGGGTATCGGCCATGACTGGGGCAGTACCAAGGTGCATGTCGGACCGCGCGACACGCCGGAGGAATCCTTTACCGAAGGCTTCTACGAGTTGCGCTATTCATTGGACGACCTGGACGACGTGAACTTCCCGCGGGAGGGCCAGGACCTGGCATTGACGCTCAAGCAGTTCGACCCGAGCCTGGGCTCGGATTCGCGCTACCGGCAGCTGGACCTGCACCTGAACAAGGCGCTCAGCTATGGCTACAACACCTTCGTGCTGGGAGGCGGCCTGGGGCGCACCCTGTCGACGGACAGCGACACCAACGTGGTAACCAGCAGCTTCCTGCTGGGAGGTGCCTGGCAGCTCTCGGGCTATCGGCAGGATGCCCTGTCCGGCCAGAACTACGGCCTGGCGCGGCTGATCTACTACCACCAGCTCACGCAGCGCTCGCTGTTCCCGCTGGACACCCCGGTCTATCTGGGCGGCAGCCTGGAACAGGGACGCATCTGGAATAGGGATGACGACTACGACAGCGGCAACATCAGCGCGGCCAGCCTGTTCCTCGGGCTGGATACGCCACTGGGACCGCTCAGGTTCACCTATGGCCTGAGCGACCAGGGCGAACACGCCTTCTACATCAACCTGGGCAACAGCTTCTGATCAGGCGATGCGCGAGAGCAGGATCTCGGCCCGCTCGCGCTGACTGTCGCTACCTTCGCTGACGATTTCCTGCAGCAGCGAGGTGGCGTGCTGGACGTCGCCCTGATCGAGACAGGCCTCGGCCTCGGCAAACCGCCGGGCAATGGCATCGGCCATGAAGTGCTCGTCGAGACTCAGGTCCAGCTCCATGACCGCCGGCAACTCGCCCAGGCCTTCAGGGAAGTCGTCTTCCAGGGAGACTTCCAGGGCATCGACCTGCTTCCACCCGGAATCGGCGTCCAGCTCTTCGGTTAGGGCGATGGCTTCATCGAGACTCAGATCCGCCAGATCCAGATCGTAGTGCTCTTCGGTCACCGGCGCAGGTACCGCCGGCTCGGCAAACTGCAATTCCGCCGACCATTCACTGGCCGGCGCATCGAAGGCCGGCAGGTCGAGGTCCAGATCGTCCTCCAGCAGGGGCTCCACCGGATCGGCGGACATCCCGGGAAACTGGGCATGCAGCACCGCCAGACTCGCCGCTACGCCTCCCAGCGCCAGAAAACGCTGTTCGTGCTCTCTGAATGCCGGAGCCTCGCCCAGGGTGGCCAGCACCCGGAGCAGCAGCAGCCGCAGATCCTGGCGCCGATCATCTTCGGCCAGGCCGCTTTCCAGCACTTCCCGCGCCTGGCCGTAGCGGCCATAGGCGATGTAGATCTCCGCACGACCGGCATGATCGTCGACCGGCGCCGGGCTGGCGGCGACGGCTGCGGGCTTGGCCCTGGACTTGGCAACCACCGGCTGGGTAGCGGCCAGCACAGGCTCGGGCAAGGGCTCGACCATTTCGACACTTTCGACGTCATCCGCGTCGTCGAAGACGACGTCTTCCGCCTTCCGCCGGCGCCACCAGAGCACACCGGCCAGGGCCAGCAGGGCCGCGCCACCCGCCAACAACAGCGAGCGCAGTGACAACAGACCTTCGTCGGTACTGCCCGCGGCAGGACTGGAGGCGACGGGCGCCGCCTGAGCGGCAGGGCTTTCCGGTGCCGGCGGCGCGGGGGCGGGCGTCGGCGTGGACAGGGCCACCGAACGCGCCTGCTTCAATTGCTGCTGCAGACCTTCACGGTCCTGCTGGAGCTGCTCGATCATCACCTCTTTCTGGGCCAGCAGTGCGTCGTAACGCTCCTGCAGCTGAGTCAGCTGACCTTCCAGATCGCCGACCTGACGCCCGAGATCCTGCGTCACCAGCAGGGGCTTGGTGTCTTCCGCAGAGCTTCCGGCCGGCTGCGGCGCCGCTACTGGCGGCGCCACTGATTCCGGTGCCGGTGCCGGCGCAGCGACAGGTGCTGCGGCAGGCGCTGGCGCAGCAGGTGCCGGTGCCGGTGCCAGGGCGGGTGCCGTGGTGACCGGTGCGGCGGGTACCGGGCTGGGCGCGGGCGGCGTGGTCCTGGCCGCTACCGGCTGTCGCGGCGCAGGTTCGCTGACACCCACGGGCAGGCGCAGGCGCTGGCCAGCCTTGAGCCGTCCGGGATCATTGTTGGCGAAGGACGCCGGATTAAGAGCGAACAGATCGGCCATGAGCTGCTCGGCCGATCGATTGGCCATTGGCCCCAGGCGCTTGGCGATGCTCCAGAGGGTGTCCCTGGAACGCGTCTGGTAGAAGCCCTCCCCGGCGGCCAGGTCTGGCGAAGGCGCCAGCCGCTGGCGCGGTGCAGATACAGTTTGGCGGACCACCGGATCGGCGGCCGGGGCGGCGGCGCGAGCGGGCGCCGCCGGGATGCGCGCCGGGGCGGTACTGGCAACGCTGGTGGGCGCGCCACCACTGCGCGGCGGATCCACCAGCAGGGTGAACTCGCGCAGCTGCTTGCCGCCCGGCTGTTCCAGCTGAACGATGAAGCCCAGATAGGGCTCGACCAGTGAGCGGCGCGAGGTCACCTCGACATAGCTGCCCGCCGCCGTGCGCAGGTGTGGGGTGAACTTCAGATCGTCGAGGAACTGGGTGCGATCCACGCCGGCCTGGGCGAAGGCCTCGTTCGCCGCCAGATGGATGCGGAAGTCCTCGGCACCGGCATCGCCAATGTTGACCAGCTCGATCCGCGCACGCAGAGGTTCGTTGAGCGAAGACTGCAGGGTGATGCCCCCCAGGCCGAGCGCGAACGCCGCTTGAGGAAGAGGGGTCAGCGCGGCGGCCGACAGAAGAACAAAGGCAAGGGGACGGCGTTTCGCGACCATGGATACCGCTGCGTCAGGTATTCGAGGAAACCGGTGTTTTAGCGCGGTGGCTCACAAAAATCGCCTCCGCTACGCTGGAACGTAGCATCGATACCGACAGACGGCAAACCGATGGCCCCGCACGCATTAAAGCGGCCGGGGGGTGGCGTCTGGCGCCAGCAGCGATGCCAGACGCTCCGGCCAGATCCGACCCCGGGGCTGGGCGGAGGCATCCGGGCGACGCTAGCCGCCAGACGGCGGTCAGCCGCGCTCGAGATTGGCCAGGACGCGCTGATGCACCTGCTGGCAGATGGCGATCTCTTCATCATCGAGGCCGCTGAGCAGTTCCTTGCGCAGGGCTTCGGCGATGGTCTCGATCTTCTCGATCAGCGGACCGGCTTCCTGGGTCAGCATGATGCGCTTGGCGCGACGGTCCTCGGTGACCGCCAGACGCTTGACCAGACCCTGCTTTTCCAGGCCGTCCAGCAGCCGTGCCAGGGTCGGCCCCTCGATGCTGATGCTCTGGGCAAGCTCACGCTGGGTAGGCTGGACACCCTTCATCCGGGCCAGGTTCAGCAACACCTGCCAGCGCGCCTGAGACAGCCCCAGGTGGCTCAGGCGCCGGTCTAGCTCGGCGCGCCAGGCACGGGAGACGTGGAAGATCTGGCGGCCAAACAGGTGTGGATCGGTAGGGGTCATTCAGGCTAAACCTTGTACTTGGATTTTCTCATTATTCTGGTTACAGGCAGGGCGGGGCAACCGCCGCGCCTCGCTAGTCCGCCAATTCCGCCTGCAAGGCTGCCCGCACACAGTACAGCGCGCCACTCGCCACCCGCCCCTCGAAGCGCGCGGCGACATGGGCGACCGGCGGCAACTCGCCCTCGTCTTCGAGGAAGGCATCCTGGATTTCCGCCAGCAGATCCTCTGGCAGGTCGAGGGCCTGTTCCAGGGCGATCTGCTGCCCGGCGATGGCTTCGGCCAATAGTGCATAGACATTCTTTTCCGAGCAATTGAGCTGCCGCGCAGCCTGCTCGGGCGTCATGCCGGCGCGTACCAGCGTCAGCACCTCGTGGCGCACGTCAGCGACCGGAGGCGGCGCGGCGTCGCCGTCATTGAGGACGTCGAGGAAAGCCTGGCCATAACGCTCCAGCTTGCGCGCGCCCACGCCGCTGACGCGGCTCATCTCGTCCAGCGAGCGCGGCTGGCTGCGCAGCATCTCCAGCAGGGTGGCGTCGGGGAAGATCACATAGGGCGGCACCGAATGCTCTTCGGCCAGCTTGCGTCTCAGGGTGCGCAGGACCTCCCAGAGTTCGCGCTCGTCGGCGCGCACCAGCTGGCTGGCGGCACTGGCCGAGCCGCTGCCACTGCTGCTCCGGCCACGCTGGGGCTTGGGGTCACGGCGCAATTCGATGCGCACCTCGCCGCGCAGCAGCGGCCGGCAACTCTCGGTCAGGCGCAGGCCGCCATAGCCGTCGACATCCACCTCGGCCAGGCCGCGGGCCACCAGCTGGCGGAACAGGGTGCGCCAGTCGTCTTCGCCACGGGCCTTGCCCAGGCCGAACACGGCCAGCCGCTGGTGGCCGAGGCTGGTGATCTTTTCGGTCTCGCGACCGAGCAGGATGTCGACCAGGTGCCCTACCCCATAGCGCTGACCGCTGCGGTAGATGGCCGACAGCGCCTGGCGCGCCGGCTCGGTGGCATCCCAGGTCTCGACGGTGTCGATGCAGTTGTCGCAATGGCCACAGGGCTGGGGCAGGTGCTCGTCGAAATAGGCCAGCAGCACCTGGCGCCGGCAACGGGTTTCCTCGCACAGCGCCAGCATGGCTTCGAGCTTGTGCCGCTCGATGCGCTTGTGGCGCTCGTCGCCCTCGGAGTTCTGCATCATCTGCCGCAGCAGCAGCACGTCCTGCAGGCCGTAGGACATCCAGGCGTCAGCGGGCAGGCCATCGCGACCGGCCCGGCCGGTTTCCTGGTAGTAGGCTTCCAGACTCTTGGGCAGATCAAGGTGGGCGACGAAGCGCACGTTGGGCTTGTCGATGCCCATGCCGAAGGCGATGGTAGCGACCATGATCAGCCCTTCCTCGTTGAGGAACCGCTTCTGGTTGGCGGCGCGCACGTCGTTGGGCAGGCCGGCGTGATAGGGCAAGGCGGGGAAGCCCTGGTTGCTGAGCTGCTCGGCCACCTCCTCGACCTTCTTGCGCGACATGCAGTAGACGATGCCGGCATCGCCGCGACGCTCGGCGAGAAAGGCCAGCAGCTGCTTGCGCGGCGCTTCCTTGGGCACGATGCGGTAGAAGATGTTGGGGCGATCGAAGCTGGAGAGAAAACGCTCGGCCTCTTCCAGATGCAGGCGGCTGGCCATCTCTTCGCGGGTGCGGGAATCCGCGGTGGCGGTGAGCGCCAGGCGCGGCACGCCGGGGAAGTGTTCGGCCAGTTGTCCGAGCTGCATGTATTCCGGACGGAAGTCATGCCCCCACTGGGACACGCAGTGGGCTTCGTCGATGGCGAACAGGGCGATCGGCAGGCGCTTGAGGAAGTCCAGCATGCGCGGCTGGACCAGGCGCTCGGGCGCGAGATAGAGCAGCTTGATCTCGCCGCGCTCCAGCTGCGCGGCGACGGCTCGCTGCTGTTCGCCGGTCATGGTGGAGTTGAGCGCGGTCGCCGACACACCCAGTTCCAGCAGGGTGGCGACCTGGTCGTCCATCAGCGCGATAAGCGGCGAGACCACCACGGCCACGCCGGGCCGCAGGAGTGCCGGCACCTGGTAGCACAGGGACTTGCCGCCGCCCGTGGGCATCAGCACCAGCGCATCGCCACCGCTGGCCACGCGCTCGATGATCCGGGCCTGGTTGCCACGGAACGCGTCGTAGCCAAAGACGTCTTTAAGGATGCGCAGCGCGGGTTCTGACATGAAGCCTCCTCGAATGGAAAGGCCATTATACGGATGCCGGGGTCACTGCGGCGGTGCTTTTCCGTCGGCCGGCCCCAGGCCGTCGAGTTCGACGTGACCCGGGCGCTCGTCTACAATTCCGGCCGTTCTGCCCTTTCGAATCCTTTCCGAGGTAAGTAGCCGATGTCCTTCGCCGAACAATTGACCCGTCTGCGCGATTTTCTCGATGCAGACGATCTGCACGAAGAAGCGCTCGACTACGTAGCCGCCCATGGCTACCTGACCGCCCTGTCCATCTGCCCGGAAGAGGTTCCCGAACGCGAGTGGATCGATGCGCTCTTCGCCGAGCCACCGCAGTATCGCGATGCCGCCCAGCAGGAAGAGATCGAGCGCTCCCTGGTGCAGCTCAAGGCGCATATCCTGCGCGTGCTGGGCAGCGACGAAGAGCTGGACCTGCCGTGCGACCTGGAGCTCGGTCCGGAGCCGGACGATTCCGAGTTGCGCGGCTGGTGCATCGGTTTCATGGAAGGGGTGTTCCTGCGCGAAGCCGTATGGTTCGAGGACGCCGAAGACGAAGTCAGCGAGCTGCTGCTGCCGATCATGGTCGGTTCGGGCCTGTTCGATGAGCAGCCGGAATTCGCCGAGATCGCCCAGGACCGCCGCCTGGTTGCCGACATGATGGTGCAGATTCCGGAATTGCTGACCCAGCTGTTCCTGCTTTGCCATTCCCCCGA
This sequence comes from Pseudomonas aestiva, assembly GCF_039908605.1. Lineage (NCBI taxonomy): Bacteria > Pseudomonadati > Pseudomonadota > Gammaproteobacteria > Pseudomonadales > Pseudomonadaceae > Pseudomonas > Pseudomonas aestiva. The sequence goes on along the minus strand of NZ_CP150916.1, from coordinate 2,153,694 downwards.
TGAAAAACCGGCGCTGCTGAAGCCGCGTCACTGAGCGATGGATGAGGCCACTCCGAGACCCCGCCAGCGCAAGGGCTGGGTCCGCTACCTGCTGCTGGGCATCGGCTGGTTGAGCGTGGCCCTGGGCATCATCGGCGCCTTTCTGCCGCTGCTGCCCACCACGCCCTTCCTGCTGCTGGCCGCAGCCTGCTTCATGCGCAGTTCGGAGCGGTTCTACCTGTGGCTGATCAACCACAGGTGGCTGGGGCCCTGGGTCAAACCCTATCTGGAAGGCGACGGCATTCCGCTCAAGGGCAAGGTCTACGCCATCGTCGCCATGTGGATCAGCGTCGGGTTTTCCTGCTGGCTGGTGCCCTATGTCTGGGCCCGGGTGGCGGCTTTCACCAGTTGCGCGGCGGTGACGGTCTACCTGCTCAGGCAGAAGACCCGGCGCTAGCCACCGTCAGGCATGAAAAAGGGCGATCAGCGATGATCGCCCTTTTTTGTGGGTGACGCTGGCGGCGTCAGGCGGCCCTGGCCATGGGGGTCGGGGGAGCCTGATCGGGGACGGTGGGCTCGCCCGGTTCGCTGGGCTGGATGGGAGCCGGATCAGGCTGATCGGGTTCACCGCCCGCGCGGGGCTGGACCAGGGCGGTAAAGCTGGCAAATTCGCTGTGCTGGCGGATCGGGAAGCGGGACATGGGGTGACTCCTCTGCTGACTCCCTAGGTAGAGTCTTCCGGCCACGGGGTAATTCCCTCAATCGCCTGGCGCTGCCCTGCCATGATTGCGAGCAAAGGTTTCCGGCCCCATGGCGGCGATCTGGCCGTCGATCAGCGCCTCGAAAGGTGCCAGCAAGGCGTCGAAGCGGCGCGGAGCCTCCAGTGCATTCAACGCCGCGACCACGGCCTCCACGGTCGACAACGCAGCCGCCGCCGGCGCCTTGCGTACCCGGTAGCGCGACGGCGCCCCGGGTGGCAGGGTGAGCCTGGGCAAGGCCGCCAACAACGGATTGGCATGCAGCAGCAGGCGTGCCTTGCGCCAGGTACCGTCGGGAATCACCAGCAGCCGTCGCGACTCGGTCGCGGCGGCGGGAGGCAGCAGATCCACCCGCATCGCCTCGGGCCCGGGGAACAGCAGCCAGGCGTCATGGCCGGCGAGCCAGTGCGGCAGGTCCGCAAAGCTCTCGCCGATCTCCAGTTGCGCATTGCTGAGCCCGAGGGCGGCCAGGCGGGCTGTATTGAGGGGATGGCGCCGCTCACTGGGATGCTGCAGCAACAGCACCCGCGTGCGACTGGCCAGCGAGGGGATCAGCGCGCACAGGCACAACGGCAGGGGCCGCTGACAGCGCGCGCAGGCGGGACGGGACATCGGGACTTCCGGAGCGAATCGGGGCGGCGATCATACCGGATCACCGCCGCCCTCCCCGACTCAGCGATTGAAGCGGGCGGTGAGGTCGTGCAGGTAGTCGGCCATGCCCTCCAGTTCACGACTGAGCTCCGAGCCGCGACGGGCCTGGGCCGAGCTGTGATCGGAAAGATCGGCGATGCGGCTGATCTGCCGGTTGATGTCTTCGGAGACGTGGCTCTGCTCTTCCACCGCGGTGGCCATCTGCTGGCTCATGGCGGTGATGAGGCTGACCGATTCGCTGATGCCTTCCAAAGACTCGCGTACCGCCGCCGAATGGCGTTCGCTCTGGCGCGAGGTCTCTTCGCCGCGACTGGCGGTGGCCACGGCGCGGTCGGCATTGGCCTGCAGGTTGGCGATGATCTGGTGGATCTGCTCGGTGGATTCACGGGTACGCGAGGCCAGTGAGCGGACCTCGTCGGCCACCACGGCGAAGCCGCGGCCGGCCTCACCGGCACGGGCGGCCTCGATGGCGGCGTTGAGCGCCAGCAGGTTGGTCTGTTCGGCGATGGCGGTGATGACATCGGCGACGCTGCCGATGCTCTGGGTCGAACTGGCCAGCTCGCCTACGGCCTGGCCGATGTCGCTGACCGCCGCGCCGAGTTCGCGCATGGACGTCAGGCTCTCTTCGGCCTTGTCACGCCCGGAGTGCACCAGGCTCTCGGCGTTGGCCGCCGCCTGAGCGGTCTCCTGGACGTTCTGCGAGACCTCGTGGATGGTGGAGGTCATCTGGGTGATGGCGGCGGCGGACTGATCGGTCTCGTGGCGCTGCTGATCCAGCAGTTCGGCCTCGGACTGGGCCAGCTGGGAGGATTCGCGCGCCTTGACGCGCACGCTGTCGCCCACGTCGGCCAGCCGGGTCAGGGCCGTCTGCAGGCGCGCGGCTTCGCTGTGCAGCGCCAGATCCAGGCGTGCCGGGGCACCACACTGGTCGCTGTAGGTCGGGGCCACGACGGCACTGGAAAACATCTTCGGATGATCGGCGAGGATGCGCTCGATGCTGGCGCGCTGACGATAGAGCTGATGACCGCTGATACCCAGCAGCGCCGCGACGATGAGCACCGCCTGAGTCGTGTCGTCGAGCAGGAAGTGGCCGCTCAGGATCACCCCGGTGGCCGCCACCGTCGACCAGCAGGCGGCGATGGCGCTGCCCAGGCGGCGCGTCATGGGCACAGGGGCCTTGCCGGCATTGATGCGGGCATAGAGCTCGCCGGCGCGACGGACTTCGCGGGTGCTGGGCAGCGAACGCACGGATTCGTAACCGATCACCCGGCCCTGTTCGAGGATCGGGGTGACATAGGCGCTCACCCAGTAGAAATCGCCGTTCTTGCAGCGATTCTTGACGATGCCCATCCACGGCTTGCCCTCCTTGAGGGTCGCCCACATGTGGCCGAACACCGGTGGCGGCATGTCGGGATGACGCACCAGATTGTGCGGACTGCCGATCAGCTCCTCCCTTGTATAGCCACTGATGGCGATGAAGGCCTCGTTGCAGTAGGTGATGTTCCCCTGCAGATCAGTGGTGGAGATGAGTCGTTCCTCTTGCTTGAAGGTACGGCCTTGCTGGGTGACCGGCAAATTCGTGCGCATGCGGGTGCCTTATCTAGCGGGTTATCTACTCCGTGCGACATCAACCAGTTCAATGGTGGCCAACTGCCGGCACAGGCGCCAACGGTAACCATTTGGTTATCGTCATACTAACTATCGGCATGTTGCATCTGGGCTTTAAGGATGCGCTGAAATGTTTTGATAAGCGGTTCGCTCAGGCCCCTGGACGACCCGCGGCCAGGCGAGGCACGCGGCTTTTCACGAGGGGGTCCAGGGCCTGACCGGATAGCGCAGCTGGCCGAGCGCCTAGGTAGCCCTGGACTGCGTGTCGACCTTCCTGAGCGCCCTGGCTGTCCCGATCGCCACGCGACCCGCCAGGGCGATAAATGGCCTAGCCGGTGATCACGGGCTCCAGGGCCTCCAGCCAACAGACCACCGCTACGGCGCCGCCATCGGGAATGCCGCGGACGCGTTCGCCCAGGTAGCTGGCGCGGCCCTGGGCCGGCAGCATCTCCGCGGTGGCCTCGGCGCCCTGGCGGGCGGCGGCGAGCGCCGCGGCAAAGGCCTGTGCCGGGCTGGCGCCCGCCTGGGCAGCGGCCAGCAGGGCATCCGCTGCCGGGCGCAAGGCATCGAGCATGGTGCGCTGGCCCGGCTGGGCGCCACCCAGTTCGGCCAGGGCCTGGACGCCACCATCCAGGGCCTGGGCCCATTGCGCCAGCGTGGGTCGTTCCACCCTGTCCAGCAGTTGAGCGGCGCGGATCAGGGCGCAGGCGTAGAAGGGTCCGGAGCTGCCACCGATGGCCCGGCGCAGTGCCTGACCCGTGGCTGCCAGGGCGCTGGCCGGGGTGTACCAGACGCTGGCGGGCAAGGCGCGCATGGCTTCAGCGCCACGGGCCAGGCTGGTGCCCAGGTCGCCGTCCCCGGCGCGGCTGTCCAGTTCGGTGAGGCGGGCTTCGTTGGCCAGCAGGCTGGCGACGACGGCATCTGCCGTCGCCTGCAGCCGCTCTGCCAGGGGACCTGGGGTGCGAGGGGTCGTTTCGGCTGCTGCCGCGGGTGCGGGCAACAGGGTGGGCGCCGCCGGGACCCGGCCGTCACCCGGCCAGGCTCGCGCCCGGGTCGGCGCATCGAGCAGCGCCAGGCGCGCCTCGTCTACCGGCAGCAGCGACAGCGAACAGCCGGGCATGTCCAGGGCGCTGAGGAAGGTACCGGTCCAGGCGCGTTCCACCACCAGGCCCCGCTGGCGCAACTGGCTCAGCGCCGCCCGTGCCACCAGGGCGAGTTCCAGCGGCGGCGTCGCGCCCAGGCCATTGACCAGCAGCGCCAGGCGCGTGCCAGCGGGATAGCCGCCGTCTTCAATGAGGGTGTCCAGCAGCCGCGCCACGGTGCCGTCGGCGCCCAATCGGGGACCGCGCTCGACGCCCTGCTCGCCGTGGATGCCGAGGCCCCATTCCACCTCGTCGGCCGCCAATTGGAAACCCGGATGCCCCACCGCCGGCACCGTGCAGGCACCCAGGGCGACACCCATGCTGCGCAATTCGGCACTCGCGGCGCGGGCCAGCGCAGCTACCTCGGCCAGGGGGCGCCCGGCGGCGGCCGCTGCGCCCGCGAGCTTGTGGATCAGCACGGTGCCCGCGATGCCCCGGCGCCTTTCCGGGGCCACGGTATGGCGCAAGGCGGCGTCGTCCGCCACCAGCACCGTCTCGACCGGAATGCCTTCGCTGCGCGCCAGTTCGGCGGCCAGGCCGAAGTTGAGACGGTCGCCGGTGTAGTTCTTGACCACCAGCAGGGCGCCCGCGGGACCGGCCGTTGCCCGGATCGCGGCCAGTACGGCATCGACGCTGGGCGAGGTGAAGACGTCTCCCGCCACCGCGGCGGTCAGCATGCCCTCGCCGACATAGCCGGCATGGGCCGGTTCGTGGCCGCTGCCGCCGCCGGAAATCACCGCCACCGGGCGATCTCCCGTAGCGGCCAGGGGCTGGCGCAGGATGACCTGCTCCTCGGCCAGCAGGGCCAGGCCGGGATCCAGGCTGACGAGACCTTCGAGCAGTTCGCGAACCACCGCGGTGGGGCTATTGATCAGCTTCTTCATCGGGGACTCCTGAGGGCGAGAGGTCGCCGCAGTATGGCACGGGGTCCCGGGCCTGCCTGGCAGCGACCTGAACGGCCGGCTGACAGGCGCGCAACGGCCTTCCGCCGGACCGGGACGGCAGGCTATCGTTGGCGTCGGAAGCTTTTCACGACCGGGATGTCTCACGCTGTTAGCCAGCCGCTCTCCTGCGAGCGCACCCCACCGAGGTCCGTCATGCCGATCAAGATCGTTCCGCGCTCTGCCTGCCTGGGGTCGGAGATCACCCCCGAAGCCGTCTACCTGTCCCGGCGCCAGCTGCTCGGTGCCAGCGGCGCCCTGCTCGCCGGCGCCGCCCTGCCCGGCTGGGCGCTGGCGGCCGCTTCCAGCTATGGCGACGTCGAAGCCGCCAAGGGCCCGGACTGGTTCGAACGCAAGCTGCCCGGTACCCGCTGGCAGGCGGCCACGGTCAAGGGCGAGGACATCACGCCCTTCAAGGACGCTACCCACTACAACAACTTCTATGAATTCGGGCCGGACAAGAGCGATCCAGCCGCCCATGCTGCGCAGTTGCCCACCCAACCCTGGAGTGTCGTAGTCGATGGCGAGGTGGGCAAGCCCGGCACCTACGGGCTGGAAGACCTCTTCGGCCCCGACACCCTGGAAGAGCGCATCTACCGCATGAGGTGCGTCGAGGCCTGGTCCATGGTCATCCCCTGGCTTGGCTTTCCGCTGGCCAGCCTGCTCAAGCGCGTCGAACCCACCGGCAAGGCGCGCTACGTGAAGTTCGAGACGCTCAAGGACCCGCAGCACATGCCCGGGATGAATTCCAGCTTCGCCCTGCTGGATTGGCCCTATGTGGAAGGCCTGCGCCTGGATGAGGCCATGCATCCGCTGACGCTGATGACGGTGGGCATGTACGGCCGCGTGCTGCCCAACCAGAACGGCGCGCCGCTGCGGCTGATCGTGCCCTGGAAGTACGGCTTCAAGGGCATCAAGTCCATCGTCCGCATCAGCCTGGTGGCCGAGCAGCCACGCACCACCTGGCAGGGCATGGCGCCCAACGAGTACGGCTTCTATGCCAACGTCAATCCGGAAGTGGACCACCCGCGCTGGAGTCAGGCCCGCGAACGGCGCCTGCCCAGTGGCCTGTTCAGCCCCAACGTGCGGCCGACGCTGATGTTCAACGGCTATGGCGAGGAAGTGGCTTCGCTCTACAGCGGCATGGATCTGCGGAGAAACTACTGATGGGATTGCTGCTCTGGCGGGTCGCGGTGTTTGTCGCCGCACTCTGCCCGCCGCTGTGGTGGCTGTACCAGGCCTGGATCTTCGCCCTTGGCCCGGACCCGGGCAAGGCGCTGGCGGACAAGCTGGGGACCGGCGCCCTGGTGCTGCTGCTGCTGACGCTGAGCCTGACCCCGCTGTCGCGCCTCACCCGCTGGAAGCTCTGGCCGGTGATCCGCCGTCAGCTCGGCCTCTGGACCTTCACCTATGCCCTGCTGCACTTCCTCGGCTACCTGGCCTTCGTGCTGGGCTTCGACCTGTCGCAACTGGGCGTGGAGTTGCAGCGCCGCCCCTACATCATCGTCGGTGCCGCGGCCCTGCTGATCCTGTTGACCCTGGCCGTCACTTCCAACCGTCCCGCCATGCGCCGCCTGGGCAAGCGCTGGAAGGAGCTGCATCGACTGGCCTACCTGGTGCTGGGCCTGGGGCTGCTGCACTACCTCTGGATCGTGCGCTCGGACCTGGAAGAGTGGGCGCTCTACGCCGCCATCGGCGCCGCGCTGCTGGCCTTCCGGCTGGTGGATGGCTGGCGCCGTAAGAGACGCAGTCGGGCAACGACCGTATCTGCTCATTGATTGCCACCGCCAAGGTAGAGGGGTTCGCCCTTCATGCCTCGACACCATAGGGGTGGTATTAAGGACGTCTGCCCAGGAATGCGGGCGGACCGCCACTGCTTGGCACAGGGGTGGTGATAAACAGGCCTGGCGTCAGTGGGCCAGGCCGTTGCCCTGGAAACGGTCGATCAGCGCTGCGCGGCCTGGCGCAGGCCCTTCAGGGTGTTGAGCGGGGCATCCACCACGAAGCTGTTGGCCAGCCAGGACGGCACGCTGCCACCCGGCTCGCTCTGGGCCTCGTAGGTCACTTCCGCGCCGCCGTTCTTCGGCACCACGCGCCACTGGCCCTGGAAGCTTGCGACCCGTACGTAACCGTCGGCAGCGGGACGATAGTCCGGCTGGCCTTCGAGGGTGCGGGTGAAGCCGCCATCGGGAGTCTTCTGCTCGGTGATGTGCAGCACCACGTCACGGGCGGTCACCGGCCACGGCATGTCGATGCGCATGTAGGTCCAGGCCTGGTTGTCCTGACGCTTGAGCACCTGCAGCGACTGGCAGCGGAAGATCCATTTGCAGGAACCCAGCGGATCATCCTGCAACTTGGCGATGGTGGCCGGATCGGCCTTGATCTGGACCACGCCGCGGTAGGCCTTGTACTTGGACCCGGCGACGGCGCGGGTATAGACCTGGATGCCATCTTCCTGCTTGGCGAGTTGCCAGTCCTCGGCCTGGGCCAGGCCGGTGGCTGCGAGCAGGGTCAGGGCGAGGATGGAGCGAAGCGGCTTGTGCATGGGACGTCCCTTGTTGTTGTGGTTGTCGGAGAGCGCAATTCAAAACCGGATCAGGCGGCGGTTTCACCTTCGAGGCGCAGCAGGATGGCCATGGCCTCGGCACTGCTGGTGCCGCAGAACGCCAGCTCGGCCTGGAAGCCGCCGCACACCGCAGGGCGCAGCGGCGAGCCGAACAGGTCGCAGCGGTTGGTGCTGTCCAGATGGGCGCAGCGCACCCCGGAGGGCTTGCCCTGGGGCATGCGTGGCAGCGGTGAGGAGATCGAGGGCGCGATGCAACAGGCGCCACAACCCGGACGGCACTCCATGGGTGAAACTCGCAGATAAAGAGGCTTCAAGCTTAAGAGCAAGGCCGGGGCCTCACAAGCGCATCGTGACCAGATGCTGCCATCGAGTCATGAATGTAACATTCATTCGCACCTCGCCACGCAACCCCGCGGCCTTTCCACCGTCTTATCTGCGATGAGCGAGGCGGCTGGCCCGAGGGCGTGACGATGAAACATTGGCTGGTGCTGGACCTGGAAGCGACCACCGACGAAGGCGGCTGGCCACTGGAGTTGATGGAGATCATCGAGATCGGCGCGGTGATGGTGGATGCGGCAGGCCAGGAGCTCGATCGCTATCAGAGTTTCGTCCAGCCCCGGCGGCTGCCGCTGCTGACGCCCTTCTGCCGCAACCTCACCCATATCAGCCAGGCCGATGTCGATGGCGCAGAGCTTCTGGAAAGCACCTGGCCGACGTTCGAGGCCTGGCTGGGCGCCTATGAGACGACCCTCGCCGGCTGGTGCAGCTGGGGCGATTTCGACCGCCGTCTGCTGGAGCGGGCCTGGCGCGAATACGATCTGCACACCCACCTCGCCCGGGTCCCGCATCGCAATCTCAAGCAGGCCTTCGCCAAGGCCCGTGGTCTGGCGCGTCCGCTGGGTCTCACCGCCGCCCTGGAATCGGCGGGACTGGCCTTTACCGGGGTACTGCACCGCGCCGAGACCGACGCGCGCAACACCGCCAAGCTGATACCCGCCAGCCTGCCGGCCCTCGCGCGCTAGCCTCGTCTGGAGCGGTGACAGTGGGCCTCGGCCTTGGGCATACTCGCCGACGGTCCCAACCGCTCTCGCACAAGGAAATCCGATGTTCAAGGTCAACGAATACTTCGACGGCACCGTCAAATCCATCGCCTTCAGCCTCAAGTCCAAGCCTGCCACCCTGGGCGTCATGGCCCCCGGCGAATACGAATTCGGCACCAGCCAGCTGGAAGTCATGCACGTGGTGGCCGGCGCCCTGACCGTGAAGCTGCCGGGCAGCGAGACCTGGGAAACCTTCGCCGCGGGCAGCCAGTTCACCGTGCCGGCCAACGCCAAGTTCCAGCTCAAGGTCGCGGAAGACACCGCCTATCTCTGCGAATACCACTAAGCTCGGAGCGCTGTACGGCTCCCTCGCCTTAGGCTCCCGTCATTCGGCCGCGCGGGCCGGGTGGCGGGAGTCCGTTGTCCCGCCTGAACGCTTCCGCTTCGCCTCGGTCCTAAGCGACACCGCCGCTTTCGGAACCGTCGCCATGTCGCCAGCCGCAGCCCAGGGCCCTCGCCAGCCGAGCCACGCCCGCCCCTTCGAGCACCAGCCCCGGAATCTCCCGACGCACGGGATAGCCCTTGCGCAGGGCGTCGAACGCCTGAGCCCGCGCCTGGGCCGGCAAGGCGAGGGTCGCGCGTAGCGCCGCATCGTCGTCGCGCGGGTCATAGACCGCACGACAGACGCGCCTGAAGGCCGTCGCCTCGGGCGTATCCGCACCAAACACCAGGCGCTCCAGCTGCTGCGGCGGCAACAGGTCGCTCAGACCCAGCCGCGGTGTTTCCCCGGTCCAGGCGCAGAAGGCCGCGTAGATCTGCGCCGTGCCGCGCCACTTGCCTTCCAGGCTGTGCCCGGCGATATGGGGCGTCACCAGCTGACAGAGACGGGCCAATTCAGGATCGATACCCGGCTCGCCTTCCCAGACATCCAGGGCCACCGCCAGCTCGGCGCCACCAGCCAGATGGGCACACAGCGCGGCGTTGTCGACTACCTCGCCCCGGCAGGCATTGAGCAGCCAGCTGCCCGGACGCAACCTCGCCAGGCGCGGCGCATCGAACAGGTGTAGGGTGCGCTGTTCGCCGTCACGGATCAGCGGGGTATGCAGACAGAGCACATCACAACGCTCGATCAATTCTTCGAGACTGTGGAAACCGCCGCCCTCCGCAGCCTGGCGGGGCGGATCGCAGACCAGCACCGTCCAGCCCAGTCCGCGCAGCACCTCGGCCAGGCGGCTCCCGACCTGGCCGGCGCCGACGATGCCATAGGTTCGCCTGGCCAGGTCGGCGCCAGCACCATCGGCCAGTGCCAACAAGGCGCCGAGCACCCAGTCCACCACGCCGCGGGCATTGCAGCCAGGCGCATTGCTCCAGCGGATACCCGCCTGGTCCAGATAGCCGAGGTCCAGATGATCGGTACCTATGGTGCAGGTGCCGACGAAGCCGACCCGAGATCCGGCCAGCAGCGTCTCGTCGACGCGGGTGATGGAGCGCACCAGCAGCGCATCGGCGCGACTCACGGCGGCGCGATCGAAGGCGCGACCGGGAAGGCGTTCGAGGGTGGCGTGGGGGCCGAAGAAGGCGTCCAGCAGCGGTATGTTTTCGTCGGCGAGAATGTGCATGCCTGGGCACTCGCAAGGGCGGGGACCGGCACTTTAGCAGGCCGCCGGCGGCAGGCAACGGTCGCCGCGAGGGTTGCCACCCGGGCCATGAGGACTAGACTATCGGCCCCGAAGCTGACCGAACGATCAAGTGACCGCCTCCCTGCCCCGCATCAGACGTGAATCCGGCGCCCTGCTCTCCCTGGCCGCGCCCATCGTCATCGCCCAGCTCTCCCATTCGGCCATGGGCTTCGTCGACGCCGTCATGGCCGGTCGTGTCGGCCCGCTGGACCTCGCCGCCGTCGCCCTGGGCAACTCCGTGTGGATTCCGGTGTTCCTGCTGATGACCGGCATCCTGCTGGCGACCACGCCCAAGGTGGCTGAGCGCCACGGCGGCGGGCGCAGCCAGGAGATCGGTCCGCTGGTGCGCCAGGCGCTCTGGCTGGCCCTGGGGTGTGGCCTTATCGCCAGCCTGCTGCTGCTCAATGCCCGACCGCTGCTGGTGGCCATGCATGTCGACGCCCAGCTGATCGGCCCGACCCTGCTCTATCTCAAGGGCATCGCCATGGGCCTGCCCGCCACGGCCTTCTACTATGTGCTGCGCTGCTTCAGCGACGGCCTCGGGCGTACCCGGCCGGCGATGCTGGTGGGCCTTGCCGGGCTGGCACTGAACGTGCCGCTGAACTGGATCTTCATCCATGGGCACCTGGGCCTGCCAGCCCTGGGCGGCGCCGGGTGCGGCTTCGCCTCGGGCACGGTGATGTGGGCGATGCTGCTGGCCATGCTGGCGATCATCCGCACCGAGCGCTATCGCGCCTGCGCCATTTTCGCCCGCTTCGAGCGACCGCACGGACCAACGCTGCGCGCCCTGCTGGCCATCGGCGTGCCCATCGGCATTGCGGTGTTCGCCGAATCCAGCATCTTTTCCGTGGTGGCCCTGCTGATCGGCGAGCTGGGTCCGACAGTGGTCGCCGGGCACCAGGTGGCGCTCAACTTCTCCGGTCTGGTGTTCATGGTGCCCCTGGCCCTGGGCATGGCGGTGACAGTGCGGGTCGGCCAGGCGCTGGGGCGCGGTGAGCCGCGCGAGGCGCGCTTCTCCGCCGGGGTCGGCATGGCCGCCGGGCTGCTCTGCGCCTGCGTTTCCTGCACCCTGATGCTGACCGCGCGCACGGCTATCGCCGGCCTCTATTCCCAGGACCAGGCGGTGATCCAGCTGGCGGCCTCGCTGCTGGTGTTCGCCGGCATCTTCCAGTTCTCCGATGCCATCCAGGTGACCGCCGCGGGCGCCCTGCGTGGTTACCAGGACACCCGCGCGACCATGGTCATCACCCTGCTGGCCTACTGGGGCGTGGGCCTGCCGGTGGGCTGGGCGCTGGGGCTGAGCGACTGGTTCGGGGCACCGCGGGGTCCGGCCGGCCTCTGGCAGGGTCTGGTACTGGGACTGACCTGCGCGGCCATCCTGCTGTCGGTGCGGCTGGCGCGCAGTGCCCGGCGACGCATCCACAGCGCCAAGCCCTTGCTACACTGACCCCCTCTCGTCGGACGGCCCCAGGCCGTTCAGGACGGGCGTTTCCCCCTTTCGCGAGCGTGCGGCTTCGATGATCTTTCGCCTGCTACAGCTGTTTTGCCTCTGCTTCCTGCTCATCGGCCCGGTCCAGGCTGCCCTCCCCGGGCTGCCGGGCGCCCAGAAGGATCAGGTCGATCCGCAATTCGGCCCGTCCCTGGACCAGGTGATCAAGACCCTGGAAAGCGAGCAGCAGCGCAACCGTCTGCTGGCGGATCTCAAGAAGCTGCAGGCAGCGCAGAACAAGGCCGAGCCCAGCGCCTCCCAGGGCGTGATCGGGTTGATCACCGACACCATGACGGTGGTCGAGCAGCAGCTGCAGCGTGACAACCTGCGCGAGCGCTGGCAGTACCAGCTGGACCAGGCGGGCGCCGAGCTGGCCGCCCTGGCGCCGGCGCCCGAGCAGCGCCTCAACCTGCTGTCAGGTTTCGTCATCACCCTGGCCTTTTGGGCCGGTTGCGCCCTGGGCCTGAAAAGCATCAGTCATCGGCTGCGCATCAGGTTCAGGCTCTCCGAGGAGCTCCCGCTCAGACCGCGGACCCTGGACCTGGTGCGTTTCGCCCTGCGCAAGCTGGCACCCTGGCTGCTGGCGTTCGTCATCACCCTGCTGGTATCCCTGTGGATGCCGGACTCCCTGGGCAAGACCGTCGCCGTCACCCTGGCCTATGCCGCCGTCATCGGCCCGCTGTTCGCGGCAACGGTGGTGGTGATCTGCTCCCTGCCCAGCGGCGCCCATCGCAGCCGGGCGCTGTTGATCCTGCGCCGCCGCGCCTTTCGCCCGCTATGGATCATCGGCAGCCTGGCGGCCCTGGGTGGCGCTGCCAGCGATCCGCACCTGGCCGAGACCCTGGGGCCACATTTGGCGGCGGTCATCGCCATCGGCGCCAACATCTGCGCGGCGCTGCTCACCGCCCAGTTCGCCCTGAGATTCCGCCGGCCCATCGCCCACCTGATCCGCAATCAGCCGCTGGCCAAGCGTCAGGCGCTGCACGGTCTGCAGGGCGTGCGCCATCTGATCGCCCGCCTCTGGCACCTGCCGCTGCTGATCCTGGTGGCGGTCTCGGTGGTGGCCACCTTCGTCTCCGCCGGCGATACCAGCGACGCCCTGCGCCGGGCGCTGCTGTTCGCCGTGACCATGGGCGCCGCCCTGGGCCTCAACGCTCTGGTGCGGGCGCGGCTGCTGCGCCGGCGACCGCACGGCCGCATCCAGGAGGCCTATGCCGAACGGCTGCGGGCCTTCTTCGTGCTGGTGCTGGGCATCGTCATCTGGCTGGTGGGGATCGAGCTGGCCCTGCGCGCCTGGAATCTCTCGCTGCTGAGATTCAGCCAGGGCGACGGCCATGCGGTCGCCAGCAAGTTCTTTGGCCTGGGTGGCACCCTGTTGCTGGCCTGGCTGGTGTGGATCCTGGCCGACACCGCCATCCACCGCGGCCTCAATCTGCATCGCGTCAGCCCGAACAATGCCCGCGCCCAGACCATGTTGCCGCTGATCCGCAACGTGCTGTTCCTGACCATCTTCGTCATCGCCCTGATCGTCGCCCTGGCCAACATGGGCGTGAACGTCACCCCGCTGCTGGCCGGTGCCGGCGTCATCGGCCTGGCGGTGGGCTTCGGCGCCCAGAGCCTGGTGGCCGACCTCATCACAGGGCTGTTCATCATCATCGAGGACTCCCTGGCCATCGGCGACTACGTCGACGTCGGCAATCACCTGGGCACCGTCGAGGGCCTGACCATCCGCACCGTGCGACTGAGGGATATCGATGGCATCGTCCACACCATCCCCTTCAGCGAGATCAAGAGCATCCAGAACTACTCGCGGCAATTCGGCTACGCCATCTTCCGCCTGCCGATTCCCCAGGCGCTGTCGGTGGACAAGGCCATCGAGATGGTCCAGGAAGTGGGTCGCACACTGCGCCAGGATCCCTTCATCGGCCGAGACATCTGGTCGCCGCTGGAGCTGCAGGGGGTGGAGAGCTTCGATTCCGGCATGGCGATCCTGAGATTCCGCTTCAAGACCGCGCCGATCAAGCAGTGGGAGGTGTCGCGGGCCTTCAACCTCAGGCTCAAGCGCTACCTGGACGACGCCGGCATCGAGTTGGCCTCGCCGCGCATGAACGTGCGCTACGAGGTAGGCGGCTCGCCGCTGGATCAGGCGGCCCGGGGGAACGAAGCGCCGAGCGAAGGCTGAGGTCGCTGCCACGACCGTCGGTTCTCGCGGCGCTACGGAAAAGCCTCTAGGGTGGACGTTACTCTGTCCTGGCGAGGTCCCCGACATGCCCCTGCGTACCCTGCTCTGCTATGGCGACTCCAACACCCACGGCACCCGCCCCCTGACCCAGCCCGGCGTGCTCGAACGCTTCGGCTGGGACGAACGCTGGCCCGGCGTACTGGCCCGCGGCCTGGGCAGCGACTGGCGGGTAATCGAGGAAGGCCTGCCGGCACGGACCACGGTGCATGACGATCCTATCGACGGCCACCACAAGAACGGGCTCACCTATCTTCGACCCTGCCTGGAGAGTCAGCTGCCGGTGGACGTCCTGCTGCTGATGCTCGGGACCAACGATCTCAAGGCGCGGCTGTCGGTGACGCCCGCGGACATCGCCAGTGCGTTGCAGGTGCTGCTGGAAGAGATCAGGCGCTGCAATGCCGGCCCGAACGGCGGCACGCCCAGGCTGATTGTCATGGCGCCGGCGCCCATCGAGGAAGTGGGCTTTCTCGGCGAGATCTTCGCCGGCGGTGCGGTCAAATCCCGCCAATTGGCCGCACGTTATCGCCAGGTCGCCGACGCCCAGGGCGCGGCCTTTGTCGATGCGGGCGAAATCATCCAGGTGAGTCCGGTGGACGGCGTGCATTTCGAGGCGGACCAGCATCGGCGGCTGGGGGAGCATCTGGTAGGGGTGGTCAGAGCAGCCGCAAGCGCCTGAGCGTAGCGTGGACAACGGCGCAGCCTTGTCCGCGGACGCGAGACCACGCAGTGGAAAACGCTGCGCGGTTTTCCACGCTACGACTCCCTTGGCATCGGTCCGTTGGGCTTCGACGATGGAGCCGTCTCAACCCAACCTGCGAAAGCCCGGCCCGCGCGGCGGTGCATCTTAGGTGGGTTGAGCGCAGGCGAAGCCCAACATTACGGGCTCGACATTGAAGTCAGCGATCGAGACCATAGCGCTGCCGAAGCGCACGGTACTGATTGCTGTAGTCCTGATAGCTGAGGTTTTTTGCCTGAAGCTCAGCCAATTCGTCTTCAAAGGTCAGCCCGGCAGGTGCGGAGGTCGGGACAGCAGTCGTGATCGGCCTGATTACAGGTGCGGGACGCATCTGACCCAAGAGCTCATCTACCACCGGATTGATCTTTGTTGCGGTCCCCTGCCACTTCATAAGGGAGAAACCGCCCTTACCCCGCAGGTGATAGTCAGCCTGACCCAACAGGCGCCCACTGGCGTCACGCAGGGTCAGCTCGGCAGCTGATAAGTAAGGTACGCCGTCCCAGGTTTGCCGCGCAGTGTATTCAAGAACGTATGGGCACTCGCGTGGCACCTGCGTATAGCTTTCGGTAGGCACCCTGTGCCGAGCAAAGCCGGCCCGGACCACGGGGAGAAAGTCTTTCACCCAAACCGCAGGATTCTCCTGGATACATACCAAGTCCGGGCGTACGGCGACGGGCTGGACCTGTACCGACGTGCACCCCGCGAGAATGAGCGAGACAACACCCAGCATCCCGGCTTTCATAAAAGGCTTCCTTGCTTGCTAGATCACTGATTGTGAACCGAATCACAATAGCAAAGCGAGCTTTCGCGCGACCCTCACTCCACCTTCTTGCGAATCCAGTACAGATAACGCCCTTCCCCTTCGCTCTTTTCCACCAGTTCATGGCCCAGGAAGACGCAGAACTTGGGGATGTCGCGCTGGGTGGAGGGATCGGTGGCGATGACCTTGAGCAGGGCGCCGGGGGCGATGTCGCGCACCTTGTTGTGCAGCATCATCACCGGCTCCGGGCAGTTCAGCCCGCTGGCGTCGAGGGTGGCATCGGCTTCGAGGGTCATGGGGTCTCCAGGGATAGAACGGTTACAGCGATCTGCATTCAGAGCCTGATGGCGGCCTAGGGTTTCCGATCCAGGCGGCGCAGATGACAGGTCACTTCCTCGCGGTCGTGGTAGAGCTGCTTGCAGCCGATGGCGACCCGCTGACCGCGATCGGCGAAATGGGCGTGCAGGCGTTCGAGGATGCCGGCCACTTCGCGATAGCGCTGCTTCATCGGCAGCTTGAGATTGACCACCGCCTCGCGGCAGTGGCCCTCGCCGATCCAGCGTTCGATCAGCGCCGCGGTGCGCGCGGGCTTCTCGACGATGTCGCAGACCATCCAGTCCACCGGGCGCTTGGGCACGAAGGCGTAGCCGTCGACCTGCAGGTGCTCGACGAGGCCGGTATCCATCAGCGCCTCGTTCATGGGGCCGTTGTCCACCGCCGTCACCAACATCTCGCGGGCCACCAGCTGCCAGGTCCAGCCACCCGGGGCGGCGCCCAGATCGACGGCGCGCATCTCGGAGGACAGGCGGGTTTCCCAATCGGCACGCGGGATGAAGTGGTGCCAGGCCTCTTCCAGCTTGAGGGTCGAACGACTGGGCGCCTCGCGGGGAAACCTCAGCCGCGGGATGCCCATGGGCCAGAGCGCGGCGTTGCCCGGTTCGACCACGCCGACGAAAACCTCGCGCCCGCTGAGAAAGGTCAGCTGCAGCCGTGGCGCCCGGGCATCATCCACCAGGCGGCCGGCCTTGCGCAGCGCCAGGGTCAGGGGACGCTCGAATTTCTTGCAGAAGGTGGAGAGCGCCTTGCCATCGTTGGTGTCGGGCATCTCCAGGGCCAGACTGCCGCAGACGGGATAGCCCGCCAGCAGCTCCAGCAGCGGGCCGATGCGGTCCTGCTCGGGCAGGCTGAGAAAGGCGCCACGGGACCACTGACGGGGAAAGATCAGCTCGGCGAAGGTGATGTTCTGCATCAACCGGGCGGCACCCTCGGCGTCGCCACAGACGAATTCGGCATAGGCCGCACCCGGCTTGCCCTTGGCATAACCGGCCACGCCGAGCAGCGCCGCCCGCTCGCCGAGCTCGGCGCAGACCTCGCCTTCGAATCCGGTACGGCACAGCAGCAACAGGGTATTCACGACGGGGCTTCCTCAAGGGGTCACGCAGGGCGCGCACTATACCCCAGCGCGCCCGCTGGGGAACGCCAGCGGCGCCTATCGGTCCAGTACTACACCTAGAAAAATCAGTCCGCCCAGCGCTGGTACGGGTCTCCTTCACGTTTCGAGGCTCGTACGGCCAGCGGGCAACCGTCGAAGCGTCGATAAGGAGACCCCTGATGCCAGCCCTGGACAGCCTCAAAAGCCTCAAGACCCTGCAGGTCGGTGAGCGCACCTACCACTATTACAGCCTGCCCGACGCGGCCCAGACCCTGGGCAATCTCGACAAGCTGCCCAAATCCCTCAAGGTGCTGCTGGAGAACCTGCTGCGCTGGGAAGACAACCAGACCGTTACCGGCGAGGACCTCCAGGCCCTGGCCGACTGGACCAAGACCCGCTCCGCCAATCGCGAGATCCAGTACCGGCCGGCGCGGGTGCTGATGCAGGACTTCACCGGCGTACCGGCAGTGGTCGACCTGGCCGCCATGCGCGAAGCCGTGGCCAAGGCCGGTGGCGATCCGCAGCGGATCAATCCGCTTTCTCCCGTCGACCTGGTGATCGACCACTCCGTAATGGTGGATCGCTACGCCAGCGAAAACGCCTACCACGAGAACGTCGAGATCGAGATGGAGCGTAATGGCGAGCGCTATGCCTTCCTGCGCTGGGGCCAGAACGCCTTCGACAACTTCCGCGTGGTCCCGCCGGGCACCGGTATCTGCCACCAGGTCAACCTGGAGTACCTGGGCCGCACCGTCTGGACCAAGGACGAGGACGGCCGCACCTATGCCTTCCCCGACACCCTGGTCGGTACCGACTCCCACACCACCATGATCAATGGCCTGGGCGTGCTGGGTTGGGGCGTGGGCGGCATCGAGGCCGAGGCGGCCATGCTCGGCCAGCCGGTGTCCATGCTGATCCCCGAGGTGGTGGGCTTCAAGCTCACCGGCAAGCTACGCGAGGGCATCACCGCCACCGACCTGGTGCTGACCGTGACCCAGATGCTGCGCAAGAAGGGCGTGGTGGGCAAGTTCGTCGAATTCTTCGGCGATGGCCTGGCCACCCTGCCCCTGGCCGACCGCGCCACCATTGGCAACATGGCGCCGGAGTACGGCGCCACCTGCGGTTTCTTCCCGGTGGACCAGATCACCCTGGACTACCTGCGCCTGTCCGGGCGGCCCGAGGAGACCGTGCAACTGGTGGAAGCCTACACCCAGGCCCAGGGCCTGTGGCGCAATCCCGGCGACGAGCCGCTGTTCACCGATGTGCTCGAGCTGGACATGGGCGAAGTCCAGTCCAGCCTGGCCGGCCCCAAGCGGCCCCAGGATCGGGTGCTGCTCGGCGAGGTGGCCAAGGCCTTCGGCGACTTCACCGCCCTGGCGCCGAAGAAAGCCGAAGCCGTCGAGGCCGGTAGCAGCGTCGAGGTCCAGGTGAACGGCGAGACCTTCCAGCTGGAAGACGGCGCCGTGGTCATCGCCGCCATCACCTCCTGCACCAACACCTCCAACCCCAGCGTCATGATGGCTGCCGGTCTGCTGGCGAAGAAGGCCGCCGAGAAAGGCCTGATGCGCAAGCCCTGGGTCAAGTCGTCCCTCGCCCCCGGCTCCAAGGTAGTGACCGACTACTACAACGCCGCCGGCCTCACGCCCTATCTCAACGACCTCGGCTTCGACCTGGTCGGCTACGGTTGCACCACCTGCATCGGTAACTCCGGTCCGCTGCTCGATCCGATCGAAAAGGCCATCCAGGACGCCGACCTCACGGTCGCCTCAGTGCTTTCCGGCAACCGCAACTTCGAAGGCCGGGTGCATCCGCTGGTCAAGACCAACTGGCTGGCCTCGCCGCCGCTGGTGGTGGCCTATGCCCTGGCCGGCAGCGTCAAGGTCGATCTGACCCAGGAGCCGCTGGGCATGGGTAACGACGGTCAGCCTGTCTATCTGAAAGACGTCTGGCCCACTCAGCAGGAAGTGGCGGACGCCGTGCAGAAGCTCGACACCGCCATGTTCCACAAGCAATACGGCGCCGTATTCGACGGTGACGAGAAGTGGCAGGCGATCCAGGTGCCGGACGCCGAGACCTATGTCTGGGATGCCGACTCCACCTACATCCAGAATCCGCCCTTCTTCGAGACCATAGCCGGCGATCCGCCGCGCATCGCCGACATCCACGATGCCCGCATCCTGGCGCTGCTGGGCGATTCGGTCACCACCGACCACATCTCCCCTGCCGGCAACATCAAGAAGGACAGCCCCGCCGGCCGCTACCTGGCCGAGCATGGCGTGGACTATGCCGACTTCAACTCCTACGGCTCGCGCCGTGGCAACCACGAAGTCATGATGCGAGGCACCTTCGCCAACATCCGCATCAAGAACGAGATGCTGGGCGGTGAGGAAGGCGGCAACACCTACCACGTCCCCACTGGCGAAAAGCTGTCGATCTATGACGCGGCGATGAAGTACGAGCTGGAAAACACCGCGCTGGTGATCATCGCCGGCAAGGAATACGGCACCGGTTCCTCCCGTGACTGGGCAGCCAAGGGCACCAACCTGCTGGGCGTCAAGGCCGTGGTCGCCGAGAGCTTCGAGCGCATCCACCGCTCCAACCTGGTGGGCATGGGCGTGCTGCCGCTGCAGTTCAAGGATGGCGTGGACCGCAAGTCCCTGGGGCTGACCGGCAAGGAAAAGATCGCCGTGCTGGGCATCGACGGTGTCGAGTTGCGGCCTCGCATGCCGCTGACCCTGGAAGTCACCCGTGAAGATGGCAGCCTGGAAAGCGTCGAGGTGCTGTGCCGCATCGATACGCTCAACGAGGTGAACTACTTCAAGGCCGGTGGCATCCTGCACTACGTGCTGCGGGAGTTCCTGGCGAAGCCGGCGACTTGATGGCCTGCGCCCCGGTCGCTGCGACCGGGGCGACCTCTCACTTCCAGGATGACCGTTCGCGCCACCTGGATTCGAGCAGCCAGAGTCCACGAGGACGCTCTGGCTGATAACGTGCAGGCTTTTTCCGCTAAACTTGGAAGTAACCTGTGAGAGGTATCCTCATGTCCCAGCCCAATCTGGATAGCAAGCGCCGCTATTTTGTACGCGTGCGTCAGGCTAACTATGCAGCCAGCTTGAAACTGGAAGGCTTCGACCTGAAATCCGACGACCCGGAAACCGTGGGGCTAGATAAGCAAGCCCTTCTTGCGCACTACCGACGTCTGAGCCAGGTGCGATGATCGATAAGTACGGAGCCGGCCAGGATCCGTACTGCTGTCCCGGCACCACAACCTTACGCAACCTGCTCGATATCAGGGATGACGAGCTACTGGCGGCAGCTGAGCGCGATCTCTCTCGCCTCGCGGCCAGCAAGTTGACGTTCGAGTTACCGCCCTACAATCTTGACTATCTGTGCCAATTGCATCGACTGCTGTTCCAGGATATCTACTCCTGGGCTGGTGAACTGCGCACCCTTGATATTGCCAAGGACAGCACACGCTTTTGTACAGTGCACCGGCTGGTGCCCGAGGCCAACAAGCTGTTTGCCAAACTGCAGGCGGAAAACTGGTTCGAGGGGCAATCCCGTGACGTCCTGATCACGCTGAGCGCCGAATTCTACGGCGATTTGAACATGGTGCACCCTTTCCGCGACGGCAACGGTCGTGCCCAGCGCCTGCTGTTCGAGCACCTCATCATCAATGCGGGCTACCAGATCGATTGGTCACCTGTGGCGCGCGATGAATGGATAGCTGCCAACATCGCCGCCGTCCACTGCGACTACCGTGCATTGGAACGGATATTCGCTCGCTGCATCGGCTCCGCTATCGAGTGAGTGCGCTCAGCCCTTTAGCAAGCCTTGTGCATCCCGCCCGAATCCCTCGACCACCTCCTGCAGCGGTCCGAGAAAGCGCGGGTGGATCAGCCACAGCTGGATTTCCGGCTTGAAGTCCTTCAGTGGGATCACCGCCAGGCGTTCGCGGTGGGCGCTGTGGGCCAGCAGCGGTGCCGGGACCAGGCCAAGGCCCTGGCCGTCCGCCACCAGGCCGAGCTGGAGTTCGGTGCCATAGGTTTCCAAGTTGATGCGCAGCGCCTGGCCCTGCTCGGCCAGGGTCCGTTGCAGGCTGGCGCGAAAGCCACAGCCGTCGGGGTTGAGTACCCAGCCCTGGCCCTGGATTTCGGCCAGCCGCTGCCCCTTTGCCGGCGCCTGGTCGCGGGCGCAGACCACCTGCAGCGGCATGGTGCCCAAGGCCTGGGCCTCGACGTTGTCGGGAAACACCTTGTTGGCCGGAAACAGCACCAGGGCGCCGTCCAGCTCGCCATGCTCGATACGGCTGACCAGCACACTGCCCCAGCCCGTCGCCACCTGGGGGCGCAACGCCGGATAGCGGGCGCGGATCTCCCGTACCGCCTGCAGCAACAGCGCATCGCCCAGGGTCTGGGGCACGCCCAGGCGCAACAGCCCGGACGGCGGGGCATCGCCTGCCACTCGCTCGCGCAGGGCGTCCATCTCGCGCAGGATGGCGCGGCAGTGGCCGTAGACCTCCTGACCCAGGCGGGTCGGCTTGAGCGGCTTGGTGTGGCGGTCGAGCAACTCGACACCCAGATCCTGTTCCAGGCTCTGCAGCCGGCGGGTGATGGCTGGCTGGGTAAGGCCCAGGGACAGGGCAGCGGCGTTGAGGGAGCCGCTGCGGAGCACCGCGACAAAGGCTGCGATATCGTCGGTCTTCATGAGGAGGCGTCTGACTTCCCGTTGCTGGACATGCGCCTCAAGCATAACGCAAGCCCCCACGCCTGTTTTGGGTTCAGCGTTGCGCCAGCCAGTGGGTGAATCCAGAGCAGGCCGGCTTTAGTCAGGTATAGGCGCGGATCGCGGGGTACTGACCACTTACCGCATAGCGCCCGACCTCCAGCACCTTGTAGGCCAGGGGGTCGTGCAGGCTGTGGGTGCGCACATCGCGCCAGAAGCGATCCAGACCGAGGCGGTTGTGGGTGGCGCGGGCACCCAGGGCATCGAATACCCGGGTGGTGACGTCCAGGGCGGTACGGGCAGCCAGCACCTTGGCGCTGGCCACGGCGATGGCCGTCTCGCCGCGCAGGTCGGCGGTAAAGGTGGCATCGGCCTCGAGCAGGTGATCCACCCGCCGCGCCGCCACATCGGCGAGGGCCACGGCGCCCTGCAGGGCGATCCAGAGTTCGCCCATCTGGCTCAGCACCAGTGGGTCCTCGCTGGCGCTGGCGGCCAGGGAATGCACCCAGGGTCGCGCTTCTGCATGCAGATAGGGTCGCGCTTCTGCATGCAGATAGCGCCGCGCCTCGCGCAGCGCGCCCTGGGCGGCGCCCAGGTAGTATTGGGTGAAGGCCGACTGGTTGACCGGGGTGCGGATGACCGCGGCGAAATCGCCAGCGTCTTCCAGGTCGCAGACCTGGACCTCCTCCGCGCTGGCCCAGACGTCGTCAAGGGTGAAGCTGCCGCTGTCGCTGCGGGCCACGCCGAAATGGTCCCAGTCACCGGCGTAGGCTAATCCGGGCCGGTCCGCCGGCAGGGTGACCATCAGGCGTGCACCGCTCTCCCGGTCACGGGCACTGATGGTGAGTCGATCGGCAAAGGCGGCGCCACTGCAGAAGCCCTTGCGCCCGGTCAGGCGAAAACCGCCGCCAGGGCTCGGCGTGGCGAGGATGTCGTCGTCGCGTGGATTGACCACCCCGGCCAGCCACAGCCGTCCCTCGGCGATCTCCGCCAGCAGCCGATCGCGCCGCGGCTGGGGTTCGCGGCGCAGGTTCACGGTATTGAGCAGGTGATAGCCAAAGAGCAGGCCGACCGAGCCGTCGCCGGCGGCGATCTCGCGCAGCACCCGCATGGCCAGCGACCAGGGCTGGCCGGCACCCCCGAGCCGCACGGGTATGACCAGGTTGGTCAGGCCGCTGTCCTTGAGTCGTTGCAGCTGGGCGTCGGGACGAATGCGCCCGCGTTCGTCGGCCACCACCCTCGCGGCGAATTCCGCGCCGATCTCGCGGGCCAGTGTCAGCCAGCCAGCGACATCCTCGATCGTGCTCATCTAGTCCTCCAGGGGGCCGAGGCCCAGGTGATCTCTCAGGGTCGAACCCTGGTACTGGCGCCGGAACAGCCCGCGACGCTGCAAATGCGGCACCACGCTCTCGCTGAATTCGACGAAGGAACCCGGCAGGTAACCGGGGGAAATCACGAAGCCGTCGCAGCCGCCGGCCTCGAACCACTCGGCCAACTGGTCGGCGATCTGGGCAGCGGTACCCACCAGCTGCGGCACCCGGACGCTGGCGGCGTAGCTGCGACCCAGTTCGGCCAGCGTGATGCGCGGCCCCAGCGCCAGCAGCTTTTCGGCGGCGGCCGGCGGCAGGTCGCCGACTTCGGCCACCTCGCCCAGGGTGGTGTCCAGGGTGAAGCGCGACAGGTCGATATTGAGCTGTGAGCAGAGGGTGATCAGCCCCACCTCCGGTTGCGCCAGGGCGTTGTGTCTTTCCTGCTTGGCGCGCGCCTCGGCTTCGCTGCCGCCGATGAAGGGCATGACCGAGGTGAGGATCTTGCAGCCATCCGGCGACCGTCCCTGCTCCCGCACCTGGCGGCGGACGTCGTCGCGAAAGGCGCGCATGGCGGCGAGATTCGGCTGGATGGTGAAGATGGCCTCGGCCCAGCGCGCGCCGAAGCGCCGGCCGCGGCCGCTGGAACCGGCCTGGATCAGCACCGGGCGCCCCTGAGGACTGCGCGGAATATTGAGCGGGCCTTCCACGCGGAACCAGTCGCCCTGGTGATCGAGGGCGCGCACCTGCGCGGGATCGGCCAGCACGCCGGCGTCCCGATCCAGGCGCAGCGCCGCGGGTCCCCAACTGCGCCACAGCTTGACGGCCACCTCGACGAATTCATCGGCGCGGTCGTAGCGCAGGTCGTGTTCCAGGTGGCGCGCCTTGCCGAACAGCCGGCCCTCGCTGTCGTTCATCGAGGTGACGATGTTCCAGGCGGCGCGCCCGTGGGACAGGTGATCGAGGGTGGCGAAGGCCCGGGCGACATGGGCGGGTTCATAGTAGGTGGTGGAGCGGGTGCAACCCAGCCCGAGGTGGCGGGTGTGGGCCACCAAATAGGACAACAGCGGCAGCGGATCGAGTCGGGTGGCGTCCTGGGCGCCCAGGCGCAGGGCGGTCTCCCGTGAGCCGCCGAGCTGGTCGCCCACGGCCAGGCGGTCGGCGAAGAACAGGAAGTCGAACAGCCCCTCCTCCAGCGCCTTGGCCGCGCGGACGTAGTAGGCCGGGTCGAGGAAATCACCCTGGGTCTCGGGGTGGCGCCAGACGGCGTGGCTATGGACGACGGGACCGGCCAGCAGGAAGCCGGCGAGGTGCAGGTGGCGACTCATCGGCTGGCCTCCCGGGGCGCTTGCAGGTAGCGATTGAAACTCTGGTCATAGAGCGACTTGACGTCATAGGGCTGCGGCAGCACCCCGGCCTTGACCAGGAAGTCGGCGGTCTTCTGGCCATCGCTCAGGGTCTGGGCGCTGATTGGTTCGACCCAGGTGGCGTCGCGCCGGAACCAGCGTTCGGCGATGGCCGGATCGGAGTTGTTGCGCCTGGCCCAGGCCTGGGCATAGACGTCGACGTGGTCCCGCGCCCAGCTACGGGCGCGTTGCAGGCGGGCGACGAAATCGCCGATGGCGGCGCGGTTCTCCTCCAGGTGCTGGGTGTTGGCCACCACATAGACCGGCGCTGGCATCAGGTCCTTGGCGGTGACCAGCACCCGTCCGCCCTGGCGTTCCACCATGCTGACATAGGGCTCCCAGGTGGCGGTGGCGTCCAGGGTGCCCTGGCTCAGGGCGGCCACGGCCTCGGTGGGCATCAGGTAGCTGTAGCGCGGGGCGTCGCTGGGCAGTCCGGCCTGTTCCAGCGCCGAATAGACCAGTTGCTGGCTCCAGGAGCCCTTCCAGATGGCCACGCGCTTGCCGGCCAGGTCCGCCACCGTCTTGATCGGCGAATCCTTGCCGACCACGATGGCGGTGCCGTCGGGGCGGTTGCGGGTCACCGCCACCACCTTGACCGGTCCCCCGCGCGCGGCCAGGGCGATCACCGGGGTGTCGCCGACGATGCCCAGGTCGATGGAGCCGACATTGAGCGCTTCCACCACCGGCCCCCCGGCGTTGAATCTCTTCCACTGGATCTGGTACGGCAGATCCTTCATCTCGCCGGCCTGCTCCAGCAGGGTACTGCTGTAGTAGAACTGGTCACCGATGGTGAGGGTGACCGCCTGGGCCAGGCTGGCGGAGGTGCCGGCCAGCAGGCCGGCGGCGAATAGCAATCCCTTGATCACGAAGGCGTCTCCTCGAAGGTATCGGGAGCGCTCCGTGGGTACGGTCGCGCGGTGGGTGGGTCAGCAGACTTCAGCCGGTGCGACGGGCGCCGGCCAGGCGCGCGGCGACCTTCTCACGCGTCAGGGGGATCAGCTCGCGACCGTATTCGACAGCGTCGTTGAGCGGATCGAAGCCGCGGATCAGGAAGCTGTCCACGCCCAGGTCGTAGTAGTCCAGCAAGGCATCCGCCACCTGCTCGGCGGTGCCCACCAGGGCGGTGGAGTTGTGCCCGCCACCGACCAGGGCGGCGATACCGGTCCAAAGTCGGCGATCCACGCGATCGCCCAGGGCCACGGTATCGCGCAGGCGCTGGGCCCCGACCGCTTCCGGCTTGGCCGGATGCACGGCGCCTTCTGCGGCCAGGCGCGCCCTGGCCTGTTGGCGAATGGCCTCGGCCTTGGCCCAGGCAGCGTCCTCGGTATCGCCGAGGATCACCCGGAAGGAGACGTTGAAGCGGGGGGTGCGGCCATGGCGCGCCGCCTCGGCGCGGACCGCCGCGATGGTCTCGCGGGTCTGGGCCAGGGACTCCCCCCAGAGCGCGAAGACATCGGCGTGCTTGCCGGCCACCCGCAGGGCGGCTGGCGAGGAGCCGCCGAAATAGACCGGCAGGCTCGGCTGCTGCAGCGGCTTGATGGCGGAGAAGCCATTCGCCACCCGGTAGTGCTCGCCCTCGTGGTCGAAGGGCTGGGTGCTGGTCCACTCCTGGCGCACCACGTCGAGGAATTCCTCGGTGCGGGCGTAGCGCTGGTCATGATCGAGCCAGTCACCGTCCTTGCGCTGCTCGCCGTCGCTGCCGCCGCTGATGATGTGCACCGCCAGGCGGCCGTCGAGCAGATGGTCGAGGGTCGCCAGCTTGCGCGCCGCCAGGGTCGGGGCGACGAAACCGGGCCGGTGGGCCAGCAGGAACTTGAGCGTCTGCGTCGCCTGCCCGGCCAGGGCGGTGACCAGGAAGCCGTCGGGCTGATCGGACCAGTAGCCCACCAGGATGCGATCGAAGCCGGCCTGCTCGTGGGCCTGGGCGAAGCGGGTGACATAGCCCTTGTCGAAGATGGGACCAGAGGGGGCGATGATCTCCGAGGTGAGGCGATGGCCGATCATGCCGAGGAACTGAACGCTCATGGTGGTGAATCCCGTGCCGAGGTAAAGGGGACGCCTTCCGGGAAGACGTTGGCTCGGGTTCACCTTAGGCAGCCAGGGCATAAGAAGGAAATTCCTTATACGCATATCCTAATTCGAGTTTTATTTATCTTGCGCATTTAATGCAGATAGCTCAGGGCTTTATATCGTGACCGCGGTGGTGCTGTAGCGTGGAAAACGGCGCAGCCTTTTCCGCTGGGGGAGTTCGCTGCGAATGGCGCCCTCACCCCAGCCCTCTCCCAGGGGGAGAGGGAGTGGTCCTAGCGAAGGTCTAGATCCGCTGCTTCCCGGCCAAAGCCCGTGCATTGTTGGGCTTCGACGGAAGAGCCGTCTCAGCCCAACCTACAGAGTGTTCCCTAGGTTGGGCTGAGCACCGTAACGTGGAAAACGGCGCAGCCTTTTCCACTGGTGGAGTTCGCTGCGAAGGGCGCCCTCACCCCAGCCCTCTCCCAGGGGGAGAGGGGGCGGTCCGAGCTAACGTTGAGAAGTGTTGGTCCCGGGGCAGATCCGGTGGTCTGTTGCCCTTCAACGGTGGAGCCGTCTCAACCCAACCTACGGTGCTATCCCGTAGGTTGGGTTGAGCGCAGCGAAGCCCAACAGGCCGGGGAAAACCCTACCGCTGCATGCCCCACTTCTTCACCGTCAGCCGTTCCAGGGTGGCGAACACCAGGCCCTCCACCAGCAGGCCGATGATGATCACCGCGGCGAGACCGGCGAAGACACGGTCGGTGTAGAGCTCGTTGCGATTCTGGAAGATGTACCAGCCCAGGCCGCCCTTGCCGCTGGAGGCACCGAATACCAGCTCGGCGGCGATCAGGGTGCGCCAGGCGAAAGCCCAGCCGATCTTCAGGCCCGAGACGATGGCCGGCAGCGCCGCCGGGATGAGGATCAGCCCGACGTACCTCAGCCCCTTGAGGCCGTAGTTGCGCCCCGCCATGCGCAGGGTGTCGGAAACGCCGAGAAAGCCCGAGTAGGTGTTGAGCGCCATGGGCCAGAGCACCGAATGCACCAGCACGAACACCAGGCTGTTCTCGCCGAGGCCGAACCAGAGCAGCGCCAGGGGCAGCAGGGCGATGGCCGGCAGCGGATTGAACATCGAGGTCAGGGTGCCGAGCAGGTCGCGACCGAACTGGGTGGAGACGGCCAGGGCGCTCAATGCCAGGGCCAGGACCACGCCCAGCAGATAGCCCTTGAGCAGGGTGCCGAGGGAAACGGCGACCTTGGCCGGCAACTCGCCAGTCACCAGGCCATCCCAGAAGGCCGCGGCGGTCTGCAGGAAACTGGGTAGCAGCAGGTCGTTGCCCTGCCAGCGGGCGGCCACTTCCCAGGCCAGTATCAGGATCGCCAGGATCACCAGCTTGCGTAGCCAGGCCTGGCTCCACAGGCGCGTCGCCAGGGGCAGCTCGACCGCCAGCGGCAGGTCGTCGAGGGGCGCGAGGTCGCGTTGGTATTCGGCCCGCACCGGGGGCTGTCGAGTCATGGGTCTACCTCGAAACTAGTAGGAAATGCGGCCCTGGACGATGGCCTGCTGCAGGCGCAGGCGCTCGTCGGCGACCTCCGGTGGCAGGGGCTGAACGTCGTCGGGGAACAGCAGGCTGTGGATGCGCAGCGCGGTACTTTGGAATTCGGCGCCGCCGAAGTCTTCGAGGCCGAACTGGTGGCAGTTGAGTTCCGCGCGGACCCGGCCCGGATGGGGCGACAGCAGCAGGATGCGATTGCCCACCACCAGCGCCTCTTCGATGGAGTGGGTGACGAACAGCAGGGTGAAGCGCACCTCGTCCCAGAGCGCCAGCAATTCTTCCTGCATCTTGCGCCGGGTCAGGGCATCCAGCGCAGCGAAGGGTTCGTCCATCAGCAGGATCTTGGGCTGCATGGCCAGGGCGCGGGCGATGGCCACCCGCTGCTTCATGCCGCCGGAAAGATGATGCGGATAGGCATCGACGAAGCGCGTCAGACCGACCTTGTCGAGGTAATGCAGCGCCCGCTCGCGCGCCTCGCCACGACTGGCCTGGCGACTGGCGAGCAGCGGGAACATGGTGTTCTCCAGCACCGTCTTCCACGGCGGCAACTGGTCGAATTCCTGGAACACCACGATGCGATCCGCTCCCGGCCCCTTGATCGGCTGGCCATCCAGGCGGATCTCGCCGTGCAGCGGCGGCAGAAAACCCGCCACCGACTTGAGCAGACTGGACTTGCCGCAGCCGGACGGCCCGAGCAGCACGAAACGGTCGGCGCCATGCACCTCGAAGGACACCTGGTGGGTAGCCCGCACCCGGCGCTCGCGGGTGCGGTATTCGAGGTCGAGATCCTGCACCTGCAGCAGCGGCTGGGTCTGCGCCAGGGTCAGGTGCGGACGGGAAGCGAGAGGGGCCTTCATGGTCGTCTCCGGTATTTAAAGGTTGCTCAAAGTTTTGCGAGCTAGAGCCAAACGAGGCGAAAAGGCCGGAGGAAGCGGAATTTACGTGTGGTAAATGAGCATTCCGACGGGCTTTTCAACGCGGTTTGGCCGACGCGCAGCAGACTTTGAGCAAGCTTTCAAAAAGGCGCATCGCCCTGGATGGTCGTGCGATACAGCTTGCGCCGCAGATGATTGGGGCAGCCGGCCGCCAGGTGCAGCAGCGAGCGGTTGTCCCAGAACACCAGGTCGTGGGGTTGCCACTGGTGGCGATAGAGGTGCTCGGGCTTGATGCTGTGGGCATGCAGCTCGGCCAGCAGCTCGCGACTCTCGTCTTCCGGCAGGCCGACGATGTGGGTGGTGAAGCCCTCGCTGACGAACAGGGCCTTGCGGCCGTTTTCCGGATGGGTGCGCACCACCGGATGCACAACCGCCTTGACCTCGGCCAGTTGCGCGGCGGTC
Source organism: Pseudomonas aestiva (assembly GCF_039908605.1). Classification (NCBI taxonomy): domain Bacteria; kingdom Pseudomonadati; phylum Pseudomonadota; class Gammaproteobacteria; order Pseudomonadales; family Pseudomonadaceae; genus Pseudomonas; species Pseudomonas aestiva. Next base: position 2,124,333 of record NZ_CP150916.1, on the reverse strand, counting down.
AGGGTCGGCCGCCAGTTGCCCTCGAACTTGGGTTTGGCATAGGTGGCGGTGTAGGAATGCTCGGCCTGGAGACCCTCGACCTGGCGCTTCAGCGCCGCCGGCAGGGTGTCGTAGGCCAGGTGCATGTTGGCGAAAAGGGTATCGCCGCCCTCCTCCGGCAACTCCTGGGCATGCAGCATGGAACCCAGGCTCGGCAGCTCCTTGTAGGAAAGATCCGAGTGCCAGAACTTGCCGGCATCGCCGAGGCCGATGGGCTGGCCGTCTTCGACGATGTTGGAAACGATGAGGATCTCCGGATGGCCGGCCAGGTGGAATTGCTTGAGGACATGGATCTGCAACTCGCCGAAGCGGCGGCTGAAGGCGATCTGCTCCGCGGGGGAGATGCGCTGGTCGCGGAACACCACCACATGGTGGTCCAGGTGGGCGCGATGGACGCGGGCGAAGTCGTCGGCATTGAGCGGCTGAGCCAGATCGATGCCGAGGATCTCGGCCCCCAGGTTGCCGAAGGGACGGATCTCGAAGGCCTGGCCGGCGGCCGGACGTGGGGAGGCGAGGGTCATGGGAGTGTTCTCCTTGGTGGTCCAGCTCAGCTGCCGGGACGCTCGTGAGCTTCGGGGAAGAAATAGTCCTGCCAGGCGGCAGCCTGGTGTTTCAAAACGCCCAGCTCGTGCAGCTTCTGGGCGTAGACGAAGGTCCGCTGGGGCTCGACGGTGAAGTCGATCTCCGGGTCCTCGACGATGCGCTGCACCAGGGCCAGCGGCAGCTTGGAATGCTCGACGCGGATATAGGCTTCCGCGGCCGCGGCCTTGTTGGCGCGGATGAAGGCGGCGGCTTCCACCAGGGCGTCATATAAGGCGCGGTAGGTCTGGGGATTCTCGTCGTGGAATTTCTCGGTGGTGTAGAGCACGTTGAAGGTGCCCGGACCGCCGAGGACGTCGTAGCTGCTGAGGATGCGATGGACTCGGGGATTCTCCAGCGCCTGGTACTGGAACGGCGGGCTGGAGAAATGGGTAGTGATCTCGGAGCCGCCCGCCATCAGGGCGGCACTGGCATCGGGGTGCGGCAGACTCACGCTGATGGCATCGAATTTCTTGAACTGGGCGTCGCCGAAGACCTTGGCCGTCTCGATCTGCAGGGTGCGCGACTGGAAGCCCACGCCTGCCGCCGGCACGGCGATGCGGTCCTGGTCGGTCAGGTCCCTGATCGACCTGACCTCGGCGCGATTGCTCAACAGGTAGTTGGGCATGGCGCCCAGGGCGGCGATGGCCTTGACGTTCTGCCGGCCGCGGGTGCGATCCCAGACGGTCAGCATCGGAGGTACGCCGGCGGAGACCACGTCCAGCGCGCCGGCCAGCAGCGCCTCGTTCATGGCGGTGGCGCCGGAGATGCTGTTCCAGTCCACCTGGATGTCCAGGCTGGCGGCCTTGCCGTGCTTTTCGATCAGCTGCTGGTCGCGTACCACGTCGAGGATCAGATAGCCGATGCCGAATTGCTGGGCAATGCTGATCCTGCCCTCGGCGGCGGCGCTACCGACCAACCCAAGAGCGCCGGCCACGGCGGCGATAGCCGCCAAGCCCTTCCCTACCCTGCTCATCATCCCGCTCCGTGCCGACTGGCTACCCGAAAGCGTTATAGGCTAATGAGCTGTTATAACTTTTGGTAAAGACGGAATTTGACTAACGATATGCAGTGACAGCGCAGACGCGGGTTACGCCGTCACTTGGGAACTTCCGTTTAGCAGCTCCAGAGCAGCTGGCGACACTCAGGCGGTGACCGCGCGCCGTGCCAGTAGCTGACCCACCGCCAGCACGAAGGCCGCCCCGATCGCCCCGGCCACATAGGGCACCCAGTGCACATCGGCAAAGCCCAGCCAGCCCTGTAGCAGTTCGTCGCTGGCGATCAGTTTGCCGGCGATCCAGCCGAGCAGCGCCGCGCCGGCCACCACCAGCCAGCGATACTTTTCCATGAGCTTCAGGATGAGCTGGCTGCCAAAGATGATGATGGGGATGCTGATGAGCACGCCGGCGATGGCCAGACCCAGGTGCCCCTGGGCGGCGCCCGCCACGGCGATGACGTTGTCCAGGCTCATCACCACGTCGGCCACCATGATGATCCAGATGGCCTGGCCCAGGGTGGTACCGGCCTTGACGTTGGCCTCGTCCTCTTCGGGCGTCAGCAACTTGATGCCGATCCACAGCAGCAGCACGCCACCGACCACCTTGAGCAGCGGCCAGCCCAACACATAGCTGGCGACGAACAGCAGCAGGATACGCAGGATCACGGCGCCGGCGACGCCGCCGAGGATGGCCTTGCGGCGCTGGGCATCCGGCAACCGCCGACAGGCCAGGGCGATCACCACGGCGTTGTCGCCGCCGAGCAGGATATCGATGATGACGATCTGCAGGAGACCGGTGAGAAAGGCAGGATCGGACAGGGTGGCAAGCAAGATCGACCTCGAAGCTAAGGTGCTGGGACAGGCATTTGGCAGCAGGGGACGTCGATGATTTCATCCAGTTCCTGCGGCGGCGCCAAGAATAGCGCCCCAAGCTGTCATCCAGCCGACGAAACGGCGCCGCGGATCGATTCCGTCTGGCGCCGAGAGATCGCTTCAGCCACTGGTCGACGGCGCGCCGATCCGCACGTCGCCCTGACCGCTGGCCGCCAGCTCGCGGGCGACAAGGCCACTGCCCAGTTGCTCATCGAGAAAGCCTTGCACGAAGGCCGCCGCGGCAACGCGCCCCTTGGGCACGGCCATGGCTTGGCGGATCTCGGTGAAACTGTCGGCCAACACGCGGTAGCCCGGATGAGCCGCCGCGTAGGCTTCCAGAGGCTGGCGGACCCCGGCGGCGGCGTCCAGGCGCTGCTCGACGAACCAGTCGATGGCCGCCGGCGAGGTCGGCGCTCGCACCAGCCCCGCCTGGGTCAGGGTGCGACTGAGATAGAGGTCATAGGCTGCGCCCTGTCCCACGGCGATGCGGCGCCCGGTCTGGTCCAGTTCGGCGACGCCCTGGGCCGGATCGTCCGCGCGCAGCAGATAGGTGCCCTCGATGATGACATAGGGTTCGCTAAAGGCGATCTGCGCCGCCCGCACCGGTTCGATGGCGAGAAACGCCAGGTCCCAGGCGTCTTCCTGCAGCGCGGCAAAGACCTTGCCGGCGGCGTCGTGGGTCGTGAACTGCACCGGCACGCCCAGGCGCTCGGCCAGCGCCCGGGCCAGAGCCACCGAGACGCCGGCCGGCTCGCCATCGGCGCCGCGTTGCGCCAGCACCGGATTGCCGTAATTGATCGCGGTCCGGAGAACGCCCTGGGGGGCCAGTTCGGCCAATACCGCTGCGGATGGGGTCATGGGAAGCTCCTTGAGATCGAGTCTGCTGCCCCGCTACCGGCGCTGAAGCACCTTCGTCGCAGCGGTCTCATAGTGGTCCCCATGCCGGTACTTTGCACGCCGACATTCGGCTATTGCGACGCGCCGCCTATCCAGACGCAGTGAGACATGGCGGCGCGGCCGTTCCGGGCAAGTGGGTCCTTGTCCTATCGTTATGCCTAATGGCTATTTAAACAAGGAAGCATCGCCCAGCTAACGTATAACCACCGGACCACCGGATCTCTCCTTTCGCCTTGAACCCGAGGATCCCATGGCCGTGCTCCGGACTCTTCTCCCTACGGGGGCGCCCGCCCCATGACCGCCCCCGCCAAGCAGGTGCTGCTCAACGCCTTCAACATGAACACCGTGGGCCACATCAACCACGGTCTCTGGACCCACCCGCGTGACACCTCCAGCCGCTACCACACCCTCGGCTACTGGACCGAGCTGGCCCAGTTGCTGGAACGCGGGCTGTTCGACGGGCTGTTCATCGCCGACATCCTGGGCGTCTACGACGTCTATGGCGGCAATGTCGACCTGACCCTGCGCGACTCCATCCAGTTGCCGGTCAACGATCCCTTCCTGCTGGTCTCGGCCATGGCCGCCAGCACCCGGCATCTGGGTTTCGGCCTCACCGCCAACCTCACCTACGAGCTGCCCTACCCCTTCGCCCGCCGCCTTTCCACCCTGGATCACCTGAGCGAAGGCCGCGTCGGCTGGAACATCGTCACCGGCTACCTGGACAGCGCCGCCCGCGCCATGGGCCTGGACCGGCAGATCGCCCACGACCGCCGCTACGACCAGGCCGACGAATACCTGGAAGTGCTCTACAAGCTGCTCGAAGGCAGCTGGGCCGACGATGCGGTGATCCGTGATCGCGTCCAACGGATCTATGCCCGCCCCGAGCGGGTACGCAAGGTCGTGCACCACGGCGAATTCTTCGATGTCGAGGGCTATCACCTCTGCGAGCCCTCGCGGCAACGCACTCCGGTGCTGTTCCAGGCCGGCTCCTCGGATCGCGGCCTGGCCTTTGCCGGGCGCCATGCCGAGTGCGTGTTCATCTCCGGGCAGGACCAGGCCGCCACTCGCGCCCAGGTCGCGCGGGTGCGGGGCGCGGCAGTGGCCACCGGCCGCCGCGCGGATGACGTCAAGCTGTTCATGGGCCTCACCGTGATCGTCGCCCCCACCGCCGCCGAAGCCCGTGACAAGCACGCCGAATACCTGGCTTATGCCAGCGCCGAGGCCGGCGTCGCCCACCACGCCGCCTCCGTGGGCATCGACCTGGCCGCCTATGGCCTGGACGAACCCATCCGCCCGCAACGGACCGAAGCCATCGAGTCGGCGCTCAAGCGCCTGGTCGCCAAGGACGCCGGCTGGACCCGCCGCAAGCTGCTGGAGCAGCACGCCCTCGGTGGCCGCTACACCGCCCTGGTCGGCGATCCCGGGCAGGTGGCCGATGCCCTGCTTGGCTGGATAGACGAAACCGGGGTGGACGGCTTCAACCTGGCGCGCACCGTCACCCCCGAGTGCTACGGCGACTTCATCGACCTGGTGATCCCGGAGTTGCAGAACCGGGGTCGCTACAAGACCGCCTATGCCGAGGGCAGCTTCAGACACAAGCTGTTCGGCCGCGGCGACCACCTCGACACCCGCCATTTCGGCAGCCGTTTCCGCCAGGACTGCCCCCTCAAGGACACCCCATGACCCGCCTCAAACCCCTGCTCTTCGCCCTCGGCCTCTGCAGCACCGCAGCCCTGGCCGCGCCTCTCAAGATCGGCACCACCGCCGCCTTCGCCCCGCCGCTGGAAGTGACGGTGCAGGAGGCCAGGGCCGCCGGGGTGGACGTCGAGATCGTCGAATTCAGCGACTGGATCGCCCCCAACACCAGCCTCGCCAACCACGACATCGACGCCAACTACTACCAGCACATCTCCTTCCTGGAGAACGCCAAGCGCACCGCGGGCTATGACCTGGTGGCGGTGGCGCCGGGGATCATCAACAACGTCGGGCTCTACTCGAAGAAGTACCGCACCCTGGCGGAAGTCCCCAAGGGCGCGCGGGTGGCCATCGCCAACGATGCCATCAACGGCGGCCGTGGCCTGTTGCTGCTGGAAAAGGCCGGCTTCATCACCTTGAGGCCCGGCGTCGGCTACCACGCCACCCTGGCGGACATCACCGGCAATCCGCGCGACCTCCAGATCGTCGAACTGGAGGCCGTGCAGCTGGCCCGTTCGCTGGACGACGTCGACGTGGCCCAGGGTTATCCGCACTACCTGCGCCTGGCCAAGACCCTCGATCCCAACCAGGCCCTGCTTTTCGATGGCCTCGACCACCCGGAGTACGTCATCCAGTTCGTCGCCCGCCCGGACAACAAGGACGATCCGCGCCTGGCCAAGCTGATCGATCTCTACCAGCATTCGCCCAAGGTCCGCGCCGCGCTGGACCAGGCCCACGGCAGCCTCTACCAGCCGGGCTGGAAGGACTGATCGGCGCCTCGTTCTCTTGGAGCGTCAGAGCTTTTCCACGACGAAGGCACAGCGTCCCCTATTTCGCCCCCCGTCGGGCAGGTCCATGAATTCCTCGATGAGGATGCGCACGCCCTGCGACAGCAGCAGCGCGCGCAGCTCCTCGGGCGGATGGGAGTCGTAGAAGAACGGCTGGTCGAACATGGTATCGACGAAGGCATCCGCCGCCGAGCCGCCCGCCGTCAGCATCATCCGTCCCCCTTGCGGGAGCCCGGCGATCACTCGCGCCAGGAGCGTCGCGTGCCAGCGGCGCTCCAGATGGAACAGCGAATCCCACAGCAGCGCGCCCTGGTAGCGTTCGGCGCAGGCATAGGTTTCCAGCCGCGCCTCGATCCAGCGCTGCTTGGGAAATTCCCGCCGCGCATGGGCCAGCATGGCGGCCGCCTGGTCGACCCCCAGCACGCGATGCCCCTGGGCGAGGATGGCGGCGGCCACCGGGGTGCCGGTGCCGCAGCCCAGATCGAGCAGGGTGGCGCCGGGTTCGAGCTTTTCCAGGAGCACCTCCAGGTAGCGACGCTCGTCGTTCCTGAGGCTGACGCGGGCCTGGCGAAAGGTGTCGGCGATGGCGTTGTAGGAGGTCTTGTTCATGGCGTGGGCTCCCTGGCAATTCTTGGGAGCTTAGCCCACCCAGCCGCCGGCTTCCGGCCCTGCCTCTCGCTCTTGGCAGCTTTCCTGGTCTGGCCTGGCCTCGATTCGGCTGGCTCAGCCGGGTCGCGCTGGACTTATGCCATCCGCGACCCCGGTGAGCCTCAGCCTAGGCCGCCGCCTGGGCCGCGGCCCGGGCTTCGAGGTCGCGCACCAGGGGCAGCACCCGCTGGCCGAAGTACTCCACCTCTTCCTGGAAGTGCAGGAAACCGGCCAGCACCAGGTCCACGCCCTCGGCCTTGAGGGCCACGATGCGCTCGGCGACCTGCTCGGGCGTGCCGATCAGGTTCGGCTTGAAGCCATCGTTGTACTGCACCAGATCCTCGAAGCTGGAGTCGGCCCAGTTGCCCTTGCCTTCCGGGCTGGCAGCACCAGCCTGGCGCGCCGCATCGCCAAAGGCCTTGACCGCCTCCGGGTTGGCCTTGGCCACGATCTCCCGCAACACCTCGCGCGCCTCGGCCTCAGTGTCGCGCGCGATGATGAAGGCATTCACCCCGACCTTGACCTCACGCCCCTCCGCCGCGGCCTTGGCGCGCAGGTCCTGCACCTGGGCGCGAATCTCCTCGCGGGTGCCGCCGTTGGTGAAGTACCAGTCGGAGACCCGCGCCGCCATGTCCCGCGCGGCCCGCGAGCTGCCACCCTGGAAGATTTCTGGATGGGGCTGCTGCAGCGGCTTGGGTTTCAGGGTGTAGTCGCGGAAGCGATAGAAGTCGCCGGCGAAGCTGAAGTTGTCCTGGGTCCAGATGCCCTTGAGGGCGCGGATGAATTCCTCGGAACGCCGATAGCGTTCGTCGTGCTCCAGCCAGGGCTCACCGATGCCGTGGAATTCACCCTTGAACCAGCCGGAGACCAGGTTGATGGCGACCCGGCCGTTGGTGAGCTGGTCGATGGTCGCCAGCTGCTTGGCCGCCAGCGCCGGATTCCAGGGGCCGGGCAGGATGGCGGCGATCACCTTGAGCCGCTCGGTGGCGGCCAGCAGCGCATGGCTGAAGGCCACCGATTCATGCTGGTATTCGGCGCCGTAGCCGGCGGTGAAACGGATCTGCGTCAGGGCGTAGTCGAAGCCGGCCCGCTCGGCGAGCTGGGCCAGCGTGCGGTTGTAGTCGATGCCCCAGTGGGTGCGCTGCTCGATGGTGCTGACCACCAGGCCGCCGCTGACGTTGGGGACCCAATAGGCGAATTTGACGGGGTTCTGCGACATGCAAAGGCTCTCCGGGTTGGGCTCGCCGCGAGGACGAGCGAAACAGTGACCCTGAGCCTTCTATCAAGAACCGAACCAAGTCAAAAAATCGTTTTACATCAATAATTTGCGAACAGATGTAAGACAATTTCAGGTGTAGCGCCAAGGGCAGCTGTCCAGCTGCTGTCGCCTGGGCAACAGCGCAGCAAGGCGTCTGGCGCGCGGTCCTTGCCCAAAGGATGTCGCCTCAGGCGGCCGTGGTGCGCAGGAATTCGCTCCAGCGCCGCACCAGATAGTTGTGCTCGTCCATCACCGAATTCCACACACCGATATGGCTCATGCGTTCGGCATAGGAACCGCCTTCGCGACGCTGGCCCACCTCGATCAGCGGCAGGCCGTCGCTGCCGGCGAGTTCTTCACGGGCCGGCAGGCCGCCGTACCAGAAGTCCCACTCGGCGGCGCTAAGGTGATCCCGCGCCTGCACCGGATTGGCGATGTAGAACCCCTGGCGGGCCATCACCGCCCCAGGCCAGCCGGCCAGCCACCAGTTGAGGTAGGCATAGGCGGCATCGCGCACCCGCCCCTCCGCGCAGCGCGACAGCGACAGGCCGCCGAACCAGGCGCGGTAGCCCTCGCGCGGGACCGCCACCCGATAATCCACCCCCGCCCGGTGCAGGGCCATGAGCATGGGCGACCAGAGACTCTGGATGTCCACCCCGGCGGCCAGGGTCAGCTCGCCGGCGCTGCGGTCGTCGGACCAGAACGCCGCGAAATGCCGATGGCGCTGGCGCTCCACCAGCAATTCGGCCAGGCGGTCGATCTCCTCCAGGCGCAGATTGCCGATGTCGTCGAAACGGGCGAGACCGGCGGCCTGGATCGCCAGGGCGGCGTCCAGGGCGCCGATGGCGGCGTCGCTCTGCAGGGCGCTGTGGCCACACCAGCCTTCGTCGATCAGCCAGGCCCAGCTCTCCTGCTGACCCGCCAGGGCGGCAGGCAGGCTTTCCGGACGATAGGCGAAGCTGTCGGCGTTGTGGGTCAGCGGCAGCATGCTGATGCGTTCACTGGGCTGGCCACCGAGGCTGCCGTCGTGCTGTACATAGAGGCGGTCGCACGGCCGGCAGCCGGGCGCCAGGCGATCGGTGGCATGCAGTCGGCCGCGCTTGGGCAGGTCGTTGATCTCTTCCCAGAGCGCGATGCGGCGGATGTCGATGGGCTGGATCGCCCGCGCCGGCCAGACGAAGTCGACGTTGTGGAACCACTGGTCATAGAGGTCGTAGCTGTCCGGCTCCAGCACCGCGATGCGCTGGGCGGTCTGGACGTCATGGATCTGGTAGACCAGGCGGATGCCCAGCTCCGCCTCCGCCCGCTGGCGGATGGGTTCGAGCAGGGTCACCGAGGTGCCCAGCACCCTCAGGGTCAGCGGCGTGCTCATGCGGCCCGGCCCAGGCCACCCATGAAGGCAGAGAAGGAGCGCCTGAGCAGCGCGGTGTCCAGGTCACGGACGATGAACACCAGGCGCGAGCGGCGTTCGCCCGCCGGCCAGGCCGGCAGGTGCACCGGTGGATGCAGGCTGTGCTGCACGCCATGGATGACGATGGGTTGGCTGGCGTCGATCACGTCGAGGATGCCCTTGACTCGCAGGATGCGTTGCCCGTGGCATCTTAGCAGCATCGACAGCCACACCCCGAAGGCCATCCAGTCCAGCGGCCGGTCGAACTCCAGGCAGCAGACCTCGGCGCTGCCGTGGCGGCCTTCGGCGACCTCGGCGAACAGTCGCCAGCGGCCGACCTCGGCCGCCGGATCGGCGGCGCGCAGGCCCTCGCCCAGCAGCAGGTCATCGCCGCTAACCACGGAAGCCGCCAGGGCCCGGGTGGCGGTGGGATTGAGCTGGGCCAGCTGCCGGTCCAGCCGCTCCAGCACGGCAGGCACGACCCGGTCGGCCTTGCTCAGCAACAGCCGGTCGGCCGCGGTGACCTGGTTGAGCCACTCCGGGTGCAGCCCTTCCTGTAAGGCGGCGTGCTCGGCGTCCACCACGGTCACCAGCAAGCCCAGGTGGAAGCGTCCGCGCAACTGGGGATCGAGATTGAGGGTGGCCAGGATCGGCCCCGGATCGGCCAGGCCGGTGGTCTCCAGCAGGACCCGGCGGAAGGCCGGAATCTCGCCGCGGCTGCGCCGACCGTGCAGGGTCAGCAGCGCCGCCTTGAGATCGCCGCGCACCGAGCAGCAGACGCAGCCGCTGGGCAGCAGCACGGTGTCCGGAGCCACCTCTTCCACCAACAGGTGGTCGATGCCGACCTCGCCGAATTCGTTGATCAGCAGCGCCGTCTCGCCCAGGGCTTCCTGGGCCAGCAGGCGCCGCAGCAAGGTGGTCTTGCCGCTGCCGAGAAAGCCGGTGATGACATTGACGGCAAGGCTCATGGCGCCAACTCCAGCGGCGCCAGCACCCGTGGATCCAGGGGATCGAGCGGTCGCCCCAGCACCGATTCGGCCTGGCGCCAGAGGTCGTCCAGGCCCTCGGCCAGGGCCTGGCGCCCGGTCGGGCCCTGGATGAGGTAGGAGGCACCCTGGACGTCGCTCACGGTCAGCCGGAACGGCGCCACCACCCGGTTGATGGCGGCGACCCGACGCAGGCGCTCGCGCCGCCGGGGCAGGTCATCGCCCAGCGGATCGCTCCAGTGGAGATCCGGGCCCAGCAGGCCGCACAGTCCGCACATGGCTACCTCCTAGGGCATGACGTCGCCGGAATTGGGACCCAGGGTCTGGCCGACGAAGAGATTGCCACCCGGATCGCTGGCCAGCAGCAGCGCCACCGGCGCCACCTCCTCCGCGCGACCGAAGCGGCCCAGCGGCAATTCGCGGGCCTTGGCCGCCTTCCAGTCGGCGCTGATGCCATCCACCAGCGGGGTCTCGATGGGCCCGGGGGCGATGGCGTTGACCAGCACGTTGTCGCGGCCCACCTCCAGCGCCAGCGACTTGGTGAAGCCGATCACCCCGGCCTTGGCCGCCGCATAGTGGCAGAGCTCGGCGCCGCCCTTGATGCCGAGCTGGGAAGCGACGTTGATGATGCGGCCCCAGCGCTGCGCCTGCATGTGCGGCAGGGCGCGCTGGCTGGCGAGAAAGACGCTGGTGAGGTCGACGCGCAGCATGTCGTTCCACTGTTCCAGGGTCAGGTCGACGCAGGGTGCCTGGGTCAGCATCCCGGCATTGTTGACCAGGATGTCGATGCCGCCGTAAGCCGCCACGCAGGCGTCCACTCCGGCTCGGGCGCCATCCGGCTGGCCAACGTCGGCGACGGTCTCCGTCACCGACGCACCCAGGGCACGGCATTCCGCAGCCACCCGCGCCAGCCGCTCGGCGTCGCGGTCGGCCAGCACCAGGCGCGCCCCCGCAGCGGCATAGCTGCGGGCGATGGCAGCGCCGATCCCGCTGGCCGCGCCGGTCACCAGGGCGCGGCGGTCTGTCAGCTCGAACATGCTCTTCTCCTCAATCGGGCCAGCGGACGGTGAGACCGCCATCGACGATCAGACTCTGGCCGGTGATGTAGCTGGCTTCGGTACTGGTCAGGAACCGCACCAGCGCCGCCACCTCGTCGGGCCGGCCGACCCGCCCCAGAGGAATGCTGCGGGCGGCATTGGCCAGGCCTTCCGGACCCAGGGAGTTCTTGGCGTCCAGCGATTGCGGCGTCTCGATCAGACCGGGAATCACCGCGTTGCAGCGGATGCCACGCGGCGCCAGTTCGACGGCCAGCGAGCGACACAGTCCCGGCACCCCGGCCTTGGCGGCGGCGTAATGGGCATGGTCCTGCCAGCCATAGACGCCGCCGGCGATGGAGGAGATGGCCACCAGGGCACCGCCCTCCCCCAGGTGCCGCGCGGCGGCGCGAAAGGTGCGCATGACGCCGGTGAGGTCGACGTCGAGCATCTCGTGCCAGCGCGCGTCGCTCATCTCCAGCAGCGGTGCGGCGCGGAGAAGCCCGGCGTTGGCCACGGCATAGTCGAGGCGGCCGAAGTGCGCCAGGGCGGCATCGGCCAGGGCATCCACCGAGGCGCTGTCGCTGACGTCCAGGGGTTCGAGCAGGCACTCGCCACCCGCGGCGGCTACCAGCCGCCGGGTGTCTTCGGGGTCATGGGGATCGCCCGGGTAGTAGCCGCCGACCACCCGCACGCCCCGCTGGGCATAGGCCACGGCCAGGGCCTGGCCGATGCCGCTGGCGGCACCGGTGATCAGGGCGACGGGAGAGGTATGAGCTGTCATGGGGGCTCCTGTCATTTGAGGCTGGTGGGTTCGACGTGGCGCGCGGTCCACATCACCAGGCCGGAGAGAAAGCACGGCAGGGCACCGAACCAGAGCGCGGCGCTGTGCCACTGGCCACCGCTGCCGAGCACGCTGGTGATGCCGAGGCCGGCGAGGATGGCGCCGATCGGTCCCATGGCGTGGACGATGGCGCCACCGGTGGCGCGAATGCTGGTGGGAAAGCTTTCGCCCATGAAGAACAACATGGCCGAATAGGGGCCGGTGAGAAAGAACAGTCCCAGGCTGTAGAGCGCCACCACCGGCACCAGCTGGCTGGGCGCCTGCAGCATGGCGAAGAAGGCCACGCCGCCGCACATCCAGCCGAGGGCCACGGTGTTGCGCCGACCGATGCGATCGCCCAGCCAGCCATGGAACAGGTAGCCGATGAAGCCGACGGCGTTGGACAGCACCAGGATCCACAGCGAATTCTCGAAGCTGAGCTTGTGCACGCTGACGATCACCGAGGTCCCCAGCACGCTGAACACCTGGATCGCCGACCAGTTGAGCAGGATGGCCAGGCTCAATACCAGGGTCGGGCGCAGGGCCTGGCCCTTGAAGGCCATGGCCACGCCGGCCTTGGCGTGCTCTTCGTAGTCCACGCCGTATTCACGGGCCAGGCTGCGGGCGTCCTGCTCCTGGCCTTCGCGGCGCAGGCGCTGGATGCGGGCGTGCACCTGGAATTGCGGGCTTTCCTTGAGCTTGCGCGCCAGTACGGCGATGACGAAGGCCGGTACGGCGGCGAACACGAAGCAGCCCTGCCAGCCGATGTGCGGCAGCAGCAAGGCGGTGAGCCCGGCGGCAATCAGCGCACCGATCGGCCAGCCACTCTGCACCAGGCTGTAGATGAAGCCCCGGCGGCGGATCAGCCGCGGATCGTCGGAGGCCGCATAGACCTCGGTCAGGTAGGTGGCGTTGACCCCCTCCTCCGCATAGCCCAGGCCGGCCACCGAACGCACCAGCACCAGCGGCACCTTGCCCATGCCGGCGCACAGCGCGGTCAGCGCCGAGCACACGGCCGTGCCGCCGATAGTGACGATGATGCCGCCGCGGCGACCGATCCGGTCCACCAGCGGGCCGATGGCGAAGGCGATGATGGCTCCACCCAGGGCTACCCAGGTGGCGAGTTCGGCCTGCTCGGCCTCGCTCCAGTTGAAGTGTCCACCCATCACCGGCAGCAGGGTGCCGAAGAGGATGAAGTCGTAGACGGCGAACACCCAGGCGAAGAAGGCGATCCAGGTGGCGTAGCGGACATCACCGGAAGACAGCGGCTGCGGTTTCCAGGCAGCCGTGGCGGTTTCCGGGTGGAGCGAAGGGGCGGCAGGGAGGGTCATGATCCTGTACCTGTGGGCTGGGCGCTTAGCGCTGGCGCGGCTGGCGCCGCAGGAAGTCGTCGGCGATCTCGTCCATGGTGGCGAAGCGCACCCCGGCGTGACCCTGGATATGCTCGATCAGGCGTTCGAGCATCAGCAGCACCTGCGGCCGCCCCGAGACATCGGGGTGGATGGTGATGGGGAAGACGGCGTAGTCCATCTCGCGATAGACCCAGTCGAACTGGTCGCGCCACATCTCTTCGAGGTGGCGTGGATTGACGAAGCCATGGCTGTTGGGCGCCTTCTTGATGAACATCATCGGCGGCAGGTCGTCGAGGTACCAGTTGGCCGGGATCTCCACCAGATCAGTTTCCTGGCCGCGCACCAGCGGCTTCATCCAGCTCTCGGGCTGCTGGCTGTAGTCGATCTTGGTCCAGTTGTCGCCGACCCTCACGTAGTAGGGAGAAAAGTCGTTGTGCATCAGGCTGTGGTCGTACTTGATGCCCTTCTTCAGCAGCAGCTCGTTGGTCACCCGGCTGAATTCCCACCAGGGCGCGACATAACCGGTGGGGCGCTTGCCGGCCAGCGCGGTAATCAGCTCGATGGACCTGTCCAGCACCGCCTCCTCCTGCTCGGGGGTCATGGCGATGGGATTTTCGTGGCTGTAACCATGGATGCCGATCTCATGGCCTGCCGCGGCCACCGCCTGCATCTGCTCGGGAAAGGTCTCCACCGAATGGCCCGGAATGAACCAGGTGGTCTTGAGGCCGTAGCGCTCGAACAGCTTGAGCAGCCGGGGCGACCCCACCTCGCCGGCGAACAGGCCGCGGGAGATGTCATCGGGCGAATCCTCGCCGCCGTAGGAACCGAGCCAGCCCGCCACCGCGTCGACGTCGACGCCGATGGAAACGAAGATTTCTTTGGCCATCGTTGCACTCTCCAGTACCCGGAAGAAACCCAGGTCGATGACGGAGCCGGGCCCCCGCCACCGCCACTTGAAATCAAACGCTGACCAGGGCTTCCACGGCCGTGGCGGCATCGAGCAGGCGCTCGTCCGCGGCGGCGGGGGCCACCAGCAACAAGCCGGTGGGCAGGCCCTGGGCATCGCTGCCGCTGGGTAGCGAGACACCCGGCGCGCCGAGCAGGCTGCCGGCCATGGTCAGGCGCAGCAGCTCCAGATTGGTGGCCGCGAAGAGGTCTATGTCGGCTTCCAGAGGAGCCAGCAGCGGTGCCACTCGGCTCACCGTCGGCACCAACAGCAGCGCCTCGGCGAATTCGGCGGCAAAGCGCTCCCGCAGCTGATCGCGGCGTTCATGCAGAACGGCCAGATGGCCATCGGGCAAGGCCCGTGCCCGCTCCAGGCGCTGCCGTACCCGTGGGTCCAGGCGAGCGGCCGCGGGACCGTCGAGCACCTCGCGGTGCAGGGCGAAGGCTTCCAGGGCCCCTGGCCAACCTTCTACGGCGAGAAATTCCAGGGCCTCGGTAAAGACCGTGCGGGCGCGGCGCTCCACGCGCACCCCGGCGCGGGTCAGCCGCTCGGCGGCGGCCAGCAGATTGGCCCGCACCGCCGGCTCCACCCGGGCGTCGTCCAGCACGCTCAGGTCCAGCACCACGCGCAACGCCGTCAGCGCCGGCAGCGGTCGGGCGGCTGCGCCTTTCAGCAGGCGATCCAGGCACTGCACATCGCGCAGGCTGCGCGCCAGCGGACCCGGCACGTCATAGGATGCGGCCAACGGAAAGATGCCGGTCGCCGGATAGCGCCCCAGGCTGGGGCGATAACCCACCAGCCCATTGAGCGCGGCCGGCAGGCGCACCGAACCGGCGGTGTCGGTACCGAGGGCCAGGGGCACGATGCCGGCGGCGACAGCCACCGCCGACCCCGAGGAGGAGCCGCCAGGTATGCGCACCTCAGCCTGCGTCCGGGGATTGGCAGGCGTGCCGAAATGGGGATTCGATCCCACGCCGGAATAGGCGAACTCGCTGAGATTGACCTTGCCCAGGCTGACCAGGCCGGCCCGGCTCAGGCGCTGCACCAGCTCGGCGTCGGTGGCCGCCGGTGGCGCCAGGCGGCGCAGCTCGGCGCCGCAGGTGGTGACCTCGCCCTGCAGGTCGAACAGGTCCTTCCAGGCCAGCGGCACGCCATCCAGCGGCGAACGCGGCTGCCCGGTCTGCCAGCGCTCGCGCGCGGCCAGGGCTTCGGCGCGTCCACGCGCGGCGGTCAGGCTGATGAATACGGCCGAGGATGCCTGGGCGCGTGCCAGCGCCGCCTCGAAGACCGCGACCGGATCGAGGGTACCGGCGGCATAGGCCTCGCCGAGACCGACCGCATCCAGGGACAGGGCGTGGGCAGAATCCATGGCTGCTCCTTAAACGTACATTTTATAATTTGGTACGTTTGATAGAGCAGGCTTTGTGCCAGCTTGAGAAAAAGGCTGCTACTTAATCGCAAAGCCAGCGCTTAGAGGTCGCTCGATCCTTTCTTCACCTGCAGCCAATAAAATGTACTTAAATTAAATAGATCCATCTTTGTGCAGAACCGTAACGACTGCCCCGTTACCGTGCGTGCACCCGACCCCGGCGGTAACGCGCGAAAGGCCGCAGGCCTGTGCCACAATTCTCATCTCGTTTCCGGAAGGCCCCCGATGTCGGCAGCAGTCCCCGCCCCCCTCGATGACAGTCGTACCGCCGCGCGCTACGCGATGATCCGCAATGCGCTGCGCGAAGCCATCCTGGCCGGTCGCGCGGTGCCGGGGCTGGTCCTGGTCGAGGCGCCGCTGGCACAGCTGTTCGGCACTAGTCGGGTACCGGTGCGCCAGGCGCTGACGCTGTTGCAGGAGGAAGGCCTGATCCGCCGCTTCGAAGGGCGTGGTTATCTGATCGATCCGGCCGGCACCGCGGGCGAGCCGCAGCGCCAGCCGCTGACCCGCCAGTTGCTCGGGCTGGACAGCGGTGACGAACTGATCGATACGCGCTCCCTGGGCGAACGGGTCGGCGACGAGATCGCCGCCTGTGTCAGCCACGCCCTGCTCTTCGGCCATTTCCGCCTGGACGAGCAGCAGGCGGCCGATCACCTGGGCGTCAGTCGCGCCGTGGTGCGCGAAGCCCTGATGCGCCTGCGCGATCGTGGCCTGGTGGAAAAGGAACCCTATGGCCAGTGGCTGGCCGGTCCGCTCACCGCCCAGGCCATCCGCGACGACTACGAGATCCGCGCCCTGCTGGAACCCGAAGCGCTGTTGCAGACGGCGCCGGGACTGGCGCGCGGCGAGCTGCTGGCGATGCTCGAACGACTGGAGCAGCTGGCTGCCCACCCTGCGCCCACCTCCTGGATCGCAGTGGAGCGCATCGAGGCGGATCTGCATGGGCGCTGCCTGGCCGGCCTGCGCAATCGCAAGCTGGCCCAGTTGATCGCCCACAGCCAGAGTCCGCTGAATGTCTCGCGCATCTTCCACCAGTCCCTCGGCACCCCGCTGGACGAGGCGGTGCTGGTGGAGCATCGCCTGGTGCTGGAATCCCTGCTGGTAGGCAGTCCCGACTCGGCCGCCAGCCAGTTGCGCAATCACCTGCTGCGCGGTCGCGACCGCACCCTGCAGCGCCTCAAGGTGCTCTCGGTGCTGCCCGACCCGGAATTGCCGGCCTATCTGGAGCGCCTGAGCTAGCGCGCCCGCAGGTGCCGCACGTAGCGGTCGCCGATGAACTGGATGCCGCACACCAGCACCACCAGGATGGCGATCACCACGGCCATCACCTGGGTGTCGTAGCGCTGGTAGCCATAGCGGATCGCCAGGTCGCCGAGCCCCCCTGCGCCTATGGCGCCGGCCATGGCCGAGGCGCCGATCATGGCCACCAGGGTCACGGTGAAGCCGCCGATGATGCCGGGCAGCGCCTCCGGCAGGAGCACATTGAAGACGATGTGCCGCCGTTCGCAGCCCAGTGCCTGGGCCGCTTCGATCACCCCACCGCCGACCTCGCGCAGGCTGACCTCGGCGATGCGGGCGAAGAACGGCGTGGCGCTGAGGGTGATGGGTACCACCGCCGCCCAGACGCCGATGGTGGTCCCGGTGATCAGCCGAGTCAGCGGGATCAGGGCCACCAGCAGAATGATGAAGGGCGTGGCGCGAAAGGCGTTGATCAGGGTGCCCAGCACCCGGTTGAGGGTGGGCGCGGCGAAGATGGCGCCGCGCCCGGTGGTGACCAGCACCACCGCCAGGGCGATGCCGGCGAACCAGACGATGGCCGCCGACACGCTGACCATGGTCAGGGTGTCGAGAAAGGCCTTCCACAGCGCCTTGAGCATGAAGTCAGACATAGCCCAGCACCTCCGCCCGGGCGAACAGCCCGGTCTGGGCCAGGAAGCTGGCCAGCCGTCGTTCCGGCGCCGCGGTCGCTACCAGCAGGCGACCCAGGGCATGGCCCTGGATGCGGTCGATACCGCCATGCAGCAGCTCGACCGGTGCGCCGAGGGCCTGGCCCAGCGCCTGGAAGTCGGGCTCCGCACCCTCGCCGTCGTAGCCGAGCTCCAGCACGGCCCGGGCGCCCGGTTGCCGGTTGGTAGCGAGCCGCCTGGCCAGATCCGCCGGCAGCTGGGCCGCCAGGGGGGCCAGCAGCGCCCGGGTGGCTTCTGCCTGGGGCGCGCCGAACAGCTGCCACACCGAACCCTGTTCGACGATGCGGCCATGCTCCAGGACTACCACCCGGTCGCAGATCTGGCGAATCACCGCCATCTCGTGGGTGATGAGCACGATGGTCAGCCCCAGGCGGCGATTGATGTCCTGCAACAAGGCCAGGATCGACTGGGTGGTCTCCGGATCCAGCGCCGAGGTGGCCTCGTCGCAGAGCAGCAATTCGGGCTTGAGCATCAGCGCACGAGCGATGCCCACCCGCTGCTTCTGCCCACCGGACAGCCGCGAGGGATAGACCTGCTCCTTGCCCTGCAGCCCGACCAGCTCGAGCAATTCCCGGGCCCGGGCTTCGATCTCATCGCGACGAAAACCGGCGGCCTTGAGCGGCAGTGCCAGATTCTCCAGCACCGTCTGCGAGGCCAGCAGATTGAAGTGCTGGAAGATCATGCCGATGCGCCGCCGCAGCGCCACCAGCCGGTCGCCCTTCAGGGTACCGAGATCGACGCCATCGACCAGTACCTGGCCGGCGCTGACGTCTTCCAGGCGATTGAGGGTGCGAATCAGGCTGGACTTGCCGGCGCCACTGCGACCGATGATGCCGAAGATCTCGCCACGGGCGATGCTGAGGTCGATGTCGGCCAGCGCGGTCACTGGCAGCGCACCGCCGGTGTAGATCTTTTGCACCCCGCTCAGGCGCAGATGCTCGCGCGCAGGGGCGGCCTGGGGTTCGACGGGCGGCTGCGCCGGTGCGGTGCTGAGCAGCGCGTTGCTCATCGGACGGCCTCCTGCCGGTTCAGCCAGGCCAGGCTGTAGAGCTGCGGATTGCCGTAGGCCTGGGCGATGGCCTCGCGCACCCGCGGATCGTTCTGGAACACCTGGATGAAGGTGCGGATCGCCGGGTCATCGGCCTTGTCCGGCCTGGTCACGAACCTCAGGGCATAGCGGTGGCCGCTGGCCTCGTCGTCGCTGAACAGCAGCGCACTGTTGGGGTCCGTGGTGCCGGCCGCAAGGATATGCGAGGGATAGCTCTGCGCCAGGGTCACGTCGTCCAGCACCCGCGCCAGTTGCGGACCGGGCAGTTCGATGAATTTCAGCTGGCGGGGATTGGCGACGATGTCCTGCAGGCTGGCCTTGGGCCCGATGTCCGGCTTGAGCTGGATCAGGCCGGCGCGGGCATAGAGGTGCAGCCCGCGGCCCTGGTTGACCGGATCGTCGGCCACCGCCACGGTGGCGCCGTCCGGCACCTCGGCAAAGCTTTTCACGCGTTTGGAATAGAGGCCGACCTTGTTTTCCACGCCATAGGCGATGGGCACCAGGCCGTAGCCGTTCTGGGCGTTGGCGTTTTCCAGGAAGGGTTGATGCTGGAAGTAGTTGACGTCGATGTCGCCGTGGGCGAGCGCCAGATTCGGCGTGTTCCAGTCGCTGAAAGCGACGACTTCCACCGCCACGCCCTGTTCCCGCGCCACCTCGGCGGCGCGCTCCAGGGCGGCATTCTGCGGACTGTCGTTGATGCCGAGGCGAATCTTCTGCGGCTCGGCGGCCTGGGCGGACAGCACCAGGGTCGTGCTCGCCAGGAGCAGCCCGAGGCGCAGGAAAAACGGAGGAATAGCCATGGGAGACCTCGAGATGTCGAGGGCTCGTCCGGTGGTCCGGTGGAACCCTAAGGGAAAAGGGATCAGCTGCCCTTCTGATCGGGCGCGTCGACGAAGAAATAGTCCTGCCAGCCGCTGGGCTGGTTGCGGATGGCGCCGATGCGGTACATGAATTCCGCCAGCTTCAGGGTGTTCTGCGGCGCCGTGTCGAAGTTGACCTCGGGGCTTTCGATGATCCGCTGGATCAGGGCCGGATCGAGGCGGGAATTCTCGACTTTCACGTAGGTACGGGCGGCGGCGGCCTTGTCCTTCTCGATGATCTGCCCGGCTTCGACCAGGGCCTCACGGAAGGCCTTGTAGGTCTTGGGATTGTCCCGGCGGAATTTCTCGGTGACGAACACCAGATTGGGCGAGACGGCCCCACCGAGCACGTCATAGGAACTGAGCACCCTGTGCACCTTGCCGCTGGCCAGTTCCTGTTCCTGGAACGGCGGATTGGCGAAGTGGCTGTTGATCTCGGTACCGCCGGAGATCACCGCCGTGGTGGCATCCGGATGCGGCACCGCCACGGTCAGGGGATCCAGGCGATTCCAGTTCTTCTCGCCGAAGGCCTGGGCGGCGGCGTACTGCAGGAAGCGCGACTGCACCGAGACGTTGACCGCCGGCACGGCAATGCGGTCCTTGGCGGTGAAGTCGGCCAGGGTCTTGACCTGCGGATTGTTGGTGACCAGGTAATTGGGAAAGGCCCCCAGGCTGGCCACAGCCTTGACGTTCTGCCGACCATGGGTGCGGTCCCAGAGCGTGAACAGCGGCCCGAGCCCGGCGGAGCCGACGTCCACCGCGCCCGACAGCACCGCCTCGTTGACCGCCGCGCCACCGGACAGCTTGATCCAGTCGACCTTGATGTCGACGCCCTCTTGCTTGCCGTGCTTTTCGATCAGTTGCTGGTCACGCAGCATGTGCAGGATCACATAGGACACACCGAATTGTTCGGAGATGCGCAGGGTGCCCTCGGCCTGGGCCGCCTGGGGTGCGGTGATCAGTCCGGTGAGCAGGCTGGCCGCGAGCCCCAAGGCCAGGGGACGACGGGTGAAGGGGAGACGTGGGGGCATCGAGGTGCGCTCATCCATGGAATTGGCTTATAGCCTACTCAAGCTGTTCAGCGTTTTTGAAATAAGGATGGGTTATATGGATAGGTCGAGTGACGTGTGGGCTTTCCCTCACCCGAGTCCTCTCCCGGAGGGAGAGGGGGCGCCCCGCCGTACGCAGGTTGGCGCTGAGCGAAGCGAAGCCCAACACCACCCTGCATCCCGCCCTACTCCCGCGCCGCCTGCCGCGGCGCGTCCGGCTTGGCCACCCGGAACCCCTCGGCGAAGGTCCCCTGCGCATCCAGGCGCTGCGGTATCAGGCCGCTGCGATGATAGAAATCCGCCGCCGCCTGCTGGTCGGCCACCACCTGCTGGTCGATGGGTTCCCAGTGCAGCTGGCGGCGCTCGAATTGCAGCCGGGCCACCGCCTCGGGAAAGCCGATGATCTGCGCCAGGGTCTTGGCATAGCTGTCGAGGTGGGCGTAGCCCCAGCGCTGAGCAGCGGCCAGACGATCGAGGTAGTCCTGCAGCGCCGCGCGCCGGGCCGGATCGGCCAGGGCCGTATCGGTGGCGGCCAGGAAGCTGTTGCCCGCCCAGAGTCCTCGACCACTGACCAGCACCCGGGCGCCGTCGACCTGCTCGGCCTGGGCGGTATAGGGCTCCCAGGTCGCCCAGGCATCCACCGAGCCATTGGCCAGGGCCATCTTGGCGTCCACCGGACCAAGGAAGCGAAAGCTCACGTCCCGGGCGGTCAGGCCCACGGAATCCAGCGCCTTGAGCGCGATGTAATGGCCGATGGAGCCGCGCCCGGTGGCGATGCGCTTGCCCTTGAGATCGGCCGCGCTCCGCAGTGGCGAGTCGCGCGGCACGATCACCGCCGTGCCATAGGGATCGGACTTGTCCACGGCGATGGCCTTGACCGGCGCGCCGGCGGCCAGGGCGAACAGCAGCGGGCCATCGCCGATGATGCCGGCATCCACCGCGCCCGCATTGAGCGCCTCGGCGAGGGGCGCGGCGGCGGGAAACTCCGCCCACTGGATGCGATAGCCCGGCAGCTCGCGCAGGCCGTCGGCCGCCTCCAGCTGGGCGCGCATGTTGCCCTTCTGGTCGGCGATGCGCAGGGTCAGGGTCTCGGCGGCCAGGGCCGCGCTGGCGGCGAGCAGCAGCGGTAGCGCCAGCAGGGTACGGCGGATGAGGGTCATGGTTTGGCTTCCTGAGTAAAGACACTGGCATCGGCCAGGGCGGCGACGTCGACCGGTTTGGGCAGCACCTGGAGTTCGCTGAAGAGATCGGCCACCTGCTGCACCGCGGCGACGTCTGCTGGCTGCACCGGGCGCAGGCCACGGGAGGTGCGGGTGGAAATGGCCACCGCGGCACCTTCCGGCAGGCGCGTCAGCTCGGCGTAGACCCGGGCATAGTCCTGCGGATGGGCGACCGCCCAGGCCCGCGCCTGGGCCAGGCGCCCGGCGAAATCGGCGATGGCGGCGCGCTTGGCCGGGTCCTCCAGCGACGCTGGCGTGGCGGTGAGAAAGCCCAGCGCGGTGGTCAGCCCCTGGCCATCGCGCAGCAGCCGGGCGCCGTGCTGCTCGGCGATGCCGAGATAGGGATCGAAGGTGGCCCAGGCGTCGATCTGCCCGGCATTGAAGGCGGCGCTGGCATCGGTGGGCAGCACGAACTTGACCGTCACCTCGTCGCGCCTGACCCCTGCCTCTTCGAGGGCGGCATACAGCAGATGCTGGGAGATGCTGCCCTTGGCCGAGGACACCACCACGGTACGCCCCTTGAGGTCCCTGACCGAACGGATCGGCGAATCCTTCTGTACCAGCAGGCCATTGGCCTGGGGATAGCCGACATTGGTGGCGATCAGCTTGAGCGGCACGCCGCCGGACGCGGCCATCAGCACCGGCAGGTCCCCGGCGTAGGAGGTATCCACCGCGCCGACGCGCTGGGCCTCGAACAGCGGCGCGGCGCCCTGGAAGTTGGCCCAGCGATAGCGGTAGGGCGCGCCTTCGAGGGTGCCGGCGGCTTCCATCATGGCGCGCAGACCGCGGGCCTGGTCGCCCAGCACCAGGGTCACCCCGGAGAGATCCGGCGCCGCCTGGGCCTGCCCCAGCAGCAGCGCCAGGCCCAGCGTGGCAAGCAAGCGCTTCATTGCGCGTACTCCCGGCCCTCGTGGCGCTCCAGTTGGCGCACCGCCGCCTCCCAGTGGCGGACATGAGCGCCGCGCGCCAGGTTGCCGGGGATGAGGTCGCTGACCTTCTGCGCCACGGCGTCCGCGGCGATCACCAGCTCGGCACCGCCGCTCTGGGCCGCCAGCTGCGCCGCGCAGGAACGCTCCAGGTAATAGAGGTGCCAGAAGGCCTCTTCCAGACTGGCGCCCACGGTCAGCAGCCCATGGTTGCAAAGGATCATCGCCGGGTGCGCCCCGAGGTCGGCCACCAGCCGACTCTGCTCGTCCAGATCCAGGGCCACGCCCTCGTAGCCATGATAGGCCAGGCGGCCGAAGAACCTCATGGCGTGCTGGGAAAGCATGAGTAGCCCACCGCGCTGAGCGGAGACGCCGATGCCCGCGGCCGTATGGGTGTGCAGCACCGCATGGAGGTCCGGCTGGGCACGGTGGATGGCGCTGTGGATCACGTAGCCGGCCGGGTTGATGCCGAGCCCGGTGGGGTCGAGGACGATTTCGCCATCGAGGTCCACCTTTACCAGCGAGGAGGCGGTGATCTCGTCGAAGGTCTGGCCGAAGGGATTGATCAGGAAGTGCGCTTCCGGGCCCGGCACCCGTAGCGAGAAGTGGGTGTAGATATGGTCGGTCCAGCGTTCGCGGGCAGCCAGGCGATAGGCGGCGGCGAGCTTGACCCGCGCCTCCCATTCGGCGGCGGATACCTGGGCGCGGACGCTGGCGAGGGCATTCTGGAAGACGGTCATGCAGCGGCTCCGAAAGCAGAAGAGGCGCCAGGGCGACGGGCGTTGCCCTGGTCTGCTTAGAACCTAACGTTGTGAGTCACCGAGACGGAAATATCGATTGCGCATAACCTAATATGCTCGTTCTGGATAACAAAAATAGCTAAATATGCGAAAACTTGTTTTCAGCACAGAACCAATCGATCTAAGGCGCTGGGCCCTGACCTTGCTTTAATGGCGATCATTGTCCACCCGCCTTCTCCGTGGAGCTCGCCATGATCCCTAGGCTCGACCGCCTGCGCCTGTTCCTGCATGACCTCGCCACCCTGGTCGACGAACACCCTGCCGAAGCTCAGCTGCTGCAGCACGGCGCCGCCCTGCTCGGCGAGCTGGTGCGCCATGACGACTGGCTGCCCGAGGACTGCGCCCTGCCCCGCCCCGAGCGCTACAGCCAGTACCTGCTGCATGCCGATGCCCGCCAGCGCTTCTCGGTGGTGAGTTTCGTCTGGGGTCCGGGCCAGGCCACGCCGGTGCATGACCACCGCATCTGGGGCCTGATCGGCATGCTGCGCGGCGCCGAGATCGCCCAGGGCTTCGCCCGCGACCCCGTCGGCCGCCTACTGGCGGAAGGCGCGCCCGTGCGCCTGGAGCCGGGCCAGGTGGAAGCGGTCTCGCCGCGGGTGGGCGATATCCACCAGGTCAGCAACGCCTACGCCGACCGCACCTCCATCAGCATCCACGTCTATGGCGGCAACATCGGCGCCGTGCGTCGCGCCGTCTATGCCGCGGATGGCCAGGAAAAGCCCTTCATCTCCGGCTACACCAATCGCCAGTTGCCCAACCTGTGGGACCTGTCCCAGGAGACCGCCACACCATGACCGCCATCCGCACCGCCGAGGACATCCGCCAGGCCCTGCTCGCCGGCACCGAAGTCGCCCTGCTCGACGTCCGCGAGGAAGACCCTTTTGCCGCCGGCCATCCGCTGTGGGCCGCCAATCTGCCGTTGTCGCGCCTGGAGCTGGAGGCCTGGTCGCGGCTGCCGCGGCGCGACGTGGCCATTACCCTTTACGACAATGGCGAGGGCCTGGCGGAACGCGCGGCCGAACGCCTGCACGCCCTGGGCTATACCGACGTGGCCCTGCTCGAAGGTGGCCTGGCGGGCTGGCGCGCCAGCGGCGGCGAACTCTTCATCGACGTCAACGTGCCGAGCAAGGCCTTTGGCGAACTGGTGGAAGCCCGGCGCCATACCCCTTCGCTGCCCGCCGAGGAGGTCCGGGCGCTGCTGGATCAGGACGCCGACCTGGTGATCCTCGACGCCCGCCGTTTCGAGGAATACCAGACCATGAGCATTCCCGGCGGGGTCAGCGTGCCGGGTGCCGAACTGGTGCTGCGGGTGGCCGAGCTGGCACCCGATCCGCGCACCCGGGTCATCGTCAATTGCGCCGGCCGTACCCGCAGCCTGATCGGCGCCCAATCGCTGATCAACGCCGGCATTCCGAATCCGGTGGCCGCCCTGCGCAATGGCACCATCGGCTGGACCCTGGCCGGCCAGACCCTGGAACATGGCCAGCAACGCCGCTTCGGTGCGGTGAGTCCGGCGACCCGGGCGACCGCCGCGACCCGCGCCCGCCAGGTCGCCGATCGCGCCGGCGTCGCCCGCCTGCCCTTCAGCGAACTGGCAGCCTGGCGCAACGACGCCCAGCGCACGAACTACCTGATCGATGTGCGCACCCCCGAGGAATTCGCCGCCGGCCACCTGCCCGGCGCCCGCTCGACACCAGGTGGCCAGCTGGTCCAGGAGACCGATCACAGCGCCCCGGTGCGTGGCGCCCGCCTGGCGCTGGTGGACGACGACGGCGTGCGCGCCAACATGAGCGCCTCCTGGCTGGCACAGATGGGCTGGACGGTGGCGGTGGTCGACGCCATCCCGCCCGGCGCCCTCAGCGCTACGGGCCCCTGGCAGGCACCGGCACCCACGCCGGGGCCGTTGGAGCGCATCTCGGTGACGCGGCTGCAGGAATGGCTGGCCGAGCCGGGCACCCTGGTGGTGGATATCACCACCAGCGCCAACTATGTGCTGGGGCACATCCCGGGCGCGGCCTGGGTGCTGCGCGCCGATCTGCCGGCAGCGCTGCCACCCGCCGAGCGCTATGTCTTCACCTGTGGCAGTGGCCAACTGGCCGCCTTCGCCGCCCTCGACGTCCAGGCCACCACCGACCGGCCGGTCCTGCTGCTGGAAGGCGGCACCGCGGCCTGGCTGGCCGCCGGCCTGCCGGTGGAAGGTGGCGAGACGCGGCTGCTGTCGACCCGGCGCGATCGCTACCGACGCCCCTACGAGGGCACCGACGCCCCGCGTGCGGCCATGCAGGCTTACCTGGACTGGGAATTCGGTCTGGTCGAGCAGTTGCGGCGGGATGGCACCAGCGGCTTCCGGGTCATCTAAGAGCCTCCTCAAAGTCTGCTGCGCGTCGGCCAAACGGCGTTGAAAATGGCCTGGAAGGCCAGCCCCGTCGCAATGCTCATTTACCACTCGTAAACCCGAGCGCGGGTCCGATCCGCTTCCTCAGCTATTTTCAACGCCGTTTGTCTCTAGCTCGCGAGACTTTGAGCAGGCTCTCATGCTTCGATGCCGTACGCACAAAGGCCGCCACCCGGGCCGCCGTCTCTACCAGCGCCTGGGAATGGCTCAGGCCGCTGCGCTTGAGCGGCTTGAGATCATGGTCCGCGGTGGCGATCCACTGCACCTCGATGCCTGGTGCCAGCGCATAGCCCGCCACCTCCTCCCGCGTGCCCAGGGCATCCCGCTCGCCCTGGACGATCAGCGTCGGTGTCGCCAGGGTCGCCAGGTGGTCGGTGCGCAGCCGTTCGGGCTTGCCCGCCGGATGGAAGGGATAGCCCAGGCAGATGAGGCCCGCCGCGCCCAGTTCATCGGCCAGCAGACTGGCCATCCGCCCGCCCATGGACTTGCCCGCCAACCACAACGGTCCGCTTTCCGCCGCGCGCCAGGTGGCGACCATGGCCCGCCAGTGCTCCAGCAGGACCGGGGCCGGATTCGGCGGGCTCCGTTTGCCCTCGGCGCGCGCTCGCGCCATGTAGGGAAAGTCGAATCTCAGGGTCCGGATCTCGCGCCGGGCCAGTTCCTCGGCCAGTTGCTGCAGGAAGGGGCTGTCCATCCCCGCCCCCGCCCCATGGGCCAGCAACAGGGTCGCCAAGGGCTCACCCGCGGGTCGGCATTCGCGAAAGCCGTCGAGGTACAACTCGTCTGCCATGGGCCACTCCTCGTCCAAACGCCAGAGCTTAACCCGGGCTTTATTGATCTGGATCAATAAAGCCCGGAGCCTGCCCCTCACACTGGGCACCTCGAAACCACTGGAGCCCGGCATGACAGCCGCCCTCGCCTGGGACGCCGACCTCATCGCCCGCTACGATCGCGCCGGCCCCCGCTACACCTCCTACCCCACCGCCGTGCAATTCCACGACGGCATAGGCCCCTTCGACCTGCTCGGCGCCCTGCGCCTGAGCCGCCAGGCCGGACGGCCGCTGTCGCTCTACCTGCACGTGCCCTTCTGCGCCAACATCTGCTACTACTGCGCCTGCAACAAGGTCATCACCAAGGACCGCAGCCGCAGCGCCGCCTACCTCCACGCCCTGCGCCAGGAGATGATCCTCACCAGCCGGCACCTGGATGGCGGGCAGCGGGTGGAACAACTGCACCTCGGCGGCGGCACCCCGACCTTTCTCAATCCCATGCAGCTGCGCGAGCTGATGGCCGACCTGCGCCGCCACTTCACCCTGGCCGACGACGACCGCGGCGACTACTCCATCGAGATCGATCCGCGCGAAGCCGACTGGAGCACCATGGGCCTGCTGCGCGAGCTGGGCTTCAACCGCGTCAGCTTCGGCGTCCAGGACCTGGATCTGCAGGTGCAGCTGGCGATCAATCGCCTGCAGCCCTTCGACGACACCCGCACCCTGGTGGAGGCCGCTCGCGCCCTCGACTATCGCTCCATCAACCTGGACCTCATCTACGGGCTGCCGCGGCAGACCCCGGCCAGCTTCGCCCACACCGTGGAGCGGGTGCTGGAACTGCAGCCGCATCGGCTGTCGGTGTTCAACTACGCCCATCTGCCGCAGCGCTTTCCGCCGCAGCGGCGCATCGAAGCCAGCGAACTGCCGGACCCCGCGGCCAAGCTGGAGATGCTGCAGCGCACCGTGGAACAGCTGCTGGCCGCGGGTTATCGCTACATTGGCATGGATCACTTCGCCCTGCCCGACGATGACCTGGCCATCGCCCAGGAAGACGGCACCCTGCAGCGCAACTTCCAGGGCTACACCACCCACGGCCATTGCGACCTGCTCGGCCTGGGCGTCTCCGCCATCAGCCAGGTGGGCGAGGTGCTCTGCCAGAACACCCCCGACCTCGCCCGCTACCAGGAACGCCTGGGCCAGGGCGAACTGGCGGTGGCCCGCGGCCTGCGTCGCTCGCGGGACGATCGCATCCGCGGCGCGGTGATCGCCCAGCTGATCTGCCATTTCCAGCTGGATTTCGCCGCCATAGAGCGCAGCTGCGAACTGGATTTCCGCCAGTACTTCGCCGATGCCTGGCCGCACCTCGAGGCCATGGCCGCCGACGGCCTGATCCGTCTCGATGCCCGCGGCCTGCAGGTGCTGGCGCCGGGCCGCCTGCTGATCCGTGCCCTGTGCATGCTGTTCGACCGCTACCTGCCGGACCATGACAAGCAGCGCTTTTCCCGGGTGATATGACCCATGCCTGCCACCACTGCTAAAGTTAGACTTTTGGAACCAGACGAGAAGCGATCTTCCCCCATGACCGAGCCCCTCAAGCTGCGCAACGCCCAGGCCCATTGCAAGGATTGCAGCCTCGCCTCGCTGTGCCTGCCGCTGTCGCTCGATCTGAAAGACCTGGACGCCCTTGACCAGATCGTCAAGCGCGGCCGGCCGCTGGCCAAGGGTGACCATCTGTTCCGCCAGGGCGATACCTTCGGCTCGGTCTATGCGGTGCGCTCCGGCGCCCTGCGCACCAGCAGCCTGAGCGATGCCGGCGAGGAGCAGATCACCGGCTTCCACCTGCCCAGCGAACTGGTCGGCCTGTCGGGCATGGACACCGAGCGCTATCCGGTCTCGGCCCGGGCGCTGGAGACCACCACCGTCTGCGAGATCCCCTTCGAGCGCCTGGATGAACTCTCCGAACAGCTGCCGCAACTGCGCCGCCAACTGCTGCGGGTGATGAGCCGGGAGATCCGCGACGACCAGCAGATGATGGTGCTGCTGTCGAAGAAGAGTGCCGACGAGCGCATCGCCACCTTCCTGGTCAATCTCTCCGCGCGCTTCCATGCCCGCGGCTTTTCCGCCCAGCAATTCCGCCTGAGCATGTCGCGCAACGAGATCGGCAACTTCCTCGGCCTGGCGGTGGAAACCGTGTCGCGGGTGTTCACCCGCTTCCAGCAGAGCGGTGTGCTGGCGGCCGAAGGCAAGGAGGTACGCATCCTCGACTCCGCCCGCCTCTGCGCCCTCGCGGGTGGTCAGTTGGAAGGCTGACGGCGGGCGCCTGCCGCTCGGTCAGCGGCAGGCGCCCGGCCCGTCTAGAAGCTATAGCTGACCGTCGCGGTCACGTTGCGCTCCTCCCCGAAATAGCAGAAGTCCAGGCTGTAGCAGGACGCCACATAGTCCTTGCCCATGAGGTTGTTGGCATTGACCCGCGCGGTCAGCCCCGGCAACCCCAGACGGGTGAAGTCATAGGCGAGCATGGCGTCCACCAGGGTGTAGGCCGGCACCTTGAGTGTGTTGGCCTTGTCCGCCCAGCTGGTGCCCACGTAGCGTGCGCCGGCGCCGACGCTGAACCCTGCCAGCGGTCCGGCCAGCTCGTACTCACCCCACAGCGACGCCTGGTGCCGAGGCGCCTGGTTCGGCGTGTTGCCCTGGGTGCCGTCCAGCGCCTGGGTGTACTCGATGTCGGTAAAGGTGTAGCTACCCAGCAGCTTGAGCCGCTCGGCCAGTTGCAGATGGCCCTCCAGCTCCAGGCCACGGGAGCGGATCTCGCCTACCGAGGAATAGAAGTCTTCCTGGGGCAACTTGGTCGCCACGTTTTCCTGGGTGATATGGAACAGCGAGGCGGTATAGAAGCTGGCGCTGCCCGGCGGCTGGTACTTCAGGCCGAGCTCCCACTGCTTGCCCTCGGTGGGCTCCAGGGGATTGCCCGCGGCGTCGTTGTAGGCGTTGGGATTGAAGGAGGTGGAATAGCTCAGGTAGGGCGCCAGGCCGTTGTCGAACAGATAGAGCGCTCCGGCACGGCCGCTGGCCTGGCCACGGCGCGCGCTGCTGCGGGTGCCCGCCAGGCGATCCTCGATGCCGATTTCCACCCAGTCCTGGCGTAGACCCAGGGAAAGGCGCCAGCGATCCAGTTCGATGAGATCCTGCAGGTAGACGCCGGTTTGCTGCAGTTCGCGGCGGTACTCGCTGCCGGGGGAGATAGTCACCTGGCCACCGTAGTTCGGCGCGAAGGCATCCAGCGCATCCGCCGTGCCGCTGGGCCAATCCACATGGGTCCAGCGACGCTGGTAATCCAGTCCGGCGAGCAGGGTATGGCGGCTGCCGGCCCAGTCGAAGTCCGCCTGCACCAGGTTGTCCAGGGTATAGGCGTGCAGGTTCTCGCGGCCGCCGGAGTAATAGCGATTGAGCAGGTTGCTGTCGCCGACATAGCCGTAGCCATAGACCTGCTCCAGCTCGACCCGCGACTTGGCGTAGCGGAAGTTCTGCCGCGCGCTCCAGACGTCGTTGAACCTGTGCTCGAACTGATAGCCGACCATCTGCTGGGTCCGTTCGAACCTGTCGTGGTCCGGTTCGCCGTCGAAGAAGTGGTTGCTGATATAGCGGCCATTGCGGCGATAGAGGCTGCCCTCGGCCGGCACGCCACTGTGGTAGCCGCCATCCGGGTCCTTTTGCAGATAGGCCTGCAGGGTCAGGGTGGTATCGTCGCTCAGGTCGATGGCCAGGCTGGGCGCCAGGGCGTAACGCTCTTCTTCCACTTGGTCGAACTGGGTGTCGCTGTGCTGCGCCAGACCCACCAGCCGATAGGCGATGCGCCCCTCCTCGTCCAGCGGTCCGCCGAAATCGAAGCCGGCGCCATGCTGGCCGAGATTGCCCAGGGTGGCCTGGACCTGGTGATAGGGCTGGTACAGCGGCTTCTTGCTGGTCAGGGCCACCAGACCGCCCGGCAGGCTGCGGCCATAGAGCACCGACGCCGGGCCCTTCACCACGTCGATGCGCTCGAGGAAATAGGGATCGACCTGCAGCGAGCTGAAGGTACCGCTGTCGCCCATGGTCTTGAGGCCGTCGAGAAAGACATTGTCGACGCTGTTGTCGGCGAATCCGCGCATCACCACGTAGTCGTAGCGATTGGAGGCGCCGATCTGGCCGGTGAAGATGCCCGGGGTGTACCTCATGGCCTGCTGCACGGTCTTGGCACCCTGGTCATCGATCTGCTCGCGGGTCACCACCGAGACCGACTGGGAGGTTTCCAGCAGGCCCTTGCTGGTCTTGGTGGCCACGTCGCTATGGGTCGCCAGGTAGCCATCGGTCTCGCCCAGGGCATTGCCCAGGGCGAAGCCAGTCACCGTGGTATCACTCAGGGAGGTCACGCCGGTCGCGGCCACCGCCTCCAGGCGATAGCTGCCATCGGCCTGCCGCACCGCCTGCAGGCCACTGCCCTGGAGAATCTGCTGGAAGCCGTCGGCCGGTGTGTAGCGGCCCTGCAGCCCCGGACTGCGCCGACCTTCCAGCCCCTGGGCGGGCGCCGACAGCAGTACGCCGCTCTGGGCGGCGAAGGTACTCACCACCGTGGCCAGACTGCCCGCCTCGATGCGGTATTCCTGCGCCAGGGGCGCCGCCTGGACCAGGCCCGGGGACATGGCCAGGCCGGTGATGCCCAACGGCATGGCCAGGGCGAAGACGCGCAGGGCGCGGCGCAGCGGATGCAGGGTGAAACGGGTATCGCGATGCATGGAGGGCCTCGAAACGGAGATCGTTTCCCCTAAGCCCCGCGAGCGCGAAAAAGGGGAACCACCCGCGCCATATTTTTTCAGGCGGGCACGATCTGCACCCACCAGGGCAGGCGCCGTTCCACCCGTACCGGCAGGCTGTCGGCCAGGGCCGCCAGCGCGCGGTCGGTATCCGCCAGGGGATAGCTCCCCACCACCCGCAACTGGGCGACCGTGGCGGTGCAGGTCAGCAGGCCCGGTCTATAGCGACCCAGCTCCGCCACCAGCGCCGCCAGCGACCAGTCGTCGACCACCAGCCGCCCCTGGCGCCAGAGTTGCCGCCCCGGATCGACCGGGCCTAGCGGCTGTACGGCGGTAGCCGTCATCAGCGCCCGGGCCCGTTGCGCCAGGCTCTCGGGCCGGGCCTGGCGTGGCAGCAGCTGCAGAGCCCCACGATAGGCTGCCACCTCCAATCCGTCGTCACGCGCCTGGACCGCGCAGCAACCCGCCCCGAAGCGCACCCGGCCTGGCGTCGCCTCCAGCACCATGGGAGCCGTCCCCCCTCGGCTTTCGAACAGCGCCTCGCCGCGCAGCAAGCGCCAGTGATCCGCCGTGGCCCCGCGCGCGAGTTGGCTGTCGGTGTTGAGCCAGACGCGCACCCCGGCGGCCAGGTCGAAGGCACGGATCTCGCCGACCGCCGTGCTCAGGTCGGCGCCCTGCCCCAGCCGCCAGTCGTCCGGCCGCGTCCAGCCCAGCGCCAGACCACCCAGGGCCAATCCCAGCACCTTGAGCGCCCGGCGCCGTCCCAGGGACTCGCGCCGCGCCAGGGCCATTCGCCCGGACGCAGGCAGACCGGTGAAGCGCGCACTGATTTCCTCCACCCGCGCCCAGGCCACGGCGTTGCGGCTATCCGCCTGCAACCAGCGTTCCCAGGCCCGCTCAGTGACGGGGTCCACCTCGTCGGCAGCCAGTTCGGCGAACCACACCGCCGCTTCCTCCAGAGGTCCGCCACGACCGGGGGTCAGCGCACTCAAGACACCAGTTCCAGGCAGTGCAGCATGGCCTGGGCCATGTACTTCTTGATCATCCGCTCCGACACGCCCAGCCGCTCGGCGATGACGCCATAGGTGAGCCCCTCCAGTTGCGCCAGCAAGAAGGCCTGGCGCACCCGGCCGGGCAGGCGGTCGAGCAGCGCATCGAGTTCGGTGAGGGTCTCCAGGATCAGGGCCTGAGCTTCCGGCGAAGGCTGCACGGCCTGCGGTTGCGCGGCGAGGGCATCGAGATAGGCGCGCTCCAGGGCCTGGCGCCGCCAGTGGTTGGCCAGCAGGCCCTGGGCGACGGTCGCCAGGAAGGCACGGGGTTCACGCAGGCGTTCCAGCTCGGCTTCCCGAGCCAGCAGCCGCACGAAGGTGTCCTGGGCCAGATCGGCAGCCTGCCCCAGGCAACCCAGCCGTCGCTGCAGCCGCTCGCGCAGCCAGCCATGGTGGTCCAGGTAGAGGGTCCGGATATGTCCGTGCCGGTCGGACTCGAGCGTCTGCATCACCATCCTCGGAAGCAGCTGACTTCCGATAATGATAATGCTTCTCGATCACAAGATACAGGCCTGTCGCCGTCTCGCGGCGACGGGACAGCGCAGTGCTAGAGCGCTATCGGCTTGCGCCCGGCAAAGGCGTGGGTCAGAGTGCCGCCGTCGACCAGGTCCAGTTCGCCACCCAGGGGCACGCCATGGGCGATGCGGGAAATGGTCAGGCCCTTGGGCGCCAGCAGCTGGGCGATGTAGTAGGCGGTCGCCTCGCCTTCCACCGTGGGGTTGGTAGCGATGATCATTTCCTGGAAACCGCCCTCGCTGACACGCCGTTCGAGCTCGGGTACGCCGATGGCGTCCGGACCCAGGCCGTCTATGGGCGACAGGTGCCCCTTGAGCACGAAGTAGCGCCCGCGATAGCCGGTCTGCTCCACGGCAAAGACATCCATGGGGCCTTCCACCACACAGAGGATGCTGTCATCACGGCGGCTGTCGGCGCAGAAGCCGCAGATCTCGTCTTCGCTCAGGGTGCGGCAGCGCTTGCAGTACCCGACCCCTTCCATGGCGGCGCTGAGGGCAGTGGCCAGGCGCTGGCCACCCTGGCGTTCGCGTTCGAGCAGTTGCAGGGCCATGCGCTGGGCGGACTTCTGGCCGACCCCGGGCAGGACCCGGAGCGCATCGATCAATTGGCGAATCAGGGGACTGAAGCTCATGGACTACCGTACTGGAAGGCGGGAGGAACGGGTGCCCGACGGACACCCGCAGCTGGAGCGTCTTAGAAAGGCATCTTGAAGCCGGGCGGCAGCTGCATCCCGGAGGTCATGCCGGACATCTTGTCCTGGCTGTTCTGCTCGATCTTGCGCACGGCGTCGTTCACCGCGGCGGCGATCAGGTCTTCGAGGATTTCCTTGTCTTCCTGCATGAGGCTGTCATCCAGGCTGACGCGCTTGACGTCGTGTCGGCCGGTCATGACGACGCTGACCAGGCCGG
This sequence comes from Pseudomonas aestiva, assembly GCF_039908605.1. Lineage (NCBI taxonomy): Bacteria > Pseudomonadati > Pseudomonadota > Gammaproteobacteria > Pseudomonadales > Pseudomonadaceae > Pseudomonas > Pseudomonas aestiva. The sequence goes on along the minus strand of NZ_CP150916.1, from coordinate 2,090,301 downwards.
CGCCGGATTGACCGGTCACTTCGGCGTTCGCCAGCTCTTCCTGCATCTTCTGCATCTTTTCCTGCATCTGCTGGGCCTGCTTCATCAGGCCGGCCATGCCACCTTTCATCATGTCTGCTACCTCGAACTATGAATGGAAAACCGGTCAGGCTTGGGTGTCGACCGGCTCGATGGTACCCGCGCGCACCGTGGCGGCGAACTGTTGCATCATCTGGCGGATGAGCGGGTCGTCCTGGATCGACAACTCCGCCTGCCGCTGCCGCTCCGCCCGGCGCCGCGCGGCGGCCTGGGCGGGCGTCTCCTGCTCGGGGGTCTGGATGGTGACCTCGAGCGTAATGGGGCGTCCCTGCTGCTGGTTCAGCGCATCGTTGAGCCGGCGCTGCTGGTTGGCATTGAACAGGGCGCTCTGCGCCGGATCCAGGTGCAGGTGCCAGCGATCGCCGTCCATGGCCACCAGGGTGCAGTTGGCGGCGATGCTGGCGGTCAGTCCGCCCAGCTTGAGATCGGGGAACAATGCCTGCCAATCGGCTGCCAGGCCCGTGGCCGGTTGCACCGCCGGCGCCGGCGCCGCGGCCACCGCTTCGGCAGTCGGCTCGCCGAGGCTGTCGAGATAGTCGTCCAGCCCCACCTCGTAGTAATCCTCGGCGGGTGGCGGCTCTTCGTCACCATCCAGATCGTCACCAGCGGTGTCCGCCGGCAGTTCGGCGATCACCGTGGCGTCTGGCGTCGTCTCGACCCGTGGCGTGGGCGCCGCCTGAGCGGCGGGCGCAGCGACCTGTGTCACCGGTGCGGGGGCTGGCGCCGCTGCCGCCTTGACCTGTGCTTGCCCAGACTCCTCCCAGGGAAGATCGACCGGCACCTCTACAGGGGTGGTATTGCTTGCAGGTGACGGCTCGGGAGCAGGCGCAGGGGCTGCCTGAGGCCTGGGGGCAGGCGTTGAAGCCACCGGAACCGCCGCGGCCACCGGACGGGGGTTGGAGTCAGCCGTGGCCGGGCTGGCTCCCGTCGTCTTTAGTGCCCGTCGCTCGGTAATCGCCGCGCCAGCCGGCCGGAAGGCCAGCATGCGCAGCAGGACCATCTCGAAGCCATGGCGCGGCTCCGGTGCCAGCGGCAGATCGCGCCGGCCAACCAGACCCAGCTGGTAGTAGTACTGGACATCCTCCGCCGGCAGCGTCTGCGCCAGGCTCAGCACCCGCTCGCGATCGCCCTGGCCGTTGTCGACCGCATCGGGCAGCACCTGGGCGATGGCCACGCGATGCAGCACATTGAGCAGCTCGGCCAGCACCCCGCCCCAGTCGGGGCCCTGCTCGGCCAGATGGCGAACCGCGTCCAGCACGGCGCGACCATCGCCTTCCAGCAAGGCCTGGAGTACGTCGTAGACCTGGCCATGATCGAGGGTCCCGAGCATGGCGCGCACATCGGCGGCCAATACCTTGCCCTCGCCAAAGGCGATCGCCTGATCGGTCAGGCTCATGGCATCGCGCATGGAGCCATCGGCCGCACGACCCAGCAGCCAGAGCGCATCGTCCTCGAAGGGAATGCCTTCCGCGGCGAGCACCTGCTGCAGGTGGGCAACGACCCGCTCCGGCGGCATGTTCTTCAGCGAGAACTGCAGGCAGCGCGAGAGAATGGTAACCGGCAGCTTCTGCGGATCGGTGGTGGCAAGCAGGAACTTGACGTGGGGCGGTGGCTCTTCCAGCGTCTTCAGCAGGGCGTTGAAGCTGTGGGTGGAAAGCATGTGCACCTCGTCGATGAGGTACACCTTGTAGCGACCGCGGGACGGCGCGTACTGCACGTTCTCCAGCAGCTCGCGGGTGTCTTCCACCTTGGTGCGACTGGCGGCGTCCACCTCGATGAGATCGACGAAGCGGCCTTCATCGATCTCGCGGCATACCGAGCAGCTGCCGCACGGCGTCGAGCTGACGCCGGTCTCGCAATTCAGGCACTTGGCCAGGATCCGCGCGATGGTGGTCTTGCCCACCCCGCGGGTGCCTGTGAACAGATAGGCATGGTGCAGCCGCTCGTTATCCAGCGCATTGATCAGCGCCTTGAGCACATGGGTCTGGCCGACCATTTCGCGGAACGACCGCGGGCGCCATTTGCGCGCAAGAACCTGGTAACTCATCGAGACCTGATCAGGAGAAGACGTGGGGGGAGCACATGCTAACGAAGAGGGGCCGCGAATGCATCCCGCAGCGTGGCATCGGAACGCCGCCACGCGGACTGCCGCTACCTCCCCAGATGGAGGCAGCCAGGCGGATTTTCAAGCGATCAGGAGGGGAAGCGGCAGCGAAAAAGCCGTTTCAGGCGCGCCGGCAGTGGTCTTCGCCGTCGGCCAGGACAACGCTGGAGACATAGGCTGCCAGGGCATCCAGCTGGCCGCGCAGGCGGCTCACGGTGGCGTTCATCTTGAATGGGTTGTTCGCCTCCTCGTTGGTCAGGTCGATCCTGATCAGCAGCAGGGGCTCGGAGGGGTGGTGGATCTGAGCGACCAGCGTCGTCTCGGTGTCGCGCCGGCAGTCGACGCGATACGGATGGAGGCCATTGCTCAGGACGCGTCCTGCGCTTTCGAGTCCGTTCTTCACGATGAATCCTTGGACATTCGTCCAGTAATGATGGTGCGGCGCGCATGATGGCATAGAGCCATGAACCAGAACAGTGCATTTCGTCACGAAAGCCGTGTGGCATGCTTCGCGGAGCGCTGAGCGGCGAGACAAAAAGGAAGGGGAAAAGCAGGAAGAGGAAAAGCGGGGGGCAGAAATGGAGGTGGCCCCGCCAGCCACACCCCGGCACACGACATCACCGCTGCGGCTGCTCCCTTCCGGGCCTGACCGGGTTCACGGTTGATCGTTGCGGGGGGACCGACAGAGCCACCATAACGCCTCACCCTGAGGTGAGGTGCATCATTCTACGCGGTTGGGGCGAAGTTGCAAGCCATACAAGGACTTAGGCTCGCCAAGGGATAACGGATGATACCTGGAACGGCAAAACTGTCCTGCTCCGGATCAAACGCCTACGACCTGCTGCCCGCGATAGCCAGGCAGGGGTATTGAGCAAGGCTGCGCCAGGATAGGACCACCCGTACCAGATCCAGTGAACACGAGCCGCCTCGGCCGCAGGTAGTGCCCGCACGACCGGAGCCTGCTCCTCTCGCTAGCGAACGCCCTGGGCTTCGAGGATCTGCAGGAAGGCGTCCTCGTCCAGCACCTTGATCCCCAGCTCGTTCGCCTTGGTCAGCTTGGACCCCGCCCCCGGACCGGCGACCACCACGGCGGTCTTGGCCGAGACCGAACCCGAGACCTTGGCGCCCAGGCCCTCCAGGCGTTCCTTGGCCTCGTCGCGGCTCATGGCCTCCAGCGTTCCGGTGAGCACCCAGGTCTGGCCGGCGAACGGCAGGCCCTGCACGGCCTGCCGGGTGCTTTCCCAGTGCATGCCAAAGGCCTTGAGCTGGGCCTCGATGGCCAGCGCCCGGGCGACGTTGTCCGCCTCGGCGAAGTACTCGCGCAGCCCCTGCTTGGCCCGTTCGTTGAGACCCGCGAGGGTCTTGAAGGTCAGCCAGTCCTGGGAGCCTTCGATCAGGGCCGCCAGGCTGGGAAAGGCAGCAGCCAGGGTCTTGGCGCCGGTCTTGCCCAGAGAGGGAATGTGCAACTGGTCGAGGAAGTCGGCGAAGGCGGCATAGCCGGCGAATTCGGCGTGCACCTCACCCTCGTCCGCCAGCGCGATGCCGTTGGCCAGCAGCGCCTCCAGGACCTCGCGGTTGTGCGCGGACTGGAAGAAGTTGTGGATCTCGAAGGCCACCTCCGGCCCGATGTCCGGCAGATAGACCAGCACCTCCGGCAGCGCCTCGCGAATGCGCTGCAGACTGCCCAGGGCGCGTGCCAGGCGCTTGGCGGTCTCTTCGCCCACTTCGGGGATGCCGAGGGCGAAGATGAAGCGGGCCAGCGCCGGCTGTCGGCTGGCTTCGATGGCCGCCAGCAGGTTGCGACTGGACACCTCGGCGAAGCCTTCCAGCGCGACCACCTGCTCGTAGGTCAGGGTGTACAGATCGGCCGGCGATTTCACCAGGTCGCGATCCACCAGTTGCTCGACGATGCGATCGCCGAGGCCGTCGATGTCCATGGCACGCCGCGAGGCGAAGTGGATGATCGCCTGCTTGAGTTGCGCCTGGCAGGCCAGGCGGCCGACACAGCGATAGACCACGCCTTCGCTGACCGACTCCCTGCCCTTGCCGCGCCTGATCAGCTGGGTGCGCTCCACCGCCGAGCCGCACACCGGGCAGTGCGTGGGGATCGCCACCGGCCGGGCATCCGCCGGTCGCCGCTCAGGCACCACCTGCATGATCTGCGGGATGACATCGCCGGCGCGGCGCACGATCACGCTGTCGCCGATCATCACGCCCAGCCGGGCGATCTCGTCCATGTTGTGCAGGGTGGCGTTGGTCACGGTGACGCCTGCCACCTGCACCGGCCTGAGTCGGGCCACGGGGGTGATGGCACCGGTACGCCCCACCTGGAATTCGACATTGAGCAATTCGGTCAGCTCTTCCCGGGCGGGAAACTTGTGCGCCAGCGCCCAGCGCGGTTCCCGGGCGCGGAAACCCAGCTCGCCCTGCCAGTCGAGCCGATTGACCTTGTAGACCACGCCATCGATCTCGTAGGCCAGGGCATCGCGGCGCTGGCCGATGTCCTGGTAGTAGGCACGACAACCTTCCGCGCCCTGCACCTTGCGCAGCTCGCGACTGATGGGGATGCCCCATTTCCGGAGCTGCTGGAGAATGTCGTACTGGGTGTCCGGCAGCGCCCCGCCCTCGACCCGTCCGAAACCGTAGCAGCAGAACTCCAGCGGCCGCTGGGCGGTGATCCGCGAATCCAGCTGGCGCAGACTGCCGGCCGCGGCATTGCGCGGATTGGCGAAGGTCTTGCCGCCGCTCTCCATGGCCCGGGCATTGAGCGTCTCGAAACCGGCGCGGGAGATGAACACCTCGCCGCGCACCTCCAGCACCGCCGGCCACCCTTCGCCCTGCAGGCGCAGCGGGACGTTGCGGATGGTGCGCACATTGGTGGTGATGTCTTCGCCGGTGGTACCGTCGCCGCGGGTGGCGCCGCGGGTCAACAGGCCGTTCTCGTACAGCAGACTGACCGCCAGCCCATCGAGCTTGGGCTCGCAGGTGTACTGGACACCGGAATCCGGTCCGGCGAAGTCGGTCTCGCCGAATTCCTCACGCAGGCGCTTGCCCACGCTGCGGTCGAAATCCTGCAGGTTCTCGTCGGCGAAGGCATTGCCCAGGCTGAGCATGGGTACTTCATGGCGAATGGTGCCAAAGGCGGCCAGGGCCGAGCCACTCACCCTCTGGGTGGGCGAGTCGGGTGTCACCAACTCGGGATGCTCGGCCTCCAGCGCCTTGAGTTCGCCGAACAGCCGGTCGTACTCGGCATCGGGCACGCTCGGCTCGTCCAGCACGTAGTAGCGGTAGTTGTGGGCGTCGATCTCGCTGCGCAGGGCGGCGATCCGGCTGACGGCATCTTGGGCGTCGGTCATGGCGGTCTCTCACTGTCGCCACCCAGGGGTGGCCCTGGCGGCACCCGGGGCGCCGCGGCAAAACTCACAAACAAAAAGAGCAGCCGAGGCTGCTCTTGGTTCGCTCCGGCGCGATCAGCGCTTGAGCATCAGGCTCTTGCGTTCGAAATCGACGATGCGCTGGCGATAGTGCTCGATGGTCTGGGCGGTCATGACGCTGCGCTGCTCGTCCTTCAGCTCGCCATTGAGTTCGGACGACAGCTTGCGCGCCGCTGCCACCATCAGGTCGAAGGCCTGCTTGGGATGGCGCGGACCGGGCAGACCCAGGAAGAAGCTCACCGCCGGGGTATGGAAGTCGTCGATGGCATCCAGATCGAAGGTGCCCGGACGCACGGCGTTGGCCATGGAGAACAGCACCTCGCCATTGCCCGACATGCTCTCGTGACGATGGAAGATATCCATGTCGCCGAAGCGCAGTCCGCTTTCCAGGATGCTCTGCAGCAGCGCCGGCCCGGAAAAGCCCTTCTCGTCACGGGAGATGACGTTGATCACCAGCACCTCGTCCACCGGCGCCATGGCGGCCTGACTGCTGCTCGTGCTGACGGGCTCGCTGACCGGCTCGCGCTCGGGCGCCTTGCTGCTCAGCGGCTTTTCCTTGCGCGGCTTGTCGCGACCACGGGTGGCGACTTCATCGGAATCGACGGCCAGGCCTGCCAGGCTTTCGTCGCTGGCGGACAGGTCGAAGCTGTCGGCACTGGGTTCTTCGCGGCGTTCATCGCGGCGCTTGCGCTGGGTGGAGCGCGGTGGCGTCGGCTCACCCGGATCATCCAGAGAGGGCTCCCTGGGCTCTATCACCCGTGTCGGGCCAACGATTTCCGGATCCTCGTCCTCGTGTTCCGGATGGCTGTTCAGCGACTGGTCAAGTTTGAACTTGAGCTTGCCCTTGCCGCTCATGCGACGCCAACCATCGAACAGAATACCGGCAATGACGATGACGCCGATGATGATCAGCCACTCGCGCAGACCCATATCCATGAAAAAGACATACCCCTGTGAAAATAATGGACCGACACCCGTCGGGAAACTTTGGAAAGTCGACGCTTGCGAGGTCTTTCCAAAACCTCCGAAACCTACGCCAAGTCAGTGTTCTTCCTAGCTTTTTCCACTTACCGCTAGCGCGGCCATAAGCTAGCACGACTGCTGCCAACTTTACACCGCCTAGCCGCGAGGCTGTGGGGCACTAGGCATCGACCATGGCCACCGCCTCTTCCACATCCACCGCCACCAGCCGTGAACAGCCCGGTTCGTGCATGGTCACACCCAGCAACTGATCGGCCATCTCCATGGCGATCTTGTTGTGCGTGATGTAAATGAACTGCACCTTCTCCGACATGCTCTTGACCAGCCGCGCATAGCGACCGACGTTGGCGTCATCCAGGGGTGCATCCACTTCATCGAGCATGCAGAACGGCGCCGGATTCAACTGGAAGATGGCAAAGACCAGTGCCAGCGCCGTCAGGGCCTTTTCGCCGCCCGACAACAAATGAATGGTGCTGTTCTTCTTGCCCGGCGGCCGCGCCATGATCGCAACCCCGGTATCGAGTAAATCTTCCCCAGTAAGTTCCAGGTAGGCGCTGCCACCCCCGAAAACTTTTGGGAACAGGGCCTGCAGGCCATGATTGATCTGGTCGAAGGTGTCCTTGAAGCGATTGCGGGTTTCCCGATCGATCTTGCGGATGACGCTTTCCAGGGTCTCCAGTGCCTCCACCAGATCGGCGTTCTGGGCATCCAGATAGGTCTTGCGCTCGGCCTGCTGCTGATATTCGTCGATGGCCGCGAGGTTGATCGGCCCGAGTCGGGCGATACGCGCCGCAACCGCCTCCAGCTGCTCTTCCCAGGCGGCTTCGCTGGCCTCCGCGGGCAGGGTCGCGATCACCGTCGGCAGGTCGTAGCCGTCGGCCGCCAGCTGCTCGGCGAAGCCACTGCGCCGGGTCGCCAGGCCCTGCCACTCCAGGCGATGCTGCTCCAGCTGGCCGCGCAGCAGCGTGGCCTGCTGTTCCGCCTGCAGGCGCCGCCGCTCGAAATCACGCAACTCCCGATCGGCATCCTCCAGCGCCAGCCGCGCCGTGCGCAGCTCCTCGTCCACCTGCAGGCGCCGCTCCAGCAACTCTTCCAGGCGCAGGCGTAATTCGTCGAGGGGCTCGCCGCCTTCCTCCAGATTGAGATTGAGCTGCTCGCAGCGCTCGCCGAGGCGCGCGGTCTGCAACTCAAGCCGCTCCAGCGCCTGGAGGGTCGACTGACGCTGGGCTCTCAGGGTGGTCAGCCGCACCGTCAGCTGATGCAGTTGTTCCTGCGCCTGGCGCTGGCGCTGGCGCGCCGCTTCCACCGCCTGCCGATGACGGTCGCGCTGTTCCTGCAATAGCGCGCGCTGCTCGGTATCCACGGCCATGGCGTCGAGGGCGTCCTGCAGGCGCAACCGGCATTCGCCCAACTCCTCCTGCTCATGCGCCAGCTGCTGCTCGACATCCTTGAGCTCGGCCTCCAGCTGCCGACGACGGATGCTCAACTGTTCAGCCCTTGCCTGTTGCGCGGACAGCTGGGCGCGGGATTCGGCCAGCCGCTGCTGCTCCTGCTGCTGGCGCCGCCGCGCCTCTTCACGCTCGCCTTCCAGCCGCTGCTGGGCCGCGCGACGCTCTTCCAGCCGTTCTTCCTGGAGGGCGAGCGCCTCGCTCAACTCCAGGCGCCGTGCCTGCAACTCTTCCAGTTCGCGTCCGCGGGCCAGGACACTGCCCTCGGCCGCCTGAGCACGCCGCACGCGCAGGAAATGCCGGGAGACCCAGTAGCCTTCCGGCGTGATCAGACTCTGCCCTGGGGCCAGGGCCGGCCGCCGCGCCAGCGCCTCGTCGTAACTGTTGGCGATCAGCACCTGACCCAGCCAGGGCGACAGGTCGCGCGGTGCCTGCACCCGCTCCAGCAGGCTACCCACCGCCACCGCTACCGAACCGGGCAGCGCCAGGTTCAGGGCGCCACTGGCGAAGGTGTCGAGCCGCAGGGACGCCAGATCATCCAGGCAGACCGCCTGCAGATCACTACCCAGCACGGTTTCCACGGCCAGTTCCCAACCCGGGGTGACCTGCACCTCGTCGGCCAGCTGCGGCGCCTGGTCGAGCCCTTCGGCTGCGAGCCACTGGGCTACCCCGGTTGCGGGAGCGAGGGCCGCCTGCTGCAGGGCCTCCAGCGAGGCGATGCGACCTTCCAGCCGCTGCAATTCGCCCTGACGCTGACTCTGCTCGCCCGCCAGCCCCAGCAATTCTTCCCGCAGCCGCTGCAGGCCCTCGGCGACCTGCAATTCCTGCTCGGCCAGGCCTTCCAGCAGCAACTCGTCCTCGGCGATCTGCTCTTCCAGCATGACCAGGCGCTCGGACGGACCGTCCTCGCCCAGCAGGGTGCGCTCGTCGCGCAGTCGACGCCGGCGTTCCGTGCCGCGCTCCAGACTCTGCTCCAGCGAGCGGATGCGTGCCTGCTGCACGTCCGCCTCCCGCTGCGGCTCGACGCTCGCCGCACTGAGCGCCTCCCAGCGCTGCTGCCAGTCCGCCAGCGCCAGCTCCGCCTCTTCCAGCGCGGCACCACCCTCCTCGCCCAGCTCCCGGGCCGCCTCTTCCTCGGGTTCGAGCATCGCCAGCTCTTCTTCGAAGGTGGCGAGCAGCACCCGGTCGTGCTCCAGGTGGGACTCGGCCTCGCTGCGGGCCTGTTCGGCCTCGCGCAGATCGTCCTGCAACTGCCGCTGGCGCTGCTGACCATGCTGAATGGTCTGCTCCAGGCGGGCGATGTCACCCCCCAGGGAGTAGAAGCGGCCCTGCACCAGGTTGAAGGCTTCGCTCAGCTCGTGATGGCCATCGCGCAGCCGCTCGATACCGGCATCCGCCTGGCGCTGTTCGGCAGTCAGGGCCTCGAGCGCGGTCTCCTGGTCGCGGATCACCTTTTCGCGCTGCTCGACGCGACCATCCAGTTCGCGCCAGCGCACCGCCTGCAACTGCGCCCTGAGTTGCCGCTCCTCCTGCCTGAACGCCTGAAAGCGCTCGGCCGACTGTGCCTGACGGTGCAGCCGCTCCAGCTGACGCTCCAGCTCTTCGCGCAGATCGGTCAGGCGGGCGAGATTCTCCTGGGTGCGGCGGATGCGATTCTCGGTCTCGCGCCGCCGCTCCTTGTACTTGGAGATGCCGGCGGCCTCCTCGATGTAGTGCCGCAGATCCTCGGGACGCGCCTCGATCAGCTTGGAGATCATTCCCTGCTCGATGATCGAATAGCTGCGCGGGCCGAGGCCGGTACCGAGGAAGATGTCAGTGATGTCGCGCCGGCGGCACTTGGTGCCGTTGAGAAAATAGGTGTTCTGGCCTTCGCGGGTCACCCGCCGGCGAATGGAGATTTCCGCGTAGCTCGCGTACTCCCCCACCAGAGTGTGGTCGGAGTTGTCGAAGATCAGTTCGATGGAGGCCTGGGACACCGGCTTGCGGCTGTTGGACCCGTTGAAGATGACGTCGGTCATCGACTCGCCGCGCAGATTCTTGGCCGAACTCTCGCCCATCACCCAGCGCACGGCGTCGATGATGTTCGACTTGCCGCAACCGTTGGGGCCGACCACCGCTGCCATGTTGCTCGGGAAATTCACCGTCGTCGGATCGACGAAGGATTTGAATCCCGCCAGCTTGATCGACCTCAACCGCATATCAGGAGCCCTTGTCCACCGCGCCGTGCCAACCGCAGGCGAAAGGGTGAAAGTCTACCACTGGCGACCACGACTGCCGTCGCCGCGCATGAGCTTATTTCCAGGCGTTCTGCACGCTGTCGGGACGACAGGCTATAGTCCTGCACCCTCACTCGCAGGATGCCCCCATGCAGATCCTTCGCCTCACCCTACTCGCCGCCGCCCTGGCGGCCAGCACCCAGATCCTGGCTGCTCCGCCGCTGCTCAACGTCTCCTATGACGTGATGCGTGACTTCTACAAGGACTACAATCCGGCCTTCCAGGCGCACTGGAAAGCCGAGCACGGCGAAACCCCGGTGATCCAGATGTCCCATGGCGGCTCCAGCAAGCAGGCGCGCGCGGTCATCGACGGTCTGCAGGCCGACGTCATCACCATGAACCAGGCGACCGACATCCAGGCCCTCGCCGATCGCGGCCTGGTGCCCAAGGACTGGGAAACCCGCCTGCCCGATCGCAGCGCGCCCTTCACCTCGGCCACGGTGCTCATCGTCCGCCAGGGCAACCCCAAGGGCATCCATGACTGGTCCGATCTGCTCAAGGACGGCGTCCAGGTGATCGTGCCCAATCCCAAGACCTCCGGGAATGGTCGCTACACCTATCTTTCCGCCTGGTCCTACGCCCTGCGCCAACCCGGTGGCGACGAGCAGAAGGCCCGCGGCTTCGTCGCCGAGCTGTTCAAGCACGTACCCATCCTGGATACCGGCGGTCGCGCCGCCACCACCACCTTCATGAAGAACCAGCAGGGCGATGTCCTGGTGACCTTCGAGAACGAAGCCGAGATGATCGCGCGGGAATTCGGTCGCGGCGGCTTCGAGGTGGTCTATCCGAGCATCTCGGTGCAGGCCGAGCCGCCGGTGAGCGTGGTCGACAGTGTCGTCGACAAGAAGGGCACCCGCGCCGAGGCCGAGGACTACCTCAGGTATCTCTGGTCCGACGAAGGCCAGAAGATCGCCGCGGACAACTTCCTGCGTCCGCGCAATGCCCAGATCCTGGCGCAGTACGGCGATCGCTTTCCCAAGCTCGAACTGATTGATGCCCAGAAGGAATTCGGTGCCTGGAGCGGTATCCAGAAGACCCACTTCGCCGATGGCGGGGTTTTCGACCAGATCTATACGCCCCAGTGACCGGCTCGCGCCCGGCCCGATGCCGGGCGTCTGGCGGACCGGAAAGACGCGCACACAAAAACACCGCCCTGAGGCGGTGTTTTTGTGTGTTTGGAGCGGGAAACGAGACTCGAACTCGCGACCCCGACCTTGGCAAGGTCGTGCTCTACCAACTGAGCTATTCCCGCAATATGGCGTCCCCTAGGGGACTCGAACCCCTGTTACCGCCGTGAAAGGGCGGTGTCCTAGGCCACTAGACGAAGGGGACGAAACCTCTTTCCACAAGGCCTTTCACCTTGCATCCCACTGTCATGAAACCGTGAGATTGTGTTTGGAGCGGGAAACGAGACTCGAACTCGCGACCCCGACCTTGGCAAGGTCGTGCTCTACCAACTGAGCTATTCCCGCAATATGGCGTCCCCTAGGGGACTCGAACCCCTGTTACCGCCGTGAAAGGGCGGTGTCCTAGGCCACTAGACGAAGGGGACGAAACCTCTTTCCACAAGGCCTTTCACCTTGCATCCGCCTGCCCGAGGGCAACCGGATTGTATTTGGAGCGGGAAACGAGACTCGAACTCGCGACCCCGACCTTGGCAAGGTCGTGCTCTACCAACTGAGCTATTCCCGCAATTTTTGGCGTCCCCTAGGGGACTCGAACCCCTGTTACCGCCGTGAAAGGGCGGTGTCCTAGGCCACTAGACGAAGGGGACCAGGTAGAATCCCTCAGGACCCTGACCTACCACTCGGCTGACGCTTGCCGCCGTTGGGAGTGCGCGCATTCTAGGGAGCCTTACCCTGGGCGTCAATAGCTGATTAAATACTTTTCAAATCAACGACTTCGCTCGCACGACAAACGGCGGGCAAGCACCATGGAGAAGGTCATGTCCTCAACGATGATTGCAGCGGTAGTGGGGCTTGGCATCCTCGTGTTGATCATGATCGCCTTCGTCAACCAGAAGCTCGAAGCGGGACGCCTGGAAAAGCAGCGCCTGGTCGCCGACCTCACCGACCGCATCAAGCGCTGCGCCCAGCTGGGCGGCAGTCTGCCCGGCCAGTTGATGACCCCGGCGCTCAAGCAGCTGTTCCACCGCATCGAGCTGGGGCTGATCGCCCGCCTCGCCGCCCTGCAGGCTCCTTCCGCCAGCCTCACCGCACGCAAGACCGAACTGGAAGAAGCCCTGGCCAAGGGTGACGACATCGAGGTCGGCAATGTCGCTCGGCCCGTGCACACCGAAGCCCGGGTCAAGGAAGTTCGCGGCTATCTGGAAATGCTCCATGCCCTCGTCGCCCATGCCAACCAGATCGGCATTCTCGATGGCCAGGAAGCGCAGCGCTGGGTCGGCGAGATGCGCTATCTGCTCACGGCGACCTATGTGGAATTCTTCCGCTACCAAGCCGAACAGCAGATCAAAAGCGAGCACTACATCCAGGCGCGGCAGTCGTACGAGCGGGCGATCATGCAGATTCGCAAGCAGCAGCAACCCGAGCGCTATACCGAATTGCTGGCCCATCTGGAAGAGCATATCACCCAGGTGAAACGCCAGCAGAGCGAAATGGTCGAGCAGGCCAGCAGCAGTTCCAACGAGCTGTCGGACAGCGTGGACACGCTCAAGGACGACAGTTGGCGCAAGAAGAACGACTACGAGTGAGGGCTTCCCTGCCCTCCTCCGGCGATCAGCAGTCGGTCGCGACCAGAAAGGCCGCTACCAGCGCTTCGATACCGGCCTGATCCGCCGCGCTGAAGCGCCCCGGATGCGGACTGTCCAGATCCAGCACGCCGATCAGGCGACCGCCCTGGACCAGCGGCACCACCAGCTCGCTGCGCGAAGCGGCGTCACAGGCGATATGTCCGGGAAAGGCATGGACATCCTCGACGCGCTGGGTACGCCGCTCGCGGGCGGCGGCACCGCATACGCCCTTGCTGAAGGGAATCCGCATGCAGGCCACCTTGCCCTGGAAGGGCCCGAGCAGCAGCTGGTCCCCATTCTCGACGAAATAGAAGCCGGCCCAGTTCAGGTCCGGCACTTCCTGATAGATGAAGGCCGACAGCTGGGCGGCATTGGCCACCAGATTGCGCTCACCGGCCAGCAGGGCTTCAACCTGGGCGGCCAGCATGGCGTAGCCTTCGAGTCCCGCCCCTACGCCCGTCAGTTCTACGGTCATGCTTTCTCCAACAGTTTGAGCCCGACCCATTGCCGGGCGAATTGATAGGCGCAGCGGCCATTGCGGTTGCCGCGCCCGGAAGCCCAGCGGATGGCCTCGCGATCGGCTTCTTCGGACCACTCCAGCTGCAGGCCGGACTTGCCGGCCAGGGTCGCGCACCAGTGGCGCACCACGGCGAGATAGTGATCCTGGGTGAAGGGATAGAAGGACAGCCACAGACCGAAGCGATCCGACAGGGCGATCTTGTCTTCGGCCGCCTCGCTCGGATGCAGTTCGCCGTCGACGTGCTCCCAGTTGGCATTGTCGCTCTGCCGCTCGGCCACCAGATGACGCCGGTTGGAGGTGGCATAGAGCACCACGTTGTCCGGCGCCTGCTCCAGGGAGCCATCCAGCACGCTCTTGAGCACCCGGTAGTCGTCGCTGCCGGAATCGAAGGAAAGGTCGTCACAGAACACCACGAAGCGCTGCGGCTGACCGGCGAGCTGCTCCACGGCGCGGGGCAGATCGGCGAGATCGTCACGCTCGATTTCGATCAGCCGCAGACCGTCTCCGGCATATTCCGCCAGCAACGCCCGGATCAGCGACGACTTGCCGGTGCCCCGCGCGCCCCACAGCAAACTGTGGTTCGCCGGCAGTCCAGCCACGAATTGCCGGGTGTTGCGGGCGAGCTGGTCGCGCTGGCGATCGATACCCAGCAGATCGGCCAGGCGCAGTTCCAGATTGACCTCGAGCGGCTGCAGATAGCCGCCATGGCCCTCCCGGCGCCAGCGCGCGGCATAGCAGCGCTGCCAGTCCAGCGGCTCGCGACGATGGGGCAACAGGGGTTCGAGACGCTCCAGCACCTGCCGCGCGTGGAGCAGAAAGTCTTCTAGGGAGGCATTCACAGGGATGATCCTTGACGACAAGAAGAGAAGCGGGCCAGCCGCCAGCCAGGCCGCGCATTATCGTATGACCTTCACCTTCCAGACAAAGGCCGGACGAACCAGGGGCTAGGACGCCAGCGCCTGGCGGACATGCTTTTCCAGCTGCGACGGCCGGGTTATGGGCGCGAAGCGCTGCACGCGCCCCTGCGCCGGGGTGACCAGGAACTTGGTGAAATTCCAGCGGATCGCGCCGCCCAGGAGGCCCGGGGCCGCCTGCTTGAGGGCGACGAACAGCGGATGGGCGCCGTCGCCGTTGACGTCGAGCTTGGCCATCACTGGAAAGCTGACGTTGAAGCGGGTCAGGCAGAAGGTCTGGATCTCGGCATTGCTGCCGGGCTCCTGGCCGCCGAACTGGTTGCAGGGAAAGACGATCACCCGCAGCCCTTGGGCCAGATAGCGCTGCTGCAACAGCTCGAGGCCATCGTACTGGCGGGTGAAGCCGCAACGACTGGCGGTATTGACCACCAGATAGGCCCGCGCCGGCCAGTCGGCCAGGCAGGCCCGCTGGCCGTCAGCCGTTTCGAACGGCAGGTTGAGGAGGTCCTTGATCACGCGGAGGCCCTGGGCTGCAGCTGCAAGGCCACCGAATTGATGCAGTAGCGTAGGCCGGTCGGTGGCGGACCGTCGGGAAAGACGTGTCCCAGGTGCGCATCGCAACAGGCGCAGAGCACCTCGACGCGGTGCATGCCGTGACTGAAGTCCTCCTTTTCCCGTACCGCCTCGGCAGCGATGGGCGCGTAATAGCTGGGCCAGCCGCAGCCGGAATCGAACTTGGTGCTGGAGTCGAACAGTGCCAGCTCGCAGCAGGCGCAGTGATAGACGCCGGGCGTCTTGGTGTTGCAGTAGGCGCCGGTGTAGGGTCTTTCGGTCGCGGCCAGGCGACAGACGCGAAACTGATCGTCGGTCAGGCGCTCACGCCAGTCTTCCGGGCTACGCTGTACTTTTTCCATGATGACCTCGCTGGATGCCGGCGCATCTTTTGTAACAGGCGATGCAGCCGTATGATTCCCGCTCAGTCTGGCATCCGCCCCCGGATGCTGCCAAGCGCCGGTCGGCGTCCGTTCCCGCCGAGTCTTTCTCGCCCTTTTCCAGGATTCATTTCCCCATGCAGGTCTCCAAGTCGAACAAGCTCGCCAATGTCTGCTACGACATCCGCGGCCCGGTCCTCAAGCATGCCAAGCGCCTCGAAGAGGAAGGCCACCGCATCCTGAAGCTCAACATCGGCAATCCGGCACCCTTCGGCTTCGAGGCGCCCGAGGAGATCCTGCAGGACGTCATCCGCAATCTGCCGACCGCCCAGGGCTACAGCGACTCCAAGGGTCTGTTCAGCGCGCGCAAGGCGGTGATGCAGTACTGCCAGCAGAAGCGCATCGAGGGTGTCGGCATCGAGGACATCTACCTGGGCAATGGCGTCTCCGAACTGATCGTCATGGCCATGCAGGCGCTGCTCAACAACAACGACGAGGTGCTGATCCCGGCGCCGGACTATCCGCTGTGGACCGCCGCGGTCAGCCTGGCCGGCGGCAAGCCGGTGCACTACCTGTGCGACGAGCAGGCGGGCTGGTTCCCCGACCTGGCGGACATGGAAGCCAAGATCACCAGCAACACCAAGGCGCTGGTGCTGATCAATCCGAACAATCCCACCGGCGCGGTCTACTCCAAGGAGGTGCTCGAAGGCATCGTCGAACTGGCGCGGCGGCACAACCTGGTGCTGTTCTCCGACGAGATCTACGACAAGATCCTCTACGACGAAGCCCAGCACATCTCCACCGCCTCCCTGGCACCGGACGTCCTGTGCCTGACCTTCAACGGGCTGTCCAAGTCCTATCGCGTCGCCGGTTTCCGCTCGGGCTGGCTGATCGTCTCGGGCCCCAAGCATCGCGCCCACAGCTATATCGAAGGCCTCGACATCCTCGCCAACATGCGCCTGTGCGCCAACGTGCCGGCGCAGCATGCGATCCAGACCGCGCTGGGTGGCTACCAGAGCATCAACGACCTGGTGCTGCCGCACGGCCGCCTGCTGGAACAGCGCAATCGCACCTGGGAGCTGCTCAACGACATTCCCGGGGTCAGCTGCGTGAAGCCGATGGGCGCGCTCTACGCCTTCCCGCGGATCGACCCCAAGGTCTGCCCCATCCACAACGACGAGAAATTCGTTCTCGACCTGCTGCTCTCGGAAAAGCTGCTGGTGGTCCAGGGCACGGCCTTCAACTGGCCCTGGCCCGATCACTTCCGCGTCGTCACCCTGCCCCGCGTCGATGACCTGGAGCAGGCCATCGGCCGCATCGGCAACTTCCTCGGTGGCTACTCCCAGTAGCGGTAAAGCATTTCCGGGTCTTTCATCGGTTGGCGCCACCCGCGGCGTCAACCAGCGCCGGCCCTTGCGTGACCGTCATCGGCTGACCGGCCAGACCATCGACGACACAGTTTGCAATAGAGGAAACGTTGAATGGATCGGGGCCGAACCTTATATAGCCGGCAGATAAACCTGTGAGGAGCTATACCCCACCATGATGCGCATTCTGTTATTTCTGGCTACCAACCTGGCGGTGCTGATCGTTGCCAGCATCACCTTGAAGGTGCTTGGCGTGGATCGCTACACCGGTCAGAACTATGGCAGTCTGCTGGTGTTCTGTGCCGTGTTCGGTTTCGCCGGCTCGCTGGTCTCGCTGTTCATCTCCAAGTGGATGGCGAAGATGAGCACCCGCACCGAGGTCATCAGCCAGCCGCGGACCCGCCATGAGCAGTGGCTGCTGCAGACCGTCGAGGAGCTGGCCCGCGAAGCCGGCATCAAGACCCCCGAGGTCGGCATCTTCCCGGCCTACGAAGCCAACGCCTTCGCCACCGGCTGGAACCGCAACGACGCGCTCGTCGCGGTCAGCCAGGGCCTGCTGGAGCGCTTCTCCCCTGAAGAGGTGCGCGCGGTGCTGGCCCACGAGATCGGTCACGTCGCCAATGGCGACATGGTGACCCTGGCGCTGATCCAGGGCGTGGTGAACACCTTCGTGATGTTCTTCGCGCGGATCTTCGGCAACTTCGTCGACAAGGCCATCTTCAAGAACGAGGAAGGCCACGGCATCGCCTACTTCGTGACCACCATCGTCGCCGAACTGGTGCTGGGCATCCTGGCCAGCATCATCGTCATGTGGTTCTCGCGCAAACGTGAATTCCGCGCCGACGAAGCCGGTGCGCGCCTGGCCGGCCCCAATGCCATGATTGGCGCCCTGCAGCGCCTGCGTGCCGAGCAGGGTATCCCGGTGCAGATGCCCGACACCCTGAACGCCTTCGGCATCAACGGCTCGCTGAAGAACGGCCTGGCCGGTCTGCTGATGAGCCACCCGCCGTTGGAAGACCGCATCGAGGCCCTGCGCCGCTATGGTCAGCGCTAAGCGCGAGCGATGAAAAAACCCGGCTTCGGCCGGGTTTTTTCATGGGCGGGTCAAGGATCGAATGGCCTCGCCTAGCCCCTCGCCGGTCAGGGGAAACATGCGCTGGGCCATGAGTTCGCGCAGCAGCTGGATCGAGGTACTGCTGGCCCAGCCCTCCTGGGGATAGGGGTTGAGCCAGGCCGCCCGTGGGAAGTGCTGGCAGAGTCGCTGGATCCACAGGGCACCGGGCTCTTCGTTCCAGTGCTCGACGCTGCCACCTGGATGGGTGATCTCGTAGGGCCCCATGCTGGCGTCACCGACGATCACCAGGCGGTAGTCCGCGCCATGGCGGCGCAGCAGCTCGGCGGTGTTCAGCCCCTCCTCATGGCGCCGGGCATTGTCACGCCAGACGCGTTCATAGACGCAATTGTGGAAGTAGTAGTACTCCAGGTGGCGAAACTCCAGGCGACAGGCGCTGAACAACTCGCTGCACAGGCGCACATGCAGGTCCATGGAGCCGCCGACATCGAGTAGCAGCAGCAGCTTGGTCGCATTGTGCCGTTCCGGTCGATAGCGGACGTCCAGCAGACCACCCTCGCGTGCCGTGGCCGCGACGGTACCCTCCAGATCGAATTCCGCCGCCGCGCCCTGCCGGGCGAAGCGCCTGAGCCGGCGCAGGGCCAGTTGCAGGTTGCGGCGGTCCAGCGGCGCGCGATCGTCCAGGTTACGGTAGTCGCGCTGCTCCCAGACCTTGGCCGCTTGTCCCTGCCGAGTACCAGCCTCGCCGATGCGCACGCCGAAGGGATTGTAGCCACCGCTGCCGAAGGGACTGGTGCCCCCCGTGCCTACCCACTTGTTGCCACCGGCATGCCGCTCGCGCTGTTCGGCGAGGCGCTGCTGCAGGGTGGCGAGCAATTCATCGAGGCCACCCAGCGCCTGAAGCCGCTGGCGATCCTCCTCGGACAGCCGCCGCTGCAGCTCCAGTCGCAGCCAGTCCGCGGGAATCGCCTTGGTATCCGCCGATCGCTCCGACCTGGCCAGCTCGCCGGCATAGACCTGATCGAAACGGTCGAAGAAGCGCTCGTCCTTGACCAGCACCGCACGGGCCAGCAGATAGAAGGCGTCGGGATCGGCCACCACCAGGCCCGCATCCAAGGCCGCATGCAGATCCAGCAGTTCGCCCAGGGACACCGGGATGCCCGCCGCCCTGAGTCGGGTGAAGAAATCGAGGAACATGCCTCTCCTCAGCTCCGCCGACGACGCATGAAGGCCTGGCGCTCGAGCAACTGCAGATCCTGCTCGTTCTTCAACAGGGCGCCCGCCAGCGGCGGCAGACCACTCTCGCCATGCAGTGCCCGCTGCGCCGCCTCATCGCCCAGCAGCAGCGCCAGCCAGTCCACCAGCTCCGAGGTGGACGGTTTCTTCTTCAGCCCCGGCACGCTGCGCAGGTCGAGGAAGAGATCCAGGGCCTCCTGGACCAGACGCTGCTGGAGATCGGGATAGTGCACCTGGACGATGCGTTCGAGGGTTTCGCGCTCGGGAAAGCGGATGAAGTGGAAGAAGCAGCGGCGCAGGAAGGCGTCCGGCAACTCCTTTTCGTTGTTGGAGGTGATGATGATGATCGGGCGCCGCTGGGCGCGGATGGTCTCGCCGGTCTCGTAGACGTGGAACTCCATGCGATCGAGTTCCAGCAGCAGATCGTTGGGAAATTCGATATCGGCCTTGTCGATCTCGTCGATCAGCAGCACCACTGGATCCTCGGCGGTGAAGGCGTCCCACAGCTTGCCCGGCTTGATGTAGTTCGCCACCTCCTGCACCCGGGGATCGCCGAGCTGGGAATCGCGCAGGCGGCTCACGGCGTCGTATTCATAGAGGCCCTGCTGCGCCTTGGTGGTGGACTTCACATGCCAGGTGATCAGCCGCGCGCCCTGGCTCTGGGCCACCTGCTCGGCCAGCAGCGTCTTGCCGGTACCGGGCTCACCCTTCACCAGCAGCGGACGCCCCAGCCGGATGGCCGCATTCACCGCCAGACTGAGTTCGGCCGTGGCCACATAACGCTCGGTACCCTGAAAGGCCATCACTGATCCTCGGCAGCTGTTTCGCCTGACGATAGCATGCCGCGCCCGGGCTGGACGTCATCGGACGCAAGGCCTAGGCTGCGAGTTTTCCGCGCCGCACAGGATCCGTCATGAGCCGCATCTTCGCTGACAATGCCCAGTCCATCGGCAATACGCCGCTGGTCTACATCAATCGTCTCGGCCCCAAGGGCGTCACCCTGCTCGCCAAGATCGAGGGACGCAATCCGGGCTATTCGGTCAAATGCCGCATCGGCGCCAACCTGATCTGGGACGCCGAAGCCAAGGGCCTGCTCAAGCCGGGCATGAGCCTGGTGGAACCGACGTCGGGCAATACGGGGATCGGCCTGGCCTATGTCGCCGCGGCCCGGGGTTACCGCCTGGTGCTGACCATGCCCGCCTCCATGAGCCTGGAGCGGCGCAAGGTGCTCAAGGCGCTGGGTGCGGAGCTGGTGCTGACCGAGCCGGCCAAGGGTATGAAGGGCGCCATCGAAAAGGCCCGGGAAATCGCCGAGAGCGAGGCCGCTCGCTATTTCATGCCGCAGCAATTCGACAACCCGGCCAATCCGGCCATCCACGAGAAGACCACCGGTCCCGAAATCTGGAACGACACCGATGGTGCCATCGATGTGCTGGTGGCCGGCGTGGGTACCGGCGGTACCCTGACCGGTATCTCGCGCTTCATCAAAAACACCAAGGGCAAGCCGATCCTGTCGGTGGCCGTCGAGCCGGAGACCTCGCCGGTCATCAGCCAGACCCTCGCCGGTGCCGAGGTGAAACCCAGCCCGCACAAGATTCAGGGCATCGGCGCCGGCTTCGTGCCCGGCAACCTGGACCTTGCCATGGTCGATCGCGTCGAGCAGGTGAGCGATGAGCAGGCCAAGCTGATGGCCCAGCGACTGATGCGCGAGGAAGGCATTCTCTGCGGCATTTCCTGCGGCGCCGCCATGGCCGCGGCGGTCCGACTGGCCGAGACGCCGGAGATGCAGGGCAAGACCATCGTGGTCATCCTGCCGGATTCCGGTGAGCGCTATCTGTCGACGATGCTCTTCGACGGTCTGTTCGACGAGCAGGACCTGGTCCAGTAGGACCCTGGGGGTAACTGCCCTCCCCCATTGCGGGGTTGCTCTCCAGCTAGCGAACCCCTTGTCACCACTCAAGAAAAAGCCCGGTTTCCCGGGCTTTTTTCGTATCAGAGATGCTTGATCTCGGCCTTGGCGTCCAGGGCGCGACGGTAGGCGGCGAAATCGACCTGTCCGGCGCGCGAGGCGAGGTAGCGGCGATACAGCGCCTTGTCCTCGGCGCTCAGGGCTTCCTTGGGTACCCCTACGCCCTGCAGGCGGATCAGCACGAAGTCACCGTTCTGCAGGCTGATGCCGGCATAGGACGGCTTGTCGGCTTCCGGCTTGGCCATGCGGAAGGCTGCCTGCAACACCTGGGGATCGACACCCTCCTGGTTGCGGGTGGCGGCTTCGACGGTACGCCAGTCACCCGCGGCGGCCTTGCCACCTGCCTGCAGGGTCTTGAGCTGTTCTTCGCCAGCCTGCTTGGCTGCGGCTGCGGCCTTTTCCTGGGTCAGGCGGGTCACGATATCCTTCCTGACCGCATCCAGGGGTTGCAGCTGCGGCGTGCGATGCTCCTTGTCGCGGATCACCACCAGGGTCTCCGGATCGAGCTGCAGCGCGGTGCTGTTGGCGCCGTTGCGTAGAACGTCCTCGCTGAAGGCCGCCTCGATCACCTGACGGTTGGCGGTCAGTCCCTCGCCTCCTTCACGACCGAAGGGAGCGCTGGTCTTGACCTGCAGACCCAGTTCCTGGGCCGGCTGGCTCAGGTCGGAGGATTCATAGGCGGAGCTTTCCAGCTTGCGGCCCGCTTCCACGAACAGGCGGTCGGCATCTTCCGCCTTGAGCTGCTGCTCCAGACGCGGCCGGACACTGGCCAGGGTAGGTACTTCCGGTGCCTGCACGCCCTGCAGCTTGATCAGGTGCCAGCCAAAGCTGGTGCGCACCGGGGCCGACACCTGCTGGGGTGCCAGGGCATACAAGGCCTCTTCGAAGGCCGGGTCATAGACGCCGCGACCGGCGAAGCCGAGGTCACCGCCGTTGGCCGCCGAACCGGGATCCTGGGAGAACTCCTTGGCCAGCTTGGCGAAGTCCTCACCCTTCTTCAGGCGCTCCTGGATCTGCTGGATCTTGGCCTTGGCCTGGTCGTCGTTCTGCTTGTCGTTGACCTCGATGAGGATATGCGCAGCGTCACGCTGCTCCGACAGGTTGGCGATCTCGGACTTGTAGGCGGCCTGCAGGCGGCTTTCGTCGACCTTGGCTTTGGCCAGGAAGGCGGACTTGTTCAGCTCGACGTAATCGATGACCACCTGTTCGGGCGTCATGAAGGCGTTCTTGTGGCTGTCGTAGTAGGCCTGGACTTCGTCCTGGGTCGGCGTGATGCCGGCCGGCGAGGCCTTGACGGTACGCATGGCGAAATCACGGGTCTGACGTTCGAGCGCGGCGAAGGCTTCGATGTCGGCGTCGGTGACGAAGTTGCTGCCGACGATGCCGGCGCGCAGCTGACCGATCAGCATCTCGTCACGCAGCAGATCGCGGAATTGCAGGCGGTTGTAGTTCATCTGGCGAACGGCCTGATCGAAGCGCTGAGGATCGAAACGCCCTTCGGTCTGGAATTCGGGGGTATTGAGGATCAGCTGATCCAGCGCCTGCTCGGAGAAGGCGAAGCGATCGGTTTTGGCGCTCTGCAGCAGCAGTTGCTTGTCGATCAGTGCCTTGAGCGCGGACTCGCGCAGCAGACGATCATCCAGAGTGGAAGGATCGAAGCCCTGACCCAATTGCTGCTGCAGCTGGCGACGCTGCATTTCCACGGCCTGGGCCAGCTCCGTCTGCTTGATCTCGTCGCCGTTGACCAAGGCGACGGCGCCCTGGTGACCCGTGGCGCGGATGATCGCTTCGAAGCCGGTCAGTGCCATCAGCAGGATGATGAATCCGATGATGACTTTGGCAATCCATCCCTGCGAACGGTCCCTGATGTTTTGTAGCATGTTCCCCCCACGAGCTGTGGCCGGACCGGCCATGGCGAAATCGTCGAATAGCAAATAGCGAAAAGGCGCATCTCGAGATGCGCCTTTTCGTCGATCAAGGACCTTGCATCCAGCAGGACGGCGGAGCACCAGCAACCTCGTCTGGCAGCCCGCCCATCAAGCCCAGGTGCGCCGTCAGTGGGTACTGACGCGCTCCTTGCCTTCCTGATCCCGCTTCTCATCCTTGCTGACGAGCTCCGGACCATCGTCCGGAAGCGGCTCCGGCGTGTATTGCAGCGCAACCTCCAAGACCTCGTCAATCCATTTGACTGGCTTGATCTGCAAGTCGGCCTTGATGTTGTCCGGAATGTCCCGCAGATCCCGGACGTTTTCTTCCGGAATGATCACGGTACGGATGCCGCCGCGGTGGGCTGCGAGCAGCTTTTCCTTGAGCCCGCCAATCGCCAGGACCTGACCACGCAGGGTGATCTCGCCGGTCATGGCCACGTCGGCCCGTACCGGAATCCGGGTAGCCGCCGAGACCAGCGCCGTGCACATGCCGATACCGGCACTCGGACCGTCCTTGGGCGTCGCGCCTTCGGGAACGTGGATATGGATGTCGTGCTTCTCGTGGAAGTCCTTGGGAATACCCAGGCTGCGGCCACGGCTGCGGACCACGGTCAGGGCCGCGGTGATGGACTCGGCCATCACATCGCCCAGCGAGCCGGTCTTGATCATCTGGCCCTTGCCGGGAACGACCGCGGACTCGATGGTCAGCAATTCGCCACCCACCTGGGTCCAGGCCAGGCCGGTCACCTGACCGATCTGATCCTGCTGCTCGGCGAGACCGTAGCGGAACTTGCGCACGCCCAGCCAGTGCTCCAGGGTGTCCACGGTGACGCTGGCCGTACGCTCCTTGCTCAGGGCGTGCTGCTTGACCACCTTGCGGCAGACCTTGGCGACCTGCCGTTCCAGGCTCCGAACGCCCGCTTCGCGGGTGTAGTAGCGGATGATGTCGCGCAGGGCATCTTCATCGAACTCCACCTCGCCCTTCTTCAGGCCATTGGCCTTGACCTGCTTGGGAATCAGGTAGCGGATGGCGATGTTGACCTTTTCCGCCTCGGTATAGCCCGGCAGGCGAATGACTTCCATGCGGTCCAGCAGCGGCGCCGGAATGTTCATGGAGTTGGCGGTGCAGACGAACATCACGTCGGAGAGGTCATAGTCCACTTCGAGGTAATGGTCGTTGAAGGTGTGGTTCTGCTCCGGATCCAGGACCTCGAGCAATGCGGAGGCAGGATCGCCACGCATGTCGTTGCCCATCTTGTCGATTTCGTCGAGCAGGAACAGCGGATTGCGCACCCCGACCTTGGTCATCTTCTGGATGAGGCGACCCGGCATGGAGCCGATGTAGGTGCGACGGTGACCGCGGATCTCGGCTTCGTCACGCACGCCACCCAGGGCCATGCGCACGAACTTGCGCCCGGTGGAGCGAGCGATGGACTCCGCCAGGGAGGTCTTGCCCACGCCGGGCGGGCCGACCAGGCACAGCACCGGGCCGCGTACCTTCTTCACGCGCTTCTGCACGGCGAGGTATTCGAGGATGCGTTCCTTCACCTCTTCGAGACCGTAGTGGTCCTTGTCGAGGACTTCCTCGGCGCGCCCCAGATCCAGGCGGACCTTGCTTTCCGCCTGCCACGGTACGTTCACCAGCCAGTCGATGTAGGAGCGCACCACGGTGGCTTCCGCCGACATCGGCGACATCTGCTTGAGCTTGTTCAGCTCGGCATTGGCCTTGGTCAGGGCATCCTTGGGCAGACCAGCCGCTTCGATGCGACGCTTGAGGTCATCGACCTCGTTGTGTCCTTCGTCGATGTCACCCAGTTCTTTCTGGATGGCCTTCATCTGTTCGTTGAGATAGTACTCGCGCTGGCTGCGCTCCATCTGCTTCTTGACGCGGCCGCGGATGCGCTTCTCCACCTGCAGGAGGTCGATTTCGGCATCCAGCAGGGCCAGCACGTGCTCGACGCGCGCGCCCAGCTCGGTGATCTCGAGGATCTCCTGCTTCTGCTCGATCTTCAGCGCCATGTGGGCGGCCATGGTATCGACCAGACGGCTGGGATCCTCGATGCTGTTGAGCGAGGACAGCACTTCGGCGGGGACCTTCTTGCCGAGCTGCACATACTGCTCGAACTGACTCATCAGGCTGCGCGAAAACACCTCGGATTCACGATCCGGGGCTTCGCTGTCCTCGATCAGCGTGACCAGCGCACGGGCATAGGCCTGGCTTTCGACGAAGGACTCGATACGGCCACGCTGCTCGCCTTCGACCAGGACCTTGACGGTGCCGTCGGGCAGCTTGAGCAGCTGGAGAACGGTTGCCACCGTACCCATGTGATACATGTCATCCGCGGCGGGATCGTCATCGCCGGGATTCTTCTGCGCGACCAGCAGGATCTGCTTGTCGCCAGCCATGGCGGCCTCGAGGGCCTCGACGGACTTTTCCCTTCCGACGAACAATGGGATGACCATGTGGGGATAGACCACTACGTCACGTAGGGGCAGCAGGGGAAGTTCTATCGTCGTAGTCATGGGATACGGGTCTCGGCAAATAATCGGCCGCAGATGCGGTTAAGGCCTCGGTTTTTCCTAACATGAGGTTGGCCGCCGCAAAATACAACCGTCGCTGAAATGAAAAAGGGGCCGAAGCCCCTTTTGTCACGCGTCCGGCGCCGCCTTGGCGGGCTCGCTGTTCTCGTAGATGAGCAGCGGCTGGGAACTCCCGTCGATGACGCTCTCGTCGATGACCACCTTGCTGACTTCCTTCTGCGAAGGAATCTCGTACATGGTCTCGAGCAGGATGCCTTCGAGGATGGATCTCAGACCCCGGGCACCGGTCTTGCGCTCCAGCGCCTTGCGGGCAACCGCCTTGAGCGCGTCGGGACGGAATTCCAGATCCACGTCTTCCATCTCGAACAGCTTGGCGTACTGTTTGGTCAGGGCGTTCTTCGGCTCGGTCAGGATCTGCATGAGCGCCGGCTCGTCCAGCTCGTCCAGGGTCGCGATGACCGGCAGACGACCGACGAACTCCGGAATCAGACCGAACTTGACCAGATCCTCGGGCTCGGCGTCACGCAGGGATTCGCCGATCTTCTTGCCCAGCTCCACGCTGCGCACCTCGGCGTTGAAGCCGATACCGCCGCCCTTGGTGGAACGATTCTGGATGACCTTTTCCAGGCCGGCGAAGGCGCCACCGCAGATGAACAGGATGTTGCGAGTATCGACCTGCAGGAATTCCTGCTGGGGATGCTTGCGGCCACCTTGGGGCGGAACCGACGCCACGGTACCTTCGATCAGCTTCAGCAGGGCCTGCTGCACACCCTCACCCGAGACGTCACGGGTGATGGAGGGGTTGTCGGACTTGCGCGAGATCTTATCGATCTCGTCGATGTAGACGATGCCCATCTGGGCCTTTTCCACATCGTAGTCGCACTTCTGCAGCAACTTCTGAATGATGTTCTCGACGTCCTCACCCACATAACCGGCTTCGGTCAGCGTGGTGGCATCGGCGATGGTGAAAGGTACGTTGAGCAGCCGCGCCAGCGTTTCCGCCAACAGGGTCTTGCCCGAACCGGTCGGACCGATGAGCAGGATGTTGCTCTTGCCCAGTTCGACGTCGTCTTTCTTCTCGCGCTGATTCAGACGCTTGTAGTGGTTGTAGACGGCAACGGCGAGGACCCGCTTGGCACGCTGCTGACCAATGACATACTGGTCGAGGATAGCGCTGATTTCCTTCGGCGCTGGCAGCTTGTGCGCATTGCTTTCGGCCTGAGCTTCCTGGACTTCCTCGCGGATGATGTCATTGCACAGGTCGACGCATTCGTCGCAGATGAAGACGGAGGGTCCAGCGATCAATTTACGTACTTCGTGCTGACTCTTGCCGCAGAAGGAGCAGTAAAGCAGCTTGCCGTTATCGTCGCTATTGCGCGTATCTGTCATTCGATCGATCCAATGGAATGTGCTTACATCAACAAGATGGAGCCTATTGCACGGTTTTTCAAGCCTACCTGCCCAAACGACGGCGCCTGGGCAGGTGGTCGAGGCGGGGTCAGGCGGGGATGTTGCGCTTCTCGAGGACCTTGTCGATCAGGCCGTAGGCAACGGCTTCGGGGCCACTCATGAAGTTGTCACGGTCGGTATCGCGGGCGA
The DNA here is from genome assembly GCF_039908605.1 of Pseudomonas aestiva. Classification (NCBI taxonomy): domain Bacteria; kingdom Pseudomonadati; phylum Pseudomonadota; class Gammaproteobacteria; order Pseudomonadales; family Pseudomonadaceae; genus Pseudomonas; species Pseudomonas aestiva. The sequence continues at coordinate 2,063,150 of NZ_CP150916.1, read as the reverse complement.
TCACGTCCATGGGCTGACCGGTGTGATGCGCCAGTACCTTGTTCAGACGCTCGCGGATGGTCAGAATTTCACGGGCGTGAATTTCGATGTCCGACGCTTGACCCTGGAAACCGCCCAGGGGCTGGTGAATCATCATCCGCGAATGCGGCAGGCAGAAGCGCTTCTCGGCGGCGCCACCTGCCAGCAGCAGGGCGCCCATGCTGCAGGCCTGTCCGATGCAGATGGTGGAAACGTCGGGCTTGATGAACTGCATGGTGTCGTAGATCGACATGCCAGCGGTCACCGAACCACCCGGGCTGTTGATATAGAGGTGGATGTCCTTGTCAGGATTCTCCGCTTCCAGGAACAGCAACTGGGCGACGACCAGGTTGGCCATGTAGTCCTCGACCTGACCCACCAGGAAGATGACCCGCTCCTTGAGCAGCCGGGAGTAGATGTCGTAGGCGCGCTCGCCCCGGGCGGATTGCTCCACCACCATGGGTACCAGACCGCCAGCGGCTTGAATATCGGGCATGGATTGCATGTATGAATTGCGGGACATGTCCTGCACTAGCTCCCTATCTGGATGACCTGTCAAAAACACATAAGCCAGCACGAGGCTGGCTTAGGTGAACTAGCAACTGGAGGCAGATCAGGCTGCTTGCGGAGCCTCGGCCGGTTTGACCGCGTCCTCGTAGGAGACCTGCTTGTCGGTGACTTTTGCCTGCTTGAGGACAGTATCCACGACTTGTTCTTCCAGTACAACCGAACGCACTTCGTTCAGCTGCTGCTCGTTCTGGTAGTACCACTTCACTACCTGCTCGGGCTCCTGATAGGCCGCAGCCATTTCCTCGATCAGCTCGCGAACGCGGGCGTCATCGGGCTTGAGCTCGAACTGCTTGACCATCTCGGCGATGATCAGACCCAGCAGCACGCGGCGCTTGGCCTGCTCGCTGAACAGCTCGGCCGGCAGTTGCTCGGGCTGGATGTTGCCACCGAACTGCTGGACGGCCTGAACACGCAGACGATCCACTTCGTTGCTGATCAGGGCAGCCGGGACGTCGATCTGGTTGGCGGCCAGCAGACCGTCCATGACCTGGTTCTTGACCTTGGTCTTGAGGGCCTGGCGCAGCTCGCGGTCCATGTTCTTACGCACTTCGGCGCGGAAACCTTCGACGGTGGTCTCTTCCACGCCGAACTGCTTGAAGAAGGCTTCGTTCAGTTCGGGCAGCTCGGGAGCGGCCACTTCCTTGACGGTGACCTTGAACTGGGCGGCCTTGCCGGCCAGATCCAGGTTCTGGTAGTCCTCGGGGAAGGTCAGGTCGAGCACACGCTCGTCACCCGCCTTGGCGCCGACCAGGCCGTCTTCGAAACCGGGGATCATGCGACCCGAGCCCAACACCAGCTTGGTGCCTTCGGCGGAACCACCGGCGAAGGCTTCGCCGTCCTGGGTACCGACGAAGTCCAAGGTGAGCTGGTCATCGTTGGCAGCAGCGCGGTCAACGGCTTCATAACGGGTGCCCTGCTTGCGCAGCACGTCGAGCATCTTGTCGATGTCAGCGTCTTCGACGCTCGCGTCCTGACGCTCGATCTCGATGCCGTCCAGGCCCTTGACTTCGAACTCGGGGAAGACTTCGAAGGTGGCAACGTATTCCAGGTCCTTGCCCTTCTCGAACACCTTGGGTTCGACGGCGGGTGCGCCGGCCGGGTTGAGCTTCTGCTCGACAACGGCTTCGTAGAAGGTTTCCTGAATGAGATCACCCAAGGCTTCCTGACGAGCCGAGGCTTCGTAGCGCTGGCGGATGACGCTCATGGGTACCTTGCCCGGGCGGAAACCGGGAACCTTGGCACGCCGTGCAGTCTGCTGCAGACGCTTGTTCACTTCGGTTTCAATACGCTCGGCCGGCACGCCAATGGTCATGCGACGCTCGAGAGCAGAGGTGTTTTCAACGGAAACTTGCATGGATATTCCTCGTGGCACAGAAACAGGCCGGCACTCCGACCCCCCAGAATCAAGGGCGACCATTCTAGAGACAGTCTCAGGGGAAGTCACCTGGCTTGATCCCGCGCCGCGCCCGGAGGCTCCCGCAGCGAGCCCGACCGAGCGGGTCGAAAGCAACATTTTGTTGCCCGCCTTAAGTTGTACGACGTCGTATGTAGTGCTAAACCCTGAAGGGCAAGCTAACGAAAAGGCCGCCTCCGGCCCTATTCACAACAACAACAATCGTTAGGAGAACCGCCCTAATGGACCAATCTGGTTCCGTCGAGAAATCCATACCCGAGAGCAAGGAGCAGAGCTCCGGCCTGCGCCGCCTGGCGAAGCTGCTGGGCCCTGGCGTCATTGCGGTGCTGTCCTGGCTGGGCGCCGGGGACCTCATCACCTCCTCGGTGGCAGGGGCCAACTACGGCTACGCCATGATGTGGGTGCTGGCGGTGTCCCTGCTGCTGCGCTTTCTCATCGTCAACATCATCGCCCGTTTCCAGCTGTGCAATAACCGCGGCATGTCGATCCTCGAAGGCTATGCCCAGCTGCACCCGGTGTTCGCCTGGTTCATGCTCGGCTACGCGCTGATCATGGGGCACCTGACCAATGCCTACATGCTCAAGGGCGCCGGCGAAGCCCTGGCCACCCTGCTCCACCTCGACCAGCCGCTGCTCTGCTCGGTGGCGGTGGTGATCGCGGTCTGGCTGCTGGTGGGTCGCAACTTCTATGCGCTGATCGAAGGGGTGATGAAGGTGTTGCTGGCGGTCATGACCCTGGCCTTCATCACCCTGGCGGTGATGTCGGGGCCGGACCTGGGCGGCATCCTGCGCGGCACCATCGGCTTCAGCATCCCGGCGGACGAAGGCGTGCATGGCGCCCTGCTGGTGGCGGTTTCGGTCATAGGCGCCGTGGCCGGCTCCATCGCCAACTTCGTGCATCCCTATGTGATGAAGGAAAAGGGCTGGACCGGCCCGGAACACAAGCGCATGCAGCGCAACGACCTGCTCTTCGCGGTGGTGGTCGGCATCATCATTAATCTGGCCATCTGGGTGGTCGGGGTGGAGATCCTCAGACCCAATGGCCTGCAGGTGAATACACTGAGCGACCTGGGCGCGGCCCTGGAGCTGTTCTTCGGCACCGGCGGCTGGCTGATCTTCTTCACCGGGGTCTTCGCCACCCTGTTCGCCAGCGTGGTGGGCAAGACCACGGCCTTCCCCATGCTAATCACCGATGCCCTGCAGCACATCCGTCCGGAACGCCGTGAACGCTATGGCAAGACCTTTCACAAGGACCCGGCGCACAGGTGGTTCCTGCTCTTCATCCTGGTGACGCCGCTGGTATGGTCGCTGCCGGGCATGCCCGACTTCGTGACCCTGACCATCGGCGTGAATGCCCTCAACATCGTCGGCCTGCCGGTGATCTCCCTGGGGCTGCTGATCATGTCCAACCAGAAGTCGCTACTGGGCGACAAGTACCGCAACAACTGGTTCGAAAATCTGGCGCTGGGCTTCGCCACCCTGCTGGCGATCTGGGTCGCGATCCAGTTGGGCCTGCAGTTGCTCGGCTGAGCCCCCGTTTCGGGGCGGATTCGCCGCCCCTGCTTTCTTCAAGGAGTCTAGAGATGCCTGAACAGAACGAACGTCAATTGCTGCTGCAGGTGGGTCCGCTGCTGCCTGCCCTGCAGGACGCCCTCACTTCACGCCATGAGGTGCTGCGGCTCTGGGAAGCACCCGACCCGTCCGCCCTGCTCGCCGCGCGTGGTCAGGACGTAGTGGCTTTGGTCACCTCCGGGGTGCATGGCGCGACGCGCGAGCTGATGAGCGCCCTGCCTGGCCTGAAGGCGGTGTTCAGTTTCGGGGTGGGCTACGACAGCATCGACATCGCCGCCGCCCGGGATCTGGGCGTGGTCGTGAGCAATACCCCGGGCGTGCTGGACGACTGCGTCGCCGACACCGCCTTCGCCCTGCTGATCGATGTGGCGCGGGGCATCAGCGCCGCGGATCGCTTCGTGCGTCGCGGCGACTGGCAGCAGGGCAAGTTTCCGCTGACCTCGCGCCTGGCCGGCAAGACCTGCGGCATCGTCGGCCTGGGCAATATCGGCAAGAGCATCGCCCGCCGGGTCGAGGCCTTCGGCATGGAGGTGGCCTACCACGGTCGCCAGCAGCAACCGGACATCCCCTATCGCTATCACGCCGAGCTGGAAGACCTGGCCAAGGCAGCGGATTTCTTGGTCCTGTCGCTGCCCGGCGGACCGGCCACCGATGGACTGATCGATGCGCGAATCCTGGCCGCCCTGGGACCGCGTGGCTATCTCATCAACATCGCCCGCGGCAGCGTGGTGGATGAAGCCGCCCTGGTGGCCGCCTTGCAGGCCGGCAGCCTGGGTGGCGCCGGCCTGGATGTCTTCGCCGAGGAGCCGGCGGTGCCCGCCGAGTTGCTGACGCTGGACAACGTGGTCCTCACTCCGCACCTCGGCAGCGGCACCCACGAGACCCGCCAGGCCATGGCCGACCTGGTACTGGCCAACGTGGAGCGTTACTTCGCCGAGGGACACCTGGTCACGCCGGTCTGACCGCAGTCACCTGCCGGCCGGCAGGCTACTCGATGGCCGGCAGGGTCTTGCCACGGATGCGCCGGGCCAGGGAGTCGTAGATCTCGCGGCAGCCTTCGGCCCAGAAGCGATCGGGATCGTCCTGAGGTTCGAGGGTGACGGAGAACTCGCCATCGCGCTCCTTCAGCACGAAATGGTCGTTGGTATAGAAGAAGGACAGGCCGATGGCGAAGGTCTGGGGGGTGCCGGCGAGGTCATCGACGATCACCGTGAGGTCATAGCGGGCATAGACCTCCAGTTCGCGCACGATATTGCCATCGACGCGCTTTTCCAGGCCCAGGCCGGCATCCACCTGATCGGCCGGGGTGAGCCCCAGGTAGCGGGTGAAGCAGTCCGGCAATTCATGCAGGCGGCGCTCCAGTCCCTGCCAATAGGCTTCTTCCCGCTCGGCCGCCTTGCTCAGCGCCTGACTCAATGCCTGATATCGTTCCATTGCCGTTCCCATGTGTTCACTGGAGGCCGTCAACGGACGACCGACAGCTCTGAGACCCCAGCCGGGTCCCGGGGTGCCGCAGCGATTGGCGACGGGCTTCAGGCTGCCGGCCAGCCCAGCACCGGGGCGCGGGTTTCACCGAGCAGGAAGCCCCGATTGGCGTCGGTGCAGGCGCGCAGATAGTCGGTAACCAGGGTGATGCGTCGCAGGCGGCGCAGGTCTTCGCGGTAATAGAGCCAGAATTGCCGGGTGATCTGGATCTGCTCCGGCAACAGCGCCACCAGTCGCGGATCGGGCTCGGCGACGAAGCACGGCAGGATGGCCAGGGCGTGCCCGCACAGGGCCGCCTGGTACTGGGCGATCACGCTGGTACTGCGCAGGCCGCTGCTGGCCTCGGGCAGGATCCGCTCCAGATAGAGCAGTTCAGGGCTGAAGGCGAGATCGTCGACATAGGTGATGAATCTGTGGCGCTGCAGGTCCGCCAGTTGCGTGACGGGCGGATGGCTGGCCAGGTAGTCGGCGGTGGCATAAAGCCGCAGGCGGTAGTCGCACAGCTTGCGGCAGACATAGGGCCCGCGCTCGGGGCGCTCCAGGGTGATGGCGATGTCGGCTTCGCGACGCGACAGGTTGACGAAGTGCGGCACCGGCAGCACCTCCAGGGTGATGCCGGGATAGCGATCCTGGAAGAAACTCAGCTGAGGCGCGACGAAGTAGCTGCCGAAGCCCTCGGTGGCGCCGATGCGCACCTGGCCGGACGGCGCCAGTCGGGTGTCGGAGATCTGCTCGCAGGCGGTCTGCAAGGTGCTTTCCAGGGTTTCCGCGTGCACCAACAGGCGCTGTCCCTCCATGGTGAGGCTGAAACCGGTGCTGCGCGACTTCTCGAACAGCAGCGCTCCCAGCGCCTTTTCCAGGGCGGCGATCCGCCGCGAGACGGTGGTGTAGTCCACCCCCAGCCGCCGGGCCGCGGCGCTGGCCTTCTGGGTGCGCGCCACTTCGAGGAAGAATCTGAGATCGTCCCAGTCGAGACGTCCCGCCGGGTTATTGGATTTTTGCATATCGGTCGGGCGTTTTTGTCGGAAGCCAGGGGACTTTTGCCGGAACTATACTGCTTACCATGTCGCGTCACGAGCGGTGACGGCGCGAATCTCTGCCAGCCAACAACAATAAAGAGCAGACCACCATGACCCACCCGCACGCCCCATCCCGGCGCCAGGCCGGACGCTGCCCTTCCTTCCCGCCCCTGCCGGCCGCGGGGGATCGCCCATGACCGCCGGCGACGCCTTCCGTGAAGCACGCGACTTCCTGCTGCGCCATCGCACCGACTACGCCACGGCCGTCCGCGATTTCCGCTGGCCGGAGCTGGAACACTTCAACTGGGCGCTGGACCATTTCGATCGCCTGGCCGAGGAGCATAGCGGTCCGGCGCTGTGGCGGCTGGATGCCGAAGGCCGGGAGGAGCGCTACAGCTTCGCCGAGGTGCGCCAGGCGTCGAATCGCACCGCCAATTTCCTGCGCGCCCAGGGTGTTCGTCGCGGCGAACGCATCCTGGTGATGCTGGGCAATGAGGTGGCGCTGTGGGAGACGCTGCTCGGTGCCTTCAAGCTGGGCGCCGTGGTGGTGCCCGCCACCACCCTGCTCAGCGATGCCGATCTGCAGGATCGCGTGCAGCGCGGGCGTATCGCCCACCTGGTGGTGGGCAGCGCCCATACGGAGCGTTGCGCCAGTCTGGATCCTGGCCTCACCCGCATCTGCGTCGGGGCGTCGGTGGCCGGCTGGCAGCCCTATGCGCCGGGCGCCTGTGCCAGCGATTTCCTGCCGGACGGCCCTACCCTCGCCACGGATCCGCTGCTGCTCTATTTCACCTCGGGGACCACCTCGCGGCCCAAGCTGGTCCTGCACAGCCACAGCAGCTATCCGGTCGGGCACCTGTCCACGCTCTACTGGATCGGTCTGCAACCCGGCGATGTGCACCTCAACATCTCCTCCCCCGGCTGGGCCAAGCATGCCTGGAGTTGCGTCTTCGCGCCCTGGAACGCCGGTGCCTGCGTGTTCATCCATGACGTGCCGCGCTTCAAGCCCCAGGCGCTGCTGGAGGTGCTGGCGCACTATCCGGTCACCAGCCTCTGCGCGCCGCCCACGGTATGGCGGATGCTGATCCAGGAGGACCTTGCCGCCTATCGCGATCGACTCGACCTGCGCGAGCTGGTCGGCGCGGGCGAGCCGCTCAATCCCGAGATCATCGACAGCCTGCAGGCGGCCTGGGGGCTGACCCTGAGAGACGGCTTCGGCCAGTCGGAAACCACCGCGCTGGTGGGCAACACCCCCGGACAGTCGCTCAAGCCGGGCTCCATGGGTCGTCCGCTGCCCGGGTGCCACGTCGAATTGCTGGATGCCGATGGCCGACCGGGCGACGACGGCGAGGTGGCCCTGTCCCTGCAACCGCGGCCGGCCGGGCTGATGCTGGGCTACGAAGACAGTCCGGAAAAGACCGCCGAGGTGATGCGCGACGGGCACTACCGCACCGGCGATACCGCGGTGCGCGACGCCGAGGGCTACATCACCTTCGTCGGCCGCGCCGATGACGTCTTCAAGTCGGCGGACTACCGCATCAGCCCCTTCGAGCTGGAGAGCGCCCTGATCGAGCATCCGGCGGTGATGGAGGTGGCGGTGGTACCGAGCCCCGATCCCCTGCGCCTCAATGTACCCAAGGCCTTCGTCATCCTCGCCGCCGACCACGCGCCTTCGCCCGCGCTCGCGCAGCAGCTGCTCGGTTTCGCCCGTGGCTGCCTGTCGCCCTACAAGCGGGTGCGGCGCCTGCAATTCGTCAGCGAACTGCCCAAGACCCTGTCCGGCAAGATCCGCCGCATCGAATTGCGCCTCGGCGAGGCCCAGCGCCGCGCCAGCGGCACCCCTGATGTCCACGACTACGCCGAAGAAGACTTCGCCGCTCAACCTGCCCCGGCCACCCCGGCCACCGCTCAGGAATCCCTGTCATGACCCAGACCGCCATCAAAGACGTGCCGCTGCTGATCGACGGCCAATTCGTCACCTCCACCAGCCGCGAAGGCCGCGAGGTGATCAATCCGGCGACCCAGGAGGTGCTGGCGCGGGTGCCCTTCGCCACCGCCGAGGAGGTGCAGCGCGCCGTGGCCAGTGCCAAGGCGGCCTTCGCCACCTGGCGCAAGACGCCCATCGGCGCGCGGGCGCGCATCTTCCTGCGCTACCAGCAGCTGATCCGCGAGCACATGAGCGAATTGGCGGCCTTGCTCACCGCCGAACAGGGCAAGACCCTGGCCGACGCCGAGGGCGATGTCTTCCGTGGCCTGGAGGTGGTGGAGCACGCCGCGGCCATCGGCAACCTGCAGCTGGGCGAGCTGGCCAACAACGTCGCCAGCGGAGTGGACACCTATACCCTGCTGCAACCCCTGGGCGTCTGCGCCGGCATCACCCCCTTCAACTTCCCGGCGATGATTCCGCTGTGGATGTTTCCCATGGCCATCGCCTGCGGCAACACCTTCGTCCTCAAGCCTTCGGAGCAGGATCCGCTGGTGACCATGCGCCTGGCCGAGCTGGCGCTGGAAGCCGGGGTGCCGCCCGGGGTGCTCAACGTGGTCCATGGCGGACCGGCGGTGGTGGACGCCCTCTGCGATCACCCGGACATCAAGGCGCTGTCCTTTGTCGGCTCGACCCGTGTCGGCACCCATGTCTATCGCCGCGCCAGCGAAGCCGGCAAACGCGTGCAGTGCATGATGGGCGCCAAGAACCATGCGGTGGTGATGCCCGACGCGCCCCGCGAGCAGACCCTGGCCAATCTGGTGGGCGCTGCCTTCGGGGCGGCGGGTCAGCGCTGCATGGCGGTCTCGGTGGTGGTGCTGGTGGGCGAGGCCAACAGCTGGGTGCCGGACCTGGTGGCCAAGGCGCGCAGCCTCAAGGTGGGTGCAGGTCACGAGCACGGCACCGACGTCGGCCCGCTGATCTCCTGCCAGGCCCTGGACCGGGTCAGCGGCCTGATCGAGCGCGGGCTGAGCGAAGGCGCGACCCTGGAGCTGGACGGCCGCAACATCCAGGTCGAGCGCTACGAGAAGGGCAACTTCGTCGGCCCGACGCTGTTTTCCGGGGTGACCACCGACATGACCCTGTACCGCGAAGAACTGTTCGGACCGGTGCTCTGCGTGATGCACGCGGCCACCCTCGACGAGGCCATCGCCCTGATCAACGCCAACCCCAACGGCAACGGCGTTGCCCTCTTCACGCGCTCCGGCGCCGCGGCACGGCGCTTCCAGGAAGACATCGACGTCGGCCAGGTCGGCATCAACGTGCCCATCCCGGTACCGGTACCGCTGTTCTCCTTCAGCGGTTCGCGCGCCTCCAAGCTGGGTGACCTGGGGCCCTACGGCAAGCAGGCGGTGCTCTTCTATACCCAGACCAAGACCATCACCACGCGCTGGCCCGACGAGCAGGACGTCGGCAGCGCCGGGGTCGTCAACACCACCATCACCCTCAAGTAAGGGAGACGCCAGCATGCATCTGGGATTTCTGGGACTGGGCAACATGGGCGCCCCCATGGCCCGCAACCTGCTCAAGGCCGGCCATCAGCTGACCGTCTTCGACCTCTCCACCGCCGCGCTGGAAGCGCTGCGCGCCGAAGGGGCCGAGGTTGCCGCCTCGCCTACCGCCGTGGCGGAAAGTGGCGCGGAAGTGATCATCACCATGCTGCCCGCGGCCGCCCATGTAAAGACGGTCTATCTCGGTGACGACGGGCTGATCGCCCGGGCCCGCCCGGGCACCCTGCTGATCGATTCCTCCACCATCGATCCGCTCAGCGCCCGGGCGGTGGCCAGCGCCGCCGCCGAGCGCGGCCTGGAAGTGCTGGACGCCCCGGTCTCCGGCGGCACCGGCGGCGCCGCGGCCGGCACCCTCACCTTCATGGTCGGCGGCAGCGAGGCGGGCTTCCAGCGTGCCCAGCCGCTGCTGGCCGCCATGGGTCGCAACCTGGTGCACTGCGGCGCCAGTGGCAACGGCCAGGTGGCCAAGGTCGCCAACAATCTGCTGCTGGGCATCTCCATGATCGGGGTGGCCGAGGCCATGGCCCTGGGTACCCGCCTGGGCATGGACGCCAAGACCCTGGCCGGGGTGATCAATACCAGCAGCGGGCGCTGCTGGAGTTCGGAGGTCAACAACCCCTATCCGGACGTGCTGCCCCAGGCGCCGGCCTCGCGCGGCTACCAGGGCGGCTTCGCCGCCGAGCTCATGCTCAAGGACCTGGGCCTGGCCACCGAGGCGGCGCGTGCCGTGCGCCAGCCAGTGATCCTTGGAGCTGTCGCGCAGCAGCTCTATCAGAGATTCAGCCGCGCGGGTGGCGGCGGCCTGGATTTCTCGGCCATCATCCAGGACTACCTGGACGAGGACGGTGCATGAGCGACGCCAAGGTGCTGTTGGAAAGACGCGGCGGGGTCGGCTATCTGACCCTTGATCGCCCGACCGGGCTCAATGCCCTGGATCTGCAGATGGTGCGCGCCCTGCACGGGGCGCTGCGCGACTGGGAGCAGGACCCGGCCGTGCGGGTGATCGTGCTGCGCGGCAACGGACCCAAGGCCTTCTGCGCCGGTGGCGACGTCCGCGCGCTGTACGACAGCTACCAGCGCGGCGACGACCTGCACCTGAGCTTCTTCACCGAGGAATACGCCCTCGACCTGGCGCTGCACCGCTATCCCAAGCCCATCCTGGCGCTGGCCCATGGGCTGGTGCTGGGCGGCGGCATGGGCCTGGTGCAGGCGGCGCGGCTGCGGATCGTCAGCGAGCGCACCCGGATGGCCATGCCGGAAACCGCCATCGGCTATTTCCCCGACGTCGGCGCCAGTCATTTCCTGCCACGCCTGCCCGACCAGCTGGGTCTCTATCTGGGCCTGACCGGGGTGCAGATCGGCCCGGCCGACGCCTTGGCCGCCGGCCTGGCCGATGTCTTCATTCCAGAAGCGGCGAACGACGACCTGCTGCAGCGCCTGGAGGCGGCCACCGCCCGCGGCCCGACCGATCTGGCCGCGCTGCTGCAGGAGTTCGCCGCGGCGCCGGCCGAAGTCGCGCGCCTGACCGAGCTGCGCCCGGCCATCGCCGAGCACTTCGCGGCGGCCACCGTCGAAGAGTTGCGCAGCGGCCTGCAGGCGGAGCAGCGCCCTGCCTATCGCGACTGGGCGCAGGAAACCCTTGCCACCCTGGACGCTCGTTCACCGCTGGCGGTCGCCACCGCCTTGGAGCTGTTGCGCCAGGGCGGTGGGCTGTCCCTGGAGCAGTGCTTCGCCCTGGAGCTGCACCTGGATCGCCGCTGGTTCGAGAAGGGCGAGATCATCGAAGGGGTGCGCGCCATGCTGGTGGACAAGGACCGCACGCCACATTGGAATCCGGCCCGCTGGCAGGATCTGGACCCCCGTCGCGTCGCGGCCTTTTTCTCCGACTTTCGCCATTCCTGAGGGAGGCTCCCATGCACGACATCGAACTCACCGAAGAACAACGCATGATCCGCGACCTGGCACGCGACTTCGCCCGCCGCGAGGTCGCGCCCCACGCCCGCGCCTGGGAAAAGGCCGAGTGGATCGACGACGCCGTGGTCGCCCAGCTGGGTGAGCTGGGCCTGCTGGGCATGGTGGTGCCCGAGCAATGGGGCGGCACCTACCTGGATTACGTCGCCTATGCCCTGGCCGTGGAAGAGATCTCCGCCGGCGACGGCAGCCTTGGCGCCCTGATGAGCATCCACAGCTCGGTGGGCTGCGGCCCGCTGCTGCGCTACGGCAACGCCGCGCAGCAGGATCACTGGTTGCCCGACCTGGCCGCCGGCAAGGTCATCGGCTGCTTCTGCCTGACCGAGCCCCAGGCCGGTTCCGAGGCGCACAATCTGCGCACCCGCGCGGTACTCGACGGCGACAGCTGGGTGCTCAATGGCAGCAAGCAATTCGTCAGCAACGGGCGCCGTGCGGGCCTGGCCATCGTTTTCGCGGTGACCGATCCGGAACTGGGCAAGAAGGGCCTGTCGGCCTTTCTGGTACCCACCGACACACCCGGCTTTCGCGTCGAGCGCACCGAGCACAAGATGGGCCTGCGCGCCTCCGACACCTGCGCGGTCACCCTGGACAACTGCCGCATCCCGGCGGCCAACCTGCTGGGCGAACGCGGCAAGGGCCTGGCCATCGCGCTCTCCAATCTGGAGGGCGGTCGCATCGGCATCGCTGCCCAGGCCCTGGGCATCGCCCGCGCGGCCTTCGAGGCGGCGCTGGGCTATGCCCGCGCGCGCATCCAGTTCGACAAGGCCATCATCCAGCACCAGAGCATCGCCAACATGCTGGCCGACATGCATACGCGCCTGAACGCCGCGCGACTGCTGATCCTGCACGCCGCGCGGCTGCGCACGGCTGGCCAGCCGTGCCTGAGCGAAGCCTCCCAGGCCAAGCTGTTCGCCACCGAGACGGGCGAATGGGTGTGCTCCAAGGCCATCCAGATCCATGGCGGCTATGGCTACCTGGAGGACTATCCGGTGGAGCAGTACTACCGCGACATCCGCATCACCCAGATCTACGAAGGCTCCAGTGAAATCCAGCGCCTGCTGATCACCCGGGAACTCGATCGCTACGAAATGTGAGGGCGTACGGGATGACGGCCGTGACCTGTCCAGCAAAAGCCGAAGATGACATCCAGGCGTCATCTGGACAGCGCCAGGCGGGTGCTACGCTCCGGACAGGGATCGTGTCTGGTCCCGGTCTTGCCAAGGAATACCGTTATGGCCTCCCTGCTCGCCTGCATCGATGGATCCCCCCACGCCGAGAGCGTCTGCGACCACACCGCCTGGTTGTCGCGACGCCTGGATGCGCCCGTCACCCTGCTGCATGTGCAGGAGTCGGCCAGTAGCGGCAAGAAGGTCGCCAATGGCGCGCCGGTCTATCTGGACGACGATGTCGGTGCCGGCATGGCCAAGGCGCTGCTGCTCAATGCCCGCCAACGCCTCCTCCAGCAGGGCCTGACCTCGGCACCGCAGATCCTGCGCCGCCCCGAGGGACTGGTGGATACGCTCAAGACCCTCGAAGGGGACACCCGCCTGCTGGTGATCGGCAAGCGCGGCGAGCGCTCCGGGGACAGCGGCATCGGCAGCCAGCTGGAAGCCGTGGTACGCGCCGTGCACCGGCCGATCCTGATCTGCTCGGGCCCCTTCAAGCCGCCGCGCCAGTTCACCATCGCCTATGACGGCCGGGAAGCTACCCACCAGGGCATCCTGGCGCTGGCGCGCAGTCCGCTGCTGACCGGCATGAGCGGCACCCTGCTGCGGGTCGGCGAAGACGATCCGATCCTGCGCAAGCGCCTGGAAGACCTGGCGTTGCTGCTGCGCAGCGCCGGGTGCCGGGTCGACACCACCGTCGCCCATGGCGACGTGGAGCGCATCGTCCCCCGCCACCTCGACGAACGCCGGGCCGACCTGCTGATCATGGGTGCCTACAGCCACTCCTCGGTCTGGCGCTTCCTGCGCGGCAGTCGCACCACCCAGCTGCTGCACAAGACCGAAGTGCCTATGCTGCTGCTGCGCTGATCCTGGTTGCGCCGAGACACAGTCCATCCGTCCGGGACGCGCTTCGTCGGCCAGCCGACCTCCACGCTCAAGCCCGTTCGAAAGTCGCCGAAGCACCTCTTATAGAGCCCCGCCCTCCGCCGGGCTCCCCGGCGCGTCGGTAGGCCCCATGAGCACCCATGTCATCCATTTCACCGGTCCCATCAATTCCACCAGTTGCGGCCAGCTGATCGCCCAGTGCTCCCAGGCGGTCCAGCAGGATGCCTCGCGGATTCTGCTGAAGATCGCCACCATGGGCGGCGATTGCAGCTACGGCTTCACGATGTACAACTTCCTGCTGTCCCTGCCGCTGCCGGTGCACACCCACAACCTGGGTACGGTCGAATCCATGGGCAACATCCTGTTCCTGGCCGGCGAACACCGCACCGCCAGTCGCCACAGCAAGTTCCTCTACCATTCCTTCTACTGGAACCTGAACAACTCGGTGGACCATGCGCGCATGGCCGAATACGCCATGTGCCTGGACTACGACCTGGACCTCTACGCCGGCATCGTCGCCGAGCGTACGGCCGGTGCCGCCGAAGCCCTGGACATCTACAGCTGCCTCAAGGCCAACGCTCGGCTGCTGAGTCCGGAAGCGGCCCTGACCACCGGGGTGATCCATGCGGTGGACGAGTGCCGAGTACAGCCGGACGAGGTCACCACCTTCATCCACCTTTAAGCGGGCAATAAAAAACCCGGTGGCCCACGTCCACCGGGTTTTTTATTGCCCGCTGCTGGAGATCAGCGGCTGAAGGACACCAGGGTGTTGGGGTAGCCGACGCTGGCATCCAGGCGGCTGGCGTCGAAGAACACCCCCAGGTTGCTGGCGCCCTCCTGCACATAGCTGATCTTGAGGATCTGCCCATTGACGAGGCGTACCGAGCCACCCAGCTTGAAGGCCGAGCGATTGGCCGCGGTGGCCGGGATGGAAATGGCGGCGCCGCGACGGTAGACACCGCGATTCCAGTCGGAATTGGTGAAGTCGTTGATGGCGCTGCTGACGCTGGCGGCGCTGGTCACGCCGGTGGGCGACACGGTCACGGACTTGGGATAGCCCACGGCGTTGCCGTTGAACGGCGTGCCCTCGGTGAAGACGCCCAGGCTGTTGCCGACCTGCACCCCGGAAATCCGCCGCACCTGGCCATCCGCGGTGGTGAGATAGGCACCGGCCTTGAAGGCGGCGCGATTCACCGCGGTACCGGGTACCGAGATCGCGGCCTTCTTGAGGAACACCCCCTTGTGCCAGTCCGGGTTGGTGAAGTCGTTGATCACCGAGGTCACGGTACCGGCGGTCGCACCGGTGCTCGGCGGAATCTGGACCCCGGCATTGCTACCGGTGTTGCCTGCGTTGCCGGTACCGGTGCCGCTGCCGGAATTGCCGCCGACGCTGCCGCCTGCCGAACCGCTGTTGCCGGTGGCACTACCACCGGTGGCCGGCGTGGTGCTGCCACTGGCGACCGGACCGATGGCGGTGCAGCTGCTGTCGTCCAGGTACTTGCGCAGGGTCGGCCACTGCGGCCGCTCCTGGCCGTTGATCGGCTCCACGGACATGAAGTAGCTGCCCCAACCGGGACCGGCGGCCCAGTAGGACGCCGGGATGCAGTTCTGCTTTAGGTAGGCGAGCATGTTGTCCATCAGCAGATTCCAGCGCGGATTGTTGTCCGGGACGCCGAATTCACCGATGTAGCCGCGCTTGTTGTTCTTCTTCAGCCAGTCGACAAAGGGCTTCACCCGGGTCACGCCATAGTTGGCATCGAGCTTGTTGACGTCGGTCTTGTCGTAGCTGCCGCCGGCGTTCTCGTCGAAGTAGGAATGCGCCGAGAAGATGATGTTGTTGGCCGGATCCTTCAGCCCCAGCAGGGCGTCGTTGAATTCGGCCCAGCGGGTGGCGCTCGACCAGCCGTTGCCTTCGACGATGACCGGGCGGGTGCTGTCCACCGCGCGCACGCCATTGATGCCGTACTGGGCCGCGGTCGGCCAGTAGGCCATGGCATCGTGGGGCTCGTTCATGATGTCGTAGGCGTACAGCGAGGACTGGCCGCTCCACTGCCGCGCGATGAGGGTCATGATCTCCTGGTAGCGGGCATAGGGTACGCCGCTGGTGCCGATCACCTGGCCGCGATAGCGGGCGTAGTTGTGCAGGTCGAGAATGATCTTGATGCCGTGCTTCTGCGCATAACCGAAGGTCTGGTTCACCAGGGCCACGTAGGCGCTGTCCAGCGGGCCGCCCAGACGCGGCTGCAGGCGCTCCCAGATGATGGGGAAACGGATCAGCTTGACGCCCCGCGCGCTCCACTGCTGGAAGTAGGCCTCCACCGGGAAGATGTAGTTGGTGCCATTGATGCCGGGCAGCACCTGGGGCGCGAAGCCCGCACCCGACAGATTCAGACCGACCAGGCTGACAGGCTCGGCCTGGGCAACGCCAGCGGACAGCGCGAGAACGGTAGCGGCCGCGGCGAGCGGACGACGAAGGGCGGTAGCGAAGGAGCGGATAGGCGTCATGGTCGGATACTGCTCAGGGAGGCGTGGCGTCGATATCCTTTGTGTACGAGCAAAGCCTGGGTTTAGGTAAGGCCACTGGGACGTGACAAAAAAAGCACTCTGCGTCCTGCAGTTGCCTTACCCAATACAAGTCATATGCCAGGTGGCTGAAACCTTTCACCCCAAAAGTAGTCCTTCCGCTTCACTGTCACGCTGAAACCCCTGACCTAGAGCCTTTACGGCAAACGTAACCAAATGTGCGCGGCATGGGGTCGCAGTGTCGAAACGCTGCGTCTAACAAGATAATCGCACCCTGAAGACAGAAATCTGACGCCAAATTCATTGACGCTCAGACTGGGGAATTTTCCTGGGTCGCGGCTATCCAAGGCTCAGCAACGTCTTGTATATAAGGTCCAGTCATGCGCGCAGAACAGCCGGGAACCCCTGTCTTCCGACCCACTCTCCTGGTGGTGGACGACGAGCCACTGGTCGCGGATTTCGTCCGCGAGATCCTCGAACCCGAAGGCTTCAACATCATCGCCGCTGACTCCGCCGACACCGCGTTGACGCTGTTGGAAAAGGAAGACGCCAACATCGACCTGCTGCTCACGGATATCCGTATGCCGGGTTCGATGGACGGGGCGCAGCTGGCCAACATGGTCTGCCAGCGCTGGCCAGATATGCCGATTATTGTCATGTCCGGCTACGAAACGCCGTCCACCGCAAGCATCAAATGCCAGGTGCGCTTCCTGCCCAAGCCCTGGTCCATCGGTCAGCTGATCGATGCAGTGAACGGCGTCGCCTATTCGGTTACGCCCAGCGCCTGAAGACCTGGGAACCTTGGCGATGTGAATAGTGTCACATCGCCACCCTGGTACTTAGGACAATAACAATGCTCGCCCTCACCCATCAGTTCGTCGCTCAATTGCCCAACATCGATTGCCTGTTTGGCCCGTTGACCCCGGATGGCGGTCTGCCCGTGCAGCTCGGTCGTTCCTGCGACGAGCGCCGGCTGACCCTGATGCTGGATATGGCGCGCCTGCGTGATAGCGCCTATTGTGCCGCTCAGGCGCAGCAGGTCCGCAGCTCGCTCGGCATTCGCTAACGGCTTCTCCTGCGCTCAGAGCGGTGGCGCCGGCCTGAGTAGCACCGCCTTCAGCGAAAAGGCCGAGGTCACACTGGCCACCCCGGGAATGCAGGTCAGGGTCTCGGCCAGAAAGTGCTGATAGGCCGCGAGATCCTGCACCACCACTCGCAACACATAGTCGGCATCCCCGGTCATCTGGAAACAGCTCATCACCTGAGGTGCCTTGACGATCTCCCGTTCGAAGGCGCGCAGGTAGTCGGTGGACTGCTTTTCCAGGCGCACCGAGACGAAGACGCTGACACTGCCGGCCAGCCGGGTCTCGTCGAGTTGGGCGTGATACCCCTGGATGTAGCGCTCCTCCTCCAGACGCTTGACCCGCCGTAGCGTCGGGGTCAGCGACAGCCCGATCTTCTGCGCCAGATCGCGCCAGCTCAGCCGCCCATCGGCGGACAGGGCATTGAGGATGCGCAGGTCGATACGATCCAGACCAGCCATGGTGCAAAACCTCTACTGTTGTTCTTGTACTGAGTTCAATAGCACCAAAAGCCCGGGCTGCCCACCCCGAAATTGCGGCAAAACGGCTAGTGGAGCCGGCCTATACTCAGGTGACCAATAACAAGAATGCCGAGGCCTCCACCATGTGGCACCCTGCATCGCATCCGGACGGCCAACCCGTCCTGCGACCCGCCCGCACCCTCATCCAGCTGGAGGGGCGGCCATGAGCGACTACCCTCCCCTGCGCCTGCACGTCCCCGAGCCCAGCGGCCGACCGGGACGTCCCACGGATTTCAGCTACCTGCAACTCTGCCCCGCCGGTCGTGCGGAAAGGCCGCCGGTGGACGTGGCACCGGTGGATACCCGGGAACTGGCCACCCAGCTGATCCGCATCCTCGACGAAGAGGGTCGCGCCGTCGGCCCCTGGGCCAGCGAAGAAGCGCCCGAACTGCTGCTGCAGGGCCTCAGGGCCATGCTCAAGACGCGGCTGTTCGATGCGCGGATGCTCAAGGCCCAGCGGCAGAAGAAGCTCTCCTTCTATATGCAGTGCCTCGGTGAGGAAGCCATTGCCGTCGGCCAGACCCTGGCGCTGCGCCCGGACGACATGCATTTCCCCACCTATCGCCAGCAGGGCATCCTCATCGCCCGCGAGGCGCCGCTGGACGAGATGATCTGCCAACTGTTGTCCAATGCCCGGGATCCGCTCAAGGGTCGCCAGCTGCCGGTGATGTACTCCTACCGCGACCTCGGCTTCTTTTCCATCTCCGGCAACCTGGGCACCCAGTACATCCAGGCGGTGGGCTGGGCCATGGCTTCGGCGATCAAGGGCGATACCCGCATCGCCGCCGGCTGGATCGGCGACGGCGCCACCGCCGAAGGCGACTTCCATGCCGCCCTCACCTTCGCCCACGTCTACCGGGCGCCGGTGATCCTCAACATCGTCAACAACCAGTGGGCCATCTCCACCTTCCAGGCCATCGCCGGCGGCGAGGGCATCACCCTGGCCACCCGTGGCCTCGGCTATGGCATCGCCGCCCTGCGGGTGGATGGCAACGACTTCCTCGCCGTGCTGGCCGCCTCGCGCTGGGCCGCCGAACGTGCCCGACGCAACCTGGGGCCGACCCTGATCGAATGGGTGACCTACCGCGCCGGTCCCCACTCCACCTCGGACGATCCGTCCAAGTACCGTCCCGCCGATGACTGGACGCACTTCCCCCTGGGCGATCCCATCGACCGGCTCAAGGCGCACCTGATCGGTCGCGGGCTCTGGTCGGACGAACAGCACCAGGCGCTGACCGCCGAGCTGGAAGCCGAGGTGGCGACCGCGCAGAAGGCCGCCGAAGCCCATGGCACCTTTGCCAGCGATCTCGCCCCCAGCGCCGCCGACATGTTCGAGGAGGTCTACCAGGACCTGCCGCCGCACCTGCGCCGCCAACGCCAACAGCTCGGGAAGTGACGCCATGACCGTACAACAGGAAACCGACCTGCCGACCCAGGCCGGCAGCCGCAGCACCCTGACCATGATCCAGGCCATCCGCTCGGCGATGGACGTGATGCTCGAACGCGACGACAACGTGGTGGTGTTCGGCGAGGACGTCGGCTACTTCGGCGGCGTCTTTCGCTGCACAGAGGGCCTGCAGGCCAAATATGGCGCCTCGCGGGTGTTCGATGCGCCCATCTCGGAGAACGGCATCGCCGGCGCCGCGGTGGGCATGGGCGCCTACGGCCTGCGCCCGGTGGCGGAGATCCAGTTCGCCGACTACGTCTACCCGGCCATCGACCAGATCGTCTCCGAGGCGGCGCGGCTGCGCTATCGCTCGGTCGGCCAGTTCACCTCGCCGCTGGTGTTCCGCATGCCCTGTGGCGGCGGCATCTATGGCGGCCAGACCCACAGCCAGAGTCCCGAGGCCATGTTCACCCAGGTGTGCGGCCTACGCACGGTGATGCCCTCCAATCCCTACGACGCCAAGGGCCTGCTGATCGCCTCCATCGAGAGCGACGACCCGGTGATCTTTCTCGAACCCAAGCGCCTCTACAACGGCCCCTTCGACGGCCATCATGATCGTCCGGTAACGCCCTGGTCGGGCCACCCGGCCAGCGCCGTGCCAGACGGCTATTACCGTGTGGAGCTGGAACGGGCCGCCGTGGTCCGCCCTGGCAAGCAGGTCACGGTGCTGACCTATGGCACCACCGTCTGGGTCGCCCTGGCGGCCGCCGCCGAGACCGGCATCGATGCCGAGGTGATCGACATCCGCAGCCTCTGGCCGCTGGACCTGCAGACCCTCACCGATTCGGTGAACAAGACCGGCCGCTGCGTGGTGGTCCATGAAGCCACCCGCACCTGCGGCTATGGCGCCGAGCTGGTGTCCCTCATGCAGGAGCACTGCTTCCATCGCCTGGAGGCGCCCATCGAGCGCGTGACCGGCTGGGACACCCCCTATCCGCATGCCCAGGAATGGGACTACTTCCCGGGTCCGTCCCGGGTCGGCGCCGCGCTCAAGCGCGTCATGGAGGTCTGAGATGGGTACCCATGTCATCAAGATGCCCGACATCGGCGAAGGCATCGCCGAGGTGGAACTGGTCAAGTGGTACGTGGCGGTAGGGGATGAAGTCGGCGAAGACCAGACCCTGGCCGACGTCATGACCGACAAGGCCATGGTGGAGATCCCCTCCCCGGTAGTGGGCCGGGTGGTCGCCCTGGGCGGCGAGCCCGGCCAGGTGCTGGCCGTGGGCGCCGAGCTGATCCGCCTGGAGGTGGCCGGTGACGGCAATCTGCGCGAGGCCAGTCGCCCCGTGCCGATGGAAGCCGCGCCGGCGCCAGCACCCAAGGCGGAAGCGCCCAGGCCCGAAGCGGCCCCTGCTCCGCGACGCCCGGAAGCGGAGCTCCCGCGCGACGACGAGCGACCGGCTTCCCGTCCGGCCCCCGGCAGTCCGCCGCTGGCGTCTCCCGCGGTGCGCCAGCACGCCTGGGACCTGGGCATCGAATTGCGCTTCCTCACCGGCAGCGGACAGGGCGGGCGCATCCTGCATGGCGATCTGGAAGCCTATGTGCAGCAACGCGACGCCGGACTGCCACCGGCCACTGGCGGCGGTGGCCTGGCGAAACGCAGTGGCGAGGAGCGCATCCCGCTGATCGGCCTGAGACGCAAGATCGCCGAGAAGATGCAGGCCGCCAAGCGGCATATCCCCCACTTCACCTATGTGGAAGAGGTGGATGTCACCGAGCTGGAAGCCTTGCGAGCCACCCTCAACCAGCGCTGGCAGGGGCGTCGTGCCCATCTCACCCTGCTGCCCTTCCTGGCGCGCGCCCTGGTAGTGGCGGTGCGGGACTTTCCGCAGATGAATGCGCGCTTCGACGAAGACAGCAGTACCGTGACCCGCTATGGCGCCGTGCACCTGGGCATCGCCACCCAGGGCGAACAGGGTCTCGCGGTGCCGGTGGTACGGCACGCCGAGACCCTGGATCTCTGGGGCTGCGCCCAGGAGGTGGCCCGGCTGGCCACCGCGGTGCGCGGCGGCAAGGCCGGTCGCGACGAACTGTCCGGCTCGACCCTGACCATCAGCAGCCTCGGTCCGCTGGGAGGAATCGCCTCCACGCCCATCATCAACCATCCCGAGGTGGCCATCATCGGCGTCAATCGCATCGTCGAGCGCCCGGCCTTCCGCAACGGCCTGGTGGTGCCACGCAAGCTGATGAATCTGTCCGCCTCCTTCGACCACCGGCTGATCGATGGCCAGGACGCCGCCAGCTTCATGCAGGCCGTGCGCCAGCTGCTCGAACAACCCGCCACCCTTTTCCTGGAGTAGCCATGGACACCCGACTCCTCATCATCGGCGGCGGCCCCGGCGGTTATGTCGCCGCCTTGCGCGCCGCCCAGCTGGGCATCGCCACCACCCTGGTGGAGGGCGCTGCCCTCGGCGGTACCTGCCTCAACGTCGGCTGCATTCCCTCCAAGGCGATGATCCATGTCGCTGAGGAATATCATCGCGCCAGCGGTCGCGCTGAGCATGGCAGCCTGGGCATCCGCCACGGCCGCCCGGAGCTGGATCTTGGCCAGGCCGTGGCCTGGAAGAACGGCATCGTCGATCGTCTCTCCACCGGCGTCGCCGCGCTGCTCAAGAAGCAGGGCGTGACGGTAATCGAGGGCTGGGCCGAAATCCTCGATGGCAAGACCGTCGAGGTGCAGCGCGCCGGCGGCGAGCGGCTGCGCATCCGCACCGAGCACCTGGTGCTGGCGATGGGCTCCACCTCGGTGGAATTGCCCAGCCTGCCCTTCGGTGGTCCGGTGATATCGGCCACCGAGGCCTTGTCACCCACGGAAATTCCCGACCACCTGGTGGTGGTGGGCGCTGGCTATATCGGTTTGGAACTGGGCATCGCCTATCGCAAGCTGGGCGCCCGGGTCGCGGTGGTGGAAGCCCAGTCGCGTCTGCTGCCCGGCTACGACGCCGAGCTCACGGCGCCGCTGCGGCAGCGGTTGGAACGCCTGGGCATCGAGCTGCACCTGGGCTGCACCGTCGCCGGTCTGGCCGCGGACGGCGCGGGTCTGCGGATGACTCGTAGCGACGGCCGGGAAGAGCTTCTGCCGGCCCAGCGCATCCTGGTCGCCGCCGGCCGCCGCCCCCGCACCGAAGGCCTGGAGCGCCTGCCGCTGGACTACGACGGTCGCTACATCCGCGTCGACGACGGCTGTCGTACCAGCATGACCGACGTCTGGGCCATTGGTGATCTTACCGGCGAACCCCTGCTGGCCCATCGCGCCATGGCCCAGGGCGAGGTAGTGGCCGAGCTGATCGTCGGCAAGCGGCGGCGTTTCGCCCCGGTGGCCATCCCGGCGGTCTGCTACACCGATCCGGAGATCGTGGTGGTCGGCCTCACCCCCGAGCAGGCCAAGGCCCAGGGGCTGGAGACCAAGGTCGCCAGCTTCCCCTTCGCCGCCAATGGCCGTGCCCTCACCCTGGAGGCGCCGGAAGGCTTCGTGCGGGTGGTGGCCCGCGCGGACGACCACCGTATCCTCGGCTGGCAGGCCACCGGGCAGCAGGTGGCGGAACTGGCCACGGCCTTTTCCCACAGTCTGGAAATGGGCATGCAGCTGGAAGACGTCGCCGCCACCCTGCATCCCCACCCCACCCTGGGCGAAGCGGTGCAGGAAGCGGCGCTGCGGGCCCTGGGCCGGGCCCTGCATCTGTGACCGGCCTGCCGCGCGACAGCCTGGCGCGGGGCATCCTCGACGAGGCCCTGGCCGGGCTGTGCCGGCGCAGTGGTCTGGCGCCGGACGCCCTGCTCGCCGCCGAAGGCGTCCAGCTAGCCGACCTGCTGCTTGGCCACGGGCGCCTCTCGGCGCCGCTGTTCGGCCAGCTGTGGTATCGCCTGGCGCGGCGTTTCGATGATGAATTCTTCGCCCTCGGTCCGCGCCCGCTGCCGGCGGGCAGCTTCGCCTTTCTCTGCCAGAGCACCCGCCTGCAACCGACCCTCGGCGATGCCCTGCGGCAAAGCGTCGACTTCCTGCGGCTGACCCTCGGCGTCGACCTGCGCCTGCAGCGCAATGGCGAGCAGGTGACCCTGCGGCTGGCCCCGGGCAGTCTGCCGGGCAGCTTCGCCGTCTTCACCCTCTGGCTGATCCTGCACGGCCTGGCCTGCTGGCTGGTGGGCCGTCGCTTGCCGCTGGAGGACATCCGCCAGACTGCCGAGGAGCCGCCAGCGGAACTGCTGGCCGACTATCGGCAGCGCTTCGGCTCCAAGCTGAGCTTCGCTCGCGGCGAAGACTGCCTGGTGCTAAACGCTGCCGTGCTGGGCCTGCCGATCCGCCGTACTGCCGCGGACGCGCGCCGCTTCATCGCCGCCGCACCGGGCAATCTGCTGGTGCATTATCGCGACGACGCCAGCCTGATCGCCCGCATCCGCACCCTGTTGCGTACTTGTGCACCAGAGGACTGGCCGGACGCCGTCAGCCTGGCCGAGGCCCTGGGCTTGGCCCCCGCTACCCTGAGGCGCCAGCTGGCCGCGAGCGGCCAGACCTACCAGGGCCTCAAGGACGAACGCCGGTGCCGCCTGGCCTGCCGCCAGCTGGACCAGGGCGCCTTGCCCCTGGACGAGCTGGCCCTGCGCCTGGGTTTCGCCGATCCCCGCTCCTTCCAGCGCGCCTTTCGCAAGTGGACGGGCCTCAGCCCCCTCGGCTATCGCCAACGCCAGACCCGGGCGGGTTAGCCGTCGGCCAGTTGGGCGGCGATGGCGGCGGTATCGATCACCGAGCGCACCTCACGGATGCGTCCGTTCTCGAAGCGATAGAAGACATGTTCGCTGAAGCGTACGCGCCGTCCGTTCACCGCCAGCCCGAACAGCTCGCCACGCGGCGTACAGTCGAAATCCAGCTGCGCGACCAGCCAGGGTGCTTCCACCACCAGCAGATGCGCGGTGAAGTGCAGATCGGGAATGGCGGCATGATCGCCTTCAAGCATGGCCTGGTAGCCCGCCAATCCCAGGGGCCGGCCGTTGTGCTCGACGGCGTCGTCGACATAACGGCCAAGCTCCGTCCAGGCCTGGCGGTTGAGGCAGTCGAGGTAGGCCTGGTAGTGGCTGCCGAGTTCGGTTGCGGCAAGGGGCATGACACGTTCTCCATGGGCGTTGACTGCTACAGGGGACCGCGCCAGTCCGGCACGACTCCCGTTACCCGAGGCGATTCTTCACCAGACGGCCACCTTGCAGGATGACGTCGAGTCTTTCGCCCTGCCCCACCAGACAGGAGATATCAGCCAGCGGATCGCCATCCACGACCAGCAGATCGGCCAGGGCTCCGGTCGCGATACAACCCAGTTCGCCCTCGCGTTCAAGGATGCGTGCCGCGATACTGGTGGCGCTGCGCAAGGCCTCCAGATTGCCCAGCACCTCGGCGCGGATGCGCAGTTCCTGGGTCTGGTTTTCGTGCATCTCGCCCAGCAGGTCGGAGCCGTAGCCCATGGGCACGCCCGCCTCGGCGAAGAATTCCAGGGCGCGACGGCCCGCCAGACGGACATCTTCGATCTTGGCCACGGAATCCGCCGGCAGGCCATAGCGCGCGCCGTGCTCGGCGAGCATCTCGTAGGTCACCTGGGTGGGCACGGCGAAGGCGCCCCGCTCGCGCATCAGCTGCGCCGTCTCCCGGTCGACCAGATTGCCGTGTTCGATGGTGCGTACCCCGCACGCCACGGCGCGGCGAATGGCGCGGGCGGTATAGGCATGGGCCATCACATAGGTGTTGGCCGCCTCGGCTTCCTCGACGATGGCGCAGATCTCGGCTTCGCTGTACTGGGTATTGGCGATGGGATCAGTAGGTGAGGAAACACCGCCGGAGGCCATGATCTTGATCTGGCTGGCGCCCTGCTGCAGTTCTTCGCGCACCGCCTTGCGCACGTTGTCCACCCCATCCACCACCCGGGCGATGGCACCGGCGCGGAAACAGCAACTGCACGGCTCGTTCAGCAGGAGCTCCCCACGCGCCCGCATGTCCCCGTGGCCGCCGGTCTGCGACAGCGCCTTGCCGGAGGCGAAGATCCGCGGGCCCGGCACCAGTCCCAGGGCAATGGAGCGCGCCAGCGCCCAGTCCGCACCGCCGGCATCGCGGACGGTGGTGAAACCGCGCTCGAGCATCGCGCCCAGGATCGGCAGGGCGCGGTACATGATGATGGCGTTGGGCTGCAGGGCGTTGAAACCCAGGTTGGCACTGGACGCCAGTACATGCACATGGCAATCGATGAGGCCCGGCATCAGGGTGCGGCCGCCCAGATCGATGACGGTGACACCTGCCGGCGGCGCAGCGCTCTGGTCGCGTACGGCGGTAATGCGCTCACCGTCCACCAGGACTTCTTTACCGCTGATCAGGGTGCCGGTGGTGAGATCGAGCAGCTTGCCGTTGCGCAGTAGTAGAGAGGTGTTTTGAGTCATGCGGATTCTCCCGAGGGTCGGCCGCTGGCGGCGTCGCGGAACAGCGCTGCGCCCCCGGCACTGATGGCCGCGGCGAACATGATGTAGAAGGCTGGCGCCAGATGGCTGCCGGTAGCAGCGATAAGCCAGGTCACGGTAAAGGTGGCGAAGCCGCCAAACAGGGTCACGGCGAAGTTGTAGGCCACCGACAGTCCGGTGGAGAGCACTCGCGTCGGCAACAATTCGCCGAAGGCTGCCAGCAGACCGCCCAGATAGCCGGAGATCAGCAGCCCCAGCACGGCCTGGAACACCAGCAGGGAAGGCAGGCCCGGCCAGCGATTGAGCATCCAGAACAGCGGCCAGGCGGCGCAGAAGATGGCCACGGCCGACCCCAGCAGCCAGGGTCGCTTGCCATGGCGATCTGCCAGGCGCCCTACCAGGGGCGTCGCCACCAGCAGCACCACGCCACCGAGTACACCGGCGGTGAAGCCCAGGCCGCTGGGCAGGCCCAGCACCCGAGTAGAGTAGGACGGCAGGTAGAACAGCACGGAGTAGGTGCAGACCGTCCAGAGCACGACCATGGAAAAGGTAATGGCGGTCTGGCGGGGATAGATGCGCACTACCTCCCGCAGCGGCGACTGGGCACGCTCGACGGAGGCATAGGCAGGGGTTTCGTCGATGCGGCTACGGATGTAGAAACCGACGGGGCCGATCAGGGAGCCGAACAGGAACGGCAGGCGCCATCCCCAGCTCTCAAGTTGCTCCGGGGTCAGCAACGCCGACAGCAGCGCGCCGGCGCCTGCACCTAGGGCGACCGCCACCCCGATGCTGGCCTGGATCCAGCTGGAGTAGTAGGCCTTTTGCCCAGCGGGCGCGTGTTCGGTGAGAAAGGCGGTCGCGCTGCCCATCTCGCCACCCGCCGAAAAGCCTTGCAGCAAGCGCGCGAAGACGATGAGCGCCGGGGCGAACAGCCCCCACTGGGCATAGCCCGGGGTCACGGCGATGATCAGGGTACCGGCGGCCATCAAGAGGATGGTCAGCGACAGCGCCGCCTTGCGACCGCGGCGATCGGAGTAGATGCCGAGCAGGATGCCACCGACCGGCCGCATGAAGAAGCCGACGCCAAAGGTGGCCAGGGCCAGGAGGTATGAGGTGAGTTCGCTGGCGCTCGGAAAGAACACCTTGGCGATGATCACGGAGAAGAAGCTGTAGACGGTGAAGTCGAACCACTCCAGACCGTTGCCGATCACGGTTGCGACCACCGCCTTGTTGGCCTGGCGGCGCTGGACGGCGGACGGCTGCGGAAAGGTCGTAGCGCTCTGCATTGTTGGCTCCCTGAATGCAAGTCGCGCAGGAAACTCGGGAGTCCCTGCACCGGCGACGGCAGTTTCGATAAAGGAAACAGGACGAGGATCTCCGCCCTCTGCCGCCGAGCTTAAGGGGCTACCGGGGACGCAGGAAAACGCTGATTGCAGGGGTTTGCATGCGCCTGACGCATGCAAGAGGGATCAGTGCGACGCGCGCAGGCTGTCGTTCAGCCAGGTCTCGAAACGGCGCGCCGCCAGGCCCGGCTGACGATCGCCCGGCCACAGCAGGTAGTAACCACCCTGCCCCTGCACGCATTCGCTACAGGCTGCCACCAGCGCACCCGACCGCAGGTGGGCATCGATCATGGGGCGCCAACCCAGGACGATACCGTGGCCGGCAATCGCCAGATCGACCAGGATGGGGTACTGACTCACGGTGAGCCGCTGGCGGATCCGCGGGGCGGCATAGCCCAGCCGCGCGAACCATTCCGCCCAGGAGAGCCAGCGCCGCTGACCGTCCTCGATCATCAGCAGGCACCGGTCGAGCAGCTCCGGGGGTGATAGCTGACGCCCGCCCAGGTAGTCCGGCGCGCAATAGGCGCCTACCCACTCGGGAAACAACTGGCGGCCAGCCAACCCTGGGGGCGGCGGTTCACGCAGGAAATAGAGCGCCAGATCGAATTCGGGCTTGAGCAGGGTATCGAGGTTGTCCAGCACCCGCAGGCGCACGTCGATGCCGGGAAAGGCACTGGCGAAGCGGCCGATCAGCGGGCCCAGCCACAGCGCGGCCACGCCCGAGGAACAGGCCAGCACCAGCTGCTGCTCGCCACTGATATCCATGACGTCCGCGGTGGTTTCCGCGAGACCCGCGAGCAGCTGCTGAACCCGCTCGGCATAGCGCTGCCCGGAGACGGTCAGGTGCAGCCGCTTGTGCTCTCGGCGAAACAGCGCGCGACCGAGAAAGGCCTCCAGCTGCGCCACCTGACGGCTGATGGCGCTCTGCGTGAGGTTGAGCTCCAGCGCCGCCCGCGTAAAGCTGCCGAGCCTGACCGTTGCCTCGAAGGCAATCAGATTGGTCAGGGGTGGCAAGGGCTCGATACGCATCCGGAGGCTCTGCAACACTGGGCTGAAACGGCCAGTCTAGCGCCTCTGACGGGCGCGGGGCGTGCTCAACGATGCTCGAACTTCGCCGGTCGCTTCTCGATGAAGGCCGCCATGCCTTCCTTCTGGTCGGCGCTGGCGAACAGCGAATGGAAGACCCGGCGCTCGAAGCGGATGCCCTCGGCCAGGCTGGTCTCGAAGGCGCGATTGACGCTTTCCTTGAGCAGCAGGGTCGCCGGCAGCGAACGACTGGCGATGCCGCGGGCGGCCTCCAGGGTGCGCTCCAGCAGCTCGTCGGCGGGAAACACCTGGGCGACCAGCCCGGCACGCTCGGCTTCGGCGGCGTGCAGCTGCCGCCCGGTCAGGCACAGTTCCATGGCCTTGGCCTTGCCCAGGGCGCGGGTCAGCCGCTGGGTACCGCCGATGCCCGGAATGACGCCCAGAGTGATCTCCGGCAGGCCGAAGCGTGCGGTGTCGGCGGCATAGATGAAGTCGCACAGCAGCGCCAGTTCGCAACCACCGCCCAGCGCATAGCCGGCGACGGCGGCGATCAGCGGTTTGCGCCGCTCGGCGATGCGGTCGGCGACGCGGAAGTAGTCGTCCAGGTAGATCTGCGGATAGCCCTGCCCGGCCATTTCCTTGATGTCGGCGCCCGCGGCGAAGGCCTTGGCCGAGCCGGTGAGCACCACGCAACCGACCTCGGGATCGGCGTCCAGGCGCGCCAGCATGGCATCCAGCTCATGGAGCAGCTGGGCATTGAGGGCGTTGAGCGCCTTGGGGCGATTGAGGGTGATGAGGGCGACGCGCGCCTCGATCTCCAGCAGCAGGGTCGATTCGGTAGAGGCTTCGCTCATGGTCTTGTCCTTGTCTAGTCGTTGAGTTCCAGCGCCATGGCCGTGGCCTCGCCGCCGCCGATGCAGATGGCCGCCACACCCCGGCGCAGACCGCGCTGGCGCAGCGCCTGGATCAGGGTGACCAGGATGCGTGCACCGGACGCGCCGATGGGATGGCCCAGGGCACAGGCGCCACCGTGCACGTTCAGGCGTTCCGGGTCCAGCCCCAAGGCATCCTGAGCGGCCAGGGCCACCACGGCGAAGGCTTCGTTGATCTCGAACAGGTCGACTTCGCTCAGCTGCCAGTCGATGCGCACGAGCAAGGTACGGATGGCGCCGATGGGCGCGGTGGGAAAGTCGCCCGGCGCGCCGGCATGGGCGGCATGGCCACGGATCGTCGCCAGCGGCCTCAGCCCTTCGCGCGCTGCTGTGCTGGCCCGCATCAGCAGCAGCGCTGCGGCGCCATCCGAGATGGAACTGGCGTTGGCCGCGGTGACGGTACCGCCTTCACGAAAGGCCGGCTTGAGGGTGGGAATGCGTGCCAGATCGGCACGGCGGGGTTGCTCATCGGTGTCGATGCTCAGGGTTTCCTTGCGTCCCGCTACCTCCACCGCCACGATCTCGCTGGCGAAGGCACCGCTGGCCTGCGCCTGGCGCGCCCGGGCGAGGGACTGCTGGGCATAGGCATCCTGGCGTTCGCGGCCGATGCCCAGGCGCGCGGCGCAATCCTCGGCGAAGGTGCCCATCAGGCGCCCGGGTTCATAGGCGTCTTCCAGGCCGTCGAGAAACATGCTGTCGATCAGGGCGCCATGGCCGAGGCGGTAGCCGCTGCGGGCCTTTTCCAGCAGATAGGGCGCGCGACTCATGCTCTCCATGCCGCCCGCCACCACCACCTCGCCACTGCCGGCGCGCAGCAGGTCATGGCCGAGGATGGCCGCCTGCATCCCCGAACCGCACATCTTGTTCAGGGTGGTGCAGCGCGTGCTCTGGGCCAGACCGGCGCCAAGTGCCGCCTGGCGAGCGGGTGCCTGGCCGAGGCCGGCGGGCAGCACGCAGCCCAGCAGCACCTCGTCGACCCGTTCCGGCGCCCAGCCCGCCCGTTCCAGTACGGCGCGGACCACGGCGCTACCAAGCTGCGGCGCCGACAGCGCGGCCAGTTCGCCACCCAGGGCCGCCATGGGCGTACGGGCGGCGGCGACGATGACAATGGGGTCGTTCATGACGATTCTCCTAGCGCGGGGCCATGCGCAGCGCGCCGTCGAGGCGGATCACCTCGCCGTTGAGCATGGGATTCTCGATGATGTGGCGGACCAGGGCGGCGAATTCCTCGCCGCGACCGAGGCGCGGCGGAAAGGGCACATTGGCGGCCAGGGCGTCGCGTACCTCGGGGGTCATGCCGACCATCATGGGCGTCTCGAAGACGCCCGGCGCTATGGTCATGACCCGGATGCCCTGCCCGGCCAGTTCGCGCGCCGCCGGCAGGGTAAGCGCGGCGACGCCGCCCTTGGAAGCGGCATAGGCGGCCTGGCCGATCTGGCCATCGAAGGCGGCGATGGAGGCGGTGTTGACGATCACGCCGCGCTCGCCGTCGGCCTCGGCCGTGCCCTGGGCCATGGCCGCAGCGGCCAGGCGCAGGACATTGAAGCTGCCCACCAGGTTGACGTTGATGATGCGCGCGAAGGCGGCGAGATCGTGGGGACCATTGCGCCCGAGGATGCGCGCGCCGCCGACGATGCCGGCGCAGTTGATCGCCCCCTGCAGACTGCCCCAGCGGGCCAGCACGGCATCCAAGGCGGCGCTCAGGGCCTCGGCATCGGTCACGTCCACGGCCAGCGCCAGGGCCTGGTCGCCGAACCGTTCGGCCTGGGCCTGTACGGCTTCGGCCTGAAGATCCAGCATTGCCACCCGGGCGCCTGCCGCGATCAGTCCCTCAGCGGTGGCGGCGCCAAGGCCCGACCCAGCGCCGGTTACCAGAAAGTTTCGCTCGTCGATGCGCATGGTGGCACTCCCCAGGATGATGGACTCATCTTCGATCCTCGGCCGGGGTCGGACAAGGGCCGGAGCGCTCAGTCGCACCGAGCGATCCGGCCCCTCGTTCACCAGGGCAGGGCTTGCCCCTGGTAGTCGAGAAAGGCGCAGCCAGGCTGGCCGGTCCGCGCCTCGATCGTCGCCACCAGACCGGCGACGCTATCGGCCACCTCGACCGGCGCGCTGGACCCGCCCAGTTCGGTGCGCACCCAGCCCGGGTGCAGTGCCAGCACGGCGAACGCCGGTCGCCGCCCGGCGACCCAGCTCTGCAGCAGGCTGTTGAGCGCTGCCTTGCTGGCGCCATAAAGTGGCATTTCGGCGGCTCGTGCCAGGCTGACGCTGCCCATCTGCGAACTCAGGCAGGCCGCCACCCCGGCAGCGGCCATCCGCGGTGCCAGGGCCTCCAGCAACCGCAGGGGCGCCACGGCATTGGTGAGAAACAACTCGCCCAGCTCCGCGACGCTCGCCCGCTGCCCGTCCTCTTCTACCGGGCCCATGATGCCGGCATTGACGATCAGCCGCTCCAGCGAGCCATCGCCCAGCTCGTCCAGCAGTCGCGTGCCCAAGTCGGGATCGCGCAGATCGCCGGTCACCACCCGCAACCGCCCCTTGGCGGCCACGACCATCGCATCCAACGCCGCATTCGGCATTCGCACCACCGCCAACACCCGAGCCCCTTGCGTCAGATAGCGCTCCACCAGCCCCAACCCTATGCCCCGCGAGGCACCTATCACCCAGACATTCATAGCCTTCTCCTCAGTCCGTCAACGTGATGCGCAGATGCCGTTTCTTGCCCAGACTCACCCGCCGACCCGCGTCGCTCAGCGCCAGCCGGATAGCGGGATCCATCACCGGCTGCTCGTCCAGGCGCAGGCCCCCGCCTTCCGCCAGGCGGCGTACCGCACTGCGCGACGGTTGCACTCCCGCCTCGACCAGCAACTCGACCAGGGTGACGCCCGCGTCCAGTTGCCTGCGGCTTAGGGCGACCTCCGGCAACTGCCCGGCGCCGTCGCGATCAGCGAATACCTCGGCGGCGGCTGCCTCAGCCTCGCGTTGCGCCCGCTCGCCATGGGCCAGCCGGGTCGCCTCATTGGCCAGCACGCTCTTCGCCAGATTGATTTCCGCACCGCCGAGCGCGCCGAGCCGCCGCACCTCGTCCAGCGGCAACTCGGTGAACAGGGCGAGGAAGCGCTCGACGTCGGCATCGTCGCAATTGCGCCAGAATTGCCAGAAGTCGAAGGCCGACAGCCGCTCCTCGTTGAGCCAGACCGCGCCCTGGGCCGACTTGCCCATCTTGCGTCCGTCACGGGTGGCCAGCAGTGGCATGGTCAGGCCATGGAGCTGGGGACCGCCCTGTCGGCGCGACAGCTCCACGCCATTGAGGATGTTGGCCCACTGATCGGCGCCGCCCAGTTGCAGGGTGCAGCCATAGCGCCGCGACAACTCGACGAAGTCGTAGGCCTGCAACAGGGTGTAGCCGAATTCCTCGAAGGACAGCGAGTGCTCGCGGTCGAGGCGATTCCTGATGGCATCGAAGGTCAGCAGCCGGTTGATGGAAAAGTGCCGGCCCACGGCGCCGAGAAAATTCAGGTAGCCGAGGCCGTCGAGCCATTCGGCGTTGTCCACCACCTGGGCGCGGCCATGGCCATCGCCCACTTCCAGGTAGCGGTGAAAAGCCTTGGCGATACCGGCCATGTTCAGGGCGATCTGGCCGTCGGTTAGCACCGGGCGGCTACTGTCACGAAAGCTGGGATCACCGATGCGGGTGGTGGCGCCACCGATCAGCAGGAGGATGGGATGGCCGGCGCGCTGCAGCCAGCGCATCAGCATCAGGCCCTGCAGGTGGCCAACGTGGAGGCTGTCGGCGGTGGCGTCGAAGCCGAGATAGCCGGTCACCGGTCCACTGGCAAAGGCGCGAGCGAGGCCGTCACGATCGGTGGTCTGGTGCACGAAGCCGCGGGCTTCGAGGGCGGCGAGCAGGTCTTGCTGGGTGCTGTCCATGGGGTCTCCTGTGGCTGGACGGTGCCAGGGAGACCGGGAGAAGTTGCCTTGACCGAGCCGCCCTAGGCGGTTCGGTCATGCAGCGCAGTACCTACCACCCGATATTGATCAGGTAGTAGTAATAGGCGCTGATGGGGCAAAGGAAGGTTCGCATGGGGCGTCACGCTACCGGCTTGCCCAGCGGTTGGCAACTGCGAACCGCTCGCACTGCCGCTTCGACCAGATGTCGCACCTCCCCTGGCAGGCGCTGAACGAACGGCGACAGTGGCGTTCCGACACCTGTCCTTTGCCAGCAGTATCGAGACGCAGAGATGAACGTACCCGCTCCACCCCTAGCGATCCCCCGCGCCAACGTGGCGTTTCCAGGTGTACCTGGACAAGGAACATCCCTTGCGTGAGAGGATCCCACCGATGAAAAGCATCACCCCGGCCAATCTGTTGCTGCTACTGCTTTGCCTCACGGTGCTGGCCTACGCGACCGACCTGATCGGCTAGCCTCGGCCTGGAACAACCTCAATGAGGCGTAGCTGATGGTTGCCGTCCGGCGTCTCTTGGCCTAGCGTTCAGGCCGTGTCCGTCAGAGAACTACAGCGTCATGCCCAGCCAACTCTCCAGCACCGTCGAAAGCATCGAGCTGCTGGCGTCCCTGGATTCCGTCGCGGCGCTCCTGCGCGTCGTCTGTGATGTCAGCGGCCTTGGGGTCGCCACCGTCGCCGAGGTCACCGAGCAGCGCTGGATCGCCTGCGCGGTGGAAGATCGCATCGCCTTCGGCCTGCAACCCGGCGCCGAATTGGACCTCGAATCCACCCTCTGCAACCACGTACGCTCCTCCCACGACGCCGTGATCATCAGCGACGTGACCCAGAACCCCACCTACTGTGATCACCCGGCGCCCGGCCTCTATGGCTGGAAGAGCTACCTGTCGGTCCCGGTGTTTCGACCCAACGGCACCTTCTTCGGCACGCTGTGCGCCTTTGATCCCCAACCCGCACCGCTGCTGGAGCAGCGCCCGGTGATCGCTACGCTGGACGGCTTTGCCCGCCTGCTGGGCGAACTCCTCGCCCGCGAAGAACAGCGTCGCGAAGAAAGTCCCGGCCCGCGTGGCGACCTCGATCTCACACCGTTGCGCGAACAGTTGCTGGTGCTGCTGGAGGAGGATCTGCAGCATCCGCTGCAGGCGCTGGCCAAGGACGCGCCCGTGGATGCCTCCCAGGCGCAGCGCTGGCAGACCGAGGCCCGGCGCCTGGCCGAACGCAGCGCTGCGGCCGCCGACTTCGTGCGCGTCCGCCTGGGCCATGGCCTGCCCCTGAAACCGGCCCTGGTGGCAGGCGCCAATGAACGGCTCCTGGACCTGCTCGCCAGGCTGCAGACGCGTTTCCCCGACCAGACCCTGGGCAGCGAGTTGCCGGAGCTACCCGCCGCCCTGCGCCTCGACCTGCCGCGCCTGTTGCAGGCGGTGGAGGCGCTGCTGGAGTGGGTCGCATCCCGCAACCCTGCTGGTGGCACCCTGCTGCTGCGCGGCGTGCTCGACGAACGCTGCTACCGCCTCGCCGTGGAAAGCCGCACCGCCGTGGTGGAGCCTGCCACCCTGAACCAGGTGTTCCAGCCGCTGCTGACCCAGGCCGATTCCGAGCAGCCCGCCCGCCTGGACCTGGGCCTCTATCTCGCCCAGGAAATCGCCCGCGGCCATGGCGGCAGTCTGGTCGCGCGCCTGGAAGCCGGCCACCTGAGATTTCTCCTTACCCTGCCCACTGCTCTGGATTGATACCCTTGCCCTTCCCTTCTCCCCTGCTGGTGATCCGTCACGGCGAAACCGACTGGAACGCCAGTGGTCGCCTCCAGGGTCGCCAGGACATAACCCTCAACGCGCGCGGCCGTGCCCAGGCCGAAGCCGTGGGCCTGGCCCTGCGCGACCGCCTCGACATCTCTCGCTTCGCCTGCCTGAGCAGTCCGCTGCAACGCGCCAGCGCGACGCTCGATCTGATCCTGGCGCAGCTGCCGGGCACGCCAAGAAGCCAGGCCCGCGATGCGCGCCTGGCGGAAAAGGCCTTTGGTGACTGGGAGGGACTGGACATGCCGACCATCGCCCAGCGCTATCCGGAGCAGCACGCCCGACGCGTCGCCGAGCCCTATACCTTCCGGGTACCCGGTGGCGAAAGCTATGCCGATGCCGCCGAGCGGGTGCGCCCGCTGCTAGAAGAACTCCAGGGTCCCACGCTACTGGTGGCCCATGGCGCCCTGATCCGCAGCCTGCTGGTGGCGACCGGTCTGGCCAGCCCGGAGGTGGCGACCCGGATGGTCATCCACCAGGGTCGCTGGCTGGAACTCGATGCGACCTGTTATGCGTGGTACAGCGCTCCTGGCTGGGACGAACAGTCTTAACTCAGCCGCCGGGCAAACTGGCTGACCGCGCCCACCACCTGGCGGGCGCCCTCCTGGATCTCGGTGATGCGTACCCCGGCGTTGCTCGCCAGGTGCAGCCCCTGCTCCGCCTGCTGGCGGCTGGCGGCCATGTTGCTGACCGCAGTCTGAGCCAGTTGCTGATTCTGCTGCACCACCCCGACGATCTCTTCGGTGGCCTTGCTGGTGCGCCCGGCCAGTTGCCGGACCTCGTCCGCCACCACGGCGAAACCCCGGCCCTGCTCGCCCGCCCGGGCGGCTTCGATGGCGGCGTTGAGCGCCAGCAGATTGGTCTGCTCGGCGATACCGCTGATGGTCTTGACGATGGCGCTGATCACCAGCGACTGCTTGCCGAGGTCTTCGATGCCATTGGCGGCGACCTGGATCTCGTCGGCGATGCGGGTCATCACCGCCACCGTGTCCTGCACCACTGCCGCACCCTGACGGGCGCTTTCGTCGGTGGTCTGGGAAATGTCGAAGGCGACCCGCGCGGCTTCGGCCACCGCCAGCTCCTGCTCCACCTGTTCGGTGATGACGGTGGCGAACTTGATGACCTTGTACAGCTCGCCGCGGGTGTTGAGCACTGGGTTGTAGGAGGCTTCCAGCCAGACCGTGCGGCCATGGCTGTCGATGCGCTTGAAGCGACTGGCCACGTAGTCACCCCGGTTGAGCCGCTCCCAGAAGGCGCGATAGTCGGCCGATTCGGCCTCTTCACGGCTGCAGAACATCCGATGGTGCTTGCCGACGATCTGCGCCAGCGAATAGCCCATGCCCTGCAGGAAGCGCTCGTTGGCGGTGAGCACCTCACCGGACAGATCGAATTCGATCACCGCGGTGGAGCGCAGCAGTGCATTGATGATGCCCGAGTGCTCGGTGGAGACTTCCACCTGCTCGGTCCGGTCGTAGGCATAGCAGCGGATCTGCTTGACCTGGCCCTGGCTGTCACGCACCGGCGTCCAGATCGCATAGAGCCAGGCAACGCCGCCCGTGCCGCGCAGCAGCCGATAGATGCCACTGGCCTGGTGACCTTCGCTGAAGCTGCGCTTGAGATCGCCGTAGCAGACCAGCTTCTTCACGTAGTCCGGAATGATCTCGTCCAGATTCCGCCCGGTCAGGCTGCCGGGCGCGTAGCCCAGGCAGAGTGCGAAGTTCTCGTTGAAATCCTCGATCCGGCCCTGGGCGTCCAGCAGCAGATGCAGCGAATCCTGATGGAAGGCCGCGCTGACCTGGCGGTGTTCGGACAGTTCGGCTTCGAGATCGGCGATGCGGCGTTTGAGTGCGGAGTTGAACATGGGATCACCCAGGAAAGTTGTGTCTTCCTCTGGTTCGACGCGCCGCGGGATTTCTTGACAACTCGCTGATGAACGCCTGCACCCGGCTCCGGCAGCGGCGGCGCGGGTGGCGCGCCCCACCTGGCGACTTCCGGCAAACACCACTCGCTCTAGCTTGCCGGTACCGCTTTGATGAGGGACGCCTGCGGTGGCCGACAAAGCCACGGGTAATCCGTTACCCGACCGTTCGACGAAGCGACGAGCGGTATCGTCAAACTGTCGCAGCCACGCGCTCCGGAAGGGTCTGCCGGGCCTGACCTTCCAGACGTTTCACCAGCGCCCCGAGATCGATCAGGGTCGCCTGGCGACTGTTGCCCGCGGATCCTACGCCCACCCAGCTCTGCGCCCGCTGCGCCGGTACTGCCCCGCCCTCCCCTGGCAACTGCCAGCTGCGCGCCAGGGCATCGGCGCGCAACTCGGTAAAGGCCTCGATGGCCTCGACCCGCTGCACCACGAAACCCAGGCGCTGGCGTTGCCCTTCCACCACGATCACCTGATCGCCGGGACCAGACTCCACCGCTGTCGCACCGGCCAGGGTCCGCAGGCAGACCAGGGTGATCTGCTGGCCGCGGACCTCCATCAATCCCAGCAACCGCGGATCCCGCTGGCCGAGGCGTAGGTAGTGCGCCGGCAGCGGCAAGACCTCCGCCACCTGCTCCAGCGGGACGGCGAACAGCAATTCGGCGAGAAAGGTCAGGCACGGCTGGCGGCGGACCTGACGCCGCTCTTCGCGCAGCAGGTCTCGATCGGTGCGATAGATCCGCGCATAGGCCACCGCCGCCTCCTGGCACCCCAGGGCCAGGTGATCGATCACGATGGCCGCCTGGCCCTCCGCGGCGCTGAACACCCCGCGCAACAGCCCGGGCTGCTCCAGCCCGAAGCCAAGCAGCGGCGCGCACTGCGCCGGATCCCGCCGCCACATGCCGAGCAGCCGCTGGAAGCCGAAGGCCACCCGATACTGACCCCGGTCGCCCGCCGCCAGCACCAGCAGCTGCTCATGGTGAGCCTGGGCGGGCGTGGCCAGCCCCAGTAGCTCGGACAGCTCCAGCACCGGCAAGGCCTGGCCTCTCAGCTGCACCTGGTAGCGACAGCTGTCGCTGGCGAATTCGCTGGGCGTCAGCTGCGGTCGATCCACCAGCTCCTGCACCACCGCCGCATCCAGGCACAGGCGCCGCCCATCGCACTCGAACAGCAGATAGAGCCGCTCCGCTTCCGTGCCAATGGCGGCCTGCCGCTGTAGCGCCGGCGGCCTGTCGGCACTGACCTCGAAGCCCGGCAAGGCGGCCAGCGCCGGCATGTCCAGCAGATGCACCAACCGGCCGGTCTCTGGCTGCAAATGCACCTGTCCCAGCAGGCGCCCGGGCGCCCCCTGCAATTGCACGATGGCGTCATCCGCCAGCTTGAGGATGTCCACCACCCCATCGATGGCCAGGCCGAAGCGTCCACCCCCATGACGGATCACGGCGATCCGGCGCTCGTGCTCGACCGCCGGCAGCCCCAGCAGGCAATGGCCGTCCACCAGCGGCAGCGGCTGGCCGCCCAGCTCGAAGAGGCCCAGCAACCAGGGCACCGGACTTGGATGAGGCGCCAGGCGCTCCGGCCAGGGCACCACGCGTTCCAGGGCCTGGGCGGACAGCGCGACTTCCAGTTCGCCGATCCGCACCACACCCTGGGTCACGGCCGTCCTCCCCCAACCACCGGCGAAAGGGTGGTGGCCGCGTCCAGTTCCTGGATCAGCTGATTAACCCGCGCCGCATCGTCGAGCTGGGCCGCGGTGGAGCCGTTGATGGCCTCGATGGACTGCTGGGTCTTGCCCACCCCTTCGGCGATCAGGCCGAAGGCCTCGCCCACGCTGCGCGAGATCTCACTGCCCTGGGCGATGCTCTTGACCGATTCAAGGATCAGCTTGTTGATTTCCTTGGTCGCCTGGGACGACTTCTCGGCCAGCTTGCGGACCTCATCGGCCACGACCGAGAAGCCCAGGCCGTGCTCGCCGGCGCGAGCCGCCTCGATGGCGGCGTTGAAGGCGAGCATGTTGGTCTGATTGGCGATGTCGCTGATCACCTGGACGATGTCCTGGATGCCTCCGGCCGTGGTACCGATGGCCTCCATGGCGTCCAGCGAGCGGGTCAGGGTCAGGGAACCACGCTCGGCTTCTTCCAGGGTGCGTCGGGCCATGCGGTTGGCGTCGTCGGTGGTCTCGGCGATCTGGTTGATGGAGCGGGTCAGGGCGTGCAGCGAAAGATTCATCTGCTCGATCTTCTGCCGCACGTGCTGTTCCATCTCCACCTGGCGCGTGATGTCGGTGGCGAACTTCACCACCTTGTGCACCTGCCCATCGGCGTCGAAGATGGGGTTGTAGGTGGCCTGGATCCAGATCCGCTGGCCGAACTTGCTCAGCCGCATGAAGCGCCCGCCAAACACCTCGCCCTGGGCCAGCCGCGCCCAGAACTCGCGGTACTCGCCGGAGGCGACGTGCTCCGCCTCGCAGAAGATGCGGTGATGCTGGCCGCGGATCTCCTCCAGCCGATAGCCCAGGGTCGCCAGGAAGTTGCGGTTGGCTTCGAGGATCTTGCCGGTCAGATCGAATTCGATCACCGCCTGGCCGCGGTCGACGGCCGCCACCTTGCCCGCATAATCGCTGTTGCGAATCTGGCTTTCGGTGATGTCCACGGCGAACTTCACCACCTTGCACGGCTTGCCGTCGGCGTCGAAGATCGGGTTGTAGGTGGCCTGGATCCAGATCTCCTCGCCCCGGCTGTTGCGTCTCTTGTACACCCCGGCGTCGAATTCGCCCCGCGCCAATTTATCCCAGAACAGCCGGTACTCCGCCGAGCGGGCATAGTCGTCGGGACAGAAGATGCGGTGATGCTTGCCCACCACTTCATCGGTCTGGTAACCCAGGGCCAGCAGGAAGTTGCGGTTGGCGGCGAGCATTGTGCCGTCGAGGGAGAATTCGGCGATGGCCTGGGATCGGTCGATGGCCGCCACCTTGCCTTCGTAGTCGCTGTTGCGCAGCTGAGTCTCGGTGACGTCGCTGGCGAACTTGACCACCTTGTACGGCTTGCCCTCAGCATCGAGGATGGGGTTGTAGGTGGCCTGGATCCACACCTGGCGGCCGTCGCTGGCGCGTCTCTTGTACAGCCCGGCATCGAAGTCGCCGCGGCCGAGCTTTTCCCAGAACAGCCGATAGCCCGGCGAGCGGGCATGCTCGGGTTCGCAGAAGATCCGGTGATGCTTGCCACGCACCTCGTCCAGGCTGTAACCCAGAGCCGACAGGAAGTTCTCGTTGGCCGTCAGGATGTTGCCGTGCAGATCGAATTCGATCACCGCCTGGGCACGGTCGATGGCGGCCATCTTGCCTGCGAATTCGGCGGCCTGCAGTTGCGCATCGGTCACATCGGTGGCGAACTTCACCACCTTGTAGGGTCGACCGTCGCTGTCGAGGATGGGGTTGTAGGTGGCCTGGATCCAGATCGGTCGCCCATCGCGGCGGATGCGCTTGTAGACCCCGGTATCGAAGACACCCTGCCCCAGGCGATTCCACAGCAGGGCGTACTCCGCCGAACGCGCGTATTCGGCCGGGCACATCAGGCTGTGATGACGCCCGCGCAACTCGTCCAGCGCATAGCCGGTCATGCCGAGGAAGTTGTCATTGGCCCAGAGCACGTTGCCCTGCAGATCGAATTCGATCACCGCCTGGGAGCGATGGATGGCTTCGATCTTGCCTTCGTACTCGACCGCCTGCAGCCGCGTCTCGGTGATGTCGGTGGCGAACTTGATGATGCGCTGCGGGCGCCCCTGCGCATCCAGCAACGGATTGTAGGTGGCGCGAATCCACCTCAGAGTGCCGTCCTTGTGCTTGCGGCGATAGACACCGCTGTGGAACTCGCCGCGCGCCAACGCCGCCCAGAAGTCCTGATAGTCCTCGCTCTCCGCCACCCCGGGCGGGCAGAACAGGCGGTGCTGTCGCCCGCTGATCTCGTCGAGGCGATAGCCGAAGGTCTGCAGGAAGTTGTCGTTGGCGTGAAGGATCGTGCCCTGCAGATCGAATTCGATCACCGCCAGGGAGCGGTCCAGCGCCTGGCGCAGGGCGTGATAGGCAGAGGCATCGTCGACAGCAGCGGATTCGGCAGAGGCGGAAAACATGGGCAGCTCCAGGAGAGAACTCGGCGAACAGGTTATCGGCAATCGCGATAACAAATTGAACACCGTCTATCCTAGAGATGTTTTCTCCTGGCGGATTGCCAATAGTCGTCCGATGAACGACCTTAAGTTTCCCCCCGACGTTCAGACCACCAGCTTGGCGCCTATGACCAGCAGCATGACCGCCAGACAGGGTCGCAGCACGCCATCCGGTACGCGTCCGGAGAGATGGCTGCCTAGGAAGATCCCCGGCAAGGACCCCAGCAGCAGAAAGCCCAAAACATGCCAGTCCAGATTGCCCAACCCGGCGTGACCGAGTCCCGCCACCAGCGTCAGGGGTACCGCATGGGCGATCTCGGTACCGACCAGGCGCCGGGTCGCCATCAGCGGATAGAGCAGGAACAGCGCCACCGTGCCCAGAGCCCCAGCGCCGATGGAAGTCAGGGTCACCATGAAGCCCAGCACTGCGCCGGTAAGCACCGTCAGGGCATTGAGCCGCCTGGCACTCAGGTGAAATCTGTCGCTGGCATGGCGGCTGGCAAAGGCGAAGATCTGCTTTTTGAAGAGAATGGCCAGGGCCGTCAAAAGCAGCACGATGCCCAGGGCATGCTTGATGAGGGCATTGGTCGCGTGCTGATCACCGGGCAGCAGCGCCAGGGCGAGTAGCGTCAGGGCGGCGGTGGGTACGCTGCCGGCGGCCAGCCAGCCGGTCACCGTCCAGTCGATGTTGCGGTTGCGCTGGTGGACGAAGACGCCGCCCGCCTTGGTGATGGCGGCATAGAGCAGATCGGTGCCTACCGCTGCCGCGGGGTTGATCCCGAACCAGAGCAGGATGGGGGTCATCAGCGAGCCACCACCCACGCCCGTCATGCCAACGATGAAGCCAACCACCAGCCCCGCGATCACGAAGCCCAACGCCCCTACTTCCATTACAGCCCCAATTGCCGTTGTCGGCTCATTTTGCGGCCGCACAGGATAACTACTCAGGTTAGACCGACCTATATTGAAAGGGTCTTTGCTTATAACCGATAACACTAAATTCCCGGGTCAGCGGCTCTGGTGGGCATTCAGATAGGCCGCGACCTCTTCGTCGCCATAGCCGGCGCGCCGAGCATGCGCCTCGATGGCGGCACGGCAGGCGGGATCGTTAACGGTCGCCGGCATGACGGTGCCGCAGGGCGCCAGGCTCGCCTGCGCCAGGAAGCTCTCGAGATCCTGCTTGTGTTCGTCCGCGACCGAATGGGTACCCGTGGTGGGTGCGTGGGCCGCTACCGGGGGCGTGGTGGTCGCCACCACGGCTGGCTCACTGCTGGTCGAATCGCTACGGTGGGTGGTTGCCACTGCAGCCACTACCAGCAGGCCGAAACCTGCGGTCAACACCAGCAACTTGCGAGTTGAAGTCCCGCTCATGATTTCTTCTTCCCTATGAAAAAGCTGACATCTCGGACCTGAAAACGACATGAGCTGCCGAAAGTCCGACTTTTAACCAATCAAGTCAGACAATATTTTTCCAGTCTGTGTTCAGCCAAAGGCGGCGCATGCCACACTCGGCGGTATCAGGAGACAGGAGCGGCTCATGCAGCACAAGGATTTCATCGGCCCCCGGCTGCGCCAGCTCAGCGCGGACCTTTCGCTCGCCGATCGTCTGGCGGAGAGTGCCCAGGTCGATCTCAATGCCGACCTGAAGCGCCGGGTCCGGGAAGACCTCGAACGGGCGCTGCGCGAGGTCGGTCAGCTCAGCGAAGAGCAGACCCTCTGGCTGAACTGGGCGACTAGCTAACCCGGCACGCCCGCCGTCGTCGCGCTGTAACGCACGGCTGCTATCTGTAGCGGCAGCCATCCTCTGGAGCCGAGCATGAAAGCGGAATACGAAATCAGTGACGACATCGCCCACTTCGTCGGGGGCGCCTTGATCAGCCTGGTGCTGCTCAGTGGCGGAGCCATCGGCGGCGCCCTGTTCCTGCTGGCCGAGACCTTCAACTGACCGTTTGTCGCCAGTCGCGCCGCTCCCGCAGCAGCTGCGAGGCCGTCCTTGACCGGGTCAGTGTTCGACCGCGCAGCCGTCACTCGCCCCGAATCCGCCCGCATCTTGCATTACCCGCCCGCCGCATTAGTCTTGAAAGTGCCAATAACAATTAGTGCAGACGGCAAGAGGTCGGATCATGCGCACCCAACTGACCCGCTCGATCACCCTGTTCGACAGCCCGGATCATCAGCCTGCGACGGCAGAGGTCTCCTCCGCGCCGGGCAATCGCAAGCGCAACCTGCAGAGGTGGACCAAGACCCTGGTGTTCGGCACCTCGTTCGCCGTCGCGCTCTGTGCGCCGCTGCTGCGGCATCTGCACTGAGACCGGGTACCAGCACTGGACACCCGCTGGCCGCCACCTGAATCCCAGGCACAAAAAAACCGGCGCTGGGCCGGTCTTCTGCTGTGCATCTTGATTGGTGCGGACGGAGAGACTCGAACTCTCACACCTTGCGGCGCCAGAACCTAAATCTGGTGTGTCTACCAATTCCACCACGTCCGCGAGACGCTTGAAAGACGAACGCCAGACACGAGGTCTGGCGTTCGCTGAATATGGGGTGGACGATGGGAATCGAACCCACGACACCAGGAGCCACAATCCTGTGCTCTACCAACTGAGCTACGCCCACCATATCTTACGTGCTTGCCGTCGCCGAACCGCCAATGGCGCGCCCGGCAGGACTCGAACCTGCGACCATCCGCTTAGAAGGCGGATGCTCTATCCAGCTGAGCTACGGGCGCCTGTTACGGCAGCTGCCCTAGCAGAGACTTCCTTGGTGAGAAGCCTCTTGCCTGGCCCCTGTCAGTGACTTGGGCTGTGCTCGGCAAGCGGGGCGAATGTTATAAAGCTCCCGCCGACCCGTCAACTAATTTTTAAAAAATTTTTAAGCAGAAGAATGAGTTAGCCGCCGCAGAGGCTTCTCTGTTGCCAGCGGGCCCGTCCATGCGAAAATAGCCGACCTCTTTCCGTCACCACCAGAAATCGCCCATGACCGCCCAACTGATCGACGGCAAGTCCATTGCCGCCCGCCTGCGCCAGGATATTGCCCAGCGAGTCTCTCAACGTCGTAGCGCCGGACTGCGCGCCCCTGGCCTCGCCGTCATCCTGGTCGGCACCGATCCCGCCTCGAGCGTCTATGTGGCGCACAAGCGCAAGGATTGCGAAGAGGTCGGTTTCGACTCCTATGCCCATGACCTGCCGGCCAGCACTACCCAGGCAGAACTGGAAGCCCTGATCGACCGGCTCAACGACGACACCAGCGTCGACGGCATCCTGCTGCAGTTGCCGCTGCCCGCGCACCTGGATGCCACCCAGCTGCTGGAACGCATCCGCACCGACAAGGACGTCGACGGCTTCCATCCCTACAACCTGGGTCGCCTGGCACAGCGCAATCCCCAGCTGCGCCCCTGCACGCCCAAGGGCATCATGACCCTGCTGCACAGCACCGGCGTCGACCTCTATGGGCTGGATGCGG
Organism: Pseudomonas aestiva; assembly: GCF_039908605.1. Lineage (NCBI taxonomy): Bacteria > Pseudomonadati > Pseudomonadota > Gammaproteobacteria > Pseudomonadales > Pseudomonadaceae > Pseudomonas > Pseudomonas aestiva. The sequence goes on along the minus strand of NZ_CP150916.1, from coordinate 2,018,942 downwards.
TGGTGGTCGGCGCCTCCAACATCGTCGGTCGGCCCATGGCGCTGGAACTGTTGCTGGCCGGGTGCACCGCCACCGTGACCCACAGATTCACCCGCTCCCTCGAACACCACGTCAGCCAGGCCGATCTGGTGGTCGTCGCCGTGGGCAAGCCGGGACTGGTCAAGGGTGAATGGATCAAGCCCGGCGCCATCGTCATCGACGTGGGCATCAACCGCCAGGCCGATGGCCGTCTGGTGGGCGACGTGGAATTCGACAGTGCCTGCGAGCGCGCCAGCTGGATCACTCCGGTTCCCGGTGGCGTCGGCCCGATGACGCGCGCTTGCCTGCTGGAAAACACGCTGTACGCGGCCGAGCAGCTGCACAGCTAGCAAAACGGGCCCCGCAGGGCCCGTTTTTCATTCAGCCAACCCTCAGGGCAGCCAGGACTTCACGCGATCCGGATGGGCAGCGATCCAGGCCTTGGCGGCCTCTTCCGGCTTCTTGCCCTCTTCCACCGCCAGCATCACCTCGTTCACCTCACCCGGCTGCCAGGCGAACTTCTTCAGGAAATCCCAGACCGGCTTGGCCTTGGCTTCCAGCGCGGGGTTGGCCACGGTGTCCACATGCTCGGAGCCGCCGAACACACCCTTGGGATCTTCGAGGAACTTCAGCTTCCACTTGGCGAACATCCAGTGCGGCACCCAGCCCGTCACCACGACCGGCTTCTGGTCCTTCTCGGCCCGGGTCAGCTCGGCGATCATGCCGCTACCGGAACTGGCCACCAGCTTGTAGTCCAGGCCATAGTCCTTGATCGCCTGGTCGGCCTTGAGCATGACCCCGGCACCGGCGTCGATGCCGACGATCCGGCCACCGAAGTCGGCCTTCTGCGCCTGCAGATCGGCGATGCTGTTGGCCTTGACGTACTCCGGCACGATCAGACCGATCTTGGCGTCGGGGGTGTTGACGTTCAGATCGACCACCTGGTCCTTCATCTTCTCGTAGTAGGCGCCATGGGTGACCGGCAACCAGGCGGACAGCATGGCGTCGAGCTTGCCGCGCGCCACGCCCTGCCACATGATGCCGGCGGCCACCGGCATGAGCTTGACCTCGTAGCCCAGATTCTGGCGGATCACTTCAGCTGCGGTATGGGTGGTGGCCACGCTATCGGCCCAGCCATCGACGTAGCCGATGGTGATTTCGGGCTTGGCCGCCTGGGCCAGGCTCATGGCCGAGGTCAGCGCGACACCGAGTCCTATTCCCAACAGTTTCTTCACCATGCTCATGCAGCAGTCCTCTCGCTATGGAAGTCGGGCGGTTGCCCCACCCCCATCATTCGGGCAATGCAAGATGGCCACTACCGTCTGGGCGACGCATAACGACCGGTTAGCGACAGGAGCTGCACTTTTCACGACATGCGATGTCGCTTGACGCAGCCCGGCGACCGCTCTGTAATCGACGCCGCGCAGAAACCTGCACCTGCCGATGCAACCTATTGGCGGGCCGTTGTCTTACCTACGCTCTCAAGCCCTCTGAAAGGACTCTGTCCATGCGTCTTTCGTTGCGCGTCGCCGCCCTGCTGGGCGCGCTGTTTTCCGGTCTCTGGGCTACCGCGCACGCGGCCGCCGAAGTGGATGCCGCCACCTATGGCTATCCACTGGTCAATCCTTTCGAAGCCACCATCGTTACCACGCCGGAAAAATTCCGTCCCGAGCTGCCGCCTGAAAGCACCATCGACCAGGATGACTACAGCCTCAACCTGCGTCCGGAACGGGAATACCAGCTGCCCGGCAACTTCTGGCCGGTGAAGAAATTCCACTACCGTCTTGCCCGCCAGGACCATCCGGCACCGCTGATCTTCCTGATCGCCGGTACCGGGGCCAACTACTCCTCGAGTACCCAGGAATACCTCAAGCGGCTGTATTACGCGGCCGGTTACCACGTGGTGCAGCTGTCCTCGCCCACCAGCTGGGACTTCATGGTGTCGGTGTCGCGCACCGCTACCCCGGGCTACACCCCGCACGATGCCGAGGATCTCTATCGCGCCATGCAGGCGGTACGCGCCCAGCATCCCAAGCTGCCGGTCACCGACTACTACCTGACCGGCTACAGCCTGGGCGGCCTGGACGCCGCCTTCGTCTCCTACCTGGACGAGAGCCAGCGCAGCTTCAACTTCAAGAAGGTGCTGATGGTCAATCCGCCGGTCAATCTGCTGACCTCGGTACGTAACCTGGATCGCCTGGTGCAGACCGAGGTGAGGGGCGTGACCAACAACCGCACCTTCTACGAGCTGATCCTGTCGAAGCTGACCCGCTACTTCCAGGAGAAGGGCTACGTCGACTTCAACGACGCCGTGGTGCGCGACTTCCAGCGCTCACCGGAGCGATTGAGCAACGAAGAACTGGCCATGCTGATCGGCTCGTCCTTCCGCTTCTCGGCGGCTGACATCGCCTTCACGTCCGACCTGATCAACCGCCGCGGCCTGATCACCCCGCCGACCTACCCCATCAGCGAGGGCACCAGCCTGACGCGCTTCTTCGCCCGTTCGCTGCAGTGCGATTTCGACTGCTACATGACCGAGCAGGTGATGCCGTTCTGGCAGAAGAACTTCAAGGGGCAGAACCTCGACGACCTGGCGCGCAAGTCCAGCCTCGTCGCGCTGGAAGACTATCTGAAGAGCAGCCCGAAGATCGGCGTCATGCACAATGCCGACGACATCATCCTCGGCCCGGGCGACCTCGGTTTCCTGCGCAAGACCTTTGGCGATCGCTTGACCGTCTATCCCCACGGCGGCCATTGCGGCAATCTCAACTACCGCGTCAACGCGAACGCCATGCTGGAGTTCTTCGCCCGTGGTTAAGTCCCTGCTCGCTCTCCTCCTGATGGCCAGTGCCTCGGTCTTCGCCGCCGAATCGAGTCCACCGCCCTCCTCCACCCTGACCATCGGCTCGGACACCATGCCGGCCGCGCCGGTGGGCGCCGATGGCTTCAGCAATCCGCTGTCAACCCTCAAGTACAACCCGGGTCTGGACCAGCGCGAATTCGAACGGGCGTCCCTGGTCGCCCTGGACGTCTACGATCCCTTTGAATCCTGGAATCGCCACGTCTACCACTTCAACTATCGGCTGGACGAGTGGGTCCTGCTGCCGGTGGTCAACGGCTACCGCTGGATCACCCCACGCTTCGTACGTTCGGGCGTGAGCAACTTCTTCAGCAACCTGGGCGACGTCAACAACCTGCTCAACAGCGTGCTGCAGTTCAAGGGCCGCCGCGCCCTGGACACCACCGGCCGCCTGCTGCTCAACACCACCATCGGGGTGTTCGGCCTGTGGGACCCGGCGACTCGCGTCGGGCTGATCAAGCAGCCGGAAGACTTCGGCCAGACGCTGGGCTTCTATGGGGTTGGCAATGGCCCCTACCTGATGCTGCCGGTCCTCGGCCCGTCCAACCTGCGCGATACCGGCGGTCTGGCGGTGGATTTCGCCGCTGAAGCCCAGGTGAACTTCCTCAACGTCAGCGACGAAAGCGGTCGTCATCCGGAAATCATGGTGCTGCGCGGCATCAACCTCAGGTACGTGACCGACATGAGATACGGCCAGCTTAACTCGCCCTTCGAGTACGAGAAGATCCGCTATTTCTACACCAAGGCGCGGGAACTGCAGATCGCCGAATAAGGCCTAGGCGCTGGCGAGAAAGGTCTGGAGCTCGGGCAGGCGGGCCAGGGCATCGGTCCGCCCCAGCGCCATGAGTTCCTGGCAGTAGGCCGCCTCGAACAGCAGATAGCTGAGCAGCGCACTGCCCGAAGGCCGATTCACCCCGACTCCCCGCAGCAACTGCCGCAACGCCGGTGGCAGGCGTTTGCGGTGCCGGGTGGCGATGTCCGCCAGCGGCTGGCTGGGCGAGATCACCAGCATGTCCACGGGACGGCAGAAGCGTCCGCTGACCGGGTCCCCTGCTGGCAGGGCGCGACTCAGCAGATTGAGGCGCCGGAGGGTTTCGGTATCGCTGTCCAGGGCATCGACGAAGGTGCTGTTGAGCAGATGACCGCCGATCTGCGCCACCGTCGGCGGCCGACCCTGCAGTCCGTGCTCGTGACCCCCAGGCGCGCCGAGTCCGATCACCAGGATACGCTCCGCCCCCAGATGCAGCGCCGGACTGATGGGCGCCGTCTGCCGTACCGAACCGTCGCCCAGGAACTCCCGCCCGACCTTCACCGGCGGAAAGAACAGTGGAATGGCCGTGCTGGCCAGCAAATGGTCGACCGCCAGCCGTGCCGGCACCCCGACGCGCCGATGACGAAACCAGGGATCGAGCGCGCCATGACTCTGGTAGAAGGTCATCGCCTGGCCCGAGGCATAACCGAAGGCCGTGACCGCCACGGCTCGCAAAGCGCGCTGGCGCAAGGCCGCGGTGATCCCGGAGAAATCCAGCTCGCGGCTGAGCAGCGCCCGCAGGGGCGCGTTGTCGAGCAGGGCCAGCGGTTCCTGGCGCCAGGCGCCGAACAGCGTCTGCAGGCGAAACGCGCGGCCTGGCGGCTCGCCCCGGCCCAGTCGCTGCGATAGATCATCGCCGTTTCCAGGCTCGACCAGACCGCCGCCAGGCGATCCACCGCACGTCCGAAATCCAGGGCGCCGCAGCCCAGCACGGCGGCGTTGAGCGCGCCCGCCGAGCTACCGACGAGGATCGGGAAGGGATTCTCGGAACGGACCGCCAGGGTATCGGCCACCACCTGCAGCACCCCGACCTGATAGGCGGCCCGCGCGCCACCGCCGGCCAGAATCAGCCCGGTGCGCCGCTCGCCGCCCAGACTCATCTAGCGCTTCTTCTTCGGATAGAGCTTGGGCTCGCCGGGCGGACGGGTCTTGAACCGCCGATGGGCCCAGAGGTACTGCTCGGGCAACTCGCTGACGCAGCGCTCGACCCAGTGATTGATGCGCAGGCAGTCGGCTTCCTCGCTCTCGCCAGGGAAGTCGGCCAGCGGCGGATGAACGACCAGGCGATAGCCCGAACCGTCCGCCAGGCGCTCCTGGGTGAAGGGCAGCACCCGTGCGCGCCCCAGGCGGGCGAACTTGGTGGTGGCCGTTACCGTGGCTGCCTGGATGCCGAACAGCGGCACGAACAGACTCTGCTTGGCGCCGTAGTCCTGGTCGGGCGCATACCAGATGGCCCGTCCGGCGCGCAGTACCTTGAGCATGGCGCGGACGTCCTCGCGCTCGATGGCGGTGGCGTCCTGGTTGTGGCGCTCGCGACCGCGGCGCTGGATGAAGTCGAACACCGGATTCTTGTGCTGGCGGTACATGCCATCGATGGTGTGCCGCTGCCCGAGCAGCGCCGCGCCGATTTCCAGGGTGGTGAAATGCAGCGCCATGAGGATCACCCCCTGACCTTCGCGCTGAGCGGCCTGCAGATGCTCGAGGCCTTCGATATGGGCCAGGCGGGCCAGGCGCTGCCGCGGCCACCACCAGCTCATGGCCATCTCCAGCAGGGCCATGGCGCTGCTGGCGAAGTTGCGCCTCAGCAGGCGATCGCGTGCCCGCTCGTCGAGCCGGGGAAAGCAGAGTTCCAGATTGCGGCGGGCGATGGCGCGGCGCTGACCGGCGACGTGATAGAAGAGCCAGCCGAGTCCCTGGCCGAATCGCAGCAGCACGGCATAGGGCAGTTGCACCAGCAGGCAGAGCAGCCCCAGCCCCAGCCAGAGCGGCCAATAACGTGGATTGAGAAAGGCGAGGCGGAAAGACGGCCGCTCCATCGGAACTCCTGCATGAAAAAGTCGCGCCATTCTACAGGGCTCGCGCAGATTTCCCGTAGCCTTCACAGTCATGGTCCCCCAGACCCGGTGAGGGTTGCGACACGCGGGGCATCCCGCTATAAGTCCCGCCATCCAAGCACAAGTACCCACCATGACCGCAGCCGATCCTTCCGAAAGCGACTCCGTCTTCCAGCTCAAGGGCAACATGCTCGCCGTGACCGTGCTGGAGCTTCTCCGCAACGACCTGGGGCGCCTGGACCGGCAACTGGCCCAGAAGGTCGCCCAGGCCCCCAACTTCTTCCAGGAAACGCCGCTGGTACTGGGCCTCGACAAGCTCGCCGAGGATGCCGGCCCGCTCGACCTGGGCGCCCTCCTCGACCTCTGCCGCCGGCACGGCCTGCGCACCCTGGCCCTACGCGCCAGTCGCAGCGGGGATCTGGCCGCCGCCAACGACTACGACCTGCCGATCCTGCCAGTCAGTTCCGGCGGGCGTGAACGCCAGGTCGAACCGCGCGATCGCGAGCCGGTCAAGCCGGCGGAACCGCCCAAACCGGCCGCACCGACGATCAATCCGACCAAGATCATCACCGCCCCGGTGCGCGGCGGTGTGCAGCTCTATGCCCCGGCCGGTGACCTGGTGGTGCTGGCGCCGGTCAGCCCGGGCGCCGAATTGCTCGCCGACGGCAACATCCATGTCTATGGCCCCATGCGCGGCCGAGCGCTGGCCGGGGTAAAAGGTGATACTAAAGCGCGGATTTTCTGCCAGCAGCTGACCGCGGAACTGCTCTCCATCGCTGGCCAGTACAAGGTCGCCGAGGACCTGCGACGCCATCCACAATGGGGCAATCCGGTACAGGTCAGTCTGGTGGGAGATGTGTTGAACATCACCCGTCTTTGACGGATACTTCCGCGAATTTTTCGCACTTGGCGCCTAAGCCGCCAACGACAACACGAAGCGCGACACTGCCTGCAATCTCGTCACCGAGGGCATCGAGTCGCTTCAGTTATTCCTTTCGATCAAGGTGAATCAGTTTGGCCAAAGTACTCGTAGTCACCTCCGGCAAGGGCGGCGTCGGCAAGACCACCAGCAGCGCCGCCATCGGTACCGGTCTCGCCCTGCGCGGCCACAAGACCGTCATCGTCGACTTCGACGTCGGCCTGCGTAACCTCGACCTGATCATGGGCTGCGAGCGCCGCGTGGTGTACGACTTCGTCAACGTGATCAACAACGAAGCCACCCTAAGTCAGGCCCTGATCAAGGATAAGCGTCTCGAGAACCTGTTCGTGCTGGCCGCCAGCCAGACCCGCGACAAGGACGCCCTGACCCAGGACGGCGTGGAGCGCGTGATCAACGAACTCAAGCAGACCTTCGACTTCATCGTCTGCGACTCCCCGGCCGGCATCGAGAAGGGTGCCCACCTGGCGATGTACTTCGCCGACGAGGCCATCGTGGTGACCAACCCCGAAGTCTCCTCGGTCCGCGACTCCGACCGCATGCTCGGCCTGCTGGCCAGCAAGTCGCGCCGCGCGGAAAAGGGCGAGGAAGCCATCAAGGAACACCTGCTGCTGACCCGTTACAACCCCGAGCGCGTCACCAAGGGCGAAATGCTCGGCGTCGAGGACGTGGAAGAGATCCTGTCCATCCGCCTGCTCGGCGTGATCCCCGAATCCCAGGCGGTGCTCAAGGCGTCGAACCAGGGTATCCCGGTAATTCTCGACGAACAGAGCGACGCCGGTCAGGCCTACAGTGATACCGTGGAACGACTGCTCGGCAAGGAAGTGGCCTATCGCTTCCTCGACGTGAAGAAGAAAGGCTTCCTGCAACGTCTGTTCGGGGGTGGTAGCGAATGAACATCTTCGACTTCTTTCGCGATCGGAAGAAGCAGAACAGCGCTTCGATAGCCAAGGAGCGGCTGCAGATCATCGTGGCCCACGAACGCGGTCGCCACGAGCAGCCGGACTATCTGCCGCAATTGCAGAAAGATCTGCTGGAAGTGATCCGCAAGTACGTGCCCATTGAGCAGGACCAGATCCAGGTCGAACTGGAAAATCAGGGCAGTTGCTCGATCCTCGAACTCAACATCACCCTGCCCGACCGCTAAGGCGAGCGCAGCAGGACAGCGGCGGCCCCAGGGCCGCCGCTGGCGTTTAAGCCATGGCGAATCCTCGGTACCTGCCCAGCGCGGTGCCGCGATTCGCCGCCAGGCCCCAGGAAGCCCATGCCCCTCTCCAACATTCGCATCATCCACGAGGACGCCGCCCTGCTGGTGGTCGACAAGCCTACCCTGCTGCTGTCGGTCCCCGGTCGCGCCGAAGACAACCGCGACTGCCTGGTGACCCGCCTGCAGGAAAACGGCTATCCCGAGGCGCGCATCGTCCATCGCCTGGACTGGGAGACCTCCGGCGTCATCGTGCTGGCGCGGGATGCCGACAGCCATCGCGAGCTGTCCCGGCAATTCCATGATCGCGAAACGGAAAAGGCCTACATCGCCCTCTGCTGGGGCGAACCGGAGGCCAACAGCGGCCGCATCGAATTGCCGCTGCGCTACGACCCGCCGACCAAGCCGCGCCATGTGGTGGACCACGAACTGGGACGCCATGCCCTGACCTTCTGGCAAGTGCTGGAGCGTCACGGCTACTACAGCCGGGTGGAACTCACGCCCATCACCGGCCGCTCCCACCAGCTGCGCGTCCATATGCTGAGCATCGGGCATCCGCTGCTGGGCGATCAGCTCTACGCCGAGGGCGAGGCGCTGGCGGCCCAGCCGCGCCTCTGCCTGCACGCCAGCCTGCTGACGCTGACCCACCCCCTTTCGGGCGAGCGGATGAGCTTTACCAGTCCCGCGCCTTTCTAAGCCTGGGCGCTGGCATACTGAGGCACTCAGCCAGAGGAGTGCCGCTTGTCTCACTGGACGTCCTACTACACCGCCACCGCCGCGGGCGGTCCGCGCGAGACCCTGCTGCAGGCACTCTCATCCCGCTCAGATCCGCCAGGATTGGCGCTGGATCTGGGCTGTGGCACCGGGCGCGACACCCTCGTCCTGCTGGAACGCGGCTGGCAGGTGCTGGCGGTGGATGCCGAGGCCGAGGCGCTGAGCACCCTGCGCGAGCGCACGCCGACCCTGCTGCAGAAACGCCTGGAAACCCGCCAGGCACGCTTTGAAACGCTCGAAATCCCTCCCTGCGACCTCGTCAATTCCAGCTTCGCCCTGCCCTTTTGCGAGCCAGCGCGCTTCCCGCTGCTCTGGACCGGGATCGCCGCGGCGGTGCGCCCGGGTGGGCTGTTCTGCGGCCAGTTGTTCGGCGAGCGGGACAGCTGGGCCAGCAAGGGGGTGACGGTCGTCGACGCCGCGGTCCTGCAACAGCTGCTGCGGGACTGGCAAGTCCTCCTGCAGCGGGAAGAGGAGGAGGACGGCCATACCGCGGTCGGGCGGCCCAAGCACTGGCACATCCATCACCTGGTGCTGCAGCGCCGCTGAGCCCTGAGCTGCCGTCCGCCCTGGGCGCTACGCTCGACTCCCCTGGGTCCAGAACCTAGACTGGACGCCTTGTCGTCCGGAGTCGTCCATGCGTACCGATCAGATCCAAGGCCTCATCGATTTCCTCTCCACCTCGCCCACGCCCTTCCACGCCACCGCAACCCTCGCGCGCCGTCTCGAAGCCGCCGGCTACCAACGCCTGGACGAGCGAGAAAGCTGGTCCGTGCAGCCGGGTGGCCGCTACTACGTCACCCGCAACGATTCGTCGCTGATCGCCGTGCGCCTGGGTGCCCAACCGCTGGAACGCGGCCTGCGCCTGGTCGGCGCCCATACCGACAGTCCCTGCCTCAAGGTCAAGCCGCAGCCGGAGCTGCAGCGGCAGGGCTTCTGGCAACTGGGCGTCGAGGTCTACGGCGGCATGCTGATGGCGCCCTGGTTCGACCGCGACCTGTCCCTGGCGGGCCGGGTGACCTATCGTGCCGAGGGCCGGGTGCAGAGTCGGCTGATCGACTTTCGCAAGCCGCTGGCGATCATTCCCAATTTGGCCATCCACCTCAATCGCGAAGCCAACCAGGGCTGGGCCATCAATGCCCAGAACGAGCTGCCACCGATCCTGGCCCAGGTGCCTGCCAGCGAGCGGCGCGACTTCCGCGCCCTGCTGGCCGCGCGCCTGCAGCAGGAACACGGCATAGACCAAGCCGAGGTGCTGGATTTCGAACTGAGCTTCTATGATGTCCAGCCCGCCGCCCTGATCGGGCTGGATGACGACTTCATCGCCGCCGCCCGCCTGGACAACCTGCTGTCCTGCTATGCCGGTCTGACCGCCCTGCTGGCCGACGAGGGCGACGAGAACGCCGTGCTGGTCTGCACCGATCACGAGGAAGTGGGCTCCACCTCCTGCTGCGGCGCCGACGGTCCCTTCCTCGAACAGGTGCTGCAACGCCTGCTGCCCGCCGGGGATGCCTTTACCCGCACCCTGCAGCGCTCGCTGCTGATCTCGGCCGACAACGCCCATGGCGTGCACCCCAACTATGCCGACAAGCACGATGGCAACCACGGCCCGAAACTGAACGGCGGCCCGGTGATCAAGGTGAACGCCAACCAGCGCTATGCCACCAGCAGCGAAACCGCGGCCTTCTTCCGCGACCTCTGCCAACGCGAAGCGGTGCCGGTACAGAGCTTCGTGGTGCGCAGCGACATGGGGTGCGGTTCCACCATCGGCCCCATCACCGCCGGGCAGCTGGGGGTGCACACCGTAGACATCGGCCTGCCCACCTTCGCCATGCACTCCATCCGCGAACTGGCCGGCAGCCATGACCTGGGCCATCTGATCAAGGTGCTGACGGCCTTCTATGCGAGCAGCGAACTGCCGCTCTGAAGCCAGCCTAGTCCGGTACTTCGACCCTGACCTGGATGGCGTCATGCCGCCAGAATTCCAGGTCGCAATCGATCAGTCGCCCCTGCTGGTCGTGGTTGATGCGGGTGATGTGCAGCGCCGGACTGCCCTGCGCCACCCGCAGCGCCTGGGCCGCCTCCGGCAGCAGCGCCGTCGGCAGGATCTCGAAGCGCACCTCGCCGTAGCGAATGTCGTAGCGGTCGCGATACAACTCGGTGAGGGAGCGCTGCAGATCGTGCTCCAGCAAGCCCGGGAAATAGGCGGCATTGAGGTAGTGCTCGACATAGAGCACCAGCCGGCCGTCCACCCGACGCACCCGGCGGATCTGATAGACGCTGGACAGCGCCGGCAACTCCAGCAGGCGACAGATCTCCGCGGACGCCAGCATCTGCCGGGCCGCCACGACCTCGGTCGCCGGTACCCGCCCCTGGGCTTCCACCATGGCGTGAAAATGGGTCCGTGCCAGGGGGTTGTAGGCCAGCCGCGGCGGGGCGACGAACCAACCCCGACGTTCCTCGCGATAGATCAGCCCTAGGGCTTCCAGCTGCAGCAGGGCTTCACGCAGGGTGATACGGGTGGTGGCGAACAGCTCGCTCAGCTGGCGCTCGGAGGGCAGGCGCTCCATGGCCGGCAGCAGGCCATGGGCGATCTGCTCCTGCAATGCCTGGCGGATGGCACCGGCACCCGGCGCACTTCTTTGGACTAGACCAGTTTCGGATTGGTGCACCCGGAGTGCCTCGACTAGGGTTTGTTGGGAGACTAAGACGGCCAGATGACCGCTTGGTGACGACTGCAGCGCCCGTGCCAGCGGTGAAACAGGGCGCATTGCCATCAAATCGTCATACCCCGGTCCTAGATTGGCCTGTGTCTTGCTGACCTAGACCAAGCCCTAACACCTGGAGCACCCGTATGACCCGTCTGCTTGCTTCCTTGTTGGCCACTGCCGTTGCGCTACAGGCCGGTACCGCCTTCGCCGATACCGTCGACCTCAAATCCCTCGAAGCCGCCGCCCGCAAGGAAGGCGAGGTGAACAGCGTCGGCATGCCCGATACCTGGGCAAACTGGAAAGGTACCTGGCAGGACCTTGAGCAGAAATATGGGCTCAAGCATCAGGATACCGACATGAGCTCCGCCCAGGAGATCGCCAAGTTCGCCGCCGAAGGCGAGAACGCCTCCGCCGACATCGGTGACGTCGGTGCTTCCTTCGGCCCCATCGCCGTGCAGAAGGGCGTTACCCAGCCCTACAAGCCGAGCACCTGGGACCAGGTACCGAGCTGGGCCAAGGACAGCGACGGTCACTGGGCGCTGGCCTACACCGGCACCATCGCCTTCATCGTCAACAAGCAGACCGTCAAGGACGTCCCCCACTCCTGGGCCGACCTGCTCAAGGGCAACTACAAGGTCACCATCGGCGACGTCAGCGCCGCCTCCCAGGCGGTGAGTGGCGTACTGGCAGCGGCCTATGCCAACGGCGGCGACGAAAAGAACATCAAGCCGGCGCTGGACTTCTTCGCCAAGCTGGCCAAGCAAGGTCGCCTGGCCTTCACCAACCCGGTGGTGGCCAACCTCGAGAAGGGTGAAGTGGAAGTCGGGGTGGTGTGGGACTTCAACGCCCTGAGCTATCGCGACCAGATCGATCGCTCGCGCTTCGAGGTGCTGATCCCCTCCGATGGCTCGGTGACCTCCGGCTACACCACCATCATCAACAAGTACGCCAAGCACCCCAACGCGGCCAAGCTGGCCCGCGAGTACATCTTCTCCGACGCCGGCCAGATCAACCTGGCCCAGGGCTATGCCCGGCCGATCCGCGCCGAGCACCTGACCCTGCCGGCCGACGTCCAGGCCAAGCTGCTGCCCCAGGCGCAATACGCCAAGGCCCGACCCATCGCCGACGCCAAGGCCTGGGAAGAAACCTCCAAGCGCCTGCCGCGGCTCTGGCAGGAACACGTTCTGATCAACATGCAGCAGTGACGTCATGAAGGTCATCCTGGTCGTGCTGGACGGACTCGCCCTGAGGGTCGCCGAACACGGACTCGGCTTTCTCCAGGCGCTCTGCCTGGCTGGCCGGGGTCGCCTCTACCGGTTGGAGTGCGAGTTGCCCTCGCTCTCCCGCCCGCTCTACGAATGCCTGCTCACCGGGGTGCCCCCGGTGAGCAGCGGCATCGTCCACAATGGCGTGGATCGGCTGTCCAACCAGATCAGCCTCTTCCATCTGGCCCAGGCCGCCGGCCTCACCACGGCGGCGGCGGCCTACCACTGGGTCAGCGAACTCTACAACCGCAGCCCCTTCGATCGAGCGCAGGACAGGCATGTCAGCGATACCGCCCTGCCGATCCAGCATGGCCACTTCTATTACGCCGACCACTACCCAGATTCCCATCTGTTCGACGACGCCGAGCACCTGCGCCTTACCCAGGCGCCGGACATCCTCCTGGTCCATCCGATGAACATCGACGATGCCGGCCACCGGCACGGCCTCTCCAGCCCCGAATACCGCAATGCCGCGCGCCGCGCCGACGGCCTGCTGTCCCACTACCTGCCCGCCTGGCTGGACGCCGGCTACCAGGTGCTGGTGACCGCCGACCACGGCATGAACGACGACCGCAGTCACGGCGGGACGCTCCCGGAAGAACGCGAGGTGCCCCTGTTCGTCTTCGGCGCGGGCTTCTCCCTGGGCGAGGCCACACCGCGCCAGGTGGAGATCTGCGGCACCGTCTGCACGCTGCTGGGTCTTGCCCACGACAAGCCCCTGTGCCGGGAGTTGCTGGCATGAAGCGGCCCTGGCTCGCCCTGCTGCTGATCCTGCCTTTCCTGCTGGTGTTCGGCGCCTTCCAGCTGGCGCCCCTGGCCTGGATCGCCTTCAACAGCTTCAATTCCAGCGAAAGTGGCTGGGGCCTGGGCAACTACGCCGAAATCCTCGGCTCGCCCTTCTACCTGCAGGCCATCCGCTTCTCCCTGGAAATTTCGCTCTGGTCCAGCGTCTGCGGTCTGCTCATCGCCCTGCTCGGCGCCTATTCGCTGACCCGGGTCGACTCGCGGCTGCGCGGCTTCGTGGTGGCCTTCACCAACATGACCAGCAACTTCGCCGGGGTGCCGCTGGCCTTCGCCTTCATCATCCTGCTGGGCATCAACGGTTGCCTGACCCTGGCGCTCAAGCAATTCGGACTGATCGAAGGCTTCAACCTCTACACCAAGGGCGGACTGATCCTCATCTACACCTACTTCCAGATTCCCCTGGGGGTGTTGCTGCTGTTCCCGGCCTTCGAAGCCCTCAAGCAGGACTGGCGCGACGCGGCGGCGCTGCTCGGCGCCGGCACCTGGCAATACTGGCGGCACATCGGCCTGCCGGTGCTCAGCCCGGCGCTGGTCGGCACCTTCATCATCCTGCTGGCCAACGCCCTGGGCGCCTACGCCACGGTCTATGCGCTCACAACCGGCAACTTCAACGTGGTACCGGTGCGCATCGCCGCCCTGGTTTCCGGCGACATCTATCTAGAGCCCAACCTGGCCGCGGCGCTGGCCATGCTGCTGGTGGCCTTCATGACCCTGATCACCCTCGTCCACCAGTGGCTGCTACGGCGGAGTCGGCATGTCCAGAACTGAGCGCCTCTATCATCGGACAGTGGTCTGGGTCCTGTTCCTGATCCTGTTCACGCCCCTGGCCGCGACCCTCCTCTATTCCCTGGCCACCCAGTGGTCGGCGACCCTGCTGCCGGCGGGCTTCACCTTCAAGTGGTACCTGCAGCTGTGGAGCGAGCCGCGCTTTCTCGCCGCCTTCGGTCGTTCCCTGGCGATCTGCTTTGGCGCCCTGGCGCTGTCCTGCGTGCTGATCCTGCCGGCCATGTTCGCCGTCGCCTATCACTTTCCACGGCTGGATGCGCTGATGAACGTGCTGATCCTGCTGCCCTTCGCCGTACCGCCGGTGGTCTCGGCGGTCGGTCTGTTGCAGCTCTACGCGAGTGGTCCGCTGCCGCTGACCGGCACGCCCTGGATCCTGGTGTTCTGCTACTTCACCATCGCCCTGCCCTTCATGTACCGCGCCATCAGCAACAACCTCCAGGCGCTCAATCTGCGCGACCTGATGGACGCCGCCCACCTGCTCGGCGCCAGCTCCTGGCGCGCCGCGCTGCTGGTGGTGCTGCCCAATCTGCGGACCGGGCTGATGGTGGCGCTGTTCCTGTCCTTTTCCTTTCTCATCGGCGAATTCGTCTTCGCCAACCTGCTGGTGGGAACGCGCTACGAGACGCTGCAGATCTACCTCTACAACCTGCGCAACGGCAGTGGCCACCTGACCAGCGCCCTGGTGATCTCCTACTTCCTCGCGGTCCTGCTGCTGACCTGGATCGCCAATCGCCTCAATCGGGAGCGGACATGAGCTATCTCGCGGTCAAGGGACTGCACAAGCGCTACGGCGCCAATACCCTGTTCACCGACATCGAATTCCATGCGGAACAGGGCGAACTGGTGACCCTGCTCGGCCCCTCGGGCTGCGGCAAGTCCACCCTGCTGCGCTGCCTGGCCGGGCTCACCGAGGTCGACCGTGGCGCCATCGTGCTGGGAGGTCAGAACATCACCCAGTTGCCACCGCAGCGCCGCGGCATCGCCATGGTGTTCCAGAGCTATGCGCTGTTTCCCAACATGACGGTGGAGCAGAACGTCGCCTTCGGCCTGCGCATGCAGCGCCTGGCACGGGATGAGGTGCAGCAGCGCGTGCAGGAGGTCCTGACCCTGGTGGAACTGCAAGGCTTCGCCACACGCTATCCACACCAGCTCTCCGGTGGCCAGTGCCAGCGGGTGGCCCTGGCGCGCTCGCTGATCGTGCGGCCAAGGCTGCTGCTCCTGGACGAACCCCTCTCGGCGCTGGATGCCCGTATCCGCCGCCACCTGCGTGAGCAGATTCGCGCCATCCAGCAGGAGCTGGGCCTGACCACGGTGTTCGTCACCCATGACCAGGAAGAGGCTCTCACCCTCTCCGATCGCATCGTGCTGATGCGCGAGGGCCGCATCGTCCAGAGTGGCGATGCCGAGACCCTCTACACCGCGCCGGTGGATGCCTTTGCCGCCGGCTTCATCGGCAACTACAACCTGCTCAGCGCCGATCAGGCCAGCCGGCTGTTCGGCCAGACCTTCCAGGGGCAGGTGGCGATTCGTCCCGAGGCCATAAGGCTCGGCGTCGCCGATGGTTTCAGCGGGCGCATCGTCAGCCACAGCCTGCTGGGCAACGTGATCCGCTACCGGATCGCGACCGAAGCCTGCGAACTCAATGTCGACGTTCTCAACCATGGCCCGTCGGCCTTGCAGGCGAACGGCACAGCCGTCACCCTGGCCGTCGATTCCGACAGCCTGAGAGAAGTGGCATGACCCTGGCGATTTTCGATCTCGACGAAACCCTTATCGATGGTGACTGCTCCAGTCTCTGGAGCCAGCAGATGGGCGTGCTCGGATGGGTCGACCGCGAGTCCTTCGTGCGGCGCGACAGCGAGCTGATGGCGGCCTACGCCCAGGGCGAACTGGCCATGGAAGACTACATGGCCTTCCACCTCGAACCCCTGGTGGGCCGCACGCCCGAAGAAGTGAATTTCGAGGTCGGCCCCTGGGTCGAGGACGTCATCGAACCGCTGATCTTCAGCGACGCCATGAAGTGCATCGCCGCCCACCGCGCCGCCGGCGACCGGGTGATCATCGTCTCGGCTTCCGGGGTGCATCTGGTGGAGCCCATCGCCGAGCGGCTGGGCGTGGAAGAGGTGCTGGCCATCGACCTGCAGCTCAGCCACGGCGTCTACAGCGGCCAGGTCGAGGGGGTCGTGACCTTTCGCGAAGGCAAGCTGACCCGGCTGCTGAAACTGCTCGGCGGCGACCGCAGCCTGCTGGCCAACGCCAGCTTCTACTCCGACTCGCGCAACGACCTGCCGCTGCTCGAAGCGGTGGGCAAGCCGCACGCGGTCAACCCGGATCCGGTATTGCGCGAGCGCGCGGCACAGGCCGGTTGGCCGATCCTGAGCTGGCGGTAGAGTCAGTCAGACACCTATGTTATCGCGGCCATGGGCCGCTCCTACAGAAGCATCACCCCTCGTAGGAGCGGCCCATGGCCGCGATAAAGACAGTTGCGCCTACAGCTGACTCGATCTGTAGGAGCGGCCGTAGCGGCGGACCGCCATGGCCGCGATAACCTTGGCCGTGGGTGCTACTCCAGCCCTTCGTCCAGCACCAGCACCACCTTGCCGTTCACCTCGTTGCTTTCCAGGGCGGCAAAGGCGGCTTCGGCGTTCTGGGCGGCGAAGCGGCGTTCCAGGTTGACGTTCAGCCTGCCTTCGGCAAACAGCGGCCACACCTTGGCTTCCAGGGATCTCATGGTCTTGGCCTTGAATTCCACGGATCGATTGCGCAGGGTCGAACCGATGATGCGGATGCGCTTGCCCAGTACCTTGCCCAGATCCATCTCGGCCTGGCGACCGCCCATGAGGCCGATCAGCACCCAGCGGCCATCCTGGCCCAGCAGGTCCAGGTTGAGCGACGCATAGTTCGCCCCCACCGGATCGAGGATGACGTGGAAGGGGGCGAAATCGCGCAGGCCTTCCAGATCGGTCTTGCGCAGCACCCCGCCCTCGGCGCCGAGGCGCTCGCAGTGCGCCAGGCGATCCTGGGAACCGACGCTGACCCAGCAGGGATTGCCGAAGGCCTTGCACAGCTGGATGGCAGCCGAGCCGACGCCGCTGGCACCGGCATGCAGCAGCACCTTTTCACCCGGCTGCAGGGCGGCCAGGTCGAACAGGTTACTCCAGGCGGTCGCCCAGACCTCGGGCAGCGCAGCGGCCTCGATCAGCGACAGGCCCTCCGGCACGGAAGCGGCCTGGCGTCCGTCCACCACCACCTCGCTGGCCATGCCGCCGCCGGCCAGCAGCGCACAGACGCGATCACCCACCTGCCAGCGCGAATCCGCGGTGGTCTCGCTGACCACCCCGGCGCATTCGAGGCCCAGGGTGGCCGGCGCGCCGGGCGGCGGCGGATAGTTGCCGGCCAGTTGCAGCAGGTCCGCACGGTTGAGACCGGCGGCCGCCACCTTGATGCGAATTTCCCCTGGCGCCAGAGCGCGAGCGCTCAGTGACTGCCATTCCAGTTGCCCTTCGATACCTTGCAATGCGTTCACGGTGCCTCCATAGTGGCTCAGGCTTTGACGAAAAGCGCCTGCGCCGGCGGGTTCTGCGGGAGTCGAGCGGACCGGAAGACGCGGGGCTGTCACAGCCTAACCCTTCCGATCGCCGCTACCCCTCAGACCGCCGTCAGACGACTTTCGTCAGCGCCCGTCATACTTCCCCTGGCCGCGGAACCGCCCGGGCCGGGAAGGGCCTATAGCCTATTCCTTTCCGTGCATTAGTCGAATACACATGAAGCAGCTCTTGTCCCGTACCGCCCTCGTTGTCCTGCTTGGCGTCAGCGCAACGCCCCTCTTCGCCAAGCCCAACGCGCCGGTAGGCGCCGAGAAACTGCAACCCGACCGCGACCAGGTCATCGCCAGCCTCAACATCGTCGAACTGCTCAAGCGGCACCACTACAGCAAGCCGCCGCTCAACGATGCCCAGTCGATCAAGATCTACGACAGCTATCTGAAGATGCTTGATCCCGCCCGGCTGTATTTCAATGCCGCCGACATCCGCGAATTCGACGCCTCGCGCACCCGTTTCGACGACTACCTAAAGCAGGGCAATCTCGAACCGGGCTTCGCCATCTACCGCCGTTATGCCCAGCGCATGACCGAGCGGCTGAACTATGGGCTGGGCCTGCTCAACGCCGGCATCGGCAAGCTCGACTTCAGTTTCGACGAGTCCTTCAACACCAATCGCGAGAAGGCGGCCTGGCCGGCGGACACCGCCGCGCTGGACGATCTCTGGCATCGCAAGCTCAAGGACGAGGTGCTGCGCCTGCGGCTGTCCGGCAAGACCGACCAGCAGATCCAGCAGCAGCTGACCAAGAGGTACAAGAATCAGCTGGCGCGCCTCAACCAGACCCGTGGCGAAGACGTCTTCCAGACCTACATCAATGCCTTCGCCGAGTCCTACGACCCGCACACCCAGTATCTCTCCCCGGAAAGCGCGGAGAACTTCGACATCAACATGAGCCTGTCGCTGGAAGGCATCGGCGCAGTGCTGCAGAACGATAACGACTACGTGCAGATCCTGCGCCTGGTCCCGGCCGGCCCGGCCGACAAGTCCAAGCAGATCGCTCCGGCCGACAAGATCGTCGGCGTCGCCCAGGGTGACGGCGAGATGGTCGATGTCATCGGCTGGCGCCTGGACGAGGTGGTCAAGCTGATCCGCGGGCCCAAGAACTCCAAGGTGCGCCTGGAGATCATCCCGGCGAGCAATGCGCCGAACGACCAGAAGACCAAGATCGTCACCATCACCCGCGAAGCGGTCAAGCTCGAAGAGCAGGCGGCGCAGAAGCACGTGATCGACGTGCCCCACGAGGGCAAGCACTACAAGCTCGGCGTGATCGACGTGCCGGCGTTCTACCTGGACTTCAAGGCCTATCGCGCAGGCGATCCGAACTACAAGAGCACCACGCGTGACGTGAAGAAGCTCATCGGCGAGCTGCAGAAGGAAAAGGTCGACGGCATCGTCCTCGACCTGCGCAACAACGGTGGTGGCTCGCTGCAGGAAGCCACCGAGCTGACCGGGCTGTTCATCGATCAGGGTCCTACCGTGCTGGTGCGCAATGGCGACGGCAAGGTCGAGGTGCTGGCCGACGACGAAGGCGGCGCCTTCTACAAGGGCCCCTTGACCGTGCTGGTCAATCGCCTGTCCGCCTCGGCCTCGGAGATCTTCGCCGGTGCCATGCAGGACTATCACCGGGCGCTGATCGTCGGTGGCCAGACCTTCGGCAAGGGCACCGTGCAGACCATCCAGCCGCTCAACCATGGCGAGCTTAAGCTGACCATCGCCAAGTTCTATCGCGTCTCCGGCCAGAGCACCCAGCATCAGGGCGTGCTGCCGGACATCGATTACCCGGCGGTGGTGGACACCAAGCAGATCGGCGAGAGCGCCCTGCCCGATTCCATGCCCTGGGACACCATCGCCCCGGCGGTGACCGGCCTGAGCAATCCCTTCGCCAACTACCTGCCGGAACTGGTCAAGCGCCATGACGTGCGGGTGCAGAAGGATCCCGACTTCATCTTCGCTCGCGAGCGTCTGAAGCTGGCCCAGGAGTTGGCGGCGGACACCACCGTCAGCCTCAACGAGCAGAAGCGCCGGGCCGAGCAGACCGCCCTGGACAATCGCCAGCTGGCCATGGAAAACCAGCGGCGCCAGGGCAAGGGTGAAGCTCCGCTCAAGGAGCTGAAGAAGATCGACGAGGACAACCCGGCGATCGACGACGACAAGACCAAGCCGCAGGACGACGCCTACCTGATGGAGTCGGGTCATGTACTGCTGGACTATCTCGACCTGAGTCAGACGCCACCCAAGCGCTGACATCAAAGCGTCATATCTCTGTCGTGAAATGCCCGGGGGTCGCCAAGTGCGACCCCCGGGCATTTTCGTTTCTGGGTTCCTGCAGGCTAACCATGACGCTTAACGACCAGGCTGGGGTGTTGGATCGCATTCTCGCCAACCGCGAGTTGCATTCGCTCTTTCAGCCCATCGTTTCGCTGAGCGAGCGACGCATCCTGGGCTACGAGGCGCTCATCCGCGGCGCCTCCAATACGCCGCTGCAATCTCCGCTGCCCCTCTATGCCACCGCGCGCCAGGCCGGCCGCCTGTCCGAGCTGGAAATCGCCGCACGCCAGCAGTCCTGCCAGACCTTTCGCGAACTGGCCCTGGATGGCCTGCTGTTTCTCAATGTCTGCCCGGAAACCCTGCTGGAGCCGGCGCATCAGTCGGGGCAGACCCTCAAGCTGCTGCAGCGCCTGGGGCTCTCGCCGGCCCAGGTGGTGATCGAGCTGACCGAACAGGCGCCCATCGATGACTTCGCGCTGCTGGCCACCGCCCTGCACCACTACCGCGCCATGGGCTTCTCCATCGCCCTCGACGATCTGGGCGCGGGCTATTCCAGCCTCCGGCGCTGGTCGGAGTTGCGCCCGGATTTCGTCAAGATCGATCGGCATTTCATCGAATCCATCCACCGCGATGCGGTGAAACGCGAATTCGTCGGCTCCATCCTGAAGATGGCCGAAGCCTCCCGGGCCCAGGTGATCGCCGAGGGCATCGAGACCCACGAAGAGCTGTCGACCCTGGCAAGCATGGGCGTTGATCTGGTGCAGGGCTATCTGCTGGGCCGCCCGACGGCGGCCCCGCCGCGCGAGATCCAGACCCTGCTGCCGGTGATCACCACCCGCAGCTCCGACTTCGCCGAGGAAGCGACCACCGTCGCCAGCCTCAGGGTCGAGCAGGTCGCGGTCGGCCAGGACATGCTGATCCCCGAGGTACTGGAGCGTTTCCGCCTGCAACCCAGCCTCAATACCCTGGCGGTGGTGGACGAGGACGATCGCCCGGTGGGCATCGTCCATCACCACGAGCTGAGTTCGGCGCTGCTCAAGCCCTTCGCCCACGAGGTGTTCGCGCGCAAGCCCATCGCCCGGCTGATGAGCCAGGATTTCCTGGCCACCGAAACCAACCAGTCGCTGCAGCAGGTCAGCCGCCTGCTCACCGCGCGGGCACGCCAGCGCATCGAAGAGGATTTCATCATCACCGAGGGTGGCCGCTATGTCGGGGTCGGTCGGGTGATGGATGTCCTGCGGCTGATCACCGAGCAGCGCATCCAGCAGGCCAAGCACGCCAACCCCCTCACCCAGCTGCCCGGCAACGTGCCCATCCAGCAGTGCCTCACGCGCTTGCTGGATCAGCGGCGCGAAGCCGTGGTGTGCTACGTCGACATCGATGGCTTCAAGCCCTTCAACGATCTCTATGGCTACGCCAAGGGCGACGAGGTGTTGCTCTCGCTGGCGCAGACCCTCTCCGAACGCCTGGATCCGCAGCAGGACTTCGTCGGCCATATCGGTGGCGACGACTTTCTGGTGGTGCTGGGTTCCACGGACTGGCGACAGCGACTCAACGGCCTGATGGCGGGCTTCCAGGAGCGCTGCCGGCATTTCTATCGCAGCGAACACCTGGAAGCCGGCTGTTTTCTCGCCTACGACAGGGACGGTCGCCGCCGCGAGTATCCGCTGCTGTCGCTGTCACTGGGGGTCGTGGAGCTGGACAAGGAGGCCGGCAAGCGGGTGGATGCCAGCGGCCTGGCCGGCCTTGCCTCGGAAGCCAAGCGCAACGCCAAGCGGGTGCCCGGCTACAGCCTGCACCTGATGCGGGCCTGAACCCTATTCGAGGCGATGGTCGGGATAGCGGTGGTCGAATACCCGGGTCACCTCGGCCGCGTGCCAGCTGACCGCGTCGCTCACCGGCGGCGAGCCGTCCAGGGCACCCAGGCGCAGGGCGCAGTCGAAGAAACCTTCACGGGGAATACGCGTACCGCTCTGGCTCACCACCAGGGCGCTGCGCAGGGGCCGGCCCTCGCGACGATCAAGGGCCGCCAGATACTCCAGCGCGGTGGTCAGGGTCACCATCGCCGGCTGGGGCAGCCCCAGCCGCTCGATCACCGAGCGATAGGTCAGCAGGCTGCGGCTGCGCCGCGCACTTTCCAGTTCATCCAGCAAGGCCAGCCAGTGCTGACGACTGATGCGTACGCTCAAGCCGTTCAGTCCCGCAGCTGATCGAGGGCGACACCCGCTGCTGGCCGTTCGTGCCGGTCGGGCAATGCGGCCAGGGCCGCCTGCTGACTTGCGGTACGGTTGGCGCGCCAGGCCCGGAAGCCGTCCAGCTCGTCGCTGCAGGCCTTGCCGACCCAGGCCAGGACCGCGAGGTCATCGAGCAGACCGAACATGGGCACCCAGTCGGGGATGAGGTCGATGGGCAGCAGGAAATAGACCAGGCCGCCGGCCACGGTGAGCAGCGTCTTGCGGCTGACCCCGCGATACTCGCCGCGCCACCAGGCCAGCAGCAGCTGATGGAACAGTCCCAGGGTCTCACGGGCCTCGCCCAGCTTGAGTCCACGCTTGCTGGTCTTGCGCGCGACGCCGAGCAGCAGCGCCGGCAGGCGGCCGCGGATCAGCAGGCGCTGGGCGATACCCAGATAGCGATCAAAATTCTTCGGCGGCTTCATGGACACCTCGAGCAATGAAGAACGGTGGGCAGCGACCCCTTTGGCGCAGGGCTTTTCACCCCAGCTTTGATCGCACCGCTGCGTCAGGGTTTCCCGCCGCCCAACGTAAAACGCCCTGCAAGGCAGGGCGTCTGATACAGCGGGAGCGGCTTACTTCTTGGCCGGGGCCTTTTCGGCAGCGGCCGGCGCATCGGCAGCCGGCGCGACCGGGGCGTCTTCGGCGTCGGCAGCGGCGGCGTCCTTGATGCCGAGCAGTTCCAGGTCGAACACCAGCACCGAGTTGGCCGGGATCGCCGGGCTCGGGCTCTGGGCGCCGTAGGCCAGCTCGGAGGGGATGTACAGCTTGATCTTCTCGCCGACATGCATCAGTTGCAGCGCCTCGACCCAACCCGGAATCACGCCGTTGACCGGCAGGTCGATCGGGGTGCCACGCTTGATGGAGCTGTCGAACACGGTACCGTCGACCAGCTTGCCCTCGTAGTGCACGGTGACCACGTCGGTGGGCTTGGGCTGCGGGCCGTCGGCCTTCTTGACCACTTCGTACTGCAGGCCGGAGGCGGTGGTGATCACGCCAGGCTTCTTGCCGTTCTCTTCGAGAAACTTCTTGCCGGCCTTGGCGTTGTCTTCGCTGACCTTGGTCATCTTCTCTTCGGCGCGCTTCTGCAGGGCGGCGAAGGCTTCGGTCAGCTGCTGATCGGTCAGCTTCTGGTCCTTCTTGCCAACGGCGTCCTCGATACCCAGGGCGACGGCCTTGGGATCCAGGTCATCGATACCTTCCTGGGCCAGGCTCTTGCCCATGTTCAGGCCGATGCCATAGGACGCCTTCTGGGCCGGGCTTTCCAGCTCGACCTTGGGCTTGGAGTCGCAGCCGCTCAGAACCAGACCCACCAGGGCCACCGCTGCTGCCAACCGATACTGTTTCATGTTGATTCCTTATCCGTGCGCATTATGCGCGTTCAAATAACTGATCGAGCTTACAAGGAGACCTGCTCGCTTGCCATCGTCAGGCCTCTAAATGGCTGCAAAGGATAAGATTTCAAGCTTAGGTCTGCCTGAACATCGCGTGAACGAGTGGCGGGCAACCCCTGCGACGTCTTGTCCGGGGTGCCCGAGCAGTGGCGACCGGCGCGAGTCCAGGCGCTAGACTAGCGCCTTCTTCAGTGCCTGCCAGAGACCTCCATGTTCGAGCCCAACGATCTGAATCGCCCGCCCCTCGACCTCGCCCGCGAATCGCGCAAGGCCGGCGGCTACGGCCTGCTGTACTCGGTGCTGCTGGCGATCGGCATCCTGCTCTATCACCACTGGGTGCCCAGCGCCTTCCCCGGCAGCCTGCTGGAGATGTCCCTGGCGCTGCCCATCATCCTGTTCGCCGGCAGCGCCGTGTACTACCTCAACATGGTGCGCAAGTGCGAACGCCTGCAGCGCGAGGAAGACGAAAAAGCCGGCAAGGGCAAGGTCAAGCGCCGCTGACCGCGCTGAACGTCGCCGCCCGCGCCCGGTCGATTGCAGACCACGACCGGCGCTGGAGGCGCGATGCTGACCATCACCGATCTGCACAAGAGTTATCCCACGCCCCAGGGGCCGTTGCCGGTCCTGCGCGGCGTGGACCTCAGCCTGGCACGGGGCGCGAGTCTGGCGCTCATGGGCGAATCCGGCAGTGGCAAGAGCACCCTGCTGCACTTGGTCGCCGGTCTCGACCGGCCCGACCGCGGCCAGATCCAGGCCGCCGGCCAGGCACTCGCCAGCCTCAACGAGCGTGGTCTGGCCGCCTGGCGCCGCGAGGGCATCGGTCTGATCTTCCAGCAATTCAATCTGATCGCCAGTCTGACCGTAGCCGACAATCTCGCCTTCCAGGCCCGGCTGGCCGGCCGCCATGATCCGCGCTGGCAAGCCGAGCTGGCCGAACGTCTGGGCCTGGCCACCCTGCTGGAACGCTTTCCGGAACAGCTCTCCGGCGGCCAGCAGCAGCGTGTGGCCCTGGGGCGGGCGCTCGCCTCCCGGCCACCTCTGCTGCTCGCCGATGAACCCACCGGCAATCTCGACGAAGCCAGTGGCGACCAGGCCCTCGCCCTGTTGCTGGAACTGGTGGCCGAGACCGGCAGCAGCCTGCTGATGGTGACCCACAGCGCGCGCATCGCCAGTCATCTCGATCGTATCCTGCAACTGGAACGCGGGCGTCTCGGCGGCACAGCCGTGGGCCAGCCATGAGGCTGCTCTACTGGAGTCTGCACAGCCTGGTCAGTCACTGGCGTCGGCATCCCCTGCAACTCGCCGGCCTGGTCGCCGGCCTGTGGCTGGCGACCGCGCTGCTGACCGGGGTGCTGGCGCTCAACGCCCAGGCCCGCCAGAGCTATGCCCAGGCCACCGCCCTCTTCGGCGCCGACCAGTCGAGTCTTGAAGCCCCCGACGGCAAGCGCTTGCCCCAGGTGCTGTTCGTCGAACTGCGCCGCCAGGGCTGGCCGGTGTCGCCCGTCCTGCAGGGGCGCCTGACCCTGGCCGAGCGCGAGGGCGCCCTGCCACTGCTGGGCATCGAACCGGTCAGTCTGCCCAGCGATCGCGGCGTGGCGGCCGGCGCACCGCCAGAGGCCCTGTTCGCCTTCCTCGGTCCGACCGGGACCACCTGGATCGCGCCGGAAACGCTGCGTGAATGGCGGCTGCGGGCCGGCGCGGTGCTGCATCGCGCCGATGGCCTGGCGCTGCCACCGTTGCAGCCGCGCCCCGGCCTGGCGCCCGGTACCCTGGTGCTGGACATCGGCCAGGCCCAGCGGCTGCTGGACGCGCCAGACCAAGTCTCCCGACTGATCCTGCCAAAGACCTTCCGGCGTGCCTTGCCCATCCTGGAGGGGGTCGACCTGCAACGGGTGGAGAACGACCAGGGTGCCGAACTGGACCGCCTGACCGACAGCTTCCACCTCAACCTGCTGGCGCTCGGCCTGCTGGCCTTTGCCGTCGGCCTGTTCATCGTCCATGCCGCTACCGGCCTGGCGCTGGAACAGCGCCGCGCCCTGCTGCGAACCCTGCGCGCCTGTGGCCTGTCGGCCGCGACCCTGGTGCTGGCGCTGACCCTGGAGCTGGCGCTGATCGCCCTGGTGGCGGGTGCCCTGGGGGTTGCCAGCGGCTATCTTCTGGCGGCCCTGTTGCTGCCCGATGTGGCGGCCAGCCTGCGCGGCCTCTACGGCGCTGAAATCGCCGGCAGCCTGACCCTGAATCCGGCCTGGTGGCTGGCCGGCCTCGGCCTCAGCCTGGGTGGAGCCCTGCTGGCCGGAGCCGATGGTCTGTGGCGCGCGGCGCGGCTACCGCTGCTGGCCCTGGCCCAGGGCGAAGCCTGGCGCGCCGCCCATGGCCGCTGGCTGCGTCGGCAGGCGCTGGGTGCCCTGCTGGTGGGCCTGGCGGCGCTGGTCCTCTGGCTGGGCGGCAACAGCCTGGCCAGCGGCCTGGCCCTGCTTGGCTGCCTCCTGCTGGCTGCCGCGCTGGCGTTGCCGCCGCTGCTGAGCGCCCTGCTGGATCTCTTGCTGAAGCGGGCACGGCGGCCACTTTCGCGCTGGTTCCTGGCCGACGCCCGGCAGCAGTTGCCCGGACTGTCCCAGGCGCTGATGGCGTTGTTGCTGGCCCTGGCGGCCAATGTCGGCGCCGGCAGCATGACCGAGGGTTTTCGTCGCACCTTCGATGGCTGGCTCGACCAGCGCCTGGCCGCCGAACTCTATCTGCGTCCGCAGGACGCTGCCCAGGCGGCGACCCTGCTCGACTGGCTGCCCCGCCAACCCAGCGTGCGCGCGGTACTGCCCGTGTACGAAAGGGAGACGGGGATTCAAGGCCAGCCGTCCACCCTGAGCGGTATCCTCGACGCCGATCTCTATCGGCGACACTGGCCGCTGCTCGATGCCGGCGACGAGGCCTGGACGCCGTTCTTCGCCGGTGATGGCCTGATGCTCAGCGAGCAACTGGCCCGCCGCCTGGGGGTGGTCAAGGGGCAACGGCTGGAGCTGCAGGGCAGCCAGGGTCGCTGGTCCGCCCCGGTGCTCGCCACCTATGCCGACTATGGCAATCCGCGCGGCCACCTGCTGCTGCCCCAGACTCGGTTGCGGGCATTGTGGCCGGATGCCGCTCTGGTGCGCATCGTCGTCCGCATGGCGCCGGCGCAGGTGGAAGCCCTGCGCAGCGAGCTGCAGCAGCGCTTCGGGCTGGACGCCAGTCACTCCATCGACCAGGGTCAGCTGCGGCGCTATGCCGACCAGGTCTTCGAGCGCACCTTCAGCGCCACCGCGGCGCTCAATGCCCTGACTCTGGCGGTGGCCGGTCTCGCGCTGTTCATCGCCCTGCTCGGCCAGGCGCAACGCCGTCTCGGCCAGCTCGCACCGCTCTGGGCGCTGGGCATCGAGCGTCCGCGGTTGATCCTGCTCAGCCTGGGCCAGTTGCTGGGGCTCGCCCTGCTGACCCTGGCGCTGGCCATCCCCTTGGGCATCCTGCTCGCCTGGTGCCTGGTGGCGGTGGTGAACGTCCAGGCCTTTGGCTGGCGATTGCCGCTGCAGGTCTTTCCGGGCCAGTTGCTGGCGCTCTCCGCCATTGCCCTGCTGGCGACCCTGCTGGCGGCTGCCTGGCCGCTGCTTCGGCTGCAGCGCAGTCAACCGCTGGATCTGCTGCGAGAACTCGGTAATGAACGCTAGGGTCCTGCTGGTCGCATTCCTGCTGCTCACCGGTTGCGACGAGCAGCCGACGTCCGCAGGCTTCGCCGGCCTCGGCCAGGGCAGCGAGAACTTCGCCCCGGTGGTGCCCGGCAAGGTCTTCAGCTTCCCGGCCGATCACGGCGCCCACCCGGATTTCCGCATCGAATGGTGGTACGTCACGGCCAACCTCAGCGATGCCGAGGGCCATCAATACGGCGTGCAATGGACGCTGTTCCGCAGCGCCCTGCGCCCCGGCGCCGACCAGCCCGGCTGGAGCAACGGCAACCTCTGGCTGGGCCATGCCGGTCTTACCAGCGAGACCCGCCAGTTTTCCGCCCAGACCCAGGGTCGCGGCGGCATCGGCCAGGCCGGGGTGACCGCCGCGCCCTTTTCCGCCTGGATCGACGACTGGCGGCTGAGCGGAGACCTGAACGGACGCGCCGAGGTTCGGGCCCAGGGTCCGGGCTTCGCCTACCGACTGAATCTCGCCGCCAGCGGCCCGCTGGTGCTCCAGGGCGAAGGCGGGGTGAGTCGCAAATCCGCCAGCGGCCAGGCGTCCTACTACTACAGCCAGCCGTTCTTCCAGGCCCAGGGCGAACTGCAGATCGAAGGCCGGCGGGTGCCGGTCAGGGGCCTGGCCTGGCTGGATCGCGAATGGAGCAGCCAGCACCTGGCCGCGGACCAGCTCGGCTGGGACTGGTTTTCCCTGCACCTGGACGACGGTCGGCAACTGATGCTCTATCGGCTGCGCCAGGCCGACGGTCAGCACTATCTGTTCGGCAACCTGATCGCTGCCGACGGCCACAACCAGCCCCTGCATCCCGGCGATATCCGCCTGGCACCGGAGTCCACCCACAGGGTCGCCGGACGCGAGGTGCCGGTACGCTGGTCCATCACCCTGCCGGGGCAGCAGCTCGATCTGCAGATCGCGGCGGTCAACCCCGATGCCTGGATGGCCCTGGGCACGCCCTACTGGGAAGGTCCGGTCAGGGTGGAGGGCAGCGCCAAGGGGGTGGGCTACCTGGAAATGACCGGGTACTAGTGCAGCACGTTGGCAAGGAACTGTCGGGTGCGCGGCTCCTGTGGCGCGCCGAACAGCTGTGTTGGTGCGCCGCTCTCCAGAATGCGTCCACCGTCGAAGAACAGCACCCGGTCCGCCACCTCACGGGCGAAACCCATCTCGTGGGTCACCACGATCATGGTCATGCCCTCGCGCGCCAGGTCCTTCATGATTGCCAATACCTCGTTGACGGTCTCCGGATCCAGTGCTGAGGTCGGTTCGTCAAACAGCAGGAGTTGCGGCTGCAGGGCCAATGCCCGAACAATAGCTACTCGCTGTTGTTGGGCGCCTGACAGCTCCGCCGGATAGGCATCGGCCTTGTGCACCAGACCTACCCGTTCCAGCAACGCCCGCGCCTGGCGATCGGCCTCGGCGGCGCTGAGGCGTCCCAGCTTGACGGGCGCCAGGGTCAGGTTGCGTAGTACCGAAAGGTGCGGGAACAGGGTGTAGTCCTGGAATACCATTCCTACCTTCTGGCGAAGGGTCGCCAGGGCGCGACGGTCGCCGGCATGCACCGGTATACCGTCCAGCTCCACGGTACCGGCCGAGGGCTCCTCCAGGCTATTGAGGCAACGGATGAGCGTGGACTTGCCAGAGCCGCTGGGACCTATTACCACCACCACCTCACCGGCCGTGACGTCGAGGTCCACCCCGCGGACGATCTGCTGTTCGCCAAAGCTCTTGGTCAACCCCCGTACTTTCAGCAGCGTGCTCACTGGGTCAGCGCCCGCAGGTTGGCATCCAGGCGCGCCTGACTCTGCACCTGCCGCGCACGCCGGGCCGCGTGCCGCTCCCGCTCCAGGGTAAGACGTGCCCGCGCAGCCGCCAGGGTCCGCATGAGCGCAGGCTCGGCGGGGCCTCCCGGCGATTGCCGCGAGGCGACGTTGGCAGTGGGGTCCAGGCTTTTGCTGACCTGGGCAGCATCCAGCCCAAGGGGCCGGCCGATCACCGCTTGGGCAGCCTGGTCGAGCATGGCGCTGTCGATGGCGTGAGCGGGCAGGTCCGCATCTAACGCCTGGCGCACCACGGCGCCCACCACATGGTGCGCCTCGCGGAACGACAGTCCGCCCTCGCATACGATGAGATCGGCCAGCCCCGTGGCGGTGGAAAAATCCCGGGCGCTGCGCTCTAGTCCGCGCACGGCATCCGGTTCAGCCGTGCGCAGCACCAGGTCCAGGAGCCGCAAGCAACGCAGGGTTTCTTCCGCGGCCTCCCAGAATCCACGGGTGCCTTCGCGATTGGCGTCACCGCTGTGGCTGAAGTGGGTGCCCTTGACCGTCATGGTGGCAGCCATCAGCAGTCCGGCGATATGGCCACTGCGGCCCTTGAGGTATTCCAGCACGACCGGATTCTTCTTCTGCGGCATGATGCTGGAGGTACCGGCGACGCTATCGGGAAATTCCACCAGACCGAATTCATGGGTAGTCCAGACGAAATAATCCTGGGCTACCCGACTCCAGAACACCGCCAGCAGGCTCAGATGGGACAGGCCTTCGAGGATGAAATCTCGTGAGGCGACAGCGTCCAGGGCGTTGTCCAGGTAGCTGTCGAAGCCCAGCAGATCGGCGGTGCGCTCTCGGTCGATGGCGAAGGGGGTGCCGGCGAAGGCTGCTGCGCCCAGCGGACTCTGATTCATGCTGTCGAGGGTTGCGGCCAGGCGCAGGCTGTCCCGCTCTAGCGCCTGGGCCACGCCGGCCAGATAGAAGCCATAGGTGATCGGCTGCGCCGGCTGCAAATGGGTATGTCCCGGCATCACCGTGGTGGCATGGCGCTCCGCGCCCTCCAAGGCAGTCGTCCGGACCTGTTGCAGCGTCTCCAGCACCTCGCCGAGAACATCTCGCGCCCGCAGACGGTCGAGGGTGGCGAGGATGTCGTTGCGGCTGCGACCGATATGCAGGCGACCGCCGATATCTGCGCCCAGGCGCTCGATCAGCGCGGCCTCGTAGTTGAAGTAGGCATCCTCGCGCAGCGGATCCAGCGGCACTGCCCCCGGACCTGCCGTCTCCAATTCGAGGATACCGCGGGCCAGGGCTGCGGCCTGGGCGCGGTCGATGAGGCCCTGCTCGGCAAGCATCACCACATGGGCCTTGTTGACGTCGCCCAGATAGGGAAAGCCTTCGGCGAAACCGGCCAGGCGCGGCGCGTAGATGAAGTCGCAGACCTCGGGCGCGGTGGCCTCCCGGAGACGACGGCTGACCTTGGATTCTTGCATGGGATGCCTCTCTAGGATGGATTACGGGTCAGCGGACGACCCAGGCGCCGCTCGAGGTAGCGACTGAGCCAGCTGAGTAGTGAGCAGATGACGAAATAGACGAGCAGCACCGTGCCATAGACGGTGAAGGCGGGACTGGTGCCGGTCATCATGGTGGTACGCTCAATCAGGGTCTGACCGGTCTTGAGGAACTCGCCCACTCCAACCAGCGCGCCCAGGGAGGTAGCCTGGACCAGTAGGGTGAGCAGCCCGGTGTAGGCCGGTAGGATGGCCTTGAGCGACTGCGGCCCCAGGATGTGCAGGTAGATACGCCAACGCGGTAGACCCAGCGCCCAGGCACTCTTCCACTGGTGTCGAGGTACTGCCAGCAAGCCACCACGGACGATTTCGATACCGTTGGCGCTGCCCCAGAGGGTCAGCCCGGTGGTGACTGCGGCGAAGGGCGACAGATCCAGCCCGAGCAGGGGCGCGCCAAAGAAGATAAAGAAGACGTTGACGATCAACGGGATCGAGCGGAACAGCTCCACATAGCCATGGATCAGCCAGCCCAGCCAGCGCTGGGGCAATGTAGCCAGCACCCCGAACACCACTGAAACCAGGGTGGTGAAGAGCAGCACGACCAGCGCCAGCTGCAGGGTCATCAGCAGGCCCTTGACCACGAAATTCCAGTTTTCCAAAAAGAAACTCATGGGCGCCTCATTGCCGGAACGGCCGTTGCAGATGAGCCGATAACCGCTGGGTTGCCAGCGCGAGCACCGCTACCAGCCCCAGGTAGAGCACACAGATGGCGCTGAACATCTCCAGGGCCCGGAAATCCGTGGCGATGCGATCCACCGCGACAAAGGTTAGCTCGGCCAACCCGATCGCCTGCAGGTAGGAAGAGTTCTTCAACAGCGAGATGGCGGTATTAAGCACCGCCGGCAAGGCCGTGCGCACGGCGATGGGCAAGGCGATCAGGCAGAAGTACTGCCAGGGTTTTAGATTAAGCGCCAGACTTGCCTCGCGCATGCCCCGTTCCACCGTGGCCAGGCCGCCACGCAGATTCTCGACCTGATAGGCACCGGCCCAGAGCGACAGACAAAGCACTCCCGACCAGAACAGTGACAGGCCCAGACCTACCGCAGGCAGGCCGTAGAAGATGAAAAACAGCTGTACCAGGATCGGCGTATTGCGGATCACCTCGACATAAAGGGTGGCCAGCTGTGCCAGCAGCGGGACGCGAAACAGCCGCACCGCGCCGCCGACGACGCCTATCGCCAGAGACAGTCCAATCGCCAGTAGCGAAACCTTGAGCGTCATCACCAGGCCGTCGAGCAACGCCGGCCACTGGGCCATGAGATAGTCGAGGTCGAAATCCATGACCGCGCTCCTAGAGGCTCTCCGCGGGACGCGGCTGTTCGAATACGCTCAAGTAGTAGCTGCGAATGTTTTCCGGGACCAGTCGCTCTACCCAGGGGCGAAACAGGTGTTCCTCATGCATCCGCGCCACTGCGGCGCTGAGATAGTCACGCCACTGCGCCTCATTCTTGCGCACGCCAATGGCCGCATCGGAAATCTGGAAAGGCTCACCCACCAGCCGGACGCTATCGTCATGAGCGGTCACCACCACCAGGGTCGCGGCATCATGGGTATAGGCATCGACGCGACCCTGGCGAAAGGTCTGCAAGGCGTCGGCAGCGCTATTCATGCGCAGCGTTTTGACCTCTGGCTCATGGTCCTCGAACCACTTGGCCTGCACTGAGCCTTTGAGCGTAGCCAGGGTCTTGCCCCGGAGGGCGGCGATGGAATCGATGCCACTATCCTTGCGCACTAGTACATCGCTGGCACCCCAGCGGTAGGGAGTGGTGAAATCGATCACCCGCTGCCGCTCCGGGGTCACCCCGAGGGTGGCGATCAACATATCCACCTTGCGGCCGAGCAGCTGCGGCACGCGATTCTCGGCGGTCACACAGGTAAAGCTAACCTTGTCCCGCGAACCCAGGGCCCACTCGGCAATCTGCCGGGACATCTCCACCTCCACGCCGGCGAAATCGCCGTTGGTGTCCTGATAGCCATAAGGTGGCTGATCGCAGCGTACTCCGGCGCGCAGCACGCCGGCCTCGGTGAGCGCGGCGGGCACGGCAGGCAAGGGAGCAGCCTGAACGAAGCTGACAAGACCGAGCGCCAGAACGGCTGCGGAAAACGCGCGATACGACATGTTGCCTCCTAGAAGAAAGGTGACTGCCGCCGGCGGCAGCCGGAGACAGAACTATGAGGGCAGATCGGAAGATGCAGCGTGGGTCGTCGGTGCCTGGCGGTCATAGCGCCTTGGTTCTTTTGTAAGACTTATGGCGCCATGCTGGCAAATGCCAATACGCTAGGCAGCCATACGGATCTGATATGGGTAGTCGAATGAACATGAAACAGGTGGAGGCTTTTCGCGCGACCATGCTGTCTGGTTCCATGACCGCAGCGGCCGACGCCCTGCACACCTCGCAACCCAATATCAGCCGGCTGATTGCCCAGCTGGAACGCAGCTGCAGTTTCCGCTTGTTCGAGCGTATCGCGGGCCGCCTGCTGCCCACCGAAGAAGGCGCGGCGCTGTTCCGCGATGTCGAGCGCGCCTTCGTGGGTCTGGACAGCCTGCAAGCCTCGGCGCGCGCCATCGCCCAGGGCGGTACCGGGCGCCTGCGCCTCGCCGCGGTACCCTCGCTGTCACTTACCCTGCTACCTCGGGTCGTACAGCGCTTTCGCGAGCGTTATCCACACGCCGCCATCACCATCCACACCAGCGATTCGCCGACGGTTGCGCACTGGGTAGCCTCGCAGTTCTGTGATCTGGGACTTGCATCCTATGTAGGCGAACAATTGCCGGGGATCACGGCAGAGCTGCTCAGCGACGTGCCTGGCGTCTGTGTCTTCCCGCGTGGCCACGGCCTGAGTCAGTTGGAGCGGGTAACGCCTGCGGACCTGGTCGGCGAGGAATTTATCTCGCTGGTTCCGGGCGACAGCACTCGCACGCGCATCGACCGCCATTTTCAAGAGCCAGTGGAGCGACGTCGACTGAATCTGGAGACGCCCTATGCCGCCACCATCTGTGCCATGGTCGGCCTTGGCCTGGGCGTCAGCATCGTCAGCCCGCTGGTGGCTCAGGACTATCTCCATGCTGGTCTGGACTGGCGCCCTTTCCAGCCGGCGATCCGCTTCACCAGCTATCTGCTGCTGGCAGATCACCGCCCGGCTGGCACCCTGGCTCTGGCTTTCGCCGAGGAAATGCGCGCTACCCTTCAAGAGGCGGTACGGCAATGGCAGTGACCGGAACTCCCACCCTTGCTCCCGCCTCGAATCCCTACCCCCCCCTGCCGCCGCGCAGGGCTTGTTAGCGTGATAACCGAGGTGTGTCGATGAATGTCAAAGAGCTGAATCAGCAGGTCAAGGCCGGCGCGGTCAAGGAAGTCAACCTGGTGTCCATGGAAGGCGGCTCCTACGTCATCCATGCCCTGGTGGAAGGCACCTCGGTACCGGTCGCCGACGACAAGGGCGCGACCCTGCACGTAGCCTCGGTCGAAGAAGCCCGGCGTATCCTCGACGACGTCAAGGAGGTGCGCCTGTTCATCGCCCAGCCCGCGGTCTATGAAGAGATGGTCGGCCAGCCGGTGAGCCAGACCGACTCCCGCGAAGAGATCCCGCTGCGCTCGAAGATCGAGAATCGCTGAACCGTACTCCTCCGCCGTCGCCGGCTGCCGGCGGCGACGCCTCCCCGTCATGACCCGGATCTCCCCAACCGGCGTCATACCCTGACGATCTGACCACGGCTCATACTCACTCAGGACACATTGTTATATTATAACAATTTCAATTTCACCTGAGGATAACGCCGTGTCCGTTGCCAATCCTGCCCACGCGCCTGCTCACTCCAACGAAGAGATCGCTTGCCTCGCCGGCGCCAAGGCTGCCCTGCACACCTGGGCGGCGACCGTCGCCACCCGCGACGTGGAAGCCATTCTTGCGCTCTATGCGCCCGACGCCATCCTGGTGCCGA
The DNA here is from genome assembly GCF_039908605.1 of Pseudomonas aestiva. Lineage (NCBI taxonomy): Bacteria > Pseudomonadati > Pseudomonadota > Gammaproteobacteria > Pseudomonadales > Pseudomonadaceae > Pseudomonas > Pseudomonas aestiva. The sequence continues at coordinate 1,984,235 of NZ_CP150916.1, read as the reverse complement.
CGCTTTCCAACGAGGTGCGGGACTGCGAGGACAGCCGGCGGGAATATTTTCGCAATTTCCTCGCCAATGAGGGGCTAGTGTGCGACGTGGAGATCTTCAAGAAGAGGGTCAGCAGCAAACTCAGCACCGTGGTGGTCGGTGGCCTCTATGTCTTCCACTATCGCGATGGCGAGCAGGTCATCAGCGTGCCGGCGCGCTTTCTCTTCACCTTCGAGCAGATCGACGGCCGCTGGCTGATCACCGGCCACCATTCCTCCCGAGAAGCCTGACTTAGAGCGGTTGCATTTTGTAAAACTGCAATCCTTGCCGAATGTGCGCGAGTTCGAAATCCTGTCCTGGTGACCCGGGCCCCTCTGACGGTATGTGCCGCCATGTCGAGTCATAGTCTTGAAACTTGACTAAGGAGGGGCTCATGAACGCCCTGCATGCATTCTTCTTCGCCGACTTCCTCGGCACCGCCACCTGGATGTGGCTGACCTTCTTCGCCGTCGTCATCGCCCTGCTGGCCTTCGACCTGGGTGTCCTCCACAAGGAGAACAAGCCCATCGAGGTCAAGGAGAGCCTGTTGCTGTCCGCGGGCTACATCACCGCGGGTCTGCTGTTCGCCCTCTTCGTCTGGCAGCTCAAGGGCGCCGATGCCAGCCTCGACTACGTCACCGGTTTCCTGATCGAGAAGTCGCTGTCCATGGACAACGTCTTCCTCATGGCGGTGATCTTCGGCTTCTTCGCCATCCCGCGGGAATACCAGCACCGGGTGCTGTTCTGGGGCATTCTCGGGGTGATCGTGCTGCGCGCCATCATGATCGGCCTGGGCGCCGCCCTGATCCATCAGTTCGACTGGATCCTCTATGTCTTTGGCGCCTTCCTGGTGATCACCGGGGTCAAGATGCTGTTCGCCAAGGTGGACGAAGAGCCCAAGCTCGACGACAACTTCTTCATCAAATTCCTGCGCAAGAAGCTGCGGGTGACCGACGAGCTGCACGGCCAGCATTTCTTCGTGCGCCAGCCCGATGCCAGCGGCAAGACGGTGCTCTGGGTGACGCCGATGTTCCTGGCGCTGATCGTGATCGAGTGCGCCGACCTGGTGTTCGCGGTGGACAGCGTGCCGGCGATCTTCGCCATCACCCAGGATCCCTTCATCGTCTATACCTCCAACGTCTTCGCCATCCTTGGCCTGCGCGCCCTGTACTTCGCCCTGGCGGCGATGATCCATCGCTTCGCCTATCTCAAGTACGCCCTGGCGCTGGTGCTGGTGTTCATCGGCTGCAAGATCTTCCTGGTGGGCATCATCGGCAAGATCCCCCCGGCGATCTCCCTGAGCGTGACCCTGGGCCTGCTGGCCGGTGGCGTGCTGGTGTCGCTGTACAAGACCCGCAGCGAGGCCAAGCCCACCGCTGCCGGTCATGAGCCGCGCGACTCCCTGAACAAGCCTTCGTGAAGGAGCGAACGACCATGACTACCAGAGCCATCCTCGGACTCGCTGGCATCCTCCTGCTACTTGGTCTCGGTGGTTGCGACAGTGCCGAGAAGGCCGCGGACAGCTTCGCCACCAAGGTGGAGGAAGCCGCTCGCGAACAGGCGCGGGAAACCCTCGGTGGGACGCTCGACGAGCTGAACAAGAAGGTCGACGAGGCCCAGAATCAGGGCCGCGCCTGGCTGGATCAGCACCGGCCGAAGTCGGAAAAGGAAGAGGCAGCACCGCCCAGGGCCAACCGGCCGGTGGAGGGGGTGGAGACCTGAGAGAGGGATCGCCCTGGCGGCAATCCTGGAATCACGGCGGACCTCATCGTCTCTCAATCGCGGCCATGGCGGTCCGCCGATGCGGCCGCTCCTACGGCCAACCTGAAGGGTTGGAGCACTGCCCTAATCGCACAACATGGTCGACGCCCCTAAGCGAGGTCTGTAGGAGCGGCCCATGGCCGCGATTACCATCAACGGCACCACATGGGATCGTAGCGTGGAAAACGGCGTAGCCTTTTCCACCGGGGCTTCGTGGCGAAGGCACCCTCACCCCAATCCTCTCCCGAAGGGAGAGGGAGCTATCCGAGCGGACATTCATCTCCATCGGCACCGGCACGCTCGCGATCCGCCGTCATCGCCCAGTCCATAGGAGCGAGCCAAGGCCACGATGGAGACAGGACGTTACCTCTGCCCTACGCTAATACACCGCCAGGATCTCCTGGCGGTGTACCTTGCCTTCCACGGTCACCGCCACCTCATCGCCCTCCTCCCGCCCCAGCAATGCCTGACCCAGGGGTGCGCGGGGCGAGATCACCAGGACATCGTGGCCATCCAGCCTGACCTTGAGTCCCGCCGCATCCGGGCCGAGGAACAGCCAGCGGCTGGCCGTCGCGGTGGTCAACTCGACCAGGGCACCGACGCGAATGCCGTCGTTCATGGCCACGGGTGTCAGCGCCCGGTAGGCCGCCAGGGCCAACTCGATCTCGTGCAGGCGACGGCGTTGGCCATCCGCCAGATAGGCCGCTTCCAGACCGCGGGTGTCGTACTTGTTCTCGGCCTTGCTTTCGCTGTGGGTAGCCGCCTCGTGGCTGGCCGCCAGTTGCTGGCTGATGACCTCGCGGTCGGCTTCCAGGGCCTGAAGAATGAGGGGAAGCAGTCGCGCTTTGTCCATGAACCGGTCGCCGGAGCAAAGGGTGCGAGCCTAAGGCCAAAACCCGCTCACTGCCAGTCCTCGGAGAACGTCCGTCCGGCCATTAGAACCCGCACGCGGGCCACCGGTCAGTACAAGGCAGAATGTAACAGGGCATAACAGATGCACACTCGTACCGGACTTACCTTGCTGGCTCGCGGCGGCTATGCCGCTCGTGGCCTCGTCTATCTCATCATCGGCGTCCTGGCGCTGCTGGCCGCACGCGGCTCTGGCCAGCCGGCGGACAGCCACGACAGCCTGGAGGCGCTGCTCGCCCAGCCCTTCGGGCACTTTCTGGTCAGCCTGGTGGTGGTCGGTCTGATCGCCTTCGCGGCCTGGCGTATTCTCCAGGCCATCCGCGATGTCGATGACCATGGCAGCAAGCCCAAGGGCCTGGTGATCCGCGCCGGCCTGCTGGTGGGCGGCATCACCTACGGCGCCCTGGCCTTCTTCGCCCTGGGCCTGCTGATCAGCGGTCTGCGCCAGAGCGGTGGTTCGGGTGGGGAAACCAACGATCTGCTGCAGACGATCCTTGGCTGGCGCTATTCCAATCTGCTGGTCTACGTCGCCGCACTGATCCCCCTGGGGGTGGGCCTCGCCCATTTTGTGAAGGGCTGGAAGGCCAGCTTCGAGCGGTATCTCGAAGCCAGCCCCGAACAGCTGCGCCTGATTCGGCCCATCGGTCGCTTCGGCCTGATCGCTCGGGGCGTGGCTTTCGTCGAGATTGCCGTCCTGCTGGTGGTCAGCGGTTCGCGCTACCAGGCCCTGCATCCGCCAGGCATGAAAGATGCCCTGAACGGCCTGCAGAATCTGCCCTTCGGCGGACTGGTCCTCTCGGTGGTAGGCCTGGGCCTGATCGCCTTCGCCTTCTACAGCTTCGCCGAGGGCTACTGGCGACGCATCGACATGGACCTGCCGGATGTGGGCGGCTCGCTGCGCCAGGTATTGCCGCACTAGACCAGCGCCAGTCGCTCGCACATGGCGCGCCAGTGGCTGCCCGTCCGGAACACCTAGTCGTCGCCCGGACAGTGAGCGAACGACGGGCGGCGAGCGCCAGCCCATACCGGGAGACGCTCCACCGCGCGCCCAGCCGTACCATCAGGTTGCCGACCAGACAACGCGGCCCAGAGACTTACGGACGATCGCTCGAACATCTTCCAAGCGGCGCTGCCGATGGATGGCCGCTAGGCCTCCACCTGGCTCCACTGCTTGTTCAGCCGCTTGTCCGACACCGGCATCCGCGTCCCCAGCTGCTGGGCCCAGAGCGACACCCGATACTCTTCCAGCATCCAGCGATAGAGCTCCAGGTTGGCGTCGCGCTTGCCTTCCTGGCCATGCTTGGCAGCGCGGGTGCGGTACTGCTCCCAGAGTCCGGCCAGCTCGCCGCTCCAGACGCGATCGCGCTGCACCTGGCTGCCGAGCTTGTCGAAGCGCTGCTCGATGGCCTTCAAGTAGCGGGGATACTCCTTGAGCCATTCCAGCGGCGTATCGCGGACGAACCCGGGATAGACCAGGCTACCCAGCTGCGCCTTGATGTCGTTGAGGGCCACCGCCTGGGCCAGGTCGATGCGACCCTTGAATTTCTTCTGCAGGCCATGCCAGAGCTTGAGGATCTCCAGGGTCAGGCGCGCGATGCGTTCGGCCTGCTCGGTCCAGCCCGCCTTGCGCCGCTCGGCCAGTGAAGCCAGGCCGGCGCCATCGCGGGGCAGCTCGGCGTCGTCGGCGAGGATGGTGGCGTCCAGACTGGCCAGCAGGATGTCTTCCACCAAGGCCTCCGGCCGGCCCAGTTCGCGGTGCAGCAAGCCCAGTTCGGTGAGCCCGGGCAACTTGCCGCGCAGGAACTTGGCCTGTTCCGCCAGTTGCTGCAGCAGCAGTCGCTGCAGGGCGCGGCGATGCTGGTAGCGGGCTTCGGCCTGGGTGGCGAAGCGGCCTTCGCGCACCGTGCCCTGCTCGTCCACCAGCGCCGGATAGACCGTCATGGAAAGGCCGGCCACCTGCTGCTGGGTCTTGGCCGCCACCTCGGCGAAGGCCTTGGCCTCCACCGGGCGCTGCTCCTGGCGCTTCTGCGTCGGCAGCGCCAGGGCCGCCTGACTTTCCTGGGCGAAGCGCGCCGTCACCTCGGCCAGATCGCGGCCCTCGCCCAGCGGCTTGCCCTGGGCATCGACCACCTCGAGATTCATGCGCAGGTGCGGATCGAGGCCGGCTTCGGCCTCCGGCCAGGCTTCGTCGGGGATGCGGGCACCGGTCATGCGCTGCAATTCGCGTCCCAGGGCCTCGTGCAGCGAGCCCTCGCCGAAGGGGATCTTGTCCAACGCCGCGCGCACGAAATCCGGCACCGGCACGAAGTTCTTGCGCAGGGCCTTGGGCAGGTTGCGCACCAGGGCCACGCAGCGGTCATAGAGCAACCCCGGCACCAGCCAGTCGAGGCGCTGGGGCGGCAACTGCGGCAACAGCGGCGCCGGCACCCGCAGGGTGACGCCGTCACGCGGATGGGTCGGATCGAATTCGTAGGACAGCGGCAGGGTCAGCTCGCCCAGGCGCAGGGTGTCCGGATACTGGGCGGCGGTGACCTCGCTGGCTTCGCGGGCGAGGACGTCTTCCTCGCGCATGATCAGCAGATCGGGCTGCTTGGCGCTTTCGCGGCGATACCAGCTGTCGAAGGTGGCGGTCTGGTAGACGTCCGCCGGCAGACGCGCGGCATAGTAGTCGAACAGGGTTTCCTCGTCGGCGAGGATGTCGCGGCGGCGGGCCTTGGCTTCCAGTTCGTCCACCCGCTCCAGCAGCGCCCGGTTGGCGGCCAGGCACTTGGCGCGGCTGTTGATCTCGCCGCGCACCAGGCCTTCGCGGATGAACAACTCGCGGGCAGCGGGTGGATCTACGGGGCCGAAGTGCACCGGGCGACGACCGACCACGATCAGGCCATAGAGGGTGACCTGCTCATAGGCCACCACCTGGCCGCGCTTCTTCTCCCAGTGAGGTTCGAGGTGGGTCTTCTTGACTAGATGGCCCGCCACCGGCTCGATCCAGTCCGGTTCGATCTTGGCCACCATGCGGGCGAACAGCTTGGTGGTCTCCACCAGCTCCGCGGCCATGATCCAGGTGGGTTTCTTGCGGCCGATGACGCTGCTGGGATGGATCCAGAAGCGCCGCTGACGCGCACCCAGGTAGTCGCCGTCCTCGCTCTTCTGGCCGATCTGGCTGAGCAGGCCGGCCAGAATGGCCTTGTGCAGCGCCGCGTAACCGCGGGCGCGTACCGCCGCCTCGCCGGCTTCGGCCTGTTGCTGGGCCTTGGCATTGACGTGCTTGTCGGTGGTCGGCGCGGGTTTGTGGGTGCCCTCCGCGGTGACCGGCGCGGGACTGTCGGCCTTGCGTACCTGCAGGCCCAGTTCGCGGCACAACAGGGTCAGCTGGCGATGGGCATCGCGCCATTCGCGCAGCCGCAGGTAATTGAGGAAGTGCTTGCGGCACCAGCTGCGCAGGGCATTGGAACCCAGCGCCTGGCGCTGCTCTTCGAAGCCGTGCCAGAGATTGACCAGGGCGGCGAAGTCCGAATCCGGGTCCTTCCACTGGGCGTGGGCCTGATCGGCCTGGGTCTGGCGATCGGCCGGGCGCTCGCGCGGGTCCTGTACCGACAGCGCGCTGGTGACGATCAGCACCTCGGCGAGACTGCCCTGCTCGGTCGCCTCCAGCAGCATGCGCCCCAGCCGCGGATCGACGGGCAGGCGCGCCAGTTGCCGACCCAGGGGCAGCAGGCGGCCTTCGACATCGACCGCCGAGAGTTCCTGCAACAGGGTGAAGCCGTCCTTGATCGCCTTGCCATCCGGCGGCTCGATGAAGGGGAAATCTTCGATGCGACCGAGGCGCAGATGCAGCATCTGCAGGATCACCGCCGCCAGGTTGGTGCGCAGGATTTCCGGATCGGTGAAGGTCGGACGACCGAGGAAGTCCTCTTCGCTGAAGAGGCGGATGCAGATGCCCGGCTCGACCCGGCCGCAACGACCCTTGCGCTGGTTGGCGCTGGCCTGGGAGATGGCTTCGATGGGCAGTCGCTGGACCTTGGCGCGGTAGCTGTAGCGACTGATGCGCGCGGTACCGCTGTCGATCACGTAGCGGATGCCCGGCACGGTCAGCGAGGTCTCGGCGACGTTGGTGGCCAGCACGATCTTGCGCCCGGGGCGCGGCTGGAAGATCTTCTGCTGCTCGGCCGGGGTCAGCCGCGCATAGAGCGGCAGCACCTCGGTGAATTTCAGCTGGGCCTTGCGCAGGACCTCGGCGCAATCGCGGATCTCGCGCTCGCCGGGCAGGAACACCAGCACATCGCCGGGGCGCTGACCGACGCTGCGCTCATGCGCCTCGATCTCGTCCAGCGCCTGGAGGATGCCCTGGTCCACCGAGAGATCGTCCACCAGCCGTTCGCCGTCTTCATCCACCTCGGCGCTGAGCGGGCGGTACCACGTCTCGACGGGATAGGTCCGCCCGGACACCTCGACGATGGGCGCGCCGTCGAAATGCTGGGAGAAGCGCTCCAGATCGATGGTGGCCGAGGTGATGATCAACTTGAGATCGGGGCGACGCGGCAGCAGGGTCTTGAGAAAGCCCAGCAGGAAGTCGATGTTGAGACTGCGCTCGTGGGCCTCGTCGACGATGATCGTGTCGTAGCGCTCGAGAAAGCGGTCGTGCTGGGTTTCGGCCAGCAGGATGCCGTCGGTCATCAACTTGATCAGGGTGGCATCGGTGCTCTGATCCTCGAACCGCACCTGATAGCCCACAAGTTCGCCCAGCGGCGAACCCAGTTCCTCCGCCACCCGGGCGCCCACGCTACGCGCCGCCAGGCGGCGCGGCTGGGTGTGGCCGATCAGCCCCTGCACCCCCCTGCCCAGTTCCAGACAGATCTTGGGCAGCTGGGTGGTCTTCCCCGAACCGGTCTCGCCGGCGATCACCACCACCTGATGGCCGGCGATGGCACGCTTGATCTCCTCGCGCTTGGCGGCGATCGGCAGGGCGTCGTCGTAACGGATGCGCGGCACGCTGGCACGCCGTGCCTCGACCTTGGCACAGGACGCCTGGAAACGCTCCAGCCACTGGGCTTCGCGGACCGCATCGGGTTGTTTCTGCAGGGCCTGGAGCTGGCGCCGCAGGCGATGGCGATCGGCGTTGAAGGCCTGATCCAGGTTGGCGGTGAGACGGGCAACGGAGGGGGTATCGGTCATGAAACTCTTTCGACGGCGGTCGTTTGGACCGGTAAGTGTAAAAGAGTTGGGGGGTGCGGCGGGGCTTTACAAGAACGGCGGGTGGAAAACCGCCGGGTTGCCTGCCCTTGCGCGACGCCTGGTCGCGCAAGGGCGGTAGCGCATTAGCGCTTGGCCTGGACGCTGGCTACGTTCAGCTTGGCCGGCGGCGTGCGCAGGGCCATGTCCAGGGACTGCAGGGCCTTCCAGGCGTCCTGTTGCAGATCGGCGGGATCGGCGTGATCGAACTTGATCTTTTCGCCGGCGGCCGGCAGCGGCGGACGGGTGCCGTAGATCAGCGCATAGAAGACCGAGGCGGTCAGGTAGGTGCCGGTAAAGGACGGATGGCTGCCGTCGGGCAGGAACAGCCCGGGCTGCGGCTGATCGGCCAGGGCCTTCTGCCAGGCCTGGCCCACCGGGGCCAGCAGCGCGCCGGTCTCCTTGGCCAGGGGGGTGTAGACGCTGTCCAGCTGCGCCTGCATGGTCGGGTTGTTCTGCCGGGCCCAGGTCAGGTAGAGGATCGGCTGGGCGCCGTCCTTGCGCGCCAGATCGGCGATCAGGCGTACGTACTGACGGGTGAGGTCCGGATTCTTCACCGGCATCATGCTGTGATCCTGGATCACCACGTAGTCGTAGTTGGCCTTGGCCAGCTCGTCCTGCACGTCGTGGCGCTTCCAGTGTTCCTCGAGGCTGGCGCCGCTGAAGGTCACATGCTTGACGTCCAGCGGACGCGACTGACCGGCCTCGACGGACATTTGACGGACCATTGCCGGCAGATCGTTGACGAAGGTGTAGCTGTTGCCCACGAACAGGACGCGGATGGGTTCACCGGCCTGGACCTGACCGAGCACGCTGGAGCCCAGCAGGAAGAGGCCCAGCAAGGCCTGGCGTACGCTAATTCGCATGGTGTGTCCTCAAGGAAAGAGGTCGGAGAGATGACGGCAAAATGCCGCCTGCGGTTTATACCCGAACCTCTTGCGAAAACCATGCTTGGAAACCAGCGGCACCGCTACCAGTCGACGAGAGGTAGCGGCGCAGGGGACGTAGTGGCGTCCTGTTACGCCTTCTTGAGTTCGGCGTCACGCAGTTCGCGACGCAGGATCTTGCCGACGTTGGTGGTCGGCAGGCTGTCGCGGAATTCCACCAGCTTGGGTCGCTTGTAGCCGGTGACGTTGTCGTGCATGTGCTTGAGCACCTGCTCGGTGGTCAGGGACGCACCGGGTTTGGGCACCACGAACACCTTGATCTTCTCCCCCGCCACCTCGTCGGGAATGCCGATGGCCGCGCACTGCATCACCCCGGGCAGCTGGGAGAGCACCTCTTCCAGCTCGTTGGGATAGACGTTGAAACCGGACACCAGAATCATGTCCTTCTTGCGGTCGACAATGCGCAGGTAACCATCCGGCTCGATCACGGCGATGTCGCCGGTACGCAGCCAGCCCTCGGCATCCAGCACCTCGGCGGTGGCCTCGGGTCTCAGCCAGTAGCCTTTCATGACCTGGGGGCCCTTGACGCACAACTCGCCGGGGGTGTCGAAGCCCTGGGCCACGCCATCGGCATCCACCACCTTGCAGTCGGTGCCCGGCACCGGCATGCCGATGGTGCCCAGCCGGCGACGCTCCAGCGGATTGAAGCTCACCACCGGACTGGTCTCGGTCATGCCGTAGCCTTCGCAGATGCCGCAGCCGGTGACCTCTTCCCAACGCAGCGCCACGGATTGCTGCAGCGCCATGCCGCCGGAAAAGGTCACCTTGAGCTGGGAGAAATCCAGCTGGCGGAAATCCTCGCTGTTGCACAGGGCGGCGAACAGGGTGTTCAGACCGACGAAGCCGTTGAAGCGCCACTGCCTGAGTTCCTTGACCAGCGCCGGCAGGTCGCGCGGATTGGTGATCAGGACATTGTGGTTGCCCTGGATCAGCATGGCCATGCAGTGAATGGTGAAGGCATAGATGTGGTAGAGCGGCAGCGGCGCGATCATGACCTGGGCACCGCCGCCCAGATACTTGGTCATCAGCACCTGGCACTGCAGCATGTTGGCCACCAGATTGCGGTGGGTCAGCATGGCGCCCTTGGCGATGCCGGTGGTGCCGCCGGTGTACTGCAGCACGGCGACGTCTTCCGCCGCCGGGTCGGCGTCGACGAAATCGACGTGCTCGCCCTTGGTCATGGCATCGACGAAGCGGATGGAATGGGGAATGCGATAGGCCGGCACCATCTTCTTGACATGGCGGACCACGGCGTTGACCAGCAGGCGCTTGAAGGTCGGCAGCAGGTCACCGACCTCGGTGATGATGACGTGGCGGATATCGGTCTGCGGCAGCACCTGTTCGGCCAGGTGCGCCATGTTGGCCAGGCAGACCAGCGCCCGGGCGCCGGAATCCTTGAACTGGTGCTGCATCTCGCGGGCGGTATAGAGGGGGTTGGTGTTGACCACCACCAGGCCGGCGCGCATGGCGCCAAAGACCACCACCGGGTACTGCAGCACGTTGGGCATCTGCACGGCGATGCGATCGCCGGGTTGCAGGTCGGTGTGCTTTTGCAGATAGGCGGCGAACTGGCCGGACAATTCATAGAGTTCGCGGTAGCTCAGCGTCCGCCCCAGATTGCTGAACGCCGGGCGCTCGGCGTAGGTCTGGCAGGCCTCGCGAAATACCGCCAGGACGTTGCGATAACGGTCCAGGTCTATGTCTGTCTGGATGCCCTCGGGATATTTGTCACTCCAGAAATTCGGCATCATGCAGCCCGCTCCCGCTCTATGGTTATTGTTCGTTGGCGTGCCGTGATCAGCGCTGAACCGGCCCTGCGAGCCTAGCAGTTTTGCCTAGCCCGCAACAGCATCAATATCCGCCCTTAACGTCACCTAATGACCACATGGTCAATTACGGTCACGCTCTTTGCCGGCTTTTCCGGGAGGTGATTAGCCTCCGGCGGCGAGGCTGGGTAGAATGCCCGGCTTCGCGGCGTCCGCCGCCCAGTCACAGCTGCCGGAGCGCTTCATGAGCCTGACCGAAAACATCCCTTATGAAGCCCTCGAAATCGGCCAGAAGGTGACCGTGACCCGCACCATCGAGGAGCGCGACGTGCTGCTGTTCGCCGCCGTCTCCGGCGACTGCAACCCGCTGCACCTGGACGCCGAATTCGCCGCCAAGACGCTGTTTCGCGAGCCCATCGCCCACGGCATGCTCAGTGGCGCCCTGATCAGCGCCGCGGTGGCCTGCAACCTGCCGGGACCGGGTACCCTCTATGTCGACCAGACCATGACCTTCGAAAAGCCGGTCAAGCTGGGCGATACCCTGACGGTGGAAATCGAGGTGCTGGAAAAGCTGCCGAAGTTTCGCGTGAACCTGGCTACCCGGGTGTTCAACCAGCACGGTGACAAGGTCGTCGACGGCGTCGCCAAGGTGGTCGCGCCGCGCAAGCCGGTGCAGGTGCAACAGGTGGAACTGCCCCCCGTCACCGTCGGCTGAGCCATCCTTCCCCGCTTCAACTCAGATCGGCCAGGCCTCGTTGCAACGGGGCTTGCAGACTGAACTCGCTGAACGCCACCTCCATGCCGCCCCGCTCCGGGGTGCCGCACACCGGGCCGACCCGGTATTCCGCGGCCGCTGGCAGGCTGGCCAGGCGCAGCAACGGCCAGCGCTGACCGTCGAACGAAGCCTGGACCCGCAGGGTGCCCTGGGTCAGGGTGACCCTCAGCCACACCTCCTCGCGCTCCCCCAGGGGCGCGCCCACGGCCAGATCCGAGCGTCCCAGGGTCAGGACGCTGAGCAGCTGGGGGCTATCGTCGAAGTAGCCGATGCCGACGCGCAGCCACTGCTGCTCATCGATCCGCACCATCAGCCCGGCGTGGTCGCCCTGGTTCTTGCAGCGCGCCGCCACCCGCAGGTGGGCGGTGAAGCCACTGGTGACCCGGGCGCCGAAGAAGTGACCGCTGTGGCGCTCGGCGCCGTCGTGGGTCTGACGCCAGAAGTCGCTGTGGCGATCGGTGATGACCCGCAGCCGCTCGGGCTCGGCCAGCCAGGTCTCGGGTTCATTGATCCAATGGCAGATGTCGAACATGGGGCTCTCCTCGCGTGCTCGCGTGCTCGCGTGCTCGCGTGCTCGCGCTTGGAGTCCCGCCTGCCCCGCAAGTTCGTCTAGACCCCACCTTTGAGAATGGCGGCGGCGATCTGGCCGAGGCCGATTTCCTGCTCCACCGCGCCGAGCTTCATGGCTTCCTTGGGCATGCCGTAGACCACGCAGCTGTCTTCGTCCTGGCCGAGGGTACGGCCGCCGACGTCACGCAGCTCCTTGAGGCCGCGGGCGCCGTCGTCGCCCATGCCGGTCATGATGATACCCAGGGCATTGCTGCCGGCGGCCCGCGCCACCGAGCGGAACAGCACGTCCACCGAGGGGCGATGACGACTCACCGGCGGACCGTCGACCACGTCCACCTGATACTGGGCACCACTGCGCTTGAGCAGCATGTGGCGACCGCCCGGGGCGATCAGCACCCGCCCCGGCAGGACCCGATCGCCATGCCGGGCTTCGCGCACCTCCAGCTCGCAGAGGCGATCCAGGCGCTCGGCGAAGGCGGCGGTGAAGCGCTCGGGCATGTGCTGGACCACGACGATGCCCGGGCAGACCCGTGGCAGCGAGGTCAGTACCGCTTCCAGGGCCTGGGTCCCGCCGGTAGAGGTACCCAGGGCGACGATGCGCTCGGTGGTGCGCGCCATGGCCGGGCTGCCGCCGGCCGGCAGGATGGCGTCGGCGCTGAGCTTGGGCGTCGGCACCACCGGCACGCCACGGGGCGCCAGGCGCTTGAGATTGGCCCGGGCGGCGGCCTTGACCGCGCTGGTGAGGTCGTCCGAGGCGTCCTTGAGGAACTGCTTGAGATTGGCCTGGGGCTTGGTGACGATGCTGACCGCCCCGGCAGCCATGGCCTGCAGGGTGGTGGCGGCGCCTTTCTCGGTCAGGGTCGAGCAGATCACCACCGGGGTCGGGCGCTCGGCCATGATCTTCTTGAGAAAGGTGATGCCGTCCATGCGTGGCATCTCCACGTCCAGCACGATGACGTCGGGCCACTGCTTGCGCATCTTGTCCTGGGCGAACACCGGGTCGGCGGCGACCCCCAGCACCTCGATGGCCGGATCCTCCGCGAGACTCTGGGCGAGCACCTGCCGCACCACGGCGGAGTCGTCGACGATAAGGACCTTGATCTTATTCATGGAGTAAGTCTCGTAAGCGGCGGAACATAGGGTAGCTCCACCTGTTGCATGAGCACCCGGCCGTCGACGAGGTCCAGGGACAGTTTGCGATGGCCGGCGCCGCGGACATGGGTCCGCACCGAGTGGATACCGGCCTGGGCCAGCTGCGCCAGCGCCGCCTCGACGTTGACGTCGCCGATGCTGCGGACGCGATCGCGCAGGAGCTGGGGAAACATGTTGCCGCCGCCGTAGAGGTGCACCTGGTAACCAGGCAGATCACCGCCGTGGCGAGCGATAGCCCCCAGCAGCAACTGCAGGGATTCGTCGACATAGTGACCGTCGGCGGGCGCGCCAGGCGCGGCGCGCTGGCGCCTGGGCAACAGCGCATGGGTCATGCCGCCGAGGCGGCGCCGCGGATGCCAGAAGACGAAGGACACGCAGGAGCCCAGGATGGTCCGGATCCGCACCTCGCCCTGGCCGAAGTACCATTCGCCTGGACGCAGAAACAGCTCCGGCGCGGCTGCCATGGCTAGAGCGGACGTTGATAGATGGAAGGACTGACCATTTTCAGGGCGTCGGTTACCCCGTTGAGGCTCTCGGAATGGCTGACGAAGAAATAGCCCCCGGGTCGCAGGTGGCGGACCAGGCGGGCCACCACCTGGCGCTTGGTGGGCACGTCGAAGTAGATCATCACGTTGCGCAGGAAGATGATGTCGAAGGTGCCCAGCTCCGGCAGAGAATTGTTCAGATTGATCTGGCGAAAGGCGATCCGCGCGGTCAGGCGCGGATCCACCAGAAAGGTACCGTCGTTGTCGCCCACGCCCTTGAAGCAGTAACGCCGCAACAGCGCCGGCGGGATGTTCTCGGCTTCGGCGAGCGGATACTGGGCATTGCGCGCCTTGGCCAGCACCCGGGTGCTGAGGTCGGAGGCGACGATCTCCCAGGGGCGCTCGCCCAGTCCTTCGGCCAGGGTCATGGCCAGGGTATAGGGCTCCTCACCCGAGGAGCAGGCGCCGCTCCAAAGGCGCAACGGCTGGCGCCTTTCCCAGTTCGGCAGCACCTGCTCGCGCAGGAAGTCGAAGTGCTTGGGCTCGCGAAAGAAATAGGTTTCGTTGGTGGTCAGCAGATCGACCGCCATCTGGCATTCCGCCTGGTCACGCTGGATCAGCTGGAAATAGGCGTCGTAGCTGGGCGTGCCGCGCTGGCGCACGCGCTTGGCCAGGCGACCGCTCACCAGCGGGCGCTTGGCATCGGACATGCTGATGCCGGCGACCCGGAATATGAAGCTGCGAAACTGGCGGAATTCGCTGTCGGTCAGCGCGGGGAGTTCCATGGTTCGCGACTCAGGCAGCCGTCATGGCGGCGAGCTGGGCGAGATCGTCTGCGCCCAGCACCCGATCCATGTCGAGCAGGATGACGAAGCCGACACCCTGCTTGGCCATGCCGAGGATGAAATCGGTGCGGATCGAAGCGCCGAAGCGCGGCGCCGGCTCGATGCCGTCGGCGCCGATCTCCAGCACCTCGCAGACCGCGTCCACCACGATGCCGAACACCTGGGGGCCACCGTCGACCTGGATCTCCAGCACCACGATGCAGCTGCGGCGGGAGGTCTCGGTCACCTCGTTGCGAAAGCGCACGCCGAGGTCCATGACCGGCACAGCGGCGCCGCGCAGGTTTATGACGCCACGGATGGCCGGCGGCAGCATGGGCACCGTGGTGACCGCGCCGTACTCGATGATCTCCCGCACGCAGCCGGTGTTCACGCCGTAGAGATCACCGGCGAGCTGAAAGGTCAGAAACTGGCGCAATAGCATCAGGCGTGCTCCTCGAAACGGGCGAAACCGGCCGGCACGCTGCCACGGGGCGCGCGACGGGGCGAGTCGATCAGCGCCGAGGTGCGCTCGGCCAGGCTCGGGCCCGAGCGCTTGGCGCCGGGACGGGCAACCTGCTGCGCCACCGGCGAACCGCTCAGGGTGAAGTATTCCATCATCTGCTGGAGCTGCTCGGCCTGGCCGCTCATCTCTTCCGCGGTGGCGGCCAGCTCTTCGGACGCCGAGGCGTTCTGCTGGGTGATCTGGCTCAGTTGCAGCATGGCGCCATTGATCTGCTCGACCCCGGCGCTCTGCTCTTCGGAAGCCGCGGTGATTTCCTGCACCAGGTCGGAGGTCTTGTTGATGGAGGGCACCATCTCGCCCAGCAGCGATCCGGCGCGCTCGGCCAGGGCCACGCTGCTCTTGGCCACGGTGCCGATTTCCTGGGCGGCGACCTGGCTGCGCTCAGCCAGCTTGCGCACCTCGGCGGCCACTACGGCGAAGCCCTTGCCGTGCTCGCCGGCGCGGGCGGCTTCGATGGCGGCGTTGAGCGCCAGCAGGTTGGTCTGGTAGGCGATGTCGTCGACGATGCCGATCTTCTCGGCGATGGTCTTCATGGCCACCAGGGTCTCGCGCACGGCCTGGCCGCCCTCGTCCGCTTCCCGCGCGGCCTTGCCGGCCATGCCATCGGTGACCTTGGCGTTCTCGGTGTTCTGGGCGATGGAGGCCGACATCTGTTCGATGCTGGCGCTGGTCTCCTCGACCGAGGCCGCCTGCTCGGTGCTGGCCTGGCTCATGCTCTGGGCGGTGGCCGAGACCTCTTCCGAGGCGCTGGCCAGGCCATCGGCCGAGCTGCGCACGTCGCTGATGATCTGCGCCAGGGTGGTGGTCATGGTGCGCACGGAGGCCAGCATGCTGGTGGTGTCGCCTTCGCGGGTCGCCACCTCGACGCTCAGGTCGCCACGGGCGACGCGCTGCACCACCTCGGCGGCATAGGCCGGTTCGCCACCCAGCTGCCGGATCAGGCTGCGGGTGATCAGGTAGCCGAGCAGGACCGCGATCAGGGTCGCCACCGCGCCGATTGCCAGCATCAGGTTGCGGGCATCGACGTAGGCGTCGGTCGCCGCTTCACCGGCTTCCTGCATGCGCTGGGCCTGCAGGTCGTTCAGGGCGCCGAGGGCGGCGACCAGCTCGTTGTTGTTGGGCGCGAAGACATTCAGCAGATAGTCCCGGGCCTGGCCACGGTCGGTGTCCAGCAGGCGAAAGAATTCGCCGTACTTGTCCTGCAGGCGCTGACGCGCGTCCGTGGCAGCCGCCAGCTTCTGCTTGCCTTCCTCACTGACGATCTTCTTTTGCAGATCGGCGAGGATCTCTGCGTTGCCGGAGCGGACCTTGGCAATGTCTTCCTTGGTCTTGGCCAGGGCGCGCTCATCGTCCAGCAGCAGCAGGTTGCGCATCAGGCGCCCGCTGTCCAGGGTGTTGCGCACCAGGGTGTTGGCCTGGACGGTCATGGGGAAACGGAATTTCGACATGTTGTCGGCCGAGTCCTTCATGGTGCCCATGTTCAGCAGGGCGACGCCCATGACCAGCAGCAGCATGAGGATGGCAGCCCCGAAGCCGAGCGCCAGCTTGGTCGAGACGCGAAGTGAGTTCAGCATGGTGGAAGCGCCTCCGGCGCCGGTTAGAACTGCTTCGTTTAAGAGGCGCCGGTTACCGTCGCCCATGGCAATGCGGGGGTCTTTCAGCTGGCGGCCTGGGCCAGGTTCGCCAGTTCCTGTACGTCGAGGACCTGGGCCACGTCGAGCAGGGTCAGGAAGCCGTCTTCGGACTTGACCATGCCGGCGATGAAGTGCGGCGCCAGGCGACTGCCAAAGGCCGGCGCCGGACGGATGTCCGCCGCGGCGATTTCCAGCACCTCGCTCACCGCATCCACCACCACCCCCAGCACCTGGGTGTCTTCGTCGGCGCACACTTCCAGGATCACGATGCAGGTCCGCGGGCCGACCCGGGTCGGTCGGCCGCCGAAGCGGGCCTCCAGATCGACCACCGGGACCACCGCGCCGCGCAGATTGATCACCCCGCGAATGCAGGCCGGCATCAGCGGGACCTGGGTCAGCTGGCCGAACTCGATGATCTCGCGCACCGCGAGGGTATCCACGGCGTAGGTCTCACCGTCGACCACGAAGGTCAGGTGCTGATGGCCGAGGTGTTCATGGGCGATGTCGCCAAGGGTCAGGGCAGTCATGAAGCCATTACTCCGGGAAGCGGACGTAACCGTCCGGCAGGCCGCCCGCGGCCATCTGGGGACGCCGCAGGGTCGGCTGGGCCGTACGGCTCACGGCCGGGCGCGTCTGCTCGATGGCACGCTCCAGGTCCTGGACCGCACGACCATCGCCGGTGTGGAAGAAGCCCATCAGGCGCTGCAGCTGCTCGGCCTGACCGCTCATTTCTTCGGCGGTCGCGGCCAGCTCTTCCGAGGCCGAGGCGTTCTGTTGGGTGATCTGGTTGAGTTGCAGCATGGCGCTATTGATCTGAGTGACTCCGCTACTCTGTTCTTCGGACGCAGCGGCGATTTCCTGTACCAGATCGGAGGTCTTGCTGATGGACGGTACCATTTCGTCGAGCAGTGACCCGGCGCGCTCGGCCAGGGCCACGCTGCTCTTGGCCACGGTGCCGATTTCCTGGGCGGCGACCTGGCTGCGTTCGGCCAGCTTGCGCACCTCGGCGGCCACCACGGCGAAACCTTTCCCATGCTCGCCGGCGCGGGCCGCTTCGATGGCAGCGTTGAGCGCCAGCAGGTTGGTCTGGTAGGCGATGTCGTCGACGATGCCGATCTTCTCGGCGATGGTCTTCATGGCCACCAGGGTCTCACCCACCGCTTCGCCGCCTTCGTTGGCCTCGCGCGCGGCCTTGCCGGCCATGCCGTCGGTGACCTTGGCGTTCTCGGTGTTCTGGGCGATGGAGGCCGACATCTGCTCGACGCTGGCGCTGGTCTCCTCGACCGAGGCGGCCTGTTCGGTGCTGGCCTGGCTCATGCTCTGGGCGGTGGCGGAGATCTCTTCCGAGGCGCTGGCCAGGGCATCGGCCGACAGGCGCACGTCGCCGATGATCTGGTTCAGCTTGCCGACGGTGCCGTTGATCGATTCCTTGAGCTCCAGCAGCTGACCCTGGTAGTCACCGCGCACGGTGCGGCTCAGGTCGCCCTGGGAGAGCCCGGCCATCACGCCCATGGCTTCGTTGACCGGCGCGACGATGGCATCGAGGGTGCCGTTGATCCCGGCGACGATGCGGCGGAAGTCACCCTGGTGGGCACTGGCATCGGCGCGCGTGTCCAGGCGACCGGCCATGGCCGCCTGGCTCAGCTGGTTGGCGTCTTCGACCAGGCGCTGGATGTTGCCGCGGACCTGTTCGAGGTTGTCGTTGATCACCGCCTTCTGCCCGGGGAAGCGCTCCAGCTGCACCGACAGATCGCCTTCGCCGAAGCTCTTGACGCAGGCCATGGCCTTGGCGGAATCGCTCAGGTGCCCGGCGACCATGCCATTGACCCCTTCGGCCATGTTGCGATAGGCGCCCTGGAAGCGCTCGGCCGGAATGCGCACCACGGTTTCGCCGCGGTCATGGGCAGCCGACATGCTGCTCATTTCGCTGATCAGGCCGCGCAGGGTGGTGACCATGTTCTGCATGGCCGCCATCAGGCTGGTCTTGTCGTCACCGCGCAGCTTGATGTCGTCGGGCAGATCGCCGGCGACCACGCGGCCGGCCAGGGTTGCCACGGCCGCGGGCTCACCGCCCAGCTGACGCAGCAGATTGCGGGTGATGAAGAAGCCCAGCAGGGCCACCGCCAGCAGGGTTGCCAGGGCAATGCCCAGGGCCAGCCAGGTGGCCTCGACCTTGGTCTTCTGGGCGACCTGAACGCCTTGCAGCGCCAGGGTCTGGTTGTAGCTGACGTGTTCGTCGAGGGCCTTGTTGATCGCCAGCATCACGTCGGTGCGGCTGCGCATCAGGGCCTGGGCATCTTCGTTGCGATTCTGCCGCGACAGGGCAATGACCTGGTCGCCGAGGCTGAACAGCGCCGTGAAGGCGGCGCGATCGGCGGCCAGCAGCCCACGGTCGCGGTCGTCCGAGACCAGCGTCTCGTACTTGCCGAGATTCTGGCCGATACGCTCCTTGGCCGCGGCCAGGTCCTGCTCGACGGTGGTCATGGTTTCAGCGCTGGTCGACAGCACGTGGCGATAGATGCCCACCACGTAGTCGGAGCGACTGTCGTTGACCTCGCCGAGCGCCTTGAGGCTGGGAACGGTGTTGTCGTTGCCGTAGTTGGCCGCCTGGAACACCTGGTCGATTTCGTATTGCCCGGTGCCGGCCAGCACCAGGATGCCCAATAGCGCGGACAGCACCAGGAGCAGCATTTTCTTGATGACGGTCATGTCGATGGTCTCAAAAAGGCCACCCGCAGGTGGCCGTTGGATAGGGATCAGGATTCGAAGGGGACGTAGCCGTCAGGCACACCCGAGGTACCCGTACGCAGGGCCTTGCCCGGGACCCGCGTGGCGCGGGGCCGCGAAGCCTCCAGCGCCCGCTCCAGGTCCTGTACCACCCGGCCTTCGCCGGTATTGAAGAAGCCCATCAGGCGTTGCAGCTGCTCGGCCTGAGTACTCATTTCCTCGGCGGTGGCAGCCAGTTCTTCGGACGCCGAGGCGTTCTGCTGGGTGATCTGGCTCAGTTGCAGCATCGCGCCGTTGATCTGGCTCACCCCGCTGCTCTGCTCTTCGCTGGCGGCGGCGATTTCCTGCACCAGGTCGGAGGTCTTGCTGATGGACGGCACCATCTGGTCCAGCAGGGTGCCGGCGCGCTCGGCGAGGGCCACGCTGCTCTTGGCCACGGTGCCGATCTCCTGGGCGGCGACCTGGCTGCGTTCGGCCAGCTTGCGCACCTCGGCGGCCACCACGGCGAAACCTTTCCCATGCTCGCCGGCGCGGGCCGCTTCGATGGCAGCGTTGAGCGCCAGCAGGTTGGTCTGGTAGGCGATGTCGTCGACGATGCCGATCTTCTCGGCGATGGTCTTCATGGCCACCAGGGTCTCACCCACCGCTTCGCCGCCTTCGTTGGCCTCGCGCGCGGCCTTGCCGGCCATGCCGTCGGTGACCTTGGCGTTCTCGGTGTTCTGGGCGATGGAGGCCGACATCTGCTCGACGCTGGCGCTGGTCTCCTCGACCGAGGCGGCCTGTTCGGTGCTGGCCTGGCTCATGCTCTGGGCGGTGGCGGAGATCTCTTCCGAGGCGCTGGCCAGGGCATCGGCCGACAGGCGCACGTCGCCGATGATCTGGTTCAGCTTGCCGACGGTGCCGTTGATCGATTCCTTGAGCTCCAGCAGCTGACCCTGGTAGTCACCGCGCACGGTGCGGCTCAGGTCGCCCTGGGAGAGCCCGGCCATCACGACCAGGGCTTCGTTGACCGGCGCGACGATGGCATCGAGGGTGCCGTTGATCCCGGCGACGATGCGGCGGAAGTCACCCTGGTGGGCACTGGCATCGGCGCGCGTGTCCAGGCGACCGGCCATGGCCGCCTGGCTCAACTGGTTGGCGTCTTCGACCAGGCGCTGGATGTTGCCGCGGACCTGTTCGAGGTTGTCGTTGATCACCGCCTTCTGCCCGGGGAAGCGCTCCAGCGCCACCGACAGATCGCCTTCGCCGAAGCGCTTGACGCAGGCCATGGCCTTGGCGGAATCGCTCAGGTGACCGGCGACCATGGCGTTGACGCCTTCGGCCATGCCGCGGAAGGTGCCCTGGAAGCGCTCGACGGGGATGCGGGCATCGGTGTCGCCGCGATCATGGGCGGCGGACAGCTGCACCATCTCCGCGACCAGCAGCTGGATGTTGTCGCGGACCTGTTCGAGGTTGTCGTTGATCACCGCCTTCTTGCCGGGGAAACGCTCCAGCGGCGCGGCCAGATCGCCTTCGCCGAAGCGCTTGACGCAGGCCATGGCCTTGGCGGAATCGCTCAGGTGACCGGCGACCATGGCGTTGACGCCTTCGGCGACGTTGCGGAAGGTGCCCTGGAAGCGCTCCAGCGGAATGCGTGCCTCGGTCTCGCCGCGATCGTGCTCGCTGGCCATGGTGCTCATTTCTTGCACCAGACCGCGCAGGGTCACCACCATGCGCTGCATGGCGGCCATCAGGCTGGAATCATCGCCGGCGCGCAGCTGCAGATCGTCGGGCAGGTCGCCCGCGGCGGTGCGGTTGGCGACCTTGGCCACGTCGGCCGGCTCGCCGCCGAGCTGACGCAACAGGTTGCGGGTGATGAAGAAGCCGAGCAGGCCGACCACCAGCAGGGTCGCCAGGGCGATGCCGATGGACAGGACGGTTGCCTGGCTCATGGTATGGCCGGCGATCTGCGCCTGTTCGCTGCCCAGTTTCTTGTTGTAGGCGCGATGCGCATCGAGGGTATCGCCGACATGGTCGATGACCTTGCGCTTCTCGCCGAGAATGCGCTTGACGTCTTCGTCCTGACTGGCGCGAGACAGTGGCAGCACGATGGCCACGAGATCGTTCAGCTGCGCGATCGCCTGGCGATCGTCTTGCAGCATGCGCCGATCGGTGTCATCGGAAATGAGCGGCTCATAGTCCTTGAGCGCCTTCTCGGTCAGTTGCTGGGCATCGGTCAGCTCCTTCTCGGCCTCACGGGTGGCGACGTCACCGTCCGCGGCCAGATGGCGGTAGATGCCGGTGATGATGTCGGCGGAATGGGCGTCGATGGCGTCGATACCCAGAATCGAAGGGACGGTGTTGTCGTTGCCATAATTGGCGCGTTCATACACCTGGCTGAGTTGCTGGTAGGCGATACCCGCGAGGAGGATGATCCCCAACAGCGCGGAGAGGACCAGCAGGGACATGCGTTTGGTAACGGTCATGGACGTCTAATTCCTTGTCGGTCAGATCAGCGCGGAAGCGAGGACTGGGGCAGCGGTGCCGGTGGACGCCGCCTCGCCAATCAGGCCGGGCACGTTGAGGATCAGCGCCACGGCACCGGTACCCAGGATGGTGAAACCGCCGAGGCTGCGGTTGTGGCCGAACAGCGGACCGAGCGGCTTGATCACGGTCTGGAATTCGCCGAGCAGCTGATCGACCACCAGGCCGGCGCGCTGGCCGGCATAGCGCACCACCACCACGTTCTGCCGCCGCGGCGGGGCTTCCTCGATGGTGAACAGCTGACGCAGGCGCAGCACCGGCAGCACCTCGCCGCGCAGGTCGAGGTAGTCGTTGCCGTTGGCCTGGACACTGGCCGCCTCTGTCAACTCGATGCATTCCTCCACCGCTTCCAGGGGCACCACATAGGTGGCCTTGCCGACGCCGATGAGGAAGCCATCGATGATCGCTAGGGTCAGCGGCAGGCGGATGGTCACGGTGGTGCCGCGGCCCTCCTCACTGGTGAGGTCGACGCTGCCGCGCAGGGCGGTGATGTTCTTTTTCACCACGTCCATGCCGACGCCGCGACCGGACAGGTTGCTGATCTGCTCGGCGGTGGAGAAACCCGGTTCGAAGATCAGGTTGAACACATCCTTGTCGGCCAGCACCTGGCCTTCGGCGATCAGGCCGCGCTCGGTCGCCTTGCGCAGGATGCGCTCGCGCGACAGACCGCCACCGTCGTCGGTGACCTGGATGACGATGCTGCTGGCCTCGTGATAGGCGTTCAGCCCCACGGTGCCCTGGGCCGGCTTGCCGCGCGCCAGGCGCAGCTCGGCGGATTCGATGCCGTGGTCCATGGCGTTGCGGATCAGGTGGGTCAGCGGATCGCCGATCTTTTCCACCACGGTCTTGTCCAGTTCGGTCTCGCCGCCGCTGATGCGCAGGGCGATGTCCTTGCCGATCTCCTTGGAGACGTCGCGGACCACCCGCTGGAAGCGGTTGAAGGTGGTACCGATCTGCACCATGCGCAGGGTCAGGGCGGTGTCCCGCACCTCTTCCACCAGGCGCGACAGCACCCCGGTGGATTCCACCAGGGCCGCCAGGCCGCTCTGCTGGGCGATCAGCTGGGTCCCGGCACCGGCGATGATCAACTCGCCGATGAGGTCGATCAGCTGGTCGAGCTTGGTCGCGTCGATGCGGATCAGCTGGCCTTCGCCCGCCGGCGCGCGCTGCTCCTTGATCTTGCGCTGCTTGTTCAGGGCCGCATCCACCACCGGCGGATTGACCAGCTGAGCTTCCACCAGGGCTTCGCCGATAGGCTGGCGTGGGGTGGCCGGATCGGCCTGGCGGCGCAGCACCTCGTCCAGCTCGGTGGCAGTCAGGGTACCGCAGCGCACCAGGATCTCGCCCAGGCGCAGGTCTTCCTCGGCCAGATCGTCGATCAGCTGGCAGTAGTCGCTGCTGCGGCTGTGCGGCGGCAGGATGCGGATCTGGCTGTCTTCGCGGACGAATTCGAAGGCCGCCTCAATGGTCGCCTTGTCGGCGTCGCTGTCGAAGGCAACCTCGAAGCCCAGGTAGCAGGTCTCGGGATCCATGTCCGCCGCGGCCGGGATGGCATCGGTCAGGGTGACGATGTTGACGATGCGGCCAAAGCTGTTGAGGTAGCGCACGAAGGCCAGCGGATCCATGCCGTTGCGCAGCATGTCCGGACCGAAGCGCAGCGACAGGTGCCAGTGGCCAGCGGCGACGCCATCGACCGGTGCCGCCAGGGTACGGGCGGCCGCGACCGGCTGGGCCGCCTTGGCGCTCGGCTGCAGATAGTGCTCCAGGCGCTGCACCAGCACGGCGCCGGCGGCCTGGAAGTCGGCCTCGGGCTCGCTGCCGGACGACACCCGGGCGATCAGGCCGTTGAGGTGGTCGCAGACCTCCAGGAACAGCGCCGACAGGGTCTCGTCGAAGGCCAGCTCGTTGCTGCGGATCCGGTCGAGCACGCTTTCGGCGACATGGGTGAAGGCCACCACATGGTCCAGACCGAACAGACCGGCCGAACCCTTGATGGTGTGGGCGGCGCGGAAGATGGCATTGATCAGCTCGACGTCATCCGGCGCCTGCTCGATCTGCAGCAGCGCGGCTTCCATCTGCTGCAGCAATTCTTCGCTCTCGGCGATGAAGGTCTTGAGGATCTCGTCCATGTTCATGCGGCAACACCTTCCGCGGCGGCCGCGGTAAAGAAGTCGGCAAGACCTGCCAGCTCCAGCAGTTCGGTGACGGCGGGGCTGGGGTCGACCAGTTCCAGGCTGCCGCCCAGACGCTGCGCCTCCCGGTGGGCCAGCAGCAGCAACTGCAGACCGGCGGAGTCGAATTCATCGACCTCGGCCAGTTCCAGCGCCACGGTGACCCCGGCGGTCAGGGGCTCCATCAGCAGCGGCTTGCTGTCAGCCGCGGTGTAGATGGTCAGCGGCCCGGTGAGGGGCAAGCGGGTACGAACGACATCGTTCATGGGGGCAGCCTCCAGGGCCATCAGGGCATGATCAGCTTGGAAACCGCCGCCAGCATCTGCGCGGGCTGGAACGGCTTGACCATCCAGGCCTTGGCACCGGCGGCCTGGCCGGCGGCTTTCTTGGCGGCATCGGATTCGGTGGTGAGCATGATCACCGGGGTGAACCGGTAGGCCGGCAGCTTCTTGGCCGCGGTGACGAAGGTGATGCCGTCCATGTTGGGCATGTTCACGTCGCTGATGATCAGGTGCACCTTGCGACCGTCCAGCTTGGTCAGGGCGTCGCGCCCATCGCAGCCTTCGATGACGTCATAGCCCGCGCTTTTCAGCGTCATGGACACCACCTGGCGGATGGAGATGGAGTCGTCGACGATCAGAATGGTCTTGTTGCTCATGACAGCTTTCCTTAAAAGAACGTGATATCGGATTCGGCAGCGGCGGCGGCCGGTCGCTTGCCGTGGTGCACGGCGACCTGCTCGGCCATGGTGTAGGTGCGGGCCAGCTCGGCGAGCCAGCCGCGGGTGTCGAGGGTCGGCAGCGGCTGACCGCTGGCGGCCAGGGCGCGACGGTCGATCACCAGGCGTTCGAGACGCGCCTGGTCGTCACGGATGTGGCCGAGCATCTGGCTGACGCGATCCTGGAATTGCAGGGCGACCAGCACCTCGGCAATGGCGCCGCCCACGGCCGCGGCATTGTTCGCCAGGGCATCGCTGCGCTCGACCACGTCACGGGTGGTGCCGCCAAAGGTGCCGATGACCTGCTCGATGGTCTCGCCGGACTGGTTCAGGGTGCCGGTGTCGCGTTCGGCGTGGAGCTGCGACAGCTCCAGGGTGCGGGCAATGGCGCCGTTCACCGTTTCCACGGTTTCGCCGATCTTCTGCCCGGTATCGCCGGACAGGGTGGAGAGCTTGCGCACCTCGTCGGCGACCACCGCGAAACCGCGCCCGGCTTCGCCGGCACGGGCGGCTTCGATGGCGGCATTGAGGGCCAGCAGGTTGGTCTGGCGCGCCACGTCGCCGACGTCCTTGGCCATGCTCTTGAGTTGTTCGGTCAGACCGGCCAGGCCGTTGACCTCGTCCAGCAGCGCGCCCTTGCTCGACAGCGCTTCGCGCAGCGCGTGCAGGATGCCATCGAGCTGGTTCTGGCTGCTGGCCATGAGATTGACCAGGCGATCGCCACTGCCGTGATCGGCGCCGGCGACGCTGTGGATGCGGTCGGCCAGTTCGGCGAAGCGACTGGTCAGGCTGACGATTTCCTGCTCGGTGTGGGCGCGCGCCGCTTCGATCTGCTCGGACCACACCGGCAGCACCGCCACGCAGAGGGCTTCGAGGGCTTCGTCCCGACCGCTGGCCGGACTCTGGCTCACGGCCTGCTCGGCCGCGCGCTCGGCCTGGCGCGCCTGGGCGCGACGCAGCTGCCAGAAGCCCAGACCGGCGGCGAGCACCACCTGGGTGGCACTCAGCGCCAGGGTGGTCGACGTCACGCCGCCCACGAACAGGATCGCGCCGGTACCGCAGGCACCGAGCAATGCAGGGGTGAAGGTAAGATCGATGAACGAGGGCGAAGAAGAGGCGTGTTCCACAGGAGGGTACCGGTCTAGACGCCAGCGAAGGCGGGAAGGTGTGACCGGGTTATCAGCTCTGGAACGCTAAACTTTAGCCGCGGACGGATAACTTATTGCAATAGCATAATGACATCATGATGTTTTTCGCCAGATCCTTTTAGCGCTCATCGCGCCGTTTGGCCCGTGCTAGACGGCCTGCCATGGCACCGGCCTCCTCCAGAACCTCCCGCACATAGCCCAGGTGACGGCTCGCCGCCTCGCGTGCCGTTTCCGCTTCACCCGCGACAATCGCCTGGTAGAGCGATCGGTGCTGTTCCAGCAGGTGCTCGCGGGTTTCGCCCCGTTGCGCCTGCATGCCGCCGATGTTGGTCACCATGTGGTGGCGCAGCAATTCGAACAGGCTGCGGATGCTATGCAGGTAGACGGCGTTGTGACTGGCCTCGGCGATGGCCAGGTGAAAGGCCGCGTCGGCCTCGCCCTCCTCTTCCCGGGTCAGGGTGTCGCGCCGCCGGTAGCAGTCCTCCAGGCGCTCCCAGGCCAGGGTCAGCCGCGCCAGGTCCGGCTCGGTGGCGCGCTGGGCGGCGTAGTAGGCGCAGGCGCTTTCCAGGGTGTGGCGAAACTCCAGCAGGTCACGGCGGGTTTCCTCGCGGCTTTCCAGCAGCGGCAGCAGGGGATCGGTGAAGGCACTGTTCAGCGCCTCGGTGACATAGGTGCCACCGCCCTGCCGACTGAGCAGCAGGCCGCGTGCGATCAGCTTCTGGATGGCTTCGCGCAGCGAGGGTCGCGATACCCCGAAGCGCTCGGCCAGCACCCGCTCGGCCGGCAGGCGTTCGCCAGGGCGCAGCGAGCCTTCGGCGATCAGCGCCTCCAGGTGCTTGACGATGTCGTCCGACAGACGACGTTGCTTGACCGGTTCGAACCCCATGAAAAACCTCGAAAAAAGCCGCGGACAGTGGCGAGGGTCCGTCAGCCAGGCAGTGCTGGCCGACGAAAGTCGCAGATCAAGACGTTTGACAGGGGCAAAGACCCCGCTTAACGTGCGTGAAGTCGCCCTTGTAAATTGGTCTTACCAATTTTTGCCACAGGTCGCGATCTTGTGCAACCCCGTCCTGCCGCCTCCCTACAAAAACAATCAAGGAGCACCCGATGGATACCTGGCAACAGATCTATCTCCCCCTGGGCAGCCTGGGCCTTTCGGCCTTCGTCGCCGCCCTGCCCATTCTGTTCTTCTTCGTCGCGCTCGCCGGTCTGAGGCTCAAGGGCCATGTGGCGGGTGCCATCACCCTGGCGATCGCCCTGCTCATCGCGCTGTTCGTCTATCGCATGCCGGTGGACAAGGCGCTGGCCTCGGCCGGCTACGGTTTCCTCTATGGCCTCTGGCCGATCGCCTGGATCATCGTCACGGCGGTGTTCCTTTACAAGCTGACGGTCAAGTGCGGACAGTTCGACATCATCCGCAGCTCGGTGCTGTCCATCACCGACGACCAGCGCCTGCAGGTGCTGCTGATCGGCTTCTGCTTTGGCGCCTTCCTCGAGGGTGCGGCCGGCTTCGGCGCACCGGTGGCCATCACCGCCGCGCTGCTGGTGGGCCTCGGCCACAATCCGCTGAAGGCGGCCGGGCTCTGCCTGATCG
Organism: Pseudomonas aestiva; assembly: GCF_039908605.1. Lineage (NCBI taxonomy): Bacteria > Pseudomonadati > Pseudomonadota > Gammaproteobacteria > Pseudomonadales > Pseudomonadaceae > Pseudomonas > Pseudomonas aestiva. The sequence continues at coordinate 1,956,761 of NZ_CP150916.1, read as the reverse complement.
CCAACACCGCGCCGGTGGCCTTCGGCGCCCTGGGTATCCCGACCATCGTCGCCGGCCAGGTGACCGGTATCGACGCCTTCAAGATCGGCGCCATGACCGGTCGCCAGCTGCCACTGCTGTCGCTGCTGGTGCCGCTGTGGCTGATGTTCATGATGGACGGCATGCGCGGCCTGCGGGAAACCTGGAAGCCGGCGCTGATCTGCGGCGGCACCTTCGCCGTGTTCCAGTACCTGACTTCCAACTTCATCGGTCCGGAACTGCCCGACATCACCTCGTCGCTGGCCGCCATGATCGCCCTCACCAGCTACCTCAAGCTGCGCCAGCCGCAGCAGGCCACCGCGGGCGCCACCGCCGTGGTCAGTGGCGGCGGCGCCGCCATGCTGGGTGGCGGGGCCGGCTTCGGCGGCGGCGGCCGGCTGCCTCCTGAGCATTCCCTGGGTACCGTGATCAAGGCCTGGTCGCCGTTCCTGATCCTGACCGTGGTCGTCACGATCTGGACCACCAAGGCCTTCAAGGCGCTGTTCACCACCGGCGGTGCCCTCTATGCCCTGGTAATCAACGTGCCGGTGCCCTACCTGGACAAGCTGGTGCTCAAGACACTGCCGATCGTGGCCACGCCGACGCCGATGCCGGCGGTCTACAAGCTCGACCTGCTGTCGGCCTCCGGCACCGCCATCCTGATCTCCGCGCTGATCTCCATGGCCATCTTCCGCATCAAGCCCTCGACCGCCCTCGGCGTGTTCAAGGAAACCCTGGTGGAGCTGCGCAAGCCGATCCTGTCGATCGGACTGGTGCTGGCCTTCGCCTTCGTCGTCAACTACTCGGGAATGTCCACCACCCTGGCGCTGCTGCTGGCCGGTACCGGCGCGCTGTTCCCCTTCTTCTCGCCGCTGCTGGGCTGGCTGGGGGTGTTCCTGACCGGTTCGGACACCTCGTCCAATGCCCTGTTCGGCTCGCTGCAGGCGACCACCGCGCACCAGATCGGCGTTTCCGACACCCTGCTGGTGGCGGCCAACAGCTCCGGCGGCGTGACCGGCAAGATGATCTCGCCGCAATCCATCGCCGTGGCCTGCGCCGCCACCGGCATGGTGGGCAAGGAGTCCGACCTGTTCCGTTTCACCGTACGGCACAGCATCGGCTTCGCCGTGCTGGTCGGCTTTATCACCCTGGCGCAGGCCTATGTGTTCACCGGCATGCTGGTGCACTGATCGTGGGTTTCCCGGCGGCGACCCCGGTCGCCGCCGGTCTTCTGGAGCCTTTTGCTGATCTCGCGAGCTAGAGACAAACAAGACGGAAATGCCTGAGGAAGCGGAGTTTACGAGTGGTAAATGAGCATTCCGACCGGGCTGGCGACCCAGGGCATTTTCAACGCGGTTTGGCTGACGCGCAGCAGATCATGAGCAGGCTCTCTTTTAACCGGGCCAACCCGGAGTATCCTGATGACCGACCTCTTCCACAACGCCGCCCCCAACGCCACCCGCACCGCCCCGCCCCTGGCGCCGCCGCGGACCTATCCGCCGCAGAAGCCGACCCAGGTCTATCTGTTCGGCACCTGCGTGGTGGACCTCTTCTATCCCGAAGCCGGCATGGACAGCATCCGCCTGCTGGAGCGCGAAGGCATCCGCGTGAATTTCCCCCAGGCGCAGAGCTGCTGCGGCCAGCCCGCCTACACCTCGGGCTACACCGAGGAAGCCCGCGCCGTGGCGCGCACCCAGCTGGCGCTGTTCGCCGAGCCCTGGCCGGTGGTGGTGCCCTCCGGCTCCTGCGCCGGGATGCTGCGCCATCACTATGCCGAGCTGTTCGCCGACGAACCCGAGACCCTGCGGCAGGTACGGGATCTGGCCGAGCGCACCTACGAACTGGCGGAATTCCTGCTGCACGTCTGCCAGGTCGACTACCAGGATCGCGGCGCCCCGACCAAGGTGGCGCTGCACACCTCCTGCAGCGCCCGCCGCGAGATGCAGACCCACCTGCACGGCCGCGCCCTGCTCGGCCAGCTGCAGGCCGTGGAGCGCGTCGACCATGACCACGAGAGCGAATGCTGCGGTTTTGGCGGCACCTTCTCGGTACGCATGCCGGACATCTCCGGCGCCATGGTGGCGGACAAGACCCGCGCCCTGCAGGACAGCGGCGCGGCCCAGGTGCTCACCGCCGACTGCGGTTGCCTGATGAACATCAATGGCGCCCTGGAAAAGCAGCGCGCCGCCCTGCGTGGCGAACACCTGGCGAGCTTTCTCTGGCGCCGTATCGGAGGTGCAGCGTGAACGAGATGCTCAAGATCCCCCTCACCGACATCAGCGCGGCGCCCCCCTTCAAGACGCGCGCCCGCCAGGCCCTGGGCGACGACCAGCTCAGACGCAACTTCCGCACGGCCATGGATTCGCTGATGACCAAGCGCCTGGCCAGCATGAGCGATGCCGACGAGCGCGAGCGGCTGCGCGAACTGGGCAATCGCACCCGCGCCCGGGCGCTGTCCAAGCTGCCGGAGCTGCTGGAACGCCTGGAAGCCAACCTCAAGCGCAATGGCGTCCAGGTGCACTGGGCCGAGACCACGGCCGAAGCCAATGCCATCGTCCAGCAGATCGCCGAGCGCCATGCGGCCAAGCTGTTGATCAAGGGCAAGTCCATGGTCAGCGAAGAGATGGACATGAACCACGTCCTCGGCGCCCAGGGCATCGACTGCCTGGAATCGGACATGGGCGAGTACATCATCCAGCTCGCCGGCGAGAAGCCCTCGCACATCATCATGCCGGCCATCCACCTCAACCGGCAGCAGGTGGGTACCCTCTTCCACGAGCACCTCGCCGAGCCCTACACCACCGACGTCGACGAACTCATCCAGACCGGTCGGCGGGTGCTGCGGCAGAAATTCTTCGAGGCCGACATCGGCATCTCCGGCGTCAACTTCGCCGTGGCCGAGACCGGTACCCTGCTGCTGGTGGAAAACGAGGGCAACGGGCGGATGTCCACCACGGTACCGCCGGTGCACATCGCCGTAACCGGTATCGAAAAGGTGGTGGAGAACCTGCGCGACGTGGTGCCGCTGCTGTCGCTGCTGACCCGTTCGGCCCTGGGCCAGCCGATCACCACCTACGTCAACATGATCTCCGGGCCGCGCAAGGCCGAGGAACTGGACGGCCCGCGCGAGGTGCACCTGGTGCTGCTGGACAACGGCCGCAGCCAGGCCTTCGCCGACAGCGAATTGCGCCAGACCCTCAACTGCATCCGCTGCGGCGCCTGCATGAACCACTGCCCGGTCTATACCCGCATCGGCGGCCATGCCTATGGCGAGGTCTATCCCGGCCCCATCGGCGCCATCATCACCCCGCACCTGGTCGGCCTGGAGCAGGCGCCCGACCACCCCAGCGCCTCCTCGCTGTGTGGCGCCTGCGGAGAGGTCTGTCCGGTCAAGATCCCGATTCCGGCGCTCTTGCGGCGCCTGCGCGAAGAGAACGTCAAGGCGCCCAATGCCGAGCCGCACCTGTTGCGCGGCCAGGGCAGCAAGTTCTCCGCCCGGGAGCGCTGGACCTGGCATGCCTGGCAGAATCTCTACACCTCGCCGCTGCTCTATCGCGGCTTCAGCTACCTGGCCACCCGCTTCGGCCGCTTCACCCCCGGCCAGCTCGGCCCCTGGACGGAGCACCACAGCGCGCCCAGGCCGGCATCGCGCTCGCTGCACGAACTGGCCCGCGACCACCTGGAGAAACGCCCATGAGCGCCCGCGACAACATCCTCGCCAAGCTGCGCGGCAGTCTGCAGGGCACCCAGCCGCTGGCGGACACCTTCGATGAAGCCCTGGTGACCGAACCCTGGCGCTATCCACCTGCGGAGCGCGTCGCCCGCCTGCGCACCCTGATGGAGACGGTGCATACCGAAACCCACCTGACCACCGCGGCGGACTGGCCGGCGCTGGTCGAGCGCGTCCTCGCCGAACGGGGTCTGGATCAGCTATTGATCGCTCCCGGCACGCCCCACGGTGCGCGCCTGGTGGAGCGCTGGCAGGGCGACGGCTCACCGCGCTGGAAGGCCTACGATCGCCCCGTGGAAGAGTGGAAGGCCGAACTGTTCAACGACACCCCGGCCAGCCTCACCGGCACCCTTGGCGCCCTGGCCTCCACTGGCAGTCTGGTGCTCTGGCCGGATCGCCAGGAACCGCGCCTGATGAGCCTGGTGCCCCCGCTGCACATCGCCCTGCTCAGGGCCAGCACCGTGGTGGACAACTTCTACGAGTTGCAGCAACAGCACCGCTGGCAGGACGGTATGCCGACCAATGCCCTGCTGATCTCCGGACCGTCCAAGACCGCCGACATCGAGCAGGTACTGGCCTATGGCGCCCACGGGCCCAAGGATCTGGTGGTGCTGATCGTCGAGGACGAGTGAAGCATCCGACCGGGGTGAGTCGGGATAGCCTGGCATTACCCTCGCGTGGAAAACGCTGCGCGGTTTTCCACCCTACGACGTCAGGCTAGGCGTAGATACCGTCTTCGCCCCTCAGTGTGCAATCGCTAAAGCAGGATCGAAAGGCTTGCCCGATTTGAGCACGCCATAGGCGATGGTCAGCAGCTTGCGCATGGCGGCACAGACGGTTTGTTTACCTTTCTTCCCCCTGGTTTTCAGACGCTCGGCTTGCGCCTTGATAGCCGGGTTGTAGGTCAGCGCCACGACGGCGGGTAGGTATAGCGCACTTCGTAAGCGGACCGATCCCATGCGCGAGATGCCGGTATGGCCGCGGTAAAGACCTGATTCCTGTAGGCGTGGGTTCAAACCGGCAAAGGCGGTCACGGCGCGGGCATCGGCGAAGCGACCGATATCGCCGAGCTCCGCCAGGATCAGGGCGGCGGTCTTGTCGGCGATGCCGTCTATGCTCACCAGCAGATCACGTTTGCCGCGCAGGTCCGGGTCATCGTCGATATGCCGTTTGATCTGTTCGAGCGTCCAGGCGATCTGCTCATCGAGCCGCTGCACGACCGCCTGGATCGAGTTTTGGACTTTTTCCGGGCTGACCTCGAGCCGATTGAGCTCCATCTGCCGTAGCGATTGGAGATCCTCCAGGCGCCGGGTCAGCGCGCGAAGCGTGCGGATGGACACAGGCTCCGGGTGCCAGGCCCGCAGGCTGTCTTCATGCCGCTGGCCATAGGTGGCGATCAGCTTGGCGTCGAGTTTGTCCGTCTTGCTGCGCTGCAATTGGCTTTGCGCATAGCGAGCGATCTGTGCCGGATTGAGCACGGCGATTCGGTAGCCCAGCGCATGGAAATGCTCGGCGAGCGCTTCGTGATAGGTGCCTGTGGCCTCCATCACGATCCAAGCGCCTGGCTCGGCATGCTGTTGCAGCCAGTCGGCAAAGACCGCGAAGCCTGACGGATCGTTGCTCAGCCTGCCCTTGGTCCGGTGCTTGCCATTGGATTGCAGGATCGCCAGATCGAAGCTGCGCTTGGCGATATCAACACCGATTACGGCCATGATGTCTCCTCCTTCAGATGCGACACGATCACGTCATCCCGTCCAACCTTGTGCAATACGAGCTCTGGAGGCTCTAGATACCGTTCGGACTCGGGGATGGGTGTGGAGGAGGCGGCCTATCTACGTTGCAAGCTCAAAGGCTTAAGGGTGGACACGGCCTGCCATCCTCCCCCGATGATCAGTCGGGGACTATGCCCCCCTAAGGAGGCTGTCGTCGAGATACAAGGGTGGACAACGGCGCAGCCTTGTCCACGAATTCGCCGATCTTCCGAGCGCAGCGAAGCCCAACGATCTCTGCCTCACTCCAGCTGCCCAATCCGCTGCGGGTCCGGCCAGAACAACGCGGCCTGCCCCAACCGCTGCCCGTCGACATCAAGCAGATTCCACACCACGCCGGCATGGATCTGGAAGGCCTCACCGTCTCGATCGACCCGCCAGCCCTCATAGCCACAGGCATAACCCTGGCGCCCCACCGCTTCCATCAGGCGCTGACGCTCGTCCCGGTCCCTGGGTGAGGCGCTGAACCTGGAGGGCATGCCGATGAATTCGGCGCGCGGATAGCCGAAGCAGCTCAGCGCCTGACCGTTGGCGTAGCAGAACAGCGGATCACCTTCGGTACCGTGCGCCAGCAGGGCATAGGGTGCCCGCTCATGCAGCCAGGCAGGGACGTCGGCCGCAAGTAATCCCGCGGGACGCGGCAGCGGCTGGCCGAGCCAGTGACGGTAGGAGGCTTCCAGCAGCGGAAGCAGGCTGAGATCGGTCGCGGACAAGGTGGCGGCTCCTGGATGGTGGGACCCACGCATTCAAGAGCAAGCCGGCGGGCGTGGGAAGCCCGGGGCCACCGCAGCAGGACGCTGCGGCAGCCAGGGCGGCGCGGTTTACTTCACCGCGGAGAGGTCGATGCGCACCACGCTTTCCGGCGCGGTGTTCATGTATTCCTTGTCGAAGGGCGTCTTCACCGTCGCATACAGCGTCTGGCCATCCGGGCTGACCAGCAGGCTGTTGGGATTGGGCTTGAGGTCGTAGGCCTTCTTCTCGGCGTAGGTGGTGGCGTCGAGGATCAGCAGCCGACCGGTTTCGCGCTGGGTGATGTACAGCTCATTGCGTTTGGTATTGAGCTTGATGGCCAGGGCGTCACCAACCGGCAGGCGCTTGATCACCTTGCCGCTGCGGATATCGAAGACCAGCACAGTCTTGGCTTCGGAATTGTCGGTGACGAACAGCTGGTGGTTCGCACGATCCTCGGCCAGGTTCAGCAGCAGGTACTTGCCGCCATCGCCCGGGGTCCAGCGGTGCTCGATCTTGCGCGTGCGTGGATTGATCACCAGCACCTCGCCGCTGCCGTTGGCCGCATAGAGGCGCCCGGTGTCCTCGGAATACAGCAGGCCGGTCACCCACTTGCCGGCATTGGGAATGCGCGCCTTGAGGGTCAGGGTCTTGGCATCCACTACCCAGATCACCCCCGGATCGCCGACACCGCCGACATACAGCATGCCGTCATGCAGGATGACCTGGCGCGGATTGACCGGATGGCCGTCGCGGCCCATCTCGTTGAATTTCAGCCGCTTCTCCACCTTGCCGGTACGCAGGTCGATACGGCTGAGACCGCCGTCCAGGGAGTTGGTGACGAACAGCGTCTCGCCGCTGGCATCGGTGGTCAGGGCGAAGTTCTTCAGATCGGTATGGATCTGGCCGGTGATGGCCAGGGTGGCCGGATCCAGCTGGTAGATCACCCCGCCGGTAACGCCCTTGGTCAGCTGGGCGGTCGCCGCGTAGACCGACTGCTTGGCCGGGCTGTAGGCCAGCTCGTAGACGCCGTAGCCCAGCTCGATGCGCTTGAGTTCGGCCGGCGCCTGGGGCGCGGCCGGCTGCGCGGCGACAGGCGCCGGCGCGGGTGGCGGTGGCATCGGTGCCTCCGGGCGATTGGAACAGGCCCCCACTGCCAGGGACAGTAGCGCCATGGCGCCCAGCGTCGAGACCTTGTTGAAAGACACCGCCATTTGCTTCTCCTAGGGACGAGGTGCGAGGGATCGAAAGGATCCTGAAATGATAAACGTTCGCACTATGCCCAAGGAGAACAGGTCAGACAAGACCGAAGCGTTTCAGCCTCTTTCCTGCTGCGGGTCGCCATCCCCTGCCCCGCCGCTCTGGTCCAGGGCTTTCAGCTGGCCCTGACGATCCAGGCGAAAGCGCGCGAAATCCTCGGCCAGCTGCAGGTGACCGCTGTAGCAGGCCGCGGCCTCCCGGCGCAGCTCGTCGATGCACGGCGAACGCCCCGCCTCAGCCTGATAGCGCGGACTGAAATGGGTGAGCAACAGCGCCGGCAGCGCCTGCGCCTCGGCGAAACGAGCGACGCCGGCCGCGCTGCTGTGGCCCCAGCTCTGCCCGGTCTTGTCGATCTGCGCCTGGGCGTAGGTGGCTTCATGGACCAGCAGCTGAGCACCCCGGCAGGCCTCCGTCAGCAAGGCGGGATCGTCGTTATCTCCTGCCACCACCAACCGCCGCTCGCCATGGGCCGCCTGCAGGAAGTCGGCGCTGCGCAGCAGGCGGCCCTCGTGTAGCACGTCCTCACCGCCATGCAGCCGCCCCCACAGCGGCCCGCGCGGCACCTGGGCCGCCGCCAGGGCCGCGGGATCGAGGCGCTGCGGCCGACGGGTCTCGCGGAAGCGAAAGGCGTGACTGGGCACCCGATGGGAAAGCGCGAAGGCGTCGATATCCCAGGCGCCCACGGCAACGCCGGTAAAACCCTCCAGGGCATGGACGCGCAGCTCGAAAGGCAGGTGCAGCGCGGTCAGCAGCTGGGTGGCGGCGAGCCAGTCATGGACCGCCTGGGGCGCGATCAGCAGCAGCGGCTGGCGGCGTCCGGTCATGGCGGCGCTGGCCAGCAGCCCTGGCAGGCCATAGCAGTGGTCGCCATGGACATGGGTGATGCAGATGGCGCGCAGATCCGCCGCTGACAGCGGGGTACGCAGCAGCTGGTGCTGGGTGGCCTCGCCGCAGTCGACGAGAAACCAGCCCTTGCCCTGGTCCTCGATCAGGGCAAGGGCCGAGACGTTGCGCCGCCGGGTCGGCACCCCGGCCGAGGTGCCGAGAAACAAGAGATCCATGGGGGCTCCAGACAAAAGGCCAGTCTAGCGTGGCCGACCCGCTGTCGCCCGGGCAACAGCGGCCAGGCACTCCTGCTGCCGGCCAGGCAGTCCAGGCCCGGCAAACCCCGGAAAAGCGGCCTTTCAGGTCCTGGCAACGCTCTTGCAAAGCCTCTGGCGTCGACCTTCCAACCGCCGAGGATCACCATGAATCTGCCCGCTCGCCACCTGCCGCCCACCCCTGCGCCCAGCCCCGACTACGAACAGCTGGCCGCGCGCTTTCGGCCGCTCTTTGCCCGAATCGCCGAAGGCGCCCTGGAACGCGAGCGCCAGCGCACCCTGCCCTATGCGCCCGTCGCCTGGCTCAAGGACGCCGGCTTCGGCGCCGTGCGGGTGCCCGTGGAGTTCGGCGGCAGCGGTGCCAGCCTGCCGCAACTGGTACGGCTGCTGATCGAACTGGCAGCCGCCGACAGCAATCTGCCCCAGGCGCTGCGCGGCCACTTCGCCTTTGTCGAGGACCGCCTCAATGCCCATGCCAGCGCTTCCCAACAGGTCTGGTTCGAGCGCTTCGTCGCCGGTGACCTGGTGGGCAACGCCTGGACCGAGATCGGCACCGTCAAGCTCGGCAAGGTCATCACCCGGGTCAGCCAGCAGGACGGTGAGTGGCGTCTCAACGGCACCAAGTACTACAGCACCGGCAGCCTGTTCGCCGACTGGATCGACGTCTACGCCCAGCGCGACGACACCGGGGGCGACGTCATCGCCGCCATCCGCACCGACCAGCCCGGCGTGCGCCAGTCCGACGACTGGGACGGCTTCGGCCAGCGCACCACCGCCAGCGGCACCTCGGTGTTCGAAGACGTGCGCGTGGCGCCCGAGAATCTCATCGACTTCGCCACCCGCTTCAAATACCAGACCGCCTTCTACCAGCTGGTGCTGCTGGCCGTGATCACCGGCAGCGGCCAGGCGGCCGTGCGCGAATTCGCTGCCGAAGTACGGGGGCGCACCCGGGTCTACAGCCATGGCAACGCCAGCGCGGCCAGTGCCGCTCCCCAGGTGCAGCAGGTGGTGGGCAAGGCCTCGGCCTTCGTCTATGCCGCCGAAGCCGCGACCCTGGCAGCCGCCGCCGCGGCCCAGACCGCCTTCGAAGCCCGCTATGCCGGGGATGCCGCCGCCGAGCACGCCGCCAACGTGGCGGCGGAACTGGAATCGGCCCAGGCGCAATCGGCGGTCGCCGAGCTAGTCCTGCGGGCCACCAGCGACCTTTTCAATGCATTGGGCGCGTCGGCCACTAGCAGCCGCAAGGGCCTGGATCGCCACTGGCGCAATGCCCGCACCGCGGCCTCGCACAATCCGCTGATCTACAAGGAACGCATCGTCGGCGCCTGGGAGATCGACGGCAGCGAACCTCCCTTCGCCTGGCAGATAGGTGGCGGCAGCAAGCAGGGCTGACCGCCTGAATGCACAACGGCAACCCTGGGGTTGCCGTTGTGCATTCAGCGTGCGGGATCAGTTCGACAGCTGGCGGGCGAAGCGCCCCACGGCGCCGACCACTCGCTGGGCGCCATCCTGGATCTCCACGATCACCTGCCCGGCCTGCCCCGCCAGCTCCAGGCCCTGCTCGGCCTGACGCCGGCCGTTCTCGATCACCGTCACGGCTTCGCCGGCCAGTTGCTGGTTCTGCTGTACCACCCCGACGATCTCCTCGGTCGCCTTGCTGGTGCGCGAGGCCAGTTGCCTGACCTCGTCGGCCACCACGGCGAAGCCGCGGCCCTGCTCGCCGGCCCGGGCCGCCTCGATGGCGGCATTGAGCGCCAGCAGGTTGGTCTGTTCGGCGATGCCGCTGATGGTCTTGATGATGGTGCCGATCACCTGGGACTGGTTGTCCAGCGCCTCGATGCCCTTCACCGCCTCCTGCATCTGGGTCGCCAGGGCGCGCATGACGTCCACCGTCTGCTGCGCCACCGCCGCACCCTTGCGGGCGGTGTCGTCGGTGTGCCGGGAGGTCTCGAAGGCTACGCTGGCGGCCTCGGACACCGCCTGTTCCTGCTGGACCTGATCGGTAATCACGGTGGCGAACTTGACCACCTTGTACAGGCGCTCATGGGCGTCGATCACCGGGTTGTAGGAGGCTTCCAGCCAGACATCGCGGCCATGGGCATCCAGGCGCTTGAAGCGATCCACGACGAATTCGCCGCGACGCAGGCGCGCCCAGAATTGCTGATAGGCCTCGGAGTTTGCCTCGGCCGCCTCGCAGAACAGCCGGTGGTGCTTGCCCTTGATCTGCGCCAGGGAATAACCCATGGCCTGCAGGAATCTGTCGTTGGCGTCGAGCACCTCGCCGTCGAGGTTGAATTCGATGACCGCCGTGGAACGGCGCAGCGCCTTGAGCAGGCTTTCGTGCTCGCGCGAGGTCTCGATGGTTCTCGTCAGGTTATTGCAGAACAGTCGGAAGCGCGTCACCTGGCCCTGGCCATCATGGAACGGGTGCAGGATGCCCCTCAACCAGGCTTCCTTACCGTCGCCGCGCAAGAGATGCAGGGCCCCGCTATAGGGCTCGCCACGACTCAGGCACTGCTGCAGGCGACGGTTGTATTCCTGGTTTCTGACATGCCCCGGGACCAGATCCAGGAGCGGACGGCCCAGCAGATCCGCGGCGCGCAGGCCCATTTCCTTTTCGAAATTGGCGTTCACCGCGGTCACCCGGCCCTGGCCGTCCAGCTCCAGGCCAATCATCTCGACGTCGAGCTCGGCCTTTAGTCGCTTGAAGGAATCCACCTGCTCGCGGAGACGCTGCAGTTCTTGTTTTAATCCTTTGTTGAACATGACACGCCCCTGGTCGGGAGATTGAGTTAATTCAGTGTCGGCAGCCAATAGTCAGGGCTTAAATGAGATAGCGAAAAAAGATGACCAGGCGGTCGGAATGCAAGATGGGTGGCGCCACGCCATTAACTAATAACAAAAAAATATTTCAACTAAGGGTTTGGCTCGCATTACGTTCTAACACCTGCAACCCCCTCCACCGCACGAGTCCCTCATGTCCGATGCCCTGCTGGATCCCCTCACGCCTCTGCTGGAACGCTTCGCCATCACCGCGGCCGAGCGCGATCGCCAGGGCGGTACGCCCAAGAGCGAGCGTGACGCCTTGCGCCAGAGCGGTCTCCTGGCCCTGAGCATTCCCGAGGAGCTGGGCGGCCTCGGCGCCGCCTGGGACCAGACGCTGGAGGCCGTGCGGCGGCTGGCCCGGGTCGACAGCTCCCTGGCCCACGTGTTCGGCTTCCATCATCTGCTGCTGGCCACCGCCCAGTTGTTCGGCCAGCCTGCGCAATGGCGACCCTGGCTGGAGAGCACCGCGCGCGATGCCCTGTTCTGGGGGAACGCGCTCAATCCCCTGGATCGCCGCACCCTTGCCCGCCGCAGCGGCGATGCCTGGCAGGTGGATGGGCAGAAGAGCTTTTGCAGCGGTGCCCTGGACTCGGATCTGTTGCTGCTCTCGGCGCTGGAGAACGATGACAGCGGACGCCTGCTGATAGCCGTGGTGCCTACCGGGCGCGCCGGCATCCAGTTGTTCGACGACTGGGACAACAACGGCCAGCGCCAGACCGACAGTGGCAGCGCGCGCTTCGACGGCGTACGCGTCGAACAGCAGGAATGGCTGCTCGACCCCGGCCCGCTGAGCACGCCCTTCGCCTGCCTGCGGCCGCTGCTGGCCCAGCTGATCTTCGCCAACATCTTTCTCGGCCTGGCCGAAGGCGCCTTCGCCGAGGCGCGCCGCTACACCACCACCCAGGCGCGCCCCTGGTTCAAGTCAACGGCCGCCAGCGCCAGCGAAGACCCCTACATCCTGCGCCACTACGGCGAGTTCTGGGTCGCCCTGGAGAGCAGCCGGCTGCTGGTCGAGCGCGCCAACGGCGCCTTCGCCCAGGCGTGGCAACAGGGTACGGCCCTTACCCCAGCGGCACGGGGCGAACTGGCCATCGCCATCGCCACGGCCAAGGTCGCCGCCAGCCGGCACGGCCTCGATCTCGCCAGCCGCCTGTTCGAGGTCGGCGGCGCCCGGGCCACCGCCGGTGCGCTGCGCCTGGATCGCTACTGGCGCAACCTGCGCACCCAGACCCTGCACGATCCGGTCGACTACAAGTTGCACGAGCTAGGCGAGTGGGCCCTCAACGACACCCTTCCCACCCCCAGCTTCTACTCCTGAGGAATCCGCGATGACCCTGCTGACCCTGACGCGCACGCCCGAGGTGCCCCGCTACCGCGCGACCGCCCAGGTGTTCGCCGATCCCAAATCGCGCGACCTGCTCGCCCACCTGGAAAAGATCGCACCGAGCGACGCCAGTGTGCTGGTGATCGGCGAGACCGGTACCGGCAAGGAACTGATCGCGCGGCATATCCATGCGCTGAGTCAGCGCCATGCCGGCCCCTTCGTCGCCGTCAATTGCGGCGCCTTTGCCGAGAGTCTGGTCGAGGCCGAGTTGTTCGGCCATGAGAAAGGTGCCTTCACCGGCGCCCTCGCCGCGCGCGCCGGCTGGTTCGAGGAAGCCAACGGCGGCACTCTGTTTCTCGACGAGATTGGCGACCTGCCACTGTCGGTGCAGGTCAAGCTGCTGCGCGTCCTGCAGGAGCGCGAGGTGGTACGGCTAGGCTCTCGCCGCAGCCTGCCGCTGAACGTAAGGATCATCGCCGCCACCAACGTCCCGCTGGAGCGGGCGGTGGCCGAAGGCTCCTTTCGCGAAGACCTCTGGTACCGCCTCAATGTGGTCAGCCTGCCGCTATTGCCGCTGCGCCAGCGCCAGGGCGATATCCTGCCGCTGGCGCGGCACTTCCTCCACGCCTATGCCCAGGCGCCTGTTTCTCTGAGTGCGGCAGCCGAGCGGCGTCTGCTGGAACACCCCTGGCCGGGCAATATTCGCGAACTGGAAAACACCCTGCAGCACGCCCTGCTGCTCAAGCCCCAGGGTGTACTGGAAGCCAGCGACCTGACCTTTGTCCAGCGGCCCAGCCTGGTCCTGCCGGCGCCACGGCCGGTTGAAACGGCGCCGGTGGACAGCCTGTTGACCGAGGCCTTCGCCCAGTTGTTCGAAGAGCAACCGGAGGCCCTGCACGAGCGCGTCGAAGAGGCCCTGGTGCGCGCGGCCTATCGCTTCTGCCATCGCAACCAGGTCCATACCGCGCGCCTGCTGGGGCTGAGTCGCAACGTAACCCGCGCCCATCTGATCCGCATCGGCGAACTGGTGGTCAATCACCGTCGCCCGCTCGTGGCCCGGCCGGAACGCGAGCTGCGCTTCTCCATCTGAAGGGCACTCTTCACGCTTGGGTACCCGCCTGCCGAGGTGCCCCTTACACTGGGGTTTTGCCCCCGCGAGGCCCCCCATGAACGCCCGTACCCTGCTGCACCGCCATCCCGCCCGGCGTGACGACATCGGTGACCTCCAGACCCGCCGCCCGCTGCCGGGCCCCGGCCTGCCGCATCTGGACCCCTTCCTGTTCCTCAACCACCACGGCCCCCAGGTCTATCCGCCGCACAATGCCGGCCTGCCCTTTGGTCCTCATCCCCATCGCGGTTTCGAGACGGTGACTTTCATCCTCGCCGGTTCGCTGGCCCACCGCGACAGCGGCGGCCACGAAAGCGTCATCGAAGCCGGGGGCATCCAGTGGATGACCGCGGGCAGCGGCCTGGTGCATGCCGAACTCTCTCCCGCGGCCTTCAAGCGCGATGGCGGCGACCTGGAGATCCTGCAGCTGTGGGTCAATCTCCCGGCCCGCCTCAAGTTCACGCCACCGGCCTACCAGGGCGTCACTGTCGACGCCATGCCGCTGATCGAAGAGGATGAAGGCCGGGTGCGCATCCGACTCACCTCCGGCACTCACCAGGGTGTCCAGGGCGCCGTGCAGACGCCGACGCCCATCACCCTGATGACCGTCGAGATCGCCCCCGGCGGCCGCGCCACCCTACCCGCTCCCGCGGGTGCCACGGTGTTCTGCTACGGCGTCCGCGGCACCCTGCAGATCGCTGGTCAGGACGAAGCCCCCTGGCAGCTGTTCGAATTCGCCGATGACGGCGACCACCTCGAAGTCGCCAGTCGCGACGGCGCCGTGCTGCTCTATGGCCATGCGGCGCCCTTTGCCGAACCCATCGTCGCCCACGGCCCCTTCGTCATGAACAGCGCCGAGGAGATCCGCCAGGCAATCCGCGACTATCAGGCGGGCCTGTTCGGCGACGTGCCGGAGTGAGCCCGCCATAGGGTCGCGCTCAGGCTAGAATCCGGCTTTTGCCGGGAGCACAGCGATGAGTGACGAATTGCGGATCGAGGACCAGGTGGTGGGCGACGGCAAGGCGGTGGTCAAGGGTGCCCTGATCACCACCCACTACGAAGGCTGGCTGGACGACGGCACCCTGTTCGATTCCTCCCGGGCCAAGGGCCGGCCCTTCCAGTGCGTCATTGGCACCGGCCGGGTGATCAAGGGCTGGGATCAGGGACTGATGGGCATGCGGGTGGGCGGCAAGCGGCGCCTGGAGGTGCCGGCGGCCCTCGCCTATGGCGAGCGCCAGGTCGGCGCGTTGATCAAGCCACATGCCAACCTGACCTTTGAAATCGAATTGCTTGAAGTCCTGACGCGAGACGAATGAAGCCTGATCGACTTCAGTTCGGTACCTTGGTCTTGGTATTGCGGCGCACCAGTTCGAGCTGGG
Organism: Pseudomonas aestiva; assembly: GCF_039908605.1. Classification (NCBI taxonomy): domain Bacteria; kingdom Pseudomonadati; phylum Pseudomonadota; class Gammaproteobacteria; order Pseudomonadales; family Pseudomonadaceae; genus Pseudomonas; species Pseudomonas aestiva. Next base: position 1,941,518 of record NZ_CP150916.1, on the reverse strand, counting down.
CTTCGAGCACGCTCAGCCGGGCGAACTGCCGCGTGTAGATGACGAATTGCTCCTGGAAGCTCTGTCGGCTCCGGGCCAGATCCTGTCGATGACTGAGGATCTGCTCTTCGAGATTCTGCAACCGTTGCTGGGTGGTTTGCGTCATGGCACCTACTCCTTGTGCTTGGGATGTCAATCGGACTCTAACCGTCCCCTGACAAGTCGAGCTATAGCCGTTCGTCGTCCCCTAAACCACCGATGCAGAGCCGTTTCGTCTCGCAGAGGCGGGTTCGTGACCCCTGAAAAGTTCCCTTTTCCTTACCGATCGATCAAGAAAAAAGGCGACGAGCCTTGGCAGGGTCGTCGCCTTCGGAACGGGCGCAGCGAAAGCTAGCGCGGTCCTACCGCCGTGCAGCTGTTGCTGGCATCGACATATTTCTTCAGGGTCGGCCACTGCGGCCGCTCCACGCCATTGATCGGCTCCACCGCCAGGGCGGCAGCTCCCCAGCCCGGGCCGGCCGCCCAGTAGGTCAGCGGCATGCAGTTCTGCTGCAGATAGGCCAGCAGATTGTCGGTGGCAGCCAGCCAGCGACTGTCGCCTGCCGGTACGCCGAACTCGGCGATCATGCCCCGCTTGCCGTTGCGCTTGAGCCATTCGACGAAGGGCTTGACGCGATTGACCCCCACCTGCGGATCGAAGTTGTTCATGTTCTGCGCGGTGTAGCTGCCACTGCCATCCTCATCGAGGTAGACGTTGGCCGCGTAGATGATGTTGTTGGCCGGATCCTTCAGATTGAGCAGGGCATTGCTCGCGCCCGGCCAGTTGGCCGCGCTACCCCAGGCATTGCCCTGGACGATCACCGGGTGGGTGCGGTCCATGGTGCGCACCCCGTCGATGCCGGACTGCGCCGTCACCGGCCAGCTGCTGTCGGCCCCATTGGGCTTGCCCATGATGTCATAGCCATAGAGCGCGGCATGGTTGCCCCACTGGTAGGCCAGGCGGTACATGAGATCCCAGTAGTTGAAGTTGGTAACGGCACCGGTGCCGATCAGGGTGCCCTTGTAGCGCCCGCCGTTGTCCAGCGCCAGGATCACCTTCATGTTGTACTTCTTGGCCAGCTCCAGCACCTGGTTGACCTGCTGGGTGTACGCCCCTTCCAGGCTCCCGAAGAAGCGCGTCTGCAGACGTTCCCAGATCACCGGGAAGCGGATCAGCCGTACGCCCTTGGCGCTCCACTGCTGGAAGTTGGCCTCGCCCGGCATGATGTAGTTGACGTTGAGTACTCCGGGCAGCGTCTGAGGTGCAAAGGCGGCACCCGAGAAGTTCAGCCCCACCAGATTGAGCTTGGCACTGTTGGCGGGCGTACCGCTCGATCCCGTCGGCGTGGTCGTGGAACCAGCTGCCGGCGTGGTGGAGCCCGTGGAGCCCGAGCTGCCGGCACCCGTCGCAGGCTTCACCTCGACCACCGGCGCCGTCACGGCCGGAGCCGCGCTGCCCGTGTTGGTGCCCGCGTTGCTGCCCGAACTGGAGCTGCCCGCACTGCCGGTACTGCCCGTCGTGGTCCCGGGTACCGTCGCCGGCGTGCCGGAGGTGGTGGTGGTGCCGGTCTTCAGGGTCTTGGGATAGCCATAGGCATTGCCATCGAGCTGCGGGCTCTCGATGAAGACGCTCATGTTGCTGCCGACGACCTGGGCATAGGTCACCTTGTAGCTCTTGCCATCGGCTGGCGTGAGCTGCGCGCCCACCTTGAAGGCGCCCACGTTCGCGGCCGACGCCGGAATGGAGAAGCCCGCCGACTTGCGATAGACGCCGTGCAGCCAGTCTTCGTTGGTGAAATCGTTGATCGAGGTAGTCACCCCGGTCGTGGTCGAGCCACCGCTATTGCCGCTGCCCGCGGGGGTACCAGTGCTCGGGCTGCTACCACTGTTCGAACCGCTATTGCCGCTGCTGGAGCCACCGCTGCTGCCCGTGGAGCCGCTGGAGCCGCCCGTGGCACCGGTGCCACTGGCCGGGGTGCTGCCCGTGCCGCTGGCAAGCGGGCCGATGGCGGTGCAGCTGCTGTCATCGATGTATTTCTTCAGGGTCGGCCACTGCGGCCTGTCGGCGCCGTTGACGGGTTCCACCGACAGGAAGTAGTTGCCCCAGCCCGGACCTGCCGCCCAGTAGGTCGAAGGAATGCAGTTCTGCTTGAGATAGGCCAGCATCCGGTCCATCAGCGGCAGCCAGCGGGGATCGTTATCCGGCACGCCGAATTCGCCGATCATGCCCCTCTTCTTGTTCTTCTTCAGCCACTCGACGAAGGGGCGCACACGCTCCACGCCGTAGTCCGGGCCCAGCTTGCCGACATCGATGCCGGTGTAGTTGCCGCCCGCGCTCTCGTCGAAATAGGAATGCGCCTGGAAGATCAGGTTATCGGACGGATCCTTGAGTGCCAGCAGGGAGTCGTTCCACCACGGCCAGCGGGTCGCCTCCGACCAGCCGTTACCTTCGATCATGATGGGCTTAGTCTTGTCCACCGCGCGGACCCCATTGATGCCGTACTGGGCGGCGATCGGCCACTGGGCCATGGAGTCGTGGGGCTCGTTCATGATGTCGTAGGCATACAGCGACGGCTGACTGCTCCAGCGCTGGGCGATCCGGGTCATGATCTCCTGGTAGCGGTCATAGGGCACCGCCGCGCTGCCGATCACCGACCCGCGATAGAAGGTGTAGTTGTGCAGGTCGAGGATGATGCGCATGCCGTACTTCTGCGCATTGGCGAAGGTCTGGTCCACCAGCGCAGCATAGGTCGGGTCCAGCGGACCACCCAGCACCGGTTGCAGGCGCTCCCAGATGACCGGGAAGCGGATCAGCTTGATGCCCTTACCACTCCACTGCTTGAAGTAGGCCTCTACGGGAAAGATGTAGTGGGTGCCATTGACGCCCGGCAGTACCTGGCCAGCGAAACCGGCACCGGACAGATTGAGGCCGACCAGATTGACCTGCTCGGCCTTGGCACCAGTGGCCAGGGTCAGGGCGGCGACGAAGGGCAGCAGCTGGGCGGCCCTGCGGGAAAACTTCAGGAAGGATGGATTCATCATCACCAACTGCGCTAAATCGACAGCGCGCTCCCTGAACACTGGCCGATATGAAGTGAGAGAAGAGTCGCGCAGTCATGGCTGACGCAACGTTGCCTCCAGGCACCTTGACCTATACAAGCCACATGCCAACTTCATGAGTCATAACTATGGCCACTATTTGGACATTACTCGCTAAAATTACAAGTCACTGATTTATAACAATTTTATTTAATTACCGTTCATCGTTGCCGACAGATGAATCCTTTCAGCTGAAGTTGCCAGGCCTTCAACTCGGATCCGCCGTCAAATTTATTTCTTCAATTGTCGAACAACCGCCCAAAAGTTCCTGAAGGTGCCAAAAAAAGTAAGTCACAAAATAACGTGATGCCTGTCACAAAGTGCTAGAACAGGAACTGCCCACCTATAGCTCGGGTCATGGCTATAACCGTTCCCGGAGCGCCCCATGACCTCCCTTACCCTTGCGACCTATAACGTCAACGGCATTCGTGCGCGGCTGCCCATCCTCCTGCAGTGGCTGGAGCGCGAGCAGCCCGACATCGTCTGCCTGCAGGAACTGAAGGCGAAGTCCGCCGACTTTCCCCAGGCGGAACTGGAAGGCGCGGGATACGGTGCGCTATGGGACGGTCAGCCCTCTTGGAACGGGGTCGCCATCCTGGCGCGCGACGACCATCCACTGGAGATTCGCCGGGGCCTGCCGGGAATGGCCGACGACCCGCAACGCCGCTACCTGGAGGCAGCGGTGAAAGGCGTGGTGGTGGCCAGCCTCTATCTACCCAACGGCAATCCCTGGCCGGGTCCCAAGTTCGACTACAAGCTGACCTGGTTCGAGCGCTTCATCGAGCATGCCCAGGGTCTGCGCGAGAGTGGCCATCCCGTGGTGCTGGCAGGTGACTACAACGTGGTGCCGACCGATAGGGACATCTACGATCCCACGTCCTGGCGCAAGGACGCCCTGCTGCAACCCGAGAGTCGAGCCTGTTTCGAACGCCTGCTGGGTCAGGGATGGCTGGACGCCATGCGGGCCTGCCATCCGGATGAGGCGATCTACACCTACTGGGACTACTTCCGCCAACGCTGGCAGCGTAATTCGGGTCTGCGCATCGACCATCTCTTGTTGAGTCCGACGCTGCAGGACGCCTTGCAGGAAGCCGGGGTGCATCGCTGGGTACGCGATCTGCAAAAGACCAGCGATCACGCCCCCACCTGGATCCGCTTCAAGGCATCTCGCTGAGCGCTCAGGCGTCGCGCAGCAGGTCGTTGGCGTTGAGCAGTGCGAAGAGCACTTCCGGACGCTGGTTGAGGCCGCGGCGCACGGCCGCCGGTATCGACTGATGGAGTTTGCGGCACAGGCCCGGTCGTGGCTGCAGCGCGATGAGCATGCCACGTGCGCTGCGCACCTCTCCGGGTCCCGGCTCGATGTCCAGGCGGATACCGAGCTGCTCCTGCAAGCGCTGCTGCAGGCGCTGCAGGTCGGCAGCGCTGGCGACGTTTTCCAGACGCTCCAGCAGCCGCTGCTCTTCCTGGCGATTGAGCAGTAGCGCCCGCGCATCAGCGGTGGGATCCGCCAGCACGGCTTCACGCTCGCAGTTGCAGACGCCAGCGGGACAGGGCGCACGCAGGGAAGGCATTTGAATTCGATTCCTCTTCTTCGGGGCGAAAGCGACCTTTTGGCCGCTCCACACCGGCGATAGTGGCAGCTGTACCCAGCCTTTGGGCAGACCCGCTGACCAACGCGCGGATTCCTGAGCTTATCGCCGACGGACAAAACCACCCTCCAGCGATAACCAAACGCGCTAAATGCATAGCGAAAGCTTATTTTTTGGCATAACCATTCAAAGGCTAGGATGGTGCTTTGACTGCCTGCGACTTAGCCATGCCCACGCTCTCGCCCGACCTCCTTATCGTTCCTGCGGATCAGCAAAACACTCTGACCATCCGCGCCAAGGCGCTGGCCTTCGCCGATCCGCGCTCCCGGCAGCTGCTCGACCACCTGGATGAGCGGGCGCCGCAGCCCGATCCCATGGTGCTCCTGGGCGAATGGGGCACCGGACGTGAGCTACTGGCTCGCCGACTACACGAGGGCAGCGGCAGGACCGGGCTGTTCAGCAGTCTGAATTGCGCCTCGCTCAGTCGCCGCCATGGTGCTGCCGAACTGTTCGGCTATGTTCCCCGGGCCTATGCCGGCACTTCTGGCAGCCGCGTGGGCTGGTTCGGCACCGCCCACGGAGGCAGCCTCTATCTCGACGAGATCGCCGACCTGCCTGGTGAGTTGCAGGAGGAGCTGGTGCAGGTGCTGCTGGATGGCAGCATCCTGCGCCTGGGGAGCAGCTTGCGCACGCCCGTGGATGTCCGCCTGATTGCCGGCTCCAGCGTGGACCTGGCCCGGGCGGTCGGGGCTGGCAATTTCTCTGCTCACCTCTGGGCGCTCCTCGCGCCAGGTCTGGTGCCGGTGCCGCCGCTGCGCGAGCGCCCGGCCGACCTGCTGCCCCTGGCCCGGCATTTCATCCAGCAACATGCCGACCGCCTTGATCGCAGGGCGCCTGAGCTGACCACCGAGGACGAAACGGCGCTACTTGCCTATCCCTGGCCAGGAAACGTCCGCGAACTTGAACAGGTTCTCCATACCGCCCTGCTGACTGCCTCGACGTCAGGGCTCCAGCTTGGCAAGCTGCTGCCCTGGTCTTCCAAGACGCGCTGAACTCCGCCGACAGACGGCAGTCCTAGCCGCGTATACCACTTTGCTCGAGTCCCACCATGATCTGCCTGTCCAACCAGTCGATGCCCACTCCGCCATAGCCAGCGGCTGCCACCTTTTTTCGGAAAGGTGACCAGAAACCTCGATTTGTCGCCTCGTGCGGCAGGTTCTGTTTCGTGCAGGAAAAGCCCGCGGCTTTTCAGCGATCGACTACTTAGGATTACGCCTGCAGCTGTAGGCGTTCAGGCATGGTTTCATGAATATTGTGATCACTGGCCGCTCCGGCCAGGTTTCGCGCGCCTTGCAGCGCGAGTTCGGCAGCACCTATCAATTGACCGTGCTCGGTCAGGCGGATCTGGACCTCGCCCAGACCGGGCAACTGCGGGCGGCATTCGATCGACTCGAACCCGACCTCATCCTCAATGCCGCCGCCTATACCGCTGTGGACCAGGCTGAAGAGGACAGCGAGCGCGCCGCGGCCATCAACGCCCGGGCGCCGCAGATCCTGGCCGAGCTGGCGCGCGAACGGGATATCCCCTTCGTGCACTACTCATCCGATTACGTCTTCGACGGTAGCCGTCGCCAACCCTACACCGAGACCTGCAGCCCGGCGCCCCTGAGTGCCTATGGCCGCTCCAAGCTGGCCGGTGAAGAGGCGGTGCTGGCAGCCGGAGGTCGTTCGCTGGTGCTGCGCACCTCCTGGGTCTACTCCCATGACGGCCAGTGCTTCTTCAATACCATGCGCCAGTTGCTGGCCGAGCGCGACGAACTGCATGTAGTCGAGGATCAGCTCGGCGCCCCCACCTGGGCTCCAACGATCGCCACGGCCACGCGCCAGTTGGTCGAACGGCTGCTCGAGCAGGGTGACGTCGGCGGCCTCTATCACCTGACCAATGCGGGTCAGACCTCGTGGTACGGCTTCGCCGCCGCCATCGCCGAGCGCTTGCAGCAACGCGGCGAGCTGCGCGCCCGACTCTACCCCACCACCACCGAACACTACCCTACTCCGGCGACGCGACCGCTCTATTCCTGCCTGGACTGCCGCAAGGTCGAGGCGGTACTGCCGACCGCCTTGCCGCACTGGCAGGCCGACTTCGACCGCTGCTGGGCGTTGTTCGAGCGCGACAGAAAGCTGAACTGAGCGGACAGGACCCCGGCGGATGCGGTCCGCCGGGTCGCCCCAGGTCGAAGGTCAGGAGGGATCGCGTACTTTCACCGGCGCTCCCGCTCTTCGCGCTGGCGGGCGGGCTCGGCTACGCCGTCAATTGTCCCGTCCCGGATGACCCTGGCGGATCCTGAGAGTGATCCTGTCGTCTTCGTGATGATCCCCCGGCGATCACCTCGAATACCAGGGCGACCGAGTCCGGCTGCGGCCGTTGTCGACCGCCAGGCGAGCCATCCCGAGACGAAACGGCGCTACTACCTCTTCCCCCGACCGCTCAGGGCTCCAGCCATGCCTCTTGTCCCTTCAGCGGAAAAAATCGCTGATCGCGCTATCAATCCCATCAAGACCCTTCATCATCAGTCGATAAGCTTCATGGCGATACTCTCCAACAAGAACAGCAGCCGGAGCCTCCCATGCCAGGAGAATACGAAAGCGATTCCCGTCCCTCTTCGCAAGCGGCGCGGACATCTGATTTCAATGAAATGGCCGCCGCCATCGCCGCCGCCATCTCCGTCTGGGCCCTGGCCACCCTGATCGCCATCATCGCGGGCTATCACGGCAGTGGGGCGACCAATACCATCAACCTGCTGGTGATGGTCTCGGGGGGTCTGGGATTCGTGGGACGCCGCTGGCAACTGGGACGTCGATAGCGGCCCGGGGCCTCACCAGTCCCCAGGCGCAGCACCAACAATCTGCCTACTGATTCTCACACGAAGCGGAACTGGTTATCATCGGAGCCCTGAAATCATGGCAGGGATGCTCATGTCCTATCTGGTCTTGACCCGTCGTACCGACGAAATCATCAATCTGTCCCTCAAGCCGGGAGCCGATGAAGAACAGCTGCTGGATCTGCTGTTCAATGGCGGCATCAATATCCGCATCCTCAAGGTGCAGGGCGATCGGGTGCAGGTAGGCGTCCAGGCGCCTGCCGACATCAGCATCATGCGTCAGGAGTTGCTGCCCTTCTAGATCGACCGGTAGCCGCCAGGCGCTAGCTGGACCAGGGCGAATGGCGATTGCGCACGTACTCGAAGCGCCCTTCCAGCCCCGTCCATTCCACGCCCTGCCAGAGCTCGGGCGCCAGCGTCCCTTCGGCCTGCAGATCCGCACGATAGTGGGGGAAGAACGGCTGGCCATTGCGCAGCACGATCACGTTATGGCGCTCCTCGATCTGGGCGATGAGGTCCAGAACGGCTTCGGCCGAGCGTCCGCCGCTCAGGCAATAGCAGCTGCCATATTGGTGCAGCATGCTTTCGAAGCGGTAACGATAGAGGGTGCAGCGATCGGTTTCGAGGTGAACGTTCTGCCCCTTGGCATCCTGCAAGGCGTGATGAACGCAGTGGTCGCAATCCTCGAATTCCTGACGCGACTCCACCCACTCACCGAGAAACTGCTTCTTCCACCGCCACACCAGCAGCCCACGATCTTCAGGCCGTGAATACACGCTGACCTTGTAGAACATCGCTCGACTCCTCTTATTGTTATGCGCCGAAGCCATCGTCCAACGGCTGCCGCCTGCTGCTCGGCCATCGGAGATCGCACGCTCTGTGGCGTACCTTTCCAGCATCGCTCCATTTGCCCGAGGCGTCCAGCCATTCCCGGCCGCCGATCACTACCGCTCGACGGCATGCAGCGACCATGGACATCGCTGCGCTGGCTGCCGAACCGGCCGCGGCTTCGTACAGCTTCGATACCAGATGCCGGCGGTCCTGCTTCGCAAACAATCCGCGTCAGACCGGGGCAAACCACCTATCCAGAGCCAAAATCCGGCCAATAAAAAACCCCGAGGTGCCTGGCACGCTCGGGGTTTTTCAGATTTGGCGGAGAGATAGGGATTTGAACCCTAGGAGCCATTGCTGACTCAACGGATTTCGAATCCGTCCCGTTCGACCACTCCGGCATCTCTCCAACGCGGCGCATGATACCAGCCATGCGGACAAAAGCGAACAAGCAATTGCAAAAAAAGCTCTGGTATCAGCGGCTTGCGTTTAGAGCGGGACGCCCAGGCGCTGGGCGACCTCTTCGTAGGCCTCGATCACACCACCCAGACCCTGGCGGAAGCGATCCTTGTCCATCTTCTTGCGGGTTTCCTTGTCCCACAGGCGGCTGCCGTCCGGGCTGAATTCGTCGCCCAGCACGACCTTGCCGTGGAACAGACCAAATTCCAGCTTGAAGTCCACCAGCAGCAGGCCGGCGTCATCGAACAGCTGCTTGAGGATGTCGTTGATGCGGAAGGTCAGCACCTTCATCTCGGCCAACTGGTCGAGGGTGGCCCAGCCAAAGGCCTGGACGTGGCTTTCGTTGACCATGGGGTCGTGCAGCGCATCGTTCTTCAGGAAGAGTTCGAAGGTCGGCGGCGTCAGCTCCAGCCCCTCTTCCACGCCCAGGCGGCGCACCAGGCTGCCGGCGGCGAAGTTGCGCACCACGCATTCCACCGGAATCATCTCGAGCTTCTTGACCAGGCATTCGTTGTCGCCCAGCAGCTGCTCGAACTGGGTGGGGATTCCGGCGGCTTCCAGCTTCTGCATGACGAAGGCATTGAACTTGTTGTTCACCATGCCCTTGCGCTCGAGTTGCTCGATGCGCTCGCCATCGAAGGCAGAGGTGTCGTTGCGGAACAACAGGACCAGGCGATCAGGATCGTCGGTGGTGAATACCGACTTGGCCTTGCCACGGTAGAGTTCTGCGCGTTTTTCCATCTTGGACTCCGGTTCGAATGGCTTGCAGGCTGTGGACGAACGCAGGTGAGACGACCGGTTCGGAACGAGTACAGCCGGGAAGCGCAGTTTACATAGGATCGTGGATCTTTTGGCCGTGCAGCAGCGCCCGGCCGCCAAAGAAAAACCTGGTCAGCACCTCAGGCGATGGCCTGCCATTCCAGACCCTGCTGCTGATCGGCGATCTGCAGCCAGTCAGCGTCGCAGCCCAGCATGTTGGTGAAGCAGGCGCGGGCGAGCCAGGGGTTGTTGTTCTTCTCGCTCAGGTGGGCGAGCACCAGATGCTGCAGGCCCGGACAGGCCAGCTCCATAACCAGGTCGGCCGATTGCCGGTTGTTGAGATGCCCGCGCACCCCGCCGACCCGTGCCTTGAGGTGATAGGGATAGGGCCCCGCGGCGAGCATGTTGCTGTCGTGGTTGGCTTCGATCACCAGGGCATCCAGGCCGCGGTAATGCGCCAGCACGCCTGGGGTCGCCTCGCCGAGATCGGTGAGCACGCCCAGGCGCTTGCGGCCGTCGTCGAAGACGAACTGGGTCGGCTCCAGGGCGTCGTGGGACACCTGCACCACGGTCACTTCTAGCGCATCCAGCACCAGCCGTTCGCCGTCCACCAGCAGTCCCTGGGCCGCCACCGGCTTGCGCAGGCCACGCCCGGTACCAGCGCTGTAATAGACCGGCACCCCGTGCTTGCGCGCCAGCAGCTCGACGCCCTGCACGTGATCGGAGTGTTCGTGGGTGACCAGGACGGCGTCCAGCTGGGCAGGTACCACACCCAGCCGGGCCAGGCGACGTTCGGCTTCCCGCAAGGAGAAGCCGCAGTCGATCAGCACATAGCTGTTATGGCTGTGCACCAGGGTCGAGTTGCCCCGACTGCCGCTGCCCAGGATTGCGAAGCGCATATTGCATGCTCGTCTGAAGCTTTTTCAGCACGCCTTCGGCGATGTCCTGGGGTGCTGCGGTGTTGATGGTCTTGTCCAGGGTGACCTGGACGGTGTTGCCCACCGAGGTGAGGCGCACCTGGAAGCGCCGGGCGCGGGCGTCCTCCTCTTCCTTGGTCTCGCCCTTGCCGAACAGGCGGCCGAAGAAGCCCGGCTTGCGCTCTTCCGGCTTCTGCGCGCCTTCGGCGATGTTCACGTAGTAGACGCCCAGGCTGCGATCCATGTCGTCGACGCGGATGTCGGCGCCTTCGATGGCGCGACCCACGCTGGACCAGGCGCGATTCAGATCGCTTTCCAGCACCAGCATGGGCACGCCGCTGCCGTCGACCTCGTAGGTCACGCGCTCCGGGGTGTCGTAGCCACCAGCGGCCAGCAGCGAGACCGAGCCACTGCCCTGCTCGCTGCGGTCCAGGCCGGCCAGCACCTGATTCAACAGGGCGTCATCGAGCGCCGAGCTGTTCTGGCTGCTGGACCAGGACGGCTCGCTGGAGCTGCCCTGGCTGCGGGTCTGGGTCTGGAGGAAGATCTCGCTGCTGCCCGACTGTACGCCCGGCTCGATGCGCAGGCGGGTCCGCAGCTCGTTGCCCGGTTGCAGCCGGCCGTTGGTGCTCAGGCTGCGCGCCAGCGGCGTCGATAGCTCGGTGGGCGCCTGCCAGGCGGTGATGATCTCACCGGTCTGCGGACGCTCTTCGGCAATGCGGAAGCCGTTGTCGGTCAGGTACTGACGAGCCACCGGCCAGACGTTGGCCGGGACCTTCTGGGCGGCCAGCCAGCGGGCATTGCCGCTGCGCTGCACGCTGAACTGTTCGTTGCCACTGCCTTGGACGGCCAGCGCCTGGGGTTTCGGCACTTCGAAGCCATAGGAGCGATTCTGGGTATCGGCCACATTGGCCGGGATCGGCAACAGCGGATCCATTGGCTTGGCCTGGACATCCGTCGGCACCTGCATGGGGCCGGTCTCGCGGGATTCGAGATAGTCATTGCCGCGATCGCGGAAATAGCCATGCTCGCCCCACACCCAGCTGCAGCCACTGGCGGTGGCCACGGCCAGACCCAGCGTCGTCAAACCCAGAACACGTTTCATCGACTGCTTCCTAATCACGCCAGCACTCCCGCCTGACGCAGGGCCTGACGTACCACTTCGTGGCAGCGCGAGCTGAGCCAGGTCAGCGGCAGACGGATACCGGCGTCGATCATGCCCATTTCATGCAGGGCCCACTTCACCGGGATCGGATTCGATTCGATGAACAGATTCTTGTGCAACGGCATCAGCTTTTCGTTGAGCGCGCGTGCGGTGTCGGCATCGCCGCGCATGGCGGCGGCGCAGAGTTCGCTCATGGCGCGCGGCGCGACATTGGCGGTCACCGAGATGTTGCCCTTGCCGCCCAGCAGCATGAGCTCCGCAGCGGTGGCGTCATCGCCCGAGTAGACCAGGAAGTCCTTGCTGACCCGGGAGAGAATGTCGCGTGCGCGCGCCAGGTCGCCGGTGGCTTCCTTGATGCCGATGATGTTCGGCACCTTGGCCAGCCGCTCGACGGTCTCGGCCAGCATGTCGCAGGCGGCGCGGCCGGGCACGTTGTAGAGGATCTGCGGAATGGCGACGGTTTCGGCGATCATGCGGAAGTGCTGATACAGCCCTTCCTGGGTCGGCTTGTTGTAATAGGGCACGACCAGCAGACAGGCGTCGGCGCCCGCGTCCTTGGCGGCGCGGGTCAGGTCGATGGCCTCCCGGGTGGAATTGCCACCGGTGCCGGCGATCACCGGGATGCGGCCCTTGACCTGCTCGACCACATGACGGATCACGGCTACGTGCTCGTCGACGTCGACCGTGGCGGATTCGCCCGAGGTGCCCACCGCGACGATGGCGTCGGTGCCTTCGGCGAGATGGAAGTCCACCAGCTTGGTCAGGTTGTCCCAGTCGATACGCCCCTGGGCGTCCATAGGGGTGACCAGCGCCACCATGCTCCCCGCAATCATGCAACCGCTCCTGCCGGAAAAAGAGAGCGGTAATGGTACTGACGCCTCTGCGCCAGCACAAGCAACGTGCCCCCAACGGGCATTCCCCCCGCGAGCGCTTTTCGCTACCCTTCCGCCTTTGCAGTCTGTATCTCCCCCTGCCAGGAACCCTAATGTCCGCTACCCCCCCGATTCGCGAACAATTTCTCGTCATCAGTGCGCTGGGCGCCAATCCCATGGAGCTGACCAACGTGCTCTACCGCAGCTGCATGGACAACCGCTGCGCGGTAGTCAGCAGTCGGCTGAGCCGGCACGGGGAATACAGCGCGCTGATCCTGCAGGTCTCCGGCAACTGGGACGGCCTGGCGCGCCTCGAAGGCGGCCTCGCCGGCCTTGGCAAGCGCCACGGCTTCACCGTCGGCGTCACCCGCAGCGCCGCCCTGGAGAATCGCCCCCAGGCGCTGCCGTACGTCGTCTATGTCAGCGCCGCCTATCGCCCGGACATCCTCAACGAACTCTGCCAGTTCTTCGCCGACCACAAGATCGAAGTGGAGAATCTGGTCTGCGACTCCTACCAGGCGCCCCAGACCGGCGGCACCATGCTCAACGCCACCATCACCGTGACCCTGCCCGCCGGCACCCAGATCAGCTGGCTGCGCGATCAGTTCCTGGATTTCGCCGACGCCCTCAATCTGGATGCCCTGATCGAGCCCTGGCGGCCGCAGAGCAACTGACCGAACCCGCAAGGAGCTGCCCATGAGCGTGACCCTCGACCAACCGCTTCCGGATTTCCAGGCCCAGGCCACCAGCGGCCTCGAGGTCTCGCCCGCCAGCCTGCGCGGTCGCCAGGCGGTGCTGTACTTCTATCCCAAGGACAACACCCCCGGCTGCACCACTCAGGGCCAGGGCTTTCGCGATCTGCACGAGCAGTTCCAGGCGGCCGATACCCTGATCCTGGGCGTCAGCCGTGACAGCCTGCGCACCCACGAGAATTTCCGCACCAAGCAGGGCTTTCCCTTCGAGCTGATCAGCGACAAGGACGAGACCCTCTGTCAGCTGTTCGACGTGATGCGGCAGAAGAAGCTCTATGGCAAGGACTACATCGGTGTGGATCGCAGTACCTTCCTCATCGACCGGGAAGGCGTGGTACGCCAGATCTGGCGCGGCGTGAAGGTCCCCGGGCATGTCGCCGAGGTGCTGGCCGCCGCCCAGGCGCTCAACCAGGCCTGATCAGGCCTTGCGCAGCCAGTAGCGAAAGGTCTCCCCCGCCACCTCTTCGCCCACCAGGGCGTGCCCCGAGAGCTTGGCGAAGGTGCGGAAGTCGCGCTGCGACCCGGCATCGGTCGCCACCACGGCCAGCACCTCGCCGGAAGACAGGCGATTGAGTTCCAGCTTGGCCTTGAGCAGCGGCATGGGGCAGCTCAGGCCGCTGGCGTCCAGCTGGGCGGTCACGGCGCCGGTGTAGGGTTGGCTCAGATCGGCCATGGGATTCTCCATTGGGGGCTGCGTCAGTGCCCGGGGTTGCTAGGCACCCAGACGACGGGCCGCTAAAGTAGCGCTTTTGCGGCCACGAGTCTTGCCATGAACGTCCTGCGCCCCGCCCTGCTGTCCCTGGCGCTGCTCGCCGCGCCCTTGCTGGCGCAGGGGGCGAACGATCTGCCGTCGCTGGGCGATGCCAGCTCTTCGATCGTCTCGCCCGAGCAGGAGTTTCAGATGGGCCGCGCCTGGCTGAGCATGCTTCGCGGCCAGGTCCCGACCATCAACGATCCGCAGCTCAAGCAATTCGTCGAACAGACCGTCTACAAGCTGGCCGAGACCAGCGACCTGCAGGACCACCGCCTGGTCTTCATCCTGATCAAGGACCCCGAGATCAACGCCTTCGCCGCGCCCGGTGGGGTGATCGGGGTGAATGGTGGGCTGTTCCTCAAATCGGAAACCGAAGCCGAGTACGCGGCGGTCATGGCCCATGAGCTGGGTCACCTGATCCAGCGCCACTTCGCCCGCGGGGTGGAGAACCAGCAACGCATGCAGCTGCCGCTGATGGCGGCCCTGCTCGCCGGAATCGTTGCGGCCGCGGCCGGCGGTGGCGACGTGGGAATCGCCGCCATCGCCTCGACCCAGGCGGCGGCGATCCAGAGCCAGTTGCGCTTTTCCCGCCTCAACGAGCAGGAGGCCGACCGCGTCGGCATCGTCAATCTTGAGCGCGCCGGCTACGATCCGCGCGCCATGCCGGAGATGTTCGGTCGGCTCGCCCGCCAGTATCGCTATGACCGTACCCCACCGGAGTTTCTGCTGACCCACCCGGTCACCGACAGCCGGATCGCCGATACCCAGGCGCGCGCCGAGCGTTTTCCCAAGGGCGGCGTCGAGGACAGTAAGCGCTTCCAGCTGATGAAGGTGCGCACCCAGATGTACTTCGAGGAGACCGCCGGCCTGCTGGTGAAGCGCTATCGCGCCCAGCTGCAGGAGGCGCCGGACAACGATCCGGTGCGCTATGGCCTGGCCATGGGACTGACCAAGCAGGGCCAGCTCAACGAGGCGCGCGACACCCTCGCGCCGCTGCTGCGCAAGGCCCCGGACGACATCAGCTACAACCTCGCCCAGGTCGATCTGGACATTACCGCCAATCGCCTGCCTGACGCCCAGAAACGCGTGCAGCGGCTGATGGACCTCTATCCGGACGATCTGTCCGTGAGTCTGGCCCAGGTGGACATGCTCGGCCGCACCAAGCAGGCCAAGGCCGCCAGCCAGTTGCTCGACAAACTGATCAAGCAGCGGCCGATCGATCCGGACCTGTGGAACCAGGCGGCGGATGTTCGCGGCCAGGCCGGGGATCTGGTCGGGGTGCACCAGGCACGCGCCGAGTACTTCGCCCTGACCGGTGACTACAACCAAGCGATCCAGCAACTGGGCTTCGCCAAGCAGCGCGCCGCCAGCAACTATCAGCTGGCCGCGCGGATCGACGCCCGCCAGCAGGAAATGATCGCCCAGCGCAAGCTGAGCGAAGAGATCCTGAGGTAGAGCCCGGGCAGCGCCCTCAGGCGTTGCCCTTGACCTTCAGCTGCAGCGCCTGGGTGAAGTCGAGCATGCGCTTGAGCGGCTTGACCGCCCGGGGGATGAGCGCCGGATCGACCAGCACCTCGCCGGAGCCATCGAGCAGGCAGTTGAGGGTGCGCTCCAGGGTGTTCATCGCCATCCAGGGACAGTGGGCGCAGCTGCGACAGGCGGCGCCGTTGCCGGCGGTGGGCGCCTCGATGAAGGTCTTGTCCGGGCAGGCCTGCTGCATCTTGTAGAAGATGCCGCGATCGGTGGCGACGATGAACTGTCGATTGGGCAGCGTCTGGGCCGCCTTGATCATCTGGCTGGTGGAGCCGACATGGTCGGCCAGCTCGATCACCGCCTCGGGCGACTCCGGATGCACCAGGATGGCCGCCTCCGGATAGAGCCGCTTGAGGTCTTCCAGCTGGCTGGCCTTGAACTCCTCGTGGACGATGCAGGAGCCTTCCCACAGCAGCATGTCGGCACCGGTCTCGCGCTGGATATAGCGACCCAGGTGGCGATCGGGGGCCCAGAGGATGGTCTCGTCGTTATCCATCAGGTGCTCGACGATGTCCAGCGCGCAGCCGGACGTCACCACCCAGTCCGCGCGGGCCTTAACCGCAGCCGAGGTGTTGGCGTAGACCACCACGGTGCGCTCGGGATGCTGGTCGCAGAAGGCGGAGAATTCCTCCACCGGGCAACCCAGGTCCAGGGAGCAGGTAGCCTCCAGGGTCGGCATCAGCACGCGCTTTTCCGGGTTGAGGATCTTGGCCGTCTCGCCCATGAACTTGACCCCGGCCACCACCACGGTGGACGCCGGGTGGCGATTGCCGAAGCGGGCCATCTCCAGGGAATCGGCGACGCAACCGCCGGTCTCCTCGGCCAGCGCCTGGATCAGCGGATCGGTGTAGTAGTGGGCGAGCAGCACCGCGTTCTGCGCCTTGAGCTCGCGGGCGATGGCGGTCTTGTAGGCCGCGATCTCGTCCGGCCCGAGCGCCTTGGGCTGCTTGGCGGCCAGATGGGCCTGGACCAGGAGACGTTCGGAAATCTGCACCATGGCGGGTACCTGAAAACGGGGGTCGTCAAGGCCGCGCATCATAGCAGCATCCTTGCCGACTCCCTATGGGCGCCAGCGGCAGCCTCCGCGAGCAGTGGCCATCTGCCGCTAATGTCTGGCAACACTTGGCTTTTCACTTCTGCGGCGGCCATGGGTCCGAGACAGGAACGCCCGGTGAGCGTCTCGCCTGGGCCCTTTGCTGGAGATCTAGCGTGCCGTCCCGTTCGACCTCGCGTTCCCGAACCCCCGATCAGGCTCTCGCCAGCCTGCTGGATCAGCTACGCGCCCTGCAGGGTGCCCTGGAGCAGGCGGCCGCCGAGCCGCGGCTGGATCGACAGGCGCTCAATCCCGCCTATCGCGCCAGTGCCCAGAATCTGCTCGCCTATCTGGCGCTGCGCGACGGCGATCTGCATGACCTGCAGCTGCAACTCTCCGCCCTGGGCCTGTCGTCCCTGGGACGCTCCGAAGCCGCCGTGCTGCCGACCGTGGCGACTCTCGTCAACACCCTGGAACGCCTGCTCGGTAGCCGCCCGGCAACGCGGCCGACGACCAGGGCCGCCAACCCCCTGGCAGAGCATGCGCGGGCATTGTTCGGCACGCCCGCCGCCGCGCGGGAGGTACGCATCATGGTCACCTTGCCCAGCGAGGCCGCAGAGGATTATGCGCTGGTACGCGACCTACTGGCGGGCCATATGGATTGCGCGCGCATCAACTGCGCCCACGACGAACCGGCCAGCTGGACGCGCATGATCGAACACGTGCGGCGGGCCAGCGCGGAGCTGGACCAGCCCTGCAAGGTATTCATGGACCTGCCGGGCCCCAAGCTGCGCACCGGGCCCATCGCCACGGGCGCGGCGATAAGGAAGGTGAAGCCCGAGCGCGACGCCCAGGGCCGCGTCCGCCAGCCGGCGCGGATCTGGCTGACCGGCCGCCGCCGGCCGCGACCGGCGCCCTCCCCGGCGGCTGCCAGCCTCCAGGTGGGCGAACGCTGGCTGAAGAATCTGCAGGCGGGCGACTGCATCCGCCTGGTGGACACCCGGCAGGCACAGCGGCGCTGGACGGTGGTCGAAGTCGGCGATCGTGGCTGCTGGGCGGAGGCGACCAAGACCACCTACCTCACGCCCGGCCTGCGCGTGAGCGTCGCGCGCGAGGGGCGCAAGAGACACAGCAGCATCGGCGACTTCGCCCCGCAGCCGGGCGCCCTGCGGCTGGCCGAGGACGATCTGCTGATCCTGACCGCCGACCAGACGCCCGGTAGGCCCGCCAGCCAGGACAGCGGCGGGCGCCTGCTGACACCCGCTACCCTGGGCTGCACCCTGCCCCAGGTGTTCGCCGACGTCCGTAGCGGCGAGCCGGTCTGGTTCGACGATGGCAAGATCGGCGGGCTGATCGAAGGCGCCGATCAGGACGCGCTGCAGATCCGCATCACCCAGGCACCGGGCGGCGCCAAGCTCAAAGGCGACAAGGGCATCAACTTTCCCCAGAGTACCCTGCGGCTGGCAGCGCTGGGCGAACAGGATCTCGCGGCCCTGGCCTTTGCCGCCGAGCATGCGGACGGCATCGAGATGTCCTTCGTCAACAGCGCGGACGACGTCCGCGCGCTGCTCGCGGAACTGGAGCGCCTGCAGGCCGAGCACCTGGGTGTGGTGCTGAAGATCGAAACCCGTCGGGGCTTCGACAACCTTCCCGCACTGTTGCTGGCGGGCATGCAGCGCGGCGGCTTCGGCGTAATGATCGCCCGCGGCGACCTGGCGGTGGAAGGCGGCTTCGAGCGCCTGGCGGCGCTGCAGGAGGACATTCTCTGCCTGTGCGAAGCGGCCCACGTGCCGGTGATCTGGGCGACCCAGGTGCTGGAAAACCTGGCCAAGAAGGGTTCGCCTTCGCGTGCCGAGATCACCGATGCCGCCACCGGGGTCCGCGCTGAATGCGTGATGCTCAACAAGGGCCCGCACATCCTCAAGGCGGTCGCCACCCTGGATGAATTGCTGGTGCGGATGCAGGGCTACAACAGCAAGAAGCGCCAGCTGCTGGGCAAGCTGGAACTGGCTTCGCCCTGGGCGGACTGATCCGCCCAGGGCTGGTCAGGCCTGGAGCACCTGCAGGCGACCCGCTTCCAGACGCACGCGGGCGCCATAGGGCCAGGCCTGGTTGTCCGGCCCATGGCCGCTGGGCAGGCCGCGATAGAGGGCGATGCCGCGCGGCGCCAGCCATTCGGCGAAGATCTCTTCCAGCGACTGCTCGACGTTACGCGGCGGGCAGTCGGTGAAGGTACCCAGGCAGACCGCGCCGATGCGGTGCTCGGTGAGGTTGCCGAGCAACTGGCAGAGGCTGCGCTCCAGTCGATAGTAGGGCTCGCCGACGTCTTCCAGCATGAGGATGGCGCCGTCGTGGGGGCGCAGGGCGGCGGCGGTCCCGACCACGCTGGCCAGGGTGGTCAGGTTGCCGCCGATCAGTTCGCCGGCAGGCACATGGGCCGGACCGGCCAGGCGCTCCAGCTGCCAGGCCGGACGGCTGCCCGCGCACAGTTCCAGGACCGATTCCAGCGAGCGGGTACGGGCAGCCTGGGTAGCCGGATCCTCGTCACGACGCCCCCAATCCAGGGCACCCGGGCCGTGGATGGCGGTGAGACCGCGGCGGTGAAAGGCCTCCAGCAGCACCGTCAGGTCGGAATAGCCGATCAGCGGCCGGCCCTTGCTGCTGGACAGCCGCGACCAGTCCAGCCAGGGCAGCAGTTGCGCGGATCCGTAACCGCCGCGCAGGCACCAGACCGCATCCACGTCCGCCTGGCTGAAAGCCCAGTGCAGATCCGCGGCACGCTCCTCGGCGGTACCGGCGAGATAGCGATGGCGCTTGAGCGCCTGTTCGCCCAGCACCGCTTCGATGCCGGCGGCCTGCAGTTGCTCGATCGCCGCCGTGACCAGCTCTTCCTTGACCGCACCCGCCGGACTGACCAGCGCCACACGCCGCACGGGATTCATTCCAGCACCTCCACCGGCATGCCGGCTTCGATGGTGCCGCGTCCCAGGGGGATGACGTTCATGCCGAACAGCATGCGATTGTCCTGGAAGCGGTATTCGCGCAAGGCCGTGAGCGGCTGTCGATCCGGATCCTTTTCACCGGTCAGCGGATCCTGGGTGATGACGATGCAGCGCGAGCAGGGACAGGCAACGGCGAAGTCCACCGCGCCGATGCGCAGGCGCTTCCAGCCGTCTTCGGCGTATGCGGGTGTACCCGCCACCACCAGATTTGGCCGGAAGCGCAGCATTTCCAGCGGCTTGCCTACCCGCGCCACCAGATCGGCCAGGGAGGCCTCGCTGGTCAGCAGCAAGGGAAAGCCGTCGGCGAAATGCACCTTTTGCCCCGGTTCCGCGAAATCGGTATTGATCTGCCGGGCATGGCTTTCGGCGATGTGTACCAGGCGGCAGCGGCGACCGAGGAAATCGCTCAGCCAGGCATCCGCCGCGGCGGCGACCGGCGCCTGCAGGGTGTCGCGCCAGATGGTCACGCCCAGCTGTTCGCTGGCGACATCCGGCACCGCTACGTCGAGCGGCGTCCGCCCTGGCGCGCTCAGGCGCAACCGATCGGCGGCCAGCCAGCGCGCCTCGATGTGATTCATCTGCGCCAGCTGGCGCAGGGTCAGGAAGCGACCGGTGTCGGCATCCACCACCATCCAGCGGCGGTCACCCACCAGGCCCAGGGCATCCACCTCGGCCTGGACGAGGGATTCCACGGCCGTCGACTTGACGGGATAACGATAGAGGGCACTGAGGTGCGACATGGGCGCGGCTTCCTGGCGGCGGACAAAGGCCGCCAGTGTAAGGGAGCCGCCGGAGCGGCGAAACCGCGAGGTCAGCCCTCGGCCAGCACCAGGCGGCGCCGGACTTCCTCGACCAGCTGATCGGGCTGGAACTTGGAGAGGAAGGCGTTGCAGCCGACCTTCTTCACCATGGCTTCGTTGAAGCTGCCCGACAGCGAGGTGTGCAGCACCACATAGAGGTCGGCGAGCCGCGGATCCTGGCGGATCTCGGTGGTCAGGCGATAGCCGTCCATTTCCGGCATCTCGGCATCGGTCAGCACCATCAGCAGCTTCTCGGTCAGCACCACGCCATCATCGGCCCAGGCCTTGAGCTTGCGCAGGGCCTGCAGGCCATCGGTGGCGACGTGGAATTTCAGATCCAGTTGCACCAGGGTGTCGCGCAGCTGGCCGATGGCGGTGCTGGAGTCGTCCACCAGCAGCACCTCGCGACCGCGAGCCTTGGCCAGCAGCGGATCGTCCAGGCGTTCCTGGGAAACCTTGACGTTGTAGGGGGCGATCTCGGCCAGCACCTTTTCCACGTCGATCACCTCCACCAGGCGGTCTTCGATGCGGGTGATGGCGGTCAGGTAGTGCTGGCGTCCGGCGCCACCGGGCGGGGCCTGGATGCTGTCCCAGTTGAGGTTGATGATGCGATCGACGCTGCCGACCAGAAAAGCCTGCACCGAGCGGTTGTACTCGGTGACGATGATGGTGCTGTTCTCGTCGGGCGTGATGGGTCGCATGCCGATGGCGGCGGCCAGGTCGATCACCGGCAGGGTCTGACCCCGCAGGTGGACCACGCCGCAGATCATCGGGTGGCGCTTGGGCATCTGGGTCAGGCGCGGCAGCTTGAGGACTTCCTGCACCTTGAACACGTTGATGGCGAACATCTGCCGGCTGGACAGCTGGAACATGAGAATTTCCAGACGATTCTCGCCAACCAGCTGGGTGCGTTGATCGACGGTGTCGAGAATGCCGGCCATGGGAAGTCCACTCCAAAGATAAGTCAGGTCACAGGCTATCGGCGGCAGCGGTCGATTCTTGAGGCCCGGAAACAGCGAAGCCGCCCAACAGGCGGCTTCGCTGGAACAGCTGCGGATCAGGCGCGTGGCAGGGTCACGCCGCGCTGGCCCTGGTACTTGCCACCGCGATCCTTGTAGGAGACCTCGCAGGCCTCGTCGGACTGCAGGAACAGCATCTGGGCCACGCCCTCGTTGGCGTAGATCTTGGCCGGCAGGGTCGTGGTGTTGGAGAACTCCAGGGTCACGTGGCCTTCCCACTCGGGCTCCAGCGGGGTGACGTTGACGATGATGCCGCAGCGGGCATAGGTGCTCTTGCCCAGGCAGATGGTCAGGACGTCGCGCGGGATGCGGAAGTATTCCACGGTGCGGGCCAGGGCGAAGGAGTTCGGCGGAATGATGCAGACGTCGCTGACCACGTCGACGAAGCTCTTGTCGTCGAAGTTCTTCGGGTCCACCACCGCCGAATGGATGTTGGTGAACACCTTGAATTCGTTGGCGCAGCGCACGTCGTAGCCGTAGCTGGACACCCCGTAGGAGATCACCCGGCTGTCGTCCGCGCCGCGCATCTGGCGCTCGACGAAGGGCTCGATCATGCCGTGTTCCTGGGCCATGCGGCGAATCCACTTGTCCGATTTGATGCTCATGGCAGGTCTGGCTCCGGGGCGAAAAAATTGACCGCGCATTCTAGAGGATCGCAGCGCGGTCTCAAAGGCGAACGGACGAAATCAGTCGTCGCTGACGGTGATGGTGGGCATGCCGCCGCCGGCCTGGCCGCCCTGGGCGATGCGGGCGCCGACCTTGCGTGCCAGTTCCTGGTAGATCAGCGCGATCTGGCTGTCGGGATCGGCGATGGCGGTGGGACGTCCGGCGTCGGCCTGCTCGCGGATGGCCATGGCCAGCGGCAAGGAAGCCAGGAGATCCACGCCGTATTGCTCGGCCAGCTTGCTGCCGCCGCCTTCGCCGAACAGGTGCTCGGCATGGCCGCAGTTGGAGCAGATGTGCACCGCCATGTTCTCCACCACCCCGAGCACCGGGATGTTGACCTTCTGGAACATCTCCACGCCCTTCCTGGCGTCGAGCAGGGCCAGATCCTGGGGTGTGGTGACGATCACCGCGCCGGCCACCGGCACCTTCTGCGCCAGGGTCAGCTGGATGTCGCCGGTGCCGGGCGGCATGTCAATCACCAGGTAGTCGAGGTCGTTCCAGGCGGTCTGGGTGATCAGCTGGATCAGGGCGCCGGAGACCATCGGGCCACGCCAGGCCACCGGGGTCTTGTCGTTGGTGAGAAAGGCCATGGACATGACCTCGACACCATGGGCCTGCAGCGGGATGAACCACTTCTCGTCGCGCACCTCGGGACGGGTGCCCTCGACGAAACCGAACATGATGCCCTGGCTGGGGCCATAGATGTCGGCGTCCAGCACGCCGACCCGGGCGCCTTCGCGGGCCAGCGCCAGGGCCAGGTTGGCGGCGGTGGTGGACTTGCCCACCCCGCCCTTGCCCGAGGCCACGGCAATGATGTTCTTGACGTTGCCCATGGCCTCCAGCTGCGGCTGGGCGGCGTGAGGCGCGATGATGCAATCGACCTGGATCTCGGCGGTCTCGACCCCGGGCACGTTCTCCAACGCGGTCTTGAGCACCTGGGCCAGGCCACCCTTGAACAGTCCGGCGGCATAGCCCAGTTCGAAACGGGCGCGCACCCGGCCGCCGTCCAGCGCGAGGTCGCGCAGGGCGCCGGCGCTGAGCAGGTCCTGTTCGAGATAGGGATCGTGATACTGGCGCAGCGCGGCCTCGATGGCCTCGCGAGTCGGAGCGGTCATGCAGACTCCCGGAAACAGCGGATAGGAAAGAGCAGCTGCGGCCTATGCTACCCACTGTCCTTGCTAAAGCCTATCCACGCGGCGCTACACTCCCGGCTTTCCTCTCGCCCGTGGAGTCCTGCGTGAACGCCTCTTCCCTGCACATCAGTTCCACCTTCGACAGCGGCGCCGTCGAGGTGCTGTCCTTGGCCGATCACGCGGACATCCGCCTGCGCATCCGCCCGGACAGCGCCTCGCCCTTCACCCAGTGGTTCCATTTTCGCCTCGAAGGCGCCCGCGGCCTGCCCTGCCAGCTGAGCTTCGACAATGCCGGCGAGTGCGCCTACCCAGAGGGTTGGCGCGACTACGGCGTGGTCGCCAGCTATTGCGGCCAGGAGTGGTTCCGCATTCCCAGCCGCTATGACGGCAAGACCCTGAGCTGGAACGTCACCCCGGAACACGACAGCCTGTTCTTCGCCTATTTCGAACCTTATCCGGAGAGCCGTCACCTGGCCTTCATGGGCGAGGCGCAACGCCATCCCGCCGTCCGTCTGGAAACCGTCGGCCGTTCGTTGCTGGGACGTTCGCTGGACCTGCTGCGCATCGGCACGCCGGGCGCTGGCAAGAAGAACATCTGGATCATCGCCCGCCAGCACCCCGGCGAGCCCATGGCCGAGTGGTTCGTCGAAGGCCTGCTGCGCCGCCTGCTCGGCCTGGGCGAACACCAGGGCGACCCGGTCGGTGCCAAGCTGCTGGAGCATGCGGTACTGCACGTGGTGCCCAACATGAATCCCGATGGTTCGGCGCTGGGCAATCTGAGAACCAACGCGGCCGGTGCCAACCTCAACCGGGAATGGCTGGAGCCGGACGAGGGACGCAGTCCCGAGGTGCTGGCGGTACGCCGTGCCATCGCCGCGAGCGGCTGCGACCTGTTTCTCGACATCCACGGCGACGAGGCCCTGCCCTATGTCTTCGTCGACGGCTGCAACGGTCTGCCCACCTTCGGCGAGCGCGAGGAAGCCGAGCAGCTGGCCTTCCTGCAGCGCTTTCAGCGCGCCAGCCCGGATTTCCAGACCCGGTATGGCTATCCCCGCGGTCATTTCGGCAGCGAAACCCTCAAGCTCGCCACCAAGTACGTCGGCTATACCCATGGCTGCCTGGCCCTGACCCTGGAGCTGCCATTCAAGGACAACGCCAACGATCCCCGCCCGGACGTCGGCTGGAACGGTGCCCGCAGCGCCGCCCTGGGCGCGGCCATGGTCAGCGCTCTTTACTGGCAACTGGCCGATCTCTAGGCCAGCTCCAGTCCCCGCCCATCCCCACGGATGAAACCGACCGGCCATTTCGCTATGATGGTCGGTCAATTTATCAGCGCCGCGATCCAGCCAAGACCATGACCGAGCCCCGCAAGATTCTCGTCACCAGCGCCCTGCCCTATGCCAACGGCTCCATCCATCTCGGCCACATGGTCGAGTACATCCAGACCGACATCTGGGCCCGCTTCCAGCGGCTGCGCGGCAACCAGTGCCTCTATGTCTGCGCCGACGATGCCCACGGCTCGGCCATCATGCTGCGCGCCGAGCGCGAGGGCATCACGCCCGAGCAGCTGATCGACAACGTCAAGCGCGAGCACAGTGCCGACTTCGCCGACTTCGGCGTGGCCTTCGACAACTTCCACTCCACTCACGCGGAAGAGAATCGCGAGCTGTCGCGCGCCATCTATCTGAAGCTGCGCGAGAACGGCCATATCGCCACCCGGCCGGTCACCCAGTATTTCGACCCGGACAAGCAGATGTTCCTGGCCGACCGCTTTATCAAGGGCACCTGCCCCAAGTGCGGCAGCGCCGACCAGTACGGCGACAACTGCGAGAAGTGCGGCGCCACCTATGCGCCCACCGAGCTGAAGGATCCCAAGTCGGCCATCTCCGGCGCGACCCCGGTGCTGCGTGAATCCGAGCACTTCTTCTTCAAGCTTCCCGACTTCGCCGAGATGCTCAAGGGCTGGACCCGCAGCGGTGCCCTGCAGGAATCGGTGGCCAACAAGATCGCCGAATGGCTGGACGCCGGGCTGCAGGAATGGGACATCTCCCGGGATGCACCCTACTTCGGCTTCGAGATCCCCGACGCTCCGGGCAAGTACTTCTATGTCTGGCTGGACGCCCCCATCGGCTACATGGCCAGCTTCAAGAATCTCTGCGATCGTCGCGACGACCTGGACTTCGACGCCTACTGGAACAAGGACAGCAGCGCCGAGCTGTACCACTTCATCGGCAAGGACATCGTCAACTTCCATGCGCTTTTCTGGCCGGCCATGCTCGAAGGCGCCGGCTACCGCAAGCCGACCGCGCTGAGCGTCCACGGCTTCCTCACCGTCGACGGCCAGAAGATGTCCAAGTCCCGCGGCACCTTCATCAAGGCGCGCACCTACCTGGATCACCTGAATCCCGAGTACCTGCGCTACTACTTCGCCGCCAAGCTCTCGCGCCATGTCGAGGACATCGACCTGAACCTCGAGGACTTCGTGCAGAAGGTCAATTCCGACCTGGTGGGCAAGGTGGTCAACATCGCCAGCCGCTGCGCCGGCTTCATCCACAAGGGCAATGCCGGTCTGCTGGTGGACGCCCAGGCCGCGCCCGAACTGGAAGCCGCCTTCCGCGCCGCCACGCCGAGCATCGCCGAGGCCTACGAGACCCGTGACTTCGGCCGTGCCATGCGCGAGATCATGGCCCTGGCCGACCGCGCCAACGCCTGGATCGCCGACCAGGCGCCCTGGAGCCTGGCCAAGCAGGACGGCAAGGCCGACGAGGTCCAGGCCATCTGCGCCCAGGGCATCGAATTGTTCCGTCAGCTGGCGATCCTGCTCAAGCCGGTACTGCCCAACCTGACCGCCGCCGCCGAGGCCTTCCTCAACGTCGCCCCCCTGACCTGGGCCGACCTCGACACCCGCCTGGCCAATCATCAGCTCAACGCCTTCCAGCCCCTGCTTACCCGCATCGAACCCGCCAAGGTGCAGACCATGATCGACGCTTCCAAGGAAGACCTGGCTGCGCAGGCCGCCCCCCAGCCCGCCGGCAATGGCGAACTGAGCAAGGCCCCGCTGGCCGAGACCATCGACTTCGATACCTTTTCCAAGGTCGACCTGCGCATCGCCCTGATCGAAAAGGCCGAATTCGTCGAAGGTGCCGACAAGTTGCTGCGCCTGACCCTGGACATCGGCGATGCCAAGCGCAACGTCTTCTCCGGCATCAAGAGCGCCTACCCGGAGCCAAGCCAGCTCGAAGGCCGCCTGACCCTGTACGTCGCCAACCTGGCGCCGCGCAAGATGAAGTTCGGCGTCTCCGAAGGCATGGTGTTGGCCGCCGGCCCCGGCGGCAGCGAGATCCACCTGCTCAGTCCCGACAGCGGCGCCAAGCCCGGCCAGCGGGTGATGTGACAGCGACGGCGCCGAGAGCCTGCGCAAAGCCGAGCGAGCTAGCGACAAACAAGGCGAACATGGCTGAGGAAGCGGAGTTTACAAAGCGTAAATGAGCATTCCGAAGCCATTTTCAACGCAGTTTGGCCGACGCACAGCCGACTTTGAGCAGGCTCTCAGGGCGCCGTTCTTCCGCTAATCATGACCATGAAAGCCCAAGCCCAGCTCATCACCGCCATCGACGCCCTGCTGCCGCAGACCCAGTGCGGTAAGTGCGGCCACCCCGGTTGCCAGCCCTATGCGGCGGGCATCGCCGCGGGTGAGGCGCACAACAAGTGCCCGCCCGGGGGCGCGGCCACCATCCTCGAGCTCTCGACCCTGCTCCAGCGCCCGACGCTGCCCCTGGACTCGCCTTATCCGGTCACACCCAGCCAGCGCGCGGTGATCCGCGAGGATGAATGCATCGGCTGCACCAAGTGCATCCAGGTCTGCCCCACCGATGCCATCCTCGGCGCGGCCAAGCTGATGCACACGGTGATCGAAAACGAATGCAGCGGTTGCGAGTTGTGCCTGGCGCCCTGCCCGGTGGACTGTATCGATCTGGTGCCCGTACCCGCGCCGGTCGACCGCCAGGCGGAGCGTCAGCGCGCGCAGTACTTTCGGCGCCGCTTCGACGCCCGCCAGTCCCGCCTGCAACGGGACCGCGAACGGCTGGACACCGAGCGCCAGCGCCGTCAGGTGCCACCTGCGACCGCCACGGCTGCGGAGCCCCTCGCCACGGCGGAATCCTCGCTCAAGCCGCTGAAGATCGCGGCCGCCATGGCGCGTGTCGCCTTGCAGAAGGCCGAACGGCAATTGGTCCAGTACGGTACGGCCGCGCTGGAAACCCAGGTGCAGCAGTTGCGTGAAGCGGCCCGGCAGGCGCAGACGGCCCTCGACAGGGCGCAGCAGGGGCCCGCCACTGCCAGCGCGCCGGCCCTGGCGCAGCCGTCCGCCGACCCCGCTGCGCTCAGGCAGGCGCGGATCGCTGCCACCCTGGCACGCGCCCAGCTGACCAAGGCCGAGCGGGCCTTCGGTAGCGAGCCCACACCCCCGCAGAGCGCCCAGCTGGAAACCCTGCGCAGCGCCGCTCAGCAGGCGGCTCACCACCTCACGGCCCTGGAAGAGCGAACCGACCGATGAATGCCGCCAAACGCCTGGAGATCTTTCGCCGGCTGCACGAGGACAACCCCGATCCCAGGACGGAACTGGCCTACGCCTCGCCGTTCGAGCTGCTGATCGCGGTAATCCTCTCGGCTCAGGCCACCGACGTCAGCGTCAACAAGGCCACCGCCCGCCTCTATCCGGTGGCCAACACGCCCCAGGCCATCCTGGACCTGGGCGTGGCGGGATTGTCGGAGTACATCAAGACCATCGGGCTCTACAACAGCAAGGCCAAGAACGTCATCGAGACCTGCCGGCTGCTGCTGGAGCGCCATGGCGGCGCGGTGCCCGAGACCCGCGAGGAACTGGAAGCCCTGCCCGGGGTGGGGCGCAAGACCGCCAATGTGGTGCTCAACACCGCCTTCCGCCAGCTCGCCATGGCGGTGGATACCCATATCTTCCGCGTCAGCAACAGAACCAATCTGGCACCGGGCAAGAACGTGGTGGAGGTGGAGCTCAAGCTGCTCAAGGTGGTGCCGAAGGATTTCCTGCTGGATGCCCACCACTGGCTGATCCTGCACGGCCGCTATGTCTGCCAGGCGCGCAAGCCCCGCTGCGGTAGCTGCCGCATCGAGGATCTCTGCGAATACAAGGCAAAAACCTCTGACGATTGAAAAAGGGCGCACCAAAGCCCTTTGGCGATTGAAAAAATCTTTTTTACCGGCCCCTGCTTTGTCGCTATAAGGTGCGCGAAAAGGTCCACAGCCCCGTCGATGACTGGCGTGTGACCCTGTCCAGCCTTGCAGGAGTTACCCATGGCCGAAGACAAAAGCGACATCGACGTAGACGAAGATTTCGAGACCGATGGCGAGACGCCTGAAACCGTCGAGCCCATCGTCATCAGCAAGACCAATCTGACCAAGCGGCGCCTGATCGACGACATGCTTGAAGAGCGTCGCCTGAAGCGGCAGATCTCCGAGTACGACTTCGATCTGTAGCCCATGAAAAACCCCAGCCAAGGCTGGGGTTTTGCGTTGCGCGGCGACCCTTACAGCAGGGTACGACCCTTGCCGGCAGCGATGCGCATGCGCAGGGCGTTGAGCTTGATGAAGCCCGCCGCGTCGGCCTGGTTGTAGGCGCCGCCGTCTTCTTCGAAGGTGGCGATGTTGGCATCGAACAGCGACTCGTCGGACTTGCGGCCGACAACGATGACGTTGCCCTTGTACAGCTTCAGGCGTACCACGCCGTTCACACTGGCCTGGGAGGCGTCGATCATCTTTTGCAGCATCAGCCGCTCGGGGCTCCACCAGTAGCCGGTGTAGATCAGGCTGGCGTACTTGGGCATCAGCTCGTCCTTGAGGTGAGCCACCTCGCGGTCGAGGGTGATGGACTCGATGGCGCGGTGGGCCTTGAGCATGATGGTGCCGCCGGGCGTCTCGTAGCAGCCACGGGACTTCATGCCGACGTAGCGGTTCTCGACGATGTCCAGGCGACCGATGCCGTTCTCGCCGCCAATGCGGTTCAGTTCGGCCAGCACGGTGGCCGGGCTCAGCTCCTGGCCGTCGATGGCGACGATGTCACCATTGCGGTAGGTCAGCTCGAGGTAGGTCGGGGTGTCCGGCGCGGCTTCCGGAGACTTGGTCCAGCGCCACATGTCTTCTTCGTGCTCGGTCCAGGTGTCTTCCAGCACGCCGCCCTCGTAGGAGATGTGCAGCAGGTTGGCGTCCATGGAGTACGGCGACTTCTTCTTGCCGTGGCGCTCGATCGGGATCTGGTGCTTTTCGGCGTAGTCCATCAGCTTCTCGCGGGACAGCAGGTCCCACTCGCGCCAGGGTGCGATCACCTTGACGCCCGGCTTGAGCGCATAGGCACCCAGCTCGAAACGCACCTGGTCGTTGCCCTTGCCGGTGGCGCCATGGGAGATGGCGTCGGCGCCGGTCTCGTTGGCGATCTCGATCAGGCGCTTGGCGATCAGCGGACGGGCAATGGAGGTACCCAGCAGGTACTCGCCTTCGTAGACGGTGTTGGCACGGAACATCGGGTAGACGAAGTCGCGGACGAACTCTTCGCGCAGGTCGTCGATGTAGATTTCCTTGACGCCCATGGCCTTGGCCTTGGCGCGTGCCGGTTCGACTTCCTCGCCCTGGCCGAGGTCAGCGGTGAAGGTCACCACTTCGCAGTTATAGGTATCCTGCAGCCACTTGAGGATCACCGAGGTGTCCAGGCCGCCGGAATACGCCAGGACTACCTTCTTCACATCCGCCATGCCGTTCGCTCCCGTGTGTTGCGTTGAGTCGGAAAGCGACAATTCTACTGGTCGCCTCGCTGCTTTTACAGGGGCGCGACGCACTCTGATGTCTGGGCGACATGCGGTCGGGGCGGATCAGCCCTTGGGCTTGGCCGGCGGTGCCGGGGTGGGCGCCGGCGGTTCGGCCGGATTGGCCGCGGTGCTGGTGGTTGCCGCAGCCGGGGGCTCGGCGCTCGGCGGCACCCGCGAGAACACCAGGGTCACCCGGCGATTGAGCGCGCGATTGGCCTTGCTGCTGTTGGGCGCCACGGGGTACTGCTCGCCAAAGAAGCGCAATTCGATCTGCTCCGCGGCGAAGCCCTTGCTCTTGAGGTACTCCATCACCGCGATGGCCCGCAGCCGGGACTCCTGGCGGTTATCCAGGCGCGTGCCCTGGTTGTCGCTGTAGCCCGAGACGATGACGTGATTGACCGTCGGATCGGCCTTCAGGTACTCGTCGATGAGATCGAGCTTGGCCTTGGCCAGATCGTCCAGGGTATCCCCGCCGCCCGGAAAATTGACCTGGGAATGGCGGATCTGCTCGAAATTGACCGCCAGCAGCTTCTGGGTACAGGCCTGGAACTGCTGGTAGGCCGGTTCGAAGCGCACCGGCAGCAGCCGGACCTCGACCCGGTCGTCCAGGGCGCCCGCGCGACTGACCTGGGGCATGCGCCCTTCCATCAACCCCGCCAGCAGCCGCTGCGCCTGCTGCGCGCTGGTGGCCAGCGCCTGCTCGCCCTCGACGACCTTGACCGAGCCGAGGCTGATATCGCCCAGCCCCGGCTTCCAGGGCACCGCCGCCGCCTTCAGGCTGGCACTGCCCGCCGGCAGCCACTGCCCATTGGGCCGTAGCTCGAACACCGTGGACTCGCCCGCGCGACGCAGGAAGCCGCCGCTGCCGAAACGAGGAATGGGCTGCAGCAGGCGACAGGCGAAGATGTCGCCCTCGACCTTCCATTCCACGCTCTCGAGCCGGCTCTGGAAGGTCATCCCCCAGGCCGGCACGGCAAGCAGCAAAGAGGAAAGGAAGAGGTAACGCGGGCGCACGTCGGACTCCGGAAAGAAAAAGTACCTGGGCTTCTTATCGGTCGCAGGCGCGGAAAACTTGAGTACGGTCCCGCCGCACGGATGCCGGCTACCCCCTTTTCCGGTAGCATTTCCCCACTTTCCCGCAGCCTGGAATCCCGCATGACCGACCGGATCACCCTTGCCCGTCCCGATGACTGGCACATTCACCTGCGCGACGGCGCCGCCCTGCCGCAGACCGTCGCCGACGCTGCCCGGGAATTCGGTCGCGCCATCGTCATGCCCAACCTGGTGCCACCGGTGCGCAATGCCGAGCAGGCCGCTGCCTACCGCGCGCGTATCCTGGCCGCGCGCCCGGCCGGCAGCCGCTTCGAGCCGCTGATGGTGCTCTATCTCACCGACCGCACCAGCCCGGAAGAGGTACGCAGCGCCAAGGCCAGCGGCTTCGTGCACGCCGCCAAGCTCTATCCGGCCGGCGCCACCACCAATTCCGATTCCGGCGTGACCTCGCTGGACAACCTCTTTCCCACCCTGGAAGCCATGGCCGAGATCGGCCTGCCGCTGCTGGTGCACGGCGAGGTCACCCATGCCGAGGTGGACGTCTTCGACCGCGAGAAGAAATTCATCGACGAGCATCTGGTGCGTATCGTCCAGCGCTTCCCGACGCTGAAGGTGGTGTTCGAGCACATCACCACCGGTGATGCCGCTGCCTTCGTCCGCGAGGCCCCGGCCAACGTCGGTGCCACCATCACCGTCCACCACCTACTGTACAACCGCAACCACATGCTGGTGGGCGGGATCCGGCCGCACTTCTATTGCCTGCCGATCCTCAAGCGCAACACCCACCAGAGCGCCCTGCTGGACGCCGCCACCAGCGGCAATCCCAAGTTTTTCCTGGGCACCGATTCGGCACCCCATGCCCGCCACGCCAAGGAAGCGGCCTGCGGCTGCGCCGGCTGCTACACCGCCTATGGCGCCCTGGAGCTCTATGCCGAGGCCTTCGAGAGCCGCAATGCCCTCGACCGTCTGGAAGGCTTCGCCAGCCATTTCGGCGCCGATTTCTACGGCCTGCCGCGCAATACCGAGACCGTCACCCTGGTTCGCGAGGACTGGCAGGCCCCCGCCTCCCTGCCCTTCGGTGACCACGAGGTCATTCCGTTGCGCGCCGGCGAGACGCTGCGCTGGCGTCTGGAGGTAGGCGCATGAGCATGGACGAGACCTTCAGCGACGACCTGGACGCCAGCCAGCCGATGTCCGACTCGCGCATCCCCATGGCGCGCCGCTTTCGCGGCTACCTGCCGGTGGTGGTGGATGTCGAGACCGGTGGCTTCAATGCCGCGACCGATGCCCTGCTGGAAATCGCCGCCACCACGGTGGCCATGGACGAGGACGGAGTGCTCTATCCGGATCACACCTACTTCTTCCGCGTCGAACCCTTCGCCGGCGCCAATATCGAGGCGGCGGCGCTGGAGTTCACCGGCATCAAGCTCGACCATCCGCTGCGCATGGCGGTGGGCGAAGAGCAGGCGCTCAGCGAGATCTTCAAGGGGGTGCGCAAGTCGCTCAAGGCCAACGGCTGCAAGAGAGCCATCCTGGTCGGCCACAACAGCAGCTTCGACCTGGGCTTTCTCAATGCCGCGGTGCTGCGCTGCGGCCTGAAGCGCAATCCCTTCCACCCCTTCTCCAGCTTCGATACCGCCACCCTGGCCGGTCTGGCCTATGGTCAGACGGTGCTGGCCAAGGCCTGCCAGGCCGCCGGTATCGAATTCGATAATCGCGAAGCCCACTCGGCCCGTTACGACACCGAGAAGACCGCCGAGCTGTTCTGCGGCATCGTCAATCGCTGGCGGGAGATGGGCGGCTGGGTTGATCTGGACTGACCGTCCGTCGCCCGCCCTGCCGTTAATGAGATTTTGCCGCCTACAACTTTGACAATCATTCTCATTGTCATTAGCTTTGGCGGCACTTCCACTCATACAGCAGGCGATCCATGTACGTGTGTCTTTGCCGTGGCGTGACCGACAAGCAGATTCGCGAAGCCATCTATGAGGGCTGCTGCAGCTATCGGGAAGTACGGGAAAGCACCGGTTGCGCCACCCAGTGCGGCAAGTGCGCCTGCCTCGCCAAGCAGGTGGTCAAGGAAACCCTCGGTGAGCTGCACGGCGCCCAGCAGCTCGCCTATGCGCTGGACGTGCCGCGCGCCTGAGCGATACCCCTGCAAAAAAAGCCGGACCTTGGGTCCGGCTTTTTTATTGTCTAATCAAACGCTTACGGAAAGGATGGAAAAGCTTTCGATTACCGTTCGATTTTCGTCGATTTTTCAACAACTTAAGCTTTTGACAAAGGGCCCTCCCACGCTCAGACTGCCGGCAATCCCACCCGATTTGCAGGTCCGGCCATGAAAGGCGATATCACCGTCATCCAGCATTTGAACAAGATCCTCGGCAACGAACTGGTGGCCATCAACCAGTATTTCCTGCACTCGCGGATGTACAACGACTGGGGTATCCGCAAACTCGGCCATCACGAGTACAAGGAATCCATCGACGAGATGAAGCACGCCGATCGCCTGATCGAGCGCATCCTGTTCCTGGAAGGCCTGCCCAATCTCCAGGACCTGGGCAAGCTGATGATCGGCGAAAACACCCAGGAGATGATCCAGTGCGACCTGCGCCTGGAAATCAGCGCCGTGGCCGACCTGCGTGAAGCCATCACCTACTGCGAAAGCGTGCGGGACTACGTGAGCCGCGACATGCTCAAGAGCATCCTCGAATCCGAAGAAGAGCATATCGACTGGCTGGAGACCCAGCTAAGCCTGATCGCCAGCGTCGGGATTGAGAACTACATCCAGTCGCAGATGCATGACGACGACGATTGATCGGGCAGCCGCCCATAAAAAAGCCCGCACGCTGCGGGCTTTTTTTATGGGCCAGGGACTCAGGCGTCCTTGGTTTCCACGGCTTGCTTGATCAGGGTCTGCAACTCGCCCTTCTCATAGAGCTCGGCCAGGATGTCACTGCCGCCGACCAGCTCACCGCCGACCCACAGCTGGGGGAAGGTCGGCCAGTTGGCGTACTTGGGCAGATTGGCGCGGATTTCCGGATTCTGCAGGATGTCGACATAGGCGAATTTTTCGCCACAGGCCATCAGCACCTGAGCGGCGCGGGAAGAGAAGCCGCACTGAGGCGCGTTCGGCGAACCCTTCATGTAGAGCAGCACGGGATTGTTGGCAATCTGGTCTTTGATGGTATCGATGATTTCCACGATGCACCTCGCTAATACGGTGGGACGATTGTAACGGAAAGGCCGGTGGAACGCCGGGATTTCCGCGACGTCCAGCCCATGACAGGCGCGGCTCGACCTGCAAATCGACCACGCTCCGGCACCACCGTTCGCCGCCACGACGACGATCCGGCGCGCCGCCGAGCAAACTTTGCGGACGTAGCCGTGGTCAGGTTAAGGGTAGGCGCCGCTCGGTGCGCCTGATCCAAGCCCCCCAGGAGAACTCCATGAGCCTGTTCAGCACCATCTTATCCAAGCTCGGCATTGGTGAAGCCCACGCGGACACCTCTGCCGCCGCGCCCACTACCGGCGCCACCGAGACCACCACGCCCGCCGGTAGCACCGCCCCCGCAGGTGCTGGCAGCCATATGAGCCAGGTGGACGTCGCCGCCAAGCTTGACGGTCTGGCTGCCCAGAAAGGCGAACAGCTCAACTGGAAGACCTCCATCGTCGACCTGCTCAAGCTCCTCGACCTGGACAGCAGCCTGACCGCACGCCAGGAACTGGCCAAGGAACTGAACTGCCCCGCCGACAAGCTGGGCGACTCCGCCCAGATGAACATGTGGCTGCACAAGGCCGTTCTGCAGAAGCTGGCCGACAACGGCGGCAACGTCCCCGCCGACCTGCTGTAAGGCGTCTCTCCTCCACTATCCCCGCCCAGGCTAGCCGCCCGAAACGAAGGGCCTAGCCTGGGACGGTGGTAAAATGCGACATGAACTTATACCATTTCGCCTTTGGTCTTTCCGCCGTTTGAAACGGCATGCTCTCAGGTTCGCCGCGTCCTCCGTGGACGGCCGTTACCGGGACGGGACGCTAGGGTAACGAAATGACGGTTCGCCACTTTCTCTCTTTCATGGACTGTTCCCCCGCGGAACTCCGGCAACTCATCGCACGCGGCATCGAGCTCAAGGCCCTGCGCAACGGGGGTGTGCTGCACGAGCCCCTGCGCAATCGCGTCCTGGGCATGATCTTCGAGAAGGCCTCGACCCGTACCCGCCTCTCCTTCGAGGCCGGCATGATCCAGCTCGGCGGCCAGGCGATCTTCCTCTCTTCCCGTGATACCCAACTTGGTCGCGGCGAACCTGTCCCGGACAGCGCCCGCGTCATGTCGAGCATGCTCGACGGCGTGATGATCCGTACCTATGCCCACGAGATGCTCACCACCTTCGCCGCCCATTCCAGGGTGCCGGTAATCAATGGCCTGTCGGATGATTTGCACCCCTGCCAGCTGCTCGCCGACATGCAGACCTTCTTCGAGCATCGGGGCGATATCCGCGGCAAGACCGTGGCCTGGATCGGCGATGGCAACAACATGTGCAACAGTTACATCGAGGCGGCCGAGCAGCTCGACTTCAGCCTGCGCATCGCCTGCCCGGAAGGCTTCGAGCCCAATCCGCGCTTCCTCGAACGCGCTGGCGACCGCGTGCAGCTGACCCGGGATCCACGTGAGGCGGTGGCCCAGGCCCATCTGGTCAGTACCGACGTCTGGACCTCCATGGGCCAGGAAGAGGAAACCCGTCTGCGCCTGGCGGCCTTCAAGCCCTACCAGGTCACCGCTCAACTGCTGGATGGCGCCGCGCCCGATGTGCTGTTCATGCACTGCCTGCCGGCCCACCGCGGGGAAGAGATCAGCCACACCCTGCTGGACGATGCCCGCGCCGTGGTCTGGGACGAAGCCGAAAATCGCCTGCATGCGCAGAAGGCACTGCTCGAATTCCTCATCAAGCCGCCGCTGCACGCCTGAACCCGGCAGAAGCCTCGCCTGCATCAGGCAGTCGAGGCGCTTGCGCTACAGCAACAGCTGACCACGCAGCACCGTCACCGCCCGCCCGGCGATACTGACCCGGTCGCCCTCCAGTCGACATCTGAGCTGCCCACCCCGGGCCGAAAGCTGCTGGGCGGTGAGCATCCGCTTGGCCAGCCGGCGCGACCAGTAGGGAATCAGGCTGCAATGCGCCGATCCGGTGACGGGATCTTCATCCACGCCCACCGCCGGGGCGAAGAAACGCGAAACGAAGTCCACCTCCTGCCCCCGCGCGGTCACGATGACGCCTTGCCAGGGGAGCCGGGCGATGGCCGCCATATCCGGTTTGCAGTCACGCACCGCCTGCTCCGACTCCAGCAGTACCAGCAGCTTGTCTGCCGCCAGGGCATCCACTGGCGAGACCCGCAGGGCGCGTTCCAGCTCGGGAGTGACGCCCTGCTCCGTGGGCACCAGCGCGGGGAAATCCAGCGCCAGCAGCCCATCGGCTTCGCGAAACACCCGCAGGGCACCCGACTGACTGATGAACTCCAGGCGATCACCCGCTTCGCCATAGACCTCGAACAGGATGTGCGCGGCAGCCAGGGTGGCATGACCGCACAGGGGCACCTCGGTCCGCGGGGTAAACCAGCGGATGCGCCAGGTATCCCCTTCCCACACCACGAAGGCAGTCTCCGAAAGATTGTGCTCGGTGGCGATCCGCTGCAGCAGCTCGTCGGCTGGCCAGCTGTCCAGGCGGTAGACGGCGGCGGGATTGCCACGGAAGGGCTGATCGGTGAAGGCATCGACCTGATGGAATTCTAGGGGCATGCGCGCTACCTGAGCAGAAGAAGGGAAACAGCAAGCATCGACGTCGCGCGGGTATCCGGCCTCTGCTGATCCCTGGCCACGACGGCCACATCTTGAGACCTGCCAATCGGCCGGTTGTCGCCAGAAGTCCTATGACCAAAATAGCAGGCGGCGTCGCATCGGCAATGAATTGTCGAACGTCGTCACTGTTTTTGCGCTCAGGAGCTTTGACAGTTTTCATATTTGAAATTAGATTTTCGGTTGCGAACAAATGGCTCTCCGGCCACCTATAAATACAACAACCACGAGGCTCCTCCATGAGTACTCTTCCGGCTCCAACGCTACGCGGTCAATGCATCGCCGAATTCCTCGGCACAGCCCTCCTCATCTTTTTCGGTACCGGTTGCGTGGCGGCCGCGAAGGTCGGCGGCGCTACTCTCGGCCTCTGGGAGATCAGTATCATCTGGGGCGTCGGCGTCAGCATGGCGGTCTACCTGTCCGCCGGCGTCTCCGGCGCGCATCTCAGTCCGGCCGTCACCATCGCCCTCTGGCTGTTCGGTGGCTTCGAAAGACGCAAGGTCCCGGCTTACATCCTGGCCCAGGTGGCCGGCGCCTTCTGCGGTGCGGCGCTGGTCTACGGCCTCTACAGCAGCCTGTTTTTCGATTATGAACAGGCCCATCACATGGTCCGCGGCAGCCAGGCGAGCCTGGAGCTGGCCGGCGTCTTCTCCACCTATCCCCATCCGTCCCTGTCGGTTGGCCAGGCCTTCCTGGTCGAGGCCGTCATCACCGCCATCCTGCTGGCCATGATCATGGCCCTCACCGACGACGGCAACGGTCTGCCCCGTGGCCCGCTCGCACCCCTGCTGATCGGCCTGCTGATCGCCGTGATCGGTGGCTCCATGGGTCCGCTGACCGGCTTCGCCATGAACCCGGCTCGCGATTTCGGACCCAAGCTGATGACCTTCTTTGCCGGCTGGGGCGAGATCGCCTTCACCGGTGGCCGTGACATCCCCTACTTCCTAGTGCCCATCTTCGGCCCCATCGTCGGTGCCTGCCTGGGCGCCGCCGGTTACAAGGCGCTGATCTGCCGCCATCTTCCCGGCCTGGCTTCGGGTGCCTGCGACGTCCCGGCCAAGGCCGAGGACAGTGCCCGTACCGAAGTGACCTCCGCCTCCAAAGCGTCCTGATCGCCGCGAATCACAATAAGGAACAAGACCATGACCGACCAGAACAAGCAGTACATCGTCGCGCTCGACCAGGGCACCACCAGCTCGCGCGCCATCGTGCTGGACCGCAATGCCAACGTGGTGACCATCGCCCAGCGCGAATTCGCGCAGATCTACCCGCAGGCCGGCTGGGTCGAGCATGATCCCATGGAGATCTGGGCCACCCAGAGCGCGGTGTTCGTCGAGGCGCTGGCCCAGGCCAGCATCAGCAACGAGCAGATCGCCGCCATCGGCATCACCAACCAGCGCGAAACCGCCATCGTCTGGGACAGGACCACCGGTCGTCCCATCTACAACGCCATCGTCTGGCAGAGCCGCCAGAGCACCGCGATCTGCGACCAGCTCAAGCGCGACGGCATGGAAGACCATATCCGCAAGACCACCGGCCTGGTGATCGACCCCTACTTCTCGGGCACCAAGATCAAGTGGATCCTCGATCATGTCGAAGGCAGCCGTGAGCGCGCCCGCCGCGGTGAGCTGCTGTTCGGCACCGTCGACACCTGGCTGATCTGGAAGATGACCCAGGGTCAGGCCCACGTGACCGACTACACCAACGCCTCGCGCACCCTGCTGTTCGATATCCACAAGCGCGAGTGGGACGCCACCATGCTCGAGGTGCTGGACATCCCGCGCGAGATGCTGCCGGAAGTGAAGTCCTCCTCCGAAGTCTATGGCCACGCGCACCTGGGCAGCGGCCAGACCACCGGGATCCCCATCGCCGGTATCGCCGGCGACCAGCAGGCGGCGCTGTTCGGCCAGATGTGCGTGGAACCCGGCCAGGCCAAGAACACCTATGGCACCGGTTGCTTCCTGCTGATGAACACCGGCGAGAAGGCGGTACAGTCCCAGCACGGCCTGCTGACCACCATCGCCTGCGGTCCGCGCGGCGAGGTCAACTACGCCCTGGAAGGCGCCATCTTCAACGGTGGCTCCACCGTCCAGTGGCTGCGCGACGAACTCAAGGTGATCAACGACTCCCTGGACTCCGAGTACTTCGCCACCAAGGTGACCGACAGCAACGGCGTCTACCTGGTCCCGGCCTTCACCGGCCTGGGCGCGCCCTACTGGGATCCCTATGCCCGCGGCGCGCTGTTCGGCCTGACCCGTGGCGTCAAGGTGGACCACATCATCCGCGCCACCCTGGAATCCATCGCCTTCCAGACCCGCGATGTGCTGGATGCCATGCAGCAGGATGCCGGCGAAGCCCTGAAGTCCCTGCGGGTGGACGGTGGCGCCACCGCCAACAACTTCCTCATGCAGTTCCAGTCGGACGTGCTCGGCACCCGGGTCGAGCGGCCGGTAATGAAGGAGACCACCGCCCTTGGCGCGGCCTACCTGGCCGGTCTGGCCACCGGTTTCTGGAGCAGCCTGGACGAGTTGCGCAGCAAGAGCACCATCGAACGGGTCTTCGAACCGGCCTGCGACCCGACCAAGAGAGACACCCTGTACAAGGGCTGGAAAAAGGCCGTCGAGCGTACCCGCGGCTGGGCCCTGGACTGAGTGACTCCGTTGCGGAAGCTGCCGGCGATTGCCCGGCGGCCTTCCGGACGGCTCCCCATGAGACCGGCGTCTTCCGACGCCGGTCTTGCTTTGCGCGACAAGCGCTTTCCACCCGGAAAGACCTACGGCATCCTCTGTGAATTTACTCGATCACCTCAAGGAAGCCGCAATGAGCCTGGCGCCTCGCCAACAGCAGATTCTCGAACTGGTCCGTGAGCGCGGCTACGTCAGCATCGAAGAGCTGGCCCAGCATTTCTCCGTTACCCCGCAGACGATCCGCCGCGACATCAACCAGCTTGCCGAGGCCGGCCTGCTGCGGCGCTACCATGGCGGCGCTGCCCACGACTCCAGCGTGGAAAACACCGAATACAGCATGAGGGCCGGCCAGATGCGCGAGGAAAAGCGCCTGATCGCCGAAGCCGTGGCCGCCGCCGTACCCGACCATGCCTCGCTGTTCATCAACATCGGCACCACCACCGAGGCCATCGCCCATGCCCTGCTCGGGCATCGCAGCCTCAAGGTCATTACCAACAACCTCCACGTGGCCAA
Source organism: Pseudomonas aestiva (assembly GCF_039908605.1). NCBI lineage: Bacteria > Pseudomonadati > Pseudomonadota > Gammaproteobacteria > Pseudomonadales > Pseudomonadaceae > Pseudomonas > Pseudomonas aestiva. The sequence goes on along the minus strand of NZ_CP150916.1, from coordinate 1,901,295 downwards.
CATCCTCAGTGCCAAGGACGACTTCGACGTCCTGATCGCCAGCGGCAAGGTGCGCAGCGACGGCGGCGTGGTGGGCCAGGCGACCGCCGACTTCATCAAGCAGTTCAAGGTCGACTACGCCCTGGTCGGCATCAGTGGCATCGACGAGGACGGCACCCTGCTCGACTTCGACTACCAGGAGGTCTGCGTCTCCCAGGCCATCATCCATAACGCCCGCCAGGTGTTTCTCGCCGCCGATTCCAGCAAGTTCGGCCGCAACGCCATGATCCGCCTGGGCAGCCTGGAGCAGATCGACCAGCTCTTCACCGAGCGCGAGCCGTCACCCGCCTTCGCCCGCTGCCTGCAGGAATGGCAGGTCAAGGTGGAAGTGGCGCGCCCGCGCTGACCCTCCATGGCGACGACCATTCGTCGCCTGGCTTCGCTCTATATTCGTTTTTTTTCGTTTTAGTGGTCTGAAGACACAGACCTGGCTAGAACCTGAGTTTTTGCTGGGCTATTATGTTCGAAACCGAATAATTATGTTCGTTTCACAGGAGGCACCATGGCCCAGGCACCCACTGCAACTCCCCGGACTTACGATCTCGCCGTCATCGGCGGTGGCATCAACGGCGTAGGCATCGCGGCCGATGCCGCCGGTCGGGGTCTGTCGGTGTTTCTCTGTGAACGCGACGACCTGGCGAGCCATACCTCGTCTGCCAGCAGCAAGCTGATCCACGGCGGCCTGCGCTACCTGGAACATCACGAATTCCGCCTGGTGCGCGAAGCCCTCGCCGAGCGTGAGGTGCTGCTGGCCAAGGCACCCCATATCGTTAAGCCGATGCGCTTCGTCCTGCCCCACCGCCCGCACCTGCGCCCGGCGTGGATGATCCGCGCCGGTCTCTTCCTTTATGACCACCTTGGCAAGCGCGAAAAGCTGCCGGGTTCCCGTGGCCTGAAGTTCGATGCCCAGGGGCCGCTCAAGGCCGAGATCAAGCGCGGCTTCGAATATTCCGACTGCTGGGTGGACGATGCCCGCCTGGTGGTGCTCAACGCCATGCAGGCGCGTGACAAGGGCGCCGACATCGTGACCCGCACCCGCTGCGTCAGCGCCCGTCGCGTCGAGGGTCACTGGGAGGTGGAGGTCGAAGGTCCTCAGGGTCGCCAGCAGATCCGTGCCAAGGGCCTGGTCAACGCCGCCGGTCCCTGGGTTGCCAGCTTCATTCGCCAGGACCTGCAGCAGAAGTCGCCCTACGGGATCCGCCTGATCCAGGGCAGCCATGTCATCGTGCCCAAGCTGTACGAAGGCGAGCAGGCCTACATCATGCAGAACGAGGACCGCCGCATCGTCTTCGCCATTCCCTATCTCGGCCAGTACACCATGGTCGGCACCACGGATCGCGAGTACCAGGGCGATCCGGCCAAGGTGACCATCACCGACCAGGAAATCGACTACGTGCTGGGCGTGGCCAATGCCCACTTCCGCAAGCAGCTCAGCCGCGACGATGTCCTGCATACCTTCTCCGGCGTACGCCCGCTGTGCGACGACGAATCGGACAACCCTTCCGCCATCACCCGCGACTACACCCTGTCGCTGGCCGAGGAGCAGGGTGTCCCGCTGCTGTCGGTGTTCGGTGGCAAGCTGACCACCTACCGCAAGCTCGCCGAGTCGGCGATGGCGCAGTTGCAGCCCTTCTTCCCGCAGCTGGGCAACAGCTGGACCGCATCGGCACCGCTGCCCGGTGGCGAGAACATGACCACACCCCAGGCGCTGACCCGCGAGTTGCTGGACAAGGTCAGTGGTCTGACGCCGGCCCTCGCGCAACGTTGGGCAACCACCTATGGCAGCCGGGTCTGGACCCTGCTCGGTGACGGACGCTCGGTGGAGACGCTGGGCAAGGTGATAGGTGCCGACCTGTACGCGCGGGAAGTCGAGTACCTGCAACGATACGAGTGGGTCACCAGTGCCGATGACGTGCTCTGGCGGCGGACCAAGCTGGGCCTGGTATTCAGCGATGCCGAACGGGCTGCGCTGGAAGACTTCCTGGCGCATTCGGAACCAGCCCAGGACAGCAAGGACAGCAACGCCGCCTGAGTGGGGTTCTGGTCTGTCCCCGGGCGGGCAATCTGGTCGGGGGCACTCGATTTATCAATCGCACTGGATTTCGCAACAGCCGGCGTGACGGAAGATGGCCAGCACCATGAAAAGTCTTCATGATGCGGCTTTATCTCCAGCGCCAGCGCCATGTTCGAACTCCGTCACCTGAAAACCCTGCATGCTCTCCGCGAATCCTCCAGCCTGGTGGAAGCGGCGGAGCGGCTGCACCTGACCCAGTCCGCCCTTTCCCATCAGTTCAAGGAACTGGAAGAGCGCCTGGGTACCCCACTGTTCATCCGCAAGACCAAGCCCATCCGCTTCACCAGTGCCGGCCTGCGGCTGCTGCAGACCGCGGACGCAGTATTGCCCCACTTGCGCAGTGCCGAGCGGGACCTGGCACGGCTGGTGGGCGGGACCGCGGGACGGCTGCACATGGCCATCGAATGCCACAGCTGCTTCCAGTGGCTGATGCCCACCATCGACCAATTCCGTGATTCCTGGCCGGAAGTGGAGCTGGACCTGGCCTCCGGTTTCTCCTTCGCGCCCTTGCCAGCCCTGGCCCGTGGCGATCTGGATCTGGTGGTGACAGCCGATCCGGTGGGCCTTTCGGGCGTCACCTACGTGCCACTGTTCACCTACGAGGCCCTGCTGGCAGTGGCCAACCAGCATCCGCTGGCACATCGCCCTTTCATCGTGCCCAAGGATCTCGCTCAGGAGACCCAGATCACCTATCCGGTGGAACGCGATCGACTGGATATCTTCACCCGCTTTCTCGATCCGGCCGACGTCGAGCCGTTGTCGATACGCACGGCGGAGATGACAGTGATGATGCTGCAGCTGGTGGCGTCGGGTCGTGGCGTCTGCTGCCTGCCCAACTGGGCGATTCACGAGTACAGCTCACGCGGCTATGTCACCGCGCGCCGACTCGGTGAGAAAGGCCTGTATGCGACGCTCTATGCGGCGATCCGCGAAGACATGCTGGAGGCGCCCTTCATGCAGGATTTCCTGCTGACCGCCAAGGACACCTCCTTCGCCACCCTGGAAGGGGTCAGCAGCGCGCGCTGAGTCGGCGCGCTGCTCGCGAGGGGCTTACTTGCTGTTGCCACCCGGGAAGCCGGCGAACTTCTTGTTGAAGCTCGAGACACGACCCTCGACCTTCATCTGGCGCTGCTCGCCGGTGTAGATCGGGTGGGAGGCGCTGGATACGTCCAGACTGATGTAGGGATATGTCTCCCCTTCGTATTCCTGGGTCCGATCGCTCTCGGCGGTGGAGCGGATCAGGAAGTAGGTGTCCGAGGTGGTGTCGTGGAACAGCACGGGACGGTAGTTGGGATGGATACCGGGTCTCATGAGGCGTCTCCTGGTCTGGGGCGTCGACGACGACAGGTCATCGCTGGGCCCAATAAAGATACATTATAACATAAACAAGCCAGTTTGACAGCCGCACCTGTGACGGTGGCGGCAGCCACGGGCTTTTCGATGGAACCATCCGCCGTGCCTGGGGCTCGTAACCTGAGGCCCTGACCGGCGGCATCCTACCCTCTCTGAGACCTGCTGTCGGTCGCTGCGTGCGTTCAGACCTGGAGCGCCAGACAGACGACCTGTCCGCCCCACGTCTCCCGCGCGCACAGCGCCCCCGCATTGGCTTCTCAAGGATCGCGAGAAGTCCACACGCATTGGATGCGCACGCCGAGTTCGGGACTGAACTCACCGCGCCGCATCCCAAGGATTCAAGAGGCACAGCACCATGTGCGGCATCGCCGGAGAGCTTCGTTTCGATCAACAACCCGCAGCCATCAGCGTGGTGGAGCGTATTACCCACCGCCTTGAACAGCGCGGACCTGATGCCTGGGGCTTCCACAGCCAGGGACCGGTCGCCCTGGGCCATCGCCGGCTGAAGATCATGGATCTGGCGGAAGCTTCGGGCCAACCCATGATCGAGCCGGAACTGGGTCTGTCCATGGTGTTCAACGGCGCCATCTACAACTATCCGGAACTGCGTACCGAGCTGGAAGCCAAGGGTTATAGCTTTTATTCCGGGGGTGACACCGAGATCCTGCTCAAGGCCTATCACGCCTGGGGCAAGGACATGCTGCCCAAGCTCAATGGCATGTTCGCCTTCGCCATCTGGGAGCGTGACAGTGGCCGGCTGTTCATCGCCCGGGATCGCCTGGGGATCAAGCCGCTGTATCTCTCGTTCACCGACAAGCGCCTGAGATTCGCTTCCAGCCTGCCCGCCCTGCTGGAAGCCGGTGACATCGACACCCGTATCGATCCGGTCGCGCTCAACCACTACCTGAATTTCCATGCCGTGGTGCCAGCACCGCGTACCATCCTGCAAGGCGTGCAGAAGCTGCCGCCGGCGACCTGGATGACCGTGGATGCGTCCGGCCAGCAGCACCAGGAGACCTGGTGGAACCTGGACTACGGCCCCCGTGAAGACGAGCGCCGCTATACCCTGGACGACTGGGCCGAGCGGGTCCTGCATGGTCTCAAGGACGCCGTGGCGATTCGCCAGCGTGCGGCGCGCGAGGTCGGGGTACTGCTTTCCGGCGGGGTGGATTCCAGTCTGCTGGTGGGCCTGCTGCACGATTCGGGAGTCAAGGACCTGCTGACCTTCTCCATCGGCTTCGAGGATGCCGGTGGCGAGCGCGGCGACGAATTCCAGTATTCCGATCTGATCGCCAACCACTACGGCACTCGCCACCATCAACTGCGCATCGCCGAAGACGAGATCATCCAGCAGCTGCCGCGTGCCTTCTCGGCCATGAGCGAGCCGATGGTCAGTCACGACTGCATCGCCTTCTATCTACTCTCGCGTGAGGTCTCCAAGCACTGCAAGGTGGTGCAAAGCGGTCAGGGTGCGGACGAACTCTTCGCCGGCTACCACTGGTATCCCCAGGTACATGGCGCCGCCGATCCCTTCGCCGCCTACCGCGCCGCCTTCTTCGATCGTGACTACGCCCAGTACGCCGCCACCGTGCAGGCGGGTGTACGCCTGGAGGAAGACGCCGCCGAAGCCTTCGTCCGTCAGCACTTCGCCAAGCCGGGCGCCAGCGCCGGGGTCGACAAGGCCCTGCGCCTGGACAGCACCGTGATGCTGGTGGATGACCCGGTCAAGCGGGTCGACAACATGACCATGGCCTGGGGCCTGGAAGCCCGGGTGCCCTTCCTCGACTATCGCCTGGCCGAACTTTCGGCGCGCATTCCCGCCGAATTCAAATTGGGCGATGGCGGCAAGCAGGTACTCAAGGCTGCCGCGCGCAAGGTCATTCCTCAGGAGGTGATCGACCGACCCAAGGGCTATTTCCCGGTGCCGGGCCTCAAGCACCTGGAAGGCAACACCCTGACCTGGGTACGCGAGTTGCTGCTGGATCCCAGCCAGGATCGCGGCCTGTTCGACACCGCCGAGATCGATCGCCTGCTGACCAATCCGGCCGATCGCATCACGCCTCTGCGCGGTTCCAAGCTCTGGCAACTCGCCGCGCTCAACCTCTGGATGAGCGAACACGGACTGTGAGGGTGCAAGACGCATGAAAGCGACCAGCTACAACCAGCGCCTCCAGCGTGCCCAGACGCCCTCCTACGAACGGCTGCAGGCGCGCCTTGCGGAAGGCGACCATCCGACCTCCCAGCCGCTCTGCCTCCATTGCGGCTGGGGACGGCTGCTCGTCGGTCACACCTATCCTGACCCCGCCAGTCTGGCCAAGGAATTGCTCACCGAAACGCCCGGCGAGCGCGACATCGCCCTCTACGTGGCCGCTCCGCATCAGGTGCTGGCCCAGGCGCCACAACAGCTGTTTCTCGACCCCAGCGATACCCTGCGGGTCTGGTTCAGCGACTATCGCCCGGCACGCCGGATCTATCGCGGCTTTCGTATCCGCCGCGCCTGCTCCGCGCAGGACTGGAGCGAGATCAATCGGCTCTATCAGCAGCGCCATATGCTGCCCGTCGACACCGAGCGGCTGACGCCGCGGCACAAGGGTGGTCCGGTCTACTGGCTGGCGGAAGACGACGACAGCGGCGCCATCATCGGCTCGGTGATGGGCCTCAATCACGTCAAGGCCTTCCGGGATCCCGATGGCGGCTCCTCGCTGTGGTGCTTGGCGGTCTCGCCCGAGTGCAGCCGGCCCGGTGTCGGCGAGGCGCTGGTTCGCCACCTGATCGAGCACTATGCCAGCCGCGGCCTGGCCTACCTGGACCTGTCGGTGCTGCATGACAACCTGCAGGCCAAGCGACTCTACGACAAGCTGGGTTTCCGCCCGCTGCAGACCTTCGCCATCAAGTGCAAGAACGGCATCAACCAGACGCTGTTCCTCGGCCCCGGCCCTGCCGCCGAGCTGAATCCCTATGCACGGATCATCGTCGACGAAGCCTTGCGGCGTGGCATCGAGGTGCAGGTGGACGATGCCGAAGGGGGTCTTTTCACCCTTATCCAGGGCAACCGCCGCATCCGCTGCCGCGAATCCCTCACCGATCTCACCTCCGCCGTGACCATGACCCTCTGCGCCGACAAGGTGCTGACCAGTCGCACCCTGGCCCGTGCCGGGTTGAAGGTCCCCGAGCAGCAGCTGGCGGGCAGCGACGAAGACAACACCGCCTTTCTGGAGAAGCACGGTGCCCTGGTGGTCAAGCCGGTTAATGGCGAACAGGGCAAGGGCGTGGCCGTGGACATCCGCGACGCCGAGCACCTTGCCACCGCCATCCAGGCGGCGCAACGCCATGACGATCGCGTGCTGCTGGAAAGCTTTCACCAGGGCCTCGATCTGCGGGTGGTGGTCATTGGTCATGAGGTGGTGGCCGCGGCCATTCGCCGGCCGGCGGAAATCGTCGGCGATGGCCAGCACAGCGTCCGGGACCTGATCGAAGCCCAGAGCCGCCGCCGTCAGGCCGCTACCGGCGGCGAGTCGCGCATCCCGATGGACGAGGAAACCGAACGTGCCATCCGCGGCGCCGGTCACGACTGGGACAGCGTGCTGCCCGCCGGCACCCATCTGGCCGTGCGCAAGACCGCCAACCTGCACACCGGCGGCATCCTGGAGGACGTCACCGACAGTCTGCATCCGGTGCTCGCCGACGCGGCCATCCAGGCAGCGCGCGCACTGGACATTCCCGTCACCGGCATGGACCTGCTGGTCCCAGCCGCCGACTCACCCGACTACGTCATCATCGAAGCCAACGAGCGACCGGGCCTGGCCAACCACGAGCCGCGTCCCACCGCCGAACGCTTCATCGACCTGCTGTTCCCGCTGTCCCGGGAGGTTCCGCTATGAATCGCTTGCCCGAGCCCGATCTGGATTACCTGCGCAAGGTCCTGCTGGACATGCTGGCGATCCCCAGCCCCACGGGCTTCACCGACACCATCGTCATGTACGTCGCCGAACGGCTCAACGAACTGGACATCCCCTTCGAACTGACCCGCCGCGGCACCATCCGCGCCACCATCAAGGGCCACAAGGAGAGTCCGGATCGCGCCGTCTCCGCGCATCTGGACACCATTGGCGCCATCGTCCGCGAGATCAAGGACAACGGCCGCCTGGGCCTGGCGGCCGTGGGCCACTGGTCGAGCCGCTTCGCCGAAGGCAGCCGCGTCAGCCTGTTCACCGATGACGGAACCCTGAGAGGCAGCGTGCTGCCGCTGCTGGCCTCCGGCCACGCCTTCAACACCGAAATCGACAAGATGCCGGTGACCTGGGACCACATCGAGTTGCGCCTGGACGCCGTGACCAAGAGTCGCCACGAGACCGAGCAGCTGGGTGTGCAGGTCGGCGACTTCGTCGCCTTCGATCCGCTGCCGGAGTTCACCGACAGCGGCTACATCAGTTCGCGCCATCTGGACGACAAGGCCGGCGTCGCCGCCCTGCTCACCGCCTTGAAGATGCTCAAGGAAACCGGCCAGACCCCGCCGATCGATTGTCACCCGCTGTTCACCATCACCGAGGAGGTGGGCTCGGGCGCCGCCGGTGCCCTGCCCTGGGACGTCAGCGAATTCGTCGGCATCGACATCGCCCCCGTGGCGCCCGGCCAGCGCTCCGACGAGCACCGCGTCAGCGTGGCCATGCAGGATTCCGCCGGCCCCTACGACTATCACCTGTCACGGCACCTGCTGCGCCTGGCGCAACGCAACGACATCCCGGTGCGCCGCGACCTGTTCCGCTACTACTACAGCGACGCCCACTCGGCGATCAGCTCCGGCCAGGACGTGCGGGTCGCCCTGCTGGCCTTCGGCTGCGATGCCACCCACGGCTACGAGCGCACCCATATCGTCAGCCTGGCGGCGCTCAGCCAGCTGCTGACCGGCTACATGCTCAGCCCGCCGGTGTTCGACAGCGATGCGCAACCGGCCGACAGCTCGCTGGATCGCTTCGGTCATCAGCTGCTGCCGGAAGACACCCAGATGGACAACCAGACGCACCTGCCGCCGCTGGAGGAGGTCGTCGGCGACGGCAGCAAATAGCGTTCGAACCAAGCGCCTGGGGTATCCTGGGCGCCTTTTTCCAGGCACCTCTCGATGATCATCCCCTACGACCAGCTCGCTGCCGCCACCCTGGACAACCTGCTGGAAGACTTCGTTACCCGCGACGGCACCGACAACGGTGACGAGACACCCCTGGCGACCCGTACCCAGCGCGCTCGCCGCGCCCTGGAAACCGGCGAGGCCGTCATCCTCTTCGATCCGGACAGCGCGCTGTGCCAACTGGTACTGCGCCGCGACGTGCCGCCCGAACTGCTGAACGACTAGCGCGTTTCGCGCCTGTCAGGCACTGCCGCGCGGCGCCAGCAGGATCACCAGCGCCCCGGCCACGCACAGCAGACCGCCCGCCAGATCCGTCCAGGTCGGCCGGGTGCGCTCGACCAGCGCCAGCCAGCCCAGCGAGGCCACCACATAGATGCCGCCATAGGCCGCATAGGCGCGCCCGGCGTAGGCCGACTCGATACGGGTCAGCAACAGGGCGAAGAGCACCAGGCTGGCAAGCCCGGGCGCTATCCACCAGGGACTGCGATCCAGCCGTAGCCAGAGCCAGAAGGCATAGCAGCCGGCGATCTCGAACAGCGCCGCCAGCAGGAACCAGAGATAGTTCAGCATGGCGCCGCGCCGTCTTCCTGGCGATAGGGCAAGGCCTCGGCGGCCCGCCGCGCATAGGCCTGGACGCCGTCGCGCTCCTGGTCGAGAAACTCCGCCACGGCCGCTCTCAGGCCTGGATGCACCAGATAGTGCCAGGAACGGGTCAGGGTCGGTTCGAAGCCGCGAATCAGCTTGTGTTCGCCCTGGGCGCCGGCATCGAAGCGCTGCAGCCCTTCGGCGATGGCGTATTCGATGCCCTGGTAGAAACAGGTCTCGAAATGCAGCTGGTCGAATTCCTGCAGGCAACCCCAGTAACGGCCATAGAGGGTGTCACCGTCCTTGAGATAGAAGGCCATGGCCACCGGCCGACTGCCCTGGCGGACCACCACTACCCGAATCGCCTCAGGCAGCCGTTCGGCCAGCAGACTGAAGAAGGCGCGGGTCAGATAGGGATCCTGGCCACGCACCTCGTAGGTGTTGGCGTAGCAGGCATAGACGAAGTCCCACTCCGCCTCGCTCAGCTCATCGCCCTTACGCCACTCGAAACTCACCCCCAGGCCGGCGACCTGGTCACGTTCCTTGCGCAGCTGCTTGCGCTTGCGCGAGGTCAGGGCGGCGAGGAAGTCGCCATAGTCGCGATAGCCACGGTTATGCCAGTGGAACTGGCAGCCAAGCCGCGCCAGCCAGCCCTCGCGATCCTGGAACAGGGCATCGGCCTTGGGATCGGTAAAGTTCACATGCAGGCTGGAGAGCTCCAGATCGGCCAGGCTGTGCGTGGTGGCGTCGAGCAGGGTCGCGCAGGCAGCCGGATCGCCCAGCAGGCGCGCGCCCTGCACCGGTGAAAAGGGCACGGCGGCCAGCAGCTTGGGATAGTAGTCGATCCCGGCACGGCGGCAGGCATCGGCCCAGGCCCAGTCGAAGACGTATTCGCCATAGGAATGCATCTTCAGATAGGCCGGCATCGCGGCTCGCAGATGCCCCTGGTCATCCTTGAGGATCTGGTGCGCCGGCTGCCAGCCGGTCCCCTGCCCCAGGCTGCCGCTGTCTTCCAGAGTGGCAAGGAATTCATGCCGCAGAAAGGGCTGGTCGTCCACCAGCAGCGCGTTCCACGCGGCGGCAGGCACCTGGGCCAGGCTGTAGAGATACTCGACGATCATCCCACTCCCCTTGCTTGGACTCGGCCTACAGGTCTAACACAGATGACTACCCGGACGGGCACCTGTGAAAGACTCTGGCGGCGGGCTTTCGTGCGGACGAAAAAAAACCGCCGTGAGGCGGTTTCTTTCGAGTGTGGCGTCCCCTAGGGGACTCGAACCCCTGTTACCGCCGTGAAAGGGCGGTGTCCTAGGCCACTAGACGAAGGGGACGTTACCCTGCTGCGATCCTTGCGGATCACGAATTTGGTGGAGCTAGACGGGATCGAACCGTCGACCTCTTGCATGCCATGCAAGCGCTCTCCCAGCTGAGCTATAGCCCCAAGTACAGCATCTTGCCACGCCTGGGCTGCGTGACCGATATGGCGTCCCCTAGGGGACTCGAACCCCTGTTACCGCCGTGAAAGGGCGGTGTCCTAGGCCACTAGACGAAGGGGACGTTACCCTGGTGCGACCCTTGCGGATCACGAAATTGGTGGAGCTAGACGGGATCGAACCGTCGACCTCTTGCATGCCATGCAAGCGCTCTCCCAGCTGAGCTATAGCCCCGCGTACAACGTTCGCCACGTCTGGGATACGTGACTGATATGGCGTCCCCTAGGGGACTCGAACCCCTGTTACCGCCGTGAAAGGGCGGTGTCCTAGGCCACTAGACGAAGGGGACGAAACCTTCTACCGATTTCCCCCAAGGGCGAAACCGAGATTTGGTGGAGCTAGACGGGATCGAACCGTCGACCTCTTGCATGCCATGCAAGCGCTCTCCCAGCTGAGCTATAGCCCCGTCGGTCAGGACGGGGCGCATGTTAAGAGGCTCGGCCTCCCCTGTCAACACCAATAAGAAAAAACCTGCTAGTAACAGACACTTAAGCCGCAAAACGGCTAGATCGCCCGCGCCAGGGCGGCACGCTGGGCGCGGGCCGCCAGCAGGTAGGTGAACTTGCCGTCGCTGGCGGAGAGCTTGCGCAGGACCTTCTTGTCCAGGGCGCGATAGCCACCCATCTCCAGCGCCGTACGCCCCGAACTGCCGATCAGCATGCCGGGGTTGGCCACCATCAGACGGGCGGCTTGCTCCACGGCCTTGGCGTAGCTCTTGCGATCATCGAGATCGTAGCCCTGCAGGGGCAGTAGCATGCGCAGCCACTCGGCCCAGTAGAACTCGAGGAATTCCGACGGCAGCACCCGACCGGCCGGGGTACGCGGCTTGTCATAGCCGATCTGGCGGGTGAAATACACCAGGGCGCGGTAGGGATCGTCGGCCATGGCGGTGAGCCCCAGGGATTCGGGCAGCTGCTCGGGCAGGATCGGGCGGCCCTGGGGGTCCTTGAGCCAGGCCTTGCGCTCGTCGAGCAGGCGGATCCAGAACTCAGCCATGCTCGCCGCGCCACTGAAGTCGTCGGTGACCCTGACCCACACCGAGGTCTCGGGGCCACCGCCGGGGTGTTCCCAGAAGGCGGAAAAGGTGTGGTGACCATCGGTGAGGTAGAGCTGCTGTCCTGGGCCGATGACCACGGTCTTCATTTCGTCTGGATAGGTGCCGGGCGGCTTGACGCCCAAGGCGTCGCCGGCCGAGCGGAGACTGGTGCTCGACTGGACGCCGCCACTCAAGTGCTGGCCGTTGGCTTCGCAGTAGTCGTCGAACAGCTTGCGCCGGTCGCAGGCGTACTTGCCAAGCTTGTACAGCACCTGGTCATGGCCGATCGCGGGCTGGGTGGGGCGCAGCTGGCGCAATTGCACCCTGAGCAGGCTTCCTGGCGACACGGGGTCTTCCTTTCTCGAGAGGTCTTCCCAGGTCCGACAACGGTCCTCCCGGGAAGACTCCTGCCGTCGATCAGACCTTGCGCAGCACCACGCTGCCGATGGAGTAACCGGCGCCGAAGGAGCTGAGCACGCCCAGGCTGCCACTGGCCAGATCCTCGTGGTGCAGATGCAGGGCAATGACCGAGCCGGCCGAGCTGGTGTTGCCGTAGGTATCGAGGATGACCGGCGCCTCGCCAGGCTCGGGTTCGCGCCCTAGCAGGCGCTTGACGATGAGGTGGTTCATCGCCAGGTTGGCCTGGTGCAGCCAGAAGCGCGAGACCCGCTCGACAGGAATATCCAGCTCGGCGAGGTGATTGGCGATCAGCTCGGCCACCAGCGGGCAGACCTCCTTGAACACCTTGCGCCCTTCCTGGACGAACAGCTTGTCCGGGTGGGTCATGCCCTCCTCCGCCGCGCGGTTGAGAAAGCCGAAGTTGTTGCGGATGTTATTGGAGAACTGGGTGAACAGCCGGGTCCCGAGGATCTCGAAGCGATGCGCCGAGGTCGCCTGGTCGGCGCGCTCCACCACCAGGGCAGTGGCCGCATCGCCAAAGATGAAATGGCTGTCGCGGTCGCGGAAATTCAAATGGCCGGTGCAGATCTCCGGATCTATCACCAGTACCGCCCGCGCCTGGCCCAGTTGCACGGCGTTGGCCGCGGTCTGCAGACCGAAGGTCGCCGAGGAGCAGGCGACGTTCATGTCGAACCCGTAGCCCTGGATGCCCAGTGCGGCCTGGATCTCGATGGCTACCGCCGGATAGGGGCGCTGCAGGTTGGAACAGGCGACGATGACGCCGTCGATGTCGGCGGCCGTCCGCCCGGCCCGTTCCAGGGCCTCGCGCGCCGCGGCGACCCCCATCTCGCAGAGGATCGACGGCTCGTCGTTGGAACGCTCGGGAATGCGCGGCACCATGCGCGCCGGATCGAGGATACCGGCCTTGTCGACCACATGGCGGCTGCGGATGCCGGAGGCCTTCTCGATGAAGGCGGCGCTGGATTCCGGCTGGGGCGCCAAGCTGCCCTGGGCGATGGCGTCGGCATGCTCGGCATTCCACTGGCCAGCCCACTGATTGAAGGACGCAACCAGCTCGTCGTTGGAAATGCTTTCGGGCGGCGTATAGAGCCCACTACCGCTGATGACCGCGTGCTGCACGGCTATTCCTCTTGTTGTCAGGATGACGCCGTGCCAGTTTGCCGCAAATCCGGGGTGGACGCCCGTGCAATCTCAGCGCCGATTGGCGGCCTCGGCGGCGCGCAGGACGTCGCTGCCCACTTCGCTTTCGTACCGCTTGATCAGGGGCGCCACCGCCTCGCGCCAGGCATCGCGCTCGGCAGCCGTTGGCACCAGGATCTTGCTGGTATTGGCCGCCACCACCCGCTCGCGCGCCTTGGCGTTGATGGCTTCGGCATCGCGATTCACCCCTTGGGACACCTCTTCGAGGATGGCCTCCAGCTCGCTGCGGATCTCGAAGGGCAGGCCGTTCCAGAACGTGGTGTTGGTGATGAGCATATAGGTGAGGAAGCTGTGGTTGTCCTCGATGATATAGGGCTGCACGGTATTGATCTTCTGCCCCAGGAGATTCGACCAGGGATTCTCCGCGCCCTGCACCTTGCCGGTGCGCAGGGCGTCGTAGACCTGGGCGAAGGGCAGCTTGACCGCCTGGGCACCCAGTTGCTGGTAGTAGGCCGCCAGCACATCGGAGGATTCGACGCGGAAGGTCAGGCCCTTGAGGTCGGCGGGGACGTGGATTTCCCGTGTGGCCGAGAGCTGCCGGCCACCGTTGTTCCAGTAGGCCAGCCCGGTAATGCCGTGGGGGACCAGGCTGCCCAGCAGTTCGCGGCTCTTGTCGCGGCGCTGGAAACGCTTCACCGCCTCGATGTTGTCGAACAGAAAGGGCAGATCGTAGACCCTGAGCGGCTTGGCCAGGGCGTTGAGCTTGGACACCGAGGGCGCCAGCAGCTGGACCCGATTGCTGCGCAGGGCCTCCAGCTCGTCGGCATCGCCCACCAGGCTGGAGTTGGGATAGACCTCGATCCGGACCTTGCCGGCCAGCCGCTCCTGCACCAACTTCTGCACCTGCAGGGCTCCGCGGCCCTTGGGCGTATCGTCCGTCACCACATGGGCGAACTTGATGACGATGGGCTCGGCCACGGCAAAGGGCATGGCCAAGGCAAAGAGTGAGCCGGCCACGGTGGCGAAGAAGGTCTTGATCATGGGATTCCCTGCGTTGAACGATCCATCGGATCGCCCGTGCGACCCCGGTCGCGGTGCGTGCGCGACGCCATTACCTTAGCAGTCGCGGCGGGAAAGGCTGGTCAACGGCGGAAAACGGCACGACGAGTGTGCAAGAAAGGCGGATCAGGGGTAGGGTCAGCGCCGCCGAAGCGGCGCCAGGAAACCATCAGGGCGAAATGGGATCGCTTGCGGGGAAGGTTTCCTCGACGGATTCGTCGAGCTGTTCCTCGCTCACCTCGTCTTCATCGTCGGCGACGGGCGGATCGTTGGGCTGCTGCTGGGCATGGACGGCATTCATAGCAAGTCTCCGGACAGGGAAGGGTCTGCAGGGCTGAACGCTTCCAGCCCTGTAGCTTTAGTCATGACTGTGCAGACGGACGTTCAGTTCGTCGACGATCGGTGCCCAGTCGGCGTCGCCCATGATCTCGTCCTTGAGGAAGGCCTTCTGCGCCGGCGACCAGAAGTCGGCTTCGGATACCTTGACCGCGTCGGGCAGCGGGGAGTGGCTGGCGATGAAGTCATCGATGGCAGCCGGATCGGAGTCCAGGCCCAGTTGCTCGAAGAGGGTCGTCAGATCGTGAACGGGAAGTTCCATGGGGGTCTCCAGGCGGTTATCGGTCGTTACGCTCAGGTATCTAGAAAGACGCCAGCCTTGAGGGGTTCCCCTGCCTTAATAAATCCTTCAGCGACGAGCCTTAAGGTACGCCCACGTTCCGCCAACCAGGGCCTCTGCCATGTCGCTTCCCGTCTCTTCCATTCAATTCACCGCCGCGCCGCGCCGCATCCTCGTTACCGGTGCCACCGGCTTTCTCGGCGGTGCCGTCACCCTGCGTCTGCTGGAACTGGGCCATGTCGAAGGGCTGAGCTTCCTGGTCCGTGCCGCCACCCCAGCGGAAGGCCTGGAGCGCCTGCTGCAGAATCTGCGCGTCCATGACATCGACGAGCGCCTGGCAGCCCTGCTCAAGCCCGAACAGATTCTCTGTGGCGACCTGCTCGACACCCACTGGATCGACGCCGCCAAGCCGCTCCTGCAGACCCTGGACGAGGTCATCAACTGCGCGGCGGTGGCCTCCTTCTCGCGCAATCCGAAAATCTGGCCGGTCAACGTCGAAGGCACCTTCGCCCTGGCCGAGGCGTGCGCCCAGTCGCGGCGCCTGAAGCGCTTCCTGCACGTCAGCACCGCCATGGCCTGCGGCCCGCAGCGCCAATCGCCGGTCGCCGAAACCTGGGATTTCCCCGAACCGGACCAGCAACTGGTGGACTACACCGCCTCCAAGGCCGCCATCGAACTCAAGCTGCGCAACGAGTTGCCGCTGCTGCCGCTGGTGGTGGCGCGCCCCTCCATCGTGGTAGGTCATCGCCGTTCGGGCTGTAAGGCGTCGGGCAGCATCTTCTGGGTGTTCCGCATGGGCTTCGCTCTGGAACGCTTCACCTGCGGCCTCGATGAGCAGATCGATGTCATCCCGGTGGACTACTGCGCCGAAGCCCTGGTGGAGCTGGCGCTCAAGCCCAAGCTGAACTACAGCCTGTACCACATCTCCGCGGGCAACGCTGGCGCCTGCACCTTCGGCGAAATCGACGAGGCCTATGCCGGCGCCATGGGCGACGCCCCGGTCGGCGAGCGCTATCGCCAGGTGGACAGCGCCGACCTCAAGGAGCTGGCCGCCGACTTCAACGAGCGCATCGGCCCGGCCAATCCGCGCCTGGTGCTGCGGGCGCTCAAGCTGTACGGCGGATTCGCCGATCTGAACTACCTGTTCGACAACCAGCGTCTGCTCGACGAAGGCATCGCCGCTCCGCCACGCTTCACCGACTACCTGGATGTCTGCGTGCATTCCTCGCGGGACATCAGCATTCCGGCGCAGATGCAGTGGGATTTCAAATGAAGCGCGTGCCCGGTGCCGGCGACCGCCAAGGCACCGGGCACTGCTCAGACGGAATCCCGCTCCGGTGAAGTCAGCCGCGAATCCCGGACGATATCGCTGACCGAGGCGTAGCCCCCGCGCGCATCGCGCAACATGGTCCGCAGGTTGCCTTCGATGGTGTTGCAGATGGTGCCCATGGTGATCTGGTGCCGACTGCGCTGGAAGGGATTCTGCAGATCGGTACCGACCTTCTCCATGGCCAGGAAGATGAAGCCCACCACGGTGGAGGCCAGCGGTGTGTACCACTGCAGGCTTTCCACCAGACCGATGGGCATGAGCACGCAGAACAGGAAGATGAACAGCCGCGGGAAGTTCACGTAGGGATAGGGCAAGGGCGTGTTGGCGATGCGCTCCATGCCACCCTGCCAGTTGGACATGTCGACGAAGGTGGCTTCGAGTCGCTCCAGGCGGATGCTGTCCAGGCGGCCGGCGCGGTATTCCAGGGCGATCAGGCTGGAGGAGCCACTGAGGATGGCATTGGCGAAGTTGTTGGTCTCCTTGCGCATCGACCACTCCTCCTTGCCCAGGTAGGTACGCACCTCCTTGGGTAGGGGATCGCCGCTGAGCTGGCAGGCCAGGCAGCGCACATAGGCGAGATGGCGCTCGATGAGCACCGTCTTGATCGCATTGAAATGCTCGTCACCGTCGTCGATGAGCGTCAGCACCTGGCGAGTGAAGCTGCGCGAGCTGTTGACCATGCCGCCCCAGAGGGTGCGTGCCTCCCACCAACGCTGATAGGCACTAGTGTTGCGGAAGCTGGTCAGCACGATCAACGCCGAGCCGATCAGCGTCAGCGGAATGTTGGGCAACTGCGCCCGTTGCTCGACCAGCAGCATATAGTCAGCGGTAACGGCGATGTCCCACAGCAGCAGCCAGAAAACCGACCAGCCGACGTAGGTGAAGGTTTGCCGAAGGAATGTCAGGATGCGGTGGAAATAGCCCACGGTGATAGTCCTTAGCGCGTGAAAGAAGGGGTGCCGCTATAGGAACCTGGGGTCGGAAACAGGTTCAAGGCAAGCGTCTGGAGCGCGGATCGCCGCCCACTTCACGTAATTGACCGGTGGCAATTCCATTTCCAGATATGAAGAGCTGTCCGGTCGCAGGCTGCGGCTCTTCGCGACCACAGGAGCTGACCGGGTACCAGATTGCCCAGGGATATCGGCAGCTTTACCGAACATCTGCGCCCAGGTGCGGTCCGACGGACACCATGCCCTTCCGGAGCACTGCCATGACCGCCACCCCGCGCGTTCGTCTGGATGTCTGGAGCGATTACGTCTGCCCCTTCTGCTACCTGGAGCTGCCCCAGCTGGCGCGTCTGCAGGAGGAATTCGGCGACCAGCTGGCCATCGAGTGGCATGCCTTCGAATTGCGTCCCGAGCCCACCCCTACCCTCGAACCTGCCGGCGATTACCTGCGCCGGACCTGGGATCGCGCCGTCTATCCCATGGCGGCGGAGTACGGCATGGTGCTGCGCCTACCGCCGGTACAACCGCGCAGTCGCCTGGCGCTAGAGGCGGCGGAATTCGCCCGCGAGCACGATCGCTTCGACGCCTTCCATCTGGCGGTTTTCCAGGCCTTCTTCGAAGAGGGTCGGGATATCGGTGAGCTGGACGTGCTGCTGGAGCTGGCGCGGCGCACGGGTCTGGACAGCGAGGCGCTGAAAGCCAGTCTCGCCCGTGGCGATCACACCGATCTGGTGCTGCATGCCGAGGATCGCGCCGAAGCCCTGGGCATCACCGCCGTGCCGACGCTGCTGCTGCGCTCCGCCGGGGCGCCCGTCGAAGCGGCTCGGGCACTGGATGGCGCGGTGCCCTTCGCCCAATTGGCGGCGGCCGTCAGGGCGCAGCTGGAGACGGCCGGCGCCTAGCGCTGGGCGTCCGGCGTCAGCTCGGGGAACAGCACCTCGGTAAAGCCGAAACGGGCGAAATCCTGGATCCGCGAAGGATAGAGGCGGCCGATGAGGTGATCGTATTCGTGCAGGACCACCCGTGCGTGAAAACCCTCGGCTTCTTGGTCGACGGCGCGGCCATCGCCATCCACGCCGCGGTAGCGGATCCGCCGTGGCCGCGGCACCTCGCCGCGCAGTCCGGGGATCGACAGACAGCCTTCCCAGCCGAGTTCTTCGCGGGCGTCCAGCACCTCGATCCGCGGATTGATCAGCACCTGCAGCGGCACCGGCGCCGCCTCGGGATAGCGGGCATTGCGCTCGAAGCCAAAAACCATCAGCTGCAGATCCTCGCCGATCTGCGGCGCCGCGAGGCCCACGCCACCGGCGGTGGCCATGGTGTCGAACATATCCTGGATAAGGCCGTGCAGCTCGGCCGAGCCGAAGCGCTCTGCCGCTACCGGCGGCGCCACCCGCAGCAGGCGCGGATCGCCCATCTTCAAAATGTCACGAATCATGCGAGGATTCCTCCCTTTGGCCGGTCCAACCGCCGGCGTTTCGCCAGGAGCTTAAACCAGATGTCTTCCCTACTGCTCGCCAGCGCACTCGGCCTCGGCCTGAGTACAAACCTAGCCCAGGCCGAGGACGCCACCCTCGCCGCCCGCCTGGATCCGATCCTGGAACGCGCCGTCGCCCAGCAGCGCATCGTCGGCACGGTGGTCATGGTCGCCCGCCAAGGCCGGGTGGTGTACCAGCACGCGGCCGGTTTCGCCGATCGCGAAGCCCAGCGGCCGATGCGCGAAGACCAGCTGTTTCGCTTCGCCTCCCTGACCAAGCCGCTGGTGGCCGTGGCGGCCTTGCGCCTGGCGGACCAGGGTCGCCTGGATCTGCAGGCGCCGGTCAGTCGCTACCTGCCCTACTTCACCCCGCGGCTGGCCGACGGCACCCCGGCCGTACCCACCCTGGCGCAGCTCCTCAGTCATACCGCCGGCCTGCACTACGGCTTCGGCGAAGATTCGAACGGACCCTATCATCGCGCCGGGGTATCCGACGGCCTGGATGGGGCTCCGCTGACCCTGGAAGAGAATCTGCGGCGCCTGGCGGGTGTGCCGCTGGACTTCAAGCCGGGCACCCAGTGGCGCTACTCCCTCGGGCTGGACGTGATGGGCGGCGTGCTGGCGGCCGCGACCGGGCAGCCCCTGCCCGAGGTCGTCCAGCAGCAGGTGGCCGCACCGCTGGGCCTGCACGACCTGAGCTTCCACGTCAGCGACGCCGAGCGCCTGGCCACCGCCTATCGCGACGGCTATCCGCGCCCCGAACCCATGAGCGAGCCCTATCTGCTGCCGATGCCCAAGGGCGGCATCCTCTATTCGCCGGCGCGCGCCCTTTCGGCGCAGGCCTTCGCCTCGGGCGGCGGTGGCATGCAGGGCAGCGCGGGCGACTATCTCGCCTTTCTGGAGGCACTCCGCCAGGGCAGGCTGCTCACGCCGGCCAGCCAGCGCCTGATCATGGAAGACCAGATCCCGGGGCTGCAACGCGACGATGCGCCGGGCTGGGGTTTCAGCCTGGGCGCGGCGGTACTGCGCGATGCCCGGCTGGCCAGGACCCCGCAGGCGCCCGGCACCCTGCAGTGGGGCGGCGTCTACGGCAATGCCTGGTTCATCGATCCGGCGCGGGAGCTCAGCGTGGTGATCCTGACCAACACCGCGATCGCCGGCATGAGCGGGCCCTTCCCGGAGGCCATCCTCGCCGCCCTCTACCGCGACTGAGCGGACTCCAGGCGGGCCTGGAGCGCCTGCAACTGCTCCTGCAGCGCGGCATGCTCGTGCTGCAGGGCCTGGTAGCTGTCGGTCACGGCATCGGTATCGATGAACACCTGCTCGATGAATTCCTTTTCCACCAGAGTCCGCGACAGCTTCGCCCGTTCTGCTTCGAGGCTTTCGCGCAGGGTCTCCAGCTCCTCCTGCAGGTGCCCATCCAGTTCCGGCGAGGCCGCAACGGCCGGGGTCGTCGGCTGCTGTCGCAGCCGCAGCAGGTCTTCGCCGAGTCGCTGGACCGTCGCCTTGAGCTGATCGCGCTCGCGACGCATTTCCAGCAGGGTGCCCTGGACCCGGTCATGCTCGAGACTCAGGCGCTGCAGCTTCGCCTCGGCGCCGCGCATCTCGCGATTCTGCACGTGCAGATTGGTGACCAGCTTGTGCGCCCGGTCCAGTTTGGACTTGAGATCGTCCAGCTTGAATTCGAGATTCTCGCGGTGGGCCAGCAGGTCGTCGATATAGGGCTGGTTGGTCTTTTTCCAGTCCGGATAGTCGTCGCCCTCGACCCCGTCGAGACGGCCCACCAGGTCCAGGCTATCGCTCATGGCCTGACCCAGGGGCTCGACATCCGCCTGCCGCGCCGCGTCGATCAGGCCGGCCGCGGTCTCGGCCTGGCTGGTGAGCGACTGCGGCTCACCGGGCTCGGGAGTCTCGCTTTTCTCGCCAGCCGCTTCAGGGCGCGGAAAGAGCCGCTGCCAGAGCAGCGTCAGGACCAGGGCGATGAGCAGCACGTTGGACAGGGTGACCAGCAGGAAACCCCATTCGACGAAGCGCGAGTCGTTCATTCCCTAGCTCAACAGGAAGGCGATGAAACCGTCGCCGAGCCCGGGAAAGGACAGGCTGAAGTCGGCGCGCCCATTGTTCTGCCGCCAAAGGCTGTAGAGCTTTTCGAAGGGCTTCTGCACCAGGTGACTGGTGCTCAGCACCAGCGGCGCCCCGTCCTTGCCGGTGGAGATCATGCCGCTGAGGTCGGCGAGGAAGGCGGTGGCGTTCTCGTAGATCTCGCGGCTCAGGGTCGCACTGGCGATGGCCGCATGGATGGCGGCGGGCGAGAGCCCGGCCAGAGCGCCACCGAGAATGCAGGCCGCATTGAGGTCCAGCAGGCAGACGGCCTCCAGCGCCTTGCTCTGCGGATGGCCATAGATGCCGATGACATAGGGCAAGGCCAGACGATCGACCGGGATCGGCGCCATGGGCTCGATCTGGCAGACGATGGAGGACAGACCGAGCAACTGGCGAATACACTGTGGATCGGGATTGAAGCGGGTCGGGATCGGCAGGCTCTCGCGACCGGAGGATTCGATGGCCTGTTCGGCACTGGCGCCGTCCTGCAGCACAGTGAGCACCGCCTGCTGCAGGGTCTCCTGGACGAAGGGCTTGGTCACGACGAAGGCCGCGCCGTTGCGGTAGGCCGCCTCGATGTTGCGCGCCGAGGACTCGGTGGTGACAAAGCCCACATGGATATCGGCGCCCACCCGCTGGCGGATCGCCTGGAGCAATTCCAGACCGGTCATCCCGGGCATGTGCCAGTCGGTGAGCACCAGGTTGGGGGTCCAGCTCTCCAGCAGCGCCACGGCTTCCTCGCCGGTGGACGCCACGCGCAATTCGATATCCCTGTAGCCGGTATTCGCCAGAATCCGCTTGATGATGGTCTGGACCGCTCGACTGTCGTCTACCACGAGGAACTTCATGTTCCATCCCTGAATTATGAACGCCGCGTTATCCCTCGGCGATTACTCGCCTCGGGCGCCAGTATGGATCACACATCAGATATCACATGGCCAGTATCAGCTGAACGGCGACCTTTTTGCGACAGTTTGTCATCGGTAACTGAAAGGTATTCGTCCAACGCAGGATACGGCAATTCGAGCACCGTACAATATAACCTTAGCAGCTCTAGCTCGGAGGTTTGGACGCGCTCGTCCGCCTTGACCAGGCACAGCAGGCCCTCCAGCACCAGGGTGCGCGCCGCGATGCTCAGCAGGCCAAGTCGCGCCAGGGCGCCGTCCAGCGCCGGACGCCAGGGGTGCGGGGGCTCATAGGCACAATGCAGGCCGGGAAAGGTGCTGGCGACGGCCAGCAGAAAGGCCCGCCGAGCGGCCTGGACGTCCCGGTGATTCTGTTCGGCGGCCACCGCATAGAGGGTGAGCACCGCGACCCGGGCCTGGGCCAGCGTTCCCCGCCCCGACAGTCGCTGACGCCCGGGCGCCAGACTGCCGATCAGCTGGCGCTGGATGATGCGCGCCAGACAGTAGCGCGAGAGATCCAGCTCAGGCGTAGCGGCGAAGCCTGTCTTGAGGTCGACGAGCAGCTGGCGTAGGACCGGCCGCGGCAGTTGGCGGATGGCCGGAAAGGTCAGCTGGGCAACCGGCAGGCGCAGCGACGGATGCAGGCTGTCGGCCCAGCGCTGCCCTGCCCCGCCGTCGGCTGCCGACGGGCTGGCGGCCAGCGCCAGCAGCAGCTCCGCCGCCTGCCGGGGTTGCCGCACGAAAGCCTGCAGGGTCGCGGGAATGTCCCGCCAGGGCGCGGGGGTAGCTACCGCCGCGAGCGGGGGCGCGGCGGACACCGGCGGCGGCGCAGCGAATGCCGGATTACCCGCGACATGGGCAACGCCCATGGGCAGCAGGGCCTCGGCCCGGAGTCGCTCGAGCTGCCACTCGTCAAAGTCCGGTTCCAGCTGCTGGATACGCTCCAGCACCGGGGGATGGGTGGCGAACCAGGAGGCGCCCGAATCGCCCAGCACCATGTGGGCGACGCTACGTGCCCGGCGGTGATAGAGCCGCCCCTGCAGCGGATGGGCGGCGATCTTCTTCAGGGCATTGGCCAGTCCCTGGGGCTGGCGGGTGAACTGCACGGCGGAGGCATCCGCCAGGCGCTCGCGCGAGCGCGCCGCCGCGGCCTGGATCAGATTGGCGAAGAACAGTCCGCAGCCGCCGATCACCAGCAGCAGGGTGCCCAGCAACCCGCCCAGCAGGGGGCTGCCACTGCCCCGGCCGGTGGTCGAGCTGCGATCGAAGAACAGTTCCCGCCCCAGGTCGGCGATCAGGCTGATGCCATGCAGCCAGCCCAGCAGACGCAGATTCAGGCGCATGTCGCCATTGAGCAGATGACTGAATTCGTGGGCGACCACCCCCTGCAATTCATCGCGGGTCAGCTGGTGAAGGGCGCCGCGAGTCAGGCACAGGGTCGCATCGGCCGGTCCGTAGCCGCTGATGAAGGCATTGATGGCCGGTTCGTCCGGCAGCAGGTAGAGGCGCGGCACCGGGATGCCGGCGGCCAGGGCCATCTCTGCCACCACGTTGTGCAACTGGCGCGTCGTGGGGTCGGCCTGATCGTCCAGGGGCAGCGCGCCCAGCCGCCTGACCACGGCCTCTCCACCCAGGCGGGCGAGTTGCCGGACCTTCCAGCAGGAGGCCGCGGCGATGACGCCGGTGAACGTCAGGCCGGTCTTCACCAGCGTCGCCTCGCGCCCGCCCAGATAGTCGATCACCTTCCGCGGCAGGAACACCAGGGCCAGGCCGGCGCTGGCCAGCGCCATGACCAGCACCACCAGGGCCAGCAAGACGAGACAAAGCCGGGTGCGCCGGCGCGCCGCGGCCTGGTCCTCGAGGAAACGCACGCGCTCAGCTCAGGCTGATCCGCGGTGCCTGACGCGCGTCTGCGTCCGGCAGGGCCAGCGGCTGCGCCAGGCGGAAGCCGAAGCGCCTGGCGACCAGCGAGCCGGGAAAGGTCTCGCAGCGATTGTTGTAGTCCATCACCGCGTCGTTATGGGCCTGGCGCGCATAGGCCAGGCGATTCTCCGTGGAGCTCAGCTCTTCCATCAGCTGCAGGACGGTCTCGTTGGCCTTGAGCTCAGGATAGGCTTCGCTGACGGCGAACAGCCGTCCGAGGGCGCTGCCGAGGCGCTGCTCGCCCTGCTCCAAGGCGGCCCGCGCGACGGGATCCTCCGGTCGGGTCTTGGCCTGGTGCAGACCGGATTGCGCCTGCTGCCGCGCCGCCATCACCGCCTGCAGTGTCTCGCGCTCGTGCTGCAGATAGCCCTTCACCGCTTCCACCAGATTGGGGATGAGGTCGTATCGGCGATTGAGCTGGACATCGATCTGGGCGAAGGCGTTGCGATAGGCGTTGCGCGCCGTGATCAGGGCGTTGTAGAGGCTGATCGCGAACAGGCCGAGGGCGACCAGGGCAGCCAGCAGGAGCAGCAGTTTCATCGAATCGTCCTTGAAGGTGCTGAGAAGCCCCAGTCTAGGGGCACGCCACGCCAACGGTTGCGCAGCGCGACGGATGCGACGGTTGAGGGGATGGCTGGCGAATCAGGCGCCGCACACCACCGTTCAGGACGAGGAAGGCGCGCCCGTGTCGGTCGGATGCCGGGGTACCGAGTCCGCCTTGCGGCCGGGCTGTAGCTCGGCCAGCAGGGCGTCACGCTCCTGGCGCAGCTGGGCAAGGCTGGTCTGGGTGCGGGTCAGCTCTTCCTGCAGGCGCTGGGCGTGGGCCTCCGAAGCGCGCAGTTCGCGATTCTGCGCGCGCAGGCCGGTCACCACCTTGTGCGCCCGGGTCAGCCGCATGACCATGTTGTCCACCTTGAGCTCCAGGGCTTCGCGGTGCGACAGCAATTCCTCGACGTAGGGGTCGTCGCTCTTCTTCCACTCGGGATAGTTGGCGTCGTACACCTCTTCCGGGCCCTCGTCGAAGAGATCGACGTTACGGTTCACCGCCGGGCCGCTGCTGGCGGGGAGCGGCGGCGGCGGGGTATCGGCAGGCGGGCTCTCGAGCACTTCGGGAACCGGCAACGGCTGCTCCTCGCTGGCACCCTCGGCCTTGGCCGACGCGTCGCTGGCGACATAGCGCTGCCACAGGAGAAACACCACCAGGGCGATCAGCAGGATGTTGCACAGGGTTATCAGGACGAATCCCCAATCCATCAGCTGTGCATGACTCATCTGCCGCTCCGCTCTCTTCCGGTGATTAGGGCCTGGGTGCCGTTCGAAACACCCTGCCCACCCTGTCGGCGGCGGTGCCTCGTTCTGCAGCTGATTTGAATACAGCTGCCAGCCTAAAGCATTTCTATCAGCCCAGCGGCGCCAGAGCGGAGACGAGTTGCCGGGCACGGGCATGCGCTGCCGGTCCGCGGGCTGAGCCAGAAGCTTTGGCTGCGGAGAAAAGCTGGGCGAAAAAAAGCCTGACGCTGGGCGTCAGGCTTTGCAGAGGCGGGCGAGGTCGGGCTTCGCGGAGCTCAACCCAACCTGTGGATGGCCCTACGCCAGGCTCTTGCTCACCACCTCGTAGACGTCGCTGGACAGCTCGCCGCTGGCCAGAATCCGCTCCAGCTCGGCACGCATGAGGGCCTGGCGCGCGGGACCGTACTTCTTCCAGCGGGTCAGGGGCGTGAGCAGGCGCGAGGCGATCTGCGGATTGAGGCGGTTGAGGGTGATGATCTGGTCGGCCAGGAAGCGATAGCCGCTGCCGTCCTCGGCGTGGAAGTTGACCAGGTTGGCGTTGGCGAAGGCACCGATCAGCGCCCGCACCTTGTTGGGGTTCTTCAGGGTGAAGACCGGGTGCTGCATGAGTGCCTGGACGCGCGCCAGGCCGCCCGGCAAGGGACTGGAGGCCTGGACGCTGAGCCAGGTGTCCATCACCAGCGGATCGGCCTTGAATTCCTCGAAGAAGCGCGCCAGCACCTCGGCCTTTTCCTGCTCGAAGCCGGAATTGACCAGGGCGCTCAGTGCGGCCAGGCGCTCGGTCATGTTGTCGGCGTGCTCGAATTGCTCCAGGGCGGCATCGCGCGCCTCCGGCTCTTCCAGCAGCATCAGGTAGCCGAGGGCGGCGTTCTGCAGGCTGCGGCGGGCGATATGGTCGGCGCTGGCCTGGTAGGGCGTGGCGCGCGAGGCTTCACGGGCACTGCGGTAACGCTGCCAGAGCACGTCGCGCAGGGACTCGGCGATGGCCCGGCGCGCCTGGCGACGAGCACCATGGATGGCACCCGGATCGGCCTGCTCGGACAGCTCCACCAGATAGGCTTCGGACGGCAGCGACAGCATCTCGGCGACCATGGCCGGATCGAGGGACTCGTCCGCGGCCACGGTACGCAGGGCCTCCACCAGCCGGGTGTCCAGCGGCTCGCCAGCGATCATGCCCTGCAGCACCTGAACGGCCAGCTGCTGGCCGGCGTCCCAGCGATTGAAGCCGTCGCTGTCGTGCTGCATGAGGAAGGTCAGCTGCTCGCGACTGTAGGGGAAGCTGAGCTTGACCGGGGCGGAGAAGCCCCGCAGCAGCGAAGGCAGCGGTTGCTCGGGTACGTCGACGAAGGTGAAGGTCTGCTCGGCCTGGGTGACCGACAGCACCCGGTCGCTGCCCTGGGCCGCGCTCTCGCCTTCCAGGCGCAGCGGCAGGTCGCGGCCCTGGCCGTCCAGCAGCCCCAGCTGGACCGGGATGACGAAGGGTTCCTTGGTCGGTTGACCCGGGGTGGGCGGGCAGCTCTGGCGGAAGGTCAGCCGATAGGTCCTGGCCGCCGCATCGTACTGCTCGTTGACCGCCAGGCGTGGCGTGCCGGACTGGCTGTACCAGCGCTTGAACTGGCTGAAATCGGCGCCGTTGGCGTCTTCCAGGGCCCTGATGAAGTCGTCGCAGGTCACGGCCTGGCCATCGTGGCGCTCGAAGTATAGATCGGTGCCCTTGCGGAAGCCCTCCGGCCCCAGCAGGGTGTGCAGCATCCGCACCACCTCGGCGCCCTTCTCGTACACCGTCAGGGTGTAGAAGTTGGAGATCTCGATGAAGTGATCCGGGCGCACCGGGTGGGCCATGGGGCCGGCGTCCTCGGCGAACTGGTTGGTGCGCAGGAAGGCTACGTCCTCGATGCGCTTGACCGTGGGCGAATTCATGTCGGAGCTGAAGCCGGCGTCGCGGAACACGGTGAAGCCTTCCTTGAGCGACAGCTGGAACCAGTCGCGGCAGGTCACGCGGTTGCCCGACCAGTTGTGGAAGTACTCGTGGGCGACGATGGCCTCGACGCGCTGGTGAGCGGCGTCGGTGGCGGTGCGCGGACTGGCCAGCACGGCGCTGGAGTTGAAGATGTTGAGCCCCTTGTTCTCCATGGCGCCCATGTTGAAGTCGTTCACCGCCACGATCATGAAGATGTCCAGATCGTATTCGCGGCCGTAGACCTCCTCGTCCCAGCGCATGGACTTCTTCAGGCTGTCCATGGCGTGCTGCAGCTTGCCGATGTTTTCCGGTTCGACGTAGATGCGCAGGGTCACGTCGCGACCGCTGCCGGTGCGATAGCTGTCTTCCACGGACCGGAGGTCACCGGCCACCAGGGCGAACAGATAGGCCGGCTTGGGGAAGGGATCTTCCCAGGTGGCCCAGTGACGTCCGCCCTCGGCATCGCCACTGGCCACGGGATTGCCGTTGGAGAGCAGGATCGGGTACTTGCCCCTGTCGGCCTCCACCGTGGTGGTGAAGACGCTCATCACGTCCGGCCGGTCCAGGTAGTAGGTGATCTTGCGGAAGCCCTCGGCCTCGCACTGGGTGCAGAACATGGTGCCGGAGACGTACAGCCCTTCGAGGGCGGTATTGCTTTCCGGATGGATGCGCACCGAGGTCTTGAGCACGAAGGCCTCGCCCTGCGGCTGCAGGGTCAGGCTGCCCGCCTCGACCTGGTAGTCGCCAGCCGCCAGGGTCTGGTCGTCCAGCGCCACCGCCAGCAGTTCCAGTTCCTCCCCGTGCAACACCAGCGGCGGCAAGCCCGCGCCACGCGTCGGGTTGCGCTGCAGACGTAGCTCGGCATGCACCAGGGTCTGGTCGTCATGCAGCTCGAAGCGGAGGCGGGTTTCCTCGATGAGGTACTCGGGCGCCTGGTAGTCCTTCAGGTAGATGGTCTGGGGCTGGTCGGTGCGCATGGCTTACGTCCTTACATCTCTGCTGCGGAGGCGGACACGGCCAGCTGATAGGCCGTGTACTTGCGAATGTTGATCACGCCGGTGTCGAACATCAGGTATTGACCCTTGATGCCCAGCAGCGTGCCTTCCACCACGGGGGTCTTTTCCAGGTCGTGGCTGACCACCTTGGTGGGATAGACCGTGACCGGATAATGGATCTCGATGGGCGCCATGTCGACCACCGGCTGGATCGCCTGCAGGCCGAAGCGACCCTGGAGATCGTCCAGGCCCTGGGCGCAGGCATCGAAGATCCGCTCGCGCACAGCGACCAGGTCTTCCGGCGCGGCCACGCCCTTGAGCATGGCCCGCCAGTTGGTGCGATCCCCTACCTGGCTGCGC
Source organism: Pseudomonas aestiva (assembly GCF_039908605.1). Classification (NCBI taxonomy): domain Bacteria; kingdom Pseudomonadati; phylum Pseudomonadota; class Gammaproteobacteria; order Pseudomonadales; family Pseudomonadaceae; genus Pseudomonas; species Pseudomonas aestiva. Next base: position 1,873,065 of record NZ_CP150916.1, on the reverse strand, counting down.
AGTACATCTTCCACCAGACCGGATTGCTGGCGGGTGGCGACCCTCAGGATCGGCAGCGCCTGGTAGGCGCCCTGGTCGATCCAGCGGGTGGGCAGCTGGGTGGCGCGGGTGATGCCGACCTTGAGGCCCGAGGAATTGGCCAGGTAGACGATGTGGGGCACCATGCAGTGGGCCTCGCCCCACTCCGGCTGGCGGCAGGTGCCGTGCTCGTAGTGGCACTTCTCGGGGCTGACGATGCAGCTGTCGCACTGGGCCAGGGCGGTGAAGCAGGGATAGCAGTAGCCCTGGCTGAAGCTCTTGCGGGTCTTGCGTCCGCAATGGGTGCAATGGATGGCGCCCAGGTACTCGAGCCGCACGCGACGGCCGATCAGCGGATTGACCGGCACCTCGCGCTCATCGAGGCGAAAGGCATAGTTGACGGGGTCGGCCAGGGTCACGGCCATCTTGCGCAGGGCGCCACGGCCCAATTCGGTCATCACGGTGATGCTTCTCGATTTCTAAGAGCCCACTCAACGTCTCGCGAGCTAGCGACAAACAAGGCCTAGGCGGCCCCACGAAAACGCCTGAGGAAGCGGATCGGACCCGCGCTCGGGTTTACGAATGGTAAATGAGCATTCCGACGGGGCTGGCCCTCCAGGGCCTTTTCAACGCCGTTTGGCCGACGCGCAGCAGACGTTGGGCGGGCTTTGATAAAGACGCGAGGTGCCTCTTCTGGCGAAGGGCACCTCGTCGGGTAAGGCGCGGACGATCAGTGAATGGCGTCGGACTTGAACAGGATGTTCTCGATGGGTACCGACTTGGAGGCGCACTCCTGGGGACCCATGTAGCCGGTCCGCTGGTCTTCGGGCAGGTGCTTGGCCTCGTAGGCGATCACTGCCTGAAGACAGAGCTCGACCTGGTCGCGACTGAGCTTGCGGCCGTCCGGCCATTTGCCGATCTCCACGGCCAGCTTCAGGCCCTCGTAGATATCGGGGGTGATGTTTTCCAGCATCTGGGCGAAGGATGTCGACATGGGTCGCTCCGGACTCTAGTGAACCGCCAGTTTACCGGGCTGCCGGCGACGGCGCACCTGGCCTGGCTCAATGGTGGCCATAGGTTGTGTTTGGCTCGAAGCCCAGAGTTGGCGATGCCGGATTGGGCTGTTGGGCTTCGCTGCGCTCAACCCAACCTACGCGGGTGCGTATCCCGCAGCGTGGAAAACGGCCTGGCCTTTTCCACTGAAGAATTCGGGTCAGGGTCGCCCTTCTCACCCAGGGAACGGGCGCTAGCCAACAGGCCTACCCTGCAACAGGGCTGAACCCTGACACCTGGCCGCCATCAGAGCAGGAAGCGCTTTCCGGAGACCCCATGCCTGCCTATCACTCCCTCATCCTCGCCGATGTCGAACTCTGGCTGCTCGCGGAAAAGGCCATCTATTGGCCGGCACGCCGGGCGTTGCTGGTGGCGGACATCCATTTCGGCAAGGCGGCGGCCTTCCGGGCCCTGGGCCAACCGGTACCCCACGGCACCACTGCGGGCAACATCGCCCGGCTGGACAGCCTGCTGGCGCGCTACGACTGCCAGGAGATCATCTTTCTCGGTGACTTCCTGCACGCCCCGGAGTCCCGCGCGCCCCTGACCCTGGACACCCTGGAGCGCTGGCGGGAACACCAGGCCCATCTGCGGCTGCTGTTGATCCGCGGCAACCACGATCGCCGGGCGGGAGATCCGCCCACCGCCCTGGGCATCGACGTGGTGGGCGAACCGCTGGAGCTGGATGGCCTGTCGTTGCAGCACGAACCCAATCCGCACCCGCGACTGCCGGTGTTGGCCGGGCATATCCATCCGGCCTTTCGCCTGCAGGGCCGTGGGCGCCAGGCGCTGCGCCTGCCCTGCTTCTGCCTGGAAAATGACGAGGTGCTGATCCTGCCGGCCTTCGGCGATTTCACCGGCGGGCATCTGCTGGCACCCGACCCGGCGCGGCGGATCTTCGTGGTGGGGGATGGCGGTATCTGGCCCCTGCGCTAGAGCCAGATACCCGGGAGATCAGCCTTCTTCGGTGATCCCGGTGATGGTGATACCGTGGCGCTCCAGCAGGGCCACCGTGGGTTCGTCGTAGTCCCGTGGCACCTCACTATCGTCGTACTCTTCCAGGGCATCGTCACGGACGATCTGGGCGACCCGCTCCATGTCCGGCTTTTGGTCAGCGTCGGTGGTGACCACCGAGGTATTGCCGTCAACGTTGCTATAAGCAATTTTCCACTTCGACATCTCAGGACTCCTCACACGGAAACAGGGTTATCGAGAGATTAGAGGGCCGTATGCCCAGTAATTCGCCCTAACGTGGACGAAAGACGATATCCAGCAGGGCGGCCAGAGCGCCCTCGGCGCAATCGGCCTGGGCCAGAGCCTCGCGGGCCTGCCTGAGGTGACTTTGTAACTGGCGTTGAGCATGATCGCGGCCGAGCAGGCTGACCAGCGTGGACTTGTCGCCATCCTTGCCGGCGTCCTTGCCCAGGCCCTTGCTGTCGTCCAGATCGTCGAGCAACTGGAAGGCCAGGCCGAGCTGGCAGGCGAACACCTGGAAGGCTTCGCGCTGCGTGGCGGTGGTGACCAGGGTGACACTGGCCATGCCCATGGCCGCGGAGAACAGCGCACCGGTCTTGAGCTGGTTGGTCAGGGCGATGGCATCGGCCGGACGCGTCTGGCGACCGCCGTGCAGGTCATGGTACTGGCCGCAGACCAGACCGGCGGTGCCGACCGCATCGGCCAGTTGACAGACCATCTGGGTACGGGTTTCCGCCGGTACGCCGGAGAGGCCCGCGACCAGGCGCAGGGCATGACTGAGCAGGGCCACCGCGGCCAGCATGGCGACGTCTTCGCCGAATTCGACGTGCAGCGTCGGCCGACCGCGACGCAGACGGGCATCGTCCATGCAGGGCATGTCATCGAGGAACAGCGAGGCGGCATGGACCATTTCCACGGCGCAGCCCAGATCGAGGACGGCTTCGTCGGACTGACCCAGATCCTCGGCGGCCAGCACCATCAGCAGCGGACGCAACCGCTTGCCCGGGGCCATGACCCCACTGCGGATGGCGGCGGCGACCGGATCGGTCCCGGCCGGCAATAGCTCTGCCAGACGCTCGTCGATACGGGTACGCTGCCATTGCAGCGAAGCGGCAAAATTGTCTGTCGCGTTCGGCACTAATACGGTCGCCATGAGTCGAGATACTCCATATGTGGAACCGACGAACGGTCGCACCTCGGTGGATTAGGTCTTCGCAAAGCGAACCCGTCGTCCCCTACCAGACCACAACGACCGACGAAAGGTCATTCAGGGCGGACTCTAGAAGACATGGTGGATTGGGAACTGGCAAGCCGCAAGAACGATCATCTGGACATCGTGCTGGATCCCCACAAGGCCCGTAGCGCCGTCACCACGGGCTTCGACGCCTATCGCTTCACGCACTGCGCCCTGCCCGAGCTCAATCTCGACGAGATCGACCTGGGCACCCGCCTGTTCGGTCGTCCCCTGGCCGCGCCGCTGCTGATCAGCTCCATGACCGGCGGGCCAGAGCGGGCCGCGCTGATCAATCGCCACCTCGCCGAGGCGGCCCAGACCCTGGGCATCGCCCTGGCGGTCGGCTCCCAGCGCATCGCCCTGCAGCAGGGTGGCGATCAGGGCCTGACCGGCGAATTGCGCCGCCTGGCGCCGGACGTGCCGCTGCTGGCCAATTTCGGCGCCGCGCAGCTGGTGGCCGGCTACGGCCTCGACGAGGCCCGGCGCGCGGTGGAGATGATCGAGGCAGACGCCCTGATCGTGCATCTCAATCCCTTGCAGGAAGCCGTGCAGGCCGGTGGCGATCGCCGCTGGCGCGGCATTCTGGCAGCCCTGGAAAATCTGGTTACACAACTGTCCGTGCCAGTGGTCGTCAAGGAAGTCGGCGCCGGCCTGTCGGGCCGGGTCGCCACGCAACTGCTGGAGGCTGGCGTGGCGGTGCTGGATGTCGCCGGAGCCGGTGGCACCAGTTGGGCGGCGGTGGAAGCCGAACGCGCCCGTGACGAGCAGCAGCGCGCCATCGCCCGCGCCTTCACCGACTGGGGCATCCCCACCGCCGAGAGCCTGCGCCAGGTGCGCGCCGCCTGCCCCCGGGCGACGGTGATCGCCTCGGGCGGCATCCGCGACGGTATCGACGTGGCCAAGGCCATCCGCCTTGGTGCGGACCTGGCCGGCCAGGCCGCTGCGGCCCTGCCTGGCGCCACTGAATCCACCGAGGCGGTGATCGCGCATTTCCGGGTGGTGATCGAACAGCTGCGCATCGCCTGCTTCTGTACCGGCTCGGCGGATCTGGCCGGCTTGCGCCAGGCCGAGCTGCTGGACGCCGCGCCGCGGCGGTGCCCATAGTGGCCGACACCCGACCGGACGCCGCCATGCATGTCGCCCTGATCTCGCCGCCGCTGCCGAGCCACCTGTCCACCCATCTGGTGCTGGGCGAGGCGCTGGTCGCACTCGGCCACCGGGTCACCCTGCTGCACCAGGTGGAAGTGGGCGATCGGGCGCTGCCGGCAGGCATCCAGTTCCAGGCCCTGGGCGCGACCAGCCATCCACGTGGCAGCCTGGCGCCCCTGCTGGCGCGTACCGCCAGCAGCAAGCCCTGGTCGGTATTCGGAGTGATCGCCGACATGGCGCGCAATACCGAACTGTTCTGTCGCGAAGGCCCGACCGTCCTGCGTGACCTCAGGGTCGACTGCCTGATCGCCGACCAGATGGAACCGGCCGGTGGATTGCTCGGCGACCACCTGGGCCTGCCCTATGCATCGCTGGCCTGCGCCGTGCCGATGAATCGCGAGCCCCACCTGCCGCTGCCCACCCTGCCCTTCGCCTATCCTGGCACCGAGCGGGAGCGGCAGATCGTCCAGGGCGCTACCCAGGTATTCGACCTGATGATGCGCGGCCAGGGCAAGGTCATCCAGCGCCAGGCCCAGGCCTTCGGCCTCGGCGAGCGACGGACCCTCGACGACTGCTTCTCGCCGTATCTGCAGTTGAGCCAATGCCTGCCGGGCTTCGACTTTCCACGTCATGCCCCGCCGCCGCACTTTCACGAGGTCGGGCCGCTGCGTTCGCCGGCAGTGCGTGAGCAACGGCTGGAACTGGAGATCGATCCGCGCCAGCCCTTCGTCTTCGCCTCCTTCGGCACCCTGCAGGGTGGCCGGCTACCGCTGTTCCGCCGCATCGCCCAGGCCTGTCGCCAACTCGGCGTCCAGGTGCTGATCGCCCACTGCGGACGTCTGGATGCCGATGCCGAACGCCGTTTGCTCGACGACGGCGCCACCTGGGTGACCGACTTCGCGCCCCAGGAGGCGGCCATCGCCCGCGCCGACGCGGTCATCACCCACGGCGGCTTCAATACCGTGCTGGACGCCCTGGCGGCTGGCAAACCCATGCTCGCCCTGCCCATGGTGTTCGACCAGCCGGGTATCGCCCGCCGCCTGGAACGGGTCGGCGCCGGCATCTGCCTGGCACCGCGCCTGGCCAGCAAGGCCCGCCTGACCCAGGCCCTGGGCGCCGTGCTGGCCGACCCGGCCTATCGCCGGGCGGCCGAACGCTTCGTGCCCATTACCCAGGCGGCCGGCGGTGTCGCGGCTGCCGCCCGCCTGGTGGACGGCCTGGCCCGACAAGGACTCGAACGTGCGTCCTGACCTGCTGATCGTCGGCGGCGGCCTGGCCGGCGGCCTGCTCGCTCTGCGCCTGGCGGAAACCCGTCCGGAGCTGGACTGGCGCCTAGTGGAAGCCGGTCCGCGGCTGGGCGGCAACCACACCTGGTCCTTTCACGAGCCGGACCTCACCGCGCCGCAGCATGCCTGGATCGAGCCCCTGGTCGCCCATCGCTGGCCGGGCTACGAGGTGCGCTTCCCCACGCGCCAGCGGCACCTCGGCAGCGGCTATGCCAGCATCAGCGCCGAACGCTTCCATGAGGTATTGAGCGCTCGGCTGCCGGCCGAGCGCCTGCTGCTGGGCCGCGAGGTGCTGCGCCTGCAGGACGATGGCGTGGTGTTCGCCGACGGCTACACCCTGGCCGCCGGCGCGGTGATCGACGCCCGCGGCCCGCGACCCGATCCGGCGCTCTGGCTCGGCTATCAGAAATTCCTCGGCCAGGAGGTGCGCCTGGTTCGCCCCCATGGCCTGGCCGAACCCATCGTGATGGACGCCACCGTCGATCAGCTGGACGGCTATCGGTTCGTCTACAGCCTGCCACTGACACCCGACCGGCTGCTGATCGAAGACACCTACTATGCGGACGGCGAAAGCCTTCCCGCGGAACGCCTGCGCCAGCACCTGGCCGACTATGCCCGACAGCAGGGCTGGGAAATCGCCGAGGTGCTGCGCGAGGAACAGGGCGTGCTGCCCATCATCCTGGGCGGCGATCTCGACCGCTATTGGGACAACGTCAGCGCCGGCGCGCCCATTGGCCTGGCCGCGGGGCTGTTCCACCCCACCACCGGTTACTCGTTGCCGGAGGCGGTGCGCCTGGCGGAGCACCTGGCCGCGCAACCCTTGACCTCCAGCGCCAGGCTGCGCGACTCCCTGCGGCAGTACGCCCAGGGACGCTGGCAGCAACAGGGCTTCTTTCGCCTGCTCAATCGCATGCTGTTTCTCGCTGGCCGCCCCGAGCACCGGGTGCGCGTCATGCAAAGGTTCTACGGCCTCGGCGAACCGCTGATCCAGCGTTTCTACGCCGGCCGCCTCACCGCCTTCGATCGGCTGCGCATCCTCTCCGGCAAACCGCCGGTGCCGCTGAAACCAGCCCTGGATGCCGCGCTGGCTCGTCCCCCTCAGTCCAAGGAAGCACCATGACCCAAGGTAACGGGCCCAAGCGGGCCATCGTCATCGGCGCCGGCTTCGGCGGTATCGCCCTGGCGATCCGCCTGCAGTCGGCCGGCATCGCCACCACCCTCATCGAGGGCCGCGACAAGCCCGGCGGCCGTGCCTACGTCTATGAGGAGGCGGGCTTCACCTTCGACGCCGGCCCCACCGTCCTCACCGATCCCTCGGCGCTGGAAGAGCTGTTCGCCCTGAGCGGCCGGCAGATGAGCGACTATGTGGAGCTCTTGCCGGTCAGCCCCTTCTACCAGCTGTGCTGGGAAGACGGCACCCGCTTCGACTACGTCAACGACCAGGCCCGGCTGGACGAGCAGATCCGCGCCCTGGAGCCGGACGACGTGGCCGGCTACCAGCGCTTCCTGGCCTATTCCCAGGCGGTGTTCGAAGAAGGCTACATCCGTCTCGGCGCCAAGCCCTTCCTCAAGGTCGGCGACATGCTCGCCGCGGGTCCCAAGCTGGCCAAGCTCACGGCCTGGCGCAGCGTCTACACCCAGGTGTCGCGCTTCGTGAAGAGCGAGAAACTGCGCCAGACGCTGTCCTTCCACACCCTGCTGGTGGGCGGCAATCCCTTCGCCACCTCCTCCATCTATGCGCTGATCCATGCGCTGGAGCGCAAGTGGGGCGTCTGGTTCGCCAAGGGTGGCACCCATCAGCTGGTCCTGGGCCTGCTGAAGCTCTTTACCGACCTCGGCGGCGAAGTGCGCCTGAACACGCCGGTGGAGCGCATCCTCACCGAAGGCAACAGGGCCACCGGCGTCTGCCTGGCCGATGGCAGCCAGCTCGAGGCGGACCTGGTGGCCTCCAACGCCGACGTGGTGCATACCTATCGCAAGCTGCTCGGTCACCACACCCATGGCGTGGTCGAGAGCAACCGCCTCAAGCGCAAGCGACACAGCATGTCGCTGTTCGTCATCCACTTCGGCCTGAGCCAGCCGCCGGTGGGCCTCGAACACCACATGGTCTGCTTCGGCCAGCGCTATCGCGGCCTGATCGACGAACTGTTCAAGGGCCCGGGCGTACCGGACGACTTCTCGCTCTACCTGCACTCGCCCTGCGTCACCGATCCGTCGCTGGCACCGCCCGGGCACAGTTCCCACTACGTGCTGGCACCGGTGCCGCACCTGGGCAATGCCGACGTCGACTGGAGCGTGGAGGGTCCGCGCCTGCGCGACAAGATCCTCGCCTACCTGGAAGAGCGCTACATGCCCGGCCTGCGCGAGCATCTGGTCACCTCGCGCATCTTCACCCCGGCCGATTTCCGCCAGGAGCTCAATGCCCACCTTGGCTCGGCCTTCTCCCTGGAGCCCATCCTCACCCAGAGCGCCTGGTTCCGGCCGCACAATCGCGATAGTGTCATCCCAAACCTCTACCTGGTCGGCGCGGGCACCCATCCCGGGGCCGGCGTCCCGGGCGTGGTCGGCTCGGCCAAGGCCACCGCCAGCGTCATCCTCGAGGAGCACGGTTAGCCATGCCAGCCACCCATGACGTCGTCGACCACGCCGAGCAGAGCATCGCCGTCGGTTCCAAGAGCTTTGCCGCAGCCGCCAAGCTGTTCGCTCCCGAGACCCGCGAGAGCGCCGTGCTGCTCTATGCCTGGTGCCGCCATTGCGACGACGTCATCGATGGCCAGGAACTGGGCCATGGCCAGGTCGACGGCGATCGCCGCGCCGGGCGCGAACGCCTGGCCGAACTGGAACGCCTGACCCGCGCCGCCTACGGCGATGAGCTGCTGCAGGATCCGGCCTTCGCCGCCTTCCAGCGGGTGGTCAGGCGCCATGGCATTCCCCTGGCGCTGCCGCTGGATCACCTCGCCGGCTTTCGCATGGATGTCGAGGAACGCATCTATGTGGAACTCGAAGACACCCTGGAGTACTGCTACCACGTCGCCGGGGTGGTCGGGGTGATGATGGCGCGCATCATGGGCGCCGAAGACGAGGAAACCCTGGATCGCGCCTGCGACCTGGGCATGGCCTTCCAGCTCACCAACATCGCCCGCGACATCGTCGAGGACGCCCGTATCGGGCGCATCTACCTGCCACGCCTGTGGCTCGACGAAGTCGGCGTGCCGGCGGGTGAACTGGCGGAGCCGCGCCATCGCGAAGCGGTCGCCCAACTGGCCGAGCGGCTGGTGCGCCTGGCCGAGCCCTACTATGACTCGGCACGCCAGGGCATCGCCGCCCTGCCCCTGCGCTCGGCCTGGGCCATCGCCACCGCCCGTGGCGTCTACCGCGAGATCGGCGTCCAGGTGCTGCAACTGGGCAGCCATGCCTGGGACCAGCGCGTCAGCACCAGCACCGCCGACAAGCTGCGCCTGGTCTGCCGCGGCGCCGCGCGCGCCATGCTCTCCCGTCACCAGCGCGACGAGCCACGCCCGACCGAGCTCTGGACCCGACCGCGGCGCTGACGCCAGTGATCGCGCCCCGGTCACATTTGCGTGCATCTCGGGGATGCCCAACAGCAAACTTTTATGCGATAAACGGGTCGGATTAAAGCGACCCCTCGCGGGCCGCGGATGGATGGATGTCTGAGCCAGAGCGCTGCATCCGGTAGTCAGCCTACGAGTATGGGATTTGCACATGCACAAGACGGAAACGGCTGTTTCACACGATCGCTTCGCTGCCTCCTCGTCACTACTTGCCCTTGGCCTTTCCGCTAACGCGCAGTCCGGTTACAAGCCCGAATTCTTCAACGCCATCCAGTGGCGTACCCTGGTCGCCCTTTGCGCGCACCTGCAGGCCGATAGCGAACAGGCCGATACCCGCCTGCCCGAATTCATCGATCGCCACATGCTGACTCCCTACGCCCACGGCGACCGTTCCAACATCGTCGATCCCTTCGACGAGCAGGCCCAGGTCCAGCAGGGTGCCAATCTGCGCGATCTGCTGCGTGACGGCCTGGCCGTGGTGAACAGCTACTGCACCGAGCGGCTGGGTGCCGGTTTCGCCGAACTGGCGGCTGGTGAACAGGCCCAGGTGGTCACCGCCGCCGAAGCGGGCACCCTGAACCCGCCGGCCAAGGAGTTCATCGATCTGCTGCGCAACGAGAGCGAGCGCAGCCAGTACGCTCATTCACTGTTCGCTGCCTACGACGACACTCCCGCTATCGCCTGATCCCGTCTAGCGCCTCCTTGGAGGCGCTTCCGCTCCCGCCTAGTCCACTTCTTCCGGTGCCTGATCCCGGGCCTTGCGTTCGCGTGAGGAATCCAGGGCGCCGCCGTGTATCTCGCGCAACTGCTGCTTGAGCTGCTGGGTGGTCGGTGCCAACAGGAAACCGAAGGACACGCAGCCGTCCTTGCCGTCCACCGCATGGTGCATGCGATGCGCCTGATAGAGCCGTTTCAGATAGCCGGTGCGCGGGATGTAGCGGAAGGGCCAGCGCTGATGCACCAGGCCATCGTGGGCGATGAAGTACAGCAGGCCGTAGAGGGTCATGCCGGCCCCTATCCACTGCAGGCGCCAGTAGCCGGTATTGCCCAGGGCGATCAGCAGGATGGCAAGGCCGGCGAAGACGACGGCATAGAGATCGTTCTTCTCGAACCAGCCCGTCCGGGCGCGGTGGTGGGACTCATGCCAGCCCCATCCCCAGCCGTGCATGATGTACTTGTGCGACCACCAGGCGAAGGCTTCCATGCCCGCCACGGTGGCCAGCACGATTCCCGCATTGATCAGTATTTCCAACGTAACCTCCGCAGCCACCTGATCAGAAGCTGCTCACGATCTGCTGCGCGTCGGCCAAACTGCGTTGAAGAGGCCCTGGAGGGCCAGCCCCGTCGGAATGCTCATTTACAACTCGTAAACTCCGCTTCCTCAGGCCTTTTCGCCTTGTTTGACTCTAGCTCGCGAGATCGTGAACACCTTCTTAGGACGTCGCCGCCGGTTCGGCCAGGGAGCCGGCGGTCGCGCCCAGCAGGGGCGAATCCACCGGTAGACAGACCTGCAGGATACCCGGACGCACCTCGAATCTCACCCGGTCTCGCTTGACCGGTTCACCGTCGAGGTTCATGTCCAGACCTTCGGCGGCTTCCAGCTCCACCCAGGGCAGCCGCGCGCGGATAAACATCTCTTCGGTGCTGAAGCCCTTGCTGAGGAATTCGCCCAGGGTGCCGAGCACGTCCTGGGACGCCGGCAGGATACCCACGTCGAGCAGGCCATCATTGACCACGGCGGTGGGACAGAGCACATGGCCACCGCCGGCCTGGCGACCGTTGCCGATGCCCAAGGCGAGGAATTCGCCTTCCCACTCGAAACCGGGACCGCGGAAGCGACCATGGGCCGAATGCACCTCGGCGAAACGGGTCAGGCCGGTGAGGAAGTAGGCCGCACCACCCAGCAGGCGCTTGAGTTCGCCGGGGGTATTGGCCGTGACCTGGGAACCGAAGCCGCCGGTAGCCATGTTGAGGAACAGCTGACCGTCCGCTTCGACCAGGTCGATGGTGCTGGTCGGGCCATCCAGCAGCGCCAGGGCCGCAGCGGGCTCCAGGGGTACCCCGGCGGCGTTGGCAAAGTCGTTGGCGGTCCCCAGCGGCAGCAAGCCTAGGCGTGCCTGGCTGTTATTCTGCGCCATGGCTTCGGCCACGGCGCGCAGGGTGCCGTCGCCACCGGCCGCCACCAGGGTGCCATAGCCTTCACGGGTCGCCTGCTCGACGAAGCGCGCGGCATCGTCTTCTTCCCAGGTCACCCGCACATCGATGCGATGACCGGCGGCACGCCGTTCGAGAATGGCCTCCCGAACGTCCTCGTTACCGGTTTCCTTGCCATTGAGAATGACCAGGGCTGCGTCAGCCAGGGTGCCTGTCGTCGTCATGTCTGTCGTCCAAGGTTGGCTCTGCGCGGCGAGATGCCGCGCCAGGTACCGGGCAGCGCCCGGCGAGCGAATCTGGAGACTAGGACTGTGGCCCAATGGCCACGTTCAGTCCTGACTGCCGGTTGGCTAGGCCTTGAGCAATTCGGCCAACGGGATGAAGCGCACCGGATCACCGACGGCGAAGGTACGATCCTCACGGATCTCCACCAGGCCATGGGCCCAGGCCGCCGTCTGCAGCACATTGGAGCCCTGGTTGCGATGGGGTACCGCCCGGCCATCTTCCAGCCGCGCCCGCTGGTATTCGCGGCGCGCACCGGCACGCGGCCAGTCGAACCCCGCCGGCACCTCGACGCTCAGCGGTGCCACGTCGATCTTGCCGGCCCGGCGCAGCAGATAGGGCCGTGCCAGCAGGCCGAAGGTCACCAGGGTGGACGCCGGATTGCCCGGCAGGCCGATCAGCGGAATGCCACGAAAGCGTCCGCAGGTGAGCGGCTTGCCCGGCTTGAGCGCCAGCTTCCACAGGGTCAGCTCGCCTTCTTCGCGCAGGGCCTGGCCCAGATAGTCGGCCTCACCCACGGAGACACCGCCCGTGGAAAGGATCAGATCGGCCTGCAGCGCGCCCAGCCGCCTGCGCGTCTCGGCGAGATCATCCGGCAGGATGCCCTGGTCCGACACCTCGCAACCCAGCCGCCGCAGCCAGCTGATGAGCAGGGCGCGATTGCTGTTGTAGATCTGCCCCGGACCGAGCGGCTGTCCGGGCGCCACGAGTTCATCGCCGGTGGACAGTACCGCGACCTTGAGGCGGCGAAAGACGTTCAGCTGGGCACGCCCGAGGGACGCGGCGACTCCCAGCTCCGCCGGCCCCAGAGCGGTACCGGCCGACAGCACCTCGTCACCCACCCGGACTTCGTTGCCGCGGCGACGGATGTTGCGCCCCGGTCGCAGCTGCTCGACGAAGCGCACCCGACCGTCATCCAGCACCTCGGTGTTCTCCTGCATCTCCACGCAGTCGGCACCCGCCGGAACGGGCGCGCCGGTGAAGATGCGCGCACAGGTGCCCGGCTCCAGGGGCGCCGGTGCCTGGCCGGCGAAGATGCGCTGGGAGACCCGCAGCGGCTCGCCCTGCCAGTCGTCCAGGCGCAGGGCATAGCCGTCCATGGCACTGTTGTCCCACGGCGGGAGATCCAGGTCGGCTACCAGGGGCGCGGCCAGGATACGCCCGTCGGCGTTTTCCAGGGCCACCTGCTCATGGGGCAAGGGACCGTCTTCGGCCGCCAGGGCCAGCAGCCGGGCCAGGGCCTCTTCCAGCGCCAGCAGGCTCATCCGCGCTGCCCGCAGGGCTCGGCCTGCTTGAGATGCGGCACGAAGTTGCAGGGGCGATGACGATTGTCCAGCTGTTCGGCGAGGATGCCGTCCCAGGCGGTACGGCAGGCGTTGGTCGAACCCGGCAGGCAGCAGACCAGGGTGCCATTGGCGAGGCCGGCCAGCGCCCGGGACTGCACGGTGGAGGTGCCGATGTCGGCCACGGAGATCTGGCGGAACAGTTCGCCGAAGCCATCCACCTGCTTGTCCAGCAGGCAGGCGACGGCCTCCGGGGTGCTATCGCGCCCGGTGAAGCCGGTCCCGCCGGTGATCAGCACCACCTGCACCTGGTCTTCGGCGATCCAGTGGGCCACCTGGGCGCGGATCTTGTAGAGGTCATCCTTGAGCAGCACCCGGTCGGCGAGGAAATGGCCGGCAGCCTCCAGGCGGTCGACGAACAGCTGACCCGAGGTATCGGTCTCGAAGGTGCGGGTGTCGCTGACCGTCAGGACAGCGATGTTCAGCGGTACGAAAACCGCCTCGGCTTTGTGGCTCATCTGGTTGGATTTCCGAAGAGTGCGAAGGAAAGGGTGCAGCGGAAGACCGCTGGACGGGCAGCGGGTTTCCCGAAGGGGGTGAGCATTGGACTGGCAGCGACCGGAAGGTGGCCGCTCCGACATTTAGGGTCGCTATCGACCCCGGTCGACGTGAAGGTCCGAAAAGGCTGCATCGTCACAGCCTAGAGGAAAAGCCGACGCCCCTTCAACCGAGAGGGCGCCGCTGGCGTGACCTAGCGCTGGCGTTGCTCGCCTTCGGCGTGAGTCTCCCACTTGATGGGACGCGGATCGGCGATGTCGTTGGCATCCTGACTGAAGCGACCGTATTGCGGAGCGATGTTCGGGTCCTCCTCCCAGGTCGCCTGCTGGGTGAAGGTGCCGGCCTTGCGATCGAACGTGAGGAAATGCCGGGCCGTCTTGCCGCCCCAGTCCGCGGAGGGCAGGGAGATGAAATCCACCTGGTACTTGTCGTCGGTCAGCTTGCCGTGCACCACGTAGACGCCATAGTGCTCTTCGCCGGGCGAGATGATCTTGTAGACGCCATTGCTGTAGTAATAGAGGGTGGCGTCGGGATAGGGCTTCTTCTCGTAGAGCTTCTCGTAGAACAGCTTCTGCCGGACGGTCGGCTGGCCAAAGGTGACCTTGATCGCAGGGGGTTCACCACCGCCGGCGCCAAAGGCGGGCAAGGCAGCCAGGGCCAAAGCGGAAAGCAGCATCGTCTTCATCGTTTGCAAACTCCCTCTGGGCAGGGACTCCCCGCCACCGCGCGGCAGGAATCAAAGGTGTCTAGCACGCCCCTTTGCACGGGACGCGCTCGAGTCTAGCCCAGCCGTCCCGCCCGGATAAAGCCTGCTCTGGTCAGCCGCCAGCGGTGAAACCGGGCTAGGATGGACACCCGTTTCCCGCGTCCGCAAGCCCGAGGCCTCCTGCATGCCACTGCTGCCCTCCTCCATCCTCATTCTGGCCGGCGGTCGCGGTCAGCGTATGGGTGGGCGCGACAAGGGCCTGGTGGAATGGCAGGGCCAGCCGCTGGTGGCCCAGGTGCAGGCCGCGGTGCGGGCACTGACCGATGATCTGGTCATCTCCTGCAACCGCAATGCGCCGCGTTATGCCCTGTGGGCTGACCAGCTGGTGGCCGATGAGCAACCGGACTTTCCCGGTCCCCTGGCCGGCATCCTCGCCGGGCTCGCCGTGGCGCGGCATGACTGGGTGCTGCTGCTGCCCTGCGATGCACCGCGAATCGATGCCGCCCTCGTCCTGCAGCTGCTCGCTGCGGCCCAGGCGAGCGCGGGCCCGGTGATGGCGCGTCAGGGTGGCTACTGGCAACCGCTGTTCAGCGCCCTGCCCCGGCGCCTGTTGCCGGCCTTGCGCCAGGCCTGGGCGGACGGCGAACGCAGTCCGCGGGGCGCCCTGCTGCCCCTGGGCCTGACTGCCGTGGAGTTCGCCGAAGACGATGTTCGCCTGGCCAATTTCAACGATCCCGCGGCCCTGGAAAACGGGGTCTGAACCCGGCGATCCACCAGGCCAGAGGGCGTGACCCAGCGGTTCCGGGACGAACTCGGCTCCGCACCCGCGGTCCTAAGCCCGCTTGGTTGCCAAGAAAGGAGACCGTCATATGAACAAGCACCTGCTCCCCGCCGCCCTGCTGGTCGTCGCCAGCGCCCTGCTCGCCGGCTGCTCCACCCCCAGCGTCATCACCCTGAACGATGGCCGCGAGATCCAGGCCACCGACACGCCGAAGTACGATGACGACTCGGGTTTCTATACGTTCAAGCAGCTCGACGGCAAGCCGACCCGCATCAACAAGGACCAGGTTCGCACCATCAAGGAGCTCTGATTCCTGCCCGGCGCGATTTTTTTACCTAACCCCTTGTGCTTGCATGAGTTTTAGGTAGAATGCGCGCCATCCATTACGGAGCGTAGCGCAGCTTGGTAGCGCGTCTCGTTCGGGACGAGAAGGTCGCTGGTTCGAATCCAGTCGCTCCGACCAATCTGATCCGCAAGGATCACCCCAAAGCCCGCCCAGTGCGGGCTTTGTTGTTTCTGACGTTTAGCTATTTGCTCTGGCGATGCTCGCCTCTTTTCTCTCCTGCATGACTGCTCCGGCAGGCACTCGTCTTGTTCTCCGGCATGCCAAACCGAGAAGCGGACGTCTCGGCGGTGGATTGTCCGCGCCCCAAGGGGGCGACGAGATCGCCTTGTCCGCCCCTGCCTGCACAGCGACAGACCGCCTACGGGCGGCCTGGCTTTTCCACGGCTTCAAGAGCCCCCTTGCTGTCAGCGGCGCAGCACGAAGCAGCCGGAGCGCGCTGGCCAGGCTCAACGATGACCGCTGGCGTCTTACCGCCGCCGCAGGAAGGCACCGGCGGCGCTTGCATCGGAGCGGCTTGCAGCTCCTGCACTGGCACTCCCTGTCCTTCCGAAGCAATACGCCACGCGCGGTAGGCTTCACGACTGACCTGCCAGGCCGAGTGCAGGAACAGCGCGGCGATGGCCAGACCGACCAGGACGTCTGGCCAGAGGCTGCCAGTGACAGCCACCAGGATGGCAGCCAGCACCACGCTGGTATTGGCGACCAGATCGTTCCGTGAACAGATCCAGGTGGACCTCATGTTCAGATCGTCCGCGCGATGGCTGTACAGCAGATAGAAGCAGTAGGTATTGGCGAGCAGTGCGACGAGTCCGACCGTGCCCATCCAGTCGGCCTGGGGCACCTCCTGCAGGATCACCTTGCGCACGGCGTCCGTGATCACCAGCACGCCGAACAGCAGCATGAAGCCGCCTTTCACCAGGGCAGCACCAGCGCGGGCTCTATCACTTCGATGCAGCACGAACAGCGTCAGCGCATAGACCGAGGCATCGCCGAACATGTCCAGGGAATCCCCGAGCAGCGCCGTCGAGCCGGCCAGCCAACCGGCCGCGAACTCCACCAGAAACATCGCCGCATTGATCGCCAGCACACTGTAGAGCACGCGACTTTGGCGACCTCGCAGCTGAGCCAGCTCGCTGGCCTTGTCTTCGCAGCAACTGTCCACGGCACTCTCTCGGCAACACTCAGGATTTGCCCTAGGCTGAAGGTTATAGTCGCTATAAGGTCAAGGCCATGAACGCTCCTACGTACACCATCGGTCAGCTGGCCAAGGCCACGGATACCAAGACCGTCACCATCCGCTACTACGAAAAGGAAGGCTTGCTGCCGTCCTCGACGCGCTCTGCGTCCGGCTACCGGCTGTACGGCCCGACCGAACGGGATCGGCTGCTCTTCGTCAGACGTGCCCGCATGCTGGGCTTCAGCCTAGATGAAGTCCGGGAGCTACTCGGCCTGGCGGATCGGCAGCAGGCGCCTTGCGCTGCCGTGGATAGCCTCGTGGCAGAACACCTGCGGCAGGTGCGGCAGGTGCGGCAGCGGCTTGCCGATCTGCAAGCCCTGGAGAGCGAATTGCAGCGGCTGTTGGCGTGCTGCCACGGCGGGACCATAGCGGAATGCAGGATCATCGAGTCGTTGGCTGGTACGTCGATGCCTGGAGGCGGGCGCTGCCTTGGCTAAAAGGGGCATCCACCTGCGCACTTGCACCCCAAGGCCCGCCAAATGCGGGCTTTGTCGTTTCTGGCGTCTGGCTTTGACGTCCTCTCGGAAGCGCCCCTCCCCCTCTCTACCGCCGACTCAGCGCCAGCTTTGCGGCGAACAGCAGGAAGACCACGCCCGTCATCCGATCCAGCCAGCGGATCACCGCGGCCTTGCGCAGGGCCTCGCCCAGGGTGCGGGTGGCGCCGATCAGGGTCAGGGACCAGAGCAGCCCCAGCGCCACATGGATGGCGACCAGGCCGAAGGTCCAAGCGATCAGGGGTTGGCCCTGGGGAATGAATTGGGGCAGGAAGGACACGTAGAAGATACCGACCTTGGGATTGAGGATATTGCCCAACATGCCTTTCACGAACCAGTTGGAGGCTGTGCCACCCTCGCCTGCCGTTGGCATGAGGGCCGTACGAGGGCGCAGCAGCAGGTTGAGGCCGAGCCAGCAGAGGTAGGCGGCCCCACAATACTTCAGCAGCGTATAGGCCAGTTCCGAGACCGCCAGCAGCGCGCCCAGGCCGAAGGCTACGGCGGCGCCCCAGAGCAGGCAGCCCGCGTTGATCCCCAGGGCCGCACGCCAGGCCTGGGCGCGTCCTTCGACGGCGGCGGTGCGCAGGATCAGCGCGGTATCGAGGCCTGGGGTGACGGTGAGCAGGGACGCGGCCAGGGTGAAGGCCAGCAGGTTATCGGCGAGGGCCATGACAGGGCTCGTTTCGGCTGGGAGCTTGGAAACGGTAGCACGGGGTCAGGACGGCGATCAGCCTGCTCTTGAATTGCCATGGCCGCCCGCAGGCGGCCATGGCGAGGCTCAGCCGGCAGCGCGGAAGGCCGGTTCCTGCTCGGCGATGTAGCGCGCGGCGGCGCGGCGGGCTTCCAGTCCGAAGGCCTGGGGATTGCGATCGACGATGCGCTCCAGGGTCCCGCGGGGAATGCCGTCGGCTTCGAAGTCGGTGCGGCACTGCAGGGCGCCGGCGTGGCAGACGTTGCGTTCGACCGCCTCGATCAGGCCACCGGCACGCAGGGTCTTGACGATGTTATGGGGCAGGCGCCGACTGCGGCGCAGGGCGGCCGTGGCCGTGGCCAGGACGTCGAGGATCTCGTTTTCCACCGGGGTGAAGGGGCCGTTGCCGAGCTTGCCCTTCTGCATCAGGTAGCGGCGCGAAAGCAGCCTGCCCTGGCGTTCGAGGGCTTCGCGTGCGGCCAGGTCGAGGCGACCGCGGCTTTCCAGGCTGCGCTCCAGCGCAATGAGAAATTCCCAATCGGTGATCTGAGAAATCTGGGTGATGACTGCGTCCATGAAGCGCTCCTTGCCAGTCGGGAATAGATGGCACATTGATAGCGTTCAGCGCTTTTGGTTCCCTGTAAAACAGGCATGCCGACGGACGTCATATCATTTGGCCAGTTGAAACGGGGTACTGCCGACGAGCGCGTCTATTCGGGGGACGAAAGGAGGCGTAACTAGACCAGGATGGCAGGCCGGCTCGGGCAGGTTGCGCCACCCTTGAAGCAGGCCCCTAGCGACGCGGCAGCAGGCTCTCGACCAGTTGGCTGAGGTCGGCCACGCTCCAGGGCTTGGGCAGGAAGGCCGCCCGGCGCGGCAGGATGGCGAGATCCTGGTCGATGTAGCCGGAGATGATGATGAAGGGGATCGTCGGCCAGCTCACGGCGGCAAGCTGGGCGAAGGCCAGGCCATCCAGCATGCCCGGTACGTTGACATCGGCGATGACCATCTTGGTATCGCTGCCACGGGTGTCCATGTGCGCCAAGGCCTCGTCACTGGAAGCGACCGCCACGACATCCAAGCCCTGTTCGGTGAGAATTTCGGTCAGCAGCTCGCGCTGGCCCGCATCATCTTCCAGAACAAGAATTTGTCTTTGTATTTCAAGGCTTCTCGGCTTCATGGCAGGTCAGACAGCGAAGGCTGAAGAGGTTCTCCCGAAACCTACCTAACGGTCACCTGAGGCAGGTGAGCGGTACACTGGCAAATGGCCGCCAAAGCCGCGCCACGCTTGGCTTTCAGCTCCTAAAAGGGCGATGCCAGACCGCCTCGTGAGGGGTGCGGATGAAGTTTTCTCGCCGCTTGGCTGTCTGAGGGCCAAGACGCCCAATTTTGCCTGCCAAGGATTCCGCCTCCGTGAGCCAGAAGCACCCACCCCGCAAGGCGCGGGTCGACAATTCCGCGACGAGCGATGTTTCGCACGAGGGCAAGAACATCTTCTTCGCCGCCGTGGAAACCACGCGGATGCCGATGCTGATCACCGACCCCAATCAGCCGGACAACCCGATCCTGTTTGCCAACAATGCCTTTACCGACATGACCGGTTACGGGGTGGACGAACTGCTGGGACGCAACTGCCGTTTCCTGCAGGGGCCGGAGACCGATCGCTCGGTGGTCGCCCAGATCCGCGAGGCGGTGGAGCAGGAACGCGAGATCTCGGTGGAGATCATCAACTATCGCAAGGACGGCTCGACCTTCTGGAACGCGCTGTTCGTCTCGCCGGTGTACAACGATGCGGGCGAGCTGACCTATTACTTCGCGTCCCAGCTGGATGTCAGCCGGCGGCGCGACGCCGAGGATGCCCTGCGCCAGGCGCAGAAGATGGAGGCGCTCGGCCAGCTCACCGGTGGTATCGCCCACGACTTCAACAACCTGCTGCAGGTGATGATGGGCTATATCGACATCATCCAGCGCACCGCGGAAAAGCCCAGCTTCGACCAGGAGCGCATCGTCCGCAGCGCCACCCATGCCAAGTCGGCGGCGGAACGGGCCAGTACCCTCACCCAGCAGCTGCTGGCCTTTTCGCGCAAGCAGAAGCTCGAAGGCCGGGTGCTCAATCTGAACAACCTGATCCGCACCTCCCACGAGTTGGCGGAGCGGACCCTGGGCGACGTGGAAATCCGCACCCGGCTGGAACCCGAACTGTGGAATTGCCGCATCGATCCGACCCAGGCCGAAGTGGCGCTGCTCAATATCCTGATCAATGCCCGGGATGCCCTGGCCGATCGCCCGCAGCCCAGCGTGGGCATCGAGACGCGCAACGTCGAGGTGCGCGAACTGGCGAACATGTCCTACGACGGCCTGATGCCCGGTCGCTATGTCAGCCTGGCGATCACCGACAACGGTCATGGCATGCCCGCCAGCATCCGCGACCGGGTGATGGACCCCTTCTTCACCACCAAGGAAGAAGGCAAGGGCTCGGGGCTGGGTCTGTCGATGGTCTATGGCTTCGCCAAGCAATCCGGCGGTACGGTACGCATTTATTCGGAAGAAGACGTCGGTACCACGCTGCGCCTGTATTTCCCGGTGGATGACAGCCTCGTCACCCATCAGCAAGCGGAGCAGCGTTCGGACCGCCGCAGTGGTACGGAGCGCATCCTGGTGGTGGAAGACCGCCCGGATGTCGCCGAACTGGCCAAGCTGGTAATGGAAGACTATGGCTACACCGCGCAGATCACCTTCAATGCCAGTGAGGCGCTGAGGGTGCTGCGCGAAAGCGAGCAGCCGTTCGACCTCCTGTTCACCGACCTGATCATGCCGGGCGGCATGAATGGCGTGATGCTGGCGCGGGAGGTGAAACGCCTGCACCCGGGGATGAAGATCCTGCTCACCACCGGCTACGCCGAAAACTCGCTGGAGCGCACCGATATCGGCGGCTCGGAGTTCGAGGTGATATCCAAGCCCTATATCCCCAACGATCTGGCGCGCAAGATTCGCCGGGTGCTGGATGGGCCGAACGGGATCGCCTGATCGCAACGGCTTGGCGAGGTTGCACTGTGTCGGAGTGGCCGGCGGCGGGCCAGGGTATTAGACTTACTATAATTCAGTGCGGCTCTGGTCTCCGCCGTCGACTCCCGGCGTGACATCATCACTGCCCGCACCTTGCCGTCGGATTCTCGGGCTTGCCCGGAGCTCAGGCTGGGCCGCGGCCATGCTGTCCCCTTCGCTTCCGCCACCTTGAGGTCCGGTCACCCATGAATTCCCCTAGCCCGTCAATTATCGCGACAGGCAATACCGGTCTGGACCAGGTGTTGCGCGGCGGCTTACCCCGCGATCGACTCTATCTGCTGGAGGGTACACCGGGGTCGGGCAAGACCACCCTGGGCCTGCAGTTTCTCTTTGAAGGGGTACGCCGGGGCGAGTCGGTGCTCTACATCACGCTATCGGAAACCAGCGAAGAGTTGCAGAGCGTGGCCGAGTCCCATGGCTGGAGCCTGGAGGGCGTGGAGCTGTTCGAGCTATCCGCCGCCGATGCGGTACTGGGCGGTGCTCAGGAGCAGACCATCCTGCACCCCTGGGAATCCGAACTGGGCGATACCATCGAGCTGATTCAGGCGCGGGTGGATGAACTCAAGCCGAGTCGGCTGGTGTTCGACAGCCTGTCGGAGATGCGTCTGCTGGCCCAGGATCCCCTGCGCTATCGGCGTCAGGTGCTGGCGCTCAAACAGTTCTTCGCCGGGCGCGGCATCACCGTGCTGCTGGTGGACGACCTGACCACCAGTCCAGGCGGGCGGGACAACCACCTGCACAGCCTCTGCCACGGGGTGCTGACCCTGGAGCGCCTGACCCTGGACTTCGGCGCTGCCCGCCGCCGCCTGCAGATCCAGAAGCTGCGTGGCCGAGATTTCGTCGCCGGCTATCACGACTTCACCATCCGCCGGGGCGGGCTGGAGATCTATCCGCGGATCATCGCTGCGGGGCACTACGAAGAATTCCTTGGCGCCGTCGTCCCCAGCAACATCCAGGACCTGGACGCGCTGCTGCACGGCGGGCCCTTGCGCGGTACCAGCACCCTGATCACCGGTCCGGCGGGGGCCGGCAAGACGACGCTCGCCCTGCAGTTCGTGATGGCGGCCTGCGCGCGCGGGGAAAGATGCGCCGTATACGAATTCGACGAACGTATCGGCACCCTGCTCAAGCGTGCGGAAAGCATGGGGATGCCGCTGCTGCGCTATATCGACGAAGGTCTGCTGGTGGTTCACCAGATTCATCCCGCCGAGTTGTCGCCCGGCGAATTCGCCTGGCGCGTGCGGCAGGACGTCGAGGAAAACAACTGCCGGATGCTGGTGCTGGACAGCCTCAATGGCTACCTGGCGGCCATGCCGCAGGAGCAGCAGCTGATTCTGCAGTTGCACGAATTGCTCTCCTACCTGAGCCAGTCCGGGGTGGTGACCTTCCTTATCAATCCCCAGCATGGCCTGGTCGGCTCCATGACCTCCAATCTGGATATTTCCTACATTGCCGATACGGTGGTGCTGGTGCGCTTCTTCGAAGCGCACGGCCGTCTGCGCAAGGCCATTTCCATCCTCAAGCACCGCGGCGGCGGGCATGAGGATGCGATACGGGAATTGCGCATCGATACCCAGGGCATCCGGGTGGGTCAGCCGCTGGTGGACTTCCGTGGTGTGCTGACCGGCACCCCGGAGTATTTCGGTGCCAGGCAGCCCCTGATGGAAGAGCGCGATTGACCGAGTCCAAGACGCCTGCCTGCGAACTGATCATCTGTGCCCCGCTTCGCGGTGACGCGGCCAACCTGCAGCGGCTTTTTACCCAGGGCTATCTCACCCGCTACGTTGCCAGCCTCGACGAGGTCGCGGCGGCCCTGGGCGACGACACTGGCATCATCGTCTTCACCGAGGAAGCCCTGCGCCAGGACCTGAGCGCCCTGGCAGAGGCTCTGGAGCGGCAGCCCACCTGGTCGGATATCCCGCTGGTACTGCTGGCTTCCGATGCCAAGCGCTCGGGGCGTGGCAACGATCTCCTGCGCCGACAGCTGCCGGCGGCGACCACCAACCTGGTCATCCTCGAACGGCCGCTGAGTGGCGCCTCGCTGCTGAGCAGCGTCGCGGCGGCCTGGCGGTCGCGCCTGCGTCAGTTCGAGATGCGCGACCGCCTCGCCGAACTCGCCCAGGAACGCGAGCGCCTGCAGACGCTGCTGGAGAATCTGCCGGTCGGGGTGTGCTTCATGGATGCCGAGGGTCGGACCCTGGTCAGCAACCCCTTCTATGAGCAGTACGTGCCGGGTCAGCACATTCCTTCCCGGCAGCCTGGGGAGGTGTCGCGCTGGACCGCGCTCGACGACAGTGGCCGACTGTTGCCACCCGAGCGCTTTCCGGGTGCTCGGGCACTGGCTGGCGAGCGGGTCAAGGGCCAGGATTTCTATCACACCAGTGCAGCCGGCGAGGAATCCTGGCTGCGAGTGAGCGCGGTGCCGCTGCACGACGCCGGCCGGCAGATCATCGGGGCGACCACGGTGATCGCCGATGTCAGCGACGAGAAGCGCGCCGAACTGGCGCTGCGTCGCTTCAACGAAGAACTGGAACTCCAGGTCGCGGAGCGCACCCGCACCCTGGCGCTTACCCTCAGCGAATTGCAGCGGGAAACCGCCGAGCGCAATCGCGCCGAAGAGCAGTTGCGCCAGTCGCTGAAGATGGAAGCGGTCGGCCAGCTCACCGGCGGCATCGCCCATGACTTCAACAACATGCTCACCGGGGTGCTGGGCGCCCTGGATCTGATGAAGATCAAGAACAAGGGACAGCTCGCCGGCCTGGAGCGGTACATGGAGGCCGCGCAGCACTCAGCGCACCGGGCGGCCGCCCTTACCCAGCGGTTGCTGGCCTTTTCCCGCCGGCAGTCGCTGGAATCCCGACCGATGTCCGCCAACGAGCTGATCCTGGCGCTGCAGGAGTTGTTGCAGCGCACCGTGAGCGAACAGATCTCGGTGGAGCTGGCGCTGGGCGAGGACCTGCCCTGGATCCTGGCCGATGCCAACCAGCTGGAAAATGCGCTGCTCAACTTGGTGATCAACGCCCGCGATGCCATGCCGGATGGCGGTGTCGTGACCCTGGCGACCTCGCTGCTGACGGTCACCGAGCCGGGGACCGACGACGAGGCCCTGGCCCCGGGCGACTATGTCTGCATCGAGGTGCGGGACAGCGGTACCGGTATCCCGGAGCGGCTGCTGGACAAGGTGCTCGAACCCTTCTTCACCACCAAGCCCCAGGGCCAGGGCACCGGCCTGGGGCTGTCGATGGTCTATGGCTTCGCCCGACAGAGCAATGGCCGTCTTACCCTCGCCAGCGATGCCAGCGGGACGCAGGTCTGCGTCTTCCTGCCGACGGCCGAGCAACGCCACGAACCGAAACGGAGCGACCCGGCGGAATTCACCCAGGGTGCCGGCGAGACCATTCTCCTGGTGGAGGACGACGTCGCGGTCCGGCTGGTCAATCAGGAGGCCCTGGAAGCCCTGGGTTATCAGGTGTGGAGCGCGGCCGAAGGCAAGGCCGCGTTGCGCCTGCTGGATCAGATTCCCCAGCTGGACCTGCTGGTGACCGATGTCGGTCTGCCAGGCCTCAACGGTCGCCAGCTGGCGGAGGTCATCCAGCAGCTCAGGCCGCGGCTGCCGGTGCTGTTCCTTACCGGCTACGCCGAAGGTGCGCTCAGTAGGAACGCCTTCCTGGGTGGTAACATGGAGTTGATGACCAAGCCCTTCACCCTGGACCAGCTGGCTGCGCAGGTCGCCGCCATGCTGGCCGGATCCGCCAATCGGGCAGTGGTGCCCTCCTGAGGTCGGCGCCGCCCCGCGACCAGACCAAGGCACCCATGACCACCCAGATCCGCCCCGCCCGCCGCGAAGACGCCACCCGCATCCACGAACTGATCGTCGAACTGGCCGACTATGAAAAGGCCGTTCACGAGGTACTGGCCAGCCCGTCCCAGATCGAGGCCACGCTGTTCGCCGCCGATACTCCGACCCGGGCATTGGTCGCCGAGCACGACGGCGCGGTGGTGGGCTATGCCGTGTATTTCTACAGCTATTCCACCTGGCTGGGCCGCAACGGCATCTACCTGGAAGACCTCTATGTGAGCCCCAGCGCCCGCGGCACCGGCCTGGGCAAGGGGCTGCTGCGCGAACTGGCTCGGGAGGCGGTGGCCAACGACTGCGGCCGCCTCGAATGGAGCGTGCTGGACTGGAACACCCCGGCCATCGACTTCTATGAAAGCCTGGGCGCCAAGGCGCAGCGCGAGTGGGTGCGCTATCGCCTGGACGGCGCGGCGCTACGGGATTTCGCGGAAAGCGGGCGGTAGGTTTTCGTAGGTTGGGTTGAGCGCCGGCGAAGCCCAACACCGCCAACGTTGGGCTTCGACGATGGAGCCATCTCAGCCCGACCTCCGATATACCGACAAGGTCACGATAGATGAGCCGTCGTAGGTTGGGTTGAGCGTAGCGAAGCCCAACGGGCCATACCTGGACCGTACCATACTGGGCCGGCAGATGAGCCTTACCGGGTAGGAGCCCTACCGTCTGACCTTTGTAGATGAAGCCCAGCCGCCTGTCCTTACAGCAAAGCCGAACATCCCCTGACTGTCAGGGTTGACCAAATTTTCACATCTTCATTGTCAGATTAATCCAAAAGCTCTGCCCGCCTCTCTCTCTGCAGCCAAGTGTTGCGGCAGTAGCCGATAGCGCATCGCCGCGTTTTTCGGAGGGTCGCTATAGCAGATTCCAACTAAAAAAGTATCGCGATAATTAATGACTGCCGGCGCCCTGCGCGGCGGCCGCTCGCTCGCCTTAAAAGCCCTCTGTCCAGGTAGTCCATATGCAACATAATGGCTGGAATTTTCTTAGTAACATCAGCGTTCGGGCCAAGCTCACGCTTGGCTTTTTCCTGCTCCTGGGCATGATCCTGCTGGTGGCCTATACCGGTTGGGAGGCCACTGACACTCTTCGTAATCGTAGTGAGCGAGCGAGCGACATCTCGGACTTCAGCACGATGGCGCGAGATATGCGCATCGAGCGCCTGCTGTACTTCGTCAAGGCCGATGACAATCAGGCTGGTAAGTGGCTCACGGCACTGGATAAGACGGAAAAGCAATTGCTGGCGATCAAGCCAAACTTCAAATCGCCCGTTAACGTCGCCCTGATTACGGATACGGAAGCTACCCTCAAAAGGTACCGTGAATTCTACAACCAGGCCGTTACCGCCACCCGCGCGCGGGAAGCCACGCGCAAGGTGGCGTCCGCTGCCGCCGAGGCCGCCAATGAGCAGCTCCTGGCACTGTCCAAAGCGGCCAGCGCGGAAAACGGTCGCTACGCGGATCGCCAGATAGTCACCGACCTGTTCCTCAGCGTGCAACGGATGCGCATGAACTTCCGCGGTTACGCCTCGCTGCCGAGCCCGGAGACCGAAGAGGCCGCGCGGACTGCTATCGCCGCGGTGCTGGCCCAGGTTAAAGGACTCGATTCGACTGAGCTGCCAAGCAACACCATCCAGGCGTTCTCCGGCGAGGTCAGCAACTATCAGCGCGAGCTGCAGCACCTGATTACAGGGCAGGCGGAGGTCGATAAGGCGCAGGGCGGTATCTCGACGTCCATCACGGCGATTCTGACCGTGGCCGACAAGATGACCGACATCCAGAATGACCTCCAGCTAGCCGATGCTGCCGGTGCCCGTCAGATGCTTCTGCTCTGGCTTGGCGTGGCCATTGTCCTGGGCCTGCTCAGTGCCTGGTTGATCACCCGCTCCATCGTGAGGCCGCTCAAGGAAACCGTGGCCTTGGCCGAGACCGTGGCCACTGGCGACTTCACTCATCAGCAGCAGGTCATCCGTAAAGACGAGTTGGGTGCGCTCCAGGCCAGCATGCAGCGGATGACCACCAATCTGCGTGGGTTGATCAGCGAGATGAAGGACGGCGTCGCGCAGGTGGCCAGCGCGGCCGAACAGTTGTCGGCCGTGACCGAGCAGACCAGCGCCGGCGTGCAGTCCCAGAAAGTCGAGACCGACCAGATCGCCACCGCGATGCAAGAAATGACGGCCACCACCCACGAGGTGGCACGCAATGCCGGCGAAGCCGCTAGATCGGCTCTGGAAGCCAGCCAGCAGGCCCTGCAGGGCGATGAGGCCGTCAGCAAGGCGGTCGCGCAGATCGAGCTATTGGCCAGCGAGATGGATTCGACCAAGACCGCCATGGCCACGCTGCGCGGTCATGCCGAAAGCATCGGCGGGGTGCTTGATGTGATCAAGGCCGTAGCCGAGCAGACCAACCTGCTGGCGCTGAATGCGGCCATTGAGGCAGCCCGAGCGGGCGAGGCGGGTCGCGGCTTCGCGGTAGTGGCCGACGAAGTCCGCGGGCTGGCCCAGCGCACCCGCTCTTCCACCGACGAGATCGCGCAGCTGATCACCGGCTTGGGTCAGAGTACCGACCGGATGGCGGTGGTGCTCGAGCAGAACATGCTGCTGACCGACAGCAGCGTAGGACTGTCGCGTGAGGCCGGTGAGATGCTCAAGCATATTACCCGGGCGGTGCGCGATATCGAATCCATGAACGAGCAGATTGCCTGCGCCGCAGAGCAGCAGAGCGCTGTGGGCGAAGAGATCAGCCGCGGCGTGACCAACGTGTGCGACATCTCCGATCAGACGGCCGCCGCCAGCGAGGAAACCGCCTCGTCGAGCATGGAACTGGCGCGCATTGGCGTTCGCCTGCAGGAAATGACCAGTCGCTTCAAGGTATAGGACAAGCAGGCGCGACCGGGTCGATCATGCATGAAACGCCGATGAGATCGACCCGCCATAACGCCAATGGACCGACCTGCCTGCTTTCGTGACTTCAGCGGCAGGAAGCCCTCTGCGCGCTTCGCGGAACAGCAACGCCAGGGGTTGGCGTGGAACGACTGCCCGTACCTGCACGACTACTTTTCCAACCCGGAACCACGCTCGTTTCCCCAAATAACAACCTATCTTCGCTTGACCTTGGTCCTGCAGGGGATGCACGTGGAAGATGCCCAGAAAGATAAAATGAAGCTGCTTGGCTGGGCACTCGCAATAATGGTAACGGGGCTAGCCTGCCTGTTCACAGTCGTCATGCTCGAGGTCTCTTGACCAGGCGCTTGGTCATGAGGCGATCTCGGAGGCCAGCACCTGTGCCTGAAGCACGGCGTTGGCGGTCCATCGATGCGGCCGCTCCGATACCCTGGCTCCCCGTAAGAGTGGCCCATGGCTGCGATCCGTGTCAGCCGTCACGTGGAAACGGCGCAGCCTTTTCCGCTGGGGCTTCGGCATGGGACTTGCCCTCACCCCAGCCCTCTCCCAGAGGGAGAGGGGGTTATTCGAGCGAGTGGCAGGTCTTTGTCGGTCCTGAAGAATCGCCAGCGACTGGCATGAGCCTGTCCGCATCGGCGGACCGCCCTGACCGCCACCCGTTACCGATCCGCCAACTCCACCTGCGCCGGGCGGCGCTGCATCAGCACCTTGCCGTTACGGATGGAATACAGCGGCAGGCCCTGGCTGCGGACCATCTCGTAGTCGCTGTCGGCGGACAGCACCAGCAGGTTGGCCGGTCTCCCCTCCTCCAGGCCATAGCGGTCGCCCAGGCACAGGGCCTTGGCACTGTTCACCGTGACCAGGTCCAGCGCCGATTGCAGGTTGCGATAGCCGAGCATGTGGCAGATGTGCAGCCCTGCTTCCAGCACGCGCAGGATGTTGCCGTTGCCCAGCGGATACCAGGGATCGACGATGGAGTCCTGGGCGAAGCAGACATTGAGGCCGGCCTCCAGCAACTCGTTGACTCGGGTCACGCCACGGCGCTTGGGAAAGCTGTCGAAGCGGCCCTGCAGGTGGATGCTCTCGGTCGGGCAGGAGATGAAGTTGATGCCGGCATGGGTCAGCAGGCGAAACAGCTTGGCGCAGTAGGCGTTGTCGTAGGAGCCCATGGCGGTGGTGTGGCTGGCGGTGACCCGCGACCCCATGCCGCGGCTGCGCGCCTCTTCGGCCAGCACCTCCAGGAAGCGCGAGTGGGGATCGTCGGTTTCGTCGCAATGGACGTCCACCAGGCAGCCGGTGCGCTCCGCCAGGTCCATGAGGAATTTCACCGAGCTCACCCCCTGGTCGCGGGTGTACTCGAAGTGCGGGATGCCGCCGACCACATCGGCGCCCAGGCGGATCGACTCCTCCATCAGCTCGCGCCCATTCTTGAAGGACTCGATGCCCTCCTGGGGAAAGGCGACGATCTGCAGATCGATCAGGTGCCGGGTTTCCTCGCGCACCTCCAGCATGGCCTTGAGCGCGGCCAGCGACGGATCGGTGACATCGACATGGGTGCGCACGTGCTGGATCCCGTGGGCGGCCAGGGCGCGGATGGTGCGCGTGGCGCGGGTTTTGGTGTCTTCCTGGGTGATGGTGGCCTTGCGCTCGCCCCAGCATTCGATGCCTTCGAACAGGGTGCCGCTCATGTTCCAGCGCGGCTCGCCGGCGGTCAGGGTGGCATCGAGGTGGATGTGCGGCTCGACGAAGGGCGGCACCACCAGGTTGCCGGCGGCGTCGAGGTCGTCCGGCCCTACCGCGGGAGGCATCAACTGCTCGGCGATGGCGGCGATGCGTCCGCCTTCGAGGCGGATGTCATGGAGGCCTTCGCGGTCACGCAGGCGGGCGTTGAGGATGCGCATGGTCGATCTCCTAGAGCGAAGCGGGGGCGGCGGTACGACGATCGCGACTCAGGCCATTGAACACGCCATAGCCGAGCGCCGCCACCCCGATGCCCACCAGGGGCGCGACCCAGGGTGAATTGAAGGCCGCCAGGGTGCCCAGCCCATAGGCGGCCAGACCCGGCCAGTTGTAGTGCGGCAGGCGGGCCTCGGCGAGCAGCGGATAGCGGCCGCGGTGGCGCAGCCAGAAGTCGGCGACGATCACCCCGCCGATGGGCGGGATCACCGTGCCGAGCAGCACCAGATAGGGCACCAGCAGGTCGTACATGCCTAGCAGCGCCAGGGCGGTGCCGATCAGGGCGCCGGCCAGGGTCACCGTCTTGCGGCGGCTGGTGCGCACCAGGTTGCAGCCGGCCACGGCGAAGTTGTAGATGGTGTTGTCCTGGGTGCTCCAGATGTTGAGCAGCAGCATGGCCAGGGCGGCGGTGGCGAAGCCCTGCAACATCAGCACCTCCACTACGTCCGGTTGCTGGTAGACGATGGCGCCATAGGCGCCGATCAGCACCATCAGGCCGTTGCCGAGGAAGAAGCCGATCAGGCTGGCCAGTACCGCCACCCTGGTGGAGCGGGCGAAGCGCGTCCAGTTGGTGGCCTGGGTGGCACCACTGACAAAGGTGCCGAACACCAGGGTGATGGCGGTGGACAGGTCCAGGCTGCTGCTGGGCTGGATCGCCAGCAGGCCGGCCAGGCCGCCGGCCTTGGCGGTGGTCACGCTCATGGACAGGATCAGCAGCAGCGCCATGGTCGGCACGGCGATCCAGGAGAGGATCTCCAGGCCCCGGTAGCCGATGTAGGCGGTGGCGCAGAAGCCCAGGCCGAACACCGCCATCAGCGCCAGCACCGCGCCCTGCTCCAGGCCGAAGTACTTGCCCAGCACCACCGCAGCGGTGGCCGTACCCCAGGCGTACCAGCCGATCTGGGTGAAGCCGAGGATGAGGTCGCACAGCTTGCTGCCGCGCTCGCCAAAGGCGAAGCGCCCCATCAGCACCGAGTTGAGGCCGCTGCGACAGGCGATATGGCCGAGGGCGGCGGCATAGAGACCCAGCAGCAGATTGCCGAGGGCGATGACCAGCAGCAGGTCGGCGAAACCGAAGGCCACCCCCAGCTTGCCACCGGCGAACATGGTGGCGGTGAAGAAGGTGAAGCCCAGCAGCACCATGGCCAGGGAGGCCAGACCCTTGCGGGCGTGGGGCGGCACTTCGCTCAGGGGATAGTCGTTGCCGGCGTTGCTCATAAGGGACTCCTCGGGATGGACGTGCCTGTCCTGTAGCAGTGCCCATGCCAGCCCCTGCCAAGGAGCGAGACAGAGCCCAGCGTCCCGCAACGAATCCATTACCGGGGCCCGCCTTTGGTGCAAGGCGGCGATCCGTGCCTTGGCCGGGGGCAGTCAAGTGTGAGACGGTTGCCGCGGCCGTCTCACAAGGAAAAGATCATGACCACGCCACGCCTCGCCGTCCTGGGTTCCGGTCTCATGGGCATCGGCATCGCCGTGCATCTGGCGCGCCACGGCCATGCCGTGCGGCTGCAGGACGTCGACCCCGTCCGCCTCGCCGAGGTGGCCGCCACCGCGCGCACCCTGCTCGCCGAGCTGGAAGAAGCCGACATCGCGGTGGACACCGAGGCGGTGATCGCCCGCCTGACCACCACCACCGACCTGGCCGATCTCGCCGATTGCGACCTGCTGTTCGAAGCCGTGCCCGAGCGCCTGGAGCTCAAGCACCGGCTCTACGCCCAGCTTGAAGCCGTGCTGCGCCCCGATGCCCTGATCGCCAGCAATACCAGCGGCCTGCCACCGGACGAGCTGGCCGCGCACCTGCACCATCCCGAGCGCCTGCTGATCGCCCACTTCTGGAATCCGCCGCACTTCATCCCGCTGGTGGAGCTGGTGCCCGGCACGGCCACCCTGCCCGCCCATCTGGAATCCGTGCGCCAGCTGTTGGAGACCGCCGACCTGGAGGCCGTGGTCTTGCAGCACGCCATTCCCGGCTTCGTCGGCAACCGCCTGCAATTCGCCCTGCTGCGCGAGGCCCTGCACATCGTGCAGAGCGGCGCGGCGGATGCCGAGACGGTGGACCGGGTGATGCGCGCCTCGCTGGGCCGGCGCTATGCCATGGTCGGTCCGCTGGAAGCGGCGGACATGGGCGGCCTGGACACCTTTCGCGACATCGCCAGCCACCTCTGGCCGACCCTGGCGCGAGACGAGGCGCCGCTGCAGCTGCTGGAAGACCAGGTGGCGGCCGGCCGCACCGGCCTGCGCAGTGGTGCGGGCTTTCACGAGTGGGACGCGGCGCGGCGCGAGCGTATCGTCCAGCGGCGGCTGCACCAGCTGCGCCATGCGCTGAAGCCATGAGTCGCCCCTCGCCCGGCCTGCCGGACCTGGAGGACTACGCCGAGATCCGCCAGCGGGCGATCCGCTCGCTGTTCGAGATCATCGAGCAGACCAGCAATGGCACCGTGATCGTCGACCGCGAGGCGCGCATCGTCTGGATCAACCAGAGATACGCCCAGCACTTCGGCCTGCCGGATGCCGCCGCCGCCATCGGTCAGCCGGTGGAACAGATCATTCCCCATAGCCTGTTGCGCGAGGTGGCGCGCAATGGCCAGCCGATCCTGCTGGACATGCTGGAGACCCGCAACGGACCGCTGGTAGTGATGCGTCTGCCGATCCATACCGACGAAGGCGAGTTGATCGGCGCCATCGGCTTCGCCCTGTTCGACCAGCTGCAGCAACTGGCGCCGCTGGTGACCCGCTACCTGCGCATCCAGGAAGAGCTGGCCACCACCCGGCGCTCGCTGCAACACGCCCGCACCGCCAAGTATGGCTTCGGCCACTTCGTCGGCAGCGGACCGGCCAGCCTGGAGGTCAAGCGTCGCGCCCGGCGCGCCGCCGCCAGCGAGGCCGCGGTGCTGCTGCTGGGCGAGACCGGCACCGGCAAGGAGTTGCTGGCCCACGCCATCCACGGCGCCTCGCCACGCGCCGGGCGGCCCTTTGTCAGCATCAATGCCGCGGCCATCCCGGAAAGCCTGCTGGAAGCGGAATTCTTCGGTACCGCGCCCGGCGCCTTCACTGGCGCCGAGCGACGGGCCCGCCCGGGCAAGCTGCAGATCGCCCAGGGCGGCACCCTGTTTCTCGACGAGATCGGCGACATGCCCCTGGCCTTGCAGGCCAAGTTGCTGCGGGTACTGCAGGAAAAGGAGTACGAGCCGCTGGGCTCCAACGAGGTGCTGGCCTGTGACGTGCGCATGATCGCCGCCACCTCGCGTGACCTGGAGGCGGCCGTGGCTGAGGGGCGCTTTCGCGCCGATCTCTATTACCGGCTCAATGTCCTGCCGATCCGCATTCCACCCCTGCGAGAACGCCTCGACGACCTGGGGGTGCTGGCCGAGGCCATCCTCGCTGACCTGCGCAAGCTGAACGGACAGCCAATGCCCGAATTCACCGCCGACGGCCTGGCGCTGCTGCAGCGCCAACCCTGGCCCGGCAACGTGCGCGAGTTGCGCAACGTGCTGGAACGCGCCGTGCTGCTGGGTGACGACAGCCAGCTGGATGCCGCGGCGCTGACGGCGGCCCTGGGCATCGCCCCCGCCCCCTCGACGACCGGCGAGTCGATCGGTTACCGGACCGGCGAAACCTACGCCGAAGCCCGCCAGCGCTTTGATCGCGAGCTGCTGCAGGGCGCCCTGGCCGCCTGCGGCGGCAAGGTGGACGAAGCCGCGCGCCGCCTGGGCCTGGGGCGGTCCACGCTGTACAAGAAGCTGGTGGCGCTGGGGCTGATGTCTCAAACATGAGACATGTCCAGATATAGAGACGCAGTCCGTAGGAGCGGCCCATGGCCGCGATAGATCGTTTATCGCGGCCATGGGCCGCTCCTACAGAGTCACGGCGTAGGCTGGTTTGAAACCGCTTTATCGTCGAAGGCCAACATTGCCGCACGTGGACTGATGTTGGGCTTCGCTTCGCTCAGCCCAACCTACGGGGTCTAGCTTTTGAGACAATCTATCGGTAGCGGGCAGAGATCAAAATAAAAGATTATACAAAACAACAACTTACAAAGCTGGCACGGTTCTGGCTCCTGCATTCGGGCGATTCCTGCATCGCCCTTATAACAACAAGAACCGCTTCGCCCCAGGCGAAGCTCTAGGAGAAGCCATGAGTGTCCTGATTGCACTCGCCGCCCTGGCGCTGCTGATGTTCGCCGCCTACCGGGGTTTCAGTGTCATCCTCTTTGCCCCCCTCGCCGCCCTCGGCGCCGTGCTGCTTACCGATCCGTCCGCCGTGGCGCCCGCCTTCACCGGGGTGTTCATGGACAAGATGGTGGGCTTTCTCAAACTCTATTTCCCGGTTTTCATGCTAGGCGCCCTGTTCGGCAAGCTGATCGAGCTGTCGGGCTTTTCCCGTGCCATCGTCGCCGCGGCTATCCACCTGCTCGGGCGCGAACGAGCCATCCCGGTGATCGTCGCGGTCTGCGCCCTGCTCACCTATGGCGGTGTGTCGCTGTTCGTGGTGGTCTTCGCCGTCTATCCCTTCGCAGCGGAGATGTTTCGCCAGAGCGACATCCCCAAGCGGCTGATTCCGGCGACCATCGCCCTGGGCGCCTTCTCCTTTACCATGGATGCCCTGCCCGGCACGCCGCAGATCCAGAACATCATCCCCACCAGCTTCTTCCAGACCACCGCCTGGGCCGCGCCCTGGCTGGGCCTGGCCGGTTCGCTGTTCGTCATCGCCGTTGGCCTGACCTACCTCGGCAGCGCCCGCCGCAAGGCCCGCAACAGCGGCGAAGGCTATGCCAGCGTGCCGCTGCGCAACGAACCCGAGACCGCCGCCGACCTGCCGCTGCCCAACCCCTGGCTGGCCCTGGCGCCGCTGGTGCTGGTAGGCGTGCTCAACCTGCTGCTGACCCGCTGGATTCCCGACTGGTATGGCGCCACCCATAACCTGGCCCTGCCCGGCATGGCCAAGCCGGTGACCCAGGAGGTGGCCAAGCTGACTGGTATCTGGGCGGTCGAAGGCGCGTTGTTGGCGGGCATCCTGCTGGTGCTGGCGACCGGCTTCGGCGCCATCCGCGGGCGCCTGGCGGAAGGCAGCAAGACCGCCGTCTCCGGCGCCCTGCTGGCCGGGATGAACACGGCGTCGGAATACGGCTTCGGCGCGGTGATCGCCGCCCTGCCCGGCTTCGTGCTGTTCGCCCAGGGCCTCAAGGCCATCCCCGATCCGCTGATCAACGAGGCGGTGAGCGTGACCCTGCTGGCCGGCATCACCGGTTCCGCCTCGGGCGGCATGAGCATCGCCCTGGCGGCCATGAGCGACACCTTCATCGCCGCCGCCAATGGCGCGGGCATTCCCCTGGAAGTCCTGCACCGGGTGGCGGCCATGGCCAGTGGCGGCATGGACACCCTGCCGCACAACGGCGCGGTGATCACCCTGCTGGCGGTGACCGGCCTGACCCACCGCGAAGCCTATGGCGGCGTGTTCAAGATCACCCTGATCAAGACCGTGGCGGTGTTCTTCGTCATCGCCCTCTACTACCTGACCGGCCTCGTCTAAGGAGACCACCATGGACCTCACCGGCAAGACCGCCCTGGTCACCGGCTCCACCAGCGGCATCGGCCTGGGCATCGCCCAGCGCCTGGCCGCCGCTGGCGCCACCCTCATCCTCAACGGCTTCGGCGATCCCGCTGTGGCCCAGGCCAGTCTCGCCGCCCGGAGTGGCTTCCACGGCGCCGACCTGTCCAGGCCGGAGGAGATCGAAGACCTCTTCGCCTACGCCAGACGCGACTTCGGCGGCGTGGACATCCTGGTCAACAACGCCGGCATCCAGCACGTGGCGCCGGTGGAGGACTTTCCGGTGGAGCGGTGGGACGCGGTGATCGCCCTCAATCTCTCGGCGGTGTTCCACACCACCCGTCTGGCGCTGCCGGGCATGCGCGAAGGCAACTGGGGCCGCATCGTCAACATCTCCTCGGTGCATGGCCTGGTGGCCTCCACCGGCAAGGCCGCCTATGTCGCCGCCAAGCATGGCGTGGTAGGCCTGACCAAGGTCACCGCCCTGGAAACCGCCCGCACCGGCATCACCTGCAACGCACTGTGCCCAGGCTTCGTGCTCACCCCGCTAATCCAGCAGCAACTGGACAGCCGTGGCAGCGATCCGGATCAGGCGCGTCGCGACCTGCTCAGCGAAAAGCAGCCGTCGCAGGATTTCGTCACCACCGACCAGTTGGGCGAGCTGGCGCTGTTCCTGTGCAGCGACGCCGCCGCCCAGGTGCGCGGCGCCGCCTGGACCGTGGACGGCGGCTGGACCGCTCAATAACGACAAGAGGATCTCCATCATGAACAAGCTCTATCCCAACGCCGCGGCCGCCCTCGACGGGCTGGTCGGCGACGGCATCACCCTGGCCGTGGGCGGCTTCGGCCTCTGCGGCATTCCCGAGGCGCTGATCGCCGCCCTGCGCGACACCGGCGCCCGCGAACTGACCGCCATCAGCAACAACGCCGGGGTGGACGGCTTCGGCCTCGGCCAACTGCTGGAGACCCGGCAGATCCGCAAGATGATTTCCTCCTACGTGGGCGAGAACAAGGAATTCGAGCGCCAGTATCTGGCCGGCGAACTGGAGCTGGAATTCACCCCCCAGGGCACCCTGGCCGAGAAGCTGCGCGCCGGTGGCTCGGGCATCCCGGCGTTCTACACCCGCACCGGCTACGGCACCCTGGTGGCCGAGGGCAAGGAGGTGCGCGACTTCAATGGCCAGCCGCATGTCATGGAACTGGCGCTGACCGCCGACGTGGCCCTGGTCAAGGCGCAACGCGCCGACAAGGCCGGCAATCTGGTATTCAACAAGACCGCGCGCAACTTCAATCCGCTGTGCGCCATGGCCGGTCGCGTCTGCGTCGCCGAGGTGGAAGAGCTGGTGGAAGTCGGCGAGCTGGACCCCGACCAGATCCACCTGCCCGGCATCTTCGTGCAGCGCCTGGTGGTCAACGCCAATCCCGAGAAACGCATCGAGAAACGCACCCTGAGCGAGGAGAAGTAAGATGGCCTGGACCCGCGAACAGATGGCGCAACGCGCCGCCCGGGAGCTGCAGGACGGCTTCTACGTCAACCTCGGCATCGGCTTGCCGACCCTCGTCGCCAACTACATTCCCGCCGGCATGGACGTCTGGCTGCAGTCGGAGAACGGCCTGCTCGGCATCGGCCCCTTCCCGACCGCCGAGACGGTCGACCCGGACCTGATCAACGCCGGCAAGCAGACCGTCACCGCCCTGCCCGGCAGCAGCTATTTCGACAGCGCCGCCAGCTTCGGCATGATCCGCGGCGGCCACGTCAACCTGGCCATCCTCGGCGCCATGCAGGTGTCGGCCCAGGGCGACCTGGCCAACTGGATGATCCCCGGCAAGATGGTCAAGGGCATGGGCGGCGCCATGGACCTGGTGGCTGGGGTGCAGCGCGTGGTGGTGCTGATGGAGCATACCGCCAAGGGCGCCCACAAGATCCTGCCGGCCTGCGACCTGCCGCTGACCGGGGTCGGCGTGGTCGACCTGATCATCACCGACCTGGCCGTGCTGGAGGTGACCGAGGGCGGTCTCCGGCTGGTGGAGCTGGCCGAAGGCGTCAGCCTCGATGAACTGCGCGCCGCCACCGGCGCCCCCATCCAGGCCTGAGGAGATCCCAGCCATGCAAGACGTCGTCATCGTCGCTGCCACCCGCACCGCGGTCGGCAGTTTCCAGGGCTCCCTGGCCAATGTGCCCGCCGTGGAGCTCGGCGCCACCGTCATCCGCGCCCTGCTGGAGCAGACCGGCGTGGCCCCGGCGCAGGTGGATGAAGTCATCCTCGGCCAGGTGCTCACCGCCGGCGCCGGCCAGAATCCGGCGCGCCAGGCAGCGGTCAAGGCCGGCCTGCCCCACGAGGTGCCGGCCCTGACCCTGAACAAGGTCTGCGGCTCCGGCCTCAATGCGGTGCAGCTGGCCGTCCAGGCGATCCGCTGCGGCGACGCCGAGATCGTCATCGCCGGCGGCATGGAGAACATGAGCCTGGCGCCCTATGTGCTGCCCAAGGTGCGCACCGGCCTGCGGCTGGGCCATGCCGAGCTGGTCGACTCCATGCTCAGCGATGGGCTGTGGGATGCCTTCAACGACTACCACATGGGCCAGACCGCGGAGAACCTGGTGCAGAAGTACCAGCTCAGCCGCGAGGCCCAGGACGCCTTTGCCGCGCGTTCCCAGCAGCGCGCCGCGGCAGCGGTGGAATCCGGCCGCTTCCGCGAGGAGATCACCCCGGTGGCCATTCCCCAGCGCAAGGGCGAGCCGCTGCTGTTCGATACCGACGAGGGCATCCGCGCCGATACCACCGCCGAGGGACTGGCGCGCCTGCGTCCGGCCTTCGCCAAGGACGGCAGCGTCACCGCCGGCAACGCCTCCAGCCTCAACGACGGCGCCGCCGCGGTGCTGGTGATGAGCGCGGCCAGGGCGGCCGCCCTGGGTCTGACACCGTTGGCGCATGTCGCCGCCTACGCCAGCGCCGGAGTGGACCCGGCGATCATGGGCATCGGCCCGGTCTCGGCCACCCGCAAGACCCTGGAAAAGGCCGGCTGGCAATTGGCCGACCTGGACCTGATCGAGGCCAACGAAGCCTTCGCCGCCCAGGCCCTGGCCGTGGGTCAGGAGCTGGGCTGGGATGACGAGAAGGTCAACGTCAACGGCGGCGCCATCGCCCTGGGCCATCCCATCGGTGCCTCGGGTTGCCGGGTGTTGGTGACCCTGCTGCACGAGTTGCGTCGGCGGGAGGGTCGGCGTGGCTTGGCGACCCTGTGCATCGGCGGTGGCCAGGGCGTGGCCCTGGCGGTGGAGCGGCGTTAAAGCCTATCGCGGCCATGGGCCGCTCCTACAGGTCCGGAGACCACCGTAGGAGCGGCCCATGGCCGCGATCAATGCATCACCGTCCCGCACTACATTCCCACAAAAAACAACAACAAAAGGATCCACCATGAGCTCAACCCCTTCCCGCGATTCGCGCAGCGCGCGGTTCGCCCTGGC
The DNA here is from genome assembly GCF_039908605.1 of Pseudomonas aestiva. Classification (NCBI taxonomy): domain Bacteria; kingdom Pseudomonadati; phylum Pseudomonadota; class Gammaproteobacteria; order Pseudomonadales; family Pseudomonadaceae; genus Pseudomonas; species Pseudomonas aestiva. Next base: position 1,834,459 of record NZ_CP150916.1, on the reverse strand, counting down.
CTGTTCCAATTGGGCCGAGCGCTGGTTTCCCGATTCCTGGGTGTTCGCCGTGCTCGCCGTGGCCGTGGTGGCCCTGGCCGCCCTCGGCATGGGCGCCCCCGCGGCCAAGACCGCCAAGGCCTTTGGCGACGGTTTCTGGAGTCTGATTCCCTTCACCATGCAGATGGCCTTCGTGGTCATCGGCGGCTATGTGGTGGCCAGTTCCGGTCCGGCCGGGCGCCTGATCGAGCGCCTGGCGCGGGTGCCCCGGACCGGCCGCGGCGCGGTGTGCTGGGTCGCCCTGGTGGCCATGCTCGCCTCCCTGCTCAACTGGGGCCTGAGCCTGGTGTTCGGCGGCCTGCTGGTGCGTGCCCTGGCCCGCCGCGAAGAACTCAAGATGGACTATCGCGCCGCTGGCGCCGCGGCCTACCTGGGCCTGGGCGCGGTCTGGGCGCTGGGCCTGTCGTCGTCGGCGGCCCAGCTGCAGGCCAATCCGGCCAGTCTGCCGCCATCGATCCTGGCCATCACCGGGGTGATCCCCTTCAGCCAGACACTGTTCCTCTGGCAATCCGGCGCCCTGCTGCTGGTGTTGCTGGTGGTCTCGGCGGTGATCGCCTATGTCACCGCGCCAGGACCGGACAGCGCGCGCGATGCCCGCGCCTGCGGTGTCGACGTCACCCCGGCGCCCAAGGCCGCAGACAAGCCGACCCGTCCGGGCGAATGGCTCGAATACAGTCCGATCCTGATCGTGCTGCTGGTCCTGCTGGCCGCCGGCTGGCTGGTACAGGAATTCGCCAGCAAGCCGGCCATCGAGGCCATCTCCGGGCTGAACACCTACAACCTGCTGTTCATCAGCGTGGGGGCCTTGCTGCACTGGCGGCCGCGGCACTTCCTCGACGCCGTGGCCCGCGCCGTGCCGGCCACCACCGGGGTGCTGATCCAGTTTCCGCTGTACGGCTCCATCGCCGCGATCCTGACCAAGGTCAACGGCGCCGATGGCCAGACCCTGGCGCACCATATCGCGGCATTCTTCACCCAGATCGCCACCCACGACACCTACGCCCTATTGATGGGCGTCTACTCGGCGCTGCTGGGGTTCTTCATCCCCTCGGGCGGAGGCAAGTGGATCATCGAGGCGCCCTATGTGATGCAGGTGGCCAACGACCTGCAATATCACCTGGGTTGGGCCGTGCAGATCTACAACGCCGCCGAGGCACTGCCGAATCTGATCAATCCCTTCTACATGCTGCCGCTACTGGGCGTGCTGGGGCTGAAGGCGCGCGACCTGGTCGGCTTTTCCTTCGTGCAGCTGCTGGTCCATGCACCCTTGGTGCTGGTGCTGCTGTGGCTGTTGGGGGGAACGTTGGCGTATCTGCCGCCGGTACACCCGTAGCTCGGGTGGGGCGCAGAAGGTAAGGCGGGAGGGGTAAAGCGGAAGCCGGCTGAATCTCAGCCGGCGATGGCCAGACGGGTACTGTCGATGATGGCCTGCAGGCGGCTCGGGGTGCTGTATTCGTCGCGGTAGATCCGGCGGGTGTGCTTGGCCACGCCATGCTCGTTGACGACGATGAAGGAAAAACCCCGCTTGCTAGGGGCGTCGATGACGCAGCTCATCGGCGCGAAAGCGGCGCTGAGGGCATGCATGGCGTTCTGGGCTTGGGCTTGTATGTTCATGACTTCAGTTGTAAACCTCACGTGTGACGCTGCTATGACAAAGGTCTTGACCGATAGTGCCTAGACTTTCCAGTTATTGTTAGCAATAGGCGTGCCGGAATGTAACAAGGCCTTTTCCGACACGCCCTGCCCTTACTTGCCGGCAGCCTGCTGGCGACGCTTGGCTCGCCGCGACAGCATGTTCAGGCCCTCGATCAGCGCCGAGAAGGCCATGGCCGCGTAGATGTAGCCCTTGGGCACATGGGCGCCGAAACCCTCGGCGATCAGGGTCATGCCGATCATGATCAGGAACCCCAACGCCAGCATCACGACGGTCGGGTTGCGGTCGATGAACTTGGCCAGGGGATCGGCCGCCAGCAACATGACGGTCACCGCCACCACCACCGCGATCACCATCACCGGCAGGTGCTCGGTCATGCCGACGGCGGTGATGATGCTGTCCACCGAGAACACCAGGTCCAGCAAGAGGATCTGCACGATGGCCGAGCCGAACGCCAGGGTCGCCGTCTCGCCGCCCTTGGTCAGGGCGCTGTCGGGCTCGGGATCGACGTTGTGGTGGATCTCCTTGGTCGCCTTCCACAGCAGGAACAGGCCACCGGCGATGAGGATCAGGTCCTTCCAGGAAAAGCTCTTGCCGAACACCTCGATGATGGGTTCGGTGAGCTGGACGATCCAGGCCACGGTGCCGAGCAGACCCAGGCGCAGGATCAGCGCCAGGCTGATGCCGATGCGACGGCCCTTCTGCTGCTGGTGAGTGGGCAGCTTGTTGGTCAGGATGGAGATGAAGATGAGGTTGTCGATGCCCAGCACCACCTCCATCACGATCAGGGTGGCCAGGGCAGCCCAGACGGTCGGGTCGGCGGCGAGTTGTAGCAGATAGTCCATTGCGGCACGGTTCCAGTGGGAAGAGAAAGGCCTGACAGGGTCAGGCCGCAGGTCTCACCATCAGAGCCTCGCGCCTGTGAAATGCTCGTGAAGGCCTCTGCCGCAATTGTTTCAAACTGTCGCAGCGGTACGCCGCTGGACGAAGCGCGCCACGTAGTCGTCGGCCGGCTGGCCGAGGATGTCCGCGGGGGTACCCACCTGCACCAGCCGACCGTCACGCAGGATGGCGATGCGATTGCCCAGGCGCAGTGCCTCGTCCAGGTCATGGGTGATGAAGACGATGGTCTTGTGCAGGCGCTGTTGCAGCTCCAGCAGTTGCTCCTGCATCTCGGCGCGGATCAGCGGATCGAGGGCGGAAAAGGCCTCGTCCATCAGGATGATCTCGGTATCCGCCGCCAGGGCACGGGCCAGGCCGACCCGCTGGCGCATGCCGCCGGAGAGCTGGTGTGGCCACTTGCGCTCGTAGCCGGCCAGGCCCACCACCTCGAGCCAGTGCAGCGCCCGTTCGCGACAGACCGCCTTGGGCTCGCCCCGCACCTTGAGGCCGTAGGCGACGTTGTCCAGCACCCGCCGATGGGGCAGCAGGCCGAAGCTCTGGAACACCATGCTGATGCGCTGGCGGCGTAATTCGCGCAGCGCCGGCAGCGGCAGCTGGAGGATGTCCTGGCCATCGATGAGGATGCGCCCGCTGCTCGGGTCGATCAGCCGATTGAAGTGGCGCACCAGGGTCGACTTGCCGGAACCGGAGAGGCCCATGATGACGAAGATCTCGCCTTCGGCGATTTCCAGGGACAGATCGTCCACCCCCACCACGCAACCCGTGCGGGCGAGGATGTCGGCCTTGTCGTGCCCCTCGCGGAGCAGGGCCAGGGCAGCTTGCTCGCGTTTGCCGAAGATCTTGGAGACCCGCTCGACGACGATCTTCATCGCTCCACCTCGTGGCGCTGGCGGCCATAGGCCTGGGTGATGCGGTCGATGACCACGGCGAGAATGACGATGGCCAGTCCCGCCTGCAGGCCCTTGCCCACGTCCAGGGTCTGGATGCCCACCAGCACCTCTTCACCAAGACCGCGGGCGCCGATCATGGAGGCGATCACCACCATGGACAGCGCCATCATGGTGGTCTGGTTGATGCCGGCCATGATGCTTGGCAGCGCCAGCGGCAGCTGCACGCCGAACAGCTGCTGCCAGCGACTGGCGCCAAAGGCGTTGACCGCTTCCATGACCTCGCGATCGACCTGGCGGATGCCCAGGTCGGTGAGGCGGATCAGCGGCGGCGCGGCATAGATCACCGTGGCGAAGATCGCCGGCACCTTGCCCAGGCCGAACAGCATCAGCACCGGGATCAGGTACACGAAGCTGGGCATGGTCTGCATGATGTCCAGTAGTGGCATCAGCACCAGACGCAGACGGGCGCTACGAGCGCAGAGAATGCCCAGAGGGATGCCGATGATCACCGCGATGGCGGTGGCCACCAGCACCAGGGCCAGGGTCTGCATCAGCTTGTCCCACAGCCCCAGGGCGCCGACCAGGAACAGCAGTCCGGTGATCAGCAGGGTCGGCAACACTCGTCGGGTGGCATGGGCGGCCAGGGCCGCGACGATCAGCAGCAGCGCCCACCAGGGGGTGCCGCGCAGCAGGCCTTCAAGCCAGACGATGGCCTGCAGCAGGGTGTCGGAGATGGTCCGGAAGACGTCGCCGTAGCGGGTCACCAGCCAGTCCACCCCTCGATTGACGGCGTCGGCGAAGGAAAAGGTCAGACCTTCGGGAAACATCCTAGAGTGCCGCCTGGATCTTGCTGCGCGCCGCGGCGTCGGTCACCCAGGCCTGCCACAGTTCGGGATGGGCCTTGAGCAGCGCCTTGGCCGCGGTGGGGGCGTCCTGCTTGGCTTCGGCCTGCTCGGCCAGGGTGCGGTTGAGCAGTTCGATGGGCACATTGACCCGACTCAGCACGGCCACCAGCTCGGGAGCGCCGTCATGGAAGGGCTTGGAGAGGCCGGCCTGCACCTGAATGCGCTTGGCTTCGCCGTCACGGGGCTTGAGCTGCACCATGTCGACTCGGCCCAGCAGCGGCGTCGGCGACCAGTAGTAGGTCAGGATCGGCTGCTTGCGCCGGGTGGCCGAGACGATGGCCGCATCCAGCGCCGGTCCAGTACCCGGGCGGAAGTTGGTGTATTTGTCGCTCAGGCCGTAGCTCTGCAGCATCTGGGTGTTTTCCAGTTCGCAGGTCCAGCCGGCCGGGCAATTGTAGAAGCGGCCCTTGCCCGGTTCTTCCGGATCACGGAACAGCTCGGCGTACTGACCCAGGTCGGCGATGCTCTTCAGGTTGGGGGCCTTGGCGCCCTCGCCTTCCACCAGATAGCGTGGCACGTACCAGCCTTCGGTGGCACCTTCTATAGGAGCGCCCACGCCGACCACCTTGCCAGCGGCGGCGGCCTTGTTCCAGGCCTCGCTGCGACCGATCCACTCCTCGGCGAACACCTGGATGTCGTTGTTGCCCAGGGCCTGCTCCAGGGTGATGGAGTTGCCGGGGATGCTGTCCACCTTGCAGTCATAGCCGTGCTGCAGGACGAAGCCCATCAATTCGGAGAGCAGCATGCCGCTCTCCCAGTTCACCCCGGCGAACTTCACCGGCTTGCTGGCGCACCAGCTGTCGGCCTGGGCGGTGCCGGCGGCGAGCAGGCCAAGGGAGAGGCCGGCGGCCAGGAGGGAACGGCGGGGAAAGGCTGTGGGCATGGGTGACTCCGTCTGCACTGGGAGGGCCAGGGCGGCAGAGCCGTTCCGCTGGCGATCCTACCTTGGTCAGCGCCGCGGGCTCAGGGTTCAGCCAGAGCGCTTGGGGTCGCCCCTGTGAGGCTCGCGGGCGCTGAACACAGCGTCGTGCTCTGGTCGATCAAGCGGCGCCACCCAGACCCGTCGACCTCTCCCTCGCCGCAATGACACTCGCGCGGACGACCGCTGCGCTCGAACTTTGCACGCGCTCGCCTCTTCTACCGGAGGTCACCCTCGCGGAGCCGATCATGCGTATCCATCACCTCAACTGCGGCTGCATGTGCCCCCTGGGCGGGGCACTGTACGACGGTTTCAGCCATGGCCTTGCCGCCCACCTCGCCTGTCATTGCCTGCTGGTGGAAACCGACCGGGACGGCCTGGTGCTCGTGGATACCGGCTTTGGCGAAGCCGATCTCAGGGAACGCGGCCGGCGGCTGAGTCCGTTCTTCCGGCTGATGAATCGCATCCAGTACGATCCCGAACTCAGCGCCCTGGCGCAGCTCCGCCGCCTGGGTTTTCGTCCGGGCGACGTCCGCCATATCGTGCTGACCCATCTGGATTTCGACCACGCCGGCGGCCTGGACGACTTTCCCCAGGCCCAGGTCCATGTCCTGCAGCGCGAGTGGGATGCGCAGCGGCAGCGCCATGGCTTCATCGGTCGACGCCGCTACCGTCCGGCACAGTGGCAAGGCATTCGCCACTGGCATTTCCATGAACCCCAGGGCGAGCGGTGGAATGGCTTCGCCAGCGTGCGTGACCTGCCTGGGCTGCCGCCGGAGATTCTGATGATCCCGCTGCCCGGCCATACCCCGGGTCATGCCGGTATTGCCATCCAGCACGACGGAGGCTGGTTGCTGCACGCCGGCGACGCCTATTTCTATCGCGACGAGATGCGCCAGCCCGAACGTCACTGCACACCGGGCCTGAGGTTCTACCAGCGCCTGATGGAAGCCGACCGCGCCAGCCGCCTGGACAACCAGGCGCGCCTGCGCGAACTTTCCCTGCGCCAGGACCTGGGGCTGACGCTGTTCTGCAGCCATGATCTAGTAGAGTTAAAGCGGTTGCAGGAGGGTGAGCGGGCATAGGCTGCGCTGAGCACGGCGAAGCCCAACAGGACCTAGGCCGAGCTCCTCGATGTTGGGCTTCGACGATAAAGCTGTCTCAACCCACCCTACGCCAGGGTCGGGACCCGTAGCGCAGCGAAGCCCAACAGGGCCAAGCCCCCCGTGTTGGGCTTCGACGGTAAAGCCGTCTCAACCCAACCTAGGCAATCACTGGGTAACCCTGCTCCACCGCCTCCCGGCGCCAATCCAGCAGGGGTAGATAAGTCGCCTCTTCCACGGCCGTGACACCGTCGAGCGCAAGGATGTCGGCCAACGCAGGATCGGCGGCCAGGCTGTCGTTCAGGGCCGTGCGCAAGGCCTGCACTTCCGCGTCCGAACGACTGGCGGCGGTGATGAAGGGCAGTGCCGGGCTGGTGCGAGTGCGTTGCAGCAGGCGCAGACCGGCGACCCGCGCGGGCTGGGCGCGTTGCAGATAGCCATAGGTCACGGCATCCACCGCGGCCACATCGGCGTGCCCCTGCTGCAACAGCGCCAGGCTGTTGGCGTGGCTTTCGCTGACGATCATCTCGCCGAAGAAGCGGGCACGCTCGGCCAGGGGCGCCACGGCGTGGCGCAGCAGATTCATGCCGGTATTGGAATCAAGGCCGTTGAGGGCGACACGCTTGCCGCGCAGATCGGCCAGGCTGGTCATCTCCAGCGTCTCGGGCACCAGGATGAAGGCGCAGTGCTCGGCCGCCTGGCAACCCTCGAAGCGATAACGCGGCGCCGCGACCAGGCGCACCTGGCCGCGCAGGCGGGTCGCCCAGGGATAGCCGCAGGTCTGGGCCAGCAGCAGCGCGGGATGCGTCCAGAGCGCCGGCAGCTCCTCGGGCGCAGGGTCGAGCGTCTCGCCCAGGCGCAGCGCCACGGCCTCGGCCAGCTGGCGATAGGCGTCGCGTACCTCGGCAGGCTCGACGTACATGGTGAGGGCGGCGACGGTCATGGGCGGCTCCAACACAGGAAACCGCCATTATCCCCTAATCACGGCGCCTAGAGCGCCGCCTTTACCCGCTCGGCGTTTTCCGCCGGCAGCCAGGACGTCCAGACCTCCGGATGCTCCTTGAGGAAACGCTTGGCCACGACCTGGGCGTCTTCGCGTTTCTCGGCCATGCCGGCGAGGATGCCGTTGAACTGGTCGAGGGGGAATTCGACCTTCTCGAAAAGCGCCACCAGGGCCGGCGCCTTGTCGTGCAGGTCGCGGGAGACGCCGATGGTGATCTTGGCCGGCAGGGAGCGTGACGGCAGCGGATCGTGACTCTTCGGATCCGACAGGGTATCCCAGGCCTTCTGGCTGAACGGCGGTTCTTCCAGCTGGACCAGCTTGTAGCGGCCCATCAGCGGGGTCGGCGACCAATAGTAGAAGAGCACCGGCTCGCCACGACGCATGGCGGTAGCGATGGCCGCGTCCAGTGCGGGGCCGGTGCCGGTGCGGAAGTTGGTGTAGCTGTCGGTCAGCTTGTAGGCCTTGAGCTTCTGGCTGTTGACGATCTCGCAGGTCCAGCCGGTCGGGCAGTTGAGGAAGCGACCCTTGCCGGGCTCTTCCGGATCGCGGAACAACTCCTTGTAGCGCGGCAGATCGGCGACGCTCTTCAGGTCCGGCGCCTTGGCCTGGATGCCCCGCGCGGGATCACCCTTGACCAGGTATTCCGGTACCCACCAGCCCTCGGTAGCGCCCTTGACCGTCTCGCCGACGGCAAAGACCTTGCCGGCCTTTTCCGCCGCGCGCCAGGCCGGACTGCGCCCGGCCCACTGCTCGCCCGTGACCTGGATGTCATTTTGCGCCAGGGCGTTTTCCAGGGTCACGGTGTTGCCCGGCACGCTGTCGGTCTGGCAGCCATAGCCCTTCTCCACCAGCAGGCGCAGCACCTCGGTGGTGAACATGCCGCTCTCCCAGTTAGGGCCGGCGAATTTCACCGTCTGCGGATAGGGACAGCCGCCGTCGGCGGCAAAGGCCAGCGGGGTGATGGCAAGGCTGGCAAGGGTCAGGGCGAGACGCAGGCGCATGGGCTAACTCTCCGACGAGGACGTGGGCCTTTCGACCCCCGGCACTGCCATTCGTCCCCGCGGGCCAGGGCTATTTCACAGCGGACCGCCCTCGGCGGTCTTGCGCAGGCCGGCGATCACCGTCTCGCCGGTTTCCCGGGCCAGCTCGGCGTACCAGGCCTGAGTAGCCAGGGGTTCGTGGCCGTGGGTGATCTCGCAACGCTTGCGCGCCCGCTCGACGATGCCGGCGACCCTTTCCAGCCGGGCCTGCTCGTAGGCCTGCAGGGCCACGCGCGGATCGGCCTCGGCGTCCAGGCAGCGTGCCAGCACCCAGGCATCCTCCATGGCCTGGCAACCGCCCTGCCCCAGGTCCGGGGCCATGGCATGGGCGGAATCGCCCAGGAGCGCCACCCGGCCCTGCACCAGGGTCGGCAATGGCCGGGTATCGTGGATCTCCACGCGGGCCACGCCCTGGGGATCCAGTCGTTCGATGAGGCGCTGCACCGGCGGCGCCCAGCCGGCGAAGTGCTCGGCCAGCTCCGCGCGGTAACGGCCGCGGTCGTTGGGTGTGCCCTTGGGCAGGGGTACGTCGAAAAAGAAATAGAATTCGTCGCCGCCCATGGGCATGAGGGAAACCCGCTGGTGCGCCCCGACGAATTGCGCCCAGTCGTGGGCCTCGGCCAGCTCCGGCACGATCCTCACCCGCCCGTTCCAGTTCACGTAGCCGCAATACTCACGGGTGATGGCCTGGCCCACCACCCGCTCCCGCAGGCGCGAGTGGGTGCCATCGGCGGCGATCAGCAGATCGGCCCGTTCGCGCCGACCGTCGCCAAGGAGCACGGTCACCCCGGTCGCATCCTGCTCGAAGCCGTCGCAACCGACACCCAGGGTCACCCGCTCGGCGCCCACGGCTTCCAGCAGCAGTCGCTGCAGGTGGGCACGGGCGATGGGACGTGCTGGCCGGCCCACGGCCGTATAAAGAGGCAGCAGGCTGAACTGGGTAAGCAACCGTCCCTCGTGGTCCCGGTAGCTCATGGTCTGCATGTCACCGCTGACCGCGGCGATAGCGGACCCGAGCCCCAGGTGTTCGAGTACCTTGACGCCGTTGGGCCAGATGGAAATGGCCGCACCGATGGGGGCGAGATCCTGCGCGCGCTCGAACAGGCGGACCCGGTGCCCGGCCTGCTGCAACGCCAGGGCGGCGGTTAGACCGCCCATGCCGGCGCCGGCGATGATGATGTCGAGAGATGGCATGACAGGCCTCGTTTGGCGGTAACAGATACCCTGAACAAGCAATTTCCTGTCCAAGTGGTCAAGTATTGCCTTCCGGGCGCCGGCCGGACAGCAGAGGCCAGGAAACGCACCAGCCTGGTGCTCTGTGCACCATTGGTCGCTTCGTCTGCAGGCAAGCTGCCCTTCGTCGGCTCGCATGACGCATTCCAGACCTCTCCTATACTCCTAAGGTAGTCGCCAGTCGCGTTTTACCTAGCGTTCGCCATCCATAGAGGCCCGCTTGCGGCGACCACAGCGGGTGAGGAGCAGGATCATGATCAATCATGTCTGGGGCCTGCTGGCCCATCCCGATCGCGAGTGGCAACAGATCCGTCGCGAAGGGGAAACGGTCGGGCACTTCTTCGCCCATCATGTCGCCTTCCTGGCGGCCATTCCCGTCGTCGCTTCCCTGGTAGGGACCACCACCTTCGGCTGGCGCTTCGGCGGTGGTGAAGCCCATGTGCTGGACATACCCACGGCGGTGGTCCTGGCGGTCATCAGCTATGCGCTGATCATGGCGGCCGTCGTAGCCATGGGGCATGTGATTCACTGGCTGGCGCGGCGCTATCCGGATCGGCCCAGTGCCAACCGCTGCATCCTGTTCGCCGGCTACGTGGCCACGCCCATGCTGCTGAGCGGTCTGGTGGGCTTCTATCCGCTGGTGTGGCTGTGCGCCATCGCCGGGATCGTCGGCCTGGCCTATTCGGCCTACCTGCTCTATACGGGTATCCCCTCCTTCCTCAATATCGACCAGCGGGAAGGCTTCATCATGTCCGGTTCCACCCTGGCCATCGGGGTGCTGGTGCTGGAGGTGCTGATGGCTACCACGGTTCTGATGTGGGGCTATGGTCCCAAGCTGTTCGGCTGATCGAACGTCATACTGCCGTTAGCAAAAAGCCCGGATGCGTTACCGCTCCGGGCTTTTTGTTGGCGAACGGCTAGTGACGGGAAAAGCCGTAGAGATCCATGGCCAGGATGCGATGGGCGATGCCGTCGTGATGGACGCTGAAGGTGCCCTCGGGGTCGGCCGCGCCCAGGGCGACGAACAGCGGCAACAGGTGCTCGTCGGTGGGATGGGCCTGGCGGGCCTGCGGCGCCTGACGTCGGTAATCGAGCAAGGCGTCCAGGTCCCGCTCGCGCAGGCGGGTCTGCATCCATTGCTGGAAGTCCCGCACATAGCTGGGGGAGTCGGCGCCTCCGCGGCGGAAATCACCGAGGTTGTGGGTCAGGCTGCCCGAGCCGATCAGCAGGGTGTCCGCCGGTAGCACCCTGGCCAGCGCCTGGCCCAGGGCATAGTGGTAGTCCGGTCCGCAGGCAGCGCTCATCGACAGCGGCACCACGGGGATCCGAGCGTCGGGATAGAGATAGCGCAGCGGCACCCAGGCGCCATGATCCAGTCCTTGCTCGCCCGTCTCGGCCTCCCAGCCCTGATCACGTAGCCCTTGCGCCAGCTGCTCGGCCAGGGCCGGAGCGCCAGGCGCGGGATAGTCCAGTTGATAGAGGGCCTCGGGAAAGCCATAGAAGTCATGGACGGTAGCCGGCCGCTTGGCGCTGCCGAACAGCGGAACCCGGGTATCGAAGTGCGCCGAGACCACAACGATGGCGGCCGGGGTCGGCAGCGACCGTCCCAGGTCGCGCCAGGCCGTTCCCGCCGCGCCGGCGTCGAGCGCCTCCATGGGCGAACCGTGAGAAACGAACAGGGTGGGAAGCGACATGGTGGCGACCTCTGAGCAGGGTTCAGGAACGCTTGCGGGCATCCCAGGAGAGCTGGCCAGCGCCCAGCAGTGCCAGGGCGGCGGCGGTCACGGCGAGAAAGACCGGATATTCCCAGCCGCCATGGGGATTGGAGAAGGACCAGCCGTTGCCGAAATGGACCGTCGCGGCCGCGAACAGTTGGACGGCGGCGACTGCCGCGACCGGACGCACCCAGGCGCCGAGGATCAGGAGTACGCCCGCGCCCAGCTCGAAGAAGGTGACCGGATAGGCCAGCCAGCCGGGAAAGCCCACCGAGGCGAAGAAACCCGCCGTGCCCGGCAGGGTGAACACCAGCAGCTTGGTCAGGCCGTGGGCCAGGAACATGGCGCCCAGGGCCAGGCGCAGCAACAGCGGGGCATAGGATGCAGTACGGTCGGTCATGCTGATTCTCGAACGGAGGAAGGATGACGCTATTGTCCTGTTTCCAGCACGCGAATAAAGGCGCACCCTGGGAATGAACTGTGCACGCTATGGAAACAATCCTTGGACACTCTGAGAGCCCTGCAGGCCTTCATCAAGATCGTCGAACTGGGCAGCCTGACCGCCGCGGCGGAGCGGCTGGAGCTGTCGCGCTCGGCGCTTACCAAGCACCTGGCGGCCCTGGAGCGCCACTACGGCACTCGGCTGCTGCAACGCACCACCCGCACCCTGAGCCTGACCGAGGCCGGGCGTACGCTGCATGAAGGACTGGTCCCGCTGCTCGGTGATCTGGAGGCCCTCGAGCAGCGCCTGCAGGAAGGCCACGAGCGGCCCCAGGGGCGGCTCAGGGTCAGTGCGCCCCTCACCTTTGGCGTACGTCACCTGGCGCCGCTGGTGAGTAGCTTCCTGCATGAATATCCCGAGGTCGCCATCGATCTGGAGCTGAGCGATCGCCAGGTGCGCCTAGTCGAGGAAGGCTTCGATCTGGCCGTGCGCATCGGCGACCTCAGCGACTCCAGTCTGGTGGCGCAGCCCCTGGGAGCGGTCGAGCTGTTCATCTGTGCCGCACCCGCCTATTTGCAGCGCCATGGTCGCCCCGAGCATCCCACCGCCTTGCGTGAGCATCGTTGCCTGCTCTACAGCTACGCCAGCGATGGCGATCTCTGGGAATTCCAGCGTGAGGGGGAGCGCCTGCAGGTCAAGGTCAGCGGTCCACTGCGCGCCAACAATGGCAGCGTCCTCCACCAGGCGGCGCTGGACGGCCACGGCATCATTCGCCAGCCGGATTTCCTGGTGGGCGATGACCTGGCGGCGGGTCGCCTGGAGCGACTGTTCGCCCCCTGGTACACCCAGGCCATCGCCATCCACGCCCTCTATCCCCATCGGCGCCTGGTGCCGGCCAAGGTGCGGCTGTTCATTGCCTGGCTGCAGCGACATCTGGTCACACCCGAGCACCTGAAAAGACTGCCGTAGGTCGCCGCCGAACGGTCGTTGGAGGGGGCTTCGCAGCCTCACGGGGCTTGCCTAGAATCCGTGCCTGTCCCGCCGGCCCTGCCGGTTCCTGCGATGGCTGTCGTCCATGTCGACCGAGAATCCCTGCCTCAGCTGTGGCGCCTGCTGCGCCCATTTTCGCGTGTCCTTCTATTGGGGCGAATGCCAGTCGGCAGGCGGCCTGGTGCCCGACTACCTGACCGTCGCAATCAGCCCGCACCTGGTGGCCATGCAGGGCACCGAGCAGAAGCCGGTACGCTGTGCGGCCCTGCTTGGCGAGGTGGGCTGCGGCACGCGCTGCACCGTCTATGAAAACCGTTCCAGCACCTGCCGCGAGTTCACCGCCGCCTGGGAGCATGGCGAAGCCAATCCGCACTGCGATGCCGCCCGTGCGGCCTATGGCCTGCCGCCCCTGACGCCACCGTTGCAGCCGCATATCTCGCCCGACCGCGTAGCTTAGGCACTGTACGAAAACTGCCTGCGCTCGGTGATGCTTCGTTGACAAACCTCTGGATCGCCAGCCCGGTCGGAATGCTCATTTACCACTCGTAAACTCCGCTTCCTCAAGGTTTTTCGCCTCGCCTCACCATCGCTCGGCGACTTTTCGTTCAGCGCCTAGAGGAAACCAAACGGCCATTGCCGCTGCCCAAAAAGGCGACGGTTGGGCTGTGAAGCGTGGAAAATGCAGTGCGGATCAGGTTTTCACGCCCCTGCCAGATCGAATACCCTATCGTTCTTTCGCCCGCTATGCGTATCCTGTAGCGCCGAACAACAAGGCTGCTTCAACCGGCCACGTAGAGGCTCACAAAGGCTCTACGCAAGGCAAAGCTGCCGCTATACTGCCTGGCCAATACTCACACATGGAGTTTTTACATGAATAAAGCTGAGCTGATCGACGCCATTGCCGCGTCTGCCGACCTGCCCAAGGCCACCGCTGCCAAAGCCCTGGACGCCTTCACCACTGCGGTGACCGACGCCCTGAAGCAAGGCGACAGCGTCAGCCTGGTCGGTTTCGGAACTTTCGCAGTAAAAGAGCGCGCTGCTCGCGAAGGCCGCAACCCGCAGACCGGTGCCACCATCAAGATCGCCGCTGCCAAGCTGCCCGGCTTCAAGCCCGGCAAAGGCCTCAAAGACGCCGTCAGCTAAGACTGCGTTGGTCGATTCTTGTCTTCCGGGCGCTTCAGAGCGCTTCGGAAGACAGTCCCCCGCTCCACCAGCCTCTCCCCCGCCTCACCTCTCCCTCAAGCCCTAGTGGAAATCCCGACTCGACACCATGAGTTCGTCGAGCAAAGGACTCAGGTCGGTCAAGCGACCGGCGATCAGGTGCTGCACCCCCGCTTCCCGTTCCAGATGCCCCTCGACCTGTAGCAATCGTGCCTGCAACAACGGTCGCCGCTGCTGTTCGCCCACCGCGCGCCAGACCACCACATTGAGCATGCCGTGCTCGTCTTCCAGGGTCACGAAGATCACCCCGCTGGCCGTGCCCGGTCGCTGTCGTCCGCGTACCAGTCCGGCCACCCGCACCAGGGCACCGGGTCTGATCTCGTCCAGCTCACGGAAATCCCGGCAGAGCCGGGCCTGGAGTTCACCGCGCAACAGGCTCAGCGGATGGGGTCCCAGGGTGGTGCCCAGCATGCGGTAGTCGGCATGCACGTCCTCCGCGACGCTGGGTGCGGGCAAGGCCGGGCGTTCCTCCAGGGCGCTGTCCGCCGATTCGAACAGCGGCAGCTGGCGCTCCACCCCGGCCATGGCCCAGCGTGCCTGATGGCGATCTCCGGCCAGCTCCGCCAGGGCGCCGGCCTCGGCCAGCTGTCCGCGCGCCCGGGCATCCAGCTCGGCCCGACGACAGAGGTCCTCGACGTCGCGAAAGGGCTGCGTACCCCGTGCCGCTACCAGGCGCTGGCCAGCCGCTTCCGCCAGCCCCTGTACCAGGCGCAGGCCCAGGCGGATCGCCGGCTGATGGCCGGCACTCGCCTCCAGCCGGCAATCCCAGTCGCTGGCCTGCACGGTCACCGCGCGCACCTCGATGCCGTGGCGCCGAGCGTCCTGCAACACCTGATCCGGACTGTAGAAACCCATCGGCCAGCTGTTGACCAGGGCACAGGCGAAGGCGGCCGGCTCGTGGCACTTGAGCCAGGAGCTGGCATAGGTCAGCAGGGCGAAGCTGGCGGCATGGGATTCGGGAAAGCCGTAGCTGCCGAAGCCCTTGATCTGCTCGAAGAGGCGCGCGGCGAATTCCGGGCGATAGCCGCGCTCGACCATGCGGCTGTGCAGCCGTTGGCGATGGGGTTCGAGGCCGCCGTGGCGCTTCCAGGCAGCCATGGAGCGGCGCAACTGATCGGCTTCGCCGGGCGTGTACTGGGCGGCGACCATGGCGATCTGCATCACCTGTTCCTGGAACAGCGGCACTCCCAGGGTGCGCTCCAGGGCTGGACGCAATTCGTCATGGGGATAGTCGGCCTCCTCTTCCCCGTTCCGGCGGCGCAGATAGGGATGCACCATGTCGCCCTGGATGGGGCCGGGACGGACGATGGCCACCTCGATCACCAGGTCGTAGAGGGTTTGCGGCCTGAGGCGCGGCAGCATGGCCATCTGGGCGCGGGATTCGATCTGGAACACCCCCACCGTATCGGCGCGGGAGATCATGGCATAGGTGGGCGGGTCTTCCTGGGGCAGGCTGGCCAGGGTCCAGCGCTGGCCGCGCCAGCCGGCGACCAGATCGAAGCAGCGGCGCAGGGCGCTGAGCATGCCCAGGGCGAGGATGTCGACCTTGAGCAGGCCCACGGCATCGAGGTCGTCCTTGTCCCACTGGATCAGGGTGCGTTCGGGCATGGCGGCGTTTTCCACCGGCACCAGCGTCGCAAGGGGCGCTGCGGAAATGACGAAGCCACCGGGATGCTGGGAGAGGTGCCGGGGAAAGCCGATCAGTTGGCCGGCGAGGATGAGCACTCGCTGCAGTAGCGGGCTGTCCGGGTCGAAACCCGCTTCGCGCAGACGCTGCGGACCGGGGATCTCGTCGGTCCAGCGCCCGGCGCACCCGGACAGGGCATCGAGCTGGTCGCCCGGCAGGCCCAGGGCCTTGCCGACATCGCGCAGGGCGCCGGCGGCGTGATAGGTGCTGACCACCGCGGTGAGCGCGGCCCGCTCGCGCCCATAGCGGCGAAAGACGTACTGGATGACCTCTTCGCGCCGCTCGTGCTCGAAGTCGACGTCGATGTCGGGCGGCTCGTCGCGCTCACGGGAGATGAAGCGCTCGAACAGCAGATTGCCGGTGAGCGGATTCAGCTCGGTGATGCCCAGTACATAGCAGACCACCGAGTTGGCCGCCGAACCGCGGCCCTGGCAGAGGATGTGCTGGCGGCGGGCGTAGTCGACGATGTCGTGCACGGTGAGGAAGTAGTTCTCGTAGCCCTTTTCGGCGATCAGCGCCAGCTCCCGGGCCACCTGGTCGGTGACCCTTTCCGGCGCGCCTTCCGGCCAGCGCCAGGCCAGGCCACGGCGGGTCAGCTCGGCCAGCCAGGCGCCGGCCGTCGCGCCGGCGGGTATCACCTCCTGGGGATAGCGATAGCGCAACTCGCCCAGATCGAAGCGACAGCGAGCGGCGATCCTCAGGGTCTCGGCGCGCAGTGCCGCGGGATAGAGACCCTCGAGCACCGTCAGCGGGCGCAGATGGCGCTCGCCGTTGGGATGCAGGCGATAGCCGGCTTCAGCCACCGGCAGGTGATGGCGGATGCCGGTGAGCACATCCTGCAGGGCTCGGCGCCCGCGGGTGTGCATGTGCACGTCGCCACAGGCCACTGCCGGCACGCCGAGTTGGGTGCCCAGTGCCTGCAACTGCAGGAGTCGGGCGGTATCGTCGGCGCCGCGCAGCAGTTCGACGCCGAGCCAGAGGCGCTCGGCGAAGACCTGCTTGAGCCAGGCGCCCTCCTCGGCCACAGGTTCTTCTCCCGGCAACCAGATCGCCAGCAGCCCGGGCAGTGGCGGCTGCAGATCCGCGCGAGCAAGCTGGTAGCGGCCCTTGGGCGCACGACGGCGCGCCCGGGTGATCAGGCCGCAGAGGGTCTCGTAACCCGGCAGATCCTCCACCAGCAGCACCAGCCGCAGGCCGTCGTCGAGGGTCAGCTCGCTGCCGACGATGAGCGGCAGCCCGACCTGGCGCGCCGCCTGCCAGGCACGGACGATGCCGCTCAGGGTGCCTTCGTCGGTGATGGCCAGCGCCGTGTAGCCCAGCGCCCTGGCCCGCTCGAACAACTCCAGGGCGCTGGAGGCGCCGCGCTGGAAACTGAAATTCGACAGGCAGTGCAGCTCGGCATAGCCGCTCATGCGAACCAGCCCTGGATCCACCAGGGCGTCTCCTCGCCATAGCGGCGAAAGGCCCAGGCCTGGCGTCCGTCGGCCACCTCGATGCGGTAGTAGTCGCGGCGCTGGTCGCCCCCGTCCCACCAGCCACTTTCGATGCGTTCAGGGCCCGCGAGGACCCGTCTTGGCTGACCGTCGAGGGGACGTGGTTCGCTCAGCAGCCAACCCGGACGCAGACCGGGCAGCGCGGTATCCAGGCGTCGTTCCGGGCGCCAGACCAGGGCGCGCTCGGGACGGTGATCCGACTGGATGCCGAGACCGAGTACCGCTGCTTCGCCCAACCGGGCACGCAGGCGCTCGCGCAATACCTCCCAGCCCACGGCCTGGGCCGGGCGTTCGTCGAACAGGCCATGGCGTTCCGGCACGAAGAGCGGCAATTCCTCGCTTTCCAGGCGCAGCGCCAGTACCGGCGCCACCACCTGCAGCTGTTCGAGACGACCGCGGGCGAATTCGAACAGCAGGGCGGCATCGCGCTCGGGCGCCAGCAGGCCGATGGTGAGGGCGGTGGCCGGACCCTGGCGATGCTCCAGCCAGAGCAGGAAGCGCTGCACGCCACGGTCGCGACTGGCCAGCCAGGCGGCCAGGTCGGCGGTGAGGCGGCGCAGCGGGAACAGCAGGGCCTGGTGGGATTCCACCTCGAAATTGAGCTCAACCCGCGTCACGAAACGATCGGGAGGCCGATAGAACTCCAGCGCCAGGCTGCGGCTGCCACCCAGCAGATCCAGCTGCTGCAGGAGCTCCGGGGTGAAGCGGCGGGCCAGGGCAGCCCTGGGCAGGGCCTTGAGCTGCGCCAGGCGGCGGATGCCCATGCGTGCCAGCGCCTGGGCCTGCTGGGGAGCGAAACCGGCCCGTTCCACCGGGAGCCGATCAAGCAGACGCGGCAGCTCATCGGCGGAGGCAGTCAGGCCGTCGGCGACATTGGTCAGCACCCGCGCCGCCACCGGATTGGGTGCCAGGGCCAGCCGATGGCGAAAACCCAGGCCCTGGAGCTCCTGGCGCAGACGCCGTTCCAACCGCGGCCAGGGCCCCAGCAGCGGCAGGCTGGACTGCACCTCCAGCAGCAGCGCCCGGGGATAGTGGCGGCTGACCTGGGAACTGAAGCCATAGCCCCAGGCCGCCAGCAGCGTCTCGGCCGTCTCGATGAGCGCCGGATCGTGTTCCTGCTGCTCGAAGTCGCGGGTCAGCGCCTGGGCGGCGGCCAGGGTCAGGCCCGGGCGCAGTCCCAGGGCTCGGGCGGCCGGATTGACCGCCTGCAGCAGACGCCGGTGCGGTGGTCCGGAGAGCAGCACCAGCGGCTGCTCCGGCTGCGGATGACGGCGCAGCACGGCATCCAGCGCCAGCTGCGGAAAGAGGATGCAGGCCCAGCGCATGGCCAGCTCAAGCGCCGCCGGCCAGATCGAGCACCCCGGGTTGCCCGCCCCGGCATTTGCGGATGTGCAGCCGCTCCAGGGGGGCCCGGAGTTCCAGGCGCAAGGCCGCTGGCGAGGGATTGTCCAGGGCAGCGGCCGGACGCAGGGCGAAGGCCAGGGTGCGACCGCTCTCGGCGGCGACCTGCAACCGGCGCAACTGGCGATCATCGGCGCGCTCGGGCCAGCAGAGCACCGCGCCAAAGCAACCCGAACGCAGGCATTGCTCGGCGGCCCAGAGCACCTCGGCGCCCTGGGCGCGGATCACCACCAGGGAATCCAGCGCCACCCCGGCCGCCTGCCAGGCCAGGGGATAGGGCAACAGCGGCGGCGCGATCAGGGCGATGCGCTCGGCGGCCTGGCTCAGGCGCGCCAGGGTCGGCCAGAGCAGCCGCAACTCGCCATGGCCGGGGCCGGCGAGCAACAATTCGGTGAGGGCCGCCTCGGGCCAGCCGGCGCCCGGCAGATGGGCATCCAGGGCAGCCACCCCGGTGGGTTGACCACTGCGCCGGGCTTCGGGACTGGTCTGCCCCTTCCACAGGCGCCGCTCCTCGAACAGCCGGGCCAGGCTGGCGCCGCCGCTCATGCCGCCAGACCTGCAGGGGTATTGTCCATGGCCATCGCCTCTATCTGTATATGCATACAGTATTAGAGGCGATTCGCATCGAGGTCAAGCCGAACCGCTGTCCACGTCGATGAAACGGCTGGTCAGATCCAGATCACCACGCCGAGCAGCGCGGCCAGTAACAACCATTGTTCGAGGTAGTAGCGGAAGCGGTTGCGCTTCTTCAGCGCCTTGCCGCGCTGACGGATGCGATAGAGGTGCCGGAAGGCGCGATTGAGGCCGCCAGTCTTGTCGCCGGTGTCATTGGGCGAGGCCGCAGAGGCCAGCAGGGTGCCACTGACCCAGCGATTGAAGGCGCTCGCCCAGCCATAGCGCAGCGGCCTTTCCACGTCGCAGAACAGGATGATGCGATCCTGGTCGGTGGTGTTCTCGGCGTAGTGGATGAAGGTTTCGTCGAACACCACTGCCTGGCCATCGCGCCAGTGATAGCGCTGGCCGTCCACCTCGATGAAGCAGCGCGGATCGTTGGGCGTGGCCAGGCCCAGGTGATAGCGCAGGGAGCCGCCATAGGGATCGCGATGGCGCACCAGTCGCGACCCGGGCGGCAACTCGGCGAACATGGCCGCCTTGACCGTGCCGATGCCGCGCAGCAATTCCGTGGTCCTGGGGCACAGCTGCAGGGCGGAGGGATGGCTGTCGCCGTACCACTTCAGATAGAAGCGCTTCCAGCCGCTCTTGAAAAAGGAGTTGAAGCCGGCATCGTTGTGCTCGGCGGATTTCTTGATCTGGCCGGCGCGCAGCAGGTCGAGGGCCTCGTCGCGAATGAGTTGCCAGTTTTCTTGCAGCACCTGGAGTTCAGGAAAGCGCTCCACGGCATGATAGGGGGCGTTGGGCACCCGCGAGGTGAGAAACATGAAGGTGTTCAACGGTGCCAGAAAGGTCGAATGGTCACTGAGCTGACGCAAAAAGCGATGGCGCACCCGGCCGCGCAGGTGCACGTACAAGACACAGAGAAGAAAACTGCCAATCACCAACCACTTCACGTGTCGCTGTCCTGGAAAGAATGTTTCAGAATGTTATACGCCTCACCAGGATCAGGCCTAGCTTTTAAGGTCTGACGATTAGCCGCAGGCTTGATCGGGAAAGCACGCCGCCCCCTGGGAGCCATGGCGGGCATCTTGTATCCTGCAGGTGACAATTCGAGTGCCCGGAGGGCCTCATCATGCGTTCGCTGCTCTATGGCCTACTGCTCGCCAGTGGCGTCGTGGCCGCTCAGGATGTCTACAAGTGCGTGGACAACCAGGGCCGGACGACCTATACCCAGGGCGCCTGCCCGACGAATAGTCAGATCACCACCATTCCGCTGCAGAGCCTGCCCGACAGCAACGGCTTCACGCCGCCGCCCAGGCCCACCGCGCCTCCGCCGGTCAGTGCGCCGCGCGAGGTCACTGTGGTACCCGCCCCCGCTTCCAGCCGCCAACGTCCGGTCGACGACGTCACCGTGGTCGGCGGCTCCTCGTCATCTTCCAGCTCGCGGCAGGAAACCGAGGTGCGCGGCTCCGGCATCATCTATCAGCCGGTGCCGGTCTACATCGACCGTCGGCCACGCAACGAGACCTGGCACATGGTGCCCCATCCCCAGGCCCAGCAGCCCCAGCCGCCGGCGCCTCCTCCACCGCCGAACCGGGGCATCCCCATCGATCGCTAGCGCTACAGCTTGTGCAGGAAGTTGACGACGAACTTGCGCCCTTCGGTGCGGTTCTCGGCGTCCTGCTCGAAGTAGCTGTTGACGGTGATCATATTCTCCCGGGAAAAGGCGTAGGTGAAACCCGGGCCCCAGGCCCAGACCTTTTCCCGCCGCCCGCTGACGTCATGGCCGTCCACCTGGGTGTCGGTGATCTGCCGGAGCCAGTAGCCGCTCAGGCCGACGCTGAGCCGATCGTTCAGCGCGTACTGGGTGGCGAAGTTGGCGTGCAGCGCCTGACCGGCCCGGGTATCGGACACATCGCCAAAGCTGCGTAGCGGCTGGTCGTTCTTGTCATTCCACAGGTACCAGAAGCGTCCGGTCACCGACCACTGCGGCGTCAGCCAGTAGGTGGTGGCGTAGTAGGGATTGAAGGACCAGAAGTTGCTGCCCGGATTGATCGCCCGGTCGCGGTCGTAGCGACCGGTAGGGGCGACGATCTCGGCCTCGATGCGCTGCGCCCAGCGCGGTCCGCCGTCGGGGCGGGTGGTGGTGGGCAGTTGCAGGAAGGCGCCCAGGGTCAGGTCCCCTACCCCTTCGAGGACGCTCAGCGCCTGGCCGCCGAGGCCGTCATCGACATCGGCATGGGCCAGCCAGGGCAGGATGGCGGTGAAGCCGGGCATGGCGCCATTGGCCAGGGGCTGGCCGACATAGATGATCTGGCTGACCGGGGCGAAGGTGGTCAGCTCCTGCTTGGGCAAGGGCAGCTTGCGCCCGTCCTGGTCGTTGAAGCGACTGGTCTTGCCGTAGATCAGGTACTCCTCCCAGTACCAGCCGGGGCCATCCGGCGCCGGCGCGCCATCGTAGAAGCTGGTGGAGCCGAGATTGAGGCCGGGCAGATCGTAGGCCTGGACCTGCAGGGAGGCGAGGCTGGCCGCGGCCAGCAGACCGAATCCGAAACGTGTGCGCATGACGTCGTCCTGAAGTTGTTCTTGTTGTGGGAAAACGCGATCACCGCGCCCGGGCAGGCGCGGCGATCCGGATCAGACGTAACTGGCGGCGAGACCGCCATCCACCGGCAGGTTGGCGCCGTTGATCCAGCGCGAGGCATCGCTGCAGAGGAAGGCAATGGCCTCGGCCACCTCGTCGGCCAGCGCCGGGCGCAGCATGCGCTGGCTGTCGCGAGCGACGCGCTCTTCGCCGAGCATGCTGACGAAGTCGCCGAGGATGGGGGTAAATACCGGCCCCGGCGCCACGCAATTCAGCCGCACGCCGAATTCGCGGAGCCAGGTCTGGGACTGCACGGAGCTCCAGACGATGAGCGCCTCCTTGAAGTACTGGTAGCAGGTGGCCTGGTCCACCGGATGGGCTTCCAGCCAGGCCTGGGCCTGGGCGAAGTCGGCGATCTGCGCCAGCGCGCGATGCTGTTCCAGGCGCTGCGGCCATTCGGCGCCGAGGATGGAGGCGACGTTGACGATGGCGCCACCCGGGCCCAGCCGCGCGATCAGTTGCTGGCTGAGCAGCCGCAGGCCGAGATAGTTGACTCGCGCCACGGCCTCCCGGGGCGCCGTGCCCGGCACCCCGGCGACATTGCACAGGCCGTGCAGACGCTCCGGCAGGCGGTTGACCAGGGCGGCGATGCTGTCAGGATCGCCCAGGTCGGCCTGGTGGAAGTCGTCCAGGCTGAGCTGGGGCTGATTGCGATCGACGCCGATCACATAGGCGCCGTGAAAGCGCGCCAGACGCGCCAGTTCGGCGCCGATGCCGGAAGCCACGCCGGTGACGACCAGGGTCTTGCCATACAGAGTCATGGGATTTTCCTCTTGTTGTTATTGGGGGTGAAACAGGGGCTTGGAGCCTGTTCAAAGGCTCGCGAGCTAGAGCCAAACAAGGCGAACATGGCTGAGGAAGCGGATCGGACCCGCGCTCGGGTTTACGGCTTGTAAATGAGCATTCCGATCGGACTGGCGACCCAGGTCATGTTCAACGCGGTTTGGCCGACGCGCAGCAGCCTTTGAGCAGGCTCTCAGAAGGGATAGCGTGGCGGCTCGATATGCTCGGTCACCCACTGCCACTGGCTGTAGTCGTCCCAGTTGCACAGGCCGCCGACGCTGCCGCCATTGCCGGACTGGCCACGCCCGCCGAAGGGATTGACCACCTCGTCGTTCACCGTCTGGTCGTTGAGGTGCAGCATTCCGCACTCCAGGCGTTCACCCAGGGCGCGGGCACGGGCCAGGGAGCCGGAGAGCACGCCGGCCGCCAGGCCGTAGGGGGTGCGATTGGCCAGGTCGACGGCTTCGGCCTCGCTGGCGAAGGTCACCACGCTGGCCACCGGACCAAAGATCTCTTCGTCGAAGGCGCGCATGCCGGGACGGACACCGCTCAGTACGGTCGGGGCATAGAACAGCCCTTCGTGCCGGCCGCCCTGCTCCAGCCGGGCACCGGCGGCGAGGCTGTCGGTGACGATGCCCTGTACCCGTTGCAGCTGCCGGGCGTTGATCAGCGGACCCAGCTGGGTCGTGGGCTCCAGCGGATCACCCAGGCGCAGGGCGGCGGCGCGGGCGACCAGGCGTTCGGTGAAGGCGGTGGCGAGGCGCTGGTGCACCAGGATCAGCCCGGTGGCCATGCAGATCTGGCCCTGGTGCAGGAAACTGCCCCAGGCGGCGCAGCCGACGGCGCGGTCGAGATCGGCGTCGTCGAGCACGATCAGCGGATTCTTGCCGCCCAGCTCCAGGGCCACCTTCTTCAGGTGGCGCCCGGCGCTTTCCGCCACCTGGCGCCCGGCCTGGGTCGAGCCGGTGAAGGCGATCATCCGCACCTGGGGATGGGCGCAGAGCGCCGCCCCGGCCTCGGCGCGACCGGGCAGCACCTGCAGCACGCCCTTGGGCAGGCCGATGGCCTCGAACAGTCGGGCGATCAGGATGCCGCCGCTCACCGGCGTCTGGTGATCCGGCTTGAGCACCACGGCATTGCCGCAGGCCAGCGCCGGCGCCACGGCGCGCAGCGAAAGGATCAGCGGGAAGTTGAAGGGCGAGATCACCCCCACCACGCCATGGGGCAGGCGGCGGGCATAGGACAGCGCCCCGCGCTCGCTGGGCAGGACCACGCCATGGGGCTGCAGCAACTGACCGGCGACCTGCTGCAGGATGACCCCGGCTTCGCGCAATTCCAGCTCGGCCTTGGGCAGGATGCCGCCGGTCTCGCGGGCGATCAGGGGTGCCAGTTCGGCGCGCTGCATTTCCAGCTGCGCGGCCGCGGCCAGGAACAGCCCGGCCTTTTGCCGGGCGGTCCAGCCGGCCCAGGCCGGTTGCGCCTGGGCCGCCTTGGCGCAGGCCTGGTCGATGTCGGCGACACTGGCCAGACCGGTGCGATGCAGGGGCTGGCCAGTGGCAGGTTCGATGACCTCCAGAGTGCCACCCTGGGCGGCGATCCAGTCACCATCGAAAATCAGTTCCTGCCAGGGGGCACCGTCCAGGAACGGCGTGGATGGTCTGTTCATAGCCTTCTCCTTGTTGTTATCGGGCCGCGGTGGGCACAGGCAAGAGAGCAAAGGCTGTGCCCAGCCTGGGCTGGTAACAAAAAGAGCAACGCAATCAGAGGTTTGTTGGCTTGGGCAGGCAAAGGCGGCAGGCCCAGCCGGCAAACGTCTTACTCAAAAGATAAAGTTATGAGGTATAACCTTTCTCTCGATTGCGCATTTGCGCAATGCCTCCGGGAGTCCTGCCATGGCCCTGTCCGAACGCCTGTCCCTCAACGCCTTGCAACAGGTCGCCCCGGGCCTGCACCGGGGCGACAGTGCCGCCTGGGACGGCAGCGCCAGCCCGACCCAGGCGGAACTGGCCGAGTGCCTGTTCTTCTCGCCCGGCGATGGCCGCATCTGGCTCAATGACCAACGCATGCTGCTGGTCCACGCCTCGTCCTTTGGTGCCCTGCGGCGCGAGTTGATCGGCGCCCTGGGTCAGGAACGCGCCCGCGGTCTGCTGACCCGGGTGGGCTATCTTTCCGGGGTGAGGGACGCCGAACTGGTGCGCAAGCGCTGGCCCCAGGCCGACGCCGCGGCCATTTTCGCGGCCGGTACCCGGCTGCATGGCCTGGAAGGTCTGGTGCGGGTCGAGCCGCTGCATTTCGAATTCGATGTCGACCAGGGGCGTTATGGCGGCGAATTTCTCTGGCATCACTCGGCCGAATGCGACGAGCACCAGATCGCCCACGGTCAGGGCAGCGACCCGGCCTGCTGGATGGAGATCGGCTATGCGATCGGCTATGTCAGCAGCCTGTTCGGCCGCCTGGTGATCTTTCGCGAGGTGGAATGCCGCGCCATGGGCCATCACGTCTGCCGGGTCGAAGGCCGCAATGCCGAACGCTGGCCCGATGTGGCGGAAGACCTGCGCTATCTCAATGCCGCTGGCGACGGCGCTCCCGAGCCAGCCGCCACGGAACGCCTGCCCGCGCCCCTGCCCCACGCCCCCGACGGCCAGCAACCGCTGGTGGGCGCCTCGGCAGCCTTCAACAGCGCCTTCCAGGCCCTGCAGCGGGTCGCCCCGACCCCGGCCACGGTGTTGCTCACCGGCGAATCGGGAGTGGGCAAGGAGTTGTTCGCCAGTCACCTGCACCGCCTCAGTCGCCGCGCCGACGGCCCCTTCGTCGCCCTCAACTGCGCGGCCATTCCCGAGAATCTCATCGAAGCCGAATTGTTCGGCGTGGAGCGCGGCGCCTACACCGGCGCCAACCAGTCCCGCGCCGGGCGCTTCGAACGCGCCCAGGGCGGCACCCTGTTTCTCGACGAGATCGCCTGCCTGAGTCTGCCCGGCCAGGGCAAGCTGCTGCGCGCGCTCCAGGAGCGCGAGATCGAGCGGGTCGGCGGCAGCCGCACCCTCAGGGTGGACGTGCGCGTGATCGCCGCCACCAATCTGGACCTGCGCGAGGCGGTACGCCGCGGCGACTTCCGCGAAGACCTCTTCTATCGGCTCAACGTCTATCCCATCGGCATCCCGCCCCTGCGGGACCGCCGCGACGACGTGCCGCTGCTGGTGGATCTGTTCCTGCGGCGCTTCTGCGCCGCCTACGAACGTCCGCCGGTGGGCCTGACCATGCGCGCCCTCAAGGCCCTGCTGCGCTACGACTTTCCCGGCAACGTGCGGGAATTGCAGAATCTGGTGGAGCGCGGGGTGATCGCCAGCGATCCGGGCGAACTCATCGACCTGCCCCACCTGTTTCGCGGCGAACCGCTGCCGGCCGACCTCCTGGAACCGGCGCCGCAGACAGCCAGCTGGCTGGAACGCCTGGGCGTGGACGGCAAACGCCCGCTGCACCTGGGACAGCTGGAAGCCGAGCTGCTCGACGAAGCCCTGGCGCACAGCCAGGGCAACGTGGCCGCCGCGGCGCGACTGCTCGGCCTGAGTCGTGCCCAGTTCGCCTATCGCCATCGCCGCGCGCGCCAGGATCTGGACTAGAATGACCCCTCGATACCCTCCTCTCGCCATCTCCGACGGAAGCCCTTCCCGCCGATGAGTTCCCCCGACGACGCCACGCCCCTGGACCCTGCCGCCACCCCTTGGCTGGACACCGCCGTAGGCTATGCCCTGCGCCGCGCCCAGATGAAGATGTTCCAGCACCTGGTGGACAGCCTGGCCACCTATGACCTGCGCCCCGCCCAGTTCACCGCCCTGGTGATCCTCGAACAGGAACCGGGCCTGATGCAGGCCGACCTGGCCCGGCGCCTGGCCATCGAGCCACCGCAACTGGTGCTGCTGCTGAACAAGCTGGAACGCCAGGGCCTGGCCGAGCGGGTGCGTGGCACCCAGGATCGCCGCGCCTACGCCCTGCACCTCACCGAGCAGGGCCGTGCCCTGGTGGGCGAACTCAAGGAGCGCGCCGCCGCCAGCGACCGCGCCGCCAGCGCGCCGCTGGAAGATGCCGAGCGGGCCGAGCTGTTGCGCCTGCTGCGCAAGCTCAATGGGGAATTGGGGTAGCGGGGCTGGTAAGGCGGGCGCTGAAAGAGGTAGCGGTTTTGTTGGGCTTCGCTGCGCTCAGCGCCAACCTAAGCTGTGACCACCACCCACAGCCCTGCCTTAGCGCCCCCTCTCCCACGGGGAGAGGGCTGGGGTGAGGGCCGCCGTCAGCCGCTGAGATACGGCCCTCAAAAGCCGTACAGACTGACCGGGTTATCGCGCAGGATGGCATTGCGTATCTGCTCATCCGGCGCCCAGTCGGCCAGCAGGTCGAAGATGAGGCCGTCGTCCGGCTTGTTGCCGGTCGCGACCGTGGGATGCGGCCAGTCGCTGCCCCACAGCAGCCGCTCCGGATGACGCCGCACCAGCTCCCGGGCCACCGCGCCCACGTCGGCATACTCCGGCGGGCCGCTGCGCGACCTGATGTAGGGACCCGACAGCTTCACCCAGGTACGCTCGCCGTCCAGCAGGCGGGTCACCACGGCGAAGGTCGCCGAATTCACCCCCTCCGGTTGCGGCACATGGCCCATGTGGTCGATCACCAACCGCGCCGGCAGCCGTTGCAGCCGACTCTCCAGCTCCGTCAGCTGATTGCCCGTGGCGACCACCTGGACATTCCAGCCCAGTTCGGCGACCCGCGCGGCCAGGGGCTCGAGGTCGGCCAGATCGGCGCCGCCGTAGCTGAGGTTGAAACGGATCCCGCGCACCCCGGCCTTGTGCAGCTCCTGCAACTCGGCATCGCTGATGCTTTGGTCGAGGACAGCTACACCGCGGGCCTGGCCCTGGCTGCGCGCCAGACCGTCGAGCATGCAGCGATTGTCGGTGCCGTAGGTGGACGGTGTGACGATGACCATCCGCTGCAATCCCAGTAGCGTCTGCAGCTGGTGATAGTCATCCAGGGAGGCATGGGGCGGAAGCAGCTTGGCGCCCGGCGCCGCTGGATAGCGGTCGTCATAGAGGTGCATGTGGCAGTCGACACTGCCGGCCGGCGCCTTGAGTCTCGGTGCCGTCTGTATCGCGGAGAAAGGGGTAGCGGCCTGGACGCCGAGGGCATCGAACAGGCACAGGGCGGCACTCGCCTGGGCACTCGCTTGCAGGAAGCGCCGACGACTGAACGTCATGGGGAAATCCTCGATAGGTTGCCGGCCGCCAAGGCCGGTAGTGAGCAGCGCTTGGCCGAGTCCTGAAGCCGCCGACATTTGGTCGGCGGCTTCGGGAACTCAGACCTAGCCGGCGTTGGTCGCTACGCTCTGGGCATCTGCCTTGGCGCGCGCGGCCTTGCGGCCCATGACCAGTACCAGCAGGCCGCTGATGGCGCACAGGGTAGCCAGCGGCAGTACCGCCAGGGCGTGGCTGTGGGTGGCGCCATGGATGGCGCCATAGACGTTGACCATCACCCCGCCGCCGATGAGGTTGGCCAGAGCGCCGATGGCGGCCAGACCTGCCGCCGCGGTAGAGGACGACAGCCAGCCCGAGGCCAGTGCCCAGAACGGCCCCTTCATCGAATAGGCACCGATCAGCACCAGACTTAGCAGGATCACCGTGGCCGCCAGGGACGAGGTGAACATGCCCGCCAGCAGGCCCACGGCGATCAACAGCATGGTGAGCGAGGTGTGCCAGCGACGTTCGCCGGTGCGATCCGAACTGCGACCCCAGAGGACCATCGCCACCGACGCCAGGCCATAGGGAATGGCATTGGTGAGGCCGACCTCCAGGTTGGACAGGCCAAAGGACTTGAGCAATTGCGGTGCCCAGACGCTCATGGTGCTACCGGCCGCCGAGGCGCCGGAATAGATCAGCGCCATCACCCAGATATCCTTGTGCTTGAGCAGCTGCCACAGCGAAATATGGCCGATGCTGGTCTTGCGATTGCGCTCCTCGGCCAGCTTGAGGGTCAGCCAGCTGCGCTGCTCGTCGCTCAGCCATTTGGCCTGCTCCGGGCGGTCGGTCAGCACGAACAGGCAGGCGATACCCAGCAGCACCGCCGGGATGCCTTCCAGGATGAACAGCCAGTGCCAGCCACGCATGCCCATCCAGCCGTCCAGGCTCAGTAGCAGGCCCGAAAGCGGCGAACCCAGGAAGTTGGCGCCCGGGATCGCCACCATGAAGATGGCGACCATGCGCGCTCTATAGTTGGAGGGCAGCCAGTAGGTGAGGTACAGCAGCACGCCGGGGAAAAAGCCGGCTTCGGCGGCGCCCAGCAGGAAGCGCATCACATAGAGCGAGTTGGCGCCCTGGACGAAGGCGGTGCCCGCTGAGATCAGGCCCCAGGTGATCATGATCCGGGCGATCCAGATGCGCGCGCCGAAGCGTTGCAGCGCCAGGTTGCTCGGCACCTCCACCAGGAAGTAGGAAAAGAAGAACAGGCTGCTGGCGAAGCCGAAGATCGCGGGCGTCAGGCCCAGATCCTGGTTCATCTGCAGCGAGGCCATGCCGATGTTGCCGCGGTCGATGATGGCGATGAGGTAGCAGACGATCAGGAACGGCAGGATGCGCCAGGCGACGCGGCGCATGGTCGCGCGTTCCAGTTCGCTGATTTCGGGCGTGGAAGAGGTCATGCAGGCTCTCCGTCTTATTGTTGTGGAGATAGACGTAGCGAGCGGCTCCGGGAAGGACACCGCTCGCCCTGACGCGAGGATCAGGCCGCGATCAGGTGACGATTGACCACGGCACGGGTTTCCACCGCCTTGCCGTTCCAGCGATCAAGTACCTGCTGCACCGCCACCAGCCCGACCCGGTCGCGGGCCTCGGTGGTGTTGGCGCCCACGTGGGGCGTGGCGACCAGGTTGGTCAGGCCCCATAGGGCGCTGTCGGCCGGCGGCGGCTCGGGGTGGAAGGTATCCAGGCCGGCACCGCCGATCTGGCCGTCGCGCAACGCTGCGACCAGCGCCTGGGTGTCGATCAACTCGCCGCGAGCGGTATTGATCAGCAGGCTGCCGGGACGCATCCGGGCGAACTGGGCGGCGCCGAACAGGTGGCGATTGGCCTCGGTGAGCGGGCAATGCAGGCTGATGACGTCGCACTCGGCCAACAGGTTATCGAAGCTCTCTTCCCGGCGCACGTGGTCACGCACGGGCAGGGTCTGGAGATAGGGATCATAGACCCGGACCTGCATCCGCAGCGGCGCCACCAGGTCCATCAGCACGCTGCCGATGGAACCCAGGCCCACCAGGCCGAGGGTCTTGCCAAACAGCTCGGTGCCATTGGCCTGGGCCTTGTCCCAGTGCCCGGCGTGCATTCGCGCATTCAGCCAGGGGGTCTGCCGGGCCACGCTGAACATCAGAGCGAAGGCATGTTCGGCCACCGATTGGGCGTTGGCGCCCAGGGCGATGGTGACCGGGATCCCCCGGTCGGCGGCGGCCTGCAGATCGATGGTGTCGTAGCCGACGCCGTGCTTGGCGATGATCTCGAGCCTGGCCGAGGCCTCGATCATCTCGCGGGTCAGCTTGCCCTGGCGGACGATGATGGCGTCGGGCTGCTCCCGGCGGATCAGCGCGACCAGCTCGTCATGGGGCATGTAGGGCTGGGTCGGTACCACGCGGATGCCGTGGGCGGCAGCCAGGGCCATGGCGTCGGGCGCGAGTTCAGGACCGGTGAGAAGCAGGGTGCGGGTCATGTGGGTTATCCCTTGTTGTTATGACGTCGTCCGTCGAGCGGACAGCCAGATGAGCAGGCCTTGACCTTAGCATAATGGAATAGCGTTGCAATACTGAACGCAACCTTGAATTACCTGCCACCCATCCGCCCGTTGAATGTTTAAAAAAGAAATGCCATTCTGAAATTCGACACCCGCTCCTGCGGCATCCAACAAAGCCCACAAGAGAAATGCCCATGACCATCGGATTCAGAGTTCTCAATGCCCAACGCAAGGTCGCAGCCGAATGGGTCGCGCGTTATCGTGAGGTTCCGGTCGCCAATGTCAGCGATTCGATGAACCGGATGACCGCCGGCGGCTCGCGCCTGCGTCCCATGCACCGCCAGGGCGTGCTGGCCGGCCCGGCACTGACCGTGAAGGCACGCCCGGGCGACAACCTCATGCTGCACTACGCCCTGGACATCGCCGAGCCGGGCGACGTCATCGTGGTGGATGCCGGCGGTGACCTGACCAATGCCCTGATCGGCGAGATGATGGTGGCCTATGCCCTCAAGCGCGGCGTGGCCGGCATCGTCATCAACGGCGCCATCCGCGATGCCGCCAACATCGGCTCGGGCGACTTCCCCCTGTTCGCTGCCGGCATCTCTCACCGCGGCCCCTACAAGGACGGTCCGGGCGAGATCAACGTGCCCATCGCCATCGACGGCATGGTCATCGAGCCGGGCGATCTGATCATCGGCGACGACGACGGCCTGCTCTGCGTGCCCTATGACCAGGTTGCCGAGGTCTATGACCGTGCCAGCGCCAAGCACGCCGCCGAAGAGAAGCAAATGCGGCAGATCGCCGAAGGCACCAACGACCGCAGCTGGGTCCTGGAATCGCTCAAGAAGAAGGGTTGCGCCCTGCCCTAGTCAGTGGCCCCAATGAAGAAAGGCAGCCTGGTGCTGCCTTTTTTATTGCGCATCGGGTCCATTGGCACCCGTCGAACTCGACCTGTCCCTTCTGGACGGACACGACAGGTCGCGCAGTAACCGGGAAAAGAGGGTCGCGCCTCGACGACTCAAGCCAACCAGCCTCGCGACGTGTCAGGAGCATAGGGCAAGGCGGCCAGCCCCCTGCTGCGAAGAGACGCGCCATCCAGCGGCGTCAACGTTCGGCGCGACCAGCTGCCGGCGTCCCGCCAGGGTATCTTGCTCAGCCCTATCCGGAGCGCCGGCCTCTCCCTCACGATCAGTCGACCGCAAAAGCAGAAGGCGGCTCATCGCCGCCCCCTTCGCCTGGCTCGCCCCTGAATCAGGTACGACCCGCAGGCTCCAACCCGGCCCCACCCACCGGCTTCACCGGCACCCGACGACTCGGGTCGCCCAGCCAGAGCATCATGACGACACCTAGCGCCAGTACCGAGGCCACCACATAGAAGGGTCCGGAGTAACTCTGGGTCGCATCCTTGACCAGGCCGATGGCGAAGGGCCCGACGAAGCCGCCGAGGTTGCCGATGGAGACGATCAGCGCCAGTCCGCCCGCTGCCGCCCGACCGGTCAGGAAGCTGGAGGGAATGGCCCAGAAGGTCGCCTGGAAGGACAGGATGCTGGCCACCGTCACGCTCAGGCAGCTCATGCGCAACAGCGGATCGGC
Organism: Pseudomonas aestiva; assembly: GCF_039908605.1. Lineage (NCBI taxonomy): Bacteria > Pseudomonadati > Pseudomonadota > Gammaproteobacteria > Pseudomonadales > Pseudomonadaceae > Pseudomonas > Pseudomonas aestiva. The sequence goes on along the minus strand of NZ_CP150916.1, from coordinate 1,802,431 downwards.
CGAGAGCGCAGCGCCCACCAGGCCACAGGCGGCCAGCCCCAGAGCGCCGGCCACATAGGGCAGTCGGTGCGCACTCAGGTTGGCCTGCCGCGCCCAGAGGGTCATGGCGACGGCGCCGAGGATGTAGGGGATGGTCGCCACCAGCCCCACGGTGGTGTTCTGCATGCCCAGGCTCTTGATGATCTGCGGCATCCAGATGCCGATCCCCACGGAGCCGACGATGCCGCAAAAGTTGATGGCGGCCAGCACGAAGACCTTGGGATTGGTGAGGGCAGCGCGCAGGGTAGAGCCATGGGCCGCGCCTATCTCGCGCTGCTCGCGGGCCAGTCGTTCGGTCAGCCAGGTGCGCTCGCGGGTCGACAGCCAGCGCGCCTTGGCCGGCGAATCCACCAGCACGAACAGGCAGAGAATACCCAGCAGCACCGCCGGCAGGGCTTCCACCACCAGCAGGAATTGCCAGTTCTTCAACCCCATGAAGTCATGGATGTCCAGCAGGAAGCCCGACAGCGGCGAGCCGATGATGTTGGCGGTAGGGATGCCCAGCAGGAAGGCGGCGGTCGCCTTGGCACGCCATTTCCCCGGGAACCAGTAGGTGAAGTAGAGGTAGACCCCCGGGGTGAAGCCGGCCTCGGCCACCCCGAGCAGAAAGCGCAGGATGCTGAAGCTGACCGGGCCGGTGGCGAATGCCGTGGCCATGGAGATCAGGCCCCAGCTGATCATGATCCGGGCGATCCAGATCCGCGCGCCGAAGCGCTGCATGAGCAGGTTGCTGGGAATCTCGAAGATGAAATAACCGAAGAAGAACAGACCTGCTGCCCAGCCGAACATGGTCGCCGTCAGGCCCAGGTCCTTGTTCATGCTGATGGCGGCGAAGCCGACGTTGGTGCGATCCAGGTAGCTGATCACGTAGCAGGCGAAGATGAACGGCAGGATGCGCCACAGGGTACGCCCGAGCAGTTGTTCGCCTTCGGCATCGGTCAAGGGCGCCTGGGCGCCCAGCGGAGTCTGACTCATGGATTACCTCTGTTGTAATTATTGTGGTGCTGACAGGGGCGCCGGAGCGCTGTTTACAGGTGAGAGAACAGCGGCAGACCTCGTACGCTGGTCTCTACCCGCAGGATGCTGCCGGTCTCGGATTCGGTGATGAACAGGCTGCGCCCCTCGGGGCCGCCGAAGGCCAGGTTGGTGTTGCTGATGCCGGCACAGGACCGCAACCGCGCCAGCGGCTCGGCCACCTGCGACAGCTGCCAGACCGAGCCGAAACCGGTATGGGCGATATAGAGGTTGCTCTCTTCATCCAGCGCCAGGCCGTCCGGACCACCGAGGCCACCGTGGAGCTGGGCGAAGACCCCGACCTTGCCGATCAGCGAGCCGTTGCCCAGAGGAATACGCCAGATCTGCTGCGCCCGGGTCACCGCGATCAGCAGGTGGTTGAGCCGCGGATCGAAGACGATGCCATTGGGGCTGGGCACCGTGTTCAACAGACAGCTCAGTTGGCCGTCGGCCGCCAGGCGATAGACCCGCCCACTGGCGTCCTGCAAGCCGGTCTGGCCCTGGTCGGTGAAGTAGAGATCGCCGGCCGGCGAGAACACCAGGTCGTTGACCCCCTTGAAGCCTTCCGAGCCGGCGCTGCCCAGCAGCGTCTCCACCTCGCCACGCAGCGGATCGAGCAGCAGGATGCCGCGCCTGTAGTCGGCGATGAAGATGCGCCCGTCACGATGGATCTTCAGGCCGTTGGGCCAGCCGTCGTACTCGCAGACCAGTTCCCACTCGCCCCTGGGGTCGATGCGAAAGATGCGCCCATTGGGGATGTCGGTCACATAGAGATTGCCCTGGCGATCGAAGGAAGGGCCTTCCAGGAAGGAATCGATCGCCCTGCCCTGGCGATTGGCATCCGCCCAGGCCGTGCGCTTCGGCTGGCGATAGCGATCGGGCAGGCGGGTAAAGACGGAGGTTTGGATCGTCGGCGGCGCAGCGAAAAAGCTCATGACCAGGCACCTGAGAGAGGCCGAAGCCCCTCCGCACAGAGGAGCCTCGCAATTTTATTTTTAACGAAATGCCGTTGCAAAAATAAAACACTCAAGGCCAATTGCAAGCAAAAGTTTTCAGCTGACGAAGGCTGCATCCTCAAGGCTGCTTGACAGGCACGACTTTTCTAAATACTCATTAAAAGAAATGGCATTTCAAAAATAACAAGGAGAACGCCATGCTGCATCCGTCCGGCCGCTCGTCCCGTCCCGCCCTGCGCCAGCTCGCCCGCGTCCTGGGTCTGGTCGCCAGCCTCACCTTGGCTAGCGTCCTCCCCGCTCAGGCTCAGACCGAACAGACCCAGGTCACTCTGGCCATCCAGTACGGCTATGCCTATCTGCCGGTAACCCTGGCCGACAAGCTGGGCTTCTTTCGCGAGCAGGCCAAGGCCGCCGGCCAGCCCGACACCCAATTCGAGATCAAGCGCATCAGTGGCTCGCCCGCCATCAACGACGCCTTGATCAGCGGCAATATCGACATTGGCGGCTATGCGCTGCCGGGCACCCTGGTGGCTTGGCAGAAGACCAGGAAGTCCCTCGACATCCGCGCGCTCTGCGCCCTGGTGGCCGGCGACAATGCGCTGTTCGTCAACGATCCCTCGATCAAGTCGCTCAAGGACTTCAAACCCGACCAGAAGATTGCCGTCAGTTCCCCCACCGGCCAGCAGGCGCTGCTGCTGCAGATGGCCGCCGAGCGCACCTTCGGTCCCGGCCAGGCGCATCGGCTGGACAACCTGATGGTGGCCCTGCCCCATCCCGACGCCACCGCCAGCCTGCTCAACAAGGCCGGTATCACCGGCTACATCGGCCCCAACCCCTACAGCTATCTGCTGGCCAAGGACCCCAAGGTCACCAAGCTGTTCGACTTTTCCAAGGAGCTGGGCAGCCGCATGACCAGCGGGGTGCTGACCACCACTGGCAAATTCGTCAAGCGCAACCCGGGCCTCAGTGGCGCGGTGGTCGCCGCCATCGCCCAGGCCCAGGACTTCATCAAGGCCGAGCCACGCAAGGCCGCCGAACTCTTCCTGCAGTCGGAGCCCTCCAGCCTGAGCCTCGACCAGGTGGAGGACATGCTGCGCGGCGTCAGTGGCGAGTGGTCGGTGCAGCCCATCGGGGTCATGGCGCTGGCCAACTTCATGGTCGGCAGCGGTGCCCTGAAGGAAGCGCCCCAGCGCTGGCAGGAGGTCTTCTTCGAACCCGTGGCCAACGGCGAGGGCAACTGACATGAATGCCGTACCGACTTCCGCGCCTACCGCTGTCCCTGATAGTCCCGCCTGCCTGCTGCAGGTCGATAACGTGACCCTGCAATACAAGACCCGCGAGCAACTGATCACCGCCACCCACCAGGTGTCCTTCACGGTCCGCGAATACGATCGCTTCATCCTGCTCGGCCCCTCGGGCTGCGGCAAATCCAGCCTGCTCAAGAGCGTCGCGGGCTTTCTCGAACCGGCGGCGGGCCACATCCGCCTGCATGGCCAGGACGTCCGCGAACCCGGTCCGGATCGCATGATGGTGTTCCAGGAATTCGACCAGCTGATGCCCTGGAAGACCGTACTCGGCAATATCCTCTTCCCGCTCCAGGAAACCCGCCGCTTCCCCGCCGGCGAATTGCGTGACCGGGCCCGGGCCGCGGCGGTCAAGGTGGGCCTGGAGAAGTTCGTCGACGCCTATCCGCACCAGCTTTCCGGCGGCATGAAGCAACGCGTGGCCATTGCCCGCGCCCTGGCCATGGAGCCGGCCGTCCTGCTGATGGACGAACCCTTCGCCGCCCTCGACGCCCTCACCCGGCGGCGCATGCAGGAGGAACTGCTCGGGCTCTGGGAGCAGTCGCCCTTCACCCTGATGTTCGTCACCCACTCCATCGAAGAGGCCATCCTGCTCGGCTCGCGCATTCTGGTGCTCAGCCCTCATCCCGGCCAGGTCCGCGCCGAGCTCGATGCCAGCCAGTACGGCTTCCGTCAGCAGGGCGCCGCCGGCTTCACCGCCTTCCATAATCGCATCAGCCAGATGCTGTTCGGCCCCAACGCCAGCGAGACCGCCCATGACTAAGCCCGCCGTCGTCCTGCAACCGCGTCCGGACCTCGAATATACGCCCGTCGCCCCCGGCCAGGTCGGCGACATCGCCCGGCGCCTGGGCCTGGCCGAGCGCCTGTTCGCCCAGGCCGGTGTGCGCCGCACCCTGGTGCTGATCGCCCTGGCGCTGATCTGGGAGGTCTATGCCCGCTACCTGGACAACCCGCTGATGTTTCCGACCTTCAGCGACACCGTGGTGGCGCTGTGGACCGATCTGGTCAATGGCGCCCTGCCCCTGGCCGTACTCAGCTCGCTCAAGGTACTGATGGTGAGCTACGGCCTGGCCATCGCCCTGGCGATGCTGCTCACCACCCTGGCGGTATCCACCCGGGTGGGCACCGATATCCTCGCCACCCTCACCGCCATGTTCAATCCGCTGCCGGCCATCGCCATCCTGCCGCTGGCCATGCTCTGGTTCGGCCTCGGCGTCCAGAGTCTGATGCTGGTCATCGTCCATTCGGTGCTCTGGGCGGTGGCGCTCAACACCTACTCGGGCTTCCTCTCGGTCAGCCAGACCCAGCGCATGGCCGGGCGCAACTATGGGCTGCGCGGCATCCGCCTGGTGGCCAAGGTGCTGATCCCGGCGGCGGTGCCCTCAATCCTTGCCGGCCTGAAGATCGGCTGGGCCTTCGCCTGGCGTACCCTGATCGCCGCCGAGCTGGTGTTCGGCGTCTCCGGCAACTCGGGCGGCCTGGGCTGGTACGTCTTCCAGCACCGCAACGCCCTGGAGACCTCCAATGTGTTCGCCGGTCTGCTGATGGTGATCATCATCGGTCTGGTGGTGGAAGGCCTGGTGTTCCGCAGCATCGAGGTGCTCACGGTGCGTCGCTGGGGCATGCAGAATTGAGCCGCCGCTCACCGCCCAAGGGAAGCCCTCGGAGCCGTCGCCATGGCTGAGACACCGGCTTCCCCCCACGCCCAGGTCCGCGAGGCCTGGCTGGCCCAGGTCCAGGAACCGATCCTGGACCCCGAGCTGCCCATCATCGACGCCCATCACCACCTCTGGGACCGGCCCGGCCAACGCTACCTGCTGCCCAAGTACCTGGCGGACACCGCTAGCGGCCATCGCATCCTGGCCTCGGTCTATGTGCAGTGCCGGTCGATGTACAGCGCGGACCGGGCCGCGCCCTTCGACGCCGTGGGGGAAGTGGAATTCGCCGCCGGGATAGCGGCCCAGAGCGCCAGCGGTCTCTATGGCGAGAGCCGGCTGTGCGCCGCCATCGTCGCCGGCGCCGATCTGCGCCAGGGAGAGGGGGTCATTCCGGTCCTGGAAGAGATGCAGGCGCGCAGCGGCGGACGCCTGCGTGGCATCCGCAACGCCACCGCCTGGCATGCCGATCCGCGCCTGGTGTCCAATCCGCGGCCACCGCCGGCCAAGGTGCTCACGGACGAGCGCTTCCACGAAGGCGTGGCCTGCCTGGCCCGCCATGGTCTTTCGCTGGATATCTGGGCGTACCACACCCAGCTCGACGAGGTCCTGGCCCTCGCCCGCAGATTCCCCGACCAGTTGATCGTCCTCGATCATTGCGGTGGCCCACTCGGCGCCGGACCCTATGCGCACCAACGCCAGGCGGTGTTCCAGGCCTGGTCCCTGGCCATCCGGGAGCTGGCCAGCTGCAGCAACCTGCGCCTGAAGCTGGGCGGCCTGGGCATGAAGGTTGGCGGCTTCGCCTTCGACGAGCGAGCCACTCCGCCCACCTCGGCCGAACTGGCCGAGCGCTGGCGACCCTATGTGCTGACCTGCGTGGAAGCCTTCGGCGCCGAGCGCTGCCTGTTCGAAAGCAACTTTCCCGTGGACAAGGGCATGTTCTCCTACGGGGTGCTCTGGAACGCCTTCAAGCGCCTGACCCAGGGCTGGGGGCAGGCCGACCGTGAAGCCCTGTTCAGTGGCACGGCGATGGACACCTACCGCCTTTCGTTAACTAGCTGATGATCCTGAGGCTGTCGCGACGGACCGCGCCGGGACTCTGGATCCCCAGCAGCGCCATGTTGCGCGACAACTCGGTGGCCAGGATGCCGATCGCATGCTTGATGCCCGGCTGGCCGCCCACGGCGCCCGCGTAGTTCATCGGCCGGCCGATGAAGACGAAGGTCGCCCCCAGCGCGAGCGCCATGAGGATGTCACTGCCGCGGCGGAAGCCGCTGTCGATCATCACCGGGTAATCAGGCCCTACCGCCTTGACCACCTGCGGCAGGATGGCGAGGGGTGCGACACTGCCATCCATCTGGCGCCCGCCATGGTTGGAGACGATGAGGCCATCCGCACCGGATTCCCGGGCGTGCACGGCATCCGCCGGATCAAGGATGCCCTTGACCACCAGGGTGCCCGGCCAGTGACGGCGAATCAGCGCCAGGTGTCGCCAGCTCAGGTGATCGCGGGCGCCGAAATCGCGCATCACATTGGCCGACACGATGGGCGCGCCACGGCCGACGCCGGAATTCTCGAAGTGCGGCATGCCCCGCCGGAGCAGGGTGCGCAAGGCGGTACCCAGCAGCCAGCGCGGGTGGGTGATGCCCTCCCAGGCCAGGTGCAGATCCGGCTTCAACGGCGTGGCAAAGCGTGCGCGAATCAGATTCTCCCGATTGGCCGACACCGGTACGTCGGCGGTGACCACCAGCGTCTTGAAACCGGCGCGCTGCACGCGCTCGATGAGGGCGAGGATCTTGGCGTCTTCGCCCGGCACATAGGCCTGGAACCAGGCGTCCGGATTTTCCTGCACCACCGCCTCCATCGGCAGCAGGGAGGAGCCGCTCATGATCGCCGGGATATTGGCCTCCCTGGCCGCCCGGGTCTGGATGAGGTCACCCTCGAAGGCGGTGAGAACGCTGATGCCCATGGGCGCGATGCCGAAGGGCGCGCTGTAGCGCTGCCCCAGGAGAGTCGTTTCGAGGCTGCGCGCCGAGGTATCGGTGAAGACGCGCGGGACCCAGGCATAGCGATCGAATCCCGAGCGGTTCCCGTGCAGCGACTTTTCCTCTTCCGCGCCACCGCTGACGTAGGCGAACAGCGGCTTGGGCAGGTGGCGGCGAGCGGCCGCCTCGAAATCATCGAGGGACAGAATCGCCCGCAGGCGTCGGGTTATCCGGTAGCCGCCGCTGCCCTTGGGCAGGGTGTGGGACGCCAAGGGATAGTCTTGCAGTCTGCTCGTCTGGTTCATGCCGCTGGCCTGGTCGTTTTGGCCATCTTAGGCGCCCGAACAGCGAAGAAAAGTTATTCTTCGTCGATCCAAAGACGAGAAAAACTCATGAAGATCGAAGCCTTCCTGACCTTGCAGGCGGCAGTGGAGCGCGGCTCCTTCGCCGCGGCTGCGGAGGCGGTGAACCTGACCCCCAGCGCTGTCAGCCTGCAGATCAAGCAGCTCGAGGCCTACTTCGGCCAGTCGCTGTTCGATCGCTCGGGTCGGACGGTGCAAGCCACGGGGTTCGCCCGACAATTGATCGACACCATGGCCCGGCCGTTGGCCGATCTCGAGAAATTGCGCAATCAGCGCGCGCAGCCGCTGACCGGTCGCGTCCGTCTCGGGGTGACGGGTTCGGTCCTGACCACCCTGCTCCCCAAGGCGGTCGCCGAACTGCAGCAACGCGCTCCCGGCATCACCCTGCAACTGGAGCGGCACAATACGCCCGAATTGATCGCCGCCCTGAAAGCGGATCGCCTGGATGCCGCCATCCTGATCAGACCACCAGGCGGCGGCTCGGCGCGGCTGCATTGGCATGACCTGCTCCGCGAGCCGCTGGTACTGGTGGTGCCAGCGCAGCTCGCGCCCCTGGAGCCCGAAGCCTATCTGCGGCGCTACCCCTGGATCAGGCTGGATCGCAAGCTGGTGGTCGGTCGCCTGGCGGCGCGCTTCGTCGATGGCCTGGTGCCCCAGTGCGAGGCCCTGCTCGATGTCCCCAGCGCCGACGCCATCATCGCCATGGTCGGCCTGGGCCTGGGCGTCTCGGTGCTGCCGCGACTGCGCCCGGAACACCTGGGGCCCTATGAGATAAGGGAGGTCTCCCTCGGCACTGCCGCGCCCACTCGCCAACTCGCCATGGCGCGCCGCAAGCAGGACTCCGAAAGCGCCTTGCTCGACACCATCGCCCAGGCCTTCGACATCGCCTGCCGCTAGCACGCCGAGGGGGCGGCGAGCTCAGCCCGTTGCCCCCTCTCCGCTCAAGCCTCCTCCTCCTGGAAGGCCTCTTCCCGCTTCCGGCGAAACGCCGGCAACACCATCATCACCAGCAGGATGGCCGAGGCGGCGAACAGGGTGGCGCTGATCGGCCGCTGGACGAGCACGGACGGATCCCCCTGGGAAATCAGCAGGGCGCGTCTCAGGTTGGTCTCCAGCAAAGGGCCGAGGACGAAACCCAGCAGCAGCGGACCCGGCTCGCACTTGGCCTTGCGGAACAGATAGCCCAGCAGCCCGAAGATGATCACCAGGGCGACATCGAAGCCGCGGTTGTTGACGCTGTACACCCCGACGCAGCAGAACAGCAGGATGGCCGGGAACAGCAGCCGATACGGCACCTGCAGCAGCCGCACCCAGACGCCGATGAGCGGCAGGTTGATGACCAGCAGCATCAGGTTGCCGATCCACATGCTGGCGATCAGGCCCCAGAACAGCGCCGGCTGGTTGGTGATCACCGAGGGCCCCGGGGTGATGCCGTGGATCATCATGGCGCCGAGCATCATGGCCATGATCGAGTTGGACGGAATGCCAAGGGTCAGTAGCGGGATGAAGGACGACTGGGCGCCGGCGTTGTTGGCCGACTCCGGCGCGGCGACGCCTTCCACCATCCCGGTGCCGAATTGCTCCGGTGTCTTGGAGACCTTCTTTTCCAGCGAATAGGCGCTGAAGGCGCTCAGAGTCGCACCGCCGCCCGGAAGGACGCCGAGGAAGGTGCCCAACGCCGTGCCCCTCAGAGTAGCCGGCCAGGCCCTGCGGAAGTCCTCGCGGGTTGGCCACAGCCGGGTGATCTTGCCGGCCAGGGTGCCGCGGGCTTCGCGGGATTCGAGGTTGACGGCGATCTCGGCAATACCGAACAGGCCCACCGCGATCACCACGAAGTCGATGCCGTCGTAGAGGTCAGTGGAACCGAAGGTCAGGCGCGTGGTACCACTGCTGACATCCATGCCCACCATGCCGAGTAGCAGTCCCAGGCAGACCATGCCGACCGCCTTGATCACCGAGCCGCTGGCCAGGATGGTCGCCGCCAGCAGACCGAACACGGTCAGCGCCACGTATTCCGCCGGCCCGAAGGACAGGGCGAAACGCGACAGCACAGGACCGGCCACCGCCAGGGCCACGGTGGCGACGGTCCCGGCGAAGAAGGACGCCAGGGCGGCGGTGGCGAGCGCTGCCCCCGCCCGTCCGCGCTTGGCCATGGCATGGCCATCCAGCGCCGTGACCACCGCCGAGGCCTCGCCCGGCAGATTGACCAGGATCGCCGTGGTCGAGCCGCCGTATTGCGCACCGTAGAAGATGCCCGCGAGCATGATCAGGGCGGCCAGCGGTGGCAGGAAATAGGTGATCGGCAGCAGGATCGCCACGGTGGCCGTGGGCCCGATGCCGGGCAGCACGCCGATCAGGGTCCCGAGCAGGGCCCCGATCAGGCAGAACGCCAGGTTGGTCGGGCTCATGGCTTCGGAAAAGCCCAGGTAGAGCGCGTCGAAGATCTCCATCAGAAAGGCCCCACACGCATTTGGACATCCAGTCCATAGATGAAGACCAGCACGCCGAACAAGGTCAGCACCACGCTGGAGATCAGCACCTCGCGCAGCCGCCACTCGCGGTCGGCCATGCTGCCGAAGATCACCAGCCCGGCGGCCGCGACGATGAAGCCGGCATACTCGGCCGCCAGGGCGAAGCCGCCGACGGAAGCCAACAGGATCAATAAAGGCCTGAGCTGTACGGCGTCGATGGACTCCGCGTGCTGCCACAGGCCCAGCAGGCCGATGACGACGCCAAGGATGATCACCAGCGAGCCGACCAAGATCGGCAGATAGCCCGGCCCCATCATGGCCGCGCTGCCGAACGGCAGGTCCTTCGACGACCAGAGCACCAGCGCCCCCAGGCCGATGAAGATGGCACTGGCGAGAAAGTCAGGACGATTGCCGCGCGCCGTGCGCGTCACTGCACCCATGGCGAGACGCTCCACAGCTTCTGGTAACCCGCGAGCTGCGCCGGCATCTGGGCGGCCCAGTCCTCGCCGGACAGATAGGCCAGCGGCAGCGACAGATCCCCGGCCTGCTTGACGAAGGCCGGATCCTCGATGACCTCTTTCACCGCCTGCGCCATTCGCTGCTCGATGGCCTCGGGCACCCCGGACGGGGCGGCGATGCCCCGTTCGGAGGTCATGACCAGGTCGACGCCCTGCTCCCTGGCAGTGGGTAGATTGGGCTGCTGCGGCATGCGCTCGGCGGAGAATTGCGCCAGCACGCGGAAGTCGTCGTCCGCGTTCATCTCGCTGATGTTCTGCCCGGCCGCACTGATATGGCCGCCCATCAGGGCGGTGCGGGATTCGGAAGCGCCGCTGAAAGGCACGTGGGTGAGTTTGATGTCGGTCAGCTGTTGCAGCTCCACCATCATCAGGTGGTCATCCGTGCCGACGCCGGAGGTGCCGACCGAGAACTTGCCGGGTGCGGCCTTGGCGGCCGCGGTGAAGTCAGCCAGGGTCTTGTAGGAGGAATCCTTGGGGACCGCCAGCACCGTGGGATCGTCGACGATGCGTGCCACCGGGCGGATCTTCGCCGGGTCGTAGCCGACCTTACGCTGGACGCGGGTGCTCAGGAAGCCGGGGGTATTGATGAAGGCGAAGGTGTAGCCATCGGGTTTCGCCTTGCTCAGCATGGTGTAGGCGATCTCGCCCGCCGCGCCGGGGCGGTTGACGATGACGATCTTCGCGCCCAGGCGCTTCTCCAGATAGGGCTGCATCGCGCGAGCCATGACATCGGTGCTGCCACCGGGGGCATAGGCGACCAGGAATTCGATCGGCCGGTCTTCCGGCCAGGCGGCCTGCGCACTGAAGGAGCTGAGGGACAGCGCCAGGAAAGAGGCAAGCACAGCACTCGCGGTCTTGGTCATGGATAGCTCTCTATTGTTCTTGTTGGATTGACGTGACCAGGGGTCATGCGCGGCAGCGGCGTCCAGGACGACGCTGCCGGCTTGAGCTGATCACGGGATAGCGTTTCCGGCCACAAGAAAGACCTCTCGGCCGGCGGCCATGGGAGCAAGATAATGGAATGCCATTTCGTAAACGAGACAAGGCATTGCCCAGGCGGCCTAAAATTCGTAACCAAAAAAGTCTTATTGGGCTTCTTTCGACCTCACGATAAGCGTGATCCAGGTTCCTGAAGCCGCCGATAAGTAAAATTTGAAATTACATTTCTTTTTTAAAAGCTCGCTCATGAGTTCCCACAGCGTCACTCGCCAGCCCGGAACGTCCTTCCCACTTCAAAAAGGACTACAGGACCCCTGATGAGAGCCGCCGATCTGGTCGTTCGTTGCCTGCAAACGAGGCTGTGGGATACCTCTTCGGCATTCCCGGGGGAGAGAGCCTGGACTGCCCGGTGGACTACTTCGAGAACGACCGCCTCCTGCACCAGGAGATCAAGGAACGCAGCGCGGCGATCTGAGTGGTGGCGGCGCGAGCAAAGCAATGCCCTGATGGCACGATCGGGGCGTCTCTGGACGCTCACCTCGGGTCGGGCGGGCCATTGCCATTGAAATGTCTAGCTATCAATAAAGGCGGATAGCAGCGCCTGGACAGCTGACTGTGCGAGCGACTCACTAGGCGCACACCGGGCGCTCGCGGATAATGTGGCGATAGCTGCCCTTTAGGAACACTCGCTTGAACACTAACCGTCCTCGCCCAGGCGTTTCCGGCGTTGCCTCTGCTGATCGCGTCTTGACCGTTCTCACCGCCTTTCGCATCGGCGATGCCGCCCTGAGTCTCGCCGAACTGGCCCATCGCACCGGCCTGATCAAGAGCACCATCATGCGCCTGGTGGTGTCGCTGGAAAAATACGGTCTGGTGACCCGACTCGCCGATGGCAACTACATCCTGGCCAGCGAGGTCGTGCGCCTCAATGCCGTCTACCAGGACTCTCACGATGTCGGCCGCCACATCATGCCGCGGCTGCATCAGCTCACCGAAGAGAGTGGCGAAACCGCCTCCTTCTATGTACGACACGGCGCCTACCGGCTCTGCCAGTACCGGGTGAATTCCCCTCATCGCCTGCGTCTGCACCTCCAACCCGGCGACATGCGCCCCATGGACCAGGCGGCCGGTGCCCTGGCCCTGCAGACGCCCTATGCGGTGGCCAAAGCCGGGATCATCCCCTTCTACTCCTGCGGTGCCACCGATCCGCACGCCTCTTCCGTCGCCCTGCCCATCTATGACGCCCAGGAAGAGCTGCTGGGTGCTCTGGTGATCTCGGGGCCGGCCAATCGCCTCAGCCTGGAACGCGCCCAGACCCTGTACGAGGTCCTGCGCGAAGCCGCGGATGAACTGACCCGCAGTCTGGGCGGCAAGACCCTGTACGGCACAGATCAGGCGAAGCGCAAGCCGCGCAAGGATGAGTGATCGGGCACAGGGGCCGGCGGCCCCTGGCGCCAGTCTCGCGTAACGCCCCTCTCCCGCGGAAGAGGGCTGGGATGAGGGATGTCGTCAGCCACTCGCCCCCTTGTTGGGCTTCGCTACGCTCAACCGCAACCTACGAAGGTCGCGCAGTGGCACTGAACGCCCCCTCTCCCTCTGGGAGAGGGCTGGGGTGAGGGAAACCCCAGGCGCCAGACTACGCCCTGATCAACAGCGGCGCCGTTCCCCGGTAGCAGGCCTCCAGCCGTTCCGCGCGATGGGTCAGGACGCTGCGCTGGTTGAGCGAGCCCTTGTCGGTGATCTCGCCGCGTTCGGCGGATGGCGGCTCTTCCTGCAGAGCGATCCATTCCAGGCGACTGGCGTTGCCCGAAGCCTCGCGATTGAGGCGCTGGAGCCAGCCGGCGAACCAGTCCTGAACCGGGGCACTGGCCAGTACCGCGGTGGCATCGACGCCGTCGTCCAGCCCGGCCAGTTGCCGGCAATCCGCCAGGCGCGGAAAGACCAGCAGTCCCAGACACTCGCGATCCGGCGCCGCCACCACCACGTCCTGCACCAGCGGCGTGCCCTCCAGTACCGCGCGATTGCGCAGGGGACCGACGCTGACGAAGACCCCGGACGACAGCTTGAAGTCCTCGGCGATGCGGCCGTCGAACATCAGACCCAGCTGCGGATTGGCCGGATCGACCAGCTTGAGCGCATCGCCCGAGCAGTAGAAGCCTTCCTCGTCGAAGCAGGCGGCGGTCTGGGCGGTGTCGCGCCAATAGCCGGGCATGATGTGCGGACCACGGAAGCGCCCTTCCAGCTTGCCGTCCACCGGCACCAGCTTGAGTTCGCAGCCCGGCGCCGGCACCCCGACATAGCCGGCCACTGAAAGCGGTCCGGTGGTGAAGGTGCAACTGGGCGAGGCCTCGGTCATGCCCAGACCGGCCATCATGCGGATGCGTTCGCCGCAATGGGCCTCGGCGATGCGATCCAGGCGATCCCAGACGCTTTGCGACAGCCCCGCCGCGGCAAAGAAGAACAGCCGCATGCGGGCGAAGAAGCGCTCGCGCAATTCGGCGTCGCGCTCCAGGGCATTGGCCAGCTCTTCCCAGCCGCGCGGCACCGTCAGGTAGGCGGTGGGTGATACCTCGCGCAGGTTGCGCAGGGTCTCGCCGAAGCCCTGGGGGGTCGGCTTGCCTTCGTCGAGATAGAAGGTGCCGCCGTTGTAGAGCACGATCCCCAGGTTGTGACTGCCACCAAAGGTGTGGTTCCAGGGCAGCCAGTCCACCAGCACCGGCGGCTCTTCGCCAAACACCGGAAAGGTCTGCAAGAGCATCTGCTGGTTGGCGCAGAGCATGCGCTGGGTAGTGGTCACCGCCTTGGGCAGCTTGGTGGAACCGGAGGTGAAGAGAAACTTGGCGATGCTGTCCGACCCGGTGGCGGCGAAGGCACGCTCGGCGGCGGCCAGTTCACCACGGGCGAGCAGCGACTCGAAGGTCAGGGTATTGCGGCCCTGGACCTCGCCGCGGGTAGCAATAACCGGTACGTCGGCGGGCAGCACGGCATCCAGCGCCTTCTGGAACGCGGGGCCATCGCTGACGAACACCAGTCCCGGCTGCAGCAGGCCGCAGACATGGCGCAGCTTGGCGTGGTCCTGGGACAGCAGCGCGTAGCCGGGTGACACCGGGCAGAAGGGAATGCCGGCATAGAGGGCCGCCATGGCCAGCTGCAGATGCTCCGGGTCGTTGCCGGAGAGAATCGCCAAGGGTCGCTCGGCCGACAGGCCGAACTCCAGCAGCGCGGCGGCCAGTTGACGCACCCGTTGCAGCATCTCGCCATAGGAGAATTCGCGCCAGGCGCCGCCGGCTTCCCGCGCGGCGAAGAAGGTGCGGTCCGGGGTTACCGCGGCCCAGTGCAGCAGCCGGTCCAGCAGTCGCGGCGGCGGTGGGGTCAGGGCTTCCTGGGAGGCCATGTAGAGCAGTCCACCCCGCTCTTCCACGGTAACGCCGGGTTGTCCCAGGGTCACCGGGCGATAGCGCAGCGGCTGATCGGCGGGCGCGCGGGTATGCGTGACGTGACTCACCTTGAATTCTCCTCTGGGCTGGCGCCCGAGGGCGCCTCTTATTGTTGTTGCAACAGGAGCTAGGGACGGCGGACGCGGATCAGATCGGGTAGTGGCGTGGCCCCGTCTGCAGCGTCACCCAGCGCAACTGGGTGAAATGATCGATGGAGGCCCGTGAGCCGAAGCTGCCGTAGCCGCTGGACTTCACGCCGCCAAAGGGCATCTGCGCCTCGTCGTGCACCGTGGGGCCGTTGATGTGGCAGATACCGCTCTCCACCCGCTGGGCCAGCGCCAGGGCACGGGCGGTGTCGCGACTGAAGATGGCCGACGAGAGACCGAATTCGGAATCGTTGGCCAGGCGCAGCAGGGCCTCGTCACCCTCGGCACGGATCACCACCGCGACCGGGCCGAAGGATTCCTCGGCATAGAGCTGCATCTCGGCGGTGACGCCATCCAGCAGGGTCGGCTGGAGGATGCTGCCGTCGAGCTCGCCGCCACAGACCAACCGGGCGCCCTTGCCCACGGCGTCGTCGATCAGCGCCTTGATGCGGGTGCCGGCACTGGCGTCGATCAGGGAACCCAGGACCGAATCGGGCGCGCCTGGATCGCCGGCCTTGAGGGTGCGCACCTTGGCCGCCAGGCGCTCGACGAAGGCGTCGGCGATGCGACTGTCCACCAGCAGGCGCTCGGTGGACATGCAGATCTGCCCTTGGTTGAAATAGGCGCCAAAGGCCGCCGCAGCGACCGCGGCATCCAGGTCGGCGTCCTCCAGCACCAGCAGCGGTGCCTTGCCGCCCAGTTCCAGCACGGCCGGCTTGAGATGGCGCGCCGCCAGCTCGCCAACGATGCGACCCACCCGGGTGGAGCCGGTGAAGTTGACGCGCCGCACCGCCGGGTTGGCGATCAGCCGTTCGACGACGGCCGGGGCATCCTCCGGAGCATTGGTGAGGACATTGACCACACCGTCGCCCAGGCCGGCGTCCTGCAGCACCTGGCCGATCAGCCGGTGCACGCCCGGACTTTGTTCGGAGGCCTTGAGCACCACGGTGTTGCCGCAGGCCAGGGGCATGGCCAGGGCGCGGGTACCGAGGATCACCGGCGCGTTCCAGGGCGCGATGCCCAGCACCACACCACAGGGCTGCCGTAGCGCCATGGCGAAGCTGCCGGGCACGTCGGACGGTATGACCTCGCCCTGGATCTGGGTGGTCATGGCCGCCGCCTCGCGCAGCATGTTGGCCGCCAGGTGGACATTGAACCCGTACCAGTTGGCCATGGCCCCGGTCTCCCCGGCGAGGGCGACGAATTCGCTACTGCGCGCCGCCAGACCATCAGCGGCGGCCAGCAGACGGCGACGGCGCTCACCCGGTGGTAGCGCAGCCCAGGCGGGAAAGGCGGCCTGGGCCGCGGCGACGGCGGCGTCGGCATCCTCCAGGGTGGCGGCGGCCACCGTGGAGACCACCGCGCCGGTCACCGGATGGCAACGCTGATAGCTGCGACCGTCGCCGGCCGGGCGGCTGGCGCCGCCGATGAGCAGGGATACCTCGACCATGACGCTACCTCTTGTTGTTGTACGGGTGGGCGGTGGCGATCTAGCGCTTGTAGGTCTGCAGACCCGGCTTGATGCTCTTGTCGTCGAGGAACTGCTTCATGCCCTGTTCGCGACCGCCTTCCGGATCCTGCAGCCGCGACTGGTCGAGCTTGGCATAGAGGTAGTCCTCGTTCTGCTCCCAGGTCAGTTCGCGGCAGCGCTTGAAGCCGACCTTGGCGGCCCGCAGCACCACCGGATTCTTGTCCAGCAGCTCGCGGGCCAGGGCGGTGGTCACCTCGCGCAACCGGTCGCGCGGCACGCTCTGGTTGACCAGGCCCATGGCCGCCGCCTCGGGACCGCTGAAGGTCTTGCCGGTCATCACATAGTAGAGGGCGGTACGATGGCCCACGGTATCGGCCAGGGCCTTGCTCACCAGGTTGCCCGGGGGAATGCCCCAATTGATCTCGGACAGGCCGAAGGTGGCCTCGTCGGCGGTGATGGCCAGGTCGCAGGCCACCAGCGGGCTGAAGCCGCCGCCAAAGCACCAGCCGTTGACCATGGCGATGGTCGGCTTGGCGTACATGCGCAACAGCTTCCACTGCCACTGGGAGGCCTCGCGGCGAATCTTTTCCTGCAGGATCTCGGGGCCGGCGTCGGTCTCGCGGAAGTATTCCTTGAGGTCCATGCCCGCGGTCCAGGCATCGCCGGCACCGGTCAGCACCAGCACGCCGGCGCTGGCGTCCTGCTCCAGGGTCTCCAGCACCTCGACCATCTCGCGGTTGAGGGTGGGACTCATGGCGTTGCGTTTCTCGGGACGATTGAGCGTCACCCAGGCGATACCGTCCTCGATGTCCACTTTGACCGTCTGCCAGCGTCCGTCATAACTGCCCATGGCGTGTGCCTCTTGTTGTTGGGTGGGTATGGAGCTGAAGCTACGCCAGGGAATTAGTTAAGTCAATTAACTATTTTGCTGAGCATGCATGATGCCGGTGAACGATAGGGGAACCTGGGCAGACAGGATCCAATCGAGCGGCAACAGGTACAACAGCGGTAACGCCATTCGTCCTGACACGGGCCTCGCAGAGCGAATGCCATTGACAGGAATCGTTAACCGTCATAACCATTGGATCCAATAGACAACAACAAGAGGCCCCGCTCATGTACCCGAAGAATGCCTGGTACGTCGCCTGTACCCCCGACGAAGTCCAAGACAAGCCCCTGGGTCGCCAGATCTGTGGCGAACCCCTGGTCTTCTACCGTGACGCCAATGGCCAGGTGGTGGCCCTGGAAGACTTCTGCCCGCACCGCGGCGCGCCGCTGTCCCTGGGCTTCGTCCGCGACGGCACCCTGGTCTGCGGCTATCACGGCCTGGAGATGGGTTGCGGTGGCAAGACCCTGGGCATGCCGGGGCAGCGGGTCGGCGTCTTTCCCGCGGTGCGCCCCTATGCCGCCGTCGAGCGGCACGGCTTCATCTGGGTCTGGCCGGGCGACCAGGCCAAGGCCGATGCGGCGCTGATTCCCCACCTGGAGTGGGCCGAGAGTCCCGACTGGGCCTATGGCGGCGGCCTCTATCACATCCAGTGCGACTACCGGCTGATGATCGACAACCTCATGGATCTCACCCACGAGACCTATGTCCACGCCTCCAGCATCGGCCAGAAGGAGATCGACGAGGCGCCGCCGGCCACCCGTGTCGACGGTGACGAGGTCATCACCAGCCGGCACATGGAAAACATCTCCGCCCCGCCCTTCTGGCGCATGGCTCTGCGTGGCAATGGCCTGGCCGACGACGTCCCGGTGGATCGCTGGCAGATCTGCCGCTTCACCCCGCCCAGCCACGTGATGATCGAGGTGGGCGTGGCCCATGCCGGCCATGGCGGCTACGAGGCCCCGGTGGCGGTCAAGGCCGCCAGCGTGGTGGTGGACTTCATCACCCCCGAGACCGAGACCTCCATCTGGTACTTCTGGGGCATGGCGCGCAACTTCAAGCCGGACGATGCCGAGCTCACCGCCAGCATCCGCGAAGGCCAGGGCAAGATCTTCGGCGAAGACCTGGAGATGCTCGAACGCCAGCAGCAGAACCTGCTGCGCTATCCGGAGCGCGGCCTGCTCAAGCTCAACATCGATGCCGGCGGCGTGCAGTCGCGGCAGATCATCGACCGCCTGCTGGCCGCCGAACAGGCCGCCACCGGCATCCCGGTCCGGCAGATCGCCTAGGAGACCTCTCATGCTCGATCTGATCGTCACCGCCGTACAGCGCGAGGCCCCCACCATCCTGGCCTTCGACCTGGCCCGCGCCGACGGCGGCCCCCTGCCCGGCTTCGCCGCCGGCGCCCATCTGGAAATCACCCTGGGCGACGGCTTGGTGCGCCACTATTCGCTCTGTACCGCGCCGGAACCGGTACCGACCCGCTATCGCATCGCCGTGCTGCTCGTCCCCGACTCCCGCGGCGGCTCCCAGGCCATGCATAAACTGGAGGTGGGCGATCGCCTGCTGGCCAGCGAGCCGCGCAACCTGTTCGCCTTGGTCCCCAGCACGCGCCGCACCCAGCTGCTGGCCGGAGGTATCGGTATCACTCCGCTCCTGGCCATGGCCGAACAGCTCTATCAGCAGGGCGCGCACTTCACCCTGAGATACCTGGTACGCGACCGCGAACACGCGGCCTTCATCCCCTGGCTCAAGGCGCGGCCCTATGCCGAGCAGGTCAGGGTGCACTTCGACCAGCACGACCCGGCGCTGCGACCCAACTTCCAGCACCTGCTCGGTCCGGCGGCACCGGACGATCACCTCTATGTCTGCGGCCCGGCCGGCTTCATGGCCGCGGTGGTGGACGCCGCCCAGGCCCAGGGCTGGCAACCCGGCCAGATCCATCGGGAGTTCTTCGCCGCCGATCCCGCCGCCCAGGGCGAGCAAAGACCCTTCGAGGTGGAGCTGGCGCGCAGCGGTCGCCGCGTGCAGGTACCGGCCGAACGCAGCGTGGTCGAGGTTCTGGCTGACCTGGGTGTCGTCCTGCCGGTGTCCTGTGGCCAGGGTCTCTGCGGCACCTGCCTGACCCCGGTGCTGGCCGGCGAACCCGAGCACCGCGACCTCTTTCTCTCCGCAGCCGAGCACGCCGCCAACGACCGCTTCACCCCCTGCTGCTCCCGCGCCAAGGGCGAGCGGCTGGTGCTGGATCTCTGACGACCCCGAGCCCACTCTACTTCCCCCTCTCCCCCCGGGAGAGGGCCGGGGTGAGGGCCCCGCCCTACACCAGTACCTTCAGCGCCCCCGCCTCCCCCTCTTCCCCACCGAACCACCGTGCATACCCCAGCGTCGCCTGGGCATGCTCGCGCATGATGCCCTCGGCGCGGGCGCCCTGGCCGCGCACCAGGGCGTCGAACAGCGCATGGTGTTGCAGGTGGGCGAAGTTGAAGCGGCGGTATTCACGGTCGAGATTCCCGGCATCCACCGCCAGGGCGCTCACCGAGGCGAAGGGCAGATGCTCATGGCGCCCCAGCGCCAGGGCGATGGCCGAATTGCCGCTGGCGGCGACGATGGCCTGGTGAAAGGCCCGGTTGAGATCGTGGTAGTCCTCCAGATCCTCCAGCAGCACATGGCCCTTGGCGAACAGCCGATCACCCCGCCGCAGGCAGTCTTCCAGCGTAACGCGGGTGGCAGCGTCCAGGCCCCGTTCGGCGGCCTGGCGCGCGGCCAGGCCTTCCAGCACCCCGCGCACCTCCACCGCGCCCTCCAGATCGGCCCCGGTCAGGGCCCGCACCTGATAGCCGCGGGCACCACTGCGCTCCAGCAGACCTTCCTCGGCCAGGGTGCGCAGGGCCAGGCGCACCGGCATGCGCGACACGGCGAAGCGCTCGGCGGTGGGAAGCTCCGCCAGGCGTTCGCCCGCGCCCAGTTCGCCGGACAGGATCATCTGCCGCAGCGCGGCCAGCACCCGCTGTCCCGGCTTACTCATGGCTGTCCCTCTCCTTCGTTGATCTCGGCCAGCAGCCACTGCCGAAAGGCCTGCAGCGACGGTAGGCCCTTGTTGCGCGGCGGATAGACCAGGTAGTAGCTGCGCCGGCTGACCAATGCCGGTCCGCAGGCGAGCAGCTCGCCCTGGGCCAGTTCGTCTTCCACCAGCACCCGCGGCACCAGGCCGATGCCGATGCCGGCGCGCACCGCCTGGATCAGGTGCGAGGTCAGCTCGAAACTCGGCCCCGGCCGCATCGCCCGGTGCGGCAATTCATGATGCCGGAACCACTCGCCCCAGGCCTGGGGATTGTTGGCCACACCGAGCAGCAACTGACCGGCCAGGGTCGCGGGCGTGGTATCCGGCAAATCGGCCAGGGTCGTCGGACTGGCAATGACGACGAGCTGCTCGGCTTGCAGCGGATGGGCCCGTAGCCCCGGCCAGTCGCCGCTGCCGACGCTGATGGCGGCGTCGATCTCGCTGGCGGCGAAGTCCACCGCCTGGATGCGTGAATGCAGATGCACCAGCATCCCGGGGTGGGCGGTATAGAAGCTGCCCAGGCGCGGCAGCAGCCACTTGGAACCAAAGGTCGGCAGCACCGCCAGGCGCAGGGTGCCCTGCCCGGAGGCGAAGGCCATGGCCTGCAGGGTGGCGCTGCGGATCTGCCCGAGGGCCAGCCCCAGCTCGCGACTGTAGGCGCGCCCCACATCGGTGAGCACGATCTGCCGGCCCTCGCGACGAAACAGCGTCAGCCCCAGCAACTGTTCCAGCGCCTGCACCTGCCGGCCGACGGCGCTCTGGGTCAGCGACAGCTCCTCGGCCGCCCGGGTGTAGCTCTCATGCCGCGCCGCCGCCTCGAAGGCCAGCAGCAGCGACATGGAGGGCGTCAGGCGGCGGTGATTCATTCAGGATCTTCCGGCATAGGCGGCGGAATCTTCGGTTGTGGCGCCGCCGCGCTGTGGTGAGAATGCCTACTATAGCCACAAAAGGTCGACGCCATTCCTTCGCTCGCTGAAGGAGACGGCCGTCCGCCGCCAGAGAGCCCGCCTGATGAACATGATCGCCCGCCTGCCGGCCCCGGTGCCCCTCGCCGCCGCCTACACCGACTTCCTGACCACCCTCGCCGCCAGCGGCTTCCAGGGCGAGATCGCGCTGGACCATGCCAGCCGCACGGTCATGGCCACCGACAACTCCATCTACCAGCGCCTGCCCCAGGCAGCGGTCTTTCCCAAGGACAGCGCCGACGTCCAGTGCCTGGCCCGACTGATGGGCGAGGCGCGTTTCCAGGGCGTGGTCCTGACCCCGCGCGGTGGCGGTACCGGCACCAACGGCCAGTCCCTCACCGACGGCATCGTGGTCGACCTTTCCCGCCACCTGAACAGGATCCTGGAGATCAACGCCGCGGAGGGCTGGGTGCGGGTCCAGGCCGGCGTGGTCAAGGACCAGCTCAACGCCGCGCTCCGCCCCCACGGCCTGTTCTTCGCCCCGGAGCTGTCCACCTCCAACCGCGCCACCATCGGCGGCATGATCAACACCGACGCCAGCGGCCAGGGCAGCGTGACCTACGGCAAGACCCGCAACCACGTGCTGGAACTGGACGCCTACCTGATCGGCGGCGAACGCCTGGAAAGTCGCCCGGTGGATAACGTCGAACTGGACGCCCTCTGTGCCCGCGACGATCGCACCGGAGCCGTCTACCGTTGTGCGCGGGACATCGCCGAGCAGCAGGCAGAACTGATCGAAGCACGCTTTCCCAAGCTCAATCGCTGCCTGACCGGCTATGACCTGGCGCACCTGATCGAGGCGGACGGCCGCTTCAACCTCAACAGCGTGCTCTGCGGCGCCGAAGGCTCCCTGGCCTTCATCGCCGAGGCCAAGCTCAACGTCCTGCCGATTCCCAAGTACTCGGTGCTGGTCAACGTCCGCTACGCCAGCTTCATGGACGCCCTGCGCGACGCCCGCGCCCTGATCGAACTCAAGCCGTTGTCCATCGAGACGGTGGATTCCAAGGTGCTCCTGCTGGCCATGCAGGACATCGTCTGGCACAGCGTGGCGGAGTATTTCCCCGAGGATGTGGAGCGCCCCACCCTGGGCATCAACCTGGTGGAATTCAGCGGCGATGATCCCGAAGCGGTGGACGCCCGCGTCCAGGGCTTCCTCGACCACCTGCGCCAGGACACTACCGTCGAGCGCCTCGGCCACACCCTGGCCATCGGCCGCAACGCCGTGACCCGCGTCTACACCATGCGCAAGCGCGCCGTGGGCCTGCTGGGCAACGTCCAGGGCGAGATCCGCCCGCAGCCCTTCGTCGAAGACACCGCGGTCCCGCCCGAGCGCCTGGCCGACTTCATCGCAGAATTCCGCGCCCTGCTCGATGGCCATAACCTGCAATACGGCATGTTCGGCCACGTTGACGCCGGGGTGCTGCACGTGCGTCCGGCGCTGGATCTCAAGGACCCACGCCAGGCGGCGCTGGTGCGACCGATCTCCGACCAGGTGGCCGCCTTGACGCAGAAATACGGCGGCCTGCTCTGGGGCGAACACGGCAAGGGCGTGCGCTCGGAATATGCGCCGGCCTTCTTCGGCGACCTCTACCCATCGTTACAGGCGCTCAAGGGTGCCTTCGATCCGCACAACCAGCTCAATCCGGGCAAGATCGCCACCCCGCTCGCCAGCGGCGCCGAGTTGCTCAAGGTCGATGGCGTGACCCTCAGGGGCGAGTTGGACCGCACCCTCGACGAGCGCGTCTGGCAGAGCTACGGCACCGCCATGCACTGCAACGGCAATGGCGCCTGCTACAACTACGATCCCGACGACGCCATGTGCCCGTCCTGGAAGGCCACCCGCCAGCGCATCCACTCACCCAAGGGGCGCGCCGCCCTGATCCGTGAATGGCTGCGCCTGCAGGGCCAGGCCGGCATCGATGTCCTGGCCCCCGCGCCGCGTGGTGCCCGGAACTGGCTCAAGGCCCTGCCGCAACGCTGGCGCAATGGCCGCCAGGCCGAGGCGGACTTCTCCCACGAGGTCTATGACGCCATGGCCGGCTGCCTGGCGTGCAAGTCCTGCGCGGGCCAGTGCCCGATCAAGGTCAATGTGCCGGAATTTCGCTCGCGCTTTCTCGAGCTCTATCACCGTCGCTACCTGCGCCCCCTGCGCGACTACCTGATCGGTTCGCTGGAATTCAGCCTGCCGCTGTTCGCCCGCGCCCCCGGTCTCTACAACGCCGTCATGGGCGCCACACCCATTCAGCGGCTGTTCGCCGAGCGCATCGGCATGGTCGACAGTCCGCTGCTCAGCCGTTTCGACCTGGTGCCGGTCATGCATCAATGGCAGGTACAGATCGCCACCCCCGAGCGGCTGCTGGCCCTGAGCGATGAAGAACGCGCCAAGACCCTCGTGGTGGTGCAGGACGCCTTCACCCGCTATTTCGAGACCCCACTCACCGCCGCCTTCCTCGAACTGGCCGCGCGGCTCGGCCAGCGAGTGTTCCTCGCGCCCTATCGCGCCAATGGCAAGCCGTTGCAGGTGCAGGGTTTCCTCGGCGCCTTCGAACGCACGGCGCGGCGCAACGCGGCGGGGCTCGCCAGCCTGGCCGGCTTCGGCGTCAAACTGGTCGGCCTCGATCCGGCCATGACCCTGGTCTATCGCCAGGAATACCCCAAGGTCCCCGGCATCGCCCGGATGCCCGAGGTGCTGCTGCCCCAGGAGTGGCTGCTGCAGGTGTTGCCGAAAGAGCAGCAGGTGGTCGGTGACAAGGTCTATCGCCTGCTCGGCCACTGCACCGAAAAGACCAACGCCCCGGCCAGCGTCAGCCAGTGGCAGCAGGTGTTCGAGCGCCTGGGTCTCGGGCTCAAGCCGGAAAGCACCGGATGCTGTGGCATGTCCGGCACCTACGGCCACGAGGCGCGCAACCTGGCGACCTCCAGGGTGATCTACGACCAGTCCTGGGCCCGTGCCCTGGCGGTACCGGCGGAACAGGGCGAAGCCCTGGCCACCGGCTACTCCTGCCGCAGCCAGGTCAAGCGCATCGACGACCGCCGCCTGCGCCATCCGCTGGAAGCGGTGTTGGATGCGGTGCGGGCTTGAGTCCGCATCCCTGGCAGGTCCATGGCTGAGCGCCTGCACGGATAGCCCCCTCTCCCTCCGGGAGAGGGTTGGGGTGAGGGGCCCACGTCACCAAGCCCTGTCGCAGCCACGGGCCGCTCCTGCGCGTACGGTGACAGCCTGTAGGAGCGGCCGCATCGGCGGACCGCCATGGCCGCGATAAGCGTCCACCAGGTAGCCAGATAGCCAGATAGCGTGGAAAACCGCGCAGCGTCTTCCACACGCGACTGCTCAAGCCGAGGTACAAACACCCTCGCGCTGACAATTTACCTAAAGAAGGAAAACCCTGAGAAAGCCCGATCTGAAAAATCGCGCCCAAACGAAAAAGCGGCCACTAGGGCCGCTCTTCGATGGCTGCTGGCGTTCAGGACCAGACAACCCTTAAATGGCGCAGCGGACGGGACTCGAACCCGCGACCCCCGGCGTGACAGGCCGGTATTCTAACCGACTGAACTACCGCTGCGCATTACCTCGAGTGGTGGGTGATGACGGGATCGAACCGCCGACCCTCTGCTTGTAAGGCAGATGCTCTCCCAGCTGAGCTAATCACCCGTTTGCTCTCGAAGTGGGGCGCATTCTACGGAGGGGTTCCCGACCTGGCAACCCCTTTTTGAAAAAAAATTTTCCAGCACTTCCAAAGGCTTAGCGCCGCCCTCCGGCGCAACCGGAGAAAGCGCGCATTCCCGACGACCACCGCGATCCGGGGTTGGCCTCCGGGGCGGGCGACGCGGATAATGCGCGCTTCGTTTTTGGGAGTGACACCATGTGGTTCCGTAATCTGCTCGTCTACCGTCTCACCCAGGAAGTCGCCTTCGAGACCGAAGCCCTCGAAGCCGCCCTCGCCGCCAAGCCCGCCCGCCCCTGTGCCAGCCAGGAGCTGTCCACCTACGGATTCGTCGCGCCCTTCGGCAAGGGCCCGGACCTGCCGCTGGTCCACGAAAGCCAGGGCTTCTTCCTGATCGCCGCGCGCAAGGAAGAACGCATCCTGCCCAGCAGCGTGGTCAAGGAAGCCGTGCAGGAAAAGGTCGACGAGATCGAAAGCCAGCAGATGCGCAAGGTCTACAAGAAGGAGAAGGAGCAGATCAAGGACGAGATCGTCCAGGCCTTCCTGCCGCGCGCCTTCATCCGTCGCCAGACCACCTATGCCGCCATCGATCCCAAGCAGGGCTGGATCCTGGTGGACGCCTCCAGCGCCAAGCGCGCCGAGGACCTGCTCTCCACCCTGCGCGATGCCCTGGGCTCGCTGCCGGTCCGGCCGCTGGGCGTGAAGCAGGCGCCGATGGCCACCTTCACCGACTGGGTCAAGGCCGGTGACGCCACCCATGGCCTCTACATCCTCGACGAGTGCGAATTGCGCGATGCCGGTGAAGACGGCGGCGTGGTGCGCTGCAAGGGTCAGGACCTGACCAGCGAAGAGATCCAGAACCACCTGGGCGCCGGCAAGCTGGTCACCAAGCTGGCCCTGGCCTGGCAGGACAAGCTCGCCCTGGTGCTGGACGACAAGGTCACCATCAAGCGGCTGAAGTTCGAGGACCTGCTGCAGGACCAGGCCGAACAGGATGGCGGCGAAGACGCCCTCGGCCAGCAGGACGCCAGCTTCGTGCTGATGATGATGACCCTGGCGGAATTCCTGCCTCAGCTGATCGAGGCTCTGGGGGGTGAAGAATTGCCCCAGGGGCTCTAAGCTCGTTTCAAGGCCGGCGCAGACCGGCCTTTTTTCTGCCCTTTTGAAAAGGAGTTTGCCATGCGTGCCCTGGCCGCCTTCAGCCGCTTCGTCGGCAATACCTTCGCCTTCTGGGTGCTGCTCGCCGCCCTGCTGGCGTTCTTCGCCCCCGCGGTGTTCAAGCCGCTGAGCGTGGCCATCGTGCCGCTGCTGGGGGTGATCATGTTCGGCATGGGCCTGACCCTCGAGGTCGAGGATTTCGCCGCGGTCGGCCGTCACCCCTGGCGGGTGCTGCTGGGTGTGGTAGCCCACTTCGTCATCATGCCGGGCGTGGCCTGGGCGCTCTGCCAGCTGTTCCACCTGCCGCCGGAAATCGCCGTCGGCGTCATCCTGGTCGGCTGCTGCCCCAGCGGCACGGCGTCCAACGTCATGACCTGGCTGGCCAAGGGCGACCTGGCCCTGTCGGTCGCCATCGCCGCGGTGACCACCCTGCTCGCCCCTCTACTGACCCCGGCGCTGATCTGGCTGCTGGCCTCCACCTGGCTGCCGATCTCCTTTGGCGGGCTGTTCTGGTCGATCCTGCAGGTGGTGCTGCTGCCCATCGCCCTGGGCCTGATTGCCCAGCGCCTGCTCGGCCAGCGCGTCGGCGCCCTGGTCGAGGTGCTGCCGCTGGCCTCGGTGGTGAGCATCGTGGTGATCGTCGCCGCGGTGGTGGCCGCCAGCCAGGCGCGCATCGCCGAATCCGGGTTGCTGATCATGGCAGTGGTGATCCTGCACAACGGCTTCGGCTTCCTGCTCGGCTATCTCACCGGCAAGTTCTGCAAGCTGCCGGTGGCCCAGCGCAAGTCCCTGGCGCTGGAAGTGGGCATGCAGAACTCCGGACTCGGCGCCGCCCTGGCCACGGCGCATTTCTCGCCGCTGGCCGCGGTTCCCAGCGCCCTGTTCAGCGTCTGGCACAACATCTCCGGGGCGCTACTGGCGACCCTCTTCCGCCGTTTCAAGGACGACGACGCCCGTCCCTGAGGCCTCGCGCCACACCTGCCGGACCAGCGCCTGGCAGGTGTCCTCGGTGAAGGGCTGCGGCCGGGCGATGCCATAGCCCTGGGCATAGTCGACCCCCAGGGTGGCCAGCGCCGCTACCACCGCTGCATTTTCGGCGAATTCGGCGATGGTCTTCTTGCCGGTGAGATGGCCGAGCTGGTTGATCGCCTCGACCATGGCGCTGTCCACGGCGTCCTCCAGGAGATGGCGGACAAAGCTGCCGTCGATCTTCAGGTAGTCCACCGGCAGGTGCTTGAGATAGGTGAAGGACGACATCCCGGCGCCGAAGTCGTCCAGGGAGAATCTCACCCCCAGGCCGCGCAATTCGTCCATGAACAGCCGCGCCGCATCCAGATTGGCCACGGCGCTGGTCTCGGTGATCTCGAAGCAGATCCGCGCCGGCGCGATCTGCCAGCGCTGCAGTTGCTGCCTGACGAAATCCGCGAGACCTGCCTCGCCCAGAGAATGCCCGGACAGATTGATGGCCAGGGTGTCGAGCAGCCCGGCGGGCAGCTCGGCGAAACGGGCCAGCGCCGCGGCGATCACCCAGCGATCCAGGTCCGGCATCAGCCCATAGCGCTCGGCGGCCGGAATGAAGGCGCCCGGCGCGATCAGCCGCTCGCCCTCTTCCAGCCGCATCAGCACCTCCACGTGGCGATCCGCGGCGGTCTCCTGGCCCAGCCCCAGGATCGGCTGGACATACAGCCGGAAGCTGTCCTCGGCCAGCGCCCGGTGCAGCCGCTGCACCCAGGCCATCTCGCCATGGCGCTGGTCCAGCTCCACATCGCCCGGGGCGAAGACCTGGATGCGATTGCGGCCCTTGTCCTTGGCCGCGTAGCAGGCCAGGTCCGCCAGGCGCAGTGCCTCCTCGGGCGCCAGGGCCTGTCCCCCCAGGTGCACCACGCCGATGCTCAGACCGACCCGAAAGCCCTGCCCGGCCGCTTCGAATTGCAGGGTACCCACGCAGCAGCGCAGTCGCTCGGCAACCGCCTCGGCCTGGGCCGGCGTACGATTTTCCAGCAGCACGCCGAATTCGTCGCCACCCAGGCGCGCCAGGCAGTCGTCCTCGCCCAGCTGCTGGCCGAGCAATTCGCACAGCTGGCGCAGCAGGCGATCGCCATGGAAATGGCCGGAGGTGTCGTTGACGATCTTGAACTGATCCAGATCGATGAACAGCAGCGAGGCACAGGCCAGGTCCTCGCGCGCCAGCAGGCGCTCCAGACGGGTCTCGAATTCGCGGCGATTGAGCAGTCCGGTAAGGGCATCGTGACTGGCCTGCCAGGCCAGATCATGCAGGAAGGCGCGCTCGCGGGTCTGGTCGTGCATGACCAGCACCACCCCGGTGCCGGATTCGTCCCGCGGCAGCGTGGTCACCGTCAGGGCCACCGGCACCCGGGTGCCGTCGACGCGCACCAGCTGGTGCGCCAGGGGCTCGTCGCCCACCAGCCAGTCCTGGCTGCGCAAGCGCTCGGCCAGCGGTCGGGTCGACGCCGGCTGATCCTCGGTCTGGATGTCGAACAGGTGGGTGACGGGCGTGCCCGCGGCCAGCCCCGGCCGCGCCAGCAGGCGCTCCGCCGCCGGGTTGTGATAGAGCAGCCGCCCCTGGGCATTCAGCGCCAGTACCGCATCGCCGAGGGAAGCCAGGATGACCTGGATATGTTCCTTCTCGGCCTGCAGCGCCTGCTCGGAGCGCCAGCGCTGCTGTACCAGGCTGTGCATGCGCCAGAGCGCCAGGAGCACCAGCAGGGCGCCGACCAGGACGTTGGCGATGAACAAGGCCTCGACCAACTGGCGCGAGGCCGACCCGAGGCGCTCCGAGAAGGCCACCGTTTCCGGCATCATCCGGTCATGCAGATCCAGCAGCTGGCGTTTCAGCGGAATCAGCGCCGGTCCCGGTCCCTGCAGCTTGATCAATTCGAAGCCGGTGCGTGCCAGGGCCTGGAATTCGTCCATGTAGGGATCGGTGATCTGCCAGCGGGCGATCACCCCTTCGAAGGGCTCCACATGGCGAGCCATTTGAAAGAGGGCGATAAGGCCGTCGATATCGTCAGGGTGGTTGCCCGCCAGGCGCAGCAGGCGCGCCGCCTCGGCAGGATTGCCGTCGGTATCCAGCTCCTGCCGCGCCGCCCGGTCGAGATCGTTGACGCTGATGGACGCCAGATAATCCCGATAGGACTCCGAGCGCCCCTCATCCAGATAGGCGCCAAGCGACAGCATGGCGTTGCCGAGGCTCTTGCTCCACAGACTTTCCGCGGAAACGTAGGCACGCACTGTCGACAGCAGTTGCAGGCTGACGATGGCGACCAGTGCCTGGCAGGACAGGATGATGACGAAGGGCCAGACGACCCGCAGCGTACGCAGCGCAGAGGAAGGCGACAGTGAAGACATACAGCGATCCGCAAAAGGAGACAGGCGAATTCTTGCCATTGAGCAGGCATGTCGGCCGTTTCGCGGAAAACTGTTGGCATGGAAAACTGCTGCGCTGGATTACCGGCGCCAAACAAGCGACATAGACGGCCTCTGGCCATGCTGCCGCCAGAGGTTGCCGACGAACGGTAGGTCAGACGCCACCGCTAGTTAAAGGACGCCTCCAGCCGTGCCTTCACCTCGGGCCATTCGCGATCGGTGATGCTGTACATCACGGTGTCGTCGAGCCGGCCATCCGCCAGCCGGCGATGATGACGCAGCAGGCCTTCGCGAACCGCGCCCAACTTCTCGATGGCCGCCTGGGATCTGAGATTGGTCGCGGCCGTCTTGAGCTGCACGCGCACCAGCTGCCACTGCTCGAAGGCATGGCGCAGCATCAGGTACTTGATGTTGCCGTTGAGCCCGCTGCCATGCTGCTCGCTGTCGAGCCAGGTCCAGCCGATCTCGGCGGCGGGCAGTGCTGGCAGGAAGTCGGCGAAGCGGGTGGTGCCTACCAGCCGGTCGGCGATGCGCACGGCGAAGGGCAAGGCGCGCCCCTCGCGCTGCTCGGCCAGCGCCTGGCGATACCAGTCCGGACGCAGAGGACCGCTCAGGTAGTGCAGCGCTTCGCGATTGCGCTCGGCCAGGCTGACCAGCTCCAGCACGTCACCTTCCGCCAGGGGGTCCAGGCGCAGCGCACCACGTTGCAGGGAAATGGGCTGCGCTTGGAACATGACGGTCTCTCTCGCTTGAATCAGCCCGCAAACCTAACAGGGCCAGCCGTCCGGCTCAACCCACGGCGTCTCTCCACGTGCCGGAACTGACGTCTGGCAGCCCAAGGTGCGACACTTTGTCCGGGCGCGATGGGCGCCTGGAATGTCTGGAGTCGCCATGTCCCTGCCCAGCGGGCTGATCATCACCGTTACCCTCGGCTACCTGGCCCTGCTGTTCGCCATCGCCTTCTATGGCGATCGCCGGCCACCGCTCAAGCCGCGCCTGCGGGCCTGGGTCTACAGCCTGTCGCTGGCCGTCTACTGCACCAGCTGGACCTTCTTCGGTGCGGTCGGCCAGGCCGCCGATCAGCTCTGGTCCTTTCTGCCCATCTACCTGGGGCCCATCCTGTTCCTGCTGCTGGCGCCGCAACTGGTCAAGAAGATGGTGCTGATCAGCAAGAAGGAAAACATCACCTCCATCGCCGACTTCATCGCCTCCCGCTACGGCAAGTCGCAGACCCTGGCCATCGTCGTCGCGCTCATCTGCCTGGTCGGCGTCCTGCCCTACCTGGCGCTGCAGCTCAAGGGCATCGTCATCGGCGTCAACCTGCTGACCGGCATCAATGCCGAGTCCCTGAGCACCCGCGCCCAGGACACCGCGCTGTTCGTCTCCCTGGTGCTGGCGGTCTTCGCCATTCTCTTCGGCACCCGCAACCTGGACGTCACCGAGCACCATCGCGGCATGATGCTGGCGATCGCCTTCGAATCCCTGGTCAAGCTCGCCGCCTTCATCGCCGTCGGCCTCTGGGTCACCTATGGCCTGCACGACGGCTTCGCCGATCTGCTGACCCGGTCGCAGCAGGCGCCGCAATTGCAGGAATACTGGCGCGAGACGCTGGACTGGCCGGGCCTGCTGATCCAGACCGGCGTGGCCTTCATCGCCGTGATGTGCCTGCCGCGCCAGTTCCATGTCACGGTGGTGGAAAACACCGATACCCGGGACGTCAACCTGGCGCGCTGGGTGTTTCCGCTCTATCTGGCGCTGGCCGCCCTGTTCGTCATCCCCATCGCCCTGGCCGGCCAGCTGCACCTGCCCGGCGGCGTGCTGCCCGACTCCTTCGTCATCAGCCTGCCGCTGGCCCAGGAGCGTCCCTGGCTGGCCTTGCTGGCCTTCCTGGGCGGCGCCTCGGCCGCCACCGGCATGGTGATCGTCGCCTGCGTGGCCCTCTCCACCATGATCTCCAACGACATCGTCCTGCCCTGGCTGCTCAAGCGCCGGGGCCAGGTGGAGAGTCCCCATGCGGTGTTCAGCCACTGGATGCTCACGGTGCGCCGCGCCAGCATCGTGGTCATCCTGGTCCTGGCCTACTGCAGCTATCGGCTGCTGGGCTCCAATGCCAGCCTGGCCACCATCGGCCAGATCGCCTTCGCCGCCATCGCCCAGCTCGGACCGGCCATGGTCGGGGCGCTGTTCTGGAAGGCCGCCAATCGCCGGGGTGTCTTTGCCGGCCTTACCGCCGGGGCCCTGCTCTGGGGCTACCTGATGGTGCTGCCGGTGGTGGCCACCAGTCTGCAGTGGCCGTTGCACGCCTTTCCCGGCCTCGCCTGGTTCGAACAGCCCGCGGGGGAGCGGACGCTGCAACCAACTACGGTCGGTGCCCTGGTCTCCCTGGCCGGCAACTTCCTGCTGTTCGCCCTGGTGTCGCTGCTCTCACGGACCCGAGTATCGGAATACTGGCAAGCCGGGCGCTTCATCGCCCAGTACGCCCTGCCCCGACCGCGCAATCGCGCCCTGCTGGCGGTCAAGCTGGAGGACCTGCGGCTGCTCGCCGCCCGCTTCGTCGGCGACGAGCGCGCCCGCCTGAGCTTCAGCCGCTTCGCCGAGCAGAGCGGCCTGACCTATCACCCCGCGATGAATGCCAACAGCGAATGGATCGCCCAGACCGAGCGCCTGCTGGCCGGGGTGATCGGCGCCTCCTCGGCACGCGCCGTGGTCAAGGCCGCCATCGAAGGCCGCGACATGCAGGTCGACGACGTGGTGCGCATCGCCGACGAGGCCTCGGAGGTGCTGGAATTCAACCGGGCGCTCTTGCAGGGCGCCATCGAGAACATCTCTCAGGGCCTCAGCGTGGTCGACCAGTCGCTGCGGCTGGTGGCCTGGAACCAGCGCTACCTGGAGCTGTTCGACTATCCCGACGGCATGATCCAGGTCGGCCGGCCCATCGCCGAGATCATCCGCTACAACGCCCTGCGCGGCCTCTGCGGACCGGGCGATCCCGACGAGCACGTGGCCCGGCGGGTGGAGCGGATGCGCCAGGGCATCCCCCACACCTCGGAACGCACCTTTCCCAATGGCCGGGTGATCGAGCTGATCGGCAGTCCCATGCCCGGGCGCGGCTTCGTGATGAGCTTTACCGACATCACCGCCTTCCGCGAGGCCGAGCGCGCTCTGCGCGAAGCCAACGAGGGTCTGGAGCAGCGCGTCGAGGAACG
This sequence comes from Pseudomonas aestiva, assembly GCF_039908605.1. NCBI lineage: Bacteria > Pseudomonadati > Pseudomonadota > Gammaproteobacteria > Pseudomonadales > Pseudomonadaceae > Pseudomonas > Pseudomonas aestiva. Next base: position 1,769,806 of record NZ_CP150916.1, on the reverse strand, counting down.
CACCCGCGAACTGTCCCAGCTCAACCAGGCGCTGGAGGAAGCCAAGGCTCATGCGGAAGCGGCCAACCAGTCGAAGAGCCGCTTCCTCACCGCGGTCAGCCACGACCTCATGCAGCCGCTGAGCGCCGCCCGCCTGTTCACCGCCGCCCTCGCCCACCAGGACGGGCTGGCCCAGGAAGCCCAGGAACTGGTGCGCAACATGGACAGCGCCCTGAGATCCAGCGAAGACCTGATCGCCGACCTGCTGGACATCTCGCGACTGGAGAACGGTCGCATCCTGGCCACGCCGGCACCCTTTTCCCTGGCCACCCTGTTCGAGGCCCTAGGCGTGGAATTCAAGGCCCTGGCGCAGAACCAGGGCACCAACCTGCGCATCCGCAGCAGTCGGCTGGTGGTCAACAGCGACAGCAAGTTGCTGCGGCGGGTGCTGCAGAATTTTCTCACCAATGCCCTGAGATATGCCCATGGCCGGGTGCTGCTCGGGGTCCGCCGCCAGGGCCAGAACGTGAGCCTGGAGGTCTGGGACAGCGGCCCCGGCATCCCTGCGGACAAGCTGGAGCTGATCTTCGAGGAATTCAAGCGCCTGGACAGCCACCAGACCCGCGCGGAAAAGGGCCTGGGGCTCGGCCTGGCGATCGCCGATCGCCTTTGCCGGGTGCTGGGTCACGAACTCTCGGTGCGCTCCTGGCCGGGTCATGGCAGCGTCTTCAGCGTCAAGGTGCCCCTGGCACCCGCGCTGGCCATCCAGGCGGCGACCGCCAGCGAAACCGCCCAGCCCCTGGCCGGCGATCCGGTGCTGTGCATCGACAACGAAGACAGCATCCTGCTCGGGTTGCGCAGCCTGCTGGGCCGCTGGGGCTGCCAGGTCTGGACCGCACGCAGTCGCGAGGAATGTGCCGCCCTGCTCGCCCAGGGCGTGGTGCCGCGACTGCTCATCGTCGACTATCACCTGAGCGATGCCGACACCGGCCCGGATGTCGCCGAATGGATTCGCCAGGCCTTGGGACAGGACATCCCCGGTATCGTCATCAGTGCCGATGGCCGTCCGGAATGTCTGGAGCGGGTGCGTCAGGCGCGGCTGGATTTCCTGCCCAAACCGGTCAAACCAGCCTCGCTCCGCGCCTTGCTGAGTCGGCAACTGGCGCTGTCCGGTTGAGGGAACACACAGACGGTACGTCACGACGCCGAACGGCCTTTCGTTCAGCGTCGATTAAGGTTGCCAGAGGCCTGAGAGACAGAACAATCCACAGCTTCTGTTGATAACTTTGTTGAAAACATGGTGGAAAAGAACCCGGAGCCTTGCTCTGCGGGCTCCCCAAACAAGTTGGTCATTTTTTAATCACTTTAATAAGTTCAACATAATCAACAACTTAATTCAAAAGCAGGATTTTCGGCAGGGAAAACTCCAGGCCAGACAGGGCTTGACATGCGCTAGCACAACTTGTGCACAACTCTAGGTAAAAAAGACCAACGGACGCCTCGCAGCTGTCGCACAATTGTCAAGTATTCGTGAAACAAATTTTTTCGAGCCTTCCGGGAGGCCGTATCGGGAGGCGGGCCGCAGGCTAGAGCCGACAGCTGCGGCCGCACGCAGGCCAAAGGCTAGCCTTGTCCTCTGCCGGTCATCGGGTAGACTGCCTGCTTTTGCTCAGGGCTGTCGTGGCGACGCCCAACCTGTCAATCAGGCATGGACGCGCCAGCCCTTCTGGAATAGCTCAGTCACATGAACGTCTTCATCGCGGGTCAACACGGCCAACTTTCTCAGGCGCTGCAACAACTGCTGGCCGCCAAGGCCCGGATAACCGTCATCGGCCGGGCCCAGGTGGATTTCACCCAGCTGGAGGCACTCCATGAACGCGTCCTGGCCGCAAAGCCCGATGTCATCATCAATGCCGCCGCCTACACCGCCGTGGACGCCGCCGAGAGCGATCCCCAGACCGCTGCCCTGATCAACGAACGGGTGCCCGAGGTCTTCGCCCGGGCCGCACAGCAGCTCGGCATTCCGATGGTCCACTACTCCACCGACTATGTTTTCGGTGGCAGCAAGGAAGGCCGTTACCGGGAAGAAGATCCGACCTGCCCACTCAATGTCTATGGTCGGACCAAACTGGCCGGCGAGAACGCCGTGCGTGAACACGCCGAGCGCCACCTCATCCTGCGCACCAGCTGGGTCTATTCCTGGCAGGGCAACAATTTCCTGCGCACCATGGTGCGGCTGCTCAGCGAGCGCGACGAACTGAACATCGTCGACGACCAGATCGGCGCGCCCACCTGGACCCGCACCATCGCCGCCGCCACCGACCGGCTGCTCGCCCACAGCGACCAGGACGAACTCTGGGGTACCTATCACCTGACCGCCAACGGCACCACCTCCTGGTTCGGGTTCGCCGAGCAGATCGCCCGGCGCCTGCGCGAGACCGGCCAGCTGAAGGCCCGCCTCAATCCCATCCCCAGCAGTTCCTATCCCACCCCGGCCCATCGCCCCATCAATTCCCGCCTGTCCACTGAAAAGCTGGCGGCGGTGCTGGGTGAGCCGCTACCCGACTGGCAAGCGGCTTTCGCCCAGTGCTGGAGCGAGCGCGAACTTCAGGTGAGCGGCTGAAACGGGCCGTCGGTCATACTTCTGGGATCTGCTCCAGAACTACCCCAGCCTCTCGAAGTCAATGGCACTGACCCCGCTCACGCCAGCCAGGTACGTCATGGACAACCCTTTCCAACTCATCGCCGCGGCTTTCGAGCATGACTTCCGGGTCAATTTCCGCATCGAGCGCCTCGACGGCAGCGTCAGCCTGACGCTGTCCGACGACAGCGGCGTCAAGGTCAAGCGGTTGATCAGCAAGCAGCAATTGCATGACCACACCCGCCTCGCGCGATTGATCGACAGCATCCGCCTGGGTATCGCCATCGATGAAGGTCATGGCGTCACGGCCTTGCTGGCCGGCGGCAGTGGCACCGTGAATCGTCTGACCGTAGCGAACTGAGCAGGAAGCAGCACTATGCACACCATGGAAGGCATCAGCGACGGCCTGCTACAGGGCCCTAGCCCGGTAACCCTGCTCGATGGCCTGGAGACGGCAGCTGCGCTGCATACTCCACGCGCCTCGCTGTACCAGCTCACCTGCACACGTCTCGACGAGCAACTGGCGCCACTCAAGGTCTGGCCAACGCTGCCGGACCGGACCGGGCGCTTTTCCTTTACCTTGCTGGACCGCTGCGGACGCATCCTCTACCGCTCGCCGACCTTGCGTCAGGCGCTGTATCGGGAAGAGGAACTGCTCAATGGTGTGATCGCCAGTGCGCGGCTGGCTGCCGTGCAAGCCGGACAGGGCTTTCCGTCCTGGGGTGTAGTGGACGTCGCCTGCCCCATGTATGAGCTGCCTGTCACCCAACTGCCCTGTGCGGGATGCCGGCTGCTGAAGTGCAAGAGCTGAGAGAAGCGTTGCGGCTGAAACTCTGACGCTAACTACTTGTTTAGTATCTTTTTTAGCATCTTTGAATCTTCAACGTTCGAGACCAACGAATGCCAGGGCATCCGTACTGCAAGTCTCGCGCTGAAGCTTTCTGCGCCGAGTCGTTACTCGGAATATCTCAGCATGTTGGCGCCCGTGGCCCGCAGCACCGCCATGGATTGCGGCGCCAGCGCGCCGGCCCGCAGCGATACGTCCTTGCGAACCTCGTCGATTACCGTTTTCAGCAGCTGGCTCTCGCCCAGTTGCCGGGCGCTGACCACCCGGTTCACCCGCGCGTCGTCACACTGCTGATCCTGCACCGTCAGCACAATACTGCCATCAGGGCGAGGCGCCGTGACCGAGCATTTATAAGTACTGAAAGCGGCAGTCAGTCTATCTATGGCGTTTTCCATTCTTCCCCCTCTTATTTGTCTAGAAGTGCATGGACGATCAAATACGACGCAACTGACAGTGATAGAAACAGCAAAGTTCTTGCGCTCTACTTGAATAAGACCCGCAATGGCGCTAGTGCCCGATTTTGTGAGCCAGCTCTGCTAATCGGGTTTTGCTGCGGAACTTTCAGCAGAGCAAAATCGATAAGGTATGACCATTCGTCCGCCTTGCCGGTCGTTGGGCATCCTGCCTCCCGACCTTATAAAGGCGCCGGTAGAGCGCCATGGCGGTCCTGATCGGTGGAACCTTTGCTTCCGGCGCTCACTCGAAAGGGCTGAAACGGATACCCATCGCCTATCAGGAGCGCGCCATGAACGACAAAATCCCTCCCGTGATCAAAGACGAGCTTGCCGCTGACATCGATGAGCAGGCACACAAGCAGAACGCTGACCGGGTCCGTCGTCATCTGGGCGAGGCCGAGCAGGCACTGACCGACGAATTCCACACCCTGCTGGCAGATGCCGAGCAGTTGCTCAAGCACACCGCCAGCATGGCCGGTGAGCAGGCAGACGAACTGCGTGCCAAGTTGAGCTCCAGCCTGGAACGCTCCCGCAATGTGCTCAAGTCCAAGCAGGACGATCTCTATCGTCAGGGCGTCGCGGCCAAGGAAACCACCGAGGAATACGTGGTCGACAATCCCTTCAAGGCCCTCGGCATCGCTGCTGGCGTCGGCTTCCTGATTGGCCTGCTGGCCTCGCGCCGCTAAGCCTGGGGGACTGCCATGGACACCTCCTCTCCTCCACGGGAGCTGCCTGACGAGGCGCCCAAGCCATCGGTCAAGCGACTCGCCGGCGCAGTGGTCGGCCTGCTGCAGAGTCACCTGGAACTGCTGGGCATCGAGGTTCAGGAAGAGAAGGTCCGTACCTTCCAGCTGTTTCTCTTTACCGGCCTGAGCCTGATCTTTGGCTTGCTGGTACTGGTCGGCGTCTCGGCAGCGGTCATCATCGCCTTCTGGGATACCTACCGCATGGCCGCAACGCTGGGCCTGTGCGCCTTCTATGCGGTGGCACTGGTGATCTGCATCCTGCGGGCCCTGAGCCTGGTCAAGGGTGCGGCGCCCTTCCATGCCACCCTGGAAGAACTCAACCGCAACCGGGAGCGCCTACTGCCATGAACCAGCCGCTTACCTCTGCCACCAGCCAGGCAAAGCGCAAGGAACTGGTCCGGTTGCGCATGGAGATGTATCGCCAGCAGCTGATCTACAACGCCCAGCCCCTGCACAATCCCATCAGCCTCATCGGTGACCTGATGCGACCGAACCGGGACAAGGTGGCCAGCTCGGCGAAGAAGCCCTTGATGCTGGGTGCCACGGTGTTCCTGTCGCTGTTCGGCAAACGCCTGGGCGCCGTGGGTCGGCTGGCCCGCATCGGCCTGGCGCTCTACCCGATCGTCAACCGCTTGCAGAATCGCCATCGCGAGCAGGCTGACCAGCCGCTGCCGCCGCCCCGCTAGCGGTGTTATGAAGAATGGCTCCCTCGGGAGCCATTCTGTCATCTGGCACCCTTATCGCATGGCTAAGCTGAACGCTCCGCCCACGATAAGGATAGCCCTGTGTTTTCTGGCCAGCCCACTGCCTTCTTCCAACCCTTCATCGACACCGCGACCGGGCGTATCGCCGGCGTCGAAGCCCTGGGCCGTCTGCGTCAGGCCGATGGCCGCCACGCCTCCGTCGGCCCCCTGTTCGCCAATCCCGATACCCCGACCGCGGAGCTGCTGCAGCTCGACCGCACCCTCAGGGACGATGCGCTGCGGCGCTTCGCCGGCGCGCCGGAGGACTGGTTTCTCAGCCTCAACCTCTCGCCACGCTGGATCAGCCAGCTGGACGATGGCGTCGCCCTGCCCAGCCTGGCGCAATTGCAGCGTTCCGGTATCGACCCGACGCGGATCGTCTACGAGATCACCGAGGCGGCCGGCGATCTGCCGAGCCTGACCCAGGCCGTCGCCCGCTACCGCGAACTCGGCATCCGCATCGCCATCGACGATTTCGGTTCCGGCTATTCGCAACTGGATCGGGTGCTGGACCTGCAGCCGGATATACTCAAGCTGGACATGCGGCTATTCCAGGCCGCCGCGCGAGGTGGCCCCCGGGGTGACGCGGTCAAGGCACTGGCGCAGATGGCCGAAAAGACCGGCTGCTGGCTGATCGCCGAGGGCGTCGAGACCGAGACCGAACTCGACTTCGCCCTGGAATGCGGCGCCCGCTACGTGCAGGGCTTTCTCTTCGCCGAGGCCACCGCCGAACTGGGCGCGAGCGACAGCCATCAGCAACGCTTCGCCGCCCTGCGCAGCCGCTTCGTCGATGGCAAGCTGGCCCAGCAGACCCGGTTACTGGAACTGCGCCAGCAACTGGCCGAATTCGTCACCCGGCTCAGACCCTGGGCGGAACACGGCGGCCCCCTGAGCGCGCTGCCCGATCCCCAGGCCTTTCCCGGACTGCTGCGCATCTACCAGTGCGACCGCGCCGGCACCCAGATCACCCCGAATCTGGAATGGAACGGCATGTTCTGGCGCGAGAATCGCCGCTACCTCAATCACAACTGGTCCTGGCGCCCCTACTTCTACGCCCTGCTGGCCGAAGGCTGGAACGAGCGCCGCCTGGCGCTTTCGACGGTCTACCGCGACGCCACCACCAACCAGTACTGCCTGACCGCCAGCCAGTTCCTGGAAAGCGGTCAGCGCCTGCTGCTGATCGACCTGGACGCCAGTCAATTGCCAGGCTTTGCCAAGTAAGCGGTGATGATCGTATGTTGCCGAGGTCAGAACGCAGAAGCGCCGCACGGCAACCGCCGGCGCCCCCCTTATCGGTGATAGCTCGAGGACGGCCTTGGACTGGCAGACACTTCTTATCCGCGAACGGCTGGGCAAACCCCTGCACAGCCCGGATGAACTGGGGCGCAGCCCCTTTCACAAGGACCACGACCGCATCATCTTTTCCGGTGCCTTCCGCCGGCTGGGGCGCAAGACCCAGGTTCACCCCGTCACCAGCAACGATCACATCCACACCCGCCTGACCCACAGCCTGGAAGTCAGCTGCGTCGGGCGCTCGCTGGGCATGCGCGTGGGCGAAAGCCTGAGGGGGGCGCTGCCCGACTGGTGCGATCCAAGCGATCTCGGCATGGTGGTGCAGTCGGCCTGCCTCGCCCACGACATCGGCAATCCGCCCTTCGGCCATTCCGGCGAAGACGCCATCCGCTACTGGTTCACCCAGGCCGCCGGCCGCGGCTGGCTGGACGACATGAGCGAGGCGGAGCGCCAGGACTTCCTGCATTTCGAAGGCAACGCCCAGGGCTTCCGGGTGCTGACCCAGCTTGAATACCACCAGTTCGACGGCGGCACCCGCCTGACCTACGCCACCCTCGGCACCTATCTCAAGTATCCCTGGACCTCGCGCTATGCTGCGGCGCCCGGGTACAAGAAGCACAAGTTCGGCTGCTACCAGAGCGAGCTGCCGCTGCTGGAGCAGATCGCCGAGAAACTCGAACTGCCGCTGCTGGGCCCGGAGCGCTGGGCACGGCATCCCCTGGTCTACCTCATGGAGGCCGCCGATGACATCTGCTACGGGCTGATCGATCTGGAAGACGGCCTGGAGATGGAGCTGCTGGACTATGCCGAGGTCGAGGCGCTGCTGCTGGGCCTGGTCGGCGACGACCTACCGGAAACCTATCGGCAACTCGGCCCCAAGGATTCGCGGCGGCGCAAGCTGGCCATTCTGCGCGGCAAGGCCATCGAACACCTGACCAACGCCACCGCCCGCGCCTTCGTCGACCAGCAGGATGCCCTGCTCGCCGGCACCCTGGGCGATGACCTGGTCGAACACATGGCCGGCCCGGCCAAGCTCTGCGTGCAGCGCGCCAAGGCGCTGGCCCGGGAAAAGATCTTCCACGACAAGCGCAAAACCCTGCACGAGATCGGCGCCTACACCACCCTGGAGATCCTGCTCAACGCCTTCTGTGGCGCCGCCCTGGAGCAGCACCGCGGGCGCGAGCCGTCGTTCAAGAGCCGCCGCATCCTCGACCTGCTGGGCAACAGCGCGCCCGATCCTTCCTGGACCCTGCACCAGGCCTTCATGCGGGTGATCGATTTCATCGCCGGCATGACCGACAGCTACGCCACCGCCATGGCGGCCGAGATGACCGGGCGTTCGAACCCGGTCTAAGGAGCGCCACGATGGCCACCGTACCCCGCACGCGCAAGGGCCCTGGCAGTCGCTGGCTGGCCGCCCAGGGCTGGAAGGCCTTTCCCTTTCAGCGCGAGGTGGCCAAGGCCATCGCCGCCGGGGAGTCCGGCCTGCTGCACGCCACCACCGGCTCGGGCAAGACCTACGCGGTCTGGCTCGCTGCCCTGGATGCCTTCGTCGCGCCCAGGCCGGTCACCGCCAAGGGCCTGCCCAGCAAGCGCAAACAGGCGCCACCGCCGCTCACCGTGCTCTGGCTGACGCCCATGCGCGCCCTGGCGGCGGACACCCTGCGCGCCCTGGAGCGGCCGGTGCTCGACGAAGAACTGGAGTGGACCCTGGGCCTGCGCACCGGCGATACCGGCAGCAGCGAGCGCGCCCGGCAGAATCGCCGCCTGCCGACGGCCCTGGTCACCACGCCGGAGAGCCTATCGCTGTTGCTCTCCCGCGAGGACGCCCAGGAAGCCCTGGGCCAGGTCCGCCTGGTGGTCATCGACGAATGGCACGAATTGCTCGGCAACAAGCGCGGCACCCAGACGCAACTCGCCCTGGCCCGCCTGCGGCGCTGGAATCCCGGGCTGCAGACCTGGGGCCTGTCGGCCACCCTCGGCAATCAGGCCCATGCGCTGGACGTGCTGCTGGCCGGTGCCCCGGGCCAGCTCGTCCAGGGTCGTCAGGACAAGCGCCTGCAGGTGGACACCCTGCTGCCCGAAGGCGGCGTCGAACGCTTCGCCTGGGCCGGGCACCTGGGCATGCGGCTGCTGCAGCAGGTGATCCGCGAACTGGAAGACAGCCCCACCACCCTGGTCTTCACCAACACCCGCGCCCAGACCGAACTCTGGTACCAGGCCCTGTTGCAGGCGCGCCCGGACTGGGCCGGTCTGATCGCCCTGCACCATGGCTCCATCGAGAAGCAGGCCCGCGAATGGGTGGAGGCCGGTCTCAAGAATGGCCAGCTCAAGGCGGTGATCTGTACCTCCAGCCTCGACCTCGGGGTGGATTTCCTGCCGGTGGAGCGGGTGCTGCAGATCGGCTCGCCCAAGAGCATTGCCCGCCTGCTGCAACGCGCCGGCCGCAGTGGTCACGCCCCGGGCCGGGCCTCGCGGGCGACCCTGGTACCCACCTACAGCCTCGATCTGCTGGATGCGGCGGCCACTCGGCGTGCCATCGCCGCGGGCGAGATCGAGGCGCGCACCGCCCCGGTCAAGCCCCTGGACGTCCTGGTGCAGCATCTGGTGACCGTCGCCCTGGGCGGCGGCTTCGAACCGGACGACCTGCTACCGGAGATCCGCAGCGCCTGGGCCTATCGCCAGCTCAGCGAAGGCGAATGGATCTGGGCGCTGGCCTTCGTTCGCAACGGGGGCGCCTCGCTGTCGGCCTATCCGGACTATCGCCGTGCCGAGCCCGATGCCGAAGGCATCTGGCGGGTGCCTGACAAGCAACTGGCCAAGCGGCATCGGCTGGGCATCGGCACCATCGTCAGCGAGACCAGCCTCAATGTGCAGTTCTGGTCCAAGGGCGGCGGCGGCAATCGCCTGGGCAATATCGAGGAAGGCTTCATCGCCCGGCTGCGGCCCGGCGACCACTTTCTCTTCGCCGGTCGTACCCTGGAACTGGTACGGGTGGAAAACATGACGGTGTACGTGCGCCGTGCCAGCGGGCGCAAGGCCGCCATCCCGCGCTGGAGCGGCAGTCGCATGCCGCTCTCGGACACCCTCGCCCGGCACGTGCTGGCCCTGCTCGAAGATGCCGAGGTCCAGCGTTACGAAAGCCCGGAAATGCGCCTGCTGCAACCGCTGCTGGATATACAGCGGCAGTGGTCGGCGCTGCCCAGCGCCCATTACCTGCTCGCCGAGACCCTGGAATCCCGCGAAGGCTCGCACCTGTTCCTCTATCCCTTCGCCGGCCGCCATGCCCATCTGGGGCTGGCCAGCCTGCTGGCCTGGCGCCTGGCGCAACGGCGCCCCTGCACCTTTTCCATCGCCGTCAACGACTATGGCCTGGAACTGGTCTCGCCGGTCAGCCTGGACTGGCAGGACCTACTTGATGCCAGCCTCTTCACCACCGACAACCTGGTCAGCGACACCCTAGCCAGCCTCAACGCCGCCGAGCTCGCCCAGCGTCGCTTTCGCGAGATCGCCCGCATCTCGGGGCTGATCTTTTCCGGCTATCCGGGGGCGCACAAGAGCAACCGCCAGCTGCAGGCCAGCAGCAGTCTCTTCTACCAGGTCTTTCGCCAGTACGACCCGGACAACCTGCTGCTCGGCCAGGCCCAGACCGAAGTCCTGCGCCAGGAACTCGATGCCGATCGCCTGCAGCAGACCCTGACCCGGACCGGCGCCCTGCCCCTGCGCCTGGTGAACCTGGACCATCCCTCGCCCTTCGCGCTGCCCCTCATGGTCGAGCGCTTGCGCGAGAGTCTGAGTTCGGAAAAGCTGGCCGACCGCATCACCCGCCTGGTCGGCGATCTGGAACGCGAAGCCGGGCCCGACGAGCGAGCACGCGCCTTCGATCCCGAATCCCTGGTGCAACCCAGCCATGACAGCGATCTGACGCCCCGCCGTGGCGCTACTGCGCGGCGTCCTCGCGTACAGAAATCCGGTCGTCCTCGATAACGATCCGGCCCTGGCGATAGAGATGGCCGATGGCCTTCTTGAAATTGCCCTTGCTGACGCCGAACAGCTGGTGGATCAGGGCTGGCGGACTGCTGTCGCTGAGCTCCAGCACCCCGCCGCGCGCCTTGGCCAGGGCGATGATCTGCTCGGCGAGATCGGCGCCCGCCGCGGCTCCCTGGGCCTGCAGGGTCAGGCTGATCTTGCCGTCCGCTCGGATCTCGCGAATGAAGCCGCGCTCGCGCTGACCCAGGCGCAGCGGCTTGAAGGCCTCATTGCGATGCACCAAGCCCCAGTGCTTGTTGTCGACGATCACCTTGTAGCCGAGGTCGGTCTGCTCGACAACCAGCAACGGCACCGGCTGGCCGACCTTGTAGCGCGGCGGGTCGCGGTCCAGATAGCGATCCAGGCGTGCGGTGGCGACGATCCGCCGGGTGCGGGCGTCCAGATGCACATGCACCACGCAATGGTCGCCCACCTGCAGCGGACGCTTCTCTTCCGAATGCGGCAGCAGCAGGTCCTTGGGCAGGCCCCAGTCGAGGAAGATCCCTACCCGGCCGACCTCCACCACCCGCAGACTGGCAAAGCCGCCGACCTGCACCTTCGGCTTCTCGGTGGTGGCGATCAGGCGGTCTTCGCTGTCCAGATAAAGGAAGACGTTGAGCCAGTCGCCTTCGGCGCAGGGTTCGTCACGCGGCGCATAACGACGCGGCAGCAGCACCTCGCCGTCGTTGCCGGCATCCAGGAACAGACCGATGGGGGTGTTGCGCAAAATCTGCAAGCTGTTGAAGCGACCCAGCAAGGCCATGAATGGAGACTCCTGTAGAAAGCGGTCCATTTTACCGCGATCATCAAGGCCTCTGCTCGATCGCTAGCCTGCATCGTCGAAAAGGTCGCTCGGCGGCATGCGCAGCGCTGATGGTGGCAAGGCAGTGCTCGTGTGACGAACCTCGACCTGACCTGACTCCATCCCCGCATAGCTCGGCGCTATGAGTCGCCGAAGACACATCCGTAGGGCCGGAGCATCATGTTATTGGCGGCTGCTCGCGGCTTGGAACCGCAGGCTGAAGGGAAGCAGCCCACGCGCGAGGAGCGCGCCCACTGCTCCAGGTCGAATCCAGTGACCGCCTGACTCAGGCGGTCAGGCAGTCAGCTGCGAGTGGAATCTCTATGAAGAGACCGACCGTATCAGCCTCGACGCGCATTGCCGCCACGACCGTATTCAACAGGAACGGATTGGTAGCCTGCTCGTTGGTCACTATGCGCTGGGTCAGCTTGATCGCCTGGTGGGCGTGGTAAACCGCTATCAGTATCTCGTTGAGGTTCAGGCGACGAAGCTCGACGCGGTATCCGGCGAGGCCATGGCCCAGTGCGCGTCCTGCGCTTTCCAGTCCGTTCTTCACAGTAGATCCTTGGACCCTTGCGGTCCGGGGTAATAATTCGAACGAAATAATAGCACCTAGCCACCACCCGAATTGAGCAGGTCATCACCGTTTCGACACCACTAGCCTATGAGATCCGCCACGCCAGGCTAAGCCCTCGATCGCAACGGCTGGGCATGGCTCAGGCCGGCCACGGAATAGCTCTGCCTGGACGCCAACTGGCGACATCTCGGCGCGAGGACCAGGGTGCCGACCTGCAACGACGTTCAAAGGAGCCTGCAGGGGGCGCATAGGCTCCTGAAAAACCTGCAGAACCATCAGGTGCGCAATACGGCTTGCCGAGCTCGACGTACTGCCCTGCGTCTCGCTCCCCGGTACCCTCCGTTCAGGAAACGATTCAGCACGGATCGCTGCTCGCAGTCGACGGGGCGAGGCCCGGGACAGCGCTCGGCGCTCCCTCCGCCAACAGCCGTTTACCTGCTCCAGCTACCGCTTCGACCATGGTCGGTAAAGTCAACATCGGGCAGCTCAAAGGTCTTGTTTTGCGCAAGCCAGTCTGAGACCATCCATCGCTGTCAGGTGAGGCTGTCTCTACAAAGCGGCTCACCTGTCGAGAACCTGGAGTACATCAGGGCCAGCTTTCGCGGCATGGGTTTCTCCTCGTTTCAAAACTGTCGTCCTTTGGACAACAACGTCATCTTATTCAAGGAGAAATCCATGTCTACTCGCCAAACTGGCACCGTCAAGTGGTTCAACGACGAGAAAGGCTTCGGCTTCATCACCCCCCAGAGCGGTCCGGACGTGTTCGTTCACTACCGTTCCATTCAGGGTAACGGCTTCAAGAGCCTGCAAGAAGGCCAGGCTGTTTCCTTCCTGGTCGTGCAAGGCCAGAAAGGCCTGCAGGCCGATGAGGTGCAGGTGATCTAATCACCCGCCTTCTCGAAAAAGCCCAACCCCCGGTTGGGCTTTTTTTTGCCCGAACGTTGGCCCCTGCCAGCTTTCGCTATCGCCACCTAGGGATGAGGTGCGTTTCATGAAGACTCTCGCTGCCCTGCTCTGCCTGCTTCTGCTCGCCGGTTGCGCCGCCTTTCCCGGTGATGAACTCTCTTCCCAGCCATTCCGCACGTCCCTGAGCGCGCCACCACAGCGGCCCAATGTGCTGGTGGAATTCAATTTCTATCGTGGCACTGTCGAGGACGCCAAGGACGCGACGTCGATCGCCGTCGCCCGTGAAGGCCTGAAGCCCCGGCTGCGCGAGATCCTGGCAGGCTCCGGGCTGTTCGACCGCATCACCCTGGTGCCGGAACTCGGCAGACCCGACGACGCCCTGCTGCGCCTCAAGCTCTACAACAGCACCTCCTACGCCGCCGCCATCGCCAGTGGCCTGATCACCGGCGCCACCTTCTTTCTCGTCCCGGGAACCGCCAAGGACGACTATGTGCTGACCGCCGAATGGATCGCGCCGGGAAGCGGACCCTCCACCCGCGTGCGCAACGCCAGCTCGGTGCGCACCTGGATGGGGGTGTGGTTCCTGCCCCTAGCCGCCAGCCATCAGGCCGGGACCGCCATCGAGGAATCCTTCGCCCGCCAGGTCAACGAAGCCTTGCGCCAGCTGCAGAGCGCAGGCGTGTTCGCTGACCACTCCTCGCCCCAGGGGAACGGCGAAACGCCTGCGCCGGTCACACCTTGACCGGCAATCACGTAGACGAGGATCCCATGGCCGAAGAAAAGCGCAAAGCCGACGAACGCGAACTGCCCAAGGACGAAAAGCCCCTGCGCACCGAGCACGCCAAAACCGACGACGGGCGCGATCCGCCTTCGCCCAACAGTCCGGACCGTACCAAGGACGCCACCGGCTACAACTGATCCCGCCCTTTCCGGAAACGACCGCCGCGGCGGTCGTTTCTTTATCCGCGCCCTGCCCCCTTGGGGTTGGCTCGCCCCTCCCTCCTTACTGCATAATGCCCACACTCCGACGTCTATCGGCCCCTTTTCTCTTCAACTAGGCCGATACCCTGCCAAGGTGTGTGTCCCGATGCGAAAGACCTTCCGATCTCTGGGCCTGCTGCTGAGCTGCTGCGCCCTGGGCTTTTCCCTGCCCGTCAATGCCGATACCTCCTACCTGCCGCCGCGAATCGAAAAGGCGATGCAGACCAACAAGATTCCCGGCAGCGACCTGTCGCTGGTGATGCTGCCCCTCGATGGCCCGGGCGAGAACGACTACTACAATGCCGACGTCTCGGTGAATCCGGCTTCGACCATGAAGCTGATCACCACCTTTGCCGCCATGGAACTGCTGGGTCCCACCTATCAGTGGAAGACCGAGTTCTATACCGACGGCACGCTCAAGGACGGCATCCTCAACGGCAATCTCTACCTCAAGGGTGGCGGCGATCCCAAGCTGAACATGGAGCGGCTGTGGCTGCTCATGCGTGATCTGCGCGCCAATGGCGTGCTGGAAGTCACCGGTGACCTGGTGCTGGATCGGGGGCGCTTCGTGAAACCCAATCTGCCGGCCTTCAACGACGATGGCGAAGACGAGAACAAGACCTTCCTGGTCGGTCCGGACTCGCTGCTGGTCAATCTCAAGTCGGTGCGCATGGTGGTCCGCTCGGCCGATGGCCGGGTCAGCGTCTCCATGGATCCGCCGCTGACCAACGTCAACATCGACAACCAGATGCGCGCCACCGGCAAGAGCGGTTGCCCGGCCTGGCCCGAGGTGCGCTTCAATCCGGTGCCCCAGGCCGATGGCAGTACCAGCCTCATCGTCAGCGGCCAGTTGCCGGACGGCTGCAACGCCCAGAGCTATCTGTCGCTGCTCGATCACCCGGCCTATACCGCCGGCGCGGTGCGGGCCATCTGGCAGGAACTGGGTGGCAGCATCAAGGGCCGTACCCGCGAGGGCAGCGTGCCGCGCAATGCCGAGCTCCTCGCCCGGGCCTTCTCGCCCGATGTGGTGGAGATCATTCGCGACATCAACAAGTACAGCAACAACACCATGGCCCAGCAGCTGTTCCTCTCCATCGGGGCGCAATTCCGCACCTCGGCGGATGCCGACGACAGCAAGGCGGCACTGCGGGTCATCCGCTCGTGGCTGGCGCGCAAGGGCATCAATGCCAGTCACCTGATCATGGAGAACGGCTCCGGCCTGTCCCGGACCGAGCGGGTCAGTGCCCGGGAGATGGCGGAGATCCTGCGCGCCGCCTGGCAGAGTCCCTACGGCCCGGAGTTCATCTCTTCACTGCCGCTGGCCGGCATGGACGGCACCCTGCGCAAGCGCATGAAGAACTCGCCGCTGACCGGCCAGGCCCACATGAAGACCGGCACCCTGAACAATGTACGGGCCCTGGCGGGCTTCGTCCGGGACGCCAACGCGCGCAACTGGGTGGTGGTCGCCATCCTCAACAGCAGCCGCCCCTGGGGGGCTTCGTCGATCCTGGACGAGGTGGTGCTGGACCTCTATCAGCGCAGCCGCCAGGACGGCGCGGTCGCCAACTGACGCGCAAAACAAAACCGGCGTCTGCTCACGCAGACGCCGGTTTTGTTTACCACACTCGGCAAGGCAGGCCGGAAAGCCGACGTTACCGCGCTGCACCGCATTGGGCAAGAACTTTGTCCCACGCACCCTTGTGGGGCATTTTCAGGCCTTTGACAGGCTAGATCATGCCGAGCAAGAGCAGTACCAGCAGGACGACCAGGATGGCGCCCACGATACCGGACGGGCCATAGCCCCAGCTGCGCGAATGCGGGAATACCGGAAGTCCGCCGATGAGCAGGACCAGCAGCACCAGAACCAGGATGGTCGAGAGAGTCATCTGCCATTCTCCATGAAGGCCAGGGGTCGACCGTCGCCGTAACAGCTTGATACGGTGCAACGGGCCTATTCCATGGACCCGCGCCAGCGACGGAAAATCCCGACGTCGTCAGCTAACCCTGGCTACCCATGCCAAGTCGGCGTTTTCACGCCCAAAAGAAAGCCCGGATCAGGGATCCGGGCTTGGTCTTGTCGCAGATATCTATCAGTGCGAGACGGCGCCGCTGGCACCCAGACCGGTCTGGGATCTGACGAACTGCGGATAGAAGCGCGCGCGCTCTTCTTCGCCAGCCGCCGACTTGTCGGTGATGGAGAAGAACCAGATACCGATGAAGGCCACGGCGATGGAGAACAGCGCCGGGTATTCATAGGGGTAGATCGGCTTGGCATGACCGAGGATGGTCACCCAGATGGTCGGGCCGAGCACCATCAGGGCCACTGCGGTGATCAGGCCGAGCCAGCCACCGATCATGGCGCCACGAGTGGTCAGCCGCTTCCAGTACATCGAAAGCAGCAGGATGGGGAAGTTGCAGCTGGCGGCGATGGAGAACGCCAGGC
The DNA here is from genome assembly GCF_039908605.1 of Pseudomonas aestiva. NCBI lineage: Bacteria > Pseudomonadati > Pseudomonadota > Gammaproteobacteria > Pseudomonadales > Pseudomonadaceae > Pseudomonas > Pseudomonas aestiva. The sequence continues at coordinate 1,753,364 of NZ_CP150916.1, read as the reverse complement.
CCACCATGAAGGCGATGTTCTGCTTCTCGAAGAGGATGCCCAGGGCGATGGCGACGACGCCCAGCGCCACGGTGGTCATCTTGGAGACGCGGATCTCGTCCTTCTCGTTGGCCTTGCCCTGCTTGATCACACTGGCGTAGAGGTCATGGGAGACCGCCGAAGCACCGGCCAGGGTCAGACCGGCGACCACCGCCAGGATGGTGGCAAAGGCCACCGCCGAGATGAAGCCCAGGAAGATGCTGCCACCCACGGCGTTGGCCAGGTGCACCGCGGCCATGTTGTTGCCACCCAGCAGGGCGCCGGCGGCGTCCTTGAAGGCCGGGTTGGTGCTGACCAGCAGGATGGCGCCAAAGCCGATGATGAAGGTCAGGATGTAGAAATAGCCGATGAAGCCGGTGGCGTAGAACACGCTCTTGCGGGCTTCCTTGGCGTCACTGACGGTGAAGAAGCGCATCAGGATGTGCGGCAGGCCGGCGGTGCCGAACATCAGCGCCAGACCCAGGGAGAAGGCCGAGATCGGATCCTTCACCAGACCGCCGGGACTCATGATGGCCTCGCCCTTCGGATGCACGGCGATGGCTTCGGCGAACAGGCGGTTGAAGTCGAAGCCGACGTGCTTCATCACCATGAAGGCCATGAAACTGGCACCGGACAGCAGCAGCACCGCCTTGATGATCTGTACCCAGGTGGTGGCCAGCATGCCGCCGAAGAGCACATAGAGCACCATGAGGATACCCACCAGCACCACGGCGATGCTGTAGTCCAGGCCGAACAGCAGCTGGATCAGCTTGCCGGCACCGACCATCTGGGCGATCAGGTAGAGGGCGACCACCACCAGCGACCCGCAGGCGGACAGGGTACGGATGTCCTTCTGCTTGAGGCGATAGGAGGCCACGTCGGCGAAGGTGTACTTGCCCAGGTTGCGCAGGCGCTCGGCGATCAGGAACAGGATGATCGGCCAGCCCACCAGGAAGCCGATGGAGTAGATCAGGCCGTCGTAGCCGGAGGTGAACACCAGGGCGGAAATGCCCAGGAAGGAGGCGGCCGACATGTAGTCACCGGCGATCGCCAGGCCGTTCTGGAAACCGGTGATGCGTCCGCCGGCGGCGTAGTAGTCCGCTGCGGAGCGATTGCGTTTCGAGGCCCAGTAGGTGATGCCCAGCGTGGCCCCGACGAAGGCCACGAACATCAGGATGGCGGAGACGTTCAGGGGTTGGCGCTGGACCGCGCCGCTGATGGCATCGGCGGCCCAGAGCGAAGGCGATAGGGCCAGCAGCGCGGCGGTCAGGGAAAGACGTCTCATGGCTGCACCTCCCGGAGGATTTCCGCGTTGAGCCGATCGAATTCGCCATTGGCCCGGCGTACATAGATACCGGTCAGGACGAACGCCGAAAGGATCAGACCGACGCCCAGGGGAATGCCCCAGGTCATGGCGGTCTCCGCATGGATACGGGTGCCGAGGACCTTGGGGGCGAAGGCGATCAGGAGGATGAAGGCGGAATAGAGTCCGAGCATGATGGCCGAAAGCGTCCAGGCGAATCGCCCGCGTTTCGCCACCAGTTCCTGGAAACGCGGACTGGCTTCAATCCGCCGGTAGGTGCTGTCATTCATTATTGTTGTTCCTTACAGCATGACGGGAGCGTCGAGCTCTACTCTAGGCCCGCCCGGTAAGGCTTCCAGACGACTTTAGTCGTACTGAAAAGTACCTGCGCTCGGCCATGCTGCGTTGGAAATTCGCCCGGAATGCTCATTTACCGCTCGTAAACTCGAGCGCGAGCCCGGTCCGCTTCCTCGCGAATTTCCGCCTTGCCTGGCCTTCGCTCGGCGACTTTTCAGCCAAATTCAAGGCTTTCAGTAATCCCAGAGCCGACGCCAGCCCTGCAGCGGGTGGTGACCCTCGCCATCGAGCACTGAAACGCTCGCTGTCATCCCCGCACTGAGGTGGATATCCGCCGGTACGTCGAGCAGTTCGATGCGCACCGGAATGCGCTGTGCCAGGCGTACCCAGTTGAAGGTCGGCTCGACAGTGGCCAGCAACTGGGCGTCGTTGGCCGCATTGCGATCGGTGATGCCGCTGCTGATGCTCGCCACCCGTCCCTGCAGCGGCGCTGCCTGATTCATCAGGCGCACCCGTACCGCGGCGCCAGGATGGATATGGGGGATCTTGGTTTCCTCGAAATAGGCCATGACGTAGAAGGAACGGGTATCCACCAGCGCCATCACCGCCTGGCCGGTCTGCACATAGTTGCCCTCGGCGAATCTGAGGTTGGTGATCCGCCCCTCCCGCGGCGCCAGCACCCGGCTACGATCCAGGTTGATCTGGGCCAGGTTCACGTCGCTCAGGGCTTCCTGGTACTGGCTGCGGGCGACGGCGACATTGACCTGTGCGGTCTCGCGGTCCTCCGCGCTGATGGCACTGGTACCCAGGCGTTGGCGCCGGGCCGCCTCGCTTTCGCGCAGACGCAGTTGCTGCTGGCGCGTATCGGCCACCGCCTTGGCATGGTCGAGATTGGCTTGATAGCGCTGCTGGTCGATCTGCAGGAGCAGATCGCCGCGCTTTACCAGCTGGTTGTCCACCACTGCCAGGCGGGTCACCCAGCCCGACACGTCGGGCGCCACCACCACCACGTCCGCCCGTACCCGCGCATCGCGGGTCCAGGGGGTGTAGAGATAGAAATGCCACAGCCAGGTACCGGCCAGGATGGCGAGCAGTACCACGCTCAGGGTTATCGCCACACGCAGGGTCTTGTGCATCGCCTTGGGGATCCTCTTGTCAGGGGCTCAGGTGGCCAGGACAGCGACGAGGCCGGCCAGCCAGAGCACGAACAGCGCACAGCCGAACAGGGCGCTGTGCCACAGATGGCGGCCGAGGCCGCTGCGCTGCAGCAGCCACAGCGACAGCGCCGTCAGCAGCAGCGCCAGAACGCCATAGATGAACAGCGGCCCCAGATAGACCCCGCCGATGGCCCATTCATGCAGATTCATCCGCGCCCTCCTCCGCTACCGCTTTCAGACAACAGCCACGCCAGGTCTGCTGGAGCTGGCCGATGGCGCCGCGCGCCAGGCGATGCGGTTCATCGTCAGGGGCCTGGCCCAGCGCCCGGCGCAGACGCTCCGCCGCCGTATCCAGCGCGTCCGGCCGCAGGTCATCGAAGCCGAGCGCCAGTTGCTCGGCGAAGCGCCCGAGAAAGGCATGCCGCGCCCGTGCCACTTCGCCCTGGGCACCTGCCAGGCAGGCGCGCAGGTGCAGCAGTTCATTGCCCAGATCAAGCGCCAGCAGGCCCCGCTCCCAACGGCCGCGTTCGCTGGCCGACAACTGCTCGATATGCCGCGCCAGCAGCAGCAGGCGATCCGCCATCCGCCCGCCGAACCAGGTCTCGGCATTGGCCAGGGGGACCGTGGTCAGCCGCTGCAGGTCGTAGGTGGTGGCTTCCAAGATGCGGCGACTGGTGCGCCGCGGCGTGCGCAGACTGATCAGGCGGAACATGAGCACGGCCGAACCGACGCCGATCAGCAGACTCTGCAGCTGGTTGAGCAAGGCGCCCATCTCCACCTGGCCGTGGTTGTTGGGCGAGACCAGCACCAGCAGATGGATGGCGAAGGCCGTCGCTGTCCCCACCACGCTGGGAGGCCCGGCCATCCCCAGGGCGGCCAAGAACAGCGGCACCCCCAGCACCAGGCACAGCAGCGGATAGCCGCTGATCTGCGGCAGCAGCACCTGGCTGATCAGGATGGCGACCGGCGCCGCATAGAGAATGCCCCGCAGGAAACCGAGGCCGATGGCGGCGGCGTTGTCGCGATTGGCGAACAGGCTGCAGATGACGCCGGCCATCAGCATGGCGCCTGGCGCTGACGGCCAGGCACTGGCCAGCCAGAACACCCCCACGGCCAGCAACGCACAGGCGCTGCGCAGGCCATAGAGCAGCGCCGTCTGGACATCGCGATGGCGCGCCAGCGCCGAGGGCGCTACGGCGCTGAGCTGGGCCGTATGGACGCTGTCCAGGGCGCGACCGGCCAGCAGGATCTTGTCCAGCAGGATGGCGAAACGGGCCAGCAGGTAGCGCTGATCGTTGTCCAGTTGCGGCGAGGTGCCGGCAGCCTCTCGCAGACGCTGCAGGAGGGCTTCCAGGGCCGGAGCCTGGGGGTCGGCCAGGGTCGTGAGCAGTTCGTCGCGCCAGGGCTGCAGGACGGCCCTCCGCGGCTCGTCCAGACCACGCCACTGGCGCATGGCACCGCGAGCGGTCCGCAACAGGCTGAGCAGGTCCCGCGACAGCAGCCGCAACGCCCTGGCGCGCTGCCGGCCGCGCTGGCCTTCGAACCAGGCGTGATCGCGCTGGGCATCCACCGCCACCACCTGACCGAGCATGGCCAGCAGTCCCCGGGTGGCATCCTGGGCCTCGGCCAGCTCCGCCCGGGCGGCAGCCACGCCCTGCTCCCAGGTGCGGCGTGCCTGGACGGCCAGATTCTGCTCCACCCGTTGCGGCCAGAACAGCGCACTCACCGCCGAGGCCACGACGATACCCAGGCAGATCTCGGTACAGCGGGCCACCGCCTGGTCGAACACCGTCAGCGGATGGGCGATGGCGGGCAGGCCGATGATGGCGACCGTATAGCCGGCCAGCACGAAGCCATAGGCGACGTGATTGCGCAGCAGCGTCGAGGCCGCCGTGCACAGCGCCATCCAGCCGGCCAGCGCGAGCAGGAACAGCCAGGGCGTCTGGGCGAAGAAGCCCATCAGCACCACCGCCATGCAGGTGCCGACGAGGGTACCGAGCAGGCGGAACAATCCCTTGGCCAGCACCATGCCGGACAGCGGCTGGGAGACGATCATCACCGTCATGCAGGCCCAGACCGGTTGTTCGAGACTGAAGCGAAAGGCCAGCCAGAGCGCCAGTCCGGCGGCGAACAAGGTCTTGCCGGCAAAGAGGAGCGCCGTCGGCGTGGGAGCGAGAAAGACCGTCCAGGGTAGACGCACGTCGACTCTTGGATTGCGGGGGGATGCAGCATAGGCCGCGCGGTCCAGGCGAAGTTCCAGCGGTTATGCCGGACGAAAAAAAGGCGACCCGGGGTCGCCTGAAGTGCCTTGCGTGCTCGAGCGACGACGCTCCGTCGTCACCACTCCCTGCAGACTAGCCGAGTTGCAGGCGCCGTTCTTGATCGAGATCAAGGTTTACCGGGTTTTGTCCGGTCATGCCGAGCAGGCGGTCGATCAGGGCGCAATCGGATTCGCGCCGCACCTGGGCGAACAGGGCCGCAGCCTCGGGATAGCTGCGCGTCAGCATGCCAAGCCACTGCTTGAGGCGTCCCGGGGCATAGCGCGGTGCCAGCTTGCGTTGCGCCATGCTCCAGAAGCGCTGCACCCGCGGCAGGATCTCGGCCCAGCTCTGCGGGACGGCCTCTTCTCCGCGTACGGCAGCGGCGATCTGCAGCGCCAGGTCCGGTCGCGAGACCAGACCGCGTCCCAGCATCACCGAGGCCTGGCCGCTGACGCTGCGACAGCGCCAGTAGTCGTCCAGGGTCCAGATCTCGCCATTGGCCAACACCGGCACGGACACCCGGTCAGCCACTCGCGCCACCCACTCCCAGTGCGCCGGCGGACGATAACCCTCGACCTTGGTCCGCGCATGGACCACCAGTTGCGCCGCGCCACCCTCCGCCAGCGCCTCGGCGCAGGCCAGGGCACCGTTCGGGCTGTCATAGCCCAGGCGCATCTTGGCGGTGACCGGAATGTGCGCCGGAACGGCCTGGCGCACGCTCTCGACAATGCGGTTGAGCAGCTCCGGCTCCTTGAGCAGCACCGCTCCGCCGCGGGACTTGTTGACGGTCTTGGCCGGGCAGCCGAAGTTGAGATCGATCACCGGCGCGCCCAGGGTGCAGGCAAAGGCCGCGTTGTCCGCCAGGCAGGCAGGATCCGAGCCCAGCAGTTGCACCCGCATCGGCGTACCGGATGGCGTGCGCGCGCCCTCCTCCAGCTCCGGTGCCAGCTTGGCGAAGGCCGCCGCCGGCAGCAGCCGATCGCAGACGCGGATGAATTCGCTCACGCACCAGTCGAGTCCACCCACCTCGGTCAGCAGTTCGCGCAGGATGTCGTCGACGAGACCCTCCATGGGCGCCAGGGCGATCTCCATGCTCAGAGGTCCTCGCCGGGGAGCGCCTGGCCATAGCCAACCAGGAATTCGGGTGGCATGCGCCTGGGTTTGCCGGAGGACAGCTCGATGCAGACGAAGGTCGTCCGGGCGCGCAGCAGGGTCACGCCATCGGCGGGGCGCTGCAGCTGGAATTGCCGGGTCATGCGCAGGCGTCGATCCCAGTCCACCAGCCAGGTGCCCAGCACCAGCTCATCATCCTGGTAGCCACTGCTGAGGTAGTCGATCTCGTGGCGCACCACGGCCATGGCGCGATCCAGGCGCTGGAAGGTGGCCAGATCCAGACCCAGGGCCGCCGAGTGCTGCCAGGCGCACTGTTCGAGCCAGCTGACGTAGACGGCGTTGTTGGCATGGCCCAGGCCGTCGATGTGCTCGGCGCCGATGCGCAGCGGCAGGAGATGGGGAGTCGGTCTGTCCCACTGCATGAAGAGACCCTCTCGCGGGGCAAGGTCGAAAGACGGGAAGCCGGACCGGATACGAAACCGGTCAGGTCATCGGTCGCGGATACTGGCACGAATCCACGGACAATAAAAAAGGGCCTGCATCGCTGCAGGCCCTTCTTCATGTTTGGCGCACTCGGGAGGATTCGAACCTCCGACCGCTCGGTTCGTAGCCGAGTACTCTATCCAGCTGAGCTACGAGTGCGTTTCGGTGAGTTTAACCAGAACACCGCTGGTACTGCTGAAGCCAGAGGCTTCGTCGATTTGGCGCACTCGGGAGGATTCGAACCTCCGACCGCTCGGTTCGTAGCCGAGTACTCTATCCAGCTGAGCTACGAGTGCGTTGAAGCTGCGTATTCTAGCTTCCGCTTCTGACGTGTCAAGCAAATTTGCTTGTTTATCAGGTACTTACCAATCGGTCAGTACAGCGGAGCCAGTTTGAAGCAAATGGCGGTGAGGGAGGGATTCGAACCCTCGACACCCTTTTGAGGTGTACTCCCTTAGCAGGGGAGCGCCTTCGGCCACTCGGCCACCTCACCGCAACGGGGCGAAACTATATCGAAGGTTTGCCCGTTTGCAAAGAGAAAAATTCAAAAAAAATCAGTGGTTTGGTTCTTGGTCCTTTTCCTTCTGGATGCGCTGATAGATTTCCTCGCGATGAACCGCGACTTCCTTGGGTGCATTGACGCCGATGCGGACCTGGTTGCCCTTGACTCCCAGTACCGTCACGGTGACTTCATCACCCACCATCAGGGTCTCACCAACCCGACGAGTCAAAATAAGCATTCCATTCTCCTTAAGCTTTTAACTCAGTCTGCACGTATGAACCGAAACGATCCCTGAATGGACCTTCTAGTCGCTATTGACCTCTGTCCATGCAAGTAAAGTTCCGTAGAACCCGCGTCAGATGAGGTCCCTGTGGCAGGGACCTCATCTGACCGGTCACTCGGCGCCGCGTGCGGGGGCGTCGAGCTCGAAAGCGGTATGCAGGGCACGGACGGCCAGTTCGAGGTATTTCTCCTCGATGACCACCGACACCTTGATCTCGGAGGTGGAGATCATCTGGATGTTGATGCTCTCCTTGGCGAGGGCTTCGAACATCTGGCTGGCCACACCGGCATGGGATCTCATGCCCACGCCGACGATGGAGACCTTGGCGATCTTGGTGTCGCCGACGGACTCCCGGGCACCGATCTCGACGCCGGTGCGCTTGAGGATCTCCAGGGCCGCCTGGTAGTCGTTGCGGTGCACGGTGAAGGTGAAGTCAGTGGTGTTATCGTGCGCGACGTTCTGCACGATCATGTCGACTTCGATGTTGGCCGCGCTGATCGGGCCGAGGATCTTGAAGGCCACGCCGGGGGTATCCGGCACACCGCGAATGGTCAGCTTGGCTTCGTCACGGTTGAAGGCGATGCCGGAGATGATCGGCTGTTCCATGGATTCCTCTTCATCAAGGGTAATGAGGGTGCCCGGACCCTCCTGAAAGCTGTGCAGCACGCGCAGCGGCACGTTGTACTTGCCGGCGAATTCCACCGAGCGGATCTGCAGCACCTTGGAGCCGAGGCTGGCCATTTCCAGCATTTCCTCGAAGGTGATCTTGTCCAGGCGCTGGGCCTGGGGCACCACGCGCGGATCGGTGGTGTAGACGCCGTCGACGTCGGTGTAGATCTGGCACTCGTCGGCCTTCAGCGCGGCCGCCAGGGCCACGCCGGTGGTGTCGGAGCCACCACGGCCCAGGGTGGTGATGTTGCCCTGCTCGTCGACGCCCTGGAAGCCGGCCACGACCACGACCTTGCGCGCCTTGAGGTCGGCGCGGATGCGGGCGTCGTCGATCTGCTGGATGCGTGCCTTGGTGTGCGCGCTGTCGGTGAGGATGCGCACCTGGCTGCCCGTGTAGGAAACCGCCTGGACGCCGCGCTTGAGCAGCGCCATGGTCAGCAGGCCGATGGTGACCTGCTCGCCGGTGGAAACCATGACATCCAGCTCGCGCGGATCGGGTTGCTCCATGATTTGCTTGGCGAGGCCGATCAGGCGATTGGTCTCGCCGCTCATGGCCGACACCACCACTACGATCTGGTCGCCCGCCTCATGGAAGCGTTTCACCTTGTCGGCGACCTGCTCGATACGCTCCACCGTACCCACCGAGGTACCGCCGAATTTCTGTACGATCAATGCCATTGCTTGCTGCCCGTCCGCAGAAAAATCTGATTCAAGTTGTTGAGGGAGGAAGCGGACCGCCCTCCCCGGCGACCCGAGCCCGTTCATAATCTGCTGCGCGTCGGCCAAACGACGTTGGAATTGCTTTCGGAATGCTCATTTACCATTCGTAAACTCGAACGCGAGTCCGATCCGCTTCCTCAAGCACTTCCGCCTTGTTTGGCTCCAGCTCGCGAGATCATGGCTCCTATAGGCTTTCCTCGGCGTACTGGCCGGCACAGGCCAGGGCCGCTTCGAGCTGGCTGGCATCGGTGCCGCCGCCCTGGGCCATGTCCGGACGACCGCCGCCCTTGCCACCGACCACGGCCGCGGCGCGCTTCATCAGCTCGCCGGCCTTGAGCCTGGCGGTCAGGTCGGCGGTGACGCCGGCCACCAGCACCACCTTGCCGTCGGCTTCGCCACCCAGCAGGATCATGCCGCTGCCGAGCTTGTTCTTGAGCTGGTCGACCAGCGCCAGCAGCGCCTTGCCGTCGAGACCGTCGAGGCGCGCGGTGAGCACCTTGGCGCCCTTGACGTCCTGCGCCTGGTCCAGCAGGTCACCGGCCGAGGCACTGGCGGCCTTGGCCTTGAGCTGCTCGATTTCCTTTTCCAGCTGACGATTGCGCTCGACCAGCGCGGCCAGCTTGTCCAGCACGTTGTCGCGACTGCCCTTGAGCAGGCTGGCAGCTTCGCGCAGCTGCTCCTCGGCGCCGTTGAGGTAGGCCAGGGCCGCGGTGCCGGTGATGGCTTCCACGCGGCGCACGCCGGAGGCCACGCCGCCTTCGCTGACCAGCTTGAGCAGGCCGATGTCGCCGGTCTGGGCCACATGGGTGCCGCCGCACAGCTCGACGGAGAATTCACCACCCATGCCGACCACGCGCACCACGTCGCCGTACTTCTCGCCGAACAGCGCCATGGCGCCGCGGGCCTTGGCTTCGTCGATGGACATGACCTCGGTGGTCACCGCGCTGTTCTTGCGGATCTCTTCGTTGACGATGGTCTCGATGCGCTTGAGCTCCTCGGGCTTGATGGCCTCGAAGTGGCTGAAGTCGAATCTCAGGCGCTGGTCGTTGACCAGGGAGCCCTTCTGGTGGACGTGATCGCCCAGCACCTGGCGCAGCGCAGCGTGCAGCAGGTGGGTACCGGAGTGGTTCAGGGCGATGCCCTGGCGACGGCTGGCGTCGACCTGGGCCATGAGCGCGGTGCCGACGTTGAGGCTGCCCCTGGTCACCACGCCATGGTGCAGGAAGGCACCCTGGGTCTTGGTGGTGTCGCGCACGGCAAAGCTGACGCCGGCGCTTTCCAGGGTACCGGTATCACCGACCTGGCCACCGGATTCACCGTAGAACGGCGTCTGGTCGAGGATGACCACGCCCTCCTCGCCTTCGGCCAGGCTGTCCACCGGCTGACCGGCACGGTACAGGGCGACGATGGTGCCCGAGGCGCTGGTGGTGTCGTAGCCGAGGAAGCGGGTTTCGCCCTCGACCTTGACCAGGCTGTTGTAATCCACGCCAAAGGCACTGGCGGAACGGGCGCGCTCGCGCTGGGCTTCCATCTCGCGCTCGAAACCGGCCTCGTCGAGGTTGAGGTTGCGCTCGCGGGCGATGTCGTTGGTCAGGTCGACCGGGAAGCCGTAGGTGTCATAGAGCTTGAACACCACGTCACCGGGGATGGTGTCGCCCTGCAGTTGTGCCAGATCCTGCTCGAGGATCTTCAGACCCTGCTCCAGGGTCTTGGCGAACTGCTCTTCCTCGGTGCGCAGCACGCGCTCGATGTGCGCCTGCTGCTGGACCAGCTCGGGATAGGCCTGGCCCATCTCGGCCACCAGGGCGGCGACGATCCTGTGGAAGAAGGTGCCCTTGGCGCCCAGCTTGTTGCCATGACGGCAGGCGCGGCGAATGATGCGCCGCAGCACGTAGCCGCGGCCTTCATTGGACGGCAGCACGCCGTCGGCGATCAGGAAGCTGCAGGAGCGGATGTGGTCGGCCACCACCTTGAGCGACGGGGCGTCGTCATTGGCGCAGCCGATGGCCTCGGCCGAGGCCGCCAGCAGTTGCTGGAACAGGTCGATCTCGTAGTTCGAATGCACGTGCTGCAGCACCGCGCTGACCCGCTCCAGGCCCATGCCGGTGTCGACGCTGGGCGCCGGCAGCGGATGCAGGACGCCATCGGCGGTGCGGTTGAACTGCATGAAGACGTTGTTCCAGATTTCGATGTAGCGATCGCCGTCTTCTTCCGGCGAGCCGGGCGGGCCGCCCCAGATCTCGGCACCGTGGTCGAAGAAGATCTCGGTGCAGGGACCGCAGGGACCGGTGTCGCCCATGGTCCAGAAGTTGTCCGAGGCATAGGGCGCGCCCTTGTTGTCGCCGATGCGCACCATCTGCGCCTCGGGCACTCCGACTTCCTTGGTCCAGATGTCGTAGGCCTCGTCATCGGTGGCATAGACGGTGACCCAGAGCTTTTCCCGGGGCAGACCCAGCCACTGGGGCGAGGTGAGGAATTCCCAGGCGAAGGTGATGGCGTCGCGCTTGAAGTAGTCGCCGAAGCTGAAGTTGCCCAGCATCTCGAAGAAGGTGTGGTGACGCGCCGTGTAGCCGACGTTCTCCAGGTCGTTGTGCTTGCCGCCCGCGCGCACGCACTTCTGGCTGGTGGCGGCGCGGGTGTAGCTGCGCTTTTCCATGCCGAGGAAGCAGTCCTTGAACTGGTTCATCCCGGCGTTGGTGAACAGCAGGGTCGGATCGTTCGCGGGGATCAGCGAACTGGAGGCGACCCGGGTGTGCCCCTTCTCTTCGAAGAAGCGGAGGAAGGCTTCACGGATTTCGGCGCTTTTCATATTCATTCCAGACAATGGGCTTTTCGACGCGCGTGACGGGCATCCGACTGGATCGCAGACGAGACGAACGGAGCGGGCGCCGCAGACGCGGCACGTGCGGAAAACGGACACGCATGTCTGGGAGTATATCGACGCCCGCGCCCCGGTGTCGCCCCGGTTGCGCAGGAAAAACGTCGTCGGAAGACTTAGCGGCGGCGGTAGGCGGAGAAAGCGGCGATGACCGCCTCGATATCGGCGGCGCTGACGTCCAGATGGGTGACCAGCCGCAGGCGTGCTGCCGGACTGATGCGGATGCCACGCTCGGCCAGGAAGGCATGCAGGGCGGGCGCCTCGTCGCCCAGGGCGAGATAGACCATGTTGGTCTGCACCGGCTCCACCTGATAGCCGAGCTCGGCCAGGGCGGTGCCGAGTTGCGCCGCGTGGGCGTGATCCTCGGCCAGCCGCTCGACCTGGTGATCGAGGACATGCAGACCGGCGGCCGCGAGGATGCCGGCCTGGCGCATGCCACCGCCCACCACCTTGCGCCAGCGCCGCGCCTTGGCGATGAGCGCGGCATCACCGCAGAGCACCGAACCCACCGGTGCGCCGAGGCCCTTGGACAGGCAGACCGACACCGAGTCGAAATGCTGGCTGATCTCGCGCACCGGTACGCCGAGCTTGACCGCGGCGTTGTACAGCCGCGCGCCATCCAGGTGCAGGGCCAGGCCGTGCTCCCGGGTGAAGGCCCGCGCCGCCGCTAGATAGGCCAGCGGCAGGACCTTGCCGTGCATGGTGTTTTCCAGCGCCAGCAGCCGGGTGCGGGCGAAATGGAAGTCTTCGGCCTTGATGTAGCTGCGCACCAGGTCGAGGTCGAGACTGCCGTCGGCGGCCATCTCGATGGGCTGCGGCTGGATGGAGCCGAGCACCGCGGCGCCGCCGCCCTCGTACTTGTAGGTGTGGGCCTGCTGGCCGACCAGGTATTCGTCGCCCCGCTCGCAGTGCGCCAGCAGGCCGAGCAGGTTGCTCATGGTGCCGCTGGGCACGAAGAGTCCGGCTTCCAGACCGAGATCGCCTGCCAGACGTTGCTCCAGGCGGGTGACCGTGGGGTCTTCGCCGTAGACGTCATCGCCGAGCTCGGCGGCCAGCATGGCCTGGCGCATGGCCGGCGTGGGCTGGGTGACGGTGTCGCTGCGCAGATCGATCAAGCGTTAGCTCCTTATGCCGGGACCACGATGAGTCCGGCCCGCAGGCCGACGGCGACCTTGGGATTGGGGAAGATGATGCGCGCCTCGGCCTCGTCGACGATCCAGCGCTCGCTGCCGTCTTCGGCCAGCAGCGAACCCTGGCGCAGCGGCGAGAAGTTGGCCACGTCGTCGGCCAGGTGCAACTGGAAGCGCGGACTGGACTTGTACACCTGGCGCGCCACACGGAATCTCAGCAACGAGGAATCCGGTGGCGGCAGCTCGGCTTCGCGGCCCTCGACCAGGGCTTCCAGCAGCAGGCGCAGGCGACTCAGGTCGAGTTCGCTGTTCTCGCCGAAGGGCCGTGCCTGGCCCAGCTCCAGGGTCAGGGCCTCGGCCTGGCATTCGGCGTAGGTATAGGCGCTGAAGGTGATGCCCGGCTTGTCGTAGAGCAGCACGGCCTCGATGCCGGCGGCTTCGAGGCGCTGCAGCTCGGCTTCCGAATGCTCGCGCCCGGCGCTCCAGGGATAGAGGGCGAAGCGCGGCAGCGCCGAGGCGCGCAGCGCGGTGTGCAGGTCGTAGTGCAGGCGCGCCCGATCGGGCTTGCTGAAGAACTGCGCGGACAGGCGTTCCAGGTCGTTGGCGCGTTGCGCCTCGGAGCCTTCGGCCTGGGCATGGCGGCCATTGAAGAGGCGATTCAGATCCTGCTCGACATAGCGGGTGCCCCGGCGCATGGCGTCGGGATTGCCGTACATGAACAGCAGACGGCAGGCGGGGCGCAGGGCGCCGCTGGCGATGCCGCTGAGCAACGCGTCGAGCAGCTCCATGGGCGCCGTCTCGTTGCCATGGATACCCGCGGAGAGCAGCAGGTCCATGCGGTTGTCGCGCGCCACCGGCGGGGTGACTTCCAGCACGCCTTCGGTCAGCCAGTGGAGACGGGTGCCGTCGGCAGTCAGTTGAATCTTCTCGGTCGGCTCGCGGCCGGCCAGGGTCAGGTCCAGCAGGCGGCCAAGCGCCAACCGATAACGTTCAGATGCAGCCATGCTCTACTCCGCTGAGCGACGTGTCGTCGGGCTAGATACTCAATGATCGTGGCCGCAACCGCAATCGGCGTCATGCACATGATTCTCATCGCCTTCGTCGGCGAAGGTCTCCAGGGCGATGGACAGGCCCAGGGCATTGAGGGCCTGGGGACGCAGCACCAGGACCGGGGTCTGCTCCTCATCATCCTGGGAGTCGGCGAAGATGTTGAGACCGCCGCTGCCATCGGCTTCCAGCCAGAGGTCGCGACCGGCCAGGCGGATGGCCAGGCGCTGGACCTGCAGCGTCTGCTGCTCGTCGGCGGTGGGTTCGAGGATGAGATCGAGAAGGTGGCTCATGGGGGCTCCGGAGGTCAGGGCAATTGAAAGGGATAGACCGAGCCGAGGCCCAGCAACTGGGTCAACTCGTCGAGGGCGGTGCGGACCTCGCCCAGCAACTGGGGATCGGCGAGATCCGCAGGTGTCAGGCGGTCGCGGTAGTGGCGATCCACCCAGCCGAGCAGTTGAGCGTGCAGCGCCGGGGTGAAGCGCACCCCCGGATTCACCGCGGCCAGCTCGTCGGCGGTGAGCGCCACGCGCAGGCGCAGGCAGGCGGGGCCACCGCCGTTCTGCATGCTCTGCTTGAGATCGAAGACCTTGACCTCATCCAGCGGGCCTGCGCTGCCGACCTGGGCCTGCAGATAGTCCCAGACCAGCGGATTCTGTCGGCACTCGTCGGGCACCACCAGCAATGCGCCCTGCCCCGGTCGATCCAGCAGCTGGCTGTTGAACAGATAGGAGCGCACGGCGTCGCCGACGCTGATCTCGCTGCGCCGCACGCAGAGGCGCTGCAAGGTGGCGCCGCGTCGGGCGAGCTTGGCTTGCAATTCGTCGAGTACGTGGTCGCTGTCGAGGAAGGCGTCTTCATGATGGAACAGCACCTGGGCATTGCCCACCGAGATGACGTCGTTGTGGAAGACGCCCTGGTCCACCACCGCCGGATTCTGCTGGGCGAACACCACGCCCTCCTCGCTCAGGCCATGCAGGCGGGCGATGGCCTGGGAGGCTTCCAGGGTCTGCCGGGCCGGATAGCGATGGGGCTCGGGATAGCGCGGATCGAAGGCGCTGCGACCGAAGACGAAGAATTCCACGCCCGGGGCGCCGTGGTCGCGACTGAAGCGGGTGTGGTTGGCCGCGCCCTCGTCGCCGAACTGGGCCACCGAGGGCAGCGGCGCATGGTGCTGGAAATGCGCGGGATCGCGAAACATCGCCTGGAGGATACGCGCCGTGGTGCTGGGTTCGAGGCTGCGGTGGAACTTGCAGGCCAGGTTGGCCGGGGTGAAATGCACGCGGCCGTCGCGGGTGTCGGCGCTGGGGCTGACGGTGGCGGCGTTGGCCGTCCACATGGCCGAGGCGGAACTGGCGGAGAGCAGCAGCGGCAAGGCTTCGCGCGCCGCACCCTCCAGCACCTGGGCATCGCTGCCGGCGAACCCGAGGCGGCGCAGCGAGGCGATGTCGGGTCTTTCGTGAGGGGCCAGCACACCCTGCTCGAAACCCAGCTCCATCAGCGCCTGCATCTTGGCCAGGCCCTGGCGCGCGGCCTCGCGTGGATTCGAGCACTGCTGCTTGCTGGCCTGGGAGGCCACGTTGCCGTAGGACAGGCCGGCATAGTTGTGGGTCGGACCGACCAGGCCGTCGAAATTGACCTCCCGCGCGGCTGGGGCGAGTTGACTCATAGCTGTAGTCCTGGAGGCAGTTGGCTAGGCAGGGTCAGGGCGTCGCTTTCCAGCGAGGCGACCGGGAAGGCGCAGTAGTCCGCGGCGTAATAGGCGCTGGGTCGATGATTGCCCGAGGCACCGACGCCGCCGAAGGGGGCGGCACTGGCCGCCCCGGTCAGGGGCCGATTCCAGTTGACGATGCCGGCGCGCACCCCTTGCCAGAAGCGTTCGTAGAGGGCCGAATCGTCGGCCAGCAGGCCGGCCGCCAGGCCAAAGCGAGTGGCGTTGGCAAGCGCCAGCGCCTCGTCGAAGTCGCCATAGCGCTGGACCTGCAACAGCGGCCCGAAGACCTCTTCATCGGGCAGGTCAGCGATCCCCGACACCTCGATGATCCCCGGCGTGAGCAACGCTCGCTGGGGCTCCGGCTGCCGCAACTCCAGCAGTGCCCGGCCACCCTGCGCCAGGCGTTGGGCCTGGGTCTGCAGCAGGGCCTGGGCAGCGGCAAGAGAGATGACGGTGCCCATGAAGGGCGCCGGATCGGCGTCGAAGGGACCGGTGCTGAGCCCGGCACTGACACTCACCAGGCGCGCCAGCAGGGCATCGCCCCAGGCCCCCTGGGGTACCAGCAGGCGACGGGCACAGGTGCAACGCTGCCCGGCGGAGAGGAACGCCGACTGGACGATGGTCACCACGGCGGCGTCCAGATCGGCCACCGGCGCCACCACCAGGGGATTGTTGCCGCCCATCTCCAGCGCCAGCAGTCGCTGCGGACGGTCCGCGTTGAGACGATGCAGCGCCGCACCAGTGGCGCTGGAGCCGGTGAAGAGGATGCCGTCCAGGCCCGGATGCGCGGCCAGGGCCTCGCCGGTGGTCCGACCGCCCTGCACGAGATTGAGCACCCCGGCCGGCAGCCCGGCGGCGATCCAGCATTCCAGGGTCAGGGCGGCGAAACGCGGCGTCAGCTCGCTGGGCTTGAACACCACCGTGTTGCCAGCCAGCAGCGCCGGGACGATATGGCCATTGGGCAGATGGCCGGGGAAATTGTAGGGACCGAAGACCGCCAGGACGCCGTGCGGTCGATGGCGCGTGACGCTGCGGGCGTCCGCCACGCTAGCCGAACGCTCGCCGCTACGGGCCGCTTCGGCCTGGGCCGAGATGGCCACCTTGGCGATCATGCTGCCGAGCTCGGTATCGGCCTCCCACAGCGGTTTGCCGGTTTCCTCGGCCAAGGCCCGGGTCAGCTCGGAGCGGCGTTGTTGCAGCGCCTGGGCGAAGGCCTGCAGGATCTCCAGGCGCGCGGCCTGGCCGCGCCTTTCCCAGGCGGGAAAGGCCTGGCGTGCCGCGGCGATCGCCTGGTCGACGTCCGCTGCGTCCGCGGCCGCGCCCTGCCACAGCGAGGTACCGGCGTAGGGGTCGAGCGAGGTGAAGGTCTCGCCGCGCCCGGGGCGCCACTGACCAGCGATATAGAGGCTATCCATGAGCGCTCCTCAGGGCATCAGGCGCACGGCGCGCACCTGGGCGCCGGCCATCAGCCGCAGTTCGCGGGCGGTGGCCAGATCGACCACCAGGGTGCCGGACGCCAGGCGCGCGCGAGCGCTGGTGATGCGGCAGTCCTGGCATTTGCGGTTGTGGATCAGATAGACCTCGGCATCGTCGCCCGGCGTGCCGACCGCCAGTACCAGGCGCTGGCTGTCGCGGATCGCGCGCACCTTGGCGGTCTCGGCCTCCACGGTCGGACCCGCATCGAAGATGTCGACATAGCCCTGGTAGTTGAAGCCCTCGGCCTCCAGCAGGCGGCGCGCGGCCTCGGTATCCGGGTGCACCCGGCCGATCACCTGGCGCGCTTCCGGCGACAGGAAGCAGGTGTACAGCGGAAAGCGCGGCATCAGCTCGGCGATGAAGCCGCGATTGCCGATGCCGGTGAGATAGTCCGCCTGGGAGAATTCCATCTTGAAGAAGTGCCGGCCCAGGGCTTCCCAGAAGGGTGACCGGCCCTGGTCATCGGACATGCCGCGCAATTCGGCGATGATGCGCTCGGCGAACAACTCGCGGAATTCGGCGATGAACAGGAAGCGGGACTTGGACAGCAGGCGCCCGGACGCACCACCGCGCCGATCGGCGCGCAGGAACAGCGAGCAGAGTTCGGAGCTGCCGGTCATGTCGTTGGCCAGGAATAGCGTGGGGATTTGCCGGTGGATGTCCAGCTCGCGCGAGGCGCTCACCGTCAGGCCGACCCGGTAGTTGTACCAGGGCTCACGCAGGCCCAGGGCGGCGGCGATCCCGGCGATGCCGATGACTTCGTCGTCCTCTTCCAGGACGAACAGATAGTCCGCATCGGCGGATCCGACCTGACGCAGAAAGCTGCGCTCGGCATTTTCCACCCGCTGCCCCAGGCGTTCTTCACTGGCCGGCAGGGTGGTGAGACCGGCGCCGGCCGCCTGCGCCAGCTGCAGCAGCGCGGGCACATCGGCACGGGTGACGGGACGGACGATCATCGGACCTCCAAAGACGCTAGGGTCGGCTACAGCACTACCAGACGAACCCGGTCGCCTTCGGCGATCTCCAGGGTGGCGATCTGCTCGGGGGAAAGGACGACGGCTTCGCCAGGCGTCCAGCGCAGCGGCGTGGCCAGCGCCCGGAAATTTTCCAGGCCGTCATTGGCGACCAGGAACCAGGGTGCCTCGTCGCCGGCCGGGGTACCTTCGCTCACTGGTGCCAGGCGGCTCTCGGCGATGGAGCGGATGGCCGTGGTGCGGGCGTGCAGGGTCGGACCGCCATCGAAGATGTCGATGTAGTTGTCGGTCTCGAAGCCTTCACGGCTAAGGATGTCGAAGGTGATCTGGGCACGGGGATGCACCTGGCCCATGGCTTCCTGGGCGCTGTCGGGCAGCAGGGGCACGTAGAGAGGATAGGTCGGCATCAGTTCGGCCAGAAAGGTACGACTCTTCTGCCCGGACAGGCGCTCGGCGGCGGCGTAGTCCATGTCGAAGAAGTTGCGCCCTACCCCGTTCCAGAACGGCGATTCGCCGTCGTCGTCCGCCAGCCCGACGATTTCCACCACCACCGTCTCGGCAAAGCGCGCCGGGTGGGCGGCCATGAACAGCAGGCGGGCGCGGGAATTGAGTTCGGCGTGGGGAGTGTCGAGCAGCGGACGCTGAACGTAGAAGCTGCTCAGCACGCTGTTGCCGGTCAGGTCGTGACAGAGCGACAGCACATGGACCTTGTTGTGGATCTTCAGCTCGCGCGAGGCGTGGATGAAGGTCTCGTTGCGAAAGCTGTAGAAGGGCTCGGAGAATCCGGCCGAGGCGACGATGGCCGAACAGCCCAGCAGCTCGCCGCTGCGGGTGTCTTCGAGCACGAAGAAATAGCTCTCCTCGCCATGGAAGCCCACCTCGGCCGCCAGCGATGACTCCGAGGTGCGGATCTTGTCGCGCAACCGCTCGGGGTTGTCGGGCAGCGAGGTGACGCCAACCGGGCTATCCGCGGCGAGCCGCTGGACCAGGGGCAGATCCGCCGCGCGCGCAGGGCGCATTACCAGCATGAGAACTCCTTGTGTACGGATCCATCCCTGGATGCCAGCGGTACGCGTCCCGCGTCCGGAGATTAGCCTTGGGTGAGGCGCGCCAGGGCGCGATCCAGGCGGGCCAGGCCTTCGTCGATATCGGTGTCGGCGATGATCAAGCTTGGCGCCATGCGCAGCACGTCCGGGCCGGCCTGCAGGATCATCAGGCCTTCCTCGTTGGCGGCGGTGACGATGTCCTTGGCGCGCCCCTTCCAGTTGTCGTTGAGCACCGCGCCGATCAGCAGGCCCAGGCCGCGGATCTGCTGGAACAGGTGGTAGCGGGCGTTGAGCTGCTCCAGACCGGCGACAAAGCGCTGATGGCGCGCGGCAACCCCGGCCAGGGTTTCCGGGGTGGCGACGATGTCCAGCAGCGCGGCGCCGACGGCGCAGCCCAGCGGGTTGCCACCATAGGTGCTGCCGTGCACGCCGGCGCTGAAGTGCTGGGCGACCTTCTCGGTGGTCAGCATGGCTGCCAGCGGGAAACCGCCGCCGATGCTCTTGGCGGTGGTGAGGATGTCCGGCACCACGCCATAGTGCTGGTAGGCGTAGAGATGACCGCTGCGACCGACCCCGCTCTGCACCTCGTCGAAGATCAGCAGGGCGCCATGGGCGTCGCACAGGCGACGGGCGCCTTCCAGGTAGGCCTGGTCGGCCGGCAGCACGCCGCCCTCGCCCTGGATGGGTTCGAGGATGACCGCGCAGGTCTTGTCCGAAACCACGGCCTCGAGGGCGGCCAGGTCGTTGTAGGGCACGTGGCGGATGCCTTCGATCTTGGGACCGAAGCCATCGGAATACTTCGGCTGCCCGCCGACGCTGACGGTGAACAGGGTTCGGCCGTGGAAGCTGTTGGTGGCGGCGACGATCTCGTAGCGACTGCCGCCGCTGACGTCGTGACCATAGCGACGGGCCAGCTTGCAGGCCGCCTCGTTGGCTTCGGCGCCGGAGTTGGCGAAGAACACCCGGTCGGCGAAGGTATGGTCCACCAGCTTGCGTGCCAGCCGCAGGGCAGGCTCGTTGGTGTAGATGTTGGATACATGCCAGAGCTTGCCGGCCTGCTCGGTCAGGGCCTTGATCAGCGCGGGATGGCCATGGCCCAGGGCACTGACGGCGATGCCGCCGGCGAAGTCGACGTATTCGCGATCGGCCTGATCCCAGACGCGGGAACCCTCTCCTCGCACCGGAATGAACGCGGCGGGGGCGTAGGTCGGGACCATCACCTCATCGAAGGCGGCGCGTTGCACATTGGGTTGAGAAGCGGACATCGGGATTTCTCCTGCCGATCACGGCGGTGACTGAGGGGGATTGTAGGACGACCTCCAGGCGCGGCATTGCGCCCAGGCGACAACTATTTACGGGCGAAAACGCAAACGGGCGTCCGACTCGCAGTCTAGCGATTCGGACACCCGCTCTGGAAGGGCAAGGACGTACCTTCGGGTACGTCCGGAAGATCAGTTGGGCGCGACGCGGCTGGTGCCGTTGACGGTCATGATGCGCACCCGCTCGCCAACGCGGAACATCTCGCCCTTGTTGACCGCCTGCACATAGGCGCGGGAGCCGCCGTCATCTTCCTTCACGGTGATCTCGACACCGCTGGCCTTGGTGAAGCCTTCTTCGGTGGCCGCACCCAGCAGGCCGCCGGCTACCGCGCCGATGATGGCGGTGACGAAGCTGCCACGCCCGCCGCCAATGGCGCTACCGCCAATGCCACCGACCACGGCACCGGCACCGGCGCCGACGGGCGACTTGGTGCCCTCGATGGTGACCGGACGCAGGGCGGTGATGGTACCGGTACGGACCGTCTGCACCTGCCGGGCCTCATCACGCGAATAGACATCGCCGGACTGATCGGAGGCGCAGCCGGCCAGCAGGGCGACGGCGGTCAGGGAAGCGGCGAGCTGAAGGACTCTGTTCATGGGGCAACTCCAGGGGCAGTTGAAAGACACTGGTCGTACCGGGCAGCGGTACGGGCGCAGATCGCTATTATCCTTGACCCAGGGCGTCCGGGGAGGTTTCCGGCGACTGTAATCTCGGCACCTTGCGAACGCCTTAAGGAGCCAGGCGCTGGCGCTGCCAGCCACCCTCTACGCGCTGGTAATCCAGCCGATCGTGGAGGCGGCTGGAGCGCCCCTGCCAGAATTCGATGCGCTGGGGCTTGAGGCGATAGCCACCCCAGAACGGCGGCCGGCTGGGATCACCGTCGGCGAAGCGCTGCTGCACCTCGGCCAGACGCTGCTCCAGCTCGTGACGATCGGCGATGGCCTGGCTCTGCGGCGAGGCCCAGGCACCCAGGCGACTGCCCAGTGGACGGACCCGGTAGTAGGCATCGGATTCCTCGGCGGACACCTGTTCCACCCGGCCCTCGATCCGAACCTGGCGCTCCAGTGCCGGCCAGAAGAAGGTCATGGCCGCCCGCGGTTGCGCGGCCATCTGCTGCCCCTTGGCGCTGTCGTAATTGGTATAGAAGACGAAGCCCTGGGCATCGACGCCCTTGAGCAACAGCACGCGGCAGTGGGGCTGGCCTTCGTCATCGACGGTGGCCAGCCAGCAGGCATTGGCTTCGACCGGAGGCTGCTCGGTACGCACCGCCTCTTCGAACCACTGCCCGAACAGGGCATAGGGATCGGCGGGCGCCTGGGCTTCGGTCAGGCCGTCGCGGGTGTAGTCGCGACGCATATCGGCGAGGGACGGTGACATGGAAGTCTCCTGCTAGGTCGGTATCGACCTAGCTTAACCAAGTCCCGCCCGGCTCGCCTGCTTCAGGACAAGCTTTGTAGCTAGCGCGCCGCCAGCGATTGCAGGCTGGCCAGCACGGTGGCGCGTGGCTGGATCAGTACCTCGACGCGGCGGTTGACGGCACGACCGGCGGCGGTGGTGTTGTCGGCACGCGGATGAGCGGCGGCCAGACCGCGCACGATCAGGCGATTGCCGCTGTAGCCGCTGAGACGGAAGATCGCCGCCACGGCCTGGGCGCGTTGCAGGCTGATCTTGTCGTTGAGCGCGGCGGCGCCGGTGCTGTCGCTGAAGCCGAGCACGATGACGGCGCTGTCTTCATCCACGCTCACCGACTTGGCCGAGCGGGACAGCGGGCCGAGCATCACCGGCAGCAGCATCTCGGCGCGATCCGGGTTGAAGGAGCTGTCCACCGGCGTGATCAGTACCAGGGCGTCGTCGCGACGCTCGACCTTGACATTGCTGCCGGCCACGGCGACGCGCAGCTTCTGCTCGTGTTCATCCAGCCAGGCCTTGCTGACCTTGACCGGTACCGGCTTGAGGACTTCCGCCTTGGCCAGGGGCTTCACGTCTTCGCTGCCGAAGGGCCACCACCAGCGACTGCCCTTCTCGCCTGCCGCGGCGGCCTGTTCGGACTTGGCGGCGGGCGCCTTCGCCGTGACCTTGGCTTCGGCCTTGGGCTCGGCCGCCTTGGCGACCGGCTTGGCCGGCGCGGCCGCCTGGTCGCCACCACCGAACGGCCACCACCAGTGGCTGCCGCTGGCGGCGGTGCTGGCCTGGGCATTGCCCGGCGTGGCAGGCGCGGCGGCCTGGTCGCCAGTGCCCTGGAAGGAGCTGCAGGCGGATACGCCCATGCAGAGAATGAGGGTGGTGGATTTGATCAGCTTCATGCAAAGTTTCCCATCGGCGAGCCGGAGGACAGAGTGAATCAATGCCCCAGCCAGAGCCGGCGGCATGAGTGAACTTAAAGTAGTTTCGAGATTGTGGCCGCAAACCTACGCCGGGCAAAGCGGTGGAGTCACGAAATTTGCGTCCGTGCCGACCAGTGGCAGTGCCACGGGCAGCGAGCGAAGGAAAATCCAGGCGAACCGCCGCCAGGGCGCTGCTGATAGGTTGGCGGCGAGCGGAGATTCTGTTCAAGGCATGGCTACTCGCCAGGAGGCTAGCGCATGGAAGGACTCATCGATGTCGCGACCCTGGAGCGTCTGGCCGCCAGCGCCGCAGCCATTACCCGGGATTGTCGCTGTCTGCGGCGGGATCTGGCGGGATGGGCGGCCTGGCCGGTGGGCTACCGGGAAACGGAGTTCGCGCAGATCGGCACCCTGGCGCGCTACGAGCCCGAAGACGCCATCATCGCGGAGTACCACCCGGCGGGTACGCACTACTGGTCCGCTGACGCCCCCATCGCGCTCCGCTTCTATCCCTACAACCAGAGCACGGTATGGCGGTGCCTGGGCTGCGAGCGTCTTTACCTGCGGCATGATGACGATGGCGCCTACCACGTGGCGCCGCGTATTCGCCTGCTGCAGAGCGCCCTGATCATCGATGCCCCCCATGCCAATGACGGGCGTGAAGCCGCGGCGACCTGACCACCGGCCTCCAGCGCCAGCGACCTGGCAGGGGTCGATCAGCCGGTCGGCTTTCGCCGTCCAGGGCCACTTTCGCGCCCGGGCGGACGCTCTAGATCGCGGCGTTTGCAATCCCCTCTCGTTACCTGAGGCGCAAACCGGGAATTAAGCCCACAATAGGCGCCGCGTATCCCGCGTATCCCGCGTGCGGGTGTGCGCCCATCAACGGTAAAAAAACCTGGTCCCAGCAATACGATGGCAACTACAACTCGAACGGGCGTCGCCTGGTTTGTCGACGGTGCCTATGCCCTGAGCGCCTGGAATGGTTCGGTCTATGGCGCGAAATTCGACTATCTCAAGCTACGGCTCTTCATTGAAGAGGATGCAGGCGAACCCATAGGCGACGCCTACTACTTCAACTGCGATAGCGACCCACCCACCATCGCCCAGACCGGCTTCAACAAGTTCTTGAGCTCGGCCCCACCGAAGGGCGCCGGTCTGAGGGTCAAGCTGTACTGGCTGCAGAGCAAGGCCCACGAATGGCCTGCCTCCGTGGGTGGCGGACCGATCCTGCATCCGGTAACCGGCGAGCAGTACACCACCAAGAGCCAGAAGGGTGTCGACGTCGGCCTGGCCTTCAATCTGATGCGCTCCCATGCCAAGCGCGGCTGGAAGAAGCTCTACCTGGTGGCGGGCGACGGCGATTTCCACGAGGTGGTGCAATACCTGGTGGAAAACGAAGGGGTCGAGGTCACGGTGATCGGCGCGCACTTCTCCATCAGCGGCGAGATCGCGCCCTATGTCCGGGTGATCGAATTCAAGGACATCGAGGCGGCCATCGCCCGCTAGCCGACCGCCCTAGAGGCACTCCCCCACCGCCCGCGCCAAGGCCTGGGCGCGTGGGTCCATCAGCACGTAGGGCCCCAGGGTATTGGTGACGAAGCCGAAGGCCACCTCGCGTTCCGGATCGGCGAAGCCGGTCGAGCCACCCGCCCCCGGATGACCGAAGGCCTGGGGGCCGAGGCCATAGGTGGCATTGGCCTGGTCCGGCTGGTCGAGCATGAAGCCCAGGCCGAAGCGCGTCGGCGTGAGCAAGGTCCGGTCCTCACCTTGACTGTGCTCCACCAGAGCCTCGCTCAAGGTCTCCCATTCCAGCAAATCGCCGGCCAGCAGGCCGGCATAGAAGCCTGCCAGGCTGCGTGCATGGCCGTGGCCGTTGGCCGCCGGCTGCTGGAAGCGGCGCCATTCGGCCTTGTTGGTGCTGGTGAGCACCCCGGATGGATTGCCAAAGGCCAGGGTCGGCAGGGCCACGGGGTCACTCAGGGTGGTCTTGAGCAGGCGCTGCGCGGCGGCATCGCCCAGCACGCCCTTGCCCCGCACGATATGGGCGACGCGCTCGTCTTCGCTGGCCGGCAGGCCGATGTGAAAATCCAGATCCAGGCGCCCGGCGGTCCGGGCCACGATGGCGTCGCCCGGGCCACGTCCGTCGGCGCGACGGATCAGTTCGCCCAGCAGCCAGCCAAAGGTGATGGGGGCATAGCCATGGGCGGCGCCGGGCGTCCACCAGGGTGCCTCGGCGGCAACCGCGGCGGTCATGGTGTCCCAGTCGTACAGGGCGTTACCCGCGAGGCGTTCGCGCAAGGCGGAGACGCCGGATCTGTGGCTGAGCAGCTGTCGCAGCGTAATGTCGGCCTTGCCGGCGGCGGCGAATTCCGGCCAGCGTTCGGCAACCGGGGCATCGAGGACCAGCTTGCCCTCCTCCACCAGCTGCAGTGCCGCCACCGCGGTGAAGGCCTTGGTGCAGGAGAACAGATTGAGCAGGGTATCGGTGTGCCAGGGCATCTGACCTTCCTTGTCGGCCAAGCCGCCCCAGAGATCCAGCACCGTTTCACCGCCGACCTGGACGCACAGCGCCGCACCGCGGGTCTGGCCAGCGGCCAACAACTCGGCGAAGGCCTCGCGGACGGATTCGAATCTCAGGTCGTGATAGCCGTGGACGGTCATGGGGATTTCCTTGCTGTGGTTCTTCGGTATCGCGGCCATGGGCCGCTCCTACAAGGTCCGATGTGTCTGTAGGAGCAGCCGCTTCGGCGGACCGCCATGGCCGCGATAAGGCAGTTGCACGTAATGTCACCTAGAAGCGGCCGCAACAGCGGACCGCCATGGCCGCAATCTCTTACTGGATTTCCCGCCGGAACGGCGGCAGCGCATTGAGGATGGCCTTGCCGTAGCGCTGGGTCACCAGACGGCGATCCAGCAGCGAGATGGTGCCGCTGTCCTGCTCGGTGCGCAGCAGCCGACCGCAGGCCTGGATCAGCCGCAAGGAAGCGTCGGGCACGGCGATCTCCATGAAGGGATTGCCGCCGCGCGCCTCGATCCACTCGGCCAGGGCGGCTTCAACCGGATCGTCGGGTACGGCGAAGGGAATCTTGGCGATGACCACATGCTCGCAATAGGCGCCGGGCAGGTCGACCCCCTCGGCGAAGCTGGCCAGGCCGAACAGCACGCTGGCCTCGCCATCGTCGACACGCTTCTTGTGCTTGTTCAGGGTCTCCTGCTTGGACAGGTTGCCCTGGATGAGCACCCGCTTGCGCCAGTCCCGTTCCAGGCCGTCGAAGACGTCCTGCATCTGCCGCCGCGAGGAAAACAGCACCAAGGCGCCACGCGCGCCTTCGAGCATCGCCGGCAATTCGCGGACGATGGCCGCGGTGTGCTCGGCGGCGTTGCGCGGATCGGCCTTGAGATCGGGTACCCGCAGCACCCCGGCCTCGGCGTGACGGAACGGACTGGGCACCACGGCGGTGGCCGCCGAGCGCGGCAGGCCGGATCTCATGCGAAAGCGGTCGAAGGTGCCCAGGGCGGTCAGGGTCGCCGAAGTCACCAGGGCGCCGAAGGCGACATTCCACAGGTGACGGCGCAGCATCTCGGCGGCGAGGATGGGGCTGGCATTGACCTCGATGTCGTACAGCGAACCCGTTTCAGCAAGGGTCATCCAGCGCGCCATGGGCGGGCTGTCTTCCGGGTCTTCGCAGGTAAAGGCCGTCCACAACTCCCAGTTGCCCTGGGCGCGCGCCAGCAGACTACCGAACAGCGGATACCACTCCTCGGCCTGGTAGCTGGCGAGGCCAATGCTGGATTCGCCGTCCATGGCCTGCTTGAGCATCTCGGTCAGGCGGGTGAAGAGGTCGGTAAGCTTGGCGAAGCCTTTCTTGAGTTCGATGCCCATCTCGCGCAGGTCTTCGGGGATCACCCCGCCAACGAATCTGTGCCGCGGCCGCTCGCGGCCTTCCATGTCCTCGCCCGCGCGAAAATCCGCCAGGGCTTCGCAGGCAGTGAACATGAACTGCTGCTGGGTGCGGATCTCCCGCGCCAGCTCCGGCACCTGCTCGACCAGGCGACCGAGATCACCCGGCAACGGATGCTGGGCCAGCAGCTTGGTGAGATTCTTGGCGATCTGCTCCAGCCACTCGGCGGTGGATCTCAGCCGGGTGAAATGGGCAAAGTGGCCGATGGCCTTGTCCGGCAGGTGGTGGCCTTCGTCGAACACATAAAGGGTGTCGCGGGGATCGGGCAGGATGGCGCCGCCACCCAGGGCCAGGTCGGCCAGTACCAGGTCATGGTTGGTGACGATGACATCGACCTTGGTCATGCCTTCGCGCGCCCGGTAGAAGGCGCACTGCTGGAAATTCGGGCAGTGACGATTGGTGCACTGGCTATGGTCGGTGGTGATGCGCGACCACTGGACGTCCTCGATGGCCTCCGGCCAGCTGTCACGATCACCGTCCCAGCGATTGCCGGCCAGGCGCTCGATCATCTTGCCGAACAGTTCGTTGGACGCCTCGTCCACATCGATCTTGAAGCCATCCTCGGCGAACAGCTGGGCGGTGGCGTTCTGCGCCTGACCCTCCTGCAGCAGCATGTCCAGCTTGGACAGGCACAGGTAACGCCCCCGGCCCTTGGCCAGCGCGAAGCTGAAGGACAGTCCGCTGTTGCGCAGGATGTCCGGCAGGTCCTTGTGCACGATCTGCTCCTGCAGCGCCACCGTCGCCGTGGCGATCACCAGCCGCTTGCCGGCCGCCTTGGCCACGGGAATGGCGGCCAGGGCATAGGCCACGGTCTTGCCGGTACCGGTACCCGCCTCCACCGCCACTACGGCGGGCTCGCCTTCGCGATGGCCCTCCTCGTCCTGGGCGATGCCACCCAGGCCCTTGGCGGTCTCCGCGATCATCAGGCGCTGGCCATAGCGTGGCTTGAGCGACTTGGCTTCGAGGAAACGCGTGTAGGCGCCCTGGATCTGGGTCTTGAGTTCGGTGCTGAGCATGCCTGGTTCCGGGCGATGGCAAAGCAGCGCCCCGTCCGGCGGACGAGCGCTGTATGCATCTACAGTAATGGATCTTGGGCGCTATGATAACGCGCCTGTCGTCAGGATGCGCCCGACGTTGAGGTCGCAGGCCGTTCAGGCGCCCGGCAGCTGGGGCGGCAGCCGATGAAAGGCGCCGAAGATCAGCAGGCTCAGACGATCGAGCCAGGGATGGCGGCGCAGGCGCAGGGCACGACGGCTGGCGAAGACTTCACCCAGGTGCAGCAGCAGCAGGGCCAGGGCGACCAGGGCGAGCAATTGGGGGAACGGGCGAGCGAGAGGCAGGGCGACAGCGGCGGCTGCGGCGAGCCAGAACAGCAGGAGGAGGACTTTGCCGGTGAGGGACAGGGTTTTCATGGATTCCAGCAGGAGGACGAGATGGATCGGACCATAACGCCTGGAGCCGGAAAAAGTAAAGGCGGCGGACCTAGGTCCGCCGCCGATGCATCACTCGCGGTCGATCTGGATTTCGACGCGGCGGTTGGTGGCACGGCCTTCAGCGGTCTCGTTGGTGGCGATCGGCTGACGCTCGCCCATGCCTTTCACGGAGACGATGCTGGCTGCCGGCACACCGGCCTGGACCAGGTAGTTGCTGACCGACTTGGCGCGACGCTCGGACAGACGCTGGTTGTAGGCGTCGGTACCCTTGCTGTCGGTATGGCCGGTGATCGACAGACGAGTGCTGGCGGCTTCGCCACGCAGACGACCGGCGATACCGTCGAGCTGAGCACGATCCTGCGGACTGACTTCGGCGGAATCGAAGGCGAAGTGCAGATCACGCGCGGTGATCACTTCCTGCTTCGGCAGCGGTGCCGGCGCGGGAGCCGGTGCGGGCGCCGGAGCCGGGGCCGGAGCGGGCTCCATGCGGGCGACCTGCTCATTGCCCTTGCCGTGCACCCAGCAATAGGCGCCAGCGGTGGTACCTATGCCCAGGGCCGCCATGCCGGCGACGTTACCGCTCTGGGTAGCGCCGGCCGCACCGCCGACCAGGGCGCCGACCGCAGCGCACACCGGCCAATCGGATTTCTGTACGCCGCCCGCGCAACCGGCCAGCACGGTGCTTGCCAGGATGAGGGGTAAAGCTGTCCTTGCGATGCTCTTGCTCATGAAGGGTCTCCTATAGACCAGGTACCGCGAGTTAGGCTCGTCTTTCGTTGTAGTGCGCTGTCAGACTAATGGTGGCGTACACATCTTGACAACGCTGGTTGCTTAGTCAATCGCGATTTGATTAGGGTTCCCTTAATGGCAAACATATTCTCGTCCCGTACCCCGCAACAGGCTCTGGCAAGCCTGCTCGACCATCATCGGCCGGCACGGCTGCTCTGCGTGGCGCGCGAGCCGCTACCGGCGCTGCAGGCCTATGCCGGGGCCCATCCCCACTGCCAGCTGGTGCAGGCCGCGGTCCCTCTGGACGAGCCGAGCCTACTGGCCGAACGCTACGATCTGGTGATCCTCGCCGATTGCCTGGAGCATCTGCCACTGCGAACGGGCCGCGAATTGCTCGGCGGCCTGCGCAACCTCAATACCTCGCGCCTGGCCGTGCTGGTGGACCTGGCCGCCAGCGAATGGCAACTGACGGATTTCTACGCCCTGGCCCTGCAGGCCAGCGAGCGCTTCGCCCGGGACGGCCAGGTGGTCACCCTGTTCAGCTATGATCTGCACGACTACAAGCAGGTCCCGGACTGGCTCAATGCCCGGTTCTGGGCCAATCCGCAGAATTTCGGCAAGTACTGGTGGTGAGATGCATTCCATGGCCCCCTGCCCCTGTGGCTCGGACCTGTCGCTCGGTGACTGTTGCGGCGCCTTTCATGTCGGCACGCCGGCGCCCGATGCCGAGCGCCTGATGCGTTCGCGCTACAGCGCCTATGTGCTGGGGCTGATCGACTATCTGGTGGCCACCACAGCCCCCGCGCAGCAGGCGCTGCTGGACAGGGAAGCCTTGACGGCCTGGAGTCTGGGCAGTCGCTGGCAGGGGTTGCAGGTACTGGAGCATCACCCCGAGCCCGGCGACCCTGACCATGCGCGGGTCAGCTTCGTGGCGCGCTGGGAGGATGGGCGCGGCGCTCATCGCCATGAAGAGCGCTCGGGTTTCGTCCAGCGCGAGGGGCGCTGGTACTTTCTCGATCCGACCGCCAGGCCGTTGCCGGGTCGCAACGACGCCTGCCTGTGCGGCAGCGGCGCCAAGTTCAAGAAGTGCTGCGCCGGCTTCCTGTAACGCCGGCTACGCTTATTCCCTGACCAGCGTCAGGTGATCGGTATCCGGCACCGCCACAGGTAGCGCCTCGGACGCCGGCCCCAGATCGCTGCCCACCGGGGCCAGGGTCAGGTGCGACAGATCGACCCGCGGCGGCGCCATTGGCGCGGCCTCATCCTGCAGATCGGCGCCGACCGGTGCCAGGCCGAAATCCGGCGCCTGGACATCGACGAAGGCGGCCATCACGGCATCCCGGGGCGCGACCGACAGCGACCCGCGCTCGGCGGCAGACGCCACGGTGGTCGCGGTGGCGGCTGGCTCCCGCGCCTCGACGGGCGCCGCAGTCGGCTCGCTCGTCTCGGCCATGGGCACCACCTCGACCCGCGCTCCGGCCTGGGCCAGGGTGGCGCGATAGCGCTCGGCGGTGGCGGCGTCGAGGCGATTCTTGATGATCATGCGGCGACCGGAGAAGAGCACGGCGATGCGCTGTTCATCCGCCTGAAACAGCCGCATCAGATTCTGTCGGGTCTGCTGCGCATCGGCGCCAGCGACCAGCTCGCCCTGGAAGGCGATTTCATAGAGCACGGCGGACATGACGACCTCCTCGGTCACGGCAAGAGCTGCAGGATGCAACGTCGCGCCGGAGTGGTCCAGCCCGCACGGTCGCCTGGCCCAGGCGTTTTTTTGTTAGCCTGTGCCGAAGCGGCCCCGACTTGTGCAGCAATCGGTGCTTGTTAAACTGCGCAGAAAACGGGAGTGCCGCATGCTTCGCCAGGCCTTGTTCATCACCCTGCTCGGCGTCCTGCTGAGCAGCCTTGGCGGTTGTACCTACTTCGGGCGCAACTATGAGGAGCCCCAGGTCGAACTGACCGGCGTGGAGCTGATCCGCGCACGGCTGTGGAGCCAGGACTTCGTGCTGCACTTCCGCGTCCAGAATCCCAACGACAGCACCCTGCCCGTGCGCAACCTGGCCTATACGGTCTACCTGAACGATCTGCTGCTGTCCCAGGGCACCGCCAACCTGCATTCGTCGGTCCCAGCCAATGGTCAGCGCAGCTTCTCGGTGCCAGTGCAGACCAATCTGTGGCGCTACGTGAAGGACGTCGGTCGCATGCTGGAAGACCCCAACCAGCCGATCAACTATCGGTTGCGCGGTCGGGTCAAGACCGGCTGGCTGTTCGGACGGAGTGTCCATTTTTCTCGCCAGGGGCAGTTCGTGCCTGGCGCCTACATCCCGGAGTTATGAGATGAACCAACACGTTCACGGTCCCGATTGCAATCACGACCATGACCACGATCATGGCCATGCGCATCATGTGCATGGACCGCACTGCAATCATGGCCCGGCCCAGGAGCCGGTGCGCAATCCGCTGAAGGAAGTGGGTCGCAACGATCCCTGCCCCTGCGGCAGCGAGAAAAAATTCAAGAAGTGCCACGGCGCCTGAGCCCGTTTCCGTAGGTTGGGCTGAGGCGGCTCTACCGTCGAAGCCCAACATAGCGGAGTCAGCCTGGACTGTTGGGCTTCGCTCCGCTCAACCCAACCTACCCCTCCGCGACCCTGGCGCGTTACCAGGGCTGTCCGCCGCGCTGCGACTCCAGCCGCCGGATGAATTCCTCCAGCACCAGGGCGTAGAGATCGTCCTTGAGCACCAGGTCCTCGACCCCGCAATCGATGTTGGGATTGTCGTTGACCTCGATCACCGCCAGCTTGTCGCCCGCCTGCTTGAGGTCCACGCCATAGAGACCATCGCCGATCAGGTTGGCGGTGCGCACCGCCAGCTCGACCACCGCATGGGGCGCGTCCTGCACCGCCAGGGTACGGAAATCGCCGCTGACCTCGGTGGCGCTGGCGCTGTGGTCGTAGATCTGCCAGTGCCCCTTGGACATGAAGTACTGGCAGGCGAAGATCGGCTCCTGGTTGAGCACGCCGATGCGCCAGTCGTATTCGGTGTAGAAGAACTCTTGGGCCAGCAGCAGCACCGAGCGCTCGAAGAGTTCGGCGCTGGCCTTGCGCAGCTGCGCCGCGTCCTCGACCTTGATGACGCCGCGGGAAAAGGAGCCGTCGGGGATCTTCAGCACCAGCGGGAAACCCAGGCGCTCGCCGAGGCCTTCGAGTTGACCGGGATTGTCCTTGTAGAGAATCTCGGTCGCCGGCATGTCCAGCTTGTGGCCGCGCAGGAGGTCCGCCAGGTAGACCTTGTTGGTGCATCTGAGGATGGAGCGTGGATCGTCCATCACCACCAGGCCCTCGCTTTCGGCCTTCTTGGCGAAGCGATAGGTGTGGTGGTCGATGGCGGTGGTCTCGCGGATGAACAGGGCGTCGAATTCACCCAACCGTGCGTAATCCTTTTTTTCGATCAGCTCCACGTCCAGCCCCAGGTGCTTGCCGACGCGCACGAAATTCTTCAGCGCCTTGGCATCTGACGGCGGAAAGGCTTCCTTGGGGTCGTGCAGGATGGCCAGGTCGAAACGGTATTTTTCGCGCCGCCCCGGCTTGAGCCAGACGCGGCGACTGAAGCCGTCGAGGGCGTTGGCGAATTGATCTTCCTGCTGTTCGTGCAGCTTGTGGATGCTGCCCAGCTTGAGGCCGCCGATGTGCCAGCCCGCGCGGTCGCGGCGGAATTCCACCAGCAGCAGTGGACAGGGAAAGGCCTCGAACACCTGGCGCGCCAGATCCTGCAGGGGCGCGATGTCGGTATTGCCGAAATAGAGCGTGAGGGTGAAGCCGTCGGCGCTGGCGTAGGGATGGCCGGCCAGCGCCTTGGTCAGCAGCTTGTCCAGGTCCTCCAGCGCCAGGCCATAGAGCGACTTGCGCGCCAGTTCGCTGATGGTACGCACCGAGGGGATGACCTTGTGCCCCCGGGCTTCGGCGAGCAGCGAGCAGTAGTAGCCGTGGCCGAGGTACTTCTGGCTGCGGCAGAGGTTGATCACCTGCACGCGTTTGCCATTGTCCTGTTCGTTGGATTGCTCCAGGTATTCCTGGGCGGTGATGACGTCTTCGCTGGGATAGTAGGACGACCAGTCTTCCTTGCGTTCCACGACGATATACAGCTTGCTCACTGGACCTCCTGATTGCGGGGCGTGGTCCCGGCGGAAACCCGGATGCCGCCGGACCACTCCAACTGTTGTAACGCGGGTGCTATTAACCGTTGCTTAACCATGCCAGGCTGCCCGCTCTGCTCCAGGAGAATCCTTCGCGATGAGTTTCACACTCAGGTCCGCCGGGCTGGACGATCTGGCGGCGCTGGTCGATCTGGAAGCGCGCTGCTTCAGCTATGACCGCCTTTCCCGGCGCAATTTCCACTACATGCTCACCCGGGCGAACGCCGTGCTGATCCTGGCGGAGAACGATCGCCAGGTGGCGGGCTACGCCCTGGTGCTGTTCCACCAGAACACCTCGCTGGCGCGTCTCTATTCGATCGCCGTCGATCCCGAGGCACGCGGCCATCGCCTGGGCCAGCGCCTGCTGGAGGCTGCCGAAGCCGAAGCGGTGGAGCGCGATTGCGCCTACCTGCGCCTGGAAGTCCGGCCGGACAATGCAACCGCCATCGCCCTCTATGAACGCAACGGCTATCTGCCCTTCGCCATGGTGGAGGACTACTACGAGGATCACAGCCAGGCGCTGCGCTTCGAGAAGCGCATCCGCCAGCCGCGCGAAGGCCAGGCCCGTCCGGTGCCCTTCTATCGCCAGACCACCGACTTCACCTGCGGTCCGGCCAGCCTGCTGATGGCCATGGGCGCCTTGCAGCCCGGCCGGCCGCTGGAGCGGCGCGAGGAACTGCGGCTGTGGCGCGAAGCCACCACCATCTACATGACCGCCGGGCACGGCGGCTGCGGCCCCCACGGCCTGGCCCTGGCCGCGCTGCGCCGGGGCTTCAGGGTCACGCTGCAGGTCAATACCCGGGGCCCTCTGTTCCTCGACGGCGTGCGCAGCGAAGAAAAGAAGGAAGTCATGCGCCTGGTGCACGAGGACTTCAGCGCCGAGATCAAGCAGTCGCCCATCGAGCGCCTCTACCGGACGCGCCTGGACATCGCCCACTGGGTCAACCAGGGCGCCTTTCCGCTGGTGCTGATCAGCTCCTTCCGGCTGACCAAGGCCAAGGGACCGCACTGGGTGCTGGTCACCGACTGTGACGAGGACTTCGTCTACCTGCATGATCCCGATGTCGACCACAGCCAGCACCGCCGCGAACTGGATTGCCAGCACATCCCGGTGTCCCACGCCGAGTTCGACAAGATGAGTCGCTTCGGCCGTGGCAAGCTGCGCGCGGCGGTGATCCTGCGGGTGGGCTGATGCGGGGTTGCGCGCCAGGGCGAACAGGGCCAGGATCAGGACCACCTCGATTGGCGGGTCGCCCATGAGTCAGTCCCTGCGCAAGCGCAATCCTTCCTATGAGTTGATGGAAGACCTGAGCGGTCACTCGGTGATCTATCGGGAGCATGGCTTTCCCTGCCCGCTGGTGCGCTGGCATTTCCACAAGGAATACGAGCTGCACCTGATCGTGGCCAGTTCGGGGACCGCCTTCATCGGCGACTACATCGGCAACTTCTACCCGGGCAGCCTGTTCCTTACCGGTCCGCACCTGCCGCACAACTGGATCAGCCGCGTCGCCGAGGGCGAGGTGGTGGCCAAGCGCGACATGCTGGTCAACTTCACCAACGAGACGGTGGACAACGCCACGGCGGTGTTTCCCGAACTCAGCGGCCTGGCGCCGCTGCTGGAGCGCGCCCGCTACGGCATCGAATTCCAGGATCCGCAGCTGATCGCCCGCGCCGAGGCACTGCTGCAACAGATTTCGGAGAGCGGCGGCGCCACCCGACTCGGCCATTTCCTGGTGCTGATGGAGGCGCTGGCCACCTCGGAGCGCTATCAGCTGCTGTCGGGCAGCGTCGAGCCGGCCACGGCCAGCGAACAGGCGGTGGATCGCACCAACCGGGCGCTGAATTTCATCTTCGATCACTACCAGCGTGATTTCACCCAGGAAGAAGTGGCCGAGCACCTGGGCATGACACCGACCTATTTCTCGCGTTTCTTCCGCCAGGCCACGGGTCGCACCTTCGTCGAATTCGTCAACAGCCTGCGCATCAGTAAGGCCTGCGAGATGCTCTCCCACAGCAGCATGCCGGTCACCGACATCTGCTTCGAGGCCGGCTTCAACAACATCTCCAACTTTAATCGACGCTTCCACCAGCTCAAGGGCATGACCCCGCGCCAGTACCGCACCCTGACGGTACAGCGCCTGACCGAACAGAACGCCTGAGCGGCGATCCTGGATCCGGTTTGTTGCCAGCGTGAGCACCATTGAACAGACCTGGCGCAAAGTTCGGTTATGATCGAACTACCCATCCGTGCCGACCGAGGACAGAGCCATCATGAGCGAACCCTACACGCCCCCACCCGTCTGGACCCCCACCACCTCCGGCGGCAACTTCGCCAGCATCAACCGCCCCATCGCCGGGCCGACCCACGACAGGGAACTGCCGGTCGGCGAGCATCCCTTCCAGCTGTATTCGCTGGGCACGCCCAACGGCATGAAGGTGACCATCCTGCTGGAGGAATTGCTGGCGGCCGGACATGGCGACGCCGAATACGATGCTTGGCTGATCCGCATCAGCGAGGGCGAGCAATTTTCCAGCGGCTTCGTCGAGATCAATCCGAATTCCAAGATCCCGGCCCTGGTGGATCGTCGCGGCGCCGAGCCGCTGCGCGTCTTCGAGTCCGGCGCCATCCTGCTCTATCTCGCCGGCAGCTTTGGCGCCTTCATCCCGAAGGATCACGCCGGTCGCACCGAGACGCTGAACTGGCTGTTCTGGCAGATGGGCTCGGCGCCCTTCCTCGGCGGCGGCTTCGGGCATTTCTATGCCTATGCGCCGGAAAAGCTCGAATACCCCATCAACCGCTACGCCATGGAAGCCAAGCGCCAACTCGATGTGCTCGACCGCCTGCTGGCCGAGCGCAGCTACGTGGCCGGCGAGGACTACGGCATCGCCGACATCGCCATCTGGAGCTGGTACGGCAACCTGGTGCTGGGCCAGTTGTACAACGCCGCGGAATTCCTCGCGGTGCAGGACTATACCCACGTGCAGCGCTGGGCCCAGGCCATCGCCGCCCGGCCGGCGGTGCAGCGCGGTCGGCGGGTCAATCGCACCTGGGGTGAACCCGGCGAGCAGGTGGCCGAGCGGCATTCGGCGGCCGACCTGGATTGACGCGGGGTAGACGTCAGCGGAGCCGTTGGGCTTCGCTGCGCTCGGCCGCAACCTACCTGGGCGGCTGAACCTCCTTTCCATATTTCCTGCACATTTGCCCAGCAGCCTGACTTCCATCTCAGTCAGGTCTGGCAGGCATGAGCAGGAAATCCCGCATTCTCGTCGT
The DNA here is from genome assembly GCF_039908605.1 of Pseudomonas aestiva. Taxonomy (NCBI): domain Bacteria; kingdom Pseudomonadati; phylum Pseudomonadota; class Gammaproteobacteria; order Pseudomonadales; family Pseudomonadaceae; genus Pseudomonas; species Pseudomonas aestiva. Next base: position 1,717,065 of record NZ_CP150916.1, on the reverse strand, counting down.
CGTTGTCTTGGTCGGTGCCGCCGTGGCGCTGGGGCTGGTGCTGCACGGGCGTTCGACCGATGCCGGCAGCGCTGCGCATGGCAGCCAGGGTGGCCGGGCCTGGGGCGCGGCCGCGGGACAGGGCCAGCCGATCACCGTGGCGGTGGGCCAGGCCGGGCATGCCGATGTGCCGGTCACCCTCACCGCCCTGGGCACCGTGGTGGCCAACGCCAGCGTCACGGTGACCACCCGGGTGGCCGGTCAGCTGGAGCAGGTGTTCTTCACCGAAGGTCAGCGGGTGAAGAAGGGCCAGCTCCTGGCACAGATCGATCCGCGGCCCTACCAGGCCACCCTCGATCAATATCGCGGTGACCTGGCACAGAACCAGGCGCAGCTCAAGAGTGCACAGCTGACCCTGGAGCGCTACCGCCGGCTGGTGGCCAAGGATTCCCTGGCCAAACAGGAGCTGGATACCCAGGTCGCCACCGTGGGCCAGTACCAGGGCGCGGTGCAGGCGGACCAGGCGCAGATCGCCGCCGCCCAGCTGAATCTGCAGTACGCCCGCATCACGGCACCGCTGGAGGGCTATGTCGGCCTGCGCCTGGTGGACCCGGGCAACTACCTGGCGGCCGGCGACACCACCGGCCTCGTCAGCATCACCCAGACCGATCCCATCGCCGTGACCTTCAGCCTGCCCCAGGCGACGCTTGCCAGCCTGCTGCCCAAGGTCCGCCAGGGCCAGGCGCTGCCGGTCACCGCGCTCGGCCAGCTGGACGGTACGACGCTGGCGAAGGGCGCGCTGAAGTTCATCAGCAACGAGATCGATACCAGCACCGGCAGCCTCAAGCTCAAGGCAGTGTTCGCCAACCCGGACGAAAAGCTCTACCCCAACCAGTTCGTCAACGTGCGCCTGCAGACCGACACCCTGAAGAACGCCGTGGTGGTCTCCGCCGCCGCGGTGCAGCTGGGCAGCGACGGCAGCTTCGTCTATGTGGTGGGCGCCGATGACAGGGTGCAAAGACGCAGCGTGACCACCGGACCGGCGCTGGGCGAGCGGCTGGCCATCACCCAGGGACTCGCGGGCGATGAGCGGGTGGTCATCCGTGGCATCGACCACCTGCGCGACGGCGCCCAGGTCCGCGTGGAAGGCGCGCCGACGGCGGATACCCGCCGATGAATCCGTCACGGCTGTTCATCCAGCGACCGGTGGCCACGGTGCTACTGATGGTGGCGGTGCTGTTCGCCGGCCTCCTCGGCTATCGCCTGCTGCCGATCTCGGCGCTGCCGGAGGTCGACTATCCCATCATCCAGGTGACCACCCTCTATCCCGGCGCCAGCGCCAAGGTGCTGGCCACCGCCGTGACCGCGCCGCTGGAGCGCCAGCTGGGGCAGATGGCCGGCCTGGCGCAGCAGTACTCCACCAGCTCGGCGGGCGCCTCGGTTATTACCCTAAAATTCGACCTCAGCCTGTCGCTGGACGTCGCCGAACAGGAGGTGCAGGCCGCGATCAACGCTGCCAACAGCTATCTGCCGGACGACCTGCCCAATCCGCCCACCTACAAGAAGGTCAATCCCGCCGACGCCCCGGTGCTGACCCTGGCCGCCACCTCCGACAGCCTGCCGCTGACCCGGGTGCAGGACCTGGTCAACACCCGCCTGGCGCTGAAGCTGTCGCAGATCTCCGGGGTCGGCCTGGTGAGCCTGGCCGGCGGCCAGCAGCCGGCGGTGCGCATCGATGTCGACCCCAAGGCCCTGGCCGCCCACGGCCTGACCCTGGAAGACGTCTACACGGTGGTCAACGCCGCCAACGTCAACGGTTCCAAGGGCGGCTTCGACGGCCCCGACCACTCCATCACCATCGACGCCAACGACCAGTTGCGCAGCGCCGCCGAGTACGGCGAGCTGGTGCTCAGCTACGCGCACGGCGCCGCCCTGCACCTCAAGGACGTGGCCACGGTCGAGGAGGCACCGGAAAACGCCTATCTGCAGGCCACCGCCAACGGTCGTCCGGCCATCGTCATCAACATCCAGCGCCAACCGGGGGCGAACGTCATCGGCGTGGTCGACGCCATCCAGAAACAGTTGCCCAGGCTCCGGGCCGCCCTGCCCGACAACGTGCAGCTGACGGTGCTGGCCGACCGCACCCAGACCATCCGCGCCTCGCTTGCCGACGTGCAGTTCGAGTTGCTGCTGTCCATTGCCCTGGTGGTGATGGTGACCTTCCTGTTCCTGCGCAACCTCACCGCGACCCTGATTCCCAGCCTGGCGGTGCCGCTGTCGCTGGTGGGCACCTTCGGCGTCTTGTACCTGGCCGGTTTCTCGCTGAACAACCTGACGTTGATGGCGCTGACCATCGCCACCGGTTTCGTCATCGACGACGCCATCGTGGTGGTGGAGAACATCGCCCGCCACCTGGAAGACGGCGAGCCGCCGCTGCAGGCGGCGTTGCGCGGTTCGCGGGAGATCGGCTTCACCATCATTTCCCTGACCTTCTCGCTGATCGCCGTGCTGATCCCGCTGCTGTTCATGGGCGACGTGGTGGGACGGCTGTTCCGCGAATTCGCCATCACCCTGGCGGTGGCCATCCTGGTCTCCATGTTCGTCTCCCTGACGCTCACCCCGATGCTTTGCAGCCGGCTGCTGCAGCACGTGCCGCCGGAGCGCCAGAGCCGCTTCGCGCGCTGGGGCGAGCGGCAATTCGGGCGTCTGGTGGCGGGTTACGACCGCACCCTGAGCGTGGTGCTGGATCACCAGCGGCTGACCCTGCTGGTGGCCGTGGCCACCGTGGCGCTGACCGCCCTGCTCTATCTGCTGGTGCCCAAGGGCTTCTTTCCCAGCGAAGACACTGGACTGATCGTCGGTTTCACCCGTGCCTCCCAGGATGTCTCCTTCGATGCCATGGCCCGCCGCCAGCAGGCGCTGGTGCAAAGGGTGCTGGCCGATCCGGCGGTGGCCACGGTGACCTCGACCCTCGGCGTCGACGGCAGCAATGCCACCCTCAACCAGGGCCGCCTGCAGATCCAGCTCAAGCCCTTCGACGAACGCAGCGAGCGGGCGCCGGCCATTATCCAGCGCCTCAGGCAGGCCGCCGCAGGCGTTGCCGGCATTCGCCTGGACCTGGTGGCCAACCAGGAGCTGACGGTGGACGACCAGCTCACGCCCAGCCAGTACCAGTTCACCCTCGACGATGCCGACGGCACCCGGCTGGCCGCCCTGCTGCCGCGGCTGATGCTGCGTCTGCAGGCACGGCCGGAGCTGCGCGACGTGCTCGACGACTTGGAAGACCAGGGCCTCACCGCCCAGGTGGAACTGGACCGCGCCGCCGCCGCGCGCTTCGGCATCACCGCCGCCGACGTGGACACCGCGCTCTACAACGCCTTCGGCCAGCGCCTGATCTCCACCATCTTCACCCAGGCCAACCAGTACCGGGTGGTGCTACAGGTGCCTGGTGCCTTCCGGCAGACCCCGGCGGCCTTCGGCGACATCTATCTGGCGCCGGCGACCACCGCCACGGCCAGCGGCACCAGCACCAGCAGCACAAGCAGTAGCAGCAGTACGACAACTACCGGCAGCAGCCCCACGGGCCTGGTGCGCCTCACCGACATCGCCCGTATCGAGCAGCGCCCCGGCGCCCTGGCGCTGACGCGCCTGGGGCAATTCCCGGCGGTGACGCTGTCCTTCAACCTGGCCGACGGCTATTCCCTGGAGCAGGCGCAACAGGCCATCGCCCAGTGCCTGAGCGAGGCCCAGGCACCGAGCAGCGTCACCCTGAGGTACCAGGGCGCGGCCCAGGCCTTCCAGCAGGCGGCCGGCAACACCCTGTGGCTGATCCTGGCCGCGGTAGTGGTGATGTACATCGTGCTGGGGGTACTCTACGAGAGCTTCATCCACCCGGTGACCATCCTCTCCACACTGCCCTCGGCGGCCATCGGCGCCCTGCTGCTGTTGTTGCTGACCGGCACCGAGTTCTCCCTGATCGCCCTGATCGGGGTGGTGCTGCTGATCGGCATCGTCAAGAAGAACGCCATCATGATGGTGGACTTCGCCCTGGAGGGGCGCCAGCAACTGCACCTGGCGCCGCGGGCGGCCATCCACCGCGCCTGCCTGCTGCGCCTGAGACCCATCCTGATGACCACCCTGGCCGCCCTGCTCGGCGCCCTGCCGCTGATGTTCGCCAGCGGCTCCGGCGCCGAGCTGCGCCGGCCGCTGGGGCTGGTGATCGTCGGCGGGCTGCTGGTCAGCCAGGTGCTGACGCTCTACACCACGCCGGTGATCTACCTGGTCTTCGATAGCCTCGGCGAGCGGCTGGGACGGCGTTGGCAGCGGAGCGGCGGACGATGAATCCCATCCGCCTGTTCGTGCTCAAGCCGATCGCCACCCTGTTGCTGAGTCTGGCGGTGCTGCTGCTCGGCCTGCTCGGCTACGCCCGCTTGCCGGTGGCGCCGCTGCCCAAGGTGGACTTCCCCACCATCGTGGTAAGCGCCAGCCTACCCGGCGCCAGTCCCGAGACCATGGCCGCCACCGTGGCCACGCCGCTGGAGCGCAGTCTCGGCCAGATCGCCGGAGTCACCGAGCTGACCTCCAGCAGCAGTCAGGGCTCCACCACCCTGATCCTGCAATTCGACCTGTCGCGCAACATCGACGGCGCCGCCCGTGACGTCCAAGCCGGCATCAACGCCGCCCGCAGCCTGCTGCCCAGCGGCATGCCCAGCCTGCCTACCTATCGCAAGGCCAATCCCACGGAATCGCCGATCCTGATGCTGGCGCTCACCTCCAAGACGCGCAGCCCCGGCGAACTCTATGACCTGGCGTCGAGCATCCTGCAGCAGAAGATCGCCCAGGTGCAGGGCGTCGGCCAGGTGTCGATCCGCGGCAGTTCGCTGCCGGCGATCCGCATCGACCTGCAGCCCCAGCAACTGGCCCATGCCGGCATCGCCCTGGACAGCGTGCGCACGGCCATCGCCAATGCCACCACCCATGGCGCCAAGGGCGTGCTGCACGCCGCGGGCCAGACCTGGTCCATCGAGAGCAACGGCCAGCTGGAGCAGGCGGCGGACTATGCGCAGCTGATCGTCGGCTACCAGCAGGGCGCCGCGGTGCGGCTGAGCGACGTGGCGCGGGTCTATGCCACGGTCGAGGACGTCTACGTCAGCGGCTCGCTGAACGGCCAGCCCTCGGTGACCCTCGGCGTCACCCGCCAGGCCGGCGCCAACATGCTGCAGACCCTGGACGCCATCAAGGCCCAGCTGCCGGTCCTGCAGGCCCTGGTGCCGGGCGACGTGGACCTGGTCCCGGTGATTGACCGCTCCGCCAGCATCCGCGCCTCGCTGCACTCCACCGAGGAGACCCTGCTGGTGGCAGTGCTGCTGGTGATCGCGGTGGTGTTCCTGTTCCTGCGCGACCTGCGGGCCACCCTGGTACCCGCCGTCGCCCTGCCACTGTCGCTGATCGGCACCTGCGCGGTCATGTACCTGCTCGACTACAGCCTGGACAACCTGTCGCTGATGGCGCTGATCATCGCCACCGGCTTCGTGGTGGACGACGCCATCGTGGTGCTGGAGAACGTCACCCGCCACCGCGAGCTGGGCCGCGGGCCGCTGCGCGCGGCGCTGATCGGCGGTCGCGAGGTGGCCTTTACCGTGCTGTCGATGACGCTGTCGCTGATCGCCGTGTTCATCCCGCTGCTGCTCATGGGCGGCATCGTCGGCCGGCTGTTCCGCGAATTCGCCGTGACCCTCAGCGTGGCCCTGGTCATTTCCATGCTGCTGTCGCTGACCCTTACCCCCATGCTCTGCGCGCGGGTGCTGCGCGAGCGCTCGCCCACGGCGCCGGTGCCAGCGCTCTATCGATGGATCGAGCACGGTCTGGCGCACCTGCAAGGCGGCTATCTGCGCGGTCTGGACTGGGTCCTGCGGCACCCGCTGCTGACCCTGGCGAGCCTGGCGCTGACCGTGGTGCTCAACGTCTATCTCTATGTGGTGGTGCCCAAGGGCTTCTTTCCGGATCAGGACACCGGGGTGGTGCTCGGCGCCATCCGCGCCGACCAGAGCATCTCCTACCAGGCCCTGGCGCCCTATGTGAAGGAAATCGCCGCCGGGTTGCGTCGCGATCCGGACGTGGCGGCGGTGATGGCCTCCACCGGCGGCGGCATGTTCGGCTCGCGCAACTCGGCGCAATTCTTCATCCGCCTCAAGGACTACGGCGAGCGCCAGGACAGCGCCCAGCAGATCGCCAATCGCCTCAGCCAGCTCGGCAGCCGCCACGCCGGCATCCAGCTGTTCCTCATGCCGGCCCAGGATCTGCGCGTCGGTGGGCGCAGCGCCAATGCCACCTACCAGTTCAGCCTGCAGGCCGACGACCTCGACCAATTGCGCACCTGGACGCCCAGGGTGGAAGCCGCCTTCAAGACCCTGCCGGAACTCACCGGGGTGGATTCCGATGCGCAGAACGGTGGCCAGGAAGTCCGTCTGGAGATCGACCGCGCCGCGGCCATCCGCCTGGGGGTGACCGTCAAGGAACTCGATACCTTCCTCGACAACGCCTTCAGCCAGCGCCAGGTCGCTACCCTCTATCGCACCCTCAACCAGTACCACGTGGTGCTGGGGCTGGCACCGGCCTACACCCAGGACCCGGAGGTGCTCAAGCAGCTGTACGTGGTCACCGGCAGCGGCGCCCAGGTCCCGCTCGCCGCCTTTGCCCGCTTCACCGGCGGCAACGCCCCCCTGGCGGTGGCGCACCAGGGCCAGATGGCTACCAGCACTCTGGCCTTCAACCTGGCCGACGGGGTCTCCCTGGAGCAGGCCCAGGCGGCGATCCAGGCGGCGCTGATCAAGGTCGGCCTGCCGCGGGAGATCCAGTCCGGCTTCCAGGGCACCGCCCAGGCCTTCGCCACCCTGGTCGCGCAGATTCCCTGGCTGGTGGCCGCGGCCCTGGCGGCCATCTACCTGGTGCTGGGCATGCTCTACGAGAGCTACATCCATCCGCTGACCATTCTCTCCACCCTGCCCTCGGCCGGGGTCGGCGCGCTGTTGCTGCTGCTGGCGACCGGCACCCAGCTGACCCTCATTGCCCTGATCGGCATCCTGCTGCTGATCGGTATCGTCAAGAAGAACGCCATCCTGCTGGTGGACTTCGCCCTGGTGGCCGAGCGCGACCGCGGCCTCTCGCCCGAGGCCGCCATCCGCGAGGCCTGCCGGCTGAGATTCCGGCCGATCCTGATGACCACCCTGGCGGCCTTCTTCGGCGCCCTGCCGCTGGCGCTGGGCAGCGGCGGCGACGACGCCCTGCGCCAGCCCCTGGGCCTGACCATCGTTGGCGGCCTGGCCCTGAGCCAGGTGCTGACCCTCTTCACCACCCCGGTGGTGTTCCTCTGTCTCGACCGCCTCAGCCGCGCCAGCCGCCGGTTCTGGCGTCAGCATCTGCGCCGCGCCGCGGCCTGAAGGTAACGATCATGCCGCTCCCGCGCCTCCTGCCCCCGCTGCTCCTGCTGACCCTGCTCACCGGCTGCACCGTCGGCCCCGACTACCAGCGGCCCAGCGCCCCCGTTTCGACGCAGTTCAAGGAGGCGGCCGGCTGGAAGGCCGCCAGTCCGCGCGACGACCTGGCCAAGGGCAGCTGGTGGCAACGCTACGACGATCCCCAGCTCGATGCCCTGCTGAGCCAGGTGGCGGTCTCCAACCAGAACGTCGCCCAGTACCAGGCGCTCTATCGACAGGCTCGCGCCCTGGTCCGCGAAAGCCGCGCCGAGACTCTGCCCAGCGCCACCCTGGATGCCAAGACCACCCGCAGCGAGAACGCCAGCAGCAGCGACAGCGGCAGTACCGGTGCCAGCGGCGCCACGGTCAGGAACGTCGACAGCCTGACCCTCGGCCTGAGCTGGGACCTGGACCTCTGGGGCAGGCTGCGCCGCACCCTGGAAGAAGACCGCGCCAGTGCCCAGGCCAGCGCCGCCGAGCTGGCCAATGCCACCCTCAGCGCCCAGGCGGAGCTGGCCCAGGACTACTTCCAGCTGCGCGTGCTGGATCGGCGCCTGGCGCTCTATGAACAGACCCTGGCCGATTACCGGCGCTATCTCGCGGTCATCCAGAACAAGTACGACGAACAGCTCGCCTCCCGTGCCGATCTGGCCCAGGCGCGCACCCAGCTGGAGAGCGCCGACGCCAATCGGCTGGCCCTGACCACCCAGCGCGCCCAGTTGGAACACGCCATCGCCCTGCTGTTGGGCAAGCCGCCGGCGGACTTCGCCCTGGCCGTCGATTCCCAGTGGCAGGCGCGGCTGCCGGAGATTCCCGCCGGCCTGCCCACCGCCCTGCTGGAGCGCCGCCCGGACATCGCCCAGGCCGAACGCCAGATGGCCGCCGCCAATGCCGCCATCGGCGTGGCCACCGCCGCCTACTACCCGGACCTCACCCTGAGCGCCAGCGGCGGCTACCAGAGCAGTCTGCTCGGCGAGCTGTTCAAGACGCCGAGTCGTTTCTGGTCGCTGGGGCCGACGCTCTCCGGCACCCTGTTCGACTTCGGTGCCACCCGCGCGAGCGTCGACCAGGCCCGCGCCGCCTACGACGCCAAGGTGGCCAGTTACCGCCAGACGGTACTCACCGCCCTGGGCGAGGTGGAAGACGACCTGGTGGCGCTGCACGTGCTCGGCCCCGAACTCGCCGCCCAGCGCCGCGCCGTGGCCGCCGCCCGCGATTCGGCCAGCGTGACCCTCGACCAGTACGAGGCCGGCATCATCGACTACCTGGACGTGGCCACCACCCAGGCGACCCAGCTGAGCCAGGAGCAGAGCCTACTGCAACTGGAATCCAGTCAGTTGGTGACCAGTGTCCAGCTGCAGATGGCGCTGGGCGGCGACTGGCAGGTCGCGCGCCTGGCCGACGCCCCCTGACAGCCACCCGTGGAGCTGCTAGCGTGCCCCTACCTTCCGCCGTCGAGATCCGCATGGGCCTGCTTCGCCTGTCCCTCTCCGCCAAGGTCTTCCTCGCCGCCCTGGCGCTCTGCGCCTTCGCCGTGCTGGGCATGGCCTGGGCTTCTTACCTGAGTTTCTCGCGGGACTTCCTCGGCTATCTCAACGGCCAGGCCGAACAGCGGCTGGACGCCCTGGTGCCGCGCTTCGAGCACGCCTATGCCGAGCACGGCAACTGGAATTTCCTGCTCAACCAGCACCCGCCCGAGGCCTGGATCCAGCTGCTGCGCCCGGAATTGCCCGCCAATACCAGCGTCCGCCCCTCCCCGCCGGTGTCGGATCTCACCGGCGCCTTTCTGCGCTTCTCGCTGCTGGATACCGAGCATCGCTACCTGATCGGCTTTCGCGACCTGCCGCCCGTCCCGCTGTTGCGGGCCATCCACTGGCAGGGCCAGGTGGTCGGCTGGCTGGCCCTGACGCCCTTCGAGGCCGTCATCAGCGACGGCGACCGCCGCTTCCAGCAGAGCCAGATCCGCTCCAGCCTGGTGATCGCCTTCGTCTGCCTGCTGCTGGCCGCCGCCCTGGCCTGGTGGATCGCCCGCACCCTGCTGCGTCCGATCCGCACCGTGGCCGCCGCCACCCATCGCCTGGCGGCCGGCGACTACGGCATCCAGCTGCCCATCCGCTCCGCCGACGAGGCCGGCCAGCTGGCCCAGGACTTCAACCGCCTGGCCCGCGTCCTGGCCAGCAACGAGCTGCAGCGCCGCGCCTTCATGGCCGACATCTCCCATGAATTGCGGACGCCCCTGGCGGTGCTCAGGGGTGAACTGGAAGCCATGGAGGACGGGATCCGCCCGCTGGATGTCAGCGGGCTGAAGTCGCTGCAGACCGAGGTCGGCTCGCTGAACAAGCTGGTGGACGATCTCTTCGAATTGTCGCTGGCCGAAGTGGGCGGCCCCACCTACCGCCACGAACCGCTGGACCTGGCGACCCTGCTGGCGCTGACCGCCGATGCCTGGCGCCCGCGCTATCGCCAGGCCGGCCTGGAACTGCGGCTGGAGCTGCCGGACACCCCGCTGCTGACCCGCGGCGATGAGGCGCGCCTGGGCCAGCTGTTCTACAACCTGCTGGAGAACAGCCTGAGGTACACCGAAGCCCCCGGCCAGGTGCACCTCGCCGCGCGCCAGGTCGGCAACCGGCTGCAGGTGGATCTGCAGGACTCCGCGCCCGGCGTTCCCGCGGCCGACCGCGAGCGGCTGTTCGAGCGCTTCTACCGCGTCGAAGGCTCGCGCAGTCGCCGCAGTGGCGGTGCCGGCCTGGGCCTGGCCATCTGCCGCGGCATCGCCGAGGTCCACGGCGGTCAGCTGCAGGCCCGGGCCTCGGCGCTTGGCGGCCTCTGGCTCGAACTGCGGTTGCCCGCCCTCGCTGACCGGAGCCCGGCATGAGCCAGACCATCCTGCTGGTGGAAGACGAACCCAAGCTCGCCGCCCTGCTGGGCGACTACCTCAAGGCCGCCGGCTTCAGTTGCGACTGGCACGCCGACGGCGAACGGGCCCTGGCCGCCCTCCGCGCCACACCGCCCGACCTGCTGCTGCTCGACCTGATGCTGCCCGGCCTCGACGGCCTCGAGATCTGCCGCGCGGTACGCACCTTCAGCGCCCTGCCGATCATCATGGTCACCGCCCGGGTCGACGAGATCGACCGCCTGCTCGGCCTGGAACTGGGCGCCGACGACTACATCTGCAAACCCTTCAGCCCGCGCGAGGTGGTGGCCCGGGTCAAGGCCGTGCTGCGCCGCAGCAGCGTGCCAGGCGGCCCGCCCGCGCCCGGCGGCCTGCAGCTGGACGCCGAGACCTACCAGGCCAGCTTCAACGGCCAGCCCCTGGAGCTGACCCCGGTGGAATTCCGTCTGCTGGCCACCCTCGCCCGGCACCCCGGCAAGGTGCTCTCCCGCGACCAGTTGCTCAACCACCTGCACACCGACTACCGCATCATCACCGACCGCACCGTCGACAGCCACGTGCGCAACGTCCGCCGCAAACTGCACCGCCTCGATCCGGACTGCGAGCTGATCCGCTCCATCTATGGCGTGGGCTATTGCCTGGAGGCCTGACCCGCTCAGCCTGCCGTCGACCAGGCCGCACTCGCCGACCCCAGCCGCGTAGCCGGCCGCTGCCAGTGCAGGCGCAGGTCACCGATCTGCAGCGGGGGGCGTAACCGCAGCCCTGGCCCCCAGGCGGTGGGCTCGGGTGCGGTGTCGTAGTCGGCCTCCCGCACGCCGGTATAAAGCGGCTCGCAGGCCACAGCGGGATACTCGGTCAGCAGGCAGGCGGTGCGCGCCAGCGACAGGCGCGCACTCAGCGTACGGCCCTCGCGCAGGCGGCCAGTGAGGCCGCGGATGACCGCGGCCGCCATCAGGTAGCCGGTAGCGTGGTCGAGGGCCTGGACCGGCAAAGGCACCGGTTGCTCACTGTGCTGCCAATCGCGCCCGGCCGCGGCGATGCCGCAGGACATCTGCACCAGGCTGTCGTAGCCGCGCCGCAGGGCCCAGGGCCCGGTCCAGCCGTAGGCGCACAGGGACACGTCGATCAGCGCCGGATTCAACGCCCGGCGCTCGGCGCTGGCATAGCCGAGCCGCTCTAGAGCGTCGGCGCGATAGCCATGCACCAGGACATCCGCGTCCCCCAACAAGGCTTCGAATACCCGGCGGTCGGCCGGCCGGCGCAGGTCCAGTCGCGCGCAGCGCTTGCCCAGGGTCACCTCGGGTGCCTGGGGCGGTTCGTCCCAGTCGGGCGGATCGATCCGCAGCACCTCGGCGCCCAGCCCGGCCAGCAGGCGGGTGGCGATCGGCCCGGCGAGAATGCGGGTCAGGTCGAGGACGCGGATGCCCTGCAACGGACGTTGTGGATCGGGTTGCCAACGGCTGGCGATATCCGCGGCTGTCCATTCCTGGGCGATCAGGGGCTCGGCGCGAACGGCCTGCCCCTGGGGATGCGCCTGCCACTCCGCCTGGGTGCGCAGCTTTGCCGCGCAGCCGCCCGCCGCGACGATGGCCGCCTCCAGCGCTTCGCCCAGGCCGCCCGCCATGGCCCGTACCACGGCGTCATGGCTATTGGCGCAGCCCAGCACGGCAAGGGCCCGCTCCCGGTGATGAGGCGCATTGGCATGCAACCGTAGCCAGCCGTCGCGGGTACGGTAGTCGCCGGTAACCGCATCCCAGACGGCGGGCAATTCCCAGCCCAGGGGACGCAGGGACGTCTTGAACCAGGCCGCGGCCAGGTGCCGGTCCACCTGCACCGGCAATCCGGGTGCCCCTTCGGCCAGCAGATCGGCGGCGGCTAGGCCGGCGACTCCGATCGCCGCCGTGGCGAGGTCGCTGACCGGAAAGCAGGAGGCCAGGCTGTCGTTGCCCCGAACCTGCACATTGGCCGCCTGGGCGGCGGGCAGATCCAGGGCGGTGACGAGTTCGTTCAGCAAGGACGGGAAGGCGTCAGGCGTACGGGATGGATGGTTCAAGGGTCGATCCTCCACGGCAGCAGCAGGCAGTGTTGCCACAGTAGCCCTGCTGGTGCCAGCAGGACACCAGCGTTCGTCCGGCTACCGTCCAGCCCGATACGGGGACAAATCGCCCGGCGCCAGGGTCTTCCCTTCATTGACCCTCACCAGATCCGATCGGGAGACCCCATGACCGAACGTCAGCTGCTCATCGCCGGTGCCAGCGGCATCATTGGCCAGGCCGTGCTGGAAGCCTTCACCCAAGCTGGCTGGTCCATCACTACCATCGGCCGCTCGCAACAGGCGCCCAGTTGCTTTCCGCACCTGACCGCCGACCTGCTGGACCGGGATAGCCTGGCCGCGGCCAAGGCCGACCTCGCCGGCGTGACCCATCTCTTCTACAGCGCCCTCAAGCCCAACCCCGACCCGGGCGTCGAGGCAGACGAAAATGCCGCCATGCTGGAGAATCTGGTCGCCGCGGTACGGGATGCCGGCGCCCCCCTGGACCGCATCACCTTCGTGCAGGGCGGCAAGATCTATGGCGCCCATCTGGGGGTGTACAAGACCCCAGCCCGCGAGGACGACAGCCGCCACTTCGCGCCCAACCTCTATTTCCGCCATGAAGACTTCGTGCGCAGCCTCGAAGCCGACGGCATTCGCTGGACCGCCCTGCGCCCCGACATCGTCATCGGCCACTCGCTGGGCTCAGCCATGAACCTCGGCAACCTGATCGGCCTCTACGGCGCCCTGTGCAAGGCGACCGGCACCGCCATGCAATTCCCCGGAACGGAGCAGGCCTATCGCAGTGCCCTGGTCAATGTCACCGCCGCACCGCTGCTGGGCGAAGCCGCGGTCTGGGCCGCCGAAGAGGAGCGCGATGGCGCCTTCAACCTCACCAATGGCGATGTCTTTCGCTGGAGTCACGTCTGGCCGCAGCTGGCCGACTGGTTCGGGCTGGATGTGGGCGAGCCGCAACCCATCTCCCTGGCCCAGCGCCTGACGGCGCTGAAGCCGGTCTGGCAGGTGCTGGCGCAACGCGAAGGACTGGCCGAGGCCGATCCCAAGCGGATCGCGCCCGGGGCCTTCGGCGATTTCATCTTCCATGTCGAGAAGGACGCCATCTTCGATGTGACCAAGGCACGGCAGGCCGGCTTCGGGCAGATGATGCTGAGATCGGACGAGGTCCTGCTCGCGCACCTGGAGGACATGCGTCGGCGGCGGCTGATTCCCTGAGGCATCCCGCTTCGTCCCGGGTGCAGGAAAACGCCCGGGACGGCGTGCAGTCTCAACCCCATCGCCTCGCCATTGGAGTCCTGCCTTGTACACCGACACCCTCACCTGGGGCCATGGCCCCCGTACCTTCGAAGTCTTTCTCGAGCCCACCTGCCCCTTTTCGGTCAAGGCCTTCAACAAGCTCGACGACCTGCTGGCCCAGGCCGGCCCCGAGCGGATCACCCTGAAGATCCGCCTGCAATCCCAGCCCTGGCACCTGTTCTCCGGCGTCGTGGTGCGCTGCGTGCTGGCCGCCGCCACCCTCGAAGGCGGCAAGGAAAGCGCCAAGGCGGTGCTGGCAGCGGTGGCGGCCCATCTCGAGGAATTCGAGTTCAAGGATCACGCCACCGGGCCCAATCGCGACGCCACACCCAATGACATCATCGCGCGCCTGGAAGGCTACAGCGGCCTGGCCCTGGCCGATGCCTTCGCCAATCCGGAGCTACAGCACGCCATCAAGTGGCACTGCAAGTACGCCCGGCAGAACGGTATCCACGTCTCGCCGACCTTCATGATCGATGGTCTGGTGCAGCCCGACATCAGCAGCGGGGATTCGGTCGCGGACTGGCTCGCCTGGCTGGAGTGAGCACCGGGGCTCAGGGTCGCAAGAAGGCATAGTCCGGTCCCTCGCGCTATGCTCCGCGGCTTCCCCTCGACCCGAGACAGCCTCGTCATGGCCTGCCCTGCTGGAGCTCCATCCTGGAAGCCCTGAGCGTCTACCTGGGCCTGACCGCCCTCGCCTTTGGCGCGGCCACCCTGTTGCCCCTGCAATCGGAAGCGGCCCTCGCCGGGCTGCTGCTCACCGAACGCTATGCCACGCCACTCCTGCTGCTGGCCGCGACGCTGGGCAATGTCGCCGGCTCGACGCTGAACTGGTGGCTGGGTACCCATCTCGAACGCTTTCGCCAACGCCGCTGGTTTCCAGTGTCGGCGGAGGGCCTTGCGCGTATCCAAGCGGCCTATCAGCGCTGGGGCTGGTGGTCGCTGCTGCTCAGCTGGACGCCCGTGATCGGCGATCCCCTGACCCTGGTGGCCGGGGTGATGCGCGAACCGCTGTGGCGCTTTCTAGTGGTGGTGACCCTGGCCAAGGCCACGCGCTACGCCGTGGTCTGGGGTCTTACCCTGGGCTGGCGCTGAACCGGCGCCCCACGTTGGCTTCCTGCGCATCCTGAAAGCATCCGTTGCCGCTGGCCACGGCACGGACTGGCCGGTGTGGAATTTTCGACGGAATGCCGTGGCGCCTTAAGGCCTGCCGTAGACCTGCACAAGCGAGGCCCAGTGGGAGCCCAGCCGTATCAGCCCATGCACCTTGCGGCGGGTAGGAAGTCTGATGACTCTCAACAGCCTTCAGGAGCAGCTTTCCATGAGCGACAACATCCAAGACAAGGTCGTAGTCATTACGGGGGCCAGCAGCGGCCTGGGTGAGGCCACCGCCCGCATGCTGGCCCAGCACGGCGCGCATCTGGTACTGGGCGCTCGCCGGCTTGAACGTCTGGAGGCGCTGGCAACCGAGCTGCGGGCCACGGGCGCCCAGGTCGAGGTCAAGGCCACCGACGTGACCCGGGCCGAGCAGATCCAGGCCCTGGTCGATCTGGCACTGGACCGCCATGGTCGCGTGGACGTCATGCTCAACAACGCCGGGCTGATGCCGCATTCGCCACTGGATCGGCGGCGCCTGGAAGACTGGGACCAGATGATCGACGTCAACATCAAGGGCGTGCTCTACGGCATCGCTGCGGTACTGCCGACCATGCAAACGCAGAAGAGCGGCCACATCATCAATGTCGCCTCGGTTGCCGGCCATAAGGTCCGCGCCGGCAGCACCGTCTATTCGGCCACCAAGCACGCGGTACGGATCATCTCCGAAGGCCTGCGCCAGGAGGTCAAGCCCTATGGCCTGCGCACCACCATCCTCTCGCCCGGGGCGGTGGCCACGGAGTTGCCCAACACCATCACTGAAGCGGATATCGCGGAAAATGTCCGCAAGCTCTACGAGCTGGCCATCTCGGCCGACGCCTTTGCCCGGGCAGTCATCTACGCCCTGAGTCAGCCGGACGACGTGGATATCAACGAAATCCTCTTCCGCCCGACGCGGCAGGAATACTGACGCTTCTTCGTCAACCGGCCTGACGGGGCCGCTGGCCCAGCCAGGCCGCCTCGACGGCGGCCAGATCGGCCCGTGGGATGAGCTGCGCAGGAATGCAGCTGCAGCGCGACAGGTTAAAGACCTGGCGGCCCGCGGCGGTCATGACGTCCTGCATGACCTTGAGCCCGGGCAGGATACGGTTGTGCAGATGCTCGTCCAGACCACAGGGCGATCTTGCGTCCGTGCTGCCTTCGTAGAAGCGTGGGGCCCGGGCATTGAGGTCGACGCCGGCCAGATAGATTTCGGTAAAGCCCAGGTGATAGGCCAGTTGCAGGGCGATGAAGGCAACCGTCCGGACATCGAAGATGCCGTAGTCCATGTCCCGGCTGAAGCCGATGTCGCGGGCTCGGCGACTGAGCAGGCTGAGCGTGCGTTCGGCCTGGTCGCGCTCCAGCCCCAGGTAGTGTTCCAGCCGGGTACTGGGCGCTCGTCGCAACGCGTGAGCCTTGGCCTGCCGGCTTCCGGCCAGCCGTTCGATCGCCGCAGGCCACAAGGCCAGCCGTTGCGCCTGCTCGATTCCGCGCGCGTAGAGATCAGGTTGCTGCTCGGCAAAGCTCAGGTCGCTGCAGACGTAGAAGAGCGGGCGGATGTCGGTCCCCCTAAGCTTGGCGATGGCGCCGTTCATGGTGATGATCGGCACGTCCTGCCAGGCGTCCAGGCAGAGTTCGGCAGCCGAAGGTCCGGAGGCCAGCAGCAGCACCGGGCCGCGTTGGCTGTTGCGCAGGGGCGCGAAGTCCTGGCTCACAGCGGCGAGCCATCTGGACGCGCGTCATCAAGGCCCTTGGACAGGCGGTTTGAAAGCTGCTCGAGTGGCATACCACCAGCTCCCTGTACGGCAATGACGAAGGTTATTAGTCATACATATTTAACGGCGCCGATAAAAAAGTAACCGGGCACTCTCATGAATGACGCTACCAACGCTACGTTTTGCCGCTTAGGACTCACTTAAGGTGGCTGTACCGAATGTGGTGCCCATAGCAATAAAAAGACTTATCTGTGAGCCAGCACGAGCCGAGGCAGTCCATGGCCTGGAATGATCCGGAGATCCGCCTTGCCGCCCACTAGCATCGCGCCGCTCATGGCGACCGCATGGTCCTCAGAAGAGCTCTTAGTGGGTAGATAGGGATACCCCGGCGATCAGCGATATCGCGCGTCCAGGCGCCATCCACGCAGGGCCGCGGCCCTGCGTGGATGGCCCTCACACAACATGGCAGACTCCTGAGCCCGGAGGATCCGCACCCTGCCAACCGCGCTGTGCCTGCACAAGCGCGGTGGACAGGCGCGAGGACTATCGCCTCGCCGGCGAGCTAGGAACCGCGATAGGTGCTGAAGCCGTAGGGGCTGAGCAACAGCGGGATATGGTAGTGCTGCTCCGGCTGGGTGACGTCGAACACCACGGGGATTTCGGGGAAGAAGGCGCTGCGGCCCTGCTGGCGATAGTAATCGCCGGTCTTGAAGACCACCCGGTATTCACCCTTCTCGAA
Organism: Pseudomonas aestiva; assembly: GCF_039908605.1. Classification (NCBI taxonomy): domain Bacteria; kingdom Pseudomonadati; phylum Pseudomonadota; class Gammaproteobacteria; order Pseudomonadales; family Pseudomonadaceae; genus Pseudomonas; species Pseudomonas aestiva. Next base: position 1,699,784 of record NZ_CP150916.1, on the reverse strand, counting down.
GGTCTTTTCCTTGGGAAACAGCGCCGGCACCCGGCCCTGCTCGTTGGTGACCTCTTCCGCCAGCGGCTGCCATCCCTGCCCTACCTGGCGCTCCAGGGTCACGTGCACTCCCGCCGACGGCTTGCCGTCTTCAAGGTTGAGCACATGGACACTCAGGGGGTTGGGCGCGGCGACCGCGAAGCCGGACAGGGCCAGGCCAGACAACAGCACGAACGTTTTCATGAAAATCTCCTTCAAGGATGAGAGGTGAGGTTGAGGTGTTCCGCGGCCGCCAGCGCACAGCGCTCGTCCGCCCCGCCACCGCCGGCACCGGCGATGCCCAGGGCGCCGACCAGCTGGTCGCCTTCGTAGAGCGGGATGCCACCGCCCAGCAGCAGCAATTCGGGCAGGGTGACGAGATTGGCCGCATCCGGGTTTTGCCGGGCACGCTCGGCCAGCGCCTGCGACGGGGTGCGGGTAGACAGGGCGGTAAAGGCCTTGCGCCGCGCCGCCTCGGCGTTGTGCGGTCCGACGCGGGTATCGCGTTGCAGGAGGATCAGTTGACCGCTGCGGTCGAGTACCGCGAGCGCGGCGCTGCAGGGCGCGGCCTTCGCCAGACGATGCGCGGCATCAAGGTCGAGATCGGGGTGCTGCGGCAGCGCCGCCTGCACCTGGCCGAGCAAGGCAGCGCCCAGCAGCGTGACGGTAAGGGAAGAAAGAAAGCGCGACATGATTCGAGGTCCAGAAGATGACCTCGCCAAATTATCTTGATCGTTCGGTCAGGAACGGGTACTGCGGGATGACAATTTTGTCAGAAGGATCAGCGGGATAGCTGTCCTGACCCGGCAAGTACCACTCCTTACCCGCGGCTTGAACATTCTTCCCTTGCGGCGCGTGAAGGCGGCACGCCGAGGCTCCCGTTGCGTTTATCCGTCTCTATTGCCGAGCAGCTTGAGTCGACAGTCGCCTCGCGAATGGCCCGTTGCCTTTAGAGGTGCACAGGCTCATCGAGCGCGCAAAATCATCGGACCACTATTGATCGATTAGATCAAAACATGCTTTATTGTGATCAGAACAATCACAAGGTAGGCATGACCATGAAATTCCGCGGCATCGTTCCCGCCCTCGTTACCCCTTTTGACGCCCAGCAACGGGTCGATGAAAACGCTTTGCGCGGTTTGATCGAAAACCTGATCGGTGCCGGCGTCCACGGCCTGTTCGTACTGGGCACCAATGGCGAGTTCTTCGCGCTCTCCGAAGCCGAAAAGCTGCGTATCGCCGAGCTCACCGTGGACGCCGCGGGCGGCCGGGTCCCGGTGGTGGCCGGTACCGGTGCCTTCGCCACGCATGAAGTGATTGAACTGAACAAAAAGATGGCGGATCGCGGCGTCGATGCCCTGTCGGTGATCACGCCCTACTTCAATGCCGTCAGCCAGAAAGAGCTGATCAAGCATTACGAAGCCATTGGCGACGCCTCCCCGCTGCCGCTCATGCTCTACAACATTCCGGCCAAGACCGGCATGTCGATCGGTATCGGCGCCGTGGCCGCCTTGAGCCAGCACCCGCAGATCAAAGGGATCAAGGACAGCGCCGGCAACTTCGACGCCCTGGTGCAGATGCTGAAGTACCGCAGCGATGACTTCGCCGTCTTCGCCGGTACCGACTCCCTCATCTACTGGAACCTGCTGGCCGGCGGCGATGGCGCGGTGGCGGCCACGGCCAACGCGGTACCCCATGTGGTCATGACCATCTGGAACGCCTTCCAGGCCGGTGACCACACCACCGCCCGCGCCGCCCAGGAAAAGCTGCGGCCGCTGCGCGATGCCTTTGCCCTGGGCACCATGCCGTCGGTGCTGAAGAAGGCCGCCGACCTGCTCAACGTTCCGGTCGGCCCCTGCCGGGCCCCGGTCGCGCCGCTGGACGAAGCCACGGTGCACAAGCTCGAAGACCTGCTGGCCATCTACCGCGACTGATCCGGAGCGCCCATGTCCCTCTATCATTTCCAGACCGTCAAACACCTGGTTCACGGCGCTGGCGCCCTGGATCAGCTCGGCGACAAGCTCGCCCTCCTCGACGTCCCGCTGCGCCGCGTGGTGCTGGTCACCCAGAACGCCATGCATGGCCTGGGCGTGACCGAGCGCGTCAAGGCGCAACTGGCCGCCCGCGACATCGACGTGGCGGTGATCGACAACGTCGAGATCGAGCCGACCCTTGAGAACATCGAGCAGGTCTTTCGCGAGCAGGTCGCGCCGCGCCAACCGGACGCCCTGTTGGCCATCGGCGGCGGCTCGGTGCTGGACGCCGCCAAGCTGTTCGCGGTCATGCTCACCAACGAGCAGTCGCTCAGGTCCATGCTCGGCATCGACCAGGTGGCCCGCGCCGGGCTGCCCACCGTGCTGGTCCCCACCACTGCCGGCACCGGCTCGGAAGTGACGCCCAATGCCATCGTCACCCTGCCCGACGAAGAGCTGAAAGTGGGCGTGGTCAGCCGCCACCTGCTGCCCGCTCTGGTGCTGCTCGATCCACTGCTGACCCTGAGCCTGCCCAAGGCCATCACTGCGGCTACCGGGATGGACGCCTTCACCCACTCCCTGGAGTCCTTCATCTCCAACAAGGCCAACCCGGTCAGCGATACCTTCGCCCTGGAGTCCATGCGCCTGATCGCCGGTAGCATCGTCGAGGCCTACCAGCAGCCGGATTCGGTACGCGCCCGCAGCGACATGCTGCTCGGCTCCACCTATGGCGGCGTGGCCCTGACCGCCGCCGGCACGGCCGCTGTCCATGCCCTGGCCTATCCCCTGGGCGGCAAGTTCCACGTCACCCATGGCGTGGCCAATGCCATGCTGCTGCCCCATGTCATGGCCTTCAACCTGGACAGTTGCGCGCCGCGCCTGAAGCGCGCCGCCCTGGTCTGCGGCCTGGCCCGCGAGGAAGACAGCGACGAAGCCGCCGCACACAAGTTGATCGAACAGATCGCCGCCTGGACCGCCACCCTGGAGATTCCGCAGGACCTGGCCGCCTTTGGTGTCCGCGAGGAACACCTGCCAGAGATGGCCGTGGCGGCGTCCAAGGTCACCCGACTGATGGTCAACAATCCCAAGCCGCTGAGCCTGGACGACATCCAGCCGCTCTATCGGCGGCTGCTGCCATGACCCGCCTGCTGATCCTGGCCGACGACCTCAGCGGTGCCGCCGACTGCGCCCTGGGCTTTGCCAAGGCCCAGGCGACCCGGGTGCTGCTCGACGCCGCGGCCCTGGATGCCCAGGCACCGGTGACGGCACTGGATCTGGACAGCCGTCGACTGGACGCGCGTGCGGCCGCCGCGCGCCATGCCGCACTGCTCGGGCACCCGGCGTTGGCGGGCGCCGCGCTCTACAAGAAGATCGACTCCACCCTGCGTGGCAATGTCGCCGCCGAGGTAGCGGCCCTCGCCCCGCGCGGCCTGGCCCTGGTTGCGCCCGCCTACCCGGCACTGGGCCGCACGACCCAGGGTGGCATTCAGTACCTGGACAGCGTACCGGTCGACCAGACCGATGTCTGGCGCAACGAAGGCCTGACCGGCAGTGCCGATCTGGTCGCTCAACTGACTGATCACGGCGTCAGCTGTGCGCGGCTGGATCTCGCGACCCTCCGTCAGCCGGTGGCCCTGGCCGCCGCCCTGCGCCGCGCGCTGGACAGTGGTCTGCCCGCGCTGGTCTGCGACGCCGAGCGGCAAACGGACCTGGAGGCACTGGCCCGGGCTTCCGCGCCCGTGGCGCAGCAGCTGTTCTGGGTCGGCTCCGCAGGCCTGGCCGAGGCGCTGCCCGCTGCCCTGGGCCTGACCGGCCACACCGCCCTCCGCCCTCATGGGGACGGCCCGATCCTCACGGTGGTGGGCAGCATGTCACGACACTCCCAGGCCCAGGCCGAGCGTCTGGTGGCGGGGAGCGGCCAACACTGGCAGCGGCTGGCCCCTGCCTGGCTGCTGGAGCCGCAGCGCGCCGCCGAGCGTACCGCGCTGGCCACGGCCCTCGCTCGGCAGCTCGCCCGTGGCGAAGACGTCCTGGTGAGCCTTGACCAGCAGGCCCGCGACCCGCGCCAGGCCGTGGCCCTGAGCCAGGCCCTGGCCGAACTGCTGCAGCCCGCCCTGCAGGAGGCCGCCGCCCTCATGGCCACCGGTGGCGAGACCGCACGCGCCCTGCTCGCCCAGGCTGGCATCACCGCGCTGGACCTGCACGGCGCCCTCGCCCCGGGCGTGGCCCTGGCCAGCACCCGCTGGCGCGGTCGCGCCCTGCGGGTAGTAACCAAGGCCGGCGGCTTCGGCCAACCCGACACCCTCCTCGACGCCTGGCGCCACCTGCGCGCCAGCCTACCCGCACAGGCCGCCACGGCCTCCCTGCAGAAGGAAGCCCACCATGTCTGAACGTCCCGTCATCGGCATCACCATGGGTGACGCCACCGGCGTCGGTCCCGAGATCATCATGAAGTCGCTGGCCCACGCCGCGGTCTACGACAGCTGTCGCCCGCTGGTCATCGGCGACGCGGGTCGCCTGGAGGATGCCAATCGCATCGTCGGCGGCCGCCTGCAGATCAACGCCATCGAGCGTCCCGATCAGGCGCGCTTCCAGCCCGGCGTGGTGGATTGCATCGACCTCGGGCTGATTCCCGCCGACCTGCCCTACGGCAAGCTGTCCGCCCTGGCCGGCGACGCCGCCTATCGCTACATCGAACGCACCGTGCAGCTCACCTCTGCCGGTGAACTCGATGCCATCTGCACCGCCCCGCTGAACAAGGAAGCCCTGCACGCCGGCGGTCATATCTTCCCGGGCCACACCGAGCTGCTGGCGCACCTCACCGGCACCGAGGAGGTGTCGATGATGCTGATGACGCCGATCCTCAAGGTCATCCACGTCACCACCCACATCGGCATCATCGATGCCATCGCGCGCATCGAGCCGGGCCTGGTCAAGCGCACCATCGAACGCGCCCACGCCACCCTGCAGCGGGCCGGCATCCAGGATCCCCTGATCGCCGTCTGTGGCATCAACCCGCACGCCGGTGAGAACGGCCTGTTCGGCTACGGGGAAGAAGAAACCAAGATCCAGCCAGCCATCGACGAGCTGCGCGCCCGTGGCTGGCGCGTGGAAGGCCCGCTGCCTGCGGACACCCTGTTCTTCCGCGCCGGTCGTGGCGATTTCGACTGCGTGGTGGCCATGTACCACGACCAGGGCCACGGGCCGGTCAAGGTCATGGGCCTGGAGGCGGGCGTCAATGTCACCGTCGGCCTGCCGGTGATCCGCACCTCGGTGGACCACGGCACCGCCTTCGACATCGCCGGCAAGGGCATCGCCGACGAGCGCAGCCTCATCGAGGCGTTGCGCCAGGCCACCGAACTCGCCAGCCGGCATCGCGCCAGCCAGGCCGCCTGAGAAGCCTGACCATGAAAGTCGTCTGCACCTCGCCCTCCTTCGCCAAGTACTCCCGGGAACCCCTAGAGTTGCTGGCCCGCCACGGCATCGACGTGGTGACCCTGCCCGCCGACATCGATGCGGAGGGTTTCATCGCCACGGCCGCCGAGTGCCAGGCGGCCATCACCGCCTTCAATGTCTTCGACGCCACCACCTTCGCGGCCCTGCCGCAGCTGCGCCTGGTGTGTAAGCACGGCGTCGGGGTCGACAACATTGACCTCGACGCGGCCCGCGCCCATGGCGTGACCGTGTGCAACGTGCCCAACTCCAACCGCCACGCGGTGGCCGACTACACCTTCGCCCTGCTGCTGGCCTCGGCCCGCCAGGTCGCCCGCGCCGATCGCGAGACCCGCGCCGGCGAGTGGCCACGGCTGTTTGGCGCGGATGTCCACGGCAAGACCCTGGGCATCGTCGGCCTGGGCAGCATCGGCAAGGAAGTCGCGCGGCGCGCCAGTGGCTTCGCCATGCGCGTCATCGCCCATGACCCCTATCCCGATCAGGCCTTCGCCGACCGCGAGCGCATCGAGTTTCGCGCCCTCGACGAGCTCCTCGCCGAAGCCGATTTCGTCACCCTGCACATCGGCCTGTCCGACGCCACTCGCCACCTGCTGGACGCACGGCGACTGGGCCTGATGAAGCCGGGCGCCCACCTGATCAACGCCGCCCGCGGCGGCATCGTCGATGAAGAGGCGCTCTACCAGGCGTTGCACAGCGGCCACCTGGGCGGCGCGGCCCTGGACGTGTTCGAGGACGAGCCGGCCAGCCAGCACCCGCTGTACGGGTTGCCCACCGTGGTGGTGTCACCGCACATCGCCGGCTACACCCCGGGCGCGCTGGACATCCTCAGCCTCACCTGCGCCCGCAACGTGGTCGCCGCCCTTACCGGCAGCAGCACCCTGGAGTCCGTCGTCGTCGCCCCCTGACCCCCTACCCCTTTCGGAACCTGATCATGGATAACAACAACAAGGCCACCAGGATTCGCTGGATCATCGCCGGACTGATGTGGACAGCGATCGCCATCAACTACATCGACCGGGTGGTGCTCTCCGCCGCCGCCCCCTTCATCAGCAAGGAATTCGCCCTCAACGCCACCGAGATGGGGCTGATCATGTCGGCCTTCTTCTGGTCGTACGCCCTGCTGCAGCTACCCGCGGGCTGGCTGGCCGACCGCTTCGGCCAGAAGGCCACCCTGGGCGGCGCGGTGCTCTGGTGGTCGCTGGCGACTGCCCTGACCGGCCTCGCCACGGGCTTCAAGTCGCTGTTCGCCTTGCGCATCGGCCTGGGCATCGGCGAGGCGGCGGCCTACCCGAGCAACGCCGGCATCACCTCGCGCTGGTTTCCCGACAAGGAGCGCGCCACCGTCTCGGGCATCTTCGACAGCGGTTCCAAGTTCGGCGGCGCGGTGGCCATGCCGCTGATCGTCGGCCTGATCGCGCTGTTCGGCTGGAAGTTGACCTTCGTCATCAGCGGCGCCCTCGGCATCCTCTGGGCCCTGGCCTGGTTCGCCTTCTACCGCAACGATCCGGAAGACCACCCGCGCATCAACGAGGCCGAGCTGCGCTACATCCGCGAAGGCCAGCGGCGCCGCGAAGGCAATGGCGAGAAGCCGGCCATGCGCTGGTACGAGCTGCTGCGCTACCGTAACGTCTGGGCCATGTGCCTGGGCTTCTTCTTCATCAACTACAACTCCTACTTCTTCATCACCTGGCTGCCCACCTACCTGGTCAAGGAAAAGGGCATGGACCTCATCTCCATGGGCTTCATGGCGGCGCTGCCGCTGCTGATCGCCATGGTGGTGGAAGTCTTCGCCGGCTGGCTGTCGGACCGCATCTACCGCAGTGGCCGCTATTCGCTGACCACGATCCGCAAGACCTTCCTCATCGTCGGCCTGCTGATGGCCTCCTGCATCGGCCTGGCCGCCTTCGCCGAGTCGGCCTGGATCGCCATCGTGCTGCTGTGCATCGCCAAGTCCGGTACCACCGTGGCTGCCACCCAGGTGTGGGCCATGCCTGGGGATATCGCCCCGCGCGGCATGACCTCGATGCTGGCCGGCCTGCAGAACTCGGTTTCCAACATGGGCGGCGTGGTCGGCCCCATCGTCACCGGCTTCATCGTCGCCACCACCGGCTCCTTCAACATCGCCCTGCTGTTCTCGGCGGCGCTGATCGTGGCAGCCATCCTCAACTACCTGTTCCTGCTCGGCCGGGTGGAACCCATCGTCACCGACGATGACCCGGAGGCGGACCTGCTGGGCGCCGGCCAACCCAGCCACTGACGTTCCTCGCCCAGGGCGTCGGCGGCCTGCCGGCGCCCTGTGAAAAAGCTCGTACAACAACAACACGGAGCGATTTCCATGCAGACGTTCGACGTGCAAAGCACCGCCATCATCATCGGGATGGTGGTGGTCTACATTCTCTTCACCACCTGGCTCAGCATCCGCCTGCGCAGCCGCACCAGCGGCGAATTCATGGTGGCCGCGCGCAGCATGCCGGCCTTCGTGGTGGGCATCCTGATGATGTCGGAATTCATCGGCGCCAAGTCCACGGTGGGCACCGCCCAGGCCGCCTTCGAGAGTGGTTTCGCCGCCTCCTGGTCGGTGATCGCCGCGGCCATCGGCTTTCCACTGTTCGGCCTGCTGATGGCGCGCAAGCTCTACGCCTCCGGCGAATTCACCATCTCCGGTTTCATCGCCCAGAAGTACGGCCTGTCCACCAAACTGATGGTGTCGATCATCATGATCTACGCCCTCCTGCTAGTGAACGTGGGCAACTACGTCAGCGGCGCCGCGGCCATCGCCACGGTACTCAAGATCAACCTGCCCACCGCGGCCTTCATCACCGCCATCGTCAGTACCCTGTACTACGCGTTCGGCGGGCTGAAGAGCGTGGCCTACGTCAGCATCCTGCATACCGCGGTCAAGTACGTGGGCGTGCTCATCGTCACGGGCGTGGCCCTGCACATGACCGGCGGCTTCACCCCGGTCATGCAGAACATGCCAGAGCACTACTTCACCTGGGACGGCGCCATCGGCGGCAGCAAGATCTTCGCCTGGATCATCGGTACCGTCGGCGCGATCTTCTCCACCCAATTCATCATCCAGGCGATCTCCTCGACCAGGAATGCCCGCGCCGCGCAACGCTCCACCTTCCATGCCTCGCTGCTGTGCATTCCCATCTCCCTGGCGCTGGGCTTCATCGGGGTCGCGTCCAAGTACCTGCATCCGGAAATGAGCAGTCTCTACGCCCTGCCGGTCTTCCTGCAGTCGATGCACCCGGTGCTGGCCGGCGTGGTGACCATTTCCCTGGTCGCCTCCATCTTCGTCAGCGTCAGCACCGTGGCCCTGGCCATCGCCTCGCTGGTGGTCCGCGACTTCTACGTGCCACTGCGCAAGCCGACGCCCGAGCGTGAATTCAAGGCCACCCGGGTGATCTCCCTGATCATCGGCTTCGTGCCGCTGTTCTTCGTGTTCTTCGTGCCCGAGATCCTCAACCTGTCGTTCTTTACCCGGGCGCTGCGCCTGTCCATCGCGGTGATCGCCATGATCGCCATCTACCTGCCACTGTTCGCCACCAACCGCGGTGCGACCCTGGGCCTGCTGGCCTCGACCATCACCACCAGCGTCTGGTATCTGCTGGGCAATCCCTATGGCATCGACAACATGTACGTTGCCCTGGCGACGCCCGCCATCGTCGTGGTCATCGAACGTCTCTTCCCCCAATCTGCCGCCAAAGCCGCCCCTGCCGAGGTCCCCCATGTCCACCACTGAAATCGCCATCGCCGGTCGCCAGGACAGCTTCCTGCCGACGCCCTATCCGCAGAACCACGCTGCCAACCTGCTGGCCCAGCCTGACGGCACCCTGCTGTGCACCTGGTTCGCCGGCACCCAGGAAGGCAAGGCCGACATCTCGGTGCTGCTGAGCCGCCGCGATCAATCTAGCGGGACCTGGAGTGATCCCGTGCAACTGTCGGACGACCCGACCCGCTCCGAGCAGAATCCCATCCTGTTCCAGGCGCCGAACGGTCCGCTGTGGCTGCTGTGGACGGCCCAAGTCGCCGGCAACCAGGACACCGCCATCGTCCGGCGTCGGCTGTCCACCGATGGCGGCCACAGCTGGGGCGCCATCGAGACGCTGATCGACACCCCCGGAACCTTTGTCCGCCAGCCGCCGGTGGTGCTGGCCAACGGCGACTGGCTGCTGCCGATCTTCCACTGCATAGCCCGCTCCGGCGAGAAGTGGGTGGGCAGCCATGACACCAGCGCCGTGCTGATTTCAGGCGATCAGGGCCGCAGCTGGACCGAACATGCGGTACCCGAGAGCACCGGCTGCGTGCACATGAATATCCAGCGGCTAGGGGACGGCAGCCTGCTGTCGCTGTTCCGCAGTCGCTGGGCCGACTTCATCCATGCCAGCCGCTCCCAGGACGGCGGTCGCAGCTGGAGCGCCCCCACACCGACGGCCCTGCCCAACAACAACTCCTCGATCCAGTTTATCCGCCTCGCCAGCGGCGAACTGGTGGTGGCATACAACCCCACCAGCGCCGCCGACTACAGCGAGCGCCGCGCCTCGCTCTACGACGAGATCGACGATGGCGACAGCCGCGTCGATCCGGTGGCGAAGGACGGTGAACGCAGCGCTGTCTGGGGCGTGCCGCGCGGCCCCATGAGTCTGGCCGTGTCCACGGACGAGGGTCAGAGCTGGCGGCGTCTGGACGTCGAGGCCGGCGATGGCTACTGCCTGACCAACAACTCCACCGAGAAGCTCAATCGCGAGTACTCCTATCCGAGCCTGGTGCAGGCGGCCGACGGGGATGTGCACCTGGCCTTCACCTACTTCCGCCAACGCATCAAGCACGTCCGCCTACCACTGGCGGCGCTGCGTTAGAGGAGACGGCGATGACGACTCAGCCTCATGCCCTGGTGACCGGCGTCAGCTCCGGCATCGGCGCCGCCATCGGCGAGCGCCTGCTCGCCGATGGCTGGCGGGTGACGGGACTCAGCCGCCGCCCGCCGGAACAGCCCCATCCGGCGCTGACCTGGATCGGCGTCGACCTGGCCGATGACCAGACGCTGGATGCCGTGCTGGCCGACATCGGCCCGCTGGACGCCATCGTCCATGCGGCGGGCTTCATGCGTACCGCGCCGCTGGGCGCGCTGGACCCGGCCGACGGCGCCGCCATGTGGCACCTGCACGTCGCCGTGGCCAGCCGGCTGGTGGATCGCCTGATCGAGCGCCTCGCCGCAGGCGGTCGCATCGTGCTGATCGGCAGCCGCACCATGCAGGGCGCGGCCGGACGCAGCCAGTACGCCGCCACCAAGGCAGCGCTGGTGGGCCTGGTGCGCTCCTGGGCGCTGGAGCTGGCCTCGCGTGGCATCACCGTGAACCTGGTGGCGCCTGGGGCGACCGAGACGCCCATGCTGCGTGATCCAGGTCGCGCCGGCACGCCGCCGCGGCTGCCCCCGCTGGGCCGCTACGTACAGCCTGAAGAGGTTGCAGGCCTGACCGCCTTTTTGCTCGGTCCGGATGCCGGCGCCCTCACGGGTCAGACGCTGACCGTCTGCGGTGGCGCCTCGCTGTGATGTGGGGGAAGCGTGACTGCGCTAGAGTAGCGCGGTCTCTCCCGATGGATTCCCCATGAAGGTCGCCAAACGTCGCCAGGCCATCCTCGAACTGGTTCTCGCCGGTCACACCAACGTCGAAACCCTCTGCCGGCATCTGGGAGTGTCGGAAGCCACGGTCCGCCGCGACCTGACCGCCCTCGCGGAAGAAGGCCAGATCCTGCGGACCTATGGCGGCGCGACTCACATCGGCACCCGTGAGCCTGAACCGTCCCTGGAGCAACGCAGCAACCAGTCCGGTCCGGAAAAGGCTCTGCTTGCCCGCGCCGCCCTCGCCCATATCAACGACCACGACACCCTGGTGCTGGACGGCGGCACCACCACCGCCGCCCTCGCCAAGCTGCTCAACGAAAGACGTGGTCTGCACGTCATCACCAACAACCTGCTGGCGGTGCCGCTGCTGCGCGATCTCCCGGAAGGGCACGTCACCCTGCTCGGCGGCGACCTGCGCCCCGGCAGCATGTCCACCTTCGGCCCGGCGGCCTTCACCATGCTGGAGCGGCTCTCGGCCGACAAGGTCTTTCTCAGCGCCGATGGCGTGGTGGCCGGCCGTGGCCTCTGCGAGGCCAGTACCGAGCAGGCGTACCTCAAGGAGCTGATGATCCAGCAGGCCGCCGAGGTCTTCGTGCTCGCCGACTCGACCAAGCTGGGGCGTGATCGCCAGCAACACTGGACGCCGCTCAAGACGGACTGGACCTTGATTACCGATGCCACGGCGACAGAGGTCCTGACCCCGTTTAGGCAGCAGGGCCTGGTTCGCGTCGAAGTGGTGTCCTGAGTGCTAACGCGCTGATCTATGTAGGGCCTTGGCGTCAGGGTCAGCCTTATAGGCGGTAGGCGGCTTGCGATCCACGCGCCAGTTTCAGTCCAGACGTGCTCTGAGTGCCATCCCTAAACCGCGTCGCCGGCGCCTGACGGCAACCGCCAACGCTTGGGCTGAGTGCATAAGGGCTACCCGCAGCCGATACGGCAATGGTTCGGTATGTGGCCATCCGGCGAAGCAGACGTACTCACACGCCTTCGCCGGCTTGGTTGGGTACCTACCCTGCGCAGTGGAAAGCGCGCTACTTACCCTTGCTCAGCTTCGAAGCTAAGGGCGGGCGGCCGGCTACGAAAACCTCCCGTCAGCCAAGCCAGATAGAGTCCACCGAGCATCAGCCAGCTGCAGCCAAGCATGATCGCCAAGCGGTCGAGGCTGATCATCAGCCAGAGCGTCGCCAACAGACCAATAAGCGGACACAGCAGGTAGAGCACCAGTTGTAGGGGGCCACGCTTTTGGGGCTGACGCGCGAAGTGAACGATCACCGAGAGGTTCACCAGGCTGAACGCCAGAAAGGCGCCGAAGTTGATGAATGAGGTCGAGGTGGTGACATCGAGCCTCAGGGCCAGCAGCGCCACTACAGCGCAGATCAGGATAGCGCCTACCGGCGTACCGAAGCGCGGGCTCAGGGTGCCCAGCAGTGCACGGGGCAGCACGCCATCGCGGCCCATGGCGAACATCAGGCGCGAGGCGCTGGCCTGCGCCGACAAGCCCGAGGTGAACTGGCCCACGATCAACCCGATCAGGAAGACCGACACAAACAGATCACCACCGATATTGCGGGCGATCTCGTAAGCGGCCGCATCGCTGCTTTCAAATTGGGTGGACGGATGGGCCAGCTGAACGAAATACGCCGTGACCACGAAGATTAGTCCACCAATCAGGGTGATCAGCAGGATCGCCCGAGGAATGGTGCGCTGAGGGTCGCGGGTTTCCTCAGTCAGGGTGCTGACCGCATCAAAGCCCAGGAAGGAGTAGCAGGCTACCGCCGCGCCGGCCATCACCAGGGACAGGTTTACGCCCTCGCCCAGGAATGGCTGCAACGACAACAGCGGCTTGCTGGCGTCGCCCAGCACGTAATGCACGCATAGCGCGACGAAGGTCAGCAGCACCAGAAACTGCACCACCATCAGTACGCTGTTGATGCCCTTGGCCAGGTGCAGGCCCACGATGTTGATCACGCTGGTGACCAGGATGAACGTCAGTACCCAAAGCGCCTGGGGCAGCTGCGGGAACGCCGAATGAAGGTAGGCCGCGCCGATCAGCCAGATCGCCATCGGCAGGAAGAGGTAGTCCAGCAACACCGACCAGCCGGCGATGAATCCGAGGTGATCGCTGATGCTGTGGCGCACATAGCTGTAGGCCGATCCCGCTACCGGAAACAGCTTGGCCATGCGCGCATAGCTTAGCGCAGTGAAGAACATCGCCACTGCAGCGGCCAGGTAGGCCGCCGATACGGCGCCGTGGGTGATCTCAGCAAGGATGCCGAAGGTGCCGAGCACGATAATCGGCGTCATGTAGGCGATGCCGAACAGCACCACCGCGCCTAGAGACAAGGATCGTTGCAGACGAGCCATTACTTGTTACTCCCATTTTATATATTGTTATGGCAGGACCGAAGTCGGCAAAAGCGCGCGGCAATGCCGCAACGGGCGCGTCTGTGGCGCCCTTCAGAAGGGAAATGTCAGGGGATCAGTAGCTCACGCACGCCATTGGCATGGTCGATACGCGTACCTGGCAGCGTCATGCGGCGCTCTTCCAGATAGCGGTAGTCGCGGCGGGCTTCAGCTAGGCGATGAAAGTCCAAGGTAATGGACTGCGCGCAGGGCTCTCGACCGGCCTCCAGCAGCAGGCTGCCGTTGGGGTCGACCACCGCACTGCCGCCCGCGAATACCAGGCCGTCATCGCCTACGCCGACCCGGTTGGTCATGACCGCGTAGGCCTGGTTTTCCATCGCCCGCGCGGTGATCGCGGTTCGGTGTGTCGGCCCGTAGGGGTCCATGTTGCCGTTAGTGACGATCAGCAGCTCTGCGCCAAGCTCGCCCAGGGCACGTGCGCTCTCCGGAAACTCGATGTCGAAGCACACCAGCAAGCCGACCCGTACGCCGTCCAGCAGCGCGGTGGCGTAGCGATCGCCCGGCGCGAACACGCCGCGATCCGACGCCCACAGGTGCGTCTTGCGGTAGGTCAGCATAATGTCCTGCCCGTCCATCAACACAGTAGTGTTATAGAACGTGCCGCCGTCGTCTTCGGCAAAACCGATGGCAACAGCCAGCCCGCGCGCAGCCGCTGCCTTGCCGATGGCGGTCAGGCTCGGGCCATTCAAAGGCTCAGCCAGGGCCGCAACGTTTTCTGGCGTCGGAAAGCCCGTCAGGTAGGTCTCTGGGAACACCAGCAGGCGAGTGCCCGTCCTGCACGCCGCGATAGCCTGCAGGGCCTGGGCGAGATTATGGGCCGTATCACCATCACGACCGGTGAGCTGAGCGAGTTCAACTTGCATGACGGGGCTCCGTTCTAGGTGTTGCATCAGGTGGGGGGCATACACAGAATGCGGACACCCCTCCGTCCGGAGTCGAGTATGGAGGCGGAGCCACACAGGCGAAATTACGCACGCGGGGTAACCCCATAGGGGTAGACAGATGACCATGACCTTGCACGACATCGCCTTCCATCAGACCGTGGCCGAACTCATCGAAGCGCTCGAACGCCCGCATTTTTGGCGTGCCATGACCCGCGCGCTGGCGCAGTACGTACATCACGACAGTTGGGTGGCCCTGGTCTTTAGCGAAGGACGCCCGCAGGTGTTGGCCGAAAGTCCCGGCGACGACGGTGCACCGGACCGGCTCTTTCAGGACTACCTGCACGGCCTGTACCTGCTCGATCCGTTCTACATCGCCAGTCGAGAGAGCCAGCGGGAAGGTCTCGTGCGCTTGAGCGAAATTGCCCCGGACTGTTTCGAGCAAACGGACTACTACCAGCGCTATTTCAGCCTCAACGTGGTCGCTGACGAGGTGCAGTTCAATGTCGCCCTCCCCGGTGCTAGAACGCTGTGTCTGTCACTGGGTTCACGGCAACACTTCCAACCTGACCAGATAGCCCTGCTCTCTCTGGTAGCGCCCTGGGTTACGGCACTGGTGCGTCAGCGCCTGAACCACGAGCCGGAACCCAGTGAGCCGACGGCCGCCCCGCCTTGGCAGGAGCGCCTTGAACGGATGGCACGCCAGGTGGAAACAGCGCTGACCGGCCGCGAGCTGGAAGTGGCGCGCCTGGTCCTCAGCGGGTACTCCAGCAAAGAGGTGGCGCGCAAATTAGCCATTTCGGCTGAGACCGTGAAAGTGCACCGCAAGCACGTCTACAGCAAGCTGGGTATCAAATCGCAGTCGGAGCTTTTCGCGGTGTTCCTGCAGGCTCAGCGCGAATGACGCCACAGATTTGCACTGCGCAGTGCAATGAAGAAGGCAACCTGGGTCAGCATACTCCTGAGGGACCTCCTGTCTGCGTGATGGTTGATCAACCGGCGGTGACATTCATGCCGCCATCGGCCATGACCATCGAGTCGACCATTCAGCTTGCGCGGTCCGAGGTGAGCAAGGCGACAATCTCGGCAATTTCCTCCAGCTGCCCAGCACGGCCAATGGGCGCGGTTTCGCCGTGCCGGGCAAGAAAACCCGGGCCGTCGCCGACCACGCCATTAAGGATGTTGGTGACGACGTCGCCAACGACGAACGCGTTGACGCGGATGCCGTGCGCGATGGCTTCGAGCGCGAGCGTGCCGGTTAGTTGGGCTAGTACGCCCCTTAGGCGCCGAGGGTGGGAAACGCACAGCCGGACGCGTATGAGGCCATGGTGACGATAGCTCCGGATTCGTTGGGCATCATTGTCTTGACGGCCTCGCGACACCAGCATTGATTCAGAGGGATCATAGCGAGGAAAGCCGGGAAGACGACTAGGTTTGCAAAGGTTTAGACCGACCCGTAGTCGTTCGGTCGGGACCTAAATCAGCCACAGCCGCCAAGGCCTGCGTTCTTTGACTGACGACCGTGTCTGAGGGCCGCCCGATGTGGGAACGCGGCGCGAGTAGGTGGCGCGCCGCGCATGCTCGCCGTGGGCTGGGCGCTGCCGGCCATCGTAAAAGGTGGCATAGCCCCCACGTATTTTTCCACCAATTAAAGATGGGTACTGTATGTCCAATAGACAGGAGCCGCCATTAGGGCTATCTGCGGGCGATTTCGATGAAGACCCTAGAGATCCGCGGCTCGAGCTGTCGCCTGCTGATATCGCGGCCGAAGTGGAGCAAATTGCTCGGTACCAGGCTGAGCTGACACTGGAGAAGACTCTGCTGGAGATCGACAAGCTCAACATCGAACTCACAGAGCTACGCGTCGACTCATTTCGAAAATGGGCCACGCTTGCAGCAGTAATCACCGGTATTATGATCACGCTTATATCGGCCTTGAATAAGGCCCCGGAGGCGCCGCCCTCCAAAGGAGTAGCGCATGAACGCACAAGCCATAAATGAGTCGAGACGCCGTAGGGTCGAAGCCACACGCGCTGAGGTTGACGCGGTCCTTGAGAAGTCTGCCAGGTACCGTAAGCGTCAGGCCAATCCTCTGTGGATAGCGGTGCCCGTACTCACCGGCGTGGCCTTTACTGCTGGCGTAGCTTATCTCGCCCACCTGCTCGTGTAACTCTGTCGCCGGTGAAGGAGCCCTCTCGCGAGGGCTTTTTTGTGCCCGCTATTCCTTCAAGCGCACAGACGCCAGGTCCCGTGGAGGAGCCGGCGCTGCTCCTTCCCAAGCATCTGCTTGAGAACCTAAGGTGCGGGAATCAAGCACCCTAGTCGCTCGCTCAACCGCGTCCCAGTCGCTGAATCAGACTTTCAAGCAACTCCATGACCAGTTGGCGATCCTCGGCGCTGAGGGTAGCCAGGCGCGTTTCGAGATGTCGGGCCTGATCCTGAGGCCGGGCACTTGCCTCGGTCAGCAAGTCTGCTGCTTCACAGCCGAATACCTCCGCCAGAGACAATAAGCGCTCGATGTTAGGCATGACCAAACCGCGCTCGATGCGCGATACCGCCTCGTTACCTATCCCCAATCGTTCGGCGATCTGCTCTTGGGTGAACCCGCAGCGAATGCGCTGCCGAGCAATGGCTCGCCCCACCAGACCTGCCAATGCCGCCGTATCGTACTCAGCCATGACGCCCTCCCTTCAACCTCAATGGTCGAGCGACACCCTGTTGACATGAAGGACATTTAAGGTTGAATATCAACCTATAGGGTTGTATTGCTAAAGCTCGCCTAGCTGCTCATGGGCAGCTAGTGAGAGGGCCGGAATCCTCTTGGTCACCAGAGACATGGCTGGCTCGGCACCTTGGGCAATAGCACTTGTAAGGCTGCTGCTAACGCTGAGATACCTCCAAACTATCCAGTGCAAGCTGAAGTGCTGAGCGACCTGCCCGGACAGGATCGATTAATCGCCCCCAGACGGACGTTAGGAAAATCGAGGTATACGCATCATGACGCACACCAAGAACACGCGGATTTATCCGCTCCCGCAGAAAGGTATCGACGCCAGCTACTTCGCAAGCGACTTGTCGGACCTTTCAGATGACATCGAGCTGCGCTTTTCCGTACTGAAGGACCTGCTCGATCAGCTTGACGCGTGCACCTTGGAAACAGATTCGCTTCGCGCCACGATTATCAAAATGACCGCGCAAGATCTGTTGGATGAGATGGTCATCATCCATCGCCGCAGCAAAAGCATTACGAACGCCTCAGCACTGGGCCTATGAGCAGTCCAAGCCCGCAGCGTGGCTCAATCATTCATAAGTCACCACGACTAGCTTTCTTCGCTGAGCTGCTCGGACTGAGCTTTGATGTCGTCGAGCACGCGCGACACCCTGACAGGCATGTTGAGCATCCTGCGAAGCGTCGCAATGTGGTTTTCAGCGACTTGGGGCGTTGAGCGCTTTGCGGGGGCTACTCGATGTGCCGGGCGTGGACGATGGTCCATGCCCAGGTCTCTGTTCGCCACGGTCTGCACTGCCGGCCTGTCCCGCAATGCATAGGGCCGGAAACCTCCCGACTGCACACGTCTGATCAAGCCAAAGGCATAGGCCACTACGTTGCGTACCCCGCCGCTACGATGTCTGGCCTCAAGCTCTGCCAATACCTGCTGACGCTGCTCCAGGGTCAACTCATCAAGTGACGTCAGCAGCTCCTGCAACTGCTCCTCATCAATTCCCGCGAGACAGGATGGAAGCGGAGCACTGCCCTTCGTGTTTTCTAGCTCTGAAGGATACGTACGTACTTTATATGTCTTACTACCGTACGTACTGTATTGGCCAATTGGTTCGTCGTGGACTTCGTTGGTCTGTGACAGACCGGTATGGGCTATGCCAGACCCCACAGGCACTGCCTTAGAGATAGGACCCATAAAGTCACCTGGGCTCCGAGCGCCATTAGTCTCTGCATCGTCGCTGCGCTGCCTTTGTTCGAACGTCTGATTGAGATGCTGCGCAATCCGCTGGATCGGATGGCCTGTCTCGTGCAGGCAGGCTTGTAATAGACGGGCAAGCGTCTGGTCGGCAGTGCATGCCTGATCAAGCACTAAGGCACGCTCATGCACCCTGTAGCGCTCGCTCATCACCTTGCCCGTCATGGGGTCACGCTGCACACCGATCAGTGTGATCCAACCCGTCAGGCGCAGTACTTTCAGAACACGTCGCGCCGTCTCATAGCCCGCCCGCTGCCCTAACGGCGTGGTGGTGAGATAGCGTCTTAGCTGGCTCAGGCTCGTAAGCGAACTGAACCCATCCGGGCCGCTCAGCATGCGCAATACCTGCCAGCCGTTGCGCTCCAAGGGCGTCAGCCGCGGATCTACCAGCAGCGCGGTTGGAGTCGTGACCCAGTCAGTCGACGCGTAGCGCTCGTGTGCGGAATATCTTGCCATTTCCTCTCCCCTACCAAGGCCTTTCGGCTGTCAGGCGAGTCTCTTTGGCACCAGCTGGTCTGTCCCGGATAAATCCGATTTAGCCCATTACCGTATTTCTGTTGCATACCAAGTGGTCTGCCGCAGACCAAAAACCGATGAGTCAGAGGTGGGGAGAGCCCCCTAGCTTAACGGCGGAGAAAGTCTAGGACTGTCTGGCAAGGCAGGGATTGGAACCGGTCTGGATGGCCTGACCACCAAACGGTCTCCACCCTGCTGCATGTCGCTCGTGATTAACCAACTGCGATCACTGCTGGGTAGAGCCAGGGACGCTTGTCACCGGTTGCGGTCATGATTTGAGCGCGGTAGATTTGGCTGGTCATGGTCAATCCCATGACTAGGTGTAGCAACCTAAAGCGTTCGAGGCGCGGTAGCGCCATAGTCAGGGAGTCGTACGTGCGCGTATTGGCTTCATGATTCTATGGCGGGCCGTGTAGGGCAGGCTTTTGCCTGGCCGGTTCCCTCGGACGCCGGTTTGCTACCCCTGCACGGTCCGCCTCCCTTACCGTGTAGCAACGGCGGGTGGCGGCTCCTTAATCGTCTGAGGAGCAGTTAAAATGCCTATATCTCCTTTCAAGCCCGAGCTCCGCCTCGGCGCTACTTGCATGCCATATACCTCTACAAAGGAGGTGTGCCATGGCTGAGAAGAAGCCCTCTGTTGTCCCCTTCCCCAGCAAGCCAATCGCGCTTAACCAAATGGATCTTTCCACTCGGTCTATCGAAGCCGATGCGGATCTTCGTGCCTCGATGCTAAGTGACCTGCTAGTTCAGCTGGCAGAGCGCGACTCCGGTCACTCTGACGAGCTGCGGCTAAAGGTTGCCTGCAACATCGCTCAGGAATTGCTAGACGAGATGGTCACGCTATATCGCCGGGCAATCTCTAGTTCCCGGTGCGCCAACGCTCAAGCGACTACCGTCGATTAGAAGCAGTGGCTGGGATGGTCTAGCAACCATCCCAGCCTTAAAAGCCTCACGCCTCCAGCTTTAAGACGTCTGACACCCAGCACCCGCTTCAAAAACATGCGCAGGTCTGTAGCCACATAGGCTGTATCTCTCGCGCAACACCTTTCGGGCTCGTTCCAGGTGTAAAGAAAGTCTCCTGACAAAGGCCCTATGCCGCACGTGTCCATACCCCACCAGATCGAAGCCGCTTAGACCAGCTTCCAGCTCTGCTGTAGCACCTTCAGTAACGTTTCTTGCCGCTGCGCCACTACCTCTGGTGTCCAGCTTTCCGCATGCAGCACCTGACTAGTCAGCGCATAGGTAGTGACACCACTACTGCCGGCAAAGTACGCCGATTTCTTGCGGTCGAAGTCATAGTTCAGCGCTCGTGAATTACGCGCCCGCGTCAACGGCACAAGGTTGGCAAGGCGATGCAGCCAGCGCCCACGCTCTTCGGCATCCGGCCAGGTCACAGCCCAGTTGCCGCTAAGGTCGACGGTCTGTGGCAGCACATGCTCGATAGTCAGTACGTTCGGCGTGTAATTGGCCGCCATGGCAGACACGAAAGAATCTAGGCGAAGGATCAGATAGTTGCGCCGGCGAGCCGTCATTTCATAGACGTTGCCGTCCAGCACCCGCAGCATCTCGTCGCACTCGATCGGTGTCAGTTCGATACAGTCGAAGAGGATGTCTTTCTGAAGGTCATCCAGCACCTGCGCATAGCGCTCGATCCGCTGGTTCACGTTCTTAGCCGTAATGTGCAGATAGGCTGCCAGACGCTCCAGGCGGGTAACGAAATCCAGTACCACTGCCGCATCACCACCATGTCGGGCTAGGAAGGCGATCGCCACGGGCAGCCAGTCGGAGTTGTCGATTCGGTTCAACCAGGTAAACAGCTCGTTGATCTTGTCGGCAGCAGCGGAAGAGACATATTGCGAGTTCTTCGCGATCAGATACGCCTCGGCGAAGGGGGCCACCACCTCCTCTACGAGCGCTACGGATGAAATTACATGGCTCAGCACATGCTCGCGGAACTCTTCCAGCAACATGCGTCGCGCTTTAAAGCGGGCGTAGATCATGCGGATATGCCCGAACAGTTCACTAAAACCATCCCGCCCAGTCGCGACCTCTAGGTCCTCCCAGCGGTCGTTGAAAGCCTCGCGCTTGGCCTCGGGCAACTTGCCGATCACCTCTGCCTTGATAATGTCCGTAGGTAGCAGATCAAGGCCGCGATTGTTTAGTACGGAAAACACCCGGAACGCCGACTGCTGGCTTGGAGTAGTCACAACTACCAAGAAGCAGCGCATTACCAAGAAGGAACCGAAAGCGATCAGACGAGATTCGTCACCCGCACACTTCGCTTCCAAGCGCTCCAGCAACAGTCGAGCGTTGCCTAGGATGTTGCGCTGCGATTCGTTGTCCAGTTGCGCCGGATCGAACTGTGCCAAATCATCGAACTTGAGCGCCTGCACATACCGAGCAAAGAATGCACGATCCCGCTCGCGCAGTGCCAGACGAGCTTTAGGCTCCAGCTGCCGCGCTACACTTCCCGGCTCGCGGATGAAGCCATTGAAGTCTGCACGGTTCTCTCCAGTCAGACGCGAGGTCAGCGTGGCCAGCAGGATGGTCAAGGTCGTAAGGCGCTGCTGCCCATCGATGACCTCAGCCAGCGGCTTACCCTCGTCCTTGATCAGTACGATGGAACCGAGGAAATAGCTATCCTCGGCTTCCTTCTCGAAGAAGTCGTACAGATCGTCGAACAGTTCACCGGCCTGATCGCGCGTCCAAGCATAGGGGCGCTGATACGGGGGGATCACATAGTCGAACTCGGAACTGAAAATTTTCGCCAACGGGTATTCGGCACCACTGATCTTCTTACTCATCTCAATTCGCTCACCTATAACGTCCCGCAACCAGCGGGAACCAAATCAGAAAAATTAAAAAATAGAGGAAGCTTGCGGTAGGGATACGTAGTGCAGAAGTGCTCTCGGCGCTCGTCTTGGCTAGCAAACCGGGCCGCTCAGCGAGGGCATTCATAAACAAATCGTTACCGTGATTACCAAGCCAAGCCCGTGCGGCAGCAACCATTGCACAGACCACGAGAGCAATCATGGTCGGCTCATCGCCGAAGTACGCGTATGAGCTTCAGCGACTCTAGTCAATATCCGATCAAGGCGAAATGCTGCGCCACCTGCCAGCCCAGCGAAAGCAGGGCAAGGCAGGCTACCGCAACAACCGCCAGGCGATTGCTGCTGGACTGACAAGGGATAGCCAGCCACGCAGGGGGGTGGTTGGGTGGTGCTGGTCGGTCGCGGGCGCTTTTCGCCGCCGCCACGTTCAGGTGGTGTTCGTTGATACAGGCACCTTCTTTTTCGCCGTATTGCACGCCCAGTGTGTACTAGTAGGGGCGCTGGACAGGTTGGTGCTGCGATCCTTTTCAGCTCGCTGTTAAGCTTGATCCTCCTGTTGTGACGCACGACTTTTCACGTCGGCCAAACGGCTTGACGAAATATTAGAATTTAAGCACTAACGGATCCGTTAAGGCGCAGCGCTCCATCAAAAGCCAACATCGGGATTTCTACTTCAACGCACACAGCTTATCGGCCGGATGGATGTGGTCTTTAGCCTAAACTCAGCTGTAAGCGGCCGGTAAGCCCAGCTGTCGAACCCTAGCGATAAGAGCACTGGTGAGCACCTGCTTTTAGCGGACGCAATCGCCCTGTCGCTAGGATTACCACGCACCAACGATATTTTTACGACGCGCTATAAACCCCAGGTCGTGCAGGAATGCCTGTAACTTGGAGCCTTAGTTTCAGTGCCGCCATCAGTCACGGAATTAACACCAACGTCATCCGCAAGTGGCTACCCATTTACCGCGATAAGGCTGTCGCGCCACTTACTGCATTTGCACTACTGCAAACCATGCCCAAACGGCACGCTGAAAAAGTGGTGGTTATCACACTGCTATTGGGTGATCAGACCCTCACTGTCAAATGATCTGTCTCCGACTCGGATGGCGACACACGCTTCATGCGTAGCTTTTCGCAACTACCCGTCTCGTGAAGGCACGTTTGATCAAACGCCAAGGCACGCTCATGCACCCTGTAGCACTCGCTCATCACCTTGCACATGGGATCACGCTGCGCACCGACGAGAATGATCCAACCCGTCAGGCGGAGCACTTTCAGAAAACGTCGTGCCGTCTCATAGCCCGCCCTCTGCCCTAACGGCGTGGTGGTGAGATAGCGTCAAAGCTGGCTCAGACTCGTAAGCGAACTCACACCGTCTGCATCACTGATGCATGCGCAAGACCTGCCACCCATTGCGCTCCAGCGGGGTCAGTCGCGGATCTATCAGCAACTTATTAGGCGTCGTGAATCATTCATTTGATGCGTAGCGCTCGTGCGCACATTAGCTTCCCATCTGCTCTCTCCCCCGACGAAAGCCTTTCAGCTGTCAGCGAGTCTCGGGGGACTGGGTTGGTCTGTCCCAGATAAATTCGATTTGGCCCGTTACCGTATTTCTGTTGCACACCAAATGGCCTGCTGTAAACCAAAAGCCGATGAGTCATAGGTGAAGAGAGTCGTCCTAGCTTCACGGCGGCGGAGGTCTGGGACTGTCTGCCAAGGCCTAGTGAGAAAGTGTCTGGATGGCCTGACCAACAAATGGTCTCCACCCTGCCACATGTCGCTCGTGATTAACGAGCCGCGATCATTGCTGGGTAGAACCGGGATGCTCGTGACCGGTTGCGGTCGCGATATGAGCGCGGTAGATTTGCCCGGTCATGGTCAATCCCATGACCGGGCGTGACAACCCGATGAACAAGGGCGCGGTAGCCTAATCGCCCACAGCCAATGCTAAGCATTCGGCTGCGTGCGTTTTATGGCGGGCCGTGCGGGGCAGGCTTCGGCCTGGCCGGTTCCCTTGGTTCCCGGTTGTCACCCCCGTACGGTCCGCCTCCATACCGCGTGACAACGGTGGTGGCGGCTCCTCACCCGAACCAAGGAGCAGCATGAATGCACCGTCTTTCTTTTAAGCCCGAGCTCCGCCTCGGCGCTATCGGCTCGCCATATACCTCTACAACGGAGGTGTGTCATGGCTGAGAAGAAGCCCTCTGTCGTCCCCTTCCCCAGCAAGCTAATCGCGCTTAACCAAATGGATCTTTCCACTCGGTCTATCGAAGCCGATGCAGATCTTCGTGCCTCGATGCTAGGTGACCTGCTAGTTCAGCTGGCAGAGCGCGACTCTGGTCATTCGGACGAGCTGCGGCTAAAGGTTGCCTGCAATATCGCTCAGGAATTGCTAGACGAGATGGTCACGTTATATCGCCGGGCGATCTCTAGTTCCCGGTGCGCCAACGCTCAAGCGATTATCGTCGATTAGAAGCGGTGGCTGGGATGGTCTATAGCAACCATCCCAGCCTTCTAAAGCGTCACACTTCCCGCTACATACGCCTTACATCGGCACCTGTCGCAACAGTCTCCATGGGTCTGTAGCAAAATCGGCTCTACCTCAAAGGAAGTGCTCTACCGGCGTTTCTTGATATAGGCGCAGTGTCTCAGCTACAGGGCGCTGATGCGGCCGCCTTCACTCCGCCGCTGCGACGATGGCGATCTCGACCAGCAATTCCGGCGCCGCCAGCTTGGACTCAACTGTAGCCCGTGCAGGTGCCTCCCCTTCCGGTGCCCAGGCGTCCCACACCTCGTTCATACCGGCGAAGTTAGCCTGGATGTCCGACAGCCACACCTGGGCGCTGAGGATGCGCGTCTTGTCCAGGCCGACCTTGGCCAGGTAGTCGTCGATCTTCTGCAGCACCTGCGCGGTCTGCCCCTTGATGTCCTGGGTGCGATCATTGGCCGTCTGGCCGCCGACGAAGGTGATACCGCCCTTGTACTGGACGACCCGGCTCATACGCTGGTTGGTTTCGATACGGGTAATGGGTTGCATATAGGCTCCTTGAGTGGCCTGGGGGTTGAGGAATCTCTGTGGAAGCGATCGATGGCAAAAGCCGTAAGATCGATCGGCGACGACTCGCCGAGCACCAGTTGCGCAACGCGCTGGCCAGTGCCGAGGCTCATCTGGAAGCCACTACCGCAATAACCAAACGAGTAGGTCAGTCCATCGGCGCGACTGCTGCTTGAGATGACAGGCAGATCGTCCTCGGTGAAGGCTTCGATACCGGACCAGGCGCGGTTGATGCCCAGATGCCTCAGGTGCGGAAAGAGATCCGTCACGGTCTGGGCGCTGGTCACGAGACGAGCGATATCGACCTCGCCGTGGCGGGCATCGTAGTCCAGGGCACCGATCAACTTGCCGCCAATGACCACCGTGCCGTTGTCGAATTGCTTGAACGACAGGGCGCGACCGGTGGCGCCGAGCACCTGCCTGCAGAAGGGCGCCACTCGATGGGTCACCATCAGCATCAGCCCTTGCGGATAGGTGGGTACCGGCTCGCCCACCTCGGCTGCCAGGCGCCCCGCCCAGGCACCTGCCGTCACGACCAGCTGGTCCGCCTCGAACTTTCCCCTGCGCGTTTCGACCTGCCAGCGCGGGCCGCGCTGGGTGATGGATAGCGCAGGCGTCTGCTCATGTAGCACCACACCCAGGCGCTCCGCCGCCTGCCGAACCGCCGTCACCACACGGTAAGGCGTCGCGTAGCCATCGTCCGCCACCCAGATGCCCCCCACCACATGGGGCGCCACCGTCGGGAGGAGTTCGAAGACCTCCTCCCGGTCAATGAGCCCCTCATGGGTGAAACCGTGCGCTTGGAGGTGGGCGACTCGGTCCCGACATTCCCGCAGCTCCTCGTCGGTTTCGGCCAGTTTGAGCTGGCCGCTGGCGACAAAGCTCGCGTCCGTCCCCACTAGCTCCGGCAGGTTGTGCCAGAGTTCTCGGGACGCCAACGCCAGGGGAATTTCCGCGAGATGGCGACCGAGCGTCCGCACCCCGCCAGCGTTCACGCCGGAAGCATGCCGGCCGGCATAGTCGGCTTCGAGTACGATAACCCGCACACCACGCTGCGCGAGATGCCAGGCCGTGCTCAACCCATGCAGCCCGGCGCCAATGACGATCACGTCTGCCGCCCTGTCAGCCACTGGCGAGCTCTCCCAAGGTAATGGGCTTGATCGGTGGCCGAATGCGGTAATAGCCCACCTCGTCGGGCGTAAGTCCGCGGGACTTGGCAATGATCTCGGTGACGGTCAGTCCGCACATGCGCCCCTGACAGGGGCCCATGCCGCAGCGCCCGAAGGATTTCGCCTGATTGGGTCCGCTGCAACCCAGCTCGACGAAGCGTCGGACGTCGCCCGCCGTCACTTCTTCGCAGCGGCAGATGGTGACGTCGTCACGCGCAGGAATCCGGTTCTCCTCGCGCGGGCGATACAGGGCATCAAGGAAGGGGCGAATGCGCAGGTTGCGCTCCAGCTCGGCGCGCAAGGGCGCAGCCTGGGCATCGCGCTGGGCCGGGGTGAGCTGGCCGAGGGTACGCGCCAGCCCCAGCGCGGCAAGCCGCCCCTGCAAGGCGGCGGCCTGGGCACCGCCGATACCCGCGCCATCACCGGCCACCGAAATGAAGGGCACATCAAGGGCTCCCCATTGATCGGTTTCCGGTACGAAGCACAGTTGCGCATCATCCCAGCGATGCTGAGCCCTGAGCGCCTGGGTGAACTGGATATTCGGTACCACGCCCTGGTGCAGCAGCACGGTGCTGGCCGACACCCGTTGTGCCTGCCCGTCGACGACGAAGCTGAGCGCCTGGGCCTGCCCTTCCCCCTCGACCTGTAGCTGCTCGGCACCGGTGTAGTGCGGGACCTCGCCTTTGCGCAGGGCGCGCAGGAGCGAAACACCCTTGCGCAGGTAGGGCCAGGCCCGCAGCGCTGCCAGCAGGTGCCCGCGGGCGCGCCAGTAGTCCTCACGGCGACTGGTGTCCACCAGGGCCGCAATGGGTATGCCCGCCCGCAGGTATTGCCAGCCGAGCAGATAGAGCAGCGGTCCGCACCCGGCCAGCACCACCGGTCCCTGCGGACCAATGCCGGCGGTCTTTAGCAGGATCTGCGCGGCCCCGGCGGTCATCACCCCAGGTAGAGTCCAGCCGGGAATGGGAAAGGGCCGCTCCATGGCGCCGGTCGCCAACAGCACGGCCCTCGCGGCGAAGGAACGTACCCGTCCGTCCTTGAGGTAATGCACCTGACGCTCGCGGGTGATCTGCCAGACGGACGCACCCGCCTCGTGGCGCACGGTCGTGCTCTTCACCGCATCCGCCAAGTGGGCGCCGTCCGCATAATCCGGCCCGAGCAGCGTGCGACGCGCGGGTGAGGCGCTGTCGATACCGCGATAGATCTGCCCGCCGACCGCGGCCTGCTCGTCGAGCAGCACGACGGAAAGACCTAGGTCCGCCAGGGTTCGCGCCCCGGCCATGCCAGCCGGGCCCGCGCCGATGACGACGATGTCCTTAGGTTCGAGATTCATGGCTGCACCTCCATCACCACGGGTTCGGCAGCGGTGAAGGGCAGCTCCCGGGCGCCCTGCTGCGAACGGATGCGCATGCCGTCGGCCGCCTCGATCAGGCAACTCTGCCGACTCGGCACCCCGTCGATCTCGACCAGGCATTCGAAGCACACGCCCATCATGCAATAGGGCGCACGGGCTTCACCGCCCACCGGGGAGGTGCGGAAATGCCGTACGCCGGCCAGCAGCAAGGCGGCGGCAACCGTGAGACCGCTCGGCACCTGGAAGGCCTGGTCGTCGAAGGTCAGGGTGATGAGGTGGCCGCCCTCAGCATCGATGCGGCGAAACAAGGAATCAGTGGGCATGGGAAAACACCTCCCCCGTGAGAAAACGTTCGCTGGCGAACACCGCCAGTTCTTCCGGCTGTTCACCGCCGCGGACCCAGGGCGCGATCCGGGTCGCGTGCGCCGCGGCCAGGGTCACGCCGCTGTGGCAGGTGACGACGAAGGCACCGGGATGCGACGCGGACTCCTGATAGATCGGATAGCCGTCCGGGCTCATGACACGCAGGGCGCCCCAGGCGCGCACCAGGCGCACGTCGGCCAGCAGCGGGAAGGTGTTGACGCCACGCTGGGCGATCCTGGCGAGCACGTCGGTGGTGGTGAGGTCGTTGAAGCCGACCTCCTCCATGGAATCGCCGAGCTGCACACTGCCCTCGTCGGTCTGGCGCACATTGATCGTCGGGTAGTCCAAGAAGGGACGAACCCGCTCACTGACCAGCACCTGCCCACGATTCGGCGCGACCGGGGCATGCAGTCCGACCTGCTCCCCCAGCGGCCGATTGCCCAGGCCCGCTGCCAGCACCAAGCGCGGCGCGGTGAAGCGTTTAGCGGAAGTAACCACAGTGAATTCGCCCGGCGCGGAGTCGATCCGCTCGACCGGCATTCGCCCCAGCACCGTCGCCCCGTGGTGCTGCGCTCCCGCATACAAAGCCCGCAGCAGCTTGAGCGGATTTACGTGGCCATCCATGGGCATGTAGCTCGCCCCGACGACCTTCGGTCCGATGCCGGGCAGGCGTGCCCGCAGATCCGCCTGATCCAGCATCTCGAAGGGGTAATCGCCCAGACCGGCCTGCATACCTGCCAGCCGCGCCTGCCGCTCCGCCAATTCCTGATCGGAAAAACACATGTGAAAGCCGCCGGGCTGCTTCAGGCGGACATCGACGTCCGTCTCTGCCAGCAGATCCTCGGCCAGCCCGGCCCAAGCCAATGCCGAGGAACGCGTCCAGCGAGAATATTCGAGGCGATCAAAGCCCTTGCCCTGCACCCAGACCAGACCGAAGTTGCCCCGGGAAGCGCGGAAGGCGTCATCGCCCTGATCGAGTACGAGCGTTTTGGTACCGGCCTTCGCCAGGCCATAGGCGACCGCCATGCCGACCAGTCCACCGCCAACCACGATGACCTCTGCCGAGGTGGGTACGCTGCTGTCGTTCATTGCTTCTCTCCGATCAGCACCCGATCCAGGCCGACGAGCCGATCGAGCAGCAGCATCACCGCCAGGGTCCCCAGGATCAGCACCGTGGAGGCCGCCGTGATCAGAGGATCGATGGTCTGGGAGATCTGGTTGTACATGGCGACCGGCAAGGTCGTGGTGCCGGGTGTGGCGACGAAGACCGTCATGGTCAGCTCGTCGAAGCTCTGGATGAAGGCAAGCAGCCAGCCGCCCACCACGCCGGTGCGGATCCGCGGCAGGATCACCCGCCAAAAGGTTTGCAGCCGGTTGGCGCCCAGGGATAGCGCCGCATGCTCCGCATCGCGCTCCAGGCCGATGGTGGATGCCAAGGTCAGGCGCAAGGCATAGGGCAGCACGACGATGACGTGAGTGATGCTCAGCGCCCACAGCGAACCGCCCACCTGTGCAAGGGAAAAGAAGCGCAGGAAGGCGATCCCCAGCACCACCGAAGGAATCATCAGTGGCGACATCAGAAAGCCAGTGATCGCCCCGCGTCCAGGAAAGTCGTAGCGACTGATGGCCAGCGCCGCGGGGACCGCTAGCAGGGTGGCGACCGTCGCCGACACCAGGCCCAGCTTGAGCGACAGCCAGAAGGCATCGACCATTTCCTGGTTGGCCCAGAGCGCCTCAAACCAGCGCAGCGACAGGCCACCGGAGGGCAGCGAGATGAAGCCTTCGCCGGTAAAGGACACCGCCATCACCACCACCAGCGGCGCGACGATGAAGGCGATGAAGAGCGTATGAAAGGCAAGGGAGAAGAAACCGTTCCGATACATGGCGATCACTCGAAGACGTGTTTGAAACGGCGCTCGGCCAACCGGCTGCAGCCCACCACGATCACTAGGTTGGCGATCAGCAGCAGCACCGCGATGGCAGCGCCCAGCGGCCAGTTCAGCGAACCGAGGAATTCGTCGTAGGCGGCCGTCGCCACCACCTTGAGGCGTCGCCCGCCGATGATCGCGGGGGTGGCGAAGGCCGAGGCCGCCAGGGCGAAGACGATGATCGAGCCCGATAGGATTCCCGGCACGATCTGCGGCAGCACCACCCGCCTGAAGGTCGTCATCCGCGAAGCGCCCAGCGACAGGCCGGCCTGCTCCACCTGCAGATCGAGCTTTTGCAGGCTGGCCCAGACGGCGATCACTATGAAGGGCACCAGCACATGGGTCAGCGCCAGCACGACACCGAACTGAGTGAACATCATGCGGATCGGAAAATCGATGATGCCCAGCGCCTGCAACGCCTGGTTGATCAGCCCGTTGTTGCCCAGCAGGATGGCCCACCCTAGGGTGCGCACGACGACCGAGATGAGCAGCGGACCGAGCACCACCAGCAGGAACAGCGATCGCCAGGATGCCCGCATGCGGGCGATGATGAGGGTCTCCGGCACGCCGATTAGCACCGCGCAGACCGTCACGGCGAGCGCCATTCCTCCGGTACGCAGAAAGATCTCGTGGAAATAGTCGTCGCCGAATACCTCTAGGTAGTTGGCGAGCGAGTACACTGGGATCACACCCTTGCTGTCGCTGAACAGGTTCAACGACAGCATGGCCGTGAGCACCAGCGGCGCCGCCAGCAGGGTCAGGAACACGAGGAGCGCAGGCCCGGTCAGCAGCCAGGGAGCGCTGCCAACCCGTTCAGCATCATAGGTGGTCATGGGACACCTCCCGTCCTAGTAGGCGCAGGTCATCGTCCAGCCAGGTCAGGCCCACCTCCTCCCCTTCCAGCGGCGGCGGCGCGCCGAGGTTCGGTTGCGTCAGATTCACCGGCCCCAGGGGGCTCTCGACACCGATCAGCCAGAGATTGCCCAGGAATACCCGCATGCGCACCGTGCCACGCAAGCGCGCTTCGGCCGGATCGGCCAGGCGAATCTTTTCCGGCCGCAGATAGACATTTACATCGCCGTCGAACTGATGCCCCTCATGAGGGATATGCAGCATCAGACCGTCGACCTTGACCTCGTAGCAGCGCGGCTTGCGGGTCTGGACGGCACCGGGGAAGGCATTGGTCTTGCCCAGGAAGCTCGAGGCGAAGGGCGACTGGGGCCGCTCGTAGGTCTCGAACGGCGAGCCAATCTGCACGATGCGCCCACCGTGCATCACCGCGATGCGGTCGCTCATGGTCATCGCCTCAACCTGGTCATGGGTGACGAGGATGGTGGTGATACCCAGGTCGCGCTGGATGGCGCGCAACTCGATGTGCATGTCCTCGCGCAACTTGGCGTCGAGGTTCGACATCGGCTCGTCCAGCAACAACAGGTCCGGGCGGATTGCCAGGGCACGCGCGATGGCCACCCGCTGACGCTGCCCGCCCGACAACGCCTTGGGATAGCGCTCGCCCAGGCCCTGTAGCCGAACCATGTCGAGCGCCGACTTCACCCGCTCCGCCCGGTCGCTACGCGACACGCCGCGCATCTCCAGGCCGAAGCTGACGTTTTCGGCCACGGTCATGTGGGGGAACAGGGCATAGCTCTGGAACACCATACCCAGTCCGCGCTTTTCCGGCCGGACATGGGTGATGTCTCGCCCGTCCAGCACGATGCGCCCGGCGGTGGGCTGTACGAATCCGGCAACGCTCTGCAGCGTCGTGGTCTTGCCGCACCCCGAAGGGCCGAGCAGGGACAGAAATTCGCCTTTCTCCACTGCCAGGTCGAGCCCGGCGATGGCGGTGAAGTCACCATAGGTTTTGACGAGGCCGTCGAGGATCAGGAAAGCCATGGGCATGCCTCCGGCGATCACGAGGGCGTGATCGCTGTTCGTCCAAGGGAGGTGGGAGCGACTGGTTCATAGGTGGAATCCAGCGGCTCGATCTTTGAGCGAGTTGGAACCGGACGATGGCGAAATGGACTCAGGACCTGCTGCTACAGCGGGCGGAGGAATAGCCCGAAGCCACCCTCCTCTCCACTCGCAATCCCGCTGTCACTTCATCGCCGTCTGGTGGACACGCCCTCTACCGCTCGATGGTCCTGTTCCAGCGCGTCGTCCACTCGGAACGCTTCTGGTTGATGGTGTCCCAATCGACCTTGAGCAGGCTGTCGACCTTTTCCTGTCCGTAGGGCATACGGGCAGCCAGTTCTGGCGGCAGCTTCACGGTGCGATTCACCGGTGCGAAGCCGTTACTTTCGGACTGGATCTTCTGGATTTCTGGCGACAGCACGTACTGAATGAATTGCTGGGAGAGTTCGGACTGCGCATTGGGCGTGACGGCGCAGGCGGCGACCTGGAGCGCTACGGCGCCCTCCTTCGGATAAATGAACTTGAGCGGAAAGCCGGTGTTCTGCAACGCCACCGCTCGGCCACTGCCGTACACCGCCATGAGCACATCACCGTTCTGCATCATCCCGTCCATCTCGCCCGGGGCACTGGCCCAGGCCAGCACATTCGGTGCGATCTTCTTCTCGAACACCGCGAAGCCCGGATCGATGTCTTTCTCGCCGCCGCCATTCAGCCGCGCCATCTCGATCAGCGAATGCAGCCCGTAGGTATTGGTGATCGGCGGCATGCCCAGCAGCTGCCGGTACTTCGGATCTTCAAGGTCGGTCCAGGACGTCGGCGCCGCCCACCCGCGTTTCTCGAAGGCTTCTTCGTTGTAGCCGATCCCGGTGGCCACCATCCCTACTGCCGTGGCCTCGGGACTCAGGCGCGCCAGGGGATACAGGTCCTGGTAGACAGGTGCATCTATGAGCTTTTCGCAGAAGCCCAGCTGCAGCGCCTGGTACATGGGACCATCGTCCATCATGGCGACGTTGATCTGCTGCCGTCCCTTCTGCGCCTGCAGCTTGGCCAGCGTTTCCGTCGAGTTACCCGATACATAGACAACCTTGACCCCATGCGCTTTCTCGAAGGCGGGAATGACGCGGGTCTTGTACATCTGCTCGGTGGAGCCGCCGACGCCCGCGACATACAGCGTCGTTTCAGCATGAGCGGGAAGCGTCATGCCAGCGCCGGCTGCGGCCAACAGCAGCGCGGACAGACCCTGACGCCAGGAGATGGATGAGGTACGGACGAGATACGGACCGGTCACGGGCAATGCTCCCTTTTTTGCGTTGCGGCAGATCGAGAACGTCGTGAGGACACGACCGGAAGATCCAGGCATCCGCCTCCGAGGACATCGCGGTAACCGCCATTCGGAAACGCTTTCTTTTTATGGGGCCATTTGGCTTGTGACCGAGTATTGTCAGCCTAAACCCATAGGGTCAAATACGAAGGTACGGGTTAAGTATTCATATTTGATATGGAGAGCTCTGTTGAATCTCAGACAGATCGAAGCCTTCCGCAGTGTGATGCGTCTAGGCTCCATGACCGCGGCCGCCGAGGCACTGCACACTTCGCAGCCCAACGTCAGCCGGTTGATCGCACAGCTGGAGCTGAGCACCGGACTCAAACTGTTCGAGCGCGCGGGGGTACGGCTGATACCCACGAAGGAAGGCAGCGCCTTCTTCCAGGAAGTAGAGCGGGCCTACGTAGGGTTGGACAGCCTGCGTCAGTCAGCCAAGAACATCCGCAATCTCGGAACCGGCCGACTGCGTATCGCCGCTGTGCCGTCCACCGGACTCACGCTCATTCCACACGTCATCAAGGACTTCGTTGCGACCCGTCCAGAGCTGACCGTCTCCCTGCACATGAACGCCTCGCCCACAGTGGTGCAGTGGGTGCAGTCTCAATTCTGCGACCTGGGCGTAGTAGTCCAGCCCAGCGACGCCGGCCCTCTGGAGACGCTGCTCATCACCCGGCTCCGCGCCGTCTGCGTCCTACCGCCAGGCCATCGCCTAGCGTCACGGGAGGTCGTCAGGGCTCAGGATCTCCACGGTGAGAACTTCGTCTCCCTCTGCCATGGCGACGGCACCCGCGAGCAGATGGACAGGGTCTTCGATCAGGCTAGTGTGGAACGCAAGCTCGCCGTGGAAGGCCAATACAGCTCCATCACTTGCGAGATGGTCGCCGTCGGCATGGGCACCGCCCTCATGAGCCCGAACGTCGCCCAGGATTTCTTGCACAAGGGCATCACCATTCACCGATTCGAGCCCGAGCTGTTGTTTCCGGTTTACGTGGTTGCTCCCGCGGGGTCGGGTCAAACGCCGCTGGCAACAGACTTTATTCACGCGTTGCAACAGCATTATGCAGCGCACTTTCCGCACTGAGGGCTGATTACAATGCCCCGCTATTCACCTGATGAGAGCAAATTTTTCGCCATCAGGAGTATCGCTGAAAGCACCAACTTGCTTAATAAAATCGTGTTGGTTTTCCCTAAGTAGTCAGCAAGATATGAGGCCATTCATGCGTCTAACTGTTGCTAATGACCTACCGCAGGTTCGGACGCTCTAGACCGACCGAGAGAGTGCCAGGCTTAACCGCCTCCATGCATAAGCCTCATAGCTGAACCCTAACAGCCAGAGCTTGTGCTTTACAGCTTCCCGCTCTTTCATGGGACAGAGTTCAACGATTGTGTTACAAAAATATCAAATATAAAAATCAAGCGCCTTTGAGTAGCTGATTTTCACGTCGGTAGAGCCAGAGCGGCATGACATTCGTACTTCGAACATCGAAGTACTAAAAAGGCTCGCAATCCGCGCAATAGATATGCTCCAAAAGATGTTTGGTACCCCTTCGCAGGCACCAGTCATCTGAATGAAGGTCATAACCTTTGCACACACACGAGGAGACCACATGGCTATCAATGCAGAACTCAAAGCTGAAATCTTGCGCCGCCTGTATCACTCGCATCAAGAAGGCCTGGGTAACGAAATTCTCGATAATCATCACGGCGAAGAGGCAGTCATGGATGCCCTTCAGGACCTGCAAGAGCATGGACTCATCCAGAAAGGCCATCTTTCGGTAGACACCCAAGGACTGCGCTCTCTGACGCCGCCCATAAAGCTGACGTCCGCTGGGGCGGATGTAGCAAAGGACGTTGAGTGATCAGAAGGGCCTAACGCTATCGTTGGGCCCTTCTCCATCAGGCGTGCTGATTCAGCAAGAACGAATGATCGAAGATGACCGGCTACCTGATCGCTGCACGGGCGTCAGGAATACGTCCTAATTTGACATTGATAGTAGTTAGGCTGCAGCAGAAAAAGAAGGTATTGGCAGACGCAGCAACACCGAGCCTCAGGCTTTTTTACACTGTACGGACCGTCAAGATTTAGTAGAGCCCACTGCGCCCACTTCGCTCACAGGGTCGGCTTGGCTACCAGCCGGCAGCCTCATCTCAGGACTGGATTCTGGTTGGCCCTGTGCGTGGCCGCCTGGATATGAACACAACCACCGATGGATCTGATCCCAGCCCAGAAACGAAAAAGGCCCAAGCTACTAATTGCTGAGCCTTCTCGTTAATTTGCTCGGGACGGAGTGATTCTAACACTCAACCCCTTGCACCTATGCGAATAAGGTAGCAGCGAAGAGGCAGTGCTGCCCATGAAGGCGCCGATTCGCATAGAGTTGGGTTGATGGCCAAGCAAGGAAAAAGGCTGTTCTTTCTTTGAGGTTGTCCAGATGTACCGGGATGGATTTCCACCGCCTGCGCCTTGGCCAATGCAGCAATCTCAATATCCCTGATTCAGCCAGGCATGACGCTCCAAAGACGAATTTCGCTGTGCCACAGCTGGGCGGACTCAAAAGTGCTTCCAATACGCTGATAAATGGTCCGCTGCCGCCTAAGTCCACAGCAGCTCAGACAAGAAGACTACCAATCCGCCATCTCGTCGCCCAGGTCCTAGGCATCGGTTTTCATCGTCGCGTACATCTCCTTGAGCATTGGCTCGACAATGCGCTCTGCGTCCTCCCATTGATCCTCCCGCAACATCGAGTACTGAATGTCCAGGTGTATTTCCTTATCGAAGGGAAAATCCGTTGAGGTTTCTAAGCCAACAATTAGCTGGATGTCCTCTGGCAGCTCCTTGGAGATGAACTGAAGCACAGCTGGAAGATTGATGTCGTCTTGAGCTTGTTGGTTTGGTGAATCAATGACGATGGGTATGTCATACGTGCCCGTCGCACCTTGGCAGGTCCGCCACAAAGCGGCATAGTAGGCGAGAATCGACCGAGGACCTCCGCTTCCTGATAGATCCGGGCGACCTGTGAGCTTCATTTTCGATGCATCGACATAGGGCAACTGCAGTGCAATACGTCCGGTCACGTAGAAGGATCTAAAGTCATCCAATATCGCTCGCGTTCTTTTCGCGGCACGCAACGACTTCATTTTCTCATCCAAGGCGTCGACCGCACTGAGAGCCATATCGATGGCCTCTTGCAGATCCTTACGCTCGGCTTCGAAGGCAGCGAACGCACTCTCTGCGCCCATGCTGCTGACGACGTCCTGGAACTTGAGTTCTCCTTTGCGTGTATCTAAAAGCCTCGAGATACGCTGATAATTTTCGTTGAGCATGCTCAGTTCTGCCAACGCGTTGCCGCATCGATGCCGTACTCGGGTTGCGTCATCCCTAAGACATCCAGCGAGCTCACGGAGCACACGCGCGTCCTCGGCGAAATTGAGCAAATCGAGGAACGACTTTGTGTGCTCAGCATTGCAAGTCGGACAAATCAGCGGCTCCGAATGTCCGGCACGTAAGTACTTCGTATCTTGGCCATAAGCTGCGAGCGCATCGTCGGCCAATCGAATCTGTTGCTCCAGACTCGAAAGTAAGTCTTGCTCGCGGACAACCGCACCTCGCAGCACTTCCTGCTTCTGATTGAGCTCGTTGACCTCTTGGGTTAGCAGAGCAATCTCATCTGCAAAATTCTCGGCTCTGACCTTTGGCCCAGAAAAGGACAACGTGCGACTAAATCGCTCTATAGCACGCTCAAGGAGCTTGTACTCACGTCGATATTCCTCAAGAACCTTAGATTCTTGAGCCCTCTCAGCTCTAGCACGATAGTACTCTGGGGGACACACACCGGTGAAATACTCCAAAATGGCGCCCCAAGGGGAGCTGAATCTTCTAAGCCCGCCAAAGGTGTTCCACTCAGACTGCCAACTGCCGTCCTGGTTTACATAAAAGGGCAAGAAGAAACATGCAGGGTCGGCGGGCCGAATCTCAGACTCCTTCTTGTCGGTGAACATCAGGTTGAAGTCAGTAACCTCACAGAAGTTCTGAGACCACTCTCCGAAATTCGAGGTCGCGACAATCATCTCGCGATTGGCATGGAACAATGCGCGCCGCCCACTCTGGTGAAGTGCAAAGAAGTGACGACCATCGATTGAAAACTCGAGGAGGGAGGCTGTGCTTTCATCCCAAGCCTCCAGCTTACCCTGAGGTTTGGCGCCAAGAGTCTCAAAGAGACTCCGAATCAGACTCGTCTTGCCTGTGTGGTTCCTTCCCCTCAACAGATTCTTCTTCGGGTGGAAGTTGACGTGCCTTGCTTTCTTGTCGCGATGCGAGAGCAGCCAGATGTTTTCGAATCGGAAGCTTTTCATAGTTCTTAGTTCTCAGGCTACGAACGAGCAGTCTCAGTTCGGGTCCACGCATTTTTTAATAGCCCTCATCGCAAAGCGCGCTAGGAGTTCTGCATCGCGAAAGCCGGTGAACTCCCTTCTCAGCGCGGATAACGCTGCCTCCAAATACGGGCGCAGGTCAGGTCCGTGCGTATTGGAGTTGAGCCAAGAGTCACAGAAATCATGAAGAGGCTGAACGGCGGGCAGTGTTGCGCCCGTGAGCCGCTCTCGAACGACTCGGGCTGCCTCCGCGCGCATAGCAGTTACCATCATGAAATCCATGCCCTCCTTCTGCAATTGCGCAAGCCAGTCGTTTAAGTGGGCAGAGTGATCTGGGATGCTCTCAAGTGCACCGAGCGCAGACATAAACTCCTGTCTTGAGAACCCACGCTGCTTCACAAGCTCGTCAAAGTTTGAACAAGTATCGGTATGGCGGCCCAGAGGAGAAATCTTCGTCACAAGAGATTCCACAAACGACGCGGCCTGGCCCGCATGAGGCGGGCTGCGCACCGTTAATAGATCCAGAGCCGACTTGATTACATGACTGCTGGGCTCATCAGGGTGAATAGCGACCTTCTTCAACCTGAGCTTCGTTAGATCCGGAGCAGGCGAGCCGGTTTCACAAAGCAAATGCAGCGCTTGAGTCAATAAATGCACATGCTCTGGAGCGAAATCTGCCAACGAGCAAGGCATCGACGTTGCGGCATTTCCTCCGGCTGCTAGGGGAATATCGCAGCCAGCGTTTGAGATGAAGTACGCTTCGACAGGAAGTGTATCGAAGGCTGCAAGACTGAGCTGAAGCTTCCCCAGTGCGCTGTCACTGACCTTTTTAAACGTAGGTGCTGCCGCCTTTGATGCTGACTTTAGGCTTTTCTTTTTAGGAGGCGTCGATGTCCCAGTAAGTACGGACCAACTCCACTCTCCACGATCCTTCTTCTTCACCTGATAAACACGGGCACGCGCGGGAGAGATTACTGAATCCAGCTCCGTGACATCTTGCACGGTCTCAAAAAGAAGCAAGAAGTCCGGCTCATTCGCCTGCTCCATTTCCACCATTCGGAGCACTGCCCACCAGCGCTGAAAGTCCACGCCCTTAGCGCCGTGACCTCCGCCAGTCTCCGTTAGGCCAGGTTTGTTTGCGACGAGCAGTATCTCTCTGGCGCCAGCCGATGTCGTCAAGGCACCCTCCCTATACGCTATTGCCACCCACGATGGCGGCCCCAACAATTCCACTTCAGCATTATCGGTCACATTCGGGGGGGCTGTAAAGAACGCGAACTTGCCGCTTACTTAATATATTTCCCATATTGTAAGAATCCGTATTGCGAGCGGCCAGGAAGGACCGCCCTGTCTGCTTTAGATGAAGTAGCGACGAGGCTTTGGTAACGGCGTGCTAGAGGAAAGGGAGAAGGATGCAGCACAATCGTCGGAGCTCTACCCCGAGGCTGAAGCACTGCCGCTACGACCATATCCGAAATCAATCCTGCCAAACGCACTTGGCTGAAACGCTCGACGCACCCGTACCGCAATCATTGGAGCAACTTTCTTTTTTCGCATTTCCCAATAGAGCCGCGCCACATGGCCCAGACCTACAAGTTATCCGGATTGAACGGAATGGCCGCTTCATCTGAACGACCCCTAGCAATTTCGATCAGCTCAAGGTTGTCTGACTGATCTTTATTCACGAGATACTGAGATTTTCCTGGCAGTAAAAACACACTCTCCTGCTCCAATGCCAAGCCCGTGCCTTGCAGAGCATCACACAGCTCGGCCAACTCGCTGGGCATGCCCAAAGCTCGCAGACGCCTAACCGCATCCTGATAGTTCGCCAAGCTGTCCTGCCAAATCTGCTGGTTGCCATACAGACTCAACCGCACCTGCCAATCCGGCATCAGCCAGAATTTGCAGGCGTCCCCCATAAGCTCATATAGCCGGGCGAAGTTCTGCAGCCCAATTCCGTCGTAATCAGGGAACAGGATCACCTGTGAGGCGCGCGGCCTCTCGGCCAGCCAGGTCAGCAGCAGGCCGCTCAGCTGTCCGGAGTAGTAGCACACAGTGCCGCTCGAACCGGCAGGCAACCAGCTGATGTCGTCGAACAGGGCCTGGTTCTCGATCAGCCACAAGGGCGCAGCCGTGTGCCAATCATCGTCGATCTTCACCGCCAGGGCGGCAGCGCCACATGTCTGCGTCAGCTGCGAAACATCGAGCACTACGCCTTTGCCATCACGCCAATACTGCCCACCATTGACGGCTTTGAGCAGCAGATACTGAACCGCGTGCCGCGCAGCACCGCTTTTACTATCGCGGTTACGCACCACATTGAGTGCACGCAGCGGGATTTCGCCGGCCGGCCGGCCTGAGTGAGCCGGCCTGAGTTTGGACAGGTGGACCTCAACTTGCTCAGGGGCAGCGATTTGATAAAGGCTGCCGCGACCACTGACCGCCAAACGCACCGCCTGGGTTCTACAGGCAAACTCCTCCAGCGCACGGCGCTGCGCCATCGTCAGCTGGCTGGCAGCCAGCTTCCCGCCCGCACCAAGCAGCTTCCCCAGTGCATCGGCCAGTGAGCGGCTCATACGCCAGTCTCCACCACGCGCGGCTCCAGCTCCTGCCAATTCTTGCGACTAACGTGATTGTGTCCGCCGTAGCGAGTGATTGGTACGCAGTAACGAACGGTTGCCAGCGGCGCGGGAGAGGCGAAGATAAGCGCAAAACCGAACTCAGCAGCCGTTTCGATCAAACTCGTCTGGTTCGGCCCATCTAACGCCAGCGCCTCATCCAGGTAGCAGGCAGCCCGAACCGAATAGCGCTTGTCCTGCATCTGGTGCAGCAGCGCCAGCCCCGTGACTAGCTTTGCCATCAGTACAGTACCGTTGGAAGCTGCGCTATCCAGATCAGCAAAAGACTCGGGCTTAAGGCCCTCCTTGCCAACGATGAAGCTCAGGCGAAACAGATGCTCAACAGCCAGACCACCTCGGGCATCACCCTCTCGGATAAGCAGGGCCTTCGCCCGCGTGAGACTCTCATCATCGAGCACACTCCCGTGGTCGAACAGCTCAAAGCTCTGGCCTGAATCCACCTGCTCCGCTGTGTTGATGAGCGCCTCGATCGCCCAGACCAGCTCCTGCTCGTCTTCAGGCTCGATCTTGAATACCGAAAGATCGGACAATTGACGCCGGCCAATCAACTGGTTGAATTGGCGCATCTTGGCCTTGAAATCGTTCAGGCTGCCTCGCAATTGCCGCAGGCACGCCGTGACGTTGACCACCGCTGTGCGCACCTTACGCTCGATGGCCTCGAACTCCTGGGGCAGATGCCGGCCAAACTCGACCATCAGGCGGATCTCTTCGTCCGGATCGTCGGCCGTCTGAAACTTGGTCAAACCACCCGCGTGCAGCTCGGCGAGCAGCCCACGTACATCACTTTCAAGGTTCAGCAGCCGGCCGCAGTCCTGCTGATACTCTCGCAGGTGCTCGGCCAGCTGCTCAATAGCCAGCTCTGCAGTCCCAACCCACCTGTGATGGGGCAGATCCGCCAGATAGCTGAAGATAGGGTCACCATCGCTGCGCCGATCGCGGCCGTTACAGATCCCCCCGTGCTGGCCGTCGAGCTCATCCTGCTGCTTACGTATGCCCTCTAGCTGTTCACGAAGACGCTGCACCTCGGCCCGAACACCTCTCAGTTTGGTCTCCAGATCAGCCAAAGCGCTCTGGCAGTCCCGCAGAGAACGCTCGCGCCCAGCCCAACGCTTGCGCAAGGTGGCGAGCTCATCAAAAGCTTCTAGATCGCGTAGGGTCTGCTGGTAGTCATGCTCTCGTTCAAGCTTCAGCGCCTCAGCTGCTCGAATCTGCTCCGCAACCTGTAGCTGCTCATCGAACTGAGCCAGCTGGCGCTGAAGATCGTACAACTCCTGATCGATTTCTTCAGCGCTGCGCTGGCGGTGCTGATCGGGCAGGTCAGCCAACTGCAGATCCAGTCCCGGCAGCTCAAGGCAACCAGCCTGGCTGAGCCATTTTTCAAGGCTTTGACGCAGCTGCTCGCCGTTTAGCCGGAAGCCGCTCTCCGACAGCGTCATGACCTCCTGTGCAAACAACCGGTTCAGGGCAGCCAGCTGCTCCGCGTTCAACTCTTGCTGCAGATGTTGATACAGGCTGCCCGTCAGGCTTGCTCTTTCGCGGCCGAGCCGCTGCACGTACTGCGTCATCCTGTTGCGCTCGCGGACAATCTCATTGAGGCTTCGACCCTGCACTCCGGCAACAAGCGCAACCTGGGCCTCGTAGGCTGCACGCGCATGATCGATGCTACGCTCCAGCGTCTCGCGTCGGTCGATCAGCGCGAACCGGCGCTCCAGTTCAGCCTGCCGGTCATCCTCGCGTTTCAGCACAGCCTCAGTCTGCAGACTGCGCTCACGGGCAGTTGACCACTCTACCCGGTCATGTTGCAGCTGCTCTTCGGCCTGCTCGATGCTTGCGCGGGCCTGTTGCAGGTCAGCTGAGCGAGACTGGTAATAGCTCTGCCAATCCTGTAGCGCCCGATCGATCAGAGGCCGGAAGTGAAACAGCTTGCCGCGCAACTGCAAGCGCTCCTCCTGCAGCGTTTCAAGAAGGCCGATACACTCCAGCAGCTTCATGGCCGCTTGGTACTGCTCACGGTCGGCATTTACATCAGCGAAAGCTTTGTCCCACTCCTGTTTGAAGTCGATACCCGCATCAGAAAGATCTCGGTGAAAGATCTGCAGCAGGTAGTCCTTCACCTCTTTGGATTGAAGCTTGTCCAAACGCAGAGTTCGGGTGAGCACACGCTGGAATACCTCAGCGTGGCGCGCCTGCTCCAGGCGAAACACCGTAAAATCACCGTTATCTCCACGCACCCGCCGGCTATTGCCATACACCATGCTGGTGAATTCGCTACCGCTGTAGCGTTGGGCGAGCAAGCCGCGAGTGGCCAAATGACTCAGCAACTGCGGTTGAGCCACCAGACAGCCGTCATCGCGCCGATAATCGTCGAGATTCAGCTGGCCACGGTAAGCGAAGTACTCATAGTCGTTGCTAACACCCTTGCCAACACATCCCAGCACCACATTGCCTGAATCGGGCAGCAGCACCTCCAGCAGGATGTAGGCGCTGTTGTTGGGGAAATAGAAACGCCGACTGCGCTCTACGTCGTAGGCACCAAAGTCCATTCGTCGTCGATCGATGATCAGCAAGAACTGCAGAGCATTGATCAGACTGGTCTTGCCTGTATTGTTGGGGGCCACCAATGATACAGACGCATCCAAAGGTAACTCTGCGCGCTCGTAGCCTGCACTGTTAAGCAGCACCAGCCTCTGAAATCCATAATCCATCATGCCGGCTCATCCTTTTCGCTGGTCTCGATGGCACCGGTCACATCAACACCCTCTTCAAGCTCGTCGTCCTGCTCCCCGGCCAGCTTCACAAAATGGTCCAGATACCTCCAGACGGCAGGTAGTAGCCGCCATCCTCCAGCAGCTGACTCTGCAAAACCATACACGCAAGCACGGTCAAGCAGCCCTACGAGCGACTCTTCCTCTAGCCCCTCAGCCAAAAGCAAGTCGTGACCACGCTCCAGCAACTTGGCCAGCACGGCGCGATCAATGATCCAGTCACCGAAGCGGTGCAGGTGCATACCTTCATCGGCCTTCAATTCGAACAGCAGCATAAATAACAGCGCCAGCTGGCGTGTGGTGCGGCTGACGTTGCTGCTCGCATTGTCGAAGTGGAACCAGGCAAACCCGCGCCTATCCACGTGCAGTGTGAAGCCAAGACGCCCGAACAGCTCCTGGTACTGCTCCTGCTCTTTCTCGAGCTCAGCCCACAGAATGGGGTCTGCAATGTGATTTAGGTGCTTGCCCGCATTGAACAACTCGAACAGCGGCCCAAGGCTCGGCAAGCGCCCCAGATGAAGTGTGACGGCTTGATTCATCGTGCGGGTATTCCATGAGGGTAGTGAGTGACGCGCAGCCGATTAAGGTCAGTACTGATCTTCTGGTCGTCCTGCTGGAACTCCAACTCCCGCTCCCTGACAAGCTCGTGGTAAAGGCGAAGGACAGTGGCATCATCCAGATAGGAGTAGTTCGTCCGTATCCAGTCAAGCAAGCTAGGCACAGGGCCACTGGCAGCCAGGCGCTCGCGCAGTTCGACACCATCGACGAACTGCAGCTCCGTTGCTGACTCAGCTGGAGCCTCATCGGGGAAAGCCTGACTCAAAGGCTCATATGCCAGGGCCTCAGCCATGATGGTGAGCACCTCATCGCCAACCGTTACCCGCCGGGGACGCTCTGCGCGCCAGACAGGGAAGTCAGGTTGGCGGAATGTGCGCGACAAGCCGCGCTTTCGCACCTGTCCGATTAATTGGCTGACGGCAGCAGACAGGCTGTTATGCCGCCTGAGCTCTTCACGCAACGGTAAAAGCGTGTCACTGCACTGCTTAAGCACCTCCCGGCCCAGCCGACGCAGTTCTTTGACCTGAAAGCCGGTCTGACGTACCAGCATACGTAAGGTGTAAAGCGCACCCTGAACAACGAGTTTCTCCTGGCAGTAATCAATCTGCCGCTCTGCATCCTCCAGCAAGCGGTAAAAGCTGCCGGACGGGCCACTATCCATCATTTCCGCTATCGGCTCGATGTAGTCATCATAGGCCTGCAGCACTTGACGATAACGCCGCTCGGCCGGCACATGAGCCTCAGTGCTCTTGGCTTTCTCGGCGATCTCGAGAATGGCGTGGCGATCCTGATCCAGCTGCTGGGCAATCTGGCGAAACAACTCGGTAAGCTGTACAGCGCACTGGCGCAGTAGATCCAGGTCTTTACCCTCGATCGCCTCATTCAGGCGCTCAGTAGCATCGCGAACTCCTTGTACTCGAGCCTGGAGCACTGCAGATAGGCCAAGCTCATGCTCTCTGGTCAGGCCACGGACGAATTCGAGCACGTAAGGATTTAGGTGCAGCAGCTCATCCCTTGGAAGCACTCGGAGAATTTCGCTGTTG
Source organism: Pseudomonas aestiva (assembly GCF_039908605.1). NCBI lineage: Bacteria > Pseudomonadati > Pseudomonadota > Gammaproteobacteria > Pseudomonadales > Pseudomonadaceae > Pseudomonas > Pseudomonas aestiva. The sequence continues at coordinate 1,655,599 of NZ_CP150916.1, read as the reverse complement.
ATCAACGCTCGCAGAACAGTTTCCCGGGCGTCTCCCGACATGCTGGGATCGACCTTGCCGATCAGCGCCAGCACCTGCACTGCTTCAAAGGCTGGAATCTCACGAGATCGCTGTACAAGCCATTCGACCACCGACCAGTGGGTATATAGAGCGAAAACCAGAGAGCGTGGGCTAGCCATAGGCAATCTTCATCCTCAATCCTTGGTGAAACGGCCACATCGGCGTGCCGCATACATCAGCCCTCAACAACCCAGCTGCGTAACTCGTCGAAAACGGCATCACTACTAATCAACACGCCCGCCAGATCAATGCTGTAGATCGCAAGCTGAACTTCCGATCCCTCGATAGTTAGCTTTTCACGCAGCCCAGGGCTTACACCTTCCATAGCCGGGTAAATTAACGCCAACCTTTGACATTGGTAACGCAAGGCATAACTAACAAGCTGGTATAGATCAGCCGAGGCAATGCCCAACATGCGCTCTTCAGGGCTCAGGATCTTCCACTTGGCATCGGCAATAAGAACCACCTGCGCGCCCTTCAAGACAGAAACATCAGGCCGCAACTGAAACACTCCTTTCCCCACCTGATTAGAAACTAGGAAGCGACGTGGCCCCTGCGGCTGGATCTGCAGCCCCTTGAAAGTGCGGCGTGCTCTCCAAGTAACGTAGCTTTCGAACAGTCGGTTCATGTCAAACATTAACGCCAGAGCAGGCATACCACCGGCGGTAACGTTAGGGTGCAAACCACGCAGAAATTCCGCACAACGCTTGAAGATTGGCTGCCAGCGCTGATTCAGCCGATCAAAATCCAATGCCTCCACCTGCTCTGGCGTGAAGGAACGGCTTGATGCAGGTGCCAGGTGGGCAAGTAGCTCATTGAGTCCACGCTTGATGGCCGGGTGATGAGTTCGATGCAACAGCATGACCACTACATAGCTCAGTACTTGGTTGTATGGGTTGTCGATATCGAACTCATCGAAGCGACAATGTACACGCTGAGGCGAGAAGGCGTTGAGGCGCACCTGCCTGACCAGATCGATACGCCCGCGCACGGTTGCTAACTCATCCTCCATCGGAACATATCGACGGATCAACCCAAGTTGCATCTGCTGAGCGACCATGCCGCGAAAGTGCTCGATGAAGACATCAAGCAATGCATGCCGCTGTTGACCCAGTGTCGCCTCCCCAACCTGCTGCGGCGGCAGTGCCCCGGTCACCTGCAACAGCCGCACTAGTACCTGTTGGCAACGCAGCACGTCCCGCTCTTGGCGGGCGATCTTGGGGAGCACCTCGATAGCCAGGTCCCCGAGCTGAATGACCCCGCAAAACTGGGTGAACTTCACAGCAGCCCGGCGCCACTCAATCGCACGCGCTGGCAGAGAATCCGCAAGCCGTTCTAGAAGAGCGGCCTGATGTACATTGAGTGACTGACCACCTCCAGATCGAATGGGCAGCCACTCATGCTCGAGCACCTGCAGCAACGTCATACCAGTGGCTCATAAATCTTGCGGACAGCCTCCGGCGTGATCTCATCAGGCGCACAGATCTGAAAGCGCTGCGTCTCTGGCAAGCTATCTTCCAGCTCGCCAAAAACATCGATCGCTGAGTCCGTGAACTCGCGGACGATTTGCAACTCAAGGGGAGCCTTTACATCCCCAAAGATCAGCCGAATCCGCTGCCAGTCGTTATAGAACGTCTCCTGCAGGAGTGGGATGACTTCCCGGCAAAGCACACCACGCAGCCCCTGCATGTCTCGAACGCGAGTAAAGAAGGCATGGCCGATGGTCTGATCCCGGTGCAATAGGTAGGAGATTCGGCGATTAATCGTGTCAAGCAGTGCACGCAGGTTCAGTACGCCCCCCTCACCATCAGGGATATAGCCATCGCCCTGAGCCCCGGAAATCACTAACGAGTCTGGCATCAGCTCGCGGAACTGAAAGCGCCGCCGCAATGCCGCATCCAGCAGCGCAATTGAACGATCAGCAGTGTTCATACTGCCGTAGATATCCAGATTGCGCGGCACCCCGAAGTGCTCCCCGGAGTAAGGCAGCGTCAGCTCCATACCATCGAGTAGAAGACCGTCCGAATCATAGTGCGCACGCTTATCGACCTCGATCAGCGTGATCAGCTCACCCAAAATCTTGGCCACATTTCCGCGATTGATCTCATCGATAAAGATCGCATAGCGATGTTGGGGATCTTTCCTTGCACGCTCGCACAGGCGTTTAAAAACACCAGGTTTGACCTCATAAATAATCCCCTGCCCCCCAGCCGCAAGCTGAGGGCGAATTCCTTCGATAAAGTCCTCATAGCTGTATGACTGGTGAAAAGTGACAAACTCATAACGCTTGAATTGCTGCTCAGCGGCATTATGAGGCCCGCGCTTGATCAGCTCTGCACGTTCGACCCACTCAGCGCAACTCTCCTTCCAGTCCCCCGCAAGGATCCAGTTGCCCTGGTGATCCCTGTCGAATACATACGGCGCTCGCCGCGCTGATGCGTCTCGTTGAACGGTTGTCGAATCCAACACTGCATGACTCTGCAAAGCCTCCCAACAGGTAGACCTCAGACTGCTATTACCCGCTCTGAACTTAGCCTTGGCGAGAAAATAATCATGCTCAAGGAGCTGGTTAACACTCGCTTTGCCATCCAGCACATACAGCGCCATAAAAAGGACTTGCCACCAGGCCGCATCCTCCACGTTGACCCCAAGCCACTCCGCCAACGTCAGCTTGCTGATTGACTCCTCGTACATGGGAAGACGCGATCTTAGGCTATGCGTCTTACCGGTACCGGGCGGACCGAAGAAAATTAGATTACGCGCTGGTTCGACGAGCAACGGCTTGCTGCTATAGGGCTGTTTAGGCGGTGCAGGCTTTGCCAATGCACTCCAGCGCTTCATGAGTGCAGCAGCAACTTTAGGCTTGATTTCGATACCGGAGGATTGGGGGTTCCATTGCTGATCGTCAGCACCCAAGGCTTCCAGTTCGCTCCAAGAAACATAGCCGTCCTTGTGGGGATCACGCAGATCAATAATATGGATATCTACGTAATCCAGCATGCTGCCCTGGGCAGCTTTAGTCTCATCCCAGTGGGCATCTTGATAAGGCCCGTTAACAATACTGCCGCAGGCAATGATTCCCTTCGGATCAACCCCCCTGCGAAGTAGAAATGCAGCGTCTCCGAGTTTCACCGCGCTACTGGTACAACTCCAGCGCACGATAAGCTCGCCACCCTCCAAAACCTTTTGACGATCCTGCGCAAACTGGCTCCAGGCATAGCGTGATGGATTCCAGCAAAATAACCAGGTGCCTGGCTGAGGCCGCCACCGTTCAAGCCAGGGACTCTCGTAAAAATCCACCTCTGGACCTACGCTGGCCTCTTCTGCCTGGCGAATAGCAAGCAGGCTCTTATCCAGATCGATTAGACGCCAAGCCTTGACCGTGGTGACCGCCAGCTCTTTGTAAGCTGCCACAACCGCAGCCTTGTCATTCGGGCTCGCCATCCGCTCGAAGCGCTCAGGGAAAAGCAGGTGTAGTAAGATATGCCGCATCTGTCGCCCACGAGCCCATGGCTGAGCATCCAACCATTCAGCACACCCCCAAGGCTCGCGTAGATATTGCTCACGTTGTCCCTGTGGCAGCTTCTTGAAAGCGTCGACCATCCGGATCAACCAAGCCAACTCATCGGCGCGATACCGATTGAAACCCTGCCCAGCCGATCCAAGCCCCGTGATCACCTCATCAGTCATTAAGGGCTGAGCAACTGGGAAATCGCTTCCGGACCAACTCCATACGTACTCAATGTTCTCGCGCTTTTTACCCGCGCTCACATTGCTCTGGAAAAGCATCAGCACCCAGAGCATTTCGGCCATCAGCTGGATAGCCTCCGGCGAAGCCTCAGCCAGCTGCCCTTTGAGCTTTTCCAGAAATACTGCAGAGGACTCATCAGGACTCTCGACGAATCGCTGACGCAACTCATCCAATAGGTCAGCGGTCCAGCGCGGACCGACTGCAAAGAGCGATTGTCCACCGATGAGGCATTCCTGCTTCCACTGCTCGAAAGCGGCAAAGATGGGCGTTGCATTGTGAACGGGGTTGTAACGCGACATAACACTCCTTTATTTCAACGCTCAGCTATCTGTTGCGCGCGAATGATCAAGCTGGTTGCTCAACAGCCAACACTACCCTCGCTCAGTGGCTATAGAAGCCCGAAAGCACCGGCTGACCTTGAACATCACCCGCAGTAACTCGCGCTTTGCCCTGAAGCGAAATCAGACTCTTGCGCGCACCTCCCAGGGAGACAGCAATCCGCGGGAAGTCATCCTCAAGCTCCGGATATTCCTCCTGCAGCCACCGCGGGAAATCGGGAGCGTGGATCCGTGACACTGATTGCCCATTGAGATCAAGCTGGCCGCTCGCCAAAGCTTTCACCATCGGCAGCTTTGCTCCACCGCCGGTAAGTACTATGGCCAAGCCCCCGTTCTTTTGAGCTACCTGAACCCAACTGGAGTCCACACTGCTCAGTACATCCAAGAGACACTGTTCCAGATCCTGAGAAAACTTCTGAACGGCCTCGAGCTCCATGAACTCCTGTAACGACACATCAACGAGCTCACCTTCCAGCAACCGGACAGTCAGGAAGCCATCGTTAAAAAGTGCTTCCTTGTAATCGCGCATCCTCAGAGACAGGTCACGTTGAGTTTTCAGTTTTCGCGAATGATCGTTACCAACACCGCCCTTACTGAGCAACAAGTGAATTAGTGCCTGGTCGAGGTAGTTGCCCGCTCTGGTAATGCCTCGCGCGGACCCATCTACCTCAAAAGCCTGACGAACTGGCGTATTCGGGTTGGACTGCAAACGGTACAAGCTCATATCGCTAGTGCCAGCGCCAACGTCTACGACCAAGGTTACGCTATTGGTGCTACCAGCACTACTTAACAGGGCATTGGCAACGCCCAATGGCTCGGTTATCTGCTCAGTGACAAATTCATAGCTCCGTACTTCATTTCGCAATTGCTGCACTGCACGGATGAACGCACCAAGCGGCAAGCCGCTCTGCAAACGGTCACCCAAGGTATCAGCCAGCACCTGGGCCTCACCTAGCAACACTCGCAGCCGAGCTGCCACCTCTCGACTTTTTTCTTTCTCAAAGCAGGGCATAGCAAATCGGCGCTTAAGGTTGCGCGGCATATCGTGATCAGTCAGGCACTCATTGACCGTCCAGGTCATGAAGGTCAGATAGGCCAGGAGCAGGTCACCGAACAGGATGGAAATATCAGTAGGGTTGTAGGGCGTAGGCACGGGACTATGCAACGCATCCTCGGAGAGGAACCGCTTGACGTTGTCGACCCGCATGCGCTCGCCCTCACCGGCCTCCACTAGCGAAAAATCTACTGCGTTCTTGCCAAACCACAGCGTCCCGCCGTTATCGATATACACGGAGGAAATCAGCATGGTTTCACTGACCTCGGGCTGATCTCCCGGAATGCCGAGGTTCAGAACGTGAATCTCCTCGTAATCGTCTGCGTCAATCACCAGCGTTGCTTTGGACATGGCCGTGCCAAAGTCCATACAGAGCCTGGCATTCTCAGGTGCCTCAGGCAGCTCAAATACACTCAGATCGAGTTCAGCGGACAGACTAGGGGGGCTCTCCTCTTTTCCCCCTACAAAACTGTCCGGCTGAGCTTCGGCTTCGGCTTCGGCTTCGGCTTCGGCTTCGGAAATGATCGTCTGCGATGTTGGAGCAACAATCACTGGCGCTATTACTACGTCGGGACGCTTTACGACTACCTGAGGCGCCCCCTCCAACAGTGCTAAGGCATACTGCAGAGCCTCAAGCTCGTCTTCCGTAAGAACCCCGGGCAGCTCGAACTGCTGGGAGTCCAGAGGTTTGATCCGACGCAGCAGGTTTTTCAGCAGGATCCGCGCTTCAATACATTCCATCATGGCCATCCTTGTGTCTTTTGATCAGTTGTGCGGCTCGACTCGAGGCTTGATAAGCATTTTGATACTGCCGCCAAAGTCCTTCTGAATCCCATCGCGAACCACCTTAACCGAGCGAACACCCTGGCGAACGTCGCTCAGCAACTCATGTTGCAAGGGGTTGAACTCCACAACCTCGCCCTTGAGAGCGGTTTTGCTTAAACGTCGCATACGCGCCAGCATCAAAGCATTACGTGCGATATCAGCGTAACCTGCAGCGGCACCTGTAACCTTCTCAGCCGAAATCGGGTCATTAATTTCAAGTAGAGGCGCTACTGAGTCCCGTAATGCCTCCATGAAAGGTTGGGTGTTGAGCACCTCGATCAAAAGTTCGCCGATCATCTGGTCTTCAGAAATACCCACCTTGTGCACCACGGCACGCGAACTACCAGTGACAACGCCGGCATTGACCCACCACTGGCGCACCTCAGGATCGAGCTCCTGAGCTTTATCAAAGTGGCGAGTCAGATCCTTCATCAGCTGCGCCTTGGACAGGTACAAGGACTGCATCACATCCATTAGCGACTTGTCGGTTTTACCCTGGCGGGCCAAAACTAGCGCGGATTCACGCAGGCATAGATTGACCGCCTCACGGCTACGCGAATGGTTAAGGAATTGAATCCAATGAGCGCGACCCAGCAGGCTGCGTGCCCGCCCTATCACCTGATAAGTGTCCGAGAGCATGGCATGGGAAAAGCGCAGCTCAATTAACCGCAGCAAGAGGTCAAAAGAATCATCCACGATGCTGAATAGCAGACTCTCATCCACATCTTTGTTATCACCTTGCAGCAGTGCAGCGACCCACTCACTCAATGCCGCACCGGATTGTCCGCCCGGCTCGAACGAGCCACCTCGCAATACCTCCAGCCAAGCTCCGCTGATACGTCGCGCACGGCGTAAACGCGACTCGGGATTGCTGATCTCTTCCAACTGCTCCAGCGCCTCGACATGCGCCGCCCACGCTTCGGCAACACTCGCAAAGCGCTTCAACAGCAATTCGATGAGCAGTTTTCTGGGCTTCTCTGCAGTATCCAGCACCACAGATTCGCGAAGCGCATAGTCATTCAGCCAGTAAGTATCCAGCTGCAACAAGCATTGTGCGGCATACGCCTTGCCGTCACTGTCCAGCCCTTCCATGCTCGGCAGGTCATGGTCGGGCGATAAGGCAACCACAGCGCGGTTTACCGCGCCTTCGCGACCTCTGGCCACCGCAGCCAGCCTCCCCAGCACTGCCAAGGCCTGAAGACTGGCCGCTTCATCATCCTCAGCCTGTGACAACTCTTCGACCCGAGCGAGGACCTTGCTCAACCCCTCATCTTTAAGAAGAGCCTGGATCTGCAGTTGCGCCATGCTCTGGGTCAGCAGCTTGTCCAGCTCGATCAACGACGCGGCATCAGCGATGGCACGCAATTGCTGCATGACCGGATCGACTTCGTTTTTCCCTTGTGCGCTCATCTCAATCCCCATCTCAGTGCTTCGTAGCGCGACCAGAGAACTCAGCGGCAAGCCGCTCATACTCCGCCATCACCCGCACCTGCGTGCGGTACTCACCGAACTCGGCCAGCTCCTTGCGTTTAAGGGTCGGGAAGGTGACAGAGGGGTAGTCCTCAGGCATGACATTCTGCGGGTCGAGGATGTAGAGCAGCTCGTCGCGGGTCAGGCCGTAGAGGTGGGCGTAATAGGCGTCCAACTCGCACTTGAACTGGTGGCGGCGGTCGGGGTTCCAGGGGAAGGGCTCGCCCTCATAGCCCAGATCCTCGGCGAAAGGCTTGAGGTCATGGGCGGTGTAGGCCAGTTCCAGCACACGCGGGACGATATAGTCCAGGTCAGCTTCGGTGTAGGAACCGGGAGATAGCACTGGAAGTTGCTCAATGTAATAAAAGCTGAAGTTGACCCCCCCCACTTTCTGACGAGCAATCCAATCAAAAACCAAGCTATCCAGATTTGCATACAAGCCTGCCACCTGTGCTGCGCTAGGCCCTTTCGGCTGCATGAGGAAATAACTATCTCCGACCGCAGACCAAGGAACGAGTCCAGAGATCATGGTTCGCTCGTCCGTATTTCGGCAGCTTCGCCTCCACCCCAGCAAAAACCTCGGGCACCGAACCCGCAACAGCTCCTGCCCCCAGCGTAATGCCGCATCCTTGTACTCGCTCAGCACTCCAGGCAACAGGCCATGCAGCTCCTCGGCATCCAGCGGCGAAGCAGCCTGCAGGGCTTCGGCGGCGCGGGTATCGCGCTGGACGAACAGATCCTTGCCGCTGGCTGGGGCGAAGCGCTCCAGCAGCTTGTCCACCACCGGGTGCCCCTGCGCCAGCGCCGCGCCGAGCGCCCACTGGCCGAGCAGCTCGAAGGCGGCTTCCAGCTCACCCTTGTTGTAAGCCTTGACCAGCTCCTGCGGTGCGGTGCTGGTACGCAGCACCACCTGCCACTCCTCCACCCAGTATCGCGACAGCGGCAGGCAATCGGGCTGCTGCTTTTCCGCGTCGGTCATGTCGCGGGAGGTCTCGCCATCGCGCTCATAGGTGGCCCAGCGGTGGTCGTAGTGGTGCGCCAGCTTGCCCTCATAAAGCGGCAGGTAACGCACGCCATGCAGGGTGATGCTGTTGCCCTTGAGGATGCCGCCCTGCTCCATCAGCTCGTTATAGGTACGGAACAGGTAACTGGCCGTGTTCATCATGAACATCAGCATAAAGTTGATGCCCCACGGGTTGACCTCAGGCTGATCGCCATTGGCCTTGCGGATGAATACCCCGGCTCGCCGATAGAACTTCTTGGTCAACTCGGCATCAGCCTGCGAGCGGAATACCGGGCAGGTCATTGTATTTGGATTGAGCAGCGTGAACTCGTCTGGCGTTAACGAGAAAATGCGCCGTTCATCTCCAACCTGGTCCGTGCTGGTCGCAAAAAACTGAAGTGATGCTGAGTTAAAGCCACGCCCAACGGTGAGCGCACAAAATTTGTAGCTTCGGTGAACACCCTTGAAAAGCCCTTGGCTATTCTCAAAGTCAACTAGGCTCACTAGGCGCTTATCTTCAATCAGATGCCTGAAGAAGTACTGGGTGAAGGAGTCTGTTGCGATTCCCGAGGGGACGATCAAACCCGCACGCCCAGTTGGACCGTGCAGCTGGGTGGTCATTTCGGCAAACAGAGGAGCTAGGTTGATACGGCCGTGACTGGTATACGGATACCTGTCTGAGCCATGCACGAAGGACTGGCCTCTCACCACAGCATCACGCACCGTCTCGAACTCGCTGTAAAGCGTTGGGTTAGCCGACGAAAGTTCTTCGATCATCCGCTCACGCGCAGCCATATGCTGCGCGTTGGCAATCTCCGGCGCACGGGAAGCAAAGAACTCCTGCGGATCGAACTGCAGCATTTCCCACGGCGGATTCCCCAGCACCACATCAAAACCAGCGTGCTCTCGTTCGAACACCTGCGGAAAGGCCAACTGCCAGTGAAAGAAGTGCTGACGGCGGGCGATGCCCTGCGCCAGCTCGGCCACATCCGGGCTGAGCTGGCCCTGATGAGCGGCGATCAGTTCCTGATTGGTGGGGATCAGCAGTTGGTGCTCGGCATCCTTGGGCACGAAGAAGGCCGCGGTGTAGAGGTCTTCCAGCAGCCGCGCCTGGCGGGCTTCATCGCCCTGCTGCGCGGCCTGCCAAGCGGCCTGCTTGGCGGCGACCTGCTCGACGGTATCTTCCGGTAGCGCTTCCCAACTGCTGGCCAGGCTGCCGCTCATGCGCAGGCTGACAGCCAGCTTTTTGGCTGCCTGCTTGTTGCGCTTCTTCGCCTCGCTGGCAATGGTCTTGCTGTCGCCAGTCAATACCTTGTAGGCATCATCGGGAATGCCCGCCTCCAGCACTGTCGGATCGAACACCCCAATCAGCGCGTTACCACACTGGATATGCGCATCGAGAAAGCCCAACGGTTTGCCTGGCTCCAGCGCCTCCAGCCACAGGGCCGTCTTGCACAACTCGATAGCCATCGGGTTGAGGTCGACGCCATGGATGCAGTGCTGCACCACTTCACGCAGCGCATGGCGATACTGCTCTTCCGTGTATTGGTCACCCTGAGCATCCAATTCAGCCACTTTCGCAGCCAAACGGCGTGCGGCTGCAAGCAAGAAGTGACCGCTGCCACACGCAGGGTCACACACCTTGATCGACAGCAGTGCGGCACGCGGCTGCTCAGGATTGGTTTTGAAGCGATGTTCGATTACAGGCAGTAGTGCAGACTTAATTAGCTCCTGAACCAGGCTGTCCGGGGTGTAATACGAACCACTGGTTTTACGCGCATTACCCTGATCGCTTTCACCTTCAGCATCGCCGATAAAACCGAACTGCCAAGGTGAAGTCGCTGGATTAACGCGCGGAATAAGTTCAAGCAAGGACTCGTACACCGAACCCAGTTCTTCGGTATCCATGTCCCGATAATTGATGCGGGTGGCGCCAGTCTTACGTTGTGCCCAGGTCACGGCACGAATGGCGCTTAGTAGCGCCTTGTTGCCGAGCTGGCCAGTGTCTAGATCAGGACATTGGTTGCTGGCAAACAATCCACCCAGCGCTGGCAGGCCAAGTAGGGGCTGACCGCTGTGCAAGGCTGTGAAAGTGGTACTTAGGGCCTGCCAGAGATCCGCATAGCCGTCGTAGAAGCGCCGTTTGCGTGCCCGCTCGCGCAAGAGGCTAAGACTGTAGCCTTGGACATACAACCGGCGTGCCTCTGCTGTAGCGGTAGCCGGATCATGCAGGATGTTGCGATCCTCAGCTGTGAGCAGGAACAGCAGACGATAGACCAGGCGCAGTAACTGCTGGAAGTAAGCGTTCGGACTGAGCTGCCCGCTGGACAGCGCCTCGCGCAGAGTTTGGTTGGCCGGATGAGCGACAAAGCCGGTGCCCAGCTCACGCAATGCCTGCTCTACTCCGGCGCGCAGATGCTCGCGCGCGCGCTCGCCCTCTTCAACCGCCTGCTCGCGCCACTGTTCCAGCCAGCACTGGGCGATTTTTCCGTTCAGGGATAGAAAACGACTGCCATGCAGCGTTAGCCAGAGTGCAACAAAGTCAGAGTACAGGTCGTCTTCGAGCAGGCGGGCTAGGTCCACTTCAACAAAGGCTGGGCGCGTCATCGACGGGTTATCACGCAGAATGCGCAGAACCAGGCCGTTACTTACAATGCCCCAGAGTGCCCCTGAGCTGGCGTTCAGATACTCCTGCAGCAAACCTTGCGGCGAGCGACGGCGGCCCTCATCCCCGAAAGCTGGATGGCTCTTGTCGAGGCTGAAATCAGGGTTCGTAAGCACCATCGGAATATGGGCTATACGGCGGCGCTCATGACCAACATTCTCGCCCAATGCAAAGCAAGAATCGGCCAAATCCTGCTCAACAAAGCCTGCCTCGTGGGTCAGAGGAAAACGCCGCTCACCCAGATAGCGTGGATTGCGGCAGGGTTGCAGATCAGTGAAGGCGAACACATGCTGGAGTAAGGGAACCAGAAAACGCTCTACAGCCAGCGCGGTTCGGTCAGTATCTTGTCGTTGGCGGGCTTCGTTGAAAACTTCCCACTCTGCCTTGGCGATACGCCAGTAACGACTGATCTCATCGCGGAGTTTCAGGGTGCGATGCAGGCCATAGTCAGTGCTGTCCTGCCCTTTGAGTTTGAGCTCGCGCACGGCATTAAGAAACTCGCCGGGAAAGATACCGCCTTCGATACGCAGGCTGTCGAATTCGCGGTGGATAGTGCGGGTCATGGGGTGATTTCCATTACTAGTTTGCCGGCCAAGGCCTGCAAACAATCATTCATTGCTGTCTGGGTGCTTCAGATCAGTTGAGCGTCCGGCATCAGTACGTAGAGACCTACCACATCAACAGGCAGCTGCGGATAAACGTCGTAGGTGCCCTTGGCTTTGGCGGCATCGCGCACTCGGCGGTGATCTCTCAGCAGCTCATTGGCTCGCTGACTAGCAATCTCGTCGAGTGCCGGCTGCCAGGTCTGCACCTGCTGTAACGCTTGTTCAACCTGGCGCTGGCGCATCTCAGGGGCCATGTTGCGGCTCACTGGCTGCTGCATCAGCACAAGTATGTCCGCAGGGGAAATCACTTGCGGTGCGCTTTGCCCGCTTACGACAACCGCGATGGCCTCCTCAGCCAGCAGCTCGCGGCGCTGGCTGGCACGTGTCATCGTCAGCTGGGTTCGCAGGCGCACCAGTAGCACGGTGGTCCGGATGGCAACCGCTTGGGTGAACCAAGCCCCTACCCGACTGGCTACTGCATTGCCGTCCCCTTTTAGCGCCTCCTCAGCCAGCTGATCAGCCAAACCATCCACTAGTGGATGCGTGCGGTGTACATGCTCCGCTGCGCCTGCCGGCGGGTAGCTGAAGTCGATATTACGTAGGCTTTCGATACCAGACTGGGCCAAACGCTCACGCAGCGACTCGGGTAGTTCGCCGTACGGAAGACGCATAATTTTCTGGTACTGACCTAGCGGCGCATTCAGCGCCTGACAGGCAGCGGTAACGAAACGACGTACATCCGCGTCGTTGCCCAGCACCTCGGACATGCGTGCGAACTCCGGAATTACGTCCTCTGGCTTAAGTGCCCGCTGAGCGAAAATAGTTTGGTTGCGGCGCGCCTTGTCTTGGGCGTTCTGCCATTTGCTCTCAAAATCGTCCTCGATCGACTGTTGACTGTCGAAGCCAAAATCCAAAGAAAAGTTGTGCTTCATCTCGTCACGAGTCATCAGCACCGTCTGCATAATGGCTTGGCTAATGCGGGCTTCATCCTCAGGCATTGGTACAGAAATGCCCAGCGCCTTGCGGATGCTCTCGGCCTTACGAATGATGACTTGCAGAACAGCACCGTCGACCGGATTGTCTTCGCCGTAAAGGGTCATAGCCCTAACTTTGCTTGCGCGCTGGCCAAAACGATCAACACGGCCTTCACGCTGCTCGTGACGAGTCGGGTTCCATGACAGGTCGTAATGCACCACGGCATCGAATACGTCCTGCAGGTTGATACCCTCAGAGAGACAGTCTGTGGAAACCAGGATTGCCGGCTTATCGATATCGCGTAGAGCAAGAATCTGCTCCTCACGCTCGCCGGGACTGAGCTCGCCAGTGACACTCCCTACTTCGTGTTCTTTGAAAAGAGGCTTTAGCGCGGCAGCCACGTAGTGAGCGGTGGCGATGTAGCGACAGAACACCACCGGCTTGTAGCCTTGTTTGGTTAGCGCCTTGATCTCGACGATCAACTGCTGCAGCTTGGGGTCGTTATCACCTGCCAGGCCATCTGCCCTACTCACCAGTTTGCGCAGACGCTCGGCATCCTCGCCCACCACGGCACCCGGCTCGATATCGTCGGTGGACAACCCCAGTTCACTGGATCCATCAAGAACGGTATTGATGCCAATAGCCTCGATATCGGCTAGCTGGTTGGAATCGCTAACAGTTCCATCAGCTGCGGCGCGCCTGAGGCGTGTCTGTAATGCACGCACAGCCGCGGCAGGCGATGAAGAAATACACCTCAACAACGCGAGCGCGGCCCACCAATTTAGACGCTGGTGCAGCGTATCCAGCCCCTCAGACTCACGAACCAACTCGCGAGCGTAGTCGAGCACTTCGTTGAAGAGCGCCCCCCAGGCGCCACTGAGCTTATAGGTTGACTCGGCTGTTTCTCGCTGCGGAAAGCTGGTGCTGTCCTGCCATTCGCTGATGTCGATGCGGCGGCGTTGAACCAGGTGATCACCGAGCTGCTTGTACAGCGGGTGGTCGGCACGGGACACATCCTTCAAACCCACAAAAGCCGGATTCAAAAGGCCAAGCAGGTTGTAGTAAGCATCCTCGTTGCCGCTATGGGGAGTGGCGGTAAGCAGTACCAGGTGACGCTCGGTGTTATCGGCCAAAGCACGTAGCAGACGATAACGCTGATGCTTGCCGCGACTAATACCTTCAGCACAGGTGTGGGCTTCGTCGACGATAACCAGTTCAGGACAGGCGTTCTGAAACTCATCACGACGTCGGTCAGACTTGATGTAATCCAGGCTGACCACAGTGAATGGGTATTCCGTGAAGATTGAGGTGTGAGTCTGCAGACCACGCTCCAATCGTTCGACGGTGCCAGTGGTTACCACCTCTGCGCGGATGTTGAACTTGCGCTGCAATTCGTCCTGCCACTGCTCACACAGGTGAGGCGGGCAAAGCACGGCGAAGCGCTGGATCTCACCCCGATCAAGCATTTCTCGTGCGATCAGCCCTGCTTCAATGGTTTTACCGATACCGACATCGTCAGCGATCAGCAGGCGAATCACTTCGTGCTTGAGCGCCATCAGCAACGGCACCAACTGGTAGGCCCGCGGCTCTACATTGATGCGCCCGAGCGCACGGAACGGACCAGCCCCAGCGCGCAGTTTTAGCAGCAAGGCATCGCGCAGGAGCAAAGCTGAACTCTGCGTGCCACGTTGAGCTTGGTTAGCATCAGGCAACGGAAAAGTAGCCGGCTTGGGCGGGTCTCGTTCAAGCAGCGCATGGATGACAATCACATCGTCGTCCGAACCACCGAGTGAGCGCAGGTGTAAGCGTGGGCCGTCGGACTCGGGTAACACAATCCATTCGCGCCCGCGGGCACTCACGATGCTGCCGGGCTGAAACTCCTGAAAAGCGCTCATGCGCGAATATCTCCAAAAACGTCCGGATAGCGGCGCACGACATCGGGCCAGTAGCTGGTATCACGGGTAAAACGGATGACTGTATAGCCGTAATCGGATAAGTCACGAGTCAGCTGCTCATCAAAGGCACGCTGACCCGGCTGCTCGTGTTGCGGGCCGTCGATATAGATCAGCGCCTGCGCATCCTGGTAAACGAAGTCCGGACGAGTCTGCAGGGCTTTTAGATATCGCTGGGCTAAATCCGGCTTGCGTAGCTGGTGCTGCTCGATGAAGTCCAGCCAAGCCTGCTCCAAACTGCTAGCAGACTGCCAGCGCAGGTTAGCCATGTGATCTTGCCCCTCACCGTCGAGGTGACCGACCTCCAAGGTACCTCCCGCCAGTGCGCAAAGCAGGTCAGTGACTTCGTTGAGTTTGCGATCCAGCAGCTTGTGGTCAGGCTGGTTGTGGTAACTGAGCAGGCAGCGGTAGCAGGCGGCATCGCACTCCTCGCTGGCGTTCTCCAGCGTGACGGGCGACCAGCTGTCGTCCGGGCTGCGGTAATGCATGATCTCCAGCGCCCGTCGGGCGACGCGCGGCAGGCCGGCCGGATCGGTAGCCAGCCGGGTGAGCACACCGGCACCGCCTTCAGCCGACTCGTAGAACAGCATGCTGTTGCGCTCGTCCCGGCCGGGCATCGGCTCGACCATAAGCTCGCTTTCCTCCAGCTGAAACTCGGCCTCGATGCCGCGCTTGAGGGCGTACTGCAGGGTGGCCATCGCGTCTTCATCCAGCGGCAGCGAAGGCTTGATCAACAGGATGTTGCGGCGATCCTCAACGAAGGGCGAGATGCGCTGAGCCTGGATCTTGTCGAGTTCGGCGTTCTCGTTCTCTTCCTTGGGTGCCTGTTCGTCATTACTCCAGTAGCCGCTGACCGGATCGATCTTGAAGCCGTAGATCTCCGTATCCCTGCGCCGCCGCCAGCCCAGGTTCATGCGCCACACCGTAGCGGCCGGGGCGTATTGCAGGTCGAGCAGCGACGCATCGCCCTGCAGCATCAGGCTGCGCACCACCTTTGGCACGCCGTTTTCTTCCTGGAACTGCAGGGTGGTACGCACCTCGTAGCCCTGGCGCATGCGCTCTTCTTCGTCGCAAGTGATGCGGGTAGCGCGCTGGGTGCTGACGTTCTCGATGCGAAACAGGTTGTTGATGACCTTGCCGCCAGCCAGTGGCGCCTGGCAGGACAGGCACTGCTCGTAGTGGCGCTGGTTGCGAAAGTGCCCGTAGCCGCAGGCCGGGCACAGCAGGGCCTCCTCGGTGACGATCCGTGCCTCGTTCGCTCCCTGGTTACGCACGCCAAGGATCACCCGCTTGACCCGGTACTGGCTGCCTTCGTGGTAGATCAGGCTGAGCGGCCCGAACTCGGAGATAGCCAGGAAGCGCGGACGGGACAGCACGCTGTCGCGACCAACGCCGCCCATGCGTCCTGGGATGAAGGCGGATAGCGGCAGGCGCGGGAAGTTGTAGCCGGGCAGGAAGCCCTGGCTGGCCAGATAGCGGTAGGTCTCGAAGTCCGAGTGGCTGCCGCCGCTGGTTTCCAGCAGCAGGTTGTGCTGAATCATTGCCTCGCGGTGACGGCGCTCGGCGATCTTGCGCTCCTTCTCGGGCGCAGCCGGGTTGGTCATGATCGCGCTGGCTTCGTCGATTTGCCGGCGCGTGGAGGCGTATAAATCACGCCAGCGCTGCAGGGCCTTATCGAAGCGCAGGTAGGCGGAGCCGAGCTTGGCATCCAGCCACTGAGCGGCGGCCTCCTCCACCGGCTTGCCGCGCTCCAGCCAGATGCCCTGAGCACTGGCCAGCTCGCCACGCAGCATGTGCAGCAACCGGGTACCGCGCTTGCACGCACTCGCCAGCGCGTTCTTGTTGCCTAGGGCGACCAAATAGTCGTCGAGTAGCGGCATCTCGCTGGGGTTTTCCATGTCTAGCATGGTGTTGATGGTCGAGGGCAGCTTGCAGCCGGTTTCCGCCAGCCAGGTGGCGAACAGGTGGCTTTCCACCAGATCCTCATTGGCCAGGTCGAGGGTGGGCGGGCTGACCTCGCCGTAAACCATGCGCCGCGGCTCCTGGAAGAAGTACTGGTCGTGCGGACTGAGCGCCGCGCAGTAGGTGATGATCAGCGCCGGCTGCCCGGAACGCCCGGCCCGGCCGCTGCGCTGGGCGTAGTTGGCCGGAGTCGGCGGCACGTTGCGCAGGTAGACGGTGTTGAGCGAGGCGATGTCCACGCCCAGCTCCATGGTCGGCGAACAGAACATGGCGCGCAGATCGCCAGCGCGGAAGCGCTCTTCCCGCTCCTCGCGTAGCTCCGCCGGTACCTGGGCAGTGTGTTCGCGGGCTTCGAGGGTGAACAGGTCTCGCTGCTGGCTCTCCAGCATGTCGGCCACGCCGTTGTAAAGCCGCTGAAAATAGGGGTTGCGGGTGACCGTCTGGTTGAGCGGATTGGGCTGCGGGCTGCCTGTCCCTAGGCGCCAAAGCAGCGCCTCGCCGAGCACCTGATAGCCGCGGATGCCCTTCTCCAGCTCAACGCCGTCGATCAACCCATAGCTTTCGACGATATCCAGCAGGTCCTGGATGAACTGCGCGTAGTTGGCCTCGGTCAACGGCTCATGGTGGCCGCCCTCCCAGAAGGACGGCGCCTTGATGGCCTGACCGAAGCGGGTACGCAGGCCAAGGGTCACGGTATTTAGATCCTTGCGCGGCTTGCTCAGGGTGGCGTAGCCGGCTTCGGCGAGCATCTCATCCTCGGTGAAAGCCCAGGGCTCCTTGAGGTGCTGACGGCTCTTGTTCTTCCACTCTTCGAGATTGTAGCGATCGAGGTAGCGGGTTTTGATGCACAGGTTGCGGCGCATGACGTCCAGCAGCATCTGTACCAGTTTCTGCCGCACCGCCGGGCTGGCCAGTGCCAGCATCGGGTGAACCTGACGCTCGCCGGGTGATCCCGGCCTGGCGGTGCTCTGCCAGCGGGTATCGTCGCTGCACAGGGACGGCAGATCCTCATACTCAATACGCAGCAGATCGAGCTGTTCGAGGTTGGGATTGTTGAAGCGCCATCCGCGACGCAGGTCGAAATACAACCGGTAACCGAGGATATTGCGCATGGTTTCCTCGGCATCGCGGCGCAGCCGAGGCGCGATGTTACCGGAGTTCTGCAGGTATTCGCTGCGGATCAATGGGTCATCGATGGCAAAGCCCAGGGCTTGGAAGACCTGTTGAGTGATCTGGCTGTCGCTGAGCGGATCGTTGCCACGCTGGCGCATGCAGCTGAACAGGGCACTACGCATCAGCAGGATCTGCATGAAGTCGTTGAAGTGTCCGGCCTGCAGGGATGCGTCCTGGCGGTTGTCGGTGAAGCCGAGCAGCTTGCGGGCATCGGCGGCCAGCTCGCTGTCCGCTCCAAGCATGTAGCGCAGGGCGGAAATGCTCAGAATGGTAGTGGCCGAGCTGCGGCCTTCACCGGACAGACCAGACAGCCGCGTCCAATCCCGACCGCGCGACTGGTTGGCGCCGCAGCACAGACAGAAGCGGAAGCCGCCGGGGATGAACCAGCTGCGCACACCCTGCAGGTGGCTCTGCCCGTTGCTGGCGACGAACACCTCCTGCGGCTGGTACTTGCGGTAGGCCGGCTTGATGCGTGGCTCCCTTCCGGCCAGGTCCACCCAGTTTTCTGGGTAGCTTTCGAGGTTTTCCCCATTCCAGCTGCGCTCGGGATCCGTCATCAGGAAACCGTGTCTCACGTCTTCGTCGTCGTGACTGGTCTCCTTGATGCTGCGCGGTGCAAAGGCACGGCTACCCTCCTCGATCTCGTCCCAGACCGGGTAGTACTCCTGGCCGCAGTTGCGGCAGAAATGCACACTGTAGAAGCGCCGCTCGCGGTCCCCGGCCACTGCAAGCTGGCCGGACAGATCCAGCTTGCGGGCACCGGGCGCCTCCAGAGTCGCGAACAGGTCGGCGGCACCGGAGACGAACTGGTGCAGGCGAAAGGCGAACAGCGGCTTGCCGTTGACGTCCTTGCACTGGTAGGCGGTCAGCAGGAACTCGGACAGATAGGCAGCGCACTGCTCGCTCGCGACACCACTGGCCTCGGCCAGCTCACCGGCAGACTCTTCAATGCTCAGCGGCTTGGCGCGTACCCAGCGGCCTTCGGTGTGCGACAGGCCAAGAGTTAGCTCCACCCAGGCGGAAATCGGGTGTTCGCGCAGACTCTTGAAGTCGGGGGTCTGCGGCACACCGGCAGCGATAGCTTTGGCTAGCACATCCGCAGCAGGAATCGTCAGCGCCGGCGTTACCCGCTGCAAGGTCTCAGTGATGATGTTTTCAGGTTTGACCGCTGCGCCGAAAATCTTGCTGGCAACCTCCGCCACCACCTGGTTGCGCTGGGCCAGGGGGCCCTGGGTCGACATAGTGGCCGAGGTGCCGATGCACAGCAGGTTGCTATTGAGGCGCTCGCGCACCCTACGCACTAGCATGGCGACGTCCGCGCCCTGACGGCCACGGTAGGTGTGCAGCTCATCGAGTACCAGGAACTGCAGCCCTGCCGCTGCCTGGATGATGGCACGATCTTGCTCGCTCTGCCGGGTCATCAGCAGCTCTAGCATCATGAAGTTGGTAAGAATGATGTCCGGCGGAATGACGCGCATCCGCTCGCGCTCCTCGGACTTCTCCTGGCCGGTGTAGCGGCCATATGTCACCGGGCGTTTGCCATCAGCATAACTAGCCAGGAACTTCTCCAGCTCCTCGCACTGGCTGTTGGCCAGGGCGTTCATCGGATAGATGATGATGGCCTTGATGCCCGGCTTGGCGCCTTGCTCCTTGCCCTTGAGGATCGCATCGAAGATCGGGATGAAGTAGCTGAGCGACTTGCCCGAGCCGGTGCCGGTGGTCAGCACATAGCTCTCACCGGCCTGGCAGCGGGTAATCGCTTCCTGCTGGTGCTTGTGCAGGCTTGCCGGCACGCCCGGTTTGCCGCCTTCCTTACCGAAACGAAAGATGTGCGCGCATTCGAGATGCAGGATGCGGCTGGCTACCAGCTGCTCGACGTTCTGCCCGGCAACGAAGAACGGGTTGACCTGGATAAGCGGCGATGGCCAATAACGCCCAGTGCCGTACTCGGCATCCAGGTAGCCGCGGATGTCTTCCGCCCTCGGGTTGGTGAAGCTGCGAGCGAACTGCTCGTAGTCGCGTATGACCTGATCGCGAAAGCTAAATGCATCCACCTTGATGCGCTCCTTAGGCTAGAAAGCTAGTGGGACATTAATCCCTTATATCTGCGCCGCATCTTAACTGCATATGAGACTCAATAGACGAGCCCCTTGAAACACCGGACACCGTTTCCCGCTTACCATAAGGGATAGGCAAACGGTCGTGTTTATGGCTACCAGCAAGTCAGACATATCGTAGTGCTCGGCCAGGAGCGGCGTCGCCGGTGGACGGTCGAGAAGAAGCTCGCCATGGTTCGTGAGACCAGCTACAGCGTCTAGGTGGTTACCAGGCGCAACCACCTCAACCCCAACCAGCTGCTCCATTGGGCAAGCTCTACCAGAACAACAGCCTGTCGGAGTCAGCGCAGGAGAAGCCGGCGTCTAGCTCAGACCTGGCTGACGCGATGAAGCAGATCCGTGAGCTGCAATGGATGCTGGCCAAGAAGACCATGGAAGCCGAAGTGCTCAAGGAAGCCTTGGAGATCGCCCGCTCGCGAAAATGGATTGCACACTCACCCCTGTTGCCGGGTGACGACCGGTGAAGCTAATCAGTGAAAGTCTCGGTGTGTCGCGCTCACAACTGACGGCTCGAATCAAGCTAGTCCCTAAATACGAGAAGCTCGCCGCCAGCGCGCGCTCGACGATACGGCGTTGGTGGAGCGAATCAACCTAGCCATCGCGGACTTGCCCAGCTATGGCTATCGCCAGGTATGCGCGCTACTGCGACGCCGGGCTGAGCAGCAGGTACCACCTGCCGCTAATGCCAAGTAGGGCTCATGCCTGTGCTCCGGCCCAGCAATGATGACCTCCAGCAGAAAGCGGCCATCCGGGCCACATGCTGAAACCGCCCTTGAATAACGCTCAAAATACAGAACCATGCCGGATCCAAACTAAAAAAGCAGATATTTTGCACTCTGTATTTTTCATGTCAGTTTTATATATCTGTTACTTATAAAACATACTCTTAATACTTTACAGAAATAGAGCATCCAGAAAGCCGCTCACGCCCCCTGCGCGGCGCTTTCATGAGGAAACGCCAGCACGGCGATTGCAGAGGACGTCAGAAATATTCTCAAGGACGGAGAACCCAGCCATGAGGTCGTAGAGGAGATCATTCGACACCTAACAAGGACTGAGCGCGGTCTCGACCTTATAAAGCGCCTCATGAATGCCCTTCGTCAGCACAGGTATCGCTCATTTGAGAAGGGCAAGATAATATGCACGTTTGCCCTGCCAACCAGCACCAAGAAGGCCCTGCGCAAAAATGCAGAAAGGCTGGGCAAGAGCGAGAGTGACCTCGTTGACGAAGCCTTTAATCAGTCCGAGAGGTTAATTGAGGAACACCGGCAGCGGGAACAGCGGCTTGAGAAAGCGCGCGAGCTTGAGCGCAAGCGGGCGAAGCAGCGCATCGAGTTACTTAGGGTCAAACACCACGAAGCGATGAGGCAAATCCAGAAGCTCGCGACATGCCTCTCCATCTGGGAGCTGGCTCTTAGGGCGGAGCATCCCGAGATCAACGTCGATCACGGCATGCTGCCCGATACAGCGAAGGAAAAGACCAGGCCGTCAAGAAAGCCATCAAAACCGCTGTGGCCAGGTGGGACTTTCTCCAGGCGAGGGTATGACAGCCGAGGTATCCACCTCCACGTAACGCCACAGTAGTGACCAAGCCCTGACCCTCTCGGAGGCTATCGCTTTCTTCGGCGCATTCGTTGCGGCAGAACTGGGTCGCCTATAGGTAGTAGTCCTTCTCAACCTGCTCCAGTGCAGCGAAAAAGGGGTGAAAACCCGCGGTGTACCGAAAAGTGGGGCAAAAATCGGAAGCCCTCAAAAACCACCTGACATAAAAAATCCAGTCACCGCTAAGTGACTGGATTTTTTGGGGTTTATGGTCGGGACGGAGTGATTCGAACACTCGACCCCTTGCACCCCATGCAAGTGCGCTACCAGGCTGCGCTACGCCCCGACTGTGTTCCTCTAGGGAACGGCGTGCATCTTACTGCAACGCTTTGATTAATGGAAGCTTTTTTTCACTTCTTCAGTACGACGAGGACTTCTTCGAGTTCACTGATCATCTGGCGGATGAGCTGGTGGTATTGCGAACCCTCGTCGCGGGTCTCGTCGCCCTGGGTGAGGCGCTGGCGCGCCCCGCCGATGGTGAAGCCTTCGTTGTACAACAGGGAGCGGATCTGGCGGATCATCAGCACGTCGTGGCGCTGGTAGTAGCGCCGGTTGCCGCGGCGCTTCACCGGGTTCAGCTGGGGAAATTCCTGCTCCCAGTAGCGCAGCACGTGCGGCTTGACCAGGCAAAGGTCGCTCACCTCACCGATGGTGAAGTAGCGCTTGCCCGGTATGACCGGCAGCTCGTCGTTATGACTTGGTTCCAGCATAGGCCTCGACCCTGGCTTTGAGTTTCTGCCCGGGGCGGAAAGTCACCACACGGCGCGCCGTGATGGGTATCTCCTCCCCTGTCTTGGGATTGCGTCCGGGGCGCTGGCGCTTGTCGCGCAGGTCGAAGTTGCCGAAGCCGGACAACTTGACCTGCTCGTTGCTTTCGAGCGCATGACGAATTTCTTCGAAGAACAGTTCGACCAATTCCTTGGCTTCACGTTTGTTCAGACCGAGCTCTTCAAACAGACGTTCGGCCATCTCAGCTTTCGTCAGGGCCCCCATGCGCTATTTCCTTAAGGTGGCGTTGAACCTTCTTTCCAGAGAAACGAGGATTTTCTGCGTCGTTTCGTTGACTTCTTCATCGGTTAATGTGCGCGATGGATGTTGCAAGGTCAAGCCGATGGCGACGCTTTTTCTATGTGGATCAATGCCTTTGCCTTGATAGACGTCGAACAGACGCAGCTCCTTGAGGCCTTCTCCGGCGTTTTCGCGGATGTCAGCCAAGAGGTCGCCTGCGGCTACGGTTTCGTCCACCACCAGCGCCAGGTCACGACGCACTTCCGGGAAGCGCGACAGCTCGCCAAAGCGCGGCAGGCTGCCGGTGGTCAGGGCATCCAGGGCCAGCTCGAAGAGGAACACCTGACGATCCACGTCCAGTTCGCGCGCCACTTCCGGATGCAGGGCACCCAGGTAGCCCACTGGCTGCCCTGCCCTTTCGATCAGTGCAGTCTGCCCCGGGTGCAAGGCCGGATGCTCGCCTGCGACGAAGCGGAAGTCAGAACCCGCACCCGACTGGGCAAGCAGTGCTTCCACATCGGCCTTGACGTCAAAGAAGTCCACCGCCTCACGCCCGGAGGACCAGCTTTCCGGCAGACGTGAACCGCAGACCGCACCGGCCAGGACATTTTCCTGCACCAGGCCTTCCAGCTGACCGACGAATCTCAGCCCCGACTCGAACAGCCGGACGCGGTCCTGCTGACGGTTGAGGTTGTACTGCACGGCCTTGACCAGACCGGGCCACAGCGACGAGCGCATGGCGGCCATGTCGGTGGAGATGGGATTGGCCAGCATCACCGGCTGCGCCTCAGGGGCGAACAGACGGAAAGTCTTTTCGTCGATGAAGCTGTAGGTGATGGCTTCCTGGTAGCCGCGAGCCACCAGCAGGCGACGCAGCTGGCTCAGCTCGCCCTTGCTCTCGGGCAGGGGCTGCGGCGCCAGGCGGGCCTGGGGGAAACGGATCGGCAGCTGGTTGTAGCCATAGAGGCGCGCCAGCTCTTCGATCAGGTCCACTTCGATGCTGATATCGAATCTGTGGCTGGGCACGCCTACCTGCCAGCGACCGGCTTCCAGGCGCGCTACGGCCAGACCCAGGCCGCTGAGCAGACGCTCGACCTGGGCATCGTCCAGGGTCAGACCCAGGACGCGCTCGATGCGCTCGGCACGCAGCAGGATCGGCTCGACCTGCGGCAGGTGCTCGGCACTGACGGCCTCGATGACGTGACCTGGTTCGCCGCCGACGATGTCCAGCAGCAGGCGAG
Source organism: Pseudomonas aestiva (assembly GCF_039908605.1). Lineage (NCBI taxonomy): Bacteria > Pseudomonadati > Pseudomonadota > Gammaproteobacteria > Pseudomonadales > Pseudomonadaceae > Pseudomonas > Pseudomonas aestiva. The sequence continues at coordinate 1,631,798 of NZ_CP150916.1, read as the reverse complement.
TAGCACGCTCCATGGCCTTGCGCGCCAGCTCGAAGTCCACGCCCCGCTCGAAGCGGTGGGAGGAATCGGTGTGCAGGCCATAGGAACGGGCCTTGCCGGCCACGGCGATGGTGTCGAAGAAGGCGCTTTCTAGGAACAGGTCACGGGTACCGGCAGCGACACCGCTGTGCTCGCCCCCCATGATGCCGGCGATGGCCAGGGCGCGTTCGTGGTCGGCGATCACCAGGGTGTCGTTGCGCAGCTCGATGTCCTGGCCATCCAGCAGCACCAGGCGCTCGCCGGCATCGGCCAGGCGCACGCGGATGCCGCCCTTGATCTGGTCCAGATCGAAGGCATGCATGGGCTGACCCAGTTCGAGCATCACGTAGTTAGTGACATCGACGGCGGCGTCGATGCTGCGCACGCCACTGCGGCGCAGGCGCTCGACCATCCAGTCCGGCGTCGGACGGGACAGGTCGACGTTCTTGACCACGCGACCTAGGTAGCGCGGGCAGGCCTGAGGCGTCAGTACCTCGACCGGGCGGGTCTCCTGGTGCGTAGCGGCTACGGCCTCGACCTGCAGTGGCTCGACCGTGGCGTTGTACAGGGCACCCACTTCCCGCGCCAGACCGGCAATGGACAGGCAATCGCCGCGGTTCGGGGTCAGGTCGACGTCGATGATGGCGTCGTCCAGTTGCAGGTAGCTGCGGATGCTCTCGCCCACCGGCGCGCCGGCCGGCAGCTCCAGCAGGCCGCTGTTGTCGTCACTGATCTGCAGTTCGCTGGCCGAGCAGAGCATGCCGTGGGATTCCACGCCGCGCAGCTTGGCCTTCTTGATGGTGAAGTCGCCCGGCAGCGTGGCGCCGACGGTGGCGAAAGGCACCTTCAGGCCCGCGCGCACATTGGGCGCGCCGCAGACCACCTGGAAGGATTCCTGACCGTTGCTCACCTGGCAGACGTTGAGCTTGTCGGCATCGGGATGGCGCTCGACGGAGACCACCTCGCCGACGATGACGCCCTGGAAACGCCCGGCCGCCGCTTCGACGCCGTCCACTTCCAGGCCGGCCATGGACAGCCGGGCAACCAGATCCTCGTGCGTAGCCGTAGGGTTCACCCAGCTACGCAGCCATTGTTCACTGAATTTCATAGGACTCCCGTCTGGCAGCTAGCGGAATTGCGCCAGGAAGCGCAGATCGTTGTCGAAGAAGAGGCGCAGGTCGTTGACCCCGTAGCGCAGCATGGCCAGGCGCTCCGCGCCCATGCCGAAGGCGAAGCCCTGGTACTTCTCCGGATCGATACCGGCCATGCGCAGGACATTGGGGTGGACCATGCCGCAGCCCAGCACTTCGAGCCAGCGCGAAGCCGGTTCGCCCTCGCGACTCGGGCGGCGGATGTCCACCTCGGCCGACGGCTCGGTGAAGGGGAAGTAGGAGGGACGGAAGCGGACTTCCAGCTCTTCCTCGAAGAACTCGCGCAGGAAGGTAACCAGGGTGCTCTTAAGATCGGCGAAGCTGACTTCTTCGTCGATCACCAGGCCTTCGACCTGATGGAACATGGGCGAGTGGGTCTGATCGCTGTCGCAGCGATAGACACGACCCGGACAGATGATGCGGATCGGCGGCTGCTGGCTCTCCATCGTGCGGATCTGCACCGGCGAGGTGTGGGTGCGCAGCAGCATGTTGGCGTTGAAATAGAAGGTGTCGTGCATCGCCCGCGCCGGGTGGTGGCCGGGGATGTTGAGCGCTTCGAAGTTATGGTAGTCGTCTTCGATCTCGGGACCGGTGGCGACGCCATAGCCGATGTTGGCGAACAGACGCTCGATACGCTCCAGGGTGCGAGTGACCGGATGCAGGCCACCGGAGGCCTGACCGCGCCCGGGCAGGGTTACGTCGATGCGTTCCGCGGCGAGGCGAGCGGCCAGGGCGGCCTGCTCCAGCGTCGCCTTGCGGCCGTTGATTGCGTCCTGGACACGTTCCTTGGCGGCATTGATCAGCGCGCCAGCCTGGGGACGCTCCTCCGCGGTGAGGTGGCCCAGGGTCTTCATGATCTGGGTCAGCTCACCCTTCTTGCCCAGGTAATTGACCCGGAGCTGTTCCAGGGCATTGGTGTCTTCGGTGTGCCGCACGGCCTCCAGTGCTTGGGAGACCAGCGCATCCAGGTTTTCCATCTAGGGACTCCAGATACAAAATAGGGGAAGAGCTATGAGGCTCTTCCCCTATTGATAACGTTGCTTCGCGCCAGAGGCGCGAGATTGCCGGGGGGCTTAAGCCAGCGAAGCTTTAGCTTTCTCGACAATCGCAGCAAACGCCGCTTTTTCGTTCACGGCCAGATCGGCCAGTACCTTGCGGTCGATCTCGATGGCCGCTTTCTTCAGGCCGGCGATCAGACGGCTGTAGGACAGACCGTTGATACGAGCACCAGCGTTGATACGAGCGATCCACAGAGCGCGGAACTGACGCTTCTTCTGACGGCGGTCACGGTAGGCGTATTGGCCTGCCTTGATTACCGCTTGCTTAGCGACGCGGAAGACGCGCGAACGGGCACCGTAGTAGCCTTTTGCGAGCTTCAGGATTTTCTTGTGACGGCGACGAGCGATAACGCCACGCTTAACACGAGCCATGAGTAACTTCCTTTAAATTCTTAACCAGGATTAACGAAGGCGCAGCATGCGCTCGACCTTTTGGACGTCGGATGCATGCATCAGCGACGTACCGCGCAGCTGACGCTTACGCTTGGTGGTCATCTTGGTCAGAATGTGGCTCTTGAAAGCGTGCTTGTGCTTGATGCCACCAGCAGTTTTCACGAAGCGCTTCGCAGCGCCGCTTTTGGTTTTCATCTTTGGCATGTTCAGATACTCCGCATTGAGTGATTACGCATAACAGCAAGGCCTGCCAGTGCCCTGGTAGTTACTTTTTCTTCTTGGGGGCGATGACCATGATGAGTTGGCGTCCTTCCATCTTAGGATGCTGCTCAACGGCGCCGTGTTCGACGAGGTCAGCTTCGACCCGCTTCAACAGCTCCATGCCCAGCTCCTGGTGGGCCATCTCCCGGCCGCGGAATCTCAACGAGACCTTGGCTTTGTCCCCCTCGGTTAGGAAACGTACCAGGTTGCGTAGTTTTACCTGGTAATCCCCTTCTTCCGTCCCTGGACGAAACTTGATTTCTTTGACCTGAGCCTGCTTCTGGTTCTTCTTCGCCGCCGCGACTTGCTTCTTCTTCTCGAAGACATGCTTGCCGTAGTCCATGATCCGGCAGACCGGAGGTAGGGCGTCGGCGGTGATTTCCACCAGATCCAGCTTGGCGTCTTCAGCAGCCTGCAGGGCCTCCTGGATGGAGACGATGCCTACTTGCTGACCATCGGCGCCAATAAGGCGAACTTCCCGGGCGGTGATATTTTCGTTGATCGGTGCCCGGGGTGCGGCTCGCTTGTCTTGTCTCATGTCACGCTGCTTGATAGTGATTACTCCGAATCTTGCCGGCCACGCCGGGAAACCGCTTGCGTGAGCAGCTCGCGGAAACGCTCGACGGGCATGGAGCCTAGGTCAACGCCTTCACGGGTACGCACGGCAACGGATCGTGTCTCAACCTCCCGGTCTCCAATAACCAGGAGATAGGGAACCTTGAGCAAAGTATGCTCACGGATTTTAAAGCCGATCTTCTCGTTTCTCAAGTCGGCTTTGGCTCGGAAGCCCTCAGCGTTCAATTCGCCGACGACCTGCTGGGCAAAATCAGCCTGCTTGTCGGTGATATTGAGCACCACCGCCTGGGTCGGAGCGAGCCACGCCGGGAACAGACCGGCATAGTGCTCGATGAGCATGCCGATGAAACGCTCGAAGGAACCGAGGATGGCGCGGTGCAGCATCACTGGACGCTGACGGCTGTTGTCCTCGGAGATGTAGCTGGCATCGAGACGCTCCGGGAGGTTCGGATCGTATTGCAGGGTACCACACTGCCATTGACGACCCAGGCAGTCCTTGAGGGTGAATTCGATCTTCGGCCCGTAGAAGGCGCCCTCGCCCGGCTGGTATTCCCAGTCCAGACCCGAGGCATCCAGCGCATCGGCCAGGGCCTTCTCGGCGCGATCCCACAGCTCTTCGGAACCGACGCGCTTGGCCGGCCGGGTGGAGAGCTTCATGATCACGTCGGTGAAACCGAAGTCGGCATAGACCTGCAGGGTCAGCTTGATGAAGTTATCGGCTTCCTGCTTGACCTGCTCCTCGGTGCAGAAGATGTGGGCGTCATCCTGGGTGAAGCCGCGCACGCGCATGATGCCGTGCAAGGCACCGGACGGCTCATTGCGGTGGCAGGCACCAAATTCGGCCAGGCGCAGTGGCAGGTCGCGGTAGGACTTCAGGCCCTGGTTGAACACCTGCACATGGCAGGGGCAGTTCATCGGCTTGATCGCGAAGTCACGACTTTCCGAGGCCGTGGTGAACATGCCTTCGGCGTAGTTGGACCAGTGACCCGAACGCTCCCACAGAACGCGATCGACCACCTGGGGCGTCTTGATCTCCTGGTAGCCGTGGTCGCGCTGGACCTTGCGCATGTACTGCTCGAGCACCTGGTAGACGGTCCAGCCATTGGCGTGCCAGAACACCATGCCGGGCGCCTCTTCCTGCAGGTGGAAGAGATCGAGCTGCTTGCCGATGCGGCGATGGTCGCGCTTCTCGGCTTCCTCGATGCGCTGGATGTAGGCTGCCAGCTGCTTCTTGTCCGCCCAGGCGGTGCCATAGATGCGCTGCAGCTGTTCGTTCTTGGCGTCGCCACGCCAGTAGGCGCCGGACAGCTTGGTCAGCTTGAACGCCTTGAGGAAGCGGGTGTTGGGCACATGCGGGCCCCGGCACATGTCGACGTATTCCTCGTGGTAGTACAGGCCCATGGCCTGCTCCTCGGGCATGTCGTCGATCAGGCGCAGCTTGTACTCCTCACCCCGGGCCTTGAACACCTCGATGACTTCGGCGCGCGGCGTCATCTTCTTGATGACGTCGTAGTCCTTGTCGATCAGCTCGCGCATCCGCGTCTCGATGGCCGAGAGGTCATCGAGGGTAAAGGGACGTTCGAAGGCGATGTCGTAGTAGAAGCCTTCATCGATCACCGGGCCAATGACCATCCTGGCGGTCGGGAACAGCTGCTTGACCGCATGACCCACAAGGTGGGCGCAGGAGTGGCGGATGATCTCCAGACCGGCCTCGTCCTTGGCGGTGATGATCTGCAGATTGGCATCCTGCTCGATGACATCGCTGGCATCGCACAGCTGGCCATCAACGCGACCGGCGATGGTGGCCTTGGCAAGACCTGCGCCAATGGACTGGGCGACTTCGGCCACGGTGACGGGCTTGTCGAATGGACGTTGGCTACCGTCTGGGAGAGTAATGACAGGCATGGCGCCTCCTCAACTCAGTGGTGACCCATACCAAGGGCCACATGGTGGGATTGGCCAGTAAGCAGCCGCACCGCTGGAAATCCCGCCGCACAGTGGCAGGGCCGCAAGGCATTCCGGGCGACACGAAAGGATCACTGGAAAGTTTGGGACGGAAATCCTTTCAGAAACTGAGACCTAGCGCAACCTCGCAAGGGACTGCCGTCTCTCTAGCGGGCTGCGTCGGGGTACTTCTTGAGGAACTGCTTCTGCATTTCCTGGCAGTTTTCCATCAGCGCCTGGCGATCCGCCGGCGAGGTGTCCGCGGCATTGGCCCGCGCCAGGCACTGGTCGATGGCCTGCTGCTCGTTGGCGCGGCTGACCGGTGTCGCATTGTGGCGATAGACGTAGATGATGGAGCCGAAGATCACGACCGCGAACAGGATCGACAGCAGGATCAATCCCAGGCAACCACCCTTGCCGATCTGCCGGCCTTCACCACCCTGCGTCATCACTCGCTCCTCGCGGTAACGGGCCTGCTCGCGCCTGGCGAAGCAACGAAGCCCCAAGAAAAATCGTCCGCCAGTCTACGTGAAAACCCGGGGCCTCACGACCGAGGCAAGCGGTCACACCCCTACTCGGGAGCCCTGCAGAAGACCGACGCGGACTTTCGGAAAGTTCTACCGCGCCAAACAAACTCACGCCGGACTTGATCAAATATGTACCTTGATCAGGTACGGCAAGTTCACCCGGATTTATCCACGCAAACGTGTTCAGCGGCCATTCAAGAAAAGCCCTGCTCTTATTAATCCAGTGTTAAGCGATACGGCGGAGTATCGATTCCAGGCACTGCAGAACTTGGTTCTGGTACCTGAGCGATAGCCTTACTTCAATTGCATATCCGCTGGAGGCAGCAAATGAACGTCAAGAACACACTGGCAAAGAGCATGCTGGTCGTCGCCATCGTAGCCGCCTGCTCGTCTGCGGCCATCGCCGCGAACCAAGCCCCCTCGGCAAACGAGCTGGGCAGCTTCCAGGCCCTGTCCACCCAGGGGCAACGGGCCTTCACCGACATCTCCGTAGCGCGCCTGGAACTCTTCCAGGGGCAAACTAAGCAAGCGGTGTCCCATGTCAAGGACGCCCAACAGGCACTCAAACTTGCGCAGTCGGATAATACCGCGCTGAAAAAAGCCGCGAGTGAATTACAGGTCAAGGACAATCAAGGCAAGGCCGATACCAGTACCACCGTAACGGCCTGGTTGCCGATCTGGGGCGATACCGTGGTGCAGGACAGTTATATGGCCAGCCCGCAGAAAGTTAAGGCCGTGGCCGATGCCAATAACAAACTCAAACATGGCGACGCCAAGGGTGCTGCGGAAACCCTGCGCCTGGCCGATGTGGATATCGATACGGCCATTGCCCTGGCACCGCTCAAGCAGACCATGACGGACGTCGACCAGGCGGCCAAGCAATTGGCCAGCGACAAGTTCTATGAGGCCAACCTGACGCTCAAGCAGGTTCAGGATGGCGTGCGCTATGCCTCGACGGCCCTGGACTTCACGGCGAACAAGCACGGGCTGCAGCCGGCAGGCTCCTTCACCGAGACCGTTACTCCGAGCAGCTGATGGCTTGGGACGCACAACAGGGCGATCGCAAGGTCGCCTGGTTAAACGAGCCGATACCCAGCACTTCCGGCTCGATCACGGCGTGCAGCACGGACAAATACGAAAAGGGCGACCGCTTGGATCGCCCTTTTCCAATGCCCATCAAACGCCCGATTTCGTTTGCCAGGTCCGACGGGCCCTGAACCAATACCCCTTCTGCAAAAAGCTTTGGTAGGGCCCGCCAACAGCCGTCGGCATCGAAAATCTCAAGGTGCATGGACCTAGGCTGCCGCTGTACCGGAGGCAGTCGGTACGGCTGACACCCGAGCCTGTCGACGGGTTGAAGCACTGTTCCGCCCATAAATTTCCAGGGCTATCACCCCCCCTCTCTGCAGGCAGAGCTACCAGACCCTGGCCGCTACCTCGACGCCAGCCGGCTGCCAACCCGCTCGGGACAGGCACAGCCGACTCACGCTACGCCTACCATGCATGATATGCACGATTGTGCGTGGTATTGCTTAATCATGCATGATCAGCTCACACTGGTACGAGGTGTTATCACTCCTGCCGACACCTTATTCCGGAGCATGGCCCATGCAACACGTGCAACTCGCCGCCCAACAGCCTTCGGGGGCAATCGAGCAATGGGCGACCCGCGCCGGCTTTCTCATTGCGGGTTCGGCCATGGCCGCGTGGGCACCCCTGGTGCCCGTCGCCAAGGCGAGGATCGGCGCCGATGATTCGACGCTAGGCCTTCTGCTGCTTTGCCTGGGCCTGGGATCCATTGTCGCGATGCCCATCATCGGCATCCTCGCCAGCCGCTTCGGATGCCGCGCGGTGATCGCGACCAGCTCGGTGGCACTGGCGCTGGTGCTGCCGCTGCTTGCCGTCGCCGATTCGCCTCTCGGCATGGCCATAGCCCTGGCCCTGTTCGGGGCCAGCGTTGGCGCCCTGGATGTCGCAATCAACATCCAGGCCGTGATGGTCGAGAAGGACAGCGGGCGCAACATGATGTCCGGCTTCCACGGCCTGTTCAGTGTCGGCGGGATCGTCGGCGCCGGCGGCATGAGCGTTCTGCTGGGGGCTGGAATTCAGCCGCTGGTTGCGACCCTGGTGTTCAGCGCGCTGTTGATCGTTCTACTCGCGGCCTCAATCAAGGGTCTGCTGCCCTACGGCAATCATGACGCCGGGCATACTCCGCTGTTCACACTGCCGCGCGGGATCGTCGCCTTCATCGGCCTGCTCTGTTTTCTGATCTTTCTCGGCGAAGGCGCGATCCTGGACTGGAGCGCCCTGTTCCTGATCGATGCGCATGGCGTCGACCCGGCACAGGCCGGCTTCGGTTACACGGTATTCGCGTTGGCGATGACCATTGGCCGCCTGACCGGCGACTGGATCGTGAAGACGCTGGGTGGCCTGAAAGTGGTCGTAGGCGGCGGCCTACTCGCCGCGGCAGGCTTCCTGATGGCGGTCCTGGCACCTACCCAGCCCTTTGCCTTCGCCGGCTTCCTGCTCGTCGGCCTCGGGGCGTCCAACATTGTCCCCGTGCTTTTCAGCGCCGCCGGCAGGCAGACGCGGATGCCCGCAAGCCACGCCATCGCAGCTATTACCACCATCGGCTACGCCGGCATTCTCATCGGTCCAGCCGCCATCGGCTTCGTCGCGCAGCATTGGAGCCTGAGTGCGGCGTTGCTGCTGGTGGGTGGAGGGATGGCGTTCGTGGCGCTCACGTGGCCGATGACTGCCCGGCAGCGAGACGCCTAGCGCCTCGCCTTCCCGGGGGCAAAGACCCTGGCCCAGCAGCACGCCATTGGAATGACTCAGGTCATGCAGCATGCCGAGCAGCAGCGCCAGCGGCCTGCCGAGAGGGCCTGGTGGCTACTCAAGGGCAGCTGGCGACGGTGGAATGGCGGTGCCGCGCTATTGGTCATCAGCCCCAAATCGCCAGGACGGATCTGAAGCCCTGACCACTGGGTACTTTCCCAATCCATCCCCAAACGAAAAAAGGCGACCCTTTCGGATCGCCTTTTTTCTTGCCCGCCAGCAGTGCGGGCTTTGTTTGGTAGGCACGATTGGATTCGAACCAACGACCCCCACCATGTCAAGGTGGTGCTCTAACCAACTGAGCTACGTGCCTGCTGTGGGTGCGCATTCTACAGCGCGGGACTTTAGCGTCAAGCCCTTTTTTCAGCTAAACGCCTGAAAACGTGAAATTTTTTAGATGGCTAGGACACCCGGCGGGCTGGACGCCGCGGATAGAGCAGGATTGAAAGCCAGAGCGCGAGGGTTTCCACCGTCACCGCCAAGGCCAACCCCAGCCCTATCCCCCAACCGATGGCTTCGGGGGTAAGCACCACCTGATAGCGATACTGCTGCAGGGTCTCGTTCCGCAATTCGGCGTTAGGTGCTACCAGGATGTGCCAGGCCCGCTGGTACCAGGGCCCCTGCAGCGCCTGCCACTCCTCGTTGAACAGCGCATTACGGCGCAGCAACACGCCGAGGCTGTCGGCATCACTGCGAAAGACCGGATCCTCGCTGGCCCGGTAATGCGCCAGCAAGCCGTCGAGACTGCCTTCGAAATACTGTTGCGCGGTCCGTCTGAAACCGCTCAGGGCCTGATCGGACTCCAGGCGATGGGCATCCACGCGCTGCTCGTAGTCGAGCATGAAGCCGGGAATCTGTACCCCTACCAGCAAGGCCAGGGTGAACAACAGCAGACGAATATAACTGCGCAGCATCGTGGTGTGGCTTCCTGTCTAGACGCGGCCCTGGGAGACGATCTCGCCATCCCACCAGAGATGCCATTCCCCTGGCTGGTGCAGGGTCCAGACCTCGTCGGAGGTCAGCGGCTCGGTGGCGATGATGGTGACGACGTCCTTGGGCGAGGTCTCGGCCTTGAAGTCGATGTGGACTTCCGCATCGCGCAACTGGGCCGGACCGAAGGGGGCGCGGCGGGTGATATGGGCCAGCTTGGTGGTGCAGAAGCTGAACAGCCAGTCGCCGTCGCTGAGCAGGCAGTTGAAGACGCCCTTCTTGCGAAAGCCATCGCAGGCGTTCACCAGCTGCGGCAACAGCATCTCCACCGGGACGGGTTCGGGAAAGCGCTCGCGGACCTGATCCAGCAGGCTGCAAAAGGCCGTCTCGCTGTCGGTATCGCCGACCGGCCGGTAGAAGCGCGGCTCGGGATGGAAATCCTGCAGCTGGCCGTTATGGGCAAAGCTCCAGTAGCGTCCACCCAGTTCCCGCACGAAGGGATGGGTGTTGGCCAGATTGACCGACCCGACGTTGGCGTGACGGATATGGCCGATTACCGTATGGCTCTTGATCGGGTAGCCTTGGACCAGCTTGGCCACCTCGGAATCGGCGCCTGGCAGGGCATCCTTGAACAGGTGCAGTCCCCTGCCCTCGTAGAAGGCCACGCCCCAGCCATCCCGATGCGGACCGGTGCGGCCGCCGCGCTGCATGAGGCCCTGGAGACTGAAGACCAGATCCGTGGGCACGTTGGCACTCATGCCCAGCAATTCGCACATGTCCGTCCCTCCGGGGTGGCTGCCTAGTTCAACGGCGGCTGCAGCCGCTGCCCTTCGCCAGCATGCTGAAGGGGTCACGTCCCGGGCGCAAGCCTGGATTACAGGCGGGGTTCGACGCGCTCGCCACGTCCCCGGGGTTCGCGGCGCTCGACCGGGGCTGCCGGGGCCCGCGGGGCCACCGGCGATTCCGGTTGCGGATCATCCGTCGGCGCCGCTGCGGCGACCGGCGCCGGACGCGGATGGGAGCGCCGGTACAGCCAGCGACAGAGGACGAAGATCAGATAGAGCACTATGCCAATGGTGCCGGCGGCCGCCAGGTTGGCCACGGCCGACCAGGCGCTGTTGCCCACCTTGAACACCAGATCCAGCACCGTCACGGCGATCGCCGGGGCGTAGAGGCCATGCTCGGCATCCACCAGGGCCGGCGTCACCAGCAGCACGGCCACCACCAGCCGGATGGGTTCGCGCAGCCAGCGCCAGAGCCAGCCGGTGGCCTTGAAAGACACCACCAACAGCAGCAGCGCGGCGATGGCGTAGACGGCCCAGGCGATCAGGTACTCTTGCTCGGTCATTGCGATCCATGGCGATAGCGGAAAGGAGAAGCCTATGATAGCGGTTTTGCCCCGCCCGCGTGCTCTTGCGCGGCGCCCAAGGAGCCCGCATGACCCAAGCCCCCATTGCCCGCCGCGCCCCCGGTGACGATCCCTACGCCTGGCTGGAGAGCCGCGACGCCCCCGAGGTGCTGGCGCACCTGGAAGCCGAGAACGCCTACCTGGAAGCCGAGCTGGCACCCGAGGCCGCCCTGCGCGAACAGCTGTTCGAAGAGATCCGCGCGCGCATTCGCGAGACGGATCTGTCGCTGCCCGTCCCCCGCGGCGACTATCTCTACTACCAGCGCACCCAGGCCGGTGACGAATACGGCCGTAACTATCGCTGCCGTCGCCCCGCCAATGGCGACCTGACGCCCGATCCGGCGACCGAGGAGCTGCTGTTCGACGGCAATGCCATCGCCGACGGCGGCTTTCTTTCGGTCGGCCGGTTCACCATCAGTCCGGACCAGACCCGCCTCGCCTACAGCCTCGACCAGGTCGGCGACGAGACCTACCGGCTCTATGTGAAGGAGCTGGCCACCGGCCTGGTGACCGAACTGCCCTTCGAGGAGTGCGACGGCAGCCTGACCTGGGCCAACGACAGCCGCACCCTGTTCTTTGGCGAGCGCGACGAATCCCATCGTCCGCACAAGCTCTATCGCTACCACCTGGGCGATGCCGAGCCGCAACTGGTCTTCCACGAGACCGACGGGCGCTTCTTTCTCGGCTGCTATCGTTCGAGCTCCGAGCGCAAGCTGCTGCTGCTGTCGCACAGCAAGACCACCAGCGAAGCCTGGGTGCTGGACGCGGATCGGCCGGACGAGGCCTTTGTCTGCCTGGCGCCCCGCGAGGAAGGTCATGAGTACTTCCCCGATCATGGCGTCGATGGCTGGTACATCCGCAGCAATCAGGACGGCATCAACTTCGCGCTCTACCAGGCCGCCGAGGACAGCCCCACGCGCGCGCACTGGCAGCCGGTGGTGCCCCATGACCCGCAGGTGATGCTGGAGGATGCCAGTCTCGGCGCCCAGGCGCTGGTGCTGAGCCTGCGCAGCGCCGGCCTGCCGATTCTTGAGGTGCGGCCCTACGGCCAGGCGCCCTATCGGGTCGACCTGCCGGACGAGGTCTACAGCCTCGATGCCATGGACGTGCTGGAATTCAACAGTCCGGTCATGCGCCTGCGCTACGAGGCGCTCAATCGTCCCGCCGAGATCCGCGAACTGGACCTGGCCAGCGGTACCCAGCGGGTGCTCAAGCAGGTCCCGGTGGAAGGCCCGTTCGACGCCGATGCCTACGAGAGCCGCCGCCTGTGGGCCACCGCCGCCGATGGCACCCGCATCCCCATCAGCCTGGTCGGTCGGCGCGACCTGCCGCAAAGCGCCCCGCTCTATCTGTATGGCTACGGCGCCTATGGCCACAGCCTCGATCCCTGGTTCTCCCATGCCCGCCTGAGCCTTCTGGATCGAGGCGTGCGCTTCGCCATCGCCCATGTGCGCGGCGGCGGCGAGCTGGGTGAAGCCTGGTATCGCAGCGGCAAGCTGGAACACAAGCAGAACACCTTCGACGACTTCATCGCCTGCACCGAGCATCTGCTGGAACAGGGTCTGACGACGCCGCAACAGGTGGTCATCAGCGGCGGCAGCGCCGGCGGTCTGCTGATCGGTGCGGTGCTCAACCAGCGTCCGGACCTCTATGCCGCCGCCATTGCCGAGGTGCCCTTCGTCGACGTGCTCAACACCATGCTCAAGCCGGACCTGCCGCTGACCGTGACCGAGTACGACGAGTGGGGCGATCCGAACGAGGCCGAGGTGCGCGCGCGCATCGCCAGCTACGCGCCCTACGAAAACGTCAAGGCCCAGGCCTATCCGGCCATCCTGGCGGTGGCCGGCTATCACGACACCCGGGTGCAGTACTGGGAAGCCGCCAAGTGGGTGGCGCGGCTGCGCGAGCGGCGGACCGATCAGGCGCCCCTGCTCCTGCTCAAGACCGAATTCGGCGCCGGCCACGGCGGCATGAGCGGGCGTTACCAGGCCTTGCGCGACGTGGCCCTGGAATACGCCTTCGTCTTCCGGGTACTGGGCCTGACCGGCTAGGGAACGGCGGGGGCTCTGGGCAGGTCTTTTCCACAGCTAAAGGAGAATCTGCCATGCACCTAGATGCCCCCACTCCCACTCTCGCTCCTCCGCCTCGCGACGCCGCTGCCATCAAGGGCGTCGAACGCCTGGCCTCCGTGGCCGGCGGTGGCCTGCTGATCAGCCGCGGCCTGGCGCGTGGCGGTCTGCTCGGCCTGCTGACCGGCGCCACTGGCGCCTGGCTGCTGAAACGCGGCCTGCGCGGTCACTGCTCGATCAAGAGCACCCTGACCAAGGTGCGTTTCGAGCGCGACGTCCGCCGTTCGCTGGCCTGGCATTCGGCAGCCTCCCAGACCCGCCGGATCGTCATCGCCCGCCCCCGCGATGAGCTCTATCGCTTCTGGCGCGACTTCTCCAACCTGCCGATCTTCATGCGCCATATCGAACGCGTGGACGTGCTCAACGACCGCTATTCCCACTGGGTGGTCAAGGCGCCCATGGGGCGTTTCGAATGGGACGCCGAAGTCACCGACGACGAACCGGGCCGGCTGATCGGCTGGCGCTCCTGCGGTTACGCCGGCCTGAACAACCTGGGTTGGGTCAGCTTCGCCGATGTGCCCGGTGGCACCGAGGTGACGGCAGTCATGGCCTACGAGCCGCCAGCCGGGCGCCTCGGCCATCTGTTCGCCCGCCTGCTGCGTCGCGACCCCGGTACCCGCATCGCCCAGGACCTGGCCGAGCTGAAGGTGCTGCTGGAACGCGCCCATGCGGTCGGCGATCACTATGGCGCCGTCGAGCGCACCTCGCACATGGAGTCGCCGCTGGGCTGACCTCAGGCTGTAGCGCGGCGTCTCGTCCGGGACGCCGCTACCCTCCTCCCAGGCCATTCAGCCCCGATTGGCTTATCTCGTAGCGACCCCTGAATCCGCTTTGCGACACCTCGGTGACAACCGGCGTGTGGCCTCTTGCGACGCCTGGAAAAGCGATGTTAGCTTTCGAACAACAGAGCTTTTAATGACAGCTCGATAACATTGCGGATCCACACCTTGACCAAGCCGCTGTTCTTCCAAGCCCTCGAAGGTGCCTTCGCCGACCTTACGCCCACCGGTAAACGCGTCGCGGGCTACCTGTTGGCCAATCCGGAGAAGCTGCCCTTCGAGACCGCCGACAGCATCGCCCAGCGCACCAACACCACCGGCATTTCCGTGGGCCGGCTGCTGCGCTCGCTGGGCTATCGCAACCTCGACGACGTCAAGCAGAGCCTGAGAGACGAAGGCCTGGAAGCCTGGCGCATCACCGACCGCTTCAGTGCCTTTCGCCAGCAGAGCGGACGCAGCGACGCCCTGGACCGCTCCCTGGCCGCCGAGCTCGCCGCCATCGAAGACGTCTACCAGCTGGCCCGCGGACCGGTGTTCGAACAGGTGGTCCGGCAGCTGACCGGCGCGGACGCCGTGTTCATCGCCGGTATCCAGACCACCCGCGGGGTACTCGGCAGTTTTCACAGCCTGCTGGAATACATCCGGCCCAAGGCCTTCTATGTCGATGGGCTGTCGGGCACCTACGCCGACATCTTCAACAGCGGCTTCGCCCAGCCCTACCTGGTGGTGGCCGACTTTCGCGCCTACTCCAGCGTGACCCGCAAGCTCTGCGAGAGCGCTCGCGATGCCAGGCTGCCCATGGCGCTGATCACCGACTACCACTGCCCCTGGGCCCGGGATTACCCCGCCGACCTGCTGCAACTGCGCCTGGAAGTCGACCAGTTCTGGGACTCCCTGGCGCCGCTGGCCTGCCTGCTGAACCTGCTGGTGTCGGCAGTGGCGGATCGCTCGGGCGATGCCCTGGAACAACGGCTGGCCAGCAACCGCGCCCTGCAGCAGCGCTTCGGGCAATTCGAATGAGCCCTGGCCCTCTTCTTCACCCCAAGGAAGCACCCCGTACCGTGAACCATCCAGAACTCGTCGAGATCGACGCCGACCACTACGGCGTAGCCATCCACCTGGTCTATGCGACCGCCGACAACCTGGCCGGCAAGGTGCTCTACCAGGACGCCCACTGCCTGCTGCACCGGGATGCCGCCGGCCGCCTGCAACGCGCCAGCGCGCTGGCGCAACAGGCCGGTCTGCGTCTGCAGGTGCTGGATGCCTACCGCCCGCCCTATGCCCAGCAACTGCTGTGGCGGGTGCTGCCCGACGCCCAGTACGTGAGCGATCCGGCGCAGGGTTCGCACCACAGCCGCGGCGTGGCAGTGGACGTGACCCTGCTCGACGAGGCCGGTGAACCGCTGGACATGGGTACCGGCTTCGACGACATGCGCGAGCTGTCGCATCTGTTCAATCCGGCGCTGCCCGCCGCCGCCCAGCGCAACCGCCTGCTGCTGCTGGGCATCATGCAGAGCGCCGGCTTCACCTTCATCCCCAGCGAGTGGTGGCACTTCGAACTGCCCGACGCCCGTCGCTATGCGCTGATCGACTACCACCATCTCAGTCAGGAGGAGCTCGCCGCCCTGCTGAACTGATCCTGCCGGCGACCGGGTCATTCGAATCCGGCGCCGCGAGCCCTTCGCTCGACCGCCTTGCCCACTGCCGAAACACCCATAAACCCAAACAATCCGAGGTACCGGCATGTTCTCGTCTTCGCGCACCCACGTTTCATCGGCGTCCCGCGTGCTCGCCCTGGTTTCCCTGCTGGGCCTCGGCGCCTGGCAACCGGCCAGCGCCGCCACCGCGACCGACACCCTGGTCATCGGCAAGCCTGCGGATCTGCAGACCGTCGATCCGGGCGTGACCTTCGACAACAACGACTGGACCGTGACCTACCCGGCCTACCAGCGCCTGATGCGCTACAAGGTGGAAGACAGCAAGGGCAGCACCGATGTCGAGGGCGACCTCGCCAGCGGCTGGACCGTATCCCCCGACAACCTGGTGTGGACCTTCACCCTGAAGCCCGGCAACAAGTTCGACGATGGCAGCGAGGTCACCGCCGAGGCGGTCAAGTTCTCGGTCGAGCGCCTGATGAAGCTCAAGCAGGGCCCGTCCAGCATCTTCCCGGCGGACATGACGGTGACCGTGGTGGATCCGCAGACGATCAGATTCACCCTGCAGAAGCCCTTCGCGCCCTTCCTCTTCGCCCTGGCCCACGACGGCGCCAGCGTGATCAACCCCAAGGTGGCCAGCACCCACGGCAAGGACGTGGACGCCTGGCTGGCCGGCCATACCGCCGGCTCCGGCGCCTATCGCCTGGCCGCCTGGCAGAAGGGCCAGTCGCTGACCCTGGAGCCCAACCCGCACTACGCCGGCCAGGCGCCCACGCTCAAGCAGGTGGTGATCCGCATCATCGCCGAGCCTTCGGTACGGCGCCTGCAACTGGAACAGGGCGATCTGGACATCATCGAGGACCTGCCCGAAGACCAGGTCAAGGCGCTGGCGCAGAAGTCCGGCTTCGTCACCACCGCCTACCCCTCGCTGCGGGTGACCTACCTCTACCTCAACAACAGGCGCGCACCCCTGAACGACGTCAACGCGCGCAAGGCCGTGGTCGACTCCCTCGACTACCAGGGCATCGTCGAAGGCATCGCCATGGGCAAGGCCAAGCTCATGAACGGCCCGATCCCGGACGGCATGTGGGGGCATGATCCGAGCCTGCCAATGCCCAGGCAGGACCTGGAAGCCGCCCAGGCCGCCCTGGGCAAGGCGCCCAAGGTGCGGGAGCTGCAATTCCTCTACTCGGACAAGGATCCGGCATGGGAGCCGATCGGCCTGACCCTGCAGGCGGGCCTGGGCACCCTGAGCGTCAACCTGAAGATGGAGAAGCTGGCCAACGCCACCTTCCGCGAACGCCTGGGCAAGGGTGACTTCGACGTCGCCATCGGCAACTGGAGTCCGGACTTTGCCGACCCCTACATGTTCATGAACTTCTGGTTCGACAGCACCAATGCGGGACTGGCGGGCAACCGTGCCTTCTACAGCAACCCCAAGGTGGACCAGCTGCTGCGCGACGCCGCCAGCGTCAGCGACGTGGCCCAGCGCAAGGCGCTGTACCAGGAGGCCCAGAAGATCGTGGTGGGCGACGCCGCCTACGCCTACCTCTACCAGAAGGCCTACACGGTGCCGATGCGCGCCGCGGTCAAGGGGTACGTGTTCAACCCCATGCTCGAACAGGTCTTCGATTTCGCTGCGATGTCCAAGTAAGGGCGACGGGTGCCGGCGCGCTCCGGCACCCGCCTCGCGAGGTATGCCATGGCCTTCTTCCATCTGCTGCGCAAGCAGCTGACCGATATCCTCATCGTGGTGATCGGGGTGTCCCTGATCACCTTCGTCATCTCCCACCTGATCCCGGGCGATCCGGCGCGGCTGATCGCCGGCGAGCGTGCCAGCGATGAAATCGTCGCCGGCATCCGTCAGCAGCTGGGCCTGGACCTGCCGCTCTACCAGCAATACTTCCGCTACATGGGGGACCTGCTGCAGGGCGACCTGGGCCAGTCGATCCGCACTCATCGCCCGGTGCTGGAAGACTTGCAGCTGTTCTTTCCGGCCACCCTGGAGCTGGCCCTGGCCGCGCTGTTACTGTCGATCCTCATTGGCGTGCCCCTGGGCGTGCTCTCGGCGGTCTACAACAACCGCTGGATCGATCACATCAGCCGTACCCTGGCGGTGGCCGGCATCTCCACCCCGGCCTTCTGGCTGGGCCTGGGGCTGATCGTGCTGTTCTACGGGCACCTCGGCTGGCTGCCCGGCGGCGGGCGCCTGGACCAGGGGCTGACGCCACCGCCAGCGGTGACCGGCTTCTATCTGATCGATACCCTGCTGGCGGGCGATCTCACCGGCTTCGTCAGCGCGGCCAGGCACCTGTTGCTGCCGGCGGTGACCCTGGCCTTCGTCAACCTGGGCGTCATCACCCGGCAGATCCGCGGCGCCATGCTCGAACAGCTGGGCGAGGACTATATCCGCACCGCCCGCGCCTATGGCCTGTCGCAGACCACCGTGGTGCTGCGCCACGCGCTGCCCAATGCGCTGATTCCCTCCATCACGGTGATCGGCCTGGCGCTGGGCGACCTGCTCTATGGCGCCGTGCTCACCGAAACCGTGTTCGCCTGGCCGGGCATGGGCGCCTATGTGGTCAAGTCGATCCAGGCGCTGGATTTCCCGGCGGTCATGGGCTTCGCCATCGTGGTGTCCTTCATCTACGTCCTGCTCAACCGCTTCATCGACCTGCTCTACCGGCTGGTCGATCCCCGCATCGGCAAGGTGAACTAGCATGACGACCCTGATCGCTGCGCGCCCCCGCTGGCGCGAGCAGACCGCCTGGCTGGCCTGGCGCATCCGCCGCAATCCGCTGATGCTCACGGGACTGGTGATTACCCTGCTGGTGCTGCTGTGCATGGTTGCCGCGCCCTGGCTCGCGCCCTATCAGCCCAACGCGCTGAAACTCACCGCCCGCCTGCAGGCACCCAGCGCCTTGCACTGGTTCGGCACCGACGAGGTGGGTCGCGACCTGCTGAGCCGGGTGATCTACGGCAGCCGCCAGTCGGTGGGCGTCGGCCTGTTCGTGGCCTTTGCCGCCTGCGCCAGCGGCGGCCTGCTCGGCTGCCTGTCGGGCATCGTCGGCGGCGCCTTCGACCGGCTGATGATGCGCCTGATGGACATCATCCTCTCGGTGCCTTCGCTGGTGCTGATCATGGCCCTGGCCGCCGCCCTCGGGCCGAGCCTGTTCAACGCCATGCTGGCCATCACCCTGGTGCGCATTCCCTTCTATGTGCGCCTGGCGCGCGGCCAGACCCTGAGCATCCGCCAGCTGGCCTACGTCCAGGCGGCGCGCACCTTCGGCGCCGGCAAATGGCACCTGGTGCACTGGCACGTGGCCCGCAACGCCATGCCGCCGCTGCTGGTGCAATTCAGCCTGGACATCGGCAACGCCATCCTCATGGCCTCGGCGCTGGGCTTCATCGGCCTGGGCGCCCAGCCGCCCACCGCGGAATGGGGCGTGATGGTCGCCAGCGGCCGCAATTTCATCCTCGACCAGTGGTGGTACTCGACCTTCCCGGGCCTGGCGATCCTGGTCACCGCCATCGGTTTCAACCTGCTGGGCGATGGCATCCGCGATCTGCTCGATCCTCGCCAAAAGGGCAAATGACATGGGCCAGCCCGTTCTGCACATCGACCAGTTGAATCTGGAGTTCCCCGGCTTTCGCAGCAGCGCCAAGGCGCTCAACGGCGTCAGCCTGAGTGTGGCCCCCGGCGAGATCGTCGGCGTGGTGGGCGAGTCCGGTTCGGGCAAGTCGGTCACCGCCATGCTCACCCTCGGCCTGTTGCCCCCCGGCAGCTACCGGGTCACCGGCGGCAGCGTCAACCTGGTGGGCCACGACATGCTCGCCTTGAGCGAGCGCCAGCTGATGGAGGTGCGCGGCCGCGAGGCGGCGATGATCTTCCAGGAGCCGATGACCGCGCTCAACCCGACGCGGCGCATCGGTCGCCAGCTGCTGGACGTGATTCGCCGCCATACCGCGCTGGATGCCGCCCAGGCCCGCGCCAAGGCGATCGAGCTGCTCAAGGACATGCACATCGCCGATCCCGAGCAGATCCTCGAACGCTATCCCTTCGAGCTGTCCGGCGGCATGCGCCAGCGCATCATGATCGCCCTGGCCTTCTCCTGCGATCCGCAGCTGCTGATCGCCGATGAGCCGACCACCGCGCTGGACGTCACGGTGCAGCGCCAGGTGCTGCTCCTGCTGCGCGAAAAGGCGCGGGCTCGGGGCACCGCCATTCTGCTGATCACCCATGACATGGCCCTGGTCGCGCAATTCTGCGATCGCGTCTATGTGATGTACGCCGGCGGCATCGTCGAACAGGGGGCTACCGCGGCGGTCATGCAGGCACCTCGGCATCCCTATACCCAGGGCCTGATGGCCTGCCTGCCGGAAAAGGCGGTGCCGGGCAGCGACCTGGCCAGCATCCCCGGCCAGGTGCCCAACCTGACCCAGCTGCCTGGTGGCTGCAGCTTCAAGGATCGTTGCAGTCGGCGCCATGAGCGCTGCGAGACGCGCCCCGCGCTGCTGCCCACGGACACCCCCGATCACCTGAGCGCCTGCTGGCTGCAGGCGGAGGACGCCCCGGCATGAACACCCTTGCTCCGCCTGCCGTACCGCTGCTGGAACTCAGCGGCGTCGAGGTGCGCTATCCGGTGGGCCGCGACTGGCTCGGGCGCACCAAGGGCCAGGCCCATGCCCTTAACGGCATCGACCTGCGGCTCTTTCCGGGTGAGACCCTGGGCGTGCTCGGTGAATCCGGCTGCGGCAAGAGCACCCTGGCCCAGGTCCTGATGGGGCTGGTGGAGCCGGTGGGCGGCACCCTCACCGGCGCCGCCCGTGGCGAGCGCAATATCCAGATCGTCTTCCAGGACCCCCAGTCCTCGCTGGATCCGCGCCTGCCGGTGTGGAAGCTGATCACCGAGCCGCTGGTGGTACGGGGTCGCAGCTCCACCGCAGCCCTGCGCGCCCTTGCCGAGCGCCTGGCGGTGCAGGTCGGTATCCGTCCCGAATACCTGGATCGCTACCCGCACCAGTTTTCCGGTGGTCAGCGTCAGCGCATCGCCATCGCCCGGGCGCTGTCGTCGGACCCGGACGTCATCATTCTCGACGAGCCCACCTCGGCCCTGGACATCTCGGTGCAGGCCCAGATCCTCAACCTGCTGGCCCAGCTGCAACGCGATCGCGGCCTGACCTTCGTGCTGATCTCCCACAACGTCTCGGTGGTGCGCCACCTGGCCGACCGGGTGGCGGTGATGTACCTGGGGCAGATCGTCGAGCTGGGGGCGGCGGCAGAGGTGCTGGAGCAACCCAGCCACCCCTATACCCGGCTGTTGCTGGAGGCGGTGCCGCGGCTGGATCAGCCGCTCACGGGCGATGCCGCGGCGCAGCGCACCGAGTTGCCGGGCAACCGGGTGCTGCCGACGGGCTGTTTCTTTCGGGATCGCTGTCCGCAGGCGGGCGCCGGTTGCGAACGACCCCAGGCACTGCTGCCAGGCACGTTGGCGGAGGTACGCTGCCATCGCGCGGCGGACCTGGCCGTACCGCTGCGGACCAGCCCTGTGGTGGCCTGAAGCCGTTATCAGCCCGCGCGGAAGATCAGATAGTCTTCCCAGTCGTCTTCGGCGACCTGGGTCTCGCTGAGCATGCGGCCGGACTGGGAGATGCCGGCCTTGTGCACCGCCTCGCGGTCGTCGCAGATCAGCGGGTGCCACTCCGGCAGATCCTTGCCTTCGGCCACCAGGCGATAGCCACAGGTGGGCGGCAGCCAGGCGAACTGGTCGGCCTGGGCCGGCGTGAGCTGGATGCAATCGGGAACGAAGCGGGTACGCTCGGCGTAACGGCTGCACTGGCAGGTCTTGAGATCCAGCAGTTTGCAGGCGATGCGCGTGTAGTAGACGGCGCCGTCGTCCTCGTCTTCGAGTTTCTGCAGGCAGCACAGGCCACAGCCGTCGCACAGCGACTCCCATTCCTGGGCATCGAGCTGATCGAGGGTCTTGCGCTTCCAGAACGGCTGGGTGATGGCGGCCATGGCAGAGATCGTGGCAAGGAAAGGGGGCGCGCAGTCTAGTGCCGCACGCCGCGAGCGCCAAGCACCGTTCGCGCCCTTGTCGACTCCGCCCGACCGGATTACCGTGCCGGACTCCCCTTTCCTCCCGTGGTGAAGCCATGACCAGCAGCAGCCGTACGCCCCAGTATCCCGTCGATTCCCAGTTCGTCCAGCGCTGGTCGCCCCGCGCCTTCGACCCGGTCGCCATCGAGGAGGAGACACTGCTCGGCTTCATCGAGGCCGCGCGCTGGGCGCCGTCAGCCTTCAACGCCCAGCCCTGGCGCTTCCTCTATGCACGACGCGACGACGCCCACTGGGCGCTGTTCCTGTCGCTGATCAGTGAATTCAACCGCGGCTGGGCGCAGCACGCCTCGGCGCTGGTGATCATCCTGTCGAAGACCACCCTGCTGCGCGCCAGCAGTGGCGAGGAAGTCCCCTTCCCCAGTCACAGCTTCGATGCCGGTGCGGCCTGGGCCTACCTGGCGCTGCAGGCGACCAACGCCGGCTGGCACGCCCACGGCATGGCCGGGATTGATCGCGAAGGCATCCAGCGTGAATTGAAGGTGCCGGCGGCGTTCAAGGTCGAGCTGGCGGTGGCCATCGGCAAGCTGGGCGACAAGGCCAGCCTGCCGGAGTCCCTGCAGGGGCGCGAGTTGCCCAGTCCGCGCCTGACCGTCGAAGAGCTGGCGGTGGCCGGCCCCTATACCTTCGACTGAGCGGCCAGGTCGACGGCGCCACGCAGGGGCTGCCCCTGTTGCAGGCGCTGAAGATTGTCGAGAAACAACCGGACCGCCGCCGCCGGCGGCGTGGGCCCGGCGACATGGGCGGTGAGATGCAGGTTGGGTGTCTGCCAGAAGGGATGCTCGGCCGGCAACGGCTCCTGGCGGAACACGTCCAGCACCGCCCCGGCCAGCTGCCCGCTCTCCAACGCGGCGATCAGCTCGGCGTCCACCACGCTGGTGCCGCGTCCGGCATTGATGAACAAGGCACCCGCAGGCAAGGCGGCGAAGAAGTCCGCATCGTAGAGATCCCGGGTGCTGCCGCTGTCCGGCAACAGATTGACCACGAAGTCCGCATCCCGCGCCGCCTGGCGCAGTTCCGCGAGCGTCACCACCCGGGCAAAGCCAGGCAAGGTTCGTGCACTGCGGGCGACGCCGGTGAGGATCATGCCGAACGGCGCGAACAGGCGGGCGATGTCCTGGCCGATGTCCCCTGCCCCGACCAGCAACAGCCGCCGCCCGGCCAGGGTGCCTGGCGCCCGGGTATCCCAGCGTCCTTCCTGCTGACTGAGCTGCCGCGCAGCCACCTGGCGCTCAAACTGCAGCAGATAGGTCAGGACGTATTCGCCGATGCTCTGGCCGAACAAGCCCACCGCCCTGCTGAAGCGATAGTCGCAGGGCAGATCCGCCGCCAGCAGCGGTGCGTAGCCGGCCCAGGTCGATTGCAGCCAGAGCGGCTTGACGCCCTGGCGCAACAGGGCCGCGGCGCGATCGGGCTGGCCGAGCCAGTAGCACGACTGCTGTGCCAGACGCACGGCCTCAGCCGGGTCCGCCGGTACCTGCAGGTCCAGCTCCGGCGCCCACTGGCGCCAGGCAGCGGCATAGCCGGTCGGCGCGTCCTCCAGCAGCAGGACGGCGGTCATAGCGGATCGTTGAGCCGCAGCAGTTCTTCAGGCAGGTGCTCGAGGTAGTCATCGCGCTCCAGCTCCGGCGGCGGCATCTGCAGGTGATAGCCCTGCTTGGCGATGTTCTCGAGGACCTTGGCGACGTCTTCCCGTGCCAGCTTGCGCTCCGGGGTCAGCACGAATTCGAAGGCCAGCGCCGGCGGGCCGAAGGCTGCGAGCAGCCCCTCGGGGACGGGTTTCAGGCCCTTGAGCTTGTCGACATAGAGGTACATTTCCGGCTTGTGCGGACTGCGGTAGATGGAGCAGAGCAATTTCATGGGGTGTCTTCCAGGGGCACCGGCGGGGTGCGTTGCGCCTGCAGGTGAGCGAGAAGGGCCTGGCCGAAGCGCTCGCGACGCCAGCCGCGCAGATTCGCCGGCAACTGGTAGTCGCCAGCGGGCCAGCCGGTGAGCAGCAGGGCTTCAAGCACCTTCTTGCGCAGCATCAGTTCCGGCGCCATGCCCAGGGCCTCGGCATCCCGTTCGCCGATGGCGCGCAAGGCCTTGAGCAGCGGCGACGCCTCGTGGGGCAAGGGTTCGGCCTGCAGCGCCGGCCATTGCTCAGCCGGGGTGGCGGCGCCTTCGGCGATCAGTTCCAGCAGGGTATCGCCATCCTGGCGCACGGTGCGCGGATGCATGTCGTCGATGCGCGCCAGGGCCTGCTTGTCGGTGGGCTGGAAACGCGCCAGCGGCCACAGCGAGCGCTCGCGCAGCACATGGTTGCGTGGCTGGTCGCGCTCGCGGGCCTTGACCTCGCGCCAGTGGCAGAGCACCCGCAGCACTGCCAGTTGCTGGCGCGACAGGCGCCAGGCCAGCTTGACGTCGCGATAGGCTTCCCAGGGATCGCTGATGCGGCGCAGATTGGCCACCAGCTCGGCGCCATCCTCCAGCAGCCAGGCACGCCGCTGGTCATCCAGGCGCGCGTCGAGATAGAGATAGACGTCGACCAGATAGGTCACGTCGGCCGCCGCGTAACGTTCCTGCAACGGCGTCAGCGGCCGTTGCAGCCAGTCGGAGCGGGTTTCGTCCTTGGGGATGTCGATCTTGAGCACTTCGCCGACCAGCCGCGAGTAACCCATGGAATGGGCAAGCCCCAGATAGGCCGCCGCCAGCTGGGTGTCGTACAGCGGCTGCGGCAGGCTGCCGGTCAGGCGCAACAACACTTCCAGGTCTTCGCTGCAGGCGTGCAGCACCTTGACCACCGCCGGGTCCTCCAGCAGCGCGGCGAAGGGTGTCCAGTCACCGATGCACAGGGGATCGACCAGGTAGGCCTGTTGGCCGTCGCCGATCTGAATCAGGCCGGCCTTGGGATAGAAGGTGTCGACCCGCATGAATTCGGTGTCGAGGGCGATGAAGGGCAGGGTCTGGCACCGCGCGCAGAGGGCGGCCAGCGCCGCGTCGTCGCGGATCCAGTGAGGGGCAGAAGTCAAGGGCGCACTCCGAACAGATGAGCCGACAGTATAAGCCACCCGGGCCGGTTCTTCGGTGCCGCTTGACGCCCCCGTCACGCACCGGGAAGCGTGGCATTCAGCGGCTTTCCAGGCGGGTTCGTCGGATGAACGCCTGATGACCGCCCCGAACCAAACGTGACCGAATAGTTTTTTTTGTATTCGCAAGCCGGGCCTGCTAAAAGCTGAGTGTGCGCAGGTACTCACTCGGACTTGGGAATCCGCGGAGGTAAGCGCTTCTCGCCTTTCAATGGAGCTGCAAGAGCATGAAAACAATAAAACTGACCCTACTTGCATTGGCCGTTTCGAGCGCTTCCGGCTATGCCCTGGCGAACGGTCTGGCTATCAACGAACAGAGTGTCAGCGGGATGGGTACCTCCTTCGCCGGACGCTCTTCCTCCGCGCAGGACGCTTCCACCGTTTATGGCAACCCGGCCGGCATGTCGCGCCTGGGCCGCGAGGTGTCCCTCGGTGGCGCCTACATCCACGCCAAGATCGACATCAAGGACGCCAGTGGCCGCTACGCCAACGGCCAGGCCGTCCAGGGCAGCAACGACGGCGACATGGTGCCCAACTCGGTGGTGCCCTTCGGCTACTTCGTGACGCCGGTGGATGACCGCCTGCACTTCGGCCTGGGTGTGTACGTCCCCTATGCGCTGATCAGCAACTACGAGCACGCCTTCCAGGGTCGCTACCAGGGTCAGGCGAGCAAGGTGGAAGTCATCACCATCCAGCCCACCGTCAGCTACAAGATCACCGACAAAGTTTCCATCGGCTTCGGTCCGACCATCAACCGCATCGAAGGCAAGCTCAACAGCAACGTCAACTTCGGCAGCACCCAGGATGGCCAGGTCAAGATCGATGGCGACGATACCGCCTATGGTTTCAACGTCGGCCTGCTCGCGGACCTGACCGATGACCTGACCTTCGGCCTGACCTACCACTCCAAGGTCACCTACAAGCTCAAGGGCAACACCGAGGTCACAGGCGCCAATAGCCAGGCCAGTCCGATCACCAACGCCCTGGTCAGCCGGCTCAACGGCAAGTATGACGCCAGCCTCAGCATCACCCTGCCGGAAAGCAGCGATGCCTCCTTCACCTACCGTCTGAACAACGACTGGACGATGTACGCCGGTGCCACCTGGACCCGCTGGAGTCGCCTGAAGTCGATCGACGTGGAGAACGAGGGCACCCCCACCCTGCCGGTGCTGGGTTCGCCCCTGGCGACCGTGACGGAAGAACTCAACTGGAAGGACACCTGGTCCTACGCCATCGGCGCGGCCTATCAGCTGAATCCCCAGTGGGTGCTGCGCGCGGGCATGGCCATCGACCCGTCCCCGACCGACAACGGCGACCGCAACGTGCGCATCCCGGTGGGCGATCGCAAGACCTTCTCGGTGGGCGCAGGCTGGTCGCCGACCAAGGACATGACCATCGATGTGGCCTATGCCTACCTCTGGGAAGACGACGTGTCGATCAATCGCCCCGCCACCTCCACCAAGGCCGGCTACAGCGCCAAGTACGACAACAGCGCCCACGGTCTGGGCGCCCAGCTGACCTATCGCTTCTAAGCCTCAGGTCCGCTACCGAGGCCGCCGCCAGGCGGCTTCGTGCTTTCCGGGACCGGGATCGCGCACCAGCCATCCGCGGCGGCGAACAGCCGCGATCCTGGTCTAGGCCCTGAGCCCCCAGTAACCCTGCTCCTGCTCCGCGTACCAGCGCTGGAAGTCGTCCAGCGACAGGGCGCCGGCCACCAGCTGGCCCTGGATCTGGTCGCAGCCCAGCTCGGTGAGGACCTGCAGGGCCTGGCGGGTTTCCACGCCTTCGGCCACCACCCGCAGCCCGCGCAACTGGCCGAGCTGGACCAGCAGCCTGATGACCTCCTGATCGCCGGGCAGCTGGCAGTGCTCGATGAATTGCCGATCGATCTTCAGCTCGTCGATGGGAAAGCTGCTTAGGCAGGCGAGCGAGGAATGTCCGGCGCCGAAGTCATCCAGCGACAGCTCGAAGCCCATGGCCTTGAGCTGGCGCAGGCAATCGAGCACCTGCACCGGATTGCTCATGGCGCGGGACTCGGTGATCTCCAGGCAGAAGCCGGCGGCGACGGCGCCGGTCTCGTCCAGCAGCCGGCCGATGCGGGCGATGAAGGCCGGATGCTCGAGGTCCAGCAGTGACAGATTGACGTTGAGCTTGAGGGCGCCCAGCTGCCGCTCGCGCTGCAAGCGCATGCAGCGCTCCAGCACCCAGAGGGTGATGTCGCAGATCTTGCGACTCTGCTCCGCGATGCCGACGAAGGCGTCCGGCTTGAGCAGCCCCAGTTCCGGATGCTGCCAGCGGATCAGGACCTCGGCGCCTTCCACGCGGCCGTCAGGCAACGCGATCTTGGGCTGCAGATAGAGGCGCAGCTGATCGTGGTCCACGGCCAGGTCCAGGGCGTCGAGCATGGCGATGCCGAGCTGGCGCTGACGTTCCTGGTCCGGATCGTGGAAGGCGAAGGGCAGCTGGCGCCGGCGCGCATCCTGCAGCGCGGTCTCGGCGTTGGCCAGCAGGGCCTCGGCGCTGGCGCCATGCTCGGGGTAGCAGGCGATACCGAAGGTGATGCGCAGCGACACCCGCTGGTTACCGCTGACGAAGGGCTTTTCCACCAGGTTGCGCAGCGACAGCAGCGCCGCCTCCGCCGAGGCGTCGTCGAACCAGGGCAGCAGCAGGACGAAGGTGTCGGCGCCGATCCGCGCCACGCCATTCTCTTCCGGCGCCGCGACCCTCAGCCGACGCGCGAGGTGGCGCAGGATCTTGTCGCCACCTTCCTGGCCGAGCAGTTCGTTGATGTTGCGGAAGTTGGCCACGTCCAGCAGCAGCACGGCAAAGCGCCCAGCCGCGGCATGCTCGATGCGCTGGCGAATCTCCAGGACCAGCCGCACCTGGTTGGGCAGCCGGGTGAGCATGTCGCGAAACGCCAGCTGGCTGATGCGCCGCTCGCGCGCGGCCAGGGCGGCGCCCATCTGATTCATGGCGCGACCGAGCCTACCGACCGGATCGCGGCCTTCCTTGAGGCCCAGCTGATAGTCGCCATCGGCGATGCGTTCGGTGGCCTGACCCAGACGGAGCAGATAGCGATTGAGTGCGCCTGCCAAGATCCGGCTGACCAGAGCGCCCATCGCGAAGATGATCGCCCCTATGAGCAGCGAATCCAGCAGAGCCGACTGCTCCGCCGCTGCTATTCCTTCCATGAACATGTCCGCCCCTATGACGACTGCCTGCCCGTTCTGTCCTGGAATGGCCAGGAACAGCGAACGGAAACTGCCAAAGTTATCCTGGTATTCCGCGAAACGCGGTTGATGATCGGCAAACACCGCTGCGAGTTCCGGGGGTGCCTGCTCGTAGAGCTGGCGATAGTCGCCGAAATAGCCAACGCGGATTTCCTCCTCGTTGGCCGAATCCATGATGAAGCGAAAACTCGAGCCTTCCTTGACGAAGGCATAGAGCGAGGCCAGCCCGGCCTTGCGGGCATAGCGATCCAGGGTGATTAGCGTCCGCTGGTAGCGGTCGGGATCGGCCTGGACCGGATCCTGCAATTGGGCGAGATAGTCCTCGCCGAGAATTTCCGGCAGCGCCAGGGCCGCGCTCATCAAGCGATAGTCGATGCTCTGGCTGCTGGCTTCGCGCGCCTGGTGGTAGCTGTGCAGAGTGAACAGCAGGGTGCCCAGGGCATCCACCAAAATGAACGCCAGAAAGAACTTGGCGAACAGGCTGCGTGGCTTGAGGCGGAGCCGCGACGCGGGGGCAACTTCCCGAGGCGAGGCGGCGCTGTGAGGCGCATCGAGCATTGGGGCTCCTTGTCCAACTGACGACGACTCCCCCTGGACCCGCTCGTGCCGAGGCGGTTTCGCTGGACGCGCAACCAGGCGCCTTCTTAACGGTTTAACCGATGTCGTTCAAGGACCAAGGTCGCAAAATCCCGGGTGCCTCACGCTTGGGCCGATTTTTCAGCCCAGCGTCAGGGCCAGCGCGACCAATACCCCGGTCTCGGTGAATTCCAGCAGGGCCCCGGCGGTATCGCCGGTGGTACCGCCGAGACGCTGACGCAGGGCGCGTCGCACCAGCAGCGCGACCCCGGCGGTGACCAGCAGTGCGGTCCAGCCCTGGGGCAGCAGGAGGATGGCTAGCGCGCCCAGCAGCAGCACCCGAGTCAAGGTTGTCCGCGGCAGGTGGCGACTGAGCAGTTCGCCCAGACCGCCAGGACGTACATAGGGGGTGGTCAGCAACAGCCAGGGCAGCGCCAGGCGACCGGCCAGGGGCGCTAGCCACAGACAGCCCGGCGCGTGCGGCAGGAGCACCACCAGGGCGCTCCATTTGAGCAGGAGGGTCAGCAGCAGCGCCAGGACGCCCATGGGTCCGCAGGCCGGATCCTTCATGATGGCGAGGGTCCGCTCGCGATCGCCATAGCCGCCGATCCAGGCATCCACGGTGTCGGCCAAGCCATCCAGGTGCAGGCCGCCGGTGAGGATCACCCAGCCGGCCAGCACCAGGGCCGCCTGCAGGAAGACGCCGCCCGCGGCGCCCAGCCAGGCGATCAGACTGAGGAGCGCACCCAGCAGCAGGCCGACCGCCGGATACCAGAGCACCGAGCGGCCAACGGCCTCGGCGGGCGGCACGCCGGGCAGCCGGACCGGCAGGCGGGTCAGAAACTGCACGGCGATCAGCAAGGGTAGCGGCATCAGCCCTCCTCCAGCGCCAGTGGCTGCAGGGTCGCGTAGGGCGCCTCGACCTGCAGCAGGTCCCTAGCCGCCAGACCCCGCTGGCGGGCCAGCAGCAGGCGGATGACGCCGCCATGGGTGACGATCAGGCTGCGGTGGCCCTGCAGCCGGGGCCGCCAGCGTGTCACCGCCCCCAGGACCCGTTCGGCGAAGGCCGCCACGGGCTCGCCCTCGGGCGGGGTATAGGCATAGGGATCGGCCCAGAACCGCCCCAGGGCCTCCGCCTGGTCCTGCATGAGCTCCGCGGCGCTACGACCTTCCCAGGCGCCGAAATCCAGTTCGCGCAGATCCGCTTCCAGCACCAGCTCGGCGCCCTGCTCCGCCGCCAGCCACTCGGCGAAGCGCGCGCAGCGCTGTTGCGGCGACGTCAGGATCAGCTCGAAGGGCGGCTGCGTGGCGACGGCGGCGCGCAACTGCGCCCAGCCCTGCTCCGCCAGCGGCGGATCGAGGCGTCCGCGAAAGCCTTCGGGGCCTTCGGTGACGCCATGGCGCAGCAGCCAACAGTCAGTCATGGGCGCGGCTGGAGACACTGGCTTCGGCAAAGGTCGCCATCTCGCTGTGCAGGCGGCAGGACAGTTGCAGCAGCGGCACGGCCAGCGCCGCACCGCTGCCTTCGCCCAGGCGCAGGCCGAGGTCCAGCAGCGGCTCGCCGCCCAGCGCCAGCAGCACCGCGGCATGGCCAGGCTCGGCACCGCAGTGGGCGAACAGCAGCCAGTCGCGGGTAGCGGGTTGCAGGCGCTGGGCGCAGAGCGCTGCCACCGAGCAGATGAAGCCGTCGATCAGGGTCGGCAGGCCCTGTTGGGCACAGGCCAGATAGGCACCGGTCAGGGCCGCCAGCTCGAAGCCGCCCAGGCGGCGCAGCAGCTCGTAGGGATCGTCCAGGGCGTCGCCATGGCGCAGCAGCGCGCGCTGGATGACCGCCACCTTGCGCGCCACCCCATCGGCGTCCAGGCCGGTACCGGGCCCGGCCAGGGCCAGCGGCGAGGTATCCAGCAGCACACTGGCAATGGCGCTGGCGGCGGTGGTATTGCCGATGCCCATCTCGCCGCCGATGAACAGATCGGCACCCCCGGCGCAGGCACGCAGGACGGCGTCGCGCCCGGCCTGCAGCGCGGCCTGGCACTGCTCATGGGTCATGGCCGGGGTCAGGGTGAAGTTGGCGGTACCGCGGCCCAGGGGCAGGTCGATGATCCCGGGCAGGGCTTCCAGCGGCGTGACGGTACCCAGGTTGATGACTTCCAGGGCGGCGTCCAGTTGCCGGGCGAGCACGCTGATGGCGGCCCCGCCACGCACGAAGTTGCGCACCATCTCGGCGGTCACGGACTGCGGATAGGCCGAGACGCCCTCTTCCACCACCCCATGATCACCGGCGAAGACGGCGATGGCGGTCCGCTGCAGCAGTGGCCGCGGCGTGCCCTGCAGGGCCGCCAGCTGGATGGCCAGCACTTCCAGATCGCCGAGCGAACCGCTCGGCTTGGTCAATACCGCCTGCCGCTGGCGCGCGGCTTCGGCGGCGGCGGTATCGGGTTGGCGGCAGGGTCCTTGCCACCAGGGCATGCTCATAGCAGGGTTCCTTTGAGGGTGAGGGGGAGACCGGCGACGGCCAGCACCACGCGCTCACAGCGCGCGGCCAGGGCCTGGTGCAATTCGCCGGCGGCATCGACATAGCGGCGCGTCAGCTCGCCCAGCGGGACGACGCCCAGACCGGTTTCGTTGCTGACGAAGATAAGGTGGCCGGGCAACTGCGGCACGACCTCGAGCAGCTCCGCGCAGGCATTGTCGAGGCGCCGGGGATCGTCGAGCAAGAGCAGATTGGTCAGCCAGAGGGTCAGGCAGTCCACCAGCAGGCAGGCATCCGGCGCCGCCAGAGCTTCCAGGCGTTCGGCCAGCGCCAGGGGTTCTTCCACCAGCGCCCAGTGCGCCGGCCGGCGGGCGGCATGGCGCTCGATGCGCCGGGCCAGTTCGGCGTCGTTGCCGCCGGCGGTGGCAATATAGGTGACGGCAAGGCCGGACTCGGCGGCCAGGCGCTCGGCCAGGGCGCTCTTGCCGGAGCGAGCGCCACCGAGGATGAATTCGCGCATCTAGAGCTCGCAGAGGGCGCGCAGGCGCCCGGTGTCCAAATGGTGTTCGACCAGATCGGCCAGGCGCTCCAGATCGCGCTCGCGCAGGGCGTGGTAGTCCAGCTGCTGCGGTTCGGCGAGACCCGCCCAACGCAGCAGGGCGACGCTGGCGGCGGGCGATTCGAACAGGCCGTGCAGGTAGGTGCCCAGCACCTGGCCGTCGTCGCTGAGGCTGCCATCCACGCGGCCATCGGCAAAGCGCAGCACCGGCCGCTCCAGGGCCGGGCCCTGGCTGACACCGGCATGGATCTCGTAGCCGGCCACCTCGGCGTCGCCGTCGCTCAGCCAGCCGTGCACGTTGCGCAGCTGCTTTTCCGCCGCTAATTCGGTGCTCATGGCCAGGAGGCCCAGACCGGCGCTGTCACCCGGCGCGCCTTCCAGCCCGAGAGGATCGGCGATCCGCTCGCCGAGCATCTGGAAGCCCCCACAGATCCCCATCACCCGCCCGCCGTATCTCAGGTGGCGGGTGATGGCCGCGTCCCAGCCCTGGGCGCGCAGGAAGGCCAGGTCGCTGCGCACGCTCTTGGAGCCGCCGAGGATGATCAGGTCGGCGGCGGGCAGCGCCTCGCCCTGACGGACGAACAGCAACTCCACCTGGGGATGCAGGCGCAGGGGATCGAAATCGGTGTGGTTGCTCAATCGCGGCATCACCGGCACCGCCACCCGCAGACGCGGTCCCTGCTTGGCGACCTGGCCGGTGGCCAGGCGATCCTCGGCTTCCAGGTGCAGGTCGTGCAGATAGGGCAGCACGCCGAGCACCGGCTTGCCGGTACGGGCTTCGAGCCAGTCCAGCCCGGGTTGCAGCAGCGCCAGGTCACCGCGGAAGCGGTTGATGATGAAGCCGGCGACGCGCGCCTGCTCGCTGGGTTCGAGCAGGTCGAGGGTGCCGACCAGATGGGCGAAGACGCCGCCCCGGTCGATGTCGGCCACCAGCAGCACCGGGCAGTCCACCGCCTCGGCGAAGCCCATGTTGGCGATATCGCCCTGGCGCAGGTTGATCTCGGCCGGCGAACCGGCGCCCTCCACCAGCACCACCTGATAGCCCGCCGAAAGGCGGGCATGGGAGGCCAGCACCGCCTCCCGGGCTATCGGCTTGTAGGCGTGATAGGCCTTGGCATCCATGCTGGTGACGGCGCGACCGTGAATGATCACCTGGGCGCCGACATCGGTGTTGGGCTTGAGCAGCACCGGATTCATGTCGGTATGGGGCGCCAGGCCGCAGGCCTGGGCCTGGACCGCCTGGGCCCGGCCGATCTCGCCACCATCGGCAGTCACGGCGCTGTTGAGCGCCATGTTCTGCGGCTTGAAGGGCACCACGGCCACGCCCTGGCGATAGAGCCAGCGGCACAGGGCGGCCACCAGGGTGCTCTTGCCGGCGTCGGAGGTGGTGCCCTGCACCATCAGCGTACTCATAGGGGACTCCGGTAGCTGGCGAGGCCCTGGTCCAGGCGCTGCCAGCCGGACTCGTCGCCGGGCAGCCCGAATCTCAGGGCGCCAAGCGCGGGAAACAGGCGGGTAAGGATGGCCTGGCGGGCCAGGTGTTCGTGCAGCTCCGCGACGTCCGCGCGCTGCAGCAATTGAAAGAGGGCGCAGCCACCGCTAGGCGCGAGGGCGTGCCGGGCCAGCAACGCCGCCAGGCGCTCACCGGCCTTGAGCAGCGCCTCGCGCTGACGCTGCTGGCCCGGCTGATCGGCCAGCAGTTGCCGGGCGAGATGACGACTGGGGCCGTTCACCGTCCAGGGACCCAGTTGCTCGTCCAGCTGCGCCAGCAGGCTCGGCGCCGCCAGCACGAAGCCCAGGCGCATCCCGGCCAGTCCGAAGAACTTGCCAAAGGAGCGCAGCACGATCAGCCCGGGCAGATCGCTGAAGGGTGCAAGACTCGCTGCCGGGGTGGGATCCATGAAGGCCTCGTCCACCACCAGCCAGCCACCGCGGCGTTCGAGGCGGGCGTGCCAGTCCAGCAGCCGGGCCGGCGACAGGCGTTCGCCCGTGGGATTGTTGGGATTGACCACTACCACCACGTCCAGCTGGTCGAGGTCGGTCGCGATCCGGGCTTCGCCCCACTCCAGCACCTCGTGCCCGGCGCGACGCCAGGCCAGGGCGTGTTCGGCGTAACAGGGCGCCAGTACCGCGACCCGCGCGGGTGCGCGCAGGGTCGGCAGTGCCTGGATGGCGGCCTGGGAACCGGCCACCGGCAGCAACGCGCTGGCCCGGTAACAGGCACCGGCAGCCTCCACCAGGCCGTCATCGGGCTCCGGCAGCCGGGCCCAGGCACTGGCCGGAATCTCCGGCAGCGGCCAGGGCCAGGGGGCCAGACCGGTGGACAGGTCCAGCCAGTCGTCCAGGGGAATGTCGTAGCTGCGCGCCGCGCGCCGCAGCCGACCGCCGTGCTCAAGCAAGCAGCAGTCCTCCCAGGGCGATCAGCGCGGTCCACAACCAGGCGCCACGGCGCACCAGTTTCAGGGCACGGGTGATGGCCAGGAAGGTCGGCACCGGTCCACGGCCCAGCAGCGGACGCTCGTGCCATTCGCCGTGGTAGCGAGCCGGGCCGCCCAGGCTCACGCCCAGGGCGCCGGCACCGGCCGCCATCACCGGACCGGCGTTGGGGCTGTCCCACAGCGGTGCCTGGGTGCGCCAGCTTTCGATGGCGCTCCAGAAGCGGCCGAGACCGGCATAGGTCAGGGCCACCAGGCGCGCAGGAATATAGTTGAGGACATCGTCCAGCCGCGCCGCGGCCCAGCCGAAACGCTCAAGGCGCGGCGTACGATAGCCCCACATGGCGTCCAGGGTATTGGCCAGGCGATAGAGCACCACACCCGGGGCACCCAGCAGGGCGAACCAGAACAGCGCGGCGAAGACGGCATCACTGCCATTCTCCAGCACCGATTCGGTGGCGGCGCGGGCCACGGCGGTCTCGTCCAGCTCGCTGGTCTCGCGGCTGACCAGGTAGCCGACCCGCCGCCGTGCCTCGGGCAGATTGTTGCGTTGCAGGGCGCGGGCCACCGGCTCGGCGTGCTCGCCGAGGCTACGCAGTCCCACGGCCAGATACAGCGCCAGGGGCTGGATTATCCAGGCCAGCCAGTCGAGCTGGCAGAGCAAGGCGGTGAGCAGCACCCAGGGCAGCACGGCCAGGCTCCAGGCCACCACGCCATGGCTGCGCCAGCCACGGCCACCGGGATTGAAGCGGGCTTCGAGGCTGTCGGCCAGGCGCCCGAACAGCACCAGGGGGTGGGCGCGGCGGGGTTCGCCGAACAGCAGGTCGAGCAGCATGCCGCTGACGACCGCGAAGGCCAGCATCATGGTTTCTGGCCCCAGTGATTCTCGAAGACCAGCTCCTCCAGCGGCCGCCCCTGGCGCCAGCCCTCCTCTTCCAGCATCGGGCGCGGATAGAAGGCTTCCACCGGTCCCAGGCAGAGGATGGCCGCCGGCTGCGCGCCTTCCGGCATCTCCAGCAGGCTGCGCACGGCTTCCGGCTCGAACAGCGACACCCAGCCCATGCCCAGGCCTTCGCAGCGCGCCGCCAGCCAGAGATTCTGGATGGCGCAGGACAGCGAGGCCAGGTCCATCTCCGGCAGGGTACGACGGCCGAAGACATGGGCTTCGCGGCCGTCCATGAGCGCGGCCACCAGCACCTCGGCGCAATCGAGGATGCCCTGCACCTTGAGTTTCATGAAGTCGTCGCTGCGCTCGCCGAGGGCGTCGGCGGTGGCGCAGCGCTCTTCTTCCACCAGCTCGTGCAGGCGCTGGCGCAGGGCCGGATCGCTGATGCGCAGGAAGCGCCAGGGCTGCATCAGCCCGACGCTGGGCGCCTGGTGGGCGGCACCGAGCAGGCGGGCCAGTTGCTCGGGGGGCACCTCGCCACCGCAGAAGTGGCGCATGTCGCGGCGCTCGGCGATGGCTCGGTAGACGGCGGCTTGTTCGGCGGGGGTATAGGGGGTCGTGGTCACGGCTTGAGCATCGCGGCGGCCGCGGCGGGTGCCGACGGCATGTAGAAGTGAATATAGCTGGCGGTGAGGCGACCGTCGCGGTAGACCGCCTCGGCGACCGCCTTGCCGTTGGGGCACAGCCCGCGCGCCCAGGGCACCTCGGATGACTCGAGGGCCGAGTGATGATAGGTGTGGCCACGCAGGGTGCCCTGCTCGAACTCCACCGACTGCAAGGCCAGGGCGGTGAGGCGCGCCTGCATCCGCGCGCTGCCCGGCAGCAGTCCGAGCAGGCTGGCGGATTCGCCGGCCTTGTCGGTCAGTTCGTCGAGCAGATAGAGCATGCCGCCGCACTCGGCGAGGATCGGTTTGCCGGCCGCATGGTGGGCGCGAATGGCCGCGCGCATGCCCAGGTTGTTGGACAGCGTCTGCAGGTGCAGCTCGGGATAGCCGCCGGGCAGATAGAGGCTGTCCACCGCTGGCAGCGCCGTGTCGGTGAGCACGGAAAAGAACTGCAGCTCGGCGCCCAGGGCGCGCAGCAGATCGAGATTGGCCTGGTAGATGAAGGCCAGCGCCGCATCCCGGGCCACGCCGATCCGCACCCCCGCCAGCAACGGCTCGACCACGGTCGGCGGCGGTGCGGCAAAGGCCACTGGCGGCGGCACTTCAAGGGTGGAACTGGCGCCCAGGGCATCGGCCGCCAGGTCGAGACGACGATCCAGGTCGGTGACCTCGTCGGCCTGGATCAGCCCCAGGTGACGACTGGGCAACTCGATGCCGGCATCGCGCGGCAGGCTGCCAAAGAAGGTCATGCCCGCTGGCAGGCTGCCGCGGATCAGTTGCGTCTGCCGCGGACTGCCACTGCGATTGGCCAGCACCCCGGCGAAGGGCAGGCCCGGCCGATAGTGGGCCAGGCCATAGGCCAGGGCGCCAAAGGTCTGCGCCAGGCCGGCGGCGTCGATCACTCCCAGCACCGGTACGCCAAAGCGCTCGGCCAGGTCGGCCGCCGAGGGCTGGCCGTCGAACAGGCCCATGACGCCTTCGATGAGGATGAGATCGGCCTCCCCCGCCGCTTCCCACAGCAGGCGCCGGCTCTCGGCCTCGCCGATCATCCACAGATCGAGCTGGTAGACGGGTGCGCCGCTGGCGCGGGCGAGAATCATCGGATCGAGAAAGTCCGGACCGCACTTGAACACCCGTACCCGCCGCCCCTGGCGGGCGTGCAACCGGGCCAGGGCAGCGGTGACGCTGGTCTTGCCCTGACCGGAGGCCGGAGCGGCGATCAGCAGCGCCGGGCAATGCCGCGTCTCGCCTACCATTCGATACCCTGCTGGGCGCGGACGCCGGCCTGGAAGGCATGCTTGACCAGACTCATGTCGGTCACGGTATCGGCGGCCTCGACCAGCGCCGGCGGCGCACCGCGCCCGGTCACCACGACATGCTGGTGCGCCGGGCGCCCGGCCAGATCGGCCAGCACCTGATCGACGTCCAGGTAGCCGTGCTTGAAGGCGATGTTGAGTTCGTCCAGCAGCACCAGGCCGATGGCCGGATCGCGCAGCAGCTCGACCGCCACCGCCCAGGCCGCGGCAGCCGAATGCAGATCGCGGGCCCGGTCCTGGGTATCCCAGGTGAAGCCCTCGCCCATGACGTGGTAGCGCACCTCGTCCGGGAAGCGCCTGAAGAAGAGTTGCTCGCCGGTGTCGCGGCGGCCCTTGATGAATTGCACCACGCCCACCTTCATGCCATGGCCGAGGGCACGCGCCGCCATGCCGAAGGCCGAGCTGCTCTTGCCCTTGCCGATGCCGGTGTGGACCAGCAGCAGGCCGCGCTCGTCCTGGGCTTCGGCGATGCGGGCGTCGATCACCGCCTTCTTGCGCACCATGCGCGCACGGTGGCGCTCGTCGCGCTCGGGGCTGGTCGAATCGGGGCTATCGGTCATGGGTGGTTCTCCGGGTGCGGGCGCGGCGGAGAAACGGGCAGAGACGCCGCCCGCGCAAGGCAGGTGGCGACGCCGCGCGACGCCCTCCGCATCGCCGAGATGAACGCAAGCGTGGCCGGTCTCCGGGCTGGTGAGCCGATGCCCTGGGGGCATCCGCTGCGCCCCTTCCCGGCCAGGGCCAGTGGGTGTCGCGCAGCTACTGCTCAACTACCGTTGCGGGGGCAGCGCCGGCTCGACCGGCTTCCCTGTTTCACCCCGGCGAGGCGGGGCACCACGTGCAAGGGCGCAGGGTACGGACTACCCGGGAGAGCGTCAATCGATCGCACCGGCCGAACTCGGCGCCAGCCGACCGGGTCCACCCTAGGCACCCCACACCAGGAGCTACCGGATGAACGATGCCACTCTCGCCGCCTGTATCAAGGCCTGTCTCGACTGCGCCGCCGCCTGTGAAACCTGTGCCAGCGCCTGTCTGGGGGAAGCCAATCTGGACATGATGCGCGACTGCGTCCGCCTGGACCGGGACTGCGCCGATGCCTGCCGCCTGGCCGCCACCTTCATGCAGCGCAATAGCGACCGCATCGCCGAAGTCTGTGCTCTGTGCCTGGCCACCTGCCGCGCCTGCGCCGCCGAATGCGGCAAGCACAAGGCCGATCACTGCCAGGCCTGCGCCCGGGCCTGCGAAGCCTGCGCCGATGCTTGCGCGGCCATGGCGGCCTGAGCAGGTCCTTCCGCTACTGCGCCCTCCGGTCGCAGGCAAAAAGGTCCGGCCGACCCACCGCTGGAGCGGTCGGCATTGGCATTACCCGTCGACGCCAGGGATAATGCCCGCCCTTTAATCGATATCCAGGCCTTCGCCATGACCGATACCAACCAAGATCCCCGTTTGAGCCGCATGAAGCGTCGCCTGCGCAAGAAGCAGTACCTGGGCGAATTCCAGGAACTGGCCTTTGAAATCAAGGTGAGCTTCAAGAACGAACTCAGCGAAGACGATCTGGACACCTTCCTGGGCGACTTCATCGACTACGTCGAAGAGCGCACGCTGGACTACATCGGCGGCTTCGACAACGCCTGGGTCGAAGGCACCATCATGGCCAACAAGCGCTACACCTCGCCCACCGCGGAAGACCGTACCGCCCTGCTGGACTGGCTCAAGGCCCGCACCGAAGTCGGCGAAGCCAACGCCTCCGAGCTGCATGACGCCTGGCACCACGACGGCGAAGTCTAACTAGCCTTCGCCGGATCGCTTGGCGCCCGTTGCGGTCGTAAAGGGGAATCCGTTGGAAACCAGGTCCTCATGACGACCCTCCTGCAAATCTCCGATACCCACTTCGGCACCGAGCAACCCGCCGTGGTCGCGGCTCTGGAAGCCCATGTCCGCGAACACGGCGCCGATGTTCTCATTCTCTCCGGGGACATCACCCAGCGCGCCCGGCGCGAACAATTCGCCGCAGCCAAGACCTTTGTCGAACGCTTGGAAAGCCACGGCATTCCGCAAACCCTGGTGATCCCGGGTAATCACGACCTGCCGCTGTACAACGTCTTCGCGCGTTTCCTGACGCCCTATGGCAACTATCGCCACCATTTCGGTCAGGATCTGGAGCCCAGTATCGAAAACGACGAGCTGTTGCTGGTCGGGCTCAACACCACCGCTCCGCAACGCCACAAGGATGGCGCGGTAAGCACCGAGCAGATCGAGCGGGTGGCCGAGCGCCTGCGCCGCGCCGGTCCGGGCAAGCTGCGCATCGTCATCGCCCACCAACCCTTCGGCGCCCTCGAACTCAGTGACCTGAGCAATCTGCAGCACAACGCCGATCACGCCCTGGCCACCTGGGCCGACGCCGGACTGGATCTGGTGATGGGTGGGCATATCCACCTGCCCTATGTGCTGCCGCTGAGTCGCCAGTACCCCACCCTGCCCCGCGAGGTCTGGATCGTCCAAGCCGGCACCGCCCTCTCCTCTCGCGTGCGCGGCACCTCGCCCAACTCCTTCAATCGCCTGCTGGTCGGCGAAGGGGCGAAGAAGACCGTGGACGTGGAACGCTGGGACTTCCAGGGCGATCGTTTCGTCGTCGGCGAGCGCCACGCACTGCGCTGGCAGGCTGCTCAGGACGCTCTGGCGAAAAGTTGAGGCGTCCAGTCGGGGGCGCCGATGCGCGCTCCTGCGCACTTCCAGCAATGGAAATTGATTCAAGCTGTTGAAACGGCTGGCAGGCCACGGGCGCCAAGTAGTCTTAGGACTTTCGGCAAGAGTGGCCTCCCATGGAATCCCTGACGCAATCGCTGCTTGGCTTTATCGAAACCCACCAGGCCTGGGCGCCGCTGCTCGTCGGCCTGCTCGCCTTTGGCGAATCCCTGGTGCTGCTGGGCGTCTTCATTCCGGCCACGGCCCTGCTGCTGGTGGTCGGCGGCCTGGCCGGCTCCGGAGTGCTCTCGCCGGTGCCGCTGGTGCTGGCCGCCATCGTCGGCGCCATCCTCGGCGACATCTGCTCCTACATCATCGGCCGCTGGCTCGGTCCCAGTATCGTCCACCGCCCGCCCTTTCGCCGCTATCGCAAGCAGGTGGCCAGGACCCGGCTGTTCTTTCGCCGCTATGGCTTCTTCGCGGTATTCGGCGGGCGCTTCCTGACTATGATCCGCAACACCGTGCCCCTGGTGGCCGGGATGATGGCGATGAACCAGCTGCGCTTCCAGTCGGCCAACGTGCTTTCGGCCATCGTCTGGGCGCCGCTGATGATGGGCCCGGGTTATCTGGCGGCCAAGGGCGCCAACCACTTCAGCTTCGCCGGCAACGAGTCGCTGTGGATCGGCGCGGCGATCATCGCCGTGCTGGGCGCCGGCGCCGCACTGTTCTTCAAGCAGCGGCTGAAACGCGTCTAGCGGCTAGCGGCTAGCGGCTAGCGCCTCGCGCAGACGCTGGCGATTCAGCGGTACCTCGCGCAGGCGCAGACCGGTCGCTGCCGCCACGGCATTGGCGATGGCCGCGGGGATGGCCGCGGTGGTGGCCTCCCCGGCCCCCACTGCCGGTTCTTCAGGCCGATCGATCAGCTCCAGTTCCAGCTCGGGCAATTCGTTGAAGGTCAGCGGCGGATAGGCACCCCACTCCAGGCTGGTCACTCCCTGGTGATCGAAACGCACCGCCTGCTTGAGGGTCCGGGCGATGCCCTGGATCACGCAGCCTTCCAGCTGATTGCGCAAGCCATCCGGATTGACGATCAGACCGCAGTCATGGGCCACCACCACGCGGGTGACCCGGATCCCCGTCGCCTCGCTCACCGCCACCTCGACCACCGCGGCCACATAGGCGTTTTCGTTTTCGTAGTGCAGGAAGGCCAGCCCCTGCCCTTTCGCCTGGGCACCGTCCCAGACCTTTTCCTGCCGGGTGGGTGGTTGCCAACCGGCCTTGGCGGTGGCGGCCTGCAGCACCGCTCGTGCGCGAGGGTCCTGCAGATAGCGCAGGCGGAATTCCAGCGGATCGACCCCGGCCGCCAGGGCCAGCTCGTCCATGAAGGATTCGTTGGCAAAGGTATTGCCGACCGCTCCCAGAGCGCGCAGGGCCGAGGGTCGCAGCGGCGAATCCCCGGCTTCCAGCCAATGGGTCGCCACCTGGACGTTGAGCAGGTCGTAGTCCAGCGGCGCATTGCGATTGCCACCGCCCCGCCCACCCTTGAGCGGCAGGTTGTAGGCCAGCTGCCCGGCGAGCAGCGCCGCCTTGCCGGTCTGGCCATTGGGTCGGGTCAGGTGGGTAGGCGTCCAGTTGGCGAAGCGCCAGGCGAGCAGATCACCAGCCGCGCTCAGGCCACCCGCCAGACGCAGCAGCATGGCCGGGCCCTTGGGATTCCAGCCGTGCTCGTCGGCCCGACTCCACTGCACCCGCACCGGACGGCCGCACAGCTTGGACAGCAGCGCCGCATCGGCCGCCGCGTCATCGGCGCCGTTATGGCCATAGCAACCCGAAGCCTGCTGATAGATGACATGGATACTGTCTTCCGGCAGCGCCAGCAGATCCGCCAGTGCCGCCCGGAGCTGGTAGACGCCCTGGGTACCGCTCCAGACCGTGGCGCCGTCGGCACGCACGTCCGCCACCGCGCAGGAGGGACCGATGGAGTCATGGTTCTGATAGGGCCAGCGATACTCGGCGTCCAGCCGCTGCGCGGCATTCGCCAATTCGCCCGCGACATCGCCGGCCTCCTGCTGGATGTCGGCCGGTCCGGCCTTGGCTTCCAGCTGGGCGTAGAGTTCGCCCGGCAGCGGCAGATCCGGCACCAGGCTCCAGTCCACCCGCAGCGCCGCCGCGCCCTGCCGCGCCAGCCAGGGCTGCTCGGCCACCACCGCGACGAAGGCGCCTTCGTACACCAGCTGAGCGCCAGCCGGCAGCGCGCTGGCATCGATACCGCGCAGGCTCACCCCCGCCAGCCGCGCCGAACCGGTGCAGGGTGGCCGTATCACGCAGCCGTGCAGCATGCCGGGCAGGCGCCGGTCGTGGACGTAATCGAAGCTGCCAAACAGCTTGGCGGGGATGTCCTCGCGCGGCACCGAGGTGCCGACTAGGCGGTAATCCTTGACGGCGCGGGTACGCACGGCCTGATTGACCAGCCGCCCCAGGGGTCGTCCGCCCACCAGTTCGCCATAGCTGACAAAACGCCCGGTGGGATCGCCGCGATAGACCACGCGGCCATCCACCGTATCCACCACCGCCAGATCCAGCCCCAGGCGTCGCGATCCCTCCAGAAACAGGAATTGCCGCGCGCTGGCGGCGGCCTTGCGCAACTGGGCGCCGCCCACCTGCAGACTCTTGCTGCCGGCGGTGATGCCCTGGTCCGGGGTCAGCCGGGTATCGCCCTGGATCAGCCGGGTGGCGGCAAAGGCCACGCAAAGCTCCTCGGCCACGATCTGCCGCAACGCCGTGCTGACCCCGGTACCCAGTTCCACCTTGCCGCTGTAGACGGTGACCTGGCCCTGGGCATCCACCGCCAGCCAGGCGTCCAGCTGGCGCTGATCGAGGGTCTTGGCCAGGTCCGCCGGGTCAGCCGGTGCAGGCAGCACCTGGGCGGCGACCGGTCGCTGCAGGCTGAAGCCCAGCAGCAGCACTGCGCTGCCGCCGAGAAAGGCACGTCGCGACAGCGTCATGCCGGAGCCTGCCCGTCGCGCAGGAGCACCGCCGCCCGCTTGACCGCCCGCAGGATGCGATAGTGGGTACCGCAGCCACAGAAGTTGGCCGCCAGCGCCTGGCGGATCTGCGCATCGCTGGGATCGGGCACGCGTTCGAGCAGCGCCCGGGCGGTCATCACCATGCCGGGGATGCAATAGCCGCACTGCGCCGCCTGTTCCTCGATAAAGGCCTGCTGCAGCGCGTGCGGCGCCTCAGGCGTACCCAGACCTTCCAGGGTCAGCAGCTCGCGACCGGCAAAGGAGACTGCCGGCAGCAGACAGGCACGCACCGGCTTGCCATCCGCCAGCACCGTACAGGCGCCACACTCGCCCAGGCCGCAGCCGAACTTCGACCCCTTGAGACCCAGTTCGTCACGCAAGGCCTCCAGCAAGGGCATGCGCGGATCGACGTCGAGTTGTCGCTGCTCGCCATTGACCTTCAATTCGATGGCCGCCACCGCTATTTCTCTCCTTCGCGCGCGGCCGCCACGTCCGCAGGACGGATGTCGGCGGCGTGACCGCCAAAGCGGCGGCCGATGTAGGTGGCCAAGTCGGCCAGTTGCTGATCGCTGAGCAAGTCCCGATAGGCTGGCATGAAGGCATGTTCGGTCCGCCCCTGGCGATCGAGGCCGTCGAGCAGGACACGCACCAGGTTGGTCCCCGCGGGATCGCGCACCGCCGAATAGTTGCTGAAGGAGCGCGGATAG
The DNA here is from genome assembly GCF_039908605.1 of Pseudomonas aestiva. Lineage (NCBI taxonomy): Bacteria > Pseudomonadati > Pseudomonadota > Gammaproteobacteria > Pseudomonadales > Pseudomonadaceae > Pseudomonas > Pseudomonas aestiva. Next base: position 1,588,390 of record NZ_CP150916.1, on the reverse strand, counting down.
GGACCAGCCGGCCCCCGGTCGTCCGGGGCATGACAGCTGGCGCAGGCGGATTGCAGCAAGGCCGCGCTTTCCGCCTCGGCGGCGGTGAGCGGCCCGGTTTCCCCGGACGGCTGCACCTCGGCCCGCGCCGGCACCGCTCCGGGCTGCGCCGGCAGGGTCCGCAGATAGGTGATCAGGGCGCCGAGGTCCGCATCGTTCAGATGACGGGTACCGCCGCTCACCACTTCGGCCATGGGTCCCGCCGCCACGGCTTCGCCACGCTGATGCCCTTCGCGCAGATAGCTGGCCAGTTTGGCATCGCTCCAGCCGCCAAGGCCGCGGGGATCCGCGGTGAGATTCCAGGCGGTCCAGCCTTGCTGGGTCGCGCCGGCATAGGCCCGGCCGCTGTCGAGACCCTGGCTCCAGGTCCGCGGCGTATGGCACTCCTGGCAGTGTCCCACCGCCTCCGCCAGGTAGGCGCCCCGCGCCACCTGAGCGTCCGTCACGGCGGGCAGTGGACCCTCACGGAAGTTCAGCCATTTCCAGCCACGGATCAGCGCGCGCTGATCGAAGGGAAAGCGCAGCGCGTTGGCCGGCGGTGCATAGGGCACGGGGCGCTGGACCTGCAGGTAGGCGAAGATGGCCGCGACATCCTCGTCGCTCAAGCGGGTAAAGGCCGTATAGGGAAAGGCCGGATAGAGCTGCTCACCCTCGCGCCCGAGGCCTTCGTGCAAGGCCCGGCGAAACTCGTCTGCCGTCCAGTCCCCCAGTCCGTGTTCGCGATCCGGGGTGATGTTGCTCGAATAGAGACGGCCAAAAGGCGTCTCGAAGGCGACGCCACCGGCGAAGGGCGCGCCATCGGGACGGGTATGGCAGCCCTGGCAGTTGCCCAGGTGGGTCAGATATTCGCCACGCGCCAGGGGCGTCTCGTCGGCGTGGACCAGCGCGGTCCTGGACAGGAGCAGCATCCCCGCCAGCAGGGGCAGGGCCAGGGATCTCATCAGCTCTCCTCGTGAGGTCGAATCGGACTGGCCGATTACGCCGTGGCTTTGCCTTCATCCTAATCGCAGCGGCAAGCCGCCGTGACGTTCGCCCCCGGAGGTGAGATACAGACGACAGTTTCGACCCGCACCTTGACGACGGCCTTTACATTCCCACCCTGGTCCGGCTTCGTCCTGATGCGTGCCCTTGGAACGCTGCCTGCCTCGGATCCTGATTACCTGCACTCCGAACAGGAAGGAAACCACCCAGACGTGAAACTCTACAGGGGTGGTATTACTCAACGCTTGGGCACGAAGCCATCGGGCTTGGCCGCCAGCCAGTCAACGAACTGGCGAATGCGCGGATCGCTGAGCAGCAATTCGCGGCTGTTGTATTCCAGCGCCAGGGTCTTTTCGTCGAAGGTCTGGTGGATATGGTTGTGGCAGGGCCGGCAGACCCAGAGGGTGGCGGTGATCCGGCTGATGCGGTCGAATCTCTTGCGCACGTAGGCCTTGTCGTGCAGCGAGCGAGGGATCAGATGATGGCGGGTGAGCGGCGCCGCCCGACCGCACAGCTCGCAGCGAGCCGGCTGGGGCGGCAGACGTATCGCCTGGGGCATGATGGGCTCCGCACGGGCTGGATACCCATTCGAGCGGCCCGGGCGAAACGGGGTTCAATAGCCGCCGGCGAGACTCGGCGTGACCAGCACCCGCTTGGCCTGCAGGTAGCTGTTCTGCCAGTAGGGCTTGGCCAGGCTGTCCAGGCGCACGGTACCGCCGGTACGCGGCGCATGGACGAAGCGCCCCTCCCCCACATAGATACCGGCATGGCTGACCTGACGGCCACCGGCGGTGGCGAAGAAGATCAGATCACCGGGCTGCAGGGCGTTACGCGCCACATTGGGCGAGCCGAGGGTGATCATCTCGCGGGTCGAGCGCGGCAGGGTCACGCCAGCCGCATCGCGATAGACGTAGCCGATCAGACCGCTGCAGTCGAACCCACCGGCCGGGGTGTTGCCGCCGTAGCGATAGGGGGTGCCGACCAGGCCGATGGCCCGAAAGAGTACATCGTTGGCCGCCTGGGCCTGGCTTTCCAGCAGGGGACGGGAGACGACCGGGGCGGCCGGTGCGGGGGCCTGGGGCGGCCTGCCGGCACAGGCGGCCAGCAGTACGAAAGCGCAATACAATCCGAGGCGAGCCGCATGCGGCATTGGAGACATCCTTAGTTATCCATCGATCACCGTCGGCCTGCCACGCAGCCACGACGGGTCCTCGAAGCGCACCGGCGAAGATCGCGGCGATACGCCTCAGCGCAATACGCGCTTGCCTTCCAGGAAACTCACCTTCCAGTACTGGTCGTTCAGGCTGTCCACCCGCACCCCGCCGCTACGACGACTGGAGGAATGGATGAACTTGCCTTCGCCCATGTAGATACCGGTGTGACTGACCCGGCCACGGCCGTTGCTATTGAACAGCAACAGGTCGCCAGGTTCCAGGTCGTTCTTGCTGACTACCGGTACTTCGAGATCGATGATCTCGCGGGTGGAACGCGGCAGGGTCATGCCGGCGCGCTCGCGAAAGACGTAATTGACGAAACCGCTGCAGTCGAAACCGGCCAGGGTGCTGCCGCCACGGCGATAGGGCGTCCCCACCAGCTGGGTGGCACGATTGAGGATCTGGTCCGCCAGATTCGGCAGCGCCTGGCGCGGGCCGACCTCGCGCTCCCAGTCGAGCTGATGCGGCGATTGGGTATGCGGAAAGACCGGACGTTGCTGAGCACCCTCGGTCTCCACAGGCGCGGAGCCGTTACCAGCGCCACCCAGACCATGCAGCGAAGCGGTCTGGAACGTCCGGGAAGTATTGGAAGAATCCTGGCTAACGACGGCATCGGGACTTTGCGGCGCACTCGCACAGGCGGCGAGCAGACAGACAAAAGACAGGGGCACGAGGGGTGCGAGGCGGTTCCTTGGCATGGGCACGACCGTGTCGTTTTTTCAAAGTTTCGACACCTTGCCGACCTGGATCACAGATGGCAAGTTTTTTTAGCCCTCGATGTGACTCAAAAGCCGAGGAAGGACGTCTACGGCCCTTTTTTCCAGTTGAACGGTCGCCAGGCCACGCAGCGACGAACGGTCCGGGTTGATCTCGATGAGGTCACCACCCTGCGCCAGGGTCTGCCCGATCGGCGCCTGGATATAGCCGAAGGCAGCCGTGGTGCCGACGGCGATCACCAGGTCGAAGCCCTCCTCCACCGCCTCCTGCAGACGCTGCAGTTCGGTGACCAGCAAGGCTTCCTCGAACAGCACCACGGGTGGCCGCAGCATGCCGCCGCAGGAGGGACACCGCGGCGGCAACGGACCGGCCAGGTAATCCTGAGTCTCCTCGACGGCCTGCGCGCAACTCATGCAGGCGAGCGGCTCCAGTTGTCCGTGAATCTCGATCAGCCGCTCCGATGGAAAACCCGACTGGCGATGAAAGCCGTCGATGTTCTGTGTCAGTACCCAGCTGCCGGGATGTCGAACGCCGAAATCGGTGATCGCCTGGTGCGCCGCATTGGGCACGGCCGCGGCGCAGGCGCGGCCGAGTTGCGTCAGATAGCGCCAGCAGAGCTCCGGACGCTGCCGGAGCATGCTGCCGGACAGCGCCGCCTCGATGGGGATGCCTTCCTCGGTGAGGCCGTTGTACAGCCCGCCGAGGCCGCGATAGGTCGGCAGTCCGGAGTCGGCGGAAAGCCCAGCCCCGGTGATGAACAGCACCCGCCCGGCCCGCGCGAGCAGACCCCGAGCGCGGGCCAGGGCGTCAGTCAATGATTCACCGTCAGGGCCAGCATCACCGACAGCTGGCAGAGCGGACGCCCGCTCTGTTCCTGCCAGAGGTTGAAGGCCTCCTGCATCTTCTGCCGATCACGCTTGGCGGTAGGCGCCTTGTCGAGGATGTTCTGCGCCTTGAGCGCCGTCACCACATCGTCGGTCGCCAGGAAGGTGTCCTTGCCGGCCATGCGCAGGAAGCGCTGCGCCGACAGGCCGCCCAGCTGGTTGCCACGCTTGGTCAGTAGCTCCCACAGGCCAACGATGTCCTCTGTCGGCCATTCGGCCAGCAACTGACCGAAGCTGCCGTGGCTGCCGTGGCTGCGCTGGAAGTCGAGCACCATCTGGGCGTTGATCGGCACGCTGCGCAACTTGCCCAGGTGGCGGATCAGCCGCGCATCCTGCATCAGCCGCTCCAGGCGTTCGCCGCCCATGAGCACCACCTTCTCCGGATCGAAGCCGAAGAAGACCTCCTCGAAGGCCGGCCACTTGGCATCCACCAGGCTGTGCTTGAGTCCGGCGCGAAAGATGCGGCGGGTCAGTAGCGACAGATAGCGGTCATCACCCACCGACCTCAGGGTCGCGGCGTCCACCGGTTGCGGCAGTCGCGCCTCCAGGGCCGCACGCGAGCCACAGCGGTTGAGGGCGTATTCGAGCAGCCAGGCGTAGTCCCGCATCAGAGATTCATCACCTGGACGAAGCGCGGGGTCGCGCTGTCATCGATCTTGAGACTGACGAAGTCGAACAGCTCGCGATCGGCCAGCTGCGAGGGCACCACGTTCTGCAGGGCGCGGAACATGATCTCGGTGCGCCCTGGCGTCTTGCGCTCCCACTCCAGCAGCATCTCCTTGACCACCTTGCGCTGCAGGTTTTCCTGGGAGCCGCAAAGGTTGCAGGGAATGATGGGGAATTCGCGCAGGACGGCGTAGGCCTCGATGTCCTTCTCGTTGCAGTAGGCAAGCGGGCGGATCACCACATTGCGGCCGTCATCGGCGCGCAACTTGGGCGGCATGGCCTTGAGGGTGCCGCCATGGAACAAATTGAGGAAGAAGGTTTCTACCATGTCATCGCGATGATGGCCGAGCGCCATCTTTGTCGCGCCGATCTCGTCGGCGAAGGTATAGAGGATGCCCCGGCGCAGGCGCGAGCACAGCGAACAGGTGGTCTTGCCCTCGGGGATCTTTTCCTTCACCACGGAATAGGTATCACGTTCCAGAACGTGGTACTCGACCCCCAGTTCCTGCAGATACTGGGGTAAAACGTGTTCAGGAAAGCCCGGCTGCTTCTGGTCGAGGTTGACCGCCACGATCTCGAAGCGAATCGGCGCGACCTTCTGCAGATAGAGCAGCATGTCGAGCAGGGTGTAGCTGTCCTTGCCACCGGACAGGCAGACCATGACCTTGTCGCCGTCCTCGATCATGTTGTAGTCGGCGATGGCTTCGCCGGTAAGACGGCGCAGGCGTTTTTGCAGCTTGTTCTGGTTGACCGAAAGGATGCCCATGGATGAATCCGCGAAAGGAAAAAACGAAAGGCCGGCATTTTACGCGCAAAGCTTCCGCCGCCCTACCCCGAACGTCAGTCCGCGGCGACCGGCAGCCATGAGCGAAACCCAGGCGCTCATGACGGCGCTCCATCAGGAACTGCTCGGGGCCCAGACCAGCCTGTCGGAGTACGAGTTGCTGCAGGCCTTGCGCCGGGCGGGTTCGCCCCTGGTGCCGCCGCGCCCGGTGACCGACAACTACGAACTCTTTCGCCTGCATTTTCGCGTCTTCAATGCCCTCTACCAGCTGCGCGACCAGTTGCGTGCCGAACAGCGCGCCGAACTGATCATCAGCGCCCTGCGCATCGAGCTGCGACCCTATCTGCGTGCCCGGCCCGGGTTGATCGTGGCCGATCCGCTGCGCGCCTATTACCTGGATCTCACCCAGCTGGAGACCACTACGCCGGAAGACGTGGCCAACCTGCTCAATCACTTCTGGGCGCTGGTCAATGGCGAGTCCGAACTGCTGGAAGCCCTGCGCCTGCTAGGCCTGGATCGTTCGGCCGACTACGGCCAGATCCGTCGCCGCTATCGCCAGCTCGCCAGTCGGCACCATCCGGATCGTGGCGGCAGCACCGGTCGACTGCAAACCATCAACGCGGCCATGGATACGCTGAGGCGGCACTATGGCCACCAGCCGACCGCGGACGCTAGGGCGCAGGCACCAGCTTCGGCATAATCACCCGCCTCGCCAGAGGTTGCCCATGCCTGAACAACTCCACGCCCGGGTCGAAGACTGCTATCGGCAGGCCGAGGCCTTCTTCAAACGTCGCTTCCCGCGCCCTGACGTCGGCCTGGCCCTGCGCGGCCAGCGCGCCGGCGTCGCCCATCTCACCGAGAACCGGTTGAGATTCAACGGGCAGCTCTATCAGCAGAATCGCGCCCACTTCCTCGAACAGACCGTGGCCCACGAGGTGGCGCATCTGGTGGCGCACCAGTTGTTCGGTGGCAGCATCAGGCCTCATGGCGAGGAGTGGCAGCTGATCATGCGTGGTGTCTATGGCCTGCCGCCGGATCGCTGCCATACCTACGAATTGCCGCAACGGGCCCGCACCCTGTACCTGTATCGCTGCAACTGCCCGGACGGTCGCTTCGAATTCACCGCCCAGCGTCACGCCCTGGTGCGCAAGGGACGGCGCTATCTGTGCCGACGCTGCCGCGGGCCCCTGGATTTCACCCAGGAAGTCATCCGCAGCTGACCCTGCCGGGCCCGACCCGGGCTCCGGCAGACAACGAAAATCATCAGCCCTGGGCGAAGACTTCGTCGAACAGGTTGTGCATCGCCAGGAAAGCACGCTTAGCCACCACCGGGTGATACTGCTGCTTGCCCGGATTGTTGGCTTCGGGATCGGTGAAGGAATGCACCGCGCCGCCATAGCTCAGCAGTTGCCAATCCACCTGGGCGGCATCCATCTCCTGGCGGAAGCCGATGAGCTGCTCGTCCGGCACCATGGGATCGGCGGCGCCGTGCAGCACCAGCACCGGACCGGTGATGCGGGCCGCATCGGCCGGGTTGGGCGTATCCAGATTGGCGTGGAAGGTCACCACGGCGCTCAGCGGCGCCCCATCGCGCGCCAGTTCCAGCGCCGCGCAGCCGCCAAAACAGAAGCCGATGGCAGCGATCTGGTGGACGTCCACCGCCGCCGTCTCGGCCTGGGCGAGCAGCGCCGCATGAGCCGCCTGCATGCGCTGGCGCAACAGCGCGCGATCACCGCGGATCGGCGTCATGGCCGCCAGGGCCTCGTCGGCATTCTGCGGGCGCACATTGCGACCGTAGAAATCCACGACCAGGTAAGCCAGGCCGTCGGCCTCGGCCAGCGCCTTGGCCTGGTCGACGGCGCCATGGGACACTCCCATCCAGTTGGGTGCGAAGAGCACGCCCGGACGAGTCGGATTACTGCTGGTGGCGTACACCAGCTGGCTCTCGAACGGCTGGCCATCGATTTCGTAGGCAACGGGTTTTACAGTGACTTCGACCATGGGGTCCTCCAAAGGGTAGATAAGAAAAAGCCCGCCGAGGCGGGCTTCTCCATCTTCAAGCGGACAATTCCACCAGCAGTTTGTTTAACCGGCGGACATAGGCGGCGGGATCCTTGAGGCTGTCGCCCGCAGCCAGCGCAGCCTGATCGAACAGGATGTGCGACAGGTCGGCGAAGCGGTCCTCGTCAGGCTCGCCATCGAGTTTCTCGATCAGCGGGTGCTGCGGATTGATCTCGAAGATCGGCTTGGAATCCGGCGCCTTCTGACCGCTGGCTTCCAGGATGCGGCGCATCTGCATGCCCAGATCCTGCTCGCCGATGGCCAGGATCGCCGGCGAATCGGTCAGGCGATGGGACACGCGGACTTCGCTGACCTGGGCCTCCAGGGCCTGCTTGAGGCGCTCCACCAGGCCTTCCTTGGTCTTGGCGACCTCTTCCTGAGCCTGCTTGTCTTCTTCGCTGTCGAGCTTGCCGAGATCCAGATCGCCACGGGCGACATCGACGAAATGCTTGCCGTCGAATTCGGTGAGATAGCTCATCAGCCACTCGTCGATGCGATCGGTCAGCAGCAGCACCTCGACACCCTTCTTGCGGAAGACTTCCAGGTGCGGGCTGTTCTTGATCTGGGCATGGCTCTCGCCGGTCAGGTAGTAGATCTTGTCCTGACCTTCCTTCATCCGGCCGATGTAGTCGGCCAGGGACACGTTCTGGGCATCGTCGCCATTGTGGGTCGAGGCGAAACGCAGCAGGCCGGCGATCTTCTCGCGGTTGGCGAAGTCTTCCGCCGGACCTTCCTTGAGCACCTGGCCGAAGTGGCCCCAGAACGACTGGTACTTCTCCGGCTCGCTCTTGGCCAGCTTCTCGAGCATGTCCAGCACGCGCTTGGTCAGCGCCGACTTCATGGAGTCGATCACCGGATCCTTCTGCAGGATCTCGCGGGACACGTTCAGCGACAGGTCGTTGGAATCCACCACACCCTTAATGAATCTCAGGTACAGCGGCAGGAACTGGTCGGCCTGGTCCATGATGAAGACGCGCTGCACATAGAGCTTCAGGCCCTTGGGCGCTTCACGCTGGTAGAGATCGAAGGGCGCACGGGCCGGCACGTACAGCAGCGAGGTGTATTCGAGCTTGCCCTCGACCTTGTTGTGGCTCCAGGTCAGGGGATTCTCGAAGTCATGGCCGACGTGCTTGTAGAACTCCTGGTAGTCCTCGTCCTTGAGTTCGGTACGCGGACGGGTCCAGAGCGCGCTGGCACGGTTGACGGTTTCCCACTCGGCGGCGGTCGGCTGCTCGTCCTCGCCACCCTGCTGCTCCTTGGGCAGCTCGATGGGCAGGCCGATGTGGTCGGAGTACTTCTTGACCACGTTGCGCAGGCGCCAGCCATCGGCGAACTCGGTTTCCTCGGGCTTGAGGTGCAGCACGATGCGGGTACCGCGTTCGGGCTTGTCGAAGTTCGCGACCTCGAACTCCCCTTCCCCCTTCGACGACCAGTGCACGCCTTCGGCGGCGGGCTGGCCGGCACGGCGGGTGTAGACGTCGACCTGATCGGCGACGATGAACGCCGAGTAGAAGCCCACGCCGAACTGACCGATGAGGTTGGAATCCTTCTTCTGGTCGCCGCTGAGATTCTTCAGGAAATCGGCGGTACCAGACTTGGCGATGGTGCCGAGGTGAGCGATCACCTCTTCGCGGCTCATGCCGATGCCGTTGTCTTCAAGGGTGACCGTGCCGGCCTCCTTGTCGAAGCTCAGGCGAATCTTCAGCGTATCCCCGCCTTCGAGCAGTTCGGGCTTGGACAAGGCCTCGAATCTGAGCTTGTCGGCCGCGTCGGAGGCGTTGGAAATCAATTCGCGCAGGAAGATTTCCTTGTTGGAATACAGCGAGTGAATCATCAGGTGAAGCAGCTGCTTCACTTCGGTCTGGAAGCCTAGGGTTTCCTTTTGAGTCTCCACACTCATGCTACGAACTCCGCTATCGATAGGTACGCACCAGATGCCTGGCGATGTCGCGGAGATGGGGGCGCCCGATGACATTTCAACCTTGGCGCGCTCGGTTCGCGATGCAAGTAGGAATTTGCGCGATGCCTGGGCTAGACGCGGAACTTAACTTTTAACGGGGCGCTCGAACGGCTGTCGTGTAGTTCATAAGGAGAAAACACATGAAAAAGCCCTTCGCTATTGCCCTGCTCTTCACTGCCGCCTTCGGCCTCGCCGCCTGTGACAAGCCTTCCGAAAACAAGGCTCAGGATGCTGCCAAGACCGAACAGAAAGCCCAGGAAAACCTGAACAAAGCCGCTGAGCAGAGCAACAAGGCCGCTGAGCAGCGCAACGAAGCCGCCAACGAGGCTGCCAAGGAGCAATCCAAAGGCGAAGCCACCTCGGTCAGCCCGGCAACCGGTACCGCCAACGGCAACGCGCCGGCTACCCAGCCCAAGCCGTAAGCTGTCTGGATATGAGAAAAGCCCGCTTATGCGGGCTTTTTTGTGGGCGGCTGATTCAGGAACGCGAGGGATCCGGTTCGACCTCGTCCTCTTGAACGCGTTCGCCAGGCCGCAGGCTTTCCAGCGTCAGGGCGACCAGCCCCACCACCACGGCCGGCAACAGCCAGCCCAGCCCCGAGTCGGCCAGCGGCAGCCACTGTACGGCACCGCTCAGATAGCGCACCGTCAGGTGCGCCGCCTGCAGGCCATCGAGGATGCCGAAGGCCAGGGCCACCAGCAGCACCGGCCCGAGGATGCGCCCGGGCGCCACCCAGCGGGCGGTGAAGAAGCTCATCACCACCAGGGCGATGCAGGGCGGATAGATGGCGGTCAGGATCGGCACCGAGATCTGGATCAGCTGGGTCAGGCCCAGGTTGGACACCAACAGCGAGAACGCCGCCAGCAGGACCACCAGACTGCGATAGCTGAACGGCAGGAATTCGCTGAAGAACTCCGCGCAGGCGCAAGTCAGGCCCACCGCGGTGACCAGGCAGGCCAGGGTGATCAGCACCGCGAGGAAGTCGCTGCCGACGCTACCGAAGGTGTGCTGCACATAGGCATGCAGGACCTCGGCGCCATTGCTGGCATGGGGCACCAGCACTCCGCTACCGGCGCCGAGCTGGAACAGACTCAGGTAGACCAGCACCAGCCCTGCCCCGGCAATCAGCCCGGCGATGATGGTGTAGCGCGTCAGCAGCTGCGGCGCCGTCACGCCACGGGCACGAATGGCGTTGACGATGACGATGCCGAATACCAGGGCGCCCAGGGTATCCATGGTCAGGTAGCCGTTGACGAAGCCCTGGGACAGTGCCCGCGAGGCGTAGTCCGGTGCCGCCGTGGCAGGACCGCCAGCCGGCCAGAACAGCGCGGCGCCGCCCAGTACCGCCAGCGCCAGGATCTTCAGCGGACCGAGAAAGCGCCCCACGGTGTCGAGCAGGCGTCCCGGATAGAGCGAGACCACCAGCACCACCAGGAAATAGGCCAGGCTGTAGAGGAACAGCGGTATGGGTCCGTTGCCCAGCAGCGGCGCGACGCCGACCTCGAAGGACACCGTGGCGGTGCGCGGCGTGGCGAACAGCGGGCCCACCGACAGGTAGCAGACAATGGCCAGGGTGCGGGCAGCGGTCTGGCCGAGCGGCTTGCTCAGGGCGTCCATGCCGCCTCCGACCCGTGCCAGGGCGATCAGCGTCAGCACCGGCAGGCCGACAGCGGTCAGCAGAAAGCCCAGGGCAGCGCTCCAGACGTGCTCGCCCGCCTGCAGACCGACGATCGGGGGAAAGATGATGTTGCCCGCGCCGACGAACAACGCGAACGTCATGAATCCAAGGGCCAGGACATCCCGGCTTTGCAAAGCTTTCATGGAAGGCAGTACCAGCAATGAGGAAAACGAGGCAGCCCGCCCTCATGGGAGCAGGTCTTGGCGGGGCCACGGGGTGGCCGTTGGAGCGGAAGGTTGCCATCCTAACGAATTACCGGCGAAAAGGCAGCCGGCAGCTGATGAGGCGTCATGGTCGCGCCCATGAAAAAGGCCGCCCGAAGGCGGCCTTTTCTATCGTCAGTCAGGCTCAGGCCTTCTTGACTTCCCAACCGGTCAGCTCGGCCAGGGCCTTGCCGATGTCAGCCAGGGAACGCACGGTCTTCACACCCGCGTCCTGCAGGGCGGCGAACTTCTCGTCCGCAGTACCCTTGCCGCCGGAGATGATGGCGCCGGCGTGGCCCATGCGCTTGCCGGGCGGTGCGGTGACACCGGCGATGTAGGACACCACCGGCTTGGTCACGTTGGCCTTGATGTAGGCCGCGGCTTCTTCTTCAGCACTGCCGCCGATCTCGCCGATCATCACGATGGCTTCGGTCTGCGGATCTTCCTGGAACAGCTTCAGGATATCGATGAAGTTCGAACCCGGAATGGGATCGCCGCCGATGCCCACGCAGGTGGACTGGCCGAAGCCGGCGTCGGTGGTCTGCTTCACGGCTTCATAGGTCAGGGTGCCGGAGCGCGACACGATACCGACCTTGCCCGGCAGGTGAATGTGACCGGGCATGATGCCGATCTTGCACTCGCCGGGGGTGATGACGCCGGGGCAGTTCGGGCCGATCAGGCGTACGCCCAGCTCGTCGCACTTCACCTTGGCATCCAGCATGTCGAGGGTGGGGATACCCTCGGTGATGCAGACGATCAGCTTGATGCCGCCCAGTGCCGCTTCCATGATGGAGTCTTTGCAGAAGGGAGCCGGCACATAGATCACCGAAGCGTCGGCGCCAGTGGCTTCGACGGCTTCACGCACGGTGTTGAACACCGGCAGACCCAGGTGGGTGGAGCCGCCCTTGCCGGGGGTCACGCCGCCGACCATCTGGGTGCCATAGGCGATGGCCTGTTCGGAGTGGAAGGTACCCTGGCTACCGGTGAAGCCCTGGCAGATGACCTTGGTGTCTTTGTTGATCAGGACGCTCATTACTTACCCTCCGCGGCCTTGACGACCTGCTGGGCAGCGTCGGTCAGGCTGGTTGCCGCGATGATGTTCAGGCCGCTTTCGGCCAGGACCTTGGCACCGAGTTCGGCGTTGTTGCCTTCCAGGCGAACCACGACCGGCACCTTCACGCCAACTTCTTTCACGGCGCCGATGATGCCTTCGGCGATCATGTCGCAGCGCACGATGCCGCCGAAGATGTTGACCAGAACGGCCTTCACGTTGCTGTCGGACAGGATGATCTTGAACGCCTCGGTCACGCGCTCTTTGGTCGCGCCACCACCAACGTCCAGGAAGTTGGCCGGCTTGCCGCCGTGCAGGTTGACGATGTCCATGGTACCCATGGCCAGACCGGCACCGTTGACCATGCAGCCGATGCTGCCTTCCAGGGCCACGTAGTTCAGTTCCCACTTCTGCGCATGGGCTTCACGGGCGTCGTCCTGCGACGGGTCGTGGAAGGCGCGCAGCTTGGGCTGACGGTAGATGGCGTTGCTGTCGATGTTGATCTTGGCATCCAGGCAGTGCAGGTTGCCGTCCTTCTTGATCACCAGCGGGTTCACTTCCAGCAGCGCCAGGTCGTAGTCCTGGAACAGCTTGGCCAGACCGACGAAGATCTGGGTGAACTGCTTGATCTGGTCACCTTTCAGGCCCAGCTGGAAAGCCAGGTCGCGACCCTGGTAGGGCTGAGCGCCCACCAGCGGATCGATGGTGGCCTTGAGAATCTTTTCCGGAGTGTCGTGAGCGACTTTCTCGATGTCCACGCCACCTTCGGTGGACGCCATGAACACGATACGGCGGCTGGAACGATCGACCACGGCGCCCAGATAGAGCTCCTGATCGATGTCGGTGCAGGATTCAACCAGGATCTTGGTGACCGGCTGACCGTTGGCGTCGGTCTGGTAGGTCACCAGACGCTGGCCCAGCCACTTGGCGGCGAATTCCTTGGCTTCTTCCTTGCTCTTGACCAGCTTCACACCACCGGCCTTGCCACGGCCACCGGCATGTACCTGGGCCTTGACGACCCACTCGTCGCCGCCGATACGGCCGCAAGCCTCGTAGGCCTCCTGGGGGGTGTCGACAGCGTAGCCTTTGGAAACGGGCAGGCCGTATTCAGCGAACAGCTGCTTACCCTGATACTCGTGGAGATTCATGCTTGTCTACCGTCTTCGTTGGGTATTGCGCATTCGACGCTGTGCGTTATCCGAGCCGTCCTCCGGACGGTCGCGGGCACCGCGCCACCTGTGACCCCTGCCCTAGTAAGGTGTCTCACACCCCACTAACAAGAGTCCGAGGTGCCTTCCTGCGGTGGAGCCCTGAGGCTCCACGGCGGTCGGCAACCCCGTGGTTCTGTAAATCTCTTACCGCTTCTTGCGATTCACCGCGTGGATCGCATGACCGTTCACCGCCAGGGCGGCTTCGTGCAGCGCCTCGGACAGCGTCGGGTGCGAGAACACCATCATGCCCAGGTCTTCGGCGCTGGAGCCGAATTCCATGGCGATGGCGCCTTGCTGCACCAGTTCCGCCGCGCTCGGGCCGACCACATGGACGCCTAGGACGCGATCGGTCTTGGCATCCGCCACGACCTTGACGAAGCCGGCGGTGTCGTTGGCCGCCAGGGCACGACCGCTGACCGCGAAGGGGAAGGTGCCGACATTGACTTCGACGCCTTCGGCCTTCAGGGCCTGCTCGGTCTTGCCGACCCACGCGATTTCCGGGTGGGTGTAGATCACCGAGGGGACCAGATCATAGTTCATCTGGGCCTTGTGACCGGCGATGCGCTCGGCAACCATCACGCCCTCTTCCGAGGCCTTGTGGGCCAGCATCAGACCACGCACGCAGTCGCCGATGGCGAACACGCCCGGCACGCTGGTAGCGCAATGGTCGTCGACGTAGATGTAGCCACGCTCGTCGCTTTCCACGCCGCTGTCGGATGCCAGCAGGTCGGTGGTGACCGGACGACGGCCCACGGCGACGATCAGACGATCGAAGGTGATCTGCTTTTCTTCACCGGCTTCGGTGTAGTTGACGGTGACTTCTTCGCCGTTCACTTGGGAACCGGTCACGCGAGCACCCATGCGGATGTTCAGACCCTGCTTGGAGAGGATCTTGTAGGCTTCCTTGGATACCTGCTCATCGGCGGCGACCAGGAACTTGTCCAGGGCTTCCAGCACGGTGACTTCGGCGCCCAGACGGGCCCAGACCGAACCCAGTTCCAGGCCGATGACGCCGGCACCGATCACGCCAAGACGCTTGGGCACGCTCTGGAATTCCAAGGCGCCGGTGGAGTCGACGATGACCTTCTGGTCCACCGGAGCCGGCGGGATGTCGATGGGACGCGAGCCGGACGCCAGGATGACGTTCTCGGCCTCGACCACCTGGACGTTGCCGTCCAGACCGGTGACTTCGACCTTCTTGCCGGACAGCAGCTTGCCGTTGCCTTCCAGCAGGGTCACGCCGTTCGCCTTGAACAGGGTGGCCACGCCGCCGGTGAGGTTCTTCACGATCTGGTCCTTGCGGCCGATCATGGTGGGCACGTCGATGGTGACGTTCGGCGCGTCGATGCCGTGGACCTTAAAGCCCTCGTGGGCCTCGTGGTACTTGTAGGAGCTGTCCAGCAGCGCCTTGGAGGGAATGCAACCCACGTTCAGGCAGGTGCCGCCCAGGGCGACCTTGCCTTCCTTGCCCTTGTAGCGCTCGACACAGGCCGTCTTCAGACCGAGCTGCGCGGCGCGGATGGCGGCCACGTAGCCACCAGGGCCTGCGCCGATCACCACTACGTCGAATTTGTCGCTCATACACTAATCCCCTTGGAGCAGCTTCAGGCAGGAAAACTTGAAGCGGTGCGTGGCCCCTGCCCCGCACCGCGAGAGCCGGATCAGATGTCCAGCAGCAGACGAGCCGGGTCTTCCAGCAGGTCCTTCATGGTGACCAGGAAGGTCACGGCTTCCTTGCCATCGATCAGGCGATGGTCGTAGGACAGCGCAAGATACATCATCGGCAGGATCACGACCTGGCCGTTCACCGCCATGGGGCGCTCCTGGATCTTGTGCATGCCCAGGATCGCGGTCTGCGGCGGGTTGACGATGGGCGTGGACAGCAGCGAACCGAAGACACCACCGTTGGAGATGGTGAAGGTACCACCCTGCATGTCGTCCATGGTCAGCTTGCCGGCCTTGGCCTTCTTGCCGAAGTCGGCGATGGTGCCTTCCACTTCCGCCAGGCTCATGAACTCGGCGTTGCGCAGCACCGGAACCACCAGGCCACGGTCGCTGGACACGGCCACGCCGATATCCTGGTAACCGTGATAGACGATGTCGTTGCCGTCGATGGAGGCGTTGACGCCCGGCTGACGCTTGAGCGCCTCGGTGGCGGCCTTGACGAAGAAGGACATGAAGCCCAGGCGCACGCCATTGTGCTTCTTCTCGAACATGTCCTTGTACTTGGAGCGCAGGTCCATGATCGGCTTCATGTTGACCTCGTTGAAGGTCGTCAGCATGGCCATGCTGGACTGGGCTTCCACCAGGCGCTCGGCGACCTTGGCCCGCAGGCGGGTCATGGGCACGCGCTTCTCGGTACGGTCGCCAGCAGCGGTCACCACCGGAGCGGCGGCGGCAGCGGGCTTGGCAGCCGGAGCGGCGGCGCCGGACTTCTTGGCCTCGACAGCGGCGACGGCGTCTTCCTTGGTGATGCGACCGCCCTTGCCGGTGCCGACCAGGGTAGCCGGATCGATGCCGTTCTCTTCGGCGATCTTGCGTGCGGCAGGAGCCAGAATCGGGTCTTCTTCACCACCGGCGGCCGGCGCGGCAGCCGGAGCGCTGGCAGCGGTCGGCTGGGCAGCCGGCGCGGCGGCGGCAGTGGCACCCTCTTCCACGCGAGCGATGACCTCTTCGCTCAGCACGGTGTCGCCTTCGTTCTTCAGGACCTCGGCCAGGACACCATCGACAGGTGCCACGACTTCCAGCACGACCTTGTCGGTCTCGATGTCAACCAGCAATTCGTCACGCTTGACCGCTTCGCCCGGCTTCTTGTGCCAGGTGGCGACGGTGCCGTCAGCGACCGATTCCGGGAAGGTAGGGGCTTTGATCTCGATAGCCATTCTATGAATTTCCTTAGTGATCTCTAGTAGTCGCGTGGCGAATCAAACGGAGAAAGCATCGTTCAGCAGTTTTTCCTGCTGCTCGGCGTGCATGGAGGCATAGCCGCAGGCCGGTGCGGCGGACGCATCGCGACCGGCGTATTCCAGACCCAGACCCTGCTTGTAGGCGGACACGGCGCGGCGCATGTGATGCTGGCTGCAGTACCAGGCACCCTGGTTCATCGGCTCTTCCTGGCACCAGACCACGCGCTCGAGGTTCGGGTAGCCCGCGAGCACCTCGGCCAGATCGTCTTCCGGGAACGGATAGAGCTGTTCCAGACGCACGATGGCGATGTCCTGGCGATTCTCGCTGCGGCGCTTTTCCAGCAGGTCGTAGTAGACCTTGCCGCTGCACAGGACCAGGCGCTTCACCTGCTGGGCATCGATCTGATCCAGCTCGTTGATCACGGTCTGGAACGAACCGTGTGCCAGGTCTTCCAGGGTCGAGATGGCCAGCTTGTGGCGCAGCAGCGACTTGGGCGTGAGCACCACCAGCGGCTTGCGCAGCGGGCGGATCACCTGACGACGCAGCAGGTGATAGATCTGCGCCGGCGTGGTCGGTACGCAGACCTGGATGTTCTGCTCGGCGCACAGCTGCAGGTAACGCTCCAGACGAGCCGACGAGTGCTCCGGACCCTGACCTTCGTAGCCATGGGGCAGCAGCATGGTCAGGCCGCACAGACGACCCCACTTGATCTCGCCGCTGGTGATGAACTGGTCGATGACCACCTGGGCGCCGTTGGCGAAGTCACCGAACTGGGCTTCCCAGACCACCAGCGCATTGGGCGTGGTGGTGGCATAACCGTATTCGAAGCCCAGCACCGCTTCCTCGGAGAGGAAGGAGTCGTAGATCTCGAACGACGGCTGGTCTTCAGCCAGGTGCTGCAGGGGCACGTAGGGTACGGCGTCCTTCTGGTTGTGCAGCACCGCGTGACGGTGCGAGAAGGTGCCACGGCCGACGTCCTGACCGGTGATGCGGATCGGATGGCCTTCGTGCAACAGGGTGGCGTAGGCCATGGTCTCGGCGAAGCCCCAGTTCAGGGGCAGGCCGCCAGCAGTCATCTTCTGGCGGTCTTCGAGGATCTTGCCGACCTGACGCTGGACCACGACGCCTTCCGGAACCTGCAGCAGCTTGTTGGCCAGGTCCTGCAGGGTCTTGAGGTCGAAGCCGGTGTCGTGCCGGGCGGTCCAGGCGTGGCCGAGGTAGGGTTTCCAGTCGACGAACAGGTCGCGATTGGGTTCCTTGACCAGGCTGGCCACCACGTGACGGCCCTCGTCGAGGGCGCCGCGATAGGCTTCGAACTGCGCCTGGACCTGCTCGGCGGTGACCACGCCGGCCTGGGTCAGGGCATCGGCGTAGAGATCGCGGGTGGTGCGCTGCTTGGCGATCTGCTGGTACATCAGCGGCTGGGTGCCGCTCGGCTCGTCGGCCTCGTTGTGGCCGCGACGGCGGTAGCACACCAGGTCGATGACGATGTCACGCTTGAACTGCATGCGGTAGTCGACCGCCAGCTGGGTGACGAACAACACCGCCTCGGGATCATCGCCGTTCACGTGGAAGATCGGCGCCTGGATCATCTTGGCGACGTCGGTGGCGTACTCGGTGGAGCGCGCGTCTTCCTGGCGGTTGGTGGTGAAGCCCACCTGATTGTTGATGACGAGATGCAGGGTGCCGCCGGTCTTGTAGGCGCGGGTCTGCGACATCTGGAAGGTTTCCATGACCACGCCCTGGCCCGCGAAGGCCGCGTCGCCGTGGATGGCGACGGGTACGACCTTGTCGCCGGAGCGATCGCCGCGGCGATCCTGGCGGGCACGTACCGAACCTTCCACCACCGGAGAGACGATCTCCAGGTGCGAAGGGTTGAACGCCAGCGCCAGGTGGACTTCGCCGCCCTGGGTCATGACGTTGGAGGAGAAGCCCTGGTGGTACTTGACGTCCCCGGAGCCCAGCTCGACCAGCTTCTTGCCTTCGAACTCGTCGAACAGGTCGCGCGGGTTCTTGCCCAGGGTGTTGACCAGCACGTTCAGGCGGCCACGGTGGGCCATGCCGATCACCAGCTCCTTGACGCCATAGGAACCGGAACGCTGGATGATCTCGTCGATCAGGGGAATCAGACTCTCGCCCCCTTCCAGGCCGAAACGCTTGGTGCCCGGGTACTTGGTGCCCAGGTACTTTTCCAGGCCTTCAGCGGCGGTCAGGCGCTCCAGCAGATGGGTGCGGACTTCAGGGGAATACTGCGGGCGGCCACGGACGCTTTCCAGGCGCTGCAGGAACCAGCGGCGCTCCTCGGAATCGACGATGTGCATGAACTCCGCACCGACCGTGCGGCAATATGTCTCTTGCAGCGCATCCCTGATTTCACGGAGAGTTGCCTCCTCTTTGCCGATGAACAATTCACCGGTGCGGAAGGTGGTATCCAGATCGGCATCGGTCAACCCATAGTGGTTGAGCAGCAGATCGGCAGGCGGCTGACGCTTCCACAGACCCAGGGGGTCGAGTTGGGCAGCCTGATGACCCTGCAGACGATACGCCTGGATCAGACGCAGGACTTCGACCTGCTTCTTCTCGTGTTCGGAACTGACGGTACCGGCCGAAACCGGTTGAGCTCGTCGCTGGTTCTTGCCCAACAGCACGAAATGGTCACGGATCGCGGAATGCGCGACGTCCGGCGAATTGCCAGTGACCGCAGGCAGCTTCTGGAAGTAGGTGCGCCACTCTTCCGGCACAGCGTTGGCATCGTGCAGAAACAGCTCATAGAGCTCTTCCACATAGGCAGCGTTACTGCCGGACAGGTGAGCGCTGTCCCACAGTTGCTGCATCTGACTTTCGTGCATCTAGTTCACCCCTTCGGCAGAGATAGCATCAGCCGATAACCAGTCTCGACGCGAGACCTGGCCTCCCTACGGCTGCGCCAATGCCCGGATGCTGTTCCGGGTATCCCTGAATGGACATTGGTTGAATCAAGCTATCGAGGTCGCTAACGAACCCGCCCGGCACAACTGGCCGGGCGGGACGTGGATCAGGTACCGCTCTGCAGCAGCATCGCCCGCACATGGCCAATGGCCTTGGTCGGGTTCAGCCCCTTGGGACAGACCGCCACGCAGTTCATGATCGACCGGCAGCGGAACACGCTGAACGGATCGTCCATGGCCGCCAGACGTTCCTGGGTCTTGGTGTCACGACTGTCGGCCAGGAAGCGATAGGCCTGCAGCAGCGCGGCGGGGCCGAGGAACTTGTCGGGGTTCCACCAGAAGGACGGGCAGGACGTCGAGCAGCAGGCACACAGGATGCACTCGTACAGACCATCGATCTTCTCGCGGTCTTCCGGGCTCTGCAGGCGCTCGATGGCTGGGGCCGGAGTCTCGTTCTGCAGGAACGGCTTCACCTTCTCGTACTGCTTGTAGAAGATGCTCATGTCGACGACCAGGTCACGGATGACCGGCAGGCCGGGCAGCGGCCGCACGACCAGCTTGTCGTTCTTGACCACGGCCGACAGCGGCGTGATGCACGCCAGGCCGTTCTTGCCGTTGATGTTCATGCCGTCGGAGCCGCACACGCCTTCGCGGCAGGAACGACGGTAGGAGAAGCCTTCATCCTGCTCTTTGATCAGAGCCAGGACGTCCAGCACCATGAGGTCCTTCCCACCGGTATCGACCTGGAACTCCTGCATGGACGGCAGGCCGTCCTGATCCGGGTTGTAACGATAAACGCTGACTTTCAACATGGTGGTCACCTTTAGTAAGTCCGAACCTTGGGTTCGAACATCGGTACGGTCTTGGGCGCGAAGTTGACTCCACGCTTACTGACCCGCTTTTCACCGGGGAAATAGAGGGTGTGGCACAGCCAGTTCTCGTCGTCACGCTCTTCGAAGTCTTCACGGGCGTGAGCACCACGGGACTCCTTGCGGTTTTCGGCGGCGATGGCAGTCGCTTCGGCCACTTCCAGCAGGTTCTGCAACTCGAGCGCCTCGATACGGGCGGTGTTGAAGCCCTGGCTCTTGTCGTTGATCTTGACCTTGGCGATGCGCTCGCGCAGATCGGCCAGCTCGGCGATGCCCTTCTGCATGTACTCGCCGGTGCGGAACACCCCGAAGTAGTTCTGCATGCAGGTCTGCAGCTGCTTGCGCAGCGTGGCGACGTCGTCGCCAGTGGTCCGCTCATTGACGCCGGACAGACGCTGCAGCGAGGCTTCCAGGTCGCTTTCCGAAGCACCGCGGTGCTCGATGCCGTCCTTGAGCGCCTTCTCCAGATGCAGACCGGCCGCACGACCGAAGACCACCAGGTCCAGCAGCGAGTTGCCACCCAGGCGGTTGGCGCCGTGCACGGACACGCAAGCCACTTCGCCCACGGCGAACAGGCCTTCGATGATTCTGTCGTTGCCGTTGGCGTCCTGAGTGATGGCCTGACCATGAATGTTGGTGGCGATGCCGCCCATCATATAGTGGCAGGTGGGGATCACGGGCACCGGCGCGACGACCGGGTCGACATGGGCGAAGGTCTTGGACAGTTCGCAGATGCCGGGCAGACGGCTGTGCAGCACGTCTTCACCCAGGTGGTCCAGCTTCAGCAGCACGTGATCGCCATCCGGACCGCAACCGTTGCCGGCCAGCACCTCCTTGACCATGGAACGGGCGACCACGTCACGGCCGGCCAGGTCCTTGGCGTTGGGCGCATAGCGCTCCATGAAGCGCTCGCCGTGCTTGTTGATCAGATAGCCACCCTCACCACGGCAACCCTCGGTGACCAGCACCCCGGCGCCGGCGATGCCGGTGGGGTGGAACTGCCACATCTCGATGTCCTGCACCGGCACGCCGGCGCGCAGCGCCATGCCGACGCCGTCACCGGTGTTGATCAGGGCGTTGGTGGTGGAGGCATAGATACGGCCCGCGCCGCCGGTGGCCAGCACGGTGGCCTTGGCCTTGACATAGACGGTCTCGCCGGTCTCGATGCAGATGGCGATGACCCCGACGATGACGCCGTCCTGGTTCTTCACCAGATCCACGGCGTACCACTCGTTGAGGAATACCGTGTTGTTCTTCAGGTTGCCCTGATAGAGGGTGTGCAGCAGGGCGTGACCGGTACGGTCGGCCGCAGCGCAGGTCCGCGCGGCCTGGCCGCCCTTGCCGTAGTCCTTGGACTGGCCGCCGAAGGGACGCTGATAGATGCGGCCCTGCTCGGTGCGGGAGAACGGCAGACCCATGTGCTCGAGTTCGAAGACCGCTTCCGGGCCTACGGAGCACATGTACTCGATGGCGTCCTGATCACCGATGTAGTCCGACCCCTTGACGGTGTCGTACATGTGCCAGCGCCAGTCATCGTTCGGGTCGGCCGAGGCGATGGCGCAGGTGATGCCGCCCTGGGCGGACACGGTATGGGAACGGGTCGGGAAGACCTTGGTGATCACCGCGGTCTTGTGACCGGACTGGGCCAGTTGCAGCGCTGCGCGCATACCGGCGCCGCCGCCACCTACGATGATGGCATCAAACGAGATATGACGAATTGTGGACATAGATCAA
Organism: Pseudomonas aestiva; assembly: GCF_039908605.1. Lineage (NCBI taxonomy): Bacteria > Pseudomonadati > Pseudomonadota > Gammaproteobacteria > Pseudomonadales > Pseudomonadaceae > Pseudomonas > Pseudomonas aestiva. Next base: position 1,566,504 of record NZ_CP150916.1, on the reverse strand, counting down.
ACACCCCAGAAGATCTGCACGCCCCAGACGAAGAACGCAAACATCGCGAACCCGCATACCGCCTGGAATAGGAAACGCACGGCGGTAGCGCCCTTGCCGATAGCCATGGTGGTCAGGTAGTCGGTGGAGATGGTCCACATACCAACCCAGGCATGAACGCAGACGGACACCAGCGCCAGCAGGCTGAAGATGCGCATCAGGGTGTGGGAGAACAGGCCGTGCCATTGCTCGAAGGTGAGCCCTGGGTGAAGGATCAGGTAGCCGATGATAAAGAGGAAGTAGACCGCAAGGACGACTGCCGAGACCCGTTGAGCCATCCAGTCGTAGAGACCGGAACGCGAAAGATTGGTGACGTTGGTTACCATACCCAAACCCCTGCCAGAATGATCAGAACTGCGGAAATGACCAGCACAAGCTGCGCACCCAGCTTGCCACCCTGCAGGGTTTCGCCGGCGCCACCATCCATGATCAGGTGCCGAATGCCGGCGACCAGGTGGTAGAGCAATGCAGACAGCAGACCCCAGATCACGAGCTTGACCAGCGGATAGGCCAGAAAAGCTTTCACTTGGCCGAAGCCTTCCGGACTGCCCAGGGACAGGTGCAGGCCATAAAGCATGACTGCAATGCCGAGGAACAGGATGACGCCGGAGATACGGTGAAGAATCGAGGTATAAGCTGTGATAGGTAGTTTGATGGTCCTGAGATCTAGGTTTACAGGTCGTTTGCTATTCACGGCTTCTTTCACACTGAGGGCCCAATTGCGGTCGGGCTAGTTATAGGAGATTCCACATCTGCTACACGCTTCCTGTTGGAAGCGTCTCGACCGCTCGGCATCAGCTCGCCGACCCGGTACGGTCGGGCGAGAATTATAGACAGTTAGCCTACTCATGACAAACGCGGATGCCCGATTCCGACGTCGCCAGCTGATATTCAGAAGCCTGCGTGTTAAGGTCTTTTCGCCGCACAATCCGCCCAGAAAGAGCCTTTAGGGTGATATTTTCGTAAATTGACTTTCAAATTTATCCCTCTATAGTGGGCGAGGCCCTGAGTGGAGGGTTTATTGATGATTTCAAAGCAAAATAAGGAGGCCTAATGGCTGACAAGAAAGCGCAGTTGATCATCTCGGGAGCGGATCCGGTTGACCTGCCCGTTATGTCCGGCACCCTTGGCCCGGACGTGATCGATGTTCGCAACCTCACCTCCACTGGTGTGTTCACCTTCGACCCGGGCTTCATGTCCACTGCCTCGTGCGAGTCCAAGATCACCTATATCGATGGTGACAAGGGCATCCTGCTGCACCGTGGCTACCCGATCGAGCAACTGGCAGAGAAATCCGACTATCTCGAGACCTGTTACCTGTTGCTCAAGGGTGAATTGCCGAACGCGCAAGAAAAAGCGCAGTTCGTTGACACCATCAAGAACCACACCATGGTTCACGAGCAACTGAAGAACTTCTTCAACGGCTTCCGCCGCGATGCGCACCCCATGGCGATCATGTGCGGTGTGGTCGGCGCCCTCTCGGCCTTCTATCACGACTCCCTGGACATCACCGATCCGCAGCACCGCGAGATTTCGGCGATGCGCCTGATCGCCAAGATGCCGACCCTGGCAGCCATGGTGCACAAGTACTCCATGGGTCAGCCGATGATGTATCCCCGCAACAACCTGGGATACGCGGAAAACTTCCTGCACATGATGTTCAACACCCCGTGCGAGGAAAAGCCGATCAGCCCGGTGCTGGCCCGCGCCATGGATCGCATCTTCATCCTGCATGCCGACCATGAGCAGAACGCCTCCACCTCCACCGTCCGCCTGGCCGGTTCGTCGGGCGCCAACCCCTTCGCCTGTATCGCTGCCGGTATCGCCGCCCTCTGGGGCCCGGCGCACGGTGGAGCGAACGAAGCGGTACTGAAGATGCTGGACGAGATCGGCGATGTGGCCAACATCGACAAGTTCGTGGCCAAGGCCAAGGACAAGAACGATCCGTTCAAGCTGATGGGCTTCGGCCACCGCGTCTACAAGAACTTCGATCCGCGCGCCACGGTGATGAAGCAGACCTGCGACGAGGTCCTGGCCGAGCTTGGCATCAACGATCCGCAGCTGGAACTGGCCATGCGCCTCGAAGAACTGGCGCGCAAGGACCCCTACTTCGTAGAGCGCAACCTCTACCCGAACGTGGACTTCTACTCCGGCATCATCCTCAAGGCGATCGGTATCCCGACCAGCATGTTCACCGTGATCTTCGCTATGGCGCGGACCGTCGGCTGGATCTCGCACTGGCAGGAAATGCTGTCCGGTCCCTACAAGATCGGCCGGCCGCGCCAGCTGTACACCGGCGTTGCCCAACGCGACATCTCGGACGATCGCGGCTGATCGATCCGCCAGAAAGAACCCCGCTTCGGCGGGGTTTTTTATGCCTGTAGCACCTTAATCGAAGTCGGGCGCGAGAAACGTTAGGCATGAAAAAGCCCGCACTAGGCGGGCTTTTTCGAGTCTGGATCAGGCAGCTTACTTGGCCTGAGCTTCGACTTCGGCTTCTACGCGACGGTTGACAGCGCGACCGGCTTCGGTAGCGTTGTCAGCAACCGGGCGGGATTCGCCGTAACCAACAGCATTCACGCGGCCGCCCTGCACGCCGTACTGGTTAACCAGGACGTTACGCACGGCGTTGGCACGACGCTCGGACAGCTTCTGGTTGTAGGCGTCGGTGCCGACGGAGTCGGTGTGGCCTTCAACGGTGGTCGAGGTCTGCGGGTACTGCTGCATGAAATCAGCCAGGTTCTTGATGTCGGCGTAGCTGTTGGGCTTGACCACGGCCTTGTCGAAATCGAATTTCACGTCCAGCTCGACGCGAACGGTTTCGGCAGCAGCCGGGCAGCCAGTAGCGTCAACGGTGACGTTGGCCGGGGTGTTCGGGCACTTGTCGACGTTGTCGCAGACGCCGTCGTTGTCGGAATCGGTGCAGACGTCAGCAACGGGGGCCGGAGCCGGAGCCGGAGCGACTTCTTTCTTGGTGGAACCACCGAAGTTCAGACCAACACCTACAGCAGCGCTCCACTCGGTGTCGCCGTAGTCGATGTTGTAGTTAGCTTGCACGCCGGTACGGGCATACAGGTTCTCGGTGAAGTAGTACTTCAGGCCGGCACCCAGGTTGGCGTAGGTGGAGTGATCACGACCACCTTCGTTGATGTCGCGGTTGCTGATGGACTGGTGAGCGAAGCCACCGGACACGTACGGACGCAGGCCGACGCCGGGCTGACCGAAGTGGTAGTAGGCATCTAGAGCGGCCAGGCTGCCCTTGATGTTCTTGTGACCCAGGTCGTGGTCGCCACGGGCGTTGTGGTACTCACCGTAGGACAACGCCAGCTCAACGTCATCAGTCAGGAAGTAGCCAACGGAACCGCCGTACAGGTCAGCATTGGTCATGTTGCGCTGGCTGTCGGTGAACAGACGGCTGCCGAACAGCTCGGTCTCGACGGCGCCTTGACCTTGTGCCAGGGCGCTCAGCGAGGCGCTTGCCAGCAGGGAGCCGATAACGACGCCCAAGGTGCTCTTCAGTTTCATCCTTTGTATCCCCATTTTAGTGGTACTAATTCCGGCAATCTCCGGAGGCTTCGACAACAAGTTTTCGTGAAGTTCAAAAACTTACGACCGACACATCTGGTCAGCCCTCAACTTCAGCTGCGAACTTGTCACGCAGTTTGTCGAGTGCCCGCTTGTACCGCATCTTGGTGGCACTGAGGCCCATGTGCATGATGTCGGCGATCTCCTGGAACTCCAGCTCGGCGACGAAGCGCAGCACCAGAATCTCCCGATCGACCTGACCCACATGGACCAGCCAGCGATCCATCCCTCCCTTCTCTTCCAGCTTCGGCGCCCGTTCCTCGGAGGCTTCCTCCATCGGATCCAGACTTAATGCCTCTACCAGCCGCCGCTTGCGACGTTCCTTGCGGTACTGAGTGATGCACTCGTTGTAGGTGATGCTGTACAGCCAGGTCTTGAATTTCGATTTCCCCTCGAAATTCTTCAAACCGTAAAGCACCTTCAGCATGATCTCCTGGCAGACATCGTCTGCATCCCGGTCGTTCCCCAGGTAGCGGGCGCAGACGTTGAACAGGGTGCGCTGATAACGGCGCATCAGTTCTTCGTAGGCTCGCGTCACGTGGAAGAGTTCACCATGCGCGCGCTGGACCAACTCTTCATCACTGAGCGTAGTCGGGTCGTAGGCATGAGGGGCAGGCTTGTTCAAGACGGAGTTGGCTACCAAAAAGTGGCGGGCATGATAGCCATCTCCGCGGCGCCTGTCAGCGGCTGCGCACCTGAGCCTCCAGTAATAGACGGTTCGGAACCGAAACGATATCGCCCTCTTCGGTCATGATGAGGGTCTTGGCAGTCCCGATTTCCTCGATCTCGCCTTCGACGTCCGCCAGGGTCACCCACTGGCCGACGTCGTAGAGTTCGCGCACGTAGATGCCGGCCAGAATCTGCGACACCAGTCCCCGGCTGCCCAGCCCCAGGGCCAGGGCGGCGGCCAGGGCGAAGGCGGTCAGCACGATGGCGATGACCAGATTCAGCAGCTCGGTCTTGATCTCCAGCTGACCGACCGCGACCGAAATCGAAATGATGATGACCAGGCCCTGGGCCAGGCGCCCCAGCCCCGCGGCGTAATCCAGGCCGACACCCTCGGCGGCGCCGTGGACCAGGCCACTGACCAGTTGCGCCAGCAGCACGCCAACGATGAGCACCAGGGCGGCACCAAAGATCTTGGGTACATAGAGCGCCATGACGTCCAGGGTGGAGGACACGCGCTGCAGGCCCAGGGATTCGGCGGCCGACACCAGGAACACCAGCAGGACAAACCAGTAGACGATCCGGCCGATCAGGGTGGTGACCGGGATGCGGATGCCGATCTTGGCCAGCTGTTTGGTCACACCGGCACCGGCAAGGATACGATCCAGGCCGAGCTTGGCGAGGACCTTCGACAACACGGTGTCGAGAATCTTGGCGACGGCGAAGCCGGCGAGGATCACCACCAGGGCGCCGAAGACGTTGGGGATGAAACCGGCCACCTTGCTCCACAGGGTGGTCATGGCGGACAGCAGACTCTGGGTCCAGATATCGAATTCCATCTACTTCAGGATCTCCGGGGAAGATTCGCTACGCCGGGTGCGACGTGAGCGCGGCTTCAGATGAGGGGCACCGTTGCCCAGCGCCAGCAGCAGCACCGATACCCAATGCCGCCCGATCAGATCGAATAGCGCACCCGCGCCCACCTGGCGGTTGGCGGTCTTGAGCACGCGGTGCAATCGCGCCTGGTCATCGCCCTCCTCGTCCTGAGCGTTGGCCGGGGTATTGAGGAGCGCCTTGAGGGACGCTTCGAAAGGATCGTGCATAAGCACCTCGCTGGTCGTTTCCTCTTGACGCAACGAGGTGGAGGCGGGTCACAGCCAGCGCAGTCGGCGAAACAGCCAGACCTGGAAGATCGACACCGCCGCGATCAGCAGGCAGGCGGCCACGAAGCCGAAGGGAGACGACGAACCTGGCAGGCCGCCCATGTTCATCCCCAGCAGACCGGTGATGAAGCTGATGGGCAGGAAGAAGCCGGTGATGATGGCCAGCAGATAGAGGGTGCGATTGGTCTTTTCCGTGGTCGCCCGCTGTTCGGCGTCCTGCAGCAGCGCCACCCGCTCGCGCATGACCTCGAGTTCTTCCAGGTTGCGCACCAGGCTGTTGTGCAATTCGCTCCAGTACCCCTGACTGGCCGCCTCGACGAACCAGGCGGGCTTGCCGCGGGCCAGATCGCCATAGATGTCGCGCTGCGGGGCCAGGTAACGGCGCAACCCGGTCGCGCGACGCCTGAGGGTGAGCACCTGGGCATGGTCGGGCAGGCTGTTCTCGTCTTGGTCGACCTGCTCTTCGAGACCATCGAGCTGGTCGGACAGGCCGCGCACCAGGTCATCGACCCGGCTGGTCATGTAGCTGGCGAGATAGAGCACCAGTTCCTCGGCGCTCTGGGCGCCGATGCCCGCTTCCAGGTCTTCCTGGACTTCGGCGGCAGCCTTCATGGGTCTCATGCGCAGCGAGATCACCCGGCGTTTGTCGACGAATACCCGCAGCGACACCATGTCTTCGGGCACGGCGCCAGGATTGAGGTTCACCCCGCGCAGGAACAGCAGCAGGCTGTCGTCGGGCTGATTGACCAGCCGCGGGCGGGTCGCCTCTTCCAGCAGCAGGTCGCAGGCGAATTCGCTCAGGCCGCTGGATTGCCGGAGCCAGGCCTGGGCTTCGGGAACGCTGCGATCCCAGTGCAGCCAGAGCACCTCGCCGGGGCCCGGCTCGGCCTCGGCCAGTTCCCGGCGGCTAAGGCGTCTTCCGCCGCCACGGCCATCGAGGAGATAGCCATAGATGAGACCCTGTTCCACATCGCTGTCGTACTGCTGCATCTGACATCTCTTGCAGGGATCGCGACCGCTTCCGCTCGGCGATCCGGCAAAGGTGGACCTGGGCAGGGCGCAGGCGCCACCTTCGTGGGGGAATGAGGGAGTTAATCCTGGAAAGGCTCACCCCGCCTGCCAGGCGGGGTGAGCCCTGGGATCAGGCGTTGCCTTCAGCCAGGAAGAACCAGGTGTCGAGCACGGAGTCGGGGTTGAGCGAGACGCTCTCGATGCCCTGCTCCATCAGCCACTTGGCCAGATCCGGGTGATCCGAGGGGCCCTGACCGCAGATGCCGATGTATTTGCCGGCCCGGTTGCAGGCGGCGATGGCATTGGCCAGCAGCTTCTTGACCGCCGGATTACGCTCGTCGAACAGGTGGGCGATGATGCCGGAGTCGCGATCCAGGCCCAGGGTGAGCTGGGTCAGGTCGTTGGAGCCGATGGAGAAGCCGTCGAAGTGCTCGAGGAACTCGTCCGCCAGCAGGGCGTTGGAGGGCAGCTCGCACATCATGATCACGCGCAGGTCGTTCTCGCCGCGCTTGAGGCCGTTCTCGCCGAGCAACTCGACCACCCGTGCCGCCTCGTCCAGGGTGCGCACGAAGGGCACCATGAGCTCGACGTTGGTCAGGCCCATCTCTTCGCGCACCTTCTTCATGGCGCGACATTCCAGCTCGAAGCAGTCGCGGAAATTCTCGCTGATATAGCGGGAGGCACCGCGGAAGCCCAGCATGGGGTTCTCTTCCTCGGGTTCGTAGAGCTTGCCGCCGATCAGGTTGGCGTACTCGTTGGACTTGAAGTCCGACAGGCGCACGATGACCTTTTTCGGCCAGAAGGCAGCAGCCAGGGTGGCGACCCCTTCCACCAGCTTCTCGACATAGAAGCCGACCGGATCCGAATAGCCGGCGATACGCTTGTCGACGCTTTCCTTCACCTCGAAGGGCAGGCTGTCGTAGTTCAGCAGCGCCTTGGGGTGCACGCCGATCATGCGATTGATGATGAATTCGAGGCGCGCCAGACCCACGCCGGCGTTGGGCAGCTGGGCGAAATCGAAGGCACGGTCGGGGTTGCCGACGTTCATCATGATCTTGAACGGCAACTCGGGCATGGCATCCACCGAGCTCTTGCGGATGTCGAAGTCCAGCTCGCCTTCGTAGATCAGGCCGGTATCGCCCTCGGCGCAGGAGACGGTGACGGTCTGGCCTTCCTTGAGCAGGCTGGTGGCATTGCCGCAGCCGACCACCGCCGGGATACCCAGCTCGCGGGCGATGATGGCGGCGTGGCAGGTACGACCACCCCGGTTGGTGACGATGGCGCTCGCGCGCTTCATCACCGGCTCCCAGTCGGGGTCGGTCATGTCCGAAACCAGGACATCGCCAGGCTGGACGCGGTCCATCTCGCTGACGTCGCGGATGATCTTGACCTTGCCGGCGCCGATGCGCTGGCCGATGGCACGGCCTTCCACCAGCACCTGGCCCTTGTCCTTGAGCAGGTAGCGCTCCATGACGGTGGCGCTGGCCCGGCTCTTCACGGTTTCAGGACGGGCCTGGACGATGTAGAGCTTGCCGTCGTCGCCGTCCTTGGCCCACTCGATGTCCATCGGCCGTCCATAGTGGCGCTCGATGATCAGCGCCTGCTTGGACAGTTCGGTGACCTCAGCGTCGGTGATCGAGAAACGCGCACGATCCGCGGGCTCGACATCGACGTTACGGACGGAGCGGCCGGCCTTGGCTTCTTCGCCATAGACCATCTTGATCGCCTTGCTGCCCAGGTTGCGCCTGAGGATGGCCGGGCGACCGGCTTCCAGGGTGGGCTTGTGGACATAGAATTCGTCCGGGTTCACCGCGCCTTGCACCACGGTCTCGCCCAGGCCATAGGCGGCGGTGACGAAGACCGCATCGCGGAAGCCGGATTCGGTATCCAGGGTGAAGAGCACGCCGGCGGCGCCGGTTTCCGAACGCACCATGCGCTGCACGCCGGCGGACAGGGCGACCAGCTTGTGATCGAAGCCCTGGTGGACGCGGTAGGCGATGGCGCGGTCATTGAAGAGGGAGGCGAAGACTTCCTTGGCCGCGCGAATGACGTTGTCGACGCCGCGGATGTTGAGGAAGGTTTCCTGCTGGCCGGCAAAGGAGGCATCCGGCAGGTCTTCGGCGGTCGCCGAGGAACGCACGGCCACGGCCAGATTGGGGTTGCCGGCCGAGAGCTCGGCGAAGGCCCGGCGAATCTCGGCGTCCAGGTGCTCGGGGAAGGGTGCGTCCATGACCCACTGGCGGATCTGGGCGCCGGTCTTGGCCAGGGCGACGACGTCGTCGACATCCAGGGCATCGAGGGCGGCGTGGATACGCTCGTTCAGCCCGCTCTGCTCAAGGAAATCGCGATAGGCCTGGGCCGTGGTGGCGAACCCGCCCGGCACGGAGACGCCCGCGTTGGCCAGGTTGGCGATCATCTCGCCGAGAGATGCGTTCTTGCCGCCCACGCGCTCGACGTCGTGTACGCCAAGCTGCTCCAGTGAAATTACATACTCGTCCAAGGTCTTCTCTCCATCTTGTGTCTTTGTGGGAAAGCAGTACGCCTCGGCGCCCGCCCCATGGACAGTGGACGGCGGTAGGTTACAGTGCAGCGATCCCTGCCCCGTACGCCACCAGGACGTCCCTCCATGCAACGAACCGCCTTTTTCATTTCCGACGGTACCGGCATCACGGCCGAAACCCTCGGTCAGAGCCTCCTGGCCCAGTTCGGGGACATCACCTTCAGAAAGATCACGCGCCCCTACGTGGATACGCTGGACAAGGCCAGGGCGATGGTACAGCAGATCAATGCCGCCGCCGTCCAGGACGGTGCGCGACCCATCATCTTCGATACCATCGTCAACCGTGACATCCGGGCCATTCTGGACCAGTCGAACGGGTTCATGATCGACATCTTCTCCACGTTTTTATCCCCGCTCGAACGGGAACTTTCCGCCGAATCTTCGTATTCGGTAGGGAAGTCACATTCGATCATGCACAATAGTCACTACATGGAGCGGATCGAGGCCGTCAATTTCGCACTCGAAAACGACGACGGCGCCCGCACGACCCACTATGCGCAGGCCGATCTGATCCTGGTGGGGGTCTCGCGCTGCGGCAAGACGCCGACCTGCCTCTACATGGCGCTGCAATATGGCATCCGCGCGGCGAACTATCCGCTGACCGAAGAGGACATGGAGCGCCTGCAGTTGCCCGCCTCGCTCAAGACCTACAAGGACAAGCTGTTCGGGCTCACCATCGACGCCGAGCGCCTGGCGGCGATCCGCCACGAGCGCCGGCCCAACAGTCGCTATGCGAGCTTCGCCCAGTGCGAATTCGAACTGCGCGAGGTGGAGAGTCTGTTCCGTCGCGAGAACATCTCCTTCATCAACACCACGCATTTTTCCGTGGAGGAGATTTCGGCGAAGATTCTGGTGGAGAAAGGCGTGGAAAGACGGTTTAAATAGCCGACCACCCTCCTCTTCAGCGCCTGCGTGGCGCGCCAGGCGACCGCCATGAACCTCGTCGATGCCCTGCTGTTCTTTCCGGTCGCCCTGCTCATCGCCCTGACCCCCGGCCCCAACAACTTCTGCTCGCTCGGCAATGGCATCCGCCATGGCGCGGTGACCGCGGGCTTGGCGGCCCTGGGTCGCGATGTGGCCTTCGTGATCTTCCTGGTGATCTCGGCGGTGGGCCTGGGCGCCATGCTGCTGGCTTCGGAGACGGCCTTCACCGTCATCAAGTGGATCGGCGCGCTCTACCTGCTATACCTCGGCGTGAAGAGCTGGCGCAGCCGGGCCTTCGACGGCCTGGACCTGACCGAGACCGGGGCGGCCCAACCGCGGGCGCTGCATCGGCTGATGCTGCAGGAATTCCTCATCGGCATCAGCAATCCCAAGGCGATCCTGCTGTTCGCCGCGGTCTTTCCGCAGTTCATCGATCCCAGCCAGCCGACGACCCAGCAATTCGTCTACCTGGGTGGCACTCATCTGTTCGCGGAAATGGTCGCGGCCTTCATCTATGGTCTGTTCGGCCGGCAGATCCGCCGCTTCATCCGCGGACCCCGTGGGGTCCGTCGCCTCAACCAGGCTACCGGAGCCTTCTTTGCCGGCGCAGGCGGTCTGTTGCTGACCGCCCACCGCTGATTCAGGACGACACCAGCCCGGACTGGGCGGCGCCCAGCTTGGCCAGGGCCGCTTCGATCGCCGACCAGGGCTGCTGCCTGGGCGCTACCGGCTTGTCCACGGCTGCCTGGCGAGCGGTCCGCACCAGAGCGTTGAATTCGGCTGTCAGAGCAGCGGCCTGGGCCGTGTCCGCATCTCCGGTAAAGACCACGGGCGACAGCCAGAGGCGCTCCTTCAGGCGTTCGCCGATCTGGTAGGCGAATTGCAGCCGCCGCTGCTGGCCGATCTGCCCGGCCTCGGTGTCTTCGACCAGGCCCAGCGACAGCGTCTTGTAGGCCGGCAGCCGATCGAGCAGACCCTGCTGGGCCTGGACCGAACGCGGCCAGTCGACATGCAGCCCCTCCACCGGCAGAGCGGTAGCCAGGCCCAGGTTGTCGATCAGGTCACCGTGACGCACGCCCAGCAGCTTCTTCAGCGGCTCGCGCTGCAGCAGGTTGTAGGCCCTTTCGAAGGCGGTACGCCAGGCCAGCGGCAGCTCCAGCGCCAGCAGCGGCTCGTCGAGCTGGATCCATTCCACGCCCTGGGCGGCCAACCGCGCGAAGATCTCGCCGTAGACCGGCAGCAGCGACTCCAGCAGCTCGAGGCGGTCGAAGGCGGGATCGAGTGCGCGACCAAGCCACAGATAGCTCAGCGGCCCGAGGATTATCGGCTTGACGGCCAGACCGAGCGCCTGGGCCTCGGCGACCTCATCGAAAAGCTGTTCCCAGCCGATGGCAAAGGACTGGTCCGAGGTGAATACGGGAACCTGACAGGTGCCGGCGAACCCGTGATCGTCCGCCGGCTCGACATGGGCGGCAGCGCCTACCAGATAGGAGTGCGCCAGCACCCGATCGCCCCAGCCAAAGTCGCCTACCGTGAGCCACTCACAACCCGCAGCCTGCTGGGCACGCCACGCCTGCCGACGCTGCTCGCGTTCCTGGGCGATCAGGGCGGCGCGGTCGCAATTGTCGAGAGACGCCAGGGACGCGTCACCCTGTTGCTCGCTGCGCGCGGAACCCTGGGAATGAATCTTGACCATTGCACACCTCCACCTGACAGGCTAAAGATTGTCTTCCCGCGCGACGCATGAAACAAACTCAGGTTTCTCGTGATTAACTCAAGTTTCTTTCATACACCCGATCAGGGCTTGAAGCGCGCCATGCTGTAGACGTCGGTGAACACCCCATCGCGCAGGGCATAGCGCCGCAGCAGACCTTCTTCTTCGAAACCGAGCTTGCGATAGAGCGCCAGGGCCGGCTCGTTGTCGCTGAAAACCGTCAGCTCGACCCGTTGCAGATTCATCCAGTTGTCGGCGAGGTCGAGCAGCGCCGTCAGCAGCTGGGTGCCTATGCCCTGCCCCTGGCAATCCCGGGCCACGCCCATACCGATGGCACCACAATGCTGGCGGCGAATACGCGGCTGCTGTTCGAGACTGGCGCTGCCCACGACCCGCCCCTGCTGCAGGGCGACCAGCGCCACCCGGCCTTCGCGCTCGGCACTCTGCCGTTGCCGCCATTGCTCGGCGGTCTGATAGGGCAATTGCAGCACCTGTCGCGCAACTACCGGATCGCCATAAAGGGCGGCCAGGCCCTCGGCGTGACGATCGGCATAGCGTTCCAGGTGGACGAGCGAGCTGGACATGGGTGGCACTCCTTCGCGGAAGTCCGCAGCTTCGCCCAGGTCCGGGGGATTGGACAAGGGCGAAGCGTGCGAGTCACGCGCCGGTTACAGCGTCCACTTCAGGCTGAGCATGACGTTGCGGGGATCGCCGTAGGTGCCACTTCCGGTACCCGTCGGGATGCCCTGCCAGTATTTCTCGTCGAAGATGTTGTTGAAGTTGACCCGGCCATCCCAGTGCTCGTTGAAGCGGTAGCCGGCCATCAGACCCACCAGGGCATAGCTATCCTGCTTGGCTTCGCCGGTGCCGACGCGCTCGAAGGTCTCGCTCTGAGCCTGCAGATCGGCACCGATACGCCAGTTGCTCAGGCTACCCGTGAGTTGGTAGCTGGTGGCGGCCTTGAACAGGTGCTTGGGCTGCTCGGGCGCGAAGCGGCGATCCTCGTAGGTGACATCCTTGGTGTATTGGCTGAGGACCAGGGTATAGGCCGCAGACGCCTGCCAGTTTGGCGTCAGTTGGCCGGAGATTTCCGCGTCGATACCGCGACTGCGGACCTCGCCCGCAGCGCTGTAACAGCTCTGCGCGGGGTAGCCAGGGCAGAAGGTGGCCTGGTTGGCTGGCAGGTAGGCACGATTCTCCTGGATGGTGTCGAACAGCGCCACGGAGGCATTCAGCGCGCCATCGAAATAGGCACCCTTGAGACCGATCTCGTAGCTTCTGCCAGTCATGGGCTCGAGGACCGAACCTCCGGAGTTCTGCTCGCTTTGCGGCTTGAAGATCTCGGTATAGCTGGCATAGACCGAATAGATGTCGTTCAGGTCGTAGATGATGCCGGCATAGGGCGTGACTTCGCGGGTGGCCTTGTAGTCGTTGTCGCTGTAAAGGTTGTCGAAGTCATACCAGCTGACTCGTCCCCCGACGATGACGTGCAGCGGGTCCACCGGATTGAAGCGCGCTGCCGCATACACCGCCTCTTCGGTGGTGGTGTTCTTGCTGGCATAGGGTGTCAGGCTGTCCTTGGCCGGCTTGGGGATGCTGCTGGGGCGGAAGTTGTAGATGTCCACCGGAGTGGCACCCGAGTAGCCGCCACGCTGATAGAACTTGTCCTGCCGCCGACTGATCCCGGCCATCAGTTCGTGCTCGCGACCCAGCAACTGGAAAGGCCCGCTCACCGAAGCATCAAGGTTGAGCTGATCGGAATCGGTGCGATAGGCGCCGGAGGCGGTACCAAAGTCACTGACCGAGCTGTAGCTAAAGTCCGCGGCCGTGGACGTCAGGTAGTTGGAGTAGGTATCGGAATTGGCCCAGACCTGCTGCGCCGCCAGCTTGGCCTTCCAGCCGTTGTCGAAGGTGTGGGTGATGTCGGAGAACAGGGTGTAGTTGTCCTGATCCCAGTAGGCCCAGTCGCCGCTCAGGAAGGTAGAGCGCGACAGGTGCAGGTTTTCCCCATTGGGACCGCTGGGCAGGCTGCCCCAGTCGGAGGTCTTGTCCTCGCGCTGCTTGGACGCGCCGATGGTCCAGGTGGTGGCGTCGCTGAGATCCGCTTCGAGGACGCCATAGAAGGTCTGGCGCTTGCGCTCGCGCACGTCCTGGAAGCTGTGGCCGTCTTCATAGGCGGCCACGGCGCGACCGCGCAGGGTGCCGGCTTCGTTGAGCTTGTTGGAGGCGTCGACCTCGGTACGGTAGCGGTCCCAGCTGCCGGCGCTGGTGGTGACGCTGACCTGGGGGAAGGCGGTCGGGCGCTTGCGCACCAGATTCAGGGTGGCCGAAGGATCGCCGGCGCCGGTCATCAGGCCGGTGGCACCGCGAACCACCTCGACACGGTCGTAGATGGACAGATCGGCCGAGGACAGACTGTCGAGGGTGAAGGTCCCGGCCGTGGTGGGCAGGCCGTCGTACATGACGTTGTCGATGCGGAAGCCGCGGGAGAGAAATTCCTGGCGGTCGCCGCCGAATTTGCGCAGCGTTACGCCCGGGGCATATCTGACCACATCATTGAGATCGGTCATGCCCTGGTCTTCCATGCGCTGCCGGGTGATGACGCTCACCGACTGCGGCGTCTCCCGGATCGACAGGGGCAGGCCGGTGGAGGTGCTCATGGCGCCGGTGGTGTAGGAGCGTGTCCCTTCGGTGGTCGTCCGGCCCGTCAGGGAGCCATCGTCCGCGCTGATGGTGGTGGCCTCCAGCGCCACGCTGCCGGCCGCCGCCTGGGTGGCCACCGGGGCGACGGTCGCGACCGAGCCGCTGACCGAGGCCGCCAGGCCACTGCCCGCCAGCAGGCGCTGCAGGGCGACATCCGGCTCCATCCGTCCCGCCAGTGCCGGGGCTCGCTTGCCCACCAAGGCAGCAGGATCGTAGTTCACCTGGAAGCCACTCGCGCGCGCGAAACTCTGCAAGGCATCGGCCAGCGGCTGCGCCGGTTGCGACAGCGCCACGGGGGCGGCCTGGGCGAGGGTCGCCACGCCCAGGGAGACGGAAAGCGCGATGAGACGAAGTGAGAAGAGCTGCATGTCGTTGGTCGTCCTCTAGGGAAACACCGACCCGTCCGTACCCCACGTAAGGACTCGCTGGAGGCTTTCCAGGGACCGGTATCCATTGCCGTCTTGCGCGGCGGAACGCAGGCTATGCAACCTGAATGCATCTGTAAATGCAAATTAATATCATAAGCGAACGCAAATCAGCCAATTCATCTGAGGAAGCGCTCAAGGACGCGCCTCTGCCGGTATCAGCCTTCCATCGCCCTGCCCGGGCTATTTTCGAGAAAATGTTTCAAGGAAACAGCGACTGCCCTGCCTGCCTTGTGTGGCAGTAGGCAAAGCTGTTGCGCGAGCGGTGGTCTGTCGCTGTTGTGAAGGCGGAATTGGAAATGGAGGGCTGGGAGAAGCTGCAGACGGCGGCGGGCCGGTTCAGACCAGCCGCCTGGAGCCACCCACCCCCTCGTCGTGAAAGCGCTGGGCGATGGCGCAGATCTGCGGCTCGATGGCCAGGAAGGCGTCGAGCACCAGGGGATCGAAGGTGCTGCCGCGCATCTCGCGCATCATCTGCAGCGAATGCGCATGGCTGAACGGCTCCTTGTAGCAGCGCCGACTGATCAGGGCGTCATAGATATCGGCCACCGCCATGATCCGGCCGGCCAGCGGGATGCCGGTACCGGACAGTCCGTTGGGATAGCCGCTGCCATCCCACTTCTCGTGGTGGGTGCTGGCGATCTCGGCGGCCAGGGCGAGAAAGTTGTCATCCTCCAGATGGCTGGCCGTGCTGAGGATGATCTGCCGACCGAATTCGGCATGCCGCTGCATCACCTGCATCTCTTCCGGGGTCAGCCGACCGGGCTTGAGCAGGATGGCATCCGGCACGCCGACCTTGCCGATGTCGTGCAGGGGCGCGGACAGGAACAGCAGCTTGATGTAATCGGGCGTGAGTTGCTCCGGCGCGTGGCCGGACAGCCGCAACTGCTCGGCGATGGCGCGAACGTAGTACTGGGTGCGCTTGATATGGGCACCGGTCTCGGGATCGCGGGTTTCGGCGACCGCCGCCATGGACTCGATGGTGACCTGCCGCGAGCGTTCCAGCTGCCGGCGCCAGCGCTCTTCGTGCTGACGCGCCAGGATGATCCGGGTGATCAGCGCCAGCGCCGAGAGCATCGCCACCAGCAGCAGAGGCGCGGCCAGCGGCAGGAAGACGTCATGGCGAACGAACAGCCAGGCGCCCAGCAGTTGCGGCAGGACGATCAAGGCGGCCGCCAGCAGGGCGAAGCGACGCTGACTGCGATTGAAGAGAAAGCCAACGGCGAGAAGCAGGCCGCCGGTCAGGCATAGCACCAGTTGCAGCACGCCGGCGAACTGGGGAATCCGTACCAGGGCATCGTCCAGCAGGTCCTGGGTCAGGGCGGCCTGCAGCCTGACACCGGAAAAGATCTGGCCCAGCGCCGTCGTGTGCAGGTCGTTGAAGCCTGCGGCCGAGACGCCGACGAAGACGACCTTGCCCTTGAGGGTGGCCGGCGCCACCGCGCCGCTGAGCACCGCCACTGCCGAGACCTCCGGATAGTGCTCGGCCCCGCCGTGCAGCCGCAGCAGCGTCTGGCCGTCGCGATCGAGTGGCAGCCGGTGATCGCCGAGTCGCAGCGTCGGCCCGGCAAGGCCGCTCTCCACCACCGCCTCGTTCAGCCCCAGGGCGCGCAGGGTGGCGGCCAGCGCCAGACTCGGATAGAGGATGCCCTGGTGGCTGAGCAGCAGGGGGACGCGCCGCAGGATGCCATCGCTGTCACGCTGGCTGTTGATGAAGCCGCTGAAGCGCGTCTGGCTGGCGATGGGGGCCACGTTGTCCAGCGCGCCGCTGGCTGCGGGCAGCTGAAGGGCGTCGAGGTCGCCGGTGAAGCCGACCCCTGGCCGCAGTCCGCCGGAGACGGGTTGCTGCAGATCGAGAAAGAAGAAACGGGCGCCGACGGCCCCCGTCTGCCCCATGACGTAGCCGAGATAACCGTCATTGTCCTGCAATTCCACAGGCACCCCGGAAAAGTTCAGGTCCACACCGAAGTCGTCGCGGAAACTCTGCTGCAAGGCCTTGAGCGAGGTCCGGTCCGGCTCGCTGAACAGGACATCCACGGCGATCGCCGCCGGCTCGGCCTCAGCGATGCGGGAGAGCAGCTGAGCGACCCGGTAGCGGGGCCAGGGCCACTGCCCGAGCGCCGCCAGACTCGCCTCGTCGATGGTGACCACCTGGACATCCGTGGCATCCTCGGTGCTGGCCGCAAGGCGACTGAGCTGGTCGTAGGCCAGGCGATCGAGGTACTGCAGCGGCGGCAACTGCGCCAGGGCAGCGAGGCCGAAGGCCAGCGACAGCCCCAGGCTGACCAGGAACATCCAGGGCGCGCGCCGGCGCAGCAGGGTCGCAACGGAGTTCATGCCCGCGAACCTAGAGAATCAGGACTTCGACACGCCGGTTGCGCGGCTCGGATTTGCCGGGACGGGTCGGTACCAGAGGCACGGTATCGCCGAAAAACTCGACATTGATGCGCAACTTGGGATCGAGCCGCTGCAGCAGACCGGCCACCTTGCGGGCACGCTGCCCCGAGAGGTCGAGGTTGTAGGAAGGCGCTCCCGAGCCATCCGCATGGCCGAAAACCGAAATCTCCGTGGGGATGCGCTGCCGTGCCTTTTCCAGCACCTCAGGAAGGAGCGCCTTGGACTGCGGCGTGAGCTCCATGCTGTCGGAGAGGAAGTTGAGGATGTAGGTCTTCGGCGGCGACGGCTGAGCCGCCAGCACCTGTCGATGCTGCTGCTCGAAAAGGGGTTGGGCCACCGCCTGCACAGCGGTCGGCGCCTGCCCCGGTGCGCCCACCGTGACCTCGCCGAAGCCCTGGTCGATGGCCTGGCGACCGGCCGGGCTGGTCACCGAAACGGCGCCGACATGGCCGTCTTCATCGGGCATGAGGATGACTCGCGTCTGCGGCGGCGGCGGACTGGCACAGCCGCCCAGCAGCAGCGCGGACAACAGCACGCTCAGTAGCAGACGCCCAGGGGACGCGACAGCGACCATCGCGTTCATTGGGCCTGGACCAGGAAACGGGTGCCGCGCACGCCGATGGTAGCGGTCGGCGTTTCGATCTTGACCGTGTCGGGGGCGACCTTGCCGATCTTGCCGGACGAGTAGATGGCGGAGCCCTTGGTCAGGTATAGCGAGAAGCCATAGCGACTGCGCTTGGGCTCGAAGAGATAGTCACGCAATTGCACATCGGCGTCGCTGCCCAGGGTGAGCAGGGTGCCGTCGAGAAAGACGATGGCGGCGGTGGCATCCGGACCGGCCTGCAGGCGATCGGCCACCTCCAGGGTGGTACCGGCCTGAGCGTCCAGGGTGGCATTCTGGCGCACTACCTTGACGTTGCCCGAGACGCTCTTGATCAGCGCCACATGCGCCTCTTCCGCGGCCGTGACCGGCGCAGACCCCAGCAATTGCAGCCCGAGCAGCGCCAATGCGAACAGTGTTGTCTTCATGCTTTCCTGGTCCCTGGATGGAAGGGCGTGGCCGCCGTGGGGGCGACGGATTGCCGGCAGGACCTCGGATGGAACCTTGAAGCGGCCTGCTGCGCAGCGGTCAGGGCTCCAGACTCGTGAACCCAGTCACCTTCTACCAGATAAACAAGCCAAGCGGCACGCAAAGTAGTACGAATGGCACCTGGCCACTATTCATGCCATCACGACCCCGCGAGACGAACGGCACCGGCAGCGGTCTAGTGAGCAATCTTTCCAAGGTTACCTTTCATGCAGATCATTCTGGTCCGTCACGGCAAGCCCGATCTATCCAGCAAGGCCCGCTGCGCTCCAAGGGAGATGAAGGACTGGGTCGCACGCTACCAGAAGGCGCCGGTGCCCGCAGGCCAGGAGCCCGCGGAGACGCGGCGGCTGGCGCAAGAGGCGGGTTATGTGGTGAGCAGTCCCCTGAGTCGCTGCGTGCGCTCGCTCGAGTACCTGATGGGGCGCCCCGGCAGCCCGGTGGATGACCGCTATGCCGAAGCCCACCTGCCCTATCTGGAGCTGGATACGCCGCGACTGCCGGTCAAGGCCTGGCGCCTGCTGTTCAGATCCGCCTGGTTCGTGGGTTTCGCCGCCCATACCGAGTCCATCGGCAGTTCCTCGGTACGCGCCGGCCAGGCGGCCGATCACCTCATCGAACTGGCCGAACGCCACGGTTCGGTACTGCTGCTGGGGCACGGCATCATGAACGTGCTGATCGCCTGGCAGTTGCGCAAGCGCGGCTGGCGCGGCCCCCTGCACCTGCTGCTCAAGGACTACTGGAAGCCGAGCATCTATCGCAAGGAAACGCGCTGAGATCGCTCAGCGGTCCGCCCTGGCGCGGGCCTCTTCCAGTTCACGGCGCGCCTCGGCCAGCTTTCGGGTGCGCACCTGGATCTTGTCGGCGTCGCCCTTGGCCTGGGCGCTACGCAGATCCCGTTCTCGCTCGGCCACCTCGCGGCTCCGGGCCTGGATGACGTCCAGCCGCTGCTGGCGCAGGCCGGCGTCGGTGCAATGCGCTTGCACCGCGCCGAGTGCCCGCCGCAACCCCGCCAGCCGCCCTGCATCGCCTTGCGCCTGCGCCTGGGCGATCTGCCGCTCCAGCGTCAGGCGCTTCGCCGCGCAGCCGCCGTCGGCCGCCACAGCCAGGCCGGGCAGCAACAGGGTGGTCGCGAACAGCACTGTCCTGGTTCGATCTTTCATCGGCATTCCTCCGGACATTGAAAGGCGAGCGCTTCCGGGTCGTTTCGCTCAAGCGTCCAGCGACGGCCCGACCAGCGCGGCGAGCTGATCGTAGACGCCGGGCGCTGCCACCAGCAGGGGATTGCCATTGATCAGGCCATCGTTGCGCAGGAAGGCGTTGTGGCGCCCCCCTGCCTCCTGGATCAGGACCAGGCCCGCCAGGCAGTCCCAGCCATGGATCAGGGTTTCGTAATAGCCGATCAGCCGGCCGGCGGCGACATAGGCCGTCATCAGGGCACCCGAGCCATTGCGGAAGAATTGCCCCCCCTCGGCGAGCAGACCGGTCACGAACGGCAGGAAGTGTTCCTTACCGCGTCTATGAGTGGTACCCAGCCCGGTCAGGCCCTGGCGGATCTCGGTGGCCGCATGGACGCGCAGCGGCTGGCCATTGACGAAGGAGCCGTGCCCGCGCAGGCCGTGGAAGAGTTCGTCGTGATTCGGATCCATGATGGCGCCGAGCAAGGGCTCGCCCTCGTGCATCAGGCCTATGGACAAGCACCAGTTGTGCAGGCCGTTGAGAAAGGGCGCGGTGCCGTCGATGGGGTCTATGACCCAGAGGTAGGGCGCGGACAGGTCGGTGGCGCCGCCCTCTTCGCCCAGCAGGCCATCCTCCGGAAAGCGCTCGCTCAGGCGTTGGCGGATGAGCTCCTCCAGCGTCTTGTCGGCGATGCTCACCACGTCCTGCAGGTCGCTGCCCTTGTGGTCCACCTGCAGCGCACCGCGCCGGCGATAGAAGTCGAGGCCGAGCTGCGCCGCTTCCCGGGCGATGTCCTGGACAGCGCGGTAGCGTTCGGCGATGGCGGGGGCGATAGCGGTCATGAGCGCTCCTGGAACGGGAAAAGGCGTCAGGGTGCCAGTTCCACCGGTGGAAAAGAATAGTCGCGATCCTGCCCGTCAGCGCCTTTGACGCTGGCCCCGGTCAGACCGCGGCCGTGCACTGGCCAAATTCTGCCGATGTCGGCAAAGGTCCGACTAGAAGCCCCTGGTCATGGCCGTGTCATCTCGGCGGCGCAGGCTGTCGGGTATTGGCACTCAGGACGGCGAAATGCAGCGACGGACCGCACCAAATCCGCCCGCCGCCGTCAGAACAGTTGAGTGCTCGTTGTACCGGGAGGACGCCATGACCGCACAAACTTCGCTATTCCACGGCAATGGTCAGCTGCAGCAGTTGCGGCGACTGATTCCCAGACAGCACTTCGAAGGTCTGGAACGCCATCTCGAGTTGCTGTCGCAGGAATTTCCGCTCTTCGATCATCCGCCGTTGAGCATCGATTGCGCCGTTGCCGAAACCCTGGAGAACCTTGGCATTCGTGCCTTCCAGTGGCAGGGCAGCTGCGATCTGCCGCAGCGGATGGCCCTGGGCAGTGCCCTGATGGGCGAAGGATTCATGGCTCAGTCCAGTACGCCGGAATACACCCTCTATCTCAACGTGCGAGGCGAGAAGGTGCTGTTGCGGCAAGAGCCCGCCGGTGGCCAGACCCTGGTCAGCCTGGTGTCGGATTGCCCACCGCTCTTCGCTTATCTGGCGGCCAAGCACCGCGAGCCGCTACCGGTCGCCTGAGCGACTCGCCATCCGCTTGTCGGTAGCGTGACCGACCGGTATCGAGGATGACGAACGGGATCACAAATACGCAGTAACGTCAGACTAAGCGGGAACCAAATAGGCAGTGGAATGGTAGATTCGCGCTTCGGATCTACCAGGAGACCCAAGGAATGGGAATTCGTATTCTGGCCAGCGTCATCGCAACCTTCGCCGCCTTCCATGCCGAAGCTGCCACCCTCCCCGCCGTACCGCCGCTCAAGCTGGCGGACCTCACCCTTCAGGTCCCCCTCTCGAGTACCGATGCCATCCCTGCCAGAACTGACGCCCAGTTGCGCGACAGTCGACAGCCAGTGAATGGCGCCCGCTGGCTGAATGAACATCGGACCCTTGCTCAAGAGCAACGCTGGGTATTCTAGTCCGTTGGATTGATGTCGACGGATGGTTTCCCATTCGTATGCTTTTTGATCCTGCCTGGGGAATGAATCGCTTTTTTGCAGGTCCGTCTGGTTCTACGGGCAGCTCAACTCTTCTGCCCTTTCAACCTGCACGCGGAGCCGTCATGAAACGCCTGTCCCTTCTCCTGTTCGCCGCCCTGTCGGCCTGCAGCTCGGCTCCCACCCAGCCCCCGGCCGATCCGTCGCAATTCGGCGGCCGTACCCAGGAACAACTCCGGCAGAGTTTCGGCTCGCCGCAGCGGGTCGCGCAGCTCGATCGCCTGGTGGTCTACGAATATCGCAACCTGCGCGCCCCGGGCAGTGCGACGCCGGTCTATTCCTTCCTCATCGAAAACGAGCGGGTGATCGAATCCACCCCCGGAACCTTGCAGCTTTATCGCGAGGACGGCATCACCAAGGTCAAGGCGGAAAGTCTCTAGGCAGAGCCGCCGGCCGGATCGCGCGTCCCGCGCAGCCTGCGCGGATGTGCAAAAAAATACCGATTTTGGTGTCTTTCAGCATTTGTTTCCCGGGCGGCAACGGGCTGTAATCGGTCCGTGGCTTCCGCTGCAAAGGCCGTCACAGCCGGCCGCGTAGTGGGTTACAACAACAAGAAAAGCGTCTGCTGCAGTTGCACAGGACGCGGAGTGCAAGATGAAAACAACACCAAAAGCGCTTTTATTGTCCGCTGTCACCCTCTCTGCAGGCCTGACCTTCTCGCTGGCCCTCCAGGCCGCTGAAACGGTCACCATCGCCACCGTCAACAACAGCGACATGATCCGCATGCAGCGGCTGTCCAAGACCTTCGAAGAACAGCACCCCGACATCAAGCTCAACTGGGTGGTGCTCGAGGAAAACGTGCTGCGGCAGCGGCTGACCACCGACATCGCCACCCAGGGCGGTCAGTTCGACGTCCTGACCATCGGCATGTACGAGACCGGCCTCTGGGGCGCCCAGAACTGGCTGGAGCCCATGAAGGACCTGCCCGCCAACTACGACCTGGACGACCTCTTCCCGTCGGTTCGCGAAGGCCTGTCGGTCAAGGGCACCCTCTATGCGCTGCCCTTCTACGCCGAAAGCTCCATAACCTATTACCGCAAGGACCTGTTCCAGCAGGCTGGGCTGACCATGCCCGCCCAGCCCACCTGGACCCAGATCGCCGAGTTCGCCGGCAAGCTGCACCAGCCGGACAAGGACCAGTACGGTCTCTGCCTGAGAGGCAAGGCCGGCTGGGGCGAGAACATGGCCCTGGTCACCACCATGGCCAACGCCTTCGGCGCGCGCTGGTTCGACGAGAAGTGGCAACCGGAATTCACCGGCCCGGAATGGACCGCGGCGGCCAACTACTACGTCACCAACATGAAGAAGTACGGTCCGCCCGGCGCCTCCAGCAACGGCTTCAACGAGAACCTGGCGCTGTTCAACAGCGGCAAGTGCGCCATCTGGGTCGATGCCAGCGTTGCCGGCTCCTTCACCATGGACAAGAGCCAGAGCAAGGTCGCCGACAGCGTCGGCTTCGCCGGCTCGCCGCGCGAGGTCACCGACAAGGGCTCCTCCTGGCTGTACGCCTGGTCCCTGGGTATCCCGACCTCCTCCAAGCACAAGGATGCCGCCAAGACCTTCGTGACCTGGGCCACCTCCAAGGACTACGCCAAGCTGGTCGCGGACAAGGACGGCATCGCCAACGTGCCGCCGGGTACCCGCAAGTCCACCTACAGCCAGGCCTACATGGACGCGGCGCCCTTCGCCAAGGTCTCGCTGGACATGCTGCAGCACGCCGACCCGGCCCATCCCTCGGCCAAGCCGGTGCCCTATGTGGGCATCCAGTACGTGACCATCCCCGAGTTCCAGGCCATCGGCACCTCGGTAGGCAAGCTGTTCGCCGCGGCCCTCACCGGGCAGATGTCGGTCGAGCAGGCGCTGCAGGCGGCGCAGCAGTCCACCGCCCGGGAAATGAAGCGCGCCGGCTATCCCAAGTAGCGCTGGAGCCCTGGGTCCGCACCCCGCGGACCCAGGCCTAGCGGCTTTTCCTGCCTGATCCGTCGCTGGCGTCGCGAGACGCCAGTGCCTCGTCACGGCCCACTGCCTTGCGGAGCATCGCCATGCAGACCTCCACCCTCAAGACGCCCGCCGTCGAAACCCCTGCCGCTCCCGCCCGTCGTCAACGCCGTCGTGCTAGTCCCGGCTGGTTCCTGATCAGTCCTTCGGTGGCTCTGCTGCTGGTGTGGATGCTGGTGCCCCTGGGCATGACCATCTGGTTTTCGCTGATCCGCTACAACCTGCTCTATCCGGGCGAGCACGCCTTCGTCGGCCTGGAGAACTTCGAATACTTCGTCACCGATGCCGGCTTCTGGCCCGGCATGAGCAACACCCTGCTGCTGGTGGGCAGCGTGCTGCTGATCAGCGTGGTCTTCGGCGTGCTGATCTCGGCGCTGCTGGAAGCCAGCGAGTTCCTTGGCCGCGGCATCGTCCGCGTCCTGCTGATCTCGCCGTTCTTCATCATGCCCACGGTCAGCGCCCTGATCTGGAAGAACCTGATCTTCCATCCGGTCTCCGGCATTCTCGCCGCGGTCTGGAAACTCTTCGGCGCCACCCCGGTGGACTGGCTGGCCACCCATCCGCTGCTGTCGATCATCCTGATCGTGTCCTGGCAGTGGCTGCCCTTCGCCATTCTCATCCTGATGACCGCCATGCAGTCGCTGGATCAGGAGCAGAAGGAAGCGGCCCGCCTGGACGGCGCCGGGCCGCTCGCCATCTTCTGGCACCTGACCCTGCCGCACCTGGCGCGGCCCATCGCCGTGGTGGTGATGATCGAGACGATCTTCCTGCTGTCGGTGTTCGCCGAAATCTACACCACCACCAGTGGCGGTCCGGGCTTCGCCTCCACCAACCTCGCCTACCTGATCTACAACCAGGCCCTGCTGCAGTTCGACGTCGGCCTGGCCTCCGCCGGCGGCCTGATCGCCGTGCTCATCGCCAACATCGCCGCCATTATCCTGGTGCGGATGCTCGGCAAGAACCTGACCCAACAGTGAGGACCCTGACATGCTGACGCTCAAGCAATCCCGGCGCCTGCAGAGCCTGCTGCTGGGCCTGCTCGCCTGGCTGGTGGCCCTGGTGCTGTTCTTCCCGATCTTCTGGATGGTGCTGACCAGCTTCAAGACCGAGATCGACGCCTTCGCCACGCCGCCGCAGTTCTTCTTCACGCCCACGCTGGAGAACTATCTGACCATCCAGGCGCGCAGCGACTACTTCCACTTCGCGCTGAACTCGGTGGTGATCTCCTTTGGCGCCACCCTGCTGAGTCTGCTGCTGGCGCTGCCGGCGGCCTATTCCATGGCCTTCCACGAGACCAAGAACACCCAGCGCCTGCTGCTGTGGATGCTGTCCACCAAGATGCTGCCGGCGGTGGGCGTACTGGTACCCATCTACCTGCTGGCCAAGCAGTTCGAACTGCTCGACAGCCGGCTGCTGCTGATCGCCGTCTACACCCTGATCAACCTGCCGATCGTGGTCTGGATGGTCTACACCTACTTCAAGGACATCCCCAAGGACATCCTCGAGGCCGCGCGCCTGGATGGCGCCACCACCTACCAGGAAATCGTCCGGGTGCTGCTGCCGATCGCCAAGGGCGGCATCGCCTCGACCATGCTGCTGTCGCTGATCCTCTGCTGGAACGAGGCCTTCTGGTCGCTGAACCTGACCTCGTCCAACGCCGCGCCGCTGACCGCGCTGATCGCCTCCTACTCCAGTCCCCAGGGACTGTTCTGGGCCAAGCTGTCGGCCGTCTCGACGCTGGCCTGCGCGCCCATCCTGATCTTTGGCTGGATCAGCCAGAAACAACTCGTCCGCGGCCTGTCGTTCGGCGCGGTGAAATAAGAACAAGAGGACTCCTGTCATGGCCAATCTGAAAATCCGCAGCCTGCGCAAGGGCTTCGACTCGCTGGAAATCATCAAGGGCGTCGACCTCGACATCAACGACCGCGAATTTGTAGTCTTCGTCGGCCCGTCCGGGTGCGGCAAGTCAACCCTGCTGCGCCTCATCGCCGGCCTGGAAGAGGTCAGCAGCGGCACCCTGGAGCTGGACGGTCGCGACATCACCGAAGTGTCGCCGGCCAAGCGCGACCTGGCCATGGTGTTCCAGACCTATGCCCTCTATCCGCACATGAGCGTGCGCAAGAATCTGTCCTTCGCCCTCGATCTGGCCAAGATCGACAAACAGGAAGTGGAGCGCAAGGTCGCCGATGCCGCCCGCATCCTCGAGCTGACGCCGCTGCTGGAGCGCAAGCCGCGTCAGCTCTCCGGTGGCCAGCGCCAGCGGGTGGCCATCGGCCGCGCCATCGTCCGCCAGCCGAAGATCTTTCTGTTCGACGAACCCCTGTCCAACCTGGACGCCGCCCTGCGCGTGCAGATGCGCCTGGAACTGGCGCGTCTGCACCAGGAATTGCAGGCCACCATGATCTACGTGACCCACGACCAGGTGGAAGCCATGACCCTGGCGACCAAGGTGGTGGTGCTCAACGGCGGCCGCGTCGAACAGGTCGGTTCGCCCCTGGAGCTCTATCACCATCCGGCCAACCTCTTCGTCGCCGGCTTCCTGGGCACGCCGAAGATGGCGTTCTTCAAGGGCAAGGTGGTGGCCACCGACGCCCAGGGCGTGGAGGTGGAGCTGGCGGCCGGTCCGCGGCTGCACCTGCCACGCCGTGGTGACGACCTCGCGATCGGCAGCCCGGTGACCCTGGGCATTCGCCCGGAACACCTGCGCCTGGCCGCCGACGGCCAGCTGCCAGTGATCAGCGACGTGGCCGAACGCCTGGGCAGCGACACCTATTGCCACATGGTCACCGAGGCCGAGGAGCCGCTGACCGTGCGCGTGCCGGGTGACTGCGCCGTCGCCTACGGCGAACGCCAGCGCCTGGCGCTGGACGTCGACTTCTGCCACCTGTTCGACGAACAGGGCCGCGCCGTGGCGCCGCTGCTGCGCAAAGCCGCCTGACCCCTCTCCCCTTTCCTGCCCCGGCGCCCCGCACGCGCCCGGGGCATCGCCTTGCAGGATCGCCATCGTGAAACTCAATCGCCAGCACCTCGAACAACTTCCCGACTACATCGCCAAGCCCGGCTATGCCGCCTGCCAGCTGCGTCAGGGCATCGTCCACATCGGCGTCGGCGGCTTCCACCGCGCGCACCAGGCCATCTACACCGAGGCCCTGCTCAATCAGGGCCGCGACCTGGACTGGAGCATCTGCGGCGTCGGCCTGCGCGCCGAAGACCGCGCCATGCGTGATGCCCTGGCCGGCCAGGACTATCTCTACACCCAGGTGGTGCTGGCCGACGAGCCGGACACCGAGGTGCGCGTCGTCGGCGCCATCAGCGGCATGCTGCTGGCCGAAGACGGCACCCAGACGCTGATCGACAAGCTGGCCCATCCCAGCACCCGCATCGTCTCCCTCACCATCACCGAGGGCGGCTACTGCATGGATGACAGCACCGGCGAATTCAACTTCAAGCTGCCCCAGATCCAGCACGACCTGCAGCATCCGGGCGATCCGCGCAGCGTCTTCGGTTTCCTGCTGGCGGCCCTGGCCAAGCGCCGCGCCGAGGGCACCGGTCCCTTCACCGTGATGTCCTGCGACAACCTTCCGCACAATGGCCAGGTCACCCGCAAGGCCCTGCTGGCCTATGCCGCCCTGGTGGACGAAGAGCTGCACGGCTGGATCGCCGAGCACGTCAGCTTCCCCAACGCCATGGTCGATCGCATCACCCCCATGACCAGCACCGCCCATCGCGAGGCACTGCTGGCCGAACACGGCGTCGAGGACGCCTGGCCGGTGGTCTGCGAGCCCTTCCTGCAGTGGGTGCTGGAAGACAGGTTCGTCGCCGGTCGTCCGGCCTGGGAAGACGTCGGCGTCCAGTTCACCGATGACGTTACCCCCTACGAGGAGATGAAGATCAAGCTGCTCAACGGCAGCCATCTGGCGCTGACCTACCTGGGCTTCCTCAAGGGCTACCGTTTCGTCCACGAGACCATGGCCGATCCGCTGTTCGTGCGCTACATCCGCGCCTACATGGACGAGGACGTGACCCCGCAGCTGGCACCGGTGCCCGGCATCGATCTCGACCAGTACAAGGACACCCTGATCGAGCGCTTCTCCAATCGCGCCATCGCCGACCAGCTGGAGCGGGTCTGCTCCGATGGCTCGTCGAAGTTTCCCAAGTTCACCGTGCCGACCATCAACCGCCTGATCGAAGACGACCAGGCCATGGATCGCGCCGCCCTGGTGGTGGCCGCCTGGGCGGTCTATCTGCGTGGCGTGGACGAGACCGGGGCGACCTATCGCATCCCCGATCCGCGCGCCAATTACTGCGAGGAACTGGTGCAGGATCAGAAGAATCTCACCGAGCGCCTGCTGGGCGCCGAGGAAATCTTCGGTAAGCACATCCCGAAATCCGCGGCCTTCGTTGCCGCCTTCGAGCGGCAGCTGTACAACTTGCGTACCCACGGGGTCAGCGCCACCTTGCAGACCCTGCTCGGCGACTAGCCCTGGCAGAAAGCTGCCTGCTCAGCGTCGACTTTTCAGACAAGCCCTAACAACAACAAGGAGCGGCCAGGCATGAAGTTTCTCGGGATCGACTGCGGCACCCAGGGCACCAAGGCGGTGATCCTGGATGTCGAGCGCGGGGTGGTACTGGGCGAAGGCAGTGCGCCGCACCCCTTGACCGAGGCCGCCAACGGCCGTCGCGAGCAGAATCCGGCGGACTGGATCCGGGCGCTGGTGGCGGCCACCCGCGCCGCTCTGGCGCAGGCCGGCAGCGATGGGCAGGACATCCTCGGCGTCGGCGTCTCGGGCCAGCAGCATGGTCTGGTACTGCTCGACGACAGCGGCAAGGTCCTGCGTCCGGCCAAGCTCTGGTGCGACACCGAATCCACCCCGGAAAACCAGCGGCTGCTGGACCACCTGGGCGGCGTGGAGGGCTCCATCGAGCGCCTGGGCCTGGCCATCGCGCCGGGCTACACTGTCTCCAAACTGCTCTGGACCAAGGAACAGCACCCGGAGGTGTTCGACCAGATCGACCAGGTGCTGCTGCCCCACGATTACCTGAACTTCTGGCTGACCGGCCGCGCCGTGGCCGAATACGGCGACGCCTCGGGCACCGGCTATTTCAATGTGCGCACGCGCCAGTACGACCTGGAGTTGCTGCGCCATATCGACCCCAGTGGTCGCCTGGAGCGCGCCCTGCCGGAGTTGATCGAAGCCGACCAGCCGGTCGGGCGGCTGCGACCGGAGGTCGCCAGCCAACTGGGCATCAACGCCCAGGCGCTGGTCTCCAGCGGTGGCGGCGACAACATGATGGGCGCCCTGGGCACCGGCAACAGCCGCGCCGGCCAGATCACCCTGAGCCTGGGCACCTCGGGCACCCTCTATGGGTATTCCGACGAACCTCGCATCAGCGAGCATCCCGCCGTGGCGGGTTTCTGCTCGTCCAACGGCGGCTGGCTGCCGCTGATCTGCACCATGAACCTGACCAATGCCAGCGGCCAGATCCGCGAGTTGCTCGGCCTGGATCTCGCCGAATTCACCCGTCTGGTGGCGGAGTCGCCCATCGGCGCGGAGGGGGTGCTGATGCTGCCCTTCCTCAATGGCGAACGGGTACCGGCGCTGCCGACCGCCACCGCCAGCCTGCATGGCCTCACCGCCACCAACCTCACCCGCGCCAACCTGTGCCGGGCGGTGGTCGAGGGAGTGAGCTTCGCCCTGAGATACGGCTTCGATCTGCTGCGCGACCTGGGCATGCCCGGCGACACCCTGAGACTCATCGGCGGTGGCGCCAGGAGCCCGGTGTGGCGCCAGCTGATCGCCGATCTGATGAACACCCCGGTGGTCTGCCCGATCCACGGCGAAGCCGCGGCCCTGGGTGGCGCGCTGCAGGCCGCCTGGTGCTGGAGTCGCGAACAGGGGCATCCGGAGTCGCTCGACAGCCTCACCGAGCGCTGCGTGCATCTGGACCCGGCCAGCCGTGCCGAACCGGATCCCGCACGGGTCGCCGAGTACGAAGCGGCCTACCAGCGCTACCGGCAGCAGCTGCGTGAGAACTACGGAATAGCCTAGCGGGCAGAGGGGGTGGAAAACGCCAGGCGGTTTTCACCCTACTGGAGGTCGGCAACCAACCCGTCGCTGGGTGGACAACGACGCAGCCTTGTCCACCCAGCAGCCCGAGCGCGCGTGGAAAACGCTACGCGGTTTTCCACCCTACCCGAAAGACAGGCGCTCAGGCCTTGCCGATCGGCACGAAGGGCGCATCCAGCAAGCGGGCGAGGTCCGTAGGTGCCAGGGCCACTTCCAGCCCCCGGCGTCCGGCGCTGACATGGATGCTCGGCAACTCCGCCGCAGACCCGTCGATGAAGGTACGCAGCCGCTTCTTCTGTCCCAGCGGACTGATACCGCCGACCAGGTAACCGGTGCTGCGCTGGGCCTGGTCGGGCTTGGCCATCTCCAGCTTCTTGACGCCGGCCGCCTGGGCCAGGGCCTTGAGATCCAGGGTCCCGGCGACCGGCACGATGGCCACCAGCAACTCCTGCTTCTCGCTCGCCGCCAGCAGGGTCTTGAACACCGTCGCCGGCGCCAGACCGAGTTTTTCGGCGGCTTCCAGGCCGTAGGAGGCGGCCTTGGGATCATGGTGGTAGCTCAGCACCTCGTGGGGCACCTGGCTTTTCTTGAGCAGTTCTATCGCCGGGGTCATGCCAGCACTCCTTGGGGATCGGCCACCTCGGCCCGCCCGCGGCCCTGCGCCTTGGCCCGGTAGAGGGCGAAGTCAGCGGCCTGCAGCCAGTGGGCGACGTCATCGTAGGCCCGGTCGAATCCGGCGACGCCGCAGCTCATGCCGACGCGGACGTTCTGGCGATCGCCAGGGCCGCCCGCCTGCATCTCGTGCAAACGCTCCTGCAGCCGCCGAATCAGGTCCAGGGCCCGTTCGGGCGAGGTGTCGGGCAAGAGGATACCGAATTCATCGCCACCAAAACGACCGGCCAGGTCGCTGGTGCGGATGGTCCGGGCCAGCAGGCCGGAAAATTGCCGCAGCATCTCGTCACCGGCCTGGTGACCGAAGCGATCGTTGACCAGCTTGAAGTTGTCCAGGTCGATCATCACCAGGCTGGCCGTGGCGCCGCTGCGCTTGCAGCGGGCGAATTCGCGCTGCAGCAGCTGATCCCAGTGGGTGCGGTTGTGCAGGCCGGTCATGCCGTCCTGCTTGCTGATCAGCTCCAGCTCCTGCTGGCGCCGCGACAGCTGCCGCGTTAGGCGAAAGCTTACCAGGCCCAGGGCCCAGGGATAGGCGACGATCATCGGCAGGCAGGCATAGATCTGCGCGGTGGAGGTCTCGAGGACGACCGGATGGCGCAGCACCACCAGGCCGACCAGGATGCCCGCCAGCTGCGCGAGCAGGCCCCGGCGCCAGAACGCCAGGCCACCGGCGCCGAGCATGTTCATACCGGTCATGGCGAGCAGGGTCACGCTGGGCAGGAGATTGAAGCCCATGCTCGCCGCCCAGAAGCCGGCCGAGCCGCAATCCAGCAGCAGATTGCCCAGCTCGGCGCGATAGGGATCGCGCGCGCGGGCGGCGCGCCAGTAGGCGAGCGGCGACCAGCACAGCGCATTGGCCAGCAGCAACAGCCATAGGCCGATGGACACCGGCTGGGTAAGCTGCACCGAGACGATGCAACTGAGGCTGAGCAACAGACCTATCGCACGGGGTAGCCAGAGCCGCCGGGCAAAACTGCGGCCACGCGTGAGCACATCTGGCATTGACGATCCCCACTGCGACGGACGATGAGAGGTCGCGCATTATCAGTGGATAAGGGCAAAACGCCAGCGACCCGCGACTTGAGCGTCGTTTTTCGAAAGTTGCGACGCGCCTCAACACTGCCAGAAGGAAACATCGGGTGACACGCACAACGGACGAACAGCCTTGAACCTCGGCCTGACCGGCCTCATCCAATGGTCAGGCCCGTCAAAAAGAGGAAGCCGCATGCAAGTCCAAGTCAACAGTGATCACAACATCGAAAGCAGTGCCGGTTTGCAGAATTGGGTGGCGTCCGTGGTGGAAGACCGCCTGGATCGCTTCGACGAACTCCTGACCCGTGTCGAGGTACACCTCAACGACGAAAACGCCGGCAAATCGGGTGCTCAGGACAAGCGGTGCCAGATGGAGGCCCGTATCAAGGGGCACCAGCCGCTCTCGGTAACTCACAAGGCCGATTCCCTCGACCTGGCAGTGGAAGGTGCAGCGGACAAGCTGCTGCGAGCCATTACCCACCTGTCCGGCAAACTGGAGAAAAAGCGTCTTTCCAGCGGCGAACTCAATGACCCCCTGGCCCTGGAGGACTCCGAGGAGTTCAAGGACTCCCTGCGGCAGGACGAATTCCTCGAAAGAGAGCAACTGGCTCACGATCACGAGTTGAAATAGGGCAACCTCTGGTTTCCGCGTTCAACCGAGGCCGCTCCCTGAGCGGCCTCGCTCTTTTCCACCCCGGCACAAGGATGCCTCATGCCCTCCCCCTTTCGCGTCGCCCTGATCGGTTACGGCTTCGTCGGTCAGACCTTCCATGGTCCCCTGCTGGGGTCGATTCCCGGTCTTAGCCTGGAGCTGGTGGCCTCACGGGATGCCGCGCGCGTACAGGCCGACCTGCCCAAGGTGCGCGTCACCGCGGACTACCTGGCCGCGGTGCAGGATCCGGCCATCGACCTGGTGGTGATCGCCTCACCCAACCAGACCCATGCACCCCTCGCCAGCGCCGCCCTGGCCGCCGGCAAGCACGTGGTGGTCGACAAGCCCTTTACCGTTACCCTCGCCGAAGCCAGGCAACTGGCCGCTGAAGCCGAACAGGCCGGCCGGTTGCTGTCGGTGTTCCAGAATCGCCGCTGGGACAGTGATTTTCTCGGGCTGCAGGCGGTACTCGCCAGTGGCGCCCTGGGTGAGCTGACCAGCCTGGAATCGCGCATCGAGCGCTTTCGTCCCGAGGTACGCACGCGCTGGCGCGAAGCGGCACTCCCCGGCAGTGGACTCTGGTTCGACCTCGGCCCCCACCTGCTGGATCAGGCGCTCTGCCTGTTCGGCCTGCCCGAGCGCCTGCAGGCGCAGCTGGTGCGGCAGCGCGCCGGCGCCCTCACCGACGACTGGTTCCAGGTGCAACTGGACTACGGCACCCGTCAAGTGACCCTGAGAGCCGGGATGCTGGCGGCAGGCGGTGTGCCGCGCTTTCTCGCCCAGGGTACCGCGGGCAGCTGGATCAAGCAGGGAGCGGATTGCCAGGAAGACGCGCTCAAGGCCGGCGTGCGCCCCGGTGGTCCGGACTGGGGCCAGGATCCGGATTCCGGCTGGCTCATCACCGGCGATGGCGAACGCCAGGCGTTGCCGACGCCGGCGGGCGATCACCGCCGCTACTACCTCGCCCTGGTCGAGGCCCTCGCCGGGCGCGCCGCCAATCCCGTCCCTCCGGCCCAGGCCTGCGCGCTGATGGCCCTGCTGGAAGCCGCCCAGCGCTCCTCGGCGGAAGGTCGGGCCCTGCTGCCCGAACTCACCGCCGCCGAACGCGCGTCCTACTGACCGGCCACCCACTGCGGACGCCGTCCCGCCAGGCGTTCGCCCAGCTGGCGCAGGGTGCGGGAGAGGCGTCGCTCGATCCATTCGTAGCTCCCCCAGGCCAGCAGCAGGATCACCGGGAGACAGACCGCCAGGGTCTGGTAGGGGCTGAAACCCCACTGCTGGTGCAGCCAGTAGTCGCCCAGCCAGAGCACGATGACGTGCACCAGATAGACCGAATAGGACCAGTCCCCCAGCGCCTTGCACAGGCGCGAGCCGGCGAACCAGGGCTCGAGGATCACGCAGGCGCCCACCAGGACCGCACTGGGCACGCCCCAGGTCAGCAGGCGCCAGGGATGGTCGGCCGGAAAGGCCACCAGGCAGGTCAGGGCCGCCAGGGCCGCCGCCAGCGCCAGCGGCCGGGGTCCGCGCAGGGCGCCGCGGCGATAGAGCGCGGCCAGGCTCACGCCCAGCAGGAATTCGAAGATGATCGGATTGCGATAGAAGCTGCTGACAAAGGACTCGCGGGCCAGCACCAGGCTGACCAGGATCACCAGCAGGCTGACCACGCCGATGCGCCAGCGCTCGGCCACGCCAAAGGACAGGGCGAACAGCAGGTAGAACAGCATCTCGAAGTTGAGCGTCCAGCCCACCGGCAGGATCGGATAATGGCCGAAGCCCGCGGGGTTCTCGCTGGGAATGAAGAACAGCGAGAGCAGCAATTCACGGGCGGCGACGCCATAGATGGGCATCACGTCGCTGGCCAGATAGAGGATCAGCGCCGTCACCGCGGTGTACAGCCAATAGGCCGGGACGATACGGGCGATGCGGTGCCAGAGGAAGGTGCTGCGCCTGAGCGATCGGCCGGCGGTGGACAGGTAGATCACGAAGCCACTGAGCACGAAGAAGATATCGACCCCGACCTGTCCCCGGGTGGAGAGCAGATGACCGCCGAGGCTGTCGGCGTGGAAGTCGAAGAACACCTGCATGAAGTGATGAAAGACCACCAGCCAGGCGGCCAGGGCCCTGAGAGCCTGCAGTGAAACCAGCATTGTAGAACCTTTCCCTCCTCGTCCCGCCAGGCACGACCCAGCGCCGCGCCGTCATTGTGGACGGCATGGCGGGGTCGGGTGTTCCCGGGAAAAGGCTGGATTGCGCCGGGTCACAGGCTGAACGGCTCGATGCCCGACCCGTTCAGCGGCAGTTCAGGCGGCGGACCTCATTGCAGGCTGAACCGCCAGGCGCGATGGATCTTGGGATTGCGCGCGAAGTCCGGATCCAGGGTGCTGGCGCTGATCTCTTCGACGCGATAACGCTCGGCGAGGCCTGCGTCCAACTCGAACTTGCGGAAGTTGTTGGAGAAGTACAGCACGCCATTGCGACTCAGGTGGGCCATGGCCGAGTCGATCAGGGCGACGTGATCGCGCTGGACGTCGAACACCCCTTCCAGACGCTTGGAGTTGGAGAAGGTCGGCGGATCGACGAAGATCAGATCATATTCGCCACGATCGTTTTCCAGCCAGTGCAGCACATCACCCTGCTCCAGGCGATGCCGCTCGGAGAAGCCGTTGAGGGCCAGGTTGCGCCGGGCCCAGTCCAGGTAGGTTCGCGACAGGTCGACGCTGGTGGTGCTCCGCGCCCCGCCTACTGCGGCCTGCACCGTGGCGGCACCGGTGTAGCAGAACAAGTTGAGGAATCTCTTGCCCTGGGCTTCCTGGCGCAGCCGCAGGCGCAGCGGACGGTGATCGAGGAACAGACCGGTATCCAGGTAATCGGTGAGATTGACCAGCAGCTTGGCACCCGCTTCTTCCACCTGCAGGAACTCACCCTGGGCGGCCTGGCGTTCGTACTGCTTGGTACCACTCTGTCGCTCGCGCCGCTTGACCACCACCATTGACGGATCGATGTCCAGCGCCTGGGGAATGGCCGCCAGGGCATCGAGCAGACGGGCCTGGGCCTTGTCCGGATCGATGGAGCGCGGCGGCGCGTATTCCTGCACGTGCACCCGATCGCCATAGAGATCCACCGCCACCGCATACTCGGGCATGTCGGCGTCATAGAGGCGATAGCACTGCACGCCCTGGTTACGCGCCCACTTGCCGAGCTGCTTGAGATTCTTCTGCAGGCGATTGGCGAACATCTGGCCGCCCTCGCTGAGCTTGGCCGGCTCGGCCGCCTGGTCGGTGGTCGAACGCTCGCCGTTGCGGCTGCCAGTGACGAACTGACGGGTCTCGACCTCGAACATCAGCAGCTTGCAGGGCAAGGCGCCGTTCCAGAAGGCGTATTGCTTGTGGCTGCGGATGCCCATGCGCTTGCCCAGCTCGGGCGCGCCGGTGAAGACCCCCGCGCGCCAGCCCAGGCAGGCCTGACGCAGCCGCTCGCCGAGATTCTGATAGAGGTACAGCAGGCTGGCTTCATCGCCCAAGCGCTCGCCATAGGGCGGGTTGCAGATCACCAGGCCGGTCTGGCCCTTGTCCGGCCGCGGCTCGAAGCTGGCGACCTCGCCCTGGTAGACCTTGATCCACTCGGACAGCCCGGCCCGCTCGATGTTGTTGCGCGCCGGCTGGATCAGTCGCGGATCGGCTTCGTAGCCACGGATCCAGGTCGGCGCCTTGGCCAGACCCGCAGCGGCGCGGGCTTCAGCCTCCTGATGCAGCTGCTGCCAGAGCGCGGGCACGTGGCCCAGCCAGGCGGAGAAGCCCCAGCGCTCGCGGCGCAGGTTGGGGGCGATGTCCGCCGCCATCAGGCCGGCCTCGACCAGAAAGGTACCTACCCCGCACATGGGGTCGGCGAGCGCGCCGCCGGCCGCGGCCAGGGCCGGCCAGCCGGCGCGGATCAGCACCGCGGCCGCGAGGTTTTCCTTGAGCGGCGCGGCGCCCTGCTGCAGGCGATAACCACGCTGGTGCAGACTCTGACCGGAAAGATCCAGCGAGAGGATGGCCTGGCCACGCTCCAGGTGCAGGTGAACACGCAGGTCCGGGGCGATCTTGTCGACCGTGGGCCGCTGCCCGGTGCGCTCGCGCAGGCGATCGACGATGGCGTCCTTGACCTTGAGGGCACCGAAATGGGTGTTGTCGATGCCGGCGCCCTGGCCACTGAAGCCCACCGCCAGGGTACCGTCGGGGGCCAGGTGTTCTTCCCATTCCACACCGTGCACGCCCAGGTACAGGCCCTGGGGATCTTCCACCGGGAAACGGGCCAGCACCAGCAGCACCCGGTTGGCCAGGCGCGACCAGAGGCACAGGCGGTAGGCGTCCGCGAGACTCGCCTCGCCGCGCACCGCCGCGGTCTGGCTGCGGGCTTCCTGCAGGCCGAGGCCCTGGGCCTCTTCCAGCAGCAGGGTCTCGAGCCCCTTGGGACAGGTGAGGATGAGTTGTTGCATCGCGGACATCGTTGAATCCATAGGTTAGCGCGAGGAGCTTTCTGCCTTTGGTCGGATTGACCGCCAAAGACAGCTCCTCGCGAGAAGGTTTGACTGCGTCTCAACAAGCCGCAGTGACGGCATTCCAGCGGCGGTTTATCGCCATTTCATTTCGATTTGATTACGGCTTATAGCTAAAAGGTCGTTCCCAGCCGGAGCCCCTTTGGTTAGTAATTGACCACCCGCAGCGCGAAGGTGCGGGGCGGATGTCAGGACGCCGGCTCTGGCATCCAGGCCTGCAACGGGCCATGGACAATCTGCAAGTCAACCTACGAGGGCACTACCCTATGAGAAGACTCAAGCGTGATCCAATGGAACGAGCTTTCCAGCGTGGTTATCAGCACGGCATTGTGGGCAAATCGCGGGACCTCTGCCCCTTCACCCAGGACGCCGTCCGGCAGGCCTGGCTCAATGGCTGGCGTGAGGGCCGTAGCGACCAATGGGACGGCTACGTAGGCACCGCCGGTCTTCAACGCATGAATCAACTTCAAGCCGCAGGCTAATTCGATTTCACTAGCGGAAGCCCCGGGCTTCCACAGCGTTCTGGTTTCTTTCCAGTCAGATCCTCTCCCGGGATCAGGGACCCGGTCCCACGGGGGCTCCCAGCGAGCCCCCTCCCCTCAGGGGCGCGCCGCGGCGATCGCATCCACGGCTTCCCGGATCAACGCCGGTCCGCGATAGATGAAGCCGCTGTAGAGCTGCACCAGACTGGCGCCCGCCGCGATCTTTTCCGCCGCATCTTCCCCGGACAGGATCCCACCCGCCGCGATGATCGGCAGTCGACCACCCAGCTCAGCGGCCAGCACCCGTACCACATGGGTACTCTTCTCCCGCACCGGAGCACCTGACAAGCCACCGGCCTCGGCGGCATAGGGCAGATTCTCCACCCCTTCCCGGCCCAACGTGGTGTTGGTGGCGATGATGGCGTCCATCCCGGCCTCGCGAATCGCCTGGGCGGTCAGCACGATCTCTGCATCGGTCAGGTCCGGGGCGATCTTGATGGCGATGGGCACCCGCCGGCCGTGCCGGACCGCCAGGTCTTCCTGACGCTGGCGCAGGGCTTCCAGCAGGCTCTTGAGCGCATCGCCGAATTGCAGGCTGCGCAGGCCGGGCGTGTTGGGCGAGCTCACGTTCACCGTGATGTAGCTGGCGTGGGCATAGACCCGCTCCAGACCGATCAGGTAGTCGTCCACCGCCCGTTCCACCGGGGTACTGGCGTTCTTGCCGATGTTGATCCCCAGTACGCCCTGGAAGCGGGCAGCCTTGACCCGCTCGATCAGGACATCCACGCCCGCATTATTGAAACCCATGCGGTTGATGATGGCGTCGGCCTGCTCAAGGCGGAACAGCCGCGGCTTGGGATTGCCCGGCTGCGGCCGTGGCGTCACGGTACCGATCTCGATGAAGCCGAAGCCCAGACCGGCAAAGCCGTCGATGGCGGCGCCGTTCTTGTCGAGTCCGGCGGCCAGACCCACCGGATTGGGAAACTCCAGACCCATGACCTGCACCGGCAGCCGGCCCGGCCGCCGACCGAGGCCCGTCAGGCCCAGCCGACCCGCGGCGCCGATCAGGTCCAACGCCAGATCATGCGATCCTTCGGGAGACATTTTGAAAAGCAGAGGACGGAGCGCGTCGTACATGGCGGACTCACAGGCAATTCGGAAAGCGCGCATTATACAGGCTTGCCACCCGCCATACGTCGCTCGCCCCGAACTCGAACGGTCACTCGCACAAAAGATCCTACCTTTCAGGAATCATTTGACGATAACGCTGTCTGTCCCACGCTAGAATCGGTCGTGCAGTTCCTATCCGCCCCGGAGACCTCATGAGCAACAGTGCCAACCTCCTGGGCAGCCCCTGGTCTTCACTGGCCTTGCATCTGCATCCCTCGCTGGCCAGTCGCCGCATTCAGCGTTGCCTGGAACGCCTGGCCGATGCCTTTCTCCCCCTTCCCGCGCCCAGCGCCAGTCTTTGGTGGGATGAAGGCCACCCCCTGCATCTGCTCCTTGGCCTGCCACGCGCCGCCCTGTCCGGTCCGACCCAGGAAATCAAGAGTCGCGCCCATGCCCTGCTCAGCCAGCTGGTGATCGTCGATACCCAGCAGGTCGCCGCCCTGGACCTGCGCGCCATTGAAGGCCTCTGCCAGCGGCTGGGCGACAGCGCCTCTGACTCCGCGGTGCAACTGGAAGAACTGGCCGCCCTGCCTGCGGCTCGCGAGCAGGTCCGGATCATCGGCTATCGGGATTTCCAGGCGGCGCTCTATCGCACCCTGCCGAATCTCTCTGCGGAGCAGCCCTTGCGCCTGCGCCAGGCCAGTTGGCGAGGTACGCGGCTGTTCCTGGAAAACGAGGCGGCCACCACCCTCGCCCTTGCCAGCATCATCGCCTACGCCCGCATCCGCGGTATCGCCGTGGAAGTGCCGGCGCAGATCCAGTGCCTGAGCCTGGATCAGGCGGCCATCAACCGCCTGCAGGAGGCCTTCGCGGTCTATGCCCTGCCCAATGCGGTCTGGAATCACCCGGACTTCGTCCAGGTGCTGCTGGGGTTAAAGCTCGACTATGCCCGCCTGCCGCTGCCCGCACCTGGCCAGGATCTGGAGTGGTTGTTGCTACCCAATGAAGTGGCGACCACCCGCGTCCTCGCCGAGATTCTCGAACGCCTGGGTGCCGCCGAGGTGATCGGCTATCTGCAGGCGTTCTAGGCAAGCGTCTCAGCCGGCAGCGACCGCAGGCGCGTGACGCTGCCCCGCCGCCAGGAACACCTCGAAGGCCAGGCGCTGACCGGCCAGCATCGCCGGATGCAACTGCGCGTCGCTGCCCGCCTCGTCCAGTCGCTGCAGGAATCCCGGCCAGGCACCGGTGGGCGGCACATGTCCTAGATAGGCCCGGGCGTCGCGCACCGCCTCATCAGGACTCTCGCCGGCATGACGATCCAGCAGTCGCGAGCCCAATCGGGAACCCTCCAGCACATAGGCCACCCCCCAGCATTCCCCTTCGTCGAGCAGGCGCTCGAGGACGACGGGTTCGGGACTGTCGGCGGCCAGACGCTGCAGATCCTCCGCCAGCACCCCGCGGCGGCGACGCTCTGCCCAGTCGGGCAACAGCCGCTGGATGCCGGAGCGCTCCAGCAACTCTTCGAGGCCGATCAGGGCCTGGGCATGGGCCTGGAGAAAGGCGGTGTAATGGGGTCGCGTCTGCAATTCATAGCGGCCAAAGGTGGCATCGACCTGCTGGTGCAGGGCACCGCCCTCGGCACGCAACATTTCACGGATGGTGGACACGCAAATACCTCGTAGTGACCGCGGTTTTCAGAGCGGCGAAGGCTGGGGCTTCTCGCCGCGCAGGGCGGCCTGCAGCCGTGCGGCCAGATCCGCCTCGCGAAAGGGCTTGGGCACGATGAATGACTGTTCGGGATCGAGTTCGCCCAGTTCGGCGTAGCCGGTGATGAAGACCACCGGCAACTGCGGCAACCGCTTGCGCACCTGGCGAGCCAGCTCGGCACCATTCATGCCGGGCATGGCGAAATCGGCCAGCAGCAGATCGATCTGCGGATCACGCTCCAGGGCGCTCAGGGCGGCGAAGCCGTTGCTGGCCTCCACCACCTGATAGCCGAGATCCGCCAGCAGCGCGGCGGTCACGTTGCGCACTGCATGATCATCGTCGACCAGCAGGATGCGTCGCTCGGCGGCCTGTTCGTCCCGACCCGGGGTCGGTAACCCGACCGGATCCACGGCATCTTCCGCCTCGGTACGCGGCAGATAGACCAGCACCGTGGTGCCGCTGCCCATCTGCGTCTCGATGCGCACGCCACCGCCGGACTGCTTGGCGAAGCCGAACACCTGGGCCAGGCCCAGACCGGAGCCCTTGCCCACCTCCTTGGTGGTAAAGAAGGGTTCGAAGGCCTTGGCCAGCACCTCTTCGCTCATGCCGGTGCCGGAATCCTGCACCGCCAGCAGCACGTACTCACCCGGCTCGGGTTCTTCCGGGCGCTGGGGTGGCTCGCTGATGGTCTGGTTGGAGGTGCTCAGCCGCAGGGTGCCGCCGACCGCCATGGCATCCCGGGCATTGATCGCCAGATTGAGGATGATGAGTTCGATCTGGGTCGGGTCGACCAGGGCATGCCAGCAATCGGCGCGCAGGTGGGTCTCGATCCAGACGCTGCCACCCATGGTGCTGCGCAGCAGTTCGAGCATGCCTTCGACGGTTTCGTTGAGCTTGACCGGCTTGGGCGCCAGACGCTGACGGCGGGAGAAGGCCAGCAGCTGGGCGGTGAGCTTGGCGCCCCGCTCGCCCGCTTCGCGGATGTTCTGCACCCGCCCCTGGGTCTTGTCGCTCGCTTCGAGGCGCGTCAGATCCCGCTCGAGGAAGCTGGCACTGCTGAGCACCACGGTGAGCAGGTTGTTGAAGTCATGAGCCACGCCGGCGGTGAGTTGACCCACGGCCTCCAGGCGCTGCATCTGCTGCAGGGTGTCTTCCACCCGCTCGCGCTCGTCGATCTGCTCGCGCAACTGGCGATTCGCCGCGGCCAGCTCTTCCATCGCCAGGACTTCGGAGGAGATGTCCCGTCCGGAGCAGTAGGTCATGCCGGCATCCGGCACCGCCGTCCAGGAAATCCAGCGATAGCTGCCGTCGCGGTGGCGGATACGATTGACGAAGCGCTGACTGGTCGCACCGGTGGCCAGCTGCTTGAGTTCGTTGTCGGTGATGAAGCGCTCGTCGGGATGCACCAGCGCCAGCAGCGAGGAATCGAGCAGCTCCACCCGCGACCAGCCCAGATTTTCTTCCCAGGCCGGGTTGAGCGCTACCAGGGTGCCGTCGGGTTTGCACACCAGCAGCAGATCGCGGGTGAGATCCCAGGTCCGATCGCGCTCGCGGGTACGCTCCTCGACGCGCTCACCGAGACTGACGTTGAGTCGTTCAAGTTTCTCCGCGGCGTCGCGCTGCTGGGTGATGTCGAGCATCACGCCAAGGAAGCGGGTGCAGACGCCAGCATCGAAGAAGGGCTGGCCGCGGGTCTCGACCCAGCGCTGGGCGCCATCATCAAGGCGGATGCGGTATTCGCTGCGGTAGTCGTCGTCGCGCTCGTCGGCGCCCGCCTGGCGGACCGTATCGAGAAAGCGTTCGAGGCCATCGCTGCCGCACAGGCGGGCGAACACCTCGAGATCGACCACCGCATCGGCCGGCAGGCCGAACATGGCCTTGCAGCGCTCGTCCCAGACCAGCGTACGGCTGGCCGGCAGATACTCCCACATGCCCAGCCGGGAGGCGTCCATGGCCAGGCGGGACCTGACTTCCAGGCTGTGCAGAGCCTCTTCGGCGCGGCGCCGCTCGCGGCGCTCGTGCACCACCAGCAGTGCCCGCTCGACCGCCTTGGCCAAGAGCTCCATGCTCTGCTTGAGCACATAGTCGTTGGCGCCCAGGCGCATCATCTCCACCGCGTGCACTTCACCGAAGATGCCCGAGACGAAGATGAAGGGGGTTTCCGGCGTCAGCGCCCGCGCCACGCGCAGGGCCTCAGCACCGGAGAAGCCCGGCAGGATGATGTCGGAGAGAATGATGTCGTAGGTCTGCTGGCTCAGCGCCAGGGTCAGACCGGTACGTTCATAGACGATCTTGGATTGCAGCTCGAAGCCGTGCCTTTCCAGCTCGATCAGGATCAGCTCGGCATCGAGCTTGCTGTCCTCTACCAGCAGGATCTTGATCTGTTTCGAGAGCGGCATAAACGGACGTCGGCCTTGAATCTGTTCACTCAGGGAAGCCGGATCGCGCATATCGGCCGGTCGCGGATGACTGGATGCGGATGCACTGATCTTCACTCGCTAGCGGCCAATGCGCCTGGTGACACGACGCGATCCTGGCGGCGGCTCATTGAGCACGGCCCAGAATACGCCGAGGTCGCTGATCGCGGCGACGAAATCACGAAACTCGACCGGCTTGACCACGTAGGCATTCACGCCCAGCTCGTAGGCCTTCTCCAGATCCGGCTCTTCCCGTGATGAAGTCAGCATGACCACGGGAATGCTGCATAGCTCAGGCGTCCGACGAATCAGTTCGAGCACTTCCAGGCCATCGACCTTGGGCAGCTTGAGATCCAGCAGCATCACGGCAGGATTGCCCGGCTCGCGATCGGCATGGGGTTCGCGCCTGAGCAGATAATTGACCGCTTCGGCACCGTCACGCAGGACCACGACATCGTTGGCCAGCTGGCTGCGCTCCAGAGCCACCAGGGTGAGCTCCAGATCGTGCGGATTGTCTTCGACCAGCACAATGGGTTTGAGCATGAACAGAACTACCTTTTGTGTACCGGGGACGGACGTTGTTTGGGAAGGGCGAAAAAGAAGGTAGCGCCCTCGCCGATGGCACCCTCGGCCCAGACTCGACCGTCATGACGCTCGATGATGCGTCTGACACTGGCCAGACCGATGCCGACCCCTTCGAATTCATCGGCATGGTGCAGGCGCTGGAAGACGCCGAACAGCTTGCCCACATAGTCCATGTTGAAACCGACACCGTTGTCCCGAACAAAGATGATGTCCTCGGAATCACTCGGCAAGGTGCCGATCTCGATCACCGCCGGTTCTTCGTAGCGACTGTATTTGATGGCATTGGCCAGCAGGTTGCGCAAGGCGAGATGGACGAATGCGGCATCGGCGATGACGACAGGCAGGGGGCCGATGTGCCACTCCACCTGCCGCTCGGCATAGTCCGGGGCCATCTCTTCGCGAATGGCTTCCACCAGGGCGGTCAGATTGACGTCGGAATAGCGGATCGCCGCCCGCCCCATCTGCGAAAAGCTCAGCAGGTTGTCGACCAGGCTGCCGGCGAAGCGCGCCGACGACCCGATGTTTTCCAGGAAGCGCCGCCCCCGGTCCGACAGCTTGCCGCCTTCGATGTCGCCCAGCAGCTCGGCATAGCCGGCGATGTGGCGCAGCGGCGCACGCAGGTCGTGGGACACGCTGTAGGAGAAGGCCGCCAGTTCCTTGTTGCTGCGTTGCAGCT
This sequence comes from Pseudomonas aestiva, assembly GCF_039908605.1. Lineage (NCBI taxonomy): Bacteria > Pseudomonadati > Pseudomonadota > Gammaproteobacteria > Pseudomonadales > Pseudomonadaceae > Pseudomonas > Pseudomonas aestiva. The sequence continues at coordinate 1,523,055 of NZ_CP150916.1, read as the reverse complement.
CCTCGGCCAGCTCGGCCATCTCCTCGGCCTTGCGCAGGACGATCCCGCGCACCGCATTGCGCAATTCGATGGCGCTTTCCAGCTCGAGCGGCGACCAGGGTAGCGACAGGCCGCGGACCGTCTCCTGCCAGAGCACGAAACTCTGTCGGGGCGACAGGCGTCCATCGCTACCTTCCTGCTTGGCTGGCCGCCCGGCCCAGTTGACCACCTGCACCAGCTCGCTGCGAAACCAGATCAGATAGTGGGAATGCAATTCGGAAATGGGTACGGCAAGCACCCCGGCCGCATACTGGGCCAGCTGTGGCAGCGCGGCGATGTCCTTGGCCAGGTTGTCGGTGACGTAGTGATCCTTGACGTTGACCGACAGCCACTCGACCAGGCTATCCACCACGTCGCGCGGCGGCGCCTGGCCGATCAGCTCAGTGCCGTCGGAGGAAATGATGGCGGCGCCCTGTGCCCGGGCGAAATCCAGATAGACCTGGGGCAGCTCCAGCAGTCCCTGGCAGACGCTGTCGCGGTCGGCCATGGTCGAGAGCATCTGCACCATGGCTTGACGCAGCGCCAGTCGAAGATCGGATTCCGCGTGGGTCTCGGCGGCATCGATCTGCAGCGACAGCACCCGACCGAACAGTTCGCAGGCGGTCCGCGTCTGGAAGGATACCCGCTGCGGCTGGCGATCGTGACAGAGCACCAGACCCCAGAGACGGCCGCCGACCACGATGGAAACCGACATGGAGGCCAGGGTGCCCATGTTTCTCATGTACTGCAGGTGCACCGGCGACACGCTGCGCAGTTGCGCGAAGCTGAGGTCGAGCGGCTGGCCGGTCAGCGGATTGGTCTGCGGCTGCAGCGGCGACGGCTGGTAGTAGGCGTTGCCGATCACCCGGATGCGGTTGGCCAGGTACAGGCGGCGGGCCTGTGCCGGGATGTCCGAGGCGGGAAATCTCAGCCCCAGATAGCTGGGTACGCCGGGATCGCACTCCTCGGCCAGCACCTGTCCGTGACCTTCTTCGTCGAAGCGATAGATCATGGTGTGGTCGAAGCCGGAGATGCGCTTGGCTTCGCGCACCGCGAGCGTGGCGATGGCATCCACGGTTTCGGCCTGGTGCAGTTGTTCGATGAACACCCGCACCATGGGATAGAGGGTATTGAGGCCGAGCCGGCTGTCCACCGGCGCCTCGAATTCGACGATCAGCACCCCACCGAAGCGATGCATGAACAGCGCGAAGGTCTGCCGCTGCGGCCCCAGGGTGACGTCGCCCTGATAGATGGGATTCTGCTCTTCCTGGGTCAGGGCCCCGAGCATGGCCGGCAGATCGCACCCCGGCAGCAATTCGCCAAGCGTGCGACCCAGTACATCCTCCACGGCGACGCCAAGGTACTCGCGCACGTTGGCGCTGGCCTGGACAATGCGCAGATCCGGCTCTTCCACGGCGAACAGGAAGCCATGTTCCTGGATACTGCCGGGAATGTGGATCGGCTCATTGGCACAATCGGCCAGAGCGTCGGGCTGCGTCTTGGAAGGTGACTCGAGCGCCAAACCGGGAACCTCGTGTGATCGGGAAGAAGCGCAGGGAAAGCGGTGCGCCGAATTGGAAACAAAGGTCATCCAGACTATCAGACCCGGGGCGGGAGGCGAAGCGAAACGGCCCGCAGCCCGGACACCCGCAGCAAGGCCGACAGCGTTCGAGGCGCGATCCGGAATCTTCTCCACCGGCGTCCGGTCGGAACTGGTTTAGCCCCAGGATCCTGCCCATGTCCCTGCGCCTCGCCCTCCCCCTGGCCGCCCTGCTGCTGAGTCCGCTCAGCCAGGCGGCGCCCGTCTATGGCGAACGTCTCGAAGGCTTCGCCTACGACTACCCGGTCAGGACCTTCAGCTTCGACTCCCAGCGACAGCCTCTGGAAATGGCCTATCTCGACGTCGCGCCGAGCGGAAAACCGAACGGGCGGACCCTGGTCCTGCTGCACGGCAAGAACTTCTGCGCCGGTACCTGGGCGCAAAGCATCCAGGTGCTGAGCGCTGCCGGCTATCGGATAGTGGCGCCGGACCAGATCGGCTTCTGCAAGTCGAGCAAACCGGCGCACTATCAATACAGCTTCCAGCAACTGGCCGCCAACACCCGCGCCCTCCTCGACCGCCTAGGCATCGCTCGGGCGACCCTGATCGGTCATTCGACCGGCGGCATGCTGGCGACCCGCTACGCCCTCCTCTATCCCGAGGCCACCGAGCAGCTGGTATTGGTCAATCCCATCGGCCTGGAAGACTGGAAGGCACTGGGCGTGCCCTATCGCAGCGTCGACCAGTGGTATGCCCGGGAGCTCAAGACCTCGGCCGCCGCCATCCGCGACTACGAGCGCAGCACCTATTACGCCGGCCAATGGTCTCCCGCCTACGATCGCTGGGTGGACATGCTCGCGGGTCTCAACGAGGGACCGGGCAAGGAGCGGGTGGCGTGGAACTCCGCCCTGATCTACGACATGATCTACAGCCAGCCGGTGGTCTACGAATTCGACCGACTGCGCATGCCCACCCTGCTGCTGATCGGCCAGCGCGATACCACCGCCATCGGCAAGGATGCGGCGCCGGCCGCCCTCAAGGCGCAGCTGGGCCACTATCCCGAACTGGGCAAGGCGGCGGCGCAGCGCATTCCCCAGGCGACCCTGGTGGAATTCCCGGAGCTGGGCCATGCGCCGCAGATGCAGGCGCCGGAACGCTTTCACCAGGCGCTCCTGCAAGGGCTGAGCGCCCTCAAGGCACCCTCGACCCAACCGAAACCCTGAGCTGATCCAGGCACAAAAAAGGCGGCGTCCCCAGGGGCACGCCGCCTTTGCTATCGTCTGATCGGGTCAGGGCATCCGCGATGACCACTCGCGAATGCCCGTCACCTCAGACACTGCTGCTGGCGAGATCCGCCAATTCACGACTGGCGACGCTGTACATCGCATAGTCCTGACCGCTGGCATTGCGCAGATCCACCAGCAGACCGCGCCAGCGTTCCACCGCCGCCCGGTGACGCTCCAGCCATAGCGACAGCCGGGCTTCCGGATCACTGGGCGCCTCGCTCAAGTTGAGCATGCCGATGGTGATGGTGCGTTGCTGGAGATCCACCTCGTCGCGGAACGCCTCGCGGGCCAGGGCCTGCCAGGCATTGGCGACCGGCAACTGGTTGAGCTGCTGTTGATACCAGGCCAGATCCAGCACATCACCCGCCGCGAACCAGGTGGCCGCCACCTCCAGCGGATCCTGGGCGGTGACCTCCGCGGCCTGGATCACCGGCAACAGGGTATAGATGTGGTTGGTCCCGGCGACGACCCGTGCCAGCAGTTCAGGCACGCCCGCCTCGGTGTAGGCGCGGAAGCGCTCTTCCCAGTCCTGGCGCGGTTCGCCCTGCAGCAGCTCGTCCAGCCGTACGCCCAGCGCGGCGATACGTGGCCCGAAGAAGGCCGCCACGGCGCCCGCGTCCAGGCCACTGCGATGGCTGCGCAGGAACCAGCGGGTCGCCCGCCGCCCTAAGCGCATCAACTCGCTCATCAGGCGCAACTGCAATTCGGCCGGCACCTGATGATCCAGGGCCTCCACCTGACGCCACCAGTGCGGCAGGTGCAGCACATCGCGCATCACCACATAGGCGCGGGCGACATCGGCCGCGCTCATGCCGGTGGACTCGCACAGGCGCTGCACGAAGGTGATGCCCATGTGGTTGATCAGGTCGTTGGCGATCTGGTTGGCGACGATCTCGCGCTTGAGGCGATGGCGCGCCATCGCCTCGGGGAATTGCTCGGTCAGGCGCTGCGGGAAGGCGCCCTGCATGTCCCGGGCGAGGTATTCGTCGTCCGGCATCGAAGAGGCCAGCAACTGTTCCTTGAGGTCGATCTTGCTGTAGGAGATCAGCACCGACAGCTCGGAACGGGTCAACCCCTGCCCCTTGGCGGCGCGCTCGGCCAGCACCTCGTCGCTGGGCAGGAATTCCAGGGTGCGATCCAGCTTGCCGCGACCCTCGAGATCCACGATCAGCCGCTGGTATTCGGCCAGGTGGGTCCGCGCCCGATATTCCGCCAGGGACAGGGCACCGGTCTGCATGTAGTTGTTGGCGACCACCAGCTCGCCGACCTCGTCGGTCATCTCGCCCATCAGCGTGTTGCGCTGCTTGACGGTCATGTCGCCAGCGGAGACCACGTCGCCCAGCAGGATCTTGATGTTGACCTCGTGGTCGGAGCAGTCCACGCCACCGGCGTTGTCGATGAAGTCGGTGTTGCAGGCGCCGCCGTGCAGGCCGAATTCCACCCGTGCCAGCTGGCTCATGCCCAGGTTGCCACCCTCGCCGATCACCTTGGCGCGCAGGTCGCAGCCGTCCACGCGCAAGCCGTCGTTGGCCTTGTCGCCGATGTCGGCGTGGGTTTCGAAGCTGGCCTTGACGTAGGTGCCGATGCCGCCGTTCCAGATCAGATCGACCGGCGCCTTGAGCAGCGCATTGATCAGTTCGTTGGGCGTCAGGTGATCGGCCTGCAGAGCGAAGCGTGCCTTCATCTCGGGGCTGATGGCGATGCGCTTGGCGCTGCGCGGGAAGATGCCGCCGCCCTGGGAGATCAGGCTGGCGTCGTAGTCGGTCCAGCTCGAACGTGGCAGGTTGAACAGCCGCTCGCGCTCGACATAGCTGCGTTCGGCATCCGGATTGGGATCGATGAAGATGTGCAGGTGGTTGAAGGCCGCCACCAGCTCCAGGCTCCGCGAACGCAGCAGACCGTTGCCGAAGACGTCGCCGGCCATGTCGCCGATGCCCACCACGGTGACCGGATCGGTCTGCACATCGATGCCGCACTCGCGGAAGTGGCGCTGCACGCTGACCCAGGCGCCCCGTGAGGTGATGCCCATCTTCTTGTGGTCATAGCCCGCCGAGCCACCGGAGGCGAAGGCGTCGTCGAGCCAGAAACCGTAGTCTTGGGCGATGCCGTTGGCGATGTCGGAGAAGGTCGCGGTGCCCTTGTCGGCCGCCACCACCAGGTAGGGATCGTCGCCGTCGTAGCGCACCACCGCAGCCGGCGGGACCACCTCGCCATCCTTGAGGTTGTCGGTGATGTCCAGCAGGCCACTGATGAAGATGCGGTAGCAGGCGATCGCTTCGGCCTGGATATCGTCACGGGAGCCACCGGTCGGCAGACGCCGCGGCACGAAGCCGCCCTTGGCACCCACGGGGACGATCACCGAGTTCTTGACCTGCTGCGCCTTGACCAGGCCCAGCACCTCGGTGCGGTAGTCTTCCTCGCGATCCGACCAGCGCAGGCCGCCGCGGGCGACGCTGCCGAATCTCAGGTGCACCCCTTCCACGCGTGGGCTGTAGACGAAGATCTCGTAGCGCGGCACCGGGCGCGGCAGCTCGGGAATGGCCTTGGGATCGAGCTTGAAGCTGAAGTAGGCCTTGGGCTTGCCGGCGGCGTCGGTCTGGAACACGTTGGTTCTCAAGGTCGCCTTGATCAGGTCCAGATAGCGCCGCAGGATGCGGTCTTCGTTGAGCACCGCCACATCGTCGAGGGCGCTGAGGATGGCCTGCTCCAGACGCTGCTGCTTGTCGTCCAGGTCCTCGCTGGTCATGCGCCGTGCCAGGTAGAATTTCATGCGGAACAGCCGCACCAGCTCCCGGGCGATGTCGACGTGGGCATTGAGGGTGGCGGCGATGTAGCCGATGTCGAAGCCGATGCGGATCTGCTTGAGATAGCGCGCATAGGCACGCAGCACCGCGACGTCCCGCCAGGGCAGCCCGGCAGTCAGTACCAGGCGGTTGAAGCTGTCGTTTTCCGCCTGGCCGTCCACCACCTGGACGAAGGCGTCCTGGAAGGTGTCGTTGAGTTGCTGCAGGTCCAGCTCCAGGCCGGCCACGGTGGTGAAGGCGAAATCGTGGATCCAGTAGCGGCGGCCATTGCGATGGCGCAGCTCGTAGGGGAATTCGCCGAGCACGCGCAGACCGAGATTTTCCAGGATTGGCAAGACGTCCGACAGCGCCAGGGGCGTATCGGCATGGTAGAGCTTGCAGTGCAGGATGTTGTCGCCGGTCTGGGTCAGTGGCTGGTAGAAGCCCATGGCCAGACGGCGATCATCCTTCAGGTCCAGCAGGTGACGCATGTCCACCACGGCCAGGTGCGGAGCGAAGCGCTCGCGATAGCCAGCCGGGAAGCCCAGCGGATAGTCGGCCAGGATGGAAGTGCCCTGGGCTTCGCCGAAGCTGTCCACCATCAGGCTGGCGAAGTCGTCCTTCCAGCTGCGACAGGCCTGCACCATCTCCTGCTCCAGGCGCGCCGGATCGACGTCCTGCGGCTGCAGCGGATCGACCCTCAGGATGAACTGCACCCGCGCCAGCACGGATTCGGAGAAGAAGGTCCAGAATTCACAGTCAGTGCCATGCAGGCGATCCATGAGGATCTGCTGCATGCGCTGGCGCACTTCGGTGGAGTAGATGTCGCGCGGCACATAGGCCAGGCAGTAAAAGAACTGACCATAGGGATCACGGCGCAGGAAGACGCGGACCTTGCTGCGTTCCTGGATCTGCACGATGGCCATGGCCGTGCTGAACAGATCGTCCACTGGGGTCTGGAACAGATCGTCCCGCGGCAGGCCCTCGAGGACCTGGGCCAGTTCCTTGCCGAGGTGGGCGCTGCTGTCGAAGTCGGCGCGGCGACGCACCTCGTCGACCTTGCGGCGGATATAGGGAATCTCCCGCACGCTGTCGTTGTAGACGCTGGAGGTATAGAGGCCCATGAAGCGGTGCTCGCGCACCACCCGGCCGCTGGCATCCACCTCGCGCAGGGAAACGAAATCGGGATAGGCCGGGCGATGCACCCGGCTCGGGTCGGCCGCCTTGGCGAAGGACAGCAGCACCGGCTCGCGCAGATAGCGCAGCGGATCACCGGACAGCGTGATCTCGGCGGTCTCGGGCCGGCCACGCAGGCGGCGCGACAGCCCCAGCAGGGAATCAGGCACATAGCGCTGAATCGCCGTCTCGCCATCGCCTTCGACAGTGAATTCCTCGTAGCCGAGGAAGGTGAATCTGTCGTTGCGCAGCCAGTCGAGGAAGGCCTTCACCTCGGCCAGTTCACCCTCCTCCACACCGGCCGGACGCCGATCCAGCCAGGTCAGCAGATCGGCGACCTTGGCCTTCATGGCCGCGAAGTCACCAACGGTCAACCGGACCTCGCCGAGGATCTCCTGCAGCGCCGCCTCCAGGGTGCGCAACTCGGTGGCGGCCGCACAGCGGTCGATCTCGAGGAACATCAGGGCTTCGCGGGTGACCCCTTCGCCCTGCTGGCCCTTGGGCAGCAACTCGAGCAGGCGACCCTGGGCATCCCGGCGCACGCTGAGGACACTGTTCTGCAAGGTATGGACGCTATAGCCATGGCGGTTGAGCTCCATCCGCACCGAATCCACCAGGAAGGGGGAATCGGCGTGCAGCACCTCGACCACGGTGTGGCTCGATTGCCAGCCGTGCCGCTCGTAATCCGGATTGAAGACCTGCACCCGCGGCTCGGCCGGATCGAAGACGTCCAGCAGGCGCCAGGCCGACAGCACGCAGCCGACCAGATCGGACAGCCGACGCTGGGTGAGTTCTTCCAGCGGGACGATGCCGAAGAACTGGGCGGTGAAGCGATCCAGTTGTTCGAGGGTATCCCCTTCGACATGGGCCGCGAGGGCATTCTTGAGTTGTTGTTGGAAATCCGCTTGGCTGGCAGCGGTGAAAAACGCCATAACCGTACTCCGTCCTGAAGGTGCTGTGGGCTTCGCTCCGCAGAGGACAGGCCTCTCCCGGAGCGAGTTCCACAAGGGACGAGGCCGGACTGCACCAAAAAAGTGCAAGGATGCAGTGCCGCTAGAGTAGCCGGCAAAGCCGCCTGCGCACGTACGTCAGGGCGACAACAAGATTCAGCTGCGGAACGGATCTCAATAGTGCGGCGGCGGGGCTTCGTCCGGCATGCCGCCACCGCCTGCGCTCTGCAACTCCGCCTGGCGTTCGGCCAGCATGCGGATCTGCGCCGCGCAGCGATCCAGGGTCCGCTGCTGCTCGACGATGATGTCGTTGAGGGTCTGGATAGTGTCGTCCTGGAAAGCCTGGCGCATCTCCAGGTCGGCGATACGTTCTTCGAGAGTCATGCCTGTGCCTCCTGTTCAAGCTGCACCCGCCAGCGCTCGGCCGCGGCATGGCCAGCCTCGGTAGCATAGGGCTCGCGTGGCGAGTGCCCCCACACCGGGCCGGGCCAGGCCGGATCACCTTCCTGCCGCAGCAGGACATGCAGGTGCAATTGCCGGACAACGTTACCCAGGGCGCCGATGTTCAATTTGCGGTCAGGGTGAGCGTTACGCAACACCTGGGCAACAAGTGTCACCTCTCGCCACAGTTGTGCCTGGTCCCGCGGTGACAGGTCGAGGACCTCGGTAACACCTTCGTGACGGGGCACCAGCACTAGCCAGTCATAGCGGCGATCGTTCAGCAGCAATACCTGGCACAGCGTCAAGGACGTCACTTCCAGGGAATCGCCGGCCAGTCGTGGATCTATTTGGAACATCTCATCTCCTGCTAACACCAGTCAGCACTAAAAGTGTGCACGGCTTGGGGAACGTGAAACCTTTGGTGTCACAAAGGTGCAATCAACCCGCCCGAAACTGCCCGTCACCCGGGGAGAGGCCTGACGATAGACAGGCGGGCTCGGCGTTTGGGGATTTGTGCACGCTTTTTGCTATCACGATCCGGGTACGACGATCGGACGGGAACTCTTAAAGAGCTTTCTTAAGAGTCACGGTTAATCCGCTCATCACACGCAAAATTTTGATGAAGCCTATCGCCCCTCTGAGAGAGGTGCTATATGTGCCGCCATTAGAACAAACAGCCACGGCTGACACGATGGCTGACTTTCAACCCAAAGGAGCATTTCTGATGCAAGCGATGAAGTGGAGCATTCTCGCCCTGGCCGTAGCCGCAGGGACCACTCAACTGGCTTTCGCCGACCAGCAGTCCGAATCCAAGGGCTTTGTCGAAGACAGCAAGCTGACCCTGTTGAACCGCAACTACTACTTCAACCGGGATCTCAAGAACGGCGCCAACGATCGTAAAGATTGGAGCCATGGCTTCCTGATGAACTACGCATCGGGCTTCACCCAGGGCACCGTGGGTGTCGGTGTGGATGCCTTCGGCTACCTGGGCCTGAAACTGGACGGCGGCCGCGGCCACGTCGGTTCCGGCAACCTGCAGATCGACAGCGACGGTCGCAACAAGGACGAGTACTCCACCGCTGGCGCCGCAGTGAAACTGCGCGTCTCCAACACCGTCCTGAAGTACGGCAACGTGCAGCCCACCTCCCCGGTCTTCGCCGTGGGTGGCAGCCGCCTGTTCCCGCAGACCGCTACCGGCTTCATGCTGACCAGCGAAGAAATCGAGAACCTGTTCTTGGAAGCTGGCCACATCACCGCTGCGCGTGACCGCACCAACACCTACCATGACGGCAACTTGGGCGCGACCTACGCGTCTGGCATCACTGCCGGCTCCGCCGACTACCTGGGCGGCAAGTACAAGATCAACGATCAGCTGAATGCGTCGCTGTACTACGGCCGCATGGAAGATCTGTGGAACCAGTACTACGCCAACGTCAACTTCGTGCAGCCGCTGGCGGCCAACCAGGCACTGACGTTCGACTTCAACTACTACTACACCAAGGACGCTGGCAGCGCCAAGTTGGGTGATTTCACCAACAATGCCTACTCGCTGGCCGCCGCCTACAGCATCGATGCCCACACCTTCACCCTGGCTTACCAGGGCGTGAGCAGCGACTCGCCGTTCGACTACGTCGGCGTCGGTGGCAAGGGTGCCAACACCGGCAACGGTGGCGACAGCATCTTCCTGGCCAACTCCATCCAGTACTCCGACTTCAACGCCTCCGGCGAGAAGTCCTGGCAGGCGCGCTACGACCTGAACATGGCCACCCTGGGCGTACCCGGCCTGAGCTTCATGGCCCGTTACATCTACGGTCACGACATCGACGCGCCCAAGGGCGGCACCGCCTACGCTGGCCTGTACCAGGACGGCGACAAAGAGCGCGAGACCAACGTCGAAGCCAAGTACGTCCTGCAGAGCGGCCCGGCCAAGGACCTGTCCTTCCGCGTCCGCCAAGCCTGGCACCGTGGCGACGCCAGCACCGGCGGCACCGTCAACGAGTTCCGCCTGATCACCGAGTACCCGCTGAACATCCTCTGATAGAGGCCAGCGTCACTCGCACGATCCAGCAGCCCGGCATTCGCCGGGCTGTTCTTTTCCGACCCTTAGTCGGTGCTACCCGCGTCCCTGTACGCCCTGCCCCACCCCGCCGTACAATGCCGGTCCCGTCTCGATGCCGACAGACCGCCTAGCCATGCGTACCAGCCAGTTCCTGCTGTCCACCCTCAAAGAAACCCCTTCCGATGCCGTGGTGATCAGCCACCAGCTGCTGCTGCGTGCCGGCATGATCCGCAAGCTGGCCTCCGGCCTCTATACCTGGCTGCCGCTGGGCCTGCGCGTGCTGCGCAAGGTGGAAGCCGTGGTGCGCGAGGAAATGAACGCCACCGGTGCCCTGGAGGTGCTGATGCCGGCGATCCAGCCCGCCGAGCTGTGGCAGGAATCCGGTCGCTGGGAGCAGTACGGCCCCGAGCTGCTGCGCCTGAAGGATCGCCATCAGCGCGATTTCTGCGTGGGCCCGACCCACGAGGAAGTCATCACCGATCTGATGCGCAACGAGTTGAACAGCTACAAGCAGCTGCCGATCAACCTGTACCAGATCCAGACCAAGTTCCGTGACGAGATCCGCCCGCGCTTCGGCCTGATGCGCGGCCGCGAATTCGTGATGAAGGACGCCTACTCCTTCCACCTGAACCAGGCGTCGCTGCAGCAAACCTACAACGCCATGTACCAGGCGTACTGCAACGTCTTCAGCCGCCTGGGTCTGAATTTCCGTCCGGTGCAGGCCGACAACGGCTCCATCGGTGGCAGCGGTTCCCACGAATTCCATGTGCTGGCCGGCTCCGGTGAAGACGACATCGCCTTCAGCGACAGTTCCGACTACGCCGCCAACATCGAGAAGGCCGAGGCCCTGCCGCGGGAAACCGCGCGCGATGCCGCCAGCGAAGAGTTGCGTCTGGTCGATACCCCCGACACCAAGACCATCGCCGATCTGGTGGAGAAATTCGGTCTGGCCATCGAGAAGACCGTGAAGACCCTGGTGGTACGCGGGGCCGAGGAAGGCAAGCTGGTCGCCCTGGTGGTGCGTGGCGATCACGAACTGAACGAGATCAAGGCGGCCAACCTGCCGGAAGTCGCCAGCCCCCTGGTGTTCGCCACCGAGCCCGAGATCCGCGCGGCCATCGGTGCCAGCCCTGGCTCCCTGGGCCCGATGAATCTGTCGATTCCCTGCATCGTCGATCGCTCGGTCGCCCTGATGAGCGACTTCGGCATCGGCGCCAACCAGGAAGACAAGCACTACTTCGGCGTCAACTGGGAGCGCGATCTGCCGCTGCCCCAGGTCGCCGACCTGCGCAACGTGGTGGCCGGCGATCCGAGCCCCGATGGCCAGGGTACCCTGGTAATCAAGCGCGGCATCGAAGTGGGCCATATCTTCCAGCTGGGCACCAAGTACAGCGAGGCCATGAAGCTGTCGGTCCTGGGCGAGGAAGGCAAGCCTACCCTGCTCACCATGGGTTGCTACGGCATCGGCGTGTCCCGCGTGGTCGCCGCCGCCATTGAGCAGAACCACGACGAGCGTGGCATCCGCTGGCCGGCTGCCCTGGCACCGTTCAACGTCGCCCTGGTGCCGATGAAGTACGAGAACGCCGCGGTGAAGGACGCGACCGATCGCCTCTATGCCGAACTGAAGGCCGCCGGCTTCGATGTGCTGCTGGACGACCGTGACAAGAAGACCAGCCCCGGTGTGAAGTTCGCCGATATGGAGCTGATCGGCATTCCCCATCGCCTGGTGGTGGGTGAGCGCGGCCTCAATGAAGGTCTGGTCGAATACAAGGGCCGTACCGACAGCGACAGCCAGAACATCGCCCTGGCCGAGATCGTCGACTTCCTCAAGGCCCGCTGAGGGCTACCGCTCCAGGTCAGGCGTCCGTGCGCCTGACCTGGAAGTCGGTGAAGCCTTCACCGCCCACCTCTTCCAGCACCACCCCGGTCACCCGGGCCGCTGCCGGCCCCTGCCAGAGCCAGCGTTCCAGCTGGGCAAGTGCCTCGACCGAACCCTCCAGGTGGCACTCCACCCGGCCATCCGCCAGATTTCGCACCCAGCCGGTGACGCCCAGGCGCTGCGCCTCCTGCCGCGTGCTCTCGCGGTAATAAACGCCTTGGACGCGGCCACTGATCAGGCCGTGACGCGCCGCTCCGTCTCTCATCATTGGGCGCCCCTCTCTTCCAGCACCTGCGCGACCTTGAGCCAGTGGGCCACGCTGCCGGCGAGCAGTTCATGACGCTGTGCCTGCAGCCGCGCGAAGGCTTCCCGCAGCTGCGGATACCAGTCACCGGGAAAACGTTCGGCGGGCGGCCAGCAGTCCGGTGCGGGAGGCGCCCAGGGCGCGCGATCCAGCAGGTCCAGTAGCGCATAGCCATGCAGATCGCGGCAGAGCACCCAGTGGCCGCTGTCGTTCTGGCACACCAGGCGTTCCTGTTGCAGGAAGGCCAGCACCGCGTGCCATTCATGCTCCGGCAGCTTCCAGCCGGCCTGGTGCAGCCGTCCCAGGTGCAGGCTGGAGCCGCTCTGCTGGCGCTCCAGAAAGGCCCGCAGCACGGCGAGCAGGATGAAGAAGGCCGGCAAGGGCGCGCGGCGCCAGTGATGGGTGGTGGACAGGCTGCAGACCACCTCCGCGCCCAGCAGCACGATCAGCCAGCAGACATAGATCCAGACCAGGAACAGCGGCACCGTGGCGAAGGCGCCATAGATCAGCTGGTAGCCGGGAAAGTAGAAGACATAGAGACCGAACAGACTCTTGGCCGCCTCGAACAGCACCCCGGTCAGGGCCCCGCCGATCAGCGCGTGGCGCAGCGGGACCCGGGTGTTGGGCACGGCCGCGTACATCAGGGTGAAGGCGGCGATGCTGAACAGCAGCGGCGTGACCTTGAGCAGCGCCTGGGCGCCGGACATCCCGTAGGAGCCGAACACCAGAGCCACCGAGGCCAGGTAAGTGCTCATGGCGAAGCCGGCGCCCAGCAGCAGGGGCCCCAGGCTGAGCACGGCCCAGTAGAGCAGGAAGCTGGAGACCCCGCGCCGCGGAATACGCACGCGCCAGATGTCGTTGAAGGTCTTTTCCACCGTCACCAGCATGAAGAAGGACGTCACCGCCAAGAGGGCCACGCCCAGCCAGGTCAGGTGCCGGGCCTGCTCGATGAAGTTGCGCAGGTATTCCTCCAGGGTCGCCCCGGTGGAGGGCACGAAATTGCGGAAGATGAAGGCCTGGATCTGCACTTCGGTGCCCTGGAAGGCGGGTATCGCCGAGAGCATGGCGAAGGTCACGGTCATCACCGGAACCACGGCGAACAGCGTGGTGTAGGTCAGGGCCGCGGCGTTGTTGGGCGCGCGATCCTCGATGAAGCGGTCGGCGAGGTAGCGAACGAAGGACAGCAGTTCACGCAAGCGGGCCGGCATTGGCGGTTCCTCGAAAGGCACGGTCAAGGGCTGGCGCGGCAGTCCTCGCCAACCCGCTACAATGGGCATCTTACCTTCTATGGATCAGCCCATGAGTGAAATCGTCCTCTATCACAACCCTCGCTGCTCGAAATCGCGGGCAGCGCTTGAGCTGCTGCAAAGCCGCGAGCTAGCCGTGTCGGTGGTGCCCTACCTGGAGGCGCCGCCGGATGCCAGCGCCTTGCGCGAGCTGCTCGGCAAGCTGGGCCTGGAGGCGCGCCAGTTACTGCGTACCGGCGAGGAGGCCTATCGCGAATTGAACCTGGCCGATCCGGCGCTGGACGAAGAAGCCCTGATCGCGGCCATGGCCGCCCATCCCAAGCTGATCGAAAGACCCATCGCCGTGTGCGGCGAACGCGCCGTCGTCGGTCGTCCCCCCGAGCGTGTCCTGGAGATCCTGCAATGACCCCCGAAGCCTACGTCCTGGTGCTCTACTACAGCCGCCATGGCGCCACCGCCGAGATGGCTCGCCAGGTTGCACGCGGGGTCGAGATGGCCGGCATGGCCGCGCGCCTGCGTACGGTGCCGGCGGTGTCCGCCGAGTGCGCTGCTGTTGCCCCGGCAGTGCCCGAGCAGGGTGCGGTCTATGCCACCCTCGATGATCTGCGCGACTGCGCTGCACTCGCCCTGGGCAGCCCGACGCGCTACGGCAACATGGCCGCCGCCATGAAGTATTTTCTCGACGGCACCAACAGCCTCTGGCTGACCGGTGCCCTGGTGGACAAGCCCGCCGGCGTCTTCACCTCCACCGCCAGTCTGCACGGTGGTCAGGAGAGCACGCTGCTGTCCATGGCCCTGCCGCTGCTGCATCACGGCATGCTTATCACCGGCCTGCCCTACAGCGAGAGCGCCCTGCTGGAAACCAGGGGGGGCGGTACGCCCTATGGCCCGAGTCATTTCGCCGGGGCGGATGGCAAGCGCGCGCTGGACGAACAGGAAACGGCGCTGTGCCGGGCCCTGGGCAAGCGCCTGGCGACCCTGGCGGGTCGCTTGCAGAAGAAGTAGGAGCCGGCGCGGCTACCAGCCCATGATTTCCTTGACGAAGGGAATGGTGAGCTTGCGTCGCGCCTGCAGTGACGCCTGATCCAGACGTTCGAGCATGTCGAACAGGGCGTCCATGCTGCGGGTATTGCGTGAGAGGATGAAGCGGCCGACCTCGTCGGTCAGGTGCAGGCCGCGGCGGGAAGCGCGCAGCTGCAGGGCGCGCAGCTTGTCTTCGTCGGACAGCGGGCGCAACTGGAAGACCAGCGCCAGGGTCAGCCGCGACTTGAGATCGGCCAGCTGCACCGGCAATTGCCGCGGCGCCGCGGTGCTGGAGATCAGCAGCCGCTTGCCGGCATCACGCAGACGATTGAACAGGTGGAAGAGCGCCTCTTCCCAACGCCGCTGGCCGGCCAGGGCGTCGAGATCGTCGAGGCAGACCAGCTCGCACTGCTCGAGGTTGTCGAACAGCTCGACGCCGTAGTCGGCCAGTTCGCCCATGGGCAGGTAGATGGCGCGCTCGCCCAGTTCCTCCAGGCGGTGACAGGCGGCCTGCATCAGATGGCTGCGACCGGCGCCCGCGCCACCCCAGAGATAGATCAGACTTTCCGTCCAGCCGGCATCCGCATCGCAGAGACGCTCGACATAGCCGAGCGCCGCGGCATTGGCGCCAGGGTAGTAATTGACGAAGGTGGCGTCGTCACGCAGACGAATGCCCAGGGGCAGCTGTAAAGGCATCATGCCAGCTCGAACGGCTCTTGGCAGTTTCGCGAGGGCGCCAAGTCTAACCAAATCCCGGGTCCCTCGCAGCAGCCGCTTCAGTCTTGGGTGTCGGCCCTCATGGCCAGCGGAAATACAGGGTGGTACGCGCCGGCTGAGCGGATGGGCCCGGCTGGGCCGCAGGCGCGTTCGGCGTGGCCGTGGCGTCGACGGGCGTGCCCGGGGTCGCCGCTGGCGGAGTGGCAGGCGCAGCATTGGCGGCAGGCGCCGAGGCGGGCTGCAGCCCGGCAAGACCGAGTTGCGCCTGCAACTGGTCGGGATTGGCGGTGAGGTCGTAGGTCAGCTGAGTCCCCTCGATCTTGACCAGGCGGCTCGACAGAGGCTCCAGGACTTTCTGCAGCTGGGCATAGCGCTCGAAGTTGGAATTGTCGGCCACCAGTGTCAGCGGCTGGGTGGTGCCCGGACGGGAAACGAATTTCTTCGACAGGCGCGCGGCCACGTCCTGCAATACCGCAGCCGCCAGGGCGTCCTGATCGGCCGCCTGGCTGCTGCCCTGCTCCGCGGCGCCGTTGTTCCACAGGCGCCACTGGGCCTGCCAGCCATTGCCCTGGGGCTTGGCGTGCACCGCCAGCAGGGCATTGGCGCCATAGCGCTCGGAGGCCTGGCGCAGGGCGGTCGGGTCGTTGGCGTCGATGTTGGCGGCAGTGCCGGCCAGTTGCTCGTTGAGATCGGCCAACGGCAGGCGGATCGGCAGGCCGGCGCGCTGGGCGCCACGCTGGACGCCGGTGCTGGCGGGCTGGCCATCACCCACCAGGGTCGCCCCGCTGTCGGCGTCGTTGAGCCACCAGATCATCACCACCGGACGATTGGCGCCCCATACCGAGAGCCCCGCCTGGCCCAGGGCACGCTCGGTAGCGGCCGGGTCGAAGTTGGCCACCAGCACCTCCGGCGGGCCGGCGTCATAGCTGTACTGGCTGATCAGGGATTCGGGCGCCGCCAGGGCACTGGCAAGACCCGGGGTCTGGCCGGCCTGGGGATTGCCGGTCAGGCGTCCGGCCAGCACCTGCAGGGCGCGCTTGAGGGCGGCATTGCGCTCGTCCGGTTGTTGCGAGGTCACCGGCTCGCGGACCTGGTAGAGGTTGTCCACCACCTCGGCGCGGGCGAGCGGACTCAGGACCAGCAGCGAGGCAAGCAACGGAAGGACGAGACGGCGCATGGCGATTCCATAGAAAGGGCAAGGGGCATACCTTAAAAGCCGCCCGATCCGCGAGCAAGGGCACTGGGTCGCGGGCTGCGCAGAAGGTAGCGGAAGAGACTGCCCGCCCGGCGAACGGATGGGCGACCAGGCTCAGACCACGGCAGGCTGGCCGGGTGCCATCGCCGCCCGGACCGGAGGCCGCGGCCGGCCGCGTGCTTTGGCACGGCTTCTGGTAAAATCGCCCGCCTCATTGCCGGCTGGCGCCAGCCGGCTCGTTTCGCCATTAGCCAAAGGCCAGGATTCATGAGCAAACAACCCCAGCTGAGCTACAAGGACGCCGGTGTAGACATCGACGCCGGTGAGGCTCTGGTAGAACGCATCAAGGGCGTCGCCAAGCGCACCGCCCGCCCGGAAGTCATGGGCGGCCTGGGGGGCTTCGGTGCCCTGTGCGAGATCCCGGCAGGCTATCGCCAGCCGGTACTGGTCTCCGGCACCGACGGCGTCGGTACCAAGCTGCGCCTGGCCATGAACCTGGCCAAGCACGACAGCATCGGCATCGACCTGGTCGCCATGTGCGTCAACGACCTGGTGGTCTGCGGTGCCGAGCCGCTGTTCTTCCTCGACTACTACGCTACCGGCAAGCTCAATGTCGACGTCGCCGCCCAGGTGGTGACCGGTATCGGTACCGGTTGCGAACAGGCCGGCTGCTCCCTGGTGGGCGGCGAGACCGCCGAGATGCCCGGCATGTACGAAGGCGAAGACTACGATCTGGCCGGCTTCTGCGTCGGCGTGGTGGAAAAGTCCGAAATCATCGACGGTTCCAAGGTGGCCACCGGCGACGCCCTGATCGCCCTGCCCTCCTCCGGCCCGCACTCCAACGGCTATTCGCTGATCCGCAAGATCATCGAGGTGGCTGGTGCCGACATCGAGAACATCCAGCTCGACGGCCAGCCGCTGACCGAACTGCTGATGGCGCCCACCCGCATCTATGTGAAGCCGCTGCTCAAGCTGATCAAGGACACCGGCGCGGTCAAGGCCATGGCCCATATCACCGGTGGCGGCCTGCTCGACAACATTCCGCGTGTGCTGCCCGAAGGCGCCCAGGCGGTGCTCGACGTGGCCAGCTGGCAGCGTCCGGCGGTGTTCGACTGGCTGCAGCAGCAGGGCAACGTCGACGAGACCGAGATGCACCGCGTGCTGAACTGCGGCGTGGGCATGGTCATCTGCGTGGCCCAGGATCAGGTCGAAGGCGCCCTGCAGGTGCTGCGTGCCGAGGGCGAGCAACCCTGGGTCATCGGCCGTATCGAACAGGCCGCCGAGGGCGCCGACCAGGTCGTGCTGAACAATCTGAAACAGCACGGATGAGCCCTGCCGACTGCGCCGTGGTGGTGCTCATCTCCGGCCACGGCAGCAACCTGCAAGCCCTGCTCGACGCCGCGACGCCACCCGTGCGGATCGCGGCGGTGATCGCCAACCGCGCCGAGGCCTATGGCCTGGAGCGGGCCCGCCAGGCGGGGATCGCCACCCGGGTGATCGATCACCGCGAACACGGCGATCGCGACAGCTTCGATGCGGCCCTGGCGGCCGCCATTGACGCCCAGGGTGCTGATCTGGTGGTCCTGGCCGGCTTCATGCGCATCCTCACGCCCGCCTTCGTGCGGCGCTACCAGGGTCGCCTGCTCAATATCCATCCCTCGCTGCTGCCCCTGTACAAGGGCCTGCACACCCACCAGCGCGCCCTCGATGCCGGCGATGCCTGGCACGGCTGCAGCGTGCATTTCGTCACCGAAGAACTGGATGGCGGTCCGGTCGTCCTGCAGTCGCGGGTGCCGGTACAGGCCGAAGATACGGCGGAGAGCCTCGCGACACGGGTACACGCCGCCGAGCACCTCCTTTATCCTGTGGCCGTGCGGTTGTTCGCCGAAGGTCGTCTGCGGCTGGGTACCCTGGGTGCCGAGCTCGATGGCGAGGCACTGCCGCCTACCGGGGCCACGTTGCCGTCGCTGACGGCCGCGGCCTCCCTTTCCTGATCCAAGGAGAAACTGATGCGACGTCTGTTGTTCCTATTGGCCACCCTCTGCAGTGCCTCGGCCTTCGCCTTCGACCTGCAGCCGTTCACGGCCAGCTACACCGCCGACTGGAAGCAGATGCCGGTCAGCGGCTCGGCCGAACGCTCGCTGGAGAAAGAAGCCGATGGTCGCTGGGAGCTGAAGTTCGAAGCCTCCATGCTGGTCGCCGGCCTCAACGAGTCCAGCACCTTCCGCCACGAAGGCGAAGCCTTCCTGCCGGACACCTACCAGTACAAGCGCAGCGGGCTGGGCAAGAGCCGCGAGAGCGAGCTGACCTTCGACTGGGCCGCCAAGAAGGTCACCGGCAAGGACAAGGACGATCCGGTCAGCCTGCCCCTGGATCGCGGTCTGCTGGACAAGTCGACCTATCAGCTCAAGCTGCAGCAGGACGTGGCCGACGGCAAGAAGAGCATGAGCTACCAGATCGTCGACGGCGACAGCATCGACACCTACGACTTCCGTGTCATCGGTCCGGAGCGCATCCGCACCCCGCTGGGCCTGTTCGATGCCATCAAGGTGGAGCGCGTGCGTGATCCCACCAAGAGCAGCCGCAAAACCGAACTGTGGTTCGCCAAGGACTGGGACTATCTGCTGGTGCGCCTCTACCAGCAGGAGAGCGACGGCAAGGAATACCAGACCAGCCTCAAGGAAGGCTCGGTCAACGGGCGCACGGTGAAAGGCGCCAACTGATCCTGGCGGCAAGCGAAACGCCCTCTTCGGAGGGCGTTTTCCTTTATCCACCAAGCGGGCGTGGTTGCTGTCTCAGCAGTAAGGCGATGCGTATCCAGCAGCCCTCTTCTGGCGTTTTACAGAGGCGCCTATCGCGGCCATGGGCCGCTCCTACATACTTGCTGATCCTGCAGGAGCGGCCCAAGGCGATGATGCCGCCGCCGGATAACAACTGCAGGCGCGACAGATTGTCGCAGAAGTTGTAACGACTTGTTGCCGAGATACGCCTTGGTCCTGAAGCGAAACGCTCTAGTATGGGTTTTCAAGCCCTGCCGTAGTGCGGGCTCGACCAAGGAGATACAGCATGACCATTACCGTAACCGAACGTGACGAAGACCATATGTCCCGCGAAGCCCGTGGCCTGGGCATGCATCTGTGGGACGTGAAACAGGAAGGGGAATTGGTCGGCGTCTACCAGAGCGAAGCCGATGCCCTGGAGTACAAGGAGCAGATCGAACACGAAGGCGCGTCGCACGCCGAGTGAGTCGAAAGACCTTTTTACCGACTGCCTGAAAAAGGCCCGTCTCTTGGAGCCGGGCCTTTTTCGTTTCACGGCGGAGCGAGGGGTTGCGGTAGGAGGGGTTGAGCGTAGCCAAGCCCAACATCACCTGGCCCAACGGTGTGCTCGGCATCCCTAACCCCAGCCCTCTCCCAGGGGGAGAGGGCTGGTCTGGCATAGGTCAGTGTCCCGTAGGTTGGGCTGAGACGGCTTTATCGTCGAACCCCAACATGGCCCCAACCTCGCCCTTAGTGCAGCAGCTCGTCGGCGAAGACCTTGTCCAGGGTGATGGGCAGATCCCGGACCCGCTTGCCGGTGGCGTGGAAGATGGCGTTGGCGATGGCTGCCGCCACCCCGACGATACCGATCTCGCCAATGCCCTTGGCGCCCAGCGGATTGACGATCTCGTCGTGCTCCTCGACGAAGATCACCTCCAGCTGCTGGATGTCGGCCTGCACCGGGAAGTGGTATTCGGCGAGGCTATGGTTCATCCAGCGACCTTCGTGGGTGTCCATCATCCCCTCTTCCTGCAAGCCCATGCCGATGCCCCAGACGATCCCACCGGCTACCTGGTTCTCGCCGGTCTTGAGATTGAGGATGCGGCCGGCGGCCACCGCGGTGACCACGCGACTGACCTGGACGCTGCCGAAGTCTTCGTCGACCTTGACCTCGACGAACACCGCCGAATGGGTACCGGTGGCGTAGTTGTCGCGCTCTTCCGCCGGCTCGGCGCTGGCCAGGGTTTCCATGGACGGCGAACCCGAAGTCTTGAGGATGGCGGTGAAGTCGACGCGCTGGGCCGGATCGGTCTTGAGACTGATGCCGCCATCGGCGAACACCACCTGCTCCAGTTCGGCCTTGGCCAGCGGGGAGTCGTCCATCTCCTTTGCCGCATCCAGCAGTTGCTGACGCAGCTGGTCGCAGGCCAGTTTTACGGCGGTGCCCACCGAAGACACGGTAAAGGAACCGCCTTCGAGGGGTGCCTTGGGCAGAGTGGAATCACCGAGTTTGAAGGTCACCTTGTCCAGCGGCAGACCGAGGTTCTCGGCGGCGATCTGGGTCATCACCGTATAGGTGCCGGTGCCAATGTCGGCCGTGGCACTGGCCACCACCAGGCTGCCGTCGATGTTCATCACCGCCTTGGCGGTGGCAGGTTGCTGCATGGCTTCCCAGACCCCGGTGGCCATGCCCCAGCCCACCAGCTGGTTGCCGTCGCGCATGGAACGCGGCGCCATGCTGCGCTGTTCCCAGCCGAAACGCTCGGCCGCCTGGCGATAGCATTCCAGCAGTTCCTTGCTGGAATAGGGCTTGCCCTTGGCCGGATCCGTGTCGGTGAAGTTGCGGATGCGCAATTCCAGCGGATCGATGTCGGCGGCATAGGCCAGTTCGTCCATGGCGCTTTCCAGCGCATAGACACCCAGCACCGCGCCGGGGGCGCGCATGTCCAGCGGGGTGTAGACGTCCAGCGCGGCCAGTTGATAGGCCAGCTTGACGTTGGGACAGGCATAGAGCGACGCCGACCAGACCAGCACCATTTCGGTGAAGTCTTCGAAGCGCGAGGTGATGCCGAGGGCGCTGTGGTCGATGGCCTGCAGCTTGCCGTCGCTGTCGCAGGCCAGCTTGATCTGCTGATAGGTCTCGGGACGATAGCCGAAGGTGAACATCTGCTGGCGGGTCAGGGTCACCCGCACCGAGCGCTTGAGCTGCAGCGCGGCCATGGTCGCCAGGACCAGCTGGTATTGCGGACGCAGACCGGAACCGAAGGCGCCACCGACGAAGGGCGAGATGACCTTCACGTCGCCTTCGCCCAGACCAAAGATGCTGCTGACGAACTGGGCGCTGTTCTGCACACCCTGGGTCTTGTCGTGCACCGTCAACTTGCCGTCCTTGTGGTAGATGACGGTAGAGGCATGCATCTCCATGGGGTTATGGAATTCCGCCGCGGAGTGGTATTCGGCTTCGATGCGGGTAGGCGCCGCGGCCCAGGCTGCCGGGGCGTTACCCCGATTTTCCGGCAACTCCATGGGCGCTTCGTGGGCCTGGTCGCGAGCCTGGGCCAGGTCGGTGGCGTGCTCCTCTTCGCTGTATTGGGCACGGATCAGCGCGGCAGCGTGGCGCGCGGCCTCGAAGGTCTCGGCCACTACCAGGGCGATGGGCTGGCCACTGTAGAGGATGCGGTCGTTGTACAACGGCCGAAAGGGCTTGCCGTCAGCCGCATCCATGTCGGTATAGCTCTCGTCATAGCTGGCCATCTTGGGTCGATTGAGGTGGCTGAGCACCTCGATGACACCGGGCTGGGTCAGGGCTTCGCTGACGTCCAGGCCGAGCAGGCGACCCTTTGTGATGGTGGCGTTGACCACGAAACCAAAGGCCAGATCCGGCACGCTGAATTCGCCGGCATACAGCGCCTGGCCGGTGACCTTGAGCGGACCATCGACGCGGGGAACGGCTTTTTGCAGATGGACGACGGTCATTGCAGGGTACCTCCGGCGGCTTCGGTAAGGGCACGCACGATGGCGCGCCGTGCCAGTTCGATCTTGAAGCTGTTATGGGCGAAGCCCTGGGCGCCTTGCAGCAGGCGATCGGCCAGCTGGCCGAAGGCCGCCTTGTCCGCCACCTGGCCGATCAGTGCCTGTTCGGCCTCCGGCAGCCGCCAGGGCTTGTGGGCCACGCCGCCCAGGGCGACACGGACCTGCTTGATGCGCTCGCCATCCAGCTCCAGGGCTGCCGCGACCGAGACCAAGGCGAAGGCATAGGAGGCGCGGTCGCGGATCTTCAGGTAGGCGCTGTGGGCGGCCAGGCTTTCCACCGGCAGGGTCACGGCGGTGATGAGTTCGTCGGTGGCGAGGTTGGTATCGCGCTCCGGGGTATCGCCGGGCAGCCGATGGAAGTCGGCGAAGTCGATGACCCGCTCGCCGTTGGGACCGCTCACCTCGACTCGGGCTTCCAGCGCAGCCAGGGCCACGCACATGTCCGAAGGGTGGGTGGCGATGCACTGCTCGCTGTGGCCGAGGATGGCGTGGATGCGATTCTGCCCTTCACGAGCGCCGCAGCCGGAGCCGGGTTCGCGCTTGTTGCAGGGGGTGCCCACGTCATAGAAGTAATAGCAGCGGGTGCGCTGCAGCAGGTTGCCGCCGGTGGAGGCCATGTTGCGCAATTGCGGGGAAGCGCCGGCGAGGATGGCCTTGGCCAGCAGCGGATAGCGACGTTGCACCTCGGGGTGGTAGGCCACCTCGGCATTCTTGACCAGGGCGCCGATGCGCAGACCGCCTTCGGCGGTGGTCTCGACCTCGCGCAGGGGCAGGCCGTTGACGTCGATCAGTTGCTCGGGACGCTCGACGTTTTCCTTCATCAGGTCCAGCAGATTGGTGCCGCCGGCGATGAAGTGGGTCTGGGGGCCATGCTGGCGGATGGCATCGGGCACGGCGTTGGGCTTGGCATAACCGAAGCGGTTCATTCGCGACCCTCCCCTTGCTGGCAATCCGGACGCGCCCGCTCGATGGCGGCGCGGATGTTCCGATAGGCCCCGCAGCGGCAGAGGTTGCCGCTCATCTGCTCGGCCACCTCGGCCTCGCTGTGGGCGTGGCCCTCCTTGAGCATGCCGATCGCCGAGCAGATCTGCCCAGGGGTGCAATAGCCGCACTGGAAGGCATCTTCGGCAACGAAGGCGGCCTGCATGGGGTGCAGCTGGTCGCCCTGGGCCAGGCCCTCGACGGTGGTGACCTCGGCGCCGTCCTGCATGACCGCCAGGGCCAGACAGCTGTTGATGCGGGTGCCATTGACCAGCACGGTGCAGGCGCCGCACTGACCATGATCGCAACCCTTCTTGGTGCCGGTCAGGTCGAGGTGGTCGCGCAGGAGATCGAGCAAGGTGGTCCAGGGCTCCACGGCCAGTTGCAGCTGCTTGCCGTTGAGGGTCAGGGCGATGGTATGGGACTCGGGTTCGGCCAGGGGCTGAACCTGGCGCGCGGGGGTGGCGTTCATGGCGGACCTCACGGTTAAAGCCGCGGGGTGCAGATTGCCCCCGTGGTCGGAATAGGCGGTGGCAGCGAAGGGCCACCTCAGGTAAGGGACTGTCCCCGACCGGAACCGGTTCAGCACCCCTGCCCAGCGGTATTCAACGTAACGTTGAAAGCCGCTCAGCGAAACGGTAAGAGTCCCGATCCAGAGCCTTTCCTCGGCGTCAGGACATATTCGGTATGGCGCCTGTTCATGCCAGCAGCCCAGTGGCCTGAACCCCACTGCCACCGGGGTAGTCATCAGAACTCCCGTGATGTGCCCTAACGATGAGAATCCGACCATGGCTTCCGACTCCGATGCACGCTGGCGCCTGTCGCGGCGGCAGTTTCTCGGCACCTCCGCGGTGCTGGTGGCGACCAGCGCCATTCCCGGCTACACCTTCGCCCAGGCCAGTGGTGGCGCACCCCTGACGCCCCAGGCCATCGCCGCGCGGCTGCCGCAACTGCTGCCGCTGACCCTGCAGATCAATGGCGAGGCGCGCAGGCTCAAGGTCGACAGCCGTACCACCCTGCTCGATGCCCTGCGCGAGAACCTGCACCTCACGGGCACCAAGAAGGGCTGCGACCATGGCCAGTGCGGCGCCTGCACGGTGCTGGTGAACGGCCAGCGCATCAATAGCTGCCTGAGCCTGGCGGCCATGCACGAAGGCGACACCATCACCACCATCGAAGGCCTGGGCAACGCCGAGCGCCTGCATCCCATGCAGGCGGCCTTCCTGGCCAAGGACGGCTTCCAGTGCGGCTATTGCACCCCGGGGCAGATCTGCTCGGCGGTGGCTCTGCTGGACGAGGTCAAGGCCGGCATGCCCAGCCATGTCTCGACGCGCCTCGACGGGCCGATGCGGCTGAGCGAGGAAGAAATCCGCGAGCGCATGAGCGGCAACCTCTGCCGCTGCAGTGCCTATCCCAACATCGTCGCGGCCATCCAGATGGCGGGGGGCCAGGCATGAGGGTCTTCGACTATCAACGCGTGCAGACCGAAGCCGATGCCAGCCGCCAGGGCGCCCAGGCCGGCAGCCGCTTCATCGCCGGGGGCACCAATCTGCTGGACCTGATGAAGCTGGAAATCGAAACGCCCAGCCAGGTGCTGGACATCAATCGCCTGCAGCTGGACCAGATCAGCGCTACCCAGGAGGGTGGCCTGCGCATCGGTACCCTGGTGCGCAATTCCACCCTGGCCGCCGACCCCCGGGTACGGGGGCGCTATCCGGTGCTCTCCCGTGCGCTGCTGGCCGGCGCCTCGGCGCAATTGCGCAACAAGGCCACCACCGGCGGCAACCTCCTGCAGCGCACCCGTTGCTCCTACTTCTACAACACCGCCATGCCCTGCAACAAACGCCAACCCGGCAGCGGTTGTGCGGCCCTGGGCGGCTTCAATCGGATGAACGCGGTGATCGGCGCCAGCGACCAGTGCATCGCCGTGCATCCCTCCGACATGGCGGTGGCCATGCGCGTGCTGGACGCCACGGTGGAAACCCGGGAAGCCACTGGCCGCACCCGGCGCATTCCTATCGCCGACTTCCATCGCCTGCCCGGTGACACCCCGCAGATCGAGACGGTGCTGCAACCCGGCGAACTCATCACCGCCGTGACCCTGCCGCCGCCACCGCCCGGCATCCAGGTCTATCGCAAGGTGCGCGATCGCGCTTCCTATGCCTTTGCCCTGGTGTCCATGGCGGCCATCGTCGAGCTGGACGGCACGCGTATCCGCAGCGGTCGCGCGGCGTTCGGCGGCCTGGCGCACAAGCCCTGGCGGGTGGCGGCGGCCGACCGGGCCTTTGCCGGCCAGACCCTGGACAGCGATCTGGCGGCCGTGGGCGATGCCCTGCTCGCCGGAGCCCGTGGCCATGGCCACAACGATTTCAAACTCGAGCTGACCCGTCGCATCCTGCGCGCCGGGGTGGCCGACGCTCGCCAACAGGCCTGAGGACAGCAGCATGGAAATGAATGAACCCGCTGGCCGCAACCTGATCGACGAGAATCGCGGCGGCCTGATCGGCAAGCCCATCGATCGCGTCGACGGCCTGCTCAAGGTCACCGGCCAGGCGCCCTACAGCTTCGAATTCCGCAACGATCGCGTCGCCTACGGCTTCATCGTCGGCGCCACTATCGCCAAGGGCCGCATCCGGCGCCTGGACACCTCGGCTGCGGAGAGCGCGCCCGGTGTGCTCAGCGTGCTGACCTATCGCAATGCGCCGCGCCAGGCCGCCCGCGAGCCGGACAACAGCGGCCGCTTCACCCGGCCCAAGCCCTACCTGGACAGCGACCAGGTGCGCTATTTCGGCGAACCCGTGGCCTTCGTGGTGGCCGAGACCTTCGAGGAGGCGCGCCTGGCGGCGGCCCTGGTGGAGATCGACTACGCGGCCGAGCCGGGCGTCTTCGACCTGGCCGCCAACCTCGGCCAGGCGGTGAAGCCGCCGGATGCCGATCAGCCCACCGACACCGCCTCGGGCGATGTGGATGCCGCCTTTGCCCGGGCGCCGATCAAGCTCGACGAGCGCTACACCACGCCCTACCACATCCATGCGCAGATGGAGCCCCACGCCAGTCTCGCCCAGTGGGACGGCGACCGGGTGACGATCTATTGCTCCACCCAATTCGTCGAGCAGGCGCAGAGTTGCGTGGCCAATACGCTGCAGCTGCCCAAGGACAAGGTACGCATCGTGGCGCGCTATATCGGTGGCGGCTTCGGCGGCAAGTTGCCGATCTATGCCGATGCCCTGATCGGCGCCATGGCCGCCCGGGCCATCGGCCGGCCGGTCAAGGTCACCCTCACCCGCCAGCAGATGTTCCAGATCACCGACCATCGCTCGGCCACCGTGCAGCGCATCCGCCTGGGTGCCGACCGCGATGGTCGTATCCAGGCGATGGCCCACGAGGGCTGGTCCCATTCCGCTCGTGGCCTGACCTACTACGAACCCACCGGCCTGTCCTCGCGTACCCTCTATGCCGGCGATGACCGCCTGGTAGCGCACCGCATGGTCGAGCTGGATTTGCCCGAGTCCGGCTCCTGCCGGGCGCCCGGCGAAGCCGTGGGGATGCTTGCCAGCGAAAGCGCCATGGACGAGCTGGCGGTCATGCTCGCGCTCGATCCCATCGAGCTGCGCATCCGCAACGAACCCAGCCAGGACCCGGAAAAGCACATCCCCTTCTCCTCCCGCAAGCTGGTGGAATGCATGCAGGACGGCGCCCGCCGCTTCGGCTGGACCAAACGCAATGCCAAGCCCGGTCAGGTGCGCGACGGCGACTGGCTGATCGGCATGGGCATGGCCGCGGCCAGTCGCGCCAACATGCTCAGGCCGTCCCAGGCCGGGGTCCGCCTGGAGGCCGATGGCACGGCCACAGTGAAGACCTCGATGACCGATATCGGCACCGGGACCTACACCATCCTGGCGCAGATCGCCGGCGAGTCGCTCGGCTTGCCGGTGGAGCGAGTCAAGGTGCTGCTGGGCGACAGCGACGATCCGGCCGGGGCCGGCTCCGGCGGCTCCTTTGGCGCGGCCAGTTCCGGCTCCTCGGTCTATGTCGCCTGCGAGAATCTGCGCCTGAAGGCGGCGCAAGCGGCGGGCCTCGATCCGGCCAGCGCCCGCTTCGTCGGTGGCCGGCTGATCGCCGACAACGGCAGTCGCGACCTCGCCGAACTGGCGCGCGAGCACGATCTCCAGGCCATCGGCGAGATCAAGCCGGGGCAGACGCTCAAGGACTATTCCCAGCAGGGCTACGGGGCCTTCTTCGCCGAGGTGGGGGTGCACGCCCTCACCGGCGAGATCCGCCTGCGGCGCATGCTCGGGGTGTTCGCTGCGGGGCGCATCCTCAACGAGAAGACCGCCTATTCGCAGATGCTTGGCGGGATGATCTGGGGGGTGGGCAGCTCCCTGCACGAAGAAGGGGTAATCGATACCCGCCACGGCCATTTCGTCAACCATGACCTGGCCGACTACCACTACCCCTGCCATCTGGACATCCCGGCCATCGAAGCCCATTTCCTGCCGGAAGTGGATGACAAGGCCAATCCGCTGAAGATCAAGGGCGTCGGCGAACTGGGCATCTGCGGCGCCGGGGCCGCCCTCACCAACGCCGTCTACAACGCCTGCGGGGTGCGCATCCGCGACTATCCGCTGACGGTGGACAAGGTGCTGGCCGGACTCAAGACGGCCTAGCGACGGGCGGCGCGGTTCAGCGCGCCGCCTTGCTTCCCGCCCGCGTTGCCAGCAGCACCCCACCGATGGCGATGACCATGGCCACCCAGGCCAGGGGCGGCAGGGTTTCGCCCAGCAGCAGCCAGGCGCTCAGGGCGGCGCCCGGCGGCACGCAGAAGAACAGCGCACTGACCCGCGCCGCCTCGCCGGCGCGGATCATCCACACCAGCAGGCTGATGGCCAAGAGCGAGTTGGCCAGCACCAGATAGGCCAGGGCACCGATGAAGGCCGGCGCCCAGTGCACCGGGCTATGCTCGAACAGCAGCGCCAGGGGCGCGCAACACACCAGGCCGACGCTGTACTGCACCAGGTTGTTGGTGACCGGATGCTGGGCCACGCCCAGGCGCTTTTCGTAGAGCACGGCGCTGGTCATGCCCAGCAAGGCGCCGACCGCCAGGCAGATGCCGAACAGCGACTCCACGGCGACGCTGGCGCGCGCCACGATCACCCCGATGGCGCCGAGCAGTCCCAGGGCCAGTCCCAGCCACTGCAGCGGCGCCACCCGCTCGCCCACCAGCAGGGGCGCGCCCAGAGCCACCAGGATGGGTTGCAACGAGGCGACCATGGCCACCACGTTGGCCGAGGCACCCATCACCAGGGCGCCATAGCTCATGCCAAAATAGACGCCCTGGATCAGAAAACCCACCACCGCCAGATTCGCCCATTCCCGCCGGGTGCGCGGCAGCGGCGGACGCAGGAGCAGGAAGGCGATCAGCAGCACGCTGAAAGCCAGGGCATAGCGCATCGCCAACAGGGTGAAGGGGGGCGCATAGGCCAGGCCCACCTTGGACACGGCGAAACCGGCGGACCACAGGGCCAGGAACACCAGGGGGATGAGGCGCAGTAACCAGGGATTCAGCGAAGTGGACGACATCGGACGCTCAGGGCCAGGCGAGTCAGCGGGACGCGACTCGCGAGCGGGAAGGATAGCTGACGATCAGCAGGCCGCTGAGCACCAGGGCCGTGCCGGCGAGAAAGCCCGGCCCCGGAGTCTCGCCCAGCAGCCAGACGCCCATCAGCACACCGAACAGCGGCGTCAGCAGGGTCAGCACGCCCAGGGGCGCCGCGCGATAGCGACTGAGCAGGACGAACCACCCGAGCAGGCTGATGCCGGCGACGATGAACACCTGGAAGGCCAGACTCGACCAGGCCAGGGAATCCAGCCCGGCCAGATCCAGTCGCTTGCCAAGCGGCAGGGCCAGCGCCAGCAGCACCACCCCGGTCACTCCGAGTTGATAGAACAGGGTGCGCAACGGCGGCGCCTCGGCCAGGGCGCTGCGGCGGATCAGCACCGTGGTGGCGCCCCAGGCGGCACCGCCGACCAGGCCGATCAGGTCGCCCTGCCAGCTGGTGCCGCCGCTCGGCTTGCCGACCAGGAAGGCGCAGACCACGCCACTGGCCGCCAGCAGTATGCCCAGCCACTGGCGTCCCGACAGCCGCTCGCCTGGCACCAGCCAGTGCAGGCCGCAGGCGGCGAACAGCGGCGCCGTATAGATGAACACCACCATGTGCGCGGCGCTGGTGTACTTCAGGCCCACCGCCATGCAGAGGAACTCCAGGGCGAACAGCGAACCGGCTAGCAGCCCGGGAATCAGCGTCCGGTCACGGCCCAGGCAGCGGATGCCGCGCCAGCGCGCCAGGCCATAGAGCAGCCCGGCCGCCAGCAGCGAACGCCAGCCGATCTGCAGCAAGGGGTCCACCTGCTCGGCGATGGCCTTGATCGCCGTCTGCTGCAGGCCCCAGACCAGGCAGAGCACCAGCATGACCAGCACGGCGGGGAGGTCGAGATCCTTGCGCATGGGCGTCGTTCCAGGAAAAAAGTGAGCCTGCAGGATGACCGTGGCTGAACAGGTCGGACAAACGATGTTTAATGGGCGTCAGGCTCAGGAAAATTAAGGCTCAGCGTGACCACTGCCCCTTCCCTCAACGCCCTGCGCGCCTTTGCCGCCGCTGCGCGACACCAGCACTTCGCCAAGGCCGCGGACGAGTTGCATGTCACGGCCGGCGCCATCAGCCGGCAGATCCGCCTGCTCGAAGCCGAGCTGGGGCAGCCGTTGTTCGAGCGCCTGCCCCAGGGCGTACGGCTCACCGCCCAGGGTCGCGCCCTGGCCGGGGAGATCGCGCCGCACCTCGACGGCCTGACCCGCGCGGTCGCCCGGGCCCGGATCAAGAGCAGTGTCCTGACCGTCAGCGCGCCCCCCACCTTTGGCCAGGAATGGCTGTTGCCGCGGCTGGAAGACTTCCAGCGCCAGCATCCGGATATCGAGGTCTTTCTCGACGCCTCGTCCGCCATCGTGCCGCTGGGCACCGAGGGCGGTGCCCAGGCGGCGATCCGCTATGGCCGCGGCGACTGGCAGGATGGCGAGACGCGCCTGCTGCTGCGCGAATGGATCTTTCCGGTGTGCAGCCCGGCGCTGATCCCGGCGCCGCTGACAGGGCCCGCTGCCTTGCTGGACTATCCGCTGCTGCATGCCGAATGGCCCGGCGGCTGGCGTTCGGGTCGCCCCAGCAGCCGGTCCAACGCCTGGCAGGACTGGTTCGCCAGCCAGCAGGTGCCCCTGGGCGACAGTCTGCGCGGTCCGCGCTATTCACTGAGCGGCATGGCCCTGCAACAGGCGGCCGCCGGCAAGGGCGTGGCGCTCGGCGGCGGCGTGCTGGCCCAGCGCCTGCTGGCCAGCGGAGCCCTGGTCCGCCCGCTGCCGGATCGGTTCGACCAGCTGTCGGCCCAGGCCTACTTCCTGGTGTTGCCCAAGGGCGCGGTGGATGCACCAGTACAGCGCTGGATCGACTGGCTGCTGGTGCAGATCCGCCATTTCCGCGAGACCCAGGGCGAGCCGCAGGAGACCGGCGGCGCCTGGTGAGCGCCGGGCTTTTACGGCAGTCTAGGCGGCCTGCCCTTGCAATAGTCAGCCTGCATGATCACCTGTCGCCTGTCCGCCCTGCTCGCCCTGCTGCTCTCGACCGCTGCCCTGGCCGCCGAACAGGCCCCGGCCACCTGCGATCGCCAGGGCAGCGAGTCGCAGCTGGCGGCCTGCGCCAGCCAGGACCTGGCCGTGGCCGAAGCCCGGCTGGCCGACGTCTACGGGCGCCGGCTGGCGGGTCTCTCCGCTGCGCAACGCCCCGCTTTCGAACGTCTGCAACACCTCTGGCAGGACGATCGCGCCCCCCGCTGCGCCACCGCGACGCGGGGTTTCCAGGGCGCCATGCAGCAGCTGCAGTATCTGAGTTGTCTGAAGTCGGTGACCCTGCTGCGGCTGGACGATCTGCAACGGCAACTACCGCGGCGCGACTGACACTTCGTCGCCACCGCTGCTGTCCGGCGCCGGAACTCACTATCATGGCGCCCCGCTGTTGGAGTTCGAGATGTACGAGCGTTACCTGCCCCTGCTGGTCCTGGCCGGACTGCTGCTTCTGGGGGCGCTGTGGTGGTGGCAGCGCCGGCGCCAGGCCGCCTTTCCCTACCGCCAGGTCGAAGCCCTTTTCACTCCCGCCGAACAGGCCTTTCTCACGGTGCTCGACGAAGCCGTGGGCGACGACTACCGGGTGTTCGGCAAGGTGCGCATCGCCGATGTGGTCCAGACCCTGCCGCTGCGCGACCGCCGCCGCTATCTGATCGCGCAGAACCGTATCAACTGCAAGCACTTCGACTTCGCCATCTGCCGGCGTGACGACCTCGCCGTGCACGCCGTGGTCGAACTCAACGACAGGTCGCACCTGCAGCGCCATCGCCAGCAGCGCGATCGCTTCGTGAGGTCGGTGTGCGAGGCCGCCCAGTTGCGCCTGGTGGAGATTCCCGCGGCGGCGCGCTATTCCGCCACCGCCGTGCGCGATGCCGTGTTCGGCGGGCGCCGTCCGCGCACCCGGGTAGCGCCCCCCAGCCAGGCGCTGGCGCCGGAATGCCCGGAGTGCCAGGCTCCCATGGTCCGCCGTCGCGCGCGCAGCGGTCGCCACCAGGGGCGGGAATTCTGGGCCTGCTCGAACTACCCGGATTGCCGCGCCCTGCTCGACATCGACGACTGACCAAGGGGCCCCTGCCATGCGTTATCCCACCACCCCGGACGGACGCTACTTCGTGGTCAGGGGCCGGCTCTGGCGCTGCGCCGATCCCAGCCTGCCCGCCGATCGCCGCGACGCCCTGACCCATGAGCTGATGGATGCGCGCCGCCAGGTGGGCGTAGCCAAGCGCCAGGTTGACGAGGCTGCCCTGCGCAGCGCACGCGCCGCGGTGGACGCCGCCAAGCACGCCCTGGGCGAGCGCGGACCGGTCTGGTGGACCGACGGCGAACCCGACTACAACCGGCGGATGGCCCGGAATACCCCCTATGCCGACTGGTACCGGCAGCTGGATGTCGAGACTTCCTGAGCCGCACCGCGCGGCGTAAGGTGAACGGCTGAATCCTCTTGCGAGCACCGCTCTTGCGTATCCGCCCCGCCTTCGTCACCGACCTCGCCGCCATCTGCCGGCTGGCCGAACAACTCGCCGAGCAGCATCACCGGCAGGCGCCGGCGACCTTCGCCAAGCCCTCCGGCGGCTGGCGCGACCAGGACTACTGGGCTGCCCAGCTGGAGCCGGAAGACGGGGTGCTGTTCGTCGCTGACGCCAGCGACGAACTGGTCGGCTTCGTCACCGCACGCCTGTCCGATACCCGCTCGATTTCCTTTCTGCAGCCGCTGATCCTCTGCCGGATCGGCACCCTGGTGGTGTCTGCCAGCCACAGACGGCAGGGCGTGGGTGCGCGGCTGCTGGAAGCCGTGGAAGCCTGGGCCCGGGACAACGACGTCGACGAATTGCGCCTGGAGGTGATGGAGTTCAACGAGGACGCCCAGGCCTTCTATGCCCGCCAGGATTTCCAGGGGCAGTCGCGGATTCTGGCCAAGGCGTTGCGGTAGGGTTGGCTGCCGCGCGATCGCGGCCATGAGTGCGATGGACCAGCACCCTCACCCCAGCCCTCTCCCAGGGGGAGAGGGGGTTAGCGGAGCGGTCGGCGGCCACCGCGCAGGACCCTGTAGCTTGGGCTGAGCGCAGCGAAGCCCAACAGACCTACTCCAGGCGCCCACTGTTGGGCATCGACGATGGCACCATCTCAACCCAACCTATACCGGCACCGTAGGTTGGCGCTGAGCGCAGCGAAGCCCAGCACACCCACTCCAGGCGCCCACTGTTGGGCTTCGACGATGGCACCGTCTCAACCCAACCTACATCGGCACCGTAGCGTGGAAAACGGCGTAGCCTTTTCCACGAGGAGCCCGCCACGAGGGCTTGCCTCACACCCGCCCTTCCCAGGAGAGAGAGCAGACGCTTGGAGCGGATGCTCGTTTTCGATGGCTCAGGCGATAAGAAAGCTGCTCCCAATGGAGACATCGACACCTACTGCGAGTAACTGTCCTATCGCGGCCATGGGCCGCTCCTACAGGAGAGATCGGTACCTGTAGGAGCGGCCCATGGCCGCGATGATCCGACGCGAGCGACCAGCCCTACACACTCTCCCGACTCACCAGCTCGAATCCCAGATCCACGCAGGTCGGTTGGCTGCGGCCGTCGAGCAGCCCCAGCAACAGGGTCGCGGCCTGGCGCCCTACCGCGGCGCGGGGGGTCTGGATGGAGGTCAGCCGGGGCACGGTATGCGCCGAGCCGGGCAGGTCGTTGAAGCCCAGCACCGAGATCCGTTGAGGTATGGCAATGCCCAGCCGCTGGGCCTCGAACAGCGCGCCCTGGGCCAGGTCGTCGTTGCAGAAGAACAGGCCGTCGACCTCCGGCCGCCGGGCCAGCAGTTCGCGGAACTGGCGGGCGCCCAGGCCCACGGATGACGGCTGTGGATCCAGCACATCCAGACTCGGGTCATAGCAGCCCGCCGCGCGCAGCACCTCGCGAAAGCCCTCGCCCCGGGCCAGCGCCCGCGGGTCGAGCTGGGCAGCGACATAACCCAGGCACTTGCGCCCCGCCGCCAGCAGATGCCGCGCCGCCGCGGCGCCGGCGGCGTGCTGGGAAAAGCCGACGCTGGGCACCGACCCCGCCGGATCCAGCTCCATCATGTGCACTCGCGGCACCCCGCTAGCAGCCAGCAGCTGGCGTGCGGCGTCGGTACGGTCGAAGCCGGTCAGCAGCAGTCCGCGGGGCTGATAGGCCAGGTAGTTGCGGATCAGCTTCTCCTCTTCCACGGGATCGTAGTGGTAGTTGCCGATCAGCACTTCCAGGCCACGGGGACGCAGCACCTCGTGGATGGCCTCCAGCGGCTCGATGAACAGATGGTTGGACAGCGAGGGGACCAGCACCACCACCGAATGCCCCTGGGCGGAGGCCAGGGCGCGGGCGGCCGGATTGGTGACATAGCCAAGGCGCGCGGCAGCTTCCTGCACGCGGGTGACCAGCTCGGGCGCCACGCTGGCGACACCGCGCAGGGCACGCGAGGCCGTGATGGGGGAAACACCAGCCTGCAGCGCCACCTCGGTAAGGGTGGGCCGACCGGAACTACGAGAACCCGTTCGATTCATTGTTATGGTTTCAGGCTTGTCAGAGACGGAGAACGCGCCTAAGGTAGCGCTGTCTCACCAGACACTACAAGCCTGGCGTGCCCTTCCAGGACACGTCGGCATTCGGCCTAACAAGATCGACAAGAACTGGAAGCCGCTACCTTTTTCCTTTTCCGGGGTAGCGCTGTCTCCAGACCGGAGGTGACGATGAACATTCCCATTCCCGCGCTGGTGGTCATGGGCGTCGCAGGCTGCGGCAAGAGCAGCGTCGGCGCGGCCATTTCCGAGCAGGACGGTGGCCGCCTGATCGAAGGCGATGCCTTCCACCCCGCCGCCAACATCGCCAAGATGAGCGCCGGCATTCCCCTCGACGATGAAGATCGCGCTGGCTGGCTGACCCGCCTCGGTGAGGAACTGGCCGCCGCCGTGGCCGCGGGCGAACGCCCGGTACTCACCTGCTCCGCGCTCAAGCGCCGCTACCGTGACCAGTTGCGCCAGGCCGTGCCCGGTCTCGGCTTCGTCTTTCTCGAACTGACTCGCGAGACCGCCGCCCAGCGCGTCGCCAATCGTCCGGGGCACTTCATGCCCGCCAGCCTGATCGACAGCCAGTTCGCCGCCCTCGAAGCACCCCACGGTGAACCGGCTACGCTGGTAGTGGATGCACGCGACAGCCTGCCCGCCATCGGCACCCAGGTGTCGGCCTGGTGGACCACCTCGGCGCGCCTGGCCCAGCCGGCCTGACGAGACAGCGCTATCCATTCCAACCCTTGGAGTCTGTTCAAAGTCTCGCGAGCTAGAGACAAACAAGGCGAAAAGGGCTGAGGAAGCGGAGTTTACGAAGGGTAAATGAGCATTCCGAAGCCATTTTCAACGCAGTTTGGCCGACGCGCAGCAGACTTTGAATAGGCTCTTACAACGCCCACAACAACAATAGGAGAGGCGCCATGTTCGGCATGGACCACAACAGCTTCCTTCTGCTCGACGCCCTGGTCACCATCATCGGCCTGGTGCTGCTGATCACCAAGTTCAAGGTCCATCCCTTCATCGCCCTGACCATCGCCTCGGGCTTTCTCGGCCTGACCTCCGGCATGCCGGTGGAAAAGGTCATGAAATCCTTCCAGGACGGCTTCGGCGGCGTACTCGGCTTCGTCGGCATCCTGCTCGGCCTGGGCACCATGCTCGGCAAGCTGATGGCCGATTCCGGCGGCGCCGACCAGATCGCCCAGACGCTGATCCGCGCCTTCGGCATCAAGCGCGTGCACTGGGCGATGATGTTCGCCGCCTTCCTGGTGGGCATCCCGTTGTTCTTCGAGATCGGCTTCGTGCTGCTGGCACCCCTGGTGTTCATCGTCGCCCGCCGTACCGGGCTGTCGCTGGTCAAGCTGGGCATCCCGCTGCTGGCCGGCCTGTCCGCCGTGCATGGCCTGGTGCCGCCGCACCCGGGTCCGCTGCTGGCGGTCGGGGTGTTCGGTGCCGACATCGGCAAGACCATCTTCTATGGCCTGCTGGTCGGCCTGCCCACCGCCATGATCGCCGGTCCCCTTTTCGGTGCCTGGATCTCCAAGCGCATCCCCGGTTCGGCCAACCCCGAACTGGTCGCCCAGATCGCCCAGGAGACCGACAACCGCAATCTGCCGGGCTTCGGCATCACCGTCTTCACCGTGCTGCTGCCGGTGATCCTGATGCTGCTCAAGGCCTTCGCCGACATCTTCTTCGCCGCCGACAACCACTTCCGCATCTGGATGGACTTCATCGGCCACCCCATCACCGCCCTGCTCGCCGCCCTGCTGCTGAGCTTCTACAGCTTCGGCACCGCCTGCGGCTTCTCTCGCGAGAAGATCGTCAAGCTGCTCGACCAGAGCCTGGCGCCAGTGGCGGCCATCGTGCTGATCGTCGGCGCCGGCGGTGGTTTCAAGCAGATGCTGGTGGCCAGCGGCGTGGGTGAGGTGATTGGCAACCTGGCGGTGCAGACGCAGATCTCGCCGATCCTGCTGACCTGGCTGGTGGCAGCGGTGATCCGCGTGGCCACCGGTTCCGCCACCGTGGCGACCATCACCGGCGCCGGCATCGTCGCCCCCGTGGTGGCGCTGATCCCCGGTGTGAACAAGGAATTGCTGGTACTGGCCGCCGGTGCCGGTTCGGTGATCCTCTCCCACGTCAACGACGCCGGCTTCTGGCTGGTGAAGCAGTACTTCAACATGACCGTGGCCGAAACCTTCAAGACCTGGTCGATGATGGAAACCATCCTCTCGGTGGTGGCCCTGGCCTTCATCATGCTGCTGTCGCTGTTCGTCTGATTCGCTAGGCCGGGACGGCCCCTGGCCGCCCCGCCTCCACCACGAAGCTCGCCCGGGTGCCGCGTCCGGCATCCGGGCGCGTTCGATCACTGATGGTGCGCAGGTCCACCTGCAACCGCTCCCGCGTCAGCTCCAGGGCCAGATAGCCACGCTCCCGGCTGTCGAAGAAGCGCACCTGGGGATTCTCCGGCAACAGCGCCTGGAAACGGCGGTAGTCCGGTCCGTCCGAGGTGATGGAGGTGCCGACGAATTCGCTCGCCACTACAGGACTCCGCTCGTCTTCCGGCTCGCGGTGCAGGTCCGTCACCCAGAAGGAATGGATGTCCCCGCCCAGGGTTACCGGATTGGCCAGGCGACTGTCGACCATGGCCGCGAGCAGCCGCTCGCGAGTCGCCGGATAGCCGTCCCAGCCATCGGTCCAGCGCGCCGGATCGCCATCCGACAGCCGCTGCCGCAGGGGTGCCAGCAGGAGATCCTTGGCGATCAGATTCCAGCGGGTGGCATTGTGGCGAAAGCCATCCAGCAGCCAGCGCTCCTGCGCCTGCCCGAGCATGCTGCGCGTGGCGTCCCGCAGACCCGGGCAATCCGGGGCGACCAGCTGGCCACCGCGGGTCCTGGCCGTCGCGCAGGCCGGTTCGCTGCGGTATTGCCGACCATCGAGCAGATGGATCTCCGCCAGGTCACCGAAGCGCCACCGGTCATAGAGACGCAACGCCGTGCCCTGGGTCCGCCACCCGCGCAGTGGCGCATGTTCGCGAAAAGCCTGGTAGGCAGCCTGCCGCCGCGCGGCGAAGGCAGCCAGACTGACCCTGGGGTCCGCCGCCCAGGGACCGGAATAGTCGTTCTGCACCTCGTGGTCGTCCCAGGTCATGAGACTGGTGACATTGGCGTGCAGGTACTGCAGATCGGGATCGGTGCGGTACAGCGCATGGCGCCGGCGGTAACTGGCCAGGTCCCGGGCTTCCGGCAGGCCATGCCGACGCACCGCCGGCAGCGCCAGGGGCACGTTGACCTCGTAGATATAGTCCCCAAGGAACAGCGCCAGATCCGCCTGTTCGTCCGCCATGTGCCGATAGGCGCTGAAGAAGCCCTTCTCATAGTGGGAGCAGGAAGCGGCCACCAGCTTCAGGCGCTGCGGAGCGCTGGCTGACGGCGGTAGCGTAGTGGCGCGCCCGATACGACTCTGGTGGCCCAGCGCGGTGAAACGGTACCAGTAGGGCCGTCCCGGCAGCAGACCGGTCAGGGGGATGGACAGACAGAAAGCAGACTGTGGCTGTGCCTGGATTACTCCGCGCTGCACCACCTGACGCAGCCCCGGATCCAGGGCCACTTCCCACCCAGCCTTGACCGGACCATGCAGACCGCCCAAGCCGTCCTCGGCCAGCGGATCGGGCGCCAGGCGGGTCCAGATGACGAAGCCGTCGGTGGCAGGATCACCACTGGCGACGCCCAGGGTGAAGGGATCCGGCTGTGGCGTGCGAGCGCTGCAACCGGCGAACCAGGGTGCGCTCAGACCCAGGCCGAGCAGGCCCAGCGCTTGACGTCGAGAGGTACTCATCCAGGCCTCCAGGAAAAGAGGCCAGGGTGGCTCAGGCAGGTGACAACGGCATGTCGGCGGCTCAGGCCAGCGGCAATTCTTCGAGGATCATGACCTGTGGCGCATCGACCAGCAGACCGTCCAGATCGCTCAGCAACTGCTTGAAGTGAGGGGTTTGCTCGTGCTCGGCCAGGGCTTCGCGACTGGCCCAGCGTTCGACGAAGACATAGCGATCTGCATGGCTCGGATCGCGGTGCGGGGTATAGAAGTGACAGGCGGCTTCGGCGCGGGACGGCGCGACGATGGCACGCATGGCGTTTTCGACAGCCTCGGCCTGGCCGGGTTTGGCCTGCAGGATGGCGACGACACGGATTTCACTGGTCATGCAAAAAACTCCAGAAGGGGTGCTTCAGCCTGGCGGCTGGACATCCCGAATGCCACCGGGGCCGAGGGCCGGCCCCGGTCATGGTGGATCACTGTTTGGCTTTGACGATCTTGTCGATCACCGCATTGCTGCGCTTGATCAGCACATAGTCGGAGCCGATCTTGACCCATTGGCTGTCTTCGCCCGGCTGCTCCAGACCA
This sequence comes from Pseudomonas aestiva, assembly GCF_039908605.1. Classification (NCBI taxonomy): domain Bacteria; kingdom Pseudomonadati; phylum Pseudomonadota; class Gammaproteobacteria; order Pseudomonadales; family Pseudomonadaceae; genus Pseudomonas; species Pseudomonas aestiva. Next base: position 1,484,068 of record NZ_CP150916.1, on the reverse strand, counting down.
TGCTTCTTGAAATCCTTGATCACGTACTCGTCACGGATGTACTTGCGCGGCGCCCGGCCACCCTCTTCGAGTTCAAAGGTAGGATGATCAGGGTCGTGGGTGACCGCCTCATCGCTCTGACTGGCGTCCTTCTTGTTGACCTTGTTCTGGTACTGCGAGCTGGTGGGCTCCGAAGCGGCCTTGTCGGCGGCCGGCTTGGTTGGGGTCATGGATTCGGGCGCTGCCTGGACGTGCAGGGCTCCGGTCAGGACGACGGCGCCCAGCGCCAGGGAGAGCAGTGATTGCTTGGTCATGGGGTGTTTCTCCTCTGCGTTCGAGGTTTTGACCCCGGGGCCGGAGAAAAAGCTCCACGAATACCTACGGTTGCGCTGCTGGCCTTACAACCGTTCGTCCCGGTCGGCCTTTACCAGGGTCAGCACCCGCGGCAACTGGCGCGAGCGCTCGGTGGAAAAGGCGTCCAGCGCGCAGCTCAGCCGATAGGACTGCTGACTGAGTCGCGAGGCTTCCTGGCGCAAGGTGAGGAAGTTGAGGAAATAGCGCTGGTGCTGACGCTTGGCCTGGCTACCCCGTTCAAGCAGGCGCCGGGCTTCCGCCATGGCCACGATGTGGCTGTCGGTCACGTCCTTCATGCAACGGTTTCCTCGTGGCGATGACAATTATCGAACCTGTTTCTTCTCGACTTTAGCAGCCCGTCCGAACAGGGTGGTGAATCCTTTGACTTTTTATCGGCAAGCCAGGGCTGGCGTGCCTTGCGACGCCTCAGGCAGAGTAGCCCACCCCCCTGCCCAGAGGTGCAGCCCTTGGAACGCTGGAAGCTTCTCGCCGGCCTGGTGAGCTTCACCTTTTTCATGGAAAACCTGGACGCCACGGTGATCGCCACGGCGCTGCCGCAGATGGCCCTGTCCTTCGGCCGCGATCCGGTGGACCTCAACCTGGGCATCAGCGCCTATCTGCTGGCGATCGCCGTGGGCATCCCGGTGAGTGGCTGGATAGCCGAGCGCTTCGGTCCCCGCCCAGTCTTCACCCTGGCCATCGGCGTCTTCACCTTGGCCTCGCTGCTCTGCGGCATGGCCCAGTCCCTCGAACACTTCATCGCCGCGCGCATCCTCCAGGGGCTCGGCGGCGCCCTGATGGTGCCCGTGGGGCGTCTGGTGGTGCTGCAGGTCACCGAGAAGCACGAGTTGGTGCGCGCCATCGCCCTCATCACCTGGCCGGGCCTGGTGGCTCCCGTGCTCGGCCCGCCCCTGGGCGGCCTGATCACCACCTATGCCGACTGGCGCTGGATCTTCTACCTCAACCTGCCGCTGGGGTTGATCGCCCTGCTGCTGGCCTGGCGCCTGGTGCCCACCGACCTGCCGACCCAGCGCCATCCGCTGGACTGGCGCGGCTTCCTGTTGCTGGGTGGCGCCTGCGTGGCCTTCATGTGGGGCGTGGAGCGCCTCGGCCAGAACCATGGCAGCCTGGGCGTTAACCTGGCCTGGATGGGCATAGGGCTGATCCTCGGCACCAAGGCGGTGCGCCACATGACCCGGATCGAACGCCCGCTGATCGATTTTGGCACACTGCGCATCCCCACCTACCGCGCGGCCATCCTCGGTGGCGGCCTGTTCCGCGTCACCATCGCCACGGCGCCCTTCCTGCTGCCCCTGCTGTTCCAGCTGGCCTTTGGCCTGGACGCCTTCCAGGCCGGCCTGCTGCTCCTGGCACTGTTCGCCGGCAACCTGGCGGCCAAGCCCTTCACCACCGCCACCATGCGCCGCTTCGGCCTGCGCACCATCCTGACCGTCAACGGCCTGCTCAGCGCGTTCAGCCTGCTGGCCTGTGGCCTGCTCACCCCGGACTGGCCCTTGCCGGCGATCCTGCTCCTGCTGTTCTTCAGCGGGGTGTTCCGCTCGCTGCAGTTCACCGCCAGCAATGCCCTGGCCTTCGCCGACATCCCCAAGTCGCGGCTGAGCCATGCCTCCACCCTGTTCAGCACCAATTTCCAGCTGGCCATGGGCCTGGGCGTGGCCATCGCCGCCCTGCTGCTACGCGCCTCGATGGACTGGCACGGCCACCTCGATCCGCAACTGGCGGACTTTCGGCTAGCCTTTTGCATAGTGGCCGTGCTCGGCATCCTGAGCACCCTGGATGCCTTCCGCCTGGCCCGCAACGCAGGCGATTCGGTCAGCGGCCATACCTCTGGAAGTTGACCAGGCGGACAGGGCTCCAGGCGATGTCGATTGGGGGTTAGGGCTTAGCGTCTTACCCGTGTTTACCGACCTGTTATGATGCGCGCCTTTTTCCGATCAGACCGGCGCGCACGAGGCATCCCATGCTGGAAAGACTCTTCCAACTCAAGGCCCACAACACCTCTGTCCGCACCGAACTGCTGGCCGGGGTCACCACCTTCCTGGCCATGGCCTACATCCTGTTCGTCAACCCGAGCATCCTCGGCGCCACCGGCATGGACAAGGGCGCGATCTTCGTCGCCACCTGCCTGGCCGCCGCCATCGGCTCGGCGCTCATGGGACTCATCGCCAACTACCCCATCGCCCTCGCCCCGGGCATGGGCCTCAACGCCTTCTTCACCTACACCGTGGTCCTGCACCTGGGCCATACCTGGCAGGTGGCCCTGGGCGCGGTATTCCTCTCGGCGCTGATGTTCTTCCTGCTGTCGATCTTTCGCATCCGCGAATGGATCATCAACAGCATCCCGCTCCCGCTGCGCTCGGGCATCGCCGCCGGCATCGGCCTGTTCCTGGCGCTGATCGCCCTGCAGACCGCCGGCATCGTGGTGGGTAATCCGGCGACCCTGGTGGGCCTGGGCGACCTGTCCAAGCCGGGTCCGCTGCTGGCCATCCTCGGCTTCTTCCTGATCGTCGTGCTCGAGGCGCGCAAGGTCACCGGCGCGGTGCTGATCGGCATCCTGGTGGTCACCGTGATCGCCATCGCCCTGGGCGTCAGCGCCTTCGGCGGCCTGGTCTCCATGCCGCCGTCGCTGGCACCGACCTTCCTGCAGCTGGACATCCGGGGCGCCCTGGACGTCGGCCTGATCAGCGTCATCTTCGCCTTCCTGTTCGTCGACCTGTTCGACAACTCCGGCACCCTGATCGGCGTGGCCAAGCGCGCCGGCCTGATGGGAAAGGACGGCCATCTGCCGAAGATGGGCCGCGCCCTGATCGCCGACAGCTCCGCCGCCATGTTCGGCTCGCTGCTGGGCACCTCCACCACCACCAGCTACATCGAATCCGCCGCCGGCGTTTCCGCGGGCGGGCGTACCGGCCTCACCGCCGTGGTGGTCGCGGTGCTGTTCCTGCTGGCGCTGTTCTTCGCTCCCCTCGCGGGTAGCGTGCCAGCCTTCGCCACCGCCCCGGCGCTGTTCTTCATCGCCGTGCTGATGACCTCGGGCCTGGCCGAGATCGAGTGGGACGACCTGACCACCGCCGCCCCGGTGCTGGTCACCGCCCTGGCCATGCCGCTGACCTATTCCATCGCCAACGGCATCGCCTTCGGCTTCATCACCTGGACGGTCATCAAGCTGCTCTCCGGCCGTACCCGCGAGCTGAATTCGGCGCTGATCGTGCTGTCGATCCTGTTCGTCATCAAGCTGGGCTGGTTCAACGCCTGACCCCTCCCCTCGGGGCTCCGGCCCCGAGGTCTCCCCCGCCCCACCCTGCTCCGGATCTACCATGTCCCAACCCTCCTTCGTTCCCGCCGACTACCAGGCTCAACTCGACGCCAAGGCCGACCGCCTGCGCGAACTGCTGGCGCCTTTCCAGGCCCCCGAGCCGGAAGTCTTCGCCTCGCCGCTGCAGCACTACCGGCTGCGCGCCGAATTCCGCCTGTGGCGGGATAACGAGGAACGCCACTACGCCATGTTCGCCCCGGGCGACAAGCGCACGCCGATCCTCATCGAGGCCTTCCCCATCGCCAGCCAGCGCATCAACGATCTGATGCCGCGCCTCAAGGCCGGCTGGCAGGCGGACGTGGCGCTGTCGTTCAAGCTGTTCCAGGTGGAATTCCTCACCACCCTGAGTGGCGACGCCCTGATCACCCTGGCCTACCACCGCCCCCTGGACGCCGCCTGGCAAGCCGCCGCCGAGCGCCTGGCCGCCGACCTGGGCGTCAGCCTGATCGGTCGCTCCCGCGGCCAGCGCCTGGTGATCGGGCGTGACCATGTGCTCGAAGAACTGGAGGTGGCCGGGAGGACCTACCGCTATCTGCAACCCGAAGGCGGCTTCACCCAGCCCAATGGCACCGTCAACCAGAAGATGCTGAGCTGGGCCCACACCGCCCTGGGCGAGCGTGACGACGATCTGCTGGAGCTCTATTGCGGCAACGGCAACTTCACCCTGCCGCTGGCCAGCCGGGTCCGTAAGGTACTGGCCACCGAGGTGAGCAAGACCTCGGTCAACGCCGCCCTGCACAACCTGGCCAGCAATGGCGTGGACAACGTCACCCTGGTGCGTCTCTCCGCCGAGGAACTGACCCAGGCGCTCAACGAGGTCCGTCCCTTCCGCCGCCTGGCCGGCGTGGATCTCAAGAGCTACCAGTTCGGCACCGTCTTCGTCGACCCGCCCCGCGCCGGCATGGACCCCGACACCTGCGAGCTGACCCGCCGCTTCGAGCGCATCCTCTATATTTCCTGCAATCCGGAGACCCTGGCCGAGAACATCGCCCAGTTGCAGGACACCCACCGCATCACCTGCTGCGCCCTGTTCGACCAGTTCCCCTGGACGCACCATATGGAAAGTGGGGTATTGCTGGAGCGGCGTTGAGCATCGAGCTAGCCCGCGTGGAAAAGGCTGCGCCGTTTTCCACCCTACCCAGGGGCTGAGCGCCCACTCCTTGGGGGTCATTAAGCCGTAGGTTGGGCTGAGACGGCCCTATCGTCGAAGCCCAACAGGTCCGGGCAGCGTTGGGCTTCGCTACGCTCAGCCCAACCTACACGAGCCCCGTCTTGACACCCCTCTCTCTCGGGGAGAGGGCGGTTTCAAAGGCTCAACGTGGCGACAATCATCGCTAAAGAACGCATGCTGAGCCTTCAGATCAGTCAGCATCGATCATGGCGCCCAGCAAACTCCCTTTCGTGCGACCGCTGCCCTGCAAGCAACCAGGCATTGAAGCGATGGTGGCCGATACGTCCTGCACCTTCGCCCGTCATACCCACGACGACTTCGGTATCGGCCTGATCCACCGGGGCGCGCAGAAATCCCTGAGCGGTCGAGGGCTGGTCGAGGCCGGTCCAGGGGATGTCATCACGGTGAATCCCGGTGAGGTACACGACGGGGCCCCCCTGGATGAAACCGGCCGAGCCTGGCGCATGCTCTATCTACAGCCCAGCCTGGTCGCCAACATGGGACAGGAGATTCTCGGGCATGCGCGCCAGGTGGAGTTCAGCCAGCCGCGGCTTGCCGATAGACGCCTGTCACAGGGCTTCGCCAACGCCTTCATCGCTACGGTGAACCCAGTCACCGAGGCCAGCGCCCTGGCATGGGAACAGAACCTCATCCTGTTGCTGAGCGGCTTGCTCCAGCCCAGACCAGCAGAACGTTGCGTCATTCCAGCCGGCATTGCACGCGCACGAGAGCAGCTCGATGACGCTCCGCTGATGGCACACACCCTCGCCGAATTGGCTGACGCCACCGGGCTGAGCCGCTATCAGTTGCTCCGCGCCTTCACCCGAGCCACCGGACTTACACCCCACGCCTATCTCATCCAACGCCGACTTCAGCAGGCACGTCGTCTGATCGCAAGTGGACTGTCGCTGGTCGAGAGCGCCGCAGCTACGGGCTTCGCCGACCAGAGCCATCTCACTCGTCTGTTCAAGCGTACCTACGGCTACACGCCTGGCGCCTACGCCAAGGTGGCAGCCCACCTGCAATTTCGTTCAAGACGCTGAATGCCAATGCCAGCCAGGCTAAGACCCTGCTCCCCTGACAGGTATCAGCCGTGCACGCACCCAAAGATTACCCCCCGGCCTCGCGCCAGACAGCTACAGACATCGGCCGTGGCGCCTGGGCAGCCGTTATAGGCCAGGCGTTTTCTGAGGCGAGTCACCCGTCATGACACTCGACTTCTTGCTGACCACCTTCATCGTGGTCGCGTCGCCAGGGACAGGCGCCCTGCTGACGATAGCGGTCGGCACCACCTATGGCCGCCGCGCCGCGCTGTTGGCCGCCGCAGGTTGTACCCTCGGAATCCTGCCTCACCTACTGCTGACCCTTTGTGGCCTGACAGCGCTGCTACAAACCCGACCACTAGTGCTGGAGGGTCTGCGCTATCTGGGAGTGACCTATCTGCTCTATCTGGCCTATCGGCAGATCCGCAATGCCAGCGCCCTGAGCGCGGGCGCTACCTGCCCCAGCGGGGATCGACAGATCATCCGGCAAGCCGTCCTGCTGAACCTGTTCAATCCCAAGCTGACCCTGTTCTTTCTTGCCTATCTGCCGCAATTCCTGGACCGGCAATCCGCCGTGCCGCTCACCCAGGTGCTACTGCTGTCCGGGGTGTTCATGGGTATGACGTGGGTGGTATTCACCCTGTACGGCCTGCTTGCAGCGCAGATGAGGACGCGCCTGGTTGCCAGCCCACGCCTGGCGCAAGGCCTAAGTATCGGTTTCGCCTGCGCCTTTTTCGGCATGGCCATCCGCTTGTTGTGGACGAGCCTATGAGGGGATGCGAGGCGTAGCCCTGTTGGACTTCGCTGCGCTCAGCCCAACCTACAAGAGCACACCATGACGCCCCCTCTCCCTTGGGATAGGAGACCGAGCCGTAGGTTGGGTTGAGACAGCTTCACCGTCGAAGCCCAACAGCCAAGTTCCCCTGTTGGGCTTCGCTACGCTCAGCCCAACCTACAGGAGCCCATCATGACGCCCCCTCTCCCTTGGGGAGAGGGCCGGGGTGAGGGTCGCCCTACTCATGAAACTCCGCCACCGTCTCGCGACGGCCATAGAGGAAGGCATCCGCCACATGGCGCAGCGGGGCCACGTCCACATCGGAGCGGTTCTGGGCGACCAGCTCGGCGAAGCGGGCATAAAGGCCGGCGTACTCCCGGTCCGGGCCCTGGTGGCTCAGTTGCCCGTCCAGGTACAGCTCGCTGCCGCCCTTGCTCAGGGTCAGCCGACCGCCATCGGTGTCGACATGGATGTCCCAGGTCTGGGGACCGGTCTGCAGGAAGTCGAAGTCGGCGGCGATGGGCACGCCGGCGCTGTCGACGAAGGCCAGTTGCGCGGCCACCGGGGTCTGGCAGTTGCCGGGCACCTGCAGCGTCGCCTCCTTGAGAAAGAACGGCCGTGGCAGGATGGTGGTGACGATGGACAGGGCATTGATGCCCGGATCGAAGACGCCCATGCCGCCCGGCTCCCAGATCCAGGCCTGACCCGGATGCCAGACGCGCACGTCTTCCTTCCACTCGATCCGCACTGCCTGGATGCGCTTGTCTTCCAGCCATTCGCGGGCTGGCTGGACGCCCTGGGCATGGCGGGAATGCCAGGTGGCGAACAGCGACAGACCCGCCATCTCGGCCTGCCGCGTCAGGGCTTCCACTTCACTCAGGGTCGCCCCCGGCGGTTTTTCCAGCATCACGTGCTTGCCCGCCGCCAAGGCCTCGCGGGCCTGTTCGTAACGTACCGCCGCTGGCGCGCAGAGCGACACGGCGTCGATCGCCGGGCCGTCTTCGAGCAGGGCGCTCAGGCTGGGATAGTGGGCGACGCCGTCGAGCTGGGCGTTGCGGCTGGCCACGGCGACCAGCTCGTAGTCAGGATTGGCGGCGAGCGCCGGCAGGTGCTGGTCACGGGCGATCTTGCCCAAACCGACGATGGCTATTCTTATCATGATCGTCCTCGGTAGACGGTAGGAGTCCGCCGCCTAGGATCGGGTAATCATCACACCAAAGCAACAGCTTCGCGGTCGGTCTGCAGGCTCTCGCGCAACTCCAGCCAGCTGCGCAGATTGGCCCCCTCGCGGCCCTTGCGCCACATCAGCCAGGTGGTGGCCTGAGCGAAGCGCGCCTGGATCGGATGACGCTGCACCCGCTCGCGGCCGGGCAGGCTGTCGAGCATGGATTCCGGCATTAGCGCCACCCCGCCGGTGATCACGCAGGCCAGCATGCTGTGGTAGGACTCGATCTCCATCACCGGTCCGCTGGGCACCCCCGCCGCGGCGTACCAGGTGTCCAGGTAGCGTCTATAGGAGCAGCCGGCACGAAAGCCGAACACCGGGCGTCCCGCCACGTCGGCCGGTGAACGCACCGGACCGAGTTCCAGCCCGGTGATCAGCACCAGCCGCTCCTCGAACCAGGGCTGGCCTTCCAGCGCCGCGTCGGGCGCCGGGCCGTCCACCAGGGCCGCGTCCAGGCGACCGGCCAGCAAGCCTTCCACCAGTTCGCCGCTGGGGCCACTGTGCACCTGCAGGTTCACCTTGGGATAGCGCTGGTGATAGCGCGCCAGCAGCCCTGGCAGATGGATGGCCGCGGTGCTGAACATGGACCCCAGGACGAAGGTACCGGCCGGCTCGCCGCCCTGCACCGCGCTGCGCGCCTCGTCGGCCAGGGCGAACAGGCGATGGGCGTAGTCCAGCATTCGGTGGCCGGCGGCCGTCAGGTGCAGCCGCTGGCGTTCGCGCAGGAACAGCTCCACCCCCAGCTTGTCTTCCAGCTGGCGCAGGCGCGTGGAGAGATTGGACGGCACCCGGTTGAGTCGCTCGGCGGCCTTCACCAGGGAACCTTCCTCGGCCACCGCCTGGAAGATGCGTAACTCTGCGAACTCCATGGATCACCACCTTTCTCTTTAGCTGAACATCTATTTCTCTATTATTCGTTTTTATTGATCAACTTCAAGGCCTAGGCTGTACTCATCCGCTCGCTATTGGAGTCCTGCGATGACCGCCACTACCCGCCTGCTGGCCTGCCTGCTGGCCCTGGCCACCGCCATGGGCATCGGCCGCTTTGCCCTTACCCCCGCCCTGCCCCACCTGATCGCCGAGGGTCAGATCGACCTCACCGGCGCCAGCCTGCTGGCCGCGGCCAACTACCTGGGCTATCTGCTCGGCGCCCTGGACGCGCTCTTCGCCCGTCGGACCCATGCGCGCCTGGTCGGGGGACTCTGGCTCTGCGCCGGCCTGACCCTGGCTTCCCTGCTGGCCGATGGCCTGGCCGCCCAGGCGCTACTGCGCTTCGGCACCGGCCTGGCCAGCGCCTGGGTACTGGTGATGGTGACCGGTCTGAGCCAGCCCCTGGCCGCCGAAGCCGGCCGGCCACGCTTGGGCGCCCTGGTCTTTACCGGGCCCGGAGTAGGCATTCTCATCAGTGGCCTGATGGCCCTGGTCAGCAATCGCCTGGGTGGCGATTCCAACCAGCTGTGGCTGAGCTACGGCCTGCTTGCCAGCGTGGCCACCCTGGCCCTGCTGCCCCTGCTGCCGCGGCGTGGTCCCGCCACCCCGCTGCCTACCACCGCCGCGGCGCCGGCCAAGCGCTCGCCCGCCTTCAACCGTTTGATCCTGGCCTATGGCCTGGTGGGCGTCGGCTACATCCTGCCGGCGACCTTCCTCTCGCAGATGGCCGCCAGCCGCTTCCACGGCCAGTGGCAGGCCGACCTCTTCTGGCCCGGCTATGGCCTGGCGGCGGCGCTGGGCGTGGTACTGGTCAGCCTGAGACGCCCGGGCACCGATACCCGCCGCTGGCTGATCGCCACCCTCTGGCTGCAGGCCGCGGGTGTGCTGCTCTGCCTCCTGCCGGGCAGCCTGGCGCTGTTCCTCGGTGTGCTGCTCTGCGGTGGCCCTTTCCTCGCCTGCATGCAGTTGGTGATGCAGTACGGCCGCGAGTTGGCACCGGCCACGCCGCAGCGCAATGCCGGGGTGCTGACCGCCAGCTTCGCCAGTGGCCAACTCGTCGGTCCGCTGCTCGGCGCAGCCAGCAGTCATTTTGCCGGCGACCTGCAACCGGCCCTGGTGATCGCCGCGCTGGGCCTGCTGTTCGCCGGTCTGCACCTGCGCCACGCCCGGGCCTCGCTCCAGCGCTGCGTCGCCTGAATCGTTTCCGCTGCGGCCTTTCGTCACAGAAGTAAAACTGGGTGGTTCCTTGTTTTGAAATGTTTCGCCGTTCCTGAGTACAGTGACCGCCGCGCCTCATAGAGGAGGCGCCTCAGGCGCTCGCCACCCACCCTACAAGGAACACGACACTCATGATGAAGGCCTCCGATCTGGTCGTTCGCTGCTTGGAAAACGAGGGTGTGGAATACATCTTCGGCATTCCCGGCGAAGAGAACCTGGACCTGCTGGAATCCCTGCGGCGCTCCTCGCAGATCAAGCTGATCCTGACTCGCCACGAGCAGTCCGCCGGCTTCATGGCCGCCACCTACGGCCGCTTCACCGGCAAGACCGGTGTCTGCCTTTCCACCCTCGGTCCAGGCGCCACCAACCTGGTCACCGCCGGCGCCTACGCCTACCTGGGCGGCATGCCGATGCTGATGCTGACCGGCCAGAAGCCGATCAAGAAATCCAAGCAGGGGCGTTTCCAGATTCTCGACGTGTGCCGCATGATGGCGCCGCTCACCAAGTACACCCACCAGTTCGCCTCCGCCGACAACATCCCGTCGCGCATCCGCGAGGCCTTCCGCCTCGCCGAGGAAGAAAAGCCCGGCTCCGTGCACCTGGAACTGCCGGAAGACATCGCCGACGAGCACACCGAGAGCCTGCCGGTCCCGCCGAGCCTGAGCCGCCGTCCGGTCGCCGAAGCCAAGGCCATCGCCGCCGCCGTCTCCAAGCTGGAAAACGCCCGCAGCCCGGTGCTGGTACTGGGTGCCGGCACCAACCGCAAGATGACCGCGCGGGTGCTGCGGCAGCTGATCGAGAAGACCGGCATCCCCTTCGTCACCACCCAGCTCGGCAAGGGCGTGGTCGACGAGCGCCATCCGCGCTTCCTGGGCAACGCCGCCCTCTCCGCCGGTGACTTCGTGCACCGCGCCCTGGAGTCCGCCGACCTCATCGTCAACATCGGCCACGATGTTATCGAGAAGCCGCCGTTCTTCATGACCCGGGGCGGCACCGAGGTCATCCACATCAACTTCCGCTCCGCCGAAGTCGATCCGGTGTACTTCCCCCAGGTCGAGGTGGTCGGCGACATCGCCAACGCCATCTGGGAGATCAAGGAGCGCATCGAGGTCCAGCCCACCTGGGACTTCGACCGCCTGCTGCACATCCGCGAAGCCAACGAGGCCCATGTCGCCGAAGGCGCCACCGATGACCGCTTCCCGGTCTACCCGCAGCGCCTGGTGGCCGATCTGCGCAACGTGCTGCCATCCGACGGCATCGTCGCCCTGGACAACGGCATCTACAAGATCTGGTTCGCCCGCAACTACAAGGCCTACATGCCCAACACGGTGCTGCTGGACAACGCCCTGGCCACCATGGGCGCCGGCCTGCCGTCGGCCATGGCCGCGCGCCTGGTGCATCCCGGCACCCCCATCGTGGCGGTATGCGGCGACGGCGGCTTCATGATGAACAGCCAGGAACTGGAAACCGCGGTACGCCTGAAGATGAACCTGGTGGTCATCATCCTGCGCGACGACGGCTACGGCATGATCCGCTGGAAGCAGGCGCAGATGGGCTTCGAGGACTTCGGCCTGGACTACGGCAATCCGGACTTCGTCCGCTACGCCGAAAGCTACGGTGCCTACGGCCATCGCGTGGAAAGCGCGGCCGCCTTCGCGCCGCTGGTGCAGCACTGCCTGGACACCCCTGGCGTCCACGTCATCGACTGCCCAGTGGACTACTCCGAGAACGACCGCATCCTGCATCAGGACATCAAGGAACGCAGCGCGGCGGTCTAATCGGCCAGCCCGGCGATCCAATTGACGCCCCGGCCTCCAGGCCGGGGCGTTTTTCATTGCGGCCGAAGGAAATACCCCGTCCTCTCCGGACCCTCAATCCACCACTCATATCGTCAAACTAATAGACGGGAAAACTCAGTAAAAACAAACAGATACGACATGGGATCACTCCGGATACTGCCGAATATCCAGGTAATCACGCAGCCTATCGTCCAGATTCGAATATTACGGCGATTCGCGTTCTATTAAGCAGGCCTTAAGAATCGTAGCCATGGATATGCCCGTCCTTGAGCCCTCGCTGTCGCCTGCCATCCCCTCGGCGCGGTGGCGGATCGAGCGCCAAAGGCCCGACGATTCCTTGGGGCCAATCCGTGGTTACCCGCACAAGCGGCCAAGCGCCCCTTCGCACCGACCGGTCCTGCCGGGCGGTTGACGAATCGACAGAGGCTGCCGTAACCGCGAAGCACGAGGCGCGAGGTCTCCAGGTCCGCACCTTCCAACGCTCCGCTATCCAGGTAGTCCACATGCAGCAAGTTGGCTGGAATCCATTAAGCAATATAAGCGTCAGGGCCAAGCTGGGCCTTGGCTTCGCCCTGCTCATCGGCATGATCCTGCTGGTGGCCTACACCGGCTGGTCGGCCACCGATACCCTGCGCGATCGCAGCGAGCGCATGAACGATATCGCCGGCTACAGCACCCTGGCCCGCGACATGCGCATCGAACGGCTGGTGTATTTCACCAAGGCCGATGACGCCCAGGCGGCCAAGTGGCTCGCCGCCCTGGACAAGACCGAAGGCCAGCTGCAGGCCATCCTTCCACACTTCAACTCGCCAGCGAACAAGGCCTTGCTTGACGAGGCCGGGGCCGCGCTCAAACGCTATCGCGACTTCTACAACCAGACGATCACCGCCACCCGCGAGCGGGAATCCATCCGCAAGATCGCCAGCAGTGCGGCAGAGGCAGCCAATGCCCAGTTGCTGACATTGGCCGAAGAGGCGAATGGCGAGACCGGTCGTCCTGCCGATCGCCAGCAGTTGGCGACGCTCTTCATCGGTGTGCAGCGGATGAGGGTCGATTTCCGTGGCTACGCCACCGCACCCGGCAAGGACAGCGAGCAGACCGCGCGCACCTCCGTCAATGCCGCCCTCACCCAGGCCAAGGCGCTCGGCGCCACGGCGTTGCCGACCGAGACCGTGCAAAAGCTCGTCGATGAAATCTCCGGCTACGGGCAGCGTCTCGATCAGTTGGTGGCCGCGCAGGCGCAGGTGGATCAGGCACAGGGCGGTATCACCACGACCATCACCACCCTGCTCGGCATCGCCGACAAGCTCACCGGCATCCAGCAGGAATTCCGCACGGCCGACGTGGCCGGTGCCCGTCAGCTGCTGCTGATCTGGCTGGCCGTCGCCATCGCCCTGGGCCTGGCCTGTGCCTGGCTGATCACCCGTTCCATCGTCAAGCCCTTGCAGGACACCGTGGCCTTGGCCGAGCAGGTCGCCAACGGTGATTTCACCCATCAGCAGCAGGTCACCCGCAAGGATGAACTGGGCGCCCTGCAGACCAGCATGCAAGGCATGACCGGCAACCTGCGACGCCTGATCGGCGAGGTACGCGACGGTGTGGTCCAGGTGGCCAGTGCCGCCGAACAGCTGTCGGCGGTCACCGAACAGACCAGCGCTGGCGTGCAAGCGCAAAAGGTCGAGACCGACCAGATCGCCACCGCCATGCAGGAGATGACCGCCACCACCCACGAGGTGGCGCGCAACGCCGGAAACGCGGCCAAGTCCGCGCTGGAAGCCAGCCGCCAGGCCCTGCAGGGCGAGCAGTCGGTGAGCAAGGCGGTCGACCAGATCCAGGTGCTGGCCCGGGAAATGGAATCGACCAAGACGGCCATGGCCACCCTGCGCGGCCATGCCGACAGCATCGGCGGCGTGCTCGACGTGATCAAGGCGGTTTCCGAGCAGACCAATCTGCTGGCGCTCAATGCCGCCATCGAAGCCGCCCGCGCCGGCGAGGCGGGACGCGGCTTCGCCGTGGTCGCCGACGAGGTCCGCGGTCTGGCCCAGCGCACCCGCTCCTCGACGGACGAGATCGCTCAGCTCATCACCGGTCTGCACCAGAGCACCGACCGCATGGGCACGGTGCTCGACCACAATGTGCAACTGACCGAAAGCAGCGTCGGCCTGTCGCGCGAGGCGGGCGAGATGCTCAAGCGCATCACCCGCTCGGTGAAGGACATCGAGTCGATGAACGAACAGATCGCCTGCGCCGCCGAGCAGCAGAGTTCGGCTGGCGAAGAGATCAGCCGCAATGTCACCAACGTCCGCGACATCTCCGATCAGACCGCCGCCGCCAGTGAAGAGACGGCTTCCTCGAGCATGGAGCTGGCCCGCATCGGCGTACGCCTGCAGGAGATGACGGCGCGCTTCAAGGTGTGATCCTGACGGACGCTCCTTCCCCTCACCCCGCCCCTCTCCCCAAGGGAGAGGGGCGCCTGGGATGGACTTGCAGCGGGAAGGAAAACGCGGCACAGAAGGTAGGTTGGGCCGAGCGCAGCGAAGCCCAACACCTGTCGGATGAATGCTGAACCGTCGGGCTTCGACGGTGGAGCTGTCTCGGCCCAACCTACGGCTGGATTTCTTTCACCTCACTCTCGCCTCTTCCAGCAACCACCGCTCGAAGTTTGCCAGCGCCGGATCGCTCTCCTCCGCTGGACGGGTGACCAGCACATAGCGTTCGCGCAGTTCCGGCAGGACCGGCCACGGCGCCTGGAGCCGCCCGGCTACCAGCTCTTCCTCAATGTAGTGCTCAGGTACCAGGGCCATGCCGAAGCCGGCCTTGGCGGCCTCGATCAGCAGCGAGTAACGATCATAGGTGGGGCCAGCCGTCGGGGCGCCCAGGGATAGCCCTGCAAGTGCGGCATAGCGGGTCCAGCTGTGCGGGCTCTCCCGCTTGTGCAACAGCGGCAGGCTGACGGGAGGCTGGTCAGCCAGACGGGGATGACAGACCGCCACCAGTTGCGCCTCGAACAGCCGTTGCACCCTCAGGTTCTGCCAGCTCGGATGCTCGTAGTTGATCGCGGCATGCAGACCGCTGTCTTCCAGGGCAAAGGGCTGCGTCCGCTCACGGAGGTTGACCTCGATGTCCGGATGGCGCTCGCGGAAGCGCGCCAGCAGGGGAATCAGCCAGCGACCGGCCAGGGTCGGGATAACGCCGATTTCCAGTGCCGTGGCGCCGCGGGCCTGGGCTATCAGTTGCTGGGTATGGCGCTCGATGTCGGCGAGCGCAGTGCGCATATGAGCGGCATAGCCGGCACCGGCGGCGGAAAGCTCGACGCGATTGCCGACCCGATTGAACAACCGGACGCCCAGCGCAGCCTCCAGCTTGGCGATCTGCCGGCTGATCGCGCCCTCACTCAGTGCCAGCTCCTGCGCGGCCTTGGCGAAACTGAGATGGCGGGCGGCCGCTTCCAGGGCCACCAGCGCCGTGGTGCTGGGCAGGCGTCTAGTCATCAGCGGTCATCCTTGGCAGCGGAACGGCACAGGATGACGCCTGGGCAAGCTGCCTTGCAAAAAAATCGGTAACGCTCGCCGCCAGCGCCTCCTAGCATGAGCGGATCTCGAGACCCAGGAAGCGCGCGCCATGATGACGAGGACGTCCACCTTGAACAGGACCGATCGGGTTCTGCTGGGCATGGGTCTGGTGATTCCTGTCTGGTTGGTGATCGGTGTAGGACTGACCGCCCTGGCCTATCCCGGCTATAGCCATATGGACCATGCCTTGAGTCGGCTGGGTGCAGTCGATGCCCCCACCCAGGGCTTTTCCGCCTGGATCAACAACATGCCGCTCGGTGTGCTCTTCGTGCTGGCCGGCCTGGGCCTGGTCCGTCGCTTTCGCAGATCGCGCCTGGCCTGCCTGAGTGCAGCCCTGATCCTGCTGCATGGCCTGGCCAGCTTCGCCACCGGGTTTTTTCCGTGCGACCAGGGCTGCGCCCCGGTGCAGCCGTCGCGCTCGCAAGCGCTGCACAACCTGGCGGGCCTGGTGATGTTCCTGTCGCTGACCCTCGCCAGCGCACTCTGGGGCTGGCTCGGCAGGCGCCTGCTGGCCTCGCCGGGCTTTGCCTGCTTCTCGATCCTCTGTACCGGCATGGCGCTGGTCACCGCGGCCCTGATGGCCGGAGCGGTCACCGACGGCCAGGGCTTCGGCCTGTACCAGCGCCTCAATTACGCCGCGGGCGTCTGCTGGCTCGCGGTCTTGGTCTGGCTGGCCCGGCGCGAACGCGGGTAATCGACGACCCACGGCGAGCGCCACAGCGGACGCCTCAGCCCTGTACGGTCAGGGCGACCAGTCGCGCCACCAGCGGTCGTACCAGCAACACGCAGACGAACGCCGAAGGCATCGCCACCTGATAGGCATTCATCACATTCCTCAAGTAATGGGCATCGAACCCGAACTCGGCCAGGGTGATCACCAGGCACATCAGCAAGGCCATGATGGTCGACATATAGAGCGCGAACACATAGGGCGTCACACCCTTGGGCAGGCGTCGTCTGGCGGGAAGCGCTGGAGTCTGGGAATTCATCGGCTAGTCTCTGGTGGATGAGCGAGGCCAAGCTAACAAGCACCGGAACCGGCCGGTAGCCGCCTCGTCGTTGGTTCACCTTCAACAGAAATCAACGAATACACCGACAGGAATCTCGTGGACATCCTGGGTTTGATCAGTACCTACATCAAGGTCGTGGAAGCCGGCAGCATCGCCGGGGCTGCCCGCGGCCTGGGCCTGAGTGCGGCCGCGGTGAGTCAGAGCCTGACCCGGCTGGAGGCCCATCTGGGCGTGCGCCTGCTGTCGCGGACCACGCGCCGCCTGGCCATGACGGAAAGCGGCGCCCGCTATTTCGACAAGGTCCGGTACATCCCGCAGGAGGTCGAGAGCGCCGCCCAGTCGGCGACCCTGGAAAGCGAACCCCAGGGCGCGCTGCGAGTGGCGACCACCGCCGCCTTCGGCCGGCATCTGCTGGCGCCGCTGCTGCCGACATTCAAGCGCCGCTATCCCGGCATCGACATCGAACTGATCGGCTCCGATCGGCGCCTGGATCATCGCCTGGAACAGATAGACGTCAGCCTGAGGATCAAGGCGCAGCTCAGCGACAGCCTGGTCGCCCGGCGCATCGCGTCCCGCGCCTTCCTGTTCTGCGCGGCGCCCGCGTATCTGGCGCACGCGGGCACGCCACACACTCCGGAAGACCTGCAGCAGCACGCCTGCCTGCTGTTTCGCTACCCTACCGACGGTCGCTATCTGCCCTGGCGGTTCGAGCGCGACGGCCAGGTCTTCGAGGCGGCCACGCGCCCCGGCTTCGTCTGCGACGACATCGACATGCTGGCGCAGATCGCGGTGAACGGTGGTGGCATCGCGCGCCTGGCGGACTTCGTCGCCCTGCCGCTGATCGAGGGCGGGCAGCTGGTACCGCTGTTCGGCGCAGAGGGCCAGGGCGTCACGTCGGCCCGGTCGGAAGCCATGGATATCTATGCCTGCGTCGCCGAACGCTCGGCACTGACCGGCAAGGTGCGCGCCTTCATCGACTTTCTCGAACAGGCCTTGCAGCCGAAATCCGGCCAGGGCCCTGGTCGCGATCCTGACCAGGGCCGCGCGCTCAGGCGCGCAGTACCAGGATGTTGATGTCGGTGTGCCGCAGCATGTGAGAGGTCTGACTGCCCAACAGGAAGCGCCTGGCGGCGGAATGGCTGTAGGCGCCCATCACCAGCAGATCGCCCCGGGTAGCCTGGACCCGATTGGGAATCACCTCTTCCGGATGCCCGGGAACGAGCTGCGTCGTCACCACACTGCCACAGGACCTCAAGAGATCCGCGGCGGCTTCCAGTCCGGCCAGCCGGGCCGGAGTGGCGTCGCCGACCTGCAGGATCTCGCCTTCGAGCCCAGACAACAGCAGGCTCTTCGCGACACGTAACAAGCCCTGATGGGTGGCTTCGCTGCCATCGTAGGCGACCAGAAAGCGCCGGGGCTCGGTGAAGTCGGTAGCGCAGACCAGGATGGGTTTGTGCAGCGTCCGCACCACCGTTTCCAGCTGGCTGCCGATGCCACGACTGCCAGAATGCTGCCCGCGCTTGCCGATCACCAGCACACCCAGCTCCGCCTCCAGCTCGTGCAGGGTATCCGCCAGATAGTCATGGCGCTGGAGCGTCGTTGGGACCGCCGCCACGCCTCGCTCGCGCAACCGCTGCAGAGCCCCATCCAGCAGCGCCGCGCCGTCAGCCCGCGCCAGACGGGCACGCTGCTCGTCCAGGCGGGCCAGCTCTTCGAGCAGGTGCTCGCGCGAGCCGAGACCGATGGCGCCGCTGGTGTCGGGTGAGCTCGGATAGAGGCTGCGCTCCAGGACATGCAGCAGGGTGATGGGTAGCGTTAGGCGGTGGGCCAGCCAAGCGCTGTGGTCGCAGACGCTGCCCGCCAGGGGCGAGCTGTCGATACAGGCGATGATCTTGCTCATAGGTGTCTCTCCTCAGTGGCCCAGCAGTTCACTGCAGGCCCCCGGCTTGTCGTGGATGCCGAAGCGATCGACCAGGGTCGCGCTGGCCTGGTCGAGGTCGAGGACCTGCACGGTCACGCCTTCCCGGCGATACCTGAGCACGACCTTGTCCAGGGCGGCGACGGCGGTGATGTCCCAGAACTGGGCCGCCTTGAGATCGATGCGGACCTCGTCCAGCACCTCCTTGAAGTCGAAGGCGTCGATGAAGGCCGCGGTGGACGAGAAGAACACCTGGCCACGCACCTCGTAGACACGAATGCCGGGCGCTTCCAGACGGGACGTCAGCCTCAGCTGGTGCCCCACCTTGTTGGCGAAGAACAGCGAGGCCAGCAAGACCCCGACCAGCACGCCGAGCGCCAGGTTGTGGGTAGCGACCACGACCACCACGGTGGCCACCATCACCAGGTTGGTGGAGAGCGGATGGCGCCGCAGATTGCGGATCGAATCCCAGCTGAAGGTGCCGATGGACACCATGATCATCACCGCGACCAGCGCCGCCATGGGGATCCGCGCGAGCCAGTCGCCAAGGAACACCACCATCAGCAGCAGGAAGACACCCGCACAGAGGGTGGACAGCCGGGTTCGCCCGCCGGATTTCATGTTGATCACCGACTGGCCGATCATGGCGCAGCCCGCCATGCCGCCCAGCAGGCCGGCGGCGATGTTGGCGATCCCCTGCCCCTTGCACTCGCGATTCTTGTCGCTGGGCGTGTCGGTGATGTCGTCGACGATGGTGGCCGTCATCAGCGACTCCAGCAGCCCCACCACGGCCAGTGCCAGGGAATAGGGCAGGATGATCAGCAGGGTGTCGAGGGTCAGTGGCACCTGGGGCCAGAGCAGCACCGGAAGGGTATCGGGCAGCTGTCCCATGTCACCCACCGTGCGGATATCCAGCCCCAGGGCAAGGGAGACGCCCGTCAGCACCAGGATGCACACCAGCGGCGACGGCAGCAGCCGGCCCACCATCGGCAGCAGCGGGAACAGATAGATGATGCCCAACCCGGCGGCGGTCATGGCGTAGACCTCCCAGCCGACATGGGTCAGCTCGGGCAACTGGGCCAGGAAGATCAGGATCGCCAGGGCGTTGACGAAGCCCGTCACCACGGAACGGGACACGAAGCGCATCAGCGCGCCCAGACGCAGGTAGCCGGCGGCGATCTGCAGCACCCCGGTCAACAGGGTCGCGGCGAGCAGATACTGCAGGCCGTGCTCCTTGACCAGGGTCACCATCAGCAGCGCCATGGCGCCGGTAGCCGCCGAGATCATCCCGGGGCGACCGCCGACGAAGGCGATCACCACGGCGATGCAGAAGGAGGCATAGAGCCCCACCTTGGGATCGAGTCCGGCGATGATGGAAAAGGCGATGGCTTCGGGGATCAGCGCCAGGGCGACGACCAATCCGGACAATACATCGTTCTTCACATTGGAAAACCAATGTGTTCTGAGGGTATTCAACATAGACAACTCGCACCTGTGCCTGACCCGTCAAGCGAGTGGCAGACGCCGGATCAGGCGTGAATTCCAGGGTTGGCAGCCGCCACGTCGCGGGCGCGACAGGACGGCAGAGGTCCTTGCAGCGAGGCAAGGACGAGGGAGGCGCGAGCTATGGGGGACTGGGTTGCCAGTCGCGGGAAGGGAAATGCATGCGCCGAGGGTATCACGAAAGAACGAGCGCTTGTAGACCGTGCCCGCCGGTGTGGCCGGGCGTCAACCTGCCCTCACCGGCTTCCGCCATCGCTGACAAGGTAGGTAGCCCGGTCGATCCCACGCGGCAACCGGTCCGGCGTCCGGGTGATCAAACCGATGTCCTTGGCTGCGTCGTAGCCCAATCGTCGTCTGTTGCTTTCGGAGGACAGCAGGGTGGTGAGCTCCTCCGGGGTCAGCTTGAGACAGCCCTTGTAGATCTCGCGGAACTTGAGGTTCTCACGCTCGACGTCCTCGAACGCCTGCTTGGCCTGGTCCGGCTTCATGTAGCCGTTGACGGCGATGGCCGCCGCGGCCGGATGCAGGAGAAAGCTGGCGAGTGGCGCGGCATAACGATCTTCGGCCGCGCAATAGATCATGGTGGCGGATGAATCCGTCGCAGCGGCGTCGATGGTATTGATGTGCAGCGGATAGTGGCGGATGAACTCGTAGGCGACATAGCCCGCCTCCATGCTGCCGCCAGGGCTGTTGAGGTAGAGATTGACGTTCTTGGTCGCGGGATACTTGAGGGCGATGTCGCTCAGGGCAGCCAGCAGGGAGCTGACCGAGCGGTCGTTGATACCGCTGTTGAAGTACACCGACGCGGTGTCGGCACTGGCAGCAGAGCCTTCTCCGCGGATGACGGTCATCTCGGCGGAGGCCTCCGTCAGGCAGCCTGCGGCCAGCAAGGCCAAGGCCCCGGCGGACAATCGCTTCGCAACGTTCGAACGTCTCATCCCTGCTCGCTCCCAGGTCGGCAACCGGCCAAAGACCTGAAACGCTAGAGCGTGAGACTTAAGATCGGCTTAAGGCAGGGCGACCTGCCTTGATCGCCGCGCACTCAGTCCTTTTTCAGCAGCCCGGCCAGCCCGGCGAAGGGGTTGTGGGTGGCCTGGGCCACCTTGGGCGTGCTCAGCGAGCTGTCGCTGAAGTACTGCTGATCGGTGTAGCGGCTGTGCTCGTTGTCGTGGCAGTACAGGCAGAGCAACTCCCAGTTGGAGCCGTCCTGGGGATTGTTGTCGTGGTTGTGGTCACGATGGTGCACGGTCAGTTCGCTCAGGCGCTTGCCGGCGAACTCGCGGGCGCAGCGACCGCAGACGTGGGGATACATCTTCAGCGCCTTGTCACGATAGCCGCGTTCGCGCTCGCGCTGGGTCTCGGCGAGGATTCGATCCAGCTTCGAGGTATCGGTAGCCATGCTGCACCTGGGTAGTCGGGTAGAAAGGCCCAGTATAGCCCGGGCCCGGCCTGGCCGGTGAGCGCCCGTCATTGACTCCGACTGCCGAGCGCCCTGCCTGCCGGGAGCGCAGCGAAGTCCGGAAATCGTCCTTCGCTGCGGCCTGCCTTCGCCTAGAGGCGCATCCCCACTGCCAGCCGGTTGAAAGCATTCATCAGCGCCACCGCGAAGGTCAGGTCGGCGATTTCCGCGTCGCTGAACTGCGCCTTGAGTGGTTCGTAGAGCGCGTCGGGGGCGCCCTTCTCGGCGACAGCGGTCAGGGTCTCGGCCCATTCCAGGGCAGCGCGCTCGCGGGCATCGAAGAGGTTGCTGATGCGCCAGCCGGCCAGACGATCCAGCTTGGCCTGGCTGACGCCCTGCTCGCGCAGGGTTTCGGCGTGCTTGCCCAGGCAGAAGGCGCAGCCATTGATCTGGGAGATGCGCAGATAGATCAGCTCCACCAGCTCCAGGCCCAGCGAACTCTGCGCCAGGGCCTGGCCCGTGGCGATCAGGCCCTGATAGGCGGCGGGTGAAAGGGTGGAAAACGGCAGTCGCAGTTGGCTCATGGTTTACTCCGGGTAGCGGTCACAGGGTTGGCGAGCGCGCGGAAGGGCACCTCGCGGGAGAGTTGTTCACGGACAGACGCCAGGGTGTCGGCCACATCAGCCGGGTCGCCGACCAGGCCTTCCAGATAGATGAAGTGCAGGTCGAACAGCCCGAGCGTGCCCAGGGCATGGCGCAGGTAGGAGGTGAGGAAGTCCGGCTGCCGCGCCTGGGGGCCACGGTGATGACCACCCGAGCCGACCAGCAGGTAGACCGGCCGGTCTGCCAGCAGACCGCGCTTGCCCTCCGTGGTGGACGCGAAGGTGCGGCCGATGCGCAGCACGTAGTCGAGCCAAAGCTTGAGCGCCGCAGGCAGGGTGAAGTTGTGCAGCGGCGTATTGATCAGCAGCAGGTCGCTGGCCTCCAGTTCGCCAATGAGGGCCTCGGACAGGGCGAATACCGCTGCCTGCGGTGGCGTGCGCCGGGTCAGGGCCTCGGCATAGTCGGTGCTCAGCGGCGGCAGCGGCATGGCGGCCAGATCCCGCTCCAGTACTTCCAGGCGAGGCCAGCTCAGCCTCAGCGCGGCCCGGAGTTCACCGGCCAGCCGATAGCCCTGGGAGGTGGCCGGACGTGGGCTGGCGTTGACATGGAGGGCGGTCTTCATGGCGTCACCGCCCCCGTCAGCCGCTCGGCGAAATGCAGGCCGCGGGCGAGCAGGCCCTGGCGGAAATAGAAGCGCTGGGCCAGCGGCATGTGCAGACCGGTATCCAGGATCAGATGGGAGCAGCCGCGATCCAGGGCTTCGCTGCGGACCGCCGCCAGCAGCCGTCCACCCAGGCCGTCGCGCTGACGAGCCGGCTGCACGACCAGATCATCGACATAGAGGAAGCGGCCGTAGAGCAGATTCTCCAGCTCGCGATACCCGGCCAGACCAACCACCTCGCCCTCCTCCAGGGCGGCCAGCAGCCGGTAGCCCTGGGCCGCCTGGCGCTGGAGTTGCGCCTGGTAACGTTCGGCATCGTCCAGATGCGGGCGCAATATCCGCATCAGCGTCAGGCTGGCCAGGCACAGCGGATGATCGGGCAACAAAGGCTGGAAGGTCAGGGGCATGACGGCTGTCTCCGGGAAAGATGACCCACTCTAGGCAGCCGATGGCCTAGGCTATAGAGCCAAGAAAGATATAAACGACCAGGCCATGACCCTCACCGCTGCCCTCGACAGTCGCCTCGCCTTGCCGCTCTACCGGCAGCTCTATCAGCGCTTTCGCCAGGCGCTGGACGAAGGGCGCCTGCGACCCGGTGACCGGGTGCCTGCGGTGCGCGCCCTTGCGGCGGAGCTGAACGTGGCCCGGGGGACGGTGGAGATGGCCTATCAGCAGCTGATCGCCGAAGGCTTTCTGCTGCCGCGCGGTCCGGCCGGGACCATCGTCTCGCCCCAGTGGCGTTGCCCGGCCGCTCCAGCACCGGCCGTACCCTCCTCACCGGACGCCGCGGCGATTCATGCCGGTGGCGCGCCGCTGCCCCTGCAGCTGGGCCTGCCGGCGCTGGACGCCTTTCCACGCAAAGGCTGGACGCGCCTCGCCGCGCGGCAGTTGCGCAGCCAGGGCCTGGAAGGACTGATCTATCCCGATGCCCGGGGTCACGCCGGTCTGCGCGCCGGCATCGCCACCTACCTGGGCCTGTCCCGCGGGATTGCCTGTCGTCCGGAGCAGGTGTTCGTCTGCGCGGGCTATCGCGCCTGCCTGGACCTGGTCGTCCAGACGCTGCTGGCACCTGGCGACGCCTGCTGGTTCGAGGAGCCCGGCTATTTCATCGCCCGCCAGGCGCTGCAGGGCGCCGGCCTGGATCTGGTGCCGGTGCCCGTGGACGCGGCGGGACTGGACGTCGCCGCCGGTCTCGCCCGGGCCCCGGCCGCCCGGTGCGCCCTGGTCACCCCCAGTCACCAGAGTCCGCTGGGCGTGTCCCTCGCCCTGCCTCGGCGGCTGACACTGCTGAACTGGGCGATGCGGCAGAACACCTGGATCATCGAGGACGACTACGACAGCGAATACCGCTACCAGGGCAAGCCGCTGCCCGCGCTCAAGAGCCTGGATGACGGCGGTCGGGTGCTCTACACCGGGACCTTCAGCAAGGTGCTGTTTCCCGGTCTGCGCCTCGCCTACCTGGTGGTACCGCCCGCGCAGGTCGCCGCCTTCGGTCGCAGCGCCGACCGGCTGCACAATCATGCGCCCCTGCTGCTGCAGGCCACGGTGGCGAGCTTTCTGGAAGAAGGGCATTTCGCCCGCCATCTCAACCGTATGCGCAGTCTCTACCGACAGCGCCGCCAGTGGCTGGCCGAGGCGCTGGCGAACAGCCTGGGTGACGCGGTGCGGATCGACCTGCAGGCCGGCGGGCTGCACCTGCTGGCGCGCCTACCGCAGGGCGGTGATCGCCGCTGGGCGGAGGCCGCCCGGGCCGACGGCCTGGGGGTTCAGGCCCTGTCGCGCTGGTATCTGGAAACGCCCCAGGCCCAGGGGCTGCTGCTGGGGTTCACCAATGTCGCCAGCGCGGTGGAAGCCGGCGAACTGGCTCGCCGGCTGGCCCGCCTGGAACGCTGACGGCACCTTCTTCGCGGCTGTCCTTCGCGGCGGACCGTCCGCCACCGCCTCTGCGAAGCGCAAAAATGTTTATTGCGTCACACAAAACTTTTTCAGGAGTGACCGCTCAAAGACCAGGCTCGTAGGCTCTAGCCTGCCACTCTCGCGCGAAATACCGGCCTTTTTTCGGCCTGCATTCGGCTAGGCGCGGCGCGACTGGAGTCATCCGCGGTATCGGCACTATCAGGAGCCACGCGTCCCCACCGTCGACGCAAGACACGGATCAGTCGCGTTCCCCTCCGCTAGCTTGCCGTACCCCAAAACGTTGCCCCCTGGGCGTGAGTCGACAACCTGGCGCGTGAGGCCTTTCCATGCTGCAACAGCTGACCATCGCGAACAAACTCAGACTCGGCTTCGGTACCATTCTGGTCATCATCCTGGCGCTGATCCTGGCGGCCTGGCAGGGCTTCAACCAGGTCAACCAGGCTGTCCGGCAGAACATCCATTCCTACCACGTCCTGCAGGATTCGGATGCGGCCCTGCTGGCGCTGGTCAACATGGAAACCGGGATGCGCGGTTTCGCCCTGACCGGCAAGGAAGAATTTCTCGATCCCCTGAACAAGGGCGAGCAGCAGTTCGCCGAGCAGTTGCAGGAACTCACTCAACTCACCCGCGACAACCCTGAGCAGCAGGCCGGCCTGGCTCAGCTGGGCCAGGCCAAGCAGCAGTGGAACTCTGAGTCCGTGCAGCAGATCCTGGCCCTGCGCCGGCAGGTCAATGCCGGTACCCAGCCGCTGGACGCCCTGACCGCGCGCATCGCCACCGCCCAGGACAAGGGCAGGATGGATGGCATGCGCGAATTGCTGGCACAGCTCAAGACCCGCGAGAATCGCCTGCTGGACGGCCGCACCCAGTCGATGGACGACGCCAAGCAGCAGGCCCTGACGATCCTGATCAGTGGCGGCGTGCTCGCTACCCTGCTGGCGCTGGGCATCGCCTTGTCGCTGACCCGCACCATCGTGGGCCGGCTGGCCCAGACCGTCGCCGTCGCCCGTACCATCGCCGCCGGCCAACTGGATTCACCGATTCCCGCTGGCGGGCGCGACGAACTGGGCCAGTTGCTGACCGCCTTCGCCCAGATGCAGGACAAGCTGCGCGGCATGATCCAGGGGATCAAGCAGGGCACCGATCACCTGGTCGCCGCCTCCCACAGCATCTCGGCCAATTCCCAGCAGCTGTCCGCCGCCGCCCAGGAACAGTCCAGCGCCGCCTCCAGCATGGCGGCTACCGTGGAAGAGCTGACCGTCAGCATCAACCATGTCTCGGACAATGCCGGGGAGGCTCATGACCTCTCCAGCCAATCGGGCCGGCTGGCCCAGGATGGCGGCCAGACCATCCAGGCCTCGGTGGACAGTATGAGATCCATTGCCGGTACCGTGCAGTCCTCGGCCACCCGCATCGGCGAACTGGGCGAGCATTCCGAGCGGGTGTCCTCCATCGTCAGCGTGATCAAGGGCATCGCCGACCAGACCAACCTGCTGGCGCTGAATGCCGCCATCGAGGCGGCGCGGGCCGGCGAACAGGGACGCGGCTTCGCCGTGGTGGCCGACGAGGTGCGCCAGCTGGCGCAACGCACCACCAATTCCACCCAGGAGATCGCCGCCATGATCGAGAAGATCCAGGCGGCGACCCAGGCGGCCATGAGCGACATGGAGGTGGGCGTCCGCCAGGTCAATGGCGGGGTCGACCTGGCCAACCAGGCGGGTGAGGCGGTGGTCAGCATCAACACCGCCTCGGACAAGGTGGTGCGGGTGGTCAACCAGATCTCCCTGGCCCTGCGCGAGCAGACCGCTGCCAGCCACGACGTCGCCCGTACCGTGGAGCGTCTGGCGCAGATGGCCCAGCAGAACAGCGAAGCCATCGGCGAGACGGTGCAGACCGCGGTGTCCCTGGACGCCCTGGCCAACGACCTGAATCGCCAGATCAGCCAGTTCCGCTGCTAGCGCCAGGCCTCCCCGCAGCCCGTCCCCCTCGATCCCGGCACCTGGCCGGGATCGACTTGCCGAAACACCTCGCAACATTCATCCAGCGCAACGGTCACAAAGGCGTCTCCCTCAAGGCCTGCGCCCTGCATGAAAACCCCGCGTCCCGTCGATCGTCTCCCCCGCCTCAACCAGCTGCGCAATCTGAAAATGGCCCGTTCCGCCCACGCCTATGTGCGCGGCAGCACGGTGCAGTTCTACGAGTGGCTGCACAGCCAGCCCGGCCGCAACCTGCCCAATGGGCCGGCGGTATGGATCTGCGGCGACTGCCATGCCGGCAACCTGGGCCCCACCGGCGACCTGCACGGCTCCACCGACGTCAACATCCGCGACCTAGACCAGACCGTGGTCGGCAATCCGGCCCATGACCTGGTGCGCCTGGCGCTGTCGCTGGCCACCGCGGCGCGCGGTTCCGACCTGCCGGGGGTGACCACGGCGCGGATGCTCGAAGAGATGATGCGCGGCTACGAGATAGCCTTCGAGGACGATCTCGAGCGCGAGGTGCCGCGGCCGGCCCAGGTCAAGGCCGGCATGCGCAGCGCGGTGCAGCGCACTTGGAAGCACCTGGCCAAGGAGCGCATGGAAAACACTCGACCCAAGCTGCCGCTGGGCAAGCACTTCTGGCAGCTGAGCAAGGCCGAGCGCCAGGCCATCGCCGAGTTGTGCGAGACGCCGGGCATCCATGCCCTGGTGACCTCGCTCAAGGGCCGCAGCCACGACAGCCGCGTCGAACTGCTCGACAGTGCCTACTGGGTCAAGGGCTGCAGCTCCCTGGGCCTGCGCCGCTACGCCGTGCTGCTGGGCGTGGACGATGGCGATGACCAGGACTACTGCCTGATCGACGTCAAGCAGGCGGTGGCCGCCGCCGCTCCGCGCGTGGCCCATGCCACCATGCCCCGCGACAACGGCAAGCGGGTGGTGGAAGGTGCCCGCCAGCTCTCCCCGGCCCTGGGCAATCGCATGCTGGCGGTGCGCCTGCTGGATCACTCCTTCTTCATCCGCGAATTGCTGCCCCAGGATCTCAAGCTGGAACTGGACGAACTCAGCGCCCGCGAAGCCATGAGCGCCGCGGCCTACCTGGCCCGGGTGGTCGGCCGCGCCCATGCCCGGCAGATGGACCTGGCCACCCGCGTCGAGTGGATGAGCGATCTGCAGCGCAATCGCACCCGCACCCTGGATGCGCCCTCCTGGCTGTGGAGCAGCGTGGTGCAGCTGGTGGGCGCCCACGAGATGGGCTACCTGGCCCACTGCCGCGCCTATGCCCTGGAGCATGCGCAGGATTGAGGCCACCCTGAGACCGACCCGGGGCTAACCGCCTCGGGCCGCGCTTCTCGCTCCCGCCTCTTCCGCGCGGGTCTGCTCGGTCCAGACCGGATGCGGCAGGCGGAGCCCACCTGCCCTTTGGCCACCTGCCCGCTTCGTCGATCCGCTCGATCACGCATTGTGCGCCCTTCAGGCTTTAACTAAAATGAGACGCTTTATCATTTAAGACCGGCGCTCGCGCCAAGGATCTTCCATGCGCCCTGCCCTGTCTTCCGGCTCGCCCACCGTCGCCCTGGATCGGCTCTATCGCGATCATCACGGCTGGCTCAGCGGCTGGCTACGCGGGCGGCTGGGCAACGCGCCGGATGCGGCGGACATCGCCCAGGACACCTATCTGCGCATCCTCAGCTCCGGACGGCTGCCGCTGCGTGAGGACTCGCGGCGCTATCTGGTGCAGGTGGCCAAGGGGCTGGTGATCGATCTCTGGCGACGCCAGGAGGTGGAGCGCGCCTATCGCGAAGCCATCGCCCATCTCCCTGAGGCCCAGGTACCTTCGCCGGAGACGCACTGGCTGATCGTCGACGCCCTGCTGCGCATCGATGCCATGCTCGACGGCCTGCCCGGCCCGGTACGGGAAGCCTTCCTGCTGGCGCAATTCCAGCGGTTGACCCTGGCCGAGATCGCCGTGCGGCTGGATCTGGCGGTGATCACCGTACGTCGCTACATCCAGCGCGCCCTGGTGGCTTGCCTGGTGGCCGGCGAAGCATGAGTCCTCCCGCACCGCAGCTGCTCGAAGAAGCAGCCGAGTGGCTACTCGCGCTGAACTTCGACGACGCCGACGAGGCGCAGCGCCAGGCCTTCGAGCGCTGGCGAGCGCAGAGCGAGGCCCATCGCGCGGCCTGGGCACGGGCCGAGCGGGTCATGGGTGCCCTCGCCAGCGTTCCGCTGGATATCGGTCAGCAGGCGCTATGCCGCGCAGGTGACCGGGCCCTCAGCCGGCGGCGCACCCTGCGCCTGCTCACCGCCCTGCTGGTGGGGGCTCCCAGCGGCTGGCTGGCCCTGCGCACCCTGCGACTGGATACGCTGGGTGCCGAGCTGACGACCGCCATCAGCGAGCGGCGGTCCGTGCTACTCGCCGATGGCAGCCAATTGGTGCTGAACAGCGACTCCGCCTTGGACGTCCGCTTCGACGAAGGCACCCGCCGCCTGCACCTGCGACGGGGCGAGGTGCTGGTGACCACCCATGCCGATCCGGTCGTGCCGCGCCGACCCTTCGTGATCGACCTGGCACAAGGCGAGATCGAGGCCCTGGGCACCCGTTTCAGCGTGCGGTTGGAAGAGGCGCTGTGCTGGGTCGCGGTGTTCGCCCACGGCGTGGAAGTGCGTCCGCAACGGGGCGCTGCCGTACGCCTGGCTGCCGGGCAACAGGCCTGGTTCGACACCCGTGGCGTGCAGCGCATCACGCCGGTGGAGGAGGATGCCAGCCTCTGGACGCGCGGCATGCTGGTCGCCCACGAGCGCCCGCTGGCCGAGGTGCTGGCCGAACTGGGTCGCTATCGCCCAGGCCTGCTGCGCTGCGACCCGGCCGTCGCCGGGCTGCGGGTGTCCGGCGCCCTGTCACTGGACGATACCGACCAGGCCCTGCTGGCGCTGCAACGCACCCTGCCGATCCGCATCACCCGTCGCACCCGCTACTGGGTGGCGGTGGGCGCCCCCTGAACGTCAACGACGTCGCCGAAAAAAGTCCGCGTCCCCTGAGCACTTTTCCGCGCTCGTCCGGGATAGCTGCAGACACCCTCATGGGGAGCGGTGGCAGCCCGCGCCTGGTGCGCTTTAGAGGACGGCAACACGACATGGCAAAGATCCACCGGCAGCAACCCGGCACCCGACGCTTCACTCCGTTGATCCTGGCCGTCGCCCTGCAGGGCGTGCCCCTGGCCGGTGCCGGACTGGCCCTGCTGCCCCTGCCGGCTCTGGCGGCCGCGGAGGGGCGTGACTACCGGATTCCCGCGGGTCCGCTGAAAGCGGTACTGGCCCGCTTCGCCGCCACGGCCGGGGTCCAGCTGGTGTTCGATCCGGCGCCGCTGGCCGGTCGCATCAGTCAGGGGCTGCAGGGCCGCTATACCCTCGACCAGGGCTTCGAGCACCTGCTGCGTGGCAGCGGCTATCGCTGGAGCGAACGCGGTGCCGGTATCTACGCCCTGGAAGGTGGCAGCGCTGAGGCCGCCCTCGCGATGCCCGAGACCGTCATTCAGGCCAGTGCCGCAGGCGGCGGCGCCGATGTCGGCTACCGGCGCCCGGTCAGCACCAGCACCACGCGCCTGGGACTGAGCGAACGCCAGACACCCCAGGCGATCACCACCCTGACCCGCGACCAGGTCGAGGACTTCCACCTGCAGAGCATCAAGGACGCCCTGCGTGCCGCCCCGTCGGTCACCGTCGAGCAGACCGAGACCGATCGTACCCAGTTCACCTCGCGCGGCTTCGACATCAACAGCTTCCAGTACGACGGCATGGGCATGCCCTTCGTCAGCACCACCTTGGTGGGCGACCAGGATCTGGCGGAATACGAGCAGGTGGACGTCCTGCACGGGGCCAATGGCCTGATGAGCGGCACCGGCAATCCCTCCGCGGCGGTCAACTTCGTCCGCAAGCGGCCCAGCGCCGAGTTCCAGGCCAGGCTCGGCGCCAGCGTCGGTTCCTGGGACAACCGCCGGGTGGATGCCGATGTCTCCGGCCCCCTGACCGAGACCGGCAACGTGCGCGGACGCTTCATCTACGCCCACGACAAGGGCAATTCCTGGCTGGATCGCTATGGCCATGAAAAGAACATAGCGGCCGGTCTGGTAGCCTTCGACCTCAGCGACGCCGACACCCTGACCCTGGGTTTCTCCCAGCACAACAGCGACGCCAACGGCAGCTCCTGGGGCAACCTGCCGCTGGCCGACACGAACGGCGCTCCGCTGCACTACGGCCGTCGCAGTTCCAGCATCGGCCAGGACTGGACCTACTGGAATCTGGATACCCAGCGGGTCTTCGCTGAATTCACCCACGACTTCGGCAACGGCTGGCAGGGTACCCTCACGGCCACCGGCGTCACCGAGCGACAGAACGCCGACATGTACTACATCTTCGGGGTCAGCGGCGACGACGCCACTGCCTTCGGCGACCACTCCGCCAGCAAGGCGCACCAGCTGATCGGCGAGGCCAGGCTGTCCGGTCCCTTCGAACTGTTCGGCCGCGACCACGAACTCACCCTGGGCGCCAGCTACGGCCGGACCCACCAGAAATTGCGCGAAAAGATCCTCGCCGAGGACGGCTACTACCCCACCACCCTCTCCGGCTCCCTGGCCGGCGTCCCCGAGCCGTCGCTGCAATACACCGACGACAGCGGCCATACCCAGGACTTCATCGATCGCCAGAAGAGCCTGTTCGCCGGCGCCCGCTTCAACCTGATCGACGACCTGCACTGGATCGTCGGTGCGCGGATGCTCAGCGCCGATGCCAGCGGCCTGAGCTATGGCGACGACTACTACACCCGTGCCCATGGCGAGGTCACCCCCTATACCGGCCTGGTTTACGACCTGAATCCGCAGTGGAGTCTCTATGCCAGCTGGACCAGGATCTTCAGCCCGCAACACAGTTTCGGCCTGGATGGCCGGCTACTCGATCCGCTGGAGGGCAAGAGCCTGGAAGCGGGCATCAAGGGCGACCTGCTCGACGATCACCTGAGCCTGACCACCGCGGTGTTCAAGACCACGCAGCGCAACGTGGCCGCCACCTCGGTGCTCGCCGGTTCGCGCTATCTCTATGACACCACCGACTACCAGAGCCATGGCCTGGAACTGCAGGTCTCCGGCGAGGCGCTGCCCGGTCTGGACCTGCTGGCCGGTTACACCTATGTCCGCATCGACGACACGGACGGCGAGCGGGCGCGCAAATTCGTGCCCAGCCACAGCCTGCGCGGCCTGGCGACCTATCGCCTGCCAGGCCTGCCCCAGGCCAAGGTCGGCGCGCGGCTGAGATGGCAGAGCGGTATCGAGAACGACAACAACAGCCGCATCCGCCAGAACGCCTACGCGCTGGTGGATGTGCTGGGCAGCTACGATTTCGACGAGCATTGGAGCACCCAGCTCAATCTCAACAACCTCACCGACCGCAAATACCTGCTGTCGCTGTACAACAACGCCACCAGTGGCAACTACGGTGCGCCACGCAACGCGACGCTGTCGGTCAGCTACAACTTCTGAGACTGGGCAGGCGGCCGCCGAGATCTCCGTCCCGGCGTCCGCCATCGCCCGGCGATCCTTTGCGCCGTGCCGCGGTCCGAATCTGCACGCTCTCAGACAAGGTTTCCGCCCGTCATGCCCTCCTCCCCCCGTCCCGGTTTCGTCTCCGTCCGCGGTGCCCGCGAGCACAATCTGAAGAACGTCGATGTGGACATCCCCCGCGATGCCCTGGTGGTCTTTACCGGGGTGTCGGGCTCGGGCAAGTCGTCGCTGGCCTTCGGCACCCTCTATGCCGAGGCCCAGCGGCGCTATTTCGAATCCGTGGCGCCCTATGCGCGGCGGCTGATCGACCAGGTGGGGGTGCCCCAGGTGGAGGCCATCGAAGGCCTGCCACCGGCGGTGGCCCTGCAGCAGCAGCGTGGCCAGCCCAGCAGTCGCTCGTCCATGGGCAGCGTGACCGGGCTGTCCAGCCTGGTGCGCATGCTCTACTCCCGCGCCGGGCGCTACCCCGCCGACCAGCCGATGCTCTATGCCGAGGACTTCTCGCCCAACACGCCCCAGGGTGCCTGCCCGGAGTGCCACGGCCTGGGCCGGGTCTACGAGGTGACCGAGGCCTCCATGGTGCCGGACCCCTCGCTGACCATCCGCCAGCGCGCCATCGCCGCCTGGCCCACCGCCTGGGGCGGGCAGAATCTGAGGGACATCCTGGTCACCCTGGGCTATGACGTCGACACGCCCTGGCGCGACCTGCCGCAACAGCAGCGCGACTGGATCCTTTTCACCGAGGAGCAGCCCACGGTGCCGGTCTATGCCGGCCTCACCCCCGAGCAGACCCGTGCCGCGCTCAAGCGCAAGGCCGAGCCCAGCTACCAGGGCACCTACACCGGGGCGCGGCGCCATGTGCTGCACACCTTCGCCAATTCCCAGAGCGCCAAGATGAAGCAGCGCG
Source organism: Pseudomonas aestiva (assembly GCF_039908605.1). Lineage (NCBI taxonomy): Bacteria > Pseudomonadati > Pseudomonadota > Gammaproteobacteria > Pseudomonadales > Pseudomonadaceae > Pseudomonas > Pseudomonas aestiva. The sequence continues at coordinate 1,451,216 of NZ_CP150916.1, read as the reverse complement.
CGGCGCGCTTCATGATCGGCCAGACCTGCCCGCTGTGCCACGGCAAGCGGCTGACCCGGGCGGCGCTCTCGGTGACCTTCGCCGGCCTGGACATCGGCGAGTTGTCGCGGCTGCCGCTGGACGACCTCACCGTGCTGCTGCGCCGGGTCGCTGCCGGCGATTTCGACGCGGCGAAGGATGCCCGCGTGCTGGACGCCAAGGCCGGTAAACAGGATCGCGCCCGGCGCAAGGCCGCCGGCGGCAGCGATCACGCCAGTGCCCCGGACGTGCGCCGTACCCCTGATCTTTCCCCGGAAAAACGCCTGGCCGCCCAACGCATGGCCACCGAATTGCTGGAACGGCTGCAGACCCTAACTCGCCTGGGCCTCGGCTACCTGGCGCTGGAACGCAGCACCACCACCCTCTCCTCCGGTGAGTTGCAGCGGCTGCGCCTGGCCACCCAGCTGGTGTCCCAGCTATTCGGCGTGGTCTATGTGCTGGACGAACCCTCCGCCGGCCTGCATCCCGCCGATGGCGAGGCGCTGCTGGAAGCCCTCGACGGCCTCAAGGCCCAGGGCAATTCGCTATTCGTGGTGGAGCACGACCTGGCCACCATGAAGCGTGCCGACTGGCTGGTGGATGTTGGTCCCGCGGCCGGCGAAGGCGGTGGCCGGGTACTCTACAGCGGTCCGCCCGCCGGTCTGGCCGAGGTCGAGGAGTCGGTGACGGCGCGCTATCTGTTCGCCACGCCGCAACGCGAGACCCGGCCGCCCCGCGAGCCCCAGGGCTGGCTGCGGCTGGCCGGGGTCACCCGCAACAACCTGCAGGGCCTGGACGCCGCCTTCCCCCTGGGCTGCCTGACGGCGGTGACCGGTGTCTCCGGTTCGGGCAAATCCAGCCTGGTCAGCCAGGCGCTGCTGGAACTGGTGGGCGCCGACCTGGGCCAGCGCGCCGCCGAAGATGGCGACGAGGCCCCCGAACTGGACGGCGATGCCCTGACCGCCACCACCGGCCAGGTAGTCGGTGGCCTCGGCGGTATACGTCGCCTGGTACCGGTGGACCAGAAGCCCATCGGCCGCACCCCACGCTCCAACCTGGCGACCTACACCGGGCTATTCGACGGGGTGCGCAAGCTGTTCGCCGCCACCCCCGAGGCCCAGGAACGAGGCTTCGACGCCGGACGCTTCTCCTTCAACGTCGCCAAGGGCCGCTGCCCGACCTGCGAAGGCGAAGGCTTCGTCAGCGTCGAGCTGCTGTTCATGCCCAGCGTCTATGCCGCCTGCCCCACCTGTCAGGGCGCCCGCTACAACCCCGAGACCCTGGAGGTGCGCTGGCAGGGCAAGACCATCGCCGAGGTGCTCGGCCTGACGGTGGACGAGGCCCTGGCCTTCTTCGCTACGGAAGCGTCGGTGGCACGAGCGCTGCGAGTACTGGTCGACATCGGCCTGGGCTATCTGCGCCTGGGCCAGCCGGCCACCGAACTCTCCGGCGGCGAGGCCCAGCGCATCAAGCTGGCCACCGAACTGCAGCGCACCAGCCGCGGCACCACCCTCTATGTGCTGGACGAACCCACCACCGGTCTGCACCCGGCCGACGTGGAGCGCCTGATGCGCCAGCTGCACGGCCTGGTCGATGAAGGCAACACCGTGGTGCTGGTGGAGCACAACCTGCAGGTGGTGGCCAGCAGCGACTGGCTGATCGACATCGGTCCCGGTGCCGGCACCGCGGGCGGCCGCATCGTCGCCTGCGGCACGCCCCGGGCGGTGGCGGACGATCCCGCCAGTCCCACGGCGCCCTATCTGCGCCCCCTGTTCGACTAGCCTGCCAGCGGTGCCACGCTGCGGCGACAGGCTGCCAGCACCAGCAGCGTCAGCGTCGCCGCCAGGGCACCGAACTGGAAGGTGGCGGCGGAGCCGAGGAAGTGCCAGAGCGCACCGGCAATGCTGCTGGCCAGCAGCAGGGCGATGCCGCTGACCAGGTTGAACAGGCCGAAGGCGGTACCGCGCAATTCGGCCGGGGCGGTGCGGGCGACCATGGCGGCGAGCAGCCCCTGGGTCATGCCCATGTGCAGGCCCCAGAGCACGATGCCCAGCGCCAGACCGGTCCACCCGCTGCTGAAGGCCAGGGCCAGGTCGGCCAGGATCAGCAGCACTAGGCCCCAGGCCAGCAGCGTGCGATGGCTGACCCGGTCGGACAGCGCCCCCAGCGGATAGGCCGACAGCGAGAACACCAGCTGCATGCCCACCATCACCAGCGGCACCAGCGCCAGGGGCACGCCCACCTGCTCGGCCTTGAGCACTAGGAAGGCCTCGCTGAAGCGCGCCAGGGTGAAGAGGCCGCCGAGCAGCGCCACCTGCCAGAAGGCCGCCGGCAGCTTGCGCAGCTGACTGCGGGTGAGCGGATTGGTGCGTGCCTGGACGATGGCCGCCTGGGGCTCATCCAGCCCGAAATACAGCAGGGCCACGGCGATAAAGGCCGGGATCACCGCCACCCAGAACACCGCGCGGAAATCGTTGGCCCAGAGCAGCATCAGCCCCACCGCCAGCAGCGGACCGAGAAAGGCGCCGAAGGTGTCCAGCGACTGGCGCAGGCCATAGGCGGCGCCACGGATCTCCGGCGGCGTGACGTCGGCCACCAGGGCATCGCGCGGCGCCCCGCGGATGCCCTTGCCGATGCGATCCATGAAGCGCGCGCCGAATACCAGGCCGGCACCGCTGGCCAGGGCGAACAGCGGCTTGCTCAGGGCGCCCAGGCCATAGCCCAGCACCGCCAGGCCCTTGCGCTTGCCCAGGTAGTCGCTGATGACGCCGGAAAAGATCTTGGTGATGAGCGCGGTGGCCTCGGCCACCCCTTCGAGGATGCCGATGTAGAGCACGCTCAGGCCCAGGCCGGTGGCCAGGAACAGCGGCAGCAGGCTGTGGATCATCTCCGAAGAGATGTCCATGAACATGCTCACCCCACCCAGAATCCAGACCCCGCGGGGTATCCGTCGCCAGCTCGCCGTCATCGTCACGCCCCTGTCCTCCTTGATCCTGTCCATCCCTGCCTGGCAGCAGGCAAACCGGTCGAAACTAGCATGACGATTGCCCGAGTCTCTACGGAGAAGACATCCCCCGTTACACTGGGCGCCGCTCTTTCCTTCGAGGCCACCCCATGAAAACCCTGCTGGTCATCGGCATCGGCGCTGGCGATCCCGACTACCTCACCCTCCAGGCCGTCGCCGCCCTCAATCGCGCCAGAACCTTCTTCCTGTTCGACAAGGGCACGGAAAAGGACAGCCTGATCCACCTGCGTGAAACCATCTGCGCCCGCCACATCCGCCAGGCGGACTATCGGTTCGTCACCGCGCCCATCCCCGAGCGCCGCCGCGAAGGCGACTATCGTCAGGCGGTGGACGATCTCAACGCCGCCAAGCAGGCGCTGATGGTGGAGATGATCGAGCACGAGCTGGCGGACGACGAATGCGGCGCCTTCCTGGTCTGGGGCGATCCGGCGCTGTACGACAGCACCCTGCGCATCCTGGCGGCGATCCGGCGCGAAGGCCGGCTGGACTTCGACTACGAGGTGATCCCCGGCATCTCCAGCGTCCAGGCCCTGGCCGCGCGCCACCGGGTGCCGCTCAATCGCATCGGCCAGGCCCTGGAGATCACCCCCGGCCGGCGCCTGGAGCGCTTCCCCGCGCACCTGGACAGTCTGGTGGTGATGCTCGATTCCCACGAAGCCTATCGCCGCCTGGACGAGCCCGGTCTGCATATCTACTGGGGTGCCTACGTCGGTACGGCGGACGAGATCCTCATCGCCGGTCCGCTGCAGGAGGTAGCCGAGGAGATCCACCGGGTACGCAGCGCTGCGCGCGAAGAACACGGCTGGATCATGGACACCTATCTGCTCTGTCGGGGGCCGGCGGACGCCTGAGGGCTGTCCAGCCATCGGTCCAGATGGAGGGTCTGCCAGGGCAAGGCCGTCTCCCGCGCGACGACCCGGAAGCCCTGGTCCAGCCAGAAGGCTTCGGCCCCGGGCAGGAAGGGATGGGTGTGCAGGTAGAGGCGCTCCACGGTATCGCGTCGCGCCTGGGTCAGCAGCGCCGCGAACAGCCGCCGCGCCAGGCCTTGGCGCCGCTGCCGGGGCACCACGAACAGCCGGACCACCTCCACCACCCGCTCGCCGGGATAGGCCAGCTGGGCAAAGCGCCGGTCGTAGGGCCGGTAGCCGATGCTGCCGAGGGGCTCTCCGGCGGCGCCCCGGGCGATCAGCAGGCAGCCATGACCCGCGCCATAGTGGTCGGCGAAGCGCCGTAGATCCCGGGGTACGGCCGTCGCCTCGACCCGGCTACCGAACAGCTCGTGATAGCTCGCCAGCAAAAAGCTCAGCGTCTCGTCATCCGCCACGGTGAGCCGTTCGAGGGTGATGGGTGGCGCTTCGCTCATGGTCCTGTGCGTCTCTCTGGCAGTGGCAGGGGCGCGACATTTCGGCGCAGGTCCGCGCCGGCCGGGCTGTGCGCCGCCCGCGACGATGATACAGTCCCTCGCCATGAAAACCGTCCGTTCACCGCGCGCCTCGCTCGCCTGGATGCTGCTCGCCTGCATCCTGCTGAACGGACTCGTCTGCGCCCTGGGCCACGGTCAGATGCTGGCGCGCTTGACCCTGCCGGTCCTGCCGCCCCTTACCCAGGCACACGAGCACCATCACGGTCTGCACGCCCAGACCGCCCAGGGTGACATGGCCGGCATGCATGCGGGCCTGCCGAGCGGCAGCGTGACCACCCTTTCCCCCACGGGTGATTGCGTCTTCGCCGCCACCCTGTTCCTCGCCACGCTGGCCGCCGTCGTGCTGCAGTGGCTGCTGCGCCCCGGCGATCCTCATCGTCCTCGCTACCAGAGCGTCCTGCCGCCGCCACCGCGCGCACGACGCTCCACGCTCCATCCCCAGGCCCCCTGACACCCCGGCGACGAAAGACGGCTGTCCTCCTTTTTCGTAATCCCGCGCGTGGCCTCTCGCTGGCTGCGCGTCGCTCCGTGGTGAACGATATGACTTCGCACCCCTCCGTTCCGGCCGCCAAGACGCCGGGGCCGCTGCTGCAGCTGTTGGCGCGGCTGCATTTTCTCATCGGTCTGTTCGTCGGTCCCTTCCTGCTGGTGGCCGCCGCCAGCGGCCTGATCTATGCCCTCACGCCGCAACTCGAGGCGCACCTCTATGCCGAGGCCCTGCACACCCCCAGCCGCGGCAAGCCCCTGCCGCTGGCCGAGCAGATCCATATCGCCCAGGCCGCGGTAGGCCCCACCCTGACCCTGGGCGCGGTGCGCCCGGCCCCTGCCGAGGGCGATACCACCCGGGTGATGTTCAATGATCCGGCGCTGGGCGAGTCGACCCATCGAGCGCTGTTCATCGACCCGGTCACCGGCGCCATCCGCGGCGATCTGGCGGTCTATGGCACCAGCGGCATCCTGCCGCTGCGCACCACCATCGACCAGTTCCACCGCAGCCTGCTGCTGGGCGAGCCCGGTCGTCTCTACAGCGAGCTGGCCGCCTCCTGGCTGTGGGTCGCGGCCCTCGGCGGCCTGACCCTGTGGTTGGCACGCCGCCGCCAGCGCCGCCCGGCCCGGGGCCTGCGCGGCCTGCACGCCTGCACCGGCGTCTGGCTGCTGGGTGGCCTGCTGTTCCTCTCCGCCACCGGCCTGACCTGGTCGCGCTTCGCCGGCGACAACATCGGCGTGCTGCGCGCCCACTACGGCTGGTCCACGCCAGGCGTGAAGACCGCCCTGGGCACCGCGCTGACACCCACCATGGCCCATGACGAGCACGCCGATCACCATGGCGCCATGCACATGGCCATGGGGCCGGCTCTGGATCCGGCCACCTTCGACCGGGTACTGGCCAGCGCCCGCGCCGCCGGCATCGACGCCGGCAAGCTGGAGATCCGCCCGGCCCGCAGTGCCGACAAGGCCTGGACGGTCAGTGAGATCGACCGGCGCTGGCCGACCCGGGTGGATGCCGTCGCCGTCGACCCGACCAGCTTCAAGGTGGTCGATCAGGTGCGCTTCGCCCAGTACTCGCTGCCAGCCAAGCTGACCCGCTGGGGTATCGATGCCCACATGGGCGTGCTGTTCGGCCTGGCCAACCAGCTGGTGCTGGCGGCCATCGCCCTGGGCCTGCTGGTGATGACCGTCTGGGGCTATCTGCTCTGGTGGCGCCGCCGGCCCAGCCGCGATCCGGCGCAACCCGGGCTGCTCGCCCTCTGGCGCCAGCTGTCGCCGCTGCCGCGTCTGCTGGTGCCGGCGACGGCCCTGCTGATCGGTCTGTGCCTGCCGGTGCTGGGCGGCAGCCTGCTGCTGTTCCTGCTGCTGGACACCCTGCTCGGCCTGCGCGGCCCAGCGCTGCGCACGGAGGCCGGTTCGGCTTGAGGTGGGCTGGGTAGCTGTTGGGCTTCGCTACGCTCAACCCAACCTACATAGCCTCCCCCTCACCCAGCCGTAGCGTGGAAAATCGCGCAGCGTTCGCCACCTGTGCGACGCCGAACGCGTGGACAAGGCTACGCCATTGTCCACTCTACAGCGCACGCAGGCTCCCGCTCACACCAAACCACCCCCTCTCCCTCCGGGTGAGGGTCCGTCCCAAATCGCAGCCGTAGCGTGGAAAACCGCGCAGCGTTTTCCACCTGGGTCCATCCCGAACGCGTGGAATGCAGCCTCCTGCCCGCGCCAGACCATCCCCTCTCCCTCCGGGAGAGGGCTGGGGTGAGGGTCCGCCCAACACGGTTTGTCAGGCCGAGAATCCCCCCAGACCATCCATCGGCACACCCCCCTTCGAGGCTGGCGCTCCCCAGCGAGACGCTTATAGTTATCGCAATCCCCATCCCTCGAGGATCCGCCCATGCCCCGACTGCTGCACGTGATAGGTTCGCCCCGCCAGGATCGTTCCGCCTCGCTGGAAGTCGCCACCGCCTTCATCCAGGCCTGGCAGGGCGAACATCCCGACGCCGAGGTGGATACCCTCGATGCCTGGCACTGCGACCTGCCGGAATTCGACGGTCCCATCCTCGACGCCAAGTACGCCGGCATCCAGGGCGAGTCCCTCAGCGCCGAGCAGGCGCACGCCTGGACAGTGGCCAAGGCGCTGGCACAGCGCTTCAAGGCCGCCGATGTGCTGGTGTTCGGCGTGCCCGGCTGGAATTTCGGCATCCCTTACAAGCTCAAGCAGCTGTTCGACGTGGTCAGCCAGAAGGACCTGCTGTTCACCTTCGACGAGCGCGGCCTCAATGGCCTGCTCGGCGGTCGCCAGGCACTGGTGATCGCCGCCCGCGGTGCGGCCCTGGATCGCCAGGAGCACCAGGAATCCTATCTGCGCACCTGGTGCGAGATGGTCGGCATCGACCGGATGCATACCGTGGTGGTGGAAAAGACCCTGTTCGGTGCCGAGGTCGACCAGGCTTCACGCGACCAGGCCAAACAGGACGCCGTGGCGCTGGTGGGCAAGCTCTGATCGCTGGCTGCAGGGGCTACCCTCTCCCCGAGGGAGAGGGGGCAAATCGGCGCGTGCGAACAGTCTCGTAGGTTGGGCTGAGCGCAGCGAAGCCCAACACCCCTCCCCACTCCACGCCCCTCAGCGATGCCGGGTCGTTGAACTCAGCTTGTACCTGTCGCCCGGATGCAGCAGCCGCACATAGCTGACCAGGTGTTCGTCCGACCAGGTCCGGCGGATCATCGACAGGCAGGCCGCGCCTTCGGCGATATCCAGCCAGAGTGCGGTCTGGGCATTGGCCAGTACCGCCTCGACGATGTGCTCCACATCGCTGATCGGACAGCTGGCCACCAGCACCTCGTTGGGGGTCTGGCGGCTGAAATCGCTTTCCAGGTAGTGCGGCACCCAGCGCGGATTGACGTAACGATCTTCCAACTGGATGGGCAGGCCGTTCTCGCGATGCACCAGGATGCTGTGGAACACCTGGCTGCCGATCCGCAGCCCCAGGCGCAAGGCCACCTCGTCGTCGGCGGCGATGGCCTCGCTGCGCAGCACCTCGTTGGAATACGCATGCCCCCGGGCGCGTACCTCGGCGGCGATGTTCATCACCTCGTGCAGCGAGGATTCGGCCTTGCGCTCGATGACGAAGGTGCCGAGCCCCGCCTGGCGCATCAGGTAGCCCTGCTGCACCAGGCGGGTGATGGCCTTGTTGGCGGTCATGCGGCTGACGGCGAAATCCCGCGCCAGCTGCTCCTCGGTGGGAATCTGGTGATGCACCGGGTAGGCACCACCCTGGATGCGTTCGAGCAGGAAGTCCTCGATCACCTTGTAGCGCGGGGGTGTCGTGCTGCTCACGCGAACTCCAGGCCGGAAAATGGGACGCCGATGATAACGCGCGGTCCGGCGTTCTGACTGCCGGACCGCGTCCCTCTCAGAGACTGGGCAGCAGCCGCGGCGTGACCAGCGCGTTCAGGCAGCCGCTGGCCAGCAATGCGCTGGCGGCCTCGATGTCGGGGGCGAAGAAGCGGTCTTCCTGGTAGTAGGGCACCTGTTCGCGTAGCAGGCTGCGCGCCCTTTCCAGGCGTTCCGAACTCTTCAGGCCGTGACGGAAATCCAGGCCCTGACAGGCGCCCAGCCACTCGATGGCGAGGATGCCGCGCACGTTCTCGGCCATGGCCCACAGTCGCTTGCCGGCATTGGGCGCCATGGAGACGTGGTCTTCCTGGTTGGCCGAGGTGGGCAGGCTGTCGACGCTGGCCGGATGGGCCAGGGCCTTGTTGTCGCTGGCCAGGGCCGCGGCGGTGACCTGGGCGATCATGAAGCCGGAATTGACCCCGCCGTTCTCCACCAGGAAAGGCGGCAGCTGGGACATGTGCCGGTCCATCATCAGCGAGGTGCGCCGCTCCGACAGGGCACCGATCTCGGCCAGCGCCAGGGCCAGGTTGTCGGCGGCCATGGCCACCGGCTCGGCGTGGAAGTTGCCACCGGAGATGACGTCGCCCTCCTCGGCGAATACCAGGGGGTTGTCGGACACAGCGTTGGCTTCCACCTCCAGGACCTCGGCGGCCTGGCGCAACTGGGTCAGGCAGGCACCCATCACCTGGGGCTGGCAACGCAGCGAATAGGGATCCTGGACCTTGTCGCAGTTGGCATGGGAACGGGAGACCTCGCTGCTGTCAGTGAGCAGCTCGCGATAGGCCGCGGCCACGTCGATCTGGCCGCGCTGGCCCCGCGCGGCATGGATGCGCGCATCGAAGGGCGCCCGGGAACCGAGCATGGCCTCAACGCTCAGGCCGCCGCAGACCGTGGCCGCGGCGAACAGGTCTTCGCCCTCGAACAGCCCGCGCAAGGCATAGGCGGTGGACACCTGGGTGCCATTGAGCAGCGCCAGGCCCTCCTTGGCGGCCAGGGTTATGGGTTCGAGACCCGCCACCGCCAGCGCCTCGCGGGCCGGCAGCCACTGGCCCCGATAGCGCGCCTTGCTCTCGCCGATCAGCACCAGCGACAGGTGCGCCAGCGGCGCCAGGTCACCGGAGGCCCCTACCGAACCCTTGAGCGGAATGTGCGGATAGACCTCGGCATTGATCAGGCCGATCAGGGCTTCGATGACCTGCCGGCGGATGGCGGAAAAGCCACGGGCCAGGCTGTTGACCTTGAGCAGCAGGATCAGCCGCACCAGGTCGTCGTCCAGTGCCTCGCCCACCCCGGCGGCATGGGACAGCACCAGGGAGCGCTGCAGCTTTTCCAGATCCGCCGGCGCGATCCGCGTCGAGGCCAGCAGGCCGAAGCCGGTGTTGATGCCATAGGCGGTCCGGCCTTCGGCCAGGATGTTTTCCACGCAGGCCACGCTGGCATCGATGGCCGGATAGGCCGCCGGATCGAGCTCGACGCGCAGCGGCTGCTGATAGGCCTGGCGCAGCTGGGTCAGATCGAGGGTGCCAGGTTTCAGGGTCAGGGTGTTCATCTAGGACTCCAGAGCCGCACACCGCAGGTGTCGGCGTTGATCGAGAAATTCAGATTGCCGCCGGGCGCGTGTTCGGCAGTGGTTGGCGACGGGCCAGCAGGTAGTAGAGGACCGCCGGCACCAGCAGGCCGATGATCCAGGAGATGTCCACGCCGCCCAGATGCGCCACCAGCGGGCTGGTGTAGAGTTTGGTCGAGAGGAACGGCAGCTGGATCAGCACCCCGACGCCGTAGGCGAGCAGGCCGGCCCGATTCCAGCGACCGTAGCGCCCGTCAGGATCAGCCAGGGCGGACAGGTCGTAGCGGCCGTGGTTGACGGCGTAGTAGTCCACCAGGTTGACCGCGCTCCAGGGCGTGAAGAAGGTCAGCAGGAAGAGGATGAATGACTTGAATGCGCCGAGGAATTCCCGCTGGCCAAGCAGCGCCACCAGGGTGGCGGCGCCGACGATGGCGAGCACGAAGAACACCCGCTGGAGCCGCGACACCTCCAGATGACCGCGAAAGCCACTGATCACCGTGGCGATGCACATGAAGCTGCCATAGGAATTGAGCGTGGAGATAGTGATCTTGCCAAAGGCGATGCTGAAGTACAGCAGCGCCGCGGTAACACCACTGCCGCCAAGGCCGACGATATAGGCCACCTCGCGCCCGGCAAACTCGCCGTTCGCCAGGGCTGCAGCCAGCACGCCGAGGATCATGGCCGCCTGGGCGCCGAGTATCGAACCGGCCCCCACGGCGGCAAAGGTTTTCCAGCTCGAAGTAGCGCTCGGCAGATAACGGGAATAGTCCGCCACATAGGGGCCATAGGCGATCTGCCAGGAAGCGGCCAGGGACACGGCCAGTAGAAAGGACGCCCAGCTGAAGTAGCGGATCTGCAGCAAGGCGCCCAGGTCGCCCAGGCTGATCAACCGGGCGAACAGGTAGCAGAAGGCGAGGATGCCCAGGACGCTGGCCAGTCGACCGACCCAGTGGATCACCCGGTAGCCGAGGACCGTGGCCACCACGATGCAGGTGGCGAAGACCAGGATGCCGGCACTGTCGCTGATGCCGGCCAGCTGGGCGATCGCCTGGCCGGACAGCACGGTGCCCGTGGCGGTGAAGCCCAGGTACATCAGGCACACCAGCACGATGGGAATCGCCGCGCCATAGACGCCGAACTGCACCCGGCTGGAGATCATCTGCGGGAGGCCGAGCCGGGGGCCCTGGACGGCATGCAGCGCCATCACCCCACCGCCCAGCAACTGGCCGATGAACAGCCCGATCAACGACCAGAAGACATCACCTCCCAGCACCACGGCGAGGGCACCGGTGACGATGGCGGTGATCTGCAGGTTGGCGCCCAGCCAGAGGGTGAACTGGCTGTAGAGCCGACCGTGCCGCTCGGTCTCGGGAATGAAGTCGATCGAGCGCCGCTCGATCAGGGGGGTGTTGGCCTTGGGCATGGTTCGCGCTCCACGGCGCCGAAGGTCGGCGCTCTTGTTGTTGTCGGGAACGGGACGCCGGTGCTACCACCGGCGTCAGGACGCTCAACTCTTGATCATGGGCAGATTCAGGCCCTGCTCGCGGACGCATTCGATGGCAATGTCGTAGCCGGCATCGGCGTGGCGCATCACTCCGGTGGCCGGGTCGTTGTGCAGGACCCGGGCGATACGGGCCGCGGCGGCGTCGCTGCCGTCGCAGACGATGACCATGCCGGAGTGCTGGGAGAAGCCCATCCCCACCCCGCCACCATGGTGCAGCGAGACCCAGGTGGCACCGCTGGCGGTATTGAGCAGGGCATTGAGCAGCGGCCAGTCGGAGACGGCATCGGAGCCGTCCTGCATGGCCTCGGTCTCGCGGTTGGGGCTGGCCACCGAGCCGGAGTCCAGGTGGTCGCGACCGATGACGATGGGCGCCTTGAGTTCGCCGCTGCGCACCATCTCGTTGAAGGCCAGGCCCAGCCTGGCCCGCTGGCCCAGGCCGACCCAGCAGATGCGTGCCGGCAAGCCCTGGAAGGCGATGCGCTCGCGGGCCATGTCCAGCCAGCGGTGCAAATGGGCATCGTCGGGGATCAGCTCCTTGACCTTGGCGTCGGTGCGCTGGATGTCCTCGGGATCGCCCGACAGCGCGGCCCAGCGGAAGGGGCCGATGCCGCGGCAGAACAGCGGGCGGATATAGGCCGGGACGAAGCCCGGGAAGGCGAAGGCATCGGCGACCCCGGCTTCCTGGGCCATCTGACGGATGTTGTTGCCGTAGTCGAAGGTCGGGACGCCGCGCTTCTGGAAGTCGAGCATGGCCTGGACGTGCATGGCCATGGACTGCTTGGCGGCCTTGACCACCCCAGCCGGATCGGTGGCTGCACGATCCCGGTATTCGGCCCAGGTCCAGCCGATCGGCAGATAGCCGTTGAGGGGATCGTGGGCGCTGGTCTGGTCGGTGACCATATCCGGGCGCACGCCGCGGCGGACCAGTTCGGGCAGGATCTCGGCGGCGTTGCCCAGCAGGGCGACGGAGATCGCCTTGCCTTCACGGGTGTACTGAGTGATACGCGCCAGGGCGTCATCGAGGTCAGTGGCCTGCTCGTCGACATAGCGGCTGCGCAGACGGAAGTCGATACGACTCTGCTGGCATTCGATGTTCAGCGAACAGGCGCCGGCCAGGGTCGCGGCCAGGGGCTGGGCACCGCCCATGCCGCCGAGACCGGCGGTCAGCACCCAGCGGCCGCGCAGGTCACCCTGGTAGTGCTGACGCCCGGCCTCGACAAAGGTCTCGTAGGTGCCCTGGACGATGCCCTGGCTGCCGATGTAGATCCAGCTGCCGGCGGTCATCTGGCCGTACATGGCCAGGCCCTTGGCATCCAGTTCGTTGAAGTGCTCCCAGCTGGCCCAGTGCGGTACCAGGTTGGAATTGGCGATCAGCACCCGCGGGGCGTCGGCGTGGGTCTTGAATACCCCCACCGGCTTGCCCGATTGCACCAGCAGGGTCTCGTCGTCGCCCAGTTCCTTGAGGGTGGCGACGATGCGGTCGTAGCTTTCCCAATCGCGCGCCGCCCGGCCGATGCCACCGTAGACCACCAGCTCCTCGGGATTTTCCGCGACCGCGGGATCGAGATTGTTCATCAGCATGCGCAGCGGCGCCTCGGTCAGCCAGCTCCTGGCATTGAGCTGGGTGCCGCGGGGGGCGCGGATCTCACCTTCACGAAAGCGGGTCATGGAATCTTCCTCTCTTGTTGTTCGCGGCAGGCCCTAGAAGTCCAGTGCCAGGGTATGGATCAGCCGCGCCGCGACCCGGGCCGTGCGGCCGTCCTGGTCGAGCGCGGGATTGAGTTCGGCCACATCGGCCAGGCGCAACTTGCCGCTGGCCTTGAGCCGGCGGATCAGGAGTTCCAGCAGCGCGAGGCTCACGCCATGAGCGGCGGGGGCGCTGACCCCGGGTGCATCGCCGGCGGGCAGCACATCCAGGTCGAAGGTCAGATAGAGGGCATCGCAACCGGCGACGAAGGCGTCCAGCTCGGCGCCGATCCGTTCCAAGCTGCCCTCGCGGATCTCGTGGTCTTCGCGGATCAGCACGTCCAGCTCGGCGGCACGCCTGAGCAGGGTGCGGGTATTGGCCGCCAGGCTCAGCCCCAGGCAGGCATAGTGGAAGGACCAGCCATGGCGGGCGCAGTGAGCGGCGACCTGGGCGAAGGGCGTACCGGAGGTCGCTCCCCGAGTCGGATCGCGCAGGTCCAGGTGGGCGTCGAAATTGACGATGCCGATGCGCGGCTTGGGCAGGGTCCTGGCCAGGTGCAGCGCCAGGCCCGACCAGCTGGCCCAGGCCACCTCGTGACCGCCTCCCAGCACCAGGGGCAGATGGCCCGCGTCGAGCAACTGGCGTACGCCATCGGCCAGGCGCGCCTGGGCGCCTTCCAGATCGCCGTCAGTACAGCGGACATCGCCGGCGTCATAGGCAGGCCCCTGCCGCTGCCAGGCGACATTGGCCAGGGCGCGGCGCAGGGCGACAGGGCCCTCGGCAGCGCCCACCCGCCCCTGATTGCGCCGCACGCCCTCGTCACAGGCGAAGCCCAGCAGGGCCACGCCGGGCGCGCTGTCCGCGGCGAGTGGCTGGATGCACTGATGCCAGCGCAAGGCATCCGGCTCAGGATCGATGCGACCGCTCCAGGTTTCCAGGGCCTGGCAATCAGCGAACATGCTGCGCCTCCCCGGCGAAAACGCGCTGACGCAGGCGGCCCGGACGCACCTCATAGGCCAGCTCCGCCGGCTGACCGACGTCCCACAGGCAGAGATCCGCCGGGGCGCCCACCTGGATACGGCCAAGCTCCGGACGCCCCAGGGCCTGGGCGGCGTGGGCGGTCATGCCGGCCAGGGCCTCGCGGGGCGTGAGGCGAAACAGGGTGCAGCCCAGGTGCGCGATCAGGGTAGGCAGATAGAGCGGCGAGGTGCCGGGATTGGCGTCACTGGCCAGCGCCATGGGCACCCCGTGGCGACGCAGCAGTTCGACCGGTGGATGTTGAGTCTCGCCCAGCATCAGGAAGGCGCCGGGCAGCAGCACGGCGACGGTGCCGGCGGCGGCCAGGGCGCGCACCCCGGCTTCGTCGAGATACTCAACATGGTCCGCCGACAAGGCGCCCAGGCGCGCGGCCAGGGCGCTGCCGCCCAGGTTGGACAGCTGTTCGGCATGGGCCTTGATCGGCAGACCGTGCGCGTGCGCCGCCTGGAAGACTCTTTCGCACTGGGCCGGCGAAAAGGCGATCCCCTCGCAGAAGACGTCCACCGCATCGGCCAGCCCTTCGGCCACCGCGGCCGGGATCATATCCTGGCAGACCAGCTCGACATAGCCGTCGGCATCGCCCTGAAATTCCGGCGGCACGGCATGGGCGCCCAGCAGCGTGGTGATCACCCGGACCGGCAGCGCCTTGCCTAGCTGGCGGGCGACCCGCAATAGCTTGAGTTCGTCGGCCACTGTCAGGCCATAGCCGGACTTGATCTCCACGGTGGTAACGCCCTCGTTGGCCAAGGCCTGCAGGCGCGGCAGGCTCAGGGCGAAAAGGTCCGCCTCGCTGGCTGCACGGGTGGCCCTTACGGTGCCGAGGATGCCGCCACCGGCGCGGGCGATTTCCGCGTAACTAGCGCCCTCCAACCGCTGCTCGAATTCTCCGGCACGCTGACCGGCATAGACCAGATGGGTATGACAATCCACCAGGCCGGGCGTCATCACCCCGCCCTCCCCGGCCAGTTCGGCGCCTTGGGCCAGCTCGGAATAAAACTCGGACTCCGGCCAGACACCGGCAATCTGGTCATTCTTGACCCAGACCGCCATGGGCTTGGGCAGGGTCTGCAGGCCATCGAACAGGGTAACGTAACGCCAGAGCAGCGACTGGGTAGCGGCGGACATGATGACCCCTCCGGTTAATGTATATACATTTAATCCAGAGTTGATTGATCGTCAAGCACATGAAGCCTCTCCTTGCCTTAGAAGCCAGCAGAACGCTAACAGTGACGCAATGGAAGCTCAGCACCGGGGAAAGGCGACACTCATTTTGTATAGACAATAAGGACTCTGCGGGGACGCAACAGCGAGTTGCCTGTTGCCACGACTCAGCCAACGCCGGCCGCACCTATGGCGCCACTTTAAAAATCGCCACGGTCAGCGTCGCCTCTACAAGCCGGTGCGATAGCTGATGCCGATCTTGCCCGGCCTGATAGCGCTGAGCGCCTGCTCGAACAACCCCCTCTCCCCGCGGGAGAGGGCTGGGGTGAGGGCGCCCCTTGCCACGCGGCCCCAGTGGAAAAGGCTGCGCCGTTTTCCACGCTACGGCGCTGCAAGCAGGCGTTTCGTAGATAGCGCTGAACGCCTGCTCCGACACCCCCCTCTCCCCGCGGGAGAGGGTTGGGGGTGAGGGCGCCCCTCGCCACGCAGTCCCAGTGGCAAAGGCTGCGCCGTTTTCCACGCTACGGTGCTGTAGGTAGGTGTTCCTTAGCTGGAGTTCCTGCCAAGCCAAACACGCTACAGCGGCGTTACCGTCACCTCGACCACCGGATCGTGATCGCCGCCGCCGAGGATTACCCCGCGCAGCGGCGAGACATCGGTGAAGTCGCGGCCCCAGGCCAGAGTGATGTGTTCCAGGTCCGGCAGGACGTCGTTGGTGGGATCGAAATCGACCCAGCCCAGCCGCGGGCAATGCACGCTGACCCAGGCGTGGGAGGCATCGGCACCGATCAGCCGCGGCTTGCCGGGTGGCGGCCGGGTCAGCAGATAGCCGCTGACGTAGCGCGCCACCAGCCCCAGGCCACGCAGGCAGGCCAGCATCAGGTGGGCGAAGTCCTGGCAGACGCCATGGCGGTGCTCCAGCACCTCGCGCAGGGGCGTCGCCACCTGGGTGGCGGTGGCGTCGAAGCGGAATTCGCGGTGGATCTTTTCCATCAGCGCCCGGCAGCCCAGCAACAGGGGACGGCCCGGTGGGAAACACTCCTCGGCGAAGCGGGCGAAGATGCCGTCCAGCGGCACCGCCGGGGATTCGAAGCGGAAGTGATGGACGTCCAGCGACACCTGGGCGGCGGGATAGCGCAGGCCGTCACGGACCTCCTCCCAGGCGGGCGAATCCGCCAGCCTGAGACCGGCACGGGAATCCACCTCCACTTCTAGCTCGGTGCCGACATAGAGTTCGTCGTGGGGTCGCTCGAAGGACAATCGCGTCAGCGGATTGCCGAAGGCGTCCCAGGCGTCCTGGCGCTGGGTCGGCTGCGGCAGGATCACCAGTTGCCGGGACAGGCAGCGTTGCCACGCGCAGTCGCGCGGCAACAGGTGCAGCAGCTGCTGCGACAGCGACACCGGCGTCGCGTAGCGATAGTGGGTGTCGTGCTGGATGCGATAGCGGACCTGGTTCATCACATGGACACCGTGCGCTGGCTGACGGCGTCGACATGGGCGAAGCAGCGATAGATGACCCGCTCGGACAGCTGGCTGCTGGCCTCGGCGACCTGCCGCAGCAGGCGCGCCAGCCCCTGCTGCACCTCGACCCGACCGGCGTCGCCGAACAGGGTGTTCTCCAGGGTCGCGAGGTCGAAGCGGCGGAGGCGATCGTAGGTATCGTGCAGCGCAGGATCGCGGGGCAGGCCGTAGTAGCGTTCCAGGTGCTCCACGGCGTTGATCAGCGCATGCAGCTGGAAGCGGATCGAATAGGGGTTGTGCTCGTGCAGCATCAGCAGGTCCAGCACCGGGATCAGCTGGGGCGCCGCCTGGTAGCGCGACCGATAGGTGATGATGCTGTTGCCCAGTTCCAGCAGCCATTCCAGGCCGGCCGCGTCCCAGGTGGCGCCGCCTTCGAGAAAGTGCGCCAGGCTGCCGGCGAGGAATTGCACCCGCTCGATGCGCCGGCCGATCATCAGGAAGCGCCAGCTCTCGTCATGGGTCATGTCGTCGAAGGTAAAGCCGGCCACCGCCGCCAGCGCCATCACCAGGCGGTTGAGACTCTGCAGCGCCTCGCCCGGCTCGCTGCCGACCTGGCCCAGACCATGGGCCTCACGCTCCACCTCGCGGATGGCGCGCCAGTTCTCCGGCGACAGCCGGCCACGCACCTGGGCCGCGGCCCAATGCAGGCGCTGCAGATTGGCGCCCAGGCCGCTGGGAAAGTCACCCGGCCCCAGGGCCGCGCGCAGTTGCTCCGCCAGCCGGCCATCCGCCGGCAGCAACTCCAGGGCTGTGGCCAGATCGATGGCCGACTGCACCGCCGGCCCGCCGTCATCGGCGTCGAGGTGGCGACTCAGGACGATCCGCAGCAGGCGCGCGGCATCCTCGCAGCGTTCGCTGTAGCGACCGTACCAGAACAGATTCTCGGCGGTACGCGAGGGCAGGAAGGGGTCCTTGCGCACCAGGTCGCGCACCCCCAGCACCCGCGCTCCGGGCACCTCGGCGGCGCCGCGACTGCCACCCAGCACCCAGGTGTCCTTGCTCGATCCGCCGCGCTGCATGGACACCACCGCGGCGCCCTCGTGGGCGACCCGGGTCAGGCCGCCAGGCATCACCCAGTAGCCGTCTTCGCTGGCCACCGCATAGACGCGCATGCCGATGGCGCGCGACTGCAGACTGCCGCCCTGCCAGACCGGCGCCTGGGACAGCTGGATGCGCTCCTGGGCCACATAGGCATGGGGCGTGGCCAGGATCCGCGCGCGCAATTCGGCCAATCCCGCGGCATCCAGCGCCTTGCCGAACACCGGTTCGAAGCCCTGGGCCGGATAGGCCGGCTTGATCACCAGCTCCGCCAGCCGCGCCAGGGCCGCTTCCCGCACCGGCGTCTCGCCGCACCACCAGGTGGCGACGGAGGGCAGCGCCAGGGTCTCGCCCAGCAGCGCCTGGCAAACGCCGGGCAGAAAGCCCAGCAGGCCGGGCGATTCCAGCAGGCCGCTGCCCAGGGCATTGGCCATGATGACGTTGCCCTGGCGCACCGCTTCCAGCAGGCCGGGTACGCCCAGCGCCGAATCGGTGCGCAATTCCAGCGGATCGCAGAAGTCGTCGTCCAGCCGGCGGAACACCGCGTGGACGCGCCTCAACCCGCTCAGGGTCTTCAGATAGAGGCAGGCGTCGCGCACCGTGAGGTCCTGGCCTTCCACCAGCGGAAAGCCCAGTTGCCGGGCCTGGTAGAGGTGCTCGAAGTAAGTCTCGTTGTAGCGTCCCGGCGTCAGCAGCACCGCCAGCGGCGCCTCCTCGCCGGTGTCCAGGCCGGTGCTCAGGGTGCGCTGCAGGGCCTGGAAGTAGCCATTGAGTGGCTGGACCTGCAGATCGCGGTGCAACTCGGGAAAGGCCCGCGCCACGATGTGGCGGTTTTCCAGGGCATAGCCGGCGCCTGAGGGCGCCTGGGTGCGATCGGCCAGTACCCACCAGCGGCCATCTGGCGCGCGCGCCAGATCCACCGCATAGACGTGCAGCCAGGTATCGCCCGGCGGGCGCAACCCCTGGCAGGCCCAGAGGAAGTTGTTGTGGCCGAACACCAGCTCCGGCGGCAGCAGCCGCTCGTGCAGCAGCCGCTGTTCGCCATAGAGATCGCCCAGTACCCGGTTCAGCAGGCGCGCCCGCTGCGCCACGCCCGCCGCCAGGGGTGCCCACTCCTCCGCCGAGATCAGTTGCGGCAGCAGGTCCAGCGCCCAGGGCCGGTCGCTGCCCTTGGGATCGGCATAGACGTTGTAGGTCACGCCGTTTTCCTGGATCTGCCGGGCGATCAACGCCTGGCGCTGATCGAGCTGCGCGGGTCGCAGTCCGGCCAGATGGCCGTAGAAGCGGCGCCAGGGCGGCCGCACGCCACCCCGCGGACTCCAGAGTTCGTGGTAGCTGCCGGTCATGTCACTGGCATTGCGGGAAGCGTTCGGGGGCATGGTCGGAGGACGGCTGACAGGGTGCGCGAGCAGGTTCGGAGAGGTCGCCTCGACGGGCACGCCGGACCGCACGCGCCGGTCGCGACCGGTAACCTAGGGTAGTGATGTGCGTCGGGATGCGCCACCGCTAACGCTGGCCGCCGCTGCCTGTGGCGCGTCGCCCGGTGCGGGAGCCGATCCCAGAGCCCTCGCCGGCCGTCCCAGGCGACGAACAACCCGGAACTCCCGGGTCGAGCCGCTCTACTAATCCGCTAGCAAGACGCCGGCGCTCCGCCGACGTCCGACGCGGCCGCTCTCGCCAGGTATCAGCCCCATGCGCAATTTTCTCGGAAGCTACAGCTCGAATCGTCAGCAACGCAACGCCCTGCGCGCCCTGCCCGTCCAGCGCAAGGTCGCCAACTGCACCTGCGGCCAGGCCATCTTCTTTCCCAACAGCGAGTGCCTGGCCTGCGGCAACGCCCTGGGTTACGCCCCGGACCAGGGCACGCCGACGGCGCTGCTGCCGGGCGAAGGCGGCCTCTGGCAACTGCCCGAGGCGACCAGCGCGCTCTATCGCCGCTGCGCCAACCTGGACATGCCCGCCGCCTGCAACTGGCTGGTACCGGCCGACTCGGGAGAAAACTTCTGCGTGGCCTGCCAGCTCAATCACACCATCCCGGACCTGTCCTTCGACGGCAACGGCGAGCGCTGGCGCAAGCTGGAGCTGGCCAAGCGGCAACTGGTCGCCCAGTTGCTGGGCCTGGGGCTGCAGGTGATCCCCCAGACCGTGGATGCCGAGCACGGCCTCGCCTTCGACTTCCTCGCCCCCGACGCCACCGGCACGCCCACCACCGGGCACGCCAATGGCCTCATCACCCTGAACATCCTCGAAGCGGACGATGCCCACCGGGAAAAGGTCCGCGCCGACATGCACGAACCCTATCGCACCCTGCTCGGGCACTTCCGCCACGAGGTCGGCCACTACTACTTCGATCGCCTGGTCGCCTGCACCCACTGGGAAGACCCCTTCCGCGCCCTGTTCGGTGACGAACGCGCCGACTATGGCCAGGCGCTCCAGCACCACTACGAGCAGGGCGCACCGGCAGGCTGGGAGAGCCAGTACGTCAGCGCCTACGCCACCATGCACCCCTGGGAGGACTGGGCGGAGACCTGGGCGCACTACCTGCACATGATGGATACCCTGGCCACCGCCGCCAGCCTGGGCATGAACGCCGGCAGCCTGCAGCTGGACTTCCAGCCGTTCACCCGCGAGGCGCTGTACGAGGCCGAGGATCGCAGCGACGACGAATTCCTCGGCTTCGCCAATGCCTGGATCGAATTGGCGGCCATGCTCAACGAATTGTCGCGCAGCATGGGCCAGCCGGACTTCTATCCCTTCGCCCTGCCCGCCCCGGTGATCGCCAAGCTGCACTTCATCCACAAGGTCATTCACTCGGCCCAGCCCAGCGTGCTGGAACAGGGCCTGGCCGCGGATGACACCACGGCGGGTGCCACCCTGGGCGCTACCCTCTGACCGGGGTCCTGCTCACCCGAGCAGGACGATGCCCCAGACCACGGCGATGATGATCATGGCCACGAACTGCGCAGCGCTGCCCAGATCCTTGGCGTTCTTCGACAGTTCGTGCCAATCCAGGGAAATGCGGTCCACCACCGCCTCGATGGCCGCGTTGAACAGTTCGACCACCAGCGACAGCAGGCAGACCGCCACCAGCAACGCCCGCTCGCCGCGACTGACGTCCAGCCAGAAGGCCAGGGGCACCAGCACCACATTGAGCATCACCAGCGAACGAAAGGCCGCTTCCTGGCGAAAGGCCGTGCGCAGGCCGGCCAGGGAATAGCCGGTGGCATTGATGACCCGGCGCAGGCCGGTCTTGCCTTTGTAGGGAGAGATCACCGAAAGCTCCATCTAGCAGGGGCGAACCGCCGATCCGAATGGACGGCAGCTGCCAGAAAGTGAAAGTCGAGGGTCGCGCCCGGTTCAGGCGCCGACAGCGCCTGGGTCAGCTGGAGGTGCTCTCCAGTTGCTGCAGCAGCAGCGCCGCCTGGGTGCGGGTGCGGACGCCGAGCTTGCGGAAGATGGCCGTGGCATGGGCCTTGACCGTGGCCTCGGAGACATTGAGCTCGAAGGCGATCTGCTTGTTGAGCAGGCCTTCGCAGAGCATGGTCAGCACCCGGAATTGCTGGGGGGTGAGACTGGCGAGTCCGGCGCTGGCGGCCTTGGCTTCCTCGCTCAGGGCGGGAGCGCCTTCCACCTGGGGCGGCCACCAGGTATCGCCATCCAGCACCTGACTGACCGCCTGCTGCAGGGTGCTCAGATCGCTGGACTTGGGAATGAAGCCACTGGCGCCGAATTCCCGGGCGCGCTGCACCACCGCCGGTTCTTCCTGGGCCGAGATCATCACCACCGGCACCTGGGGATACTGGCCCCGCAGGAGGACCAGTCCGGAAAAGCCATAGGCGCCGGGCATGTTGAGATCGAGCAGGACCAGATCCCAGTCGGTGCGCTCGGCCAGGCAGGCCTGGAGTTCGGCGATGTCGGCCACCTCGGTGAGCCGTGCCTGGGCGCCCAAGCCCAGGGTCAGGGCCTGCTGCAGCGCGCTGCGAAACAGCGGATGATCGTCGGCGATCAGTATCTGGTAGGCAGCCGCCATGGTGTAGCTTTCCTTGTTGTCGTGAACGCCCACGTCGACCAGGTAGCTGGCGCACGGGCTGCACGCAAGCATGCCGAACGGCGCGGACGGGGGCAAGGCCGGGCGGACCGCGGACGGTAGGCAAGGCCCTGCGGTTTGCGGCACAGTTGCCGTTTTGCCCAAGAGACGTCCCATGCCCAGCGCCGCCCTGCGTGCCGATCTGCTCATGCTGCTCACCGCCCTCATCTGGGGTAGCGCCTTCATCGCCCAGACCGGCGGCATGGAGCACATCGGCCCCTTTCTCTATACGGGCCTGAGATTTGCCCTGGGCGCCCTCACCCTGTTGCCACTGCTCCTGTTCCTGCGCCGCCGCGGTCGCCAGCAGCGCCTGACCCGCGACACCTTCAAGGGCGGCCTGCTGATGGGCCTCGTACTGACCCTGGGCATCAACCTGCAGCAGGTCGGCCTGCTGTTCACCAGCGTGACCAATTCCGGCTTCATCACCGGCCTCTATGTCATCGTGGTGCCGCTGCTGGGGCTGCTGCTCGGCCAGCGCAGCCACCTGGGCACCTGGATCGGCGCCAGCCTGGCGGTGGTCGGCATGGGGCTGCTGAGCATCGGCGACAACTTCCACGTGGCCTCGGGCGATCTGCTGCAACTGGCCGGCGCCCTGGCCTGGGGGGTCCATGTGCTGCTGGTGGGACACTATTCCAGTCGCCACGACGCCACGGTGCTGTCGATCCTGCAATTCGGCGTCTGCGCCGTGCTCAGCCTGGCGCTGGCGCTGGCCTTCGAGCCGATCCAGTCGACCGGGATCGTCCTCGCCCTGCCCGAGTTGCTCTATGGCGGCGTGATCGCCGCCGGCATAGGCTACACCCTGCAGGTGTTCGCCCAGCGCGGCGCCATCGCCTCCCATGCGGCGGTGATCTTTTCCCTGGAGGCGGTGTTCGCCGCCTTCTTCGGTGCCTGGCTGCTGGGCGAGGCCCTCAGCGGTCGTGGCTATTTGGGCTGCGGCCTGATGTTCGCCGGCATGCTCGCGGCCCAGCTCTGGCCGCGCCAGGCGCCGGTGGAGATCAAGCCGGTCAACTAATCCCGCAGGGCCTTCAGTTGCCGGCTGGCCGGGCTGTCCGCCGCCAGCGGCAGGTGATGCTTGGCGTCCAGGTAGCGCTCGCTGAAGACATCCAGATAGGCCTCCAGCAACCGACCGGCCGGTGCCTCGCCGGCCAGTTCCAGGCACAGGGCGGCGACCTCGGCGGTGCACAGGTGCTCGCCCCGGGTCGAGCGCCGCAGGCGATAGCGCGACAGGGCGTTGGGCTGGAAGCTCAGCACCGGCAGGCGGTCCAGATAGGGACTCTTGCGAAACATCTTGCGCGCCTCGGTCCAGGTGGCATCCAGCAGCACGAACAGCGGGCGCTGACCGGGCGCCAGCGGCATGCTCTCGACCACCCGCTCGGGCGCGGCGTACTCGCCGGGAAACACCAGCAGCGGTTGCCATTCCGGCTGCGCGAGCAATGCCGGCAGCCCCGGATCCACCGCCGTGCGACTCCAGCCGAAGGCATGGGTGTCGGCCACCACGTCGGCGATCAGCCAACCGGTGTTGCTCGGCTTAAGCGGCTCGACGTCGTGCATCAGCAGGCACATGCCGGCGTGGGTCTGGCGCAGGGGACGCAGGTCGCAGAGGCAGTGGCTGGGTGCCAGACGGCAATTCGGGCAGCGCGCCATGCGCGAGCCACGGGCGATGAAGGGCTTGATGCTGCGCGCCAGGCGCTCCTGGCGCAGACGGGCCACGGCATGCAGAGGGGTGTCGCTGATCGGGGTCATGCCGGGCTCGCGGGGCAAAAGCGCAGTTTACCAGAGCGATCGGGATGCCCGCGGCGGCCAGGCAGGTTACCCTGCGCAGACGCCCTGCGAACCCCCGCCCGCGACCACGGTCGAAACGGGCTCCTCTACGCTGGAGAACACGATGCCTCGTTTTGCTTTGCTCGCCCTGACCCTCGCCCTGCCCTTCACCGTCCAGGCGGCCGAGTCGCTCAAGGACCACGAGCTCAACCAGATGCTGCGCAAGGTGGCTACCGAGAGCAGCCAGGGCACGCCCCGCGCCATCAACGAGGACATCCTCGACCGCGGCTACACCGTGCAGGGCAAGCAGCTGATCAACAACCTCAGCGTCCGCCCTGCCCATGCCGCCCGCATGCGCGAGAATCCGGCCACGGTGCGGGTGCAACTGGCCGAGAGCGTCTGCCAGAGCAATGGCTATCGCCAGCTGCTGGCCCGTGGCGCCACCCTGGTCTATGACTTCACCGAATACCAGACCAACAAGCCGGTCATGGTCGAGCGCTTCCAGGCGGCCGACTGCGGCCTGGGCAAGTAAGCGGAGACCGCGGCCATGACCGAGGACAGCGACGACAGCTACCTGGCCCGCCACGTGGAGCCCAGCGCCGCCGACCTCGGCCAGCGCATCGACGAATTGCTGGAGCACGCCCTCCCGGGCGGCAGCCCCAACCTGGGCCTCTACCGCGAGATGCTGGTGACGGTGGTGCGCATGGCGCAGACCAATCCGGCACGCTGGGACGCCAAGATCATGCTGCAGACCCTCAAGGAGCTGGAGCAGGCCTTCCGCACCCTCGAGCGTTTCCGCAGGCGACGCAAGGTCACGGTGTTCGGCTCGGCGCGGACCCGCATCGATCATGGCCTCTATGCCCTCGCTCGCGAACTGGGCAGTGCCCTGGCCCGCCGCGACATGATGGTCATCACCGGCGGCGGCGCCGGCATCATGGGCGCGGCCCACGAAGGCGCAGGGCCCGAGGCCAGTCTCGGCTTCAACATCACCCTGCCCTTCGAACAGCGCGCCAATCCCACCATCGAGGGCACGGATCACCTGCTGTCCTTTCACTTCTTCTATGTGCGCAAGCTGTTCTTTCTCAAGGAGGCGGATGCCCTGGTGCTCTGCCCCGGCGGTTTCGGCACCCTGGACGAGACCTTCGAGGTGCTCACCCTGATCCAGACCGGCAAGAGTCCGCTGGTGCCGCTGGTCCTGCTGGACACCCCCGACGGCCACTTCTGGGACGACACCCTGGCCTATCTGCAGCGCAATCTGCTGGAGGAAGGCTACATCCTGCCGGCCGATCTCAAGCTGGTCCGGCTGGTACGCTCACCGGAAGCCGCCGCCGCCGAGATCGAGCACTTCTATGGCAACTACCACTCCACCCGCCGACGTGACGGCCTGTTCCATATCCGCCTCAGGCACGCCCTGACACCGGCCTGTCTTGAGCGCCTGGCAACGGATTTCGGCGACCTCTGTCGGACCCCGGGCTTCACCCAGCTGGCGCCCGGGGAAGGCCAGCCCGACGAAGCGGAATTCGCCCATCTGACGCGCCTCGCCTTCGACTTCCATGGCCGTCACTACGGTCGTCTGCGCGAACTGGTGGACGAACTCAATCGGCCGGAGCATTGGGCAGCCACGTAGGTTGGCGCTGAGCACTGCGAAGCCCAACGTATCCAGACTCTGCCGCCATGTTGGGCTTCGCGGATGGGGCCGTCTCAACCCAACCTGCAGCACTCTCCCGTAGGTTGGGTTGAGCGCAGCGAAGCCCAACGATCTCCGACACCAGAACCGATGCTAGGCGCCACTGTGCTCAGCGCGAACCTGCGGGACCGAGGTGATCGCTACCATCGCGGCCATAGGCCGCTCTTACAGACACTGATTTGACTGTAGGAGCGGCCCATGGCCGCGATGGCTCTGAACTCGATTCGTGTCCTGGCAAACGCACGGAAAATGGCGCCTCCTTTCCATTCGGCATCACCGCGAAGCGCGCCCTCACCCCAACCCTCTTCCTCAGGGAGGAGGTTGGTCGTGCGCGCGTTCATTTTCCGCAATCAATCACTCACCTTGGGCGGGATGGACCTGCAGGCTGGCGCTGGGCGCAGCGAAGCCCAACACCGCAAGCCACAACCCACTACCGCCGGCTCAGCACCCGGTTGATTCCGTCCATGGCATAGCCTCGGTAGGCCAGGAAACGCCCCTGCTTGGCACGCTCCTTGGCATCGGCCGGCGGCGTACCGAATTTCCGGCGCCATACCTCTTCCAGCTGCGCCTGCCAGTCCACGTCCGCTTCGCGCAGGGCCATCTCCACCTGCTCTTTTTTCAGGCCACGCTGGCCCAGTTCCTCGCGGATGCGCATGGGCCCGTAACCGGAGCGGGCACGGCTGGCGATATAGCTCTCCAGATAGCGACTTTCATCGAGCAGGCCATCCTCGGCCAGGCGATCGAGTACCGGACCAAGCAGTTCCTCCTCGGCCCCGCGCCGACGCAACTTGCGCGACAGCTCTTCACGGCCATGCTCGCGACGCGCCAGCAGATCCATGGCGGCGAGACGGATGGCAGCGGTGGTATCCAGCGGATTGCCCAAGGGTGATCCTCCTCATACGAAAACCCCCGCACGGGGCGGGGGTCGTCTGGAACACTGGCAGGCGATCAGAGATCGACGTCAGCGCCTTCTTCAGCAGCTACTTCGGCTTTCTGATTGGTCGGCTGGCTCAGCAGCTTTTCGCGGATCGCCTTGTCCACGGCGCCCTTGATCTCGGGATTGTCTTCCAGGAACTTGGCAGCGTTACCCTTGCCCTGGCCGATCTTGCTGCCCTGGTAGCTGTACCAGGCACCCGACTTCTCGATCAGACCCAGCTGCACGCCCAGATCGATGATCTCGCCGTTCAGGTAGATACCCTTGCCATAGAGGATCTGGAACTCGGCCTGGCGGAACGGCGGTGCCACCTTGTTCTTGACCACCTTGACGCGGGTTTCGCTGCCGATCACCTCGTCGCCTTCCTTCACCGCGCCGATGCGACGGATGTCCAGGCGGACCGACGAATAGAACTTCAGGGCGTTACCGCCGGTGGTGGTCTCGGGGTTGCCGAACATCACCCCGATCTTCATGCGGATCTGGTTGATGAAGATGACCAGGCAGTTGGCGTTCTTGATGTTGCCGGTGATCTTGCGCAGCGCCTGGGACATCAGACGCGCCTGCAGCCCCACGTGCATGTCACCCATCTCGCCTTCGATCTCGGCCTTGGGCACCAGAGCGGCCACGGAGTCGACGATGATGACGTCGACCGCGTTGGAGCGCACCAACATGTCGGTGATTTCCAGGGCCTGTTCACCGGTATCCGGCTGGGACACCAGCAGGTCGTCGACATTGACGCCCAGCTTGCCGGCGTAGTCCGGATCCAGGGCATGTTCGGCGTCGACGAAGGCGCAGGTGGCGCCCTGCTTCTGGGCCTGGGCGATGACCGACAGGGTCAGGGTGGTCTTGCCCGAAGACTCGGGACCGTAGATTTCGACGATCCGGCCCTTGGGCAGACCACCGATGCCAAGGGCGATGTCCAGGCCCAGGGAACCGGTGGAAATCGCCGGAATGGCCTGGCGCTCGTGATCGCCCATGCGCATCACGGTGCCCTTACCGAATTGCTTTTCGATCTGTCCCAAGGCCGCGGCCAGGGCACGCTTTTTGTTGTCGTCCATTAGATTCCTCTCGGAGAAAGAAGGGCCAGACGGCCGTGGATACCTGTATAAGTGAACAGTATTAAACCATATTCACCCCCTGGTTGCTACACCTGAGGGCCTTTTTCCTCGGTCAAGAAGGCCAATAAAACCTCCAGCGCGCGGACCTGGGTCTGCTGGCGAACGACGGCGCGATCACCCGCAAATACCTGCCGTTCGGTGTGCAATTTTTCGCCGTCGCGCCAGGCCAGCCAGACGGTACCGACCGGCTTGCCCGGCACCGCGCCGCCCGGCCCGGCGATACCGCTCACCGCGACCGCGAAGCGGGCACCGGCACGCTGTTGCGCGCCCAGCGCCATGGCCGCCACCACCTCCTCACTGACCGCGCCGACCTGCTCGAACAGCGCCTCGGGCACGTCCAGTTGCAGGGTCTTCTGGCGGTTGGAGTAGGTGACGAAGCCGGCCTCGAACCAGGCCGAGCTGCCGGCGATGCGGGTGATCGCCTCGGCGATGCCGCCACCGGTGCAGGATTCGGCAGTGGTGACCTGGGCGCCGGCCGCCTGCAGGGCTTCACCCAGTTGTTGGGCGAGACTGTCGAGGGAGTCCATCGAGACCTTCCTGTGCAAAGGAGAACATAAAAGGTGACCGCGGCCAGCGACCGCCTGCGGCGACCACTGGTCGGCCTGCACCTTAGACCGGCTTGCCGGTCCGCGTGAGAAGAGATTTACTGAAACCGGTTTCAGGCACCTACAAAATCCTAACAGCGGTACGCCATGAACGATGTCTTTCTCCCCGGTCCGCGCGCCACCCGTGCGACCATCGCCGAAGTGGCCGCCGCCGCCGGCGTGTCCAAGGCCAGCGTGTCTCGCTACATCAGCGACGATCGCCGCCTGCTGTCCGATTCCCTCGCCGCGCGTATCGAGCAGGCCGTGGTCGCCCTCGATTTCCAGCCCAACCAGATGGCCCGTGGTCTCAAGCGTGGTCGCAGCCGCCTGATCGGCATGCTGGTGGCCGATCTGCTCAATCCCTATTCCACCGCGGTGATGCATGGCGTGGAAACCGCCTGCCGCCAGCAGGGCTATTCGCTGCTGATCTGCAACACCGACCAGGACGCCCGCCAGGAGCGCCAGCAACTGGCCGCGCTGCAGTCCTACAGCATCGAAGGCCTGATCGTGAACACCTTTGGCCAGCACGCCGCCGACCTGCGCCACCTGGGCAGCCGCCTGCCGCTGGTGCTGCTGGATCGCGAACTGCCGGGCGTCGAGGCCGATCTGGTCGGCCTCGACAACCACCAGGCCATCGCCGACGGCGTGGCCCACCTGCAGCGTCAGGGGTATCGCGACCTGTTACTGGTCAGCGAACCTCTGGACGGCACCAGCTCCCGCCGCCAGCGGCTGACGGCCTTCGACGCGGCCCTGGCCGACCATCCTGGCTGTCGTGGCGGGCATTGCGCCCAGGCCGACGATGCCCTGGCCTTGCAGACGGCACTGGCCGCCTTTCTCGCCAGCCCCGGCCCCGGACCCAAGGCGCTGCTCACCGCCAATGGCGTGGCGACCCTGGCGACGACCCTGGCGCTGCAGGCCCTGGGCGAACCCCTGTTCGAACGCCTCGGCCTGCTCGCTCTCGACGACCTCGACTGGTTTCCCCTGGTGGGTGGCGGCATCAGCGCCCTTGCCCAGCCGACCCATGCCCTGGGCATAGCCGCCTTCGAGCGGTTGCAGCGGCGGATCGACGGGGATCGCAGCGCCCCGGTGCAGCAGACCTTCGGCGCGGAATTGCGCATCCGTCAGTCGACTCGCGCCCGAACCTAGAGGCACCTTTCGCCCTTTTGCTCGTCTTTTGTTGAAACCGGTTTCAGGAGAACAACAATGCCACCGGAGATCGCCATCACCACCTCGGCCTTTGGTGCCGACGGGGTCCGTACCCAGGGTCAGGCCGCCTGGCTCGACCTG
Source organism: Pseudomonas aestiva (assembly GCF_039908605.1). Lineage (NCBI taxonomy): Bacteria > Pseudomonadati > Pseudomonadota > Gammaproteobacteria > Pseudomonadales > Pseudomonadaceae > Pseudomonas > Pseudomonas aestiva. The sequence goes on along the minus strand of NZ_CP150916.1, from coordinate 1,421,890 downwards.
ATCGCCGCCGCGGGCGCCACCCATGTGGAAATCCGCGCCGAACTCTTTACCGAGGCGCCCGATTTCGCCGCCTTGGGCGCCGCCATCCAGGCAGTTGGTCTGAGCTGTGTCTATTCGGTCCCCCTCGAACTCTGGCCCGAAGCCGGCGCGGCCCTCTCGCCACGTCTGCCCTCGGCCCTCGCGGAAGCCTGCCTGCTGGGCGCCGATACACTCAAGGTGTCCCTCGGGCACTACCGCGCGGCGGCCGATCTGGTGCCGCTCGCCAGCCTGCTGACGGGCGACGGCCCACAGCTGCTGGTGGAAAACGACCAGACCGCCCAGGGCGGCCGGGTCGAGCCACTGCGCGCCTTCATCCAGGCGGCCCGGGCAATCCAGTTGCCGGTGGCGCTGACCTTCGACGTCGGCAACTGGCGCTGGCAGGACGAAGACCCTTTGCAGGCTGCTCGCCTGCTCGGCCCCGACGTCCGCTACCTGCATTGCAAGGCGGTGCGCCGGCGGGCCGGTGGCCTGCACGCCGTACCGCCGGAAGCCGCCGACCTGCTGGCCTGGCAGGGCCTGATGGCGCACTTCCCCAGCGGCCTGCGCCGCGCCATCGAATTTCCGCTGATGGGGGCGGATCTGCTGGCCGAGACCCGCCGCCAGGTAGCGGCGCTACGCACCCTGGATGGGCAGACCCGGGAGGAGCGCCGGCATGGCTGACATCGACATCCTCGCCTTTGGCGAAACCATGACCATGTTCGTCGCCGAGACGCCGGGCGAGCTGGCCACGGTCGACCAGTTCGGCAAGCGCATCGCCGGCGCCGACAACAACGTGGCCATCGGCCTGAGTCGCCTGGGCTTCAAGGTCGCCTGGCTGTCGCGGGTGGGCGATGATTCCTTTGGCCGCTTCGTGCGCGCCAGTCTCGAGGCCGAGGGCCTGGACTGCCGCCGCCTCACCGTCGATCCCCGGCACCCCACCGGCTTCCAGCTCAAGTCCCGCGCCACCGATGGCAGCGATCCGGTGGTGGAGTACTTCCGCCGCGGCTCGGCCGCCAGCCACCTCAACATCGAAGAAGACTTCGACCCCAGCCTGCTGCAGGCGCGCCACCTGCACGCCACCGGTATTCCACCTGCCCTTTCGCCCAGCGCCCGCGCCTTCAGCCGCCACCTGTTGCAGGCCATGCGCGACGCCGGCCGCAGCATCTCCTTCGACCCCAATCTGCGGCCGTCGCTGTGGGACAGCGAAGACCAGATGCGCCGCGAACTCAATGACCTCGCCGCGCTGGCCGACTGGGTGCTACCCGGCCTGGCCGAAGGCCGGCTGCTGACCGGTTACGACACCCCGGCGGACATCGCCGCCTTCTACCTGGATCGCGGCGCCAAGGCCGTGGCCATCAAGCTCGGCCCTGAGGGTGGCTACTGGCGCACGCCCGACGCCGAGGGCGAGGTCCCCGGCGTAGCGGTGGCCGAGGTGGTCGACACCGTTGGCGCCGGCGATGGCTTCGCCACCGGCTTCGTCAGCGCTCTGCTCGACGGTCTCGACGTCGCCGTCGCCGTCGCCCGCGGCAACTGGATCGGCGCCCGCGCCGTGCAGGTGGTCGGCGACATGGAAGGATTGCCCTACCGCCACGAACTCCCCTGATCGACACCAACCCCCTGACAAGAACAATCAAGCAGGTGACCCCATGAACGCTTCCCCTCTCGCTCCACGCCGCTGGTGGTATCTGATGCCGGTGGTCTTCATCACCTACAGCCTGGCCTATCTCGATCGGGCCAACTACGGCTTCGCCGCGGCCTCGGGCATGGCCGACGACCTGGGCATCACCCCGGCGATGTCCTCGCTGCTCGGTGCGCTGTTCTTTCTCGGCTACTTCTTCTTCCAGGTGCCCGGCGCCATCTATGCCGAGAAGCGCAGCGTCAAGCGACTGATCTTCTGGAGCCTGATCGCCTGGGGCGGTCTGGCGACCCTCACCGGCTTGGTACCCAACGTCACCCTGCTGATCGCCATCCGTTTCCTGCTCGGCGTCGTCGAAGCGGCGGTGATGCCGGCGATGCTGGTCTATCTCTGCCACTGGTTCACCAAGCGTGAGCGTTCCCGGGCCAATACCTTTCTGATCCTCGGCAATCCGGTGACCATCCTCTGGATGTCGGTGGTCTCGGGTTATCTGATCCATGCCCTGGATTGGCGCTGGATGTTCATCATCGAAGGCCTGCCGGCGGTGATCTGGGCCTTCATCTGGTGGCGCCTGGCCGCCGAGCGGCCCAAGGATGCCAAGTGGCTCGCCGCTGACGAAAAGGCCCGCCTGGAAGAGGCGCTGAAGGCCGAGCAGCAGGGCATGAAGCCGGTCAAGAACTACGCCGAAGCCTTCCGTTCGCCCAAGGTCATCCTCCTGTCGCTGCAGTATTTCTGCTGGAGCATCGGCGTCTATGGCTTCGTCATCTGGTTGCCGTCGATCCTGCGCCAGGGCGCCCAGCTGGACATCGTTCAGGCCGGCTGGCTGTCTTCGCTGCCCTATCTGGCCGCGGTACTGGCCATGCTCGGGGTGTCCTGGGCCTCGGACCGCATGCAGAATCGCAAGCTGTTCGTCTGGCCGCCGCTGCTGATCGCCGCCCTGGCCTTCCTCGGCTCCTTCGCCCTCGGCACCCAGCACTTCTGGTGGTCCTATGCCCTGCTGGTGGTCGCCGGTGCCTGCATGTACGCCCCCTACGGCCCCTTCTTCGCCATCGTTCCGGAGATCCTGCCCGGCAACGTCGCCGGCGGCGCCATGGCGCTGATCAACAGCATGGGCGCCCTGGGCTCCTTTGCCGGTTCCTACCTGGTGGGCTATCTCAACGGCGTGACCGGTGGTCCCGGCGCGTCCTTCGGCTTCATGGGCGGCGCCCTGCTGGTGGCCGTGGTCCTGACCCTGCTGCTGCGCCAGGAACCGGTCACCCGCGCCGCGGCGCTCAAGCCCGCCACCAGTCACTAGAGGAAGCGCTGTCCATGAAAAAGAAGGTGATCCACTACAAGGCCCTGTCGCCGGCGCTGACCGCGCGACTGGACGAAGCCTTCGATCTGGAATACGTCGACGTCAAGGCGCCAGGCGGTGAGGCCCGCCTGCGCGAACGCCTGCCCGAAGCCCAGGGGCTGCTCGGCTCCAGCTACAAGCTGACGCCCGAACTGCTGGACCTGGCCCCCCGGCTGGAAGCCATCGCCAGTGTCTCGGTCGGCTTCGACAGCTATGACCTGCCCTATCTGGAGCGTCGCGGCATCCTGCTCTGCAACACCCCGGATGTGCTCACCGAAAGCGTTGCCGACGCCGCCTTCGCCCTGCTGCTCGCCACTGCGCGGCGCATCGTCGAACTGGCGGACTGGGTCCGCGCCGGCCAGTGGCAGGCCAGTCTGGGCGAGGCGCATTTCGGTTGCGACGTTCATGGCAAGACCCTGGGCCTGGTGGGCATGGGCCGCATCGGCCAGGCCATCGCCCGCCGCGCCCACCTGGGTTTCGGCATGCATGTCAACTACACCGCCCACGCCGCCAAGCCCGAGGTGGACGAGCGCTTCGGCGCGCGCTTCCTGCCGCTGCCCGAGTTGCTGGCGAGCTGCGACTTCCTCTGCATCACCGTACCCCTGAGCGACGAGACCCATCACCTGCTGGGCGCCGCCGAACTGGCCCGGTTGCCGGCCCACGCCATCCTGATCAACGTCTCGCGCGGCCCGGTCATCGATGAAGCCGCCCTGATCGCCGCCTTGCAGGAAGGCCGACTGCGTGGCGCCGGGCTGGACGTCTTCGACCGGGAACCCGTGGCGTCGGACTCGCCCCTGCTGCAGCTGCCCAACGTGGTGCCCACGCCGCACCTGGGCTCTGCGACCCGGGAGACGCGCGAGGCCATGGCCCGTTGCGCGGTGGACAACCTGCTGGCCGCCCTGGGCGGTCAGCGACCGGCAAATCTGGTCAATCCGCAAGCCTGGACGCGGCGCGAGTGAGCCTTGGCCGTCATTTGTGGTCAGACAAGTATCATCACAACGGAGAACGCCCCATGACCGCCTTCGACGATCCCCAAGCCTTCGTCAACCGCGTGCGCGAGCAGGCCGCCGATGCCGAACGCAGCGGCGACATTCCGCGTCTGCTGCAACTGGTCGATGAGCTGGCCACCGCCTTCGAGCGCCAGGCCCGCAGCACGGCGGCGGACAACGCGGGCGTGGTACGCGCGGTCGAGGAATTCGAGCGGCACGAGGGCACCTGAGCCGGCCTGCCGGTCGTGACCCGTTCGATACCGTGAGCGATCAGCGCCCCGAGGTCTAGCGCCAGTGCCCATTGCCACCCATACCCTGCTCGGCCGGCTGCTCAAGCTGGTCCCGCGGGAGACGCCGGCTTCCTTGCGCTTTCTGGGCGCTACCCTGCTGATCGCCATCGCGGCCGGAATCCGCCTGAGCCTGGGCATCGACAGCCTGCCCTATCTGCTGTTCATTCCCTTCATCATGGCCGCGGCCTTCTGGTTCGGCCTGGGTCCCGGCATCTTCGCCACCCTGTTGTCGGTGCTGCTGGCCGAGACCCTCTTCGTCAAGGCACCCGCCTATTTCGCACTGTTCTCGGAACGCTGGGTGTCCCATGCGCTGTTCGTGCTGGTCAACGTCATCATGACGGTGGTCTGCGCGGCCCAGCGCCGCAGCCTGGAGTCCCTCTATCGCTTCGCCGGCAATCTCGGCGAACAGGTCACCCTGCGCACCCGCCAGCGTGATCTGATCTGGCTGGCCAGCCCCGATCTGCTCTGTACAGCGACCCTGGAGGGCCAGCTGCTGGACCTCAATCCAGCCTGGACCAGCACCCTGGGCTGGAGCGAAGAGCAGTTGCGCCACGAGCCTTTCATGGCCTTCGTGCATGTCGAGGATCGCGCCCGCACCGAGACGGCCCTGGAACGCCTGAAGCACGGCGAACCGGTGTTCGGCTTCGAGAATCGCTATCGGCATCGAGAAGGCGGCTATCGCTGGTTGTCGTGGAATTCGGTGTTGCAAGATGGCCTCATCTATTCTGCCGTTCGCGAAGTCACCGCCATCCGTGAGCAACAGGAAGCCCTGCGCCAGACCGAGGAACAGCTGCGCCAGAGCCAGAAGATGGAAGCCGTGGGCCAGCTGACCGGAGGCATCGCTCATGACTTCAACAACCTGCTGACCGGTGTGATCGGCAGCCTGGACATGCTCAGTCTGAGACTGGAACAGGGCCGCTTCACCGATCTCGAGCGCTATGCCAGTGGCGCCAAGGGTGCCGCCGAGCGCGCCGCGGCCCTGACCCACCGCCTGCTCGCCTTTTCCCGTCGCCAGGCGCTGGATCCCTCGGCCACCCAGACCAACGCACTGGTGCTGGGCATGGAGGAACTCATCCGCCGCTCGGTCGGCCCCCAGATCGAGATCCATATCGAACTGGCGGAGGCGTTGAATCTCACCCTGTGCGATCCCCATCAGTTGGAGAACGCCCTGCTCAACCTGTGCATCAACGCCCGGGATGCCATGCCCGAAGGCGGGATGCTGCGCATCGTCACCGCCAATCGCCGACTCAACGACGCCCAGGCCGCCGCGCTGGAATTGCCGGCTGGCGACTATGTGACCCTGGCAGTGCTCGACACCGGTTCCGGGATGCCGCCCGCGGTGCTGGCGCGGGCCTTCGATCCCTTCTTCACCACCAAGCCGGTGGGCATGGGCACCGGGCTTGGACTGTCGATGATCTATGGCTTCGCCAGGCAGTCCGGCGGGGTCGCCCATATCGCCTCGGCACCCGGCCAAGGCACCACCGTGACCCTCTATCTGCCGCGCCTGGTGGAGCCTTCAGCGTCGTCGGTGGAGACGCCGTCGGCTCCAGCGCTGCGCTATCCCGACGGCATGACCGTCCTGGTGGTGGACGACGAACCTCTGGTGCGCATGCTGGTGGACGAAGCCCTGCGCGAACATCGCATCCATACCCTGGAGGCGCCCGATGCCGCCGCGGCGCTGCAGGTACTGGAATCGGATATCCCGCTGGACTTGCTGATTGCCGATGTCGGCCTGCCGGGCGGGCTGAGTGGCTGCCAGCTCGCCGCCCTGGCCCGGGAACGCCGCCCGGGTCTGATGGCCCTGCTGATCACCGGCTATGCCGAGGCAAACCTGCCTGGCGAGTCCCTGCCTGTCGCGGACGTCGAGGTGCTGGCCAAGCCCTTTACCCTGGAACGGCTGATGGCCCGCATCGATCAGCTGCTGGCTGCCCGCGAACAAGGGCCGCAGGCCTGATACCGCTGCCTTGAGCCGAGCGGGGCCGACAAACGCCGCCAGTTGGTGGACAATACGCGGCTATCCACAGGCAACCGGATCGAAACACCCGCATGAGCGATCTCTCCGCGCACACGCCCATGATGCAGCAGTACCTCAAGATCAAGCATCAGCATCCCGAACAGCTGCTGTTCTATCGCATGGGCGATTTCTACGAGCTGTTCTATGACGACGCCCGGCGTGCCGCCAAGTTGCTCGACATCACCCTGACCGCCCGCGGCGCCTCGGCCGGCAAGTCCATCCCCATGGCCGGTATCCCCTTCCACTCCGCCGAAGGCTACCTGGCCAAGCTGGTCAAGCTCGGCGAATCGGTGGTGATCTGCGAGCAGATCGGCGACCCCGCCACCAGCAAGGGCCCGGTGGAACGCCAGGTGGTGCGCATCATCACCCCTGGCACCGTCAGTGACGAAGCGCTGCTGGACGAGCGCCGCGACAACCTGCTGACCGCCGTGCTGGGCGACGAGCGCCTGTTCGGCCTGGCCGTGCTGGACATCGCCAGCGGCCGCTTCACCGTGCAGGAACTGGCCGGCTGGGAGACCCTGCTGGCCGAGCTTGATCGTCTCAATCCCGCCGAGCTGCTGATCCCCGACGACTGGCCCGCCGGCCTTCCCGCCGAGAAGCGGCGTGGCGTGCGCCGCCGGGCGCCCTGGGACTTCGACTGCGATTCGGCGCTCAAGAGTCTCTGCCAGCAATTCGGTACCGGCGACCTCAAGGGCTTCGGCTGCGACAAGCTGGGCCTGGCCCTCGGCGCCGCCGGCTGCCTGCTGGCCTATGCCAAGGAAACCCAGCGCACCGCCCTGCCGCACCTGCGCAGCCTCAGGCACGAGCGCCTGGACGACACCGTCATCCTCGACGGCGCCAGCCGCCGCAACCTGGAGCTGGACGTCAACCTGGCCGGTGGCCGCGACAACACCCTGCAGTCGGTGGTGGACCGCTGTCAGACCGCCATGGGCAGTCGTCTGCTGACCCGCTGGCTGAATCGGCCGCTGCGCAATCGCGCGGTGATCGAGGCGCGCCAGGACGCCATCACCTGCCTGCTGGAAGGCTATCGCTTCGAGACGCTGCAGCCGCAACTCAAGGACATCGGCGACCTGGAGCGCATCCTCGCCCGTATCGGCCTGCGCAACGCCCGCCCGCGCGACCTCGCGCGCCTGAGAGACGCCCTGGCCGCGCTGCCGGCGCTGCAGGAGGGGTTGACGCAGATGATCGCCCCGCACCTGCTCGACCTGGCCAAAAGCATCCAGACCTATCCGGAACTGGCTGCGACCCTGGCTCGCGCCATCATCGACAATCCGCCGGCGGTGATCCGCGACGGCGGCGTCATCAAGCGCGGCTACGACAGCGAGCTGGACGAGCTGCAGACCCTGAGCGAAAACGCCGGCCAGTTCCTCATGGACCTGGAGGCCCGGGAAAAGGCCCGCACCGGCCTGCAAGGCCTCAAGGTCGGCTACAACCGCGTCCACGGCTATTTCATCGAGATCCCCAGCCGCCAGGCCGAGTCGGCACCGGCCGACTACATCCGCCGCCAGACCCTCAAGGGCGCCGAGCGCTTCATCACCCCGGAGCTCAAGGCCTTCGAAGACAAGGCGCTGTCGGCTCAGAGTCGCGCCCTGGCGCGGGAAAAGGCCCTCTACGAAGCGCTGCTGGAGGAACTCATCGGTCACCTGGCGCCCTTGCAGGACAGCGCCGCGGCCCTGGCCGAACTGGACGTCCTGGCCAACTTCGCCGAGCGCGCCCTCAACCTGGACCTGAACAAGCCACGCTTCGTCGCGGAGCCCTGCCTGAAGATCGGCCAGGGACGTCATCCGGTGGTGGAGCAGGTGCTGGAAACGCCCTTCGTCGCCAACGACGTCACCCTCGACAACGACACCCGCATGCTGGTGATCACCGGTCCGAACATGGGCGGCAAGTCCACCTATATGCGCCAGACCGCGCTGATCGTGCTGCTGGCCCATGTCGGCAGCTTCGTCCCGGCGGCGAGTTGCGAACTGTCCCTGGTGGATCGCATCTTCACCCGCATCGGCTCCAGCGACGACCTGGCCGGTGGCCGCTCCACCTTCATGGTGGAGATGAGCGAGACCGCCAACATCCTGCACAACGCCAGCGAACACAGCCTGGTGCTGATGGACGAGGTCGGCCGCGGCACCAGTACCTTCGACGGCCTGTCCCTGGCCTGGGCCGCCGCCGAGCAACTGGCGCGCCTGGGCGCCTGGACGCTGTTCGCCACCCATTACTTCGAGCTGACCGTGCTGCCGGAAGGCCAGCCGAGCGTGGCCAACGTCCACCTCAACGCCACCGAGCACAACGACCGCATCGTCTTCCTGCACCATGTGCTGCCCGGTCCGGCCAGCCAGAGCTATGGCCTGGCCGTGGCCCAACTGGCCGGCGTGCCGGAGGACGTCATCCTGCGCGCGCGGGAGCATCTCGCCCGCCTGGAAGCGGCCAGTTTCAACGGTGAGGTGGGTGCCCCCTTGCCGGTAAGCGCGCCGGCCAAGGGTCGTCCGTTGCAGGCCGATCTGTTCGCCAGCGCCACCCATCCTCTCATCGAGGAACTGGAACGCCTGCAGCCGGACGACATCACACCCAGACGGGCCCTGGAGCTTATCTACGAATGGAAAAAGCGTATCTGAGTTAACGGATACGAGGGTTCCGGCAATGCTGCTAGAATCCGCCGCCTTAGCCTGAGGAGAACGAGCAGATGACCTTCGTCGTCACTGACAACTGCATCAAATGCAAATATACCGACTGCGTGGAAGTCTGCCCGGTGGACTGCTTCTACGAAGGCCCCAACTTCCTGGTGATTCACCCGGACGAGTGCATCGACTGCGCCCTGTGCGAGCCCGAGTGCCCGGCCCAGGCGATCTTCTCGGAAGACGAGGTACCGGCCGGCCAGGAAGCCTTCATCGAACTCAACAGTGAGCTGGCCAACATCTGGCCGAACATCACCGAGAAGAAGGAAGCCCTGCCCGACGCGGCCGAATGGGATGGCAAGACCGGCAAGCTCGCCCAGCTCGAGCGCTAGGCCGCGCCTGGAAATCCGGGCCAAAAAAAGGGGGCGGATCGCTCCGCCCCCTTCGTCCCTGTCCCTGTAATCCTGTCACCGTCCTGGTGAACCTCGTCCCGAGGTGATCCCGATCCGCTTCCTGCCGATCCGTGTCGTCCCAGACACAGCGCCGATAGTACGCCTCTGCCGAAGGCTGGCAATCTGCCACAGTCGGTCACGGTGAGCGCGCTCAGCACGCCCCTCGAAACAAAAAAACGTTACGCAGCAAGCACTTGGCTATTAGTCGAGCTGCTCAAGCGATACTTTCCGGCAGCCTGAATCGATGCATGCTTACGCGGACTGTAAGCCTTGGCTTACAACGACACGCAGAAAAAAGCCCGGATAAATCCGGGCTCCGTTTGGCTGACATTCAGCTAGGCATGTTCAGAACAGCGAATCACTGGACAGGCCATTGCGCTCGAAAATCTCGCGCAACCGCTTGAGCGCCTCGACCTGGATCTGCCGGACCCGCTCGCGGGTGAGCCCTATCTCCTGCCCGACCTCTTCCAGGGTGCAGGCTTCATGACCACGCAGGCCGAAGCGACGCACCACCACCTCGCGCTGCTTTTCCGGCAGCTCCAGCAGCCACTGGTCGATGCTCTGGTTGAGATCCGAATCCTGCAGCAATTCGCAGGGATCGGTGGGGCGGTCGTCGGTCAGGGTGTCGAGCAGGGTCTTGTCGGAATCGGGGCCGAGGACCATGTCAACCGAGCTGATCCGCTCGTTCAGGCCCATCACCCGCTTGACGTCCGCTACCGGCTTTTCCAGCAGGGCGGCGATTTCCTCGGGTGAAGGCTCGTGGTCGAGCTTCTGGGTCAGTTCGCGCGCGGCGCGCAGGTGCAGGTTGAGTTCCTTGACCACATGGATCGGCAGGCGAATGGTGCGGGTCTGGTTCATGATCGCCCGCTCGATGGTCTGCCGGATCCACCAGGTGGCATAGGTGGAGAATCGGAAACCCCGCTCGGGATCGAATTTCTCCACGGCGCGAATCAGCCCGAGATTGCCCTCCTCGATCAGATCGAGCAGCGACAGACCGCGATTGATGTAGCGTCGAGCGATCTTCACCACGAGGCGCAGGTTGCTTTCGATCATGCGCTTGCGACCGGCGGGATCGCCACGCTGGGCAAGACGGGCGAAATGCACTTCCTCCGCTGGTGACAGCAGCGGCGAAAAGCCGATTTCGTTGAGATAGAGCTGAGTGGCGTCGAGCGCTCGGCCGTAGTCGGCCAGTTTCGCCCCCCGCAAGACCTGGTTGCCGCGCCCGGAGAGCGCCTTGGTCATGGCTGAATCGGCGGATTCCTCACCGAAGGGATTGGAATCGAGAAGCAGGACATCATCGCCGAGGTCGTACTCGGTTTCTTGTTTGTTCTGGATCATCTTGAGTAACCCTTGCTCGTCTGCGCTTCGAACCAGGGCGTATCGATACGTTGCCGATGCGCCATGACTCGCCCCCAAAAAGCTGCGGGATCGAGTCGGCGCCTAGCGAATCAGCGATTGGGCAAAAACTGCAAGGGATCCACCGGCTTGCCCTGACGGCGAATCTCGAAATGGAGCTTGACCCGGTCGGTCCCGGTCGAACCCATCTCGGCAATCGTCTGCCCTATCTTGACACGCTCACCTTCCCGAACCAGCAACCTACGATTGTGACCGTAGGCACTGACGTAGGTTTCGCTGTGTTTGACGATAACCAGTTCACCATAACCCCGTAGACCATTTCCCGCATAGACCACGGTACCGTCGGCAGCGGCCATTACGGGCTGACCTTCCTGCCCGGCGATGTCTATTCCCTTGTTTAGGCTGCTGCTGGCCGAGAAGCGGCTGATCAACGTACCTTTCGTCGGCCAGGCCCAACCGGATGCGGATTGGGGGACATCACGGGTCGGCGTCTGAGCGGGCGTTACCGGCGTCGGCGGGGGCGCGGCGGGCAGATTGGGGGTCACCACCGGGGTGGCGACAGTGGGACTGGAGGTGACGGGCGGCGGGATGGGCACCGGTGTCGCCACCGGAGTGCCGGGTGCCGGAGCGGAAGCTACCGTGGCCGGTCGACGGATGATGCGACTGGAACCACTGGCGCTGGAACCGCTGCCGAAACGGATGACCTGGCCGACATGGATGACATAGGGTGCCCCGAGGCCGTTCTGGGCTGCCAGGGCACGCCATTCCCAGCCATTGCGGGAGGCGATGGAGAACAGGGTGTCACCGCGCTTGACGCGATACTGCCCGGAAGTGACCTGGGGCACGCTGCTGCGGCCATCGCCGCGGTCGACCACCGGCGCTCGCGAGCCGTTGCTCGAACAGCCCGCCAGCAGCAGGGCCAAGAGCACCCCCGCCAGCCAGACTGAACGCCCTCGTCCTGGAAATCCTTGCGCTCGGGCCTTCACCCGTTCCTCCCGCAGAGTCTGATCATCTACCGTCCGGCCATCCCGCCGGCCTCAAGCGGCCGCGGCCGCCAGGCAGCCTTGGAGCGCGGTACCGGGGTAACGTTCCCTGTCGCTCACTGGGCCAGGGGTCCATTGAGCAGGGGCACGAAACGGACGGCATTGAGTTCGTGGCGGACGAAGCCCTCGGCTTCGCGCACGATCAGCAGGAGCTTCTGCTCCTCGTCGACGCCTACCGGGATCACCAGGCGACCGCCGGGTGCCAGCTGGTCGAGCAGCGCCTGGGGCACTTCCCGCGCCGCGGCGGTGACGATGATGCCGTTGTAGGGCGCCAGCGCCGGCCAGCCTTCCCAGCCATCGCCCCAGCGAAACACCACGTTGCGCAGATTGAGTTCGAGCAGGCGCTCCTTGGCTCGGTCCTGCAGCGACTGGATGCGCTCCACGGAAAACACCCGCTCCACGGTCTGCGCCAGGATGGCGGTCTGGTAGCCGGAGCCGGTGCCGATCTCCATGACCTTGTCCAGCGGACCGCCGGCGAGCAGCAGCTCGGTCATGCGCGCCACCATGAACGGCTGGGAGATAGTCTGGTTGTGGCCGATGGGCAGCGCCGTATCTTCGTAGGCGCGATGGGCCAGGGCCTCGTCGACGAACAGGTGACGCGGCGTACGGCGGATCACCTCCAGCACCTGGGCGTTGGACAGCCCCTCTTCGTAGAGGCGCTGGATGAGGCGCTCCCGGGTGCGCTGGGAGGTCATGCCGATGCCGTGTCTTTGCATATGCTCTTGCCCCTGAGTCATGCCAGCAGCTCCGTCAGTGCCTGCAGGCCGGCGAAACCCTCGCGGAAGGTGCGATCGAACTGCAGTGGCGTCACCGAGACATAGCCTTCCAGCACGGCATGGAAGTCGGTGCCCGGTCCGCCATCCACCGCATCGCCGGAAACCGAGATCCAGTAGCCCGCCTTGCCACGCGGATTGACCTCGCGCACCGGCGGCTTGGCCTGGGCGCGATGACCCAGGCGGGTCAGCTGCAGCCCCTTGATCTGCGCAAGCGGCAGATCCGGGATGTTGACGTTGAGGACGGTGCGCGGCGGCAGATCGAAGCGCTCGTGCAAGGCCACGATGCGGGCGGCGATCTCGGCCGCGACCGCCATATTGTCGGCACTGCGCGACACCAGCGAAAAGGCCAGCGCCGGGCGGTTGAGAAAACGCCCTTCCATGGCCGCGGCCACGGTACCGGAGTAGAGGACGTCGTCGCCAAGATTGGCGCCCAGGTTGATCCCGGCCACCACCATGTCCGGCGTCTCTTCCAACAGACCATTGAGGCCGAGGTGAACGCAATCGGTAGGCGTGCCGTTGACGCCCAGGAAGCCGTTGGGCAGGCGCTGCGGATGCAGGGGGCGGTCCAGCGTCAGGGCACTGCTCACGCCGCTCATGTCATAGAGCGGCGCGACTACCTGGCACTCGTAGTCCGCACGGGCGGAGAGCGCGGCATGCAGCGCGGCGATACCGGGGGCCAGCACCCCATCGTCGTTGGCGATCAGAAGTCGCATGGATGTTCCGTCTGCCCTGCCTCGCCAAGCGTTACCAGCTCGCGAACCACTGCGGTGGCAAAACAGCCGGCCGGCAGGACGAATTCGAGTTGCAGAATGTCAGGAGCGGGATAATGCCACGTCAGGCCGCCGATGGGGAGGCGCAGGATGCGCCGTTCATGCGAGAGGCCGGCACCGGCCAGCCAGGCGGGCAGCTCTCCGGCGGCCCTGGCCACCTCCTGTTCCAGGGCCGCGGCCGGACCCTGCACCAGGGATTCACCGGCGCCCCACAGCGGGCCCGTGGGGTGCAGATCGAGCGCCGCCAGGCGCAGATCCGCCAGATCGGCGGCGGTCGCCGGAAAGTGGCTGCGGCTGTCGGTGAAGGCCAGCAGATCGCCCTCCTGCGCCTGATTCCAGGAGCCGTCGGCGATCCGTCCGGCCAGCACCTGATTGAACAGCCAGCTGCGCGCGGCGGACAGCGTCCGTGAACGCCGGTTGCGCTGTTCGGGCAGACGCTGCTCGCGAGCACACGCCTGGGCGTCGGCCAGATTGCCGCCCTGGTAGCCGAAGCGCTGCGGGCCGAAATAGTTGGGTACGCCGCCGGTGGCGATGGCCTGCAACCGCGCCTCCAGCAGCGCGGCATCGGCCTGAAGCCCGGTCAGGCGCAGGCGGAAGCCATTGGCGGCATGGGCGCCCCGCTGCAGCTTGCGCCGGTGCCGACCCTGCTGCAGGATCACCAGCGTCTCGTCGCAGGCGGCTGCCAGGTCCGGATCGACCTTGCCGGGCAGGTGCAGGCTGAACCACTGGCGGGTCAGGGCCTGGCGATCCTTGAGGCCGGCGTAGCTGATCGCCCGCTGCGGCACCCCGGCGGCACGCGCCAGGCGGCGCACGGCTTCCTCGGTGTTGAGGCCGCGCTTCTCGACCCACAGCCAGAGGTGCTCGCCATCACCGCTCAGCGGGATGTCCAGCACCTCGTCCACCTGGAAGTCCTCGGCACTGGCCTTGAGAATCGCCTGGCCGCAAGGCTCGCCATGGGCGCGCGGCCCGAGCAGCTGGTCTTCGGTCATAGTGGCAGCAGCAGGGCCACGGCGTGCACGGCGATGCCCTCTTCGCGCCCGACGAAACCCAGACGCTCGGTGGTGGTGGCCTTGACGTTGACCTGGCCCAGTTCGACCTGCAGGTCCTCGGCGATGGCCTGGCGCATGGCCTCGATGTACGGCGCCATCTTGGGCGCCTGGGCGGCGATGGTGCCGTCGACGTTGCCGACCTTCCAGCCCTGTTCACGGACCAGCCCGACCACATGGCGCAGGAGCACCCGACTGTCGGCGCCCTTGAAGCGCGGATCGGTATCGGGGAAATGCTTGCCGATGTCGCCCAGGGCGGCCGCCCCCAGCAGGGCATCGGCCAGGGCATGCAGCAGCACGTCGCCATCGGAGTGGGCGACCAGGCCGTGGTGGTGGGGAATACGAATGCCACCGAGGGTAATGAAGTCGCCCTCGCCAAAGGCGTGAACGTCGAAACCGTGACCTATGCGCATGAAGAGAGACGCCCTGGAAAATGACAGGGCGTCGATTCTACCGGCTGTGGACAGGCGCCGTCGCCCTTACGAGGTCGACAGGGCCGCCGCGTGATGCCGCAGGTGGTCGTCGATGAAGCTGGCGACGAAGAAATAGCTGTGGTCATAGCCTGGCTGCAGCCGCAGTTCCAGCGGATGACCCGTGGCTTCCGCCGCCCGCTGCAGGGCCTGGGGCTTGAGCTGTTCGGCGAGGAAGCTGTCCTGCTCACCCTGGTCGACCAGCAGCGGCAGGCGCTCCTCGGCCTTGGCCAGCAGCGCGCAGGCATCCCACTCCGCCCAGCTGCTGCGGTCGTCACCCAGGTAGTGGGAGAACGCCTTGTGCCCCCAGGGACAATCCAGCGGATTGACGATGGGCGAGAAGGCCGACACCGAACGATAGCGACCCGGATGCCGCAGGGCGCAGATCAGGGCCCCGTGGCCGCCCATGGAATGACCGCTGACGCCGCGGCGATCCGAGACCGGGAAGTTGGCCTCGATCAGCGCCGGCAGCTCCTCCACCACATAGTCGTGCATGCGGTAATGCTTGGCCCAGGGCTGCTGGGTGGCATTGATGTAGAAGCCGGCGCCCAGGCCGAAGTCCCAGGCCTTTTCGGGGTCGTCCGGTACGCCTTCGCCGCGCGGACTGGTGTCCGGCGCCACCAGCACCAGGCCCAGCTCGGCCGCCAGGCGCTGGGCGCCAGCTTTCTGCATGAAGTTCTCGTCGGTGCAGGTCAGCCCCGACAGCCAGTAGAGCACTGGCAGGTCGCTGCGGGCTTCCGCCTGCGGGGGCAGGTAGACGGCAAAGGTCATGTCGCAGTCGAGACTGCGCGCGCGATGGCGATAGCGCTTGTGCCAGCCGCCGAAACTCTTGTTGCTGGAGAGCAGTTCGAGACTCATGGTCATCTCCCGTGCAGAGGGCGCCCTAAGAAGCTGTTCACGATCTCGCGAGCTAGAGACAAACAAGGCGCAACGACCAACGGGAGTAACAGCCAATGGCTGGCCCGTAGGGTGAGCGCCAGCGAATCAAATGCCTGAGGAAGCGGATCGGACCCGCGCTCGGGTTTACGAGTGGTAAATGAGCATTCCGAAGGCATTTTCAACGCCGTTTGGCCGACGCGCAGCAGATCGTGAACAGCTTCTAAGGCGCCCTTCTGGTGATCAGTAGTGAACGACGGTGCGGATGCTCTTGCCTTCGTGCATCAGCTCGAAGGCCTCGTTGATCTGCTCCAGGCCCATGGTGTGGGTGATGAAGGTGTCCAGCGGGATCTCGCCGCTCTGCGCCTTGCGCACATAGCCGGGCAGCTCGCTGCGGCCCTTGACGCCACCGAAGGCGCTGCCGCGCCAGACGCGGCCGGTCACCAGCTGGAACGGCCGGGTGCTGATCTCCTGGCCGGCACCGGCCACGCCGATGATCACCGACTCGCCCCAGCCTTTGTGGCAGCACTCCAGTGCCGCACGCATCAGGTTGACGTTGCCGACGCACTCGAAGCTGTAGTCGACGCCGCCGTCGGTCAGCTCGACGATGACCTCCTGGATCGGCTTCTGGTGATCCTTGGGATTGACGAAGTCGGTGGCGCCCAGTTCGCGGGCGATGTCGAACTTCGAGGGATTGATGTCGATTGCGATGATGCGGCTGGCCTTGGCCATCTTGGCGCCGATGATGGCGGCCAGACCGATGCCGCCCAGACCGAAGACCGCAACTGTGGCGCCCTCTTCCACCTTGGCGGTGTTGAGCACGGCGCCGATGCCGGTGGTCACGCCACAGCCCAGCAGGCAGACCTTTTCCAAGGGTGCCTCGGCAGGGATCTTGGCCACCGAGACCTCCGGCAGCACCGTGTACTCGGAGAAGGTCGAGCAGCCCATGTAGTGGTAGATCGGCTCGCCGTTGTAGGAGAAGCGGGTGGTGCCGTCGGGCATCAGGCCCTTGCCCTGGGTCGCGCGCACCGAGCTGCAGAGGTTGGTCTTGCCGGATTTGCAGAATTTGCACTGGCCGCATTCGGCGGTGTACAGCGGAATGACGTGATCGCCCACGGCGACCGAGGTCACGCCCTCGCCCACCGCCTGGACGATGCCACCGCCTTCGTGACCGAGGATGCAGGGAAAGACCCCCTCGGAGTCCTGGCCAGACAGGGTGTAGGCGTCGGTGTGGCAGACGCCGGTGGCGACGATGCGGATCAGCACCTCGCCGGCCTTGGGCGGCTCGACGTCCACTTCGACGATCTTCAGGGGCTCATTGGGCGCGAAGGCTACGGCGGCGCGGGACTTGATCATGCTCGACTCCAGTAGGACGAAAAAACGAGGTGATCAGTTTAGACGCCAGAAATCCTGGAACAATCGGGCATACTGGAATTCATTTTTGCCACAGGGAAACAATGATGGGTTGGGAGGGTATCGATGAGTTCGTCGCGGTGGCGAACACCCTGCACTTTGGTCAAGCCGCCGATCGCCTGGGCACCTCCACGTCCCACGTCAGCCGTCAGGTGGCAAGGCTGGAGGAGCGTCTGCAGGCGCGTCTGCTCTATCGCAGCACCCGCAGCGTCGCCCTCACCGAAGCCGGTCACACCTTTCTCCAGCACTGCCGCCGCCTGCAGGAGGCACGCGACGAAGCCCTGCGCGAGGTCAGCGATCTCTCCAGCCAGCCCAAGGGGCTGATCCGCATGACCTGCGCCGTGACCTATGGCGAACGCTTCGTCGTGCCCCTGGTCAACGATTTTCTCGCCCGCCATCCCGAGGTGAGTCTGGAACTGGACCTGACCAACCGCACCGTCGACCTGTTGCACGAGGGCTACGATCTGGCCATCCGCCTGGGCCGCCTGGCCGACTCGCGTCTGGTAGCGACGCGCCTGGCACCACGGGAGCTCTATCTGTGCGCCGCGCCGAGCTATCTGGAGCGCTTCGGTGCGCCCCATACCCTATCCGAGCTGAGTCGCCATCGTTGCCTGGTGGGTACCAGCGATATCTGGAGCTTTCGCGAAAACGAGCGCGAGGTGCTGCACCGGGTCCAGGGCTCCTGGCGCTGCAACAGCGGCCAGGCGGTGCTCGACGCTGCCCTGCGTGGCTTCGGCCTCTGCCAGCTGCCGGATTACTACGTGCAGCCGCATCTGGCCCGCGGCGAGCTGCGCGCCCTGCTGGACAATCGTCAGCCGCCTAATAGCGCGGTCTGGGCGCTTTATCCGCAGCGGCGCTTTCTCTCGCCGAAGATTCGCCTGCTGGTGGAACACCTCAAGCAGGGCCTGGGCACCCCGCGCCCAGGGGCTCGCCACCCAGTGGATTGAGCGCAGCGAGCGAGTCTTAACAGTGATGGGCCACTGCGGGCCTGGGTCCTAGGCCTCGGCGAAGACCTGTTGCAGCCGCTGCAGGTCTTCGGGGGTGGTGACCTTGATGTTGTCCGCGCGGCCTTCGACCAGGCGCGGCGCATGACCGGCCCATTCCATCGCCGACGCCTCATCGGTGATGGCAGCGCCCGCAGCCAGGCCGGCGCTCAGGGCGTCACGCAGGGCACCGAGGCGAAACATCTGCGGCGTATAGGCCAGCCAGACCTGGCTACGATCCACGGTTTCGCTCACCCGGCCATCGCGGCCAACGCGCTTGAGGGTATCCCGTGCCGGCACGCCCAGGAGGCCACCCACCGGGTCCTGGGCCAGTTCGGCCAGCAGCCGGTCCAGATCCTCGCGACAGAGATTGGGTCGCGCGGCATCGTGCACCAGCACCCAGTCGCCGTCGGTGGCGCCCTGCTCGCTCAGCAGCAGCAGGCCACCGAGTACCGAGTCGGCGCGCTCGCGACCGCCCGGTGCGCGCAGGATGCGGGCATCGCGGGCGCAGGCCAGCGTCGGCCACCAGGGGTCTTCCGGCGCCAGGCTCACCGCCAGGCCACGCAGGCGCGGGTGGTCGAGAAAACAGTCGAGGGTGCGCTCCAGCAGACTGCGGCCGCACAGGTCGAGGTATTGCTTGGGTCGGTCGGCACGCATCCGCGCACCCACGCCCGCGGCGGGGATGACCGCCCAGAAGGAAGGCAGAAGGGACATTATTTGGATTGCAGGAAGAGGGTTTCGCCTTGTTTGACCATGCCGAGTTCGTGGCGGGCACGCTCCTCGACGGTCTCCATGCCTTTCTTGAGCTCGACGACCTCGGCTTCGAGGATCTCGTTGCGCTCCAGCAGGCGCTTGTTCTCACCATTCTGGTCGGCGATCTGCTGCTTGAGTTCGCGCACCTGGGCGAAGCTGCCGTCACCGACCCACAGGCGATACTGAAGACCGCCGAGCAGCAGGAGCAGGAAGGGGAACAGCCAGTAGGGACTTCGCATGGGAGATAACGGATTCGCGGACGGCGGATGCCGCAAAGGCGGCGGCAGAGACGAAAACAGGATAGAAGCCCAGCTCTACGCTTGTAAACTGGGCATCTATCCTGTGGTCCGTCGGACGTGGCGGGAGGCGCTGACCTGAGTCAGCACCTCCCCGGTCGCTCAGCCCTTAGCTGCGGAACTCGGCACGGCCGCGGTAAGGCGCCTTGGCACCCAGCTGCTCTTCGATGCGCAGCAGCTGGTTGTACTTGGAGACGCGATCGGAGCGGCACAGCGAACCGGTCTTGATCTGACCGGCGGCGGTGCCCACGGCCAGATCGGCGATGGTGGAGTCTTCGGTCTCGCCGCTGCGGTGGGAGATCACCGCGGTGTAGCCGGCGGCCTTGGCCATCTGGATGGCTTCCAGGGTCTCGGTCAAGGAGCCGATCTGATTGAACTTGATCAGGATCGAGTTACCGATGCCCTTCTCGATGCCTTCCTTGAGGATCTTGGTGTTGGTGACGAACAGGTCGTCGCCCACCAGCTGCACCTTGCTGCCGATCTTGTCGGTCAGCGCCTTCCAGCCGGCCCAGTCGGACTCGTCCATGCCATCTTCGATGGAGATGATCGGGAATTGCTCGGTCAGCCCGGCCAGGTAGTCGGCGAAACCGTTGGCGTCGAAGGCCTTGCCCTCGCCGGACAGGTCGTACTGGCCGTCCTTGTAGAATTCGCTGGAAGCGCAGTCCAGGGCCAGGGTCACGTCGGTGCCCAGCGCGTAGCCGGCGTTCTTCACCGCTTCGGCGATGGCGGCCAGGGCGTCGGCGTTGGAAGCCAGGTTCGGCGCGAAGCCGCCTTCGTCACCCACGGAGGTGCTCAGGCCCCGGGCCTTGAGCACGGCTTTGAGGTGATGGAAGATCTCGGCACCCACGCGCAGGGCGTCGGCAAAGCTCTTGGCGCCGACCGGCTGGACCATGAATTCCTGGATGTCGACGTTGTTGTCGGCATGCTCGCCGCCATTGATGATGTTCATCATCGGCACCGGCATGGAGTACTGACCGGGGGTACCGTTCAGGTTGGCGATGTGGGCGTAGAGCGGCAGGTCCTGGTCTTCGGCAGCGGCCTTGGCGGCCGCCAGGGACACGGCCAGGATGGCGTTGGCGCCCAGCTTGGCCTTGTTCTCGGTACCGTCCAGCTCGATCATGGCGCGGTCCAGGGCCTTCTGGTCGCTCGGATCCTTGCCCAGCAGTAGGTCACGGATCGGGCCGTTGATGTTGCCCACGGCCTTCAGCACGCCCTTGCCCAAATAACGGCTCTTGTCGCCGTCGCGCAGCTCCAGTGCCTCGCGCGAACCGGTGGACGCGCCGGACGGCGCGGTGGCGCGACCGACGATACCATTGTCCAGGATAACGTCCGCTTCAACGGTAGGGTTGCCGCGGGAATCCAGGACTTCACGTCCCTTGATGTCGACGATGTTAGCCATTTTTGTATCGATCTCCATGTTACCGGTCATTGACGGATCAGCCTTCGGCTGCGCCTGGGCCTTTTGGTTCAGCCGCCGCTTAGGCAGTTTCGATCGGCGTGAACGACTTCACCAGCTCGTCCAGCGCCTTGAGCTGGGCCAGGAAGGGCTCCAGCTTCTCCAGGCGCAGGGCACAGGGGCCGTCGCACTTGGCATGTTCGGGATCCGGATGGGCTTCGAGGAACAGACCGGCCAGGCCCTGGCTCATGCCGGCCTTGGCCAGGTCGGTGACCTGGGCGCGGCGGCCGCCGGCGGAATCGGCGCGACCGCCCGGCATCTGCAGGGCATGGGTCACGTCGAAGAACACCGGGTAGCCGAAGCTCTTCATGACGCCGAAGCCGAGCATGTCGACCACCAGGTTGTTGTAGCCGAAGGAGGAGCCCCGCTCGCAGAGGATCAGCTGGTCGTTGCCGGCTTCTTCGCACTTGGCGAGGATGTGCTTCATCTCCTGGGGCGCGAGGAACTGCGCCTTCTTGATGTTGATCACGGCGTCGGTCTTGGCCATGGCCACCACCAGGTCGGTCTGCCGCGAGAGAAAGGCCGGCAGCTGGATGATGTCGCACACCGCCGCCACCGGAGCCGCCTGGTAGGGCTCGTGGACGTCGGTGATCACCGGCATGCCGAAGGTGGCCTTGAGCTCTTCGAAGATGCGCAGGCCGGCTTCCATGCCCGGACCGCGATAGCTGGTCACCGAGGAGCGGTTGGCCTTGTCGAAGCTGGCCTTGAAGACATAGGGGATGTCCAGCTTCTCGGTCACCTTGACGTATTGCTCGCAGACCTGCATGGCCAGGTCACGGGATTCCAGCACGTTCATGCCGCCGAACAGCACGAAGGGCTTGTCGTTGGCGATCTCGATGTTGCCGACGCGGACGATCTTCTGCACGGTCATGCTCAATCCTTCTTGGCGTAACGCAGGGCGGCGTTGACGAAGCCGCTGAACAGCGGATGGCCATCACGCGGGGTGGAGGTGAACTCCGGGTGGAACTGGCAGGCGACGAACCAGGGATGGTCCGGGGCTTCCACCACCTCCACCAGGGCACCGTCGCCCGAGCGACCGGAGATCTTCAGGCCGGCGGCCTGGATCTGCGGCAGCAGGTTGTTGTTGACCTCGTAGCGGTGACGATGGCGCTCGACGATGACGTCCTGGCCGTAGCAGTCGTGCACCAGGGTGCCTTCGCTCAGCTGGCACTCCTGGGCGCCCAGACGCATGGTGCCACCCAGATCGGAGCCTTCGGTGCGGATCTCGGTGGCGCCAGTGGCGTCCTGCCACTCGGTGATCAGACCGACCACCGGGTGCCCGCTGGCCTTGTCGAATTCGGTGGAGTTGGCGTCTTTCCAGCCCAGCACGTTACGGGCGAATTCGATGACCGCCACCTGCATGCCCAGGCAGATGCCCAGGTAGGGAATCTTGTTCTCGCGAGCGTATTGCACGGTGGCGATCTTGCCTTCCACGCCGCGCAGGCCGAAGCCGCCGGGAACCAGGATGGCGTCCACGCCCTTGAGCAGATGGGTGCCCTGCTGCTCGATGTGCTCGGAATCGATATAGCGCAGGTTGACCTTCGTGCGGCTCTGGATGCCGGCGTGGGTCATGGCCTCGATCAACGACTTGTAGGCGTCGAGCAGTTCCATGTACTTGCCGACCATGGCGATGGTGACTTCCTGCGCGGGGTTGAGCTTGGCGTCCACCACGCGATCCCACTCGGACAGATCGGCCGGCTTGCACTCCAGTCCGAAGCGCTCGACGACGAACTCGTCGAGGCCCTGGGCGTGCAGCACGGAGGGAATGCGGTAGATGGTGTCGACGTCTTCCAGGGAGATGACCGCGCGCTCTTCGACGTTGGTGAAGAGCGCGATCTTGCGACGCGAGGAGCTGTCGACGGTGTGGTCGGAACGGCAGATCAGCACATCGGGCTGCAGGCCGATGGAGCGCAGCTCCTTGACCGAATGCTGGGTCGGCTTGGTCTTGGTCTCGCCGGCGGTGGCGATATAGGGCACCAGGGTCAGGTGCATCAGCATGGCGCGGCGCGCCCCGATCTCCACCCGCAACTGGCGGATGGCTTCGAGGAAGGGCTGCGACTCGATGTCGCCGACGGTACCGCCGATCTCCACCAGGGCCACATCGGCATCGCCGGCGCCCTTGATGATGCGTCTCTTGATCTCGTCGGTGATGTGCGGGATCACCTGCACGGTGGCGCCCAGGTAGTCGCCGCGGCGCTCCTTGCGCAGCACGTCCATGTAGATGCGACCGGTGGTGAAGTTGTTGTTCTGGGTCACGGTGGTGCGGATGAACCGCTCGTAGTGACCCAGGTCCAGGTCGGTCTCGGCGCCGTCATGGGTGACGAACACCTCGCCGTGCTGGAAGGGACTCATGGTGCCGGGATCCACGTTGATGTAGGGATCCAGCTTGAGCATGGTGACCTTCAGCCCTCTCGCTTCCAGAATGGCGCCCAGGGAAGCCGAGGCGATGCCTTTCCCCAAAGAAGAAACAACACCGCCCGTGACGAAAATAAAGCGCGTCATGAAAATTCCTAGAATCTGCGTTGAGGCGGAGAGCCGCCGATGAAAGCGAGAGCGGTCGGCCTGGCGCCGGACCAATGCACACCGTCCACTCGGAGCGAGCGGAAAATGCGGTATAAGACGGGAGCGTAGTCTAGCCTAAAGGTCATCCCAGCTCAAACCCACCCATGCCGTCTGCGGGCTGCCACTCAAGCCGCCCTCCCCCTGGCAGAGCACTCAGGCCGGGCAGATTGGCCACGGCCAGCAGTTCGTCGCCTCGCCAGAGCAGCGGCAAACGGCCGCGCAGGAAAGGCGGGACCTCCCGCTCGTTGAGCAGGCGCTTGAGATCGCGACTGCCGCGACCGGGTACGACCAGTCGCTCGCCGCCCTGGCGATAGCCGATTCGCCAGCCGGCTTCGACGGCCTGCCCGGTAAAGATCAGGCGGCCATTGCCCCTCAGTTCCAGGGTGCCGACCCGAGCGGCGACCGGCTGGGGAGAGGGCATGACCTGCCAGGCGTCCGGCACCCACCAGATCCGCCCGGCCCCACGGCGCACACTGCCGCCTTCGAGGCGCCAGACGGGATCGCTGGCCGTGCCCGCCTCGCGCACCGCCTGCCAGCCGGCCCAATGGGCGCTGTCGGGCTGGCGCGTCAGCGCAGCCAGCCAGGCGCGCAGGGCATTGCGCTGGCGGGCCTCGCTCAAGCGCTGCAAGGGCGCCAGGGCCAGACTGGGCAAGGGAATCCAGGGGAAGGGTTGGGCGACGAGCCGGGCCTGCTGCAGATCCAGACTGGCCAGTTCGCCGAGCAGTTCGTCGGCTTCGGCCAGGTGACGGGCGCTGCGCGCCATGACCTGATCGACCCCTGGCCAGCGCTGGCGCAACCGTGGCAGCACCTTGTGTCTCAGGTAATTGCGATCCAGTCCGGTATCGGCATTGCTGTGGTCTTCGATCCAGTCCAGCCCTTCGGCTTCGGCATAGGCCAGTAGTGCGGCGCGGGGCTCGTCCAGCAACGGGCGCCAGAGGCGACCGGCCGCCAGCGATCGGGTCTCCGGCATGCCGGCGAGGCCCTTCACACCCGCGCCACGTACCAGCCGCTGCAATAGGGTCTCCAGCTGATCGTCACGATGCTGGCCCAGCACCAGGCAGCCATCCTCCGGCAGCACCCGGGCGAAGGCGGCATAGCGCGCTTCGCGGGCGGCCCGTTCGAGACTGGCGGCGCCATCGGTGCGGACGTGCAGGACAGCGAGCGGAATGGCCAGCCCTTGGCAGATCCGGGTGCAATGCGCGACCCAGGCATCCGCCGCGGCCTGCAGGCCGTGGTGCACATGCACCGCCTGCAGGTCGATAAGCAGGCCGCGCGCGTGCAATCGCGCGCAGAGGTGCAGGAGAACGGTGGAGTCGAGTCCGCCGGAGAAGCCCACCCACCAGTGACGGGTAGGCGGCTGCCGCTCCAGGCGGGCGTGCAGCCGGTCCAGCAGACTCATGGCCGCGGTATCAGGAAATGCCGTAGCTCATCAGGCGCTTGTAACGACGATCCAGCAGCGCCGGCAGGTCGTAGCCCTTGAGTTCATCCAGCTGCTCCAGCAGTGCGCTGCGCAGGCTGTTGGCCATGGTCTGGGGATCGCGATGGGCACCGCCCAGAGGCTCGTCGATCACCTGGTCGACGATGTTCAGGCTTTTCAGCCGCTCGGCGGTGATGCCCATGGCCTCGGCGGCATCGGGGGCCTTCTCGGCGGTCTTCCACAGAATGGAGGCGCAGCCTTCCGGCGAGATCACCGAGTAGGTGGAGTGCTGCAGCATGTTCAGCTGGTCGCAGACGCCGATGGCCAGGGCGCCACCGGAACCACCCTCGCCGATCACGGTGGCGATGATGGGGGTCTTCAGGCGCGCCATGACCCGCAGGTTCCAGGCGATGGCCTCGCTCTGGCCGCGCTCTTCGGCGTCGATGCCCGGGTAGGCGCCGGGGGTGTCGATGAAGGTCAGGATCGGCATCTTGAAGCGTTCGGCCATTTCCATCAGGCGGCAGGCCTTGCGATAGCCTTCCGGACGTGGCATGCCGAAGTTGCGGCGGACCTTCTCGCGCACTTCACGGCCCTTCTGGTGACCGATGATCATCACCGGACGGCCTTCCAGGCGGGCGATGCCACCGACGATGGCGGGATCGTCGGCGAAGTGGCGATCACCGTGCAGCTCTTCGAAATCGCTGAACAGGTAGCTGATGTAGTCGAGGGTGTAGGGACGCAGCGGATGCCGGGCCAGACGGGCCACCTGCCAGCTGGACAGGTCGCTGAAGATGCTCTTGGTGAGCGCCTGACTCTTCTCCTGCAACCGGGCGATCTCGTCACTGATGTTCAGCGCATTGTCGTTACCGACCAGTCGAAGTTCTTCGATCTTGGCCTGGAGATCGGCGATAGGCTGTTCGAAATCGAGATAGTTCGGGTTCATGGGCATCCGTTAGTGCAATCTAGAGCCAGGGGCCGGGGCGCCTACCTTAAGGGATCGGACGGGACAGGTCGAGACTCCTGCCACGTCACCGGCACCCGCCGCTGGCGAGGGTTGGGACGGAGCGCACGAGGCGCTCGGACTTAACGATAGTTCAGAAAGACGTTCTCCCTGCCGAACTGGTCACGCAGGGTTTGAATCAGGCCATCGGCCGGGTCGATCCGGTAGTTCTCGCCAAACTGCAGCAGCGCCCGCGCGGTGGGCCCCTGGTAGTCGATGGTGACCGGACAGGCGCCACGATGGCGACCGCACAACTCGCCCAGCCAGCGCAGCCGATCGCCGGCCAGCGCCTCGCTGCGCACGGCGATCCTGAGGCTTTCCGCCAGGGCGGTACGGGCTTCCTCCAGCCCCAGCACCCGCTTGGCGCGCAGGCGCAGGCCACCGGAGAAGTCGTCCTGGCTGACCTCGCCCTCGACGATCACCAGGGCATCGGTCTGCAGCAGCGCCTGGGCGGCGTTGAAGGCTTCGGCGAACAGCGAGGCCTCGATGCGCCCGGAGCGATCGTCCAGGGTGACGAAGCCCATCTTGTCGCCGCGCTTGTTCTTCATCACCCGCAGGTTGACGATCAGCCCGGCCACGGTCTGGGTTTCGCGCGACGGCTTGAGGTCGACGATGCGCTGGCGCGCCAGGCGGCGCACCTCGCCTTCGTATTCCTCGATGGGGTGACCGGTCAGGTACAGCCCCAGGGTCTCCTTCTCGCCGCGCAGGCGCTCCTTGAGATTGAGCTCGCGGGCACGCCGGTGGTTGGCATAGACGTCGGCCTCGGGTTCGGCGAAGACGCCGCCGAAGAGGTCCACGTGACCACTGTTGTGGCTGCGGGCGGTCTGCTCGGCGGAGGCGATGGCCTCTTCCATGGCGGCCAGCAGCACGGCGCGATTCTGGTCGATGGTCGCCTGATAGGCCTTGATCTCGTCATGGTAGTGCGGACCCAGGCGGTCCAGGGCACCGGAGCGGATCAGGGCTTCCAGGGTGCGCTTGTTGATGCGCTTGAGATCCACCCGGGCGCAGAAGTCGAAGAGGTCCTTGAAGGGCCCTTCGGCACGCGCCTCGACGATGGCCTCCACCGGCCCCTCGCCCACGCCCTTGATGGCGCCCAGGCCATAGACGATGCGCCCGCCTTCGTTCACGGTGAACTTGAACTCGGAGATGTTCACGTCCGGCGTGTCGATGCGCAGCTTCATGTGGCGGCATTCCTCGATGAGGATCACCACCTTGTCGGTGTTGTGCATGTCCGCCGACAGCACCGCGGCCATGAAGGGCGCCGGGTAATGGGTCTTCAGCCAGGCGGTCTGGTAGGACACCAGGCCGTAGGCGGCCGAGTGCGACTTGTTGAAGCCGTAACCGGCGAATTTCTCCACCAGGTCGAAGATGTTGCCGGCCAGCTCGCCATCGATGCCGTTGTTGGCGCAGCCCTCGATGAAGCCACCGCGCTGCTTGGCCATCTCCTCGGGCTTCTTCTTGCCCATGGCCCGGCGCAGCATGTCCGCCTGGCCGAGGGTGTAGCCGCCCATGACCTGGGCGATCTGCATCACCTGTTCCTGGTAGAGGATGATGCCGTAGGTGGGCGCCAGCACCGGCTGCAGGCCGTCGTACTGGTAGTCCGGATGCGGATAGGCCAGCTCGGCGCGGCCGTGCTTACGGTTGATGAAGTCGTCCACCATGCCCGACTGCAGCGGACCGGGGCGGAACAGCGCCACCAGGGCGATGAGGTCTTCCAGGCAGTCCGGCTTGAGCTTCTTGATCAGCTCCTTCATGCCGCGGGATTCCAGCTGGAAGACGGCGGTGGTCTCGGCCTTCTGCAGCAGGGCGTAGGTCGGCTTGTCGTCCAGCGGGATGAAGTCGATGTTGATCGGCTCCAGGTCCTGCTTGGCTTGCTCGCGGTTGATCGTCTCCAGCGCCCACTTGATGATGGTCAGGGTACGCAGGCCGAGGAAGTCGAACTTGACCAGACCGGCCTGCTCGACGTCGTCCTTGTCGAACTGGGTCACCAGGCCGTTGCCGTCCTCGTCGCAGGCGATGGGCGAGAAGTCGGTCAGCTTGGTCGGCGCGATCACCACGCCCCCGGCGTGCTTGCCGGTGCCGCGGGTGATGCCCTCGAGCTTGAGGGCCATGTCCCAGATTTCCTTGGCGTCCTCGTCGGTCGCCAGGAAGTCGCGCAGCACCTCTTCCTGCTCGAAGGCCTTCTGCAGGGTCATGCCCACTTCGAAGGGGATCATCTTCGACAGGCGATCGGCCAGGCCATAGGACTTGCCCTGCACCCGCGCCACGTCGCGCACCACCGCCTTGGCGGCCATGGTGCCGAAGGTGATGATCTGGCTCACCGCCTCGCGACCATAGAGATCGGCCACGTATTCGATCACCCGGTCGCGCCCGTCCATGCAGAAGTCGACGTCGAAGTCGGGCATGGAGATCCGTTCGGGGTTGAGGAAGCGCTCGAACAGCAGGTCGTAGGCCAGCGGATCGAGGTCGGTGATCTTGAGTACGTAGGCGACCAGGGAGCCGGCACCCGAGCCCCGGCCGGGGCCGACCGGCACGCCGTTGTTCTTCGCCCACTTGATGAAGTCCATCACGATGAGGAAGTAACCGGGGAAGCCCATCTGGATGATGATGTCGAGTTCGAAGTTGAGTCGGTCGACGTACTCCTGGCGCTTCTCTTCGTAATTCGGCGTGGTCTCCCGCGGCCAGAGCACGGCCAGGCGCTCTTCCAGGCCCTCGAAGGACACATGGCGCAGGTAGTCGTTGATGGTCATCCCGTTGGGAATCGGGAAATTGGGCAGGAAGTACTTGCCCAGCTGGATCTCGATGTTGCAGCGCTTGGCGATCTCGACGGTGTTTTCCAGCGCCTCGGGCAGGTCGCTGAACAGTTCGGCCATCTCGGCCGCCGACTTCAGGTACTGCTGGTCGCTGTACTTGCGTTCGCGACGGGGATCGTCCAGCGGACGGCCCTCGCCGATGCAGACGCGGGTCTCGTGGGCCTCGAAGTCCTCGGCCTTGAGAAAGCGCACGTCGTTGGTCGCCACCAGGGCGCCCCCGCAGCGATCGGCCAGGGCCACGGCGGCATGCAGGTGCTCCTCGTCACCGACTCGCTCGGTGCGCTGCACCTCCAGATAGAAGCGATCCTGGAAGACCTGCTGCCATTCCTCGAACAGCTGATCGGCCAGGGCCAGGTCGCCTTCGAGCAGCGCCAGGCCGATCTCGCCTTCCTTGGAGCCGGACAGGGCGATCAGGCCTTCGCTGGCGGCCTTCACCCAGTCGCGCTGGATGACGATCTGGCCATCCTGCTGACCTTCCTGGAAGCCCCGCGACAGCAGCTCGGTGAGGTTGCGATAACCCTTGGCGTTCATGACCAGCAGGGTCATGCGGCTCAGCGGCGCATCGCCATCGCGACCGGCCAGCCAGATGTCGGCGCCGGCGATGGGCTTGATCCCGGCACCCATGGCGGCCTTGTAGAACTTGACCAGCGAGCAGAGGTTGCCCTGGTCGGTCACCGCCACGGCCGGCATCCCGGCCGCTTCGGCGGCCTTGACCAGCCCCTTCACCCGCACGATCCCGTCGACCAGGGAGTATTCCGTGTGCAGGCGCAGGTGGACGAAGGATGCGGACATGGCAGAGACCCCTTGATGCATGAGGCGCGAGATTGTACTGGATTGTCGACCCGGGGTCAGACCGCCGCGACGGCCGTCAGTAGGTCGCGATGATCTGGGTGGAGGCCTTGGTCTCGAGGGCGTGCCAGGCGTCACGCACCGGCGCGAAGGAACGCCGGTGGATGGGCGTGGGCCCCAGGCGCCTGAGCGCATCCAGGTGCTCGGCAGTGGGATAGCCCTTGTGCCCGGCCAGGCCATAGCCCGGATAGAGGGCATCCAGCACCTGCATCTCGCGATCGCGACTCACCTTGGCCAGGATGGAGGCCGCGGCGATCGCCGGGACCTGGCTGTCGCCCTTCACCACCGGCGAACTGGGCACCGCCAGCTTGGGACAACGATTGCCATCGATCAGGGCCAGCCGCGGCTGCACCTGCAGGCCTTCCACCGCGCGCTGCATGGCCAGCATGGTAGCGTGCAGGATGTTCAACTGGTCGATCTCGGCGACCTCGGCACGGGCCACGCACCAGGCCAGGGCCTTTTCCTGGATCTCGTCGAACAGGGCTTCGCGGCGCGCCAGCGACAGCTTCTTCGAATCGTTCAGCCCGAGGATGGGCTTGCCCGGATCGAGGATCACCGCGGCCGTGACCACGGCGCCGCACAGCGGACCGCGGCCGACTTCATCCACCCCGGCGACCAGTGCCTCGACCAGGTTGAAATCCAGACCCAGCTGCATCAGCTGCATCAGCTGCGCGACCGCAGGAGATCCAGCACGGCAGCGGCCGCCTCTACCGAGGCATCGCGCCTCAGGCTGTGATGGATGGCCGCGAAGCTATCGGTCTGCTGCTGTGGCTGTTCCAGCAACGGCAGGAGCTCGGCCACCAGCCGTTCCGGCGTCGCCTCGTGCTGGATCAGCTCGGGCACCAGCTTGCGCCCGGCCAGCAGGTTCGGCAGCGAAATGTAGGGACTCTTCACCAGCTGCTTGAGAATCAGATAGGTCAGGGGCGCCACTCGATAGGCGACCACCATGGGTCGCTTGAACAGCAGCGTCTCCAGAGTGGCTGTGCCCGAGGCGATCAGCACGCCATCGCAGGCGGCCAGCACCTCATGGGAACGGCCATCGGTCAGCAGCAGCGGCAAGGGCGGCCGCCCTTCCAGCAGCTGCTCCACCTGCGCCCGCCGCGCGGCATTGGCACAGGGCAACACGAAGCGCATGTCGGGTCGCACGGCCAGCAACTGAGCGGCGGCGTCGAGAAACAGCGCACCGAGGCGCCCTACTTCGCCACCGCGACTGCCGGGCAGCAGGGCGACGACCTGACCGTCTTGCGGCAGCCCCAGGGCCTGCCGGGCCGCCAGCCGGTCGCTGTCCAAGGGAATGGTATCGGCCAGCGGATGGCCGACGAAGCGCACCGGCACCTGCTGCTCTTCGTAGAAGCGCGCCTCGAAGGGGAACAGGGTCAGCATCAGGTCGCAGCCATCGCGGATCTTCAATACGCGCTTCTGCCGCCAGGCCCAGACCGAGGGACTGACGTAATGCACGGCGGGAATGCCCGCGCGATGCAGCTGGGCTTCGATCTCGAGGACGAAATCCGGGGCGTCGATACCGATGAAGATATCGGGACGGGCATCGAGCAACTGAGCGATCAGCGCCTTGCGCCGCCCGAGGAGTTCGCGCAGGCGGCCGAGCACCTCGACCAGCCCCATGACCGCCAGGCGTTCCATGGGAAATTCGGACACCAGGCCCTCGGCTTCCATCCGCGGACCGCCCACCCCCATGAAGGAGATATTCGGGTGTTGCTCGCGCAACGCCTGCATCAGGCCGGCGCCCAGCAGATCACCCGACGCCTCCCCGGCCACCAGCGCCACGCGCAGCGGGCGCTGGGCGAACTCAGCGGGTGATGCCACGCGTCGCACTCAGAATGGAATCGCGGAACACCGCCACCTCGGGAAACTGCTGAGCCACCGGCTCCAGCTCGCGCAGGGCGTCATCGACGGTCAGGCCCTGGCGGTAGACCACCTTGTAGGCGCGGCGCAATTCCTTGATGGCTTCGGCCGAGAAACCCCGCCGCCGCATGCCTTCGAAGTTCATGCTGCGGGCTTCGGCCGGATTGCCGAACACCGTGACATAGGCCGGAACATCCTTGCCGATGGCCGTGCCCATGCCGGAAAAGCTGTGGGCGCCGATGCGGCAGAACTGATGCACCAGGGTATAGCCGGACAGGATCGCCCAGTCATCGACGTGCACGTGCCCGGCAAGGGCCGTGTTGTTGACTAGGATGCAGTTATTACCGATCACGCTGTCATGCCCGATGTGCACATAGGCCATCAGCAGATTGTGATCGCCAATGGTCGTCTCTTCCCGATCCTGCACAGTACCGCGATGGATGGTGACCCCTTCGCGAATGGTGTTGTGATCGCCGATCCGCAGCCGGGTCGGTTCGCCCTGATACTTGAGGTCAGGGGTGTCCTCGCCGATCGACGAGAACTGGAAGATACGATTGTGACGCCCGATCACGGTCGGCCCCTTGAGGATGACGTGAGGGCCGACGACGGTCCCCTCGCCAATCTCGACATCGGGCCCGATGATCGACCAGGGGCCGACCTGGACATCGGCAGCGAGCCGTGCCTGGGGGTCGACGATAGCCCTGGGGTCGATCAACGTCATAGCTTGCGTTCCGCACAGATGATTTCAGCCGAGCAGACCGGCTTGTCGTCCACACTGGCGTGGCATTCGAATTTCCAGATACCGCGCTTGGTGCTGATGAAGCGAGCGTCGAGCATCAGCTGATCACCCGGCGTCACCGGCTGGCGAAAACGCAGCTTATCCGATCCGACGAAGTAGTACAGGGTGCCATCGGCCGGCGAGGAATTCATCATCTTGAAGCCGAGCACGCCAGCGGCCTGCGCCATGGCCTCGACGATCAGCACGCCCGGCATGATGGGGTGCTGGGGAAAATGGCCGGTGAAGAACGGTTCGTTGATGCTGACGTTCTTGTAGGCACGAATGCGCTTGGCTTCGATATCCAGCTCCAGCACGCGATCCACCAACAAAAAGGGATAGCGATGCGGGAGATATTCACGGATCTCGTTGATGTCCATCATGGTCGGGGAAGGCCTGTTAAGAAAGGGGGAACATCCGATGCAGAATCAAGCATCAGAAGCAGCGTCATCCCGCGAGGTCACGGTAGCAACGATTTTTTCCAGATGTTGCAGACGGCGGGCCATGTCGTCGAGGTGACGAATCCGCGCGGCACTCTTCTTCCATTCACCGGCCGGCTGCATGGCCGTACCGGAGGAATAGGCGCCGGGCTCGGTAATCGAGCGAGTCACCATGGTCATACCGGTGACGAACACGTGGTCGCACACCTCGATATGACCGACCATGCCCACGCCACCGGCGATGGTGCAGTGTTTGCCGATCTTGGTACTGCCAGAGATGCCGACGCAGGCGGCCATGGCGGTGTGCTCACCGACCTGGACGTTGTGCGCGATCATGATCTGGTTGTCGAGCTTGACGCCATTGCTGATGACCGTGTTCGCCAGCGCGCCGCGGTCGATGGTGGTGTTGGCACCGATCTCGACGTCGTCGCCGATCAGCACGCCACCCAGCTGGGCAATCTTCTGCCACTGGCCGCGCTCATTGGCGAAGCCGAAGCCTTCGGCGCCGATCACGGCACCGGATTGCACTACGGCGCGCGCGCCGATGGTCACGTCGTGATAGAGCGTGAC
The DNA here is from genome assembly GCF_039908605.1 of Pseudomonas aestiva. NCBI lineage: Bacteria > Pseudomonadati > Pseudomonadota > Gammaproteobacteria > Pseudomonadales > Pseudomonadaceae > Pseudomonas > Pseudomonas aestiva. Next base: position 1,389,022 of record NZ_CP150916.1, on the reverse strand, counting down.
CCGCGGTGCCAGCCAGCTGTCGGCGCCGATGACGCTGCGCGCACCCACCACGCAGTGAGCGCCGAGGCTGACGCCTGCGCCAATGCATGCCTGTGCTTCGATCACCACATAGGGACCGATGGCCGCAGTCGGATCGACCTGGGCATCCGCCGCGACCAGCGCCGTGGGATGGATGCCCGCCGCACTGCGCGGCTTGCGATCGAACAGGTGGGAAAGCCGCGCGTAGGCCAGATAGGGATTCGCCAGGATCAGGGCATCGCCGGCAAACCCGTCGGCGTCCTTTTCCGTCAGCAGCACGGCCCCGGCCTGGGTATCGGCCAGGTAGCGGCGGTACTGCGGATTGGCGAGAAAACTCAACTGGTCGGGGCCGGCCTCGGGCAAGGTAGCCAGACCGGTGACCAGGCGCTCGGGCGAACCGCGTAACTCCACGGTCAACTGGCGGCTGTCCAGCCACTGCGCCAGTTCGCCCAGCGTAAAGGTGCTATGACTCATCAACGACCCGCGTTCATGCGCTCGATGACCTGGCGCGTGATGTCGTATTGCGGCTTCACGTCAACCACGGCGCCACGCTCGAGCACCAGATCGTAATCACCCTTCTTCAGCACCTCTTCCACGGCCTTGTCCAGGCGCGGCTTGAGCAGCTTGAGCATGTCGCGATCCGATGCGGCCTTGGCGTCGTTGAGTTCCTTGGACTGGAACTGGAAGTCACGGGCCTTCTGGCGGAAGTCGTTCTCCAGGCGGGTGCGATCGGCCTGGGCCATCTTGTCACCGCCCTTGTTGAGCTTGTCCTGGATATCCTTGGCGGAGCTTTCCAGACCCTTGAGCTTGTTCAGCTGGGGACCGAACTTCTTCTCGGAATCCACCGCGTACTTCTTGGCGGCATCGGATTCCAGCAGGGCCATCTGGTAGTTCAGGACAGCGATCTTGGTATCGGCGAAAACCGGAGCGGCAACGAGAACGGCAGCGAACAGAGCGTAACGGGTGTACTTGTGCACAGTTGACTCCTGCGTAGAGCGCAAAGGTGTTGCCTGGGTCAGAACGTCTGACCCAGCGAGAACTGGAAGACCTGTGGATCGGAATTGCTCGGCTTCTTGACCGGGACGCCCAGGCTGAAGCTCAGCGGGCCCAGGGCGGTAACCCAGGTCACACCGACGCCGACGGAACTGGCCATGTTGGAGAAGCTGATGTCTCCGCAATTCTTGGTTCCATCCTGACCATCGGGCGTCTTGTAGCAATTGCCCGTCGAGAACACGTTACCCACGTCCCAGAACAACACGGTGCGCAGGGATTTCTGATCCTTCACGAAGGGTAGCGGGAAGAGATACTCCACACCGCCGGTGATGAGCACGTTGCCACCGAAAGCTTCGGACTTGTCACGATCGCGGTAGCCCTGACCCTTTCCACTAAATGTTGGCGGATCCCTAGGCGGGGTAGTACGCGGACCCAAGCTGCTGTCCTCGAAGCCCCGTACCGAGTTGAAACCACCGGCGTAGTAGTTCTCATAGAACGGCAGGCCGTCGGTGCTGCCATAGCTGTCGCCATAGCCCAGCTCGGTATGGAAGCGCAGTGCAGTATTGTCGGTCAGCGGGGTAAACAGCTGGCCGCGATAGTCGAGCTTGTAGAAGCTCAGGTCACTGCCCGGAATGGTGATCTGGCCGGTCATGCTCTGAGAGGCACCACGGGTCGGCAGCACACCACGGTTCAGCGTCGAGCTCGACCAGCCGATGCTGGCCTTGAAGTTGGTGAAATCCTTACCTTCGCGGTCTACGAAATCGTAAATCTCGTCGGCGCTGTAGGTACCGGGATTGATCTCGTCGTTCTGCACGCTCAGACCATAGGTCAAGCGCGAGGTCTCGCTGATCGGATAGCCCAGAGTGACACCGGTACCCAGGCTGTTGATCGAGTAGTAGGAGACATCGCTGTCGTACAGTTTGCTGTAGTCGGTGCTGCGATAGAAGATGTTGTAGCCCAGGCTCACACCATCCGGCGTGAAGTAGGGATCGGTGAAGCTGAAGTTGTAGCGACTCTGGTACTGGGAACGGGTCAGACCGATGCTGACCTGGTTGCCGGTGCCCAGGAAGTTGTTCTGGCTGATGGAACCACCGAGGATCAGACCGGCGCTCTGGGCGAAGCCGATGCTGGCGGTGATGGAGCCCGACGGCTGCTCTTCGACGTTGTAGTTGACGTCGACCATGTCGTCGGTACCAGGTACCTGGGGCGTCTCGACCTTGACTTCCTTGAAGTAGCCCAGGCGCTCGAGGCGGGTCTTGGACTGGTCGATGAGATAGGTGGAAGCCCAACCGCCTTCCATCTGGCGCATCTCGCGACGCAGCACCTCGTCCTCGGTCTTGGTGTTGCCGCGGAAGTTGATGCGATTGACGTAGGCACGCTTGCCCGGATCGACCACATAGGTCAGGGACACGCTGTGGTCGTCGTCATGGGGCTCGGGCAGGCCGTTGACGTTGGCGAAGGTATAGCCTTCGTTGCCCAGTCGGCGAGTGATCAGATCCGAGGTGCTGGTCATGACCTTGCGCGAGAAGACCTGGCCCGGCTGGACCAGCATCAGTTTGCGCAGCTCTTCCTCCGGCACCTTGAGGTCGCCGGACAGCTTGACTTCACGAACGGTGTACTTCTGCCCTTCGTTCACGTTGACCGTGATGTAGACGTGCTTCTTGTCGGGCGTGATGGACACCTGGGTCGAGGTGATGTCCATGTTGATGTAGCCACGATCCAGGTAATAGGAGCGCAGGCGCTCGAGGTCACCTGACAACTTTTCCCGGGAGTACTTGTCATCGTTACGGAAGAACGACAACCAGTTGCTCGGCTTGAGCTCGAACAGCGAAGTCAGGTCGTCCTCGGCGAAGACCGTGTTGCCCACCACGTTGACGTGGGAGATGGTCGCGACCTCGCCCTCGTTGATGGTGATCTTCAGCTGCACCCGGTTACGGGGCTGAGGGACCACTTCGGCATCGATGCTGGCGGAATAACGGCCCTGGGCGACGTACTGGCGCAGCAACTCGTTGCGCACGCCTTCCAGCGTCGCACGCTGGAAGATCTCGCCTTCGGCGAGACCGGCCTGCTTGAGACCCTTCATCAGGTCGTCGCTGGAGATCGCCTTGTTGCCTTCCAGGGTGATGCTGGAAATGGAGGGACGCTCGACCAGGTTCACGACCAGGACGTTACCGTCACGACCCAGCTGGATGTCCTGGAAGAATCCGGTACGGAAGAGCGAGCGCGAGGCTTCGGCCAGCTTGTTGTCGTCGACCGACTCGCCGACGTTGAGCGGCAGGGCACCGAAGACGCTGCCGGACGATACTCGTTGCAGTCCGTTGACGCGGATATCGGAGATGGTGAAGGACTCGGCGTGTACCTCGCCGATCATCAGCGCGGCTATTACCGCAGGTAGCAGCAGGCGTTTCATGAGTCCCTTTTATTCCAACTGGCAAATAAAGAATCTGCCGCACTGGGCGGCAGATTCGGCAATCAGCAGAGTGTCAGAGGCGACCGAGGTCATTGACCAAGGCCAGCAGCATCACACCCACGACGAGGCTAATACCGATCTGCATGCCCCATGTCTGTACACGCTCGGACAAGGGCCGCCCGCGAATCCACTCGACGAAGTAGAAGACCAGATGACCACCGTCGAGCACAGGGATAGGCAACAGATTCAGAACCCCCAGGCTTATGCTCAGGTACGCCAGAAAATTGAGGAAATCCCCCAGGCCTGACTGAGCTGAAGCGCCCGCCACTTTAGCAATGGTTATCGGCCCGCTCAAGTTTTTTACCGACAGCTCTCCCAAGAGCATCTTCTTCAGGGAAACCAGCGTCAGCACGCTCATCTGCCAGGTTCGGCTGATACCTTCGCCCACGGCAGCCACGGCTCCATAGCTGATTTCGCGAACCATTTCCGCTGGCCACTTGACCGGCGCCACACCCGCGCCAAGGTATCCGGTCTCGGTGGAGTCGACGCGCCGCGCGCCCAGGCGCAGGGTCAGGTCCCGCTGCTGGCCCGCGCGTTCATAGGCCAGCCTGACCTGCTGACCGGGGTGCGCCCGCACCCAGTCCACGGCCTGTTGCCAGTCGCCGATGGGGGTATCGTTCAAGGCGATCAGGCGGTCTCCCGCCTGCAGGCCGGCGGCTTTCGCCGGACCGGCCGGATCCAGCTCGGCGAAGATCGCCGGAATCTGCGGCCGCCAGGGCTTCAGGCCCAGAGCCTGGATCGGATCCGGATCTTCCGTGCCGCGCAGCCAGGCATCGAGCCGGATGACGGTGTTCTGCTCGGCGGTGGTGCCTGGCACCCGGTAGCTCAGGCGCAACGGACCGCTTTCACCCAGGCGATCGACCAGACGCAGATTGACCGCCGACCAGCTGTCCACCGCTGCATCATCGACCGCGGTCAACTCCGCGCCGACCGGAATGCCTGCGCTGGCAGCCGGGGTATCGGGCGTGATCGCCCCCACGACCGGGCGCGGCTGCTGGGAGCCAAGCATGGCCAGCAACCAGAAGAACAGGATGGCGAGCAAGAAGTTGGCGATCGGGCCGGCGGCGACGATGGCGATACGCTGGCGGACCGTCTTGCGATTGAAGGCCGCATGCTGCTCTTCGGGCGCCACCGGCGCTTCGCGCTCGTCCAGCATCTTCACATAGCCGCCCAACGGGATCGCGGCCACCACGAATTCGGTGCCGCGGCGATCGTGCCAGCGCAGCAGCGGCTTGCCGAAGCCTACGGAAAAGCGCAGGACCTTGACGCCGCAACGGCGCGCCGTCCAGAAATGGCCATACTCGTGGATGGTCACCAGGACGCCCAGGGCGATCAGGGTTCCCATAATCGTATAAAGGATGGACATTGGCTGCCTCCGCTACCTCAGTGTGCAGATTCTGCGGACTCGCAGGCCAGGTGTCGAGGCGCGGGATCAGCGTCTCGACAGCCACTCACGAGCCAGCTGCCGAGCGGTGCTGTCGGCCGCGAAGACCGCAGCGAGATCAGTGGCCGCACCGGGCTCGACACCCTGGAGTACCGACTCGATCAGCAGGGGTATTTCGGTGAAGCCCAGCCGGCCTTCGAGAAAGGCTTCGACGGCGACCTCGTTGGCCGCATTGAGCGTCGCCGGCATGCAACCACCCGCCTGAGCCGCCTCTCGCGCCAGGCGCAGACAGGGAAAGCGCTCTTCGTCGGGCCGCTCGAAATCGAGTCGGCCGACCTCGAACAGATCCAGCGCCGAAACACCGGAATCGATCCGCTCGGGCCAGGCCAGGGCATGGGCGATCGGGGTGCGCATATCGGGATTGCCCAACTGGGCCAGCACCGAACCATCCACGTAGTCCACCAGCGAATGGATCACGCTCTGCGGATGGATGACCACCTCGACCTGCTCTGGCGTCGCCTCGAACAGCCAGCAGGCCTCGATCAGCTCCAGTCCCTTGTTCATCAGGGTCGCGGAATCCACCGAAATCTTGCGCCCCATCGACCACTTGGGATGGGCACAGGCCTGGTCCGGTGTCACGCCGATCAGCTCTTCGGCCGGTGTCTCACGGAACGGACCGCCCGAGGCCGTGAGCAAGATTCGGCGCACACCCTTACGGGCCAACCCCGGCGTCGCCGGATCGGCCAGGCACTGGAAAATCGCATTGTGCTCGCTGTCGATGGGCAGCAGGGTCGCGCCACTGGCCTGCACCGCCTCGATGAAGAGCGCGCCGCTCATGACCAGGGCTTCCTTGTTGGCCAGCAGCACGCGCTTGCCGGCCTTGACCGCAGCCAACGTCGGCTTCAGACCCGCTGCGCCGACGATCGCCGCCATGACGGTATCGACCTCCGGATGAGCCGCGATAGCCTCCAGGCCACCCTCCCCCACCAGGATCTCGGGGCGCTGCTCGACATCCTGCAGCAGGCCAGCCAACTGCTCGGCGGAGGCCTGGTCAGGCACGGCCGCATAGATCGGCTGGAAACGCCGGCAAAGGTCAGCCAGCTCCTTCAGCCGACGATGTCCGCTGAGGGCGAAGATTCGATAGCGATCGGGATACCGGGCCACGACATCCAGGGTGCTGGCGCCGATGGAGCCGGTCGCACCCAGCACGCAAAGCTGCTGGAGACTCACTGAACACCCCAGCCAGCCCACCAGAGCAGCAGGGCAAACAACGGAACGGCAGCCGTGAGGCTGTCGATGCGATCCAGCACGCCACCGTGTCCGGGCAGCAGCTGACTGCTGTCCTTGAGTCCGGCCTGGCGCTTGAACATGCTCTCGGTGAGATCGCCGACCACGGAGATCAGCACCACGCAGGCGGCGCCGATGAGCGCCTGCAAGAGATCACCCAGCCCCCAGCCACGCACCAGGCCGAGCACCAGGGTCGCCACCAGCGCGGCGGCCAGGCCGCCGTAGAGGCCTTCCCAGCTTTTGCCCGGACTCACGGCCGGCGCCAGCTTGCGCTTGCCGAAGGCCCGCCCGGAGAAATAGGCGAAGATGTCGGCCAGCCACACCAGCATCATCACTTCGAGAATCAGCAGATTGCCACCCGGTGCCGCCTTGAGCAGCATCAGCCCCTGCCAGGCCGGAACCAGCACCACCAGACCGATCAGCAGACGCCGCCAGGAAGCCTGCCAGGCCCGGGCGCTGTCGGGATAGGTAAGCACCAGCACGGTCGCATAGAGCCACCAGGCCAGACTGATGAACAGCAGACCATGAGCACCGCCGGGCAACCACCAGCAGAGCAGCAGCGCCAGCGCGATCACGGCGGCATAGGCGCAACGCAGCGGCCGGGTTTCCAGCCCCGCCAGGCGCGCCCACTCCCAGGCACCCAGGACCACGACCGCACCGATGAACAGGGCGAAGGTCGCCCCTTCCAGCCAGAAAAATCCGGCCAGGGCGATGGGCAGGAGCACCATCGCCGTGATAACTCGCTGCTTCAACATTAGGCGCGTAGCTCCGCTTCCACCTGTTCGCAGGTCCGACCGAACCGCCGCTGGCGGGTGGCGAAGTCGGCCAGCGCGGCACGCATGGCCTCGTGCTTGAAGTCCGGCCAGAACAGGTCGGAGAAATACAGCTCGGCATAGGCGATCTGCCAGAGCAGGAAGTTGCTCACCCGCCGCTCGCCGCCGGTGCGGATGCACAGATCAGGCAGTGGCAGGTCGGCCGTCGCCAGACGGCCTTGCAACAGCTCGGAAGTGATCTCACCCGGCTGCAGCGTGCCCTGCTGAACCTGCAGCGCCAGCTGCTGGGCGGCCTGGGTGATGTCCCACTGCCCCCCGTAGTTCGCGGCAATCTGCAGCACGAACCGGGTGTGATGGGCAGTGAGTGCCTCGACTTCCGCCATGGCTGCCTGCAGTTCCGGATGGAACAGCGAGCGATCGCCGATGATGCGCAGCCGGATGCCGTTCTGGTGCAGCTTCTTGGCCTCCCGCCGCAGGGCGGAAAGGAAGAGCTCCATCAGAGCGCCGACCTCGTCGGCCGGACGCCGCCAGTTCTCGCTGGAGAAGGCGAACAGCGTCAGCACCTCGACGCCCGCATCGCCACACACCTCGATGACCGCGCGCACGGCGTCCACTCCGGCCTTGTGACCGGCGACGCCCGGCAGCAACCGTCGGCGCGCCCAGCGATTGTTCCCATCCATGATGATCGCCACGTGACGCGGCACCACCTTGCCTGGCTTGCTCATGCCCATGTTACATCCCAACCGTTGTCAAACAGCCATCAAGTCGGCTTCCTTGGCCTCCAGAGCCTTGTCCACCTCGGCGACGAATTTATCAGTCAGCTTCTGGACTTCATCCTGAGCGCGACGATCCTCGTCTTCACTGATTTCCTTTTCCTTGAGCAGATCCTTGAGCTGAGCCAGGGCATCGCGGCGGATGTTGCGCACGGAAACGCGCGCCTGCTCGGCCTCGGAGCGCGCCTGCTTGGTGAAGCCCTTGCGGGTCTCTTCGGTCAGCGCCGGCATCGGCACGCGAATGGTGGTACCGGCGGTGGCCGGGTTGAGGCCCAGGTCGGAGGTCATGATGGCCTTCTCGACCGCCTGGATCATGCTCTTGTCGAACACGCTCAGGGCCAGGGTCCGCGAATCCTCGACGGTGACGTTGGCCACCTGACGCAGCGGGGTATCGCTGCCGTAGTAGGACACCATGACGCTATCCAGAATGCTCGGATGAGCGCGTCCGGTACGGATCTTGGCAAAGGCGTGGCCCAGGGCTTCCAGGGTCTTGGTCATGCGCGTCTGCGCATCCTTCTTGATCTCGTTGATCATGCTGCTCCCTCCTCGATCAGGGTGCCCTCACCTCCGCCCACCACGATATTGAGCAGGGCGCCGGGCTTGTTCATGTTGAAAACCCGCAAGGGCATGTTGTGATCACGGCAGAGACAGATGGCCGTGAGATCCATGACACCCAGCTTGCGGTCGAGCACCTCGTCGTAGGTCAGACGCTCGAATTTTTCGGCGTTGGGATCCTTGAAGGGATCTGCCGTGTATACACCATCCACCTTCGTGGCCTTGAGCACCAGATCGGCTTCGACCTCGATGGCCCGCAGGCAGGCGGCGGAATCGGTGGTAAAGAACGGATTGCCGGTACCGGCGGAGAAGATGACGACTTCGCCATCCTTCAACTGACGCAGGGCCTTGCGGCGGTCGTACTGGTCGGTCACGCCGACCATGGAAATGGCGGACATCACCGTGGCAGGAATGTTGGAACGCTCCAAGGCGTCGCGCATGGCCAGGGCGTTCATCACGGTAGCCAGCATGCCCATGTGGTCGCCGGTCACCCGGTCCATACCCACGGCGGACAGCGCCGCACCGCGGAACAGGTTGCCACCGCCAATCACCAGACCGACCTGGACACCGATGCCCACCAGTTGGCCGATCTCCAGCGACATGCGATCCAGCACCTTCGGATCGATCCCGAAGTCTTCACTTCCCATCAGGGCTTCGCCACTGAGCTTCAGCAGAATACGCTTGTAACGGGGTTGGCGACCACTCATCTGCTGTGCCATTCACTCTCTCCTGTGGCGATGAACATGTGCGGGGGATTTTGATCCTGCGATAGGAAAGCGCAACCGCAGTTGCGTTCACTCGAATCGGCAAAAAACTCCTTGGAAGACCAGAAATCAGACCTGCCTTCCAATTTGACAAAGAGGCCGCGCGCTCGAAGCGGGCGGCCTCCTGATCAACGGCGGATGCCGGTCTTACTGCTTGCTGGCAGCCAGCTGGGCAGCGACTTCGGCAGCGAAGTCGACTTCAGCCTTCTCGATGCCTTCGCCTACTTCGTAACGCACGAAGGAAACGATTTCGGCGCCGGCCTTCTTGGCCAGCTCACCGACCTTGACTTCCGGATCCTTGATGAAAGGCTGCTCAACCAGGCTGGCTTCGGCCAGGAACTTGTTTATACGACCCTTGACCATGTTCTCCACGATGTTTTCCGGCTTGCCGGCGATCTTGTCGGCATTCAGCGCCAGGAAAATTTCCTTTTCCTTGGCGACAGCTTCTTCGGAAACCTGGGAGGGATTCAGGAACTGAGGATTGCTCGCCGCGACGTGCATGGCGATTTCCTTGGCCAGTTCGGCGGTGCCACCCTGCAGGGTAACGACCACACCGATGCGGTGACCATGGAGGTAGGCGCCAACGACATCGCCTTCGACACGGGTCAGGCGACGGATGTTGACGTTCTCGCCGCACTTGGCGACCAGCGCTTCACGGGCGCTTTCCTGAGCGGCGATCAGCGGAGCGGCATCGCTCATCTTCTCGGCGAAGGCCTTGTCCAGGCTGGCGGCGACGAAGCCCTTGAAGTCGTCCTGCAGAGCCAGGAAATCGGTCTGGGAATTGACTTCGATGATGACGGCAGCCCTGTGGTCGTCAGCGACCTTGACCGCGATGGAACCTTCGGCAGCCACGTTACCGGCTTTCTTGGCAGCCTTGATGGCGCCAGCGGCACGCATGTCGTCGATGGCTTTCTCGATGTCGCCACCGGCAGCGGTCAGGGCCTTCTTGCAATCCATCATGCCTTGGCCGGTGCGCTCGCGCAGTTCTTTGACCAGGGCTGCAGTGATTTCTGCCATGTTTGAAATCCTCTTGAATCGGTTTCGAGGTCACTCCGCACGCAGGCGGAGCCAATGAAACGCCAGTAGGCAAAAAGGGGGCTAGGCCCCCTTCTCGCACGTCGAACCGCTCGACCCTAGGGTCGAAATGCTCAGCCCTCGACGGCTTCGGCAGCGGGTTCTTCGACGAATTGCTCGTTGGCACCGCCATTGCTGCCGCCACGGATCACGGCATCGGCAACGCTGCTCAGGTACAGAGTAACGGCGCGGAAGGCGTCATCGTTGCCGGGGATGATGTAGTCAACACCTTCCGGGCTGCTGTTGGTATCGACGACGCCGATGACCGGGATGCCCAGCTTGTTGGCTTCGGTGATGGCGATGCGCTCGTGGTCAACGTCGACCACGAACAGGGCATCCGGCAGACCGCCCATGTCCTTGATACCGCCCAGGCTGCGCTCGAGCTTTTCGAGGTCGCGGGTACGCATCAGGGCTTCTTTCTTGGTCAGCTTGTCGAAAGTACCGTCCTGGGACTGGACTTCCAGATCACGCAGACGCTTGATCGAGGCACGGATGGTCTTGTAGTTGGTCAGCATGCCGCCCAACCAGCGATGATCAACGAAGGGCTGACCGCAACGCGCGGCTTCTTCGCGAACGATCTTGCCGGCGGCGCGCTTGGTGCCGACGAACAGGATCTTGTTCTTGCCGGACGCCAGGCGCTCAACGAAGGTCAGGGCCTCGTTGAACATCGGCAGGGTCTTTTCGAGGTTGATGATGTGGATCTTGTTACGTGCGCCGAAGATGTACTTGCCCATCTTCGGGTTCCAGTAACGGGTTTGGTGGCCGAAATGCACGCCGGCTTTCAGCATGTCACGCATGGAGACTTGAGACATTTAGATGTTCCTCGTAGTCGGGTTGGGCCTCCACGCATCCCAATGACCAACTTCCCATCGGGAAGCACCCAGGTCATCGTGTCGATGCGTGTGTGGGGTTAGGAGCGCTGAAGGGCATAGCCCCGAAAAAGCGCGCGACTTTATATCACGCCCTGCCGGATACCACCAGCGGCGATTGCCGCATGCCGGAGGTCCGGGGTACCGCCGGCAGCCACAGCGCGGGCGCCGGCTCTGATAGAATAGCGGATCGAAAGCTGACACCCGGCGTGATACCTAGAGATTTCCGATGACCGTCATCCTCAAGACCCCTGAAGACATCGCCAAGATGCGCATCGCCGGCCAGTTGGCCGCCGAAGTGCTCGAAATGCTGGACGAACACGTGCGTCCCGGCATCACCACCGAAGAACTGGATCGGCTGGCCCACGACTACATCGTCAACGTGCAGCAGGCCATCCCCGCCCCGCTGAACTACAAGGGCTATCCGAAATCCATCTGCACCTCGCTGAACCACGTGGTCTGCCACGGCATTCCCAATGACAAGCCGCTCAAGAGCGGCGACATCATGAACGTGGACATCACCGTCATCAAAGATGGCTACCACGGCGACACCAGCAAGATGTACCTGGTGGGCGACGTGCCCGAGTGGGCCGACCGGCTCTGCCAGGTCACCCAGGAATGCCTCTACAAGGGCATCGACCTGGTGCGCCCCGGCGCGCGGCTGGGCGATATCGGCGAAGTGATCCAGAAGCACGCCGAGAAGAACGGCTTCTCGGTGGTTCGCGAATACTGCGGCCACGGGATCGGCAAGGGCTTCCACGAGGAGCCGCAGGTGGTGCACTACGGCCGTGCCGGCACGGGCCTCGAACTGCAGGCCGGGATGATCTTCACCATCGAGCCGATGATCAACCAGGGCCGCTACGAGACCCGCCTGCTGGGCGATGGCTGGACCGCCATCACCAAGGACCGCAAGTTGTCCGCGCAGTGGGAACACACGGTGCTGGTCACCGAAGAGGGTTACGAGATCCTGACCCTGCGCAAGGACGAAACCTTTCCCCGCGTTTCTGCGTGAGTGAGCGCCCATGCCCCAGGTCGATTCGGAGTTGTTCGACGCCGGTCAGTTCCAGGCTGAGCTTTCGCTGAAAGCCAGCCCTCTCGCGGCCTTCAAGAAATTCATCCGGGCCGCGAACGCCACTCTCGATGCCCGCTTCATGGCGGGCCGCAGCGTGCGCCGGCTGGTCGAGGATCGCGCCTGGTTCATCGACCAGATGCTGATCGCCGCCTGGAATCGCTTCAGTTGGCCGGAGGATGGCATCGCCCTGCTCGCGGTGGGCGGCTATGGCCGCGGTGAGCTGCATCCGCACTCGGACATCGACCTGCTGATCCTGCTGGCCGAGGAGGAACAGGAACGCTTCCGCGAATCCATCGAGGGCTTCCTGACCCTGCTGTGGGACGTGGGCCTGGCCGTGGGGCAGAGCGTCAGATCCCTGCGCGAATGCACCACCGAAGCCCTGGCCGACCTGACGGTGATCACCAACCTGATGGAAAGCCGTACCCTCGCCGGCCCCGAGCACCTGCGCCAGGCGATGCTGGCGGCCACGAGTGTCGAACACCTCTGGCCGGGACGCGCCTTCTATCTGGCCAAGCGCGCCGAGCAGAGTGCGCGGCACGCCAAGTACAACGACACCGAATACAACCTCGAACCCAACGTGAAGGGTTCGCCCGGCGGCTTGCGCGACATCCAGACGCTGCTGTGGATCGCCCGGCGGCAGTTCGGCACCCTCAACCTGCAGGCGCTGGTAGGCCAGGGCTTCCTGACCGAAAGCGAATGCAGCCTGCTGATCTCGGCGCAGGAATACCTGTGGAAGGTCCGCTATGCCCTGCACATGCTGGCCGGGCGCGCCGAGGATCGGCTGCTGTTCGACCACCAGCGGCGCATCGCCAGCCTGCTCGGCTACGAGGACAACGACGCCAAGCTGGCGGTAGAGCGCTTCATGCAGAAGTACTACCGGGTGGTGATGGACGTGTCCCAGCTCAGCGATGTGGTCATGCAGCACTTCGAGGAAGTGAATCTGCGCGACGAGCAGGTACCGGTGGCGGTGACCCCGCTCAACAACAGATTCCAGATCCGCAACGGTTACCTGGAGGTGGTGCACCCCCAGGTATTCCTGCGCACCCCCTTCGCGCTGATGGAGCTGTTCGTGCTGCTGGCGCAGAATCCCGCGATCAAGGGACCTAGTGCCGGCACCATCCGTCTGCTGCGCGACAGCCGTCACCTCATCGACGATGCCTTTCGCCAGGACATCCGCAACACCAGCCTCTTCATCGAACTGCTCAAGAGCGAATCCGGCATCCATCGCAACCTGCGGCGGATGAATCGCTACGGGCTGCTGGGGCTCTACCTGCCCGAATTCGGCCAGATCGTCGGCCAGATGCAGCATGACCTCTTCCACATCTATACGGTGGACGCCCACACCCTCAATCTCATCAAGCATCTGCGCAAGATGAGTTACGACGTCCTGGCGGAGAAGTATCCGCTGGCGACGCGGGTGATCCACAAGCTGCCCAAGCCTGAGCTGATCTACATCGCCGGGCTCTACCACGACATCGCCAAGGGCCGGGGTGGCGATCACTCGGAACTGGGCGCGGCAGACGTCGAAGCCTTCGGCCGGCGTCACCAGCTGCCGGAATGGGATACCCGCCTGGTCAGCTGGCTGGTGCGCAATCACCTGGTGATGTCCACCACCGCCCAGCGCAAGGATCTTTCCGACCCCCAGGTGATCCACGATTTCGCCCTGACGGTCGGAGATCACACTCACCTGGACTATCTGTACGTCCTCACCGTGGCCGACATCACCGCGACCAATCCGTCGCTGTGGAATTCCTGGCGCGCGACCCTGCTGCGCCAGCTCTATACCGAGACCAAGCGCGCCCTGCGGCGCGGCCTGGAAAATCCGGTCAATCGCGAAGAGCAGATCCGCAGCACCCAGCAATCGGCGCTGGACACCCTGATGCGGCGCGGCATCGATGCCGATGACGCCGAGCAGCTCTGGTCGCAGCTGGGCGACACCTATTTCCTGCGGCATACCGCGCTGGACGTCGCCTGGCACACCGAGGCCATCCTCGGCCATGGCGATACCGCCGAGCCGCTGGTGCTGATCCGCGAGACCACCCAGCGCGATTCCGAAGGCGGCACCCAGATCTTCATCTATGCCGCGGACCAGCACGATTTCTTCGCGGTGACCGTGGCGGTGATGGACCAGCTCAACCTGAACATTCAGGACGCGCGCATCATCACCTCCAGCAGCCAGTTCACCCTGGACACCTACATCGTGCTGGATACCGATGGTGGCTCGATCGGCAACAATCCCGCGCGGATTGCCCAGATCCGCGGTGGCCTGATCGAGGCGCTCAAGCATCCCGAGGAATACCCGAGCATCATCAACCGCCGCGTGACCCGCCAGCTCAAGCATTTCGCCTTCTCGCCCCAGGTGAACATCTACACCGACACCACGCGCTCGGCGAGCCTGATCGAACTGACGGCACCGGATCGACCCGGACTGCTGGCGCGGGTGGGGCGGATCTTCCTCGACTTCGACCTGTCCGTGCTCAACGCCAAGATCGCCACCCTCGGCGAACGCGTGGAAGACGTCTTCTACGTCACCGACGCCGAGGGTCGTCCGCTGGCGGATCCCGGCCTCTGCAGCGCCCTGCAGCAGGCCCTGATCAAACAGCTGCGCGAGCCGGACAGCCAGACGCCGCCGCTCAGTCGTATCAGCATCTAGCTCCCTGATCTAACGCCTCGAACGAAGGACCACCCGACGATGAATCCCACCCTCGACCTGCTGCAGCCCTATCCGTTCGAGAAGCTGCGCGCCCTCCTCGCTGGCGTGACCCCGCCGGCGGCGCTCAAGCCGATTCCGTTGTCGATCGGGGAGCCCAAGCACCCGTCACCGGCCTTCGTCGCCGAGGCTCTGACCGCCAACCTGGATCAGCTGGCGGTCTACCCAACCACCCTTGGCATCGCCGAGTTGCGCGAGGCCATCGCCAGCTGGGCCGGCCAGCGCTTCGGCATACCCGCGGGCTGGCTGGATCCGGCGCGTCACGTGCTGCCGGTGACCGGTACCCGGGAGGCGCTGTTCTCCTTTACCCAGGCGGTGGTGGATCGCAGCCAGGCGGGTCTGGTGCTGAGTCCCAACCCCTTCTATCAGATCTACGAAGGCGCGGCCCTGCTCGCCGGCGCCGAGCCCCACTACCTGCCGTGCCTGGCGGACAAGGGCTTCAATCCCGATTTCGACAGTGTGCCGGACGCGGTCTGGCAGCGCTGCCAGCTGCTGTTCCTGTGCTCACCCGGCAATCCCACCGGTGCCCTGCTGCCGGTGGCGACGCTGAAAAAGCTCATCGCCCTCGCCGATCGTCACGACTTCGTGATCGCCGCCGACGAGTGCTACAGCGAACTCTATTTCGACGAAGCCAGCCCGCCGCCCGGCCTGCTTACCGCCTGCGCCGAACTGGGTCGCAGCGACTTCGCCCGCTGCGTGGTCTTCCACAGCCTGTCCAAGCGCTCCAATCTGCCGGGCATGAGATCGGGCTTCGTCGCGGGCGATGCCGCCATTCTCAAGCGCTTCCTGCTCTATCGCACCTACCACGGCTGCGCCATGCCGGTGCAGGTGCAGAAGGCCAGTGCCGTGGCCTGGCGCGACGAGGCCCATGTCCGTGAGAACCGCGAGCTCTATCGGCAGAAATTCGCCGCCGTGCTGGATATCCTGCAGGGCAGCCTGGAAGTGTCGCTGCCGGATGGCGGCTTCTATCTCTGGGCCCGGACACCGGGCGATGACGAAGCCTTCGCCCGCGATCTGTTCGCCCGCGAACACGTGACCGTGGTGCCGGGCTCCTACCTGTCGCGAGACGTCGCGGGCGTCAATCCGGGCGCCGGTCGGATCCGCATGGCGCTGGTCGCGCCCCTGGCCGAGTGCGTGGAGGCGGCGGAGCGCATCCGCCGCTTCTGCCAGGGCTAGCGGTTGCCCTGATCGCGCATCAGCGCGGTCTCCTGGATGTCCAGCTCACGCAGGAATTCGCTGACCACTAGGTCATCGATTACCCCGGCGATACGCAACCGATAGAGTTCGCGGCGCTGGGCGCGGATGGCGAGCAGGCGCAGCTCGCCATCCAGGGTATCCCTCAGCCGCGCCAGGGAACGGGCATCCTCGCTGTCATCGGCGGAACTCAGTTCGTCGCGGAATTCGGCGATGATGCCGGCCTTGATCTCCGCCTGCAGCGCGGCCCGCGCCGGCTCGTCGGCATCGCTCGATGCCACGTCTTCCAGCGCCGCTATGGCGGCTCGGGCGGCATTGATTCGCACCTCGCAACGCTCCCGCTCCAGCAGGTCATTGGACTGCTCCGGCAAGCGCGCCAGTAGCAACGGAATCCCGATGCTCGCCACCACCAGTGACAGCAGGATCACGCCCGCGGCGATGAACACCAGGATGTCACGCAGGGGAAAGGGCGTGCCATCCGAAAGCATCAGCGGCAGCGAGAGCACACCGGCCAGGGTCACGGCACCGCGGACCCCGCTGAGCGAGGCGATGGCGGCGATCAGGCGGGGGTCGCCCGCGATGGTGATGGGCCCGCTGCCAGGCTGGGTCAGGTGCCAGTAGCCGAGGATGACCCCGAAGCGAATGGCCATAATCACCCCGTAGGCACCCAGCACATAGAGCGTCAGCCAGCCCGCGGCCGGCCAGAGCGCCTGGGAGGCCGGCAGCGCGGCCGCCAGGATGTCGGGCAGCTGCAGACCCAGGATCAGGAACACCAGGCCGTTGAAGGCGAACTCCACCAGCCCCCAGACGCTGTGATTGAGCAGGCGGGTAGCGGTCTGGCGGGGCAGCATGTCGACCCGGCTCTGCATCATTCCGGCGGCCACGGCGGACAGGATGCCGGAAACGCCCAGTCGCTCCGCCAGCACATAGGCGGCGAAGGGCAGCAACAGCATGAAGACGACATGGGGCGCGGCGTCGCTCCAGCCGCGCTTCACCACCATCCAGGCGCGCGCTTGGCCGACCAGCCAGCTCAGCACCCCGCCGACCAGTACGCCGCCCACCGCGACGATGACGAATTCCAGACTGGCCTGGCTCAGCGAAAAGGCGCCGGTCAGGGCCGCCGCCACGGCGAACTTGAAGGTCACCAGACCCGAGGCGTCATTGAGCAGGGCCTCGCCCTGGATGACGTGCAGCAGGGCGCTGGGCAGCCGGCCGCGGACGATGCTGGAGACCGCCACGGCATCGGTGGGCGACAGTACCGCCGCCAGGGCGAAGGCCACCGCCCAGGGCAGGTGCAACATCCAGTGCAGGAACCAGCCGGCGCCCAGCACCGTGAGGAACACCAGGCCGAAGGCCAGGACGAAGATCGGTCGGCGCAGGCGCCAGAACTCCCGCTTGGGCATGCGCCAGCCATCGGAGAACAGCAATGCCGGGATGAACAGCAGCAGGAAGAGTTCGGGGTCCAGGGCGACATGCAGCCCCAGGGTGGGCCAGGCGAGCAAGGCGCCGACCACCACCTGGATCAGGGGCAGCGGTATGGGAATGAGATGGACGCTGAGACGGGTGGCACCCACCATCAGCAGGAGGATCAGAGCGGTATAGAGAATCTGCACGGTGGTCTCGTGGTCAGGGTACCGGTCGCGGTACCAGATACAGGAGATGCATCCCGCGGGAGTGGGGACACGTCGACCTCGAGTTGTTGGGACTGATGTCCCCGTATTTGGTTTTACCCAAACTTTACCCGTGTCGATCTAGGCGACTCGCCGCCCTTGCGGTCTGATAGACATACCCGGTTTGATATCCCCGGGTTGCAGGAGAATGATCATGCTACGTCGCATCACTCAAGTCGTGGTGCTTGCCGGTTGCCTCGCCATCGCCGGTCAGGCGTCCGCCCACGGTCGTGGCCCCGGTCCGGCCTTTCTCGGTGCCGTAGTGGGCGCCGTGGTTGGCGGAGCCATCGTCTCCCATTCCTACGCCCGCGAGCCAGTCTATGTCGAAGGGCCACCGCCGCCGCCTCCGCCGCGCGTGGTCTATTACGAACCGGCACCGGTCTACGAATATCGCGTGGTGGAGCCGCGCCCCGTGTACTACGGCCCGCCGCCCGGCGCCTACTATTACGGCCCACCCCCGCGCTGGTAGAGAGCCATGAAAAAACCCGCCGAGAGGCGGGTTTTTTCATGGCTGGACGCCCTAGATCACCTGGCGTCGACGCAGGACGTCGAGGATCTGCTGGACGCCCTCCTCCACCGACAGCTGCTCGGTGTCGAGCACCAGATCGGCGTCTTCCGGGGCATCGTAGGCGAAGGAGATGCCCGGGATATTGTCACCACCGGCCGCATAGAGCCCCTGGGGATCGCGCTCGGCACAGGCCTCGGGCGATGCCTTGACATGCACGGTCAGCAGCCGCTCGGCGCCGATCAGCGCCTGGGCCTGGGCCCGGCCCTCGGCATCGGGTGCAACGAAGGCAGCCAGGGCGATCAGGCCAGCCTCGTTGAACTGGCGGGCCACCTGGGCGGCGCGCAACCAGTTCTCGCGACGACCGGCGCGATCCTGCGGCAGCCCCTTGTTCAGGTCGTGGCGCAGGTTCTGGCCGTCCAGCACGAAGACCGCACGCCCGGCATCGAACAGCCGGCGCTCCAGGGCATAGGCCAGGGTGGTCTTGCCGGCACCGGAAAGACCGGTAAAGAGCACCGTGGTGGGCTGCTGACCGAAACGGGCCGACCGCTCGCTGGTGGCGACGTGCAACTGATGCGCGCCCTGGCCGTGACCCGTAGCGCCCACCGGTTCGGCGATGATCATGCCGGCACCCACGGTGCCGTTGGTCAGGCGGTCGATGACGATGAAGGCGCCGGTGGTGCGGTTGACGCCATAGCCGTCCAGGGCGATGGCGGTATCCAGGGCCACCCTGACCCGGCCGATCTCGTTGAGCTTGAGTTCGCTGGCCGCGCCGTGCTCCAGGGTGTTGACGTCCACCGTGTGCACGATGCTCGGCAGCGAACCCGGCACATAGCTGGTGGCGCGCTTGATGTCGTACTTCTTGCCCGGGCGCATGGGCTCCTCGGCCATCCACACCAGCATGGCCTCGAAGCTGTCGGTCACCTGCGGACGATTGTCGGCATGCACCAGGACATCGCCACGGGAGATGTCGATCTCATCTTCCATGGTCAGGGTAACCGCCTGGCCAGGACCCGCCTGCTCCAGCTCACCTTCGTAGGTAACGATGGACTTGACCCGGCTGCCCTTGCCCGATGGCAGGACCACCACGGCATCGCCCTTGGTGACCACGCCCGAGGCCAGGGTCCCGGCGAACCCGCGGAAGTTGAGGTTGGGCCGGTTGACGTACTGCACCGGGAAGCGCAGGTCGTCGAGGTTGCGATCCGCAGCGATCTCGACGCTTTCGAGGATCTCCATCAGCGGCTTGCCGCTGTACCAAGGCGTCTGCTCGCTGCGATTGACCACGTTGTCGCCCTTGAGCGCCGACATGGGCACGAAATGGATGTCCTTGGCGTTCAGCTCGATGCGCTGGGCGAAGGCCAGGTAGTCGTCCTTGATACGCTCGAACACCGCTTCGTCGAAGCCCAGCAGGTCCATCTTGTTGATGGCGACCACGATGTGCTTGATACCCAGCAGCGAGGCGATGTAGCTGTGCCGGCGGGTCTGGGTCTGGATGCCGTAGCGGGCGTCGACCAGGATAATCGCCAGGTCGCAGGTGGAGGCACCGGTGGCCATGTTGCGGGTGTACTGCTCATGGCCGGGGGTGTCGGCGATGATGAACTTGCGCTTGGCGGTGGAGAAATAGCGATAGGCCACATCGATGGTGATGCCCTGTTCGCGCTCGGCCTGCAGGCCGTCCACCAGCAGCGCCAGGTCGACCTCCTCGCCGGTGGTCCCCACCTTCTTGGAATCGCGGGTGATGGCTTCCAGGTGATCCTCGTAGATCATCTTGGAGTCGTGCAGCAGGCGCCCGATCAGGGTGCTCTTGCCGTCGTCGACATTGCCGCAGGTGAGGAAGCGCAGCAGCTCCTTGCGTTCGTGCTGCGCGAGGTAGGCCAGGATGTCTTGGCCGATCAGATCGGATTGGTGCGACATCTTAGAAATACCCCTGACGTTTCTTCTCTTCCATGGA
Organism: Pseudomonas aestiva; assembly: GCF_039908605.1. Classification (NCBI taxonomy): domain Bacteria; kingdom Pseudomonadati; phylum Pseudomonadota; class Gammaproteobacteria; order Pseudomonadales; family Pseudomonadaceae; genus Pseudomonas; species Pseudomonas aestiva. The sequence continues at coordinate 1,368,960 of NZ_CP150916.1, read as the reverse complement.
TCCGGCGCCATCGTGGTCGATGACCCGGCCCTGGCGTTCGGAGGTGCGGGTGAGCAGCATCTCCTGGATGATGTCCGTCAGCGTGGTCGCCTGGGACTCCACCGCGCCGGTCAGGGGGTAGCAGCCGAGGGTACGGAAGCGCACCTGGCGCTTGTGGATGCGTGCCTTCTCCTCGGGCGAGAGGTGTTCGAGGATGCGGTCGTCGTCGATCATGAGCAGGGTGCCGTTCTTCTCGATCACCTCGCGCTCGGCGGCGAAGTACAGCGGCACGATCGGGATGCCTTCGAGATAGATGTACTGCCAGATGTCCAGCTCGGTCCAGTTGGACAGCGGAAAGACGCGGATCGACTCGCCCTTGTTGGTCTTGCCGTTGTAGATGTTCCACAGCTCGGGACGCTGGTTCTTGGGATCCCAGCGGTGCTTGCTGTCGCGGAAGGAATAGACGCGCTCCTTGGCGCGAGACTTCTCCTCGTCGCGGCGCGCGCCGCCGAAGGCCGCGTCGAAGCCGTACTTGTCCAGCGCCTGCTTGAGGCCCTGGGTCTTCATGATGTCGGTGTGCTTGGCGCTGCCATGGGTGAAGGGATTGATGCCCTGAGCGACCCCTTCCGGATTCTTATGCACCAGCAGATCGAGACCCATGTCGGCGACCATGCGATCGCGGAATTCGTACATGGCCCGGAATTTCCAGCCGGTGTCCACGTGGAGTACCGGGAACGGCAGCTTGCCGGGAAAGAAGGCCTTGCGGGCCAGGTGCAGCATCACGGCCGAATCCTTGCCGATGGAATACAGCATGACCGGGTTGTCGAACTCGGCGGCCACTTCACGGATGATGTGGATGCTTTCCGCCTCAAGCTGTTTGAGGTGCGTCTGTTTGTCGAGCATGGCTACTCACGATTGCAGAAAGGTGGCCTAGGAGATGTCCGTTGCGGCATCCAGTCGACTGGACACACCGGACAGAGCGGGCCGTGGACGAACCTCAACCTTACCATAGGCAACGGTTATGGCCCGCCAGGCCATCTAGATCCAGAAGTTATATGCTTATGACGCTCAGGCGGGATTGTCGCAGTCGATGAAGCGATGCTCGATGCCCAGCTGCGCGGCCAGAAAGTCGCCCAGCGCCTGCACGCCATAGCGCTCGGTGGCATGGTGGCCGGCGGCAAAGAAACTCACCCCGTTCTCGCGGGCACTGTGCACCGTCTGCTCGGATACCTCACCGGTGAGATAGGCATCCATCCCCGCGGCAATGGCCTGATCGATGTAGCCCTGGGCACCGCCGGTGCACCAGGCCAGGTGCCGGATCGACCGCCCGCCGTCGACTACCAGCGGCTCGCGTTGCAGCACAAGCGCCACCTGCCGAGCGAAGTCCGCGGCGGACCGTGGCTGCGGCAATTCGCCTTGCCAGATCAGCCCCTTGGCATCACCCGGCAGCGGCCGGATATCCTGCAGACCCAGGCGGCGACCCAGCTGGACGTTGTTGCCCACCTCGGGATGGACGTCCAGCGGCAGGTGGTAGGCCAGCAGGCTGATGTCGTGGCTCAGCAGCGTCTTGATCCGCCGATGCTTCATGCCGGTGAGGCGGGCATCCTCGTTTTTCCAGAAATAGCCATGGTGCACCAGGATGGCATCGGCCCCGGCCGCCACGGCGGCGTCCAGCAGCTGCTGGGAGGCGGTGACGCCACTGACCAGCAGACGCACCTGCTCGCGGCCCTGGACCTGCAGGCCATTGGGGCAATAATCCTGGATCCGGGCCGACTCCAGGTAGCGGTCGGCGGTCTCCACCAGTTGATCAAGGGACAGGGTCACGGACGGCTTACCTCCTCGCTGGCGGCGCCACAGCGTGTCTTCGGGTGGCGCCGCTCCTTATAATGCCCACCAGCTTATCCGGCGCACCCCGGGTGGACAAATTCAAGGATGTGATCGATGTACAAGGCTTTGCGTTATCTCGGCTGGCCCGTGCTGTGCGGTCTGCTCGTTGCAGCCCTGATCATGCAGCGCTATCCGCAATGGCTCGGCCTGCCCGCACAGCCGCCGCTGTTCGAGGCGGCCCAGGCGCCCGCGCATTCGCGCCAGCAGGGACCGGTCTCCTATGCCGACGCGGCGAGTCGCGCCGCGCCAGCGGTGGTGTCGCTGCGTTCGACCAAGGCGGCCAAGCCGGGCAAGGCCGGTGACACGGCCAGTGACCGCAAGGGTGTGACCAAACCGGTGGAGGAGCTCAGCCTGGGCTCGGCCGTGCTGATGAGCCATGACGGTTATCTGCTGACCAACAACCACGTGACCCTCGATGCCGAATCCATCGTGGTGGCGCTCGCTGACGGGCGTCAGACCCTGGCCAAGCTGATCGGCAACGATCCGGCCACGGACCTCGCCGTGCTCAAGATCGACCTGCCCAACCTGCCGGCCATTTCGGTGGGCGATTCGACCGCCATCCGCATCGGCGACGTGGTGCTGGCCATCGGCAATCCCTTCGGCGTCGGCCAGACGGTGACCATGGGTATCATCAGCGCCACCGGCCGCAACCAGCTGGGTCTCAATACCTACGAGGACTTCATCCAGACCGATGCGGCGATCAACCTGGGCAATTCGGGCGGAGCGCTGGTGGATGCCAACGGCAATCTGATCGGCATCAACACCGCCATCCTTTCCGGCGGCTCCCAGGGCATCGGCTTCGCCATCCCGATCAAGCTGGCCATGGAGGTCATGCGCTCGATCATCCAGCATGGCCAGGTTATCCGCGGCTGGCTGGGGGTGGCAGTGGAAGTCATCACGCCAGAGCTGGTCAAGACCTACGGCCTCAAGGTCGACCAGGGCATCGTGGTGACCGATATCGATCCGGAAGGACCGGCGCACAAGGGCGGTCTGCGTGCCGGCGACGTGCTGGTCAAGCTGGCCGGCCAACCGATCAGGGACGGCCGGCTGGCGATGAACCAGATCGCCCGCAAGCAACCCGGCGACAGCATCCCCATCGAGGTGCTGCGCCAGGACAAGACCGTGCAGGTCAAGGTTACCGTCGGGCTGCGTCCCCTGATGGAGAAGGCACGCTAGGCTCTATACGTAAAGTGCCTACGCTCGGTGATGCTTCGTTGAAAAGCGCTTCGGAATGCTCATTTACCATTCGTAAACTCCGCTTCCTCAGCGCTTTTCGCCTCGCCTGACCATCGCTCGGCAACTTTTCGAACAGAGCCTAAGCTCAGAGGGTATCGAGGGCCGTGATCAACGCCTGATTCTGCACGGGCGTACCAATGGTGATGCGCAGGAAGTCGGCGATGCGTTCGGGACGGCTGAAGTGGCGCACGATGACGCCATGCTCGCGCAAGCCCGCGGCCAGCACCGCCCCGCCCTTCTGCACATGACGGGCGAAGATGAAGTTGGCGGCCGAGGGCAGGACTTCGAAGCCGCGCTCCAGCAACTGGCCGACCAGGGCTTCGCGACTTTCGACCACCTGCCGGCAGGTCTCGTCGAAATAGGCGCGATCCTCGAAGGCAGCGGTCGCGCCGGCCAGGGCCAGGCGATCCAGCGGATAGGAGTTGAAGCTGTTCTTGATCCGCTCCAGGGCCTCCATCAGCGGCGCCTGACCCATGGCCAGGCCTACCCGCAGACCGGCCAGGGAACGGGACTTGGACAGCGTCTGGGTCACCACCAGATTGGCATGGCGCTCGATCAGGGCAACCGCCGACTCCGCCCCGAAGTCGACATAGGCTTCGTCCACCACCACCACCGAGGTCGGATTGCCGGCGACGATGCGCTCGATGGCGTCCAGCGCCAGGGCGCTGCCGGTAGGCGCATTGGGGTTGGGGAAGATGATGCCGCCATTGGGGCGCAGATAGTCCTCAGGGACGATCTGGAAATCCTCGTCCAGCGCCGGGGTCTCGAAGGCGATGTCGTAGAGGCCGCAATAGACCGGATAGAAGCTGTAGCTGATGTCCGGGAACAGCACGGGTCGGCCATGGCCGAACAGCCCCAGGAAGATGTGCGCCAGCACCTCGTCCGAGCCGTTGCCGACAAACACCTGGTCGCTCTGGATGCCGTAGTAGCGGGCGACGGCGTCCTTCAGCGCCTGGCCGTTGGGGTCGGGATAGAGGCGCAGGTCGTCGGTGGCCGCGGCGCGGATGGCGTCCAGCGCTCGCGGCGACGGACCGTAGGGATTCTCGTTGGTGTTGAGCTTGACCAGGTTGGTCAGCTTGGGCTGCTCACCGGGTACATAGGGCACCAGATTCTTGACGAAGGGACTCCAGAGTTCGCTCATGCCTGCTCCTCCTGAATGCGGTATTCGGCGCTGCGGGCGTGGGCGGTCAGGGACTCGCCACGCGCCAGGACCGAGGCGACCCGGCCCAGCGCGGAAGCGCCAGCGGCCGAACAGTGGATGATCGAGGAACGCTTCTGGAAGTCGTATACGCCCAGGGGCGAGGAGAAGCGCGCGGTGCCCGACGTCGGCAGCACATGGTTGGGACCGGCGCAGTAGTCGCCCAGGGCCTCGGCGGTGTAGCGCCCCATGAAGATGGCGCCGGCGTGGCGGATCTTGGGCAGCCATTGCTCGGGCTCGGCGACGGACAGTTCCAGGTGTTCGGGGGCGATGCGGTTGGCCACCTCGATGGCCTGGGCCATGTCGGTAACCTGGATCAGGGCACCCCGCCCTTCCAGGGAGGCGCGGATGATGTCGGCGCGCTCCATCTCCGGCAACAGGCGGGCAATGCTGGCCGCCACGGCGTCGAGGAAGGCGGCGTCCGGACTGACCAGGATGGCCTGGGCGTCCTCGTCGTGCTCGGCCTGGGAGAACAGGTCCATGGCGATCCAGTCGGGATCGGTCTGGCCGTCGCAGACCACCAGAATCTCCGACGGGCCGGCGATCATGTCGATGCCGACCTTGCCGAACACGTGGCGCTTGGCGGTGGCGACATAGATGTTGCCGGGACCGACGATCTTGTCCACCGGCGGCACGCTTTCGGTGCCATAGGCCAGGGCGGCCACGGCCTGGGCGCCGCCAATGGTGAAGACGCGATCGACACCGGCCAGGGCCGCAGCGGCCAGCACCAGTTCGTTGACCTCGCCGCGGGGCGTCGGCACCACCATGACCACCTCGCGCACGCCGGCGACCTTGGCGGGAATGGCGTTCATCAGCACCGAGGACGGATAGGAGGCCTTGCCCCCCGGCACATAGAGACCGGCACGGTCCAGCGGGGTGACCTGCTGGCCAAGCACGGTGCCATCGGCCTCCTGGTACTGCCAGGAATCCTGGCGCTGCTTTTCATGATAACGACGGACGCGCTCGGCGGCGGCTTCCAGGGCGGTGCGCTGCTCCGGCGTGATCCGGGTCAGGGCTTCTTCCAGACGCGCACGCGGCAGGATGAGATCGCTCATCGAGGTCGTTTCGACACCGTCGAAGCGCCGGGTGTATTCCAGCAGGGCCTGATCGCCCTGATGACGGACGTCGGCGATGATCGCCAGGACCCGCTGGTTGATGTCGGCGTCGGACACCCCTTCCCAGCTCAGCAGATGATCCAGATGCTCGGCGAAATCCGGAGCGGCAGCGGCGAGTCGGCGGATGGCGAGCGGAGCGGTCATGGCGGATCCTCTTCAGGAGAGCGAAAGGGGCGCCCGAGAGTAACAGCCGGCTCCGTGTGGGCGCCCGACAATTTGGCTATGGCACGGATAGGCGAAGCTGGAGGGATGGAAGCGGTCCGGGCCGGCATTAACCTGCCGGCCCGGACCCAGAGCCTGTTCAAAGTCTCGCGAGCTAGAGACAAACAAGGCGAAAATGGCTGAGGAAGCGGAGTTTACGAGTGGTCAATGAGCATTCCGAAGCCATTTTCAACGCAGTTTGGCCAACGCGCAGCAGGCTTTGAACAGGTTCTCAGGCGCCGCGCGCCTCGACGGCGTGGCGCAGGGTCTCGATGAGCGCCTGGATACGACCGTGCTGCATCTTCATCGAGGCCTTGTTGACGATCAAGCGCGAGCTGATGTGGGCGATCAGCTCCTGGGGTTCGAGACCGTTGGCCTTGAGGGTATTGCCGGTGTCGACCACGTCGATGATCTTGTCGGCCAACCCCACCAGCGGTGCCAGCTCCATGGAGCCGTACAGCTTGATGATGTCGACCTGGCGGCCCTGCTCGGCATAGTAGCGCTTGGCGACATTGACGAACTTGGTCGCCACCCGCAGCCGGCCACGCGGCGCCGGAGCGCCCACGGCGCCCACGGCGCCCGCGGTCATCAGCTTGCAGCGGGCGATGCGCAGGTCCAGCGGCTCATAGAGGCCATCGCCGCCGTATTCCATCAGCACGTCCTTGCCGGCCACGCCCAGGTCCGCGGCGCCATGCTCCACGTAGGTGGGCACGTCGGTGGCGCGGACGATGAGCAGGCGCACATCGTCCTGGGTGGTCGGGATGATGAGCTTGCGGCTCTTGTCCGGATTCTCGGTCGGCGCGATCCCCGCCGCTGCCAGCAGCGGCAGGGTGTCGTCGAGGATACGGCCCTTGGACAGGGCGATGGTCAGCATCGGAGGTCCTTACTTGGGCGTACGACGGATCTTGGCACCGAGCAGCTGGAATTTCTCCTCGATGCATTCGTAGCCGCGGTCGATGTGGTAGATGCGATCGATCAGGGTATCGCCTTCGGCCACCAGGGCCGCGATGACCAGGCTCGCCGAGGCGCGCAGGTCGGTCGCCATGACCGGGGCGGCCTTGAGGCGCTGGACGCCGGTGACGATGGCGGCATTGCCTTCGATGGCGATGTTGGCGCCCATGCGCACCATCTCGTGAACGTGCATGAAGCGGTTCTCGAAGATGGTCTCGACCACGGTACCGGTGCCTTCGGCGACGGCGTTCATGGAGATGAACTGGGCCTGCATGTCGGTGGGGAACGCCGGGTAGGGCGCCGTGCGGATGTTGACCGCGCGGGGGCGATTGCCCTTCATGTCCAGTTCGATCCAGTTGCTGCCGGTCGAGATGTGAGCACCGGCCTCTTCCAGCTTGGCCAGCACGGCCTCGAGGATGGTCGGATCGGTGTCCTTGAGCTTGACACAGCCGCGGGTGGCAGCGGCGGCGACCAGATAGCTGCCGGTCTCGATGCGGTCCGGCAGCACCGAATAGGTGGCGCCCCCGAGGCGCTCGACGCCTTCCACGGTGATGGTGTCGGTACCGGCGCCCTGGATGTTGGCACCCATGGCGATCAGGCAGTTGGCCAGATCGACGACCTCGGGCTCGCGAGCGGCGTTCTGGATGACGCTGCGACCCTTGGCCAGGGTGGCGGCCATCAGCACGTTCTCGGTACCGGTCACGCTGACGGTATCGAAATAGTAGTGGGCACCGCGCAGGCCACCGGCCGGCGCCTTGGCCTTGATGTAGCCGCCCTCGACGGTGATCTTGGCACCCATGGCCTCCAGGCCGCGCAGGTGCAGATCGACCGGACGCGAGCCGATGGCGCAACCGCCGGGCAGGGCGACTTCCGCTTCGCCGAAGCGCGCGACCATCGGACCCAGCACCAGGATCGAGGCGCGCATGGTCTTGACCAGTTCATAGGGCGCGACCAGGGTCTTGATGCTGGACGCATCCACCTCGACATTGAGCTTTTCACCGATCACCGGCTGGACGCCCATTCGGCCGAACAGCTCGATCATGGTGGTAATGTCGTGCAGGTGCGGCAGGTTGGCGATGGTCACCGGGGTGTCGGCGAGCAGGGTCGCGGCGAGGATCGGCAGGGCGGAGTTCTTGGCCCCGGAAATGCGAATTTCACCGTTCAGGCAGTTGCCGCCGGTAATGATCAGTTTGTCCATAGCGAGTTCTCGGCGCTGCGAATCAGGCGCGTTCGGCCCAGGCAGCACGGGTGAAGAATTTCATGGTGACAGCATGGATGCTGCCATCGGCGATCTGCGGCTGGAGATGGGAGTAGACCTGCTGCTGACGCTTGACCGGGCTGAGTGCCTGGAGCTCGTCGCTGATCAGGTAGAGCTGGAAATTGCAGCCCTCACCTTCCACTTCGACCTGGGTATCGACCAGTTTTGCCTCAAGGAGGCTTTTGACTTCTTGGGCCTGCATGGCGGCACCTCGGCAATCTAGTTCAGCCGGCGATCATACAAAAAAACCGGCTGTACGGCGACTGTGATGACCGTTACCCGTGAGCGTCGTCCGCCAGGGGCAGCAGTTCGAGGGCATCCGAGACCTCGGCGATCTGCCGCAACTCGGAGGGCAGGCCAGCGATGGCCAGCGAACACCCTGCGGCCTGGGCATCGCGCGACCAGGCCAGCAACAGCGCCAGTCCGGCGCTGTTGGAGTGTTCAACGCCAGCGCAGTCCAGCACCAGCGGACCGCTGCCCTGGGCGATCAGGGTACGACCTTGTTCGCGCAGGGACGGCACACTGGCGTGATCGAGTACGCCCGACAGCTGCAGCCGGGCGCCCTCGCGGGTGATGGCGGCGCGACTCACGAACCGACCTTGGCCTTCTGGGCCTCGGGAGAATCCTTGGCCTTGGCCACGGTGCCCGCCCAGTTGTTGATGGTCTTGTCCAGGTCGTTGCCGTTTTCCTGCATCGCCTGGGCGAACTGGTCGCGGAACAGCTTGCCGAGGTTCAGACCATTGATGATGACGTTGCGCACCTTCCAGTCATTGCCCTGCTTGACCATGCTGTACTGCACCGGGTAGACGGCACCGTTGTTGCCCTTGACCTCCATGCCCACGCTGGTGCGATCGGGACCATCGGACGGACCTTCGGGCAGTACCCGGATACCCTGGTTGTTGTACTCCAGCAGCGCGTTGCCATAGAACTGCATCAGGCTGCGCTTGAAGTTTTCCTGGAAGCGCGTCATCTGCTCGGGCGAGGCGCTGCGGCTATAGCGCACGGTCATGATGCTGCGCGAGATGCCTTCGGCATCCACCACCGGGCCGAGGATGTTGTTGAGCGACTCGTAGAAGGCTTCCGGACTGCTGCGATACTTGTCGCGATTGGCCTCGAGATCGCTGAGCAGCGTGCTGGTGGTCTGCTGGATCACGTCGTGGGCCGAGGGTGCCGCCTGGGACACCAGGGGCAGCAGGGCCAGGATCGCGATCACTCCGTGACGAAGTAGCTTGAGCATGGAGAAGCCTCTCATCATTTATTGGCGGAAGAGTCTTTATTGACCGAATTGAGCAGGAATTTGCCGATCAGGTCTTCGAGAACCAGGGAGGATTGTGTATCTCGAATGGTCGAGCCTTCCTTGAGCACCTGTTCGTCCCCGCCCACGCTGATGCCGATGTATTTCTCGCCGAGCAGGCCGGCAGTCAGGATCGAGGCGATGGAGTCGGTCGGCAGGTTGTCCACCTGCTTGTCGATCTGCATGGTGACCCGACCACGGTAGCTGTTGCGGTCGAGATCGATGGCGGTGACCTTGCCGATGGTCACGCCCGACATGGTCACCCGCGATCTCACTGTGAGACCGGCGATGTTGTCGAAGTAGGCATAGACCTTGTAGGTATCGTGATGGTCGCTCATCGTCAGACCGCTTACCCGCAGCGCCAGCAGCAGCAATGCGAGCACGCCGGCCAGCAGGAAGAGTCCGACACCGATTTCCTGGGTGCGGGTTTGCATCAGAGATCTCCAAACATCAGGGCGGTAAGAATGAAGTCGAGGCCGAGCACGGCAAGCGACGCATAGACGACGGTACGGGTGGTGGCGCGACCGATGCCTTCGGAGGTCGGCTCGCAGTCATACCCCTGGAAGACGGCGACCCAGGTCACCACGAAGGCGAACACCAGGCTCTTGATCACGCCATTGAGCACGTCACTGAGCATCACGCTGTTCTGCATGGTGGCCCAGAAGGAACCGTCGTAGACGCCGAGCCAGTCGATGGCGACCATGGCCGCGCCCCAGATACCCACCACATTGAACATGGCGGCCAGCAAGGGCATGGAAATGAAGCCGGCCCAGAAACGCGGCGCGACGATGTACTTGAGCGGATCCACGCCGATCATTTCCAGGCTGGACAGCTGCTCGGTGGATTTCATGTTGCCGATTTCGGCGGTCAGGGCGGAACCGGCCCGACCGGCGAACAGCAAGGCCGTCACCACCGGGCCCAATTCGCGCAGCAGCGTCAGGGCGACCATCTGCCCCACGGCCTGCTCGGAGCCATACTTGACCAGGATGTTGTAGCCCTGCAGGGCGATCACCATGCCAATGAAGAAGCCCGACACCACGATGATGGGCAGTGACATCACGCCCACCGAATAGAGTTGCTTGCCCAGCAGCTGCAGGCCGCTGCCCACGCCACCACGACCGAACACAGCCAGGAGCAGGACGATGACGGAGCGGCCAATGGCCGCCACGACGTCCAGCCCGGCCTTGCCCAGCCGACGAATCCGCTCCACGGCGGAGACCTTACGCATCAGTGTTTCCCCAGCAAGGCATCGCGCAGATCAGGCGCGGCGTAGTGGAAGGGTACCGGGCCATCGGGGATGCCCTGCATGAACTGGCGAACCCGCGGATCGGGCGATTCGCGCAGCTCCTTCGGCGTGCCCTGCCCGAGCACCTTGGTATCGCCGACCACATAGAGGTAGTCGGCGATGCTGGCCGTCTCGGCCAGGTCGTGGGAGACCACGATGCTGGTCAGCCCGAGCGCCTGGTTGAGCAGGCGGATGAGCCGTACCAGCACGCCCATGGCAATGGGGTCCTGGCCGACGAAGGGCTCGTCGTACATGAGGATCTGCGGATCCAGGGCGATGGCCCGCGCCAGGGCGACCCGGCGCTTCATGCCGCCGGACAGCTCGTCCGGCATCAGCTCGACGGCACCGCGCAGGCCCACCGCCTGCAGCTTGAGCAGGACGATGTCGCGGATCATCTCTTCGGGCAGCTTGGTGTGCACCCGCAGTGGAAAGGCCACGTTCTCGAACACATCGAGATCGGTGAACAGCGCGCCGCTCTGGAACAGCACGCCCATCTGCCGGCGCATGTCGAACAGCTCACCCCGGGACAACTGCGGCAGGTTGGCGCCATTGACCCAGATCTCGCCACTGCTCGGTCGCAACTGGGCGGCGATGAGGCGCAACAGGGTGGTCTTGCCACTGCCGGACGGTCCCATGATCCCGGTGACCTTGCCCCGCGGGATGCGGATATCGACCCGGTCGTAGATGAGACGCGTGCCGCGCTTGAAGGAAACGCCCTTTAGCTCCACGGCGTACGGGCTATCGACGGTCATCGAGACTCCTAAGGTTCAACTCTGTGCAGGGAGACGCCGCTCCGCCGCTTCAGGGCACGCGGCTCTCGCGTTCGGCGACCCCGGCAAAAGGGCGGCACTATAGCATTCGTTGCCGATGTGACTCCTGAACTGCGGGCGGCGTTGCTGAGTGTCGCGGCTTTGCGCATATAATTTCCGATTGTCCCGTCACCTGCCTTCTGACCCATGCCCGACTCAATAGATTTCATCGCTTCCGCCAAGCGCACCATAGATGTAGAGCGAGCGGCCGTGGCCGCCCTGGGCGAACGCATCGACGAAAGCTTTGCCGCCGCCTGTCGCCACCTGCTCGCCTGCCGTGGGCGCATCGTGGTCCTGGGCATGGGCAAATCCGGGCATGTCGGCAACAAGATCGCCGCGACCCTGGCCAGCACCGGCAGTCCGGCCTTCTTCGTACACCCGGCCGAAGCCAGCCATGGCGACATGGGCATGATCACCCGCGATGACGTCATCATCGCCATCTCCCAGTCGGGCACCTCCAGCGAGATCCTGACCCTGCTGCCGCTGATCAAGCGCCTCGGCGTCCCGCTGATCAGCTTCGCCGGCAATCCCGCCTCGCCGCTGGCAAAAGCTGCGGACGTCAACCTGGATACCAGCGTCGCCACCGAGGCCTGCCCGCTCAATCTGGCACCCACCTCCTCCACCACCGTAGCCCTGGTGCTGGGCGACGCCCTGGCCATCGCCCTGCTCGAGGCCCGTGGCTTCACCGCCGAGGATTTCGCCTTTTCCCATCCGGGCGGCGCCCTGGGTCGGCGCCTGCTGCTGAAGGTGGAAAACGTCATGCATGCCGGCGTCGACCTGCCGCAGGTCAGCGAAGACACCCTGGTTTCCGATGCCCTGCTGGAGATGTCGCGCAAGGGACTGGGCATGACCAGCGTGCTCGGCACCGATGGTCGTCTGGCCGGCATCTTCACCGACGGCGATCTGCGTCGCGCCCTGGATCGCGGCATCGACGTGCGCACCACGGCGATCGCAACCGTGATGACCCGCGGAGGTCGAACCGCCAGGGCGCAGATGCTCGCCGCCGAGGCGCTGAAGATCATGGAAGAGCACAAGATCAACGCGCTGGTGGTGATCGATGACGAGCACCGGCCGATCGGCGCCCTCAACATGGGTGACCTGCTACGCGCCGGGGTGCTGTAGGCCGGGTTATACTGCCCGACTAATACGCCGCAATCTCGTGTTCAACCCGCCGCCCCTGGTGCGGCCCACCACAGGTACCCTCATGTTTCGCAGCTTGCGCCGCCCCGTGCTGTTGGTCCTGATCGCCGCCGCGCTCATCGCGATCGGCTACTGGAACATCCTGCCGCAGCGCTTCGTCGATGCTCCGGCCTCGTCGACCCCGCAAGACAGCGCCATCGACGGCTATGCCCTCAATACCCGGACGATCCAGTATCGCCTGGACGGCAAGATCCAGTACGAACTCAAGGCGGAGCGCAGCGAACACGTCAAGGCGACCGACGTCACCCTGGTGACCCGGCCCGACATGCTGGCCTTTCGCGGCACCGACTATCCCTGGCACATTCGCAGTGCCCGCGCCGAGGTCGCCCCCGGTGGCAGTCAGGCGGAGCTGATCGATGACGTGCGCGTCGAGCGTACCGATGAAAAAGGCCGCCCGGTGGTGTTGACCACCACCCGCATGACCGTCTTTCCTGACAAACAATATGCGCAAACCGAGCAAGCCGTTAGAATCGAGGCCGCCAATGGGGTGACCACGGCCAATGGCATGAAAGCGTATCTAGAAGACGGCAGAATGCTCCTGCTGTCCAACGTAAGAGGCCAGCATGAGGTTCGTTAAAACCCTCCCCTTCCTGTTCACCCTCGGCGCCACCTTTGGCAGTGCCGCGGCTTGGGCCCTGCCGACCGATCGCACCCAGCCGATCCGCGTGCAGGCCGACAGCGCCGAGCTCGACGACAAGCAGGGCGTGGCCGTGTACCGCGGAGACGTGGTCATCACCCAGGGCAGCATGAAGATCACCGGCAACACGGTGACCTTGACCCAGGACAATCAGGGCAACATCAAGGTCGCCACCGCAGTGGGCAAACCGGCCTACTACGAGCAGAAGCCTTCGGCGGACAAGGACATCGTCAAGGCCTATGGTCTGACGATCCAGTATTTCGCCCAGGAAAATCGCATCATCCTGATCGACCAGGCCAAGGTGGTCCAACAGGGCAACACCTTCGAAGGCGAGAAGATCGTCTATGATACCCAGCGCCAGATCGTCAACGCCGGGCGCGCCAACGGTAGCAAGGTCACCACGCCGCGGCCGCGCATCGACATGGTCATCCAGCCCAAGGATCAGCAGCAGTCGGGGCAGGGACAATGACGGTCACGCTCAAAGCCCAGCATCTGGCCAAGAGCTACAAGGGTCGTCAGGTCGTTCGCGACGTCAGCGTCAGCATCGACAGCGGCCAGATCGTCGGCCTGCTCGGTCCGAACGGCGCCGGCAAGACCACCTGTTTCTACATGATCGTCGGCCTGGTCAAGGCCGATCAGGGTCGCGTGCTGATCGACGATCAGGATGTCACCGCCCTGCCCATGCATGGCCGGGCCCGCGCCGGGATCGGCTACCTGCCGCAGGAAGCCTCGATCTTTCGCAAGCTGACCGTGGCCGACAACATCCTCGGCATCCTGGAAACCCGCAAGGATCTGGACAAGGCCGGTCGCCTGCGCGAACTGGAAAGCCTGCTGCAGGAATTCCACATCACCCATATCCGCGACAATCGCGGCATGAGCCTGTCGGGTGGCGAAAGACGTCGCGTCGAGATCGCTCGCGCCCTGGCCACCGCACCCAAGTTCATCCTGCTGGACGAACCCTTCGCTGGCGTGGACCCCATCTCGGTGGGCGACATCAAGCAGATCATTCGCCACCTCAAGGCCAAGGGCATCGGTGTGCTCATCACCGACCACAATGTCCGGGAAACCCTGACCATCTGCGAAACGGCCTACATCGTCAACGACGGCCAGCTCATCGCCGAGGGTACCGCCGAGGAAGTCCTCGCCAACGATCTGGTCAAGGAAGTCTATCTGGGCCACGAATTCCGCCTCTAGGCAAACCCGGGGAAACAAGGCATATAATTTGCTAACGCTCGCAGGGTTCGCGAGGTTCGGTGGCGCTGTTCGCGTCGGTAGACAAGGTGTATTTCCGCAGCCATGAAACCATCGCTAGTCCTCAAGATGGGCCAGCAGCTGACGATGACGCCGCAGCTGCAACAAGCCATACGTCTGCTTCAGCTCTCGACGCTCGACTTGCAGCAGGAAATCCAGGAAGCCCTGGAATCCAATCCGATGCTGGAACGCCAGGAAGAAGGTGAAGACTTCGACCAGAGCGAAGCCTCGAGCGAAGGCGATGAGAGCTCGGGCGCGGGCAACCTGGAAACCACCTTCAAGGAAACCTCGGTCGCCGTCAACGAGATGGCCGACGACTCCGAATGGAGCGAGCGTATTCCCAGCGACAGCGAGCTGCCGGTCGATACCGCCTGGGAAGACATCTACCAGACCAGCGCCAGCAGCCTGCCCAGCAATGACGACGACGAGTGGGACTTCACCACCCGCACCTCGGCGGGCGAGAGCCTGCAGACCCACCTGCTCTGGCAACTCAACCTGGCGCCCATGTCGGATCTCGATCGCCTGATCGCCGTGGCGATCATCGACGGCATCGACACCGACGGCTATCTGCAGGAAAGCCTCGAAGACATCCATGCCTCGCTGGATCCCGAGCTGGAAGTCGATCTCGATGAAGTCGAGGTGGTGCTCAGACGCGTCCAGCAATTCGAGCCGGCCGGCGTCGCCGCCCGCAATCTGCGCGAATGCCTGCTGATCCAGCTGGCCCAGCTACCGGCCAATCTCCCCCTGCTCGGCGAGGCCAGGCGCCTGGTCAGTGACTATCTCGATCTGCTCGGCAGCCGCGACTATGCGCAGCTGATGCGGCGCATGAAGATCAAGGAAGACGAGCTCAAGCCCGTCATCGAACTGATCCAGACCCTGCATCCGCGCCCCGGCTCGCAGATCGAATCCGGCGAAGCCGAATACGTGGTGCCGGACGTCATCGTCCGCAAGCACAACGAGCGCTGGCTGGTGGAGCTCAATCAGGAAGCCGTGCCGCGTCTGCGGGTCAATCCCCAGTACGCCGGCTTCGTCAAGCGCGCCGACAGCAGCGCCGACAACACCTACATGCGCAACCAGCTGCAGGAAGCGCGCTGGTTCATCAAGAGCCTGCAGAGCCGCAACGAGACCCTGATGAAGGTGGCGACCCAGATCGTCGAGCACCAGCGCGGTTTTCTCGAATACGGTGAAGAGGCGATGAAGCCGCTGGTCCTGCATGACATCGCCGAGGCGGTGGGCATGCATGAGTCGACCATCTCCCGGGTGACCACCCAGAAGTTCATGCACACCCCGCGTGGCATCTACGAACTCAAGTATTTCTTCTCCAGCCACGTCAGCACCGCCGAGGGGGGCGAATGCTCCTCCACCGCGATCCGCGCGATCATCAAGAAATTGGTGGCGGCGGAAAACGCGAAAAAGCCGTTGAGTGACAGCAAGATCGCTGGTTTACTGGAATCGCAAGGTATACAAGTCGCTCGTCGCACGGTGGCTAAGTATCGGGAATCCCTGGGTATCGCTCCGTCCAGCGAACGCAAGCGTCTCATCTGACGCGTCCTGATGTGTGACCGTGCTTCGTTCGATCCTTGTCATGTCGGCGAGCAGCTTCGCCGATCGCAGCCCGGCAATAAGGAGAAGCGGTATGCAAGTCAACATCAGTGGCCATCAGCTTGAAGTGACAGAAGCCCTGCGTGACTACATCGGCGAGAAACTCGCCCGCCTCGAACGGCACTTCGACCGTATCACCAACGTCCAGGTCATCCTGGAAGTGGACAAGCTCAAGCAGAAAGCCGAAGCCACCCTGCACGTCGCCGGCGCCGCGGTGGTTGCCAATGCCGAGCACGACGACATGTATGCCGCCATCGATCTCCTGGCCGACAAGCTCGACCGTCAACTGATTAAACACAAGGAAAAATCGATCGAACGCCAGCAGGGCGTCGGCGTCCGCTGAGGTTTCGATCGCCGCTTTATGATCAGACTCGAAAACATCCTGACCCCCGGCCGCACCCAGACGGGTGCGCCGGGTGGCAGCAAAGCCGCTGTACTGGAACGCATTGCCGAACTGGCCGCGCAGGAACTGCCCGGCCACGACGCGGCGCACATCCATGAATGCCTGATGGCGCGCGAGCGCCTGGGCTCGACCGGTTTCGGCAATGGCATTGCCATTCCCCACTGCCGCCTGGCGGGTCTGCAACAACCGCTGTGCGTGCTCTTCCACCTGCAGCAACCGGTGGACTTCGATTCCCTGGACGGCGCTCCGGTAGACCTGGTGTTCGTCCTGCTGGTCCCAGAAGCCGCCACCGAGCAGCACCTCACCCTGCTGCGCCAGATCGCCGGCATCCTCGATCGCGCCGACATCCGCGAGCGGCTGCGCAAGGCCAGGGATAGCCAGGCGCTCTATCAGATCGTCGTCGAGGCCCAGAGCGGACACTGACATGCACCTCATCATCGTGAGCGGACGTTCCGGGTCGGGCAAGAGTACGGCGCTCAACGTGCTTGAGGACAATGGCTTCTATTGCATCGACAACCTGCCGGCCAGTCTGCTGCCCGATCTGGCCCAGCATGCGCTGACCGACATGGAGCGCCCCCAGCCCAAGGTCGCCCTATCCATCGATGCGCGCAACCTGCCCAGTCAGTTGCAACGCTTTCCCGAATTGCTCGAACAGGTGCGCAGTCGCAACATCCGATGCGACGTCCTCTACCTGGATGCCGATGACCAGGCGCTGCTCAAGCGCTTTTCCGAGACGCGCCGCCGGCATCCGCTGTCGAACCAGGAAAGGTCCCTGGCCGAAGCTATCCATGACGAGCAGGTGCTGCTGTCGCCCATCGCCGACCTGTCCGACCTGAAGATCGACACCACCCACCTGAATCTCTATCAGCTGCGTGACATCCTCAAGTTGCGCCTGCTGAACGCGCCGGAGCCCGGTACCGCCTACCTGGTGGAATCCTTTGGCTTCAAGCGCGGGCTGCCGGTGGACGCGGACATGGTGTTCGATGTGCGCTTCCTGCCCAATCCCTACTGGAAACCGGACCTGCGCGACTTTTCCGGACTGGATGCGCCGGTACGCGACTATCTCGAGCAACAGCCCGAGGTAGAGACCCTGTACAATGACATCCGCGATTACCTGGTGAAGTGGCTGCCGCGTTTTGCCGCCAACAACAGGTCCTATGTGACCGTGGCCATTGGCTGTACCGGTGGTCACCACCGTTCGGTCTATCTGGCCGATCGCCTGGGTCGCGAACTCAAAGACCTGCTCAAGAACGTCCAGATTCGTCACCGCGATCTCTGACGCCCGTTTTGTTTCGACAAGGACAGACTCAATGCCTGCCCAACAGATCACCATCATCAACAAGCTGGGCCTGCACGCCCGTGCGGCTGCCAAGTTCGTCGGCGTGGCCGGCCGCTATCCTGCCAGCATTCGTGTCGGCCGCAGTGGCGAGCCGCCCGTGGATGGCAAGAGCATCATGGCGGTCATGATGCTGGCCGCTGGCAAGGGCACGGTGCTGCAACTGGAAACCGAGGGTGAACAGAGCGACGAGGCCATGCGCGCCCTGGTCGAGCTGATCAACAACTACTTCGACGAAGGTGAGTGATCGGCCCTCCTCCAGCATCGCCCAATAAAAAAGCCGCCCGAGGGCGGCTTTTTTATTGGGCGTCGACTCAGGCGTTCAGCGCCGCTTCGTAGCGACGGGTCACTTCCGGCCAGTTGATGACGTTGAAGAAGGCGCCAATGTACTCGGGACGGCGGTTCTGGTAGCGCAGGTAGTAGGCGTGCTCCCAGACGTCCAGGCCGAGGATCGGGGTGTTGCCGGTCATCAGCGGGCTGTCCTGGTTACCGGTGCTCTCGACCACCAGCTTCTTCTCGGGGGTGACGCTCAGCCAGGCCCAGCCACTGCCGAAGCGGGTCAGGGCAGCCTTGGTGAAGGCTTCCTTGAAGGCATCGAAGCCGCCCAGCTGGGACTCGATGGCTTCGGCCAGGGCGCCTTCGGGCTTGCCACCGGCGTTGGGGGCCATCACGGTCCAGAACAGGCTGTGGTTGGCATGGCCGCCACCGTTGTTCTGCACGGCGCCGCGCTTGTCCTGGGGCAGCTTGTCCAGCTGGCGAACCACGTCTTCGGCCGACAGGTTGGCGAACTCGGTGCCTTCCAGCGCCGCGTTCAGGTTGTTGATGTAGGTCTGGTGATGCTTGGTATGGTGGATTTCCATGGTCTGGGCATCGACGTGCGGTTCCAGCGCGTCGTAGGCGTAGGGCAGCTGAGGCAGAGTATGCGGCATGCGGATTGTCTCCATGGTGGCTTTGGTAAGGACCCATTGCCCTTGGGCGATGGGGTGTACGGCTGGTGCGCCACGGCGCACCGTCTGAAGCCTGGGCCGTCCGGTCAGCAGATTCGACCGCACGGCTATGTCCTAGTGCATTGCTAGGATACTAACGAGTAACGGGGTAGGCTGTCTCCCGTTCGACAGGATTTTCCTTTCCACGACGTCTGCGGTGACCTGCACTAGCTGCCCGCCAGGGTCATGCCATCGATCAACACCGAGCCGGTGCGCAGACTGCCGCGGCGTTCCACGTCGCTGCCCACCGCCAGGATCTGGCGGAACATGTCGCCCAGCCGCCCGGCGATGGTGACCTCCTGGACCGGAAACTGGATCTCGCCATTCTCGACCCAGAAGCCGCCTGCGCCACGGGAATAGTCGCCGGTGACCAGGTTGGTGCCCTGCCCCATCATTTCCGTGACCAGGAAGCCGGTGCCCATCTGCCGGATCAGTTCGGCCTGGTCCGCCGTGCCGTGGCTGACATGGAGGTTGTGCACGCCGCCGGCATTGGCCGTGCTCTGCATGCCCAGCTTGCGCGCGGAATAGCTGCCGAGCACATAGGAGACCAGGCGGCCATTCTCGACGAAGGGCTTGGCGTAGGTGGCCAGGCCCTCGCCGTCGAAGGCGGCACTGCCCAGGGCGCGCGGCAGGTGCGGCCGCTCGTCCAGGGTCAGCCAGTCGGGAAACACCTGCTGGCCCAGGGCGCCTTCGAGGAAGGACGACTTGCGATAGAGATTGCCGCCGGAGATGGCGGCGAGAAAGGTGCCGAACAGACCGGCCGCCATTTCCGGGGAAAACAGCACCGGGACCTTGGCGGTGGGCACCGGCCGCGCGCCCAGGCGGCTCACGGCGCGCTCGGCAGCGCGGCGGCCGATTTCCTCGGCACTCATCAACTCGCTGCCGATCCGGTTGACGTCGTAGTAGTAGTCGCGCTGCATGGCCTCGCCACTGCCGGCGATCATCACGCAGCTCAGGCTGTGGCGGGTGCTGGCATAGCCGCCGACGAAGCCGTGGCTGTTGCCGTACACCCGACAGCCCTGGTGGGTATTGAGGGTGGTGCCGTCGGCGTTGCCGATGCGACTGTCGGCGGCATAGGCCGCCGCCTCACAGGCCAGGGCCTGCTCGATGGCCTGCTCGGGGGTGATGTCCCAGGGATGATAGAGATCGAGATCGGGCAACTCGCCGCGCGCCATCAGCTCGGCGTCGGCCAGGCCCGCACAGGGATCCTCGGAGGTGTGCTTGGCGATGGCCAGGGCCGCAGCCACGGTTTCGCGGATCGCCTCGGGACCGGTAGCGGAGGTACTGGCCGAGCCCTTCCGCTGACCGGCATAGAGGGTGATGCCAAAGCCCTGGTCGCGATTGAATTCGACCGTTTCCACCTCGCCCTTGCGGACCGAGGTGGACAGGCCCTGGTCGACCGATACGGCCACTTCACCGGCACTGGCGCCCTGGCGCCGGGCCTCGGCCAGGATGGCCTCGACCTGTTCGCGCAATTCGGGGAGCGCAGCGGGACCCACGGCGGCGTTGCGATTCATGACGTTCTCCTTACGGACGGCGCCGGCCAGGCCGGACAACCGTGCGGCAACTCGTTATGATGGCGCCCATTCTTAGCTGGACCCCATAGTTCATGGTTGATTCTTACGACGACGACGCGCCGCTGGGCGAAAAGAGCAAGACACAGGTCAAGCGCGAGCTGCATGCGCTGCAGGATCTGGGCGAACGCCTGGCCGGTCTGCCGGCCGAGCAGCTGGACCGCCTGCCGCTGACCGATCCGTTGCGCAAGGCCCTGGCCGAGGCGCCCAAGCACAAGACGCACATCGCGCGCAAAAGGCATGTCCAGTACCTGGGCAAGCTGATGCGCGACCAGGACCTGGAAGCCATCCTGGCACTGGCCGACCAGATGGACACCTCGACGCGGCAGTACAACGAGCGCTTCCATGCCCTGGAGCGCTGGCGCGACCGCCTGATCGCCGAGGGCGACCAGGCCCTGGAAGCCTTCGTGGCGCTCTATCCGGAAACCGACCGCCAGCACCTGCGCGGCCTGGTGCGGCATGCCCAGCACGAGGCCGCGCACAACAAGCCGCCCGCGGCGGCGCGCAAGGTGTTCAAGTACATCCGCACCCTCGACGAGAGCCAGCGCGGTCTGCGCTAGGTCTCTGTCCGCGATGGCCACGGCCGGCGCCCGCATCAGGCGCCGGTGCCGCCCACGGTGATGGCATCGATCTTCAGGGTCGGCTGGCCCACGCCCACCGGCAGTGACTGGCCGTCCTTGCCGCAGGTCCCTACCCCCGCATCCAGCGCCAGGTCGTTGCCGACCATGGACACCCGGTTCATGACCTCGGGGCCGTTGCCGATCAGGGTGGCGCCCTTCACCGGGCGACCGAGCTTGCCGTTCTCGATCAGATAGGCCTCGTTGGTGGTGAAGACGAACTTGCCGCTGGTGATGTCCACCTGACCGCCACCCAGGCTGGCGCAATAGATGCCCTTCTCCACCGAGGCGATGATCTCGGCCGGATCGCTCTGGCCGGCCAGCATGTAGGTGTTGGTCATGCGCGGCATGGGCAGGTGCGCATAGGATTCGCGGCGACCGTTGCCGGTGGGCGCCACGCCCATCAGCCGGGCGTTGAGCTTGTCCTGCATGTAGCCCTTAAGGATGCCGTTCTCGATCAGCACGTTGTAGCCGCTGGGCGTGCCCTCGTCGTCGATGGACAGGGAGCCGCGACGATCCGGCAGGGTACCGTCGTCGACGATGGTGCACAGCGAGGACGCCACCTGGCGACCGAGCTGGCCGCTGTAGTTGGAGCTGCCCTTGCGATTGAAGTCGCCTTCCAGGCCATGGCCGACCGCCTCGTGCAGCAGCACGCCGGACCAGCCGGCCCCCAGCACCACCGGCAGGGTGCCCGCCGGGGCCGCGGTGGCTTCGAGATTGACCAGCGCCTGGCGCACCGCTTCGCGGGCATAGCCCAGGGCGCGGTCGTCACGCTGGAAATAGCGGTAGTCGCAGCGACCGCCGCCGCCGCTGTTGCCGCGCTCGCGGCGGCCGTTCTGCTCGACGATGACACTGACGCCCAGGCGGACCAGCGGGCGTACGTCGGCCGCCAGGGTGCCGTCGACCGCGGCCACTAGGGTGCGCTCCCAGACCCCGGCCAGGCTGATGGTGACCTGCTGGATGCGCGGATCCAGGGCGCGGGTCGTCTCGTCCAGCTGCTTCAGGAAGGTGACCTTGGTGGCGCGATCCAGCACTTCGAGGGGATTGTCCTGGCCATAGAGCCGCTGCGCCGGCTCTACCGCGCGAAACGCCTGGACCTGGCCTTCGGCACCGCTGCGGGAGATGGAACGCGCGGCCTGGGCGGCCAGATCCAGGGCCTCGCCGGTAATGGCGTTGCTGTAGGCGAAACCGGTCTTCTCGCCGGACAGCGCCCGCACCCCGACGCCCTGGTCGAGGTGGAAGCCGCCTTCCTTGACGATGCCGTCTTCCAGCAGCCAGGACTCGGAGACGATGCTCTGGAAATACAGGTCGGCGGCGTCGATGCCGGGTCCGGCCAGACGCTGCAGCACGGGTTGCAGATCGTCCACCGCGAGTCCGCCGGGGCCCAGCAGGGCCGAGCCGACGCTATTCAGGTAATCACTCATGGAAACTCCAGACGACGCCACCGGGGGCGTCGGAACGATGAAAGGGTCGCGAGGTGACCTTTAGCCTACTCGCGGAAGTGACTGATCCCTGATGCAAAAGACCAATGGCCGTCATTGCCGTTCGGCCAGGCGCGCCGGCAGGAAGCGGCGGTGCTGGGTCACGGGCATCCGCTGCCGCAACGCCGCCTGGCGCTCGGCATCGCGCTCGATGAGCAGCACGGCCTCGCCGCTGGCCTGGACGGCAAGCACCTCGCCCCAGGGATCCACGGCCATGGCGTGGCCCCAAGTCGTGCGGCCATTGGCGTGGACACCGCCCTGGGCAGCGCCCAGCAGGTAGCTCTGGGTCTCCACCGCCCGGGCGCGCAGCAGCAGCTCCCAGTGGGCCTGGCCGGTGGGCACGGTAAAGGCCGAGGGGGCGCTGATCAGCTCCGCACCGGCAGCGCGCAGGGCGCTGTAGAGTTCGGGAAAGCGCAGGTCGTAGCAGACGGTCAGGCCCAGGCGGCCGACCGGGGTATCCACCACCGTGAGGGTCTCACCGGCGGCATAGTGGTCGGATTCCCGATAGCTGCCCTGGCTGTCGCTGACGTCGGCATCGAAGAGGTGCAGCTTGTCATAGCGGGCGACGCGGCGACCTTGGTCGTCGAACAGCAGCGAACAGGCACAGGGCTTGCCCTCGGTGGCACCGTCGGGCAGCAGCGGCAGGGTACCGGCGAGCAACCAGAGCCCCAGTTCGCGCGCCCGACTGGAGAACCAGGGCAGGATCTCGCCCTGCCCCAGCGCCTCGGCCCGCGCCAGTTCGGCAGGGGCTGGATGGCCAATGGCGACGAAGTTTTCCGGCAGCACCGCCAGGCGCGCGCCCGCTCCGGCAGCGCGTTCGAGCAGTCGCTCGGCGGCGCGCAGATTGGCCGCCACCGCGGGGCCGCTGACCATCTGCAGGATGGCTATGGACATGCAGGCACTCCAGAAGGGAGCGTCCATCCTAAGCAGCGGTGCGGCCGCAGGGCAATGCTCAATCGCGCTTGCCCGTGGTCATGGTCGGATTCTGCCAGGGGCCTTCGATGTGGTAGTTGATGCTGGCCATGCGCGTGATGCGATCGCCGATCAGTCGATCGACGATGAACAGCGCGCCACCGATGGCCGGTGCCCCGGCGATCAGCGCGGCCAGCGGCAGGGAGTTGCTGACCGGCAGCCCTACCTTGAGGTTGGCATCGACCCGGTTGCTGGCCATGTCCAGCAGGCCCTGCAGACTCATCTCGGCACCCGGCCCGCTGAGGCTGATGGGCTTGCGGGTGCGGAAGGCCCCCTGCTGGGCGTCGAGCACCCCGGTGATGCTGTCGTAGCTCAGGCCCTTGCCGAACAGATCGGAGAAATCCAGCCGCAGGCGGCGGCGGATGGATTCGAAATTGAGCAGACCGAAGATGCGCAGCGCCGAGGCCGTGCCTTCCACCTGGCGCAACTGGCCGTCATTGAAGCGGGCATCGAGGCTGCCATTGAGGCGGGCCAGGGCGACATAGGCTGGCGAGCCGGGCCAGTCGACCCGGGCATCCAGGCGGAAATCGCGACTGGTGACGCTGGAGGCGAAATTCCAGCCCAGCAGGATATCGGCGATGTTGCCGCCGGCGAGGCGGCCCTGATAGTAGCTGTGGGTCGCGCCCGGCGCACCTTCCCAGCGTAGCGCGCCCTGCACCTTGAGGCCCCGCAGGTCGAGATCCAGGGCGTTGAAATTGGCGCCTGAGGGCGAAGGCCTGAGCTGCAGGCGCTGGGCACCCACCAGACGGCCGCCCAGCTCCAGGCGATCGATGACCAGATTCAGCGCCGGCAGGCTGCGCGGATCGACGTCGGCCAGCGGATCGGGGCGCGGCGCCTCGCTTTCCACCGAGGGGTCCGCCGGCGTCTGGGGGATGCGCAGGTGCTGCAGGTTGATGTCGATCGGCTGGCCGGTCTGGCGCGGGATGCGCACCTGGCCGGCGATGGTCTGGCTGGCCAGGCCGAGTTGCCAGGCGCTGCCCTGGGGTTCATAGGTGAGGCGCAGGTTGTCGATCTGTTGCCCGAAGGCCAGGAAGCGCCCGAAGTTGAGATCGCCCCGCCCGAGGCTGGAGACGTCCAGGGTGTTGCCACCGCCCTGCCCTGCACTGCCGCCGCTCCCCGCCTTGCCATAGCGCTGGTAGATGTCCTGCCAGGCGGCCAGGTCGAATTCCGCCAGTTGCCCGCGCAGGTCGTAGCCGGCGGCGGTGGGCAGATTGGCGGTGCCGCCGCCCAGCACGATCTCGCCGCGGCCCTTGGCGATAGCCTTGGGATCGAGCAGCAGCACGGCATCGGCGAGGCCCTTGTAGGTCGCCTCCACCCGCCGCTCGCCGTCGTTGAGCGCCAGGCTGAAGAAGCCGTCACGCGCCTCGTCGGCGTTCTTGCCGAAGGGCGCCGGCAGATCGATGGCCACCCCGCGCAGATCCGAGGTGACCGCCAGTTCGCTGTGCTCGGCCAGGGTCAGGCCGAGGCGATAGCCGAGCAGGCCACGCGCCGGGATGGGTCGTCCTTCGCTGCCCAGCCAGCGCGCCAGCTGGTCGACGTCGACCCGGCCGTCCACCACCAGCCGGGTGCGCGGATCGTCGGGTTTGCCCTCGGCCAGCGCCTGACCGCGAATGGGCTGGTCGAAGACCCGCGCCTGGATGTCGGGGGCACTGAGGCCGCTGCGGGTGTCGTAGCGGAAGGTGCCGCGCAGCTCGGTGAGGGTCAGCGGGGGATCGGCCAGTTCCAGGCGCGCCTTGTCCGGCGTCAGCTCGACCACCACCACCGGTGGCTGCCCCTTGGCCAGGGGGATATCCAGGTTCAGGCTGCTGTTGGCGAGCGCGCCCTCGCCCTTCCAGCCGGCAAAGACCTTGGCGGTCGGCAGCGGCGTTTCCTGGAGGATCTTCAGTCCATCGCGCACGCTGCTGTCGAGTCGCGCGCTGAGCCGCAGGTGCGGCGCGCTGCCATCGTGCAGCAGCGGAATGCGCGCCTCGACGTCCCTGACCCGGGTGTCGAGGATGCGTCCTTCGGGGACCTGCACCTTGACCCCATCGCTTTCGATGAAGACATCGCCGCGCGCCTCGCGCAGGGCGGGCCAGCCAGGCTGATAGGCCAACTGGGCGTCGTGCACCCGGAAGAACAGACTCATGGTGCGCGAGTGCGCCGGCGAGCCGTGGCGCAGCGATCCCTGGTACTGGTAGATGCCTTCGTCGATGCGGCCGCCGACGATGGCGGTGCTCAGCCACTGGGCCAGCTCCGGGCTGAAATCCGTGGCCGGCAGTTTGGTCGGCAGGTACTTGCGGGTGTAGCTGGCGTCGCCATCCTTGAGGCCGACGCGCAGGTCCATGTAGCTGTCCACCTCGGGATGCAAGCCGAGCTGGATATGCATGTCGCCACTGGCAGCGCCTTCCGGGCCGGTGACCTGCATCAGGGCACTGCCCAGGGTGAAGCGCTGGTCGTCGAGACTCCAGGTCAGCCGCGCCCTGGCGGTGCGATAGCGCCAGGGTTCGGGAAAGAGATCGCTCAGGTGCAGCATGAAGTCGGTGGTATCCAGACGCAATTCGCCACCGCCCAGGCTACCGCTCAGGCTGCCGGTGACGCCCTCGGCGGCCGGGGCACCGTGATAAGCGGCAAAGCCCACGCGATCCAGGTTGGCTGCATAGGAAAGGCGCTCGCGCAGCGGCTTCTGCGGATAGAAGTCGGCATTGAGGTTGCGCAGCTGGCCATGGGGCGCCAGGGCCTGGAGCGCCTGGGCAACCGGTGCCGGCAGGGGCGCCAGGTCCCGCGCCAGCCTGGCGGCCTGCCTGAGATCCAGCTGGTCGCCGCGCACCTGCAGGTGCTGGGCGGTGCTGTCATAGCCAAGGCCATAGCGGGCCTCCAGCGGCTTGCCGTCGAGCTGGGCCTTGAACGCCAGGGCCCCACGGTACTGGCTGGCGTCGCCGGCCTGCTGGTCGGCGTCCAGGGTCAGGGCCTGCAGGCGCACCGGCGGATGATCGGCGTAGGCGAGCGTCAATTCATCCGCTTTCAGCCGCAGGTGGGAGCGCTCCAGTCGACCTTCGGCCCAGGCGAACCAGAGCTCGCCTGCCGCCTGGGCACGCCGCAGCTGCCACTGCCGGGTCAGGGCCGCCGGCACCCAGCGGGACCAGTCGCTGGCGGGCAGGCTGAGATAGCCTTCGACGGTGCTGGCACGCCAGTCTTCGGGACGCGGCATGGCGGTGAAGTGCGCCGCTACCGTGCCACCGTCGGGCAGCCGGAAACGGGTCGCCAGTTCCAGGGCGCCACTGAGCTGCCGGGACAGACTGGCCTCGGCGTACCTCAGGGTCACCGGCGAACCCTGCTGGGGAATCAGGCTGAGCTGGCTGTCCAGCAGACTGGCATGCCCCAGACGTGCCAGGCCATCGAGCAGCGGACCCGGATCGAAGGGCTTGGCATCCGGCGCTCGCGGCGGCAGGCCGCGCAATTGCCAGTGCCCCTGGGCGTCCTCCTGCAGGACCAGATGGACGCCATCGACCTGTACGGACTTGAGTCGTAGTTGGCGATGCCAGAGGCTGCCGAAGACATCCGGCACCACCTGGAGATGATCCAGCTGCACCATGCCCTCGCCGCGTCCCAGGGACAGATCGCGCAGGATCAGCACCGGATTCCAGCGGGCCCAGCGTCCTTCGAGTCGGCCCAGGCGCACCGGCTCGCCGAGCGCCGCCGCAGCGCGCGACTCGACTTCGTTGCGGTATTCGCCGACCCAGGGCATGAGCAACCGCCCCAGGCCGAGGTAGAGCGTCAACAGGACGAGCACCAGCAGCGCCAGACCCAGCGCGCCGCGTTTGAGCAGGGACATCAAGACCCGGACCTAGAGCAGCACGACATCGTACTGCTCCTGGGAATACATGGTCTCGACCTGGAATTTGACGGTGCGGCCGATGAAGGCCTCGAGATCGGCGACGTTGCCCGATTCCTCGTCCAGCAGCCGATCCACCACCTTCTGGTTGGCCAGCACTAGGTAGGAATTGGCCTGGTAGGCCCGCGCCTCGCGCAGGATCTCGCGGAAGATCTCGTAGCAGATCGTCTCGGCGGTGCGCAGGATGCCGCGCCCCTGGCAGTTGGCGCAGGGCTCGCAGAGCACCTGGGACAGGCTCTCGCGGGTGCGCTTGCGGGTCATCTGCAAGAGGCCCAGTTCGGTGATGCCGATGATGTTGGTCTTGGCATGGTCGCGTTCGAGCTGCTTTTCCAGGGTACGGATCACCTGGCGCTGGTGCTCTTCGTCTTCCATGTCGATGAAGTCGATGATGATGATGCCGCCGAGATTGCGCAGCCGCAGCTGGCGGGCGATGGCGGTGGCCGCCTCCAGGTTGGTCTTGAAGATGGTCTCTTCCAGATTGCGATGGCCGACGAAGGCGCCGGTGTTGACGTCGATGGTGGTCATGGCCTCGGTGGGGTCGATCACCAGATAGCCACCGGACTTGAGCAGCACCTTGCGCTCCAGGGCCTTCTGGATCTCGTCTTCCACGCCATAGAGGTCGAAGATCGGCCGCTCGCCCGGATAGTGCTCCAGCCGCGTCGCCACCTCGGGCATCAGCTCCTCGACGAACTGGCCGATGCGCTGGAAATTCTCGCGACTGTCGACGCGGATCTTTTCCGTGCGCGGCCCGACCAGATCGCGCAGGGCGCGCAGGGCCAGGGTCAGGTCTTCGTAGATGGGCACCGGCGTCGGTCCCTGGAGGTTGCCGGAGATCTGCTGCCAGAGCCGTCGCAGGTAGCGGATGTCGGCGAGGATGTCTTCTTCGCGCGCCGCCTCGGCGGCGGTGCGCAGGATGAAGCCGCCCTCGTGCTCGATGCCCTCGCTCTCCACGCAGCGCGCCATGATCGCCTTGAGCCGCTCGCGCTCGGCTTCGTCCTCGATCTTCAGCGAGATGCCGACGTGGGAGGTACGCGGCATGTAGACCAGGTAGCGTGAGGGAATCGACAGGTGGGTGGTGAGGCGGGCGCCCTTGGTGCCTATGGGGTCCTTGGTGACCTGCACCACCAGCGTCTGGCCCTCGCGTACCAAGGCGTTGATGCTTTCCACCGCCGCCCCCTCGCGTTGGGAGATCTCGGCGGCATGGATGAAGGCCGCCCGCGCCAGGCCGATGTCGATGAAGGCCGCCTGCATGCCCGGCAGCACCCGCACCACCCGCCCGCGATAGATGTTGCCGACGATGCCGCGTCTCAGGGTGCGCTCGACGTGCACCTCCTGCAGCACACCGTTTTCCACGACGGCGACACGGGACTCCATGGGAGTGATGTTGATGAGGATCTCTTCGCTCATGGAGGACTCTTGGACAACGTGGAAGGGCAGAAAGGGGACCGTGGCGCCAGGCGCCTCAGCACGGGATATTCGGCCGTCAGACAGACCGCCAACAAGGGATGGCGAAAGCGCTCAGCAGTTCCGCGGTCTCGCACAGCGGCAGCCCTACCACGGCGCTGTAACTACCCGTCAGGCCGCGCACGAAGACCGCGCCGGCGCCCTGGATGGCGTAGCTGCCGGCCTTGTCGGCCGGCTCGCCGGTGTCCCAGTAGCGTTCGGCCTCGCCGGGCGCCAGGGGGCGGAATTCCACCTCGGCGGACACCACGCGACTCAGGCAGCGCTCGCCATCGAAGACGGCGACGCCGGTCACCACCCGGTGCCGGCGTCCGCTGAGGGCGGCGAGCATGGCCAGGGCGTCGGCGCGATCCCGGGGTTTGCCGAGCAGCTGGTCATCGAGCACCACACAGGTATCGGCGCCCAGCACGCAGCCGGCGGAGGCACTGCCCAGCACCTGTCGGCCCATGGCTGCCTTGGCCCGCGCCAGGCGTTCGACATAGGCGTCCGCCGCCTCCCCCGGATGCGGGGTTTCGTCCACCGTTGCGACGACCTTCTGGAAGGCCACGCCGATCTGTTCGAGCAGTTCGGCGCGGCGGGGCGAAGCGGAGGCGAGGTAGAGCTGGGACATCGACAACAACCAGACGGCAGGGGGATGACGGGAGAATGCCAGCCTGTTGCAGGTGAAACCAGCTTAGTTGACGCCGAATCTGAGGCGCAGCCCGCGGAGCAGCAGGTAGATCCACGGCCAGAGCAGCGCGCTGACCAGCGAGGGGGTGAGAAACACCAGGGTCGGTGGCCGGCTGCCAGCCAGGGCGTTGAGCCACAGCGCCAGCAACTGGGCGATGCCGTAGACCACCAGCAGCACGAAGCTCTGCTGCCAGATGGGAAAGGCCCGCAGTCGCTGCGCCAGGGAGCGCACCAGAAAGACCACCAGGCTCAGCACCAGGGCGGTCTGGCCCAGCAGGTTGCCGTAGAGCACGTCTTCGGCGATGCCCATCGTCCAGGCGGTGAACAGGCCGACACGGTGCGGCAGGGTCAGGGTCCAGAAGGTCAGCAGCATCGCCAGCCACAGCGGCCGGCCGATCTCCATGAACTCGGGCATGGGCACGACGGACAGCAGCAACCCGACCAACAGGGTGAGCCAGATCACCCACCCGTTGTGGCCGATGCGCAGCGCCATCAACGATCACCCTCGTCCGGCAGTTCCGGCGCGGGTTGCTGGACCCGGCGCTGCGGTTGAGCGGCGTTAGCGGCCGGATGGCTCGGCGTGGCGGTCGCGCCCTGCGCCGGCGGCTTGGCCGGTGTCGCCGGATGCGCCGCGCTGCCGCTCGCGTTCGCGGGTGGCTTGGTCGGCGTGGCGGGATGGGCCGAGCTGCTGCCCTGGCCCGCGGGCGGCTTGGACGGCGTCGCGCTGCGACTACCGGTGCCGGTGCCGGGCGCCGGCGTGACATTGGCGGCCGCCGGCTGCGCAGCCGAGGCGCCGGCCGGCGGCGGATTCGCCGGCGCGGCCGGGCGCTGGGCCGCGTGGCGATCGGCGGCCTCCTGGGCCTCGGCGGCGTCGTTGGCGCGCTGCTCGGGCGTGCGGGTATCGCTGAACACCAGCAGCATGTAACGACTGCGATTGAGCTTGGCGGTGGGAATGGCGCGCACCACGGCGAAGGGTTGCCCCGAGTCGTGGATCACCTTGGAGACGGTGGCCACCGGATAGCCCGCCGGGAAGCGCTGGCCCAGGCCGGAACTCACCAGCAGGTCGCCTTCCTTAATGTCGGCGGTGTCGGCCACATAGCGCAGTTCCAGCCGCTCGGGATTGCCGGTGCCGACGGCGATGGCGCGCAGGCCGTTGCGATTGACCTGCACCGGAATGCTGTGGGTCACGTCGGTGAGCAGCAGCACCCGCGCCGAATAGGGCATCACCTCCACCACCTGGCCCATCAGGCCGCTGGCGTCGAGCACCGGCTGGCCGACGAAGACGCCGTCCTTCGCGCCCTTGTCGATGATGATGCGGTGGGTATAGGGATTGGGGTCGACGCCGATCAGTTCGCCGACCAGAACCTTGTCGTCCACCAGGGCGGCGGAATTGAGCAGCTCGCGCAGGCGCACGTTCTGCTCGGTGAGGGCGGCGAGTTTCTGCAGGCGGCGCTGCAGCAGTAGTTGCTCGGCCTTGAGCCGCTCGTTTTCCGCCATCAGTTCGGTGCGGCTGGAAAACTGGTCGCTGACGCCTTCCCAGGCGCGCAGAGGAAAGCCCGCCACCTCATAGAGGGGCGAGAGGACCAGCGCCAGTTCGCTGCGTACCGGTTTCAGGTAGTCGAAGCGCGCGTCGGTGACCATGACACCCACCGAAAGGGCGGCCAGGATCAGCAGACGAATGCCCAGCGCCGGGCTTTTGCTGAAAATCGGCTTGATGGTGAGTTCCTCGCAGAACGCGCCCGGCGCTCCGGCCGCCAGGGGCGGCCGGAGCGGGGCCTGTAGCCTGGAACTGCCTTATTCGGTGGACAGCAGGTCCATGGCGTGGCGATCCATCATGTCCAGCGCCTTGCCGCCGCCACGGGCCACGCAGGTCAGCGGGTCTTCGGCGACGATCACCGGCAGGCCGGTTTCCAGCGACAGCAGCTTGTCCAGGTCGCGCAGCAGGGCGCCACCACCGGTCAGCACCAGGCCACGCTCGGCGATGTCGGAGGCCAGCTCCGGCGGCGACTGCTCCAGGCAGCTCTTGACCGCCTGGACGATGGTCGCCAGGGATTCCTGCATGGCTTCGAGCACCTCGGTGGAATTGAGGGTGAAGCTGCGCGGTACGCCTTCGGCCAGGTTGCGGCCACGGACGTCGATCTCGCGGACCTCGCCGCCCGGGTAGGCGGTACCGATTTCCTGCTTGATGCGCTCGGCGGTGGATTCGCCGATCAGGCTGCCGTAGTTGCGACGCACGTAGGTGACGATGGCTTCGTCGAAGCGATCGCCGCCGACGCGGACGGATTCGGCATAGACCACGCCGTTCAGCGAGATCAGGGCGATCTCGGTGGTGCCGCCACCGATGTCGACGACCATGGAGCCATGGGCTTCCTCGACCGGCAGACCGGCGCCAATGGCCGCGGCCATCGGCTCCTCGATCAGGAACACCTCACGGGCACCCGCGCCCAGCGCGGATTCGCGAATGGCGCGGCGCTCGACCTGGGTCGACTTGCAGGGCACGCAGATCAGCACCCGCGGACTGGGCTGCAGGAAGCTGTTCTCGTGCACCTTGTTGATGAAGTATTGCAACATCTTTTCGCAGACGCTGAAGTCGGCGATGACGCCGTCCTTCATCGGGCGGATGGCGGCAATGTTGCCCGGCGTCCGACCGAGCATGCGCTTGGCGTCGGTACCGACGGCGACGACGCTCTTCTGGTTGCCATGGGTACGGATGGCGACGACCGACGGCTCGTTGAGCACGATGCCACGCTCGCGGACATAAATCAGGGTGTTGGCGGTTCCCAGGTCGATCGACAGATCGCTGGAGAACATGCCACGCAATTTCTTGAACATGAGGTGACCCTAGGCGGTGACAAGCAGGCACGCGACAGGACAAACGTGCGGGTAAAAAAGTGCGGCAGACTCTAACAATCGCAGGGATTTAGGGCAAGGCGCCGATATGCTAGATTGAGAGCTTTTCCGGGCCGTTAAGCCCCTGTTCAACGCGGCGCCCGACCCGCCTAGCCCGTCTCCAGCATACGCGGCCGCCAACCGGGTCACGCCGCCTTCCTGCTTGGAGAAGCCGATGGCGCTCGAACGCACCGACGTCGAAAAGATCGCTCACCTGGCCCGCCTGGGTCTCGATGAGGCGGATCTCGCCGCTACCACCGCCACCCTCAACGACATCCTCGGCCTCGTCGACCAGATGCAGGCCGTGGATACCACGGGTATCGCCCCCCTCGCCCACCCGCTGGAAGCCACCCAGCGCCTGCGACCCGACCAGGCCACCGAAGGCGACCGGCGCGAGGCCTACCAGGCCATCGCCCCGGCCGTGGAAGCCGGCCTGTACCTGGTTCCCAAGGTGATCGAGTGAGACACGACATGCATCAGCTGACCCTGACCGAAATCGCTGCCGCCCTGGCCGCCAAGGATTTTTCCGCCGAGGAGCTGACCCGCAGCCTGCTGCAGCGGATCGAGCAGCTCGACCCCCGGCTCAACAGCTTCATCACCGTGACCACCGACCAGGCGCTGGCCCAGGCGCGGGCTGCCGACGCGCGGCGCGCCGCCGGCGAAAACGGCGCCCTGCTCGGTGCACCTCTCGCCCACAAGGATCTGTTCTGCACCCAGGGGGTGCTGACCAGCTGCGGCTCGAAGATCCTCACCGGCTTCAAGGCGCCCTATGACGCCACCGTGGTGGAGCGACTGGCCGCAGCGGGCGCCGTCTCCCTCGGCAAGCTGAACATGGACGAATTCGCCATGGGTTCGGCCAACGAGTCCAGTCACTACGGCCCGGTGAAGAATCCCTGGGACGTCACCCGGGTACCGGGCGGCTCTTCCGGTGGCTCGGCCGCGGCCGTGGCCGCGCGCCTGCTGCCGGCCGCCACCGGCACCGACACCGGTGGCTCGATTCGCCAGCCGGCGGCCCTCACCAACCTCACCGGCATCAAGCCCACCTACGGCCGCGTCTCGCGCTGGGGCATGATCGCCTACGCCTCCAGCCTCGATCAGGGCGGCCCGCTGGCGCGCACTGCCGAGGATTGCGCCCTGCTGCTGCAGGCCATGGCCGGTTTCGACCCCAAGGACTCCACCAGCGTCGACCAGCCGGTGGACGACTACCAGGCGGCCCTGCAGCAGCCGCTGAGCGGCCTGCGCATCGGTCTGCCGCGGGAATACTTCGGTGCCGGCTTGGACGCCCGCATCGGCGAGAAGGTGCTGGCCGTGGTCGAGGCGCTCAAGAAGCTCGGCGCCACCATCAAGGACATCTCGCTGCCCACCCTGCAGCACGCGATTCCGGCCTACTACGTCATCGCCCCGGCCGAAGCCAGTTCCAACCTGTCACGCTTCGACGGAGTGCGCTTTGGCTATCGCTGCGAGAATCCGGTCAATCTGGAAGATCTCTACAAGAGATCCCGTGGCGAAGGCTTCGGCGCCGAGGTGAAGCGCCGCATCATGGTCGGTACCTATGCCCTGTCGGCCGGTTATTACGACGCCTACTACCTCAAGGCCCAGCGCATCCGCCGGCTGATCAAGAACGACTTCGTCGCGGCCTTCGCCGAGGTCGACGTCATCCTCGGCCCGACCACGCCGAACCTGGCCTGGAAACTCGGCGAGAAGAGCAACGACCCGGTCTCCGCCTATCTCGAAGACCTCTACACCATCGCCGCCAACCTCGCCGGCATTCCCGGCCTGTCGATGCCGGCCGGCTTCGTCGACGGCCTGCCGGTGGGCGTGCAACTGCTCGGCAACTATTTCCAGGAAGGCCGTCTGCTCAACGTCGCCCACCAGTACCAGCAGGTCAGCGACTGGCATCGCCAGGCGCCGAGCGGCTTCTGAGGAAGGATAGAGACATGCAATGGGAAACCGTGATCGGGCTTGAGATCCACGCTCAGCTCAGCACTCAATCGAAGATTTTCTCCGGCAGCGCCACCAGCTTCGGCGCCGAGCCCAACGCCCACGCCAGCCTGGTCGACCTCGGCATGCCCGGCACCCTGCCGGTGCTCAACGCCGAGGCCGTGCGCATGGCCTGCAAGTTCGGCCTGGCCATCGATGCCGAGATCGCCGAGCGCAACGTCTTCGCGCGCAAGAACTACTTCTACCCGGACCTGCCCAAGGGCTACCAGACCAGCCAGATGGATCATCCCATCGTCGGCAAGGGGCACCTGGACATCACCCTGGAAGACGGCACCGTCAAGCGCATCGGCATCACCCGCGCGCACTTGGAAGAAGACGCCGGCAAGAGCCTGCACGAAGACTTCCACGGCATGAGCGGCATCGACCTGAACCGCGCCGGCACGCCGCTGCTGGAGATCGTCTCCGAGCCGGACATCCGCAGCGCCAAGGAAGCCGTGGCCTACGTCAAGGCCATCCATGCCCTGGTGCGCTACCTGGGCATCTGCGACGGCAACATGGCCGAGGGTTCGCTGCGTTGCGACTGCAACGTCTCGGTGCGCCCCAAGGGCCAGGAGGCCTTCGGTACCCGCGCCGAGATCAAGAACGTCAACTCCTTCCGCTTCATCGAGAAGGCCATCAACCACGAGGTTCAGCGCCAGATCGAACTCCTCGAGGACGGCGGCAAGGTGGTGCAGGAAACCCGCCTGTACGATCCCAACAAGGACGAGACCCGCTCCATGCGGAGCAAGGAAGAAGCCAACGACTACCGCTACTTCCCCTGCCCCGACCTCTTGCCGGTGGTGATCGAGCCGGCCTTCCTGGCCGAGGTGCGCAGTCAGCTGCCCGAGCTGCCGACCGAGAAGCGCGATCGCTTCCAGAGCGAGTACGGCCTGTCGGTCTATGACGCCAGCGTGCTGTCCGCCAGCCGCGAACTGGCCGACTACTTCGAGGAAGTCCAGCAGGTCAGCGGTGATGCCAAGCTGGCGGCCAACTGGGTGATGGGCGAATTGTCGAGCCTGCTCAACAAGCAGGACCTGGACATCGCCCAGGCGCCGGTGAGCGCGGCCCAGCTGGGCGGCCTGATCCTGCGCATCAAGGACGACACCATCTCCGGCAAGATCGCCAAGATGGTGTTCGAGGCGCTGGCCGCCGGCGAAGGCGCGAGCGCCGATGCCATCATCGAAGCCAAGGGTCTCAAGCAGGTCACCGACAGCGGTGCCATCGAGGCGATGCTGGACGAGGTCCTGGCGGCCAATGCCGCCCAAGTCGAGCAATACCGCGCCAGCGACGAAGCCAAGCGCGGCAAGATGTTCGGCTTCTTTGTCGGCCAGGCGATGAAGGCTTCCAAGGGCAAGGCCAACCCCGGCCAGGTCAACCAGCTGCTCAAGCAGAAACTGGAAGGCTGACGGCAGTCGTACGGGGTTACGGACCGGGGCTGACAGCCTCGGTGCGAGCCCTTAAGCTGCTGCCGGTCGTTTTGCCAGGAGGCATCGAGATGCATAGGATCCACCGTGCCGGACTGCTGTCGCTGGTCCTGCTGTTCGCCGGGTGCGCCAGTCAGGAAAGCTTCCCGCCCACGCTGTCCCCTACCGCTCCCCATGACTATCAGGACACCGGCATGGCGTCCTTCTACTCCAAGTGGCACGCCGGTCGCCGTACCGCCAGCGGTGAAAAATACGACCCTGGCGCCCTGACCGCCGCCCACCGCACCCTGCCCTTCGGCACCCGCGTCCAGGTCACCAACCTGGCCAACGGCCGCAGCGTGGTGGTGCGCATCAACGATCGCGGCCCGACGGTTCGTCGACGCCTGATCGACCTGTCGCGCAGCGCGGCCGATCGGCTCGACATGGTGGCCGACGGCACCTCCCGGGTCAGCATCCGCAGCCTGGACTGATAGGGGCGCTAGCCCTGACAGGCCGGGGCATAGGCCCACAGCATCCGCGGCGGTGCCGCAGCGAGCTGGCGGGCGATGGACGCATAGCGCGGATCGAGCAGACTGGCCGACCAGTACAGGTTTCTGGCGCCCTGGGGCTGCCAGGTGCCTGCATAGCCGGGCAGCCCGGCCTGGGCACGCTGCACATCGAAGCGTACCGTCGTATTGCGGAACTCCTCGTGGCTGCGCTGACCTTGCGCATAGGGCAGCAGCCAGTCGAGCGCCCTGGCCAGGGTCTGGCCTTCAGCGCCCGGCACGTGCAGCCAGTCCTCGCCGCGCCCCTGGGCCACCGCCGCCGCCAGCACCAGGGGTTCGAGGTCGTAGACGACATAGTGCAGGGCATCGCGCTCGCCGAAGTCCAGCACCTCGCCATCGGGCTTGAGATTGACCGACAGCTGCGCCACGAAGGCCGCCCGCGCCCGGGCGAACAGCGCCGGATCGTCCAGCGCGCCGGCGGCCAGGGTCGCCAGCTTGATCCTGTGACTCTGCCAGTTGTTGCTCCAGACTCCGTGGGCATCCCCCCGATGCGCCGCCATCTGCTGCAGATAACCCTCGGCCAGGGTCTTGATGAAGGCGCGGGAACGCCGGGCCGTCGCGGCGGGCAGGTCTGCCGCGGTCAGCTGATAGGCGACGATGAGATTGCTCAGATTGGTCTCGTCGATGGGCTGGAAGCTGGGCCGATACCCTGGCAGCCAGGCATCGAGATAGCTGGCCAGGCGCGCCAGGGCCGCGGCATCGCGACTGTCCCGCCAGGCCAGCGCCAGATCGAGCATGTAGCCGAAATCCCGTACCGCCGCGGCGGACTGGTCGTGCATGCCGGTATGCGGCAGCGTCCCTGCGGTGTGGATGACCGGCAGCGCCTGGGGTCCGGCCGCGGGAGGATGACTGACCGCCTGCGCCAGCGCCGCGGCCGAGGGCGGTCTTGCCGCCAGGCAGGTCGTGTGTCCGGGGGCTGCAGCCAGGGCGAGATACAGCAGGGCGGCGCTCATGGCGGGGACCTCCAAGCGAAGCGTTGCTCAGGAAAGGGCTGGAGCGCCACCCTGCCCGGCTTCACGCTCAGGCGCGCTGGTCTGCTCAGACTCGCACCCGGTCCTTAGCAATAGCTTAAGCCGATCGCCTTTCGCCGCGTGCTGCCGAAGGTCTGCCAACCCCGGCGAGCGGGCAAAAAAAAGCCCGCGACCAAGCGACTGGCCGCGGGTTGTGCAACGGGAGGAGAGATGCCGGAGCACCTCCCGGGTAGCAAACCTTACTGCGGACCGAGCTTGTCCATCAGCGCGGCCAGCTGCTCGTATTCGTCCCGCTTGAGATCGGTCAGCGGGGTCCGCACGGGACCGGCGTCGTAGCCGGCGATCTTGGCGCCCGCCTTGACGATGCTGACGGCGTAGCCGGCGCAACGGTTGCGGATTTCCAGGTACGGCAGGAAGAAGTCGTCAATCAGCTTGCCGACCGCCTCGTGATCGTCACGGGCGATGGCCTCGTAGAATTGCACGGCGGTCTTGGGCACGAAGTTGAACACGGCCGAGGAATAGACCGGTACGCCCAGCGCCTTGTAGGCGGCGGCATAGACTTCGGCGGTGGGCAGGCCGCCCAGGTAGCTGAAGCGATCGCCCAGGCGACGGCGGATGGCGACCATCAGCTCGATGTCACCCAGGCCGTCCTTGTAGCCGATCAGGTTCGGGCAGCGCTCGGCCAGTTGCTCCAGGTGATGGGGCTGCAGGCGGCAGACGTTGCGATTGTAGACCACCACGCCGATCTTGACCGACTTGCAGACGGCTTCGACATGGGCGGCCACGCCGTCCTGGCTGGCTTCGGTCAGGTAGTGCGGCAGCAGCAGCAGGCCCTTGGCGCCCAGCCGTTCGGCTTCCTGGGCATAGGCGATGGCCTGGCGGGTAGAGCCACCGACACCGGCGAGGATCGGCACGCTGCCCTGGCAGGTGTCCACCGCGGTCTTGATGACGCCGCTGTATTCGCTGGCTTCCAGCGAGAAGAATTCACCGGTGCCGCCGGCGGCGAACAGCGCGGTCGCGCCATAGGGAGCCAGCCACTCCAGGCGCTTGGCATAGGTATCGGGGCGGAAGTCGCCGTTGGCATCGAAGTCGGTCAGCGGGAAGGACAGCAGACCGGAAGAGAGGACGTGTTTGAGTTCTTGTGGAGTCATCTTGAGTGCCTCGGCATAGGTTGGACTGAGGTGCGGCAGGTCCGCTACCTGTTGTAAGTCATCGTACAACCTCTTTTATGGAAGGGGCAAGCCCCAACCAGAAAAATGCTCTTCAGCGCGCTGGAGCC
The DNA here is from genome assembly GCF_039908605.1 of Pseudomonas aestiva. Lineage (NCBI taxonomy): Bacteria > Pseudomonadati > Pseudomonadota > Gammaproteobacteria > Pseudomonadales > Pseudomonadaceae > Pseudomonas > Pseudomonas aestiva. The sequence continues at coordinate 1,330,599 of NZ_CP150916.1, read as the reverse complement.
CCGTTTCAGACCTCTTCCGCCTGGCGCTCCATTTCTTCGTGAGCGCGTCTCAGGCGCTCGCGGCTGTTGCTCAGGTGCAGACGCATGGCGGCGCGAGCCGCTTCTAGGTTGCCGTCTTCGATGGCCTGGAGGATGGCTTCGTGCTCGGCATCCAGACGACGCTGATAGAGCTGCTGGTCATCGTGGGCGAGATAGGCGGAATTGAGGCGGGTCCGGGGAATCAGCACCGTGCCCAGGTAGCTCATGATGTCGCTGAAATAGCGATTGCCGGTCGAGCTGGCGATCAGCAGATGCAGCTCCAGGTCGGCGCTCACCGCACGATCGGGCTGCTCGACGCCGGTACGCATGGCTTCCAGCAACGCCCACATGGCCTGCAGTTGCTCGGCCGAGCGGCGCTGGGCTGCCAGGCCGGCGGCCTCGACTTCCAGGCTGATACGCAACTCGAGCATCGCCAGCACGTCCTTGAGGGTGGTGATGGTGGCCGGATCGATCGGCAGCGGCGACTCGGGGCGCCGCTCCAGCACGAAGGTGCCGATGCCGTGGCGAGTCTCCACATAGCCACCGGCCTGCAGTCGGGAAATGGCCTCGCGCACCACGGTGCGGCTCACGCCCTGGGCCTGCATGATGGCCGACTCGGTGGGAAGCTTGTCGCCGGGCTGGAACTGGCCGTCGCCGATCTGCTGAATCAGCACCCCGACGACCTCTTCTGCCAGGCTACGGGGTCTTTTTCGGGGGCGGGATACGGTGGGTGCTGACATGGATTCTCGTACCGATTGAAGGGACTCTGGAATCATAGCACCCCCCTCTTCCCAAACGCCCGATTTAGACCGCTTAGTCCATATCAGGATGCCTCGCCGACCGCTCTAGGACGCAACTCTTGCCCCTCCAGCAGCAGGTGGCGACGGTGGTAGGCGCGCAGACTCGGACGATGGCCGACGCTGACCAGGGTCAGGCCGGGGTTCTCTGCCAGCAGGCGCTCATAGAGCGCGCGCTCGTCCGCTTCGCTCAGCGCCGAACTGGCTTCGTCGAGAAACAGCCAGTCGGGGGCATAGAGCAGCGCCCGGGCCAGGGCGACGCGCTGCTGCTCGCCCGGCGACAGGGTACGTTCCCAATGACGGCTTTCGTCGAGGTGCTCCACCAGCTGGTCCAGACGACAGTGCCGCAGGACTTCGGTCAGGCGCTCGTCGCTGTAGGCCGCCACGGGTTGCGGATAGGCCAGGGCTTCGCGCAGGGTGCCAATGGGCAGATAGGGTTGCTGCGGCAGGAACAGCTGGCGACCCGGCGGTACGGCGATACCACCCTGCCCTTGCCGCCAGAGTCCGGCGAGGGCGCGCAACAGGGTGCTCTTGCCACTGCCCGAGGCACCTTCGATCAGCAGGTGTTCGCCACGGGCGATGCGCAGATCGGTGGGATGCAGCAGCAAGCGACCGGCGGCACCCAGGGAAAGCCCTTCCAGGATCAGGTCGTTGTCGCTGGCATGGGGCACCAGGATATCGGTCTCCTGGCTGAATTCGGCCATGGTCTCGCGAAAGGTCAGCAGACGGTCGGAGACGGCGCGCCAGCCGGCCAGGCTGACATAGGCGTCGACGAACCAGCTGAGACTCTCCTGGACGTTGCCGAAGGCCGAGTTGATCTGCATCAGGTCGCCCAGCTGGATCTTGCCGGAGAAATAGCGCGGCGCCGCCAGCACGAAGCCGGCGATGATGGCGATCTGGCTGTAGCCGGCGGTGAAGAAGGTCAGCCGCTTGGTGTAGTTCATCACCAGGTGATAATTGCCCCAGACGTAGCCGAAGCGGTCCAGCAGGCGCCGGTGCTCGTTGGCTTCGCCGCGGAACAGCGCCACGCTCTCGGCCTTCTCGCGCACACGGATCAGGCCGAAGCGCAGGTCGGCCTCATAGCGTTGCTGCTGGTTGTAGAGACCGATCAGCCGCCGGCCGATCAGATGGGTCAGCCAGGTGCCGATGGTGGCGTAGATCAGCGCCGCCCAGAACATATAGGCCGGGATGGTGATGCCGAACAGCGTGATGTCGCCGGAGATACCGAACAGGATGACGCTGAAGGACACCAGGCTGACCACCGTACGGATGAAGCCCAGCCCCAGGCTCAGGGTGGTGTCGGCGAAGTCGCGGATGTCTTCGGTGAGGCGCTGGTCGGGGTTGTCGGCGCCGCCTTCGCGTTCCAGCTGGTAGTAGTTGCGATCGGACAGCCAGAGGCCGAAGTGCTTTTCGGTCAGCCAGCGCCGCCAGTTGATGGTCAGCGCCTGGGTCAGATAGAGGCGGTACACCGCCAGCAGGATGGCGGTGGCGGCCAGCCCGCAGAAATACAGCATCAGCCGGATGAAGGCGGCCAGATCGCGATTCTGCAGGGCATCGTAGAAGTAGCGGTACCAGGTGTTCAGGGCCACCGACAGGCCGACCCCGGCCAGGGACAGGGCGATGACCACGGACAGCAGGAGCCAGGCCTTGCCTTTCTCTTCGCTGCGCCAGTAGGGGGTGATCAGGGCCCAGACGCGGGCCAGGAAATGTCCACGGGAAGCCCCGTAGACGGAGGGCACGGGTACGGCGGATTCGGACATGCTCGGACTCTCAGGGACTGCTCAAGGAGACGCCTGCACAGCCTATGCCGGAAAGCCTGAACGAATTCTGACTGAAACAATGTAACAGTTTGTCGCCCACGAAGGTCGTGGGCGATGGCGAGCAGAAAGAGCCTGTTCAAAGTTGCGCGAGCTAAAGCGAAACAAGGCAAAAAGACCTGAGGAAGCGGATCGGACCCGCGCTCGGGTTTACGAGTGGTAAATGAGCATTCCGAAGGTCTTTTCAACGCTGATTGGCCGATGCGCAGCCGACTTTGAATAGGTTCTCAGCGGCGGACCGGACGCTTCTGCAACTTGCGCTGCAGGGTGCGGCGATGCATGCCCAGGGCGCGTGCGGTCGCCGAGATGTTGCCTTCGTGCTCGGACAGCACCCGCTGGATGTGCTCCCACTGCAGGCGGTCCACCGACATGGGATTGTCCGGCACCAGGGTATCCAGATCGGCGTGCTGGGCGAGCAGGCCGGCCAGGACGTCGTCGGCATCGGCCGGCTTGCACAGGTAGTTGGTGGCGCCGCGCTTGATGGCTTCCACCGCGGTGGCGATGCTGGAATAGCCGGTGAGGATCACCACGCGCATCTCCGGATGCAGCTCCAGCAGCTGGGGCAGCAGCACCAGCCCCGAATCGCCTTCCATCTTCAGGTCGAGCACGGCGTAGTCCGGCAGGTCTTCCTTGGCCAGTTGCAGGCCTTCCTCGGCGCTGTCGGCGATGGACACGCGCAGACCGCGGCGGTCCATGGCGCGGGCCATCACCCGGGTAAAGGTGGGATCGTCGTCGACCAGCAGGATGTGGGGCTGGTCGTCGAAACCGCTGTTGAGGTCGTCAGTCATAGAATTCTCCAGGCATTCACGCCAGGGCGTAGTGCCGCGGCAGGCGCAGTTCGGTCAGGGTGCCGCCTTCTTCGTGATTGTAGAGCTTCACCGTGCCGCCGGCGCGGGTGACGCTGGCCTGGCTGAGAAACAGGCCCAGGCCGAAGCCCTTGCCCTTGGTGGTGAAGAAGGGCTTGCCGAGCTGCTCGGCGATGGCCAGGGGCACTCCGGCGCCATGATCGCGGATCGACAGGCACAGTTCGCGAGCATCCCAGTGCAGACGGATGGCCAGGTTTTCCGGGCAGGCGTCGGCGGCGTTGTTGAGTAGATTCAGCAGTGCCTGGGTAAGTTCTACCGGCGGCGTCAGGCGCGGCGGTGTGCCCAGACTGACCACCTCGAAGCTGTAGGTGGCTTCCGGGCGCATCAGGTGCCAGCGATCCATGGTCGCTTCCAGCCACTCCACGGCGGTCTGCTCCTGCACCGTCTGGCGGCGGTCGGCTTCGGCGGCGCGCACCAGTTGCTGCAGGGTCTGCTTGCACTGGCCGACCTGGGCCTGCAACAGCGCGAGGTCTTCGCTCAAGGTCGCCTGATTACCGTATTCCTGCTGCAGCTCCTTGAGCAGCACGCTCATGGTGGACAGCGGCGTGCTCAATTCGTGGGCGGCACCGGCGGCCTGGGTGGCCACGGCCAGCAGTTGCTGGTCGCGCATGGCCTGTTCGCGGCGCTGGGCCTGCAGATTCTCCTGTTCGCGCAGGGCGGTGGCCATGCGCGCGACGAACAGGGTGATGACGGCGGCGGACAGGGCGAAGCTCAGCCACATGCCGTAGCTGAGCACCGCGCCATCGTTGGCCACCAGCAGGTGCAGCGGCTCGTAGGACAGCAGCATCAGCGAGAAGACCGCCAGGGTCAGGGCCGCCAGCACCAGGGTATAGAGCCAGGGCAGCGTGGCCGCGGCGATGGTCAGGGGCACCAGGTAATAGGAGGCGAAGGGGTTGGTGGGTCCGCCGGCGAAATACAGCAGCGCGCTGTGAATGGCCAGGTCGCAACCCAGGTGCGCGGCGTACTCCTGCTCGGTGACCGGCCAGGGGCGGGTCAGCCGCAGGGCGGCGAACAGGCAGAGCACCGCCGAGACGCCCAGGGTGATGGCCAGGGCCGTCCAGGGCAGCTGGACGATGCCCGACAGCCGGGCGATACCCACCGAGCCGGCCTGGGCGGCCAGCACCAGCACGCGGATAAGGACCAGGCGCCCGAGATTCTGGCGATTGGCAGACAACCATTGAACGGGCAAGGAGAACATGCGAGGTTCCAGGCGCAAGAAACGATCGAGACGGCAGCCCCGAGGGACCTGCCGGTCAGAGCAGACTTGGCATTATAGCGATGGGTATCCGCCCGCAGCCGCCGACGCGGCAAAGCGACGCACCATCCGCCAGGTCCGCGGTCACACCGCTGTCGTACTGCCAATCAGGAGAACACCATGACCCCTTCCCTACGCCCGCTCGTGCTGGGCGCCGCCCTGTTCAGCGCCCTGCTCGCCACCGGCGCCCAGGCTGACGAAGCGCGCTACAACCAGATCAGCCTGAGGGCCGAGGTCAGTCGTGAGGTGCCGCGCGACCGCATGCAGGTCATGCTCTACACCGAAAGCCAGGGCCAGGATCCGGCGGCCCTGGCCAGCGACACCACCAAGACCCTCAACGCCGCCCTGGAACAGGCGCGCAAGGTCGCCGGCGTGGACGTTTCCCTGGGCAATCGCAACACCTACCCGGTCTACGAAGACCAGGGCCGCGCCATCAATGCCTGGCGCGAGCGCGGCGAACTGCGTCTGGAAAGCGCCGACTTCGCTGCCCTGTCCAAGCTGACCGGCGAGTTGCTGGGCAACCTGAAGATGGGCAACCTGCAATTCACCATTGCCGATGGCACCCGCAAGCAGCAGGAGGATGCCCTGTTCAAGGACGCCGTGGCCGCCTTCAAGGCGCGTGCCCAGCTGGCCACCGAAGCCCTGGGTGGCTCGGGCTATCGCATCGTCAACCTGGACCTGGGCACCAGTGGCGTACCCCAGCCGCTGCCGATGCTGCGCATGTCGGCGATGAAAGCCGCCAGCGATGCCGTGACTCCGGACGTTGCCCCCGGTACCACCACCGTCGAAGTGACTGCGGGCGGTACCATCGAGGTACAGATGCCCTGATCTAGGGCAGAAAAGTAACAACGCTGTTTCGGTGCGCACTTTTGGTGCGCACTGCCTTCCCGTCGTGATACCTCGTCTTACATCTTTGCGACATCTGTTTCCTGTTTGGGTCGCTCAGGGTCAATAGCTCGCCTGAGCTATGGACATGGGCATAAGCTGTGCATGTGGGCTCATCTGTCCACAAGACATCGGCATTCTGTTTCGCAACGCCACATCGTGTTGCGCCGTCCCCGACATGAGGTCTCCATGCACAAGAACGTACTCGCTGCCCTCTTCGCTTCCGGTCTGCTGGCCGGCGCACCCCTGGCCCAGGCAACCAACCTGGTGTTCTGCTCCGAAGGCAGCCCGGCCGGTTTCGATCCGGCGCAATACACCACTGGCACCGATTTCGATGCGTCGGCGGAAACCATCTTCAACAAGCTGACCCAGTTCGAGCGCGGCGGTACCCAGGTCAAGCCGGGTCTGGCAGAGAGCTGGGACATCAGCGAAGACGGCAAGGTGTACACCTTCCACCTACGCAAGGGCGTGAAATTCCACACCACGGACTACTTCAAGCCGACCCGCGACTTCGATGCCGATGACGTCCTCTTCACCTTCCAGCGCATGCTGGACAAGGACAATCCGTTCCGTAAGGCCTACCCCACCGAATTCCCCTACTTCACCGACATGGGCCTCGACCAGAACATCGCCAAGGTGGAAAAGGTCGACGACTACACGGTGCGCATGACCCTCAACGAAGTGGACGCCGCCTTCCTGCAGAACCTGGCGATGCCCTTCCCGTCGATCCAGTCGGCCGAATACGCCGACAAGCTGCTCAAGGCCGGCAAGGCTGCCGAGATCAACCAGAAGCCGATCGGCACCGGTCCCTTCGTCTTCAGCCGCTACCAGAAGGATGCGGTGATCCGCTACAAGGCCAACCCGGACTACTGGGACAAGGTCGATGGGCCCAAGGTGGACAACCTGATCTTCTCCATCAACACCGATCCTTCGGTACGGATGCAGAAGCTCAAGGCCAACGAGTGCCAGATCACCGTCTATCCGCGTCCGGCGGACCTGGACGGCCTGAAGAAGGACCCGAATCTCAAGCTGCCGTCGCAGCCGGGCTTCAACCTGGGCTACATCTCCTACAACGTCGAACATGGCGATCTGGCGAAGCTCAAGGTGCGCCAGGCGATGGACATGGCCGTCAACAAGGAGGCCATCATCAACGCCGTCTACCAAGGCGCCGGCCAGGTGGCGGTCAACGCCATGCCGCCGACCCAGTGGTCCTACGACAAGTCCATCAAGGACGCGCCCTACGATCCGGAAAAGGCCAAGGCCCTGCTCAAGGAAGCCGGCTTCAAGGAAGGCACCGAACTTACCCTCTGGGCCATGCCGGTGCAGCGTCCCTATAATCCCAATGCGCGCCTGATGGCAGAGATGCTGCAGCAGGACTGGGCCAAGATTGGCGTCAAGACCAAGATCGTCAGCTACGAATGGGGCGAGTACATCAAGCGCTCCAAGAGCGGCGAGCAGGACATCATGCTGATCGGCTGGAGCGGAGACAACGGCGACCCGGACAACTGGCTGGCGACCCTCTTCGGCTGCAAGGCCATCGGTGGCAACAACTTCTCCCGCTGGTGCTACCAGCCGTTCGAGGACCTGGTGGTCAAGGCCAAGCGCGTGACCGACCAGGGCGAGCGCACCAAGCTCTACGAACAGGCCCAGCAGGTGCTCAAGCAGCAGGTACCCATGACGCCCATCGCGCATTCCACGGTCTACATGCCGATGCGCAAGGAAGTCCAGGACTACAAGATCAGCCCCTTCGGGTTGAACGAGTTCTACGGCGTCAGCGTCAGCAAGTGAAGCCTCTTGGCCAGGGTCGGGAGCCAGACTCCCGGCCCTGGCCGTTCATTTGACTGATGGAGTGAGACCCATGCGCCTTCCCTACGCCTACTCGTTGCTGGCGGCGAGCCTGCTCGCCTGTGCTCCGCTCGCCCAGGCGGCGAGCAATCTCGTCTATTGCTCGGAAGCCAGCCCGGCCGGTTTCGATCCGGCGCAATACACCTCGGGCACCGAATTCGATGCCTCGGCCGAAACGGTCTTCAACCGCTTGGTGCAGTTCCAGCGTGGCGGTACCACCCTGGAGCCGGGCCTGGCTACCAAATGGGACGTGAGCGCGGATGGCAAGACCTATACCTTCCACCTGCGCCAGGGCGTGAAATTCCATACCACCGACTACTTCAAGCCCACCCGCGACTTCACTGCCGACGACGTGGTCTTCACCTTCCAGCGCATGCTCGACAAGGAGCAGCCGTTCCGTAAGGCCTACCCCACGGAATTCCCCTACTTCACCGACATGGGGCTGGACCAGAACATCGCCAAGGTGGCCAAGGTCGACGACCACACCGTGGTCTTCACCCTGAACAAGGTCGATGCCGCCTTCGCCGCCGACCTGGCCATGAGCTTCGCCTCCATCCAGTCGGCGGAGTACGCCGCGCAGTTGCTCAAGGAGGGTAAGCCCGAACTGCTCAACCAGCAGCCCATCGGCACCGGCCCCTTCGTCTTCAGCCGCTACCAGAAGGATGCGGTGATCCGCTTCAAGGGCAATCCGGACTACTGGAAGCCCGAGGACGTCAAGCTCGACAACCTGATCTTCGCCATCACCCCCGACGCCGCCACCCGCCTGCAGAAGCTCAAGGCCAACGAGTGCCAGGTCAGCGGCTATGCGCGTCCGGCGGACCTAGTGGAGATGAAGCAGGATGCCAACCTCAAGGTCCTGCAGCAGCCGGGCTTCAACGTCGGCTTTCTCGCCTACAACGTCCAGCACCCGCCGCTGGACAAGCCCGAGGTGCGGCGTGCCCTGGACATGGCCATCAACAAGCAGGCCATCGTCGACACCGTGTTCCAGGGCGCCGGTCAGGTCGCGCAGAACGTGATCCCGCCGAACCAGTGGTCCTACGACAAGAATATCAAGGGCGCGCCCTATGATCCGACCAAGGCCCGCGCGCTGCTCAAGCAGGCGGGAATCAAGGACGGCACCGAGATCGCGCTCTGGGCCATGACGGTGCAGCGCGCCTCCAATCCCAACGCCCGCCAGTCGGCGCAGATGATCCAGCAGGATTGGGCCAAGGTCGGCATCAAGGCCAAGATCGTCAGCTACGAATGGGGCGAGTACATCAAGCGCGCCAAGGCGGGCGAACACGATGTGCTGACCTATGGCTGGACCGGCGACAACGGCGATCCGGACAACTGGCTGGGCGTGCTCTACGGCTGCAGCGCCATCGGCGGCAGCAACTATGCGCGCTGGTGCGACAAGGACTACGACGCCCTTATCCAGAAGGCCAAGACCAGCAACGATCGCGCCGAACGCACCCGGCTCTACGAGGAGGCGCAGCAGCTCATCCGTCAACAGATGCCGGTGAGCCCCATGGCCCACTCGGTGGTGTCCCAGCCCATGCGCAAAGAAGTGCAGGGCTTCAAGATCAATCCCTTTGGCGTCACCGGTTTCTATGGCGTAAGCCTCGACCGCTGATTCTGTCCGGCCCGCCCTGCGGGCCTTCACGAGGAGCCTTCCGTGTCCAAACCGCTATTCTCGCTGTCTCTCGCCGCCCTCCTCTGCCTGACGGCCAATGCCGCCCTGGCCCGGCCCCTGGTGGTCTGCACCGAGGCCAATCCGGAAGGCTTCGATCCGGGTCGCTACACCTCCGGCTATACCTTCAACGCCTCGGCCACGCCGCTGTACAACCGCCTGGTGGAATTCAAACAGGGCACCGCCGAGCTGGAGCCGGGCCTGGCCGAAAGCTGGGAGGTCTCCCCCGATGGCCTGCAGTACACCTTCACCCTGCGCCAGGGGGTGAAATTCCACACCACCGACTACTTCAAGCCGACGCGTGATTTCAACGCCGACGACGTGGTGTTCAGCTTCGAGCGCATGCTCGACAAGAACAATCCCTGGTACAACCTCTCCCCCAGCGGCTATCCCTATGCGGCGGCCATGGAGATGGGCACCCTGATCAAGTCCATTGACAAGGTGGACGACAGCCACGTGCGCTTCACCCTCAACCAGCCCGAGGCGCCCTTCCTCGCCGACCTGGCGATGGCCTTCGGTTCGATCCTGTCCAAGGAATACGCCGACAGCCTGCTGGCCAGCAAGAAGACCGACGACATCAACCAGAAGCCCATCGGCACCGGTCCCTTCGTCTTCCAGCGCTATGCCAAGGATTCCAACACCCGCTACAAGGTCAATCCGGACTACTTCGGCAAGAAGCCGCAGATGGATGGCCTGGTGCTGGCGGTGACCCTGGACCCCAATGTGCGCATCCAGCGGGTACGCAACAACGAATGCCAGATCGGCCTGACGGTGAAACCGCAGGACGTGCCGATGCTCAAGCAGGACAAGAGCCTCAAGCTGGCCCAGGTGGAAAGCCAGACCACCTCCTACCTGGCGATGAACACCAAGCACAAGGCGCTGAGCGACGTGCGGGTGCGCCAGGCCATCGCCATGGCCTTCGATCAGCAGAACTACCTGAAGACGGTGTTCGGCGAAGGCGGCGCCAAGGCGGCGATCAATCCCTATCCCTCTTCGCTGCTGGGCTACGCCAAGGACATCAAGCCCTGGCCCCATGACTTGGAAAAGGCCAAGGCGCTGCTCAAGGAAGCCGGCTACGCCGATGGCTTCACCCTCAAGTACTACATCAGCACCGGTACCGGCCCCGGCGGCAGTCCGGCCCTGGTGGCCCAGCTGATCCAGGGCGACCTGGCCAAGATCGGCATCAAGGCCGAGATCACCCAGTTCGAGTGGGGCGAGTTCGTCAAGCGCACCAAGGCCGGCGAGCACGACCTGATGATGATGAGCTGGACCGGCGACAACGGGGATCCGGACAACTTCCTCACCAACAACCTGAGCTGCGCCGCGGTACAGGGCGGCGAGAACCGCGCCTTCTGGTGCGACAAGGCCTTCAACGACGCCATCGAAAAGGCCAAGCGCATCAACGACCCGGCCCAGCGTACCGCGCTCTATGAGCAGGCCCAGCAGATCTTCCACCAGCAGATGCCCTGGATTCCGCTGGCGCACCCGCTGTTCACCGATGTCCTGCAACCCAAGGTGCAGGGCTATGTGCAGAGTCCGCTGGGGGTCTACGACTTCTCCACGGTGACCCTCGACTGATCGGCAACTGATGCCGTAAGCGACCGGGCCCGGGCGGCCCGTCCCCTCGACCTTTCCCGCCTCGCGCCGTGTTTCGGCGCGACGGGTTCGGCCGTGCCGGAAAACGCCCAGATAACAGAAAAAACGACCGCTTTGGAGCACACCTGATGACCAACGTCCACCGGGGAGGCCTCGCCCTCTCCCTGCTCACCCTGGCCCTGACCGCCCACGCCCAGTCCCCGGCGCCGGAAGATCCCAGCTACGCCAACGAGGTCCAGACCCTGCCCAACGTGCAGAAGCCGGTGAAGGGCCAGGCAGGCGCCAAGGGCTTTTTCGCCGATGACAGCCTGACCCTGACCACGCGCAACTTCTTTGCCCGCGAGACCAGCTCCGATCCGATCTTCAGCTACAGCAAGAACGGCACCCGGGTGCGCACCCACTCGCGCAATACCTGGGTCCAGGCCACGGCGCTCAAGTACAGCTCCGGCTACACCCAGGGCCCGGTGGGCTTCGGTATCGACGTGGCCGGCTATCAGGCCACCAACCTGGAGCGGGGCAAGGGTCAGATCGGTGGCGGCGGCAACCGCACCCTGGCCAACGCCGAGGGCGAGGGCCATGCCGAGTGGTCCAAGCTGGGCATCGCCGATGCGCGCTTCCGCGTCTCCAACACCGAGCTCAAGATCGGCCGCTTCATGCTCGACACCCCGGTGATCAGCTACAACGACAACCGGCCCTTCCCCTCCGGTTTCGACGGCTTCGCCCTGACCAGCGACGAATGGGACAACCTCTCGCTGCAGGGTGGCAGCTTCACCCGCGTCAGTCCGCGGACCGGTGCCGGCGACGAGAAGTGGACCACCGAGTACGGTACCCGCGAGGTCACCGCCGACCGCCTGAGCTTTCTCGGCGGCAACTACAAGCTGCCCCAGGGCTGGGAAGTCAGCGTCTATGGCGCCAACTTCGAGGACGTCTGGAATCAGTACTTCCTGAGCGTCACCCAGGCCGGCGGTTCTCTTGATACCTTCGCCTGGAAGGCGGTGGCCAACGCCTATCGCACCGTTGACGCCGGCAGCGCCAAGGCTGGTGACATCGACAACACCGCCTGGAGCCTGGCGTTCACCGGCAGCCACCAGGCCCACAGCCTGACCCTGGCCTACCAGCAGATCGACGGCAACGAGTACTTCGACTACGCCCACGAGACCGCGGCCATCTACCTGGCCAACTCCCTGGTCTCGGACTACAACGGCCCCAACGAGAAGTCGCTGCAGATCCGCTACGAGACCGACTGGAGCTACTTCGGCGTGCCCGGCCTGAGCACCGGCGTCTGGTACGCCAAGGGCTGGGACATCGACGGCACCCACTACGATGCCGGCTCCGGCAAGTACGCCAACTATGCCGAGGTCCTGCAGCAGGATGGCGAGAAGCACCATGAGATCGGCCTGGTCACCACCTACAAGGTGCAGCAGGGCGCGTTCAAGGACAGTCGCTTCCGCCTGCTGCTGACCGATCACCGCGCCAGCCAGAACCAGGTCGACGGCAACGTCAAGGAATTGCGCCTGGTCTCCACCCTGCCGTTCAACCTGCTGTAATGGCGGGACTCGGCGGCTTCCACGCAGTGTCGGGCATCTGGCCGGGATCGCGCTGCGAACACCGGCGAAGCCCGGGCCGTGTCGAGGATATCGACGCCCGTGGCAACGTGGTAGTCTGCCGGGTTTGGAGCCTTGCTCCAGAGCGCTCTTCGAACCTATTCGTAGGACCGAACGAGCCTGCTGTCCGCAGGTGTCGTTCGTTACGGACCAGGATGGTCTCGTCAGGGATGAATCCGGACCCACAAGGTCTGAGAGTCAGATCAAAAGCTCATTAGCTTTTGAGCAGGCTCTCACTTAAAAACGCGGCCGGGCATGTACTCGCGCCGTCTTGATCAGCCTCAAGAGGAGATACCCCCTCCGATGCTCGCCTTCATCGCCCGTCGCTTCGGGCTGCTGATACCGACGTTCTTTGGCGTCACCCTGCTGACCTTCGCCCTGATCCGCCTCATCCCCGGCGATCCGGTGGAGGTCATGATGGGCGAACGCCGCGTCGATCCGCAGATGCACGCCGAAGCCATGCACCGCCTGGGCCTCGACAAGCCCCTGTACCAGCAGTATTTCGACTACATCGGCAACCTTGCCCAGGGCAACCTCGGCGAATCCCTGCGCAGTCGCGTCGGGGTCTGGGACGAATTCCTGACCCTGTTCCCGGCCACCCTGGAACTCTCGGTGGCGGCCATGCTGTTCGCCACGGTCTTCGGTGTGCTGGCCGGCATCATCGCCGCCCTCAGGCGCGGCACCACGGTGGACCACGGGGTGATGGGCGTGGCCCTGACCGGCTATTCCATGCCGATCTTCTGGTGGGGCCTGCTGCTGATCATGCTGTTCTCCGTGCAGCTCGGCTGGACCCCGGTTTCCGGTCGCCTGGACCTGCTCTACGACATCCCGCCGCGCACCGGCTTCATGCTCATCGACACCCTGCTCTCCGACGAGCCCGGCGCCTTCGTCGATGCCCTCAAGCACCTGATCCTGCCGGCCATCGTGGTGGGCACCATCCCCCTGGCGGTGATCGCCCGCATGACCCGCTCGGCCATGCTCGAGGTGCTGCGCGAGGACTATGTGCGCACCGCTCGCGCCAAGGGCCTGTCGCCGGGGCGGGTGGTCTTCGTCCACGCCCTGCGCAACGCCCTGATCCCGGTGCTGACGGTGCTCGGCCTGCAGGTCGGCAGCCTGCTCTCCGGTGCGGTGCTCACCGAGACCATCTTTTCCTGGCCCGGCATCGGCAAGTGGCTGATCGAGGCCATCGGCGCCCGGGACTATCCGGTGGTGCAGAACGGCATCCTGCTGATCGCCACCCTGGTCATCCTGGTCAATTTCGTCGTGGACATCCTCTACGGCCTGGTCAATCCGCGCATCCGCCACCAGCGTTGATGCGCCCATACGGACAGAGCCTATGACAACGGCAAACACCCCGGCCGCTCAAGACCCGAGCGCCCTCTATCCCTCTCCCTTCAAGGAGTTCTGGCAAGCCTTCGCCCGCAACAAGGGCGCCCTCGGCGGGCTGATCTTCATGGTCATCGTGGTGTTCTGCGCGCTCTTCGCGCCCTGGGTCGCACCCCATGCGCCCAGCGAGCAGTTCCGCGACTTCATGCTCACCCCGCCGCTGTGGCTGGACGGTGGCAACAGCCAGTTCCCCCTGGGCACCGACGAGCTGGGACGTGACCTCCTCAGCCGGCTGATCCATGGCGCCCGGCTGTCGCTGCTGATCGGCCTGGCCTCGGTGGTCTTCTCGCTGATCCCCGGCATCCTGCTCGGGCTGGTCGCCGGCTTCTCGCCCAACCGCGCCGGTCCGGTGATCATGCGCCTGATGGACATCATGCTGGCGCTGCCCTCGCTGCTGCTGGCCGTGGCCATCGTCGCCATTCTCGGCCCAGGCCTGATCAACACCGTGGTGGCCATCGCCATCGTCTCGCTGCCCTCCTATGTCCGCCTGACCCGCGCCGCGGTGATGGGCGAACTGCATCGCGACTACGTCACCGCCTCGCGGCTGGCCGGCGCCGGTACCCTGCGGCTGATGTTCGTCAGCGTGCTGCCCAACTGCATGGCGCCGCTGATCGTCCAGGCCACCCTGAGCTTTTCCTCGGCGATCCTCGATGCCGCCGCCCTGGGCTTCCTCGGCCTCGGCGTGCAGCCGCCCACCCCCGAGTGGGGCACCATGCTGGCCTCGGCCCGCGACTACATCGAGCGCGCCTGGTGGGTGGTGACCCTGCCGGGTCTCGCCATCCTCTTCACCGTGCTGGCCATCAACCTGATGGGCGACGGCCTGCGCGATGCCCTCGATCCGCGTCTGAAGGTGCAGTCATGAGCCTCCTCGAAATCCAGAACCTCTCGGTGCGCTTCGGTGGCACCGACGCCCCGCCGGTGGTGGAAGGCCTCGATCTCACCGTGGATCAGGGCGAGATCGTCGCCATCGTCGGCGAATCCGGCTCCGGCAAGTCGGTGACCATGATGGCCGTGATGGGCCTGATCGATCACCCCGGCCGCATCACCGCCGACCGCCTGGCCTTCGACGGCCAGGACCTGCTCAGCCTCAAGGGCCGCCGCCGGCGGCACCTGATCGGCAAGGAGCTGTCGATGGTCTTCCAGGACCCGATGACGGCGCTCAACCCCAGCTACACCGTGGGCTTCCAGCTGGAAGAGGTGATCCGCCAGCACCTGGGCCTCAAGGGTCGCGCCGCTCGCCAGCGCGCCCTGGAATTGCTGGAAAAGGTCGAGATCCCGGCCGCGGCCAGTCGCCTCGGCGCCTATCCGCACCAGCTGTCCGGGGGCATGAGCCAGCGCGTCGCCATCGCCATGGCCATCGCCGCCGAACCGCGCCTGCTGATCGCCGACGAACCCACCACCGCCCTGGACGTGACCATCCAGGCGCAGATCATGGAGCTGCTGGTCAATCTGCAGCGCGACGAGGGCATGGGCCTGATCCTCATCACCCACGACCTCGCCGTGGTGGCCGAGACCGCCCAGCGCGTGGTGGTGATGTACGCCGGCCAGGCGGTGGAGAAAGGCGTGGTGCCGACCCTGTTCGACGCCCCCGCCCACCCCTATACCGAAGCCCTGCTGGCGGCCATTCCCGAGCACAGCCAGACGGACCGCCTGCACACCCTGCCCGGCATCGTTCCCGGTCGCTACGACCGGCCCGCCGGCTGCCTGCTGAGCCCGCGCTGCCCCTATGTGCAGCCGCGCTGCCAGGAGCGCCCGGCGCTGGAGCCCTACGACCGTGGTGCGGTGCGCTGCTTCTTCCCGCGCAACGTCGCCCCGGGCGAGGCGCCTGCGGTGCTGCCCGAACATCAACGTCCCAGCCAGTTGCCGGAGGATCGCCATGGCGCCGTCTGAAGCCACCGTCCTCGCCCGCTCCACCACCCCGGAGCAGGCGCCCGAGCACCTCGTGCTCGAAGCCAAGGGCCTGACCCAGCACTATCAAATCTCCCGCGGCCTGTTCAAGGACAACGCCACGGTCAAGGCGCTCAACGGCGTCTCCTTCGACCTTCAGGCCGGGCGCACCCTAGCCGTGGTGGGTGAGTCCGGTTGTGGCAAGTCGACCTGGCCCGCGCCCTGACCCTGATCGAGCAGCCCACCGCCGGCAGCCTGGTCATCGGCGGTCAGGACGTGGCCAACGCCGACGCCGCCCGCCGCAAGGAACTGCGCCGCGAGGTGCAGATGGTGTTCCAGAATCCCTATGCTTCGCTCAATCCACGGCGCAAGATCGGCGACCAGCTGGCCGAGCCGCTGCAGATCAACACCAGCCTCTCCCGCACCGAAAGGCGCGAGAAGGTACAGGCGATGATGCAACAGGTGGGTTTGCGGCCGGAGCACTACCAGCGCTATCCGCACATGTTCTCCGGTGGCCAGCGCCAGCGCATCGCCGTGGCCCGCGCCATGATGCTGCAGCCCAAGGTGCTGGTGGCGGACGAGCCGACCTCGGCGCTGGACGTGTCCATCCAGGCGCAGGTGCTCAACCTGTTCATGGATCTGCAGCAGCAGTACCGGACCGCCTATGTGTTCATCTCCCACAATCTCTCGGTGGTGCGCCACATCGCCGATGAAGTGATGGTGATGTACCTGGGTTGCATCGTTGAAAAGACCAGCCGCGACCTGCTGTTCGAGCGGCCCCTGCATCCCTATACCCAGATGCTGCTGTCGGCCACCCCGAGTCTGCACCCGGACCCGAGCAAGCCGCGCATCCGCATCCAGGGCGAACTGCCCAACCCGCTGGATCCGCCACCCGGTTGCGTCTTCCACCGTCGCTGCCCCTATGCGACGGAGAAGTGCAAGACCGAGGTCCCGGCGTTGCGCAACGTGGAAGCCCGCCAGGTGGCCTGCCACTATGCGGAGAACTTTCTCTAGCTGGAAAAGCTGATCGCGGCCATGGGCCGCTCCTACAGGGTGTACCGTAACCTGTAGGAGCGGTCGCTACGGCGCACCGCCATGGCCGCGATGGAGATCCCGCCCCATGCACATCCGCCCCTTCCAGTCCGCTGACACCGAGGCCGTGATCAATCTGTGGCAGGCCTGCGGACTGACTCGCCCCTGGAACGATCCCTACCGCGACATCCAGCGCAAGCTCGCCGAACAACCCGAGTTGTTCCTGGTGGGCGAAGTGGACGGCACCCTCATGGCCAGCGCCATGGTCGGCACCGACGGTCATCGCGGCTGGCTCTACTACCTCGCAGTGGCCCCGGAGCATCAGCGCCGCGGCCATGCCCGGCGGCTGGTGGCGACCGCCGAACAGCTTCTGAGCGATCGCGGCTGCCCCAAGCTGCAGCTGATGGTGCGCCGGGACAATGCGGCGATCCTCGGCTTCTATGCGGCCCTGGGCTATGCCGAGGCCGAGGTCATCACCCTGGGCAAGCGGCTGATCGCCGACGACTAGGGTGGAAGGCGGCGAAGCCCTGTCCGCTGCCGATACTCAACGTCCAATGGAGAACCCCCTGCGGTTTTCCACGCTACGGGCTCACGGCTGATCGTAGGGTGGGTAACGGCGCAGCCTTACCCCGCGGAGCCGAACCTGCTGTGGAAATCCCTGGACGGTTTTCACCGCGTGTAGCCGGTGTAGAGTGGATGGACAGGGAAGACCCTGTGAGGAGACGGGCTTCCGCTCTTCCCTGTCAGCGAGGCCGTCAGGTCCCTGTCACCTCGCTGTCAGGCTGCTGTCGGGTTGTCGTCGTGTCGGACAGAGGGCCTTGCGGCTAGGCTTTTGCTCGTCCACCACCGCTGGAGAAACCGAGATGCAACTGCCCAACAAAATCAAGGAACACCGCCTGGCCCGAGCGTGGTCGCAAGAGCAGCTCGCTGAACTCGCGGGCATCAGCACCCGTACGGTGCAACGCATCGAAAATGGCGAGCAGGCCAGTCTGGAGACCCTGAGCGCCCTGGCTGCCGTTCTGGAAATCAGCGTTGCCGACCTGACAGGTCAAGCCACTCAAGCAGTGGGATCCGCTGCAGACGAGCGAATCGCGAATGCCCGTGAACAGGTCGCCGCCGAGATCGGCTTCTATTGGCAGGTGCTGCGCGGCATGGTCATCTGTGTCTTTCTCTATGTGCTCAATCGCGCGACCTCGCCTGAGAGCCACTGGTCCCTGTGGGTCGCCGCCATCTGGGGAATCCTGTTGCTGGGTCGTGGCATCCAGACCTTCTTCCTGCGCGACAGGATCGCCCTCTGGCAGCACGCCCGGCTGCAAAAGCTCTTGCGGAAGTAGGAAAAGCCACCGATCGGCACCAGCGTTAGGCGCAGCTGAACCGCCTAGCTGGTCATGGCGCTGCTACTGGGCAGCCAGACCTTCGAGGCAGGCGGCGCTGTTGGGCTTCGCTGCGCTCAGCGCCAACCTACGTCAGCGGGGCAGGAGGTCCACCAGCGGCCCCGGATGCTTGCGGACTTCGGCGTAGGGCACCAGGGTGCCGCCGGGTTCGTCGCAGCTGCGGGCGGCGCGGAAGAAGGTCGGGCCGAGATAGAGGCCCTTGGGCGTCAGGTACCAGGGCGCGAATTGCCAGACGTCGGCGCTACGATAGTCGCAGCCGTCGCCGTCGGCGGGCGCCTGCATCAGTTGCGGATACAGGCGGGTGAACAGCCGGATCACCCAGGGCGCCAGGGTCTGTTGCCTATAGTCTGCCAGGGCCTGGGAATAGCGATCCTCCGGCTGCGGACGAATCGGCTGGCCGTGGCCCAACCAGAGAAAATCCTCCAGCGCCAGCTCCTCGCCGGTCTGCAGATCCAGGGTCAGGGGCGCGCTGCCGAAATCCGGGTGAGCCGCGCCGCTGCAGCTGTACTGGCTGAACAGATTGACGCTGAGCACCCGCTCGCTGAGCAGCTGCGGGGTCACCTCCAGGCTGTGCTCGCCGTCAGCGCCGATGCAGCTCAGGTGGGCATCGACCTCCGCCCAGAGGCGTTCGCGCAGTACGGCATTGGCTGCCTCGCTGGCACCCTCCACGGTGAACAGCCGCATGCCCGAGACCGGCTCGCGCCACCAGCGCAGGCCCCGGCCCATGAAGGTCTGGCGCTCGCCCTGTTCCAGCCTGAGTCCCTGCAGGCGGCGATACTCATAGGGATCGTCCTGGCGCAATTTCTGCCGATAGCGATCCGCTGCCGCGGAATGCCCCGGTTGCAGCGGCGCCAGGGCGAGCGGCAGGGTCTTGCCGGCACCGCTCCAGGTGCCGGTCCAGGAACCATCCTTGCCGCGCGTCAGTGACCAGCTGGCCTTGGGACCGTCCTGCCAGGGCGCACCCTCCTCCAGCTTGAGCCGGTCGCCCGATTGCGCCGGACCGCTCAGGCGCAGGTCGCGGCGATAGCGGTCGTAGAAGTAGCGGCCATAGGCTTCGTCGTTGGCGGTGGAATCGACCTCCACCACCACTCGGGCCTGGCCCAGGGTGCCCTCCAAGAGCAGCTTTTCGGCATGGGCGACGCCAGTGGTCAACAGCAGGGCCAAGCCCAGTCCGGTCAGGCAAGATTTCATCAGGGCTCCAGCAACCAGGGTGTCGGTGATGGGCCCCAGGGTAGAACAGCGGCGTCAGGCTGTCGCGCAGGCCGGCGGACGACAGCCGTCTCGCCATGGGAGAATGGCGTTTTGTCGACCCTCGGACACCCATGGACCTCCCTGCCCTGCTCACCCGCCTGCACGCGATCCGCGATGCCAACGCCTGGCGCCGCTATCACAATCCCAAGAACCTGGCGATGGCCGCCAGCGTCGAGATGGCCGAGCTGGTGGAGATCTTCCAGTGGAAGAGCGATGCCGAGGCCCGCGCCTTGAGCACCGCCGAGCGCGAGCACGCCGGCCAGGAAATCGCCGACGTGCTGCTCTATCTGCTGCAACTGGGCAGCGAGCTGGAGCTGGACGTGGAGCAGGCGGTGCTGGCCAAGCTGGCCGACAACGAAAGGCGCTTCCTGCCGTGAGCGATACCTTTTTCGACGACCGCGCCACCCGTTTCGCCGCCAACATCTATGGCGGCACCAAGGGCGCCATCCGCCTGGCGGTGCTGCAGGCGGATCTCGCCGAAGTGCTGCCGCAACGCCCGCTGCGGGTGCTGGACATCGGCGCCGGGCTCGGCCACATGAGTCTCTGGCTGGCGCAGCAGGGCCATGCCGTGACCCTGGCCGAGCCCTCGGCGCCCATGCTGGCCGGGGCCCAGGAGGCGTTCGCCGCCGCCGGACTCGACGCCGACTGGCTGGCGCTGCCCTGGCAGGAGTTGCCCGCCTTCGCCGAGCCCTTCGACCTGGTGCTCTGCCACGCGGTGCTGGAATGGCTGGAGACGCCCCCGGCGATCCTGCCTACGCTGCAACGCTGCCTGGCCCCGGACGGCTGGCTGTCGCTGGCCTTCTACAACCGCGACGCCCTGATCTATCGCAACCTGCTCAAGGGGCATTTTCGCAAACTCCGGCAGGGTGACTACGCTGGCGCGGGCCAACGCGGCCTGACGCCGCAACGGCCGCTCGATCCGCGCGAGGTCGAGGCCTGGCTGGCGGCAGACTGGCAGGTTCGGGCGCGCAGTGGCGTCCGGGTCTTTCACGACTACATGCCGCCGGAATTCCAGACCCGTGCCGACGGCGAGGAGCTGGTGGCCATGGAACTGGCCCACCGACGGCACCCGGCTTTCGCGGGCCTGGGGCGCTATCTGCATTGGCTCTGCCAAGCTAAGGCAGGATGACGTAGGGCGCGGTATGCTCTGGCCAGCATTCCTCCGAGGAACCGGTCATGCGTCGCCCCCTGCTCTGCCTGTCGCTCGCGCTGCTCGCCCTGGCCGGTTGCCAGACGCCCAATCCCTATGTCGCCAGCAGCCTGCCAGAGGCGTCGCTCCCGGTATTGCCGCAGCAGGATCCGGCGGCCTATCCGCCGGCACCTCGTGACTGGAGTCGCTATCGCACCTGGAGCTGGGCACCGGGCGCCGCGGTGGTCAGCGGCGGCCTGGATGGCCAGACCGTGCAGCAGGCGGTGGCCGATGGTCTCGACCAGCGCGGCTTGCGGCCCGCCATCGGCGGTGCCCGCGCCGATCTGCAGGTACGCGCCCGCCTGACCCAGCAGCAGCGCAGCGAGCAATACACCGACTACTACGACACCAGCTACGGCTACGGCGGCTACGGGCCCTATGGCTACGGTCCCGGCTATGGCGCCACGGTCGGCCAGGCGCGGACCCGCACCCGGACCTTCCTGGTCGACGTGCTGGAGGTGGAATTGCTCGATCCCGCCACCGGCCAGGTGCTCTGGCACTCGGCCGCCGAGCAGGCCAGCAACGGCAACAGCGGCGAACGCGCGCGCACCCTGCGCGAGACCACCCGCCGCCTGCTGGCCAACTATCCGCCGAGCTGAAGGGATAAGTGGCCCTTAAGCCAGTCCAAGCAGACTAGCGCGCTCACCTCAGAGGATCGCCCATGAAACGTTGTCTCCTGCTGCTTGCGGTCCTCTTGCTGGCAGCCTGCGCAGAGCGCGGCCCGCGCAATCTGGACTATGACGCCAGCCGTGATTTCGCCGCCTATCGCAGCTGGGGCTGGGCGGACCCGGCCATCGAGTACCGCCCCAACGATCCGCGGGTGCGCAGCGATCTCACCGAGCAGCGCCTGCGCGATTCGGTGAGCAGCGGCCTCGACCAGCGCGGGCTGCGCCCCGCGGCGGCGGGCACGCGCCCGGATCTGAAGCTCAAGCTCTATGTGATCCTCGACCAGCGCCAGCAGAGCTACAGCTATGCCGATCCCTACTGGGGTCCGGGCTGGGGCGGTCCCTGGGGCTCCGCCTGGGGTCCCGGCCCCTGGGGACCGAGCTATGTGCGCACCCAGACCGTCACCTACCCGGTGATGACGGTCCAGCTCGACATGCTCGATGGCCGTGACGGCAAGCTGGTCTGGCGCGCCAGCGAAGAGCGCCTGCTGGACGACCAGAACGCCACGCCCAGCCAACGCAGCGCCGCCTTCAGCCGTCTGATCAACGAGCTGCTGGTCAGCTATCCACCGCGGCCTTGAACGGTCGACCGTCCGGGCAGCTCAGCGCTGCCCCTGGTCAGGCCGCGAGCAGACGGCTGGGTGATGGTGGCGGATAATGGCCGCTGGCCAGGCACCCCTCGCGCCGTCCTTGGCCACCTCGCAGGAATCCTGACCGTCGTCCAGCACCGCCCAGGTTCACCATGCCGTCCACGCCCATCGCCACCCGCCGCAGCCACAACCTGCTGCTGCGCCTCTTTCCGGTCATCTGCGCCCTGCCGATCCTGCTCGGCCTCGGCTGCTACCTGCTGATCAGGACCGCCACCAGCCAGGACGCCGACGTCCAGCAACGCGCCCGCACCTACATCGACCGCACCCTGGTGCAGGTCGAAAACGAGATCGGCCACAACATCATCAACTACGCCAAGTGGGGCGAGGCCTACAAGCACCTGCACCTGGCGGTCGACCTCTTCTGGGCCAACGACGAGCGCAACGTCGGCGACATCCCCTATGAACTCTATGGCTACAACGGGGTCTTCGTGCTGGATCCGCAGGATCGTACCGTCTATGCGGTGATCGATGGCCGGCCGACGGAGCGCGCGGCGGCGCAATGGCTCGAAGGCGATCTGGCCGGCCTGCTGGCGGCCACCCGCCAGCGCCCTGGCGAGACCGAGAGTCTGGTACGGGTGCTGAGCGTGGGTGGTGTCCCGGCGCTGGTCGCCGCGGCCACCATCACGCCCGGCGCGAGCTACAGCGTGGCACCAGGTCCCGGGGCCCCCTCGGTGATGCTGTTCGTCAACGTGCTCGATCCGGACACCCTGGCCCATCTCAGCGATACCTATGGCTTGCCGCGACTCGAGGCGTCGCGGGTGCCCCTGGTCGATCATGAAACGCTGCGCTTGCTGGATTCACCGCTGCTGCTCAACTGGCAACCGCCGCAACCCGGCGCCCAGCTCCTGCACCGCACCCTGCCGGTCTTTCTGGCCGGGGTGCTGCTGCTCGGGCTGGTGCTGGCCCTGCTGATCCGCCATGCGCTGAATTCGGCGCGGCAGCTCGACCAACAGTTCGATGCCCTGATCGCCAGCCAGGCCGAACTGAGTCGCAGCGAAAGGCGCTTTCGCGAACTCGCCGAGGCCGCCTCCGACTGGCTGTGGGAAAGCGATGCCGCGGGCCGCATCACCTATCTGTCCGAACGCTTCGCCCGCATCACCGGGCATACGCCCGGCAGTTGGCTCGGGCGGCCGCTGGCGGAGCTGTTCAGCAGCGAGACGACCCCGCTGGCTGCCTGGCTCCAGGGCAATGCTCGCCAGCTCGACGAGCGCCAGGTGCTGCGCTGCCATTATCGCGACCGCCTGGGTCACTCCCGGGTCTGCGAGATCACCGCTCGACCGCTGCCCAAGGACGCTGGCTTTCGCGGCACCGCCAGTGACATCACCGCCGCGGTCAATGCCCAGGCGAAAATCGAACACCTGTCGCAACACGACAGCCTGACCGGCCTGGCCAATCGCCTGCAATTGCAGCACTACCTGGCGCGCAAGTTGACGCAAGCCAGGACCCCGCTGACGCTGCTCAGCCTGGACCTGGATCGTTTCAAGCCGGTCAACGACAGCCTCGGCCACGCCGCCGGCGATCGGGTGCTGCAGGAAATCGCCCGGCGTCTGCAGGCCAGTCTGAGACCTGGCGGCCTGGTGGCGCGCCTGGGCGGCGACGAATTCATCGTGGTGCTGCTCGGTCACCTGGATGTGGCAACCGTCGACCAGATCTGTGCGCGGCTGGTGAATGCCATCGGCCGACCCATCCTGCTGGAGGAACAGTCGGTCAGCGTTGGCACCAGCATCGGCATCGCCCAGGCGCCGGAGCAGGCCAGCCAGGTCGAGGACCTGCTGCGCCTGGCGGATATCGCGCTGTACCAGGCCAAGGCCGCGGGCCGCAACGGCTGGTGCTTCCATGCCCCGGCGATGGACGCCCAGCTCAGCCAGCGGCGTGACCTGGAACAGGAGCTGCGCCAGGCGCTGGCGCTCGACCAGCTGCGCCTAGGGTACCTGCCCCGGCGGAGCGCCGCCGAGGGCCGGCTGAGCGCCATCGAGGTCCGGCTGCACTGGGCCCACCCGCAGCGCGGCCTGCTACCGCCGGAGGTCCTCCTGCCCCTGGCCGAAGAGACCGGACTCAGCGTTCCCCTGGAATTCTGGTTGCTGGACAACGCCTGTCACGCTGCCGCGACCTGGCCCGCGCCACTGCGGCTGATCATCAATCTGTCCGCGCGTCCGTGCGCCGATGGCGAGGCCCTGGTGGCGGCGGTCGCCCGCGCCTTGCAGACGAGCGGCCTGGCAGCGGAACGCCTGGAGCTGCAACTGCCCGAGGCGCTGTTGCAGGCAGACAGCGCCCCGATGTTGATGCCGCTCAAGGCGCTGGGCGTGCGCCTGAGTCTGGCCGACTTCGGCCGAGGTTCAAGCGCCCTGGAGGCGCTGCGCCACCCCGTACTGGATGGCATCAGCCTGGATAACCGACTGGTCGCGCACCTGGAAGATCAGCAGGTCGATGCCGCCATCGTCCAGGCTCTGACTGGCCTGGGACGAACCCTGGGCCTCAGGGTGACGGCGACGGGCGTGGAGACGCCCGGCCAGTTGGCCTGGCTGCGGGCGCAGCACTGCGATGAGGTCCAGGGGGCCCTGTTCGGTCCCTCTTTGACTGACCGCGAGCTGGCAGCGCTGCTGGCAACCGACCTGCAGGCGGGTTGACGACCTAGAGACGCTCTAGCCACCCCAGATCGCCGCCTCGGGCCGGAACCGGATAGCAGCCATAGGGTGCATATCCGTGGGTACAGACCGGATCGGCGCGCAGGGTGAGTTCGCCCACCGGTTGCGCGCGCCAGCCCTCCAACAGGGCGATAGCGGCCAGGGCCGAGAGCAGGGCGATGAACAGCGCGGAGCGAATTGTTCTTGTCAGGCGCATGGTGACCTCCGGCGGGACGATGACCAGGATCGGCAGACAGCGTCCCCGTTCCTTGAGTATCGTCCCCAGGCAGTCATTTCGCCGCCCGGCGCAGGTCCCGATTGCGCAAAGCTGCACTGCGGCAGCTGCAACAATGGGGATAGCGGTATTCGGCGGGGAACCCGGACAAGGCGGCGCCGTTGTCCAGGCTAGGCGCTGTACGGGTTACGCACGAAGCCCCGCCCCACTCCGGACCGCTCCCCTCTCCCTCCGGAGGGTTGGGGTGAGGGCCAAGCCGCCTCAGGCGATCTCCACTCGCTCGCCATTCAACCGCACCGTCCAGGTGGGCAGGACCTGCTCGGGATACTCCAGGCAGCCGCCGTCCGCCAGCCGGAAGTGCTGCTTGTACAGCGGCGAGGCGATCACCAGATCCGCGCCCAGTTGGCCGACGATGCCGCGGCCGATGACGTTGGCGCCGGACTTGGGATCGCGATTGCCCACGGCAAAGACCTTCTGCGCGGTCTCCGGCAGGTAGAACAGCGCTACCTGCTCACCCTCGTGCAGGGCCACCACACCGGACTGGGGCACCAGGTCGGCCAGGCTGCACAGGGGTTGCCAGCGGGGCTCCAGGGCGCGGGCGGTATTGGTCTGGGTCATGGTCAAGCCTCCTCGGTAACGGCGATGAGCTGAAGTTCGTGGTGACGCGCCGGCCGGCGCTGGCCGCGTTCCTTGACGAAGTGGATGTCCGGGTCGTTGCCGCGCTGGTTGACGAAGGTACGGAAGCGCTTGAGCTTGTCGGGATCGTTCAGGGCGTTGGCCCATTCGCATTCGTAGCGATCCACCACCAGCTGCATCTGGGCTTCCAGTTCGGCGCCCAGGCCCAGGCTGTCCTCGATGATCACCTGCTTGAGGTAGTCCAGCCCGCCCTCCAGCGACTCGCGCCACACCGAGGTGCGCTGCAGACGGTCGGCGGTGCGGATGTAGAACATCAGCAGGCGGTCGATGTAGCGGATCAGGGTCTCGTCATCCAGGTCGGTGGCGAACAGCTCGGCATGGCGCGGGCGCATGCCGCCGTTGCCGCAGACATAGAGATTCCAGCCGTTCTCGGTGGCGATCACGCCAATGTCCTTGCTTTGCGCCTCGGCGCACTCGCGAGTGCAGCCGCTGACGGCGAACTTGAGCTTGTGGGGCGCGCGCAGGCCCTTGTAGCGGTGCTCGATGTCCAGCGCCATCTTGACGCTGTCCTGCACTCCATAGCGGCACCAGGTACTGCCCACGCAGCTCTTCACCGTGCGGGTGGACTTGCCGTAGGCATGACCGGTCTCGAAGCCGGCGGCGATCAGCTCGCCCCAGATGTCCGGCAGCTCGTGCAACTGGGCGCCAAAGAGGTCGATGCGCTGGCCGCCGGTGATCTTGGTGTAGAGATCGTATTTCTTCGCCACCTGGCCGATGGCGATCAGGCCTTCCGGGCTGATCTCGCCGCCCGGGATGCGCGGTACCACCGAATAGGTACCGTTCTTCTGCATGTTGGCCATGAAGGTGTCGTTGGTGTCCTGCAGCGGCACCAGGTGCGGATCGGTAATGGGGGCGTTCCAGCAGGAAGCCAGGACGTTGGCTACCGCCGGCTTGCAGATGTCGCAACCATGCTGGCCGCGGCCGTGGCGCGCCAGGAGCTCGTCGAAACTCTGGATGCCTGCCACCCGCACCAGGTGATAGAGCTCCTGGCGGGTGTGGGCGAAGTGTTCGCAGAGACTCTTGTCGACCTCGACGCCGCGGGCGATCAGCTCGTGCTCGAACACCTGCTTGACCAGTGCCGCGCAGCCGCCGCAACCGGTGGCGGCCTTGGTGCAGCTCTTGATGCCGGCGAGGTCGGTGCAGCCGGCGTCGATGGCGGCGCAGACCGCGCCCTTGGTGACGTTGTGGCAGGAGCAGAGGGTCGCTGTGGCCGGCAGGGCATCGGCGCCCAGGGTCGGGGCGCCCTCGCCCACCGGCATGATCAGGCTGGCCGGATCCTGGGGCAGCGGGATGCCGTTCTGGGCGTATTGCAGCAGGGTGTCGTAGTAGCTGTTGTCGCCCACCAGCACGGCGCCGAGGACGTGCTTGCCGTCGGCGGAGACCACCAGGCGGCGGTAGCTGGCGCTGGCTTCGTCGATGTAGCGATAGCTGCGCGCGCCGGGGGTGGCGCCGTGGGCATCGCCGATGGAGCCCACGTCCACGCCCAGCAGCTTGAGCTTGGTGGACATGTCGGCGCCGGTGAAGGGCGTGGCCTGGCCATGGCAGAGGGTGGCGGCCACCAGGCGCGCCATCTGGTAGCCCGGGGCGACCAAGCCGAAGATGCTGCCGTTCCAGGCGGCGCATTCGCCGATGGCATGGATGAAGGGATCGCTGGTCAGGCAGCCGTTGTCCACCGCCACCCCGCCGCGGGCGCCGAGTTCCAGGCCGCAGTTGCGGGCCAGGGCGTCCTGGGGCCGGATGCCGGCGGAAAACAGGATCAGGTCGGTCTCGAGGAAATCCTCCCCGGCGAAGTTCATGCGGTAGCGATACTCGCTGCCGGCGGTGATGTTCTGGGTGGCCTTGGACAGATGCACGCCCACGCCCAGGTCCTCGATGCGCTGCCTGAGCGCGGCGCCACCGAGGTCATCCAGCTGCACCGGCATCAGCCGCGGGGCGAATTCCACCACATGGGCCTCCAGACCCAGGGATTTCAGCGCATTGGCCGCTTCCAGGCCGAGCAGGCCGCCGCCCACCACCACGCCGCGGCGCGCCCTGGCGGCGGCCAGGCGGATGGTGTCCAGGTCGTCCAGGGTGCGATAGACCAGGCGCGAGTCGCCTTCGGCGCCCTCGATGGGCGGCACGAAGGGATAGGAGCCGGTGGCCAGTACCAGGCGGTCGTAGCCAAAGGCACCCTCGGGCGTCAGTACCTCGCGCTGCTCGCGGTCGATGGCGGTCACCGCGCAGCCCAGGTGCAGCACCAGGCCGGGCACGGCATAGAGGCCGGCTTCGCTCATGGCCAGGGATTCGGCGTCGCGACCGGCGAAGTACTCGGAGAGATGGACCCGGTCATAGGCGCGCTGACGCTCTTCGCCGAAGACATGGATCTCGTAGTGGTCCAGGGCGCCGGCCGCCAGCAGCTGCTCGACGAGGTGATGACCGACCATGCCGTTGCCGACGACGATCAGGCGTTCTTTGCGGGTCACGATGCTGTTCATGGAGGCTATCCCCCGGCCGAGGCCAATCAGGTTGATTCGCGGCAAATAAAAAGGCGCCTGAAACCTTGCGGTCTCAGGCGCCTTTGCCTGTTCTGGTAGGGAGGAGCCCTTGGCTCTGCTCCGTGCCCGTCGCCTGCGGTGGCTGTCGATCGCCGTTGATCGACCGGGCGACCCGAGTGTGCGGGTCTGTCAGGGCTTTTGCATCGGCTGTGCCAGTTCCGCCTGATCGCCCGAAGATCCGCCGCTGGCGCGGGCTGCGGCCTGCCGAGTGGCTTGCCGGAGGCTGTCCGAACGCCCGCCGAGCAGAACCACAACGGTGCAAGACCGGGCCGGCCTGCCCCGTCACGGCGCATCGCGACCCCCACCGCCGTGGCCTCGGCCAGCGCCACCGGCACCCCGCCAGAGCAGTAGGAATGCGCCCCCCGCGCGCGCCGGGCCAAGCTGGCGCGAGCCTTGCTAAATCCTCAGCATGGAGCGGTCAACGCCGATCGCTTCCTTTCACGACAAAGGCGCCGTGTTCGCCTCCCTCCGGGGAGCGCGACCGGCGCCTTTTCGCTTTCTGGTTCTCGAAGGATCCTTGCCATGGCCACTACCCACATCAAGAGCGTCTGCCCCTACTGCGGCGTCGGCTGCGGGATCGTCATGCAGGTGGAAGACGGCCGGATCACCAAGGTCAGCGGCGATCGCGACCACCCCGCCAATCGCGGTCGGCTCTGCACCAAGGGCAGCACCAGCCACCAGGCGCTGGTGGACAGCGGACGCATGGAGCAGGCCTATGTCCGCCACGACCGTTCCCACGAACCGGTGCAGACCGGGCTGGACCAGGCCATCGCCGCCACCGCCGAACGCCTGCGCGCCATCCTCGACCGCGACGGACCCGACGCCATCGCCTTCTATGTGTCCGGGCAGCTGTCGCTGGAAGCCCAGTACCTGGCGAGCAAGCTGGCGCGGGGTTTCATCGGCACCAACCAGCTCGAATCCAATTCCCGCCTGTGCATGGCCAGTGCCGGCACCGGTTACAAGCTGTCCCTCGGCGCCGACGGTCCGCCCGGCTCCTATGACGACCTCGATCACGCCGACCTCTTCCTGGTCAGCGGCGCCAACATGGCCGACTGTCATCCCATTCTCTTTCTGCGGCTGCTGGATCGGGTCAAGCGCGGCGCCAAGCTGGTCGTGATAGATCCGCGGCGCACCGCCACCGCCGAGAAGGCCGATCTCTTCCTGCAACTGCGTCCGGGCACCGATCTGCTGCTGCTCAACGGCCTGCTGCATCTGCTGCACGCCGAAGGCCATGTAGACGAAGCCTTTATCGCCGCCCATACCGAAGGTTGGGCGGCCATGCCCGAGTTTCTTGCCGACTACACCCCGGCACGGGTGGCCGCGGGGACCGGGCTGACCGAGGCGGACATCCGCACCGCCGCGCGCTGGATCGGCGAGGCCGGCGAATGGACCAGCCTCTGGACCATGGGCCTGAACCAGAGCACCCACGGCACCTGGAGCACCAATGCCCTGTGCAACCTGCACCTGGCCACCGGCAAGATCTGCCGCCCCGGCAGCGGTCCCTTTTCCCTGACCGGCCAGCCCAATGCCATGGGCGGGCGCGAGATGGGCTACATGGGGCCCGGCCTGCCCGGCCAGCGCAGCCTGCTGTCCGCCGCCGACCGCACCTTCGTCGAGCGGGCCTGGGGCATCCCCGAAGGCACCCTGCATACCCGCCTGGGCCAGGGCACCGTCGCCCTGTTCGAGGACCTGGCCGCCGGCACCGTCAAGGCCTGCTGGATCATCTGCACCAACCCGGTGGCCAGCGTGGCCAATCGCGAAACGGTCATCCGCGGGTTGCAGGCCGCCGAACTGGTGATCACCCAGGACGCCTTTCTCGACACCGAGACCAACAGCTACGCCGACATCCTCCTGCCCGCCGCGCTCTGGGCGGAGGCCGACGGGGTCATGATCAATTCCGAGCGCAACCTGACCCTGGCACCCCAGGCCGTCACCCCGCCCGGCGCGGCCCGCGCCGACTGGCGGATCATCGCCGACGTGGCCTGCGCCCTGGGCTATGGCGAACACTTCAGCTACGCCTCGGCCGCCGAGGTGTTCGACGAGATCCGGCAATTCCACAACCCCCAGACCGGCTACGACATCCGCGGCGCCAGCCATGCCCGGCTGCGCGAGACGCCGCTGCAATGGCCCTGCCCCGGCGCAGAGAGCGATCCGCGCCAGCCGATCCGCTATCGCAACGACGGCCGCAGCCAGACCCTGCGCCTGGA
This sequence comes from Pseudomonas aestiva, assembly GCF_039908605.1. NCBI lineage: Bacteria > Pseudomonadati > Pseudomonadota > Gammaproteobacteria > Pseudomonadales > Pseudomonadaceae > Pseudomonas > Pseudomonas aestiva. The sequence continues at coordinate 1,300,497 of NZ_CP150916.1, read as the reverse complement.
CGAAACCGGCGAACCGACCGCGCTCAACTTCGCCACACCCAGCGGCAAGGCGCAATTCTTCGCCCGCCCGCACCTGGACCCGGCCGAGCTGCCCGATGCCGACTACCCCTTCGTGCTCAACACCGGGCGTCTGCAGCACCAGTGGCATACGCTCACCAAGACCGGCAAGATCGCCGCCCTGAACCGCCTCAATCCGGCGCCCTTCGTAGAAGTGCATCCCCAGGACGCCCAGGCCCTGGGCCTGGCGGAGGGCGACCGCCTGGAGATCACCTCACGCCGCGGCCGCGCGGTGCTGCCGGTGACCGTCAGCGACCGGGTCCAGCCCGGCAACTGCTTCGCGCCCTTTCACTGGGCCGACGTCCAGGGCAGCGACCTGGCCATCAACGCCGTCACCAGCGACGCCGTCGATCCGCTCTCGCTGCAACCGGAACTCAAGGTCTGCGCGGTGCGCCTGACCCGCGTCGCCACCATTCCCCATCGCCAGCTGCCGGCCGACGAGCCTTTCACGGGGAGCGCCCGGCTGCCTGCCCTGGCGCGGCTGGCCGAGCTCACCGGGGTCGCGACTGCGGTACGGCCCCAGCTCAGCGCGGCCGAACGCACCTACCTGGCCGGCTTCATGGACGGTCTGCGCGACGGCGCGACCCAGGGCGTGCCCTGCCTGCCGGCCCAGGCGCCGCTGGCCGCCGACACCCGCCTCTGGCTCGACGGCCTGCTCGCCGGGTTGTTCAGCCGCCTGCCGGAAAGCCAGCCCGCCGGCCTGGCCATGGCCCCCACCGCGCCGGCCGATCTGGTGGTGCTCTGGGCCTCCCAGACCGGTAACGCCGAAGCCCTGGCCGAGCACTGCGTCGCCCGCCTGTGCCAGGCAGGTCTCAGCGTGGAACTGCACGACATGGCCGCCTATGCCGTGGAACGCCTGACCGGTGCCCGCCGCGTCCTGCTGGTGAGCAGCACCTTTGGCGATGGCGAAGCGCCGGACAATGGCCAGGCCTTCTGGCAGGGCCTCAATCGCCTCGACGCCTCCCTGGCCGAACTGGACTACGCCGTGCTGGCCCTGGGCGATTCCACCTACGAGCAATTCTGCGGCCATGGCCAGCGCCTCGACGCCCGCCTGGCCGACCTCGGCGCCCGGCGCCTCTGCCCGCGCCTGGACTGCGACGCCGATGGCCTCGACGGCGCCGACGCCTGGCTGACCGCCCTGCAAGGGCAGCTGGCACCTCAGGCCGAGCACGTGCCCATCGCCAGTTCTGCCACGACCAGCCGCCCGACGGCGGTGCCCGCGCGGCTGGTCATCAACCAGAGACTCAACAGTGCCGGGTCCAACAAGGAGGTGCGTCTATTCGGTTTCGAGTCCGAGCAACCACTGGCCTACCAGGCTGGCGACGCCCTGAGCGTGAGGGCGCGCAACTGCCCGGAGCTGGTCGAGGAGGTCCTCGTCCTCGCCGGGCTGGACGGCGAACAGCCGGTCGCCGTGGCCAAGGTCGGCGAGCTGTCGCTGCGCCAGGCGCTGAGCGAACACTACGAGATCGCCCGCCCCAACCCCGAGACCCTGGCGCTGATCGCCGAGCGCAGCGGCAGTGCCGATTGCCGCGCCCTGCTGGGCGACCGCGACGAACTCAAGCGCTGGCTCTGGGGCCGGCAACTGGCCGATGTGCTGGCCCGCTTTCCCGCCCGCCACGACGCCCGCGAGTTGCTCGGCAGCCTCAAGCGCCTGCAGCCGCGCCTCTACTCCATCGCCTCCAGCCCCCTGGCCCATGCCGGCCAGGTGCACCTCACCGTCTCGGCGGTGCGCTACGGTAAGCGCAAGGGCGTGGCCTCCAGCTTTCTCGCCGACCGCCTGGGCGAGGCCGCCACCGAGGTGCATATCCAGCCTTCGCGCCATTTCCGCCTGCCGGACCAGGGCGACGTCCCGCTGATCATGATCGGCCCCGGCACCGGCATCGCGCCCTTCCGCGGCTTTCTCCATGAGCGTCGCGCCCGGGGCGACGGGGGCCGCAACTGGCTGTTCTTCGGCGAGCAGCACGCCGCCCATGACTTCTACTACCGCGACGAACTGGAAGCCTTCCAGCGCGATGGCCTGCTAAACGAACTGAGCCTGGCCTTCTCCCGCGACCAGGCCGAAAAGATCTATGTGCAGGATCGGCTGCGTGAACGCGGTGCCGACGTCTGGCGCTGGCTGCAGGACGGCGCCCGCGTCTATGTCTGCGGCGACGCCAGCCGCATGGCCAAGGACGTCGACCAGGCCCTGCGCCAGGTGGTGGCGACCCATGGCCACCTCAGCGACGAGGCCGCCAGCGAGTACCTGCGCGGGATGAGCGAACAGAAGCGCTATCTGAAGGACGTCTACTAGCGCCGCCGGCTACAGCACCGCGCGCACCAGGCGGGTGAAGGCCTCGATGGCCTCGCGCTCGCCCAGCGCCCCGCGCACCACGGCCGCGGCCAGGGCCTCGCCGGCGCCGACCAGACCAATGCAGCACACCTGCAACTCCGCGGCGGGTCTTTTGCTGTGCGGCGTGAGCACCGCCGCCACCATCTGGGTGCCATGTTCCAGCAACTCCTGGTACACCGCGGTCTTTTCCTCACTCCCCGCCAGCGCCGCCGCCACTAGGCCGACTTCACCCTGCATGTCGGTCACGCAGCGGATGTAGCCCTCGGCCAGCGCCGCGGTGGCTTCTTCGGCGCCCTGCTGCCGGGCGGTCATGGCCTGGCGAAAGGCATCCATCTGCGCCAGATCGAGCCAGCGATAGAGCTCGATGAGCAGCCCCGAGCGAGTACCGAAATGCTCGTAGACGACCGGTTTGGAGACGCCCGCCTGCACGGCGAGATAGCCCAGGGTCAGGCGATCCGCGCCTTCTTCCCGAACGATGACCCGCGCCGTGTCCAGCAATTGCTGACGCCGGGCTGCCTTTGAGAGACGCCGTCCGGTCCCTTCGGAGACCGGTTTTTCAGGGATGGATCGCGCTGCCATTGGTCACGTCTTCTTGCAAACCTACTAAAGGTAGGTTAATCCTGAACTGGAACCTACTCCTGGTAGGTTAATGCGGAGAACAGCCCGTGGCAATCGGCTGTGCGGTCTCCGGAACCTCAGCACTGCAACGAAGAGGACAGCATCATGCCATTGCAACCCATACTCTTTGCCGGCGGTTCGGGCACGGTAGGCCGCCAGGCCGTCCACTGGTTCCGCCAGCGCCAGCCTGACTGGCCGCTGCTGGTCGGCGGCCGCAACCTCGCCACGGCCGAGGACGTCGCCCAGGCCGCCGGCCAGGCCCGGGCGGTGCGCCTGGATCTCGACCAGCCGGGGCTGGGACTGGATCCCGCGCACACCCCGGCAGCCATGATCATGCTGGCACCGGATCAGGCCCTGCATGGCTTGCGCCTCGCCCAGCACCTGGGCATCCCCTATCTCAATGCCAACACCGGTGTCACCGAACTGGGGCCGGAGGTCGCCCAGTTCATGCACCGCCCCGGCGCCCATGCCCTGGTGCTGTCCAGCCACTGGGCTTCGGGTGCCGCCCTGGCGCTGGCACTCGATCTCGCCCGTCGCTTCACCCGGGTCGCGGCCATCGGTATAGAGGTCTTGCTGGATGAGGCGGACCCGGCCGGTCCCCTGGCCTGGGAGGACATGGAGCGGGTGCACAGCACGGCGCCCGCTGCCCTGGCATTCCATCATGGACGCCGTGCCTGGCTGAGCGGTGCCGACCTGCAGGGCAGCGTCACGGTGCTGGACGGTCGCACGCTGGCCGCCACGGCCTTCGGCTCCATCGATCTGCTCAGTCTCCGGGCCGCCACCGCCGCCCCGGAGCTCCGCTTCGACATCGCCATGGGCGAGTCCTCCAGCCGGCGGCGGGGCGCGGAAACGGCGGCCGAGATCGCGGTCAGGGTGAGCGGTGAAAGGGACGGCCAGACCACCGGCGCACGCGCCGTGCTGGAATTCAACCAGGGGCAGGCCTCGCTGACCGCCCTCGGGCTGGTGCTGTCGCTGGAGCGGGTGCTGGGCCTGGCGGGCGGTGAACCCCTGCCGGCGGGTCTCTATATGCCCGAACACCTCTGGGCGGCCGAGTGGTTTCTGCAGGAGTTGCAACGGGAGGGCGCGGTGATCCATCACCAGACGGATGGGCACTGACGGCGGGAAATGGCGGAAGGCAGTGGGAGTCGAACCCACCCGGGAACGGCTGCCGTCCCCAACCGGGTTTGAAGCCCGGCCACGCCACCGGGCGTGATTGCCTTCCTCTGTTGCGCTAGCCCTCGGCCGCGCGGGCCCAGGCGCTGTCCGGGCGGACCCGGCGCTCGTCGCCAAAGCGACGGGTGAAACCGATGCGATCCAGGCATTCGAGGATCTGGATGCTGCGCTTGCGACCGATGCCGAGGGCATCGCGAAAGGCCGCGGCGCGAATGATCCCCGCTTCGCGCTCCAGGCGCAATGCCTCGCCGGCCGCGGCTTCCAGACTCGCCTGGGGATAGAAGAGATCCCTGACCACCTGGGTCAGTTCCCCCAGCCGGGCCAGCTTGCGCAGCAGCAGCCGCACCTCGGCCTCGGGCTGATCCAGACTCCTGGCCAGATCACGAGTCCAGGGCGGATCGAAGCGTTGGGCCTCCAGCAGCGGCCAGAGGCGGGTCTTGAGCCCCTCCTCCGCCTCGGTGAGGCGAACCCGGTGATCGGGCAGGTGCAGCCAGGGACCGCTGCTCTGCAATCGCCCCTCGGCCAGGGCCGTCTCCAGCAGGGCCAAATAGACCGCCCGCTCCAGTTCCGGCGCGGCGATGCGGCGGAGGCGATCCCGATCGGGACCCAGCTCGTCGGGTTGTTCCTGGTGAAAGGTCGCCAGCGCCGCGCCCAGGCGCTCGAGCGCCGCCTGCCACAGCGCCGCCGCGAACAGCCGCGGGCCGACCCGCGTCTCCACCCTCAGGGTGTCGGCGGGCAATTGCCAGTCGCCTTCGGGCCGGTTGAACTGCCGCGCCAGCAGCCGTGGATCGAGACCGCCGTCGGCCTGGGCCAGGAGTTCAGGCAGCGCTTCTTCCAGACCGCCCCGACGCAGGGCCTGGAGTTGGGCCAGGCGCCGGGGCGTGCGGCGATGGCGCGCCGGGGCGAAGGGATCGAGCAATCGGGCGCCGCCCAGGGTGCGCTGGGCGGACTGGTCGCGCAGCACCAGGCGATCGCCATGCACCCCGTGCAGCGGCGCATTGAGCACCAGCTGCGCCAGGGTCGTGGCGCCCGGGGCGAGGCTGTCGCCTTCCAGCAGGGCGACGCGACCGGTGAGATCCTGGGCGCCCAGGTGCACGTGCACCGGCGTCCAGTGCGCCAGGTTGCGCGCCTCGCCGGGCAGCAGTCGTAGCTCCACGTCGATACGGGTGGTGGGCGCATGCAGCGCCTCGGCCACCAGCCAGTCACCGCGGGCGAGGCTGTCGGTGCTCAGCCGCTCACCGGCGAGATTGAGAGACACCCGCTGGCCGGCCTGGGCGGTTTCCGCCGCGCGGTTCTGGGCATGCAGCCCCCGCACCCGCAGGCGCTGGCCGCGCGGGGTGAGAATGAGTTCGTCGCCGACGGCCACCTGGCCGGCAAAGGCGGTACCGGTGACCACTACCCCGGCCCCGGCGACGCTGAACACCCGGTCCACCGCCAGGCGAAAGCCGCCGCGGGCGTTGCGCTGGCGCACCTGGCCCAGGGCCGCGAGCAAGGCGGCGCGCAATTCGGGGATGCCCACGCCGCTGGGGCTGGCCACCGGATACAGCGGCGCTCCGGCAAAGGGGCCGGCGGCCAGCAGCGCACTGACGTCCTGACGCACCTGGGCCAGTCGCTCGGCATCCACCCGATCGGCCTTGGTCAGGGCCACCTGCAGCCGGAGAATGCCGAGCAATTCGAGGATCGCCAGGTGCTCGCGGGTCTGCGGCATGACGCCGTCGTCGGCCGCCACCACCAGCAGGGCCAGATCCAGGCCGCTGGCGCCCGCCAGCATGTTGTGCACGAAGCGCTCGTGACCGGGGACGTCGATGAAACCGGTGAGACCGCCGTCGCCCAGATCGGCATAGACATAGCCCAGGTCGATGGTGATGCCGCGCGCCTGCTCCTCGCGGCGGCGGTCACCGGCGACCCCGGTGAGGGCCTGGATCAGGGCGGTCTTGCCATGGTCGATGTGACCGGCGGTGCCGATGATCATGGGCACGGTACCAGGCGGATGAACAGGGACGTCATGGCGGCTCCAGGCGGCGGACTGGCGCTCAGGGTAGCGGCGCCCCGCGCGCTCGCCTAGCCGTGACGCTCGCGCAAGAAGGCCACGAAGGCCCGCAGCGGGGCCGGCAGCTGGCGGCGATCCGCATAGTAGAGCCGCGGACCGGGAAAGGACGTGGACCAGTCCGCCAGCACTTCCACCAGGCGACCGTCGGCCAGGGGCTCGGCCAGATAGTCGGCGAAGGAATAGATCAGGCCGACGCCGTCGAGGGCGGCTTGCAGCTCCAGGTCGAGCGCAGAGGCCAGCAGGCGACTGCCCGGCGTGACGTTGCTGACCTCGCTGCCGCGCTCGAAGCTCCACTGCGCCACCAGGCCGCTGGCGAAGCGATGCCCGATGCAGGAATGCCGGACCAGGTCGGCGGGGTGTGTTGGTACGCCGTGCCGTTCCAGGTAGGCAGGGGTTCCGGCCACGGCGAATCTCTGGGTGACTGGGCCCAGTCGCACGCTGATCATGTCCGCCTCCAGGTGCTCGTCGTAGCGCACCCCGGCATCGAAACCCGCGGCGAGTACGTCGATCAGCCGATCCTCGGCCACCACCTCCAGGCGAATGCCCGGATGCAGGGCCAGGAAGGGGCCGATCAGCGGCGGCAGCAGCACGCGGGCGACGATGGTGGGGACATTGAGTCTCAGGCTCCCCACCGGACTCTCGCCCTCGGCATTGATGGCGTCCAGCGCGCCGCGCACCTCGCGCAGCGCGGGGGTGAGGCGTTCCAGCAGACGCTGGCCGGCCGCGGTGGGCGTCACGCTGCGGGTGGTGCGGTGCAGCAGCCGGACATCCAGTTCCCGCTCCAGCCGCCGCACGGCATCACTCAGGGAAGAGGCCGCCACGCCGCGCACATAGGCGGCGCCACGAAAGCTGCGGGCCTCGGCCACGGCGGCGAAGGCCGCCAGGTCATCCAGATTCAAGGCGCCTCCATTGTACGGCTGAGCGAACAGGTCGTTGTGTCGAGACCGGATTATCGCACAGCGTCATCCTGGCTAGAGTGAAGCCTCATCTACCTGACGAGGAATCCCTCATGCAACAGCGTCGCTTGGGCCAGCAGGGCCCCCTGGTATCGAGCCTTGGTCTGGGCTGCATGGGCATGTCCGATCTCTATGGCAGCGCCGACCGTGGCGAGGCCATCGCCACCGTCCAGGCCGCCCTCGAACGCGGCGTCACCCTGTTCGACACCGGTGATTTCTATGGCATGGGCCACAACGAACTGCTCTTGGGCGAAGCCCTGCGCGGTCGGCGCGACCAGGCGCTGATCAGCGTCAAGTTCGGCGCCCTGCGCGGTCCGGGCGGCGATTGGCTGGGCTACGACACCCGGCCGGCGGCGATCAAGAATTTCGTCGCCTACAGCCTCAAGCGCCTGGGTGTGGACCACATCGACATCTATCGCCCGGCACGGCTGGATCGCCAGGTGCCCATCGAGGACACCATGGGCGCCCTCGCCGAGCTGGTGCAGGCCGGCTACATACGCCATATCGGCCTTTCGGAGGTGGGCGCCCAGACCCTGCGGCGGGCCGCCGCGGTGCATCCGGTCTGCGACCTGCAGATCGAGTATTCGCTGGTCTCGCGCGGCATCGAGGCGGAGATCCTGCCAACCTGCCGCGACCTGGGCATCGGCATCACCGCCTATGGCGTGCTCTCCCGTGGCCTGCTCAGCGGTCACTGGCGCCAACCCACGGGCAGCGGCGACTTCCGCGCTCATAGTCCGCGCTTCCAGCCGGGCAACGTGGAGAAAAACCTGGCGCTGGTGGAAGGCCTGAAGCAGTTCGCCGAACACCGGGGCACCACCCCGGCCCGGCTGGCGGTGGCCTGGGTCGCCGCCCAGGGCGACGACATCGTGCCGCTGGTCGGTGCCCGCCGCCGCGGTCAGCTCGACGAATCCCTCGGGGCGCTGGAGGTGACGCTGAGCGCTGCGGATCGCGCCGAACTGGAACGCTTGCTGCCACCGGACGCCGTGGCTGGCGATCGCTACGGCGAACACCAGCTGCGCGATCTCGACAGCGAACACTGAGCCACCCCGTCAACAACGGCCCGCCTTGCGCGGGCCCTTGCGTTTCAGCGTTCGGCCGGACGCTCCTGCATCAGCACCCAGGGCGCCACTACCACCGCCCACAGCGCCACCTCGGGCGCCTCCAGCCGGCGCCGCGCGCGGTCTTCGTCGACCTTGGCCAGCTGGCCCTGCTGCAGCCACAGACCCACCCGGGCGGCATCGTCCTGGGTCACGGCGATGGCCGCTTCGATCAGGTCCAGCTCGGGCGCCACTTCCAGCAGCACGCCCCGCGCAAAATGCGGTTGCAATTCTTCCCAGCCGATGGCGGCGGTCTGCCCGAGCAGGGTGGCGTAGCGCGTTGCGTGATCGGTCATGGTGCGGGCCTCGCGAAAAGGGCGGATTCTACCGTTGCCCTCCCCGCTTGCCGAGCGCCCGGACGCACGGGCCACAGATCCGACAACTTGTCGTCGCCAGCTTTCCAAGACGAACAGACGGTGATTAAACTGCGCGGCGCGTCATAAAGAACAAAATCGGCACATTTTCGCTTCCAACTGCCTCATTAATAAAAGCATTCCGAGTGGAGCACTCATGAAAAAGGCAACTCTGCGTTTCTCCCGCCTGGTCGCGGCCCTGGCCCTGGCCGGCATGGCCAGCCACACCCTGGCAGCCGACACCCTGAAGATCGGTCTGGCCGGCCCCAAGACCGGTCCGGTCGCCCAGTACGGTGACATGGAGTTCATTGGTGCCCAGATGGCCATCGAGCAGATCAACAAGGCCGGCGGCGTCAAGGGCAAGCAGCTCGAAGGCGTGATCTACGACGACGCCTGCGATCCCAAGCAGGCCGTGGCGGTTGCCAACAAGATCGTCAACGATGGCGTCAAGTTCGTCGTCGGCCACCTCTGCTCCAGCTCCACCCAGCCCGCCTCCGACATCTATGAGGACGAAGGCATCCTGATGGTGACCCCGGCGGCCACCAGCCCCGACATCACCAACCGTGGCTACAAGCTGATCTTCCGCACCATCGGCCTGGACAACATGCAGGGCCCGACCGCCGGCAAGTTCATCGTCGAGCACGTCAAGCCGAAGATCGTCGCGGTCATCCACGACAAGCAGCAGTACGGCGAAGGTATCGCCACCGCGGTCAAGCAGACCCTGGACAAGGCCGGCGTCAAGGTCGCCGTGTTCGAGGGCATCAACTCCGGCGACAAGGATTTCTCCTCGCTGATCGCCAAGCTCAAGCAGGCCAACGTGGACTTCGTCTACTACGGCGGCTACCACCCCGAGCTGGGCCTGATCCTGCGTCAGGCGGCCGAGAAGGGCCTGACCGCCAAGTTCATGGGTCCGGAAGGCGTGGGCAACAGCTCCATCTCCGCCATCGCCGGCAAGGCCTCCGAAGGCCTGCTGGTCACCCTGCCGCGCTCCTTCGACCAGGATCCCAAGAACCAGGCCCTGGTGCAGGCGTTCAAGGACAAGAAGCAGGATGCGAGCGGTCCCTTCGTGTTCCCCTCCTACGCCGCCGTGCAGGTCATCGCCGAAGGCATCGAGAAGGCGGGCGACGAGAAGCCCGAGGACGTGGCCAAGGCACTGCGCAGCAACACCTTCAACACCCCCACCGGTGAGTTGGCGTTCGACGAGAAAGGCGACCTGAAGAACTTCGAGTTCGTGGTCTACGAATGGCACGCCGACGGCACCAAGACTGAAGCCAAGTAAGCCCTGCCTGTAACACCGGAGCCCACCGCCAACGGCGGTGGGCTTCGTTTATCCGCCTCCATCCGAGGCCTGGGACCCGCACCAGAAGTGCACCAAGGTCCCCTGGAGACACCCATGCCCGAGTTCTACCACTACCTGCAACAGCTGGTGAACGGCCTCACGGTCGGCAGCACCTATGCGCTGATCGCCATCGGCTACACCATGGTCTACGGCATCATCGGCATGATCAACTTCGCCCATGGCGAGGTGTACATGATCGGCTCCTACGTGGCCTTCATCGCCATCGCCGGCCTGGCCATGCTGGGTATCCACAGCCTGCCCATCGTCATGCTCGCCGCCTTTGGCGCCAGCATCATCATCGCCAGTGCCTACGGCTACAGCATCGAACGCATCGCCTATCGCCCCTTGCGTGGCGGTAACCGGCTGATCCCGCTGATCTCGGCGATCGGCATGTCAATCTTCCTGCAGAACTGGGTACTGCTGGCCCAGGATTCCAAGGACAAGTCGATCCCCAACCTGCTGCCGGGCAACTTCATCATCGGCACCGACGCCATGAACGGCGTGGTGATCTCCTATGTGCAGGTGCTGATCTTCATCGTCACCCTGCTCACCATGTTCGGCCTCACCTGGTTCATCTCCCGCTCCCGCCTGGGCCGCGCCTGCCGCGCCTGCGCCGAGGACATCAAGATGGCCAACCTGCTGGGCATCAACACCAACGGCATCATCGCCCTGACCTTCGTCATCGGTGCCACCCTCGCCGCCGTGGCCGCGGTGCTGCTGGGCATCCAGTACGGCGTGATCAATCCGAGTCTGGGTTTCCTGGCCGGTATCAAGGCCTTCACCGCCGCCGTGCTCGGCGGCATCGGCAGCATCCCCGGCGCCATGCTCGGCGGCCTGGTGCTGGGCGTGGCCGAGGCCTTTGGCGCCGACGTCTTCGGTGACCAGTACAAGGACGTGGTGGCCTTCAGTCTGCTGGTGCTGGTGCTGCTGTTCCGCCCCACCGGCATCCTCGGTCGCCCGGAGGTGGAAAAGGTATGAGTGCCCGTCTGCGAACCGCCTTCTTCAGCGCCCTGCTGGTGCTGGCCGTCGCCTATCCCATCCTCGGCCTCAAGCTGGAGACGGTAGGCGTCAACCTGGAAGTGCACGGCGCCCCGCCGCGCACCCTCTGGATCGTGGCCCTGGCCGCGGTGCTGATGTTCGTCTGGCAACTGGTGCGTGACCCGCTCACCGCCGGCTGGCACCGCAATGGCGGCCTGCAGCTGCCGGCCACCGGCCTGGGCACCAAGCTCACCGAACCCAAGACCCAGCGCTGGGTGATCCTCGGCCTGGTGCTGATCGCCCTGGTGTGGCCCTTCTACGGCTCGCGTGGCGCGGTGGATATCGCCACCCTGATCCTCATCTACGTGATGCTCGGCCTCGGCCTGAACATCGTGGTGGGGTTGGCCGGTCTGCTCGACCTGGGCTACGTCGGCTTCTATGCCGTCGGCGCCTACACCTACGCCATGCTCTCCCACTACTACGGCCTGGGCTTCTGGGTCTGCCTGCCGCTGGCGGGGCTGATGGCGGCGCTGTTCGGCTTCCTGCTCGGTTTCCCGGTGCTGCGCCTGCGCGGCGACTACCTGGCCATCGTCACCCTGGGCTTCGGCGAGATCATCCGCATCCTCTTGCGCAACCTCACCCAGTGGACCGGCGGCCCCAACGGCATCAGCGGCATCGAAAAACCGACCCTGTTCGGCCTGACCTTCGAACGCCGGGCCCCGGAGGGCATGACGCCCTTCCACGAGTATTTCGGCATTCCCTACAACTCCGAATACAAGGTGATCTTCCTCTACCTGATCGCCCTGTTGCTGGTGCTGCTGACCCTGTTCGTGATCAACCGCCTCCTGCGCATGCCCATCGGCCGCGCCTGGGAAGCCCTGCGCGAAGACGAGATCGCCTGCCGCGCCCTGGGCCTGAACCCCACGCTGATCAAGCTCTCGGCCTTTACGCTGGGCGCCTGCTTCGCCGGTTTCGCCGGCAGCTTCTTCGCCGCGCGCCAGGGCCTGGTGTCGCCGGAATCCTTCACCTTCATCGAATCGGCCATCATCCTGGCCATCGTGGTGCTGGGCGGCATGGGCTCCCAGCTCGGCGTGATCCTCGCGGCCATCGTGATGATCCTGCTGCCGGAGCTGATGCGCGAATTCAGCGAATACCGCATGTTGATGTTCGGCCTGCTGATGGTCGTGATGATGATCTGGCGTCCGCAAGGCCTGCTCCCGATGCAACGCCCGCACCTGGAGTTGCGCAAATGAGCCAAGCCCTTCTCGATGTCTCCGGCCTGTCCATGAGGTTCGGCGGTCTGCTGGCCGTCAACGGCGTCAACATCCGCGTGGAACAGGGCCAGGTGGTCTCGCTGATCGGCCCCAATGGCGCCGGTAAGACCACGGTGTTCAACTGCCTGACCGGCTTCTATCGGCCCAGCGGCGGCGAGATCCTGCTCAATGGCGAAGCCATCCAGGGACTGCCCGGGCACAAGATCGCCCGCAAGGGCGTGGTGCGCACCTTCCAGAACGTCCGCTTGTTCAAGGAAATGACCGCGGTGGAGAACCTGCTGGTGGCCCAGCACCGCCACCTCAACACCGGCTTCCTGGCCGGGCTGTTCAAGACCCCGGCCTTTCGCAAGAGCGAAGCCGAGGCCATGGACTATGCGCGCTTCTGGCTGGAGCAGGTCAACCTCACCGAATTCGCCAACCGCAACGCCGGCAACCTCGCCTACGGCCAGCAGCGCCGCCTGGAAATCGCCCGCTGCATGATGACCCGCCCGCAGATCCTCATGCTCGACGAGCCGGCCGCCGGTCTCAACCCGCGCGAAACCGAGGACCTCAAGGCGCTCATCGCCCTGCTGCGCGCCGAGCACGGCGTGACCGTGCTCCTGATCGAGCACGACATGCACCTGGTGATGAGCATTTCCGACCACATCGTGGTGATCAACCAGGGCACCCCCCTGGCCGACGGGACGCCGGAGCAGATCCGCAACAATCCCGACGTGATCAAGGCCTACCTGGGCGAATCCTGATGGAGACCACCATGCTGCAGTTCGACAACGTCTCCACCTTCTACGGCAAGATCCAGGCGCTGCATGGCGTCAGCGTGCAGGTGAACCGGGGCGAGATCGTCACCCTGATCGGTGCCAACGGGGCCGGCAAGTCCACCCTGCTGATGACCCTCTGCGGTACCCCGCGGGCCCACGGCGGCAGCATCCGCTACGAAGGCGAGGAGCTGGTCGGTCAGGAAACCGCGCAGATCATGCGCAAGGGCATCGCCGTGGTGCCCGAGGGTCGCCGGGTATTCGCCCGCCTGACCGTGGAGGAGAACCTGGCCATGGGCGGCTTCTTCACCGACAAGCACGCCTACGACCGCCAGCTGGAGAAGGTCCTCGGCCTCTTCCCGCGCCTCAAGGAGCGCTATGCCCAGCGCGCCGGCACCATGTCCGGCGGCGAGCAGCAGATGCTCGCCATCGGCCGGGCGATGATGAGCGAGCCGCGCCTGCTGCTGCTCGACGAGCCGTCGCTGGGCCTGGCGCCCATCATCATCCAGCAGATCTTCGAGATCATCGAACAGCTTCGCCAGGATGGGGTGACGGTGTTCCTGGTCGAGCAGAACGCCAACCAGGCGCTCAAGCTGGCCGACCGCGGCTACGTGCTGGAGAACGGCCGCATCGTCATGCAGGACAGCGGCGCCGAACTGCTGGCCAACCCGGACGTGCGCAAGGCCTATCTGGGCGGTTGAGTCACCCCGTCGCCACCCCACATGCCTCGACCAACAGCACCGTAGCGTGGAAAACGGCGCAGCCTTTTCCACCGGGGCTTCCTGACGAAGGGTGCCCTCACCCCAGCCCTTTCCCGCAGGGAGAGGGGGCTATCTGTGCGCCACGTAGGTTGGCTCCATCGTCGAAGCCCAACAGCACCGTAGCGTGGAAAACGGCGCAGCCTTTGCCACCGAGGCTTCCTGGCGAAGGGTGCCCTCACCCCAGCCCTCTCCCGCAGGGAGAGGGGGTTATCTGTGCGCCACGTAGGTTGGCTCCATCGTCGAAGCCCAACAGCACCGTAGCGTGGAAAACGGCGCAGCCTTTTCCACCGGGGCTTCCTGGCGAAGAGTGCCCTCACCCAAGCCCTCTCCCGCGGGGAGAGGGAGCTATCCGCACCAGCGTTCAGCTCATCGGCTCCGCTACCCCAAGGCCTCCAGGCGCTGCCGACTGCGCTCGAACCAGTCGCTCAGGGCCTCCGCCACCACCCGTGTTCGCTTGGGCAGGCCACCCTGGTAGGGATGCACCAGAAACAGCGGCTGGCTGGGGGTGCGCCAGTCCCTGAGCAGCCAGACCAGGGCGCCGCTGGCCAGCTCTTCGTGCACCATGAATGAGGGCAGCCGGGCGATACCCTGCCCGGCCAGGGCGGCCTGCTTGAGCAGGCTGTAGTGATTGCAGGCCAGGCTGGGGATTACCTGCACGCGGTCGAGTCGGTGCTCGCGGTGATAGAGCCAGACCTCTCCCTTGGCATAGTGGCTGTTGACCAGGCAGCGGTGGCCGAGCAGCTCCTCGGGCGCCTGGGGGACCTCGCGCCCGGCCAGATAGGCGGGTGCCGCGCAGGTCACCTCCTGCATGGCGAACAGCGGTCGCGCGACCAGACGTTCGTCCGGGTCCAGCCGGGCGCGAATCGCAAGGTCGAAACCCTCGGCCACCAGGTCGCGATAGCCGTTGTCCAGCACCAGGTCCAGCTGGATGGCGGGATGGGTGGCGCGACAGGCCAGCAGCACCTCGAAAAAGGTGTAGCCCAGGGACACCGGAACGGTCAGGCGTACCGGCCCGGCTGCCTCCTCCTGCAGGCGGGCCACGCTCTGCAGGGCCCGCTCGCGCTGGCGCACCAGGGCCTGCGCCTCGGGCAGCAGGGCGCGTCCGGCAGGGGTGGGATCGAGACGTCGGGTGGTACGGTGCAGCAGGCGGGTCTCCAGGCGTACCTCCAGCGCCCGGATGCGCTTCGACAGTTGCCCCTTGCTGCAGCCCAGGCGCTCGGCGGCGCAGGTGAAGCTGCCGCTTTCACAGAGGATGGCGAAGGCGGCGAGATCGGCGAAATCGTCCTGCATCGTTTCCTCCGGGAAACACTGGATTGCCATTCAGGTGATTTATCAGAGCAATGCGCCATTCTAGGCTGGAGACTCCTTCCCTTCACGGAGTCGCCTTATGAAAATCATCCTCGTCGGTGCCAGCGGTACCCTGGGCAGCGCCATCTCCGAACGCCTGGGCAGCCGCCACGAGCTGATCCGCGTTGGCCGCCAATCCGGCGATCTGCAGGTCGACATCACCCAAGCGGATTCCATCCGCGCCCTGTTCGCCCAGGTCGGGCGCTTCGACGCCCTGGTCAGCGCGGTGGGGTCGGTGACCTTCGCCCCCTTCACCGAGATGACGCCCGAGGCCTATCAGAAGGGCCTGCAGGACAAGCTGATGGGCCAGGTCAATCTGGTGCTGCTGGGCCAGACCCAGGCGGCCGAGGGTGCCTCCTTTACCCTGACCACCGGCATCCTCAGCGAACAGCCCATCGCTCAGGGCAGCTCGGCGGCCATGGTCAATGCCGCCCTGGAGGGCTTCGTCCGCGGCGCGGCCATCGAGCTGCCGCGGGGTCAGCGGATCAATGCCGTGAGTCCGACGGTGTTGGAGGAATCGCTGGGGCACTACGGCGATTTCTTCCGCGGCTTCAAGGCGGTATCGGGGGCCGCGGCGGCCCTGGCCTACGAACGCAGCGTGGAAGGGCGGGAAACCGGCAAGACTTATCGCGTCTGGTAAGTCCTTGAGCTCGCGGCGCTGTCTGAGTAACGTGTGCCCACCTCAGTCGGAGTCCTGCGATGCCTGCGCCGCGTGCCATCTTTCCCCTTGCCCTGCTCGGCCTCCTCGGCGGCTGCAGCCTGTTCCAGAGCGACGACACCCCGCGTGCACCGGGCGGCGAGCGCCTGCAGGGCGATCTGCGCTGGAACGGTGACCAGCTGCTGTTCCGCCCCTGCCAGGAACAGCGCTTCTTCGACGTCACCGACGCCAACAACACCGCCATCCTGCGCGATGCCCACGAACTGGCCGCCGACAGCGGTGCCGCTTCGCTGTTCGCCGATCTGCGCGGCAAGCTCAAGTCCGGCGGTCGCGATGGCGCCCAGGGCGTGTTCGCCGTCACCGACGTCTACCGCGTGCAGTACAGCGGTCCGGGCTGCAGCGATCCCAACTTCAAGCGTACCGCCATGAATGCCGGTGGCCATGGACCGGACTGGAGCGTCCAGGTCAGCAACCAGGGCATGCTGGTCAGTACCGCCGGCCAACAGCGCCGCGCCCTGCCCTTCGTGCAGGAAGAATTGCCCGGCGGCATGCGCGCCCTGTCCACCGAGGCCAATGGCGAGAAGGTCGAGCTGTGGATCAATCCCCGGCGCTGCGTGGATGGCCGGACCGGCACCGTGCAGTCACTGCAGGCCGAATTGCGCATCAATGGCCAGACCTGGCAGGGCTGTGCCTTCTACGGTGGTGCCGGCAACCCCACCTAAGTCGGGCGTTCGCGCGATGCTTAGCGCGATCCCCTTGGCATCTTCCGCTTTACGTTTAGCGTCGTGCGCCCCCAGGGGCTAGTCTAGCGACGGCAAGGCTTCATCCGCTTCGCTTGGCCACCTCCGGGTCGCGCCGGGCGAAGCCACAGGAACGCTCATCCAGCCAGGGTCCAGGCATGCCAACATCTCCCGCGTCCCGCAGCGCCTTACCGCGTCGGCGGGGCCATACCGTCCTCCTGCGGCTGTTCCCGGCGCTCTGCGTACTGCTCCTCGGCCTTATCGGCCTGGGTTGCTATCTGCTGGTCGACAATGCCGTGCGCCAGGATGCCACCGTCGCCCAGCACACCGAGCGCGCGATCGGTCGCACCTTTACCCGCCTCGACGAAGAGGTCGCCCGCAACCTGATCGACTACAGCAAATGGGACGAGGCCTATCGCCGCCTGCATCAGGAACTGGACCCCGACTGGGCCTACGACCAGGGCAACCTTGGCGAATCGCTGTACCGCGTCTATGGCTACGAAGGGGTGCTGGTATTCGACGGCCAGGACCGCCCCCGCTATCGCCTGCTCGATGGCCAACTGGCCGATCCCGCTACGCCCTGGCTGCAGGGCGACATCGCCGGCCTGCTGGCAGCGGCACGTAGCGCCGACGCCCGCGCCGGCAGCGTGTCCGGTGTGCTGACCGTGGCCGGGATGCCGGCGCTGGTGGCCGCCGCCGCCATCACCCCGGGCGATCATGCCGGCGTCCGCCCCCAGGAGGCGCCGGCCTCGGTACTGGTCTTCGTCAATGTGCTGAGTCCCGCCCGGCTGGCCGCCCTGAGCGAAGCCAACAACCTGCCGCCGCTGAGCATCACCACCGACCCGGCTGGCGGCCGTGCCGGCTGGCAACTGCCCGGCTCCGGCTATCAGCTGACCTGGCGCCCGCCGCGACCGGGATTGTGGCTGATGCAGCAGACCCTGCCGCTGTTCGGCGGTGGGGTGCTGATCCTGCTGCTGGGGCTGATCTGGCTGTTTCGCCAGGCGCTGCTGTCGATGCGCCAGCTGGATGCCCAGTACGATGACCTGCTGGCCAGTCGTAGCGAACTGGCCATCGGTGAGCGGCGCTTCCGCGACATCGCCGAGGCCACCTCGGACTGGCTGTGGGAGGTCGACGCCACCCTGCGCCTGGTCTATGTCTCGGATCGCTTCGCCGAAGTCACCGGGGAAGCCACCAATCGCTGGCTGGGGCGGCCGCTCAACGAACTCCTGACGCCCCATGCCGATACCCTGGCGCACTGGCTCGCCGGCCAGGCGCACGACCGCAAGCCGCGACCGCCGCTGGTCTGTCACTACCTGGACGGCAACGGCCGCGAACGCACCTGTCGGGTCGCCGCCCGGGCCATTCCCGAGGGTGGCTATCGCGGCACCGTCACCGATCTCACCGACGAGATCGAGGCCCTGGCCCAGGTCCAGCACCTGTCCTGGCACGACCCCCTGACCGGCCTGCCCAACCGCCATCGCCTGCACCAGTTTCTCGCCACACACCTGGAAGGACCGGAGCCGCGGCCCCTGGCGCTGATCAGCCTGGATCTGGATAGATTCAAGACGGTCAACGACGCCCTCGGCCATGCCGCCGGCGATCAGGTCCTGCAGGAAGCGGCGCAGCGTCTGCGGCAGAACGTGACCGCCACCGATCTGGTGGCGCGCCTGGGCGGCGATGAATTCTGCGTGGTGCTCAGCGGCGATCGCGACCCGGGCGCCATCGCCGACCTCTGTCGACGGCTGGTGGAGCAGTTGCGCCAACCCTTCCGCCTCGGCCAGCAGCGGGTCTTCATCGGCAGCAGCCTGGGCGTGGCCCTGGCGCCGCGGGATACCGGCATCCCGGCGGAACTGCTGCGCCTGGCCGATATCGCCCTCTACCAGGCCAAGGCCGCTGGCCGCGGCACCTGGCGCTTCCACGAGCCGGCCATGAACGAGCAGGTGCTGTTGCGCCGGCAGCTGGAGCAGGACCTGCGCCAGGCCCTGCGCGATGACCGCCTCAGCCTCTACTACCAGCCGCGGCGTTGTCTGGCCGATGGCAGCCTGCGTGGCTTCGAGGCGCTGGTGCGCTGGGAGCATCCTACCCAGGGGCTGCTGGAGCCGCTGGACTTCCTGACCCTGGCCGAGGACGCCGGCCTCGGCCAGCGCCTGGGACGCTGGGTGCTGGAGACCGCCTGCCACGATGCCCAGGGCTGGCCGGAACGACTTTCGGTGTCGGTCAATCTGTCGCCGCAGCAATTCCACGCCAACGAAGATCCGGTGCAGACCGTGGCCGAGGCGCTCTACCAGAGCGGCCTGGCGGCGTCGCGCCTGGAGCTGGAACTCACCGAACGCACCCTGCTGGATCCGGCCGCAGACGTGGCCAACACCCTGGGCGCGCTCAAGGGCCTGGGCGTACGCCTGTGCCTGGACGACTTCGGTTCCGGCCTCTGCTCCCTGGCCTATCTGCGCCGCTATCCGCTGGACGGCATCCGCCTGGATCGCAGCCTCATCGCCCGCCACCATCAGGCGCCGGAAGACAGCGCCCTGGTGCGGGCCATGATCGATCTCGGCCGCTCGCTGGGGCTAAGGGTGACCCTCAAGGGGGTGGAAGACGCCGAGCACCTGCGCCAGCTGCAGCACCTGCCGGCGGACGAGATCCAGGGCTTCCATTGCGGCGCGCCCCTGCCGGCCGACCAGCTGGGCGCCTGGCTGGACGAACTGGCGACCGAGTCGCTGAGCTGAATCGGCAGGGGCTCGGCGCCTAGCGCTCGGCCACCATGCTGCCCTCGCCCGCCGCGCCACGCCGCTGGTTGCGGTCGTCGCGGGGGGTGACGCCAAAGAAGTTGCGATAGGCGCTGGAGAAATGCGGCCCCGACGAGAAGCCGCAGGACAGGCCGATCTGGATGATCGACTTGCTGGTCTGGGTGAGCATCTTGCGCGCCCGGTTCAGCCGCAACTCCAGGTAGTACTGGCTGGGTACACGGGCCAGGTATTGCTTGAAGATCCGCTCCAGCTGCCGGCGGGAGACGCAGACGTGCTGGGCGATCTCGTCGGTGGTGAGGGGCTCTTCGATGTTGGCCTCCATCAGCATCACCGCCTGGGTCAGCTTGGGATGACTCGACCCCAGCCGATTCTTCAGCGGAATGCGCTGTCGCTCGCTGCCTTCGCGCAGCCGCTCGACGATCAGCTCCTCGGCGATGGTGCCGGCCTGCTCGGCGTCGCGGTCACGGCCGATCATGGCCAGCAGCAGATCGAGGATGGCCAGGCCGCCACAGGCGGTCAGGCGATCGCGGTCCCACTCGTAGAGGTGGTGGGTGGCGATGACCTTGGGAAATTGCTCGCTGAATTCCTCCAGCCAGCGCCAATGCACGGCGGCGCGATGACCGTCGAGCAGCCCGAGCTGGGCGAGGATGTGCACGCCAGCGGAAAAACCGCCCATCACCACACCGGCCCGGGCGGTCTGGCGCAGGGCCGCGACCAGCGGTGGCGGCAGCGGCGGCGAGGGTTCGTCGGCCAGCACGAAGAGCCGATCCAGGCGTTCCAGCTGCCCTTCCCAGTGGCCACCCGGCAGTCGCGGCTGCAACTCGCTGCCGGCCTGCAGAAAGCGCACCTCGTAGGGCGTATCGCTCGAATGGCGCGAGGCGAGTTCCAGCGCTTCCTCGACCAGGCCCACGGTCAGCGGACGAACGTCGGGCCACAGCAGAAAGGCGATGCGGATGGTCATCTAACGTCTGGCTTCCTGTCGAGAGCGGCGGGGGCGACCGATCCGGGGCCCGCGCGCCATGAAACCCTTGTGGGGTGGCACGCATGGTACGCCGGAGCGCCGCCCCTGTCCCCGCCTTTGCCCCGGGTAGCGGACCGGAGTGCCCTGCGGCCCGCCGGCTGGCGCGATTCTAGCGCCAGCGCAACGGCGGCGGCTTCTACCCTGGCGACACGTCCTTACAGGACCGCCAAAAAAGAAACCGCCCGCTACCTGGACGATAGCGGGCGGTCGCTGAGGCCGCTGGATCAGGCGACGGCCTGGCTCATCTGCTGGTGGGTCCCGACCAGATGCTGCACCACGCCCGGGTCGGCCAGGGTGGAGATGTCGCCGAGCGAGTCGTATTCACCCACGGCGATCTTGCGCAGGATCCGCCGCATGATCTTGCCGGAGCGGGTCTTGGGCAGACCCGGCGCCCATTGGATGACATCGGGGGTGGCGATGGGGCCGATTTCCTTGCGCACCCACTGCTTGAGTTCCTGGCGCAGGGCTTCGTTGCCCTCCTCGCCCTGGTTGAGGGTGACGTAGACATAGATACCCTGGCCCTTGAGGTCGTGGGGCATGCCCACCACCGCGGCCTCGGCCACCTTGGGATGGGCCACCAGGGCGCTCTCGATTTCGGCGGTGCCCATGCGGTGGCCGGAGACGTTGAGCACGTCGTCGACGCGACCGGTGATCCAGTAGTAGCCGTCCTCGTCGCGGCGGGCGCCGTCTCCGGTGAAGTACATGCCCTTGAAGGTCTTGAAGTAGGTGTCGACGAAGCGGTCGTGATCGCCATAGATGGAGCGCGACTGGCCCGGCCAGGAATCGAGAATCACCAGGTTGCCTTCCACGGCGCCGTCGAGCAGGTTGCCTTCGTTGTCCACCAGCGCCGGCTGGATGCCGAAGAAGGGACGGGTCGCCGAACCGGGCTTCTGGCCGATGGCGCCCGGCAGCGGGCTGATGAGGATGCCGCCGGTCTCGGTCTGCCACCAGGTGTCGACGATGGGGCAGCGCTCCTGGCCCACGGTCTTGTAGTACCAGTGCCAGGCCTCGGGGTTGATGGGCTCGCCCACCGAACCGAGCAGGCGCAGGCTGCTGCCGTCGACGCCGCGCATGGCCGCATCGCCCTGGGCCATCATGGCGCGGATGGCGGTGGGGGCGGTGTAGAGGACGTTGACCTGGTGCTTGTCCACCACCTGGCCCATGCGGGTGACGTCCGGGTAATTGGGCACGCCCTCGAACAGCAGGGTGGTGGCGCCATTGGCCAGCGGGCCGTAGACGATGTAGCTGTGGCCGGTGATCCAGCCGACGTCGGCGGTGCACCAGTAGACCTCGCCGGGGCGATAGTCGAAGACCCGCTCGTGGGTCAGGGCGGCATAGGTCAGGTAGCCGCCGGTGGTGTGCAGGATGCCCTTGGGCTTGCCGGTGGAACCGGAGGTATAGAGGATGAACAGCGGCGCCTCGGCGGACATCTCCTTGGGCTCGCAATGTTCCGGCGCCACCGAGGTGATGTCCTCGTACCAGACGTCGCGGTGGCGGTGCCAGGCGATGTCGGCGCCGGTGCGCTTGCAGACGATCACCTTGCGCACCGAATAGGTGGCCGGATTGGTCAGGGCCTCGTCGACGTTGGCCTTGAGCGGGATCTTGCGACCGCCGCGCACGCCTTCGTCGGCGGTGATGACCAGCTTGGACTGGCAGTCGCTGATGCGGCCGGCCAGGGATTCGGGGGAGAAGCCGCCGAATACCACCGAGTGCACCGCGCCGATGCGGGCGCAGGCCAGCATGGCCACCACGGCCTCGGGAATCATCGGCATGTAGATGGTCACCACGTCGCCGCGATGGATGTCCTGGCCGCGCAGGGCGTTGGCCAGCTGGCAGACCTCTCGATGCAGTTCGCGGTAGGTGATGTGGCGGCTGTCGGCGGGATCGTCGCCTTCCCAGATGATGGCGGTCTGGTCACCGCGGGTTTCCAGGTGGCGATCCAGGCAATTGTAGGAGGCGTTCAGGGTGCCATCGGCGAACCACTGGATGTCGACGCGATGATCGTCGAAGGAGGTCTGCTTGACCCGGCTGAAGGGCTTGATCCAGTCCAGGCGCTGGGCCTGCTCGCGCCAGAAGCCATCGGGGTTGAGGATGGACTGCTGGTACAGCCGGCGATAGGTGACTTCATCGGTCAGGGTCCGGGAAGCGACTTCCGCGCGGACCGGGTAGAAGGCGGCACTCATGGGACGATCTCCTCGGCGGGAAACTGTTGTTCTTGTTGCCTTCCGTTGTACGGCGCGCACCGGCTTCGGACCATTCGACCATGGTCGGACGGGGCGCCGGGAGCTGACCGGCGGGTCTGTTACCCTTGCCCTTTCGTGACTTTCTTTCCCCAAGGAGCGCCCCATGGCCGATCTCGCCCACTCCCATTGCGTCCCCTGCCGCTCCAGCGAGCCGGCCCTGAGCGCGGCCGCCAGCAGCGAATTGCTCAAGGCCGTCCCCGGCTGGACGCTGGTGGAACGCGCGGGGATTGCGCGGCTGGAACGCCGCTATGCCTTCGGCAACTTCCTCGAGGCCCTGGACTTCACCAACCGCGTCGGCCGCGAGGCCCAGGACGAGGACCATCACCCGGCCCTGCTCACCGAATGGGGCGCGGTGACGGTGAGCTGGTGGACGCACAACATCGGCGGCCTGCACCGCAACGACTTCATCATGGCCGCCCGTACCGACGCAGTCGCCCTGGCGGCCAACGTCTGACCATCGGATCGCCGGACCACACGCTAGTCGCAGGCGGCGGCCAATCCCTCGGCGTGGACGAAACACAGCTTGTTGCCCTCCGGGTCCCGGCAATAGGCGGCATAGAAGTCCGGTCCGTAGCCCGGTCGGATGCCCGGCGCACCCTCGTCGCTGCCGCCCAGTTGCAGGGCGCGATGCCAGGCCGCCTCCACGGCCGCGGGACTAGGCGCGGCAAAGCTCACCTGGACGCCATTGCCCCAGGAGGCCGGCAGGCCGTTGAACGGCAGCTGCACATAGAATTGCGGCCACTCCCGCCCCGGCCGCTGCCAGCCACACCCGGGCGGGCCACCGTCGTCTTCCGCCGGCATGCGCACCAGCCCGAGTTCGTGCAAGACGCTGTCGTAGAATTCGATCAGGCGCTCCAGATCGCGCGCACCTAGCTGTACATGGCTGAACATGGACGCTCTCCCGCTGCAGGGGTCATCAAGCCACGTTAGACCAGTCCGTCGCGCCTGCCTATCGGCTCGACAAGCCCGGCGCGGACGGTTAGCGTGGCGGCCTTCGCCTCTGACGATATGCCCATGAATCTGCGCAACCTCCCCCGCCTGACCAAGATCGGCCTGGTCTTCTTCATCCTTGGCCTGCTGGGCGTGGCCTTCTCCCTCTATGGCCTCTACCAGGGTCCGCGTCCCACCAAACCCGGTGCCATGCGCAGCCTGCTGTTCGCAGCGGGATTGCAGCTGACCGGCTACGTGCTGCTCAACCGCAACCGCTTCCGGATGCTGTCCGGCCGCCGCAAGGACTGACCATGACCATCCAGTGGAGCTGCCGCGCCGCGCCAGCGCTGACCACCGCCGAGCTCTATGCCGCCCTGGTGCTGCGCGCCCGGGTGTTCGTGGTGGAGCAGCAGTGCATCTATCCCGACGCCGATGGCCTGGATCTGGCAGCGGATGTCTGGCACCTGTTCGGCTGGCGTGACGACCAGTTGCACGCCTACCTGCGCCTGCTCGGGGCAGTACGCGAGGACGTGGTGATCGGCCGGGTGATCGTCGCCCCCGAGGGCCGCGGCAGCGGGCTGGGGCACCTGCTGCTGGCGGAAGCCCTGCGCGTCTGTGCCGAGCGCTGGCCCGGGCGCTCGCTGTTTCTCTCCGCCCAGGCTCATCTGCAGGCCTACTATGGCCGCTATGGCTTCACGCCCTGCTCAGCGGTGTACGACGAGGACGGAATTCCCCATATCGACATGCGTCGCCTGGCGGACTAGCGCCGGCGGCGCAGCGGATCGAGCAGCGGCTTGAGGCCGTTGTGGTTGATCTCCTGCATCAGCGCCAATAACCGGCCCAGCTCGCCAGGTGGAAAGCCGCTGCGGGCGAACCAGTTGAGGTAGTGGCCCGGCAGGTCGGCCAGCAGGCGGCCGGCGTACTTGCCATAGGGCATGGTCCAAGTCACCAGGGCGTCCAGATCCGCGGGTTGCATCGCTTGTCTCCTCTACACGGCCTGGCGATTATGCCATGCCGTCAGGGGTCAACCGTCGGCCGCGGGGAGCACCAGCTCTCCGCGACGATCCCAGCTACACCAGGTCTGCAGAGGATTTCAGCATGAGCAATGTTACCCGGCCACTGGCCGCCGTTACCGGTGCCTCCAGCGGCATCGGCTTCGAACTGGCCAAGCAGCTGGCCCGCCATGGCCATGATCTGCTGCTGGTTTCCCGCGGCGACGGCCTTGACGCCGCCGAGCGTGAATTGCGCGCCCTGGGAGTCAAGGTCTGGAGTCATGCGGCTGACCTGCGCACCGCCGTGGGCGTGGAAGAGACCTATAGATTCCTGCGCCGCCAGGGGCGGCCGCTGGACGTCGTGGTACTCAACGCCGGGGTCGGCCTGGGCGGCGCCTTCGTCGGCCAGACGCGGCTGGAGGACGAGATGGCGCTGATCCAGCTCAATGTCATGTCCACCGTGCACCTGGCCAAGCTGGTGTTGCCGGAGATGGTCGCCGTCGGCCGTGGCCGGGTGCTCTTCACGTCGTCCATCTCGGCCA
Source organism: Pseudomonas aestiva (assembly GCF_039908605.1). Lineage (NCBI taxonomy): Bacteria > Pseudomonadati > Pseudomonadota > Gammaproteobacteria > Pseudomonadales > Pseudomonadaceae > Pseudomonas > Pseudomonas aestiva. The sequence goes on along the minus strand of NZ_CP150916.1, from coordinate 1,275,540 downwards.
CGGCGCCGATTCCCTTCGAGGCCGTCTACGGTGCCTCCAAGGCCTTCATCAACTCCTTCGCCTTCGCCCTGCGCAACGAACTCAAGGACAGTGGCGTGACCCTCACGGTACTCATGCCCGGCCAGACCGACACCAACTTCTTCCACCGCGCCGGCGAAGACGACACCAGCGTCGGCGCCGGGCCCAAGAACGATCCGGTGCAGGTGGCCGCGCAAGGCTACGCCGCGCTGATGCAGGGCCTCGACCATGTCTATGGCGGCGGCCCCGAAGTCCAGCACGAGGGCGAAGTGCTCAATCGGGTGGAAAGCGAAGCGCAGAAGGCCGAGCGCCATCGCGCCTGGTCGGAGCCGGGGTCGGCGGAAAAGGACTAGCGGCCCTTGCGCCGGGGCGCTGGCAGGCGCAGGTGGCGACGTCAGGCGAGGCGTCATGACCAAGACCCTGCCTGACGTCCGGCTGGCCGCCTCTAGTTGACCGGTGTGGCCCCGGGCGTACCGCACTTGGCGAACTTGCCCTTGGCATCCTTGCATTGCGCGGCCTTGGTCTTGGTGGTGTCGCATTTGACGAACTTGCCGTGGGCATCCCGGCAGGGTGCCGCCTGGACGCTGGCGGCTGCGAAGAGGGTCAGGGCTACCGCGGCGAACAGAGCTTTGAGCATGACGATCACCTCCAAGGGCCGGGAGTGGCCTCTCGAAGCGTAGCTTGCGCACGTGGGGTGTGCCATGGGCACTGATGACATCAGGGCTCGTATCCAGGCGCTGGAGCGGACGATGTCAGCCATGTTCGACGGCTGTCGAGGCCACCTCCTCCAGGCTCGTCGACGTCAGCGGCAGACCGCCTCACCTACCGTGGGATCCGCTGTACAAGGACGTCTTGCCGGCCTTAATTAATGTACATACAATAAATCATGGACATAAGCTTCGATCCGGCCAAGAACATCGCCGACATCGCCGCTCGTGGACTGAGCTTCGAAGGGGTTGCCAACTTCGACTTCGAAACGGCGCTGATCTGGGTCGATGACCGGAGGATCTATCCGGAAGTACGGTATTCGGCCCTGGGCCTGATTGCGCGCCGGGTGCACGCCGTGGTGTTCACCGAAACCGCCACTGGCATCCGGGTCATCAGCTTCCGCAAGGCAAACAATCGCGAGGTAAAACGCTATGAGCAAGCCACTCAATCCTGAATTGATCGACGTGGAAAACCCGGAGTGGACCGACGAAAAAGTCGAGCAATCGGTGCGCATCGGTGCATTGCCGGTGACCTTGCAAGCCAAGCTGCGTCGTGGCCGACCCCAAGCCAGCGTCACCAAGGAGCGCATCACCATTCGGCTTTCCCCGCACGTTGTCGACGCCTTCCGCGCGACGGGTTCAGGCTGGCAGACCCGCATGGATGCCGCGCTCAAGGATTGGCTGAAAACACATTCGCCATCCTGAGCGCGCGCCACCTTGCCATGACCCTGGGCGTTCATCCTCTGCCTGGACGAACCAGGAGTCGGGCGCTCCCTATCTGCTTTTCCTGACCTGCCGTTCAAGGCCTCGGGTCAGCATCCGCCACAGCTCCATCGGGAAACCACCCGCCGATCCCCTCGACTTTTTTGCGGCTTACCAGGCCGCTCACTGTACTGCTCGATCTCCGGCCTACTGATCCTCACGCACCGCTTAAACAGACGCCAAGATGCCTGTTCGCCAATCACCATGAGAACGACCATGCGCACCCTGGGCCTGCTGGGCGGCATGAGCTGGGAAAGCTCGGCGCACTACTATCGCATCCTCAACGAAGAGGTCCGGCGCCGGCTGGGCGGCAGTCATTCGGCAGCCTGCCTGCTGCTGTCGGTGGATTTCACCGAGATCGCCGCGCTGCAGCATGCCGGCGACTGGACGGCGCTGGGTCAGCGCCTGCAGGGCCATGCGCGGCAACTGGCCGCCGGTGGTGCCGAGGCGCTGGTGCTCTGTACCAACACCATGCACTGCCTGGCGGCGGAGATCGAGGCGGCCACGACCTTGCCGCTGCTGCACATCGCCGACCCCACGGGTGCGGCGATCCGCGCCCGGGGCCTGCGGACCGTCGGCCTGCTGGGCACCGCCTTCACCATGGAGCAGGCTTTCTATCGCGAGCGGCTGACCGAGCGCTTCGGCCTGGAAGTGGTGGTGCCTGACGCGGCCGCGCGCCAGATCGTGCACCGCATCATCTATGACGAGCTGGTACGTGGCGAGGTGCGCCCCGAATCGCGGGCAGCCTATCGCGCGATCATCGCCGAGCTGGTCGCCCAGGGTGCCGAGGGCATCGTGCTCGGCTGCACCGAGATCATGCTGCTGGTGGACCAGGGCGACAGCGCGGTGCCGCTGTTCGACACCACGCGACTGCACGCCCTGGCCGCCGTGGACTGGGCGCTGGACGAGACCCAGGGCTAGCCGTGCAGCCGCTGCGCCACCTCGGCCAGCAGCGGACGCGCATCGAGCGGGGGCTGCTGGCACTGCGCGGCCAGGGCCGCCAGCGCCGGATCCACGGGCTCGCTGCAACGCGTCAGCCACTCCTCCAGCAGGATACCGAAGGCGCGACTTTCGAAGCGTTGCAGCCGCGCGGCCTGCGTCCGGTCCTCGGGCAGCAGCGAGGCGCCGCCGAAGTCGCCCAGCAGGCAGCGCGCGCCACCGTCCCAGAGGATGTTGTGGGCATAGAAGTCGCCGTGGACCAGGCCATGCCCGTGCAGGTGCGCCAGGGCGCTGGCCATGCCGCCCGCCATGCTGCGCACGGCGCGGGCGGTGAAGCGGGTGTCTTCCGGATAGACGTCACGGCTGCAGGTGGTGAAGCTGGGCGGACCGGCCAGGTTGCCGAAGGCCGGCTCCACCAGCTCCAGCACCAGGCCACTGCGCTGCTCGGGATGCTCGGCCAGATCACCGAGGGCGCCGATCAGCCAGGGATGGGTGCCGGCACTGAGGCTGGCGGCGCTTTCGCTTTCCGGGGTTCCATCGCTGGTCATGCTGCCCTTGAACAGCTTGACGGCGACCTCGCGCGGCCCCGTGGGCGACTGCCAGCGCGCCTGATGGATGATGCCGGAGGCGCCCTCCCCCAGCCGCTCGCCCAGCACCAGGTCGCTCCAGGCGATGCGTTGTTGCCGCGCCGCCTGGGTGCGCACCGCGCGCTCGCGCTCGGCCCCCAGGGGATTGTCGCCATAGGCCAGCCAGGTCAGCCGCGGCAGGTCGAGGATGGCCGGAGGCAGCGCCGCGAAGCGATTCGCCGACAGCCGCAGCAGTTCCAGCTGGTGCAGGTCGGCCATGGACGGCGGCAGGCTCTGCAGATGGTTGCCGGCCAGCATCAGCTTTTGCAGGGCGGGCCGCTCGCCCAGGGCGGCAGGCAATTCGGCGATGCGGTTGTCGGTGAGGATCAGCCAGCGCAGGCGCGGCGGCAGGGCCGCAGCGTTCACCCGCTCCAGCTGGCAGGCCTTGAAGCCGATCATTTCCAGCCTGGGTAGCGTGCCGAGCACCTCGGGCAATTCGGTGAATGGATTGCTCGAGCAGAAGAGGATGCGTAAGCGGTGCAACCGGCCCAGGTCGGCGGGCAGGCGGGTCAGCCGATTGCCCGACAGGTCGAGGATTTCCAGGCTGTCGGCCAGGCTGAAGATCTCTTCGGGGAATTCGGTCAGGTCGGCACGCAGGGTCAGGCGCGTGGCCCCGGCCAGTTCGCCGGCGCGCAGCCGGGCAAGGGTATCCGTCATGGGAAAGCGACTCTCACTGTCTTGAAAACCCGGCACCCGCCGGTGATGGCGCGGACGTTAGCACGCCGGGCCGCTAGCTGCGGCCCTCGTGCGCCAGAATGCGCGCCACTGCCTCTTGCAGCGTGCCGCCGGTCACCGCGGGCGGCGCCAGGGGGTTGGCCACCTGCTCGGCCTGCCGCTGCAGCAGGGCACCTTTGAAACCGGCCGCCTGGGCGCCGGCGATGTCCCAGGCATGGACGGCGACCAGCCACAGCTGTTCGGCCGGCTGATCCAGGCTGGCGGCGGCCTGGCGATAGGCCGCCGTGGCGGGCTTGCTGGCACCGGCGTCCTCGGCCGAGAGGATGCCGGCAAAGGCATCGCTCAGGCCGGCGTAGGCCAGTTGCGCCTGGGTGGCGGCGCGCGCGTTGTTGGAAAAGGCGATGCAACGCACCCCCTGCGCCCGGGCGAAATCGAGCCCGGCTCGGACATCGACGTGGGCGGGCAGCGCCTGCAGGGCCTTGGCCACACGCTGTCTGTCAGCGGCCGTCAGCGTCCGTCCGAGTCGTGCGCCGATCATCTCCAGCGCCGCCTGGCCCTGGGCCTCGAAGGGCGCGTGCCGGCCACAGAGCTCGGCGGTCATGGCGTTCTGCAGGGTCTGGGCGAACCACAGCGTGCGACTCTGGGGGTCACCGAACAGCTCGGTGAACAGGCCATCCAGCGCGGACAGGTCGAGCACGGTTTCGTTGATGTCGAACAGGCAGGTCAGGGTCATGGTCGCTACTCGGCAGGGATACCTCTTCGACCAGGGCTCGCACCCGACGTGCAGCCGCGCTAAGGTTCCAGACTGGCAGGCGAGACGAAACGGCTAAAGTCTTACGATTTCTTGCCGATACCTCCACAGACCTGCCTCTCGTTTGCTGCACCCGCCTGGCTCGGGTGGCAGCAGTTCTTCCAGGATGTGCTTGTTGCTCGCACAAGGCTCATCGACATTCCCGAGATAGCCTGATGGCCGATTCACTGAAGTACGAAGATGACCGCCTCAACGCCCTGCACGCCCTGGAGCTGCTGGATTCGGCGCCGGCGGAGGAATTTGATCGACTCTGCGAGCTGGTCGCCAGCAGCTTCAATGTGCCGACCGCGCTGATCAGTCTGGTGGACCGCGACCGTCAGTGGTTCAAGGCCCGCGTTGGCTTCGACCTGGCGCAGATGCCCATCGAGGATGCCTTCTGCGCCCACACCATCCGGGCCGAGAATGGCCGGATGGAGATCAACGATGCCTGCTGCGATACCCGCTTCAGCCATAACCCCCTGGTGGTCCGCGCACCCCATGTGCGCTTCTATGCCGGCTCGACCCTGGTCACCGAGGGCGGTTATGCCATCGGCAGTCTGTGCATCCTCGACAGCCAGCCGCGCGAACTGACGGTCGCGGAACGCAAGCGCCTGGACGATTTCGCCGCCCAGGTGATGAGGCTCATCGCCCTGCGCCAGCACCTGCGCCGTCGCGATCCGGTCAGCGGCCTGCCCAATCGTCAGCAGTTCCAGGCCGATGTCGCTCAGTTGGCCGAATTCCAGCCCGACGAGGGGCGCCTGCTGGTGCTGGTGGATCCGCTGGAGACCCACTGGAAGGAGCAGCTGATCCTGGCCCAGGGCATGTGGCCCTTCGAGACCTTCCTGCGCAGCCTGGCCCTGCGGCTGTGCGACGCCCTGAAGGACCGGGCCAAGGTCTATCACGTGGACACCAAGAGATTCGCCTTCCTGTTGCCGGAGGACTGCGATTACCCGCCGCTGCTCGATGCGCTCATCGCCCAGCTACGGATGCCGGTCCAGGCCGACCGCATTCCCATCGACCCGCCGGTCAAGGCCGGTGTGGTGCCCTTCCTGCTCGACTCGGGCGAAGTCCGTGACCTGTTGCGCAAGGCCATGGTGGCGGTAAATCAGGCGACGCTGAGCAGTCGTCACTGGGTCGTCTACGAGCGTCCGCAGGACGAGGCCTTCCAGCGCATCTTCCAGCTGGTCCGGCAGATTCCCGAAGCCTTGGAGCGCGGCGACTTCAGCCTGGCCTTCCAGCCACGCCTGGCCCTGCCCGGACGCCGACTGCGCAGCGCCGAAGCCCTGTTACGCTGGACCCATCCGCAACTCGGCCCCATCGCGCCCGGCGACTTCATTCCGGCGATCGAGAAGACCGCCCTGATCCACAGCGTCACCCGCTGGGTGATCCGTACCGCCGTCAGCCAGCTGGCGCACTGGGACAATCGCTATCAGGGGCGACTGTCGCTCAACCTGTCGCCACGGGATTTCGACGAGGGCGACTTGGTCGAACTGCTGCGCGAGACCTGCCGGCGCGAGGGCGTCGATCCCCGCCGGCTGGAGGTGGAGATCACCGAAGGCGAATGGCTCAGACGCAATCCGGAGGCCATCGCCCAGCTGCATGCCCTGCGCGAGCTGGGTGTGGAGATCGCCATCGACGACTTCGGCAGTGGCTACAGCAACTTCGCCTATCTCTACGAATTGCCGGTCACCAGCGTCAAGCTCGACCGCTCGCTGATCCACGACCTGCCCCAGGATCCGCGCAAGCAGGAGGTGGTCAGGGCGCTGCTGGCGCTGATCGGCAAACTCGGCTATCGCAGCGTTGCCGAGGGGATAGAGACGCCAGAGGTATTGGCCTTCCTGCAGGAAGCCGGCTGCGACGAGGTTCAGGGCTACCTGCTGGCCCGCCCCATGGCCCTGCCCGTCTTCGAGGCCTGGTACGCCGAACAGGGTTGAGCCGAACGGATGAGGTCATTTGACTGACAAATTCATTCCAGGCTCTACACTGGTTCAGGTCGTAGTTTCCCGGGAGTGAGGACATGAGGGAATCAGGTACCGAGTTGTTGGACGTGGTTGGCCTGGATACCGGCAACCTGAGCAGCCAGGGCTGTATCGACAAGGTGCTGCACGCGCTGCGTACCCATCTGGACATGGACGTGGCCTTCCTGGCCGAATTTCGCCAGCAGGACCGGGTCTTTCGCAATGTCGATGCCGTGCCCGATGCGCCGATCAAGGCCGGCGATGCCCTGCCGCTCAGCCAGGGCTATTGCCAGCAGGTGGTCACCGGCCATCTCCCCGAACTCATCCCCGACACCCGGGCCGTCGGCGCCACCCGGCTGATTCCGGAGACCCGCGCCGTGCCCATCGGCGCGCACCTGAGCGTGCCCGTGCGACTCAACGACGGCGAGCTCTATGGCACCTTCTGCTGCTTCAAGTACCAGCCCGATCCAACCCTCAGTCCCCGAGACCTGGAACTGGTGCGGACCTTCGCCGAGCTGGTGGCCGATCGCCTCAGCCTGGACGTCTCCAGCCGCCGCGGCCAGGTGGAGATGCGCGAGCGCATCCAGGGGGCGGTGGCCGCCCACCAACCTAGCATCGTCTACCAGCCGATCTATCATCTCGCCGATCTGCGTATCGCTGGCTGGGAATCCCTGTCGCGCTTCCATTGCCCGCCGCAGCGCAGCCCGGATCTATGGTTTTCCGAGGCCACGGCGGTCGGCCTGGGCGACGAACTCGAAGAAAGCGCCATGCGCTATGCACTGCAAGGGTTGCAGAGCCTGCCGGACGATACCTACCTGACCATGAACTGTTCACCGCAGACCATCCTGGCCGGCCGCCTGCCCGCGCTGCTGGCTGGCAATCCGCCGGGCCGGCTGGTGCTGGAAATCACCGAGCACGCCGAGGTCGACGACTACGCCGCCCTCCATGCCCAGCTGCAACCGCTACGGGCCCAGGGCGTGCGCCTGGCCATCGACGATGCCGGCGCCGGCTATTCGAGCCTGAGGCACATCCTCAGGCTGCGGCCGGACATGATCAAGCTGGACATGAGTCTCGTCCGTGACATCGACAGCGACGCCGAACGCCGGGCGCTGGCTTCGGCGATCATTGCCTTCGCCCGCGAGACACGCAAGGAGGTGATCGCCGAGGGCGTGGAAACCCTCGCCGAACTGGCGACGCTCAAGGCACTGCAGGTGGACAAGGTACAGGGCAACCTGCTGAGCCGTCCGCTGCCGCGCGACGACGCCCTGCGCCTGCCCCGGCAGCGCCCCCAGGAAGGCCTGCCGGACAGCTGAAACGCAAAGGATCGGCGACCATTCAAGTCGCCGATCCTTTGGCCGATACGCCTAGGCGAATGATCGCTTCATCTGACGCCAGGCCGGCTCTCGGCCGATCCTTGTCCTGCAGGAGTTACCGGTGCGCTCCATCCTGGTCATCGAAGACAGCCCCATGGTCCTCAAGATTCTGGCGCACCTCTTTCGTCAGCAGCGCGACTTCGAGCCGGTATTCTGTGCCACCCTGGCCGAAGCCGAGCTGATGCTGGAAACCTCGGCCAATCTGTTCTTTGCCGCCCTGGTGGACCTCAACCTGCCCGATGCGCCCAATGGCGAAAGCGTCGATCTGGTGCTGCGCTATCGCCTGCCCTGCATCGTCCTCAGCGGCTCCTACGACGAACGCCGGCGCGATGACCTGCTGACCAAGGGCGTGGTCGACTATGTGCTCAAGGAAAGCCAGTACTCCTACGAATTCGCCTTCCGGCTGCTGCGCCGGCTGGACAGCAATACCGCGGTCAAGATCCTCATCGCCGAGGACTCCGACGCCACCCGCAACTACATCCGCCACGTGCTGACGCCCCACCGCTACCAGTTGCTGGACGCCTGCGACGGCAACGAGGCGCTGCGCCTGCTGCAGGAGCAGCCGGACATCGACCTGCTGGTGGTGGACCACAGCATGCCTGGTCTCAGCGGCTTCGAACTGGTGCAGTTGCTGCGGCAGAAGCTGCGCCGCCACGACCTCAGCATCATCGGCCTGTCGGCCGACGAAAAGGGCTCGCTCAGCGCCAAGTTCATCAAGCAGGGCGCCGACGACTTCCTGCGCAAGCCCTTCTGCCCCGAGGAGCTCAACTGCCGGGTGGTCTCGACCCTGGAGCGGCGGGACCTCATGCGCGCCCTCACCCACGCCGCCCAGTACGATTCCCTCACCGGACTGCGCAATCGCCGCGCCTTCCAGGACCAGGCCCAGGAGTGGTTTCGCCAGGCCGAACGCGAAGGTCACTCGCTGAGCGTGGCCATGCTCGACCTGGATCACTTCAAGCGCATCAACGACGAGCACGGCCATGCCAGCGGTGACAGCGCCCTGGTGGTCTTCGCCCAGGCGCTGGCCCGCACCCTGCCCCAGGACCTCACCGGCCGCCTCGGCGGCGAGGAATTCGCCCTGGTCAGCCGCATGCCCCCGGAGCAGTTGCTGCAGGCGCTGGACCTGCTGCGGCGCTACTGCCACGCCCAGACCTATGCCCCGGGCGCCCCGCCACTGTCGTTCAGCGCCGGGGTCTTCAGCGGCGTCGCCAATGACCTCGAAGGCTTCCTCCACGAAGCCGATCGCCGCCTCTATCAGGCCAAGCGCCAGGGCCGTGCCCGCACCTGCCTGGTCCTGGACGCCGAGTAGCGCGGATCCCGGGTTGGCGCCCTGCGTCACAAGACATATGATGTCAGACGATTGGCCTGCTGCCGCAGGTCCATCCGCATAGCCTCGTCTGAACAATAACAATCAAGGACCTGCACCATGCATGACTCTTCCCCGGGGCTCGCCCGGCCGCTGTCGCGTCGTCGTCTGCTTCAGGGCGGCCTCATCTGCAGCGCGGCCCTCGCGCTACCCACCCTCGCCCGCGCCGCCGAACCCCTGAGCCAACGCTATCCCGATCCGCTGATCGAGATCCTCGACGACCGCTTCCTGGAATTGCGCCTGTTCAACGCCAGCGTCGAGCGCCTGGCCACCGGTCTGCGCTGGGCCGAAGGGCCGGTATGGATCGGCGACGGCAACTACCTGCTGATGAGCGACATCCCCAACAACCGCATCGTGCGCTGGGATGAGGTCAGCGGCCGGCTGGACACCTATCGCGCCCAGTCGAATTTCGCCAACGGCCTGACCCGCGACCGTCAGGGTCGGCTGATCGCCTGTGAAGGCTCGACCACCCACGGTCTCGGCCGGCGGGTCACCCGCACCGAGCACGACGGGCGCCTGACGGTGCTGGCCGATAACTTCGAAGGCAAGCCCTTCAACTCACCCAACGACGTGGTGGTCAAGGGTGACGGGGCCATCTGGTTCAGCGATCCGCCGTTCCAGGCCAACAGCGACTACGAGGGCCATCGGGTCAAGACCGAGCAGCCCGACGGGGTCTATCGCATCGACGGCGAGAGTCTGGCGGTGACCCGGGTGATCGGCGATCTCAACGGTCCCAATGGCCTGGCCTTCTCGCAGGACGAGAAGCTGCTCTATGTGGTCGAGGGCCGCGCCAAGCCCAATCGCCTGGTGTGGGCCTATACGGTCAAGGACGACGGCAGCCTGGGCGAGCGCCGCAAGCACATCGAGGCGCTGGAATACGGCGCCCTGGATGGCATCAAGTGCGACGTGGCGGGCAATCTCTGGTGCGGCTGGGGCAGCAGTGGCGCGCCAGCGGCCAAGCCCGAAGCCCTCGATGGCGTGCGGGTGTTCGATCCCAGCGGCAAGGCGCTGGGTCACATCCACCTGCCGGAACGCTGCCCCAACCTGTGCTTTGGCGGCCCGGAAGGCAACCGGCTGTTCATGGCCGGCTCCCACTCGCTCTATAGCCTCTACGTCAACATCCGCGGTGCCGGCCTCTAGCGGCTAGCGGGACTCCGGCGGCGATTGCTCGACCAGGACGTTCAGGGAGTCGAGCACGCTGTCCAGGGCGTAGGCCGCTTCGAAGCGCGCCAGATTCTGAGTGAGATCGGCCAGGCTGGTGGTGATCCCCAGCCAGTTGCCCAGGCCGATCTGGCGCGCCGCTTCCGGCAGCGAGCAGCCGCCATCGCGGCGCTCCAGCCAGGCCAGCACCAGTTCCGGCGGGGTATCGGCTTCGAGGCCCAGGGTGCGCAGCAGGCGCAGGGCCTTGGCCTGTTCGCGGGGCGGCAGCCGATGGCGGGCCGTGGGGGTGGACTGGTCGACGATCAGCGTCAACCGGGAGCCGGGGATATCGGTCATCTGGACCTCTAGGGACTACACCAGAACCGCACGGCGCGAGGCCGCTTCATCTCCCCATGGTAGGCGAATAGTCTGGCCAATTGCCATCCCCGGGCCCGACCCTCGTCACCTGGAAAACGCCGTTCGGCCCCCTGCCCGCTCAGCGCGAGGCACGGCCCCGGCAGCGCTGCCACCGTTCCTCCACCCGCTGGGCAAACCAGGCGGTGGTCAGGGTCCGGGTGATCTTGGGGCTTTCCAGGGTGATGCCCGGCAGCATGGCGCGCGGCAGGCTGCGACCGGCCTTGCGCTCGGCCAGGGCATAGACCTTGGCATAGAGATCGGTCTTGGCGAAGTCCTCGGACTCACCCGCCTCCAGGTCATGGCGGATGGCGATGTCGCTCATGCCCAGGGCCGGCGCCAGGCGATTGACCGCGCGCTCGGTCTCGCCCTGGGTGCGCGAGCCGGGCACCACCAGATCGCCATCCAGCGCCAGCGTCAGCCCCGTAGCCCGGCTCACCGCGCTCTGGAAGGCGGCATTGCGACTGGCGTACCAGCCGGCGTTGAAATCGGCGAAGCGATACAGCGGCGTGGAATAGTCCGCCGGATAGCCGAGCAGGTGCGCGGTGCCAAAATAGAGACCACCCCGGCGGCTGAACACCTCGTGGCGGATGGACCCGTCGCGGTCATAGGGATAGCCGCGGGCATGGGCCTCGGCGAAGTCGATGCTGACCTGCATGGGTCCGCCGGTGCGTACCGGATTGAAGCGCCCGAACAGCTGGCCGCCCTGGGGCACCATGGCGATGAAGTCCTCGAAGATCAGACTCAGCTCGCGCTCGGTACGGGCACTGTCTAGGCGCTGGGCGTAGGTCTTGCCGCTGGGCGACTTGAGGTTGAGCGCGGTGCGCACCAGCAGTTGGGGGACATAGGCCCGCGCCGCGCGTCTATCGATCTCCTCCTGGGCGATCCGCCCCAGCCCCGGCACCGGCGGATCGACCTGGTAGGTGGATTCCTGCTCCGCCACCGCCAGCACCGCGCAGAGGTTGTCCGTCGAGGGCTCGAGACCCTGGGAGCTGAAGGCGGTCTGGATATCGCTGGCCCAGCCCTGCCGATCCGCCACGCTGGCGGGCAACAACCGCAGCAACTCGGCGCGCACCTCGGCCGGCGAGCGCGTGGGCCCCTGGGAGGTCGGCGTCAGGCTGCAACCGGCCAGGACCAGTGCAGCGACGAGGGCAGTCCAGCCGCGCAGCCGCGACAGGGTGGGCAAAGCGGAAGCGGACAGGGCGACAGCAGCGGACACGGTAACTCCGGAAGATTCCTTTGGCCGCTTTGACCACAACGCCGAGCAAATGGCTGTACTGCCCGGCCAATAACTTCTGGTTATATCGATGTAACCTTTTCATTCAACCAGCAGCGGATGTCCGCTGGGATTCCCGAACAAGTCCCACTAAAATAGTCGGACTTTAGTTCGAAGCTACCGGAACCATGATGCAGCAGACCTCTACGCTCTCCTCTCCTCGCCTGCCCTGGGCGGCCCTGTGGGCGACCTGCCTGCTGGCCGTGGGCATGGTCTTTCTCAACCAGGCCGTGGGCGGTCGTCAGGCCCTGCTGCTACTGCTCGGCGGCGCCCTGGGCCTGACCCTCTACCACGCCGCCTTCGGCTTCACTTCGGCCTGGCGGGTGTTCATCCTCGACCGTCGCGGTGCCGGCCTGCGCGCTCAGATGGTGATGCTGGCCCTGGCGGTGCTGCTGTTCTTTCCCGCCCTCGGCGCCGGCAGTCTGTTCGGCGAGGCGGTGCGCGGCAATGTCTCGCCGCTGTCCACCTCGGTGATGATCGGCGCCTTCCTGTTCGGCATCGGCATGCAACTGGGCGGTGGCTGCGCCTCCGGCACCCTGTTCACCGCCGGCGGCGGCAATGCGCGGATGCTGGTGACCCTGCTGTTCTTCGTCATCGGTTCGCTGATCGCCACCCAGCACCTGGGCTGGTGGTTCGCCCTGCCCAGCCTGCCGCCCACCTCCCTGGTGACCAGCCTGGGCGTGCTGCCCGGCATCCTGGTCAGCCTGGCGGCCTTCGCCCTGATCGCCTGGATCTCGGTGGTGCTGGAGCGCCGTCGCCACGGCAGACTGGAAGCCACAGTCCCCGGCGAACACCAGGGCGCGGCGCGCCTGCTGCGCGGCAACTGGCCGCTGGTCTGGGGCGCCATCGCCCTGGCGATACTGAACTTCGTCACCCTGGCCCTGGCCGGTCGCCCCTGGGGCGTCACTTCGGCCTTCGCCCTCTGGGGCGCCAAGGGTGCCGGTCTGCTCGGGCTGGACGTCTCCGCCTGGGCCTTCTGGCAACAACCGGCCAATGCGCGGGCGCTGGCCGAGCCCTTCTGGTTCGACGTCACCAGCGTGATGAACCTTGGCATCATGCTGGGCGCCCTGGCCGCCGCGGGTCTTGCCGGGCGCTTCGCCCCCAGCCTGCGCATCCCCGCGCGGTCACTGGTGGCGGCGGTGCTCGGCGGCCTGCTGCTGGGCTACGGCGCGCGGCTGGCCTATGGCTGCAACATCGGCGCCTACTTCAGCGGCATCGCCTCGGGCAGCCTGCATGGCTGGCTGTGGCTGGTGGCCGCCTTCTTCGGCAACAGCCTGGGCGTGCGCCTGCGCCCCTTCTTCTTTCCCGGCGAACGCCGCGTCGAACGCCTGACCGGCTGCTAGACCGGCAAGACCTGGCGACCGGGCGGCAGCGCCCCCGGTCGCTCCGGCAGGGTCACCACCCCGTACTGGGGCGCGCCGTGGTAGGTCTTCAGCGCCTGCATGACAAAGAGCAGGGCCGCGGTGCCCTGGTATTCGAACAGTCCCTGCAGCGGCCAGATGGTCATGAAGGCGAGAAACACCGCCAGGGTGAATTCAAGGTCGCGGCTCAGCTTGCGCGCCACCAGGTAGTGGACCGCCAGGCCGATGGGAATCACCAGGATCGACAGGAAGCCGAAGCGGAACACGGTGCCGAAGATGCCGACATCGGAGAGGAAGAAATAGTCGCCGAAGATCGGCTTGAAGCCGTCGTTCCACATCAGGCTGAGGCTGCCGCTGGGCAGGCCGTTGTACAGCTGCAGGTGGTTGATGATCTGGGAAATGGTGGTTTCCCGGACGTTGTCGGTGGGGCCTTCCTGCACCGAGCGCGCATAGAAATCCAGGTTGAAGCCGAGGGTTTCCAGCAGGTGTGGATAGAGGATCAGCGGCGCGATGATGATGGCGCCGAACAGCGCCGGTCCGACCAGGCGCGCGCGCAGGGCGAGGATGGTGAACACCAGGCAGACCACGATCAGCTGGCGGGTCTGCAACACCACCACGATGGTCGCCAGGAAGAACAGCGCCAGCAGGCCGTGCCTCAGCTTGGGCCGCAACTGCCCGTCGATGAAGGAACGCCCGCGACCGGCGAAGTAGATGCAGATGAAGTAGCCGAAGAAGATGGCGCCCGCCCCCGTGGAGGCCCGTCCGGGGCGGCTGAGGTCCTTCACCTCGTCGCGCAGGTCCGGCAGCATCTTGAAGTAGGACAGCCAGCACAGCAGTGCCGAGAGCAGTCCGACCAGGATGATCAGATTCTCGAACTGCACGGCATTCAGTCGCTTGGCCAGGTACAGGACCAGGAAGGCGCTGAAGCAGTAGAGCACGCGCCGCTCCTCGATGAGGCCGTAGACCAGCGGCTGGCCCCAGAACAGCTGGGCGAACACCGCCGGCAGGCCGACGAACATCGCCGTGGAAAACAGGCAGAAGCCCATCAGCAGCCGGTAGTCGCGCTGCGGCCGATGCCAGGTGCTCAGGGTGAAGAGCGCGAAGAAACCCAGGCAGATCGCCAGGTACAGCTCGCCCACGTAGCGGATGCCCACCGGGTTGGTCGGGCTCTGTTCGAAGACGCCGAACTGCAGGACCATCAGGCCACCCAGGGCCAGAAAACTCAGTCGATTGATCAGCGTACCCGGCATGCCCGGTTTCCTCGCAGCGTGTTCATGGATAAGGCGTTCATTGCAGGCGCCAGTCACCCTCGACCTTGGCGTAGGTCAGCTGGCGGCCGTCCGCCAGACTCAGGCGGGCGCGGGTGTATTCCGGCAGGTCGACGCGGAATTCCCGGCCTTCCAGATAGAGCCCGCCACAGGCCCCCGGCTCGCCGTGGTAGTCCAGCGGCTGGCGCTGCAATTCGTGGATGCTGCGGTGGAACAGCAGGTTGGCGTAGCCGCGCACCGTCATGTCGGTGGAGATGAGGGTGCAGTCCAGCGCGACCTGGCCTTTCACCAGCCCCACCAGCGCGTGGTTCTGCCGGTCGATGGCGCCCCAGCCGGCATAGCCGGCGAGGTCCTGGCGATAGGTTTGGCCGTTCTGCAGGGCCGCGGCCACCAGCACCACGGCGAGCACCGCACGCCCTGGGGTCTTCAGCGCCAGGAAGGCCAGGCCGAGCAGCAGCGCGGCGGGAAAGATGAACTTGAGGCGATCGAAGGAAAATTGGGTGGCGTGCTGCAGCAGCAGCAAATTCTCCAGCAGCGGCACGCTGGCGGCGACCAGCAGCAGCGCGGTGCTGCGCGGCCAGTTCAGCGACTTGCGCTTCCAGAGCAGCACCCCCAGGGCGATGGCCACCGCGGCCAGGAACAGGCCGAAGGACAGCCCGTAGCCGGTGAAGAAGTCGGTCAGGTGGGCATTGTTCGGGCTGCGGGCGAGAAAGCGTCGGGCAAAGGCCTTGAGCGTCGGCAACAGACCCGCCGCCAGGCTGTAGTGCAACAGCACCAGCAGGCCAGCCAGCGCCGTGGCGAAGGCCAGGCGCCAGGCCATCCGCCGGCCTTCCGGCAGGTGCCGGTGCTGCAGCCAGAACAGCGCGACCAGTCCACCGCCAAAGACGTAGCCGGTCCATTCGGTCAGGGCGCCGAAGCAGACCAGGCCGGCCAGCAGCCAGCCCAGGCGGTTGCGCTGGCCAGCCGGCGCCCGCAGGTAGTGGAAGAAGGTCAGCAGACTGGCCAGCAGCAGCACCTGGTAGAAACTCTGCACCCAGTAGAGCAGGCCCTGGGAGAGCAGCGCCTCGCGGCTGAAGATCGCGATCAGGCAGCCCAGCACCGCGCTCGTGGCGGCCAGGCCGCGGCTGGCGCCATGGCTGCGCAGCACCAGGTAGAGCAGGCGAAACAACAATAGCGCGGTCAGGGCGCCAAGGGCGGCGTTGAACAGCGCGAGGCTGTGCAGCGAAGGCGTCAGACCCGCGGCCTTGAGACCGAAATAGGGCGCGAGGAAGCCGTAGCTGCTGAAGCTGGTGTAGACATAGTCGCCGCTGTGGGTGGGAATGGTCGCGCCCCAGGACACCGGCTTGTCGTGACTGCCACCCAGGGTCACGGTGGGCAACCACCAGTGCCGGGCCACGCCGGACTCGTCCAGGGCATTGAGGCTGAGCAGGACGTGATAGCTGGCTTCGAGATTCTGCGCCCCGGTGCCGTCGCGGAAATCCGGCAGGCGCCACAGCAGGGCCAGCAATAACAGCAGGCCGACCGCCAGACCGCCCAGCCAGAACGGCCACCGTCCCACCCGGACCCCGGGATGGGTAACGTCAGATACCACGCTCATTGTCCTGTCTCCTGACAGCCATGCAGTCGAGAACGCCGTCCAGGGCAGTGAAGAACCAGGCGCCATCTTCCGCAGGCCTGGTACAGCCGGTGCAAGACCGCCCACGCAGGCCAAGCGGCGCATGGGCCGGTAACCGGGCTTCAACCGCTGACTACATTCAAGAAGCCGTCAGGAACACGCCGTTGCCGGGAGGCAGCGGCGTTTGCATCTGATACCCGGGTGCGCCCGCCAGCCTCGGCAGGGCACCAGCGGCTCCGGAAAACCCGGCGCGAGCCAGGGCTTGTCGTCCGGAGACACGACAGGTCGCGAAGAAGACTGCCTTAGCACCTTGAGACTGCCAAGCGGGCATCTGTCACGTTCTGCATGGAGTGTCACATTTTTGGCTTTTGCTTTCGCTTAGAGTCGACGCAGCACTCCAGCCGACAAGGTGCGGATCCCTGATCCAGCGCCTGGTGTTCCAAGCTGTGCCCTGCCTGGCGTGACGATTTCGCCCCCGGTTCGCCGCGCGGTGTCTCCTCGACAGCGCGCGGCCGCGACGGCTGTCCTCCTCCGTACCTGCCCAAGGCCCGCTCCTGCATGGACCAGTCGCATCACTCGCTACCCGCTGCCACCCAGGCGGCGGACATCGGCTTCGCCCGCTACTGCGCCGCACTCTGGCGCCATCGCCGCAGCCTGCTCGTCTGCATCGCCCTCTGCACCCTGCTGGGCGTGGCCTATACCCAGCTGGCCGCGCCGCGCTATCAGGCGGTGGCGACGGTGCAGATCGAATACCAGCGCGGCATCGTGCGTCTGGACGAATCCGACAATGGCCGGCCCATGCCACCGCCGGAAGCCATCACCGAAATGCAGCTGCTCACCTCGCGGCGGGTGGTCGGCGAGGTCGTGGACGCCGAGGGCCTGGACCTGAGCGTCACCCCGCGGCGCCTGCCGCTGCTGGGCGACTGGCTGGCCCGGCGTCACGAGCGAGCCGGTGAGGCCGTCGCCCCGCCGCTGTTCGGCCTCAAGCAGTTCGGCTGGGGCGGCGAGCAGCTGACCATCGCCAGCCTGAGCGTGCCCGATGCCCTCTATGGCCAGCCACTCACCCTCACCGCCGAGGCCCCGGATCGCTTCCTGCTGAGCGATGCCCAGGGCAAGCGGCTGCTGGAGGGTCGGCTGGGCGAGCCGGCCAGCGCCGGCGAGCTGCGCCTGGACATCGCCCAGCTGCACGCCTATCCGGGCACCGAATTCATCCTGGTCAAGCAGCGTCGTGGCGTGACCATCCAGGCGCTGCAGGAACGACTCATGGTCAGCGAGCGCGGCAAGCGCTCGGGCATCCTCTCGATCCAGCTGCAGGACACCGATCCGCTCAGGGCGCAACGCATCCTGCGCGGCATCACCGAGGCCTATGTGCGCCAGGACGTGACCCGCAACGCCGATGAATCCACCCAGCAGCTGGCCTTCCTGCGCCAGGAATTGCCGCAGGTGAACCAGCGCCTGACTGCAGGTCGCCAGGCCCTGGACCGCTACCAGCGGCAACGGGGTTCCATCGCCATCGGCGCGGAGGGACGCAGCCTGCTGAGCCAGGCGGTGGAGCTCGACGCCCAGCTATCGGCGCTGGAAATGGAGCGCCTGGGCCTGGCCCTGCGCTTCACTCCCACCCATCCGCTCTACCAGGGCCTGCTGGCGCGCCGCCAGGTGCTCAACGGCGAGCGTCAGGCCCTGCAGCAGCGCCTGGCCAAGTTGCCGCAGACCCAGCAGGAGGTGCTGCGCCTGCAGCGCGACGTGGAGGCGGCGGACAAGGTCTATGCGCTGATCAGCAAGCGCATCCAGGAATTGTCGGTGGTGCGCGCCGGCACGGTGAGCGATGTGCGCATCATCGACAGCGCCTACACCCAGATCGCTCCGGTCTATCCCAAGAAGCCCCTGCTGATCCTCAGCGCCCTGCTCTTCGGCTGCCTGGCCGGCGCCGCCTGGGTCTATCTGCGCGCCAGTCTCGAGCGCGGTATCGAAGACGCCGAGGGCCTGGAAGACCTCGGCCTGCCGGTGCTGGCGCAACTGCCGCTGGCACCGAGTCGCCAGGTCGGCGGGCCGCTGCAGACCTCGCTCGACAGCGGCTACCAGGAAGCCCTGCGGATTCTGCGGACCAGCCTGGCCTTCGCCCGCACCGAGGCGCGCAACGATCTGCTGCTGATCACCAGTGCCAGCCCTGCCGCCGGCAAGTCGTCGGTGGCCGTGCAACTGGCGCGGGTATTGGCCGAAGGCGGAATGCGGGTGCTGCTGGTGGATGCCGACCTGCGGCGCGGGCGCCTGCACCGGCGCCTGCAGCTGGCCCGCCGCCCGGGCCTCGCCGAGGTGCTGGCGGGACTGGCGACGCCCGAGCAGGCGATCCAGCCCTCGGCGATACCCGGTCTGGACTGCCTGGTGGGGGGCATCCGTCCGCCGAATCCGGCCGAATTGCTGATGAGTGCGCGCTGTACCGAACTGCTGCGCGGTCTGCAGCAGGACTACGAGTTGGTCATCCTCGACACCCCGCCGGTGCTGGCGGTGACCGATGCCGTACTGCTGGCCGCCCAGGCCGGCACCTGCCTGCTGGTGTCGCGCTACGGTTGCAACACCGCCAAGGAAATCGAGGCGACCCAGCGCCAGTTCGCCCACAGCGGTCTGCTGCTGCAAGGGGCGGTGCTCAACGCCGTGCCACCCCCGCCCTTCACCCGCGCCGCTCTGGGCATCCTGACCGGCTGACGCAGCCCCCCTGCCCAGACGCCACTCCGTGCTGGCGCCTGGCCAGCTTCTGTCATCAAAGCTCAATACGGAGCCCCTAGGCTGCATCGACCTTCCGATAACGGATTCGTATCGATGTCGTCCGCTCCCCTGTCCTCCTCGCGTACCTCCTCCCGTCCCAGCCAGGGCTGCGCCCTCGACCTCTGCACCCAGTGGCCCGCGGTCGAGGCCGAGCACACCAACGCCATGGTCATGGACCTGTTCAACGCACGCCGCGAGATCACCAGTCTCGCGGTGATCGAGCACGACCGTCCGATCGGGCTGGTCAACCGCGACATCTTTCTCTCGCAGATGAGCAAGCCGTATCACCGCGAAGTCTACGATCGCAAGAGCTGCATCGCCTTCATGGACAAGGAGCCGCTGGTGGTGGACGCCGCCCTGTCCATCGAGGAGCTGACCCGGCGCACCGTCGAGGTGGGCGAAAAGGCCCTGGCCGACGGCTTTATCGTCACCCGCGAGGGTCGCTTCGTCGGACTCGGCCTGGGTGTGCAGCTGATGCGCATGGTCGCGGACCTGCAGGCCGAGAAGAATCGCCAGATCATGCACAGCATCGAATACGCCAGCGTCATCCAGCGCGCCATGCTGCGCAGCTCGCGCGAGGCCCTGGCGGTGATGGAGCAGGACGCCACCCTGGTCTGGCAGCCGCGCGACGTGGTCGGCGGCGACTTCTATCACTTCGCCCAGCACGAGGACGGCTGGTTCGGCGCCATCGCCGACTGCACCGGCCACGGCGTGCCCGGCGCCTTCATGACCCTGATCGCCTCGGCGTCCCTGACCCAGGCCCTGCAACAGCTGGGACCGCGCGATCCCTCGGCGCTGCTGGCGGCGATCAACGGCAGCGTCAAGGCGATGCTGGGGCAGTCCGGCGGCATCTCCGAATCCAACGACGGCCTGGACCTGGCCTGTTTCTGGGTGGATAGACACAGCCACAGCCTGACCTACGCCGGCGCCCGCATGCCCCTCCACCTCCTGGCGCCCGACGCCGCGGAGGTCCTGACCCTGGCGCCGCTGCGCCTGGGCATCGGCTACGCCGACAGCCCGCTCGACCAGTGCTGGCCGGCCACCACCCTGCCGCTGCAACCGGGCAGCCTGCTGTTCGCCACCACCGATGGGCTGATCGACCAGATCGGCGGCCCGCGGCGCACCTCCTTCGGCAAGCGCCGCGCCCTGGCCCGGCTGAGCGAGTCGCGCACGGCGCCCACCGCGGCCTTCTGCGCACAGCTCAGCGCGGACCTCGCCCGCTGGCAGGGCGACGAACTGCGTCGCGATGACCTCACCTTTCTCTGCATCCGCGTGGCCTGACCAACATGACCGCTTCCTTTCCCACGAACGGCGCCTTTCTCGAAATCGCCCAGCAGCAGCACGTGATCTTCTATCACCGCGGCTATTTCTCCCATGACATCGTCGCCGCCATGGCCGAGGTGGTGAAGCTGCAACTGGAATTCGAAGGGATCAGCAGCGCCACCCGGCGCAAGCTGTTTTCCTCCTTCATCGAACTGTCACAGAACGTCCTGCACTATTCCGCCGATGCCCTGCCCCCGGACGCCCTGGCGGACGCCAAGCTGGGTCAGGGTTCGGTCTGTATCACCCGTCAGGACGGCAACTACCAGATGCTCTGTGCCAACCCCATCGTCAGCGACAAGGTCGACGCCCTGCGCGCACGGCTCGAGCCGCTGTGCAGCATGTCCCTGGAGCAGATCAAGCAGGCCTATCGCGAATCCCTGCGCGCCGAGACCCCGGCTGACAGCAAGGGCGCCGGCCTCGGCTTCCTGACCATGGCGCGCGATGCCAGCGCACCCCTGGAATTCGCCTTCCACCCCTCCACGCAGACGCCGGGCACCACCCTGTTCTGCCTGAAAGCCATCATCTGACATGGGACTCCGACCTCGTATGGACACCGTGTTCATCGCGCCCACCGCCACCTCTCCGGAAGTGGACTTCCGTTTCGCCGAGGCCGAGCTCTGGCTCAAGGGCGAATCCTTTCCGGAAAACGCCGCGGCCTTCTACCTGCCGGTGATCGAGTCGCTACGGGCCTATCTCGACCAGTGCCAGGACGCCAACATCCGGGTGCACGTAGCCCTGGCCTACTTCAACAGCTCCAGCACCAAGATGCTGTTCACCCTGTTCGACGCCCTGGACCAGGCGGCCCAGGCCGGCAACCAGGTGGAGTTGCACTGGTACTACGATGCCGAGGACGAGACCATCCAGGAATTCGGCGAAGAGCTGCGACTGGACTTCCAGGCGCTGACGTTCGTCGAGCATCCCGAGCTGCCGGCATGACCGCCAGCGTCAGGCGCTGCAGCCCGGTCGAAGCGGGCCCCGACCTGTTCGAACAGGAAGCCGGGGTGCTGCAGGCGGCGCGCGCCCTCTATGTGGCCGACGACGCCGATGCCGAACGCTACCGCGCCGCCCTGGGCGACCTGACGCTGCATTTCGAACGCCTGATGCGCGAGACCCGCCGGCTGATTGCCCGCAGCGATCGCGCCGAACGCGAGATGAACGCCCTCAACCAGCAGTTGCAGACCCTCAGCCAGCAGCTGGAATACCGCGCCACCCACGACGCCCTCACCGGGATGCTCAATCGCGGCGCGGTGATCGACCAGGCCGGCCAGGCGCTGCGACAGCGGGGCGGCGCCATGATCGTGCTGGACATCGATCACTTCAAACGCATCAACGACGACTTCGGCCATCCCGCCGGCGATCGAGTGATCCAGGCCATCGCCCGCTGCCTGCAGGAGCTGGTCCAGGCGCCGGCCATCGTCGGTCGGGTGGGCGGCGAGGAATTCACCGTGCTGCTGCCGACCCTGGCACGGGACGAGGCCCTGGCCATGACCGAATGCCTGCGCCTGCGCATCGCCCGGGAGGCGACCGGCACGGCGCCGGTGACGGCCAGCTTCGGCCTCAGCATCAACCAGCCGGGCACCGACTTCGAGCTCGCCTACGGCCTGGCCGATGCGGCCCTCTACCGGGCCAAGCGCGCAGGGCGCAACCAGGTGGTACTGGCCGACTGATCACCGCGACCTGTCAGGCTCTGCGCCCTTGCTCCGGGCATAAAAAAGCCGCTGTGCCGGAGAGGCACAGCGGCTTTTTCCCAGCCGTCGCTTAGGACTGCTTCCAGTCCGGATAACGGCGCTGGTCGGCGGCCGGCGGGAAGTACTGGTACAGCCAGGTTTCGCTCAGGGCGCGGTCCTGGGTGCGGATGAAGGCGCGCATCTGCACCGGATCGGCCTTGTCGCTGGTGGGGTACCAGTCGAAGATCACCCGGTAGCCGCCGATCTCGTCGATCTTGAGCACGTGGAAATCCTGCACCTTGCCGTCGGTGACGGTCACCACCGGCTCGATGCCGGTACCCTCGGGCAGGAACGACAGGCCGCCGCCGTTGAAATCGATGGCGAAGCGCCGCGCCCAGACCTTGGGCCAGTGCTCACCGGGCGCCCAGCCCTCGGGGAAGCCGCCGATCCCGGAGCGGGTGGCATTGACCCGCGCCAGCGGCGTGCTTACCGGCGGCAGCGCACTCCAGTGCAGCTTGTAGCCATAGTGCAGCGACTTGCCGGCGGTGATGGTTTCGGCCGGCGCCCAGAAGGCCACGATGTTGTCCAGGGTCTCGCCGGTGGTGGGGATCTCCAGCAGCTGGATGGCACCCTCGCCCCAGGCGGAGGTGGGCTCGACCCACAGACTCGGCCGGCGATCGTAGCGGACCATGACGTCCTGGTAGCTTTCGAATTCGTGATCGGTCTGCACCAGGCCGAAGCCCTTGGGACTGTCGTCCTTGAAGGCGTTGAATTGCAGCTTGGGCGGATTGTTAAGCGGGCGGCAGATCCACTCGCCGTTGCCCTTCCACATGGCCAGGCGGTCGGAGTCGTGGATCTGCGGATGGTAGGTATTGCAGGTCTGGCGCTCGTGGGTGCCGCAGCCGAACATGCTGGTCATGGGCGCGATGCCCAGCTGCTTGATGTCGCGGCGGGCGTTGACGTTGGCGTCCACGTCCATCACCACCCGGTCGTTCAGGCAGTCGATGTCGAAGCGATAGGCCCCGGTGGCGCTGGGCGAATCCAGCAGCGCATAGACCACGAAACGGGTGCTGTTCTTGTTCGGGGTGACGAACCAGAACTTGGTGAAGTCGGGGAATTCCTCGGGCCGATCGGCATAGGTGTCGATGGCCAGGCCGCGGGCCGAGAGGCCGTACTGGCGGGTCTTGTCCACGGCGCGGAAGTAGCTGGCGCCGAGAAAGGAGACGATGTCGTACTGGGCCAGGTGCGGCGCCTTGAACAGCTTGAAGCCGGCAAAGCCCAGGTCGCCCTTGAGCTGGCTCTTGTCGACGCCGCTGTCGTTGTAGTTGAACAACTCGGGGCGGAAGTGGACTTCCTTGGCCTCGCTGGTCTTGGGGTCCACCGAATACATCCGTACCGGCGTCTTGAAGCCCATGCCGACATGGAAGAACTGTATGTCCAGCTGGCCCTTGAGGTCGTGCCAGAGCGAATGCTGGGCATCGTAGCCGATGGCATTGAACTGCTGGGGCGTCATGTTCGCCAGGGTGTCGGGCAGTTTCTGGGCGGTGGGCTGGTAGGCCTGGCCGGCCAGCTCCTTGGCGTGCTGCTTGAGCCAGTCGAAATCGAAGGCCTGGCCATCGCCATTGGCCGGATTGGCAAAGGCCTGGAGGGCGAACAGCCCGGTGGAGGGAATGCCGGTGTAGGCCGCCAGGGCCAGGGACGCTTTGAGCAGGTGTCTACGCTGCATGGATCAACCTTGGTCACAAAGGATGAAAGATTCGGTCCAGCCGAACCGCCAGAAAGGAAAAGAATGCACGATACCCGGATAGGTTCGCCATCGCACCGGTGAACTGCCGCCTAGCGCACGCTCTGGCCTGCCAGAGCGGTTACCAAAGCTTTCCGGATCACACTTCGGGTTGCCGGACGCGGTGGAATGGGCATCATCGACATTCCTCTCGCGCCCCTGGAGACCGCTCATGGCCAATGCCGCCATCACCTTCGGGCAACCCAGCCCCATCCTGCGCATCTTCGATGACGAAAAGGCGCGTGAATTCTACTGCCACTTCCTGGGTTTCCGCCTGGTCTGGGAGCATCGCTTCGAGCCGGGATTGCCGCTCTACGCCGAAGTCGAGCGCGCCGGCCTGCGCCTGCACCTGTCCGGTCACCACGGCGACGCCTGCCCGGGCTCGACGGTCTTCGTCCGAATGACCGGCATCCGCGCCTTCCAGGCCGAGTTGCTGGCCAGGAACTATGGCTTCGCCCGCCCGGGCATCGAGGCCTTGCCCTGGGGCCTGGTGATGGAGATCGCCGATCCCTTTGGCAACAGATTGAGGTTTTGCGAGGAGACGCCGGAGGCCTAAGCAACGGCTGTACGGTGATCGCGGCCATGGGCCGCTCCTACAGGCCCGATGATGGAGATGACCGCCTGCGTGGATGGCTCCCTCTCCCCTCGGGAGAGGGTTGGGGTGAGGGCGCCCTCGCCACGAAGTCCCCAGTGGAAAAGGCTGCGCCGGTTTCCACGCTACGGCTCTACAACTTGTGCACCCCTATAACGGCTAAGGCAGTTGCTCCTACAGGCTCGATGTAATCGTAGGAGCGGCCCATGGCCGCGATCAACAAAACACCGGAGTGCCATAGGATCAGTTGCATCGGCGGGCGGCCATGACCACGGTAGCCTTCAAGCGGGCGCAGGTTCGCCCGTGGGCACCGCGCCCTCCTCCACCTGCCACCAGGTCGGCAGCAGCGCCCTGACCTCGGGCTGGGTGAATCGGTCGTCGATGAGGTAGAGGCAGCCGCGGTCCTGCACGGTGCGGATCACCCGGCCGGCGGCCTGGATGACCTTTTGCAGGCCCGGATAGAGGTAGGCGTAGCGATAGCCGTCGCCGAAGCGCCACTGCAGGCGCTGGCGCAGCTGTTCGTTGACCGGATTGAGCTGGGGCAGGCCCAGGGTGGCGACGAAGGCGCCGATCAGGCGGTCGCCGGGCAGGTCGATACCCTCGCCAAAGCTGCCACCGAGCACGGCGAAGCCGATGCCGCGGCCGTCGGCCTGGAAACGCTCGAGAAAGGCCTGGCGGGCGGCCTCGTCCATGCCGCGGGACTGGCGCCACTGGGGCACGTCGGGCGCCAGTTCGGCGAGGGCCTCGGCCACCTGGTCGAGGTAGTCGAAGCTGCTGAAGAAGGCCAGGTAGTTGCCCGGTCGCTGGCGATAGCGACTGGCGATCAGGGCGGCGATGGGTGCGCGGGAGGCGGCGCGGTCGGCGTAGCGGGTGGAGAGCCGCACCAGGCGCACCTCCAGCTGCTCGGCGGCGAAGGGAGAGGCGACATCGACCCAGGCACTGCCGGCCGGGACCCCGAGCAGGTCGCGGTGAAAATGCTGGGGAATCAGGGTGGCCGAGAACAGGGTGCAGCTGTGCGCCGCCGCCAGCCGCGGACCGACGAAGGGCGCCGGCACCAGGTTGCGCAGATTGAGTTGCGACTGCGCCTTGCCGCGGCCCTTGAGCAGGGTGACGTCGAACAGCGAGTGATCGCCAAAGGTCTCGCCCAGGCGCATGAACTGCAGCAGGTCGAAGAACAGCGTCTGCAGCTCCGGCGCCGGTGGCTGCCCGGATTCGCCGAAATGCTCGGTGAGCAGACCCACCACCCGTTGCAGGGCGGTCAGGAAGGCAGCGGGCAATTCCGCCTGCACCTGGTAGTCGACCTGCTGTTCCTTGTGCAGGCGATTCCATTCGCGATTGAGCGTCTGCAGGCCCTTGGCGATGGCCGGCGGCGCCACCGCCTTGCCAGACGCCAGGCGACGCTGGTCGAGACTGGCGCTGTACATGCCACGGGCGCGGTCGAGCAGGTTGTGGGCTTCGTCCACCAGCACCCCGACCCGCCACTCCTGGGTCTGGGCCAGGGCATGAAGCATGGCGCTGCCGTCGAAATAGTAGTTGTAGTCGCCCACCACCACGTCGCTCCAGCGCGCCAGTTCCTGGGCCAGGTAGTAGGGGCAGACCTGATGGGCCAGGGCCGTCTCCCGCACCCGTGCCCGGGTCAGTTGCGTGGGTTCGGCCAGGGCCGCGGCGCGCGCGGCCGGCAGCCGGTCATAGAAGCCACGGGCCAGCGGACAGGACTCGCCATGACAGGCCAGCTCCGGGTGCTCGCAGGCCTTGTCCCGCGCCACCAGCTCCAGCACCCGCACCGGCGCGTCCAGGGTATCGAGACCGTGCAGGGCCAGGGCGCGGCCAGGGGTCTTGGCGGCCAGGAAGAACAGCCGGTCCAGGTTCTGCCGCGGCATGGCCTTGAGCAGCGGGAACAGGGTGCCCACCGTCTTGCCGATGCCGGTGGGCGCCTGGGCCAGTAGGCAGCAGCCAACGCTGGCGGCCTTGTAGACGGCCTCCGCCAGGGGCCGCTGGCCGTGGCGAAAGTCGGGATGGGGAAAGGCCAGGGTCGCCAGCGCCGTGTCGCGCGCGGCGCGATGGGCCAGTTCCTGGCGCGCCCAGGCGAGAAAGCGCGAACACTGCAGCTCGAAATGCGCGGCCAGGTCCGCGGCCGTCCACTGCTCGGTGAAGACGGTCTCGGCGCCCGTGCCGATATCGAAATAGACCAGCGCCAGGGTCAGCTCCGCCAGCGCGCGGCTCTGGCAGAGCAGATGCCCATAGACCTTGGCCTGGGCCAAGTGCAGGTGGCGATGGTTGCCCGGCTGGCGTTCCAGGCTGCCCCTGTGGGTCTTGATCTCTTCCAGGCGATTGGCGGCGGCATCGAAGCCGTCGGCGCGACCACGCACCTGCAGATCCTCGAAATCGCCCTGCAGGCTGACCTCGCACTCATAGCCGGGACCGCGCCGCGCCGCCACCCGCTGGTGGCCCTCGATGCCTTCCAGGGCGGTGGGCGACGGGGTGAACCTGAGATCCAGGTCGCCGGCCTTGGCGGTGAATTCGCAGAGGGCGCGAACGGCGATGCGATAGCTCATGCGGAGGTCGCGGCCACCTGCCACTGCACGTGGCAGACGCTGACCGGGATGTCATGGGCGGCGAAGAAGTCCAGCCAGCGGCGCTGGTTGTCCTGCAGGCGATCGCCGGGGCCCTTGACCTCGATCATCCGGTAGCGGCCGTCCGCCGGCCAGAACTGGATCAGGTCGGGCAAGCCGGTACGATTGTTTTCCGGATCCTCCAGCAGCCGTTCGAAGCACAGCCGCAGGTGTCGCGCCGGCAGGCAGGCCAGGGCCTGGTCGAGCAGTTCGCTGCCGAGGATGCCCCAGGCGACGAAGGGCGAGGCCAGGCCGCGCTTGCTGGCGAAGCGCTCGCGGATCACCGCTGGATAGGAGCCGTCGTCCAGCCGCGCCAGGCAGGCGGCGAAGGCCTCGGCCCGTCGCTCGCGAAAGCCCGGCAGGCGCAGATCGGCGGGCTCGCGCTGATAGGGGTGGAAGAAGGCGCCGGGGATGGCGAGGAAGATGGCGTCCCAGCACAGCAGCCCGAACAGGCTGGTGAGCAGGGTGTTTTCCACATAGTGCACCGGCGCCTCGTCGCGGCCCAGGTGCTCGCGCACCAGCCACTCGACCCGGCGCAGGCCGTCGTTGACCAGTTCGAAATCGAGCCGCTCCACCGGACTGGCCGGGCGGCGCCTGTTGGGCGGCCCACCCTGCTTGCGCACCAGCCGCGGCAGGATGCGCGCCACCTGCTGGCGCTCGGCGTCATGGGCCGGCGCGGCGACGATGGCTTCCGCCAGCGCCTGGGCGGCGGACCAGTCCTCCAGCCGTTCGAGCATGCGCAGGGCGCGGATGCGCGACTCGGGATGCGCCGAGGCGGCGTAGAGCGCCTGCGCCTGGGCCAGTTCGCCGAGGCGTTCGTGGTGCTGCGCCAGTTCGTGGAGCAGCTTGCCGCGACGCAACTCCAGCCAGGTGTTGGCGAAGCGCTCGGCGGGCAGCAACGGCAGCAGCTCGGCGGCCGGCAGCCCGTCGCGTAGCGCCTGCCGGCAGCGCTGGATGTGCAGATAGGCATCCACCTCCTGGCGCTGGCCGAAGGCGCGGGATTCGGCGCTGAAGGCCACCGTCTCGTACTGGAAGATCCCCAGGTCGGCCAGCACGAAGTCGGTCCAGTCCTGGTGCAGGTTGCCAAAGAACAGCAGACGCAAGCGATCGCAGAGATCCATCAGCGTCAGCCGCCAGACGCCCTCCTCCACCAGCTCGGGCACGGTGCCGGCCCAGCCGCTGAAGGCCAGGGGCGTGGCCTGCTCGGCTTCCAGGCGCGCCAGCCAGTCTTCCTTGCGGCCGGCCTTGGGCAGGCGGGCGCCGAAACAGCCGAGCAGTTCTTCCTTGCGCAGCAGGGCGAAGAGTTCGATCAGGTGCAATTCCGGATCGGCCAGCAGCCAGCCGAGCCCCACCAGGGGGGTCGCCGCGGCGCGGGGGCAGCCGATCTCGCCATAGACCAGCTTGCTGGCGCGGAACACCTCGCCCTTGCGCATCACCAGCCGCACCAGCAGGGCCCGCGAAGGCTGCGGCAGGTCGGCGAAGGCGGCGATGAAGGCCTGCTCGCGGTCGTCGAGCAGGTCGGGATAGCGCAGGGCGACCCAGTCCAGTACCCGCTGGAAGTTGTGCAGATAGTAGAAGGGATCTTCGAGCGGAGCTTTCATGCGAAACGGACGAATGAGGTGGCGGCTGGCTATTTATCCAGCCCCGACCGGAGCGGGCAACCCCGATGCGATATGCGGTCATGCCATCAGGACCTTGGCACTTCTTTCGGTTGAAGATCCCGACCGCTAGTCATACGATGACTGACAAAGACCACCACAATGACAAGTCCAGGAGTCTGAGCGTGAAGATCAAACGGATCACCGTCACCCCCATCGCCTTTCGCGATGCCCCGCTGCTCAACGCCAGCGGCATCCACGAACCCTATGCGCTGAGATCCATCATTGAGGTGGAGAGCGACAACGGCCACATCGGTCTCGGCGAGAGCTATGGCGACGCCCCGGTGCTGGCGGTACTCAAGGCCATGGAAAGCAGCCTGGTCGGCCTCTCCGCCTGGGACCTCAATGGTCTGCGTGCGCGGGTGGTGACGACCGCCGCCAGCCTCGCCGGTGGCGTGGTGGCCGGTGCCGAGCTGGCACCCGGCTCCCATCCGAGCAAGCAGGTGGCCAACGCCTATTCCGCCTTCGAAGTGGCCTTCCTCGATCTGCAGGCACGCTCCCTGGGCATTCCCCTGGTCGAGCTGCTGGGCGGTGCGGTCCGCCGCGAGGTACCCTTCAGCGCCTACCTGTTCCTCAAGTACGCCGAGCATATCGATGCGCCCTACAAGCCCGATCGCTGGGGCGAAGCCATCAGCCCCGAGCAGGTGGTGGCCCAGGCGGCGCGGGTGATCGAGGAGAACGGCTTCCAGAGCATCAAGCTCAAGGCCGGCACTCTGCTTGGCCCGGATCACGAAGCGGCCTGCATCAAGGCGCTGCGCCAGGCCTTTCCCGAGGCACCGTTGCGTATCGACCCCAACGGCAACTGGTCGCTGGAAACGTCCCTGCGCATCGCCGAGGTGCTGAAGGACGACCTGCAGTACTACGAGGATCCGACCCCGGGCCTCGACGGCATGGCCGAATTGCACCGGCGCACCGGCATCCCCCTGGCCACCAACATGGTGGTCACCGACTTCGACGAATTCCGCCGCAGCGTGGCCCAGAACAGCGTGCAGATCGTGCTCGCCGACCACCACTACTGGGGCGGCCTCAGGGACACCCAGATCCTCGCGCGGATGTGCGACACCTTCGGCCTGGGCGTCTCCATGCACTCCAACTCGCACCTGGGCATCAGCCTCATGGCCATGACCCACGTGGCCGCCGCGGTACCCAACCTGGCCTATGCCTGCGACACCCACTATCCCTGGCAGGAAGAGGACGAAGAGGTCATCCAGGGCGGCAAGCTGCCGATCCGCAATGGCTGCGTGGCGATCAGCGACGCCCCCGGCCTGGGTGTGGAGCTGGATCAGGACCAACTCGCCAAGCTGCACGAGCAATTCCTCGCCATCGACATCCGCAGCCGCGACGACGTGCGCCAGATGCGCAAGTACCAGCCGGACTGGGAAACCCGCAAGCCGCGTTTCTAGCTCTTCGCCCCCCGCTCCCACGCCCCTGACGACCGGCCTTGCCGCCGGCCGTCAACGGCTCCGCTTCCCGGCGTCGCGGCTGTACAATCCCCTCGGCACAAGGGTGCTCAAGAACAACGAGAAAGTACGCACAGGGAATTGGGGACGATGTTGAACGCACCACGCCTCACCGCACTCATGCTCGGCCTGGGACTGGCGGTCAGCGCCACCCTCGCCCCGGCGCAGAACCAGGATCCGGCGCGCGCCTATGTCGACGCCCTGCTGGCGAAGATGACCCTGGAGGAAAAGATCGGCCAGCTCAACCTGGTGAGCGTCGGGCCGGACTATCCCAAGGAAGCCATCATGGCGGACATCCGCGCCGGCAAGGTGGGCGCCATGTTCAACACCGTGACCCGCCCCGACATCCGCCAGATGCAGGACCAGGTCGTGCACAGCCGGCTGAAGATTCCGCTGTTCTATGCCTATGACGTCATCCACGGCATGCGCACCATCTTCCCCATCAACCTGGGCCTGGCCAGCACCTGGAATCTCGACGCCATCGCCACCAGCGGGCGCATCTCCGCCCTGGAAGCGGCAGCCGATGGCCTCGACCTGACCTTTTCCCCCACCGTCGACGTCACCCGCGAACCGCGCTGGGGCCGTGCCTCGGAAACCTTCGGCGAAGACACCTGGCTGACCTCGCGCATCGGCGCCACCCTGGTGCACGCCTACCAGGGCGACGACCTGCGCGCCCCCGACAGCCTGATGGCCAGCATCAAGCACTTCGGCGGCTATGGCGCCGTGGAAGCCGGACGTGACTACAGCAACGTCGACATGAGTCCGCAGCGGCTCATGCAGGACTACCTGCCGCCCTATCGCGCCGCCGCCGAGGCCGGAGCCGGCGCGGTGATGGTGGCGCTGAACAGCATCAATGGCGTGCCGGCCACGGCCAATCGCTGGCTGCTGCAGGACCTCTTGCGCAAGGACTGGAACTACCAGGGCCTGTTGATCAGCGATCACGGCGCCATCAACGAACTGGTGCTGCACGGCGTGGCCAGGGATACCCGCGACGCCGCCGAACAGGCGCTCAAGGCCGGCGTCGAGCTGAACATGCACGACGACGTCTATGGCAAGCAGCTGCCCGCCCTGCTGGCCGCCGGCAAGGTGACCCAGGCCGAGATCGATCAGGCCGTGCGCGACATGCTGCTGACCAAGTACCGCCTGGGCCTGTTCGACGATCCCTATCGCCGCCTGCAGGGCCAGGATCCGGTCGACACCAACGCCGAATCGCGCCTGCACCGCGCCGAGGCGCGCC
Organism: Pseudomonas aestiva; assembly: GCF_039908605.1. Taxonomy (NCBI): domain Bacteria; kingdom Pseudomonadati; phylum Pseudomonadota; class Gammaproteobacteria; order Pseudomonadales; family Pseudomonadaceae; genus Pseudomonas; species Pseudomonas aestiva. The sequence continues at coordinate 1,244,157 of NZ_CP150916.1, read as the reverse complement.
AGGTGGCCCGCGAGAGCCTGGTGCTGCTGAAGAACGAAAAGGCCGTGCTGCCGCTGCGCAAGGGCGCCACCCTGGCGGTGGTCGGTCCGCTGGCCGACAGTCCACGCGACGTCATGGGCAACTGGTCCGCCGCCGGCGTGGCCGCCCAGGCCGTCTCCATCCGCCGCGGCCTGGAAAACGCCGTGGCCGGTCAGGGCAAGGTGCTCTATGCCAAGGGCGCCAACCTGCTGGACGACCGCGATGTGCTGGCCTATCTGAACTCCTATGAACCGGCGGTCGCGGTGGATCCGCGTAGCGCCAGCGAGCTGATCGCCGAAGCCGTGGCCACCGCGCGCCAGGCCGAGGTGGTGGTGGCCGTGGTCGGCGAATCCCAGGGCATGGCCCACGAGGCCTCCAGCCGCGCCCGCATCAGCGTGCCCGACACCCAGCGCGAGCTGATCAAGGCGCTCAAGGCCACCGGCAAGCCGCTGGTGCTGGTGCTGATGAACGGCCGCCCGCTGGCGCTGGAATGGGAACAGGAGCAGGCCAGTGCGCTGCTGGAAGCCTGGTTCCCCGGCACCGAGGGCGGCAACGCCGTGGCCGATGTGCTGTTTGGCGACCACAACCCCTCCGGCAAGCTGACCATGACCTTTCCCCGCGAGGTGGGCCAGGTGCCGCTGTACTACAACCACCTGAGCAGCGGTCGGCCCTTCGACGCGGCCAAGCCGAACAAGTACACCTCGCGCTACTTCGACATCGTCAACGGTCCGCTCTACCCCTTCGGTTACGGCCTGAGCTACACCACCTTCGACGTCTCGGCGCCGCAGCTGTCCAGCGCCACCCTGAAGAAGGGCGATACCCTGACCGCCAAGGTCACGGTCGAGAACACCGGCACCCGCGCCGGCGCCACCGTCGTGCAGCTCTACCTGCACGACGTGACCGCCTCCCTGGCGCGACCGGTCAAGGAGCTCAAGGGCTTTCAGAAGGTGATGCTGCAACCGGGCGAAAGCCGCGAGCTGGACTTCCCCATCACCGAGGCGGACCTGCGCTTCTACAACAACGACCTCAAGCTGGTCTCGGAACCGGGCGAATTCAAGGTGATGGTCGGCCTGGATTCGGAGCGGGTGCGCGAGGGGAGTTTTACACTGCTCTAATGGGGATCATCCCTCACCCCAACCCTCTCCCAAAGGGAGAGGGGGTAGAAGCGTGCCCCCTGATACCGTCCTGCCTCCCTGCGCTCCTTGAACGCTAACCTCTCCCTTCGGGAGGGTAAAAGCGTGCCTCTCAGTGTCGCTGCCTCTCTTCGCACCTTTGCCGCCCCCTCTCCCTCCGGGAGAGGGTTGGGGTGAGGGACCGGATGCGTGCCTTGACGCCGGTCCGTTGGGCTTCGCTGGCGCTCAACCCAACCTACACAGCCCCGTAGGTTGGGTTGAGGCGGTTCTATCGCCGAAGCCCAACGAATCGAGCCAGGCCTCGTACCCGCTGTTTATTGTTGAGGATGTGATCGCAGCCACTGCGGTATAACGTTCAGTCAATGAAAAATCTCGCCAGCCTCAACACCATCATGTCGCGCCTGCACGCCAAGCAGCTGCGCCTGCTCATCGCCCTGGCGGAAAAGGGTTCACTGCTCAACGCCGCGGAAGGCCTGGGGCTCACGCAGCCAGGCGCCAGCAAGGCGCTCAAGGAGCTGGAATCCACCCTGGGAGTGGAATTGTTCCTGCGCACCAACCGCGGCCTGCTGCCGACCCCGGCGGGTACCTGCGCCATTCGCTTCGCCCGGCTGATCCAGGCCGACCTGGACAATCTGCGCCATGAGCTGCACGCCATCGCCAGCGGCTCGGGCGGCAAGCTGGCCATCGGCACCATCATGGGCGCCGTGCCCCTGCTCACCCATGCCATCTCGCGGCTGCTGGAATTGCAGCCGCGGCTGTCGATCGAGGTGGTGGAGGACACCAGCACGACCCTGCTCGGTCTGATCGACCAGGGACGGCTGGACGCGGCCATCTGTCGCCTGTCGGTGAGCGAGCGGCCGGAAAGCTACGATACCCTGGTCATCAAGGACGAGTCCCTCGCGGTCATCGCCCACGCCTCCCATCCGGCCGCCCGGCGCGAGCGGGTCGAGCTGCAGGATCTATCGGACAGTCGCTGGGTGGTCTATCGGGCCAACATGCCCATGCGCCGCACCTTGGAGCACGAGTTCTTCGAAGCCCAGCTGCCGTTTCCGCTGCACCTGATCGAGACCACCTCGGCGCTGACCACCCTGTCGCTGCTGAGCCGCAATCCTCGGCTGGTGGCCCTGGTCTCGGTCGAGGTGGCGGACTATGTCTGCCAGCATGGCCTGGTCAGTCGCCTGCCGCTGCAGCTCAGGTCCCCTAGCGAACCCTATGAGCTGGTCTCGCGGCGCAGCGCTCAGCAGAACCCGGCGTTCGCGCTGCTGGTGGAATCGCTCTACGCGATCCAGCAGGAAAACTGAGCCGCCCGGCACTCCCGTTCAGGACGTGCGACTCGTCTCCGCAGGCGCCGCTCGGGCCGCCTTCGCCGCCGCGGCGATGGCGTCGCTGGAGTGCTCCGCGCAGCAGTCCTCCTGCCAGCGATGGCGCCGCGTCAGCTGCCCGATGCCGGGATTGAAGGCGTTGGTCGGATCGAGCTGGCGATAGTGCCGCTCCAGTTCCGGCGCCGCGGCGTAGAGGTGGCCGACATTGTGCTCGGCCGGATAGCGGGCGCCGCGGGCATCCAGCAGGGCCAGCAGGCGCCGCTTGAGCGCCGCGCAGTCGTGCCCCTTCTTCACCAGGTACTCCTGGTGCAGCACGTGGCAGAAGAAGTGCCCGCAATACATGGTCACCTCGATCTGCTCCGCCAGCTCCGGCGGCAGGGTCTCGAACCAGTCCTGGGTGTTGCGCGGCAGGGCGATATCCAGGGCGAGGATGTCTTCCACGCTGTCCCGGTGCACCGCGCGGTAGCGGTTGATGGCATTGCCGACCGCGAAGCGATTGAGGAAGGCGGCGTTGCCCTCCTCCGCATCGCACTCGATGAAGTCCGCGTCCGCGCTGGGCAGCCAGGCCTGCAGATAGGCGCGCGCCTCGTCGATGCCCTCTTCGCCCATCTTGAGCAGCAGGTGATGCTCGAAGCGCTCGGCGAACGCGTTGAGCCGCGCTGGCAGATGCTCGGGCAGCGGCGCGGCGAGGCGTTGCAGAAGTCGGTCGCCGAGCTGGGCGCCCAGGCCCAGGCGTTCGCTCAGGGCATCGAAGCGGGTCTTCCAGGCAAAGGCCTGGGGTACCCGCTGCGCACCGCAACGCTGGATGAACAGGAACAGATCCTTGCCGTAGGTGCGACTGAGCTCATAGGCCGTGCGGTGCATGTACTCGCCGGCAATCGGCAGAGAGGCGAAATTGACCAGGATGTGCCGGCGGATGGCTTCCAGGTCAGCCGCTCGATTGGAACCGATGTAGAACACCCGGGTATTGCGATCGGCGGCAAAGGTATCCAGGCGCAGGGCGAACACGGCGAGCTTGCCCGCCGAGCCCGAGGCCTCGTACAGCCGCCGCGGATCGGCGTTGTAGCGGGCCGGGGTGGCCGAGGTCACGTCGCGGACATGGCGGGCGTATTCGCGATCGGAGGCCATGGCCCCGACCGGGTCCTGCACGGCGCTGTCGTCGAAGCGGCCCTCGTCGAGCCGGGTAAGGATCTCCTCGGGGGTGTCGCCCAGCGCCAGGCCCAGATGGTTGACCAGTTGCAGTTGCCCGGCCTCGTCGATGCGGGCGAACAGCGACAGCTGGGTAAAGGCCGGTCCGCGACGGATCAGCGAGCCGCCGGAATTGTTGCAGACGCCACCGGTGACGGAGGCGCCGATGCAGGTCGAGCCGATCACCGAATGGGGCTCGCGCCCCAGGGGTTTCAGCGTCGTCTCCAACTGGCTCAGGGTCACGCCTGGCTGGGACAGCACCTGCTCGCCCTGGCGCAGCAGAGCCAGGCGGGTCAGGCGCAGGGTGTTGATCAGCACCACCGGCCGGTCGTAGCCCTCGGCCACCGGAGTGGAGCCGCCGGTCAGACCGGTGTTGGCCGCCTGACAGATGATGATGGTCCCGGCGCCGTGGCAACGCTGCAGCACCTGCCACATCTCCAGCAGGGTGCCGGGCTGGACCACGGTGAGCACCGCTCCGCCGCCATAGCGGATTCCCAGGCGGAAGCGCCGGGTCGCGGCGTCGCCCTGCAGGACATGGCGCCGCCCGACGATGGTTTGCAACTCGCTGACCAGATCCATGACGTCCTCTTCACTGACAAGGAAAGCGGAAGCGAACGGCGGTCGCTTCCGCTCGAAAACGCGCGGCTATCCCGGCGTGGCTACTCGGCCAGCAGCCCGGTGGTCGACTGACCGGGGCGTCGGGTCACCCACAGCATCAGCGCCGCGCACACCAGCAGGCAACCCCCGAGCAGCATCAGCCCCCCTTGCGCCGAGCCGAACAGGGTGGTCAGCAGGCCCAGCAGATAGGGGCCAGCGAAGCCGCACAGGTTGCCGAAGGAGTTGATGACGGCGATGCCGGCCGCGGCCGCGGCGCCCTGCAGGAAGGCGCCGGGCAGCCCCCAGAACAGCGCGATGGCGCTCAGGCTGCCACCCACGGCGAAGGCGACCCCCAGGATCATCAGCAGGAGGTGCTGGGGAAAGGCCGCGCAGAGGATCAGGCCGATACCGGCCAGCACCGACATCAGGGCGCCATAGGCGCGCTGGTTACCCGTGCGCTGGGCCTGACGGGTGATCCAGACCATGGTCAGCGCGCCGAACACATAGGGGATGGCGGTGATGAGGCCGATGTCCAGGACCGAGGCCACCCCGGCGTTCCTGATGATGGTCGGCACCCAGAAATTGATGCCGTAGTTGCCGAGCATCAGCAGGACGTAGATGCCGGTCAGCAGCCAGATGATGGGCAGGGCATACAGGCGCTTCAGGGCGATGCGGGGCTTTTCCGCGGCCTCTACGGCGAGGCGCCGGGTGAGCTCGGCCTTTTCCTGCACGTTCAGCCACTTGGCATCCTGGATGCCGTTGTCCAGCAGGCAGAGCACCACCACCCCGACCACCACGGCCGGTACGGCCTCGATGACGAACATCCACTGCCAGCCGGCCAGCAGGCTGCTGCCGCCCATGTAGTACATGATGGCGCCGCTGAGCGGACCACCGAAGATGAAGGACACCGGGTTGCCGAGGATGACGATGGCCATCATGCGGCTGTGCAGCGCCGAGGGAAACCAGTAGGTCAGGTAGAGGATGACCCCGGGGAAGAAGCCCGCCTCGCAGACGCCGAGCAGGAACCTCAGGCCGTAGAAGGTCAGCTCATGGCTGATGCCCAGCCACTGGGCGATGGGCCCGGTGAAGGCCATCAGCGACGAGACCAGGCCCCAGGTGATCATGATGCGCGCGATCCACAGCTTGGCGCCGACGCGATGCAGCATCAGGTTGCTGGGGACTTCGAAGATGAAGTAGCCGATGAAGAAGATGCCGGCGCCCAGGCCATAGGCCGCGTCGGACAGGCCGAGGTCGCTGAGCATGGCGAGCTTGGCGAAGCCGACATTGACCCGATCGAGATAGGCGATGATGTAGCCGAGCAGCAGCAGGGGCAACACGCGCCAGGCGACCTTGCGATAGAGCGGATCGAACGGCACCGGGGATGCGCTGGTACTGGGATGGGCCATGATGTTTCGCGTCCTTTAATTGTTGTGATTGTCGCGAGGGTGTTGCAGGGCAGTCGTCGGTCATCCGCAGCCCATTGCCCGCCCGGCACGAGTCGGGGCGCAAGGCAGGACGGCGGACGACGCTGCAGCGGAAGGGCTTTCCGCTACGGACGACAGGGCTTCAGAGCGAGGCCCTGATCAGTTGGGCATAGTCCTCCGCCGAGGCTTCCCGGGGATTGGTCTTGTGGCTGTGATCGGCCAGGGCGCCGCTGACGATGCGCGGGATGAGTCCCGGGTCGACGCCCATCTGCGCCAGACCCGTCGGCAGCCGCAGGGCTTCGGCCTTGTGCGCCAGCGCCTGCTCCACCGACAGCTGCGCCGGCAGTTGCATGGCCTGGGCCAGGCGTTCGAGTTTCTCGTCGCGGATCACCGATTCCGCGCTCCGGTTGAAGGCCACCACGGCCGGCAGCAGGACCGCGTTGAGGGTGCCATGGTGCAGCCGCGGATCGATGCCACCCAGCGAGTGACTCAGGCTGTGCACGCAGCCCAGCCCCTTCTGGAAGGCCAGCGCCCCCTGCAGCGAGGCGCTGAGCATCTGGGTACGGGCTTCCAGATTGTCTGGTTCGTTGAACGCCAGTTCCAGATGGCGCCAGGCCCGCCGCAGGCCGTCCAAGGCGATGCCCTCGGCCGGCGGATTGAAGCCGGGCGCGAGAAAGGTCTCGATACAGTGGGCCACCGCGTCCATGCCCGTGGCGGCGGTCAGGTGCGGCGGCAGGCTGAGCGTCAGCAGGGGGTCGCAGATGGCCACCCGCGGGATGACATGGGGCGAGAGGATGCCGACCTTGCGGCCATCATCGAGAATGATGATGGCCCCACGTCCCACCTCGCTGCCGGTGCCGGCGGTGGTCGGAATGGCCACGATGGGCACCGTCGCCGCGGTAATGCGCGCCAGGCCGCCCTCGATGACGGCGAACTGTTTCAGCGGTCCCGGATGACGCGCGGACACGGCGATGGCCTTGGCCAGGTCGATGGGCGACCCGCCGCCGACGGCGATGATGCCGTCGCATTCCGCGTCGCGGAAACAGGCGACGCCCTCGCGGGTGGCGGCCTCGGTGGGATTGGCCGGGGTGGCGTCGAACACCTGGTAGGCGGCCAGGGGGTTGAGCGCCATCAGCTGCTCGATGAGACCGGCTGCCACCACGCCCCGATCGGTGACGATCAGCGGTCGCTGGAAGCCCAGCCGCGCGTTGACCTCGGCCAGTTCGGCCGCACAGCCGGCGCCGAAGCGGATCTCCGTTACATAGTTGATTATCGCCATGACCCGTCCTGTTATTCTTGAAATTGATAGACGGCCCGACTATAGCGAGGCGCTTCCGCGCCAAATACTGAGAGGTAGCGATAGCGGTATAACCGGGAGGCAACCCAGCGTATTCAGGTAGCGCGGAGGTATCGTGCCCCCTAGCTGGACGCCCCAACACCCGCGGTGGACGGGCCCGGATCGCCCGGTCGCTGCCGCTTGCTCTGGAGTCTCGATGCCCACCCTTACCCTGGCCGCCGCCCAGTCCGTTTCGATCGCCGGCGATCTCGCCGCCAATCTGCGCTGCCATCTCGACTTCATCGCCGCGGCGGCCGACGCCGGGGTGGAGCTCCTGCTGTTTCCGGAACTGTCCCTGACCGGCTATGAACCGACCCTGGCAGCGGCGCTGACGCTGGACGGTGCCGATGCGCGCCTGCGGCCCCTGCGCGAGGCCTGCCGCGTGGCCGGGCTCACGGCCGTGGTCGGGGCGCCGATCCAGGGTCCGACGGGGCTGCAGATCGGTGCGCTGATCCTCGGCGCCGATGGCCGCTGTCGCGTCCACACCAAGCAATACCTGCATCCGGGCGAGACACCGCCCTTCGTCCCCGGTAACGGCGGGGACTTGCTGGAGGTGCGGGACGTAAAGGCCGCCCTGGCCATCTGCGCCGACAGCAATCACCCGGCCCATGCCGATGCCGCCCGCGCCCGTGGCGCCGATCTCTACCTGGCCTCGGCGGTGATAGGTCCGACCGGCTATCCCGCCGACAGCGCCCAACTGGCCGACCATGCCCGGCGGCTGAACATGGCCGTGCTCATGGCCAACCACGGCGCGCCCACCGGCGGCTATGCCTGCGTGGGTCGCAGTGCCTTCTGGCAGGCCGATGGCCAGTGCCTGGTCGCGGCGCCAGGAGACGGCCCCTGCCTGGTGATCGTCCGCCGGCACGCAGGCGTCTGGCAGGGCGAAATACGCTTTTGCGATCCTGATCGCTGCACGGCGCAATCCTCTGACTAAAAAGCGGCTAGCAGGTCACGCCACGACCGGAATGGCGATTTGATATCTCGACCCCTCTGCGACTAAAGGTCACACATCGCACGCCGATAAGGCTCTGACATCCCTGTTCAGAACACCGCCAAGGATGCCTTTCGCAGCGTGAAAGACGCTGTAACCGCAGGAGCGACACCATGGCCTTGAACACCATTCGGACCCGCTACACCCTGATCTTCCTGGGCTTCATCGGCGCGACCCTCGCGGCCACCGTCATCGGCATCCGCCTGTGGGTGACCCCGGACCTGGTCGCCGCCGGTGAATCCGCCGTGCTGACCCGCGTCAACGAGGTGGGCACCCGCATCTATCGCGAACTCAACCAGATCCAGGCGCAGCAGCGCTCCATCACCCAGACCGTGCCGCTGCTGGACAGCGCCGCCATCGACCGGGTACTGCCCGGCCTGGTGGACCAGTACGGCGATGCCAAGGTGTTCGGCGGCGGCATCTGGCCGCTGCCCAACCAGCGCGAGCAGGGGCGCGACAAGTTCAGCACCTTCTATCACCGCGATGCCGGCGGCAAGCTGATCGTCAACACCCACTGGAACTCCCCCGAGTCGCTCAACTACTGGGAGCAGCCCTGGTTCCAGGCCGGCCTCAAGGGGCCCGCCGGCCAGTGCGTCTGGGCCGCCGCCTACAAGGACGCCGCCAGCGCCGAGCCGCGCACCAACTGCGCCATGGCCATCCAGCGCGACGGCAAGGCCTTTGGCGTCTCGACCATCGACCTCACCCTGGGCTTCTTCAATCCCCTGGTGGACAGCCTGCGCAAGGAACTCGACGACACCGACATGATGATCGTCGAGGCCGACGGCAAGATCCTCAGCAACCTCAGCGAACTCGGCGATTCGCAGATCCTGAACAACGTCTCGGCCTATGCCGCCCGTTCGCCCTTCGTCGCCGCCATCCAGCAGAACCTCGGCAAGCTCAAGGGTGAGGCCGTGGTGCGCGACACCTATGTCGACGAGCACGGCACGCCGCACACCTTCTTCCTGCGCCCGCTGGCCGGCACGCCCTGGCTGCTGGCCACGGCGCTGCCCACCTCGCTCATCGCGGCGACCAACACCGGCATCCTCAAGACCCTGGCGGCGATCCAGCTGCCGCTGGTCCTGCTGCTGGTGAGCATCATGGTGCTGGCGCTCGGCAAGCTGATGGGTCGCCTGGGTCTGCTGCAACGCAACATCGAATCGCTCTCGGCAGGCGATGCCGACCTGACCCGACGCATCCCGGTGCACGGCAAGGACGAGGTGGATGCAGTGGCCGGCGCGGTCAACGGCTTCATCGGCTATCTGCAGCGTCTGATCGGCGAGGTGGGCGACGCCACCGACCGCATCGACACCGGCCTCAAGCAACTGCACGGCCAGGCCCAGCAGAACGGTGCCATTCTGGCCCGCCATGCCAGCGAAACCGACCAGGCGGTGACGGCCATCACCGAGATGAGTGCCACCTCCGACTCCGTGGCCCGCAGTGCCAGCGATACCGCCTCCCTCACCCAGGCCGCCAACGGCCAGGCCGAGCGCTCGCGCGCCGTGGTTCAACAGGCCTCCGCCAGCGTGTTCGCCCTGGTCGACCAGGTGGAAGACGCCACCCTCAAGGTGCAGGCCATGCAGAGCGATGCCCAGCGCATCAACGATGTCCTTGGGGTGATCGGCGAGATCGCCGGCCAGACCAACCTGCTGGCGCTCAACGCCGCCATCGAGGCGGCCCGGGCCGGCGAGCAAGGGCGTGGCTTCGCGGTAGTGGCTGACGAGGTGCGCGCCCTGGCCGGACGCACCCAGCAGAGCACCGCCGAGATCAACGAGATGCTCAGCCGCTTGCAGCAGGGCGTGAGTTCCGCGGTCGCGGCCATGGAAGTGACCAAGACCAGTTGCCAGAGCACCGCCGAGAAGACCCGTGAGGTCACCGACGGCCTGGACGAGATGAGCGGTTCAGTGGTGCGCATCAGCGACCTGTCGACCCAGATCGCCGCGGCCGCCGAGGAGCAGAGCGCGGTGGCCGGTGAGATCAACCAGAACATGGTCGCCGTACGCCATATCGTCGACGATCTGGTCACCAGCGGGCAGCGCACCGCCGAGAGCACCGCGGCGGTGCAGTCGTCCAACGAGCAGCTGATCGCGGTGGTCCGGCGCTTCCGGGTGAAGTGACCCAAACGCCGCACCATGAAAAAGCCGGGCACTGCGCCCGGCTTTTTCGTTTCAGAACCTGTTCACGATCTCGCGAGCTAGAGACAAACAAGGCGAAAATGCCTGAGGAAGCGGAGTTTACGAGTGGTAAATGAGCATTCCGAAGGCATTTTCAACGCAGTTTGGCCGACGCGCAGCAGATTGTGGACAGGTTCTCAGCCCACCAGATGCAGGAAATGCATGTGGCGTTCGTACTGGTCGAGGATGTCGCCGATGACGTCCTCGCGCGACCAGCCCATGACGTCATGGTCTTGCCCCCCCTCGCGCAGATAGACCTGGGCGCGGAAGTACTTGCGCTCCTCCCCCGGCTCGCTGCCCATGACGAAACTGGGCATGGCGTAGGCGTGGGGTCTTACCTGGTAGACGAACTGGGGCTGCTCGGCCGGACCGACATACAGCCGCACCCCGCCATCCTCGCGGTCTTCCACGCCGCAGACATAGCCCTGCTTGCGCCATTCCTCGGCCACCGCCAAGCAGGCCGGCTTGGCCACCTCGCCGATGAAGCGCACCACGTGACTACGCCGCGGAAACATCGCCAGGCCGCGCAGCCGGCGCTGCCAACCCCCCGGCGTGCGACTGGTCGGTGGGGTGAGGCTCAGCGACTGATGGCGCAGGCCGCGTTTGGTGGCGTCCAGCTTCAAGGCCTTGAGCAGGCCATGCATGCTGAACAGCAGGGCGATGGTGAACGGCAGGGCACTGGCGATGGTGGCGGTCTGCAGCGCCTTGAGGCCGTCCGCGAGAAGCAGCGCGATGGCCACCAGGCCCATGCTGGCGCCCCAGAACACCCGTTGCCAGACCGGCGTCTGGTCCTGGCCGCCGGAGGCCAGCATGTCCACCACCATGGCGCCCGAGTCGGCCGAGGTGACGAAGAACACCACCACCATGACGATGGCGATCAGCGAGATCACGCTGGCGAAGGGGAAGTGCTCCAGGAAGGCGAACAGCGCCAGGGAGCTGTCCTGGGATACGGCGGCGGCCAGGTCGGTGATGCCCTCGGTGAGGATCATGTGAATGGCGGTGTTGCCGAACACGGTCATCCACAGCAGGGTGAAGCCGGCCGGCACCAGCAGCACGCCGGAGACGAATTCGCGGATGGTCCGGCCGCGCGAGATGCGCGCGATGAACAGCCCGACGAAGGGCGACCAGGCCAGCCACCAACCCCAGTAGAACAGCGTCCAACCGCCGATCCAGTCGGTGGGTCGATAGGCGTTGAGATTGAGGGTGCGGCTGACGATCTCGCTGAGATAGCCGCCGGTGTTCTCGACGAAGGTCTGCAGGATCAGCACGGTGGGGCCGAGGATGATCACGGTGAGCATCAACAGCACCGCCAGGCCCAGGTTGAGCTCCGACAGCCGCCGCACGCCCTTGTCCAGCCCCGAGACCACCGAGAGGGTGGCCAGCGCCGTGGTGATGACGATCAGGCCGATCTGCACCGGGGTGGACACCGGCACGCCGAACAGCACATTGAGCCCGGTGTTGATCTGCGACACGCCGAAACCCAGGGAGGTGGCGACGCCCAGCACCGTGCCGATGATGGCGAAGATGTCCACCGCATGGCCGATGGGTCCGTAGATGCGCTCGCCGATCAGCGGATAGAGTGCCGATCTCAGGGTCAGCGGCAGGCCGTGGCGGTAGCTGAAATAGGCCAGGATCAGAGCGACGATGGCATAGATCGACCAGGCGTGCAGGCCCCAGTGGAAGAAGGTGATGCGCATGGCCTGGCGCGCGGCGTCCACCGTCTGGCCATCGGCATAGGGCGGATTGAGAAAGTGCATCACCGGCTCGGCGACGCCGAAGAACATCAGGCCGATGCCCATGCCAGCGGAAAACAGCATGGCGAACCAGGTGGTGTTGGCATAGTCCGGTTCGCTGTGGTCCGGGCCGAGCTTGATGTCGCCATAGCGACTCATGCCGAGAAACACCACGGTGCCGAGGATGATGGCCACGGCGAGGATGTAGAACCAGCTCAGGTTGGTGATGATCCAGCCCTGAATGGCGGCGAACAGCCACTGGGCATTCGCCTGGAACAGGCTGGCATAGAGCACCAGCGCGAGTAGCAGCAGGGTCGAGGTCCAGAAGACCGGAGGACTGAAGGTGGGACGAGCGGCAGATTCTCCCTGGCCGGTCATAAAAGGGCTCCTGTTTATGAAGTGCGCACAGGTTGACTGCCCTCGCCGGGGATCGTTTCGCTGGCGGCGCTCATTGAACGACGCATGCCGCAGGGCGAAACCCGCCTGACCGTTGCGGCGCTAAGGGCCGGGTGCGCTAGCCGTGGCAGACACGGCGGGCGGTCTGGCCAGCCCACGAAACCAGCGGGCTGGAGCCATGCCGAAGGCCTGGCGGAAATGTTTCGTCATGTGACTCTGGTCGTAGAAGCCCGCCGCCACGGCCGCGTCGGCCAGCCCCAGCCCCAGGCGCACGTGCAGCCGTACCTGGTCGAGGCGGCGCAGGGTCAGGTAGCGATGCGGACTGGTACCGAAGTAGGCACGAAAATCCCGGGTCAGACTCCAGCGATCACGGCCGGCGCAACGGGCCAGGTCGTCCAGGGTGACGGCCTGGTCGAGGTTGTCCTCCAGGTATTCGCGGGCGCGCAGCGCCGCGGCGAAATCGACCCGACCGCGACTTGGCCAGGTCTGGCAAACCTCGGCCAGGGTAGCGACCAGGCCATAGAGGGCATCGTCGCGCCCCAGGGCATCGGGGTGCTCGTCAAGGGTGGCGAACACCGCATCGGTGGCCCGTGCCAGGCGTGGATCCAGCGAAACACCCTCCCGATGGAAGGGCAAGGGCCGCCCGCCAAGGATGTCCTGCACCAGGGCCGGCGGCACATAGAGCATCCGATAGCGAAAGCCGCAGGCGGCGCCGGCGCGACCGTCGTGGACCTCGTCCGGGTGGAAGACCATGGTCTCGCCCGGCAGGCTGCTGGCCTTGGCGCCACGATAGGAAAAGCTCTGCACCCCGGCCAGGGTACGACCGATGGCATAGGTCGCATGACGATGGGGATCGAAGGCATGGCCGCTGAAAAAGGCCTCGATGGATTCCAGCCGGTCATCCAGCGGAGCATGGCGTACCCAGTCGGCGGGGTTGGGCAGCTCGGTCGTGGTGCGCATGGCGTCTCCTGTCGTCCTTCAGCCTAGCAGACCGTGCCAGGCGTCGTGGAACAGCAGCAGGGCACACGCGATCAGACTCAGCCCCAGCACCCGATTCACCGCGCGCAAGCCGCGTCCCCGGACTAGGTAACGCCCGAGCAGCGCGCCAAGCAAGGCGTAGCTGGCCGGGGCGCCGCCCGCCGACAGGGCTAGCGGCAGCGACCAGAGGGCGATCTTGCTACCGGTCACCTGAGCCGCCGGGAACATCACCGTGGTGATGGGCAGCACCGCCAGCCAGCCCTTGGGATTGAGCCCCTGGATCAGGAAGCCGCGGGCGAAGGTCAGCCGCGTTGCGGCGCACTCCTCCTTTCCCGCCGCCGTCGGCGGCGCGGCTCGGGCAATGAGATAGCCGAGGTACAGGCAATAGCCACCGCCCAGGAGCGCCAGCCACGGCAGCAGCGCCCCCGAGACCAGGACCGCACCGGCATAGCCCAGGGCCAGAAACAGGATCAGCATGGCGCAGCCCACCCCGGCATAGAAACCCAGCGCCCGCCGGGCCTGGCCGCGCAGACCGGCGTTCAGCCCCAGGGCGTTGACCGGGCCGGGGCTGTACATGACGCTCAGGGCATAGAGGACGATTTCCAAGAGACACCTGTCAGGCTTCGAGAAGGAGACCCAGGCTAGCCAGCACGTCCGGTGCTGGCTTGTACGTCTGTGGCTCGTTCACCTTGAGAGTCATCGTATGACTCGGCAGAATCGGGCATTCCCTCTCCTGTCGCGGAGTCGCTCTTGTCCGGTGATCGCAACGCCCCGTCCTGGCCTGGTCGTTCCACTGGCAAGCCACCGACCCTAAAGGACGTGGCCCGCCTGGCCGGGGTCTCGCCGATCACCGTTTCGCGCACCCTCAACCAGCCGGAGATCGTCCGGCCGGCGCTGCGCGAAAAGGTCTTTCGCGCGGTGCGCGAGAGCGGCTACCAGCCGGCCATGCTTACCACCGGCAGCGCGCCCCTGGAGAGTCGGCTGATCGCCATCCTGGTGCCCACCATCGTCAATTCCATCTTCGCCGACACCGTGCAGGCGCTCATGCAGACCCTGACCGAGGCCGGCCACCAGACCCTGCTGGGCCTGACCGACTATTCCGCCGAACGCGAGGAGCGGCTGCTGGACGCCTTGCTGCGCCGCCGCCCCGACGCCATGGTGCTGACCGGCACCTTGCATACGGCCGCCAGCCGACTGCGCCTGTCACAGGCCGGCATTCCGCTGGTGGAGTGCTGGGACCAGGGTGAGCGACCGCTGGACATGCTGGTGGGCTTTTCCCATGTCGCGGTGGGCCAGGCCGTCGCCCGGGAGCTGCTGGCGCGCGGCTATCGCCACTTCGCCAGCCTGACCCTGGACGATCCCCGCGGACGGCTGCGCCGCGATGCCTTCCGTGACGAACTGGCCATCCACGGACTGGCCGCGCCAGCCGATGTCAGCCTGCCGCCGCCGGCCACCCCGGCACTGGGTCGCCAGGGCCTGGCCCGCCTGCTCGAGGCTGGAATTCGTCCTGAGGTGGTGGTCTGCAGCTCCGACACCCTCGCCCACGGGGTGCTGGCCGAAGCCCATGCCCGCGGCTTGCAAATACCGGAAAAGCTGGCCGTGATGGGCTTCGGCAACCTGGCCAGCGCCGCCCATCTGATCCCGGCACTGAGCACCGTGGACGTGCGCGGCGCCGCGATGGGCACCCATGCCGCCACGGCCCTGCTCGCCCGTCTGGCGGGCGCCGAGGCGCCGCGGCAACGGGATACCGGCTTCGAACTGGTCATGCGCGAGAGTACGCGCTGACGATTGAATGATTGCGTAATCAGCTTAGCGTCCTCCTGCAGGTGCCGGCCTCGCCGCCGGCTTTGCCCGCTGAAAAGGACAATAACAATGCGCACTTCCCCTGAGCCGTCGCGGCGCACTCGCGTCCGCTATCTCGTCCTGGCGATGATCTTTCTGGTGACGGTATTCAACTACGTCGACCGCGCCACCCTCTCCATCGCCGCACCGGCCCTGCGTCACGACCTCGGTTTCGACGCCGTGGCCATGGGGCTCGCCTTCTCGGCCTTCGGCTGGGCCTACACCGCCATGCAGATTCCCGGCGGCATCGTGCTCGATCGCTTCGGCTCGCGGCTGGTGCTGGGCGCCAGCCTGATTCTCTGGTCGGTACTGACCTTCCTGCAGGGCTACGTCGAATTCTTCTCCTCGGCGCTGCTGGCGCTGTTCGTGCTGCGCTTTCTCATGGGCGTGGCCGAGTCGCCGGCCTTTCCGGCCAACAACCGCCTCACGGTGATGTGGTTCCCGCGCCAGGAACGCGGCCTGGCCACCGCCATCTTCCAGTCGGCGCAGTACTTCGCCCTGGCGGTGTTCACGCCACTGATGGTGATCCTGCTCAACCAGTTCGGCTGGGAGCACGTGTTCTTCTGGACCGGCGGCGCCGGCATCCTCATCGGCCTGCTGTGGTTCGCCACCGTGCAGGAGCCCCGGCACGACAGGCGCGTCAGCCAGAGCGAGCTGGACCATATCGAAGCCGGTGGCGGCCTGCCCGATCTGGGCGACACCCGGGCGCCCGTCAGCTGGCGCACCTTCAAGGCCATCAGCGGCAATCGCATGATGCTGGGCATCTACCTGGGACAATTCTGCCTGACCACCATCACCTGGTTCTTTCTCACCTGGTTTCCCACCTACCTGGTCGAGGCCAAGGGGCTGACGATGCTCAAGGTCGGCCTGATCGCCACCATCCCGCCGGTGGCCGGCTGCCTGGGCGGCGTTCTCGGCGGACTCTGGTCGGACGGCATGCTGCGCCGCGGCTACAGCCTCACCGCCGCGCGCAAGACGCCGATCATCGTCGGCCTGCTGCTTTCCAGCAGCATCGTGGTGGCCAACTACACCCAGTCCATCGTCCTGGTCACCCTGGTGATGTCCATCGCCTTCTTCGCCAAGGGCGTGGGCAACCTCGGCTGGTGCATCGTCGGTGATGTCTCGCCCAAGCGCGCCATGGGCGTGAGCGGCGCCCTTTTCAACTTCTGCGGCAACATCGCCAGCATCATCACCCCGCTGGCCATCGGCCTGATGATCAACCAGCTCGGCTCCTTCGACGTGGCCCTTACCTACGTCGCCGCCATGGGCCTGCTCGGCGCCTTCTCCTACCTGGTCATCGTCGGCCCGCTCAGGCGCCTGGACCTCGGCGAACTCAATGACGAGCCAGCCGCCACCGCCGACGCCCTGCCTGCCACCCGTCCCTGATTCCTCACCCTGGAGCATCCCCATGTCCGATAACGCCTACAGCGCCGACCAGGACCGCATCGTCTGGGTCCGCCTGGCTTCCGTGTTCCTGCCGCTGGCCACCCCCATCAGCGACGCCAAGGTGCTCACCGGCCGGCAGAAGCCGATGACCGAGATCGCCATCCTCTTCGTCGAGATCGAAACCCGCGACGGCCAGCGCGGCCTGGGCTTCAGCTATTCCAAGCGCGCCGGTGGCCCCGGCCAGTTCGCCCACGCCCATGAAATTGCCCCGGTGCTGCTCGACGAGAATCCCAGCGACATCCAGAAGCTCTGGACCAAGCTCTGCTGGGCCGGCGCCTCGGTAGGTCGCAGCGGCCTCGCTACCCAGGCCATCGGCGCCTTCGACGTGGCCCTCTGGGACCTCAAGGCCCGTCGCGCCAACCTCTCCCTGGCACGCCTGCTGGGTGCCCAGCGCGACTCGGTGCGCTGCTACAACACCTCCGGCGGCTTCCTGCATACGCCGCTGGAGCAGTTGTTGGTGAACACGGACCTCTCCCGGGAAAAAGGCATCGGCGGCATCAAGCTCAAGGTCGGCCAGCCCGACTGCGCCCTGGACCTTGAGCGCGTCGCCCGCGTGCGCCGCCACCTGGGCGACAGCTTCCCGCTGATGGTCGACGCCAACCAGCAATGGGACCGACCCACCGCCCAGCGTATGTGCCGGCGCTTCGAGGAATTCAACCTGATCTGGATCGAAGAGCCGCTGGACTGCTACGACGCCGAGGGCCACGCCGCCCTGGCCGCGGCCTTCGACACCCCCATCGCCACTGGCGAGATGCTGACCAGCATCGCCGAGCACCAGGAATTCATCCGCCTGCGCGGTGCCGACTTCCTGATGCCCGACGCGCCACGGGTTGGCGGCATCACGCCCTTCCTCAAGGTGGCCGCCCTGGCCGAGCAGGCTGGCGTGATGCTGGCACCGCACTTCGCCATGGAATTGCACGTGCACCTGGCCGCCACCTATCCCACCGAGCCCTGGGTGGAACACTTCGAATGGCTGGAGCCGCTGTTCAACGAACGCCTGGAAACCCGTGACGGGCGGATGCAGGTACCGACCCGTCCGGGTCTCGGGCTGTCCCTGAGCGAGCGGGTACCCGGCTGGACGGCGCAGGAAGCGGAATTCGGCCGGCGCGCCTGACCCCCGCGCTGGCACTCGAACTCCGCCGGGGTGTGGCACTCTATCCAGGCCAAGGCCTGGAAGAGAACGCCCATGTTCGGATCGCTGCGCAGTCGTCTGATTGCCCTGCTGCTGATGCTCGGCGGCATGGCCGTCGGGGTCGGCTGGCTGATGATCCTGCTGCTGCGCCAATCGGAAAGCGCCCAGCTCGGCCAGGCCACGGTGGAAGCCGAGCAGGCCTGCCAGGCCATCGCCAGCAGCTATCGTTTCTACAGCAACGGCTGGTCCGGCCCTACCGCTGGCCTCGCCGATCCGGCCCTGCAGCGCAGTCTCGCCGGCGTGGCCAGTGTCGCCTTGCTGCGTTATCGCGGCATGGCCGGCGGTCTCTGGCAGGAGCAGGCGGGGCTCCTGGCCGATGCCAGTCCCTTCTCCCTGACCGCCGCCGAACGCCAGCACCTGGCCGATCTCTCCGCCGCGACCCTGGCCGAGGCGCGCAGCCTGAGCGACAGCTTCAGCGCGGACGGCGCCACGGTGCTGGTCGCCGCCTGCCCGCTGTCCGGCCCCATCCCCGATCTCGCCGCCTGGACCCTGACCCGCCTGACCTTCGCCGAGGGCAGCGGTCAGCGCCAGCTGAAACTGGGCCTGGGCCTGCTGCTGCTGGCCATGCTCGCCGCTACCCTGCTGCTCGGTCGACTCACCTGGCAGTGGTCGCGGCATGTGGCGCGGGTCGAGCGCGATCTGGGCGCCAGCGCCAGCCACGACCTGCCCACCCTCGCCCTCACCGGCGAACGCGAGCTGGATCGGGTGCTGGCGGCGCTCAACCAGGCCGGGCAGCGCCTGACCCAGGCACGGGACGAGGCCCAGCGGCTGACCACCCAGGTCCACGCAAGTGAACGGCTGGCCGCCCTTGGTCGGGTGGCCGCCGGGGTCGCCCACGAGATCCGCAATCCGCTGGCCGCCATGCGCCTCAAGGCCGAGAACGCCCTGGCCGGCGACAGCGGCCGTCAGCAGCGCGCGCTGGACGCCATCCTGCTGCAGGTCACCCGCCTCGACCGCCTGCTGCGCCGCCTGCTCGACCTCACCCAGCCGCTGCACCTGCAACCGACCGCCATCGAACTGCCGGTCTTCTGCCGCGAGGTGCTGGCCGGTCACGAAGACCAGGCCGCCCAGCGCGGCATCCGCCTGACCGCCAGGGTGGCCGTCGAGCAGGGCTATTTCGATCGCGACGCCCTGGCCCGCGCCCTGGACAACCTGCTGCTCAACGCCCTGCAGGCCGCCCCGGCCGCCAGCGAGATCCGTCTCGACGCCAGCCGCCGTGGCGACTGGCTGGTGCTGGCGGTGGAAGACGCAGGCCAGGGACCACCTGCCGAGTTGCGCGGCCAGCTCTTCGAGCCCTTCGTCACCGGTCGCCCCGAAGGCACCGGCCTGGGCCTGGCCCTGGTCCGCGAGACCGCCCGCGCCCACGGCGGCGAGGCGCGCCTGATCGAACCCTCCATCCCCACTCGCTTCGAGATCCTCCTGCCATGCCAACCCTGCTGATCATCGATGACGACGCCGGTCTGCGCGACGCCCTGGCGGAAACCGCCGCGGACCAGGGCTACCGGGTGCTGCAGGCCGACGGGGGCGAAGCGGGCCTGCAGCGCCTGGCGCAGGAATCGGTGGACGCCGTGCTGCTCGACCTGCGCATGCCCGGGCTGGATGGCCTGGAGGTGCTGGCGCGCATTCGCGCCCGCCCCGAGCCGCCGGCGGTCACGGTGCTGACCGCCTTCGCCAGCGCCGGCAACACCATCGAGGCCATGCGCCTGGGCGCCTTCGACCACCTCACCAAACCCATCGGCCGCGAAGAACTGATCCGGGTGCTGGCCGGGATGACCGCCCAGCGCGGCCCGGCCAGCGCGCCGCCGGCTGCGGTCGAAGGCCATACGCTGGTGGGCGGCAGCGACGCCCTGCGCCAGGTGCAGAAGACCATCGGCCGCCTGGTGGACAGCGAGGCCACGGTGCTGGTCACCGGCGAGACCGGCACCGGCAAGGAACTGGTGGCCCGCGCCATCCACGAGCACGGCAAGCGACGCGGGGCGCCCTTCGTGGCGGTCAACTGCGCGGCCATCCCGCCGGACCTGCTGGAAAGCGAACTCTTCGGCCATGTGCGCGGCGCCTTCAGCGGGGCCACCACCAATCGCCTCGGTGCCTTTCGCAAAGCCCAGGGCGGCACCCTCTTTCTCGACGAGATCGGCGACATGCCGCTGCCGATGCAGGCCAAGATCCTCCGCGCCCTGCAGGAACGCGAGGTGACGCCGGTGGGTGGCGCACCGGTACGGCTGGACGTACGGCTGGTAGCGGCCACCCACCGCGACCTGGCCCAGCGCGTCGCCAGTGGCGACTTCCGCGAGGACCTCTTCTATCGCCTGCACGTGGTGCCCATCCACCTGCCGGCCCTGCGCGAGCGGCGGGCCGACATCCTGCCGCTGGCCGAGCACTTCCTCGCCGCCAGCGGTCGCGTGCTGGCGGACGATGCCGCCGCCCTTCTGCTGCGCCACTCCTGGCCCGGCAACGTGCGGGAATTGCGCAACGCCATCCAGCGCGCCGCGACCCTGGCCCAGGGCGAGCGCATCGTCGCCGCCGACCTTGCCTTCCTGCAGGGCGAGACGCCGGATGAGTTAGCCATCGACGCCAGCTGGCCGGAGGAGACCCTGGCCGAGGCCACCGCACGCCTGGAACGCCTGCTGATCGAGCGCGCCCTGCAGCGCAGCAATGGCAATCGCGCCGAAGCGGCCCGCCGCCTGGGTATCCATCGCCAGCTGCTCTATACCAAGCTGAGTCGGCTGGGCCTGGGTGTCGGTGCAGACGACAGCACGGCCTAGGCTGTCCGCTTTGCCGACAGGTATGTCCGCCAGCCGGACGCAATGCCTGGCCCGGATGGCCACTGAAATTAGCAAGCTATTGATTTTTATACAAAATAAAAGTTGGCACAGGCCCTGCAATAGCCTGATCGTCAACCACCGCAGGAGTCATCCATGCCTACCAAGACCCAAACCCTCGTGATCGGGACCTTCGCCCTGCTGTCCGTCAGCGGCCTCGTCCTGGCACAGACCGCACCCGCCGGCAGCACCGCCACCACCACCGCGGCCAGCGCCCAGATTCCCACCCAGCAGGGCCAGCTCAAGCAGTTCCTGCTCAATCCCCGGGGCGATATCGATGGCCTGATCCTGGCCGACGGTACCGAGGTCAACACCCCGCCGCACCTGTCCGAGCAACTGGCCGCCACCTTCAAGCCGGGTGACAGCATCAACGTCGCCGGCCTGCGCGCCGCCAGCCTGCCACTGATCCAGGCGGTCTCCCTGACCAATGTCCAGACCGGCAAGACGGTCACCGATGAAGGCCCGGATCGCGTGGGCGGTCGCCGTCCGCCGGCACCCCCGGCACCTGGCGCCGAGCGCGATGGTGACAGCCTCCAGGGCCAGATCGTCCAGCTGCTGCACGGTCCCCGTGGCGACGTGAACGGCGCCCTGCTGCAGGACGGTACCGCCCTGCGCCTGCCGCCCCATGAGGCCCTGCGCCTGCAGGCGCTGCTCAAGCCGGGTCAGAACGTGGCGGTGCGCGGCGAGCTGGTGGCCAACGCCCAGGGGCGTGCCTTCCGGGTCAGCGCCCTGGGCGCCGACGCCAACTCGCTGCAGACCCTGGACACCCCGCCGGCACCCCGCGGTCCCGGTCGTCTGCCGCCACCCCCGCCCCCCGGCGTCCAGCCGGTAGCCCCGGGTGCCCAACCGCCGGCCGGCTGATCAGGCCAGCAGCCGCCGGGTCGCTTCGGCGATCCGGCGGCAGGCTTCCTCCAGCACCTCGTGCGAGGTGGCGTAGGAAACCCGGAAGTAAGGCGCCAGGCCAAAGGCCGAGCCTGGAACCACCGCCACCCCGCCCTCATCCATGAGGTAGCGGGCAAAGGCCGTATCGCTGTCGATCACCTCCCCGCCCGGCGTCCGCCGACCCAATATCCCCGCGCAACTGGCATAGACATAGAAGGCCCCCTCGGGCCGCCGCGCCGACAGACCCGGCACCGCATTCAAGGCATCCACCACCAGATCCCGCCGCTCGCGGAACAGCTCGCAGCGCTCGCGCACGATGTCCTGCGGCCCATCCAGGGCGGCGATGGCCGCGGCCTGGCTGACCGAGCAGGGGCAGGAGGTCACCTGGCTCTGCACACTGGCCATGGCCTGGATCAGCGCCTTAGGTCCACCGGCATAGCCCAGGCGCCAACCGGTCATGGCATAGGCCTTGGAGACGCCGTTGATGGTCAGGGTCCGCTCGCGCAGCCGTGGCTCCAGCGCCGCCGGGGTGACGAAGCGAAAGCCGTCGTAGAGGATGTGCTCGTACATGTCGTCGACCATCAGCCAGACCTGCGGATGGCGCAGCAGCACCTCCAGCAGCGGGCGATAGTGTTCCTCGCCATAGGCCGCCCCCGAGGGGTTGGACGGCGAGTTGAGCATCACCCAGCGGGTGCGCGGGGTGATGGCCGCCTCCAGGGCCGCGGCAGTCAGGCGGAAGCCATCCTCCTCACGGCACGGCAGCACCACCGGCGTGCCGCCGAGAATGGTGACGATGTCGGCATAGGTCACCCAGAAGGGCGCGGGGATGATCACCTCGTCACCCGCGTCCAGGGTCGCCATCATGGCGTTGAAGATCACCTGCTTGGCACCGGCCGAGGCGGTCACCTCGTCCTGAGCGAACACCAGGTCGTTCTCCCGCGCGAATTTGCGGCGGATGGCCTCCTTGAGCGCCGGGCTGCCGTCGAGCACCGTGTACTTGGTCTGGCCGGCGCGGATGGCCTGGATCGCCGCTTCCTTGATGTGCTCCGGGGTATCGAAATCCGGTTCGCCCGCACCCAGCACCAGCAGATCGGCGCCCTGGCGGCGCAGGGCGTTGGCCCGCTCGGTGATCTTGAGGATCTCGGAGACGCCCACGGAGGCGAGGCAGTGGGCGAGGTGCAGGGTGGAATCGGCGGCCATGACGGGGCTCCAGGCAGAGATGAAAGCGGGTGCCGGCGGCGTCCGGCAGGGTCGTCTCGCACTATCGAACCGCCGCGGCCGGCCTTCAAACGCTATAAAGGACTCACGTCATTCCGCCGGGGCATGGTCTGCTGCCAGCACGGGCGCTAGAGTGGCGGCCATGTCCAATGCCTTTCCCCCCCTCGCCGCCTACCGCCGGGCCCTGGCCCAGGGCGACCGCCTGCCCGATGTCGCCCAGGAAGCCGCTGCGCGCCAGCTGGAAGCCTGTCACGCCGACCTGCTGGCCGGGCGTCCGGCACGCGGTCTCTATCTCTGGGGCCCGGTCGGGCGTGGCAAGACCTGGCTGCTGGACCTGTTCCACGCCAGCCTGCCGGTGCCCGCCCGCCGCCAGCACTTCCATCACTTCATGCGCTGGGTGCACCAGCGGCAGTTCCAGCTCAGCGGCACCCGCGATCCCCTGCAGGTGCTGGCCCGCGAACTGGCTGCCGAGGTGCGGGTGCTGTGCTTCGACGAACTCTTCGTCAGCGACATCGGCGACGCCATCCTGGTGGGCGGCCTGTTGCGCGCCCTGCTGGACCAGGGCCTGGTGCTGGTGGTCACCTCCAACCAGCCGCCCGAGCAGCTCTATGCCGGCGGCTTCAATCGCGAGCGCCTCCTGCCCGCCATCGCCGCGCTGCAGGCGCGACTGGAGGTGCTGGAGGTGGACGGCGGCCAGGACCACCGCCTGCACGAAGGCCAAGCCGAACCGCGCTTCTGGGTGGACGATCCCACCGCCCTCGCCACGACCTTTGCCCGCCTCACCCCGGGGGAAGCCGTGACGACCGCGCCCCTGATCCTCGGCGAGCGCCCCCTGCCCGTGGTGCAGCGGGCCTCCAGCGCGATCTGGCTGGACTTCGCCGTGCTCTGCCAGGGCGCCTGGGCCACCACCGACTACATCGATCTCTGTACCCGCTTCCCTGCCCTGTTGCTGGGCAACGTCCCCTGCCTGTCCGGCGATCCCCGCGCGAGCCGGATCGCCCGCGGCACCGAAGACGGCGCGACGCGGGTCCTCGCCGGCGACCGCGAACTGCCCCGCCTGGCCCCCCAGGATGACGCCGTGCGCCGCTTCATCGCCCTGGTCGACGAAGCCTACGACCGCCGCCGCCCGCTCTATCTCGATGCCGCCGTACCCCTGGAACAGCTGTACACCCGCGGCTTTCTGGAATTCCCCTTCCGCCGCACCCTGAGTCGCCTGAGGGAGATGCAGCAGGCGCGCTACTAGACCGGATCGGTCCTGCGGCGACGAGGCACGCCGCGGAGCGGCGGAGCCCCGTGTTAAGGTGGGACATCCCATCTCTTCACGAGGCCCGGTCATGACTCCGCGCATCGAACCCTTCTTCGACGCCACCACGTCCACCTTCACCTATGTGATCTACGAGGCACCCGGCAGCCGCTGCGCCATCGTCGACTCGGTGCTGGACTACGATCCGCATTCGGGCCGCACCGCCACCCTGTCGGCGGATCGCGTCGCCCGCTTCGTGCGCGACCAGGGGCTGACCGTAGAGTGGCTGCTGGAGACCCATGCCCACGCCGACCACCTCTCCGCCGCGCCCTATCTGCGCCGGCAGCTGGGTGGCCGCATCGCCATCGGCGAAGGCATCCGCCGCGTCCAGGGCGCCTTCAAGGACGTCTTCAACCTGGAAGCGGAATTCCGCCTCGACGGCTCCCAGTTCGATCACCTGTTCCAGCCCGACGAGGTCTTCCACATCGGTGCCCTGAGCGCCCGCGCCCTGCACGTGCCCGGCCACACCCCGGCCGACATGGCCTACCAGGTGGAGGAAGACCATGTCTTCGTCGGCGACACCCTGTTCATGCCCGATGTCGGCTCGGCGCGTTGCGACTTCCCCGGTGGCAGCGCCCGCGATCTCTATCGTTCGATCCGCCGGCTGCTGACCCTGCCCGAGGCCACGCGCCTCTATCTGTGCCACGACTATCCGCCCGCCGGCCGCGAAGCGCGCCATGAGACCACCGTGGGTGAAGAGCGCGCCCTCAATGTCCAC
Organism: Pseudomonas aestiva; assembly: GCF_039908605.1. Lineage (NCBI taxonomy): Bacteria > Pseudomonadati > Pseudomonadota > Gammaproteobacteria > Pseudomonadales > Pseudomonadaceae > Pseudomonas > Pseudomonas aestiva. The sequence goes on along the minus strand of NZ_CP150916.1, from coordinate 1,219,450 downwards.
GTCCGCGATGGCGTGGACGAAGACGCCTTCGTCGCCCTGCGTACCCGCCGCGACGCCACCCTGTCCATGCCGACGCTGATCCTGCCGGCGATCCAGGTGAATATCCGCGCCGGCACCCTGCCGCCGGCCGAGGCCAATGGCCGCCGTTACCTGAAGATTCCCATCGACGGTTTCTAGGCAGTGGGCGGCAGGGCCACCCTCGCCCAGCCCTCGTCGTCCGGTCCAGCGATCATCCCTGAATCCGCGCTGACACGGCCCCTGCTGGGGCCTTCGGCTGAGTACAGGCGTCAGGGACAGCTACCGAAAATCGTCCCCACGACTGTTTCGCCCTACCCTGGGGCATACTGCGCGCCCCCTTTCACCTGGAGTCCTGTCGATGCCCGTCTGGTGGCTGCTCGTCCTGCCCTTCATCGCCGGTGCCTGCCTGCCGCTACAGGCCGGCATCAACGGCCAACTGGCCCGGCACCTCGGCAGCGTCTTCGCCGCGGCGTCCATTTCCTTCATGGTCGGCCTGCTCGCCCTGCTGGGCCTGACCCTCTGGCAGCGTGGCGTCCCCACCCTGGGTGCCCTGCGCGAATTGCACTGGTGGCACTGGTGCGGCGGCCTGCTGGGGATGTTCTTTATCGCCATGGCCGCCTTCGCCGGTCCGCGCATCGGCGCCACCCTGTTCATGGCGCTGGTGATCGCCGGGCAGCTGGCCATGTCGCTGAGCCTGGATCACTTCGGCTGGGCCGGCTTTCGCCAGGACCCGGTGACCCTCGGCAAGCTGGCCGGCGTGGTGCTGATCGGTGCCGGCGTCTGGTGCATCGCCCGCGCCTAGGTCCAGGCCTAATAGAGATCGCGGCGGTAGCGGTCTTCATCGATCAGGCGCTGGACCTCGGCCTCGCCAAGCAGCGCCTGCAGCGTGGCCTGGACGCCGCGCCCCAGGCCCGGCAGGCTGCCGCAGACCATGATCACGGCATCGGCCGCCAACCAGTCCAGTAGCAGCTCGCGCTGCGCCCGCAGGCGGTCCTGCACATAGCCGTCGCCGTCCCGCGAGAACACCCGGTCCAGCCGGGCCAGTTCGCCCCGTGCCTGCCAGGCCTGCAATTCAGTGCCGTAGAAATCATCGTGCGCTGCCGTGCGTTCGCCAAACAGCAGCCAGTTGCGCCTGTGCCCGGCGGCGATACGTGCCGCCAGCAGCGGGCGCACCCCGGCCAGCCCGGTACCGGCGGCGATCAGGATCAGCGGCCGTTCGTCCAGCGGTGGTCGGAAGCCGGGATGGACGCGGAGCCGCGCCTCCACGACGTCACCCGGCTGCAGCGCCGTGGTCAGCCAACCGGAGGCGATGCCCAGGCGGCCATCCGCCTTGCGCGCCTGGCGCACCAGCAGCCGCAACGGCCCTTCGCCGGGCAGCGAGGCGATCGAGTAATGGCGCACGGCGAGGGGCTTCAGGGCGTCGAGCAGGGCCTGGGCGTCCAGACCCCGCAGCGCGGTCTGGTCTTCCGGCAGCAGCAGGGTTTCCAGGGCCACGGCCAGGGTCTGGGTGATGCCGTCGCGCGCCACCACGCTGTCCGCGGCCAGCCCCAGGGACGACAGCCAGGCCGCCACCCGTTCGGCACGCTGGCGTGGCGCGATCTCGAGGATATCGCCGGGTGCCCAGCTGCTCCCGGGCGGTGGCAACAGCCGCAGCTCGAAGACCGCTCCACCGGGGCTGCCGGCATTGAGCCGCTGCACCGACGCCAGTTGCCAGGACTGCAGCGGACGCTCGGGCGGTGCCTCGGCACGCGCGGCGCCCAGGGCCTGGAGCTGAGCCTGCCAAAGCGCAAGCGCCTGGGCGTCGCCATTGTCCACCTCCACCGGGGCGAACAGCGGCCGGGCGCCCTGCCCACCCAGCCAGGCATCCAGCCGTTGGGCGAAGGCGCAGTAGGCCGGATAGCGCCGGTCGCCCAGGGCCAGCAGCCCATAGTTCAGGCTTGGCAGCGCGGCTGCCCGGGTCAGCAGGCGTCGCTCGAAGCCGCGCGCGGCATCCGGGGCCTCGCCGTCGCCGTGGGTGGCGACCACGAACAGCGCCCGGGTGGCCCGCTGCAGTCGCTCGACCGAGAGCCGCCCCAGCGCGACCACCTCGGCGCTCAGTCCCGCCGCCTGCAACTGGCTGGCGGCCTGCCAGGCCAGCGCCTCGCCCTGGCCACTCTGGCTGGCGTAGCCGATCAGCCAGTCGGCGGCGCCCGCCGCGGCGGGTGTCAGCCCGCTTTGCGCCTGGCGCGCCTGCCGGCGTTTGCGCCGGCGATCCAGATAGAGCCAGAGCCCGGTCACCATGAACAGCGGCATGGCCAGGCTGGCGAGCAGCAGGGCCACCCGCCCCGCCAGGCCGGAGTATTCGCCCGAATGCAGGGCATAGACACTGAGCAGCAACCGAGCGCCCAGCGGCTGCTCGCGGTAGCGGCGATGATCGAGCACCCGCCCCGCGCCGTCGAAGACGATGCGATTGAGGGCACGGACATGCTCGGCATCGTCGGGCAGATACCAGAGAGTGGGATGGCTGACCTCGCGCGCCGGATTGGGCAGCAGCAGGCCGTAGCCTTCCACCCGTCCGCCGGTCTCCTGCCGAAAGCTCCGCCAGAGCGCGTCCAGGTCCACGTCCTGGCGCGCCACCACCCCCGAGATCCGGGGCTCCGGGACGGCGCCCAGCAGGCGCTCGCCGGCCTCACGGTACCAGCCGTACGACCAGTAGAGGCCGGTCAGCGCCGCCAGCAGATAGAGCAGCAGGCACCAGGTGCCGGCCACGGCGTGCAGGTCCCAATGGAAACTGCGCCCCTGACGGCCCCAGTCCAGGGTCAGCCAGGTGCGCCAGCGCCGAACCTGCCGCGGCCAGCGCAGGTAGAGGCCAGACAGGCAGAGCACCAGCAGGATCAGGGTGGCGGCGCCGGTCAGAGCCTTGCCCACCGGTCCCAGGGCCAGGGAGCGGTGCAGGTCCAGGATCAGGCGAAAGAACCCCTGGCCGCGGGGCGCCGTCAGTACCTCGCCCGTGTAGCGATCGAACAGCTGCACCTCGGGACGCCCCTGACCCTTCGCCGGTGCCAGGCCGAGCAGACCGTAGCCTTCCCCCGCCATGCTGGAAACGAAGCTCAACTCCCGGTCCGGCGGCACGAGGCGCTGCCGCACTTCCGGCAGCGTCAGCGGACGCCGATCCGGCGTCGCGGCGGTCGGCGGCGGATTGAGCAGCTCCAGCAATTCCAGCTGGAAGCTGTAGAGCGCCCCCGTCACGCCCAGCACCACCAGCACCAGACCTGCGGCCAGGCCCAGCAGGCTGTGCAGCTGGAAGAGGCCCCTGCGGATCAGGGCTGAGCCCATTGGCGCAGGAGGTTGTGATAGACGCCGGTCAGCTGCAGGCAGGCCTCATGGCCCTGCCCCAGCTCGGCGGCCGCCCGCTGGATACCCTGGTCGAGTTCGAACAGCTGGCTGCGCTGACCGGCATCGCGCACCAGGCTCTGGATCCAGAAGAAGGAACACAGCCGCGCGCCTCGGGTGACCGGCAGCACCCGGTGCAGGCTGCTGGCCGGATAGAGGATCAGATCGCCGGCCGCCAGCTTGACGCTGTGGGCGCCATAGGTGTCTTCCACCACCAGTTCGCCCCCGTCGTATTCGTCCGGCTCGCAGAAGAACAGCGTGGCCGACAGATCGGTGCGCAGGTAGCCGCTGCCATCCGGCAGCGGCCGCAGGGCATTGTCCACGTGCAGGCCAAAGGACTGGCCGCCCTGGTAGCGATTGAACAGCGGCGGAAACACCCGCGCCGGCAGCGCCGCGGCGACGAACAGCGGATGCCGCGCCAGCGCCTGCTGGATCAGCTCGCCCACTGCGCGCGCCGCCGGCTCGTCCGCCGGCAGCTGCAGATTGTCCTTGGCCATGGCCGACTGGAAACCGGCCGTGTGCCGGCCATCGGCCCAGGCCGCCGCGTCCAGCCGCTGGCGGCACTCCCCTACCTGCTCGGGCGTCAGCACGCCCGGAACGCTGATCATCATGGTGATTCCCTCTAACGCCGAAAGCCCTGCGCAGGCAGGGCTTCGGTTGCTGCAGGCGACCTCAGAAGCTGTAGGTCGCGGTCAGGATGGCGGAACGGGCATCGCCGTATTCGATGGCCGACGATCTCGTGCTCACGCCCAGTTGCGAGCGCACCCGCTCCACATAGTCCTTGTCGAAGACGTTGTTGACGTTGAGTTGCAGGTCGACGTTGCGATTGACGCGATAGCCGACCATGGCGTTGTGCAGCCAGTAGTCGTCGAGCTTGGCGCCGTCGTTGCTGGAGGTGACGTTGCGCACGCTGACATAGCGGGCGCCATAGCCCACCCGCCAACCGGCCGGCAGCTCATAGGTGGTCCAGAGATTGAGCGAACGCGGCGGGGTGTTGGCCAGGGCCTGGCCTTCGCGATTGCGCCCGTCCAGGGTGTCGGCGGCCTTGAGCGTCTCGCTGTCGAGGAAGGTGAAGTTGGCGTAGACATTCCACTGCGGGGTGATCCGCCCGGTGGCGCCCAGTTCGATGCCCTGCACGCGCTGCTTGCCGGCCAGGGCGGTGCTGCCATCGGCCAGGGTCTCCCGGGCATTGCTCTTCTCGACGCGGAACAGGGCGCCGTCCAGCTCCAGGCGCTTGTCGAGGAATTCCCACTTGGTGCCCAGTTCCCAGGTCTTGTTCTTTTCCGGACCCAGATCCTGGTTGGCCGCGCTCAGGCCGGCGCCGGTGGAGGTCAGGCTTTCCGCCGAGGGATTGAAGGAGGTGCCATAGGCCACGTAGACCCGGCCGTTCGGCGCCGGCTTGAACACCAGGCCGGCGCGCCCGCTCAGCTTGGCGTCATCGGCACTCAGGCGGGTCTTGCTGCCGCGCACGCCGTTGGCGACCGGGGTGGTATCGCTGTCGCCGTCGAACCAGTCGTAGCGCAGACCCAGGTTCACGTCCCAGTAGTCGTTGAGGGCGATGGTGTCGAAGGCATAGAGCGCCTTGTCGATCAGCACGTTGTTGGCGATGGCCGAGGTCTGCTTGTCGGTGGCGCCGTCATAGCGCTCCGGCGGCGCGGCCAGGGAGTAGCCGGCAGCGGGGAAGGTCAGGCCATAGCTGTAGGTGTCGCGGTCGTAGTCCTCGCGGGAGAACTCGGCGCCCAGCACGAAGGAATGCCCCAGGCCGAAGGTGTCGACGTTACCGGTCAGGTTGGTCTGGTTGATCCACATCTCCGAGGTCACGTCGCGGCCATAGCCCTGGGGACCGGCCGGGCGATAGCGGCCCGCGGCGACGCCACCCAGGTTGACGTGGGACGCCGAGATCACCACGTCGCGCTCGATGCGGCTGTAGCGGGTCAGGTTCTGCAGACTCAGGTTGTCGTTGAAGCGATGCTCCAGCTCCACGGTGAAGACATTGTTGTTGATGTCTTCCTTGTCGATGTTCTTGAAGCCGAAATAGGCATCGCGATCCACCCCGCCCAGGCGCTTGCCGTTGAGCGCCGGCACCCCGTAGTCGGGCTGGTTGTTGTCGGTCTGGTGGAAGTAGCTCAGGGTCAGGCGGGTATCGTCCGACAGGCCCAGGGCCAGCGACGGCGCGATGCCCCAGCGCTCGCGATCGATCTGGTCGCGGCCGGGCACATCGTTCTCGTGGGCCATCAGGTTCAGCCGGAAGGCGCTGTCGGTGCCCACGCCCTGGAGCGGCTGGTTGGTGTCCAGGGTCAGGCGGCGATAGCTGTCGGTGCCGAGGCCCGCACCGATGCGGGTGAACTGGCGCTCCTGGGGCTTCTTGCTGATCAGGTTGATGGAGCCACCGGTGGTGCCGGCGCCGCCGAACACTGAATTGGGGCCCTTGATGACCTCGACCGATTCCAGGTTGAAGGTGTCGGTGCGGTTGGTCTGGGTGCTGTCGCGCAGGCCATCGATCTGGATGTTCGAGTTGGCGCTGAAGCCGCGGATATTGATGCTGTCGCCGGAGCCGCCACCGCCCTCGCCGGCGTTGAAGGTGATGCCGGACACGTTGGACAGCACCGATCTCAGACTCAGGGCCTGCTGATCCTGGATGACCTGCGCCGGCACCACCGTCACGGTCTGCGGGGTGTCCAGCAGGGGCGCGGTGTACTTGCGCGAGGCGGACTGCTCGGCCTTGAAGCCTTCCTGCTGCGCCTGACCTTCGATGGTCAGACTTTCCAGGCGGGTCACCGGCTCCTTGGCGTCCTGGGCCTGCGCCCCGAGGGACAGCGAAGCGACGGCGACACTGAAGGTAGAAACCAGCAGACGACGCTGGGACAGCGAGGACATTTCCTTGGACATGATGGCGAGCCGCCTCCTTATGTGAATGCGGCGCGATTCTATTTGCAAACGATTATCAAATCCATAGCGAATGTAAATTATTCTTAACAATTCGGAAAAGCGCCTGACACAGCGCTTTTCACCAGGCATGAAAAAGCCCGCGTCCCTGGCGGGACGCGGGCTCGATCGACGCGGAAAGCCCTTAGAGGTAGAAGGCCTTCAGCGGCGGGAAGCCGTTGAATTCCACCGCGCTGTAGCTGGTGGTGTAGGCGCCGGTGGACAGCCAGTACAGGCGGTCACCGCTGGCCAGGTTCAGCGGCAGGCCGTACTTGTAGTGCTCGTACATGATGTCGGCGCTGTCGCAGGTCGGCCCGGCGATGACGACTTCTTCCATCTCGCCCTTCTTCTCGGTCCAGATCGGAAACTTGATGGATTCGTCCATGGTTTCGATCAGGCCGGAGAACTTGCCCACGTCGGTATAGACCCAGCGCTCGACGGCGGTACGCGACTTGCGCGCCACCAGCACCACTTCGCTGACCAGGATGCCGGCGTTGGAGATCAGCGAGCGGCCCGGTTCCAGGATGATTTCCGGCAGCTCGTCGCCGAAGTCTTCCTTGAGGAAGCGGATGATCTCCTCGGCATAAGTCTCCAGGCTGTTGGTGCGATGGATGTAGTTGGCCGGGAAGCCACCGCCCATGTTGATCATCTTCAGGGTGATGCCGTCTTCTTCCTTGAGGCGCTCGAAGATCACCTTGACCTTGGCGATGGCGGCGTCCCAGACGTCGATGTCGCGCTGCTGGCTGCCGACGTGGAAGGAGATGCCATAGGGCTCCAGGCCCAGCTGACGGGCCAGGATCAGCAGATCCAGGGCCATGTCGGGCTGGCAGCCGAACTTGCGCGACAGCGGCCAGTCGGCCGAGTTGGAGCCTTCGGTGAGGATCCGCACATAGATGCGCGAGCCCGGGGCGGCCTTGGCGATGTTGCGCAGGTCGGCCTCGGAGTCGGTGGCGAACATGCGCACGCCCTTCTCGTAGAAGTAGCGGATGTCCTTGGATTTCTTGATGGTGTTGCCGTAGCTGATGCGCTCCGGCTCGACCCCGGTGGACAGCACCTTGTCCAGCTCGTAGATGGAGGCGATGTCGAAGTTCGAGCCCTTGTCGCGCAGCAACTCGGTGATCTCGATGGCCGGGTTGGCCTTGACCGCGTAATAGATCTTGGCGAACGGGAAGTTGCGAACGAGATCGTCATAGGCCCGGCCGATGGTGGCGGTGTCGATGACGACGAAGGGGGTTTCCTGCTGGTCGGCGAAGGCCTTCATCTTCTGGAAGGTTTCGCGAGAATAGTAATCTTCGACCTTGATGGACATGCGTCGGACTCCCGATGGGCAGAACAAATTGAAGGAGGGGGTGTTCTGAACGCCTAATCCGTTTCCCCACTTTGGTTCGCCTACTTCCCAAGGCACATCGCCGAAAGCAAAAAGGTCAACGCGTACTGGCGTTGACCTCGCTGTCTCGTCGTCGGTACTTGAGCCGGATGGATCGTTTCCAGCATGGACGTTCGGGCGCGAACTTTAGGGCCAGACGCCCTGAAGATCAATGTTAAATCCATGATCTTTACCGAACGGTGACGCGTGCGGACTCACCCCTCTCCTGCAACCGACCGGAGCGGGCGCCGAGATGTTCCTGGAGGGCGATGACAGGGGGTTGCCGAGCGGTCTACGCGCGGTCTCGCCCCTCTTCATTACCCTGGCCGGAAACGGCCGGTCTCGCCGCCGCTGTTCTCCCATACTCGCCGCAGGTATTCAGCGAACGGGAGCAAGAGAAATGGGCAAAGGAGATGGACTGCGGCTTGCACTGCTGGCGGCGATCTGGGGCGCGAGTTTTCTCTTCATGCGGATCGCGGTACCGGCCTTCGGTGCCTTGAATACAGCCTTCCTGCGTGTGCTGCTCGGCGCCCTGGGGCTGGCCGCTCTATCACTGCTGCTGAAATCCGCCTGGCGCTTCGATGGCAAATTCCGGCGGGTGGCTCTGCTCGGCATCGTCAATTCAGGGCTGCCGTTCCTGCTGTACTGCCTCGCGGCACGTCATCTTCCCGCTGGCTATTCGGCACTGCTCAACGCCACCACGCCGCTGATGGGCGCCCTGATCGGCTTCGCCTGCTTCGGCGAGGCCCTGAGTAGACGCCAATGGCTGGGCGTAACCATCGGGTTCCTGGGCGTGGCGCTGATCCTGCCCCGAGGCGAGCTGGATACGAGCGCGGCCATGTTGGTCGGCATCGGCGCCTGCCTGGTGGCAACGGCCTGCTACGGCATGGCTGGCTACCTGGCGCGCCGCTGGATCAGCGAGCGTGGAGGCCTCGATGCCACCCTGGTCGTCCTTGGCAGCCAGCTGGGCGCGACCCTGTTCCTCTTGCCGTTTAGTCTGGCGGCCTTGGTCATGAACCCTCTCCCCGCCATGCCTCCCGTAAGTGCCTGGCTCAGCGTCCTGGCGGTGGGCCTGCTGTGTACGGCGCTGGCCTACATCCTGTACTTCCGGCTGTTGGCCGATCTGGGGCCGCTACGCACCCTCAGCGTGACCTTCCTGGTTCCTCCGTTCGGCGTGCTCTGGGGCTATCTGGTACTGGGAGAAACCCTGGCACCCAACGCCTTGCTGGGCGCCGTTGTGATAGGTCTGGCGGTCTGGCTGGTGTTACGCGGCGAAGTGAAGACGCGGGCCTAGGCCATCGCGACCGCTGTTATGGAATTGCGGTGTTCTGCTGATCGCGGCCATGGGCCGCTCCTACACAAAGACCTTAGTTGAGGACTGCCCTTGTAGGAGCAGCCAATGGCCGCGATCGGCTCCTTGGCACCCTGGCGTACAAAACGGCGCAGCCTTTTCCACTGGGGCGTTCGGTGCCTAAGTACGCCCTCACCCCAACCCTCTCCCAGGGGGAGAGGGAGTCATCCGAGCGATGCCAGGCCACCTTCGATTCAGGCGCCTCGCCGTAGGTTGGGTTGAGCGCAACGAAGCCCAACACGCCCAACCCCAACCCCAGCGCCTTAGCGGAACGGCGGCTCGTCGAAGCTGCGCAGCTTGCGCGAGTGCAGGGAGTCGAGCTGGGTGCGCAGCTGGTCCAGGGCAGCGATGCCGATGGCCAGGTGCTGGCTCACCGCGCGGGCATAGAAGGCGTTGGCCGAGCCCGGCAGCTTGATCTCGCTGTGCAGGGGCTTGTCGGACACGCACAGCAGGGTGCCGTAGGGTACCCGCAGGCGATAGCCCTGGGCGGCGATGGTGCCGCTTTCCATGTCCACCGCCACCGCGCGCGCCAGGTTGATCAGCGGGCGTTCCTGGGCCCAGCGCAGCTCCCAGTTGCGGTCGTCGTAGGTCAGTACCGTACCGGTGCGCAGGCGACGCTTGAGCGCCTCCCCGCGTTCGCCGGTGACGCTGGCGGCGGCTTCCTGCAGCGCCACCTGCACCTCGGCCAGCGCCGGGATGGGGATGTGCGGTGGCACCACACGGTCGAGGATGCCGTCGCGTCTCATGTAGGCGTGGGCCAGCACGTAGTCGCCGATGGTCTGCGACTGCCGCAGGCCGCCACAGTGGCCGATCATCAGCCAGCAGTGCGGACGCAGCACCGCCAGGTGATCGGTGATGTTCTTGGCGTTGGACGGGCCGACGCCGATGTTGACCAGGGTGACGCCATGGCCGTCACCGGCGATCAGGTGGTAGGCCGGCATCTGGAAGCGGTGCCAGGCGATGGCGGCGATGACCGCCTGGGCCTCGGTGGGGTCCATGTCGCGTTCGATGATGACGTTGCCCGGCAGCACCAGGCGCTCGAAGCGCGGATCGCTGCGCAGTTGCTCCAGGCCGTGCTGGATGAACTGGTCGACGTAGCGATGGTAGTTGGTCAGCAGGATCCAGGGCTGCACGTGGCGCCAGTCGCTGCCGGTGTAGTGGACGATGCGTCTCAGCGAGAAGTCGGTGCGGGCGGCATCGAACAGGGCCAGCGGCAGCGGATCGATGCGCTCCCAGTCGTAGTGGCCGTCGGCGATGTCGTCGTGGGCGGCGGAGAGATCGGTGCTGGGAAAGACCCGCGCCAGCTCAGCGGCGGTCACGCCGCTGCCGGCCAGTTCGTCGCCCTGCTCCACCACATAGGGGTAGGGAATGTCCTGGCGACTGCGACCGATCTCGACCTGGAGGTCGTAGTCGCGCATCAGCGGCTCGAGCTGCTCCAGCAGATAGCCGCGAAAGGCCGCCGGATGGGTCACGGTGGCCACATAGGTGCCGGGCAGCTGGATCTTGGCGTAGGCGCGGGTGGTGGCCGGCGGCACGCCGGGAGCACGATAGCGAATGCGGATCTCGGGATAGCGGAACAGCTCGCGCTCGGCGGCGCTGGGTTCGAAGCGATCCTTGAGATAGCGCTTGAGGGCGGCACCCAGGGCCTGGGTGGCCTCGTCGTGCAGAGCCGCAAGACGGTCGACCGCCTCGCTGGCGGTGGCAACGGCGGTGAAATCCTCGGATACGGAGGTCATGCAGGTTTCCTTGTTGGGGCGCTGGCTATAGCTGACACCCTAACACCCCTGGTTGACAACGGCTGTGACGGCTCATAGGGGTTTGTCACCCTGGGCATGCTGTTCCCACAGCCGGCGATAATGGCCGTCGGGCCGCTGCAGCAAGGCCTCGTGACTGCCCTCCTCCACCTTGCGGCCATCACGCAGCACCAGGATGCGATCGGCATGGCGGATGGTGGACAACCGGTGCGCCACCACGATCAGGGTGACCTGGCCACGCAACTCGTCCAGCGCCCCCTGCAGCCGCGCCTCGGTGGCGCTGTCGATGCTGGCGGTGGCCTCGTCGAGCAAGAGCACCTTGGGTTCGCGCAGCAGCGCCCGGGCCAGCGCCAGCAGTTGCCGCTCGCCGGTGGACAGGGTGAAGCCACGCTCGCCCAGCAGGGTATCCAGGCCTTCCGGCAACCGCGCCACCAGGTCGTCCATATGGGCGGCAGCCAGGGCCTCGCGCAGCCGCGCATCCGACACCTGGCTGCCCAGCAGCAGGTTGTCCCTGAGACTGGTGGAACGGATGAAGGGCTCCTGGGGCACGCTGGCCAGGGCGGCGCCCAGCACTTCCGGGGTCAGCGTGCCCAGTTCGCGACCGTCCAGGCAGAGGTGGCCGCCGGTGACCGGTTGCAGTCCGGCGAGCAGGTCGAGCAGCGTCGACTTGCCGCTGCCGGTGGGGCCGACGATACCGAGAAAGGTGCCCGGAGCGATGTCCAGGTCGATGCCGTGCAGGGTGTCGTGACCCGCGCCGGCATGGCGAAAACGCACCGCGTCGAGGTGGAAGTGCGCGGTCGCGATGGGCCGGTCATCTTCGCCACTCAATGCCGGCTTCTCTTCCAGCAGGTGCAGCAGCCGGGTGCCGGCCACCGTGGCCTGCTGGAACAGGTTGAATCTCTGGGTGATGTCCATCAGCGGCTCGGTCACCCGCCCCAGGTAGGTGACGAAGGCATAGAGCACACCGATCTCGGCGCCGCCCTGCAGATGGCCCATCCCGTAGACCAGCAGCAGCACCGCCAGCACCGCCACGCTGACCAGATCCAGCGCCGAGCGCAGCAGCAACCCGGAGACGCGGATGGTGCGCATGCGGGCACCGTACTGGGCCTGGTTGAGGCGCTGGAAATCCTGGCGGAAGCGCTCGGTCTGGTTGAAGGCCTGCAGAAGACCCATGCCGCCGATGGCCTCGCCCAGGCGGGCGCTCTGCTCGGCGCGCAGCATCCGCACCTCCATGGCCGCCGCGCCGCTGTATCGCTGGTAGGCCCAGACGATCAGCACCGCGGCCGGGATCAGCAGCACGGCGATGGCCATCAGGCGTACGTCGAGCAGCGCCATAGCCACCAGGATGCCGATCAGCAGCACGATGTTGCCGACCATGTTGCCGAGGAAGGCCACATAGAGTTCGCGCAGGGCATCGGTGTCGTTGGTGACCCGCGCCACCAGTTCGCCGGTGGCGGTACGATCGTGGAAGCTCTGCGGCAGGCTCAGCACATGGCGGAACAGCCGGCGCCGCTGCAGGAGCACCACGTCCATGGCGATCTCGGCGAATCTCAGCGATTGCAGATAGCGGCCATAAGCGGCCAGGCCCTGGGAAACCACATAGGCGGCGACCAGGCCCAACAGCGGCCAGAGGCGCAGGTCGTGGGGCACCAGGTAGTTGTCCAGGTAGTGCTTGGTCAGCCAGGGCCCCAGCACGTCGAACAGCGTGGCCACGACCAGGATCGCCAGGGTGCCGGCCAGCTTGCGCGGATTGGCCAGTACCGGCTTGAGCAGCAGCGAGAGCACGCGCGTCCTGGTCATTGGCTGGCCTCCTCCGCCTGCTGCAGATTCCACAGTCGGGCATAGAGCCCCCCGGCGGCGAGCAGCTCGCCATGGCGACCCCGCTCGACCAGGCTGCCCTGGTCGAGCACGATGATCTCGTCGGCGTGCTGCACGGCCGAGAGACGGTGGCTGACGATCAGGGTGGTACGTCCCTGCAGCCCGGCCAGCGTCTTGAGCAAGCGGGCTTCGGTGGCCGTATCCACCGCCGAGAGGGTGTCGTCCAGCAGCAGGATGGGCGCGGGCGAGAGCAGCGCCCGCGCCAGGGCCACCCGCTGGCGTTGGCCGCCGGAGAGGGTCAGGCCGCGCTCGCCCACCGGCGTATCCAGCCCGTGCGGCAGCGCCGCCAGATCGGTGGCGAAGGCGGCGGCGTCCAGGGCTTCGCGGATCTCCCCGGCGGTGGCATCGGGCCGACTGAGGGCGACGTTCTCACCCAGGGTGCGAGCGAACAGGAAGGGATCCTGGGGCACATAGGCGAACTGGGCGCGCAGGTCGCCCAGCCGATACTCCTCCAGCGGCACCCCGCCCAGGCGGATGCTGCCCTGCTCCAGCGGAAACTGGCGCAGCAGCAGGCGCAGCAGGGTGCTCTTGCCGCTGCCGGTGGCACCGACGATGCCCAGGGTATCGCCGGCGGGCAGGTCGATGACCACGTCCTGCAAGGCCGGCTGACGCGCCTGGGGATAGGTGAAGGCCGGAATATAGACCGACAAATCGGCCTGGTCCGGCGGCGTCCGGGTGCCCTCGTCGCGAATGCGCTCGGTGACGGCGAACACCTCTTCCAGCCGGCGGGCCCCGGCCTCGCCGCGCTGCAGCAGGTTGAAGCACCAGCCGATGGCGAACATCGGCCAGATCAGCTGCACCAGATAGAGGCTGAAGCTGGTCAGCTGGCCAAGGGTGATGTGGCCGTCGAGATAGCGCCAGCTGCCCATGACCAGGGTCAGCAGGGTGGCAAGACTCAGGGCGACGAAGATGATCGGCTCGTAGCGCGCCTCGGTGCGCTGCACCTGGTAGTCGGCCTTGGCCACGCTGCGGGCGCGGGCGTCGAAGTCGTCCAGCTCGGCTTCGATCAAGGCATGCTGGCGCAGCATGCGCAGGCCGCTCAAGGCTTCCTGGGTGCGGTCGTTGAGGGCGGAAAAGCCGGCCAGCGCCAGGCCGAAGCGCTGCTGCACCCGCCGCGCCACGCGATAGAAACCCCAGGCCATGAAGGGAAAGGGCAACAGCGCCAGGGCGGCCAGGGGCGCGTCGATGCCGATGAACATGGCCAGCAGCACCAGCAGCAGGGTCAGCATGCCATCGAAACTGGCCAGCACCCCTTCGCCGGCCGCGGTCTCCACGGCGTCGATGTCCTGGGTGGCGCGGGCCAGCAGGTCACCGGTGCGACTGGACTGGAAGAAGCCGGGGTCCAGCCGCGCCAGCTTGGCGAAGAAGGCGTCGCGCAGCTCCACGCCGACCTGGTAGGAGGTGCCGAACAGGCGCACCCGCCACTGATAGCGGAGCACATAGAGGCCACAGCCGACCGCCACGATCAGGGCGACGCGCCAGAGCAGGCCGGTCTGATCCAGCTCGCCGGCGCGCAGGGCGTCGATGGCCTTGCCGATCCACCAGGGCAGCGTCAGGTTGAGCAGGCCGACGCCCAGCAGGCAGAGGATGGCAGTCCCGTAGGCACGCCGTTGGCGCAGGAAGAAATCACGCAACAACCGCCACAACGCCATAGAACCGCCTTACCCGAGCAAAGGTGCAGTATATCGGCTACCCAACCGGCCGCGGAGTTCCTTCGTCCCGACCCGGGTCCCATGTCAACGGGTGGCGCAGGGCGCAAGGTCGTTGTAGGGTGCCACTCCCTGCGGCACCCGGCCGCTGCGCCCCTTTTTCCCTTTGCTAGGCTGACGCCCATGACCCTCGAACCCCAACGTCCTGTCGTCCTCTGCCTGTCCGGCCACGATCCGAGTGGCGGCGCCGGGCTGCAGGCCGACATCGAAGCCCTGCTCGCCCAGGGCTGCCATGCCGCCCCGGCGGTCACTGCCCTGACCGTGCAGGACACCGTCGACGTGCATGACTTCCGGGTGCTGGATCGCGAGTGGGTGCTGGCCCAGGCCCGGGCGATCATCGCCGACCTGCCGGTGGCGGCGGTCAAGCTGGGCATGCTCGGTTCGGTGGAGATGGTCGAGACGGTGCTGGAGATCATGGAGTCCCTGCCCGGCGTTCCCCTGGTCTGCGATCCGGTGCTGCGCGCCGGTGGCGGCGGCGCCCTGGGCAAGGACGAGGTCGGCTACGCCATCCGCGAGCGGCTGCTGCCGCGCGCCACCATCGCCACCCCCAACCTGCCCGAGGCGCGCATCCTCGCCGAGTTGCCCGAAGGCACCCCGGAGCAGTGCGCCGAGCGCCTGCTGCCCTTCTGCGGCCACCTGCTGATCACCGGCGGTCATGGCGAGGAACACGAGGTGCACAACCGCCTCTATGACCGTGCCGGTGGCTGCGAGACCCACGTCTGCCAGCGCCTGCCCGGCAGCTACCACGGCTCCGGCTGCACCCTGGCCAGCACCCTGGCCGGGCGCCTGGCGCTGGGCGAAGCCCTGCCCAGCGCGGTGCGCAGCGCCCTGGACTACACCTGGCGCACCCTGAGAGACGCCGAGCGCCCCGGGCGCGGCCAGTACGTGCCACGCCGCCTGCCGCTGGATTTCTGCTCATGAGCCCACTGCGCGGCCTCTATGCCATCACCGACAGCGCCCTGCTCGCCGAGGGTCGCCTGCTGCCCTATGTCGAAGCCGCGCTGCAGGGCGGAGCCCGGCTGGTGCAGTACCGCGACAAGTCAGGCGACGCCAGCCGCCGCCAGGACGAAGCCGCCGCCCTGGCCGAGCTCTGCCAGCAGCATGGCGCCAACCTGATCATCAATGACGATCTACCCCTGGCCCGCCAGCTGGGCGTCGGCCTGCACCTGGGCCAGCAAGACGGCTCCCTGGTCGCGGCCCGCGCCGAACTGGGGGCGGAGGCGATTCTCGGCGGCACCTGTCACGCCAGCCTGCAACTGGCCGAGGCTGCAGTCCAGGCCGGTGTCAGCTACCTGGCCTTCGGCCGATTCTTCGCCTCCAGCACCAAGCCGGATGCCCCGCCGGCGCCCCTGGAATTGCTCGACCAGGCCCGCCGCCACTTCGCCCTGCCCGTCTGCGCCATCGGCGGTGTCACCCTGGACAACGCCCCGCACCTGCTCGCCCACGGCGTCGATCTGCTCGCCGTCGTCCACAGTTTGTTTGCCGCCGCCAACACGGGCGAGGTGGAGCGCCGCGCGCGCGCCTTCGCCCGGCTGTTCGCGGCCTGATCCCGTTCAAGGAGACCTCTATGTCCCGCTCCGCGCAACTCTTCGACCAAGCCCAGCGCCACATCCCCGGTGGCGTCAACTCGCCGGTCCGCGCCTTCAAGAGCGTCGGCGGCACGCCGCTGTTCTTCAAGCACGCCCAGGGCGCCTACATCGTCGACGAGGATGACAAGCGCTATGTCGACTACGTCGGTTCCTGGGGTCCGATGATCCTCGGCCACAGCCATCCGGACGTGCTCGACGCCGTGCGCCGCCAGCTGGAACACGGCCTCTCCTATGGCGCGCCGACCGCCCTGGAAACCACCATGGCCGACCTCATCTGCGAGATCGTGCCGTCCATGGAAATGGTGCGCATGGTCAGCTCCGGCACCGAGGCCACCATGAGCGCCATCCGCCTGGCGCGCGGCTACACCGGGCGCGACACCATCATCAAGTTCGAGGGCTGCTACCACGGCCACTCCGACAGCCTGCTGGTCAAGGCCGGCTCCGGCGCCCTGACCCTGGGCGTGCCCAGCTCCCCCGGCGTCCCGGCGGCCTTCGCGCAGCACACCCTGACCCTGGCCTACAACGACCTGGGCGAAGTGGAAGAAACCCTGGCGAACGTCGGCGACCAGATCGCCTGCATCATCGTCGAGCCGGTGGCCGGCAACATGAACTGCGTACCGCCCGCGCCAGGCTTCCTGGAAGGGCTGCGCCACCTCTGCGACCGCTACGGCGTGGTGCTGATCTTCGACGAGGTCATGACCGGCTTCCGCGTCGCGCTGGGCGGCGCCCAGGCGCACTACGGCATCCGTCCGGACCTGACCACCTTCGGCAAGATCGTCGGCGGCGGCATGCCGGTGGGCTGCTTTGGCGGCAAACGCGAGATCATGGAAAAGATCGCCCCGCTCGGCCCGGTCTACCAGGCCGGCACCCTGTCGGGCAATCCGCTGGCGATGGCCGCCGGCCTCACCACCCTGCAACTGATCCGCCGTCCCGGCTTCCACGCCGAGCTGACCGACTACACCACGCGGATGCTGCAGGGCCTGCAGGACCGCGCCGATGCCGCCGGTGTGCCCTTCGTCACCACCCAGGCGGGCGGGATGTTCGGCCTCTACTTCAGCGGCGCCGAAGACATCGTCACCTTCAGCGATGTCATGGCCAGCGACAGCGAGAGGTTCAAGCGCTTCTTCCACCTGATGCTGGACGGTGGCGTCTACCTGGCGCCCAGCGCCTTCGAAGCCGGCTTCACCTCCATCGCCCACGGCGACGAGGAATTGCGCATCACCCTGGACGCCGCCGAGCGCGCCTTCGCCACCTTCAAGGACTAGGGCTTTGGCTGAAAAGTCGCCGAGCGAAGGTCAGGCAAGGCAAAAATTCGTGAGGAAGCGGAGTTTACGAGTGGTAAATGAGCATTCCGAACGAATTTTAACGAAGCCTGGGCGAGCACAGGCCTTTTCAGGCAAAGCCTAGGTGTCATTCGTCCCGCTTGCGGAACCTCTCTGCCCTGCCGGCCTCACACCTAGTTGAGTGGCCGGCGTCACAGGTAAGAAAGTTCCGCCGTTGCGCGTAAAGGTTTTGAAAGCGTGCGTCGGCTTGACCCATAATGAGATGTCGGCGCGTTTCGCCGACCGGGTTCTCCGAACCTGCCTCGCTTGTGGAGGCGCTTCATGCACCGCGCTGGTCGTACCCTGTGCGCAGCCCTGATTCTGATGCCCCTGGTCGCCCTGGCCGGAGGCAATTCGCTGCTCGTCCCCAGCACCAGCCGTTGCAACCTGAATCTGGCCAACGAAGCCCTGGCGCAGGCGATCGCCCGCTGCCAGCAGATCGCCCACGACGGCGATTCCCAGGCGCAGTACGAACTCGGCGACTTCTACTACGAAGGCAAGCAGACGCCCAAGGATCTCAACCAGGCGCGCCAGTGGTTCGAGCAGGCCTCGCTCAAGGGCAATGCCGATGCGCAGAATCGCCTCGGCAACATGTTCTTTCGCGGCGAGGGCGTACCGCCCAACAACATCCAGGCCTACATCGTGCTGAAGATGGCCGCCATCAATGGCAACGACGAAGCCATGGACACCGCCGACCTGGTCAGCGCCCAGATGCGCCGGGACGAGCTGGAGATGGCCACCCAGGTGCTGGGCCAGATCTTTCGCGACTATCTACAGGACATGCAGACCGCGGGCAACCTCAATCCCTTCCAGCCGCCGCAGAACTGACGGCGAGCCCGGTCAGGGCTTGTCGGGCATGGGCATGGGAAACGGCATGACGTTGGTGCCGCCCTTGGCTTCGCTGATCTTGGGCTGGCCCAGGCGCTCCACCTCGTCGATGCGGATGATCGAGTGCATGGGCACGAAGCTGCGCACCACGCCTTCGAATTGCGCCTTGAGCTTTTCCTCGCTCGGATCCACCACCACCTGGGTGCGCTCGCCGAACACCAGTTCCTCGATTTCCAGGAAGCCCCAGAGATCGCTCTGGAAGATCTGCTTGGCGTAGATCTCGAAGACCTGGCCCTGGTTGACGAAGATGACCTTGTAGATGGCCGGCTTGCTGGGGGATGAGCTCATGGTGGACGCGGGTTTCGCCGAGGAAAAAGGGGGCAGCGAGCATAGCACGCTGGCCCCGGCAGCCGTCAGCGTTCGCCAGGGGTTTCCAGCCAGGCCCGCTCGGCGACCAGCGCGCTCACCCAGTCGATGAAGACCCGCAACTTGGCGCTGACGTGACGGTTGGGCGCGAAGGCCAGATACAGCGGCATGGGCGCCACCTGCCAGTCCGCGAACAGCCTGACCAGTTCGCCACGGGCGATGGCCGCCGCCGCCAGGTAGTGCGGCAGGCAGACCACCCCGAGGCCGGCCTGCGCCGCCGCCAGGCAGGCATTGCCGTCGTCCACCTCCAAGCTGTGCCGGCTCTGCAGCTCCAGACGCTCGGCACCTCGTTGCAGGGCATAGGGAAAGCCCTTGCCCGCCCCCCAGAGAAACCGCACCACCCGGTGTGGCGCCTCGGCCAGCTCGGCGGGATGAACCAGCGTGCCCTGGGTGGCAAGGTAGGCCGGCGCGGCATAGCAACCCAGCCGCAGCGCGCCGAGCGGCCGGGCCACCAGATACTGCTCGCGGATGCGCCCGCCGCGGACCACGCAATCGACGTTGTCGCCGATCAGATCCACCTGGCGATCGCTGACGCCCAGCTCCAGCTGGATGTCCGGATAGCGCTGGAAGAAGTCCGGCAGGGCCGGGATCAGGATCAGCCGCGCCAGCGGACTGGGCACGTCCACCCGCAGGCGGCCACGGGGCGTGCGGGTGGCCACCGAAAGCCCCGTCTCGGCATCGTCCACCGCCGCCAGCACGCCCAGGCAGCGGTCGTAATAGGCCGCTCCGTCGGCGGTGACCTGCACCTGCCGGGTGGTGCGATTGAGCAGGCGCACCTGCAGGTGCGCCTCCAGCTGCTGCACCTGCTGGGTGACGCGGGTGCGACTATGGCCGAGGGTCTCGGCCGCGCGGGTGAAGCTGCCGGCTTCCACCACCCGCACGAAGGTCTGCATCGCGGCGAACAGATCCATGCCGATTCCTGAACAGGGGATTGTTTGGATTGTACAAACAATGCTGACCGCCTGGCCGGGTTTATCCCCTGGCGGACGCCGCCTAAGGTGGCTCCAGCGATCCCTACCGGAGCCCCATCATGACCCGCGACGTCGTCTTTCCCGCCCAGCGCCACGCCCTCTACGAACAGCACCGCTATTCGCCGGCCATCCGTTCCAACGGCTTTCTCTTCGTCTCGGGGCAGGTCGGCAGCCGCGCCGACGGTTCGCCCGAGCCGGAGCTGGAAGAGCAGGTCCGCCTGGCCTTCGCCAACCTCGACGCCGTCCTTGCCGCGGCCGGCGCCGCCTTTGCCGACGTGGTGGACGTCACCCTGTTCATGGTCGATGCCGAAGCCAGCTTCGCACGGATCTGGCCGGTGCTGCTGGAGCACTGGGGCACGGCGCCCTACCCGACGGTGACCGCGGTCGGCGCCACCTGGCTGGCCGGCTTTCGCTTCGAGATCAAGGTCATCGCCCGGCTGCCGGAGGGCGCTGCCCAGGCCTAAGCCGACCGCCTTCCGGGCGGCTCTTCCCCGTGCGGAAGGCCATCATTATAATGCGCGGTCCACTCGCCACCGACTCCCTGCCGCGCATGTCCAAGAAGCTCTATATCGAAACCCATGGCTGCCAGATGAACGAATACGATTCGTCGCGCATGGTCGACCTGCTCGGCGAACGGGAGCCGCTGGAAGTCACCCAGAATCCGGCCGAGGCCGATGTCATCCTGCTCAACACCTGCTCGATCCGCGAGAAGGCGCAGGAAAAGGTGTTTTCCCAGCTCGGTCGCTGGCGCGAACTCAAGCTGGAGAATCCCGACCTGGTGATTGGCGTCGGCGGCTGCGTGGCCAGCCAGGAAGGCGCTGCCATCCGTGACCGCGCCCCCTATGTCGACGTGGTCTTCGGGCCCCAGACCCTGCATCGCCTGCCGGAGATGATCGACGCCGCGCGCACCACCCGGGCGCCCCAGGTGGACATCTCCTTCCCCGAGATCGAGAAGTTCGACCGCCTGCCCGAGCCGCGCATCGACGGACCCAGCGCCTTCGTCTCCATCATGGAAGGCTGCAGCAAGTACTGCACCTTCTGCGTGGTGCCCTATACCCGCGGCGAAGAGGTCAGCCGGCCGCTGGACGACGTCCTCGCCGAGATCATCCACCTCGCCGAGCACGGCGTGCGCGAGGTGACCCTGCTGGGCCAGAACGTCAACGGCTATCGTGGCGCCACTGGCGACGGGCGCATCGCCGACTTCGCCGAGCTGCTCTATGTGGTGGCGGCGGTGGACGGCATCGACCGCATCCGCTACACCACCTCGCACCCGCTGGAATTCTCCGACGCTCTGATCCAGGCCCACGCCGAGATCCCGGAGCTGGTGAAATTCGTCCACCTGCCGGTGCAGGCCGGTTCGGATCGCATCCTGGCGGCCATGAAGCGCAACCACACGGCGCTGGAATACAAGTCGCGCATCCGCCGGCTCAAGGCGGCGGTACCCGACATCTGCATCAGCTCGGACTTCATCGTCGGCTTCCCCGGCGAGACCGAGAAGGACTTCGAACAGACCATGAAGCTGATCGAGGACGTCGGTTTCGACTTCTCCTTCTCCTTCATCTACAGCGCCCGCCCCGGCACCCCGGCGGCCGATCTGGTCGACGACACCCCCGACGAGCTCAAGAAGCAGCGCCTGCAGATCCTGCAGACGCGCATCCACCAGCAGGGCTTCGAGATCAGCCGGCGCATGGCCGGCAGCGTCCAGACGATCCTGGTCAGCGATTTCTCCAAGCGCGATCCCGGCATGCTGCAGGGCCGCACCGAGAACAACCGCATCGTCAACTTCCGCTGCAGCGATGCCAGCCTGATCGGCCAGTTCGTCCAGGTGCACATCGACGAGGCCCTGCCGCACTCCCTGCGCGGCACCCTGCTGGCCCCCGTCGCCAGCGGTGCGCGCCCGCCCGTCGCCGTCGCGCTGGCCTGATGGATGGTCGCACGCGCCCTTTGCCAAGGGCGCGACGCAGGTTACTCTCAAGCTACGTCAAGATTTCGTAAAGCCAATCCAAAGGGTTTCCCAGCACACCTTGAATACCCCCCAGACGCTCCAGCATTTCACCCTCGAACCCTTCGATGCCGACCGTTTCGCCAACCTGTGCGGCCAGCTCGATGAAAATCTGCGCCAGCTCGAACGCCGCCTCGGCATCGAGATCCGCAATCGCGGCAACCAGTTCGAACTGGTCGGCGATCCCGAGCGCACCCGCGCGGCCCAGAACCTCCTGCAGCGCCTCTATCGCGAGACCGCCAGCGGCACCGCGGTGGCCCCGGAACTGGTCCACCTCTATCTGCAGGAATCCGGCCTGGAAGCCCTCCAGGAAGAGCACCGCAGCGGTGGCGACACCAGTGTGGCCCTGCGCACCAAGAAGGGCATGATCCGCCCGCGTGGCGCCAACCAGCAGCGCTACGTCAAGTCGATCCTCGATCACGACATCAATTTCGGCATAGGCCCGGCCGGTACCGGCAAGACCTATCTGGCCGTGGCCTGCGCCGTGGACGCCCTGGAGCGCGAGCAGATCCGTCGCATCCTGCTGGTGCGCCCGGCGGTAGAAGCCGGCGAGAAGCTCGGCTTCCTGCCCGGCGACCTGGCGCAGAAGATCGACCCCTACCTGCGCCCGCTGTACGACGCCCTCTACGAGATGCTCGGCTTCGAGCAGGTGGCCAAGCTCATCGAGCGCCAGGTCATCGAGGTCGCGCCGCTGGCCTACATGCGCGGCCGCACCCTCAACAATAGCTTCATCATTCTCGACGAAAGTCAGAACACCACCCTCGAGCAGATGAAGATGTTCCTGACCCGGATCGGTTTCGGCTCCACCGCGGTGATCACCGGTGACGTCACCCAGGTCGACCTGCCGCGTGGTACCAAGTCGGGCCTCAAGCACGTCATCGAGGTCCTCCGCGACGTGCCCGGCATCGGCTTCACCCACTTCGAATCCAAGGACGTGGTGCGCCACCCGCTGGTGCAGCGTATCGTCGAGGCCTACGACCGCTTCGAGGCGCTGCAGGACAAGCCGCGTGCTCAGGGAGAGGATCGCCATGGCGATTGAGCTGGACGTCCAGGTCGCCAGCGAGGCGGCCGACCTCCCCGAGGAGCCGGACTTACGCCGCTGGTGTGAACTGGCCCTGCGCGCCGGCCAGGGCGACTCGGAACTCACCATCCGCCTGGTGGACGAAGACGAAGGCCGCGAGCTGAATCGCACCTGGCGGCACAAGGACTACGCCACCAACGTGCTGTCCTTTCCGGCCGACGTGCCGGACGAATTCCTCGATATCCCCCTGCTCGGCGATCTGGTGATCTGCGCCCCCGTGGTTGCGCGCGAGGCCGCCGAGCAAGGTAAGCCCGCCGCGGCGCACTGGGCGCACCTGGTCATCCACGGCTGCCTGCACCTGCTCGGCTACGATCATCTGGACGATGACGAAGCCGAGGAGATGGAAGAACTGGAACGCCAATTGCTCGCTGAACTGGGCTACCCCGATCCCTACGGTGAATGACAGACACATGAACGAAGATCGATCAGGCACTGGGCATCGTTCCTGGCTGGAACGCATCGTCCAGGCCTTTGCCCATGAACCCAAGAGTCGCCAGGAACTGCTGGAACTGCTGCGCGAGGCGCATGAGAACAAGGTGCTCGACAGCGAAGTGCTGTCCATCGTCGAGGGCGCCATCTCGGTGGCCGACCTGCAGGTGCGCGACATCATGGTGCCGCGCTCGCAGATCATCAGCATCCGCGCCCAGCAGACCCCGGCGGAATTCCTGCCGGCGGTGATCGAGGCGGCGCATTCCCGCTATCCGGTGATCGGCGACGGCCCCGACGACGTGCTCGGCCTGCTGCTGGCCAAGGACCTGCTGCCGCTGCTGCTGGACCAGGCGCGGGTCTTCGACTTCAAGACGGCCTTGCGCCCGGCCACCTTCGTGCCCGAATCCAAGCGCCTCAACGTGCTGCTGCGGGAATTTCGCTCGACCCACAGCCACATGGCCATCGTTGTGGACGAATACGGCGGCGTCGCCGGCCTGGTGACCATCGAGGACGTGCTGGAACAGATCGTCGGCGAGATCGAGGACGAGCACGACGTGGAGGAAGAGAGCTTCATCAAGTCGTTGCCCAACGGCGACTTCGTGGTCAAGGCGCTCACCCCCATAGAGACGCTCAACGAGACCCTGGAGACCCGTTTCGCCGATGCCGAGGCCGACACCGCCGGTGGCTTGGTGATGAATCGCCTGGGTCACCTGCCCAAGCGCAACGAGGAAACGGTGATCGACGACTTCCGCTTCCGCGTGCTCAACGCCGACGGCCGCCGCATCCACCTGCTGCGCGTCACCCCGGTCAACCGCTAGCCGCTCTTGCCCCCTCTCCCTCCGGAAGAGAGCTGGGGTGAGGGTCGGTCTCAACCTACGGCCCTCCGTAGGTTGGGTTGAGCGCAGCGAAGCCCAACAGGCCTTGCTTCGAGGTCGATACTGTTGGGCTTCGACGAGGGAGCCGTCTCAACCCAACCTACGGGACGCTCGCGCCGCGACAAGCTCCACCCCTCTCTCCAACTGCGATCCAGCTCGCTCCCCCGCACGCGCCTTTGGCACTCCCTCGCGGCGACGAGTAAGCTTGCGCAGCCTCGATCGGACCAAGGATTTTCGATGCGCTGGATCTCTCAACCCGGCTGGAAGGGCAACCTTCTGGCGCTCTTCGCCGGTGCCCTTACGCCCCTGGCGCTGGCCCCCTTCAACATCTGGCCGCTGGCACTGCTGTCCGCCGGCCTCTTCTACCTGGGCCTCAAGGGGCTCGGTGCCTGGCGCGCCCTGCTGCGCGGCTGGTGCTACGGCTTCGGCGCCTTTCTCGCCGGCACCAGCTGGATCTACGTCAGCATCCACACCTACGGTGCCGCGCCGGTGCCCCTGGCGCTGTTTCTCACCGTGGGCTTCTGCGCCGGCATCGCCCTGTTCTTCGCCCTGCCCGCGGGACTCTGGGCACTGTGCCTGAGACGCAACCAGGCGCCCCTGGGCGACGCCCTGACCTTTGCCGGCCTGTGGTTCGCCCTGGAGCTGTTCCGCAGCTGGGCGCTCACCGGCTTTCCCTGGCTGCTGCTGGGTTACAGCCAGCTCAGCGGCCCCCTGCAGGGCCTGGCACCGCTGGGCGGCGTCTGGCTGATCTCGGCCGCGCTGGCCTTTACCGCGGCGCTGCTGGTCAACGCCCCACGCCTGATCATGCGGCCGCTCGCCCTGGTCGCGAGCCTGGTGCTGGTGGCCCTGCCCTGGGTCGCCGGCGATGTCTTCAAGGGCCAGGTCTGGACCCAACCCGCGGGTGCGCCGCTCAAGGTCGCCGGGGTCCAGGGCAACATCGCCCAGGAACTCAAGTGGAATCCCGACCACGCCCGCGCCACCCTGGCGCTCTATCGCGACCGCACCGCCGAGCAGACCGACGCCGACCTGGTGGTCTGGCCGGAAAACGCCATTCCCGTGCTGCGCGAATACGTCAGTGACTTCCTTGCCGCCGAAGGTGCCCAGGTGGCGGCCCATGGCGGCGCCCTGGTGACCGGCCTGCCCGCCCGCGAACGCGACGCCGACGGCGATTCGCGTTACTTCAACAGCATCACCGCGGTCGGCAACGGCTCGGGCACCTACTACAAGCAGAAGCTGGTGCCCTTCGGCGAATACGTACCGCTGCAGGAATACCTGCGCGGGCTGATCGGCTTCTTCGATCTGCCCATGTCCGACTTCGTCCGCGGTCCCGAGCAGCAGGAACCGCTGCTGGTGAAGGGCTACCGCGTGGCGCCCTACATCTGCTACGAGGTGGTCTATCCGGAATTCGTCGCCAGCATGGCGGCCCAGAGTCAGCTGCTGCTCACCATCAGCAACGACACCTGGTTCGGCAAGTCCATCGGTCCGCAGCAGCACCTGCAGATGGCGCAGATGCGCGCGTTGGAAAGCGGTCGCTGGCTGGTGCGGGTCACCAACGATGGCATCACCGCCCTGGTCGACCCCTTCGGTCGCATCAGCCGGCAGATCCCGGCCTTCCAGGTCGGCGTGCTACAGGGCAGCGTGGTACCCATGGATGGCCTGACGCCCTATCTGCACTACCGCCTCTGGCCGCTGGCGATCTTTTCTGCCCTGGTGCTGCTGTGGGGCCTGCTGCTGCGTCGGCAGGATCGTCCGGAAGAGGCGCCGCTGGTGGTGACTCAGCGATAGGCGAGCGGATAGAGCAGCAGCCCGGCGGCCTCGTTGAGCAACTGGGCGGTCTGCTCGACCGCCTTGGCTTCCGGCAGCCAGCCACCGAAGGGCCGGGCATTGGCGACACCGATGAAGCCCATGGGCGCGGCCACCACCTGCAGGCCCTGCCGTTCGAAACACCAGCGCGAACGGGCCATGTGATAGGCCTGGGTCACCAGCACCACCCGTTTCACCCCGGCCTCGCGCAGCAGCGGCGCACTCAGGGTGGCGTTTTCCCAGGTGGTGCGACTGGCGCCTTCCTGCCAGCGCACCGGCACCCCCAGGTCGCGCTCCATCACCTCGGTCATCAGCGCCGCCTCGCTCAGTGGGCGGTCATGGGGCGAGCCCCCGGTGATCAGCACCGGCAGGCCGCTGGCCTTGGCCAGCCGCGCCGCATAGCGCAGTCGTTCCACGGCCAGATGGCTGGCGGTATCGCCCGCCCAGCCCGGATCGTCCACTTCGCGACCGGCACCCAGCACCACGATGGCGTCGGCCTGCTGGGCAAGCGTCGCCCAGCGCGCCTCGGGCAGCGCGGCATCGCGCTCCAGCAGGCGCCCACCCGTCTCCACCACGACCGGCAGGGTGCTGGCCCAGAGGCCCAGCAGGCCACCCAGGAAACAGGCCAGGCCCAGGCGCGGATAACGCCGGCGCAACCACCAGCCCAGTAGCAGGAGCAGCAGCAGGCCGCCCGGTGGCAGCAGCAGTTGCTTGAAGAAATAGCGCAGACCCATGGTCCCTCCGGTCGGGGGCGACCTCCGGGTCGCGGCGGCGCCTAGTGTAGGGGAGCGCCAACCGGGGCAGAAGAACCCTCGACCAACAGTTGTCGACCCTGACACTGGGTACAGAAGGCCCCCGCCGGCTGGACCCGGCCACAGCCCAGGCAACAGGCCAGGGCGGCATCGGCTGCCTGATGGCGCGCCAGCCAGCGCTTGACCAGGGCATATTCGGCCGGACTCAGGCCCTGCACCTCGACTTCCCCGTTGGCACTGTCATAGAGGCGTTCCTGGGTCACCGCCTCATCCAGCGCCAGCGCCAGGCGCCGTTGCAGGCGCACGTCGACGGGCAGCTTTTCGGACTCGCGTCGAAACTTTCCCATGATGGCGATCATCCTCCCGGGTAATTGAACGGACGTTTGAACAGCCTAGTACGGCCCTTCCAACCCTGCCTCCCCCAGAGTGCGAAACAAGCGGCGGACCGGGACATTTCCCCGCGCTCGGGGGGTCATGTATGCTTGGCGGCTCGATCAAACGCCTCTGCAGCCCTCGACACGCCCATGCACGAACACTATCAGCCCCGCGAAATAGAAGCCGCCGCCCAGTCCTTCTGGGACCAGAATCTGTCCTTCAAGGCCACCATGCGCCCGGGCCAGGAGAAGTTCTACTGCCTGTCGATGTTCCCCTACCCCAGCGGCAAGCTGCACATGGGGCACGTGCGCAACTACACCATCGGTGACGTCATCGCCCGCTACCAGCGGATGCTGGGCAAGAACGTCCTGCAGCCCATGGGCTGGGACGCCTTCGGCATGCCCGCGGAAAACGCCGCCATGAAGAACGGCGTGGCCCCGGCCAAGTGGACCTACGAGAACATCGCCTACATGAAGTCCCAGCTGCAGAGCCTGGGCCTGGCGATCGACTGGTCCCGCGAGGTCACCACCTGCAAGCCCGACTACTATCGCTGGGAGCAGTGGCTGTTCATCCAGCTGTTCGAGAAGGGCATCATCTACCGCAAGAACGGTACGGTGAACTGGGACCCGGTGGACCAGACCGTACTGGCCAACGAGCAGGTCATCGACGGCCGCGGCTGGCGCAGCGGTGCGCTGATCGAAAAGCGCGAGATCCCCATGTACTACTTCCGCATCACCGACTATGCGGAAGAGTTGCTGACCTCCCTCGACGGCCTGCCTGGCTGGCCCGAGCAGGTCAAGACCATGCAGCGCAACTGGATCGGCAAGTCCCGCGGCATGGAGGTGCAATTCCCCTATGACCAGGACAGCATCGGCGCCGAAGGCACCCTGAAGGTCTTCACCACCCGCCCCGACACCCTGCTCGGCGCCACCTATGTCGCCGTGGCCGCCGAACACCCGCTGGCCACTCAGGCCGCCCAGGGCAACGCCGAGCTGCTGGCCTTCATCGACGAGTGCAAGCGCGGCGGCGTCGCCGAAGCCGACATCGCCACCCAGGAGAAGAAGGGCCTGGATACCGGCCTGTTCGTCCGCCATCCGCTGACCAACGTGCGCCTGCCGGTGTGGGTCGCCAACTATGTGCTGATGCACTACGGCGACGGCGCGGTCATGGCCGTGCCCGGTCACGATGAGCGTGACTTCGAATTCGCCAACAAGTACCAGTTGCCCATCGTCCAGGTGGTGGATACCGCAGAGGCCATCCGCGTGCTGGCCAATCCGGACGACTTCAGCCCCGCGGAATACGAGCGCTACCAGTTCGACCCGGTGCAGTGGAAGGACTGGTACGGCAGCAAGGAAGGCTTCCTGATCAATTCCGGCGCCTATGACAACCTCGCCTACGACGCCGCCTTCGACGCCATCGGCGCCGATCTGCAGGCCAAGGGCCTGGGTCAGCCGCGCACCCAGTTCCGCCTGCGCGACTGGGGCATCAGCCGCCAGCGCTACTGGGGCTGCCCGATCCCGATCATCCATGGTGACGACGGCATCGACATTCCGGTCCCGGCCGACCTGCTGCCGGTGGTGCTGCCCGAGGACGTGGTGCCGGACGGCGCCGGCTCGCCCCTGGCGCGCATGCCGGAATTCTACGAGACCGTCGATCCGCGCAACGGCCAGCCGGCCCGTCGCGAGACCGACACCATGGACACCTTCGTCGAAAGCTCCTGGTACTTCGCCCGCTATGCCTCGCCGAATTTCACCGGCGGCATGCTGGACAAGGAAGAGGCCAACTACTGGCTGCCCGTCGACCAGTACATCGGCGGCATCGAGCACGCCATCCTGCACCTGCTCTATTCGCGCTTCTTCCACAAGCTGATGCGCGACCAGGGCCTGATCGATTCCGACGAACCCTTCGAGAATCTGCTGACCCAGGGCATGGTGGTGGCCGAGACCTACTACCGCACCCTGCCCAACGGCAGCAAGGACTGGTTCAACCCGGCCGATGTCGAGGTGGAGCGCGATGCCAAGGCCAAGGTGATCGGCGCGCGCCTGAAGAGCGACGGCCAGCCGGTGGAAATCGGCGGCGTCGAGAAGATGTCCAAGTCGAAGAACAACGGCGTCGATCCCCAGGCGATGATCGACCAGTACGGCGCCGACACCTGCCGGCTGTTCATGATGTTCGCCTCGCCGCCGGACATGAGTCTGGAATGGTCCGATTCCGGCGTCGAGGGCGCGAGCCGCTTCCTACGCCGCGTCTGGCGTCTGGCCCAGGCCCACGTCACCCAGGGCCTGCCGAGCGCCGGCGCCCTCGGCGAGCTGTCGCCGGCCCAGAAGGAGGTGCGTCGCGCCATCCACCTGGCCATCCGCCAGGCCAGCCAGGATATCGGTCAGCACCACAAGTTCAACACCGCCATCGCCGCGGTCATGACCCTGATGAACGTGCTGGAAAAGGCCGCCCAGGACAGCGACACCGATCGCCGTCTGCTGCAGGAGGGCCTGGAGGCCGTCACCCTGCTGCTGGCCCCCATCACCCCGCACATCGCCCACGGTCTCTGGCAGCAGCTGGGCCACAGCGATGCGGTCATCGACGCCCGCTGGCCGCAGGTGGACGAAAGCGCCCTGGTGCAGGACAGTCTGCAGATCGTCATCCAGGTGAACGGCAAGCTGCGCGGCCAGATCGAAGTACCGGCCGATGCCAGCCGCGAGGCCATCGAGGCCGCCGCCCGCGCCAACGAGAACGTGGCACGTTTCACCGAGGGCCTGACCATCCGCAAGGTGGTCGTGGTCCCGGGTAAACTGGTCAACATCGTCGCCAACTAAGACACGCGAACGGAGCAGACAACAGATGAAGAAACGGATTCTCCCCGGCCTTGCGGTAGTTGGCCTGGCGACCCTGCTGACCGCCTGCGGCTTCCAGCTGCGTGGCACCGGCGAAACCCGCCTGACCGTGAACGAGCTGAACCTGACGGCGCGCGACGCCTATGGCCAGACCGTCAAGGACGTGCGCGACATGCTCGAGGACGCCCATGTGCGGATCAGCTCGGGCGCGCCCTACACCCTGGATCTGGGCGGCGAAGCCCAGAGCGAGCGCACCGCCAGCTACACCAGCGGCGCCCGCAGTGCCGAGGTCGAGCTGACCACCCGTCAGCCCTATACCATCGTCGGCAAGAACCAGGCGGTGCTGGTCAGCGACTACCTGGAAACCCAGCGCTACTATGTGACCGACCAGAACAACATCGTCGGTTCCGAGCAGCAGAAGGACCAGCTGCGTCGCGAGATGCGCCGCGAACTGGTGCAGCAGCTGGCCGCCCGCCTGCAGGCCCTGACACCGGAGCGCCTGGAGAAGCTGCAGCGCGACGCCGATGCCCGTGCCGCCGCCAAGGCCGACGCCGACCGCCGTGCCCGCGAGTCCGCCCCGCCGCAGCAGTCGCCGATCGACATCCCCACCCCCGCGCGCTAAGCGCCGCACCCGGAGCCGCAAGGCTCCGGTTTGCCATTCCGGTTCAGCATGAAACTCAACGCCAATCAGCTGGGCAAGCAGCTCCAGGGCTCGCTGTCCGCCGTCTATGCGGTCAGTGGCGATGAGCCCCTGCTCTGCCAGGAAGCCAGCGACGCCATTCGCGGCGCGGCTCGCGCCCAGGCTTTCGACGAGCGCGAGGTCTTCGACGTCGATGCCGGCTTCGACTGGGGCCGCCTCTACGAGGCCGGCGCCAGCCTTTCCCTATTTGCCCAGAAACGCATCCTCGAATTGCGCCTGCCCACCGGCAAGCCCGGCGACAAGGGCTCCGCCGCCCTGCTCGACTACCTCGCCCGCCCGGCCGAGGACACCCTGCTGCTGATCAGCCTGCCGCGCCTCGATGCCGCCGCGCAGAAGACCAAATGGGCCAAGGCCCTGCTGGAGCACCCGCAGGTGCAATTCGTGCAGATCTGGCCGGTGGAACTGGCGCAACTGCCACAGTGGATCAACCAGCGCCTGTCGCGCCTGGGGCTGGCCGCCACCCCCGAAGCCGTCGAGCTGATCGCCGAGCGGGTGGAAGGCAACCTGCTGGCCGCCGCCCAGGAGATCGAAAAGCTCCGCCTGCTCATCGAAGGCTCCCAGGTGGACGCCGAGACCGTGCGTGCCTCGGTGGCCGACAGCGCCCGCTACGACGTCTTCGGCCTGCTGGATGCCGCCCTGGCCGGCGATGCGGAGCACGCCCTGCGCATCCTCGAAGGCCTGCGCGGCGAAGGCGTGGAAGCGGCCGTGGTGCTCTGGGCGCTGGCCCGGGAACTGCGCCTGCTGGCCAACCTGGCCCATCTGCAGGAAAGCGGTACGCCGCTGGACCGTGCCTTCACCCAGGTCAAGCCGCCGGTATGGGACAAGCGGCGCCCGCTGGTCGGCCGCGCCCTGCAGCGCCAGGGTGCCCGCCGGCTGGAAGCCCTGCTGCGCGAGGCCCAGGTCGCCGACGAACAGATCAAGGGCCAGGCGCCCGGCGAGGTCTGGCTGACCCTGGCCAGCCTGGCGCTGACGCTCGCCGGGAAGCGACTGACCCTGCCCAGGTCCTAGCGCTGGCGGGCCTGGTAATTCACGGCCCTTGCAATAGACTGGCGCGTCCCCATCAAGGGGGAACCCCCATCACTCGGAGCCCGCACCATGGCCAAGAAATACAGCCGCGGCCCCAACAAGGCCAAGGTCCTCGTCAGCGATCCCCGTTATCGCGCCCGCCAGGAAAAGCCCGCCAAGGGCAAAGGCAGCTACCGCCGCGAAGCCTTCTCGTTGCAAGACGAGAAGGCTTCGGTCTTTCTGGCCGCCTGAAAGCCGCGTGCAGACGCCTGACAGACGTCGGGACCCGGGCCGTGCTAAGGTGAGCCTTCCTGCCTAGACGTCCGGTGGAGACAGATGCAATTCGGGAAAACCCGCGGATTCAAGACCGGCGGCCTCCTCGCCGGAACCCTGGTCACCCTGCTGACCGCCGCCCTGGCCGCCTGCGCCCAGACTCCGACGACGCCCACCGCGGCGCCCTCTTCGCCCTCCTCGTCCAAACCCGCACCCGCGGCGAACGCCCCCGCTTCGGCGGCCGAGGCTATGCCGCAACCGGAGGAAAGCTTCGATCAGTGGCGTAGCCGTTTCCGCGCCCTGGCCCTAGGCCGGGGCATATCCGCCGCCACCTTCGACCAGGCCTTCATTGGCGTGCAACCCGACCCGGCGGTGATCGCCGCCGATCGCAGCCAGCCAGAATTCACCAAGCCGGTCTGGGAATACCTGGAATCCGCCGTCTCGCCTCTGCGGGTGCGCAATGGCAAGAGTCTGCTGATCCAGCAGGCCGGGCTGCTGGCCTCCCTGGAAGCCCGCTACGGCATCGAGCCGGCGCGCCTGGTCGCCTTCTGGGGCATGGAGAGCAACTACGGCAACAACATGGGCAACAAGGGCGTCATCCGCTCCCTGGCCACCCTCGCCTACGAAGGTCGCCGCCCGGACTTCGCCCAGGACCAGCTCATCGCCGCCCTCGGCATCCTGCAGCACGGTGACGTCACCGCCGACCGCATGATCGGCTCCTGGGCCGGCGCCATGGGCCAGACCCAGTTCATCCCCACCACCTACGACCAGTACGCGGTGGACTTCGACGGCGACGGTCGCCGCGACATCTGGGGCTCCACCGCCGATGCCCTGGCCTCCACCGCCAATTACCTCAAGGCCTCCGGCTGGCAGGACGGCAAGCCCTGGGGCTACGAGGTCCGGGTGCCAGCCAACTTCGACTACAGTCTGGCCGACATGGGCGTACGCAAGAGCCTGGCCGAGTGGAACGCCCTGGGCATCCAGGGCCTCGGCCTGCCGCAACCGGCCGCCCAGCCGAGCGACAGCGCTTCGCTGCTGCTGCCCGCCGGCCATCGCGGCCCGGCCTTCCTAGTGTTCAACAATTTCCGCACCATCCTCAAGTACAACAACTCCAGCTCCTATGCCCTGGGCGTGGCGCTACTCTCGGAGCGCTATCGCGACGCCGGCCAGATCGCCGGCAGCTGGCCCACCGACGATCTGCCGCTGAGCCGCAGCGAGCGCGTCGAACTGCAGCAGCGCCTGGCCGCGCTGGGCCTGGATCCGGGCAGCGCCGACGGCATCATCGGCGCCAATACCCGCAAGGCCATCCGCGCCTACCAGCAGTCCCAGGGCTGGCCGGCCGACGGCTATCCCAATCATCAGCTGCTGGACAAACTGCGCGGCTGACGCCTGCCGGCGATCCGTGTCTCAACCGAGACCGGGTCGCTGATCAGCCTGCGTCGACACCCTCCCTTCCGGTCTCCACCAGCACCTCCAGCAAGGCTGCCGCCGCCGGCGACAGCTCGTTGCAGTCCCGGCAGCCCACCACCAGTTCGCGACGCGCCCAGGCATCGCGCAGCGGGTGGCTGGCCAGCGCCACGCCCGGTCCTGCCCGGACCAGACTGGCGGCCGGCAGGATCGCCAGGCCCAGGCCGCGGGCGACCAGAGCGCAGGCCTGGATCGGACTCGGTACCCGAATGCGGATCGCCAGCTCCCGGCCCCACTGCGCCGCCTGGGCTTCCACATGGAGCTGCAGGGCATTGCCGCGAGACAGGCCGACGAAGGGCTGCTCGAGCAGTCGCGCGAAATCGACCGACGCGCCATCCGGCAAAGGCAGGCTACCCGGCGCAGCGACCAGCACCAGGGGATCATCGCGAAAGGGTTGGATCTGCAGATCCTCCAAACCCGGCGCCGCCACGAAGATTCCCAGGTCGGCGCGACCTTCGCGGAGCGCCAGCACTATGCGTGAGCTGGGCAGCTCCTCGACTTCCACGTCCACCCTGGGCTGCGCCTGGAGGAAAGCGGCCAGGGGTTCATCCAGATGCTCCATCACCGCGGCGCCGTTGCCCAACAGCCGCACCCGTGTACGGCTGTCCGCCACCGCGCCAGCAAGGTCCTGGTCCATTTCCTCCAGCCGCAACAGGATCGCCCGGGCATGGCGCTCCAGGGTCACGCCAGCCGGCGTGGGGCGTACGCCACGCGCGTGGCGGATCAGCAGCGGCGTTCCCAGGCTGTCTTCCAGGGTCTTGATGCGGGCACTGGCGGAAGGCAGTGCCAGGTGGCTCCGTTCGGCGCCCAGGGTGATGCTGCGCGCTGCCACGACGTGGAGAAACAGGCGCAGGTCGAGCAGGTCGTAGCGCATCGCCGAAGAGTCTCTGTGCCGACCGTAGGCAGCCTTCGCCAATCCCGGCTTCTCACCTGCGGTCCTGAAATCCATGGTAACGCCTCCATCCGAGGAGGCGACCATGACCCTGCTGTTCTGTACCCTGATTTTCGTGCTCGCCGGTCTGACCAAGGGCGTACTGGGCCTGGGCCTGCCCACCGTCGCCATGAGTCTGCTGGCACTGCTGATGACGCCAGCCGAAGCCGCCGCCCTGCTGCTGATCCCCTCTCTGCTCACCAATGTCTGGTAATTCTGCGCCGGTCCCTCGCCCCGGCAGACGTTCAAACGCCTGTTGCCGCTGCAACTGGCCCTGGTGCCGGGCACCCTGCTCAGCATCCCGCTGCTGACCGGGAGCGATGGCGCCAGACTCGCCGCCGCGCTCGGTGCGGTGCTGGTCGCCTACGGCCTGATCGGCTGGACGGGCTGGCGCCTGCCCGCGCCCGGTCGTCATGAAGGGAAGGTCGCTCCGCTGGTGGGTTTCGTCACGGGTCTGATCACCGGCATGACCGGCGTCTTCGTGCTGCCGGCGGTGCCCTATCTGCAGAGTCTGGCGCTGGACAAGGAACAGCTGATCGAGGCCCTGGGGCTGAGCTTTACCGTCGCCACCCTGGCCCTGCTGGTGGGCCTCTGGTGGCAGAACGGACTGGCGGTCGAGCGCCTGGGTACTTCCAGCCTGTTGCTGCTCCCGGCCCTCCTGGGCATGGGACTGGGCCAGCGCGTGCGTCAGCGTCTCGATGAGCGCCTGTTCCGCCGGCTGTTCTTTGCTGGATTGCTGCTACTGGGAGCCTACGCCGTCCTGCATTATCTGCTGCGCCTGGGCTATCTTGGCTGAGTCCGTCACAGTGCTGTCAGGTCCAGCCGGTGTAGGCTGCACCTTCGACGGGCAGCAGGGTCTATGGGCGTAATTGAAGGGTCGCCGTGCCACAGCGCCTCTTCGACCCGGCCTTGTGCCTGACCGCTGCCTCTTTCCGACGTATACAGGACGCTTTCATGACGCTCGCTCCCAACGCAGGACGCCTCCCCGACGAGAATACCCTGACCCACCTGCCGCGCCTGGTGGCACGCTACTACAGCGATCGCCCCGATCCCAGCGATCCGGGTCAGCAGGTCGCCTTTGGCACCTCCGGGCACCGCGGTTCCTCGCTCAAGGGCAGCTTCAACGAATGGCACATCCTCGCCATCACCCAGGCCATCTGCGAATACCGTAAGGCCCAGGGCGTCGACGGCCCGCTGTTCATGGGCATGGACACCCATGCCCTGTCCGAGCCGGCCTTCATCTCCGCCCTGGAAGTGCTCGCCGCCAACGGCGTGGAAGTGCGCATCGACGCCGGCTGCGCCGAGACCAACGGCGAGCCGGGCTATACGCCCACCCCGGCGCTGTCCAACGCCATCCTCGAATACAACGCCGGCCGCAGCTCGGGCCTGGCCGATGGCATCGTCATCACCCCGTCGCACAATCCGCCGGCCGACGGCGGCTTCAAGTACAACCCCACCAATGGCGGCCCGGCCGACACCAACGTCACCAAGAGTATTCAGGACCGCGCCAATGCCCTGCTGGTGGCCGGTCTCGACGGCGTCAGGCGGATGGATTACCGCCAGGCACTCAAGGCGGCCACCACCCATAAGTTCGACTTCCTCGACAGCTATGTCGGCGGCCTGGGCCAGGTCATCGACCTGGATGCCATCCGCGGCTCCGGGCTGACCTTTGGCGTCGATCCCCTCGGCGGCGCCGGGGTGCACTACT
Source organism: Pseudomonas aestiva (assembly GCF_039908605.1). Lineage (NCBI taxonomy): Bacteria > Pseudomonadati > Pseudomonadota > Gammaproteobacteria > Pseudomonadales > Pseudomonadaceae > Pseudomonas > Pseudomonas aestiva. The sequence goes on along the minus strand of NZ_CP150916.1, from coordinate 1,183,709 downwards.
GGCCGCGCATCGCCGAGCGCTATGGCCTGCCGCTGGAGGTGCTGTCCACCCGCGTCGACCAGACCTTCCGCTTCATGCGCCTGGACTGGGACGGCAAGATCCGCATGGACTGCAGCTCGCCCCACGCCATGGCCGGCCTGATCGAGAACAAGGACAGATTCGACGTCTCCTTCGCCTGCGACACCGACCATGACCGTCACGGCATCGTCGCCCGCTCGGTGGGCCTGCTCAATCCCAACCACTACCTGGCGGTGGCCATCGAATACCTCTTCACCCACCGTCCGCAGTGGAGCCCGCAGGCCGGCATCGGCAAGACCCTGGTGTCCTCCTCGATGATCGACCGCGTCGCCCAGGGCATCGGCCGCCAGGTGGTGGAAGTGCCGGTAGGCTTCAAGTGGTTCGTCGATGGCCTGCTGGACGGCAGCCTGGGCTTCGGTGGCGAGGAATCCGCCGGCGCGTCCTTCCTGCGCAAGGCCGGCGGCGCCTGGTCCACCGACAAGGACGGCCTCATCCTCGGCCTGCTGGCCGCGGAAATCACCGCCGTGACCGGCAAGGACCCGGGCGAGCGCTACCAGGCGCTGACCGAGCGCTTCGGCGCCCCGGTCTACCAGCGCATCGACGCCGCCGCCGACCGCGAGCAGAAGGCCCGCCTCGGCAAGCTGTCCGCCGCCCAGGTCACCGCCAAGGAGCTGGCCGGCCAGCCGATCACCGCCATCCTTACCGAGGCACCCGGCAACGGCGCCGCCATCGGTGGCCTCAAGGTGGTCACCGAGAACGGCTGGTTCGCCGCCCGTCCTTCGGGTACCGAGGACGTCTACAAGATCTACGCCGAGAGCTTCGAGGGCGAAGCCCATCTGGGTCGCATCCAGGAAGAAGCCAAGGCGCTGGTGGATGGCGTGCTACGCGGCTGATGGCGCGCGCCCTCACCCCAACCCTCTCCTCAGGGAAAGGGCGCTGAAAGCGGATCGGCGGGGGTGAAGGTGTCTATCCACAAAAAAGGGCAGCCTGTGGCTGCCCTTTTTCATTGCGACGCGAGGATCAGCTGATCTTCTTGGCGCCGTGCGCCTGCTGGTCGGCATGGTACGAGGAACGCACCAGCGGACCCGAGGCCACGTTCTTGAAGCCCATCCTGGCGCCTTCCTCGGCAAACCAGGCGAAGGTATCCGGATGGACGAAACGCTGCACCGGCAGGTGGTTGCGCGAAGGCTGCAGGTACTGGCCGAGGGTCAGCATGTCGATCTCGTGCTCGCGCATGCGCTGCATGACCTCGATGACTTCCTCGTCGGTCTCGCCCAGGCCCAGCATCAGGCCGGACTTGGTCGGCACGTGGGGCACGCGCTTCTTGAAGTTCTGCAGCAGGTCCAGCGACCACTCGAAGTCCGAACCCGGGCGCGCCGCCTTGTACAGGCGCGGCACGGTCTCCAGGTTGTGGTTGAAGACATCCGGCGGCTCCTGCTCGGTGATCGCCAGGGCGACGTCCATGCGACCGCGATAGTCCGGCACCAGGGTCTCCAGCTGGATGCCGGGGGTCAGCTTGCGGATCTCGCGCAGGCAGTCGACGAAGTGCTGGGCACCGCCGTCGCGCAGGTCGTCGCGGTCCACCGAGGTGATGACCACGTACTTCAGACCCAGGTCGGCGATGGCCACCGCCAGATTCTTCGGCTCGTCCACGTCCAGCGGCTTCGGTCGGCCGTGGCCCACGTCGCAGAAAGGGCAGCGACGGGTGCAGATGTCACCCATGATCATGAAGGTGGCGGTGCCACCGGAGAAGCACTCGCCCAGGTTCGGGCAGGAGGCCTCTTCGCAGACACTGTGCAGCTTGTGCTTGCGCAGCAGCTGCTTGATGCGCTCGACCTCGGGGGTGACCGGGATGCGCACGCGGATCCAGTCCGGCTTGCGCGGCAGCTCCTCGGTGGGAATGATCTTTACCGGGATGCGTGCGACCTTTTCGGCGCCGCGCAGCTTGACGCCGGCTTCCACCTTGCTGGGGCGGGCGGGCAGGGTAAGGGTCTGGACGCTGTCTTGTACTGTAGTGGTCATGTCAATCCGATTCCAGGGTGATCGGTTCGGGGTAGCCCAGGCGCAGACTCAGGTGACGGACCAGAGACTCGCGGACCTCGTCGAAAGCTAGTGGCCCGGTCACCAGATCGCGGAGCTGGGTCATGGCCAGGCCGGCATAACCGCAGGGGTTGATCCGGCGGAAGGGTGCCAGATCCATGTCAACGTTGAGCGCCAGGCCGTGGAAGGACCGGCCATTGCGGATGCGCAGGCCCAGGGAGGCGATCTTGGCGCCATCCACATAGACACCCGGCGCATCGGCCCGGGCCGCGGCCTGCACGCCCCAGTCGGCGAGCAGTGCGATCAGGCTGTCTTCCATGGCACTGACCAATTCTCGCACGCCCAGGCCCTTGCGGCGAACATCCAGCAGCACATAGGCGATGAGCTGACCGGGACCATGGTACGTGACCTGGCCGCCGCGATCGACCTGCACCACCGGAATGTCACCCACGGCGAGCAGGTGCTCGGGCTTGCCGGCCTGCCCCTGGGTGAAGACCGCGGGGTGCTGCAGCAGCCAGAGTTCGTCGGGGGTCGCGGGGACGCGCTCGTCGGTGAAGCGGCGCATGGCCTCCAGGGTCGCCTCGTAGGGCCGCAGGCCCCAGCGGCGCACGCCCAGGCTGGCCGGGGCGGGAGTGCTCATCAGATCACCATGTGCACGCGGCCGGTGGCGCGCAGATCCTGGTGGATGGCCTGCAGCTGATCCACGCCGGTGGCGGTGATGAGCACCTGTACGGAGAGGAAACGGCCGTTACGACTGTCGCGGGTCACCAGGGTGTCGCGCTCCAGATCCGGTGCATGGCGCTGGACGATGTCTAGCACCAGCTCGGCGAAGTCGGCACCGGCATCGCCGATCACCTTGATGGGATAGCGCGGGCAGGGAAATTCGATCTTTGGGGGTTGAACGTCTTCGGTCATGCGGACTTCCAGGCCGATCGCTGTCGGCAGGGGGTGAAAGGCCCGCGGATGCGGGCCTTTGCAGGGTGACGGATCAGTTGAACAAGCCGTAGAAGAACAGGCGAATGCTATCCCACAGGCGACGGAAGAGGCCACCCTCCTCGACCGGCTGCAGAGCAACCAGGTCGGCGGTGTGCACCACCTTGTCATCCAGCTTCACCTCGACCTTACCGATCACCTGGCCCTGGGCGATGGGTGCGATCAGCTGCGGATTGAGCACCATCTCGGCGTGCAGCTTCTTGGCCTGGCCGCGCGGCAGGGTCATGGTCAGGTCGTTGGCCAGACCGGCCTGGACTTCGCGGGTGTCCCCCTTCCATACCGGCGCCTTGGCCAGCTCGGTGCCCTTCTTGTAGAAGGACTGGGTTTCGAAGAAGCGGAAACCGTAGGTCAGCAGCTTCTGGGTCTCGGCGGCGCGGGCCTGTTCGCTGTTGGTGCCGAACACCACGGCGACCAGGCGCATGCCATCGCGCACGGCCGAGGCCACCAGGCAGTAGCCGGCTTCGTCGGTGTGGCCGGTCTTCAGGCCGTCGACGGTCTTGTCGCGCCACAGCAGCAGGTTGCGGTTGGGCTGCTTGATGTTGTTCCAGAAGAATTCCTTCTGGGAATAGATGGCGTAGTGCTGGGCATCGGCATTGATGATGGCGCGCGCCAGGATGGCCATGTCATGGGCCGAGGAATAGTGATTCGGGTCCGGCAGGCCGGTGGCGTCCATGAAGTGGGTGTTCTGCATGCCCAGCTTCTGCGCGGTGGTGTTCATCATGTCGGCGAAGGCGTCTTCGCTGCCGGCGATGTGCTCGGCCAGGGCGACGCTGGCGTCGTTGCCGGACTGGATGATGATGCCGTGCAGCAGGTCACCGACCGACACCTGGGTGCCGACCTTGATGAACATCCGCGAACCGCCGGTACGCCAGGCGTGCTCGCTGACGGTGACCATGTCCGATTCCTTGATGCGACCCCGGTTGATTTCCAGGGTGGCGATGTAGGCGGTCATCAGCTTGGTCAGGCTGGCCGGCGGCAGGCGCTGGTCGGAGTTGGATTCGGTGAGCACGGCGCCGCTGTTGGCATCCATGAGAATCCAGGCCTTGGCGGCCAGCTGGGGCGCTGCCGGAACCATTGTCTCGGCCGCCCAGACGGCCGGGACACAGGCGATCGTTACTAGGAGGAGCAGGCGTCGAGCGAGTTTTGCGATTGTCATCCGAATCTCTGAAAGGTTGGGGTATGGCAGGAGCAGCGGACCCAGACCGCTCGGTCCACGTCGATCCGCGCGAGGCGGATCACGACGGCTGGGGCCGGCGACTGGGCGTCATGAAGCATCCCTGCTTCAATCCGGTTGCACGAGAGACGCCTGACCCAGGCGGGCCACGCGTACGCTGTTCTGGAGCTGGGAGACCTCAGCCGGCTGGACCGGTCCGAGGCGGACCCGATGCAAGGTCTGCTGGTTGCGCACCGTCGAACTGATGAACACCGGGGCACCGGTCAGGTCGCTGAGCTTGTCCTTGAGCAATTCCGCAGCGTCCGGATTGGCGAAGGCCGCCACCTGCAGATAGAGCCCAGCGGCTGGGGCAGAAACGTTTTTTTTTGCGTCGACGGCCGCGGGCGTCACCGGTTCGGCATGCTGGTTGACCGGTGGCGTATAGGTCTCGATGGCGCCGAAGGTCTGCGTCTCGGTGGTCTTCTGGGCCACCGGTGCCTGGCGCGGCTGGGCCAGCACCATGGGCACCGCCTGGCCACGCTGGGCCCAGTACTGCTGCGGATCTATGCCTTCGACGCTGACCCGGGCGGTGCCAATCTCGGCGTAGCCGAGCTTCTTGGCGGCGGCGAAGGACAGGTCGATGACCCGGTCGGAATAGAAGGGACCGCGGTCGTTGACGCGCAGGATGACGCTGCGGCCGTTGTCCAGGTTGGTGACCCGCACATAGCTGGGCAGCGGCAGGGTCTTATGCGCCGCGGTCATGCCGTAGAGGTCGTAGGTCTCGCCGTTGGCGGTGGCCTGACCGTGGAACTTGGTGCCGTACCAGGAGGCGGTGCCGGTCACGCGGTAGTTGCGCGAATCGGTCAGCGGGAAATAGGTCTTGCCCAGCACGGTGTAGGGATTGTTCTTCAGCGGCCCGTTGTAGGGCATGGGCACGGCGTCGGGGATCCGGCTGACGTCCACGTCCCACCAGGGCGCGCCGTCACGGTGCGGACGCAGGTAGCCGCCCGGCCCGGCCACGCCCTTGCTGGTCGGCTTGGGCGCCTGGCTGGAGCAGCTCACCAGCAGCAGGCCGACGCCCAGGCAACCGGCCAGGCGCGCCAGGGCAGTCAGGCGCATCACGGCTTGGCACCCTCCGCGGCATGGCGCTCGGCGATGGCGTTCGCCAGATCGGTCACCGCCATGGCGTACATGACGCTGCGGTTGTATCGGGTAATGGCGTAGAAATTGGGCAGGCCCATCCAGTACTCCGGTCCCTTGTCTCCGTCGAGGCGGAACGAGGTTACACGCAAATCGTCACGCAGGGCAGGGTCTTGGGCGTTCCAGCCCAGGGCGCGCAGCTCGGCGACGCTCTTGACCGGCTCGATCCCGGCCACCACGCCCTCCTCCACCCGCTCGCCACTGACCTGGGCGCGGATGGCGGTCGGTCCGCGACCGGACCAGCCGTGGCGCTTGAAATAGTTGGCCACGCTGCCGATGGCGTCGGTGGGATCGGACCAGATGTTGATGTGGCCGTCGCCGTCGAAGTCCACCGCATAGGCACGGAAGCTGCCCGGCATGAATTGCGGCAGGCCCATGGCGCCGGCATAGGAACCGGTGAGGCTGAGCGGATCGACCTGCTGTTCGCGGGCCAATAGCAGGAATTCGCGCAGCTGGCTGCGGAAGAAGGGCGCGCGGGGCGGATAGTCGAAGGCCAGGGTCGAGAGCGCGTCCAGCACCCGGTAGTTGCCGGTGTTGCGACCGTAGAAGGTTTCCACGCCGATGATGGCGACGATGAACTGGGCCGGCACGTCGTATTCGCGCTCGGCGCGGGCCAGGGCTTCTTCGTGGGCCTTCCAGAAGTCGACGCCCTGGGCGATGCGCCGATCGGTGATGAAGATGGGCCGGTATTCGCTCCAGGGCTTGACCCGCTCGGCTGGTCGCGAGATGGCGTCGAGGATGGCCTGCTTGCGCTCGACCTCGCCGAACAGCGCCTGCAGCTGTTCCGGGGCGAAGCCATAGCTCTGACTCATCTCGGCGATGAAGTCGCGCGTCAGCGGTGCCGCGTCGTAGTCACCCGCGACGACGCCGGTCGTCACGCCCATCGCCCCCGCGAGCCCCAGGCTCAGCAGGCAGCGACGCATCCATCCCATTGTCGGCATCTAACCCTTCTTTGTTGCGTGTTAAACCTGGGCGATCCACTTGCGGTGCGTGTGGATCGACATCAAAACTCCGAACCCGGTGAACAAGGTGACCACCGAGGTGCCGCCATAGCTGATGAATGGCAGCGGTACGCCCACCACGGGCAAGAGCCCGCTGACCATGCCGATGTTGACGAAGACATAGACGAAGAAGGTCATGGTCACGCCGCCGGCGAGCAACTTGCCGAACAACGTCTGGGCCTGCACCGTGATGGTCAGGCCGCGACCGATCAGCAGCAGATAGAGCACCAGCAGCAGGCAGACGCCGACCATGCCGAACTCTTCGCCGAGGACGGCAATGATAAAGTCCGTGTGACTTTCCGGCAAAAAATCCAGATGAGACTGGGTACCCAGCAGCCAACCCTTGCCGAACACCCCGCCCGAGCCGATGGCGGCCTTGGACTGGATGATGTTCCAGCCGGCGCCCAGCGGATCCATCTCCGGATCGAGGAAGGTCAGGATCCGGCGCTTCTGGTAATCGTGCAGGACGAAGAACCACATGGCCACGGCCATGGGCACCGCGGCGCTCACCGCGCCGATCAGCCAGCGCCACTGCAGGCCGCCGACGAACAGCACGAAGCCGCCCGAGGCCAGCACCAGCATGGCGGTGCCAAGATCGGGCTGGTCGAGGATCAGCACGAAGGGCACCACCACCAGCGACAGGCTGATCAGGCTGTGCTTGAAGTTGGGCGGCAGGCTGCGCTTGGACAGGTACCAGGCCATCATCATGGGCATCAGCAGCTTCATGAATTCCGACGGCTGGAAGCGGATGACCCCGGGAATGTTGATCCAGCGGGTGGCACCCATGGCGTTGTGGCCCATGACGTCCACCACCACCAGCAGGGCCACGCCGATCACGTAGCCGAGGGGCACCCAGCGTGCCATGAAACGCGGTTCGAGCTGGGCGACGACGGCCATGGCCACCAGCCCGAGGCCAAAGGAGCTGGCCTGCTTGAACAGCAGGTCGAGATTGCGCCCGCCCGCGGAATAGAGGACGAACAGCCCGGTCGCCCCCAGCATCAGCAGCAGGATCAGCAGCGGCCCGTCGATGTGCAGGCGCTGCAGCAGGGTGGCGCGCCGCTTCATCACGTCCCCTTCGGGGATGGTGCGATCGAAGTTGGGAGCAAGACTCATGGCTGCACCTTGGTCGCGGCGGCGGTGGCCGCGGCGGTATTGGGCTTGGCGTACTCGGCCTTGAGATGGCCCTGGTCATCAAGCAGCCAGGCATCCAGTACCTGGCGCACCACCGGGGCGGCCACGCCGCTGCCCGACTCGCCGTTCTCGACCATCACCGCCACGGCGATCTGCGGATTGTCGGCCGGGGCGAAGGCGACGAACAGGGCGTGGTCGCGGTGCCGCTCCTTGAGCGCCGCCGAGTTGTACTTCTCGTTCTGGCGAATGGCGACCACCTGGGCGGTACCGCTCTTGCCGGCGATCCGGTACTGGGCGCCGACATTGATCTTGTGGGCGGTGCCGCGCGGATTCTGCACCACCATTTCCATGCCGTGGACGGCCCTGTCCCAGTAAGTCGGGTCCCTAAGCTCGATGTCGGGCATGGGATTGCTGTCCACCGGCGGTTGGCCATCGAGGGTCCTGGCGAGGTGCGGACGGATCCACTTGCCATGGTTGGCGATCAGGGTGGTGACCTGGGCCAGCTGCAGTGGCGTGGTCTGCATGTAGCCCTGGCCGATCCCGAGGATCAGCGTCTCGCCGGGGAACCAGGCCTGGCGGCGGGTGGCACGCTTCCACTGGCGCGAGGGCATCAGGCCCGGTGCCTCCTCGAACATGTCCAGGGAGACCTTCTGGCCGAGACCGAACTTGCCCATGTACTCGGAGAGGCGATCGATGCCGATCTTGTGGGCGAGATCGTAGAAGTAGGTGTCGTTGGATCTCATCAGCGCCATGTCCAGATCCACGTAGCCGTCGCCGCCGTGGTTCCAGTTGCGGTACTTGTGATCGTAGTTGGGCAACTCGTAGTAGCCCGGATCGAAGACCCGCGCCTGGGGCGTGGTGGCACCGCTGTCGAGACCGGCGATGGCCACCGCCGGCTTGATGGTCGAACCAGGTGGATAGAGGCCACGCAGCACCCGGTTGTAGAGCGGGCGGTCGATGGAGTCGCGTAGCTCGGAATATTCCTTGAAGCTGATCCCGGTGACGAAGGGATTGGGGTCGTAGCTCGGCTGGCTGACCATGGCCAGCACCTCGCCGGTCTTGGGCTGGATGGCGACGATGGCGCCACGGCGCCCACCCAGGGCGGCTTCGGCGGCGGCCTGCAGGCGTGAATCGATGGTCAGGACGATGTCCTTGCCCGGTTTGGGGTCGGTGCGATTGAGTACCCGCAGCACCCGGCCGCGGGCATTGGTCTCCACCTCTTCGTAGCCCACCTCGCCGTGCAGCTCGGGCTCGTAGAAGCGCTCCACGCCGGTCTTGCCGATGTGGTGGGTGCCGCTGTAGTTGACCGGATCCAGGCGCTTGAGCTCCTGTTCGTTGATCCGCCCGACATAACCCACCGAATGGGCGAAGTGCTCGCCCATGGGATAATGACGCACCAGTTGCGCCGTCACCTCGACCCCGGGCAGGCGGAACTGGTTGACGGCGATCTTGGCGATCTGCTCCTCGGTCAGTTCGAACAGCACCGGCACCGGCTCGAAAGGCCGCCGGCCCTGCTTCATGCGCTTTTCGAACAGCTCGCGGTCTTCCTCGGTCAGGCCCAGCACCTGCACCAGGGTATCGAGCGTCTGCCGCCAGTTGTCGGCCCGCTCGCGGGTGATGGTCAGGCTGAAGCTGGGGCGGTTGTCGGCGACGATGATGCCGTTGCGGTCGTAGATCAGGCCGCGGGTGGGCGGGATCGGCTGGACATGGACCCGGTTGTTTTCCGACAGGGTCGAGTGGTAGTCGTGCTGGATGACCTGCAGGTAGTACATGCGCGCCACCAGTACGCAGGCGAGCACGAGAAAGAGCACCGCCCCGACCGTCACGCGGGCGCGGACGAGCTGGGCGTCTTTCTCGTGGTCCTTGAGGCGTATGGGTTGCGACATCGCAGGTACGGACTACTTGTGATACGGATGGCCGGCCAGTACGGTCCAGGCGCGATAGAGCTGCTCACCGACGAGGATGCGCACCAGCGGATGCGGCAGGGTCAGCGGCGAGAGCGACCAGCGCTGTTCACTGCGCGCCTGCACCTCGGGCGCGAGACCCTCGGGACCGCCGACCATGAGGTTGACGGTGCGGGCTTCCAGGCGCCACTGCTGGAGTGTTTCAGCCAGTTGCTCGGTGCTCCAGGGCTTGCCGGTGACCTCCAGGGTCACCACGCGCTCGCCCGGTTGCACCTTGGCCAGCATGGCCTCACCCTCCTGGCGGATCAGCCGGGCGACGTCGGCGTTCTTGCCACGGGTCTGCAGCGGGATCTCGACGAGTTCCAGCGGCAGTTCCGGTGGCAGACGCTTGACGTACTCGTGCCAGCCCTCTTCGACCCAGCGCGGCATGCGCGAGCCGACGGCGATGAGACGCAGGCGCACCGGCGTTATTCGCCGTGGGCGGCGCGGCTCTGCTCGGCACCGCGCCAGAGGCGCTCGAGGTCATAGAACTCGCGGGTGGTCGGCAGCATCACGTGGACGACCACGTCACCGAGGTCGAGCAATGCCCATTCACCGCCTTCCAGGCCTTCGCTGCCCAGCGGGCGTACGCCCTGCTGCTTGACCTTTTCCAGCACGTTGTCGGCCAGCGACTTGACGTGGCGGCTGGAGGTGCCGCTGGCGATGACCATGATGTCGGTCACGCTGGTCTTCTCACGGACGTCCAGGGAGATGATGTCCTGGGCCTTCATGTCTTCCAGGGCGGCGATGGCCACCTGGACGAGTTGTTCGCTTTGCATGGTGTAACTCTTACCTCGGTTCGGAGGACGCCGGATAGAGGCCGTGCGTCCGGATGTAGTCAAGCACGGCATCGGGCACCAGGAAACGGATGGACTTCCCGGTGGCCAGGAGGCCGCGGATCTGGGTGGCGGACACCGCGAGCGGGTTCTGCCAGATAAAGGTGATCTGCCCGCCCGGCCCCTTCAGGGCCTGGGGATCGGGCTGACTGCGCGCCGCCAGGAAATCGCGCAATTCCTGGCAGGGCTCGCTGTCGGCGTCGGGTCGTTGCAGGACCAGGATGTGGCACAGCTCCAGCAATTCGCGCCAGCGGTGCCAGCCCGGCAGGCCGCAGAAGGCGTCCCAACCCAGCATGAGCAACAGCTGCACCTCATCGCCGAGTTCGGCGCGCAGGCTTTCCAGGGTCTCTATGGTATAGGAGTGGCGCGTCCGGCGCAGTTCCCGGTCATCGACCACCAGGGTCGCGACGTCGGCCACCGCCAGGCGCACCATCGCCAGGCGATCCTCGGCGGAGACGCTGGGCGCCTCGCGATGGGGCGGTCGGGCGCTGGGGATCAGCCGCAGTTCGTCCAGCGCCAGGGCCTCGGCCACCTCCAGCGCCGCGCGCAGGTGGCCGATGTGCACGGGATCGAAGGTACCGCCGAACAGGCCGATGCGGATGGGCAGGCTGCTCATCAGCTACGGACGTGACCGTCGCCGAAGACCACGTATTTCTCGCTGGTCAGCCCTTCCAGGCCCACCGGCCCGCGGGCGTGCAGCTTGTCGGTGGAAATGCCGATCTCGGCGCCCAGGCCGTATTCGAAGCCATCGGCGAAACAGGTCGGCGCATTGACCATGACCGAACTGGAATCGACTTCGGCCAGGAAGCGCCGCGAACGGCCGAGACTTTCCGTCACGATCGCATCGGTGTGATGGGAGCCGTAGTGGTTGATGTGCTCGATCGCCTGGTCCAGACCATCGACGATGCGGATGGACAGGATGGGCGCCAGATATTCGGTGGACCAGTCGGCCTCGGTGGCGGGCAGGGCCTGGATCAGGTCCCGCGTACGCTCGCAGCCCCGCAGCTCCACGCCCCTCTCTTCGAAACGGCGCGCCATGGCCGGCAGGAAGGCCTCGGCCACCTTGGCATCGACCAGCAGCGTTTCCATGGCACCGCAGATGCCATAGCGGTAGCACTTGGCGTTGAAGGCAATGGACTCGGCCTTGGCAAGGTCAGCAGCCTCGTCGACATAGACGTGGCAGATACCGTCGAGGTGCTTGATCACCGGGACGCGGGCATCGTTGCTGATGCGCTCGATCAGATTCTTGCCACCCCGCGGCACGATGACGTCGACGAACTCGGGCATGGTGATCAGGGCGCCGACGGCAGCCCGGTCGGTGGTCTCAACTACCTGGACTGCAGCGGCGGGCAAGCCGACCTCGGCCAGCCCTTTCTGAATGCAGGCGGCGATGGCGCGATTTGAGCGAATGGCTTCGGAACCACCGCGCAGGATGGTTGCGTTGCCCGATTTCAGGCAGAGACTGGCCGCGTCGATCGTCACGTTGGGCCGGGATTCATAGATGATGCCGATGACCCCCAGCGGCACACGCATCTTGCCGATCTGGATCCCCGACGGCCGGGCGCTCAGGTCACGAACGGCGCCTACCGGATCCGGCAGGGCGGCAACCTGCTTGAGGCCGTTGATCATCGCGTCGATCCGCGCCGGCGTCAGCGTCAGGCGATCAAGCAGTGCCGACTCGAGTCCAGCAGCCGTAGCGGCCGCGACATCCTCGGCATTGGCGGCGACCAGCGCTTCGCGATCGGCACCCAAGGCATCTGCAATGGCGTTCAGCGCCAGGTTCTTCTGGCCGGTGGACGTACGAGCGAGGACCCGCGACGCAGCACGGGCAGCCTGGCCAAGACGGGTCATGTAGGCGGAGACGGACTCGGTCATGGTCGGCGGCCTGCGGAAGACGGTGGGAAAGCCGCAGAGTATAGCGTCGCCGGGCCCTGCGCGGCCAGCGCCGGGGGGCCTGGCGGTGGCATTCGTCTGCGCTATTTGGTTGACTCGCCACGGCCTGTCGGGAATCATCCCCGGCTGTATTTGCCGTTCAGCTTGCGTTCAGCTATTCCCTAATAGCCGAAATCGTTCCAGCTCTGCGCCAGGTGCTGCAGCGACGCCTACCAGCCTTCACGGAAAGAACCATGCCCAAGCACCTCACCTTGTCCCTTGGTCTGCTCGCCCTGCTGATCCATGCCGACGCGACCTGGGCCGCCGCTGCCGACGCCGCGCCGACCGCGGCCGCCGTCCAGGCGCTGGAAGCCCAGCTGAAGAAGACGCCCCAGGATCCGGATGCCCTGGGCAAGCTGGGCAGTGCCCGCCTGGCGCAGCAGCGCTGGACCGATGCCGAGCAGTTGCTGACCCAGGCCGTGCAGAAAGGCGGCAAGACCTGGCAGCCGGCGCTGGACGAGGCGCGCTACCATCACCTGCTGGAACGCGCCCACGCGGCCGAGAACAAACGCGAGCTGGACCAGGCACGGGATCTCAGCGTGGAAGCCATCCGGCTGAAGCCCGAAGCGGTCGAGGCGCAGCTGTTCCTCGCCGGCATCCAGAGCCAGAAACGCCAATGGGAACTGGCCGAGGCCACCTACCGCCAGGTGCTGATGCGCGAGCCGGCCAACGTCGACGCCTACTATGGGCGCATCGCCGCGCTCAACGAGCTGGGCCGCACCGAAGAAGCCCTGCAACTCACCAAGAATCTGCAGCCGAGCGCCAAGAGCCCGATCAAGGGCCTGGATCGCCTGCGCGCCGGCCAGGCCATGCAGGAAGCCGAAGCCGCCGAAGCGCGGGGCGATCTGCAGGGCGCCTCGCGGCTGTTCGAACAGGCGCGCAAGGAAGCCCCGGAAGATCCGTGGCTGCGCCTGGCTCAGGCCCGCCTGGAGGTCCGCCAGGGCCGGCCGCGCGCCGCCCGCGATCTGGTGGACAGCCTGGTCAAGGATGGCGCCCAGCGCCCCGAGGTGCTCTATGCCAGCGCCCTGCTGTCCAACGAGCTAGGGGAATACCCGCGCGCCATGCAGACCCTGATGCGCATTCCCCAGGCGCAGCGTTCGCCGGACATGAACGCCCTGGCCGCGCGCATCACCTTCAACGAACAACTGGCCGAGACCGTAGCCCTGGCCAAGCAGGGTCGCCGCGAGGAAGCGCGCAGCCTGATGCAGCGCCTGGAAGCCCGCGCCGGGCGCAATCCGGATCTGATCGGCGACCTGGCCGAAGCCTTCGCCACCGCCGGCGATCCCGAGCACGGCCTGGCCCTGCTCAAGCCGATGATCACCGGCGATACCCGCCCGGCACCCGCCATGCAGCTGCACTACGCCAGCATCCAGCTGCAGCTGAACCAGGACCAGACCGTGGGCAACGTCCTGCGCGACCTGCAGGGCGTGGTGCTCGACAGCGGCGAAAAGCAGCAGTACGACGACCTCCTCGCCCGCTACCGCATCCGTCAGGCCGATCGCCTCACCGACCAGGGCAAGCTGGCCGCCGCCTACGACACCCTGGCGCCGGCGCTCAAGGCCCGTCCCGACGACAAGGCCGCCCAGGCCGCCCTGGCGCGCATGTACCTGGCCAGCGGCGACACCCAGAAGGCCCGCCAGCTCTATCGCGACGTGCTCAGCGACCAGCCGAAGGACGCCGAGCTCTATCTGGGCGCCGCCGAAATCGCCGCCAAGTCCCAGGACAGCGTCACCGCCCGCCAGTACCTGGACCAGGCGGTCAAACTCGGCCAGAGCGATCCCCTGGTGCTGCGCCGCGCCGCCCTGCTCTACCGCGACATCGGCATGGCCGGCACCGCGACCGGCCTGCTGGAGCAGGTGGTGCAGGTGGAGCGCAAGGATCGCGAATCCGCGGCCCGCGCCGCCGGCGCCAGTGACAACCCCTTCGCCACCCTGCCCGGGCAGACTCGCAGCGATGACGCCCTGGCCGCCGTTCCGGCCGCCGCGGGTGGCAACGCCGGCGGCGCCGACTACGCCTGGAGCGATCCGCTGCAGGCGCAGAAGGCTGCCAACAACCCCTTCAACGACCTGTCCGTGGTACCTACCAGCAGCCTGTCGAGCAGCCTGGCCACCGAGCAGATCCTCGGCCAGTTGCAGCGCGAGCGCAGCATCCGCATCACCCAGGGCCTCAGCGTACGCAGCTACGATCCCAGCGGCAGTTCGCGCCAGACCACCGTCAGCGCACCGCTGGAGATCTCCTTCCCCGCCGGCGACCAGCGTCTGGCCGTGCGCGTCACCCCGACCCGCATCAACGACAGCAGCAGCGACGGCAGCCAGAAGGAAAACGGCGTAGCGGCGTCCATCGCCGTGGAAGATGCCGGGCGCGGGCTCAAGGGCGACATCGGCGTCTCGCCGGTGGGCCTGAGATACAGCACCGTGGTCGGCGGCGCGACCCTGGAACGCCCGCTGAGCAGCCTCAGCGAGAACCTGCTCTATGCCCTGAGCGTGTCGCGGCGTTCGGTGACCGATTCCCTGGCGTCCTACGGCGGCATCCGCGATCCGCGTACCGGCCAGGAGTGGGGCGGCGTCACCGCCAACGGCGGCCTGGCGCGGCTGAGATACGACGATGGTCGTTACGGCTCCTACATCTACGGCGCGGCCCATCGCCTGACCGGTCATGACGTCAAGAACAACGACCGCTTCGAGATCGGCACCGGCGTCTACTACTACCTGCGCAATGGCCCGGACAGCCTGTTCACCGTGGGCCTCTCGGCCACCGCGATCGGCTATGACAACAACCAGAACCACCTGACCTACGGTCATGGCGGCTACTTCAGCCCGCAGCGCTACTTCGCCATCGGCGTACCCCTGGTGTGGGCACAGCGGGGCGATCTCTGGGCCTATCAGGTGCAGGGCATGCTGGGCGTGCAGACCATTCGCCAGGACGCCGCGGATCGCTATCCGGACGACGCTGCCCTGCAGGCGGCCGCGGAAGCCGCCGGCGAAGGCCAATACGGCAGCAAGAACAAGACCGGCGTGGCCTACAGCCTCTCCGCCAATGGTGAATACCGCCTCAGCGGGCAGTTCGCCCTGGGCGGTCGCCTGGGCATGGACAATTCCCAGGACGAGCGCGACGTCAACGGCAACCTCTATCTGCGCTACTTCTTCGAAGAGCAGGAAGGCCGACCGCAACTCTCGCGGCCACAGCCCTACCGCTCGCGCAACGAGGAATAAGGAAAAAGGCCCGCACCCGCGGGCCTTTTTTTGCCTCGGACACGCGGCTCGTCACCGCCGGAACGACCGCTCGTCCCCGCGTTCGTCGCCATCGCGACCGCCCCGTCCCCGGGCCGCGCCTTTCGTCCGCACGGCGCCAGGCGTGACGTTGACGGCTGCTTGAGGTGATCTAAACATTGAAGTGAACCGGCGCTAAAAAGCGAGACTATCCGTTCGCTCCGCTTCAATGCCCGCATACGCATTTTCAATTGGTGCGTCACGAACTCCGCGTGACAGTATCCGCAAAAAATGACACCTGATGGCTTTTAGCCATAATTTTGACGTCAAGCACCTGTCCAGACCCTTCACCTTTTCGGAATCCGCCATGGTCCGTTCGCTGGATATTGCCAATCTGTTCCGCTCCTTCGGCGGTGATCCCCAGCGTTACCATGAGTTCGACGCAGCCGAACCGGCGCTACAAACAGCGTCCACGCCGGCTGTGGCCCAGCCACAGCCACAGCCACAGCCACAGCCACAGCCACAGCCACAGCCAAAGATTGTGCCGAGCGCCCAGGGCGAAGCGGTCATCACGATGGCCGAGGCGGCCAGCCAGGCGGAACCGGGCGACCTGCCTCCGCTGTCGCGGGAGCTGGCGCAGCTGCATAGCAGCCGCCAGGCCAGCCAGGCGGTCGTCGCCCTGGATCAGGCGCTGAGTCGCGCGCTGCCGCCGCTGGCCAATCCGGTCCTGGCGTTGATGTCGGCGCGCGGCGGCACGGGCAAGACGGTCATCGCCGCGGGGCTGGCCCAGACGCTGAGCCGCAGCGGTCAACCGGTGCTGCTGGTGGAGCTGGATAGCCAGAACGTGCTGTCTTCGCTGTTGCTGCAGGAAGCTTCGTCCACCACCGGCTCGATCAGGACGCCGCTCTCCGTCTGCCTGGCGGTGGACGACCGCCTGCGCCTGATGCCCTTCGGCGCTCCCGACGAGCTGGATCTGCAGGCCCTGGAACAGGCCCTGGCCACCGACACCCAGTGGCTGACCCGACGCCTGCAGGCGCTGGACGTCCCGGCCGATACCCTGGTGATCCTCGATTGCCCCACGGGCTCGACGCCCCTGAGTCGGCAGGCCATGGCTCTGGCCACCCGGATCCTGGGGGTAACGACCGCGGATGCGACCGGCTACGCCAGTCTGCCGCGCCTCGAACGCCAGTGGCAGCGCTGCAGCGGTCAGGTCACTCCGCTGCACCTGCTCAACCGGGTCGCTCCCGCCCGGCCCCTGAGCCAGGACATCGCTGCCATCGTCGCGCATTCCTGGGGCGAACGCCTGCTGGGTGTTCTGCCGGAAAGCCCCGACCTGGAACAGGCCCTGGCGCTGGGCCAGGGTCTGGCCAGCGTCCAGGACGCCTGGGCGCGCGGCCTGGCCGAGCTGGGCGAGGAATTGCTGGGCGATCGCCGCTCGCCCGCGCTGCACGCCGCGCGCGCCTAGCCATGAGCGTTCTCGACCGCCTGGAACAGGTTCGCCAGCGCCGCGCAGCGCGCGCTGCCGAGGCAACGCCCACCCCGCCAGTGGCGCCGCTCTGGCTGCAGCTGCTGGCCTGGACAGCCGCCGCGCTGCTGGGCGTCCTGCTGGTGAGCGTGCCCCTGGCACTGGAAGAGCAGGCACTGTTCGCCATCGGCTGCTTTGGCGCGGCCCTGCTGCTGCGCCGGCTGCCCGGACGGCTGCCGGTGATCGCGCTGATCCTGCTGTCGCTGCTGGCGTCGCTGCGCTATCTCTACTGGCGCCTGACCAGCACCCT
Organism: Pseudomonas aestiva; assembly: GCF_039908605.1. Lineage (NCBI taxonomy): Bacteria > Pseudomonadati > Pseudomonadota > Gammaproteobacteria > Pseudomonadales > Pseudomonadaceae > Pseudomonas > Pseudomonas aestiva. The sequence continues at coordinate 1,166,478 of NZ_CP150916.1, read as the reverse complement.
GGGCTTCGAGACGCCGCTGGAAATGGTGCTCGGCTACGGGCTGGTGGCCGCCGAACTCTATGCCCTGGCGGTGCTGGTGTTCGGCTATCTGCAGACCATCTGGCCGCTGCGCCGCACGCCGGTCCCGCTGCCCGCCGATCCGGCCGCCTGGCCTACAGTAGACGTCTTCATCCCCACCTACAACGAAGCCCTGAGCATCGTGAAGCTGTCGATCCTGGCGGCCCAGGCCATCGACTGGCCGCGCGACAAGCTGCGGGTGCACGTGCTGGACGACGGCCGGCGCGAGGACTTCCGCCATTTCTGCGCGACCGCCGGCGTCTCCTACCTGGTGCGCGAGAACAACGAGCACGCCAAGGCCGGCAATCTCAATGCGGCGCTGAAGGTCACCGACGGCGAATACATCGCCATCTTCGATGCCGACCACGTGCCGACGCGTTCCTTCCTGCAGGTCTGCCTGGGCTGGTTCCTCAAGGACCCACAGTTGGCCATGCTGCAGACCCCGCACTTCTTCTTTTCCCCCGATCCCTTCGAGAAGAATCTCAAGACCTTTCGCACCGTGCCCAACGAGGGCGAGCTGTTCTACGGCTTGGTGCAGGATGGCAACGACCTGTGGAACGCCACCTTCTTCTGCGGCTCCTGCGCGGTGATCCGCCGCACCATGCTGGAAGAGGTCGGCGGCGTGGCCACCGAGACGGTGACCGAGGACGCCCACACCGCGCTCAAGCTCAACCGGCTCGGCTACAACACCGCCTACCTGGGCATTCCCCAGGCCGCCGGTCTGGCCACCGAAAGCCTGTCGCGCCATATCGCCCAGCGCATCCGCTGGGCCCGCGGCATGGCGCAGATCTTTCGCATGGACATGGCGACCTGCCCAACGTCGCGGTGATCGGCACTTCCTTCTCGCGCAATTCCAATTTCCTGCCGTTCCTGGAGCAGGCCCTGGGCGCCAGCGTCGGGCGCTTCGCCAAGGACGGCGGGCATTTCGCCGGCGCGGCGCGCGAATACTTCGCCAGTCCCGCCTTCCGACAAACCCCGCCACAGTTATTGGTCTGGGAAATTCCCGAGCGCGATTTACAATCGCCCGGCCCCGAGGCGTTGCGTCTCGATCCGCGTCCTTGAGGCAACCAAGGCTTTCCCCATGGGTCTGAGGACGCAACCCCCAGCCCCCAGGAAGCCTTTCGATGACGGAACTGCTAGACGGCCTGACCCAGTGGATCAACCAGCACCACCAGTGGCTGGGCGTGGCCATCTTCATCATCTCCTTTCTCGAGTGCCTGGCCCTGGCCGGGCTGGTGGTACCCGGCACGGTGATCCTGTTCGCCGTGGCCATCGCCGCCGGCAATGGCGCGCTCAACCTCTTCGATACCCTGCTGCTGGGCTTTCTCGGCGGCATCCTCGGCGACGCGGTGTCCTATTTCATCGGTCGGCGCTTCCATGAAGGCATCCGCCGCCTGCCTGGACTGCGCACCCATCCGGAATGGATCGGCTCGGCCGAGGGCTTCATCCACAGATACGGCGTGGCCAGTCTGCTGGTGGGTCGTTTCATCGGTCCGCTGCGCCCGCTGCTGCCGCTGATCGCCGGCATGCTCGACATGCCCCTGGTCAAATTCGTCAGCGTCAGCCTGGTAGCCGCCGCCGGCTGGTCCATCGCCTATCTCGGCCCGGGCTGGGTGACCGGCGCGGCCTTCCGCCTGCCGCTGCCGGAGGGCTTCTGGCAACAGGCCGGCATCGTCTTCGGTGGCGCCGCGGTGCTGCTGACGGTGGTGGCCCATGGCGCCTGGCGCGAGCGCGCCGGCACCACGCTGATCAGCGGCGCCCTCTGCCTGGCCGGGCTGCTGGCCCTGCTGTTCGGCTGGCACCACCTGCGCGCCTTCGACGAAGGCCTGATGGCGCTGGTCCAGGAGCATCGCGAAGGCTGGCTCAACCTGGTCGCCGTGGTCATCACCCGCATGGGCGATTTCCGCACCCAGCTGATCCTCGCCGCCGTGCTGATCCTGGTGCTGGCCGCCTACCGCCAGTGGCGCCCGCTGCTGTTCGCCCTGGGCACCACCCTGGGGAGCGCCCTGGCCAACGGCCAGTTGAAGAATCTGCTGGCCCGTGCGCGCCCCGACGTGCTCGCCGAGCCGCTGACCACCTACAGCCTGCCCAGCGGCCACAGCTCGGCCTCCTTCGCCTTCTTCCTGACCCTGGGCATCCTCGTCGGGCGCCGCTACGGTCCGCGCGGGCGCCTCGCCTGGCTGGTGATCGCCGCCCTGCCAGCGGTACTCATCGCCCTCAGCCGCGTCTACCTGGGCGTGCACTGGCCCACCGACGTCCTCGCCGGTGCCCTGCTCGCCGGGGGCTTCTGCGGCCTGAGCCTGGCGCTGCTGCAGAAGACCGGCGGCAATCGCCTGGAGCCGATTCCGACGCGGACCTGGTGGGTGCTGCTGCCACTGGTGGTGCTGGTGCTGGCCTTCGCCGCCGGCTGGGCCCTGCCAGCGGCCATCGAGCGCTATGCGCCCCGGCTGTAAGGCCGCCGCTAGCCAAAAAATCCGCTCAGGTTCCTGCAGTTTCGCCTCTCTTGTGGTCTGAACGCCTGGAATTGCAGAGGTAGCCGGGGGAGGCTCGATAGATGGCAGCGCAGATTGCCGACTGGAACGAACTGGACTTTCTCGCCGGCGGCGGCGAGATGGGTGCCCGCTTGCGCACCCACGACTGGTCGGATTCGCCCCTGGGCCCGCCGTCGCAGTGGCCGCAATCGCTGCGCTCGGCACTGAGCATCTGCCTGAATTCCAGCTTTCCCACCGCCATCTACTGGGGCCCCGACCTGCTGCTGCTCTACAACGATGCCTGGGCACCGATTCCCGCGGAACGTCACCCCTGGGCCTTCGGACGTCCCGCCCAGGAGGTCTGGCAGGACATCTGGCCGGTGGTCGGACCGCAGTTCGAGCAGGTCCTGAGCAGCGGCCAGGGCTTTTCGGTCTTCGACCAGTTGCTGCCGATGGTGCGCCAGGGCGTGGCCAGCGAGACCTACTGGAACTACAGCTTCACGCCGATTCGCGGTGAGGGCGGCGAGATCGCCGGGATCTTCAACCAGGGCCACGAGACCACCCAGCGCATCCTCGACGAGCGCCGGCGCGCCGCCGAGGCCGCGCGCCAGCGGCGGATGTTCGAGCAGGCGCCCGGCTTCGTCGCCATCGTGCGCGGGCCGGACCACGTCTTCGACTTCGTCAATGTCGCCTACAGCCGCCTGTTCGATGGCCGGCCCCGTGAAGGCCTCACGGTGCGCGAAGTCTTTCCCGAATTGCAGAGTCAGGGCTACCTCGAGTGGCTCGAACAGGTCTATCGCAGCGGTCGCCGCTTTGTCGCCGAGCACCAGCCCCTGCGCCTGGAGACCGTGGGCGAACCGGTCCGCACCCTGTATCTGGATTTCATCTACGAACCCCTGACTGATGAAACCGGCCAGGTGATCGGCATCTTCTGCCAGGGGCAGGATGTCACCGAGGCCCATCTGGCCCGGGCTGCCCTGGAAGCCAGCGAACGACGCTTTCGCACCGCCCTGGAAATCGAGACGGTGGGCGCCCTCTGCTTCGATGCCGAGGGGCGGCTGATCGATGCCAATGACGCCTTCCTGCGCATGAGCGGCCATGACCGCGCGGATCTGGCCGCCGGGCGCATCGTCTGGCCGGCACCGAGACTGCCACGCGCCGACGCCCAGGCGCCGCCCGAGGAGCGTTGCTATCGACGCCGCGACGACTCGACCGGCTGGGCTCTCGTGGCCGCCAAGCGCCTGCCCGATGGCAGCGCCTTCGAATTCCTGGTCGACATCAGCGACCGCAAGCAGGCCGAAGCCGAGTTGCGCGAGGAAACCCGCACCCTGGAAGCCCTCAAGCGCATCGACACGGAACTGGCCAGCGAGCTGGATCTGGCGCATCTGGTGCAGACCGTGACCGATGCCGGGGTGGAATTGACGGGCGCCCGCTTCGGCGCCTATTTCAGTCATCAGGTCACCGACGATGGCGGCGGCCTGCGGCTCTTCACCCTATCCGGTGCCGAGCGCGTCGATTTCGAGTGCCTTGGTGAGCCCGGCGCCACGGCCATGTTCGCCCCCACCCTGGAGAACGCGGGCGTGGTGCGAGCCGACGATGTGGCTACCGATCCGCGCTATGGCCAGTCCGCACCGCACCAGGGCCTGCCGCCCGGACACCCGCCGGTGCGCAGCTATCTGGCCGTCGCCGTGGTGGCCCGTGACGGGACGGTGCTGGGTGGACTCTTCTTCGGCCATCCCGAACCAGGGCGTTTCAGCCTCCGCCACGAACGACTGATGGCGGCCCTGGCCGCTCGCGCGGCCATCGCCATCGAGCAGGCCCAGTTGTTCCAGGCGGTGCGTACCGCCAACGAGACCCTCGAACAGCGCGTCATCGAGCGCACCGCCGAGCTTACCCAGGCGCAGCAGGCGCTGCATCAGGCGCAGAAGATGGAAGCCATCGGCCAGTTGACCGGTGGCATCGCCCATGACTTCAACAACCTGCTGGCCGGCATCATCGGCAGCCTGGAACTGATCGAGCGCCGTCTGCAGCAGCAGCGTACCGACCAGCTCGACCGGCTGCTCGGTGGCGCCCAGGCCTATGCCGCACGCGCCGCCTCCCTGACCCAGCGGCTGCTGGCCTTTTCCCGGCGGCAGACCCTGGAACCCAAGCCCACCGACGTCAACGAGCTGATGCTGGCCATGGAGGAATTGATCCGCCGCAGCGTCGGCCCGGCGATCGACGTCCAGGCCGAACCGGCGGAACCGCTGTGGTCCACGGTGATCGATGCGGTGCAACTGGAAAGCGCCCTGCTCAACCTGGCGATCAATGCCCGGGATGCCATGCCCCAGGGAGGACAGCTGCGGTTGTCCACGGCCAATCTGCCCGAGGACGCGCCTGGGCGACCGGACGATCTGCCTGCCGGAGACTATGTGCGGGTCAAGGTAAGCGACACCGGTAGCGGCATCGCGCCGGAGATCCTGGAACGGATCTTCGATCCCTTCTTTACCACCAAGCCACCGGGTCAAGGCACCGGATTGGGCTTGTCCATGGTGCATGGCTTCGTGCACCAGTCGGGTGGCCAGATCCAGGTCGATACCACGCCTGGCGTGGGGACCTGCATCTCGCTCTATCTGCCGCGAGCGCCGGAGGGCGACGCCCGCACGTCCTGAGCGACGCCTGGCGGCGCCGCTCAGCCGATGCTAGAGGCCGGCACCATGGGGCGTGGTGCCGCCCTTCATCTGCGATTGCAGGTAGTTCTGCAGGCCGATCTTGTCGATCAGGCCCAGCTGCTGCTCCAGCCAGTAGGCATGATCTTCCTCGGTGTCTTCCAGCTGCACCACCAGGATCTCGCGGGTGACGAAGTCCTTGTGCTGGTTGCACAGGGCCACGCCCTGGGCCAGGGCTTCCCGTACCTCGTATTCCAGCGCCAGGTCGGCGCGCAGCATTTCCGGTACGGTCTGGCCGACAGTGATGGCATTGGGACGCATGTCCGGCGTGCCTTCGAGGAACAGGATGCGGCGCAGCAGCGCATCGGCATGCTGGGTTTCCTCTTCCATCTCGTGGCCGATCCGCTCGTACAGGCGCATCAGGCCCCAGTCCTCGTACATCCGCGAATGGATGAAGTACTGGTCGCGCGCCGCCAGCTCGCCGCGCAGCAGCTGGTTGAGGTAGTTGATGACGTCCGGATGGCCTTGCATGAAAAGAGTCCTGTGCTGTTCAGTGCCCAGTTTAGCGCGCTGGCGCCCAGAGGACGCCGTTCATCGCCCGACCACTGGGGCCGTTCGTCTCATCGCAGCGCTAATCGTTCTGCTTCACGATCAGCTTAGCCAGGGCGGCGGCGGCTCTTCGCGCACGCTGGGCTCATCCTGTTCGCGACGCGCCGCCTGCCGTCGTTCCTCGTCACGCCGCGCCGCCTCGATCTCGCGCATCACCGCATGGACATCGGCCTGGTCTTCGCGCTCGGCGAACTCGCCGGTCAGGCGGGTATTGGCGAACAACTCGCCCTTCTCGAACAGCGCCCACATCTCCGGCGCATAGCGGGTCGTGCGCAACTCAGGCGCGAAGCGGCCGAAGTAGAGCGCCATGTTCTCCACATCCCGCGCCAGCAGGCGGAAGGCGTGGTTGTTGCCGGCCGCGTCCACCGCCTGGGGCAGGTCGATGATGACCGGGCCGTCCTCGGCCAGCAGCACGTTGAATTCGGAAAGGTCGCCGTGGACCAGTCCGGCGCAGAGCATGCGCACGATCTGGCCGATCATCAGCTCGTGATAGCGCAGTGCTTCCTCGGCGGTGAGGGTCACGTCGTTGAGTCGCGGCGCGGCCTCGCCATTGCCGTCGGTGACCAGGTCCATCAGCAGCACACCGTCGAGGAAGTCGTGGGGCTTGGGTACCCGTACCCCGGCGTCGGCCAGGCGATAGAGCGCCGTCACCTCGGCGTTCTGCCAGTTGTCCTCGCGCTCGCGCCGACCGAACTTGGAGCCCTTGGCCATGGCGCGGTTTTCCCGACTACCACGCACCTTGCGCCCCTCCTGGTACTCGGCGGCCTGGCGGAAGCTGCGCTTGTCGGCCTCCTTGTAGACCTTGGCGCAGCGCACCTGGCTGCCGCAGCGCACCACGTAGACCGCCGCCTCCTTGCCACTCATCAGGGGCCGTATCACCTCATCGACCAAGCCGTCCTCGATCAACGGCTCGATGCGTTTGGGAGTTTTCATCGCCGGTTCCAGCTCCTTCTTGTCGGTCGTCACAGGGGGACGTATGAGGCAAGTTTCAAGCCAGACGCCGAGAAAGGGAAGTCGGCGTCGCCCCTGAGCGTGCGACTCATCGAAGCGGACAAGATTCCTCGGCCGTGACCGACTGCGTGTTCAACCCCCGAAGAAGGCCAGGAAACGCCGCCACTCGGCCTGGGCCACGGCCAGTTCCACCGGGGCGAAGCGAACCTCGTGATGGGCCGGGCACTGGGCCAGGCGCGCCAGATCCAGTGGATGGATGAAGCCCAGCAGCGGATAGCCGCCCATGGTCTGGCGATCGGCCATGAGCACGATGGGCTGGCCGTCGGGCGGTACCTGGATGGCACCGGTCACCACCCCCAGCGACCACTGGCGGCGGGGCGGCGCCAGGGGTACGTCGCCAGCCAGGCGGATACCCATGCGATCGGATTGCGGACTGATCCGCCAGGGTTGCGTGAACAGCGCCTGCTGCTGCGCCGGTCCGAAGGCCTCGGCGTCGCCGCCAAGGATCACCCTCAACGTCGGCACCTGGCGATAGTCCGGCACGAAGCGCGCAGCCGGACCGCAGCCGTGGCTATGCAGCGCGCTCACCGCCGCACAGGTCAGCCGCTGACCGGCCGCGAGCGGCGCGCCCCTGCCCTCCAGCCCGCCCAGGCCTTCGCGGCGATTGCTGGCCACGCTGCCCAGGGTCGCCGGCGCCTGGAAACCGCCACCGGCGGCGGCCAGGTAGGCGCGCTGTCCGGCCTGGGCGAAGCCCAGGCGCAGTCGCGTGCCGGCCTGTACCGGAAAGCACGACCAGGCCGGCAGCGGCTCGCCATCCAGCCGGGCGTCCAGCGGCGCACCGGTCAGCGCCAGCCAGGTGTCGGTCTCGCTTTCGAATTCGGCACCGCCCAGGGCGATCTCCAGCAGCGGCGCCGTTACCGGATTGCCCACCAGCCGATTGGCCCAGCGCGCGGCATGGCCGTCCATGGGCCCCGAGGGCGCCACGCCCAGGTGTTGCCAGCCCTGGCGCCCCAGATCCTGCAACAGGGTCAGGGGACCGGACTTGATGACCTTGAGACCGCTCATGGCTGACCTCCCTGGGCGCGAAAGGCGGCTTCGTCCACCGGGACGAAGCGCACCCGATCCCCGGGCGCCAGCAGGCACGGCGGTTCGGCCTGGGCATCGAAGACCGTCCACAGGCAGCGGCCGATGAGATTCCAGCCGCCCGGCGAGGCCTGCGGATAGACCGCTGTCTGGCGCTCGGCGATGGCCAGACTGCCGGCGGGCACGCTGGTACGCGGCGTGCTGCGCCGAGGCAGCGCCAGGCGCTCGTTCAGCTCGCCGAGAAAGGCGAAGCCCGGCATGAAGCCGATGGCGCCCACCTGATAGTCACGCCCACTGTGGAGGCCAATGACCTCGGCCGCGCTCAGGCCACAGCGCTCGGCCACCTCGGTCAGATCGGGTCCGGCATAGAGCGTCGGCACCTCGTGCAGGCGCCCGTCCTCGCCCGCCTGCGCGGCGCCCGGCCAGTCGGCCAGCAGGGGGTCGAGGCCGGCCTGCAGCTCGACCAGGGTCAGTTGCAGGGGATCGTAGTGCACCAGCAGGCTGGTCCAGCCCGCCACCAGATCGGTCACCGCCAGGCCGAAGCGCTGGCGAATCCGTTCGCCCAGGCGGGCGATACGCGGGGGCAGCTCGGCGTCGGGATGCTCGGCCAGCTCGAGCAGCAGCGCCGCGACGCCGAAGGGTTTGCCGACGATCATAGGGCATCCAGTGCGGCGCGCAGCCGGCGCAGCACTGCCAGGGATTCGGCATTATCGCCATGCACGCAGAGGCTGTCGGCCTGCAGCCGCATGGGCTGGCCATCGAAGCCGGGAAAGTCTTCGCCCCGGGCGATGGCGACGGCCTGGGCCAGGATGCGCTCGGGGTCATGGTGAACGGCGCCAACCTGGCCACGCGGCGCCAGGGAACCGTCGGCCAGATAGGCGCGATCGGCGAAGGCTTCCAGCAGCAACGGCACCCCGGCGGCCTCGGCCAGTCGGCGCTCGCGGTCATTGTCGGCCTTGGCCAGCACCATCAGCGGCAGCCCCTGGCGATAGCGGGCGCAGGCAGCGAGCGCGGCGGTGAGCAGGGCATCATCCTTGACCAGGGCGTTGTAGAGGGCGCCATGGGGCTTCACGTACTCGACGCGCACGCCTGCGGCGCGGCAGAAGGCGTCCAGAGCGCCGATCTGGTAGAGAATCATGGCTTCCACCTCGGCCGGGGTGCAGGCCATGGGCCGCCGACCGAAACCCACCAGGTCGGGGTAGGCCGGATGGGCGCCGATCTGCACGTCATTGGCCACCGCCAGGGTCACGGCGCGCTGCATGGTCAGGGGATCGGCGGCGTGGAAGCCGCAGGCCAGGTTGGCCTGGTCGACCAGGGGAATGGCATGGGCGTCGTCGCCCATGGACCAGGCACCGTAGCTTTCACCGGAATCGCAATTGAGCAGCAGGCGAGCGGACATGACAGGATCCTCTGAGGAAGTAGCTGGAGTGTCGGAAAGCCGGGGCGCCGCTGTCCAACAAAAGATTCCGGGCGCTGGCGATAAGAAGCCGTTGAAACACCCGGGCTAGACCAGCACCGGCAAGGCGCGCTCCGGGCCCAGCCGCGTACACCAGTCGGCCACCACCGTCTGGCTCAGGGCCACCACCGCCTCGCTCAGCGCCAGGCCAGCGCCGCCATGCCAACTGGCCTGGACATCGAAGGGCGGCGGCCCGGCCAGTGGCAAGGGCATCAGGCTGCCACGGGCCAATTCCTCGATCACCAGGGCCGGCGGCAGGGCGCCGATGCCGAAGCCCTCGCCCATCAGTTTGATGATGGCCGCCACCGAATTGATGCAGCAGACCCGTGGTTCGGCGATGCCCTCGCGCTGTAAGAGGCCGAGGATGTCCTGGTGCGGTCGCGAATGGCGGGAAAAGGTGATCAGGCGCTCGCCAGCCAGTTCGGCCAGATTGGCGTAGGGTCGCGCCAGATGACTGTCGCTGGCCACCAGCCAGCGCACCGGGTAGCTGGCCAGGTGCAGATTGCGGATGCCCTCGGCGCGCAGCAGATCGGTTTGGAAGATCAGGTCGAGCTGCCCCCGCGCCAGTTGCTCGGCCAGATTCAGCGCCGTGTCCGCGGTCAGCTCCAGCTCGATGGCGGGATAGCTCTGGGTGACCGCGGCGATCAGCTGATCCAGCCAGCTGTGGATCACCGTATCCATCACGCCGATGCGCAGGCGGCCCTCCAGGGTCTGGCCATGGCCCAGGGCCTCGTGCAGCTCGCGCTGGGTGGCCAGCATCCGCTCGGCGTAGCCCAGTACCCGATGACCCTCGGCGGTCAGGCTCACGCCGCGGGAATCGCGCAGGAACAGCTGCACGCCCAGTTCGCTCTCCAGCACAGCGATGCGACTGGAGATGGCAGCCTGGGTGGTGGACAGCTTTTCCGCCGTCAGGCGAAAACTGCCGAGCCGGGCGACCCAGACGAAGGTATCAAGAAAGCGCAGATTCATGGGGACCTCGACAAGGCTATCCCGCCACTTTACCCCCACCAGCAGCCTTGTCTGCCCCGCTTTTCCCTATCGGCGGCGAACAGTTTTATTTGCTGGACGCCACCTCCACCGGCGGCGAAAGATGCCAGCCGGCGTTATGCCACATGACGCCTGACAACAATAACGAGCCGTGCCAGGGGCACTGCCTGGATCAGCCGAAGCCGTCCGCGGCTTCCTACCGTCCGCCGCACCGTCTGCCCGGAGCGCGGTGGACCCGCTGGAGACATCCACCCATGCAAACCACCCTCAACCTCTGGCCGCTGCTGGGCGTGCTGGTCATCGTGGTCGGCTTCGTGCTGAGATTCAATCCGCTGCTGGTGGTCGCCCTGGCCGCCGTGGCCACCGGGATCGCCGCCCAGTTCAGCCCCGAGGCGCTGCTCGCCGCCATCGGCACCGGCTTCATCAAGGCGCGCGCCCTGCCGCTGATCATCCTGCTGCCGCTGGCGGTGATCGGCCTGCTCGAACGCCACGGCCTGCGCCTGCATGCGCAGAACTGGATCGCGCGCTTTCGCAACGCCACCGTCGGCCGCCTGCTGATCTTCTATCTCTTCGTCCGCGAGACCACCGCGGCCCTGGGGCTGACCAGCCTCGGCGGCCATCCGCAGATGGTGCGGCCGCTGCTGGCGCCCATGGCCGAAGGCACCGCCGAAAAGATCCACGGCCGTCTGCCCGAGGCCCTGCGCCAGCGGCTGCTGGCCTTTTGCGCCGCCACCGACAACGTCGGGCTGTTCTTTGGCGAGGACATCTTCGTCGCCTTTGGCGCCATCGCCCTGATGCACACCTTCCTGCTCGGCGCCGGACTCGATGTCGAACCCCTGCACATTGCCCTCTGGGGCATTCCCACGGCGCTCTGCGCTTTCTTCATCCATGCCCTGCGCCTGCACCGCTTCGATCGCCAGCTCTACCGCGAGCTGACCGCGCGCAAGGAGGTGCAGCCATGATCCTGTCGATCCAGTATCTGTTCTGGCTGGCCGGCGCCATCCTGGCGCTGACCGCGGTCATGACCCTGGCCGATCGTCAGCATCCCAAGCGCTGGACCAGCGGCCTGTTCTGGAGCCTGTTCAGCCTGGTCTTCCTCATCGGCGATCGCCTGCCGCCGGCCTGGGTGGGCGCCGGGGTGCTGCTGATGGCGGTGCTGGCCGGTTGTGGCGCAGTGGGCAGTGGTCACCACGTGACGCGCCCCGAACGCGAGACCCGTGCCAGCGCCGGCCGCCTGGGCAATCGCCTGTTCATTCCGGCCCTGGCCATTCCGGTGGTGACGGTGATCGGCAGCGTGCTGCTCAAGGACGTGCAGATTGCCGGCCTGCCACTGCTCGATCCCAAGAACGTCACCTTCGTCTCCCTCGGCCTGGGCGCCCTGGTGGCCCTGGCGCTGGCCTGCTGGCTAACCCGTGACACCCCGATCCAGGCGATGCGCGAGTCGCGCCGCCTGACCGATGCCCTGGGCTGGTCGCTGGTGCTGCCCCAGGCCCTGGCCATGCTCGGCCTGGTCTTCACCGACGCCGGCGTCGGCAAGGCGGTGGCGCACCTGGCCACCGCCTACGTGGCCCTCGATCTGCGCCTGGTGGCGGTGGTGGTCTATGTGGTGGGCATGGCCGCCTTCACCGTCATCATGGGCAACGGCTTCGCCGCCTTCCCGGTGATGACCGGCGGCATCGGCGTGCCGGTGCTGGTGGGCGTCTACCACGCTGATCCGGCGGTGATGGCCGCCATCGGCATGTTCTCCGGCTACTGCGGCACCCTGATGACGCCCATGGCGGCCAACTTCAACATCGTCCCGGCGGCCCTGCTGGAACTGGACGACAAGAACGCCGTGATCAAGGCCCAGGTCCCCACCGCCCTGGCGGTGCTGGCCTGCAACGTGGTGCTGCTCTATCTGCTGATGTGAGGTATCCCATGACCCTGTTGCTCACCGGTTTCGCCCCCTTTGGCGGCGAGGCCCTCAACCCCTCCTGGGAAGCCGTGCGCCGCCTGGATGGCGAACGTCTCGGTGATCTACCGGTGGTCGCGGCGCAGCTGCCGACCGCATTCGGCGCGGCGCTCAGGGTGCTGGATGAGCTGCTCGACCGCCATCGGCCGACCCTGGTGGTGGCGGTCGGCCAGGCCGGCGGGCGGGCCGAGCTGTCGCTGGAACGCATCGCCATCAACGTCGACGATGCCCGCATCCCCGACAATGCCGGGCGCCAGCCGATCGACGAGCCGGTGGTGGCCGGCAGCCCCGCGGCCTACTTCAGCACCCTGCCGATCAAGGCCATGACCCGGGTCCTGCGCGACGCCGGCATCCCCGCAGCGGTGTCCCAGACCGCCGGCACCTTCGTCTGCAACCACGTCTTTTACGGCCTGCAGCATCGCCTGCAGGGCAGCGGGGTACGCGGTGGCTTCATCCACATCCCCTACCTGCCGGCCCAGGCCGCACACCAGCCCGGGGCGCCGTCCATGGCCCTGGAGACCCTGGTCGCCGGCCTACGCCTGGCGCTGACCTGCGCGGCGACCACCCAGGCGGATCTGCGCGAAGGTGGCGGGCAACTGGACTGACACCCGCAGGCGCGGCAGCGGAGGACCACCCGGTCCGGCTGGCCTACAATGCGCCCTCCGCCGCCGCTGCGATTAGCCCATGTCCACCCTGCTTGCCGACTGGCGTCATCCCCTGCTGCACCGTCGCGTCTGGGCCCTGGCCGCGCCGATGATCCTGTCCAATCTCAGCGTGCCGCTGGTGACCCTGGTCGACAGCGCCATCGCCGGCCATCTGCCCGAAGCCCGCCAGCTCGCCGCGGTGGCCATGGGCGGCGCCTTCTACACCGCCCTGCTCGGCATCCTCGGCTTCCTGCGCATGGGCACCACCGGTTTCGCCGCCCAGGCCAGCGGGCGGCGCGACGGCGCCGCCCTGCGCCAGATCCTCCTGCAGGCCGGGCTGCTGGGAGTGGGCCTGTCGCTGCTCCTGCTGCTGGCCGCCAGCCTGGCGCTGGAACCGCTGCTCGGCTGGCTCGGCATGGATCCCGCCTTCGCCGACCTGGCCGCGCGCTTCCTGCACCTGCGCCTGCTCGGCCTGCCTGCCGCGCTGCTCAGCTACGCGGTGATCGGCTGGCTGCTCGGCACCCAGGATGCGCGCACGCCGCTGGTGCTGCTGCTCACCACCAATGCCCTGAATCTGCTGCTGGTGACCGGCTTCGTGCTCGGCCTCGGCGCCGGGGTAGAGGGCATCGCGCTGGCTTCGGTCCTGGCGGAATGGAGCGGCATGCTGCTCGGCCTCTGGCTGGTGCTGCGCCGTCTGCGGCTGTGGCCCGGCCGGATAGACCGTCCGGCGCTGCGTCGCCTCGCCAGCTGGCGGCCGCTGCTGGCGGTCAATCGCGACATCTTCATCCGCTCCCTGGCGCTGCAGGCGGTATTCCTGCTGTTCGCCGCCCAGGGCGCCCAGCTGGGCGAGACCACGGTGGCGGTCAACGCCCTGCTGCTCAATGGCCTGCTGGTCACCGCCTTCGCCCTCGACGGCCTCGCCCATGCGGTGGAGGCCCTGGCCGGTCATGCCCTCGGCGCCCGCGAAGGCGCCACTCTGCGCCGGGTGCTGGTGATCGCCGGCGGCTGGTCGCTGCTGGCCAGCCTCGGCTTCGCCCTGGCTTTCGCCCTCGGCGGCGATCTGTTCGTCGCCCTGCAGAGCGACATCGCCGAGGTGCGCCAGGCGGCCCACGCCTACCTGCCCTATCTGGCCGTGCTGCCGCTGATCGCCATGATCAGCTACCTGCTGGACGGCCTCTTCATCGGCGCCACTCGTGCCCGGGAGATGCGCAACTCGATGCTGCTGGCCCTGCTGCTGGCGCTGCCGCTTGGCGGCCTGCTGCGCGGCCTCGGCAATCACGGCCTGTGGCTGGCCTTTCTCGCTTTCATGGCGCTGCGTGGCCTGATCTCCGCGCTGCTCGCCTGGCGCCTGGCCCGCCGCGAAGGCTGGCTCAGCGACGACGGCGGCGGATGATCCTGCGGAACCGCCGGGGCGGCGCTCCCCTCAAAGTCGGACATCCCCTGCCGAGAGCGCTGCCATGAGCGAAGACACCCGCGATCAGGACCCCCTGGACACCCCCGCCGACGGCGACGACGTCCCCGAGCACCAGAAGCCGGAAAATCTGGAAAAGCTCAAGGATTACGGCAAGGATCAGATTCCGCCCGGCATCGCCTGACGCCAACCCTGAACCCCTCGACAAAAGCCGTCGACAGCGGTGGCAAAGCCCCGGCGGAGCTCTTAGCATCCGTCGGGTTGAGTGGGCCTGCGGGCCTTCGTGAAGGGAATCCAGATCACCATGACCGTCAGGTCCTACCTGTCGCCTCTTCTTGCGCCCCTGTTGGCGCTGCTGGTGCTCGCCCCCGCGCCGGCCAGGGCCGTGGACGGCTACGCCGGCATTGCCTTCGGCACCGACCAGAAGGCCTTTCTGGCGAAAAAGCTCTGCACCTTCCAGCCGCGCAAGATCGATGTGGTCGGCGTCGAGTATTTCGAATGCACTGACCTCGGCTTCGCCGGTGAAAAGGTCGAGGCCGGCGCCTTCTTCATCGATGGCCGCTTCCTGCGCCTGTCCATCGTCACGCCCCTGGCGCAGTCCTTTCTGATTGCCGAAGGCCTCACCCAGAAGTACGGCAAACCCTCCTCCCAGTCGTCGGCCGCCGCCTTCGAGCGTCTGAACCAGGACGACAACGCCCAGGCCTATCTGGCCTTCGATCACGACACTGTCGTCTACAAGTTCAGCGCCCAGGCGGCGCGCAAGAAGCAGGTCCTGCTGATCTATACCTCGCCGCGCTACGAGCCTCTGCTCAAGGAGAAGCAGCTGCAGTTCGTCAAAGATTCCCTCTAAACATCCGGTTACAGCTCGTCGGACAATTGCCCCTCGGGCGGCCAAAGTGTCGTCCCGGTCACGCATCGCCGGAAACAGGCCATGAACAATGGCAGATAGCCACGGTCAGAACGCGGGCAAGGAGCCCCTTCCTGTAACCGGCTACTTACGGACGTCGTTCCTTCGGGAGTCCTACCATGACCGAACCTGTCGCCACGCGCGCCCTGGCGCCGCAGCGTCCCTGCTTTCGTTTGCCCCAGTGCTTTGGCCTCAGCTGCACAGGTTCTCTTTTGAAAAGGATCATTCAATGAACACTCGCAATCTCTGGGTCGACTATGCGAAAGCCATAGGCATCGTGCTGGTCGTCTATGGCCATGTCGTCCGCGGCCTGCTCAACGCCGGCATCCTGCAGGACGCCGAATTCCACGGCCTGGTGGACAGCGTCATCTACAGCTTCCACATGCCGCTGTTCTTCTTCCTGTCCGGCCTGTTCTTCTACAATTCCTTCGTCAAGCGCGGCACCGGCGGCCTGCTGGTGAACAAGATCGACACCATCGTCTATCCCTTCCTGGTGTGGTCGCTGCTGCAGGGTTCGGTGGAAGCGCTGATGTCGCGCTACACCAATGGCGGTGTGAGCTTCAGCGAAGTCCTGACGGTCTGGGAACCACGCCAGCAGTTCTGGTTCCTCTATGCGCTGTTCCTGGTGTTCTGCCTGGCCATGCTCGCCTATCGCTGGGCCAAGCCGCTGGCCTTCTTTGCCGTGTTCGCCTTTGGCGCCCTGGTCTATCTGTTCCAGAACGCCGGCCCGGAAGACTTCTTCTTCACCTTCACCGCGCAGAACTTCGTGTTCTTCGCCTTCGGTGTCTGGTTCAACAACTTCAAGCAGGCCATCGAGGAACAGGCCGGCCGCGTGATGCTGGGTTCGGGTCTGCTGTTCGTGGTGCTCGAATACTGGTTCCACGGCCTGCTGGGCCTGGTCTACACCGATCGCGGCCTGGCCACCTTGGTCCTGGCGCTGAACGGCATCGTCTTCGTCAGCGCCACCTGCATGGTGCTGGCGCAGCGGCCGCTGCAATGGGTACTCACCCTGGGCGCGCTGTCCATGCCGATCTACGTGATGCACGTGCTGAGCGGCAGCGGCGCTCGCATCATCCTGAGCAAGGGCCTGCATATCAACGACGGCCTACTGCATATCGTCGCCGGCTGCGCCTTCGGCATCCTGGTGCCGGTAGCCATCGCCAAGCTGCTGGAAGCCCGCGGCATCAACGGTCTGTTCGAGGCGCCGGCGTGGATCTCCGCCCGGCGGTGGCTTCGGCCCAAAGCAGAAACCCCCCGCCCCGCCGTCTGAGTGATGGCACCGGCCAGGCGCCCTGCGCGCCCGGCCGGAGCGACAGCCCTCTCGAATCGCCGCGCAAGCGCCAACAAAAAACCCGCTACCAGTTGCCTGGTAGCGGGTTTTTTGCTGGTTGAAGCCCTGGGGACTTCAGCCGCTAGCGCGGATCACTGGCTGGCCAGCACCTGGCCGTTCTTCACTTCCAGCTGCTTGCCCGGCTCGTGGTCCATGCGGACCTGGCCGATCTTGCCATCCAGCAGGTACTTGACGTCGTAGCCGACCACCTGGTCCTTGCTGTCGTTGACCGTGCTGCAGCGGGTCTGGCTGGTAGTGTAGGTGTCGCGGTTCTGCATGTATTCCTGACTCTTGTTGCCGGCGTAACCACCGCCAACAGCACCGGCGATAGTCGCCAGGGTCTTGCCGCTGCCGTTGCCGACCTGGTTGCCCAGCAGGCCGCCGACGACCGCGCCTACGGCGGTTCCGGCGATCTGGTGTTGGTCCTGAACCGGCCGACGGTGAGTCACCGCGACCTCCTTGCAGACCTCGCGCGGAGTCTTGACCGTTTCCTTGACCGGCTGGACGGCTACGACCTCGGCATACTGAGGCCCGCGGTCGACGAAACTGTACGCCACGGCGCCACCTGCGGTGGCGACGATGGCTCCCAGAACCGTACCTACGAGCATCGACTTGTTCACTACAACCTCCTGACTACTCTGTCATAGCGGGCACCTGGCCCTTTGCCATGCCTGGGACATCAGGGACGCTCGTCGAGTTCCTTGGCTTGCGGCGGGATCAGGTCTTCGCTCTTCAGGTCCAGCCAGATCAGCACCACGTTGGCGATATAGATCGACGAGTAGGTACCGGCCAGCACGCCGATGAACAGCGCCAGCGAGAAGCCGAACAGGTTGTCGCCGCCAAAGAACAGCAGCGCCGCCACGGCCAGCAGGGTCGAGATCGAGGTCGCCAGGGTACGCAGCAGGGTCTGGGTGGTCGAGACGTTGATGTTCTCGATCAGATTGGCCTTGCGCAGCACCCGGAAGTTTTCCCGCACCCGGTCGAACACCACGATGGTGTCGTTGAGCGAGTAGCCGATGATGGCCAGGACCGCCGCCAGCACCGTCAGGTCGAAGGTGATCTGGAAGAACGACAGCAGACCCAGGGTCACCACCACGTCGTGCACCAGCGAAAGGATGGCGCCCACGGCGAACTTCCACTGGAAGCGGAAGGCCACGTAGACCAGGACGCTGCCCAGGGCCAGCAGCATGCCCAGGCCACCCTGGTCACGCAGCTCCTCGCCCACCTGCGGACCGACGAACTCGGTACGGGTCAGGGAGAAGCGCTCGGTGCTCGCCTTCTGCAGCGCGCCGGTCACCTGCTGGCCCAGCTGCGGGTTGTCACCCGGCATCCGCACCAGCACATCGGTGGTGGCGCCGAAGCTCTGCACCACCGCCTCTTCGAAGCCGGCGCCCTGCAGTTGCTGACGGATCTTGCCGAGATCAGCCGGCTGCTCGTAGCGCAGCTCGATCAGGGTACCGCCGGTGAAATCCAGGCCGAAGTTGAGCCCCTTGTAGAACCAGCTGAACAGCGCCAGAACGGTCAGGAGCGCGGTGATGGCGAACGCGATATTGCGTACGCCCATGAAGTTGATGGTCTTTTTCATCGGCGCGTCCTCAAATCCACAGCTTCTTGACGTTCCGGCCGCCATAAATCAGGTTGACCATGGCACGGGTCACGAAGATGGCGGTGAACAGGGAGGTGAAGATACCCAGCGACATGGTCACGGCGAAGCCCTTGACCGGCCCGGTGCCCATGGCGAACAGGATGGCGCCCACCAGCAGGGTCGTCAGGTTGGAGTCCAGGATCGCCGTGAAGGCGCGACTGAAGCCCTCATGGATGGCGCGCTGGATCGGCATGCCGTTGGCGATCTCTTCGCGGATCCGCGAGAAGATCAGCACGTTGGCGTCCACCGCCTGGCCCATTGTCAGGACGATACCGGCGATACCCGGCAGGGTCAGGGTGGCATGCAGGATGGACATCAAGGCCATCAGCAGCACCATGTTGAAGCCCAGGGCGACCGTCGCCAGCAACCCGAAGAAGCGGTAGATGGCGATCAGGAACAGCGAGACGAAGACCATGCCCCACAGCGAGGCATCGATGCCCTTCTCGATGTTGTCGGCGCCTAGGCTCGGGCCAAGGGTGCGTTCTTCGGCGAAGTACATGGGTGCGGCCAGGCCACCGGCACGCAGCAGCAGCGCCAGTTCCGAGGCCTCGCCCGAGCCATTCAGGCCGGTGATGCGGAAGCTGTTGCCCAGGGCCGACTGGATGGTCGCCAGGCTGATGATGCGCCGCTCTTCCTCGAAGCCGGGCACCGCCACTTCCTTCTGCACGCCATCCACGGTCTGGGTGGTGTAACGGGTGACCGGACGCTGCTCGATGAACACCACGGCCATGCTGCGGCCGACGTTGCTGCGAGTAGCGCGGTTGATCAGATCGCCGCCATGGCCATCCAGACGGATGTTGACCTGGGGCCGGCCGTTTTCGTCGAAGCTGGCCGAGGCGTCGGTGACCTGGTCACCGGTGATGATGACGTTACGCTCCAGCGGCACCGCAGGGCGACCGGGCTCGCGGAATTCGAAGCTCTCGGTGGAGGCCCGCGGGGTGTCCGCCGTGGCGGCCAGGCGGAATTCCAGGTTGGCGGTCTTGCCGAGGATGCGCTTGGCTTCGGCGGTGTCCTGCACGCCCGGCAGCTCGACCACGATGCGGTCGGCGCCCTGACGCTGCACCAGCGGCTCGGCCACGCCCAGTTCGTTGACCCGGTTGCGCACCGTGGTCAGGTTCTGGGTGACGGCATAGTTGCGGATCTCGCGCAGCTTGGCCTCGGTCAGCTGCAGACGCAGCACCTGCAGGTCACCTCGAGTATCGGTGGTCAGCTCGAAATCAGTGTAGTTCTTGCGGATCAGGCTCTGCGCCTGCTGCAGGTCGGCGGCGTCGGTGAAGCCGAGCTGCAGGGCACCGTTCTGGTCGGGCATGCTGCGATAGCGCACCTTCTCGCGACGCAGCAGGGTCTTGACCTCGTTGTCATAGACCTTCAGGCGCGCATCCACGGCCTTGTCCATGTCAACCGCCAGCAGGAAGTGCACACCGCCGGACAGGTCCAGGCCGAGCTTCATCGGGCTGGCGCCCAGCTTGCGCAGCCACTGCGGCGTGGTAGGAGCCAGGTTCAGGGCGACCACGAAGTCGTCGCCGAGGGTACGTCGGACCACTTCTTGGGCCGGCAGCTGATCGTCGGCGCGGGTCAGGCGGATCAGCACCCGGCTGCCATTGGCGTTGAGATCACTGGACTTCACGGCGAGCTTCGCCTGCGCCAGGGCCGCGTCTACACGCTGGACCTCGGCGGGGGTCACCGCGCGTTCGGTGCTGGAAGCGCTGATCTGCAGGGCCGGATCGTCGGGGTACAGATTAGGAACCGAATAGATGGCGCCCACGACCAGTACGGCCAGGATCAGCAGGTACTTCCAGAGGGGATATTTGTTGAGCATGACACCGCCCGAGATAAAGGCGGGGCGCCTTGCGCGCCCCGGTGTTAGCTAGATTGAGGAAGGCTCAGAGCGCCTTCAGGGTGCCTTTCGGCAGGGTCGCGGCGATGGCGCCCTTCTGGAATTTCAGTTCGACGTTGTCGGACACTTCCAGCACCACGAACTCGTCGGTGACCTTGTTGATGCGGCCGGCGATACCACCGGTGGTCACCACTTCGTCACCCTTCTGCAAGCCGCCGATCAGGTTCTTGTGATCCTTGGTGCGCTTGGCCTGGGGACGCCAGATCAGGAAATAGAAGATCACCACGAAGCCGATCAGGAAGATGAACTGAATGTATTCACCTCCCGGTGCAGCGTTGGCGGCCGGCGCGGCAGCTTCCTGGGCCTGGGCCGTGGAAATCAGAAAACTCATTGCACTACTCCTTGCAGAGTTGGATGACGGAAAAAGAAGAGATGCCGGGGGTCGCTCGCAGCCGTTCCGACCGCCTCGGGACCCCGCTCACGCACCTGGCGAAGGACGCGCGAGCGCCGTTTCGCCTGGACGATCGGACAGGGGCTTTCAGCGGTCGAGCGGCGGCGTAGGCAGGCCGCGCCGTGCATAGAAGGCGTCCACAAAGTCGGCCAATTTACCCTCTTGGATAGCCTGGCGCAAACCGGCCATCACGCGCTGGTAATACCGCAGGTTGTGGATCGTATTCAGCATACTCCCCAGCATTTCCCCGCATTTATCCAGATGGTGCAGATAGGCCCGGGAGAAATGTTTGCAGGTGTAACAGTCGCAGGTGGGATCCAGCGGCGTCTCGTCGTGACGGTGCACGGCGTTGCGCAGCTTGAGCACGCCGGTGTCGATGAACAGATGGCCGTTGCGGGCGTTGCGGGTGGGCATCACGCAGTCGAACATGTCGACGCCGCGGCGCACGCCTTCCACCAGGTCTTCCGGCTTGCCCACGCCCATCAGGTAGCGCGGCTTGTCCGCCGGCAGGTGCGGTGGCAGGAAGTCCAGCACCCGGATCATCTCTTCCTTGGGCTCACCCACCGACAGGCCGCCGATGGCATAGCCGTCGAAGCCGATGCCTTCCAGCCCTTCCAGGGATCTCAGGCGCAGTTCTTCGTGCATGCCGCCCTGGACGATGCCGAACAGCGCCGAGGGATTGTCGCCATGGGCTTCCCGGGAGCGCTTGGCCCAGCGCAGCGACAGTTCCATGGAGCGACGCGCGGTGTCGAAGTCCGCCGGATAAGGCGTGCACTCGTCGAAGATCATCACGATGTCCGAGCCCAGGGCGCGTTGCACCGCCATGGATTCCTCGGGGCCCATGAAGACCTTGGCGCCGTCCACCGGCGAGGCGAAGTAGACGCCCTCCTCCTTGATCTTGCGCAGCGCGCCCAGGCTGAACACCTGGAAGCCGCCGGAATCGGTGAGGATCGGCCCCTGCCACTGCATGAAGTCGTGCAGGTCGCCATGGCGCTGGATCACCTCGGTCCCGGGCCGTAGCCAGAGATGGAAGGTGTTGCCGAGGATGATCTGGGCACCGATATCGGCGACGCTGTCGGGCAGCATGCCCTTGACCGTGCCGTAGGTACCGACCGGCATGAAGGCCGGGGTCTCGACCACGCCGCGGGGAAAGGTCAGGCGACCGCGACGGGCCTTGCCCTCGGTGGCCAGCAATTCGAAATTCATGAAACTCATATCAGCTCTCCGGGCCCTGGGCCCCGGGATTGCGGGTGATGAACATGGCGTCGCCATAACTGAAGAAGCGATAGCCCTCGGCCACGGCCGTGGCATAGGCGGCCATGGTCTCGCGGTAACCGGCGAAGGCCGACACCAGCATCAGCAGGGTCGACTCGGGCAGGTGGAAGTTGGTCACCAGCGCATCGACCACGTGGAAGGGCCGGCCGGGATAGAGAAAGATGTCCGTCTCGCCGGCGAAGGCCTGGAGCTCGCCGTCACGGGCGGCGCTTTCCAGCGAACGCACGCTGGTGGTGCCGACGGCGATCACCCGGCCGCCACGGGCGCGGCAGGCGGCCACGGCATCCACCACGGCCTGGTCGACCTGCAGCCACTCGCGGTGCATGTGGTGGTCTTCGATCTTTTCCACCCGCACCGGCTGGAAGGTACCGGCACCGACGTGCAGGGTGACGAAGGCGGTCGCCACGCCCTTGGCGCGGATGGCCTCCAGCAGCGGCTCGTCGAAGTGCAACCCGGCGGTGGGCGCGGCCACCGCGCCGGCATTGCGCGCATAGACGGTCTGGTAGCGCTCGCGATCCTCGGCTTCGTCGGGCCGGTCGATATAGGGCGGCAGCGGCATGTGACCGACCCGCTCCAGCAGCGGCAGCACCGGCTCGGCGAATTTCAATTCGAACAGCGCCTCGTGGCGCGCCACCATCTCGGCCTCGGCACCGCCGTCGATGAGGAGGCGGCTGCCCGGCTTGGGCGACTTGCTGGAACGCACATGGGCCAGCACCCGCTCTTCGTCCAGCACCCGCTCCACCAGGATCTCCACCTTGCCGCCACTGGCCTTCTGGCCGAACAGCCGTGCGGGTATCACCCGGGTGTCGTTGAACACCATCAGGTCGCCAGGTCGCAGATAACCCAGCAGATCGGCGAAGTGGCGATGACTCAGCTCACCGCTGGGGCCGTCGAGCACCAGCAATCGACTGCCGCGGCGCTCGGCCAGCGGATGACGGGCGATGAGGGATTCGGGAAGGTCGAAATGGAAGTCGGCGACGTGCATGGCAGGTAGATCTCGAAAGGCCGCACAGCTTACCGGAAGCGACCTTTTTCACCAAAGCACTTTGGATTGACCGGGCCTGCCCGCGTCCCTATACTCCGCCGCCATTGCCCCGGTGGCGGAACCGGTAGACGCGGCGGATTCAAAATCCGTTTCCGAAAGGAGTGGGAGTTCGAGTCTCCCCCGGGGCACCAAGTTGTACCTTCCAGGCCGCCTCTGAGAGGCATGGAAACTGAAGAAACCGCCCCTTGAGGCGGTTTTTTTGTGCCTGGTGCGCCCTGGTCGCGGCGTCGATACGAGCCTCAATCCACGACGAATAACCTAGCCCCAGTAGCGGTCGAGGATCTGTGAGCCTCTGCATTGTCGGCCACCTGGTAACTCATGCCGGCGGTCAAGGTGAAGACGCGACCATCGGCCAGCTCGGTATCCAGCCGACCCTCCAGGCAAAGCAGGATGTGTCCCTTGCTGCACCAGTGATCGGCAAGGTAACCCTCACTGTACTCGACCATGCGGACTCGTATTGCCCCAAACTGGCAGGTACGCCAAAGCGCCAAGCCGGTCGTTCCCGCATGGACTACAGGTTCGATTTTCGACCAATCAGTGGTCCCGAATGGAATGTCGCTCAGTTGCATGACGGCCATTACCCGGGGCAGGAAGGGTATGTTACCCGGGCAGCAAGACGGCCAAGCGATACAGATTGGACGAATTCCGAAGGTACGCAGCACTGCATAAAGTGCGGTTCCTGTACCTTCCAATGCGCCGACTCCCACTGATCGGGCACGTCCTTGATCACCCCACTCCCGCTTTCATCATGAGGAAGGATGCCTGTTGAAATGGATATCGCTTGGCTTCGCGCTGCTGCTGTCCGGCTGCAGTCACTACAGCGATGCCGGCCCGCTCTGCGAGCCGAGTCCGCTGAGCGGTGAGGACTGCCAGAAGCGGCAGCCAGTCGGCAACTATCTGATGGACAAGTATCGGGAATGGCAACGTTACCAGTAGGCTGGTCCCTGCCTGAGCTTTGCCGAGACCGGAAGATGCGTCTGTGCCCTCCCCTGCTGCTCGTCCTACTGCTGATCCTGGGTGGCTGCGCCGTGCAGCAACCGGCCCAGCCAGCCGGTGCCGGCATAGACCTGAGTCGCTCGCCCAGCTGGACGCTGCAGGCCCGGTTGCACAGCGCCCTCTATGGCTGCGAGTTGCTGGTGCTGCATGGCAACAACGCCCGCCTGGCGGGCGAGCAAGGGCGGCTGGCGGACTTTCGTCGGCGGCTGAGCAGTTGCCAGACCCAGGCCGCTGCCGAAGAAAAGCAGGCCGCGGACCAGTTACCCGCCGGCCAGGATCGACTGCTGCGCAATGCGCAGAAGGCCTATCTGGCCGCCTGGCAGAGCTATCTGGCCGGGCTCACCATCGATCATCCGGCCGACTTGCAGCAGAAGCAGTCTTATCTTAAGGCGCGTTCAGCGCTGCTCGACGTGGCGACAGAAGCACCCGGACATCCGCGCTGAGCCCCAGAAACGACCGGATAGCCAGCTGACCACCGGCAGCTGAAACGCAGGGGCAAAGCATGCAATAGTAAGACATCGATACGGACGCGAGATCTTGCGCATGGAAACGCTCTCCCCCCTCTCCCAGGTGGCGGTCAAGGACCTGGAAACGGCCCAGGCCCCCGCCCGCTTCTCCCCGGCCTTCATCGAGCGGCTGCTCTCGCGCTGCGAGACGCGCATGGACGAGATGGAAGCCTGCCCCGACATGAGCGCGGATCTGCGCCTGATTCACATGCAGAACGTCGATCTGCTGGTGCGTACCGTGGTGGGCGAATGCCGCCATCGGGATCAGATCCGCCGCGTGCAGCGGATCCTGAATTTCTGCGAAGCGCACGCCGGCTGGTTGCAGCCGCAGCCGGCAGCGAGCAAGGGCGCCGCCTAGCGAGCGGCGCCGCCGGGTGGCCCTAGCCGGCCCGGCGCAGCAACAGCACCCCGGCCACGGCGCAGAGCAGCGCCGGTGCCAGCACGGCCAGCAGCGGCGAGAAGCCGAACACCAGGCTGGAGGGCCCGAGCAGATCCTGGAAGATCCGCAGGGCGAAGCCGATGATCACCCCGGTGAAGATCCGCTGGCCCAGGGTCACCGAACGCAGCGGACCGAAGATGAAGGAGATCGCCATCAGCACCAGGGCGGCGGTCACCAGCGGCTGGAAGATCTTCGACCAGAACGCCAGCCAGTAGCTCTTGTTGCTCAGCCCCTGATCGGCCAGGTAGTGGATGTACCACCACAGCCCGGAAATCGACAGCGCATCCGGCTCCATGATCACGGTGTCGAGCACCTGCGGCGTCAGCTCGACGTTCCAGATCACCTTGGGCTCCTGACGGATGCTGGTCTGGCGATTGCCGAAGTCGGTGATGCTGACGTTTTCCAGCTCCCAGTGATCGCCGCGATAGATGCCGCGCTGGGCGAAGCTGGATTGCAGCAGGTGGCGATTGTCGTCGAATTCGTAGCGCGTCACGCCCAGCAGCAGGCCATTGGGCTGCACCGCGTTGACGTGGGTGTACTCGTGACCCTGACGATGCCAGAGGCCATGGCGCGAGCTCTGCGCCTTGCCGGCGCTCTGCGCCAGGGCGCGGCCGCTCTGCGCCAGGTTTTCCGACCAGGGCGCCACGTACTCACCGACCAGGATGCCGGCGATGAGCAGCACGAACATCGGCTTCATCACCGCCCAGACGATGCGTCCCAGGGAAACACCGGCGGCGCGCATCACGATCAGTTCGCTGCTGCTGGCCAGGGTGCCCAGGCCGATCAGGCAGCCGATGAGCGCGGCCATGGGCAGCATCTCGTAGGCGCGCCGCGGCGAGGTCAGGAGGACGAACTTGAGCGCCTCGGCGACGCCGTAGTTGTCATCGAAGTCGCCGAGCTGGTCGATGAAGGCGAACAGCAGGGCCAGACCGACGATCACGCCCAGCACCGCGAGGATGCTGACGAAGACGGTGCGCCCTATGTACCAGTCGAGCTTGTTCATGCCGCTACCTCCGGCTTGTGACCGCGCAGACGCGCCTTGAGCGGTTCCCAGAAGGCCAGCAGCAGGCCGAGCACCAGGAACAGCAGGTGCACGCCCCACAGGCCGATGGCCGGCGGCAGGCGGCCCTTGTCCAGGGCGCCGCGGGCGGCGATCAGCAGCGACAGGTAGGCCATGTACAGCAGGATCGCCGGCAGCAGCTTGAGGAAGCGGCCCTGGCGCGGATTGACCTTGGCCAGGGGCACGGCGATGAGGGTCACGATGAACACCAGGATCGGCAGCGACAGCCGCCATTGCAGTTCGCCGCGATACTGCAGCTCGTTGCTGCGCATGAGTTCGCCAGTGGTGACGGCGTCACGCTCGCTGATGTCCTCGCTGACCGCGGGCTTGGGCAGGAGCACGCCATAGGTGTCGTACTGCACCGCGCGGTAGTCGGCCTGGCCGGGGACGCCGTCGTAGCGGAAGCCGTTCTGCAGGATCAGGTAGCGACTGCCGTCCGGGTGAATTTCCTGCCGGCCGGTGTCGGCCACCAGCACGCCCACGCCGCGGTCCTTGCCGCCAGCGGTGGAGGTGTTGCGCTCGGAAATGAAGACGCCGCCCAGCTGGCTGCGATCCGCCGAGAGGCGCTCGGTGTAGGTGACCCGCGAGTTGTCCCGCAGCGACTGGAAGCGGCCGGGTTCGAGGGTGTCGAACTCGGTCATGGCGTCCTGCTGGTTGAGGATGGTGGTGACCTTCTGCACGCCCAGGGGCGCCAGCGACAGACTCAGCCAGGCAACCACCAGGGCCACCAGCGCGGCGGGCGCCATGCTGTAGGCCAGCAGGCGGCGCGGACTCAGGCCGGTGGCGGTGAGCACGGTCATCTCGCTGTCCAGGTACAGCCGGCCATAGGCCAGCAGGAAGCCGAGGAAGAGTCCTAGCGGTAGGATCAGCTGAAGGAAGCCGGGGATGCGGTAGGCCATGATGAGCAGCAGCACACCCGGATCCAGCAGGCCCTGGGCCGCCTGGGCCAGGTACTTGATGAAGCGGCCGCTCATGATGATCACCAGCAGCACGGCACTGACCGCACCGAGGGTGGTGAGAACTTCTCGAGACAGATAGCGGAAGACGATCAAACAGGATTCTCCAGGGTTGTCAGGCTCTGGCGCGAACGCTCACACTAGCTCGGCTGCATGGCTTGCGTTGCAAGGCCCACCCGTTGAAGGCCGATCGCCGGGAAAGGCCCTGGCGAAAGCCCCGCATTATATCCTGCGAACTCATGTGTTTGTCTTGGGGAGCTTCTCCTAATGGAATTCGTCGTCAAAAACGCTCGTCCGGAAACCCTGAAAACCGCCACGCTGGTCGTGGCCGTCGGTGAAGGCGGTGCGCTCGACGCAGCGGCCAGCGCCGTGGACGCTGCCACTTCCGGCGCCCTGAGCGCGGCCGTCAAGCGCGGCGACATCGCCGGCAAGGCCGGCCAGACCCTGCTGCTGACCAACCTGCCTGGCCTCAAGGCCGAGCGCGTGCTGCTGGTGGGTAGCGGCGCCAGCGAAGGGCTGTCCGACCGCCAGTACCGCAAACTGGCCAGCGGCGCCCTGAGCGTGCTCAAGAGTCTGGGCGGCAGCGACGCCGCCATCGCCCTCGGCGATGTGCCGGTCAAGAATCGTGACGGCTATGCCCGCCTGCGCCTGCTGGCCGAGACCCTGGCCGATGGCGACTATGTCTTCGATCGCTTCAAGAGCAAGAAGGCCGAGCCGCGGCCGCTGAAGAAGCTGACCCTGGTCACCACCAAGGCCTCCCAGCCGGAAGCCGAACGCGCCCTGGCCCATGCCCTGGCGATCACCCACGGCACCGCTTACGCCAAGGACTTCGGCAACCTGCCGCCGAACGTCTGCAACCCGGTCTATGTGGCCGATCAGGCCAAGGCCCTGGGCAAGCAGTTCAAGGACGCGGGGCTCTCCGTCGAGGTGCTCGACGAGAAGAAGATGCGCGAACTGGGCATGGGCTCTTTCCTCGCCGTGGCCCAGGGCAGCGCCCAGCCGCCGCGCCTGGTGGTGCTGCAGTACAAGGGCGGCGCCAAGAATGCCCAGCCCTACACCCTGGTCGGCAAGGGCATCACCTTCGACACCGGCGGCATCAGCATCAAGCCCAGCGCCGGCATGGACGAGATGAAGTACGACATGTGCGGCGCCGCCAGCGTCCTGGGCACCTTCCGCGCCCTCATGGAGCTCAAGCCGGCGATCAACGTGGTGGGCCTCCTGGCCCTGGCCGAGAACATGCCCAGCGGCACCGCTACGCGTCCGGGTGACATCGTCACCAGCATGAGCGGCCAGACCATCGAGATCCTCAACACCGACGCCGAAGGCCGCCTGGTGCTGTGCGATACCCTCACCTACGCCGAGCGCTTCCAGCCCAAGGCGGTGATCGACATCGCCACCCTCACCGGCGCCTGCATCACCGCGCTGGGTTCGCTGGTCTCGGGCCTGATGGGCAACGACGACGCCCTGATCGACCAGGTCAAGCAGGCCGGCGATCGCGCCGACGACCGCGTCTGGCAACTGCCGCTGCACGACGAATACCAGGAGCAGCTGGACAGTCCCTTCGCCGACATGGCCAACATCGGCGGCCCCAAGGCCGGCACCATCACCGCCGGCTGCTTCCTGGCGCGCTACGCCAAGGCCTATCCCTGGGTGCACCTGGACGTGGCCGGTACCGCCTGGATCAGCGGCGGCAAGGACAAGGCCGCCACCGGTCGTCCAGTCCCGCTGCTGGTGCAGTACCTGCTCGACCGCACCGCCGAGGCCTAAGCACCTGCTCAAAGTCTGCTGCGCGTCGGCCAAACGGCGTTGAAAAGACCTTCGGAATGCTCATTTACGTTTTGTAAACTCCGCTTCCTCAGGTCTTTTCGCCTTGTTTGGCTCTAGCTCGCGAGACTTTGAACACGCGCTAACGCCTATAGAGGCCGCGACGCCCCTACGTCGCGGCCTTGCCGTTCCCCCCCCTTCTTCGTGATCCGCCATGACCCGTGTCGACTTCTATGTTCTACCCTCCACCGATCCCGCGGCGCGGCTGGCCTTCGCCTGTCGGCTGGTGGACAAGGCCTGGAAGCAGGGCATGCCGGTCTATGTGCACTGCGCCGACGCCGAGCAGCGCCAGCGCCTGGATGACCAGCTGTGGGCCTTCCGCCCGGACAGCTTCGTTCCCCACGATCTTGCGGAAACATCCAGCGACAGCCCGGTGGTGCTCGGCCTGACCACGCCCGCCGAGCAGAGGGGTGAACTGCTGATCAACCTCAGTCTGGCGCCGCCGCCCTGCCATGCGGGTTTCGCCCGGATCGCCGAAGTGGTCGTCGAGGCCCCCGAAGTCCGCCAGGCGATGCGCGAAGGTTTTCGCTTCTACCGCAAGCTTGGCTATGCTCTACAGGATCATCAGCTGTCACGTGTCTGATTTCATGACCAGCACCAAGCCTCCCGCGCACGTCCTGCAAGACCTCGAAGCCATCCGCCAGGTGCTCGACAAGAGCCGTAACACGGTCCATCCGAGCAGCGCCGATGGCATCCCCATCCTCTCCGATGTCATAGCGCCCAGCGCCGAGCGGCTCAAGGCCATTCCGCCGCTGCTCGACCAGATCGTGCCGGACGTCATCGCAGAGGTGACGCCCAGCGCGCCCCATGAAGACCTGGCCCAGGTGCGCCTGCGCCAGGAAGCACCGACCATTCTTCAGGAACTGCTCGACGAGCAGTTGCCACGCCTGGAAGCCGAATTGCAGCGCCGTCTCCAGCAGCGCCTGGAAGAACTGCTGCAGCGTCCCTGAGCGCGGGGCGCCAAGGCGCCCTGCCGTCGGCGGGCCGGAGTCGCTATACTCGGAGGCTTTCCTCTTCCAGCGACAAAAGCCCCCTCCATGGACAAGACCTACCAGCCGCACGCCATCGAAACCTCCTGGTACCAGACCTGGGAACGCCAGGGCCATTTCGCGCCCCAGGGGTCGGGCGAGCCCTACACCATCATGATCCCGCCGCCGAACGTGACCGGCAGCCTGCACATGGGCCATGGCTTCAACAACGCCATCATGGACGCCCTGATCCGCTTCCGCCGCATGCAGGGTCGCAACACCCTCTGGCAGCCGGGCACGGACCACGCCGGCATCGCCACCCAGATGCTGGTGGAACGCCGCATCGGCGCCGAGGGCCTGTCGCGCCATGACCTGGGCCGGGAGAAATTCCTGGAGAAGGTCTGGGAATGGAAGAACGAATCCGGGGGCAATATCAGCCGGCAGATCCGCCGCCTGGGCTCCTCGGTGGACTGGTCGCGCGAGCGCTTCACCATGGACGAGGGCCTCTCCGAGGCGGTCAAGGAAGCCTTCGTGCGCCTGCACGAGGACGGCCTGATCTATCGCGGCAAGCGCCTGGTCAACTGGGACACCAAGCTGCACACCGCCATTTCCGACCTGGAAGTGGAAAGCCATGACGAGAAGGGTCATCTCTGGCACCTGCGCTATCCGCTGGCCGATGGCGCCCGCACCGCCGAGGGCATGGACCATCTGGTGGTCGCCACCACCCGCCCCGAGACCCTGCTGGGCGATGCCGCCGTGGCCGTGCACCCGGAAGACCCGCGCTACAAGGACCTGATCGGCCAGTACGTCGAGCTGCCCCTGGTGGGCCGGCGCATCCCCATCGTCGGTGACGACTACTGCGACCCCGAATTCGGCACCGGCTGCGTCAAGATCACCCCGGCCCACGACTTCAACGACTATGAAGTCGGCAAGCGACACAACCTGCCGCTGATCAACATCTTCGATGCCGATGCGGCCGTCCTCCCCGGCGCCCAGGTGTTCAACCTGGACGGCAGCGTCAACGGCATGTTCGACGCCACCCTCCCCACCGCCTACGCCGGGCTGGACCGCTTCGAGGCGCGCAAGCGCATCGTCGCCGACCTGGAGGCCGCCGGCCGCCTGGAAAAGATCGACGACCACGCCCTCAAGGTGCCCAAGGGCGACCGCTCCGGCACCGTGATCGAGCCCTGGCTGACCGACCAGTGGTACGTTTCCACCAAGCCCCTGGCCGAGAAGGCCATCGCCGTCGTCGAGAGCGGCGAGGTGCAATTCGTGCCCAAGCAGTACGAGAACATGTACTTCAGCTGGATGCGCGACATCCAGGACTGGTGCATCAGTCGCCAGCTCTGGTGGGGCCACCGCATTCCCGCCTGGTACGACCAGGCCGGCAACGTCTACGTCGGTCGCGACGAGGCCGAGGTACGCGCCAAGCACAACCTGGGTGACATCGCCCTGCGTCAGGACGACGACGTGCTGGACACCTGGTTCAGCTCAGGCCTGTGGACCTTCTCCACCCTGGGCTGGCCCGAGCAGACCGAGGCGCTGAAGACCTTCCACCCCACCGACGTGCTGGTGACCGGCTTCGACATCATCTTCTTCTGGGTCGCCCGGATGATCATGCTGTCCACCCACCTGACCGGGCAGATCCCGTTCAAGACCGTCTACGTCCATGGCCTGGTGCGCGATGGCCAGGGCCAGAAGATGTCCAAGTCCAAGGGCAACGTGCTCGACCCGCTGGACATCGTCGACGGCATCGACCTGGACACCCTGCTGGAGAAGCGCACCAGCGGCCTGATGCAGCCCAAGCTGGCCGAGAAGATCGCCAAGCAGACCCGCGCCGAATTCCCGGACGGCATCGCCAGCTACGGCACCGATGCCCTGAGATTCACCTTCTGCTCCCTGGCCACCACCGGCCGCGACGTCAAGTTCGACATGGGTCGCGTCGAGGGCTACCGCAACTTCTGCAACAAGCTGTGGAACGCGGCGAACTTCGTCATGGAGAACGTCGAGGGCCAGGATACCGGCGTCAACGACGAACCGGTCGAGCTGTCCTCGGTGGATCGCTGGATCATCTCCCAGCTGCAACGCACCGAGGCCGAGGTGACCCGTCAGCTCGACGCCTTCCGTTTCGACCTGGCCACCCAGGCGCTCTACGAATTCGTCTGGGACGAGTACTGCGCCTGGTACCTGGAACTGGTGAAGCCGGTGCTGTGGGACGAGAACGCCTCCATCGAGCGTCAGCGCGGCACCCGCCGTACCCTGGCGCGGGTACTGGAAGTGGTGCTGCGCCTGGCGCATCCCTTCATGCCCTTCATCACCGAGGAAATCTGGCAGCGCCTCAAGGCGCCGGCCGGTGTCCAGGGCGAGACCCTGATGCTGCAACCCTGGCCGGTGGCCAACGAGGCGCGCATCGATGCCGCCGCCGAAGGCGACATCGAGTGGGTCAAGGCGCTGATGCTGGGCGTACGGCAGATCCGTGGCGAGATGAAGATCTCCATGGCCAAGCGCATCGACATCATCGTCGCCAATGCCAGTGCCGAGGACCAGCGCCGCCTGGCCGACTTCGAGCCGCTGCTGAACAAGCTGGCCAAGCTGGAATCGGTCCGCGTCCTGGCCGCCGGCGAGGAAGCGCCGATGTCCGCCACCACCCTGGTAGGCGAGATGGAAGTGCTGGTGCCCATGGCTGGCCTGATCGACAAGGACGCGGAACTTACGCGCCTGGACAAGGAGATCGGCCGCCTGGAAGGCGAGGTCAAGCGCGTCGGCGGCAAGCTGGCCAATGAAGGCTTCGTCGCCAAGGCCCCGGCCGAGGTGCTGGAGAAGGAGCGCGCCAAACTGGCCGAAGCCGAGCAGGCCCTGGCCAAGATGGTGGACCAGCGGCAGCGCATCGCGACGCTGTAACGCAAACGCCGCAGTCGGA
Organism: Pseudomonas aestiva; assembly: GCF_039908605.1. Taxonomy (NCBI): domain Bacteria; kingdom Pseudomonadati; phylum Pseudomonadota; class Gammaproteobacteria; order Pseudomonadales; family Pseudomonadaceae; genus Pseudomonas; species Pseudomonas aestiva. Next base: position 1,134,051 of record NZ_CP150916.1, on the reverse strand, counting down.
GACGACTGCGGCGTTTTCCCTCATGCAGGTCGGTCAGCCGTCACCCCACTGCCTGGGAAGCCGACAACGAGGTAGCGAGTTGGAAGCCCCTGCCGATCCATGCCAGACTGACTCGAATCTCCTCTGCCGAGGTCAGGACCTTGGAACGCGACGTCATTCTGACCAAGCTTCGCCTCAGCAAGCCCTATCTGGCCGCGCGCTACGGGCTGGTTTCACTCGCCCTGTTCGGCTCGGCGTCGCGAGGAATGGCCAGAGCCGACAGTGACATCGACATCCTGGTCGACTTCGACGGACCGGCCACCTCGGAGCGTTACTTCGGCGTGCAGTTCCACCTCGAAGATCAGCTGGGGCACCCCGTCGATCTGGTTACTGAAAAAGCGCTACGCGGCGAGTTACGTCCGCTCGTGGAGCGAGATGCCATCCATGTCTGAGGAGCGCCTCTGGACTTTCTATATAGAGGACATGATCGACTTCACTGAGAAGGCCATTACCTATTGCGCGGGATTGAGCAGGACTACCTTCGTGGCCAATACCCTGGTCTATGATGCGACGCTGCGCAATCTCGAGTTGATCGGCGAGGCGGCGACACGCATCCCAGCGGTAGTGCGTGAGAATTACCCAGACATTCCCTAGCGCCAGGTCATAGCGACGCGCAATCGACTGATCCATGGTTACCTGGGTATCGACGACGACATCCTCTGGAGCATCATCCGGGACGATCTGCCCGGGCTGCTGGATCAGCTTCGCGCCGTGAGAGACGCTAACTGAGGGTGCCTTGAGCCGGACGGAAGACACGCTTTCCCCACGAGTCTCAGATCCTCTTCCAACTGTTTTGAAATCAACGCTTAGCGCTCATCAGGACCAATGACATGGACGTGAGCAAGACCAAGACCAGCTTCTATCGCCGCCTCTATGTGGCCTGGCTGGTGGCCAGCGGCACCGCCACCAGCGTGCCGGCGTTGATGGCCGCTACCGGGATGCCAAGGCGCACGGCCCAGGACACCCTGCTGGCGCTGGCCGATCTGGATATCGACTGTCAGTTCGTGCAGGGCGACGGCGCCCGCAACAACGCCGGGTGCTACGAGATCCGCGACTGGGGCGCGGTGGATCCGCGCTGGGTCGAGCGTGAGTTGCCGCGGATCAGGACGGTTCTGGGTTATCCCTGAACCCTAGAAATTCAGCACCTGCACCACGTCATAGGCCGGCGTCTCATAGGGATGCGCCCCCTTGAGCGCCGCCACGGCCTGGCGGGCGACTTGCTCGTCGGCCAGCACCAGTTCCACCCGCCATTCGGCGACCTGTTCGAGACTGCCCTGCTCGCCCAGGTGCGGCTGGCTGCCCGGCAACGGGCGGAACTGGCCGAGGCCCTGGACCTGCCAACAACAGCTGTCGTACAGACCGATGCGGCCAGCGCCCACGGCGAAGATCGCCTGCTTGACGGCTTCCAGGTGAGAGTCGGGGACATAGAAGCAGAGTTTGAGCATGGTGACGCTCTCCGGCTGGGTGGCCCTCACCCCAGCCCTCTCCCTGAGGGAGAGGGGGTAAGAGCGCAGCGGCGGATGCCGGGTGGCTCGCCGTCGGTTTGGAAGAGAGCCTATGAGCCAGGCTCACCCGACCGCAGGTCGAGCAAGTCTGGCCAGACGCCGAACCCTTAGTCCACCCAGACCCGCGCATTGCGGAACAGGCGCATCCAGCCGCCGTCCTCGCCCTGCCAGTCGGCAGGAATCCAGGAGTTCTGCACGGCCCGGAAGCAGCGCTCGGGGTGCGGCATCATCAGCAGTACGCGACCGTCCTGGCTGGACAGCCCGGTGATGCCCAGCGGCGAGCCGTTGGGGTTGGCCGGATAGGTCTCGGTGACCTTGCTGTGGCCATCGACATAGCGCAGCGCCACGGTGCCGGAGACGTCAGCGGCGACCAGCGCCTGCTGGTCCGGATACTCGGCGAAGCCTTCGCCGTGGGCGATGGCGATGGGCAGCCGCGACCCGGCCATGCCGGCGAGGAACAGCGAGGGCGAATCCTGCACCTGGACCATGGCCACCCGCGCCTCGAACTGCTCGGAGCGGTTGCGCACGAAGCGCGGCCAGAATTCGCTGCCAGGCACCAGCTCGCGCAGGTTGGCGACCATCTGGCAACCATTGCACACGCCCAGGGTGAAGGTGTCGGTGCGCTCGAAGAACTGCTGGAAGCCGTCACGGGCACGGGCATTGAACAGGATGGACTTGGCCCAGCCACCGCCGGCGCCGAGGACGTCGCCATAGGAGAAGCCGCCACAGGCGACCACGCCCTTGAAGTCCGCCAGGTCGATGCGGCCGGAAAGGATGTCGCTCATGTGCACGTCGATGGCGGCGAAACCGGCGCGATCGAAGGCCGCGCCCATCTCCACCTGACCGTTGACGCCCTGCTCGCGCAGGATGGCGACCTGCGGCCGCACGCCCTTCTTGATGTAGGGGGCGCAGATGTCTTCGTTGGGGTCGTAGGCCAGCTTGGCCGACAGCCCCGGATGATCCTCTTCCAGCAGGGCATCGAATTCCTGCTGGGCGCACTCGGCGTTGTCGCGCAGGCGCTGGATCTGGAAGCTGGTCTCGCTCCAGACGCGCTGCAGCATGCGCCGCTCGGCCTGGTAGAGGTGCTCGTCGTGGTAGTGGATGTTGATCTCGTAGCCGTTGACCGGGTTGCCGATCACCGCCACGCAGTCTTCCAGACCGGCCGCGCTGAACTGGGCCAGCACCTCGTGGGTGAAGTCCTGGGGCACCTGGATGACGGCGCCCAGCTCCTCGGCGAACAGCGCGCGGGTCAGTTCGTCACGGTCGGCGGCCAGGGCGTCCAGGCGCAGGGCCAGGCCGCAGTGACCGGCGAAGGCCATTTCCACCACCGTGGTGATGAGGCCACCGTCGGAACGGTCGTGGTATGCCAGCAGCAGGCCGTCCTGATTGAGACCCTGGATCACCGCGAAGAAGGCCTTGAGGTCTTCGGCCTGGTCGACGTCGGGGGCCTGCTGGCCGAGCTTGCCGTGGGTCTGGGCGAGGATGGAGCCGCCCAGGCGATTCTGGCCGCGACCCAGATCGATGAGGATCAGGTCGGTCTGGCCCTTGTCCAGGCGCAGCTGGGGGGTCAGGGTACGGCGGATGTCCTGCACCGGGGCGAAGCCGGTGATCACCAGCGACAGCGGCGCGGTGACGCTCTTGTCTTCGCCACCGTCCTGCCAGCGGGTCTTCATGGACATGGAGTCCTTGCCGACCGGGATGGTGATGCCCAGCTGCGGGCACAGCTCCATGCCCACCGCCTTGACGGTTTCATAGAGACGCGCGTCTTCGCCGGGGTGGCCAGCAGCGGCCATCCAGTTGGCGGACAGCTTGATGTCGCCGAGCTTCTCGATGCGCGCGGCGGCCAGGTTGGTGATGGTCTCGCCGATGGCCATGCGGCCGGAAGCAGGCGCGTCGAGCAGCGCCAGCGGGGTGCGCTCGCCCATGGCCATGGCTTCGCCGGTGTGGACGTCGAAACTGGTGGCGGTCACGGCGCAGTCGGCCACCGGCACCTGCCAGGGGCCGACCATCTGGTCGCGGGCGACCAGGCCGGTGATGGTGCGGTCGCCGATGGTGATCAGGAAGCTCTTGCTGGCCACGGCCGGGTGGCGCAGGACGCGCTCCACCGACTCGGTCAGGTCCAGCCCGGCGCCGTCGAAGGCGTCGCCCAGTTCGGCTTCCCGGGTGGCGCTGCGGTGCATGCGCGGCGGCTTGCCGAGCAGGACGTCCAGCGGCATGTCCACGGCGTTGTTGCCGAAGTGGCTGTCGGCCACGGTCAGCTGGCGCTCCTCGGTGGCTTCGCCGACCACGGCGAAGGGGCAACGCTCGCGTTCGCAGATGGCCTTGAAGGTCTCGAAGTTCTCGGCGTCCACGGAGAGCACGTAGCGCTCCTGGGACTCGTTGCACCAGATCTCCAGCGGACTCATGCCCGGCTCGTCGTTGGGCACGTTGCGCAATTCGAAACGACCACCGCGACCGGCATCGTTGACCAGCTCGGGGAAGGCGTTGGACAGGCCGCCCGCACCCACGTCGTGGATAAAGGTGATGGGATTGTTTTCACCCAGCTGCCAGCAGCGGTCGATGACCTCCTGGCAGCGGCGCTCCATTTCCGGGTTCTCGCGCTGCACCGAGGCGAAATCCAGGTCGGCGGAGCTGGCGCCGGTGGACATGGACGAGGCCGCGCCGCCGCCCAGGCCGATCAGCATGGCCGGACCACCGAGCACGATGAGCTTGCCGCCCACCGAGATGTCGCCTTTCTGTACATGGTCGGCGCGGATGTTGCCCAGGCCGCCGGCGAGCATGATCGGCTTGTGATAGCCGCGCACCTCGGGACCGCGGGGGGTCTCGACCTGCTGTTCGAAGGTGCGGAAGTAGCCAGCCAGGGCCGGGCGACCGAATTCGTTGTTGAAGGCGGCGCCGCCCAGCGGGCCCTCGATCATGATGTCCAGCGGGGTGACGATGCGCTCGGGCTTGCCGTAGGGCTGCTCCCAAGGCTGTGTGAAACCGGGGATGTTCAGGTTGGAGACGGTGAAGCCGGTCAGGCCCGCCTTGGGCTTGGAGCCGCGACCGGTGGCGCCTTCGTCGCGGATCTCGCCGCCGGAACCGGTGGAGGCGCCGGGGAAGGGGGCGATGGCGGTCGGGTGGTTGTGGGTTTCCACCTTCATCAGGATGTGCACGGGCTGGCTGTGCGCGCCGTACTCGCGGGACTCGGCGTCGGGATAGAAGCGCCCGGCGGTGAAGCCTTCCATGACCGCGGCGTTGTCCTTGTAGGCGGACAGCACGCCGGCGCGGTTCAGCTCAAAGGTGTTCTTGATCATGCCGAACAGCGACTTCTCCTGGCTCTCGCCGTCGAGGTCCCAGCTGGCATTGAAGATCTTGTGCCGGCAGTGCTCGGAGTTGGCCTGGGCGAACATCATGAGTTCGATGTCATGGGGATTGCGCCCCAGGGCGGTGAAGCTCTTGACCAGGTAGTCGATCTCGTCATCGGCCAGGGCCAGGCCCAGCTCGAGATTGGCCTGCTCCAGGGCAGCGTGACCACCGCCGAGCACGTCCACCGCGGTGAGCGGCCTGGGCGTGGCATGGCTGAAGATGTCGGCGGCGGCGTCCAGAGTCGGCAGCACGCGCTGGGTCATGCGGTCATGCAGGGCGGCGGCCAGCTGCGCGTGGGCAGCGGCGTCCAGTTCGCCGGCGACATAGTAGGCCACGCCGCGCTCCAGGCGCTCGATCTGCGCCAGGCCACAGTTGTGGGCGATGTCGGTGGCCTTGCTCGACCAGGGCGAGATGGTGCCCAGGCGGGGCACGATGAGGAACAGCGCGCCGCTGGGTTCCTGCTGGGGGACGCTGGGGCCGTATTGCAGCAGTCGGCCGAGGATGCCCTCTTCCTCCGCGCTCAGGGTGCCGGCGACTTCGGCGAAATGAACGAACTCGGCATAGAGCCCGGAGACACCGGGAACCAGGCGAGTCAGCTGGTCGAGAAGTTTGCCGTGACGGAACGAAGAAAGAGCGGGAGCGCCGCGCAGGATCAGCATCGGGGACAGCCTCGGGGCCAAGTCACTTTGGGGCCGTGCATTCTAGCCTAAAGGCGCGCCGGGGACACCTTCCGGCGACGAGGGTTCATGCAGCCTTACCACCACTCTTGTATGTATAAAATGGGCGCTGTGCCACTTCTCGCGTATACTGCCCGCCGTTACGGCCTGCCGCGCCCCATGGACGCGGCTCCCCATTGGGCTCAGGATAGAGCCTTTGGCCGGACCGGTGGCGCGGAGCGTCCCGACCATAACGAGTGCCCGGAGGGGCCGACCGATGAGGCGCGTCAGCAAGGCGCCAGTGCCGTTTTGATGCCGTATGGCCGAGCTAGCCCATTTGAATAGAGCCTTCAAGCGATTCGCCTGGCTTACCCTGCCCTTCCTCGCCTTGCTCATGAGCTGCGGGGAGGCCGACGTGCCTGCGCCGCCCAAGCCGACCGCGCTGGAGCAGGTGCAGCAGGCGGGTGTGCTGCGCGTGGTGACGCGCAACAGTCCGGCGACCTACTTCCAGGACCGCAACGGCGAGACCGGTTTCGAATACGAACTGGTCAAGGGCTTCGCCGAATCCCTCAAGGTGCGCCTGGAAATCAGCACCGCCGACAACCTCGACGACCTCTTCAATCGCCTGACCGCGCCGGACGGCCCGGTGATCGCCGCGGCCGGCCTCACGCCCTCGGTCAATCGCCAGAATCTGAAATTTTCCCGCAGCTATCTGGACGTGGTGCCCCAGGTCATCTACCGCAACGGCACCGTCCGCCCCAGCACCCCCAAGGATCTGGTCGGCAAGCGCATCCTGGTGCTCAAGGGCAGCAGCCAGGCGCAGCAGCTCAGGGCGTTGCAGGCTCAGGTAGCGGGACTCACCTTCGACGAATCCGATCAGGTGGAGGTCAGCGACCTGTTGCGCATGGTCGACGAAGGCCAGATCGACCTGACTCTGGTGGATTCCAACGAACTGGCCATGAACCAGGTGTACTTTCCCAACGTGCGGGTGGCCTTCGACCTGGGCGACAACCAGGGCCAGGCCTGGGCACTGCAACCCGGGGAGGACAACAGCCTGCTCGATGCGGTCAACGCCTACCTGGACAAGGTCCGCCGCGACGGCACCCTGCAGCAGCTCAAGGAGCGCTACTACGGTCACGTTGACGTCCTTGGCTATGTGGGCGCCTACACCTTCGCCCAGCACCTGCAGGAACGCCTGCCCAAGTACGAGAAGCACTTCCGCAAGGTGGCGCAGAAGCATCAGCTGGACTGGCGCCTGCTCGCCGCCATGGGCTACCAGGAGTCGCTATGGACCCCGGACGCCACCTCCAAGACCGGGGTGCGCGGCCTGATGATGCTGACCAACAACACGGCCCAGGCCATGGGCGTCGCCAACCGCCTGGATCCGGAGCAGAGCATCACCGGCGGCGCCAAGTACTTCGACCAGATCCGCGACGAGTTGCCCGACAGCATCCACGAACCGGATCGCACCTGGTTCGCCCTGGCCACCTACAACATCGGCATCGCCCATATCCTCGACGCCCGCCGGCTGGCCGAATCCCAGGGCCTGGACCCGGATCGCTGGCTGGACGTGAAGAAGATGCTGCCGCGCCTGGCGCAGAAGCAGTGGTACAGCAAGACCCGCTACGGCTACGCCCGCGGCGGCGAGACGGTGGAGTTCGTGCAGAACGTGCGCCGTTATTACGACATCCTCACCTGGACCACCCAGCCGCAGATGGAAGGTCAGCAACTGGCCAAGACCGGCCTGCACGTCCCCGCCATCGCCGACGACCGCCCCGCCCGGGAAACGCCCCAGGATATGTGAGGGCCGCCGCGCTCGAACCCTCGTAGCGTGGAAAACCGCGCCAGCGTTTTCCACCGGCAACCTCCGGCACCATCCCGCGTGGACAAGGCTGCGCCGTTGTCCACCCTTGTATCTCGACGACAGCCTCCTTAGGGGGGCATAGTCCCCGACTGATCATCGGGGGAGGATGGCAGGCCGTGTCCACCCTTAAGCCTTTGAGCTTGCAACGTAGATAGGTCGCCTCCTCCACACCCATCCCCGAGTCCGAACGGTATCTAGAGCCTCCAGAGCTCGTATTGCACAAGGTTGGACGGGATGACGTGATCGTGTCGCATCTGAAGGAGGAGACATCATGGCCGTAATCGGTGTTGATATCGCCAAGCGCAGCTTCGATCTGGCGGTCCTGCAATCCAATGGCAAGCACCGGACCAAGGGCAGGCTGAGCAACGATCCGTCAGGCTTCGCGGTCTTTGCCGACTGGCTGCAACAGCATGCCGAGCCAGGCGCTTGGATCGTGATGGAGGCCACGGGCACCTATCACGAAGCGCTCGCCGAGCATTTCCATGCGCTGGGCTACCGAATCGCCGTGCTCAATCCGGCACAGATCGCTCGCTATGCGCAAAGCCAATTGCAGCGCAGCAAGACGGACAAACTCGACGCCAAGCTGATCGCCACCTATGGCCAGCGGCATGAAGACAGCCTGCGGGCCTGGCACCCGGAGCCTGTGTCCATCCGCACGCTTCGCGCGCTGACCCGGCGCCTGGAGGATCTCCAATCGCTACGGCAGATGGAGCTCAATCGGCTCGAGGTCAGCCCGGAAAAAGTCCAAAACTCGATCCAGGCGGTCGTGCAGCGGCTCGATGAGCAGATCGCCTGGACGCTCGAACAGATCAAACGGCATATCGACGATGACCCGGACCTGCGCGGCAAACGTGATCTGCTGGTGAGCATAGACGGCATCGCCGACAAGACCGCCGCCCTGATCCTGGCGGAGCTCGGCGATATCGGTCGCTTCGCCGATGCCCGCGCCGTGACCGCCTTTGCCGGTTTGAACCCACGCCTACAGGAATCAGGTCTTTACCGCGGCCATACCGGCATCTCGCGCATGGGATCGGTCCGCTTACGAAGTGCGCTATACCTACCCGCCGTCGTGGCGCTGACCTACAACCCGGCTATCAAGGCGCAAGCCGAGCGTCTGAAAACCAGGGGGAAGAAAGGTAAACAAACCGTCTGTGCCGCCATGCGCAAGCTGCTGACCATCGCCTATGGCGTGCTCAAATCGGGCAAGCCTTTCGATCCTGCTTTAGCGATTGCACACTGAGGGGCGAAGACGGTATCTACATAGCTGAACGTCGGTTGGGCTTCGCCGAGCTCCACCCAACCGACGAAAAGCCCTACCCCCTGGGTTTCTGGATCAACTTGTCCACGGCGCGGGCCGCGGCGACCATGCCGAAGGTGGCGGTGACCATCATCACCGCGCCGAAGCCGCCAGCGCAGTCCAGGCGGACGCCTTCGCCGACGAAACTCTTCTGCTGGCAGACGCTGCCGTCCGGCTTGGGATAGCGCAGCTGCTCGGTGGAAAAGACGCAGGGCACGCTGTAGTGGCGGCTGGGATTGCGCGAGAAGCCGTAGTCGCGACGCAGCAGCGAGCGCACCCGCGAGGCCAAGGGGTCGTTGTAGGTGCGATTGAGGTCGACCACCTGGATCTGGGTGGGATCGATCTGACCGCCGGCGCCGCCGGTGGTGACGATGGCGATCTTGCGTCTCTTGCACCAGGCGATCAGCGCCGCCTTGGAGGCCACGCTGTCGATGCAGTCCAGCACCAGGTCGAGTTCTTCGGTGATGTAGTCGGCCATGGTCTCGCGGGTGACGAAGTCCGCCACCGCCTTGACCGCGCAGGCCGGGTTGATGGCCTGGATGCGCTCGGCCATCACCGTGACCTTGGGCCGCCCCACCTGCCCTTCCAGCGCATGTACCTGGCGATTGGTGTTGCTGACGCAGACGTCGTCCAGATCGAACAGACTGATGCGACCGACACCGCTGCGCGCCAGGGCCTCGGCGACCCAGGAACCCACCCCGCCGATGCCGACCACGGCGACATGACTGGCGGCCAGGCGCTCGACGGCCTCCTGCCCATAGAGCCGGGCGATCCCGCCGAAGCGTTGTTCATCGAACGTCATGAAGGCTTTCCACAAAAGCCACAGTATAGGTTTTCCTTTACCATACCGCTCCCCCTGAACCCTAGCTGCCTCCCGGGACCCGCCATGACCACCGCCCTCACCCCCACCCTGGAACTCGCCTGCGACCTGATCGGCCGGGCTTCGGTTACGCCGCTGGACGAAGGCTGCCAGGCCCTGATGATGCAGCGCCTGGAGCGCCTGGGCTTCGCCCTCGAACCCCTGCGCATCGAAGAGGTGGACAACTTCTGGGCGCGGCGTGGCGGCGAGGGTCCGGTGCTGTGCTTCGCCGGTCACACCGACGTGGTGCCCACCGGCCCGCTGGAGGCCTGGCAGCAAGCCCCCTTCAATGCCCATGTGGATGCCGACGGCATGCTGCGCGGTCGGGGCGCCGCCGACATGAAGGGCAGCCTGGCGAGCATGATCATCGCCGTGGAGCGCTTCGTCGCCGACCATCCCGATCACCATGGCGCCATCGCCTTCCTCATCACCAGCGACGAGGAAGGCCCGGCCCTGCACGGCACCCGCGCCGTGGTGGAGCGCCTGCGCGCGCGTGGCGAGCGCCTGGACTGGTGCATCGTCGGCGAACCCTCCAGCACCCGCCTGCTGGGTGACGTGGTCAAGAACGGACGCCGTGGCTCGCTCAACGGCCGCCTGACCGTGCGCGGCAAGCAGGGTCATGTGGCCTATCCGCACCTCGCACGCAACCCCATCCACCTGGCGGCCCAGGCCCTGGCGGATCTCGCCGCCGAGCAGTGGGATGAGGGCAACACCTTCTTCCCGCCCACCAGCTTCCAGATTTCCAACCTCAATTCCGGCACTGGCGCCGGCAACGTGGTGCCGGGCGAACTGCAGGCGCTGTTCAACTTCCGTTTCTCCACCGAATCCACGGTGGAAGGCCTGCAGGCCCGCGTAGAGGCCATCCTTGATCGCCACGGCCTGGACTGGCACATCGACTGGTCACTGTCCGGCCTGCCCTTCCTCACCGAGCCGGGCGACCTGCTCGACGCCGTCTCGGCCAGCGTGGAAGCGGTCACCGGCTATCGCCCCGAAGCCTCCACCAGCGGCGGCACCTCGGATGGTCGCTTCATCGCCACCCTGGGCGCTCAGGTAGTGGAACTGGGTCCGGTCAACGCCACCATTCACCAGGTGGACGAGCACGTCCTGGCCAGCGACCTGGATCTGCTGACCGAGGTGTACTACGGCACCCTGGTACGGTTGCTGGCATGAAGCTGACCTGTCCGCTCTGCCAGGCCCCGCTGGCCGAACTCGAGGGTGGCGTCGGTTGCGCCGCCGGCCATCGCTTCGACCGCGCCCGTCAGGGCTATCTGAATCTCCTGCCGGTGCAACACAAGAAGAGCCTGGACCCGGGCGACAACGCCGCCATGGTCGAGGCACGCCGACGCTTTCTCGATGCCGGTCACTATGCGCCCCTGGCCGAGCGCCTGGCGCACCTGGCCGCCGAACGCGCGCCCCGGCGCTGGATCGACGTGGGCTGCGGCGAAGGCTTCTATACCGCGCGCCTGGCCCAGGCCCTGCCCGCCGCCGACGGCTATGCCCTGGACATCTCCCGCGAGGCGGTGCGCCGCGCCTGCCGGCGTACCCCGGCGCTGACCTGGCTGGTGGCGAGCATGGCGCGCCTGCCGCTGCCGGACGCCAGTTGCCAGCTGCTGGCCAGCGTCTTCAGCCCCATCGACTGGAGCGAAGCCCGGCGCGTGCTGGCACCCGGCGGCGGCATCCTGCGCCTGGGGCCGGCCAGCGCCCACCTGCTGGAGCTGCGCCAGCGGCTCTATGACGAGGTGCGCGACTATGCCGAAGACAAGCACCTGCAGGATCTGCCGCCGGGCCTGGAACTGGCCCACAGCGAGCGGCTCGAATTCGTGCTGCCACTGGCTGAGCGCCAGACCCGCGAAGACCTGCTGGCCATGACGCCCCACGGCTGGCGCGTCAACGCCAAGCGCCGCGAGCGGGTCCTGGCCGAGCCCTTCGAGGTGCGGGTGGCAGTACGTTACGATTGGATCATCAAATCCGGAGCCTAAGCCCCATGCGCCAGCCCGATATCGAAATCTACCTCAAGGACGTCGATCAGGACGCCATCTCGGCCTGGCTCGAACAGGTGTTCGCCATGCCCTGCGTCTGGCAGGCGCACGGACAGACCTTCAAATGCACCCTGCGCTATGGCGGCGAGTCGATTCCGGTGACCTGGCTGCCGAAGGCAGTCGGCAAGTGGCACAGCCTGCTGCTGGAAAGCGATGTGTCGCCCTGGGTGGATGACCTGGCCTGCGCCCGCGATGCCTATGCAGCCCTCCAGGTACAGGTGCGCTGCGCCCCGAGCGGCTGGAGCGAGGAAGAAGAGGAAGAAGCCGCCGATCGCTGGCTGAAGGTGACGGACGCGGGCGTCGAAGAGATTGTCTGGCGCACCGAGTGAACTGAAGGCGCGAGGAGCCTTGCGCTCCTCGCGCAACGGATCTAGACCTTGGCGACGTCTTCGGCCTGGAGACCCTTCTGGCCCTCGATCACCGAAAACTCCACCTGCTGGCCTTCGTTCAGGGAACGATGACCTTCACCGCGGATGGCGCGGTAGTGAACGAACACGTCGGCACCGCCTTCGCGTTGAATGAATCCATATCCCTTGGCGTCATTGAACCACTTGACGGTCCCGGTTTCGCGTTGCTCACCCATCACATCTCTCCGAAGCTTTCTGGATTTCCTATCCCCGCTCGCCACAAGCTGGGCGCTCGGGTTGCTTTGTTGTATCGGTACAGATCGCTCGCCGGACCGGTCGCCAGGCTGACAGCCCGATTCCGACCATCGGCAAGAACCTGCCGATGCCTTATAAAGCATGGCTTTCCCGGCAAAAGCAACGTTCTTTACGCAAAGTGCCAGCATGGCTGAAAGCCGCGCCAACGCCGGGTTTTCGACGATCTGAGCGGCATTTTTTCGACAACGGGGACAAGCCGCCGACTGCCGGGTCGAAGAGAGAACAACACGGGCGGTTTTACGCCCACCAGGCCATCCGGCACACTGCCGCCCCGTCACTCCGGTAGCCCTCCATGACCCGTTCGCCGCTGCGCCTGCTGGCCTTCTCGCTGCTCAAGCGCCTGCTCTATCTCTGGGTCCGCTCCGAGACCACCCAGGCGGCCAGCCTGCTCAGCCGCATCGATCCCGCCAGGCCGGTGCTCTATGTCCTCCCCGAGGCCTCGTTGAGCGATCTGGCGGTGCTCGACCGGGAATGCCGCAAGGCCGGCCTGCCGCGACCGTTGCGCCCGCTGGTGCTGGGTAGCAAGACAGAGCCACTGGCCTACTTCAACGCCACCGGCAAGGCGAACTGGCGCGGCCGCCCCGCCCGGCGCTCGGTACCCCCTACCCTGCGCCGGGTGGTGGCCGCGGTGACCGAGCAGCGGCTGGAAGACGTCCAGCTGGTACCGGTCAGCGTCTTCTGGGGCCAGTCGCCGGATCGCGAGACCAGTCCCTGGAAACTGCTCTGGGCGGACAACTGGGTGGTGACCGGACGGCTGCGCAAGCTGGCGCGCATCCTGGTGCTGGGCCGGCTGACCCGGGTGCAATTCTCCAAGCCGCTGTCGCTGGGCGAACTGGCCAGCCAGCGTCCCGATCCGCAACGCCTGGAGCGCCTGGTGATGCGGCAGCTGCGCATCCACTTCCGCAACGTGCGCCAGGCGGTGATCGGCCCGGACCTGTCGCACCGCCGTACCCTGTTGCGCGGCCTGCTCCGCGCGCCCCAGGTACGGGCGACCATCGCCCACGAGATCGCCCAGCGCAAGGCTACCCCCGGGCGCATCGAAGACGAGGCGGCGCACTATGCGCGCGAGATCGCCTCGGACTTCTCCTATCCGGTGGTGCGCTGCCTGGACGTCGGCCTGCGCTGGTTCTGGAACAGCATCTATGACGGCGTCACGGTCAGCCACATCGAGCGGATCCAGGAGATGGCGCCCGGTCATACCGTGGTCTACGTCCCCTGCCACCGCAGCCACATCGACTACCTGCTGCTGTCCTACCTGCTGTTCCAGAACGGCCTGACCCCGCCGCACATCGCCGCCGGCATCAACCTGGATATGCCGGTGGTGGGCAACATCCTGCGCCGTGGCGGGGCCTTCTTCATGAGGCGCAGCTTCAAGGGCAACGCCCTCTATGCGGCGGTGTTCAACGAATACCTGCACAGCCTGTTCAGCCGCGGCTTCTCCACCGAATACTTCGTCGAGGGCGGTCGCTCGCGCACCGGACGGACCCTGCAGCCACGCACCGGCATGCTGGCCATGACCCTGCGCAGCTTCCTCCGCGATTCGCGGCGCCCTATCGTCTTCGTACCGGTGTACATCGGCTACGAGAAGGTCTTCGAGGGCCGCACCTACCTGGGCGAGTTGCGCGGCGCGGCCAAGAAGAAGGAATCCATCTTCGACCTGGTCAAGGTCTTCGGCGCCCTGCGCCAGCGCTTCGGTCGGGTCTGGGTCAACTTCGGCGAGCCCATCCCGCTGCAAGGCTTCCTCGATGCCCGCCGTCCGGGCTGGCGCGACGAACCCCTCGACGAAGACCTGAAGCCCGCCTGGTTCAACTCGGTCACCCACGAACTGGGCGAGCGGGTGGTCCGCCGCATCAATGCCGCGGCGGCCGTCACCCCGGTCAACCTGGTGGCCCTGGCGCTGCTCTCGACCAACCGCCAGGCCCTCGACGAAGGCGCCCTGGTACGCGCCATCGACCTCTATCTGGATCTGCTGAAGCGGGTGCCCTACTCCACCAGCGTCACCCTGCCCGAGGGCGACGGCCAGGCGATCATCGAAGAGGTGCGCGCCCTGGGTTTCCTCTCCGAGCAGCAGGACGCCCTGGGACGCATCCTCTACCTGGACGAGCAGAACGCGGTGCTGATGACCTACTACCGCAACAATGTCCTGCACCTCTTCGCCATCCCGGCGCTGATCGCCAGTTTCTTCCAGAACACCGGGCGCATGACCCGCGAGCTGATCCACAGATTCGCCCTGGCGCTCTATCCCTATCTGCAGGCCGAGTTGTTCATCCACTGGGAGCGCGAGGAGCTGCCCCTGGTGCTGGACGGCTGGCTGGAGGCCATGGTGGAGCGCGGCCTGCTGCGCATCGAGGACGACGTCTTCGTGCGTGCGGCGCCCAGCTCGCGGCAATTCGTCCGCCTCACCCTGCTGGCGCGGGCCATCCTGCAGACCCTGCAGCGCTACTACATGACCACCGCGCTGATCCTCAACCACGGCCAGAACAGCCTGACCGCGCCGCAACTGGAAGAACTCTGCACCGTGATGGCCCAGCGGCTGTCGGTGCTGCATGGCCTCAATGCGCCGGAATTCTTCGACAAGTCGCTGTTTCGCCACTTCATCCAGACGCTGCTGGCCGAGGGTGTGCTGCGCAAGGCCGACGACGGCACCCTGGGCCATCACGAATTGCTCGGCGAACTGGCCGAAGGCGCCGGCAAGCGGGTGCTGCCGGCGGAGATCCGCCTGTCGATTCGTCAGGTGGCGCTGGACCGACCCGATGCGCCCGACCTGCCGGATCCCGAATCCCCTGCGGTCGCCGGCAACTAAGCCGGCGTCCATGGGTCACAGCAGTCGATTTCAGTCCAGGATCTACCCATGAAAAGAATCGCCACCCTGCTCGCCACCTCGCTGCTGCTCAGCGCCTGTAGCGGGCTGCGCCCCGGTCCCGCGACGCCACCGCCGCCCGCCGGCCAGCCGCTGCCGCCCACCGAGCAGCCGCAGACCACCACGCCTGGCGTGCCGGCCCAGCCGAGCATGACCAGCCTCAGCGGCCAGGCCACCTTTACCGCCAACGAGCCGGTGCCGCCCACCGCCAAGCTCACCGTCAGCCTCTACAGCGCCAGTGCCGGCGACACCCCTGCCGGTCGCCTGGCCCAGCGCACCCTGTTCGTCAAGCAGCCCGGCCAGGTGCCCTTCCGCCTTGACTACGCCCCGGCCAAGGTCAAGAGCGGCGAGCGCTATCTGCTTAGCGGGCGCATCCTACTCGGCGGTCGCCCGCTGTATCTGACCCAGGAGCCGGTGGCCGTGGACCTGAGCAATGGTGGCGAAGTGGAGTTGCCGCTGCAGCCGGTGCGTTGAGGTCCGTAGGGCCCGGGGCGGCATGCTAGGATCAAGGCTCTCGACCCCCCGCTTCGCTACCGAGGTGCGCCTTGACTCCCCGTCTCGCCATCAAGCGCTATCAGGGCGAACACCAGCCCCATGCCCATGCCTTCGCGCAGCTGGTGCTGCCCATCCAGGGCGGCATGGAGCTGGAGCTCGCCGGGCGTACCGGGACGCGGTTGCATACCGGTCTCGCGGCCCTGGTGGCGCCCGATTGCGGTCATGCCCAGCAATCCGAGCCAGGCAGCCGCTTTCTGGTGATCGACTGCGCGGCCGACTGGTTGCCTGCTCCGCTCTTGGATCGCGCGTTACGGCAGCCGGGCCTGGCGATTCCGCCTGCGACCCGCCAGCTGATCGCCTTCGCCGAGCTGACCTCGCCTGACACCCTCGACCAACACGCGCCCGAACTCACCCGTCTGCTGCTCGCCTCGCTCACCGCCGCTACCGCCAGCGCGGCCTTCGATCGCCTGCTGGTCCAGGTGGAGGCCCAGCCCGCGGGGGACTGGAACAATGCGGCCATGGCCCGCCTGGCGGGCCTGGGGCTGACCCGGCTGCACCTGCTGTTCCACCAGCGTTTCGCCCAGACGCCCCAGGCCTGGCTCACCGACCTGCGGTTGCGCCAGGCGCAGCGCTGGCTCGCCGACAGCCGCCTGCTCATCGCCGACATCGCCCTGCGCGTCGGCTTTTCCGACCAGGCCGCCCTGACCCGCGCCATGACCCGCCGCCAGGGCATCAGCCCGGCCGCCTGGCGGCGCGGTCAGCGACTGCCGGGGTAGGCAGTCCAGGTACGCAGTCCAGGTAAAAAACCCCGCAGTCTCGCGCAAGACCGGTCCAGGTCGCCGTCACCACACTGGTGTCGAATCGGTGGAGACGGCGCGATGCAGGAACGAGAACTGTCGGCAGTGGGTATCGGCTACGGGCTGGCGGCAGGCCTGTGCTGGGGCGTGATATTTCTGGCCCCGGCGCTGGTCCCTGACCTGAGCGGCGCCCAGTTCGCCGTGCTGCGCTTTCTCTGCTACGGACTGGTGTCACTCGGGCTGTTGCTGCCCTGCTGGCGCCGACTGCGCAGGCAGCTGACCTGGGCCGACGGCACGCGCCTGTTCTGGCTCAGCCTGATCGGCAACCTGGGCTACTACACTCTGGTCGGCGTGGGCGTGAAGCAGGCCGGTATCGCGGCGACCACCCTGATCGTCGGCCTGATCCCGCTGCTGGTGGCCCTGGCCGGGCAGCGCGACGCGGGCGCTGTGGGATTCGGTCGCCTCTGGCCATCGCTCTGCTGCGCGCTGCTCGGCGTGGTCCTGATCAGCTACGAGACGCTGACCACCACCGCGGTTGGCGAGCGGCCTGCCCTGGGCCTGCTGTGCGCCTGTGGCGCCCTGCTGGCCTGGAGCTGGTTCGCGGTGGTCAACACGCGCTTTCTGACCAGGACGCCGATCGGCGCCCACGATTGGAGCCTGCTGCTGGGCGGGATGACCGGTGCCCAGGCACTGCTGGTCGCACCCTGGTTGCTGGGAGAAGAGCTGGCGTTGCGGGGACCGGCGGACTGGCTGCAGCCGCTGCTGGTGGCTGCCGGCGTGGCGCTGCTTGCCTCGGTCATCGGCGGCGCCTGCTGGAATTAGGCCAGCCGCCGGCTACCCCTGACCCTGAGTGGTCAGGCCATCGTCATCGAGACCCTGGCCTCGCTGACCTATGGCTTTCTCTGGAGCGGGCGCTGGCCGACTCGCCTGGAATCCCTGGCGATCCTCCTGCTCATGCTCATGCTCGGGACGAGCTGGTGCCTGCAGTGCCACCGGCGCCCGTCTCGGACAGTCGCGGCAGGGGCGACCTGACCGCGAGGGTCGTGGCCGGCTGCGCCCTCCTACGCCAGCGGTGGCAGCGCCCAGTCGATAGGGGTGAGGCCGGCGTTGCGCAGGAATTCATTGGTGCGGCCGAAGTGGCCGTTGCCTATGAAACCGCGGTGGGCCGACAGCGGCGAGGGATGCGCCGACTTGAGGATCAGGTGCTTCTGGGGATCGATGAGCGTCTGCTTGCTCTGGGCATGGCTGCCCCAGAGCAGGAACACCAGGTTCTCCCGCTCGGCGCTGACCACCTCGATGATGCGATCGGTGAATCTCTGCCAACCGGCCTTGGCGTGGGAACCGGCGTTGGCCTGTTCCACGGTCAGCGAGGTATTGAGCAACAGCACGCCCTGCTCGGCCCAGTGCTGCAGATAGCCGTGGTTGGGAATGGGCAGGTTCAGGTCGCGCTTGAGTTCCTTGAAGATATTCTGCAGCGACGGCGGCGCCGGTACCCCAGGCTGCACCGAGAAGCTCAGCCCATGGGCCTGACCCGGACCGTGATAGGGGTCCTGGCCGAGGATGACCACCCTGACCTGATCCAGAGGGGTGGTATTGAGGGCATTGAAGATCAACGGCCCGGGCGGATGGATGACCTTGCCCGCCGCCTTCTCGCGCCTGAGGAATTCGCTCAGCTGACGCATGTAGGGCTGCTCGAATTCGTCGCGCAGCGCGGCTTTCCATTGAGGGTCGAGCTTGATGCGATCGTCGTCCACGATTCGAGGCTTCCTGGTCAAGACAAGGGCAGCACCCTAGAAAAGCCGGCTGCCCCTGTCAAACCCGCTACCAGCGCGGACCGTAGCGCGGGCCCCAGCCGGGCGGACCATAACCCGGACGCGGCCCCCAGCCCGGCGGTCCCCAGCCGGGACCCGGACCCCAGTGAGGCGGTGGTGGCGGTGCCGGTCGATAGTAGTAGCCATAGCCATAGGGCCGCACGATGACCGCGGGCGGCGGATAGGCTGGCGTGCCGTAGAAGACCGCCGCAGGAGGGGCCGGACGGCTGTAATAGCGCGGGGACGTGTCGTAGACGGTGCAGCCGGTGAAGGTCAGGGCACAGAGCGACGCCAAGAGGAAATGGCGCATGGGGGATATCTCCAGAACGGCCCGGATGGGCCTGGACAAAGCTTAAGCCCTGGCCAGGCGCCGCGCCCGGTTATCGCGCGTTCATTCAGCCGGGATTAAGAGACGCCGGTCCGTTCTCCGCCCGCTCGCCCAGGTAGTCCTGCAGCCGCGCCTGCAGATGGGGCACCCCTTGGGGATGGGCAAGGAAGTCGGCGATGCTCATCAACTGCCAGTGCTGGCCTTCGTCGCCAAAGCGGATGGCGGCGAGTTCGGCGGGATGCAACTGCCCGGCGAACAGCCAGCTGGGCAGATAGCCGGGTTGGCGCGGCGGATAGCAACGCCCCCAGGTCAGCCGCGCCTCGTCCAGCACCAGGCCGAATTCCTCTTCCAGCTCGCGCAGGGCGCAGCGCTCGGGCGTCTCGCCGTCTTCGCGACCACCGCCGGGCAGGTCCCAGAGGGCCGGCCAGGGGATGTCGGGCTTGTCATCGCGCTGATAGACCAGGATCTGCTCAGCGCAGAGCAGCGCCAGCTTGGCACCGTTGAAGGCATGGCGGGACATGAGGAGGCCTCCGTTGGCGACGGGGAGACCGGCAGGCCTCCCCGCCTGGACTCAATAACCCAGCTGCTTGAGCAGGGCACCGGGTGCCTGCTTGGCCGGACGCTCATAGAACTTCAGCAATTCGGCGGCGCGATTGCTGAAGAAGCCATCCACGCCACGGGGCGCGAGACGCGCGTAGTCCACCGCCGAGTCCACCGTATAGGCATGCACCAGCAGACCCCGCTCGTGGGCGACGTCGTTCATCCAGGGCTTCACCAGGTCCGCATAGCTCTGGTCGCCACCCTCCTCCAGGGCCGCCGAGGGGCCGATGCCGATGGCGCCATGGGCCTTGGCCCACTCGATCCAGGCGGTGAAATCGCCTTCGGAGCGCACCTGCTGCTTGGCGTAGTAGGCCGCCTTGCTGGCCTCGCCCGACTCGGCGTAGCTCGGCCCGGGCTTGGCCGGGATGTAGTCGTCGCCCAGCCACAGCAGCAGGATCTTCGGCGTCTTCGGCATCTCCTTCTGCAACAGCTCCAGGCTGCTCTTCTCGAAGGTCTGCAGGATCACCCGCCCGGGCATGGCGGCGACGCCGGTGGCACCCGGCTTGGGCTTGCCGAGCCAGCCGCGCTGGGTCAGCTTGGCCTTGAGGTCGCGCTCGATACCCGGAAACAGCTTGGGTTGCTTGGTTTCGATGTAGAGACCCGGCTTGTTGCGACCGCCTTCGGCGATGTCGATGACCTCGTCGAGGGTAAGGATCCTGAGTCCGGCGAACTTTGGCCGGGCGCGGTCGGGATGGGCCTGGTTGAACCAGCTGCCGGCGTCCAGCGACTTGAGTTCGGCCAGGGTGAACTGGCTGACCGGGGCCTTGGCGCGGTCGGGGAAGCGCTTGGCGACATCGGTGGTACGTTCCAGGGTGTCGTCGTGCAGGGCGATGAGCTGGCCGTCCCTGGTGCGCTGCAGGTCGAGCTCCAGGTAGTCGGCGCCCAGTTCCCGCGCCACCAGGTAGGCCGGCGCGGTGGATTCGGGGGCGTCGAAGGAGGCGCCGCGATGGGCGATCACCGCCGGCCAGGGAATGCCGGCCTGGCGGGCCAGGGTCTGGCCGACATCGGCTTCGGTGGCCAGGGCCAGTTGGCTGACCAGCAGGGTGCCGGGAATGAGGGTACGGATCAGGGTGCGCAGAGCAGTTATTGTCATGGGTTCCTCGGGTGGTCCGACGATCGGAGCTAGGATGCAGCTTGCACCCTGGTTGCGACAGTACGCAGACCCCCAGCGTAGCGGACGTTACCCAGGTCGCAATTCCCGGTACTCTGCCGCCCGCTTCGCCCGACGAGATCACCATGGCCGCATCGCCCATCCCCTTCGATCCCACCCGCTGCCCGCTGTGCGGCCAGGCCAACAGCTGCGTCCTGGCGGCCGGGGGCGAGATCCGCGACTGCTGGTGCCTGCAGACGCCGATCAATCCCGCCGTCCTGGACCGCCTGCCCGCGCAAGAGCGCGATCGCCGCTGCCTCTGCCCGGCCTGCGCGGCAGGCGTCGCGAGCGAACCTCGCTGATGCGCCTGGACCGCTGGCTGGGCAACCGACCCGAGCTGGGCCGGCAACTAGGGCGGCGCCTGCTCGCCGAGGGCCGGGTAAGGGTCAACGGCACCACCACCCTGCGGGCCGAGCAGGAGGTGTTCGCCTTCGACCGCATCGAGGCCGACGAGCGCCTGCTGCAGGACGGCCCCGGCGGTCGCTACCTGATGCTGCACAAGCCGCGCGGCTGCGTGAGCGCCACCGTCGACCCCCGCCATGCCACGGTGCTGGACTGCCTCGCCCCGGACCAGCGCGCCGATCTGCACCTGGCCGGACGGCTGGACTTCAACACCACCGGCCTGCTGCTGCTCACCAACGATGGCCAGTGGTCACGCGGCCTCAGTCATCCGCGTCACAGGCAGACCAAGCGCTACCGGGTCACCACCGCCGAGGTCATCCCGCCGCAGCTGGTGGCCGCCTTCGCCGAAGGGCTCTACTTCGCCTATGAGGACCTCACCACCCAACCGGCGCAGCTGGAGTTGCTGGACGACCACAGCGCTTTCCTGACCCTGGTCGAAGGCCGCTATCACCAGGTCAAGCGCATGTTCGGCCGCTTCGGCATCGAGGTCATCGCCCTGCATCGCGACCGCATCGGCGAGCTGGCGCTGGATTCCGCCCTGGCCGAGGGTGCCTATCGTCCGCTCACCTGCGCCGAGGTGGCCCTGCTACGTCCGGCGGACTAGGGGAACAGGAGTCTGGGGACATCGGTCGGGATGCAGACACGCACCACCCTGGAGACTTCCCATGCGTATCGACATCCCCTCCCTCGGCTTTGGCGGCGCCCCGCTGGGCAACATGTTCCGCGAGGTAGGCGACGCCGACGCCCGGGCGACGCTCGAAGCCGCCTGGGACGCCGGCATCCGCCTCTATGACACCTCGCCCCACTATGGCGCCGGGCTGTCGGAGCGACGTTTTGCCGAGGTGCTGGCCGACAAGCCGCGCGACGACTTCGTCCTCTGCAGCAAGGTCGGCCGCCTGCTGGAACCGGCCGACCGGCCGGAAAATGCGCCGCCGTTCGTCAACGAACTGCCCTTCAAGCGGGTGCTCGACTATTCCGCCGACGGCGCCCGCCGCTCCATCGAGGCCAGTCTGGAACGCCTCAAGACCGACCGCCTCGATCTGGTCTGGATCCACGATCTGTCCGAGGACCAGCATGGCCCGGCCTGGCGCGACTACTTCGCCCAGGCCATGCAGGGTGCGGCCAAGGCCCTCACCGAGATGCGCGAGGAAGGGCTGATCCTGGGCTGGGGCCTGGGCGTCAACTTGGTGGAACCCTGCCGCCTGGCGCTGGAGCAGAGCGATCCCGATGCCTTCCTGCTGGCCGGTCGCTATTCCCTGCTGGATCATCGCGAAGCCCTGGACACGCTCTTTCCCGAATGCGAACGCCGCGGCGTGGGCATCGTGGTGGGTGGGCCCTACAACTCCGGCCTGCTCGCCGGTGGCAAGCACTACAACTATGCCGAAGCCGAGCCGGCACTGCGCCGCAAGGTCGAGCTAATCGAGGGCGTCTGCCAGGATCACGGGGTGGACATCCGCGCCGCGGCCCTGCAGTTCTGCCTGGCCCATCCCACCGTGGCCGCCACCATTCCCGGCAGCAGCACGCCAGAGCGGGCCCGGCAGAACGCCGAACTGCTACGGGCGCCCATCCCTGCCGCCTTCTGGCGCAACCTGCGCGAGATCGGCGTGCTGCCGGAAGACGCCCCGACGCCCGCGTGAGCCGTATAGCCTGTTTAAAGCCTACTGCGCGTCGGGCAAACGGCGTTGAAAATGCCTCCGGAATGCTCATTTACCGACTGTAAACTCCGCTTCCTCAGGCATTTTCGCCTTGTTTGTACCTGGCTCGCGAGACTTAAAACAGGCTCTAAAAGGGTGGCTGTGCTAGGCTCGCCGCCCCTTTTCCACCCTGCCTGCCTTCATGACCTCGCCCCGCCGCCCCCTTCCTGGCCGCCCTGCGCCCCTGCATCCACGCAATCGCCACCAGGGCAGCTACGACTTTCCAGCGCTGATGCGCACGAGCCCGGCGCTCAGGCCGTTCGTGGCGCCGACGCCGCGGGGCAATCTGTCCATCGACTTCACCGATCCCCAGGCCGTCCGCGCGCTCAACCGCGCGTTACTGGCGCTGCACCATGGCGTGCGCGATTGGGACATCCCCGCCGATTTCCTCTGCCCACCGATTCCCGGCCGGGCGGATTACCTGCACCACCTGGCCGACCTGCTGGCCGAGGGCAATGGCGGCCGGATTCCCCGGGGTGCGACGACGCGCTTGCTGGACGTGGGTACGGGCGCCAATGGCGTCTATCCGCTGATCGGCTTCAAGGAGTATGGCTGGCATTTCGTTGGCAGCGACATCGCCCCGGCGGCGCTGGCTGCCTTCGGCCGCACCCTGGCGGCCAATGCGGATTGCGCCGCCGCCATCGAGTTGCGCCGCCAGCCGGATCCCCAGGCCATATTCGCCGGTATCCTGCAACCCGGTGAGCGCTACGCCGCCACCCTGTGCAATCCGCCCTTCCATGCCAGCCCCGACGATGCCGTGCGCGGCAGCCGGCGCAAGTGGAAGAACCTGGGCAAGACCACCGGCAAGCAGGTACCCCTGCTCAATTTCGGCGGCCAGGCGGCTGAACTCTGGTGCCCCGGGGGCGAGGCCGTCTTTGTCGAGCGGATGATCCGCGAGAGTCGCGCCTTTGCCGGTCAGGTCGGCTGGTTCACCTGCCTGGTGTCCAAGGTCAACAATCTGCCGCCGTTGCAGGCGGCACTGCGCCGCGAACAGGTCAGTGAAAGTCGCGTGGTGGCCATGGCCCAGGGCCAGAAGCAGAGTCGCTTTCTCGCCTGGCGCTTCGCCTGATCGACCTCTCCACACTTGAACGACGACCCTCCGGCGGCTTTCCGGCCGCTTTCGTCGGTGCCGCCGGCGGCTCGCGGAAAGCCGTCCAGACCGCTCCGGTTCGCCCGGAGCGGCAGCTGGCGGGACTTTGACTGTCGTCACAGAGGGTTAGACTAAAGGCTAATAGGCAAAGCCAATGAATTACGGGCTAGGCAGCCCTAACCCTTCCCTTTAAAATGTCCGGCAACAATTACGCCACGCGCACGCAGCCGCGCCCGAGACCTCTGTCTCCGGTCAGCCGCTGCCAAGGCCGCGTCTTGCGTTTTTGCTCCGACTCCTCCGGTGACTCATGAGAGAGGGGCGGTGGAGGGAAAAGAACCTGCCCTTGCGTGTTTCCGGCTGCATTCTGCCTTGCCCACTGCACATCCCCCCATGTGCCATGGTGCCGCACCGCACCGAAACTCGATAAGCAGACCCAGCTTCTATCGAACGAGAGATCACATGCTGAAGAAAATGACTGGCGCGCTGCTCGGCGTCGCCATCGCCTCCGCCCTGGGCACCGCACAGGCCGAAGACACCAAGAAGGTCGACGTCCTGCTGATCGGCGGCGGCATCATGAGCTCCACCCTGGGCATCTGGCTGAACGAGCTGGAGCCGAACTGGACCATGGAAATGGTCGAGCGCCTGGACCAGGTCGCCGACGAGAGCTCCAACGGCTGGAACAATGCCGGTACCGGCCACTCCGCCCTGGCCGAGCTGAACTACACCCCGGAAGACAAGGACGGCAAGGTCACCATCGCCAAGGCCATCGAGATCAACGAAGCCTTCCAGATCTCCCGTCAATTCTGGTCCTGGCAGGTCAAGAACGGTGTCCTCAAGGACCCGAAGAGCTTCATCAACAGCACCCCGCACATGAGCTTCGTCTGGGGTGACGAGAACATCGCCTTCCTGAAGAAGCGCTACGAGGCGCTCAAGGCCAGCCCGCTGTTCTCCGGCATGCAGTTCTCCGAAGATCCCGCGCAGATCAAGCAGTGGGTTCCGCTGATGATGGAAGGTCGCGATCCCAAGCAGAAGATCGCCGCCACCTGGAGTCCGCTGGGCACCGACGTCAACTTCGGCGAAATCACCCGCCAGTTCGCCGCCAACCTGCAGTCCAAGCCGAACTTCAAGCTGAACCTGTCCAGCGAAGTCGAGAACATCACCCGCAATGCCGACGGCAGCTGGCGCGTTGAGTACAAGAACCTCAAGGACGGCAAGAAGACCGAAACCGACGCCAAGTTCGTCTTCATCGGCGCCGGCGGCGGTGCCCTGCACCTGCTGCAGAAGTCGGGCATCCCCGAAGCCAACGACTACGCCGGCTTCCCGGTGGGTGGTTCCTTCCTGGTCACCGACAACCCCGAGATCGCCCAGCAGCACCTGGCCAAGGCCTACGGCAAGGCGTCGGTGGGCGCACCGCCGATGTCGGTACCGCACCTGGACACCCGCATGCTCGACGGCAAGCGCGTGATCCTGTTCGGGCCCTTCGCCACCTTCTCCACCAAGTTCCTCAAGCAGGGTTCCTACCTGGACCTGCTGACCAGCACCAACACCCACAACGCCTGGCCGATGGTCCGCGTGGGCGTGGCCGAATACCCGCTGGTGGAATACCTCGCCGGTCAGCTGATGCTGTCGGATGACGACCGCATGGCCGCCCTGCGCGAGTACTTCCCCAACGCCAAGAAGGAAGACTGGCGCCTGTGGCAGGCCGGTCAGCGCGTGCAGATCATCAAGCGCGACGCCGACAAGGGTGGCGTGCTGAAGCTGGGCACCGAGATCGTCGCGGCCAAGGACGGCAGCATCGCCGGCCTGCTGGGCGCCTCCCCGGGTGCCTCGACCGCCGCGCCCATCATGCTGAGCGTGCTGGAGAAGGTGTTCAAGGACAAGGTCGCGACCCCGGAGTGGCAAGCCAAGCTGCACCAGATCGTGCCCAGCTACGGCACCAAGCTGAACAGCGACCCGGCGCGCGTGCAGCAGGAGTGGAACTACACCGCCGAAGTCCTGCAACTGGCCACCCCGCCGGTCGCCACCGGCACCGAGAACGCCAAGGCCACCGCCAGCGCCCCGCGCGCCGAAAAGGCCGCCAACGACATGGCGCTGTAGATCGCTGCCAGGCCCGCTGCGCGAGCGGCGGGCGCTTCGCGATGACCAGAAGGCCCCATCCCGACCCGGCGTGGGGCTTTTTTTCGTCCGCCGCTTGCCCGGTATAGAGCCCTTGCGCCCGCTCAGGCCCTGTGACGAAAACCGCAACGGCGTGAATTTTTTCCGGTCAGACAGGCACTAAAAACTGCAGCGATACGCCAAGGCAGGTCGTTGCACGCCACAATGGTGATCTATCCTCGAGCCTTAACCGTTACCTGAATCTGGAGACACGATGACGGCACATCCCGCCCCGGGCATCCTGCATACCCGAGAAGGCCAGCGCCTGGCTGATACCGATGCCGCCGCCTGGCGGCAGTGGGGGCCCTACCTGAGCGAGCGCCAGTGGGCCACGGTCCGTGAAGACTACAGCGCCGATGGCGACGCCTGGCGCTACTTCCCCCATGACCATGCGCGCAGCCGCGCCTATCGCTGGGGCGAAGACGGCCTCGCTGGTTTCTGCGACAAGGCTCAGCAATGGTGCTTGGGCATCGCCCTGTGGAACGAGCGCGATCCCTTCCTCAAGGAACGGCTGTTCGGCCTGACCAACGCCGAAGGCAACCATGGCGAGGACGTCAAGGAGCTGTACTTCTACCTGGACGGGGTGCCGAGCCATGCCTACCAGAAAATGCTCTACAAGTATCCCCACGCCGCCTTTCCCTATGCCCAGCTCACCGAGGAAAACGCCCGGCGCGGCCTGGAGGATCGCGAATACGAGATCCTCGATACCGGCGTCTTCGCCGAGGATCGCTATTTCGACGTCACCGTCGAATACGCCAAGCACACCCCCGACGACATCCTCATGCGGATCACCGTGGAAAACCGCGGGACCGAACCCGCCAGCCTGCGAGTGCTACCGCAGATCTGGTCTCGCAACACCTGGGCCTGGACCGGCACCCCGCCGCGCTCCATGCTCAGCCTGGAAGGCGACCAGGTCCGCGCCAGCTATTTCGACCGGCCCGACCTGGTGGTCAGCGCCTGGGGCCCGCGCGAGGCCGAGTGGCTGTTCTGCAACAACGAAACCAACCTGCCGCGCCTGACCGGTGAAGCCGCCGAGGGCCCCTTCAAGGACGGCATCAACGACTACGTGGTGCGCGGCGCCCGCGAGGCGATCCGCCGCGACTTCGGCAGCAAGGCGGCCGCTCATTTCGCCGTGGAGCTGGAGGGTGGCGCCAAGACCGTGGTCTACCTGCGCCTGGCGCCGACCAATGCGCTGTCGGTGGATGCCGATGCGATCTTTGCCGAGCGCATCGCCGAGGCCGATGCCTTCTATGCCGCCCTGCAGGAAAAGATCGCCGATCCCGATGCGCGCCTGGTGCAGCGCCAGGCCCTGGCCGGCCTGCTCTGGTCCAAGCAGCTCTACTACTTCGAGGTCAATCGCTGGCTCGATGGCGATCCGGCCCAGCCGACGCCGCCGGCGCAGCGCCAGCGCATCCGCAACGGCCACTGGCGCCACCTGCTCAATTTCGACATCGTCTCCATGCCGGACAAATGGGAGTACCCCTGGTACGCCTCCTGGGACCTGGCCTTCCAGGCGGTGGCCTACGCCCTGATCGATCCCGGTTTCGCCAAGCAGCAGCTGCTGCTGCTGGTGAAGGACAGATTCATGCATCCCAATGGCCAGCTGCCGGCCTACGAGTGGAATTTCGAGGACGCCAATCCGCCGGTGCATGCCTGGGCCACCTGGCACGTCTACCTGCAGGAAAAGTCCCTGACCGGGGTGGGCGACCGGGTCTTTCTCGAACGCGTCTTCCACAAGCTCCTGCTGAATTTCTCCTGGTGGATCAACCGCAAGGACACCGAGGGTCGCAACATCTTCCAGGGCGGTTTCCTCGGCCTGGACAACATCGCCCTCTTCGACCGCTCGGCCCCCCTGCCGGAGGGCTATCACCTGGACCAGGCCGACGGCACCGCCTGGATGGCCGCCTATGCGCTGGACCTGATGCGCATCGCCCTGGAGCTGGCCAAGGAAAATCCGGTTTACGTCGATCTGGGGGTGAAGTTCTTCGAGCACTTCCTGCACATCGCCGGCGCCATCAACCACAGCGATGATCGCGAAGACGGCCTCTGGGACGAACAGGACGAATTCTTCTACGACGTCCTGCACAAGGCGGATGGCAGTGCCGAGCCGTTGCGCCTGAGGTCCATCGTCGGCCTCATCCCGCTGTTCGCGGTGCAGGTGCTGGAACAGCGCGAGCACGAGGGCCTCCCCGGCCTCGGCGGACGACTGCGCGGCTTCCTGCGCCAGCGGCCGGATCTCGCCCGACTGGTCTCGCGCTGGACCGAACCCGGCCAGGGCAATAGATTCCTGCTCTCGCTGCTGCGCGGCCACCGTACCAAGCTGCTGCTCAAGCGCATGCTGGATGACAACGAATTCCTCTCCGAATACGGCATCCGCTCGCTGTCCAAGGCCCACGAACAGCAACCCTTCGAGATGCGCCAGGCCGACGGCAACCTGCTCAGCGCCCGCTATCAACCGGGGGAATCGGATTCGCGCCTCTATGGCGGCAACTCCAACTGGCGCGGGCCACTGTGGATGCCGATCAACTACATGCTCATCGAGTCGCTGCACGAGTTCCACCGTTACTACGCCGACAGTTTCTCGGTGGAATACCCCAGCGGCTCCGGCTACCTGGCCAATCTGGAAGAGGTCGCCGACGGCCTCAGCCAGCGCCTGACGCGGCTGTTCCTCAAGGACGCCGACGGCAAACGCCCGAGCATGGTCGACTATCCACAACTGCAGAACGATCCGCGCAGTCGCGACCTGGTGCTGTTCCACGAGTATTTCCACGGCGAAAACGGCCGCGGACTCGGGGCCTCCCACCAGACCGGCTGGAGCGCCCTGGTGGCGCTGCTGCTGCAACCCCGCCGCTAGTCCGCTAACGCCCAGGCGCCGGGAGCGACCGGCGCCTGGGCGAACTGCAGCAAGGCTACAGTTTTCCTCTGTCGCCCTGGATACTATGCTCTAGCCAGAGACCCCGCCTTCGCGAGCCCGCATGACTCACCCCGATGACGCCCAGCGTCTCCACGCCCTGAGCGAGCTGCAGATTCTCGATAGCGGTGTCGAAGCCGCCTACGAGGACATCGTCGCCCTGGCCTGCCAACTGACTCGGGCGCCGGTGGCCTTCATCACCCTGGCCGATCGGCAGCGTCTCTGGTTCAAGGCCTGCCAGGGCATTACGGTAGCCGAGGTACCGGCCGACGCCTCGCTCTGCCACCTGGCGATCCGCACCCCTCGCCAGCCTTTTCTGGTAGAGGATCTGCAGAGGGACCCGCGCGTCTCACACCTTAGGGCGGCACCCGGGCTGGAACGGATGCGCGCCTACCTGGGCATTCCCCTGCTCGACCGGCACGGGGTCGCCCTCGGCACCCTCTGCGTGATGGACGACCGGGTCCGGCGGTTCGAGGCGGCTCAGGTCGACAACCTGCAACGGCTGGCTCGGCAGGTCATCATTCTGCTGCAACAGCGCGAGACCCTGCGCCAGCTGGAAGAACTGGACATCAACTTTTCCGCCTTCATGAACAACGGGCCCTTCATCGCCTACATCAAGGACCGCGACTGGCGCTACCGCTATGTTAACGAGCCCTTCCTGCAGCAGCTGGAACTGACCCGTGACGAGGTCCTCGGCCAGGACGACTTCACCATCTGGCCAGAGGCAGCGCCACGTTTCCGCCAGGTCGACGAGCAGGTGATGAACGAACTCAAGCCGAGCCGACTCGTCGAGCGCATGACGGCCCCGGATGGTCGACGCCTCTTCTGGCAGTCCTACAAGTTTCCCCTGGTCACACGGCAGGGCATCGCCCTGGCGGGGCTGTCGGTGGACGTCACCGAGCATATCGAGCAACAGCACATGCTGGAGGCCTCGCAGCGCCAACTGCTGGACATGATGCAGGCCGCCGAGCAACGCAGCGTCACCGATGCCCTGACCGGTCTGTTCAACAGACGCGCCTTCGACCTGCGCCTGGCGGAGCATCTGCGGCGCGCCGAGGACCAGGGCACGCCGTTGTCCATGCTGCTGATCGACGTCGATCACTTCAAGACCTACAACGACGCCTTTGGCCACCAGGCCGGTGATACCGCATTGCAGACGGTCAGTCAGTTGCTGCTACAAAGCTGTCGCGACAATGACGCCTGCTTTCGCTACGGCGGCGAGGAATTCGCCATCCTGCTGTCGGGTGCCGATCTCACCGCGGCCCACTTGGTGGCCGAGCGTTGTCGGGCTGCCGTCGCCAACCATGCCTGGTCACGGCGCGCGGTGACCCTGAGCGTTGGTATCGCTACCTACAGGACCGGGATGGATGCCTACACCTTCACCGAAGGCGCCGACCGGGCGCTCTATGCGGCCAAGAACGCCGGTCGCAACCGCATCGCTGCGGAACCCGGACCTTAATCGCCCGCTGTCCTTGAATCGCGCCCAACAAAAAACCCGCCGAAGCGGGTTCTTTGTTGCGACCATCCCAACATCCTGTCAGGCGCCATCCTGGCCTGGTCTTCATCCGTGACCTCAGGGCTGCGCATCCTGCGCTGCTGATAGGTGTAGATTACGCAGCCCGCCGAGATGGCAACATGGCCAGGTGACACCAGGGCGTGTAAGCCTTTCGCCATACCCTGCCCGGTCCGCCTGCTGGTCTCAGATTGCGCCCAACAAAAAACCCGCCGAAGCGGGTTCTTTGTTGCGACCATCCCAACATCCTGTCAGGCGCCATCCTGGCCTGGTCTTCATCCGTGACCTCAGGGCTGCGCATCCTGCGCTGCTGATAGGTGTAGATTACGCAGCCCGCCGAGATGGCAACATGGCCAGGTGACACCAGGGCGTGTAAGCCTTTCGCCATACCCTGCCCGGTCCGCCTGCTGGTCTCAGATTGCGCCCAACAAAAAACCCGCCGAAGCGGGTTCTTTGTTGCGACCATCCCAACATCCTGTCAGGCGCCATCCTGGCCTGGTCTTCATCCGTGACCTCAGAGCTGCGCATCCTGCGCCGCTGATAGGTGTAGATTACGCAGCCCACCGAGATGGCGACATGGCCAGGTGACACCAAGGCGTGTAAGCCTTTTGCCATACCCTGCACGGTCCGCCTGCCGGCCTCAGATTGCGCCCAACAAAAAACCCGCCGAAGCGGGTTCTTTGTTGCGACCATCCCAACATCCTGTCAGGCGCCATCCTGGCCTGGTCTTCATCCGTGACCTCAGAGCTGCGCATCCTGCGCCGCTGATAGGTGTAGATTACGCAGCCCGCCGAGATGGCAACATGGCCAGGTGACACCAGTCCTTGAAGCCTTTTGCCATACCCTGCTCGGTCCGCCTGCCGGCCTCAGATTGCGCCCAACAAAAAACCCGCCGAAGCGGGTTCTTTGTTGCGACCATCCCAACATCCTGTCAGGCGCCATCCTGGCCTGGTCTTCATCCGTAACCTCAGAGCTGCACATCCTGCGCCGCTGATAGGTGTAGATTACGCAGCCCACCGAGATGGCGACATGGCCAGGTGACACCAAGGCGTGTAAGCCTTTTGCCATACCCTGCCCGGTCCGCCTGCCGGCCTCAGATTGCGCCCAACAAAAAACCCGCCGAAGCGGGTTCTTTGTTGCGACCATCCCAACATCCTGTCAGGCGCCATCCTGGCCTGGTCTTCATCCGTGACCTCAGAGCTGCGCATCCTGCGCCGCTGATAGGTGTAGATTACGCAGCCCACCGAGATGGCGACATGGCCAGGTGACACCAAGGCGTGTAAGCCTTTTGCCATAGCCTCGGGAACACGGCGACCGCCGCCTCGACTAATGCTGACCCTCGCCGAAGATCCGCCATGGCCCTCTCGACTTCCTTCGCTATCGTGCAACAGCAGATGCGCCGCGCTGCCGGCCTGGTCTGGAGTACCTCTCCCGCGCTGATGATCGGCCTGGTTCTGGCCACCCTGGTCGCCGGCCTGCTGCCGGCCCTGGCCGCCTGGCTCGGGCAGCGCATCGTCGATGCCGTGGTGGCGGCCATGCGGCTGCATGCCGAGCAGGGCCAGGCGCCGCTGTGGCCAGTGCTGAAGTTCGTGCTGGCCGAAGCCGGGGTGCTGGCCGCCCTGGCGGGAGCCCAGCGGCTGCTGTCGGTGCAGCAATCGCTACTGCGGGTACGCCTGGGGCAGACCGTGAATCTGCTGATCCTGGAAAAGGCCCAGACCCTGTCGCTGGCACAATTCGAAGACGCGGATTTCTACGACAAGCTGGTGCGGGCCCGGCGCGAGGCGTCCATCCGGCCCCTGGCGCTGGTGACCAAGTCCCTGACCCTGCTGCAGAACCTGATCTCGCTCGTCAGCTTCGCCGTGCTGCTGGTGCATTTCTCGCCCTGGGCGCTGTTGCTGCTGGTGGTGGGTGCCCTGCCGGTGTTTCTGGCCGAGGCGCGCTTTTCCGGCGATGCCTTTCGCCTGTTCAGTCGGCGTGCACCCGAGACGCGCCGCCAGACCTACCTGGAGACCCTGCTTTCCCACGAGGCCTACATCAAGGAGGTCAAGCTGTTCGGCCTGGCGCCGCTGCTGCTGGAGCGCTATCGCACCACCTTCACCAAGCTCTATGCCGAGGACCGTCGCCTCACCCTGAGACGTGACGGTTGGGGTTTCGTCTTTGGCCTGCTGGGCACCCTCGCCTTCTATGCCGCCTATGCCTGGGTGGTGCTCGATACCGTGCGCGGGCGTCTGAGCCTGGGCCAGATGACCCTCTATCTCACCCTGTTTCGCCAGGGCCAGGCCGCGGTCAGCGCCAGCCTGACGGCCCTTGGCGGACTCTACGAAGACAGCCTCTACCTGAGCAATCTCTACGACTACCTGGGCCAGCCGACCAGCGCCGAGGGCGGCAGCCTCACCGCCGGCAGCCAGCCCGGAGATGGCCTGAGATTCGACGGGGTCGGCTTCACCTATCCGGGCGCGACCGCACCGACGCTCAAGGACATCAGCTTTCACCTGGCGCCGGGCCAGAGCCTGGCCCTGGTGGGCGCCAACGGCTCGGGCAAGACCACCCTGATCAAGCTGCTGACCCGGCTGCATGCGCCTACTCAGGGACGCATCCTGCTCGATGGCAGCGATCTGCAGGAGTGGCAGCCGGCCGCCCTGCACAGGCGCATTGGCGTCATCTTCCAGGATTTCATCCGCTACCAGCTCACCGCTGGCGAAAATCTCGGTGTCGGCGACACCACGGCCTTCAACGACGGGGCGCGCTGGCGCAAGGCGGCCGAACAGGGCCTGGCCGACGAAGTCATCGCCGGTCTGCGCGAGGGCTACGAGACCCAGCTCGGACGCTGGTTCATGGGCGGCCAGGAGTTGTCCGGCGGCCAGTGGCAGAAGATTGCCCTGTCACGCGCCTATATGCGCGAAGAGGCCGACATCCTGGTGCTGGACGAACCCACCGCCGCGCTGGACGCCGCCGCCGAGGCGGTGATCTTCGAGCGCTTTCGCGCCCAGGCGCAGCAGCGCATGACCTTGCTGATCTCGCACCGTTTCTCCAGCGTGCGCAATGTCGATCAGATCCTGGTGCTGGAAGGCGGCGAGATCCGCGAGCGAGGGGATCACGAGCAGCTGCTGGCCAGCGGCGGCCGCTATGCCCAGCTGTTCGATCTGCAAGCCAGAGGCTATCGCTGATCGCCGGTGGCGAACTTCGCGTGGAGGGCTATGCCCAACGCTTAACAACCACTCGCGGAGGCCGCATGAACGATCAGATCAAGGAAAACCCCGACGACCTGGACATCGATCCGGACATTGCGCCCGATCCCGAAGAGCCCGTAGGCGAAGATCCGGATGACAAGCCGGTCGAGGAACGCCTGCCGCAGAAGAATCCGCGCAATCCGGAGTACAGCTGATGAACACCATCCTGCCGTTGCCCGAGGACGAAGATCCGGAGGGGCTGCATCCGGCGGAGTTGCCGGCCGACGAGGACGATGCGCCGCCGGTGGATCCGCTTTGACGCCTGGAGTCGGTATCCGGATGGAGCTGGCGTAGGGATTGCCCTCACCCCGGCCCTCTCCCGGAGGGAGGGGGAAAGAGCGGCGCGTAGGTTGGGTTGAGCGTAGCGAAGCCCAGGCCCAAGCCCAAGCCCAAGCCGGAAACTTTCACACCATGAAAAAGGTCCGCCGTGGCGGACCTTTTCTTTGGCCTTATTTCGCGCCGGGTTGCGGTTTGTAGAGTTCGAGCAGCTTGAGCGTGACGCCATTGGTCCAGCCGAAGCCGTCCTGCAGCTCGTACTCGCCGCCGCCGCCGCCCTGGCCGCCGGTGAGGTCGTATTTCTCCACCAGCTTCTGCTCGCGGGCGTAGAGGTTCTGCACCTGGGTCAGGAAGCGGGTGCCGATGTCCGCGGCCAGCTTGTCCTGCTGATAGCGGCGCAGGCCATCCACGGCCACCCACTGCAGCGGCGCCCAGCCGTTGGGCTCGTCCCACTGCTGGCCGGTCTTGACCGTGGTGGTGGCGATGCCGCCCGGACGCAGCAGCTGGTTGGCCACGGTCGCGGCGGTCTGGTCGGCGCTGCTCTGGCTGGCGGCGCCCACGAACAGCGGGAACAGGGTAGCGGCGGAAACCTTGTCGGTACGGCGCTTGGCCTGCCAGTCGAAGTCGGTGTAGTAACCGGCCGGATTCCACAGGTAGCGGTCGATGGCCTGCTGGCGGGTCTTGGCCTTCTGGCTGTAGGCCTGGACGCAACTGGCCTCGCCGGTCTTCTCGCAGGCCTTGGCGATGGTCTGTTCCAGGTGATAGAGCAGGCTGTTCAGGTCCACCGGGGCGATGGCGGTGGTGCGGATGGTCGCCAGGGTCTTGCCATCGCCCAGCCAGCGCGAGGAGAAGTCCCAGCCACTCTCGGCTCCGGCGCGCAGATCGCGATAGACCTCGCCGGCCGGTCGGCCCTTGGCCTGGGCGGCGGTGGCCAGGTCTTCCAGGTAGGACTCCTGGCGCGGGGTATCGCGAGCATCCCAGTAGCGATTGAGCAGGGTGCCGTCGGCCAGCCTGACCACATGGGCATTGGCCTGGCCCGGTTGCAGGCCTTCGGCCCCGGCCATCCAGTAGGCGTATTCCTTCTGCAGTTGCGGCAGGTAGCGGCGATAGGCGGAGTCGCCTTCCAGGCTGGCCTGCAGATCGACCATGTAGGCGAAGAACGGCGGCTGCGAGCGACTCAGATAGTAGCTGCGATTGCCGTTGGGGATGTGGCCGTAGACGTCGATCTCATGGGCGAAGTTGTCCACCATGTCGTGGACCAGGTCGGTGCGCCCGTCCTTGGCCAGTCCCAGCATGGTGAAGTAGGAATCCCAGTAGTAGACCTCGCGGAAGCGTCCACCCGGCACCACATAGGGCTTGGGCAGCGGCAGCAGGCTGCTGTAGGCCGGCACCTCTTCGTAGTGGCGGGTCAGCACCGGCCAGAGATCCTTGACGTGGGTCGGCAGGTCGGCCCCCGCCTTGGGCGGTGCGGCCTTGATCGGATCGGATTCTTCGAAGTTGGCGCTGACGAAGGCCTTGAGGTCGAAGCCCGGCTTGTCGCGCTGGGCCAGGTAGTCCTGGCGGATGTCGGCCGGATTGCGCTTGGGCAGGGCATCGACGAAGTGCTTCTGGTCGCTGAACAGCTTGCCTTGCTGCACGGCGGCGAACAGCTCGGGATAGGCCTGGTCCGGCGGCACGGCGCGGGCGTTGCTGGCGTCGCGCCAACTCCAGGTCGGGGTTTCCGGCTTGCTGCCCTCATGGGCGCAGGCGGCGAGAAAGGCGATGGACAGGGACAGGACGAGCATCCGCGCGGGTGGCGCAGGTGGCAGGCGTTTCATGAAGCGCTCCTTTTCTTGTCGACACGACAGCAGCCGCAACGGACGTTGCGACACGAAAGGATCGACCCTGGAGCGCCGCGACAGTTCGCCGCAATCGGCTCAGTTCCCCGGACGCAGACGCCTTACGCAGCGTGCCAGCTCTTCGAGACCGAAGGGCTTGCCAATGAGTTCGACGCCCTCTTCCGCCAGCTCCGGCAGGGACGCCGGGTCCGCCTGACCGGACAGATAGAGCACCGGCAGCCCGGGGCTGGTGGCCCGCGCCTGCTCGGCCAGTTGCCGGCCGTCCAGCCCGGAGAGGCCGAGACTGGTCACCAGCAGATCGATACGCAGGCTGCCCGAGGCGATGAGGGCCACGGCGGTGGCGCTGTCGGCGACAGCCAGGGGCGTGTAACCCAGCTCC
Organism: Pseudomonas aestiva; assembly: GCF_039908605.1. Taxonomy (NCBI): domain Bacteria; kingdom Pseudomonadati; phylum Pseudomonadota; class Gammaproteobacteria; order Pseudomonadales; family Pseudomonadaceae; genus Pseudomonas; species Pseudomonas aestiva. The sequence goes on along the minus strand of NZ_CP150916.1, from coordinate 1,098,254 downwards.
GCCAGCACCTCGCCGATGATGACGCGGACTTCACGCTCTTCTTCGACGATCAGCGCGCAGTCACCGGAGACCTCCGGCAGGACCGGACCTTCGGCTTCGCTGGGCGCGGGCTCCACCACAGGCTGAGCCAGTAGCCGCGGTAGATAGAGGCTGATGCAGGTGCCCTCGCCCACCACCGAATGGATCTCCACCTGACCACCCGATTGGCGGACGAAGCCATAGATCATCGACAGCCCGAGTCCGGTGCCACGCCCGCTGGGCTTGGTGGTGAAGAAGGGTTCGCAGGCGCGCTTGAGGGTATCGGCGTCCATGCCGGTGCCGGTATCGCAGACCTGGATACGGACGAAATCACCGGCCACCGTCTCGATCGGCAGGCCGATGCTGAGCGGTCCGCTGACATTGTCCACGCGGATGCTCAGGTTGCCGCCCTCGGGCATGGCATCGCGGGCGTTGATGGCCAGGTTCAGGATGGCGTTTTCCAGCTGATGCGGATCGCAGTGCAGCAGCCAGAGGTCGGCATCGAGCTGGACGTCCTTGCGGATCTTCTTGCCCAGGCTGTGACGCAGCAATTCGTGCATGCCCTGCACCAGCTGGCCGGCATCCACCGGGCGGGGTTCGAGTACCTGACGGCGGGCAAAGGCCAGCAGGCGCTGGGTCAGGGCCGCGGCGTTCTCGGCCGAGCGGGTGGCGGTGTCCAGGTAGCGCTCCAGCTCCTGGATGCGCCCCTGCTGCACCCGGCGACGCATCAGATCGAGCGAGCCGACGATGCCGGTCAGCAGGTTGTTGAAGTCGTGGGCGATGCCGCCGGTGAGTTGGCCGATGGCCTCCATCTTCTGCGCCTGGCGCAGCTCCTCTTCCAGGGCCATCAGCTCCTGGCTGCGTATCTCGATGCGCTCCTCGAGGTTGCGATTGAGTTCGTCCAGGGCTTCGCGAGTGTGGACGGCTTCGCTGACATCGCGAGAAATGGAGAGGAATCTCAGGGGCTGGCCGTCATCGCCCAGGATCGGCGTGACCACCACGTCCCACCAGCGCCGGGTGCCCTTTGCCGTGGGCGCCAGCCCGGTGAAACGCCCGATGCCGCCCTGCCGCGCCGCCTCGATGGCGGCGGTCACCTCATGGCGCTGCCCTTCGGGCCAGAGTTCGGCCCAGGGACGGCCCTGGAAGGGAATGAAGTCGTCGATCTCCATGACCACCAGGCCGCCCGGATTCATGTATTCCAGACGCCCTTCCAGATCGATCAGCTTGATGCAGTCGACGCTGCAGACCATGACGCTGCGCTTGAAGGCCTCGCCCTGCCAGAGCTCGGCTTCATGGCGTCGCTGCGCGGTGATGTCGAGCAGTACGCCACCGGCCTCGCGCCGCTGGAATTGCAGGCAGCGCAACTGGCCATCGGTGCCCTGGCGCCAGGCCTCCCAGACCTGGCCCGCGGCGGGCAGCAGCCCCTCGGGCGGTGCGCTGCGACTCTGCAGCCCGCTGAGCAGCTCGGCGGGCGAAAGGCCCCGGGCCAGCGCCTCGGCGTCCCGTTCCAGCATGGCCGCACAGGCGGCATCCGCGCGCCACTCGGCGCGGCTGGGATCGTATTCGAACAGGCCGACGGCAAGGAATTGGGACATGGTGGGTAGGTGGCCGGTAGGAGAAGGAGATGTCATAACGCCAGCAGAAACGGCGAACCTGTCTACGTTAACAGTTTCATCGTTTCGCTTCGCGCTGGGCTTCGACCACTGCGCCGGAAAAATTACTCACTAGGTCGCGTTTTTCTCCACGGCATAGCGCCGCTCCAGACCGCTATGGCCCAGACCGACGCCCTTGCGCACCTTGAGCTGCACCGGGATGCGCTCCTTGAGCGCCTCCACGTGGCTGATGATGCCGATGGTCTTGCCGCTGGCATTGAGCTGATCGAGGGCATCCAGGGCGACCTCCAGGGTTTCGCCATCGAGGGTACCGAAGCCTTCGTCGAGAAACAGCGAGTCGATGCCGGTGCGCTGGCTGACCAGATCCGACAGGGCCAGCGCCAGGGCCAGGCTCACCAAAAAGCTCTCGCCACCGGAGAGGGTACGGATGTCGCGCAGGGCATCGGCCTGCCAGGTGTCGAGGATCTGCAATTCCAGCTCGGCGGCCTGGCGCCGGAAGAGTCGATAGCGACCGTGCAGGCGCATCAGCTGACCATTGGCGAGATGCACCAGGTGATCCAGGGTCAGGCCCTGGGCGAACTTGCGGAATTTGGCGCCGTCGGCCGAGCCGATCAGGCCGTTGAGGTGCTGCCAGAGGTCGTGATCGCGCTCCTGGGCGGCGATCTCGCCGAGCAGGGCCTGCAGACCATCGCGGCGGCGCTCGTCTTCGCGCAGGGCGGCGTTGACCTCGCCCTGGCGCTGGCCCAGGGCGCGCAATTCGGCACCGGCGGCGGCCAGTTCGGCATCCAGCTCGGCGGCGCTGCGCTCGGTCTGCGGCTCGGCGTTCAGGATTGCCAGGCGCTCCTGCGCCGCACCGGCCAGGGCGCGCGCCTCGGTCAGGCCGGTCTCGAGACGGGTGCGCTCCAGCGTCAGAGCGCTGTGCTCGTGGTCGTCCAGTTGCGCGGCGCGCCAGGCGTCGGCGTCGGCGAAGGCGCTGGCGGCCAGAGCGGTCTGCCAACGGACGCCGGCTTCGCTGGCCAGCTGCACCTCGCCCGCCAGTCGCTCGTGCAGCGCCTGGTGGCTGCCCTGCAGCGCCGCACCCTGCTCACGGCAGTCTTCCCAGGTCGCGGTCGCCTCCGCGAGCACGGCCGCAGCGGCCTCCGGCGCTACCGGGACGGCGGCGACCTCGCCGGCGCGCTGGCGCCAGGTCTCGACCAGCGGCACGAGGGTGGCCAGGCGCTGGGCAATGTCCTTCAGGTGCTGCTGCAATTCCTGGGCTCGCTGGCGATCGGCCTGCCAGCGGCGCCACTCCTGCTCGCGCAGCGTCAGCCATTCGCCGGCACGACTGGGCACCTCATGTCCCCAGCGCGCCAGCTCCGCGCCCAACTGGCGCTCTGCCGCGGCCTGTTGCGCCTCGGCCTCCCGCTGTTCCCTGGCACCCTCCGCCAGACCTTGGCGCGCGCGCTCCCAGGCCGCCTCGGCCAGCGCCTGGCGCTGTTCGGCATCGGCCTGTTGACGCGCCAGGCGCTGGGCTTCGTTGCGGCCTTCCTCGCCTTGCTGACGCAGGCCATCCAGGGTGGCGAGCACCTGCTGGATGCGCGCCAGCTCCTGGTCCTGACGGCGGCGCAATTCGGCCACCGCGCCAGGCACCTCAGGATCGGCACCCAGGGCCGTGCAACGCTGACGCCAGAGTTCGCCCAGTTGCTCCAGCTGCTGACTGGCCTCGGTCTGCTGTTCGGTGGCCTGATCCAGTTGCGCCTTGAGCGCGGCCAGGGCTTCGCTGAGCTCCTTGCCCTCCTGGGTCAGGCGCTCCAGCTCGGTCTTGGCGTCCTGCAGGGCGGTCTGGGTGGCGGAGACGTCCAGCGCGGCATAGTCGGCCACCGCGGGGTGATCACGGGAACCGCACAGCGGACAGGGTTCGTCGGGCTGCAAGTCGGCGCGCTGGGCCTCGAGACTGCGGATGACCCTTTCCTGTTCGAGCAGCTTCTCGCGCTCGCGCACCTGCTGGGCCACCTCGCGATAGCGCCCGCGCAGGGCGTCCAGGCGCACCTGGTGATCGCCATGCTGGCGCTGACGCTCACCCTGGCTGCGGGCCAGACGCTCCAGCTGGGTCTGCAGCTGGCGCCGGCGCTCGACCAGCTGATCCAGCTGATCCACCTCGTTGACCCGGCCCAGCGTGGCCTGCCAGAGCGCGCGCCACGCCTTTTCGTCGCGGCCGTCCAGCGCGGCCTGCCAGCGTTCGCGCTGGGCCTGCTCCGTCGCCTGGGCCTGGGCGGCCTGCGCGCGTGCCCGCGTCACCGCCTCCTGGTGGGCTTCGCGTTCCTCGGCCAGCAGCTGCAGCTGGCGGGTCTGCTCCTCCTGGCGGCGCGTCAGGCGCGCCAGGGCCTCGGCTCTTTCGTCGCGCAGGGCCAGCTGGCTGCGCCAGTCGCCCAGGCGTTCGCCAAGTTCGGCATGACCACTGCGCTCGGCCAGGCTCAGCTCCAGATGCTGCTGTTCGTCCAGCGCCTGCGCCTGCTCCGCCTCGGCCTGGCGCAGTTGTTCGCCACTGGCCCCCAGGGCCTGGGCCAGGGCGGCGTCGCGGCGACTGGCCAGGGCCTGGATCCGCTGATCGAGCTGTGCCAGTTCTTCCCGGCTGCGCTGTTCACGTGCCGCGGCCTCGCGCCAGGCCTGCTCGACGGGCAGCAACCGGGCCGCCGGTTCGGCCGCCGCCAGCCGCTGACGTTGCGGCTCGGCGGCCTCCCAGGCCTGCTGCGCCGCGGCCAGGCGCGCCTGGGCCTGCTGCTCGTCCGCCGCCGCCTGCTCCACGGCGCTCAGCCACTGGCGCTGGGCCTGCCAGGTCTTGAGGTCTGCGCCCAGTCGCTCTTCGCGCTGCGCCAGGCCGCTGCCCTCGGCGGCCAGCGCCTGGCGGCGTTCGGCGTCCAGCACCTCGACCCCGGCGACGCGCTGGCGCAGGCCGTCCAGGACGCCCTTGGCCTCCCGCGCGCGCTCGAACACCCGCTGGGAGATCTGCCCGTACACGGCGGTGCCGGTCAGCTCTTCCAGCAATTCGGCACGCTGGCTGGCACTGGCTTCCAGGAAGGCGGCGAAGCCCCCCTGGGCCAGCAGCATGGAGCGGGTGAAGCGCTCGAAGTCGAGGCCGGTGAGTTCCTCGGTAAGTCTGAGCTTGTCGCCGGTCTTTTCGGCGAGAATGCTGCCGTCGAGCCTGGCCAGTTCCACCTTGGGTGGCTGCAGGGCGCCATCGGCGCGGTCGCGGGCGCGTCGCTGGCTCCAGAAGGCCCGGTAGCGCTCGCCACGCACGGCGAATTCCACCTCGGCGAGGCAGTCGCCGGTGTGGCGGGTCATGAGTTCGTTGCTCTCCCCACCCACCTTGCTCATGCGCGGCGTGCGGTGATAGAGCGCCAGGCAGATGGCGTCCAGCAGGGTGGTCTTGCCCGCCCCGGTCGGTCCGGTGATGGCGAACAGGCCACTGCTGGCGAAGGGTTCGGCGGTGAAGTCGATCTTCCACTCACCCTTGAGGGAATTGAGGTTCTTCAGGCGCAGGGTGAGGATCTTCATCGGGCTTTTCCAGGACGACTCGGCGAACCGCCGATTCTGGCATTGTTGGGCGCGCTCGCCCATGCCAACCGACCACTCGACCTAAGGTCGTGCCCACCGCTGAACTTGCTCCGGCCTCCGCTCTCAACTGCAGGGTATCGCTCTGCAATCACGTTTCCCCGGAGGATCCGTCGTGCGCTCGCCCCTCTCTCCCTTCGATTTCCTCGGCATGCCCCTGCTGGTCGGTGCGGGCACCCTGGCACTGGTCAGCTGCAGTGGCGGCCACAAGGTCGCCGCGCTGTGGCAGCCGCTGGCGACCTGGCTGGTCTAGCGGATAGAAAGCCCACCGATCCTGGGATCGCCGGGCTGCCCTCACGGCATGAACACCGCCCTCATGCAGTTCTTGTCCTTGGACTTGAACAGCTCGTAGCCGTAGGGCGACTCTTCCAGGCCCATCGGATGGGTGAGCAGGTAAGACGGATCCAGCTCGCCCTTCTGGATGTGTTCGAACAGCCGCTCCACATAGCGCTGCCCCGGCTGCTGGCCCGATCTCAGGGTCAGGGCCTTGTTGACGATGGCGCCCATGGGAAACTTGTCGATCACCCCGCCATAGACGCCGATCACCGACACCGTGCCGCCCTTGCGACAGGCACGAATGGCCTGGCGCAGCGCCGATCCTCGCTCGGTATGCAGGCGCAGCAGCTGCTTGGTCTTGTCATAGGCATAGTCGACCTGGGTGCCGTGGGCTTCCATGCCGACGCAATCGATGCAGCGATCCGGGCCACGGCCTCCGGTCAGTTCCAGCAGCGCCTCGTGGATGTTGGTGGTCTCGTAATCGAGGACGATGGCGCCGGCCTTCTCGGCCGCCAGCTGCAGGCGATCGCTGAAGCGATCGATGGCGATGACCCGCTCGGCGCCCAGCAGGTAGGCGCTGCGAATGGCCATCTGGCCAACGCCGCCACACCCCCAGACCGCCACGGTATCGCCAGGCTGGATGTCGGCGATGTCGGCAGCGTAGTAGCCGGTGGGCACGGCATCGGACACGAACACCGCCTGGGCATCGCTGACGCCGTCAGGCACCTTGAACAGATTGACGTCGGCATAGGGCACCCGCACGTAGGTGGCGTGGCTGCCGGCATAGCCGCCGAAGGCATGGCTGTAGCCGAAGATGCCGGAACAGGGCTGCCCATAGGCCAGCTCGGTCATCTCGGGCTTGGGGTTGCTGTTGTCGCAGCAGTTGTAATCCTCGCGCTGGCAGTGCTCGCAGTCACCGCAACCGATGATGGAGACGGTCACCACCCGGTCGCCAACGGCCAGGCCCTGGTTACGCAGGCTGCTGCCCAGTTCGACGACCTCGCCGAGGAATTCATGGCCGATGATGTCGCCAGGCTTCATCGCCGGGACGTAGCCGCCCAGCAGGTGCAGGTCCGAACCGCACACCGAGGACATGATGATGCGCACGATGGCGTCGCGCGGATTGAGGATCTCCGGATCCGGGACGGTTTCCACCTGCAGACGATTGGGGGCTTGCCAGGTCAGGGCACGCATTATTCGGACCTCGCCTGAGTGCCCAGGCCGGCATTGATGTCGGCCTGGGGTTCGTCGGCCGGGCGAGTCACTGGCGGATGAGGCGGCGCCAACGGGCGACCGCTGTGGGAGACCTCGGGGGTGGCGATCTCGCCGGTTTCCAGTTGCTGCTTGAGCCGGCGCAGGCCGAGATTGACCGCCTTGCCGGTGAAGCGGCTGATGCCTTCGGTGACGGCATGACCGAGCAGGCCGGCCGGGGCTTCGCAGGCCAGTACGGCCTGGACCAGGGTGCCGCGGCCCTGGGGTGCGTCGCTGAAGGTCAGACTGGCCTTGTGCGCCATGAAGGTGCCGGGCACGGTGCTCCACAGCAGGAATTCGTTCTCGCGGCGCTCGCTCTGCTCCAGGGTCCAGCTCAGGGTGCGCCCCAGGGGACCGGAGGCATGCCAGTGGCTGTCGCCATCGGCGCCCAGCTCGATACGGTCGACGAAGGGCAGCAGCGCGCGCAGGTGCTGCAGGTCGGTGCAATAGGCGAACACCTCCTCACGCGGCTTGGCGATGGTGACGCTGCGCTGGATGGCGGTGGGATTGCGCCAGCCCCAGCGCTCGGCCAGGGCCTGTTCGAAAGGTGATGGCTGCAGCGCGGCCTTGAGCTCGCAACGCTGGCGGACGCCGCGGCTGAGGGCCATGGCGCCCAGCGCCAGTCTCACGCAGCCGGTGAGGCCACCGCTGCGCAGACCACCAAGGATCAGCAGACCACCGCCAAGCAGGGACACCAGGCGTTCGGTGCCCTGGACATTGGGCAGCTGGTCGTCGGAACGTTCGTGACGCGTGGCGGCGAGGGGTTGCGACAGGTCGTGCATGGGGTCTTCTCCGGTATGGGCTACATAGAGAGGGTGACCCCGGGGCAGCGGGCCTTGTTCCGGAGGAGAAATACCGTCCGATGGACGCGTTTCGCTGCGATCAGGCGGGCAACTCGCCGAGAACCTCGCGATAAAGGCTTTCCAGCCGGGTACGCAGGTCGTCGTCCAGGGTCTCTTCGGCCAGGCGCTGGCTGAAGACATCCAGCGGGCTGAGCTCTTCCAGCGTTTCGCGCTGGGTACCCTGCAGAGTGGGCGCGATGGCGCTGCGCGCGCGCCTGACCCGCAGCACCTCCAGCGGCAACTCGGCCACCAGTGCGGAGATGCGCGGCTGCAGATCGGCCAGGTAGTCGTCACCGGCCACCACCACCTCGGCCCACACCGGGCACTCGGGGCGGCCGTCGGCCGCTGCCTCGACCAGGGCGGCGCCCAGGGTGTCGAGGGTGCCCTGCACCACGGCCAGCGGCTGGAAACAGGGCACCGCCACGGGCGTCACCCGCTCCAGGGTCGCGCCGAACTCCACCAGCAGGACTTCCTTGGCGCGCTCCTCATCGAAGCTGAGGCACAGCGGCGAGCCGCTGTAGCGCACCTGCTCCAGGCCGCCGACCCGCTGGGGGCGATGGATATGGCCAAGGGCGATGTAGTCCGCCGGCGGAAAGGCGCTGGTGGGAAAGGCGTCGAGGCTGCCGACATAGATCTCCCGTACCGACTCGCTGGTGCTGGCGCCCACGGTGGTCAGATGGCCGGTGGCGATGATCGGCAGGGCAACGCCCAGTTCGGCGCGGCGCGCCTCGGCCAGAGCGTACAACTCGGCATAGTGCCCCTGGATGGCCTGTTGCAGCGCCTGGCGCTTTTCCTCGGCGCTCTGTCCGGCCTGGCTCTGCACCACGTCACGCGGTCGCACGAAGGGAATGCCGCAGAGCAGTGCGCCGATCTCGCCGTCGCGGCGGCGCAATTCCAGCAGCTGGTCGGCTGGCGTCTCGCTGACGCAGGGGATCACCCGGGTGTCCAGGCAGGCCAGCAATTCGCGGGACTCGGCCAGCACCGCAGCGGAATCATGGTTGCCGCCCAGCACCACCAGGCTGGCGCCGGTGCCGCGCAGGGCGACGATGAAGCCGTTGTACAGCTCGCGGGCATAGCTCGGCGGGGTGGCGGTGTCGAAGATGTCCCCCGCCACCAGCACCACGTCCACCGCCTGCTCCGCCACCTGATCGACCAGCCAGGCGAGAAAGGCGCGATGCTCGGCCTCGCGGGTGCGCCCGAGGAAATGCTGCCCCAGGTGCCAGTCGGAGGTGTGCAGCAGACGCAGACCGCTCGCGGAAGCAGACTTTCGAACACGTCTGGGCTTGGGCTTTTCCTCGGGGGCGGCAACGGGCAGATCGAACAGCGGGAGGTTTTCCATGGGTATCGGCGGTCAGAGCGGCAAAGGGCGCAGTATCCTCTCCGGGGCGCCTGAGGGAAACCGCCCCGCACCCTGACCGGACCGGCGTGCCTAGCGCCGGGGATCGAGGCGCTGACCGGAGGCGGCGTCGAACAGGTGCAGATGCTCCTCCGGCGCGCGCAGCTGCAGGACGTGGCCCGGCGCCGGCCGCTGCTGATGGGGCAGGCGCACCACCAGCGCCTGCTCGCCCCAGCGCCCATGCGCCAGGTTGTCGGCGCCGAGGATCTCCAGAGTGCCGACCACCAGGGGCAGGCCCTGCTCCGAAACGCCGCAGGGCTGCAGGTGCTCGGGCCGGATGCCCAGACAGACCGGACGTCCGGCCAGATGGCGATAGCCCGGCCCCAGCGGCAGGCGCAGACCGCCCGGCACTTCGCAGTGGCTGCCAGCGGCGTCGACCTGGCCGTCCAGCAGATTCATCGCCGGACTGCCGATGAAGCTGGCGACGAAGCGCGTGGCCGGACGTTCGTAGACCTCCACCGGGGTGCCGAGCTGCTCGACCACCCCGGCCTGCATCACCACCACCCGCTGGGCCAGGGTCATGGCCTCCACCTGGTCATGGGTGACATAGAGGCTGGTGGTATTGAGCCGCTGGTGCAGCTGCTGCAATTCCAGGCGCATCTGCACCCGCAGCTTGGCGTCCAGGTTGGAGAGCGGCTCGTCGAACAGGAACACCGCCGGATCACGCACCAGGGCGCGGCCCATGGCCACCCGCTGGCGCTGGCCGCCGGATAGCTCTCGCGGCCGCCGTTCGAGCAGGCCATCGAGCTCCAGGATGCGCGCCGCCTCCTTGACCCGGGTGGCGATCTCGGCACGGCCGAGACCGGCGATCTTGAGACCCCAGGCCAGATTCTCGGCCACGCTCATGTGCGGATAGAGGGCGTAGTTCTGGAACACCATGGCGATGCCGCGCGCCTTGGGTTCCAGCGCGGTGACGTCCCGGCCACCGATATGGATGCTGCCGGCGCTGACCCGCTCCAGCCCGGCCACCAGCCGCAGCAGGGTGGACTTGCCGCAGCCCGAAGGCCCCACCAGCACGATGAATTCGCCATCCGCCACCTGCAGATCGAGGGGCTGGATGACCTGGGTCTTGCCGCCGTTCCAGCTCTTGGAAACGGTCCTGAGTTCGAGGTTTGCCATGGTTACTTTTCGCTATCCACCAGACCGCGCACGAAGGCGCGTTGCATGACCATTACCACCGCCACCGGCGGGATCAGGGTGAGCAGCATGGCTGCCATCACCTGGTTCCATTGCGGCACCCGCTCGCCGAGCGAGAGCATGCCGCGAATGCCCGCCACGGCCGTGCCGAGGTCGGGGTTGCTGACGATCAGCAGCGGCCAGAGGTACTGGTTCCAGCCGTAGATGAAGGTGATGACGAACAGCACCGCCAGGTTGGTCCGCGACAGCGGCAGGACGATGTCGCGGAAGAAGCGCAGCGGCGAGGCGCCATCGATGCGCGCCGCTTCGAGCAATTCCTCGGGCAACGTCAGAAAGAACTGGCGGAACAGGAAGGTAGCGGTGGCCGAGGCCATCAGCGGCAGGGTCAGACCGGCGTAGCTGTCCAGCATTCCCAGGTGGCCGATGGTGTCCACGGTGGGAAAGATGCGCACCTCCACCGGCAGCATCAGGGTGATGAAGATCAGCCAGAAGGCCAGGGTGCGCAGCGGAAAGCGGAACCAGACGATGGCGAAGGCCGAGAGGATGGAGACCGACAGTTTGCCCAGGGTGATGCCCAGCGCCATCAGGAAGCTGTTGAGCAGCAGCAGCCAGAAGGGTGCGGTGCTGTTGCTCACACCCTGGGTCCAGATCAGGCTGAGGTTGTCCCAGAGATGGCGCCCCGGGATCAGGCTCATGGGCGTGGCGAACACCGCCCGGTCGTCGAGGGTGGCGGCCACAAAGGCCACATAGAGCGGAAAGAGGATGACGCCGATGCCCAGTACCAGCATCAGGTGGCACAGCAGCGTCAGCCCGCGACGATTCTCGATCATTGATAGCGCACCCGGCGTTCGACGTAGCGGAACTGCACCACCGTGAGCACGATGACCAGCAGCATCAGCACCACCGACTGGGCGGCGGAGGCGGCGAGATCGAGTCCGGTGAAGCCCTCGCGATAGATCTTGTAGATCAGGGTGGTGGTGGCCTGCACCGGTCCGCCGCCGGTGGCCGCGTCGATCACCGGAAAGGTGTCGAAGAAGGCGTAGACCAGGTTGACCACCAGCAGGAAGAAGCTGACCGGCGCGATCAGCGGCAGCGACAGCTGCAGGAAGCGGCGCAGCGGCCCGGCGCCGTCGATGGCGGCAGCTTCCAGCAGCGAGCGCGGGATGGATTGCAGCGCGGCGAAGAAGAACAGGAAGTTGTAGCTGATCTGCTTCCACACCGAAGCGAGCACCACCAGGAACATCGCCTGACCGGCGTTCTGGGCGTGGTTCCAGTGATAGCCGTAGCGCTCCAGCAACAGGGTGAGCAGACCGAGACCGGGGTTGAACAGAAAGATCCACAACACCGCGGCGATGGCCGGGGCCACCGCATAGGGCAGCAGCAGCAGGGTCTGGTAGATCCGGCTGCCACGCACCACCAGATCGACCAGGGCCGCGAGGACCAGGGACACCAGCAGGCCGCAGCCGGTCACCAGGGCGCTGAAGGTCAGGGTGGTCCAGAAGGAGGCCAGATACAGCGGGTCCTGGAACAGCTGACGGAAGTTGTCGAGGCCGACGAACTGGCTGGACAGGCCGAAGGGATCGACGCTCTGCAACGAGTACCAGAGCGTCTTGCCGGCGGGCCAGAGAAAGAACACGGCGGTGATCGCCAGCTGCGGCGCGAGCAGCGCATAGGGCAGCCAGCCGGAAGGAAAGACCTGACGGGATGTGGACATGGGCGCACGCATCGTCGCGAAAAGAGGAGCGGCGCCGGCACTCGTCGGCAGGCGCCGCCAGGGCGGACCTCAGGCTTACTGGGTGGATTTCTCGAAGCGGCGCAACAGCACGTTGCCGCGCTGCACGGCAGTATCCAGCGCCTGTTGGGGGGCCTGCTTGCCGGTCCAGACGCTTTCCAGCTCTTCATCGATCACCGCGCGGATCTGCGGCATGTTGCCCAGGCGCAGGCCCTTGGTGAAGGCCAGTGGCGGCTTGTTCAGCATCTGCCGGGTGGCGATGTCCGCCCCCGGATTCTTGCTGTAGAAGCCCTGCTCGCGGGTCAGGTCGTAGGCCGCCTTGGTGATCGGCAGGTAGCCGGTCTGCTGGTGCCATTCGGCGGCGATCTCCGGCTGCGCCAGGAAGGCGAGGAATTCGGCCACGCCGCGCTTCACCGCGGCATCCTGGCCCTTGAACACCCAGAGGCTGGCGCCGCCGATGATGGCGTTCTGGGGAGCGCCCTTGAGGTCGCCGTCGTAGGGCATCATGGCCACGCCGAAGTCGAACTTGGCGTAGTGGCGGATGTTGGCCAGCGAGCCGGACGAGGTGGTCAGCATGGCGCAGTCGCCGTTGTAGAACTTCTCCGTGGGTTCGTCCTTGCGGCCGACGTAGGTGAAGTCACCGCGCTTGCCCATCTCCTGCAACAGGGCGATGTGCTTGACCTGGGGCGCCTGGTTGAAGTCCAGCACGGCATCGGTCCCCAGGTAGCCGTTGTCCCGGCTGGCGAAGGGCAGGCCGTTCCAGGCGCTGAAGTTTTCCAACTGCACCCAGCTCTGCCAGCCGCTGGTGTAGCCGCACTTGAGACCGGCGGCGCGCAGCTTGGCGCTGTCCTCCGCCAGGTCCTTCCAGGTCTTGGGCGGCGCTTCCGGATCAAGGCCGGCCTGCTTGAAGGCGGCCTTGTTGTAGTAGAGCACCGGGGTGGAACTGTTGAACGGCATGGACAGCAGTTGACCGGTCTTGGCGTCGCTGTAGTAGCTGGCGACGGTAGGTACGAAGCCCGCTTCATCCAGCTTCAGGCCCGCGTCCTTGAACACCTGGTAGACCGGCTCGATGGCCCGGGAGGCCATCATGGTCGCGGTGCCCACCTCGTAGACCTGCAGAATGGCCGGCGGCTTGCCGGTCCGGAAGGCCGCGATGCCAGCGGCCAGATTCTGCTCGTAGTCACCCTTGTACACCGGCTGTACCTGGAATTCCGGGTGCGCCTGGTTGAAGCGCTGGGCCAGGGAATCGACCTCCTTGCCAAGCTCCGCATCCATTGAATGCCAGAAGGGAATGGGCGTCGCCGCCCACACCGGGCCGCTACTCACCAGCCCGAGTACCAATCCCAACGTCATACCGCGAAGCGAAGCCTGCATGTCTGTGCCGCCCTTATCGATAGCCTGAGGATCGAAGGCGCGAAATCGCGCCTTCCTGTTCGAAAGGCAACATGCCAGGCAGAGATGACAGTCAGGCTACAGCGAAGACAGCACGCACGATCCTTCCGAAAAGACCGTCGTAGAGCCTTTCGCGGGCAAAACCCCTGGCAGCGCGGCGGCAGCCTGGCGCTAGCAGCGACTCGCGGGCGGCGGCGCCAGGGTCAGCCGCTGCACCAGGCTGGGCACCAGGCTCAGCATACCCAGCAGCGCCATTCCCAGGCCGACCCACAGGGGCGCGCGCAGGCCCTGGCCGGCATCGATGGCCGCGCCGCCGGCCCAGGCACCCACTGCCAGGCCCGCGGTGATCACCGAGGTATGCAGGGTATTGACCAGGGGCCCTGGGGTGGCCGCGGCCATGACCCGGGCGACCATGGCCGGGTTGAGCGCCACCCCGGTCAGGCCGATCAGCGCCAGGGCCAGGAGGCTGGCCGCGGCACTGTCGGCGCAGCTGACGAACAGGGCGAAGCCCAGCGCCAGCACCGCCAGCCCGACGCCCTGCACCTTGAGGGTGTAGCGATCGGCCAGGCGGCCCACCAGCAGATTGCCCAGCACGTTGGCGAGGCCGTAACCCATCAGCAACCAGGGAATGGTGGTGGACGCGAAACCCGTCACCTGGATGAGGATGGGCGAGAAGTAGCTGAAACCGGCGAAGGTCGCGCCGATGATCAGGCCGCTGGTGAGGTAGGCCGCCCAGAGCCGGGCGCTGACCAGGGTTCGCAGTTCACCGCCCAACTGCCCGGCCACGCGCGCCGGCGTGCGCGGCACGCACAGGCCGACCAGCAGGGTGCAGCAGGCCGCCAGCAGGGCGACCGCCCAGAAGCTGGCGCGCCAGCCGGCCAGTTGCTCGATCAGTACCGTGCCCGGCACTCCGAACACCGGCGCCAGCATGAGCCCGGACAGGATCAGCGAGGCCGCCCGGCCGCGGCGATCCGGCGTGACCAGGTTGGCGCCCAGGGTCAGGCACAGGCCGATGCTGGCGGAGCTGGCGATGCCCATGAGCACCCGCCCCGCCGCCATCACCGGATAGCTGGCCGCCAGTGCGGCGACCACGGCGCCTACCAGATAGAGCGCCAGCAGCCACAGCAGCGCCGATTTTTCCGCCAAGCGCAGGGCCAGCAGCAACAGGGTCAGCGGCGGGCCGCCCAGGGCCATGCCCAGGGCATACCAAGAGATCAGATAGCCGATCTGGCCAATGGAGACGCCGAGATCGGCGGCCAGCGCCGGCATCATGCCGGCCACCATGAATTCGGCGGTGGTCAGCGCGAAGATGGTCAGGGCCAGCAGATAGATGAGACGGGGGATGGCGGGTGGAACAGTCATGACAGCGGGATATTCCAGAAAAAGCGGACAGGAGCGGCGGTAGCGGGCCGGATGTAGGGGCCGATCCCGGGTATCTCAAGAGGCGACAGCTCAGGCGGTCGCAGAGGGTCCGAGTGGTCTCGGGAGGTGTCCGTTCCAGGCGGAACGACGAATCGACAGGCGGCAGGTCGCGCGCCAGGGTCGGCACCTTAGTGGCTGCACGGTCGCCCGGTCAAACCTCGCGCCGCCTGGCTAGAGGCGAAAATCCTCGGCGATCAGCCCGGCCAGAGAGGTGCAGGCGGGGCTGCGCTCACCGGGCGGCGAGGCTAGCCGCAGCTCGTGCACCGGCAGTTGCGCAAAGCCCTCCTCCGGCGTCAGTTCACGCATCGGCGGGGTCATGCGCGCCCGGTCGGTGATGGCCACGGCCTGGCCCAGTTCGACCGCCGCTTCCAATGCCGAAGAGGCGGCGCTGGTCACCACCGCATGCCAGCGCCGGCCCTGGTGGATCAGCAGGTCGATGCCCAGTTCGCGATAGCTGCAGCCTTCGCCGTGCAGCGCCAGGGGCACGCTGGCGTCTGGGCTCAGTTGCAGCCCGGGACCGGCGACCCACACCGGCTGGGTATGGCCGAACCTCTGGCCGTCCGCCCGATCGGTGCGGGGCGGCCCCACCAGCAGCGCCAGGTCCAGCAGTCCCTGGCCGAGCCAGCGCCGGAGCTGGCTGCTGTTGCCGGTCAGCACCTGCAGGACGATCCCGGGATGCTCGCCCTGCAAGCGCGGCAGCACGGCCTTGAGCAGGCGGGCGGCATAGTCCTCGGCCACGCCCAGGCGCACCTCGCCCACCACCGGCTGGCCGGTGAGACCGGCGAGGATGCGGTCATGGGCCTGCAGCAGGTCGGCGGTCTCCAGCAGCACGCGGCGCCCGAGCGGGGTCAGGGTCACCGCCTGGTTGTCCCGCTCGAACAGCCGGCCGCCGGTCTGCTCCTCCAGTCGGCGGATCTGGCTGCTCACCGCCGAAGGACTGCGATTGAGCTGCAGAGAGGCGGCGCGAAACTGCCCCAGCCGCACGATGGTGTGGAAGGTACGCAGGACGTCGATATCGAGAGGTGCAGGCATGATGCGTTTTTATCGAACCACAGCTACCGATAATGTCGTTTGAGTGTATTACTACCCTGGGCCAGGCTCAAGGCATCCCGTCATCTGGAGCCCGGCCATGCCTGCCATCCTGTCTTCCTCGCTGCTGCGCCAGCTCGCCCTGGTGCTGTGCTGGAGCGCCGGTTTCGTCGGTTATCGCTACGCAGCGGACCAGGCCCCTACCCTGCTGGTGACCTTCTGGCGCCTGCTGCTGGCCGCCGTGCTGCTGCTGCCCTTCGCCTGGGCCGAGGTGCGGCGATTGCCGCTGAAGATCATCGGCCAGCAGGCGGGCATCGGCGTGCTGGCCTTCGCCGGAGCGGCAGGGCCGGCCGCCAAGGCCATCGAACTGGGCGTCTCACCCGGGCTGGCGGCGCTGCTGTCGGATCTGTCGCCGCTGCTGGTGGCTCTGGGCTGCTGCCTGCTGCCGGGCCAGCGCACCAACTGGCGCCAGTGGCTCGGCCTGGGCCTGGGCCTGACGGGCGTCCTGCTGGCCACCGGCGCGGGATTGGGACTGGGCGTGGCCCCCGGCTGGGCCTACGCCCTGCCGCTGGGCAGCGCCCTGGCCCTGGCGCTGGCGACCCTGGTGCAGAGTCGCCTGCCGCCGAGTCGACTGGCGTTGCGGACGCAGCTGTTCATCCAGCTGGCGGCCAGCAGTCTGGTAATGCTGGGGGTGGCCGGGGTGGAAGGTCCGCTGACCCCACCGCTGACCCTCGGCTTCGCCCTGGCGGTGCTCTGGCTGCTGATCCCGACCCTGCTCGGCTTCGGCCTCTACTGGCTGTGCCTGCGTCAGGGCAGCCCCCAGGCGGTGAGTGGCGCGCTCTACCTGAGTCCGCCGGTGGCGCTGCTGTGGGCCTGGGCCTGTTTCGACGAACCCCTGGCACCGGGCATGCTGCTCGGTCTGCTGTTCGCCCTGGCGGGCTTGCTGTGCCTGAATGCGGCGGAGCGGACCCGGCAACCTGAGCCGGCGCTGGCGCCGGGCAGCTGACTCTGGCGGGAAGGTGCGATGCCGACGGTCGTCAGCATCGGAAGGCCTCGCGTGCTGCGAGGCTGGCAGACGGTCAGGCTTTGTCGTCGGCCTGCTCGTCGTGGTCCTTGAGCGCGGGTTTCTTGCCCGGTTGCGGCGCGTGCTCGGCATCGGGTGCGATGTCCTCGCCCTGATGCTTCTTTTCCTGCTGCACTTTCTTGTCGTGGGCGACGTTACGTGGGTCAGTCATGGGACATCCTCGCTCGGTAGGTCATCAGGTTATCCGTCGCCGCGTCAGGCAAGCCGTGCGCCGGGATAAGGCTTCGAGCGGGACGGCAGGCAGCCGTTCCTGTGCGCCGACGAAACGCTCTGGGGCGCGCCCTCTGCCCTTTGCCCCAAGCGCAGCGCCAGGCGGCTCAGTACTTCAACCGCCGCTCCTTGGACGGCGGATAGCCGAAGTAGGCCGAATATCTCTTGCTGAAGTGGGTGACCGAGGTGAAGCCGCAGGCCACCGCCACCTCCAGCACCGACAGGGTGGAATGCTGCAGCAGGCGGCGGCCCTCGGTGATGCGGAGCTCCAGGTAATAACGCATGGGCGCGGTATCGAGCTGCTCGCGAAACAGCCGCTCGACCTGGCGCCGCGAGCGGCCGGCGTAGTCGCACAGTTGCTCGATGGTGAGGGGCTCCTCGATGTTGGCCTCCATCAGGGTCACCACCTCGCGCAATGGCGGGGTCATCTGCACCTTGAGCGTCGGATTGACCTGGCGAAAGCGCGATTCCTCGAAGGCCAGGATGTTGACCAGGCCATCGGCCAGGGCGCTGCCGCACTGGGCGCCGATCCATTCGAGGAAGAGATGGAAGGCGCCGCTGGGACTGGCCGCGGTGAGGCGATCGCGATCCAGCACATGGCTTTCCGCCGAGGTCTTGCAACCGCGCACCCGTTCGCTGAAGGCGCTGCGCTGCTCGGGATGGATGGCGCAGCGATAGCCGTCCAGCATCCCGGCCTGACCCAGTTGCCAGGCGCCGTTCCACAGGCCGCAGAGGGTCACCTGCTGCTTGGCCGCGCGCAGCAGCAGCGCCTTGAGCCGCGGGTCCAGCTCCAGCGGCGTCCGCAGGCCACCACAGACCACCAGCAGATCGAAGCGGGCGCTCTCCGCGGCGCGGTAGTCGCCGTCCGGACGGATGACGATGCCGAGGTCACTGAGCACCTCGGCGCCGGTCGGGCTGTAGGTCCGGGTAGCGAAGGTCCCGGCGGCCAGCAGGTTGGCGGTGACCAGGGTATCCAGCGCCTGGGTGAAGGACGGCAGGGAAAAGTGATCAAGCAGGATGAAGCCGACCAGCCGGGAAAATTCCGGCCGCGGCCGCGTCGACTGCAACTGCAGGTAGTTCTTGCCCTGGATACCGCTGCCAAAGGTTCTCGAATCGATCACGTCCTACCGCCCCGCTCCTTGCCTCGGGCCCATCCTAGCCCAAAGCCGCGTTCCCACTTGGCGGGAGAACCGCCGCCCACCATGTCGCCAGCGACCAGGGTCCTGTCGAAATCAGCGTTCACCTTGCCGGCGAACAGCAGGCTGCCGTCCGGTTCGTAGGTCCACCTGTGATAGGGGCAGACCCGCTTGGCAACCTTGCCCTGCTCGCGCTCGCAGATCTTGGCACCGCGACGGCGACAGGCGTTATGGAAGGCCCGCACCTGACCGTCCTTGCGGCGCATCACCGCCACCGGGTAGTCGCCGATCTGCAGAGTGAGATACTGGCCGGGCTTGGCGATCTCGAAGGTGTGGCCGGCGAAGATCCAGTCGCGATGCCAGAGTCGTTCGAGGTCCTGGCGACAGACCTCGGGATCGCTGTACAGCGCGCGGGCCGGTTTCGTAGCCGAGGCAGAGGGCTTCGGGCAGGTCGCGGCCGCTGATACGGCGGCCCTGGGCGTGCAGGGCATCGGCCAGCGCCAGCAGTGCCGGGACCGCGGTGCGGCATGGCCCTTGGAGGTGAAGTGCCCCTCGTGGGCGTCCAGGCTGTCGCCGGTGAACCCTCCCGCCCAAGCCGCGCCCAGCAGATTCACCGGGGTGCCATCGAAAGGCAGGCGGCTCATGAATTCGCCACCAGGATAGTGCTTGCGCGCATAGCCATAGAGCGTCTGACCGGTGGCATTGGACACCGCCACGGCCAGGGTGCCGAGGATGTCCAGCAGGCTCTTCTGCAGGATGGCCCGGCTAGGGCGCGGTACCTGGTCGAGGGTGAGGGCTTGGCAAAAGGCGTAGGGCGACATCCGCGGACTCCCTTGTTGTTGGCTGCCGAGGTTGGCCGGCAACAGACAATGAGTCAGGGTCGGGCGATGGCTCCAACGACTTTTTCGCCGGGCAAAGGATAACCGCAGGTCAGGCGGGCGCCCGGCCGAGACGGCCGAGCAGCCACTGCTGGAAGCGCCGCACCGCCTCGCTGTCTTCCATTTCCTCGCGGATCGACAGGTAGTGGCGGCTGTTGCGCAGGACCACCTGCTCCTTGATCGGCCGCACCAGCTGGCCCTGTTCCAGCAGCGCCGCCACCAGGTGATTCCAGCCCAGGCTGATGCCCTGGTGCGTCAGCACCATGCCGATGATCAGGTTGTAGTCGTTGGCATTGAACAGCGGCGGACGCCCGGCCGGACGCTCGTCCAGATCGATGCCCTGGAAGGCCAGCCAGACGCCCCAGTCGACGTGCTCGGCCACCTGGGAGCGACCGTAGGGACTGAGGTTGAGCAGGGCCGCGTCGCGTACCCCTTCGAGGGTGCGGATCTGCGGATGGCGTTCGAGATACAGCGGCGAGCACACTGGATAGATGATGTCGTGGAACAGCGCCGTGCTGCGATAGCCGTCGCGCACCTTGGGCATCTTGGTGATGAAGGCGTCCGGCTGCACCCCCGGCTCCATGGCCAGGAAATTCTGGGTGGTGACCAGATTCAGTTCGATCTCGGGGTGGCTGGCGAAGAAATCCGGCAGGTGCTGGGACAGCCACAGTGCCGAGAACGCCGGCGAGCAGCACAGGGTGAGCATGTGCCGGGCGGTCTGGTTGCTGCGGATGCGTTCGGCAGCCTGGGCGATGTTGACGAAGGATAACTGGGCCGCATCGAAGAACAGTTCGCCCGCCGGGGTCAGCGCCACCGCGCGCCCGACCCGACTGAACAACTGAGCCCCGAGATAGCCCTCCAGCTCGCGGATCTGTCGACTGATCGCGGCCTGGGACACGCACAGCGCCTCGGCGGCACGGGTGAAACTTGCGTACTTGGCCGCCGCGACAAAGGCCTTCACCGCGCGCAACGAAGGCATTTTCAGCAGCAGCGTATCGGGATCGACGGCTTTGGACATCGCAACTCTCGACGGACGGAAAAGGGGCGGACAAGCAGTATTGGCCATGGCCGCGCGACCTTGGAGCCTTTGGAGACGCCAGGCATATCTCACGGCGACACCTCTGGCGCGCTCAGCGAAATCATAACGTGACGTTATCAAATTAGGGCTGGAAATGTTGTTGGATTTGCCCGGGGTCAGCTTATAGATTTGCTGAAAAGCCCCGTTCCGAGGGCCATCAGAACAACAAGAAGGGACCGCCGTCGTGAAGACCGACACCCATTTCCTCTGCCCAGCATCTCTCATCAATCAGAACTGCACAGCGGTGGTGACTGCCTGTGCTGGGCGCGAAGGAGGCATGGCATGACCCGCTCCGACGAAATCATCTCGGTCCGCAACATCTACAAGGTGTTCGGCTCTCAGGCGGACACCGCCATGGCGCTGGTCAGGGCGGGGGCTTCCAAGGCGGAGGTGTTCGAGAAGACCGGCCAGGTCATCGGGGTCTTCGATGCCAGCTTCTCGGTCATGCGCGGCGAGATCTTCGTGATCATGGGACTGTCCGGCTCGGGCAAGTCGACCATGGTGCGGCTGTTCAATCGCCTCATCGAACCCACCGCTGGCACCATCTTCCTCAACGGCCGGGAAATCACCGGCCTCAGTGACAAGGACCTGTTGCAGGTCCGCCGCAAGGACATGGGCATGGTGTTCCAGTCCTTCGCCCTGATGCCGCACATGACGGTGCTGGACAACGTCGGCTTCGGTCTGCAGATCAGCGGCGTCGCCGAGAAGGAACGCAACAGCCGCTCCATTACCGCGCTGCGCCAGGTCGGCCTGGCCGGCCAGGAAAACTGCTATCCGCACCAGCTCTCCGGTGGCATGCAGCAGCGCGTGGGCCTGGCCCGGGCGCTGGCCAACGATCCAGCCATCCTGCTGATGGACGAGGCCTTCTCGGCCCTCGATCCGCTGATCCGCCACGAGATGCAGGGTGAGCTGATCAAGCTGCAGCAGCAACAGGACCGCACCATCATCTTCATCTCCCACGACATCGAGGAAGCGGTCCGCATCGGCCATCGCATCGCCATCATGGAAGGCGGCCGGGTGGTGCAGATCGGTACCCCGCGCCAGTTGCTGTGCCAGCCGGCCAACGACTACGTGCGCACCTTCTTCAACGGCTTCGACGCCAGCCGCATCCTCAAGGCCGGCGACATCGCCCAGCGGGATGCGCAGATCGCCTATAGGCCCGGTCGCGAAACCCCGATCACGGCGGACACGCCGATCAGGGACATCTTCGGCACCGTGGCCCGCGCCAGTGCGCCCGTGCCGGTCGTGGACGCCGCCGGCGCCTATCAGGGCTGCATCTCCCAGGGTCGCCTGCTGAGCTATCTCGGCGGCCACTGATCGCTGTTTTCCTTTGTTGAAGGCGCGCAGGCGCGCCGGAGGCCCCGCTCATGTCCGATTTCAGCATTCTCGATCCCTTCAAGACGATCACCGTTCCGGTGGGCTCCTGGGTGGAAGCCGCGCTGCGCTACCTGGTGCACAACTTCCGCGAGGTGTTCCGCTCCATCCGCTGGCCAGTGGACCAGGTCCTGGACGGCATCCAGGCCGCGCTGATGTCGGTGCCGCCGACCGTGTTCATCCTGCTGGCCGCCCTGCTCGGCTGGCAGATCGGCGGTCGCCGCATCGGCATTCTGACCCTGGCCATGCTCACCGCCCTGGGGCTGATCGGCGTGTGGAACGATGCCATGGTCACCCTCGCCCTGGTGCTCACCTCCCTGGTGTTCTGCGCGGTGATCGGCATCCCGCTGGGCATCCTCAGCGCCCGCAGCAATCGCCTGGAAATGTGCATCCGCCCGCTGCTGGACGCCATGCAGACGCTGCCCGCCTTCGTCTACCTGGTGCCGGTGGTGATGCTGTTCGGCATCGGCAACGTGCCGGGGGTCATCGTCACCATCATCTTCTCGCTGGCACCGCTGGTGCGCCTGACCAATCTGGGCATCCGCCAGGTGCCGGAAGACAAGATCGAAGCCGCCCGTGCCTTCGGCTGCACGCCCTGGCAGATGCTGGTCAAGGTCCAGCTGCCGCTGGCCGCGCCGACCATCATGGCCGGGGTCAACCAGACCCTGATGCTGGCGCTGTCGATGGTGGTGGTGGCCTCGATGATCTCGGTCGGCGGACTCGGCCTCATGGTCCTCAGCGGCATCGGTCGCCTGGACATGGGCCTGGCCAGCGTCGGCGGTATCGGCCTGGTGCTGCTGGCGATCTTCCTCGATCGCTTCACCCAGGCCATGGGCGAGCGCAGCGCCCACCTGGCCACCGGTCAGCGCTGGTACCACAGCGGCCCGGTCGGCCTGGTGGTGCGTCTGGTCGCCAAGAAAAAAGCGCTGCCGCAGCCGGTTACGCCTTGAACCTGCCTTCACCGCAGAACATCAACTCACAACGACAGGTGCTCCATGAATCTTTCCGCATGCAAGAAAGCGTTCCTGACCGGCTTCGCCGCCTCCCTCCTGGGTCTGGCCCTGAGCGGCGCCGTCCATGCCGCTAGCGCCGACCAACCCGGCGCCGGGGTGAAAGTCACGCCGATTTTCCCCACCATCGCCGAAGAACGCTTTCGCGGCGAGATCGCCATCGCCGGCCTCAAGGCGCTGGGCTACGACGTCAAGGCCCCCAAGGAAACCGACTACCCGGCGCTGTTTCTGGCGCTGTCCTATGGCGACGCCGACTTCACCGTGCATATGTGGGAACACATGCACCAGGCCTTCTATGACAAGGCCGGCGGCGACGACACCATGGTCAAGGCCGGTAACGTGATGCCAGGCGTGCTGCAGGGCTTCATGATCGACAAGAAGACCGCCGACCAGTACCACATCAAGGACATCTCGGACTTCAAGAAGCCGGAAATCGCCAAGATGTTCGACAGCAATGGCGACGGCAAGGCCGACCTTACCGGCTGCAACCCCGGCTGGGGCTGCGAGGTGATCGTCGAGCACCAGCTCAAGGCCTATGGCCTGAACGACACCGTCACCGACAACCGCGGCTCCTATTTCGCGCTGATGGCCGACACCATCCAGCGCTACAAGGACGGCAAGCCGATCTTCTACTACACCTGGGTGCCGCAGTGGATCTCCAGCGTGCTGGTGGAAGGCCGGGACGTTGTCTGGCTACCAGTGCCCTTCACCTCGCTGCCCGACGGCAAGAACGACGTGAACACCACCTTCGAGGGCAAGAACCTGGGCGCTCCCATCGACAACGTCGTGGCGGTGATCAACAAGGACTTCGCCAGGAAGAACCCCGCCGCGGTCAAGTTCCTCTCGGAGCTGAAGATCGCCACCGCCGACGAAAGCGCCCAGAACCTCAAGATGCAGAACGGCGAGAAATCGCTGGACGACATCAAGCGTCAGGCCGCCGAGTGGATCAAGGCGCACCAGGCCGAGTGGGACGGCTGGCTGGCGGACGCCCGCGCCGCTGGCCAGAAGTGATCGCCTAGACGGCGCCAGCGCGCCGTGACCGGGCAGTAGTCGGGCACAGCGCCACCACGACGTACCGGACCGCCGGGCCTGAACGGCCTGAGCCCGCGGCCCGGTCCTGAACGACCTCAAGCGACATCCTGCCTCCCCGGGAGGCGGGCAAGCCCTGTGCGCCTCGCGTTCAGGCCAGACGCTTCACCGGAGACGGTTGCGCACCATGAAAGTCCAAGCCCTGCCCGCCGACGACAACACCTGTGGCTGGTACCACACCAGCGCCCCGCGCACGCCCCGGCCCAGCCATCGCGGTCATAGCGAGGCGCCCTGGGTAGTGGTCGGCGCCGGTTTCACCGGTCTCGCTGCCGCGCGGCAGCTGGCGCTGAAGTTCCCGGACGACGAGGTGATCCTGGTGGAGGCGCAGGAGGTCGGTCTGGGCCCGGCCGGGCGCAATGCCGGCTTCGCCATCGACCTGCCCCATGACATCGGCGCCGAGGACTACATCGGCGACATCGGCATCGCCCGCACCGTGCTCAAGCTGAACCTGAGTGGCCAGGCCTACCTGCGCCGGCAGGTCGAACGCTACGGCATCGATTGCCAGCTGCAGGCCTGCGGCAAGTATCAGGCCGCCGTCGAGGAACGCGGTCTGGCAGTGCTCGATGCCTACCGGCGCGGCCTGGACAAGCTCGACCAGCCCTACCAGATGATCGAACGCGAGACCCTGCCCGAGCACCTGGGCACGGACTTCTATCAGCGGGCGCTCTATACCCCTGGCGCGGTGCTGATCCAGCCCAGCGCCCTGGTCAAGGGTTTGGCCGAGAATCTACCGGCCAATGTCACGCTCTTCGAGCGCACGCCGATCCTGGACGTGGACTACGGTCCGCGCCCCGAGCTGCGGCATGCCGCTGGCCGTATCACCGCCGGCAAACTGGTGCTGGCCAACAATTCCTTCGGCCAGCACTTCGGCTTCCTGCAGGGGCGCATGCTGCCGATCTTCACCTACGGCAGTCTCACGCGGCGGTTGACGCCCGACGAGCAGGCGCTGCTGGGCGGCAAGCCCTTCTGGGGCGCCATCCCCGCCGACCCTTTCGGCACCACGGTGCGGCGTACCCCCGACCAGCGCCTGCTGATCCGCAACAGCTTCAGCTTCAACCCCGATGGCCGCAGCAATCCCAAGCATTTGCAGCGGGTGCTGCAGCGTCACCAGGCCTCCTTCGCCCGCCGCTTTCCCATGCTGCCCAAGGTGACCTTCGAGTACACCTGGGGTGGCGCCCTGGCCATGACCCGCAACCACAACGGTTTCTTCGGCCAGCTGGCCCCCAACGTCTATGGCGCCCTGGGCTGCAACGGCCTGGGCGTCACCCGCGGCACCGCCACCGGCAAGCTGCTCGCCAACTGGCTGGCCGGCGAGCGCGACGAACTGATCGATTTCCTGCTCGCCGCGCCCGGGCCCAATGCCAACCCACCGCAGCCGTTCCTCTCGGCCGGCGTCAATTTCAACCTCTTGTGGGGGCAGTACCGCGCCGGCTGCGAAAGCTGACGGCCGCGCCCTCCCCCCGACATCCGTGCAACCTCTGGAGGCTCCACCCATGAACTTCGACGGCATCTACACCCCGGCCATCACCCCGCTCAAGGTGGACGGCGCCATCGACCAGGCCGGTTTCGCCCAGGTCCTGGAATACCTGATCGAATCCAAGGTGCACGGCATCGTGGTCGGCGGTTCCACCGGCGAGTACTACGCCCACAGCGGCGAAGAGCGCCTGGCGCTGATCGCCCAGGCCTGCGACGTGGTGGGCCAGCGCCTGCCGCTGGTGATCGGCACCAGCGCCATCCGTACCGAGGATTCGGTGGTGTTCGCCCAGGCCGCCCGTGAGCACGGGGCTGATGCCCTGCTGGTCGGCACCCCGCCCTATGCCCTGCCGACCCAGCAGGAGATCGCCGAGCACGTACTGACGGTGGATCGCGCCGCCGACCTGCCGATCATGCTCTACAACTATCCGGGGCGGATGAACGTGGCCATGGGCGAGGACTTCTTCGCCGCCATCGCCGGCTGCCGCAACGTCCAGTCGATCAAGGAAAGCAGCGGCGACATGGCGAGTCTGCACCGCCACGCGGTCAAGCGCCCGGACCTGCAGCTTTCCTGCGGCTGGGACGACCAGGCCCTGGAATTCTTCGCCTGGGGCGCGCGCAGCTGGGTCTGCGCCGGCTCCAACTTCGTGCCGCGCGAGCACGTGGCGCTCTACCAGGCCTGCGTGCTGGAGCAGGACTTCGCCAAGGGGCGCCGGATCATGGCGGCCATGCTGCCGCTGATGGATTACCTCGAAGGCGGCAAGTTCGTGCAGTCGATCAAGTACGGCTGCGAACTCGCCGGCCTGCCCAACGGCGGCGTGCGTGCCCCGCTCAAGGGCATGACCGCAGCCGAGCAAGCCGAACTGGCGCAGGTGATCACCGCGCTGAAGAGCAACGTCACCCGTATCGTCCAGGGAGCCTGACCATGACCGATCTGCTGAGCAAAGCCGCCTACGCCGACCTCGCCGCCACCGTCGAGCTGCGCACCCAGGCCTTCATCGACGGCGCCTTCGTCGCCGCCCGGAGCGGCCAGACCTTCGCCACCACCAACCCCGCCACTGGCGCTGAACTGGCGCAGGTGGCCGCCTGTGGCGCCGCCGACGTGGACGCCGCCGTAGCCGCCGCCAAGACCGCCTTCGAAGACGGTCGCTGGAGCGGTCGGCACCCTTCCGCGCGCAAGGCCGTGCTGCAGAAATTCGCCGCCCTGCTGGAAGAACACGCCCATGAACTGGCGGTGGTGGAGAGCCTCGACAGCGGCAAGCCGGTGCGCGAGTGCCAGACCATCGACGTGCCGGAGACCATCAACACCCTGCGCTGGCACGCCGAGCTGATCGACAAGATCTACGACGCCACCGCCCCCACCGGCGCCGGCGCCCTGGCCATGGTGGTACGCGAGCCCATCGGCGTGGTCGGCCTGGTACTACCCTGGAACTTCCCGCTGCTGATGCTAGCCTGGAAGATCGGTCCCTCGCTGGCCGCTGGCTGCTCCATCGTGGTCAAGCCGGCCAAGGAGACCACCCTGAGTGCCCTGCGGGTAGCCGAGCTGGCCCACCAGGCCGGGGTGCCGGCCGGCGTGTTCAACGTGGTGCCCGGCAGTGGCAAGGAGGCCGGCGAACCCATCGGCCGGCATCCGGACATCGCCGCGGTCAGCTTTACCGGCTCCACCGACACCGGTCGGCTGTTCCTCAAGTACGCCGCCGAATCCAATCTCAAGCGCATCGTCCTGGAACTGGGCGGCAAGAACCCCGCCGTGGTGATGAACGACGTCGAGGATCTCGACCAGGTCGCCCAGCACGTGGTCAACGGCGCCTTCTGGAACATGGGCGAGAACTGCTCGGCATCGTCGCGGCTGATCGTCCATCGCGAGGTCAAGGATGCCCTGCTGGAGCGCGTCCAGGTCCACCTGCAGGACTGGCAGCTGGGCGACCCGCTGGACCCGGAGAACCGCCTGGGTTCCATGGTCAGCAAGGCGCATTTCGACAAGGTCCGTTCCTACCTGGAGCACGCCAGCGAGCAGCAGCTCAAGGTGGTGACCGGTGGCGCGACCCGCGATGGCGTCTATGTGGAGCCGACCATCGTCGACGGCGTGGCGCGTGACAGCCGCCTGTTCCGCGAGGAGATCTTCGGCCCGGTGCTGAGCGTGACCCCCTTCGATACCCTCCACGAAGCCCTGGAGCTGGCCAACGACACCGCCTACGGCCTGGCCGCCTCGGCCTACACCGGCAACCTGCGCAATGCTATCAAGCTGGCTCGCGGCATCCGTGCCGGCATCGTCACCGTCAACTGCTTCGGCGAGGGCGATGCCTCCACCCCCTTCGGCGGCTACAAGGAGTCGGGGTTCGGCGGGCGCGACAAGTCGCTGTGGGCCCACGACCAGTACACCGAGATCAAGACCATCTGGATCGACGCGTCCTGATCTCGGGCTAAAGACGCTACCCGGTCCGCTGCCGCAGCGCAGCGGACCGTCCTCCCCTGCCTGGCCGCGCTCGACCTCAGTATCCTGGCTGAACACGTGGCGGCGGTCCGCCGTTCGCTGCTGCGCTGATCACGCCGGCTAGCGCTTGCCCTGTACCGCCTCCCGTAGCCAGAACGGACGTGCTGGCTTCCTCGCCCGGCCGCGCACCGACGACCGCCATCCCACCTGGCGCCCTTGTCCTGCTAAGCTTCGCGGCTTTTTTGGCGCTGCCCGCGCCGACGGCCGCGGGCGTTCCGCACACCACCCTTCATTCGACGACCGCGACTGGCCGCCAGAGCCAGCGCCGGCCCCCGTTAAACTGCCAGCTGGAATCCCCATGTCCACCGCCTCTCCGAGTCTGCAGCGCCGGCTCAAGCCCCGCCACCTCAACATGATCGCCATCGGCGGCTCCATCGGCACCGGGCTGTTCGTCGCCTCCGGCGCCACCGTGGCCACCGCCGGTCCGGGCGGCGCCCTGGCGGCCTATGCGCTGATCGGCCTGATGGTCTACTTCCTCATGACCAGCCTCGGCGAGATGGCCGCCTACCAGCCGGTGTCGGGTTCCTTCTCCATCTATGGCAGTCGCTTCGTCGAGGACGGCTTCGGCTTCGCCCTCGGCTGGAACTACTGGTACAACTGGGCGGTGACCATCGCTGCCGAACTGGTGGCGGCGCAGCTGGTGATGGGCTTCTGGTTTCCCGAGGTGCCCGGGCTGATCTGGAGCGCAGTTTTCCTCGCGCTGATGTTCCTGCTCAACGCGGTGTCGGTGCGCGGCTTCGGCGAGAGCGAATTCTGGTTCGCGCTGATCAAGGTGGCCACCGTGGTGGTCTTCATCGGCCTGGGCCTGGCCGCCATCCTCGGCATCTTCAGCGGCATCGAGCCGCCAGGCCTGTCCGTGTTCACCCAGGGCGAGGCGCCCTTCGTTGGCGGCCTGCAGGCCATGGTCGGGGTGGCCATGATCGCCGGCTTTTCCTTCCAGGGCACCGAGCTGATCGGCATCGCCGCCGGTGAATCGGAGAATCCGCGCAAGAACGTGCCCATCGCCATCCGCCAGGTGTTCTGGCGCATCCTGATGTTCTATGTGCTGGCGATCTTCGTCATCGGCATGCTGATCCCCTATACCGATCCGCGCCTGCTGCAGAACGATGCCACCGACGTCTCCGTCTCGCCGTTCACCCTGCTGTTCGAGCGCGCCGGCCTGGCCTTCGCCGCCAGCCTGATGAACGCGGTGATCCTCTCGGCGGTGCTCTCCGCCGGCACCTCGGGCATGTACGCCTCGACGCGGATGCTGCACAGCCTGGCCGAACAGGGCAAGGCGCCGCGGCTGTTCGCCCGCGTCTCGCGCAATGGCGTGCCGCGCAACGCCCTGCTGGCCACCACCGCGGTGGGCGCCCTGTGCTTCTTCACCTCCCTGGTGGGCGACAAGGCGCTCTATGGCTGGCTGCTCAACACCTCGGGCATGTGCGGCTTCATCGCCTGGCTGGGCATCGCCGTGTCCCACTATCGCTTCCGCCAGGGCTACCTGGCCCAGGGTCGCCGGCTGGAAGACCTGCCCTACCGTGCCAAGCTGTTTCCCTTCGGGCCGCTGCTGGCCTTCGCCCTCTGCCTGGTGATCACCCTGGGGCAGAACTATGCCGCCCTGTTCGGGCCGCACGGCGTCGACTGGCTGGGCCTGGCCGCCACCTACATCAGCCTGCCGCTGTTTCTCGCCGTCTGGCTGGGCTATCGCTGCAAGCACGGCAGCCGGCTGGTTAAGCTCAAGGACATGGACGTCAGCCCGAGCGGCGACTGAGCGCTCGCCCGCGGGACCCGCCGGCTGCGCCCGGCGGGTCCCGTGCTAGCATCCCGGATCTTTCCGATCGACTCGCCAGCGCTGCCATGGGCACCACCCTCGCCTCCCAACTGATTCCCGACATCCTCACCTACATCGCCTCGCACCAGCTGGCGGTCGGCACCCGGCTGCCCGAGCGCGCCTTGGCCGAGCGGCTGCGGGTGTCGCGCTCGCCGGTGCGCAGCGCCCTGCAGCAGATGGCCGACCAGAGCCTGCTGGCGCGGCATCCCGAGGGCGGTTTCGCCGTGGCCGCCGCGGCCCTGGACGCCACGCCCCAGGCGCGCGAAGAGGTGTCCGCCAGCGAACGCCTGTACCTGACCATCGCCCGCGACCGCATCGAGGGCGAATTGCCGCTGAAGGTCACGGAAAACGAGCTGATCCGCCGCTACCAGGTCACCCGTGGGCAACTGGCCGATATCCTCAGGCGCATCGTCCAGGAAGGTTGGGCCGAGCGCCTGCCGGGCTACGGCTGGAGCTTCGTCGAAGGTCTCACCTCGCCAGACGCCTATGCCCAGAGCTATGCCTTCCGCCTGCTGATCGAGCCGGCCGGCATCCGCGACGCCGGCTTCACCCTGGATGCCGGCGAATTGCGGCGCTGCCGCGACGAGCAGGCGCTGCTGGCCGCAGGCCGGGTGTTCGAGGCCTCGCCCGCGGAGATCTTCGACGCCAACACCCGCCTGCACGAGACCATCGCCCGCTGCTCGGGCAATGCCTTCATCCTCGATGCGCTGCGCCGGCTCAATCGCCTGCGCCGCTTGATCGAATACCAGAAGTCGGTGGATCGCGAGCAGGCCCAGCGCCGCTGTCAGGAGCACCTGCAGCTGATCGACCTGCTGCTCGAGGATCGCCGTGAAGAAGCCGCGGTCTTCATGACCCGCCACCTGGGCAACGCGCTGCAGGAAAAGCAGGCCACGGCGGCGCGCTGAGCCTGCGGCGCCCAGGGCCTGCCCGCCAGGGCGCGGGGGCGTTAGACTGGCGGACTTTTCTCCGTTACCCGAGGCCGTCATGCCGATCCGTCACGCCATCGTCCATCTGATCGACAAGAAGCCCGACGGCCAGCCCGCGACCCTGCACGCGCGGGACGCCGAACTGGCCGACTCCCAGGCCATCGAGAATCTGCTGGCCGATCTCAACGACAGCTACAACGCCAAGCCCAACAAGGCCTGGGGCCTGTTCCACGAGGAATCCGGCGCCTATCCCTTGAGCGGCTGGCTCCATGCCTACCTGGAAGGCGAGCAGGACTTCGTCGCCTTCAGTCGCCAGGCGGTGGAGCACCTCAAGGGGCTGATGGAGAGCAGCAACCTTTCCACCGGCGGCCATGTGCTGTTCGCCCAGTACCAGCAGGGCATGACCGACTACCTGAGCATCGCTCTGCTGCACCACAGCGAGGGGGTGACCGTCACCGAGAGTCTGGAAGTGGCCCCGGCCAAGCACCTGGACCTGGGCCAGCTGCACTTGGCGGCGCGCATCAACCTCTCGGAATGGCGCAACAACAAGCAGTCGCGCCAGTACATCTCCTTCATTCGCGGCAAGGGCGGCAAGAAGGTCTCGGATTACTTCCGCGACTTCATCGGCTGCCAGGAAGGCGTCGACGCCAAGGGCGAGACCCGGACCCTGCTCAAGGCTTTCAGCGACTACGTGGAGAGCGAGGACCTGCCGGAAGAGGCCGCCAAGGAAAAGACCGACACCCTGGTGGACTACGCCAGCAGCCAGGCCAAGCGCGGCGAGCCCATGGCCCTGGACGCCCTCTCCGAGCTGATGGATGACCAGGCACCGCGTGCCTTCTACGACTACATCCGCAACAAGGATTACGGTCTGGCCCCGGAGATCCCGGCGGACAAGCGCACCCTCAATCAATTCCGCCGCTTCACCGGCCGTGCCGAGGGGCTGTCGATCAGCTTCGAGGCGCACCTGCTGGGCTCGCGCATCGAATACGACGAAGGCCAGGATCTGCTGATCATTCGCGAGGTGCCGACCCAGCTGAAAGACCAGCTCAAGCGGCGCAATGACTAGGCTTCGTCCGAAAAGTCGCCGCGCGAAGGTCAGGCAAGGCGAAAATTCGTGAGGAAGCGGAGTTTACGAGCAGTAGATGAGCGTTCGGAACGGCTTTTCAACGCAGCCTGGCCGAGCGCAGGCACTTTTCAGCCAGGCCCCGGTGACCGCCGGGCCGCTGGACACCTGGGGTTGCAAACGCGATCACCGATCGGGCGCCCCCGGCTGGACAGCGGCCGGCCAAAGGGGGCACAAGATGTCCCTTCTTTTCCTTATCTGCCGAAAAAGTCGAAACCATGAGCCAGTACCCCTTCGAACGCCGCATCGTCATCACCCTGCAATCGAACAACGAACTGACGCTCGACGCCGCCCTCGACCAGGCCGTGTCGCGCATCAAGCAGGGCGAGATCCACGGTGGTGACGAAGGCCTGGCCACCGCCTACAGCTTCCATGTGGACACCGTCGCCGAAGGCCCCTCCGGTCCGGTGGACCTGGGCGAATACCTGGGCCGTCCGGCGACCAAGGCCGAGCAGAGCGTGGTGGACGCCGGCGTGGTCCCGCGCTTCCGCCTGGGCCAGACGGTGGCCGTGCAGGTCGGCAATGGCGAACCCAAGCCCAGCAGCATCCAGGAAGTGCGCCTCTTTCCCCAGGTGGAAGGCCCTTGCTGGCTGTACCTGGTGGAAGAGCGCGTCCACCGCGACTACCTGCCGGCGAAGAAGCTGCGGGCGATCTGAGGGCATCTTGGCGTTGGGCTTCGCTGCGCTCAGCGCCAACCTACCGCTCTGACGTAGATTGGGTTGAGACGGCTTCATCGTCGAAGCCCAACAAGCAGGTCTTAGCCCAACAGCGCCACTCAACCAAAGGCGGCGATCTGGCGATAGAGCGACAGCGAAGGCGCCGCCGTCGCGCCGGTCATCTGGGTGAGGATGCTGCCATCCAGCGCGGTGCTCGCTTCGGCGTCCTGCCCGTCCGCCGGTTGCATCGTCCACTGGGGTGCGCCATCCGCCCCGGTGGTGACGCCAAAGGTCGGCGCCGCCAACGCGGCCGTTTCCTGAGCCGCCGCAGTCGCCACCCCGCCAGCGCTCAGGCCATCGATGAGCTGGGTGTTCAACTGACCCGACTGCCAGTCCGGCGCGCCCGGATTCAGGGTCCCGAGAATGCCGGCATCCTCGGTGGCGGCAGGTGCCCAGTTCCAGGCGGCGGCGCCCTGGCCTGATGTGGAGAGACCGGAAAAGGCCACGTTGGCGCCATCGGTACCGCGCTGCGCCCCTTCGAAATAGGCCAGCTGACGCTCAGCCGAAGTAAAGGTGCCGGAATCGTCGCTGGCGATCCGGGTCAGGCTGTCGCTGTCCAGATTGGCGAAGGGATCCTGGGTAGAGGCGTCGGCATAGCGACTGTCGTCATGGTAATAGCTCACCAGCAGGTGATTGGCCGCCTGCTTGGCCAATTGCACACGGTCGGCACTGGCATCCTGGGGCAGTTCGCCGAGCACGGCGGCGTCGGTGCCCTGGCTGCGGATCTGCTGCTGGAGGATCTGCATGAAACCGTCGAGATCGCTGTTACCGTTCGACTGACCCGGCAGCAATCCGGCTATAAGCTGGGCGGCGGGCGACAGATCCACCGCTACATCGGTGCCGGCTGGGATTCCCCCCGCGCTGGTGGAATCACTGGCGGAGTCACTGGCGGATACGCCCTGACTGGCGGTAACGCTCGAATTGGCAGGCTGAGTCCCTGCCATTGCCGTCGAAGTCTGGCTGTCGATCGCCCTCATGGTCGTGCCCTCCGGCCGCCCAGGCGGCCTGCCTCAGCGTCTTTATGCCATACCCGTCTTAGGTTTTACTTAAGGTCGGAACAATGACCGGAGCCAGGCGGGAAGGCTGCAGGCGAACGCCCCTAGGCCCGGCGCTCCCAGACCTCGCAGGCATAGGCCGGACGGTCGTCCTCGGCCGCATGCGCCTGGCGCGAGACAAGCTCCCACTCCGCCTCCTGCCAATCGGGAAAGAACACATCCCCGGCCGGCGCCAGGGCGACCCGGGTCAGGTAAAGGCGCTGGGCCACCGGCAGGGCTTCGGCGAACAGCTGGGCGCCACCGATCAGCATGATCTCGCTGGCCTCGCGCTCCCGGGCCCAGGCCTCGGCGCGCTCCACGGCAGCGGCCAGCGAGGTCCGCACCTCGGCACCTTCGGCCACCAGATCAGTCTGACGGGAGACCACCAGATTCAGCCGGCCCGGCAACGGGCGGCCCAGGGAATCCCAGGTCTTGCGACCCATGACCAGCGGCTTGCCGAGGGTCACGGCCTTGAAATATTTGAGCTCCGCCGGCAGGTGCCAGGGGAGACGATTGTCGATGCCGATGACGCCGTTGTCGGCCACGGCGACGATCAGGCTCAGGGGAAGAGAGGTTTTCATGGTGACAGAGCATAACAGAGGCGTTAACAGCCAGGGCGCCAGGGACTATGCTCGGCGTCTTTGCCGCAAGGGCGTCGACGCGTGACCGCACTCCCCTCTCCCGCCTTCGAGGATCTCTGGCTCACCGAAGCCCTGCGCCTGACCGAGGAAGACAGCGGCCCGCTGGAAGACGCCGAGGCCAATCGCCAGGCGCGTGCGGCCGGTGGCCCCTTCGAGTCGCGGCTGGTGACGCGCGCCCGTCTGCTCGGCCAGCGCGACGGCCTGCTGGCGGCGCGGCGCCGCTGGCGCCAGGGTGCGCTGCTGGCCGCCTGGCTGCTGGGCATCGTCGCGCTGTTCTGCGGCGCGGGACTCGCCGCCGGGGCCCTGGGTGATGGCAGTCGCCCGGTCAATGTGTTCTGGGCGCTGGGCAGTCTGCTCGGGCTCAACCTGCTCAGCCTGCTGGTCTGGACCCTCGGCCTGCTGGGCGGCGGCCGCCAGCTGGCCTCGCCGCTGGCGCGCCTCTGGCTGTGGCTCTCCGGCCGCCTGGCGCGCGATGCCCGCGCCCTGCACCTGGGGCCCGCGCTGGTCGGGCTGCTCGGCCGCGCCCGTCTGCTGCCCTGGGCGCTGGGCGGGCTGGTGCACGGTCTCTGGCTGCTGATCCTCGGCAGCGCCCTGGCCACCCTGCTGGCCCTGCTTTCCGGGCGCAGCTATCTGTTCGTCTGGGAGACCACCTTGCTTGGCAGCGACACCTTCGTGCTGCTCACCCAGGTACTCGGCGCCCTGCCCCAGCTGCTGGGTTTTCCGCTGCCCGATCCGGCCAGCATCGCCGCCAGTGGCGATGCCGCCAGCCCCCTGGCCACGGCACGTCAGGCCTGGGCCGGCTGGCTGCTGGGCGTGGTGCTGGTCTATGGCCTGCTGCCACGGCTGCTGTTGACCCTGCTCTGCCTGTGGCGCTGGCGACGCGGTCGCCAACGGCTGCGGCTGGACGTCGAGCGCTCCGGCTATCTGCAACTGCGCGAACGCCTGCTGCCCACCAGCGAACGCCTGGGCGTCAACGACGCCGCCCCCGCCCACCTGCCCCAGCAGAACGCCGGCGGTCTCGCCCGCATCGGCGACGAGGCGCTGCTGGTGGGCATCGAACTCACCGACCATACCTGGCCGCCGCCGCTGCCCGAGGGCGTGCGCGATGCCGGCATCCTTGACGATGGCCAGGGCCGGCGCCATCTGCTCGAACAGCTGACCCGCTATCCGGCGCGCCGCCTGCTGATCGCCTGCGATCCGCGCCGTTCGCCGGATCGCGGTACCCTGGCCTTGCTGGCAGAATTGTCACGCTGTGCCACGGCGACCCGCGTCTGGCTGTTGCCCGCGCCCCTGGGCAGCAAGCTCGATCCGGTCCGCCTGGACAACTGGCGGCAGGCGCTGGACGCCCTGCGTCTGGCACACTGCGCCGGCGATCTCGAAGAACTGGCCTGGCTGGAGACGAATCCATGAGCGGCCCCCTGCGCCTGGCGCTGGTCGGTCACACCAATGTCGGCAAGACCTCACTGCTGCGCACCCTGACCCGCGACATCGACTTCGGCGAGGTCTCCCATCGTCCCAGCACCACCCGCCATGTCGAGGGTGCCCGATTGTCGGTGGACGGCGAGGCCCTGCTGGAGCTCTACGATACCCCCGGCCTGGAAGACGCCATCGCCCTGCGCGACTACCTGGAGCAACTGGAAAGACCCGGCGAACGCCTGGACGCCGCCACCCTGCTCGATCGCTTTCTCGACAGCGTGGAAGCCCGCCAGAGATTCGAGCAGGAGGCCAAGGTGATCCGCCAGCTGCGCGCCTCCGATGCCGGGCTCTATGTGATCGACGCCCGCGAGCCGGTGCTGGCCAAGTACCGCGACGAACTGGCGGTGCTGGCTGGTTGCGGGCGGCCCCTTGTGCCGGTGCTCAACTTCGTCGCCGCCGACGGTCACCGCGCCGACGACTGGCGCGCCATCCTGGCCCGTCTCGGCCTGCACGCCCTGGTGCGCTTCGACAGCGTCGCCCCGCCGGCGGATGGCGAGGCGCGTCTCTACGAAAGCCTGGCGACCCTGCTGGAAAGCGGCCGCCCGGCGCTGCAACGGTTGATCGCCGACCATGCCGAGCAGGCCCGCCGCCGCCATCAGCAAGGCGTGCGGCTGATCGCCGAATTGCTGGTGGACGCCGCCGCCGCCCGGCGCAGCGTGGCGCCGGGCGAAGCCGAGGTCAGTACCGCGACCGCCGAGTTGCGCGACGCCCTGCGCACCCGTGAACAACGCTGTGTGGAAGAACTCTTGCGGCTGTTCGGCTTTCGCCCGGGCGATGCCCATGCCAGCGACCTGCCGCTGCTGGACGGCCGCTGGGGCGATGACCTGTTCAATCCGGAAACCCTGCGCCTGCTCGGCATCCGCCTGGGCGGCGGCGTGGCGGCCGGGGCGGCTGCAGGGGTCGGTCTGGACCTGCTCGCCGGCGGCCTGACCCTGGGCGCCGCCACGGTACTGGGCGCCCTGGCCGGCGGCCTGGCGCAGACCGGCGGCCACTATGGCCGGCGGCTGTTCGGCAAGCTGCGCGGCGGACGGGAACTGTCCATCGACGACGCCGTGCTGCGCCTGCTGGCGCTGCGGCAGCGTCAGCTGCTGGCGGCGCTGGAAATCCGCGGCCACGCCGCCCAGGGTGCCATCGAAGTGGCCGCGCCTGACGAGCAGCGCTGGCGCGAAGGCAAGCTGCCCGCCGCCGTGCAGGTGGCCCGGGCCCATCCGGAATGGTCGGCGCTCAATCCGCGACCGCGCCTGCAGGCCGACGACCGCCAGACCCGCATCGACGAGATCGCCGCGGCCCTCGACGCCGAGGCCTAGCGGCCTTCCACCTCGGCGAGAAAGATCGCCACGGTGGCCATGCAGGCCTCGCGTTCTTCCACGTGGGGCATGTGACTGGAGTTCTCGAAGATGCGCCAGCGCACGTCCGGGATGAGTCGATCGAAGGGCTCGACGCAGGCCGGCGTGGCCTCGTCGTGACGCCCGGAGATCAGCAGCGTCGGTACCTGGATCCGCGCCAGCCGCTCGATCACGCTCCAGTCCCGCAAACTACCGATCACATGGAACTCGGTGGGGCCATTCATGGCGTGATAGACGGTGGGATCGGCGTCGATGGCGGCGAAGGTCCGCGCCACCTCGGCCGGCAGCGGCTGCACCCGGCAGACATGGCGGTCATAGAAGACCTGGCTGGCGGCGCGGTACTCGGGCGAGTCGGTGGTGCCGGCGGCCTCGTGGCGCTCCAGGGTGGCCTGCACCACGGGCGGCAATTCGGCCCGCAGCCCTGTTGCCGCCGCGCGCCAGAGCGCCATCGACGCAGGCGAATTGGCGATGATCAGCCCCCGCAGTCCTGCAGGCTGAAGCACCCCGTGCTCGGCAGCCAGCATTCCGCCCCAGGATTGGCCAAGCAGCGCGTACTGGCCGATACCCAGGTGGCGCAGCAGGTTGTTCAGCTCGTCGAGAAACAGCTCCACCGTCCAGAATCCCGGATCGATGCCGCGCAGGTGAGTGGAACGGCCATTGCCCAGCTGGTCGTAATGCACCACCGGCCAGCCGTGCTCGGCCAGGTCCTTGAAGCTGTCGACATAGTCATGGGTGCAACCGGGACCGCCGTGGGCCACCACCAGCGGCAACCGCCCGCTGGCCAGCTCACCGGTGACCCGGTACCAGGTCTGGTGGCCTTGGAAATCGACGTAGCCTTCTTGAACCTGCATGGATGCCTTCCTCGTCGCGATGGGAACGGGGTCAGGCTAGCGGGCGGGCGGCAGGGGGATAACTGGGAAAAGTTGTAGGTTTGGGGAGTTTGGCTGATTCGCGGAACCAGTGGATTCCCTGTGCTGATGGTCCCTGTACGCCGGATGCCTCCTCCACACTAGACCGCCCCCCTCCGCTTGCGGGGGAAGGCTGGGGTGGGGGGCTCTCGCCAAGCTGACTCTCGGTGTATTAGGAAGCTTCTTATTCCGCTCCCGCCGGGCGGGTCATTTTTTTCAGTCGCAAAAAAAGTAACCAAAAACGCTTGCCCTGGTCATCCGGCCCGGCGCTACGCGCCGCGTTCCCTCGCTCCGCCGTCCTTCCGGCGGGCCGTCGTCGAAGGGCCGTCCTGGCCCTCGACGCCTTTCGCGGCATCCTTGCCGCTCACCCACCTACAGAACGGCTGTGCTCGGCCTACTGAACAGGGCGCTGGGTGCCGGCTGAAGGTCCCTTTGAAAACTGGTCAGCTCTTCGCGTTTTTCGGTATGGCATTAAGCAATAGTGCCAAGAAGACGTACTACGACGGGCCAACACAGACCGAATAACTCGAAGTGTCAGCCGGCACCCCAGTGCCCCGTCTGGCCGGCCGAACGGCAGTGTCGCGGAAGCGGGTGAGCGGCATGGATGCCGCGAAAGGGGCCGAGGGCCAGGACGGCCCTTCGGCCCCGGCCCGCTGGAGCGGCGCTGACGTGAGGGCATCCTGCGCAAGGCGCAGGACCGGCCAGTCGGGGCGAGCGTTTTTGGTTACTTTTTTTGCGACTGAAAAAAGTAACCCGCCCGGCGAGGGCGGAACAAAAGCCTACCGAGCACACCGCAAATCAGCTCGGCAGGTTGAGCCACCCCCCA
The DNA here is from genome assembly GCF_039908605.1 of Pseudomonas aestiva. Lineage (NCBI taxonomy): Bacteria > Pseudomonadati > Pseudomonadota > Gammaproteobacteria > Pseudomonadales > Pseudomonadaceae > Pseudomonas > Pseudomonas aestiva. Next base: position 1,059,920 of record NZ_CP150916.1, on the reverse strand, counting down.
CCCCAACCCTCCCCCGCAAGCGGGAGAGGGGGCGTCTGGCGTAAAGGGTAGCTTTCCAGCACAGGATCGTGCCCTGCGTAGGGTGGATGACGGCGCAGCCTCATCCACCAACACACGGAAGGGTCAGTGCGACTTGAGCCCCGCCGCCGTCAGCACCAATCTCAGCACCCAGGCCACCACGCCCAGCGCCACCAGACTGCAGGCCCAGATGGCGGCCATCCAGGCCAGCCGCTGCCAGAGCGGCTTGTTGTCCGCGGAATTGGGTTCGCGCGAGCGGCCGACCATCAGTGGTAGCCCTCCCCCGCGCGGACCTTGCCGCGGAACACGTAGTAGCCCCAGAAGGTGTACATCAGGGTGATGGGGATGATGAACAGGGTGCCGATGAGCAGGAACAGCTGGCTCTGCGGCGGCGACGAGGCCTCCCAGATGGAAACGCCCGGCGGGATGATGTTCGGCCAGAGGCTGATGCCCAGACCGCTGTAGCCGAGGAAGATCAGCGCCAGGGTCAGCAGGAAGGGCGCATGGTGCGAGTCCTCGCGCAGGATGGCGCGCAGCAGGGCCAGGGTCACCACGCCCACCAGGATCGGCACCGGCAGGAACCAGACCAGATTGGGCATGCTGAACCAGCGGGCGGAGATGGCCGCCTGGCTCAGCGGGGTCCAGATGCTCACCACCGCGGTGAAGGCCAGCAGCAGGAACAGCAGCGGCTTGGTCAGGCGGCGCATGGTGGCCTGCAGCGGACCCTCGGTCTTCATGATCAGCCAGGTGCTGCCCAGCAGCGCATAGGCGGCGATGACGCCCAGGCCGCAGAACATCGAGAAGGGCGTCAGCCAGTCCAGCGGACCGCCGACATACTGGCGATTCTCCACCGGGAAGCCTTCGATGAAGGCGCCCAGGGCCACGCCCTGGCAGAAGCTGGCCAGCAGCGAGCCGAAGATGAAGGACTTGTCCCACAGGGCTTCCTTGCCTTCCTGGACCTTGAAGCGGAATTCGAAGGCCACGCCGCGGAAGATCAGGCCGATCAGCATGAAGATCAGCGGCAGGTAGAGCGCCGGCAGGATCACCGCGTAGGCCAGCGGGAAGGCGCCATAGAGCCCCGCCCCGCCGAGCACCAGCCAGGTCTCGTTGCCGTCCCAGATGGGCGCTACGGTGTTCATCATGACGTCGCGATCTTCCTTGCCCTTGACGAAGGGGAAGAGGATGCCAATGCCCAGGTCGAAGCCGTCCATGACCACGTACATCATGAGACCGAAGATGATGATGATCGCCCAGATCAGCGGGAGGTCGATGCCAGGGATGCCGTTCATGTGCGGTCTCCGGTCAGCTGGTCATTGGGATTGTCTTCTTCCAGGCCGCCATCGGCGCCGGACAGCGGACGCTTGGGATGACGATCGGTGCCCGGGCCGCCGGAGGTGGGCAGGTCGCCTTCACCGGTATGCGGACCCTTGCCGATCATGCGCAGTGCATAGAGGGTGCCGATGCCGAACACGGCGAAGTAGACCACCACGAAGGCCACCAGGGTGATGCTCAGCTGGGTGACGCTGTGGTTGGACACCCCGTCTTTGGTGCGCAGGAGGCCGTAGACGATCCACGGCTGGCGGCCCACCTCGGTGGTGAACCAGCCGGCCAGCAGGGCGATGAGGCCGACCGGCCCCATGCAGGTGACCAGGCGCAGGAAGCCGCGGGTCTCGAACAGTTTGCCGCGCCAGCGCAGCCAGGCACTCCACAGGCCGGCGGCGATCATCAGCATGCCGAGGGCGACCATGATGCGGAACGACCAGAACACCACATAGGCCGGTGGCCGGTCTTCCTTGGGGAAGTCCTTGAGCGCCGGGATCGGCTCGGTGAGGCTGTGCTTGAGGATCAGGCTGCCGAGCACCGGGATCTCCAGCTTGAAGCGGGTTTCCTCGCGCTCCATGTCCGGCCAGCCGAACAGGATCAGCGGGGTCGCCTCGCCTGGGGGGTTCTCCCAGTGGCCTTCCATCGCGGCGATCTTGGCCGGCTGGTGCTCCAGGGTGTTGAGGCCGTGGGCGTCGCCGACGAAGGCCTGGATGGGCGCCACCAGCAGGGCCATCCACATGGCCATGGAAAACATCTTGCGCACCGCCGGGTTGTCGTTGCCGCGCAGCAGGTGCCAGGCCGCCGAGGCGCCGACCAGGAAGGCCACCGACAGGTAGGCGGCGATGGTCATGTGCGCCCAGCGGAAGGGGAACGACGGGTTGAAGATCACCGCCAGCCAATCCACCGGGACGATGCGCCCATCGACGATCTCGTAGCCGCTCGGGGTGTGCATCCAGCTGTTGGAGGCCAGGATCCAGAAGGTCGACATCAGGGTGCCGATCGCCACCATCACCGTCGAGAAGAAGTGCAGGCCGCGGCCCACGCGATTCCAGCCGAACAGCATGACGCCGAGGAAGCCGGCCTCGATGAAGAAGGCGGTGAGCACCTCGTAGGTCAGCAGCGGGCCGGTCACGGCGCCGGCATAGTCGGCGAAGCCGCTCCAGTTGGTGCCGAACTCGTAGGCCATCACCAGACCGGACACCACGCCCATGCCGAAGAAGATCGCGAAGATCTTCAGCCAGAAATGATACAGATCCTTGTAGACATGGTTGTCGGTCTTCAGCCACAGCCCTTCGAGCACGGCAAGAAAGCTCGCGGTACCGATGGACAGCGCCGGAAAGACGATGTGGAAGGACACGGTGAAGGCGAACTGGATCCGGGCGAGATCCAGGGCTTCGAGGCCGAACATAGCTATTCCTCTCAGGCACGCCGGCCGTCGAGAGCAGCCGGTCGAGTTGACGCTGACCGAGGTTCGAACCTCCGGCGTCGCCTGGGGTTCGAGCGGGACGCTAAAAAGGCGCCGCCGCCGCTAGCCCAAAGGACCAGGTCGGAAGCTGACGTGGATCAACGTCAGGCTTTAGGATAGTCCTCCTCGATACATTTGCTTACGTGGTTCGATGTCGCATCGGGCAGGCTGTCGCACCCCGCAGTTGTATGACGATCAGCCTCGGGGTGGCTTAAGATGCTGCCTCTGCCCTCGCGAGCCCCAGTCATGTCCGGCGATACCCTGCAGCTGCGTCACCACCGTCCCTTCGTCGCCTTCTGGTTCGCCCGCATCTGTACCGCCGGCAGTTTCCAGATGCTCACCGTCGCCATCGGCTGGCACCTCTATTCCCTCACCGGCAACGTGCTCGACCTCGGCCTGGTGGGGCTGGTGGAATTCCTGCCGCGGGTGCTGTTCATGCTGCACACCGGACATGTCGCCGATCGCTACGACCGCCGCCGGGTCGCTGCCCTCTGCCAGACCGGCCAGGGGCTGATCGCCCTGGTACTGCTGGTGGGCAGCCTCAACCAGGCGGTGACCCGCGAGCTGATCTTCATCCTGGCCTTCTGCCTGGGCACCGCCCGCGCCTTCGAGCAGCCCACCACCCAGGCGCTGCTGCCCAACATCGTGCCACCGGCGATCTTTCCCCGCGCCATCGCCGCGGCGGCCTCGGCCATGCAGGGCGCCACCATCATCGCCCCGGCGCTGGGCGGGCTGCTCTATGCCCTGGGCGCCGCCTGGGTCTATGGCCCGGCGCTGGTGCTCTATGGCATCGCCATCCTGCTGGTCTCCAGCCTGCCGGCGCGGCAGACGCCCAGCCAGAAGGAAAAGCCGACCCTGAACAACCTGCTGGCCGGCATCCGCTTCATCAGGAGTCGCCCGGACGTACTCGGCGCCATCTCCCTGGATCTGTTCGCCGTGCTGCTGGGCGGCGCCACCGCCCTGCTCCCGGTGTTCGCCGCCGACATCCTGCTCACCGGCCCCTGGGGCCTTGGCCTGCTGCGCTCGGCACCCGCGGTGGGCGCCCTGGGCATGTCCTTTCTGCTCGCCTACGTCAGCCTCAATCGTCACGTGGGCCGCATCATGTTCGGTTCGGTGGCGCTGTTCGGCGTCGCCACCATCGCCTTCGGGCTATCCACCTCGCTGTGGTTCTCGCTGGCCACCCTGGTGGTGCTGGGCGCCGCCGACATGGTCAGCGTGGTGATCCGCAGCTCCTTCGTGCAGCTGGAAACCCCGGATGCCATGCGCGGCCGGGTCAGTGCGGTCAACGGGCTGTTCATCGGCGCCTCCAACCAGCTCGGCGAATTCGAATCGGGGGTCACCGCGCACTTCTTCGGCACCGTGCCGGCGGTGGTGCTGGGCGGCGTCGGCACCCTGGTGATCACCGGGGTCTGGATGAAGCTGTTCCCGGGCCTGGCCAGGCGCGACCGGCTGACGGAGCCACGCGACGACGGTTGAATGCTGGCCAGTCGCGCTGGCACGGCCACTCATCCCGAGGCCATGACCGCTCGCCCCGGAAAAGAGTTATCGCGCAAACCTTTACCACAAAATGTGATCCATATCACATTCCGATAGATTCCTGAGGTTTCCATGCGCACCCCTCTTTCCATGGCCGCCCGCCTGGGCCTGGGCTTCGGCCTGATCCTGGTGCTGATGCTGCTGATCACCCTCGTCGGCGTCCAGCGGGTCGGCGTCATCGATGACACCCTGACCGCCGTCAGCCAGGGCGCCAGCGTCAAGCAGCGTTACGCCATCAACTTCCGCGGCAGCGTGCACGACCGCGCCATCGCCATTCGCGATACGGTACTGATCCACGACGCCGCGCCCCTGGCCAGCCGCCTGGCCGACATCGATCGCCTCAAGGCCTTCTATCGCCAGTCCGCCGAGCCCATGGATCAGCTGTATGCCAGCCAGGGCGCCACCGCCGAGGAACAGCGCCTGCTGGCGGCCATCAAGGACATCGAAGGCACCGCCCTGCCGCTGACCGATCGCCTGCTGCAACTGCGCCAGGGCGGTGATCTGGAAGGCGCCCGGATGTTCCTGCTGGAGCGCGTTTCGCCGGCCTATGTCGAATGGCTCAAGCGTATCAATGCGCTCATCGATCATGAGGAAGCCATCGCCAGCGGCCATCTGGCCGAGGTCCGCGGCATCGCCGGTGGCTTCCGCTGGCTGATGCTGGTGACCTGCGCCCTCGCCCTGCTGCTGAGCGTGACCGTCTCCATTCTGATCATCCGCCAGATGGGCGCGACCCTGGGCGGCGAACCCCATGTCGTGGCCGCCGCCATCCGCCGGCTGGCCGAGGGCCGCCTGGACGAGCGCCCCGCCACCCGTCATCCGGACAGCGTGATGGGCACCCTGGGCAGCGCCACCGCGCACCTAGGCGAGACCATCGTCCAGGTCCGCCATACCGCCAGTTCGGTCGCCGCCGCTGCCGCCCAGTTGCAGGACACCGCCCAGACCAACCAGCGCCACACCGATGTGCAGTCCAACCAGGCCCAGCACATGGCCGCCGCCGTCACCGAGCTGGCCGCCACCATCGGCGAGGTCGCCGGCTACGCGGCCCAGGCCGCCCAGGCCACCGGCAACGCCAGTGCCCAGGTGGACACCGGCAACCGGCTGGTCGCCAGCTCCGGCCAGGCCATCGGTCAGCTGGTGCAGGCCCTGGAGCAGGCCAGCGTCACCGTGCAGCAGGTCTCCAGCGACAGCGCCAGCATCGAGAACATCGTCGCCGTCATCAACGGCATCGCCGAGCAGACCAACCTGCTGGCGCTGAATGCCGCCATCGAGGCCGCCCGCGCCGGAGAACAGGGCCGCGGTTTCGCCGTGGTGGCCGATGAGGTCCGCAACCTGGCGACCCGTACCCAGGAATCGACCCGCGAGATCCGCGGCATGATCGCCACCCTGCAGGAAGGCGCCGGACGCGCCGCGGCGCAGATGGAAGAGAGTCGCGGCCAGGCCCACGAGACCGCCGAGCTGACCCAGCGCGCCGTCGCGGCCCTGGCAGCCATCCAGGCGGACGTCGGCTCGGTGAACGCCATGAATGCGCAGATCGCCACCGCCGCGGCGCAACAGACCGCCGTGGCCGAAGAGGTCAACGAAAACATCAATCGCATCCACGCGGCCACCCTGGAAACCGCCAGTGGGTCGCAGCAGATCGCCGGGGCCAGTCGTCAGCTGGCGGAGCTGGCCGAAGACCTGGAACGCCGCATGAGTCTGTTCCGCACCACCCGTGCCTGAACATCCGGCAACGCTCGCGGGCTGAACCTAGACGCGAGCGCAACGGTCAGCAGTCAAACACCTTTTCCGCGCAGGAGTCTGTACATGCAGCTTTCCCTCAACGGCCAGGTCGCTCTGGTCACCGGCGGCAGCTCCGGGATCGGCGCCGCCGTTGCCGAAGCCCTGGGCAAGGCCGGTGCCGCCGTCGCCATCAACTACCATTCCCATGCCGAACCTGCCGAAGACCTGGCCAGGCGCGTCCAGGACGCCGGAGGCCGTGCCATCGCCGTGGGCGGTGACGTCGGCGACGAGGACGCGGTCAAGGCCCTGTTCGAGCGCACCCTGGAAGCCTTCGGCCGCCTGGACATCCTGGTCGCCAACTCCGGTCTGCAAAAGGACGCGGCGGTGGCCGACATGTCCCTCAAGGACTGGAACACGGTGATCAACACCAACCTCACCGGCCAGTTTCTCTGCGCCCAGGCGGCGATCCGCCAGTTCCGCAAGCAGGGCCGCGACGAGAACATTTCCCGCGCCCTCGGCAAGATCATCCACATGAGCTCGGTGCACGAGGTCATTCCCTGGGCTGGACACGTCAACTACGCCGCATCCAAGGGCGGGGTCAATCTGCTGATGCGCAGCCTGGCCCAGGAAGTCGCCGCCGAGGGCATCCGCGTCAACAGCATCGCCCCGGGCGCCATCGCCACCGCCATCAATGAAGAGGTGACCGGCGACGAGGCCAAGGCCCGCGAACTGCTCAGGCTGATCCCCTACAAGCGCGTCGGCCATGTCGACGACGTGGGCAACGCGGCGGTCTTTCTCGCCAGCGACCTGGCCGACTACATCGTCGGCACCACCCTGTTCGTCGACGGCGGCATGTGCCTCTATCCGGGATTCGAAGACAATGGCTGATTCCACCTCCGTACAGGGTCGTCGCAGTATCGGTGCCCACGGTGTCATCGGCGACCTGCGTACCTGCGCCCTGGTCGCCACCGACGGCACCATCGACCACTTCTGCTGGCCGAATCTGGACAGCCCCTCGGTGTTCGCCGCCCTGCTCGACTCGGAAAAGGCCGGCTATTTCAGCCTGGCGCCGGTCTGGGAAGACGCCCGCGAGCAACAGCTCTACCTGCCGGATACCAACATCCTGCAGACCCGCTGGCTGTCGGCGGAAGGGGTCGCCGAGATCACCGACCTGATGCCGGTGTGCAGCAGCGAAGATACCAAGCCGCGTATCGTCCGCCGCGTACAGGTGGTGGCCGGCCGCTGCCGCTTCCGCCTGGTCTGCGCGCCGGCCCACGACTATGCCCGCGCCGAGACCCGCGCCCGCCTGGTGGACGGCGGCGCCCTGTTCGAGGCCGCTGGCCAGCCGACCCTGCGCCTGGCGTCAAGCGTCACCCTGCGGGTCGACGGCAATGCCGCATCGGCCGAGTTCGAACTGGAACAGGGTGAGCAACTGGATTTCGTCTTTGGCTGCAAGGAAGACGACAAGGTCGTCGCCGGCCAGAGCGATCTCTGCTTCGAGGACACCCTCTCCTACTGGACTTCCTGGGCCGCCAAGAGCCATTACCAGGGGCGCTGGCGCGAGATGGTCACCCGCTCGGCCCTGGCGCTGAAGCTGCTGACCTCCTGCAAGCACGGCTCCATCGCCGCGGCCGCCACCTTCAGCCTGCCCGAGGCACTGGGTGGCGAGCGCAACTGGGACTATCGCGCCTCCTGGATCCGCGACGCCTCCTTTACCGTCTACGCCTTCATGCGCCTGGGCTACACCCAGGAAGCCAAGGATTTCACCCACTGGGTGGGCCAGTGCGTGGAAAACAGCCACAACGCCCCGGAAAAACTGCAGATCATGTATCGCCTGGACGGCGGGCTGGACCTGCCCGAGGAAACCCTCGACCACCTGGCGGGCTATGCAAACTCGAGTCCGGTGCGCATCGGCAACGAGGCCTACAAGCAGGTCCAGCTGGACATCTACGGCGAGCTGATGGACGCCATCTACCTGTCCAACAAGTATGGCGAAGCCATCTCCCACCATGGCTGGAAGGACGTGGTGCGGATGATCGATCACGTCTGCGAACACTGGAACCAGCCCGATGCCGGTATCTGGGAGATGCGCGGCGATCCCGAGCACTTCCTGCATTCACGGCTGATGTGCTGGGTAGCCATCGACCGCGCCATGCGGCTGTCGGTCAAGCGCTCGCTGCCAATGCCCTATGAACGCTGGTACGCCGCGCGCGCCGCCATCCAGGAAGACATCTGGGACAACTTCTGGAACGCCGAACTGGGTCATTTCACCTCGACCCGCCACGGCAAGAGTCTGGACGCCGCCCTGCTGCTGATGCCGCTGGTGCGCTTCGTCAGCGCCACCGATCCCATGTGGCTGTCTACCTTGGACGCCATCAAGACCAACCTGGCCTACGACGGCATGATCCGCCGCTACAACCCGGTCGACACCCCGGCGGACAACCTCAAGGGTGAAGAAGGCGCCTTTGTCGCCTGCTCCTTCTGGTACGTCGAATGCCTAGCCCGCGCTGGTCGCGTCGACGAAGCCCATCTGGAGTTCGAAAAGCTGCTGGGCTACGCCAATCCCCTGGGTCTCTATGCCGAAGAACTGGACAAGCGTGGCTACCCCCTCGGCAATCTGCCCCAGGCCCTGTCGCACCTGGCGCTGATCAGCACCGCCTTCTTCCTCGATCGCAAGCTGAGCGGCAAGGATCCGCAATGGCAGCCGTAGGGCGAGCCAATGCGGCCATGGCGGTCCTCGATGCGGCTGCCCCTGTGGGTGCCCCCCCGATAGCGGATCGCGATCTTGCTCGCTGGAGCTGATAAAGCAGGAAACCCGCTCGGACAGCCCCCTCTCCCCCTGGGAGAGGGTTGGGGTGAGGGCACAGCGAGCTACCAGGCTACTTTCCCGGTAACAAACGCAGTTGCTCCAGAAGCTCCGGTAGAGCGGTAACCACGGTTTCCCAGACGACATCGATATCGATGTCGAAATAGCCATGGGCGATACGGTTGCGCATACCCCTCATGCTGCGCCATGGAAGGTGCGGATGCATTTGGGTGAAAGCCTCGTCCGCGATCATGATATTGGTCGCCGCTTCGCCAATGATGATCAGGCTCATGACCACCGCTTGCTGTGTCCGGCGGTCCTCCAGGAAGTCTTCCCGAGTGAGGCCCTCGATAAAGCCTACGGCTTCGCCGGCCGCCTGTTGCATATGAACCAGATAGTCCGCTGTGCGATTCATATCGGTCGTGCTGCCAGCAGGACCTGAGTGCGAAAAGATCCGGGCAGATCGGCAGGGGTCACCAGATCCACAGGAACGCCCAGCAACTCCTCCAGCTCATCCTGCAGGCCTCCCAGATCAAACAAGGTCGCCCCCGGCAATGCGTCTACCAGCAGATCGAGATCGCTGCCGTCCTGATCGGTACCGTCCAGGACAGAGCCAAATACCCGCGGATTGGCCACGCGAAAACGCGCTGCAGCGTCTCGTATTACTGCGCGTTTGAGGTCTAAGGCTAAGGAAGGTCGCATGGCATGACTCAAGCTGGATCAGCCCTCGAATAGTCGGCCATAGGTCCCGACTTTTCAACCGCCCCCTCACGCCACCCGACTCTGCCCCAGCACCTCGTTGACGCAATTGGCCATGTCGTCGATATGCCAGGGCTTGGGCATGAAGCGGGTGCGGCCGGCGCCGCGGGGGACGGTCAGGCGATCGCCGGAGGTAAGAATCACCGGGATGTGCGGCCAGCGCTGAGCGACCAGTTGGGCCAGGGCCTCACCATCCAGGCGTCCCGGCATGCGCACGTCGGTGAAGAGCACGTCGATGCGGGCACCGTTCTGTTCCAGATAGCTCAGCGCCGCATCGGCGGTCGACATGGCCACTACCTGGAGGTCCACCAGCGACTCCAGGGCCTCGGTGGCCAATTCCCGCAGCAAGGGTTCGTCCTCTACCAGAAGCAGTAGTGCACGATAGGAGCCGAAGGGAGAAGATGCCTGAGTCATACCCAACAGACTTTGCCAAGAGGTCACGGTTCTGACCATTCGGCCCTGGCTAGACCAAAGTCGACCACCGGCATAAGCAAGCCTTCTAAGCGGCAACTTTCAACGCCTCGCTGACTCGAAGCGTTCACCTCGGGGGCCTCCTGTGGTATTCTTTTTTAATCGAACGATCAATTAAAAAAGCATTCTTCCCTTTGGCAGTCTGCAAGGAGTCCTCATGAGTGCAACGCCCTCATCCGGCACCGTAAAGCTGAATCCTCCCGCCTTCTATTGCGCGGCCGCAGTGATCCTGCTGTTTTCCCTGGTGGTCATCGGCCGTCCCGAGCAGGCTGGCGCCTGGCTGCTGCAGGCCCAGACCTGGGCCGCCAATACGGTCGGCTGGTACTACCTGCTGGCCATGTCGCTCTATCTGGTGTTCGTGGTGGTCACCGCGCTGTCCGGCTACGGCAAGATCAAGCTCGGTGCCGACCACGACCAACCCGAGTTCAGCTATCTGTCCTGGGCCGGCATGCTGTTCGCCGCGGGCATCAGCATCACCCTGTTCTTCTTTTGCGTATCCGAACCCCTGACCCACTTCGCCCAGCCCCCGGCCGGTGAAGGCGGCAATCCGGCAGCCGCGCGCCAGGCCATGCAGATTCTCTTCCTGCACTGGGGCCTGCACGGCTGGGGCGTGTTCGCCCTCGTGGCCATGGCCCTGGCCTACTTCGCCTATCGCCACAACCTGCCGCTGGCCCTGCGTTCGGCGCTCTATCCGCTGATCGGCAAGCGCATCAACGGGCCCATCGGCCACGCCGTGGACGCCTTCGGCATCATCGCCACCATCTTCGGCCTCGGCGCCGACCTGGGCTTCGGGGTGCTGCACCTCAATGCCGGCCTCGACTACCTGTTCGGCATCAGCCACAGCCACTGGGTGCAACTGATCCTCATCGTGCTGATGATGGGCGCGGCCATCGCCGTGGCCGTGTCCGGTGTCGACAAGGGCGTGCGCATCATGTCCGACATCAACATGGTGCTGGCCGTCGCCCTGCTGCTGTTCGTGCTGTTCGCCGGTCCGACCCAGCACCTGCTCAACACCCTGATCCAGAACATCGGCGACTATCTCTCGGCCTTGCCGGGCAAGAGCTTCGATCTCTATGCCTATGACGAGCCGTCCGACTGGCTGGGTGGCTGGACGGTGTTCTACTGGGCCTGGTGGATCGCCTGGGCGCCCTTCGTCGGGCTATTCATCGCGCGCATCTCGCGCGGTCGCACCATCCGCGAATTCGTCTTCGGCGTGCTGTTCATCCCGCTGGGCTTCACCCTGGCCTGGCTGTCGATCTTCGGCAACAGCGCCCTGGAGCTGGTCCTCGGCCAGGGCATGACCGGCCTGGCGCAGACCGCTCTCACCGATCCGGCCATGGTCTTCTATCAGGTGCTGGAAACCTATCCGGCCAGCCGCGTGGTGATCAGCGTCGCCGTGCTGGTGAGCTTCGTCTTCTTCGTCACCTCGGCCGATTCCGGCACCGTGGTGCTCTCGACCCTGTCGTCCACCGGCGGTGAGGCCGATGAAGACGGTCCCAAGTGGTTGCGGGTGTTCTGGGGCGCGGCCGTGGCCCTGGTCACGGGCGGCCTGCTGTTCGCCGGCAGCATGGATGCGCTGAAATCCGCGGTGGTGCTGACCTCGCTCCCCTTCTCGGTGGTGGTGCTGCTGATGATGTGGGGGCTGCACAAGGCGCTGCACCTGGAATCCCAGCGCCAGCGGGCGCGGCTGCACTCGCTGGCGCCGGTGGCGACCAACGGCAAGGCCCGCCATGGCGGCTGGCGCCAGCGGCTGTCCCAGGCGGTGTACTTCCCTTCGCGGGACGAGGTCTATCGCTTCATGGACAGCACCGTGCGGCCAGCCATGGAAGAGATGGTCGAGGTCTCGCGGGAGAAAGGGTTGGTGGTGGAGACCCAATTCGACGCCACCAACGCCAACCTGCAACTCATCATCGGCCATGGCGAAGAGCATCCCTTCATCTACCAGGTGATCATGCAGGGCTACTTCACGCCCTCCTTCGCCCGCGCCGGCATCGGCGGCCTGCACCTGAAGAATCGGCGCTACTACCGCGCCGAGGTGCACCTCACCGAAGGCAGCCAGGACTACGACCTGGTGGGCTACAACCGCGAGCAGATCCTCAACGACATGCTCGACCAGTACGAACGCCATCTGCAGTTCCTGCACCTGGTGCGCTAGCCAACGGTTTTTTCAGTGACTGAAAGGCCATTGAAAGCGACAAAGGTCGTATAATCGTCTCCGGGGTCGACCCCGTGTCGGCCCCGGGGTCGGTACGCCGCGCCGGTCCCCCGCCGTCCGGAGACCGCCTTGCCCACCCCGCCTGTCCCCTCGCCCTATCCTCCACTGCTGCAATGGCTGGCCCTGATCCTCTGCTCCGCCCTGGTCGGCGGCGGACTCAGCTGGCTGCAAGTACCCGCGGCGCTCTTTCTCGGCCCCATGCTGGTGGCCATCGGCTTTGGCGTCTGCGGCGCCACCATTCGCCTGCCACGGCGGCTGTTCCAGACCGGCCAGGGCGTGGTGGGCTGCCTGATCGCCCATGCCATGACCGCCGCAGTGCTGCTCACGGTCGCCGAACACTGGCCGGTGATGCTGCTGGCCACCGCCCTGACCGTACTGCTCAGCCTGCTCACCGGCGCCCTGCTGGTGCGCTTCGGTGGTCTGCCCGGCAGTACCGCTGCCTGGGGCACCACGCCTGGCGCCGCGGCCGCCATGGTGGCCATGGCCGAGGAATACGGCGCCGACCCCCGCATCGTCGCCACCATGCAATATGTCCGGGTGGTCTGCGTGGTGCTGATCAGTGCCCTGGTCGGCCGCTTGCTGGGCGCCGAAGGCAGCGGCACCGGGCATCAGGCGACGGTAGTCAGCCTGGACGGCCACTTCGCCTTCAACCTGGCGCTGACCCTGGCGGTGGCCCTCGCCGGCAGCTGGCTGGGCGGCCGGCTGTTTCCTGCCGGTGCCCTGCTGCTGCCGATCGCCCTGGGCACGCTGCTGCAACTCAACGGCTGGCTGGATATCACCCTGCCCCATCTGCTGCTCGCGGCGGCCTATGGCGCCATGGGCTGCTATGTCGGCCTGAGATTCGACCGGGCCACGGTCGCCTATGTCTGGCGCGCCCTGCCCAAGATGATCTTCGCCTCACTGCTGCTGATCGCGCTCTGTGCCTTCTCGGCCCTGCTGATGGCGAAGCTGATGCACGTGGACTTTCTTACCGCCTACCTGGCGACCAGTCCGGGCGGACTGGATTCCATGGCCATCATCGCGGTGGATGCCCATGCCGATGTCGGCCTGGTGCTGGCCATGCAGGCGCTGCGCCTGATCGGGGTGGTGCTGACCGGGCCGTTGCTGGCCCGGCAACTGGTCAAGCTGGCCCCCAGCTAGCACGAGCCGAGGGCCCGGCCATCAGGCCGAGCGGCGACGCTCGACCTGGGCAGTGATGTTGTAGCCCTCGGCGGCATGACCGCGCACTACTACCCGGGCATCCGGATAGAACCCCTTGAGGCGCTGTTCGAAGAGAAAGTAGATTTCCGCGCCGACCCGGATCTCCGCAGGATCGGTCAGGGTCAGGGAAAAGTTGCGCACGGGATCGGCGGCATGCTGCGGCTCGTTCTCCTCGATGCGCTGCATGGCGTCTTCGACGATCTGTTCGGCGATCTGCGACATCTTTGACCTCCCGGTCGGGCAGTTGGCTGGGCGCCATCCCAAGGACAGCTATATCGCTAGTGACCACGGCTGTGACGCGAGGATTCGTACGCTCTGCAAGATTCCGACGAAACTGTAGACTTGTCTGACTTTTATCCCCGTGTAGTGGCCTGAATCGCCCGGCGCGCGGTCTCCTGCACACCGAGGACGAGGAAGCTTTCCCGCCATGGTCGACGCCGACGATACTCCCCTCCCGCCGCGCAACCCGGCCACCCAGCGCCGGGCGCTGTGGCTGCTGGTCTGTGCCGTCGCGGTGATCCTGGCCCTGGAGTCCTGGCAGGTATGGCGCAATTACCAGAACGCCTTCGCCAGCGCGCGCAGCGACGTCGGCAACATCGCCCTGGCGGCGGCGCAGCATGCCGACGACGCCATCAAGGAAGCGGATTCGCTGCTGGTCAGCATCCGCGACCGCCTGGAGGATCAACCCCTCGATCACCTGGACCGCCCCCGGGTGCATCGCCTGCTGGCGCGCCAGGCCGCCCTCCTGCCGCAACTGCACGGGCTGTTCATCTACGGTCGCGATGGCGAATGGCGGGTGACCGACAAGAGCAGCGAGCCGCCCCGGGCCAACAATGCCGATCGCGAGTATTTCCAGTTTCACCGCCAGCACGCCGCCGACGTACTGCACGTCGGCACGGTGATCGAGAGTCGCAGCACCCACGAGTTGATCATCCCGGTATCACGCCGGCTGGAAGACCGCGACGGTCGCTTCGCCGGTGTCCTGCTGGCCACCATCCGCCTGCAGTACTTCGTCGACTACTACGAGCGCTTCAAACTGGACGCCCGCGGCGCCATCACCCTGGCGCAGGACGATGGCACCCTGATGGTCCGCCGGCCCTATGTGCCCGAGCACGTCGGCACCCCGCTGGCCAGCAGCACGCTGTTTCGCCAGTACGTGACCCAGGCCCCCAGCGGTACCGCCCTGGTGCGCGCCATGCTCGACGGCCGCGAACGCCTCTATGCCTTCCAGCATCTGGAAGGCTATCCGCTGGTGGCGCTGGCCGGTATCTCCCGGAGCGACATCCTCGCCAGCTGGCGCCAGGACATGCTGAGATCGGTGACGGTGGTGGGCCTCATCATCGTCGGCATGCTGGTCTTCGGCTTCAGCCTGCTGCGCGAGATCCGCGCCGGCGAACGCAGCGCCGTGGCCCTGCGCCAGGCCCATGACGAGTTGCACCTGCTGACGCTCAAGGACAGCCTGACCGGGCTGGGCAATCGTCGGCAGTTCGACAACCTGCTGCCGGTGGAGCTGGCCCGGGCGCAACGCAACGCCCAGTCGCTCAGCCTGCTGATGATCGACATCGATCACTTCAAGGCCTACAACGACCACTACGGCCATCCCGCGGGCGATCGCTGTCTGCAGGCGGTGGCCGGCGTGGTGGCCTCGGCGGCGCGCCGCCCGGGCGACCTGGCGGCGCGCTACGGCGGTGAGGAGATGGTCCTGCTGCTGCCCAACTGCGACGAAAGCGGCGCCCAGCGGGTGGCCGCCACGGTCCAGGAACGCCTGCAGGTACTGGAGGTGGCCCATGCCACCAGTCCCTTCGGTCGCATCACCGTCAGTCTCGGCATCGCCGTCCAGCCGCCCGGCCAGACCCCGCCGCCCCAGCCCGCCGACCTGCTGACCAGCGCCGATGCCGCGCTCTACCGCGCCAAGCACCTGGGCCGCAATCGCACCCATCCGCCGCTGGAAGATCAGGGGCTCTAGGCGTGGCCCGGGCGCCGTGCGGACGGGCCTAGCCGCAGATCATGCCGCCGCGGTAGTGCACCCGGTCCTTGCCGGCGCGCTTGGCCTGATAGAGCTCGCCATCGGCCTGCTTGAGCAGCTCCGAGGGCTGATAGCCCGGGGCGAGGCGCGCCACCCCGGCGCTGAAGGAAAAACAGCTGCCGGTACAGGTGCTGCTGCGGATATCGTCCAGCAGCGCCTGCAGTCGCTGCGCCAGCTGGCGCTCATCCTCGGCCTGCAACAGCACGCCGAATTCCTCGCCGCCCAGGCGTCCGAAGTGTCCACCCGGGAAGTGCCTGCCCAGGGTAACGGCCATCTCCCTGAGCACCTGGTCCCCCACGTCGTGGCCGAATCTGTCGTTGATCCGCTTGAAGTCGTCGATGTCGAGCATGACGAAATACCAGGACGGCGATCCCTCTCGGCAGACCTGCTCCATGTCCAGCATCAGTGCGCGGCGGTTGCTGATCCCGGTGAGGGCATCGGTTTCCGCCTGCAGCCGATAGCTTTCCTTGAGTTCCAGGGTGCTGGCGACGATGCGGACGAAGGTGGCATTGAGCAACAGCCCCAATGCCAGGCTGGCCCCCAGCATGACCACGAACAGCGGCAGGGCCGCCGCGGTGATGGTGTCCAGTTCGCCATAGAACAGCAGCAACCAGACCGCCGCGGCGGCGATGCCGTAGTCGAGCACATGGGAAAACAGAATGGTCGAGCCGAGGATGATGACGATGGCCATGGGAATCATCCAGGCATGGCCAGCCTCGCCCATGCCGAGGATCTGGAAGCGAAAGGCCAGGGCCTCGAACAGCACGAATACCAGGGCGAACATGCGCCAGACGGCGAAACGCCGGGCGGTGGTCATGGCCAGGCAGGAGCCGATCATGCCGGCAAAGGCCAGCCAGCCCCAGGCCGGTACCCCGGCGGTCAGGAAGGGGTTAATCAGCGTGCTGATCAACCAGCCCAGGATGCCGGTGCTCTGCGCCAGCACATTGGGCAACTGCAGCATCTGGCGAATGTGAGTCTGATAAGTCATTGCACAACTCGAACGCCAAATTTAGTGGCCAACTGATATCGCTGGATGCTATCCCATTCGTGGCCCGTCGTCGGCGGAAAGCGGACTCAAGCAAGACAATAGACGTCTGGTTATCGCTTCGCCCATCACTGGAACGCATAGGACCACGGCCGCGCACGGATCGAGCCAACGGACGGCGGCGAAATGACGCCACCGGTCAGCTCATCCTGCAACCCGCAGCGCCCGGCCCGCTAAGCTCATCGCTGCGGATTCTCGGCTAGGCTTGGCAGCGCCCAGGCCGTCGTTCATGCTTTCAGCGACTTATCAGTTCCCACCTTCGGTATAGAACAAACCAGGCGCCATCATGGAAATCGATGCTCTGTTCGATCACCTGCATACCCTTCCCAGCATTCCCAAGGTGGCTCAGGAGCTGATCCAGCAGTTCGACGATCCCAACAGCAGCATCGAAGACGTCGCCCGCAACCTGGCGCTGGATCCGGTGCTCTCGGCCAAGGTCCTGCGCCTGGCCAACTCGGTGCGTTTTCGTGGCGTGCGACCGTCCACCAGCATCGAAGGCGCCGCCATCCGCCTGGGCTTCGACGCCCTGCGCACCTTGGTGCTGGCCTCGGCGGTGACCGCGGCCTTCCGCCACAACCCCAGCTTCGATCCGCGGGACTTCTGGCAGCACAGCTTCGATGTGGCCAGCATCTGCCGCGTCCTCGCCCGCCAGGCCGGTGCCGATCCCGAGACCGCCTTCACCTGCGGCATGCTGCACAGCATCGGCGAGTTGCTGATCAGGACCGCGGCACCCGACATCGCCGTGCGCATCGACGCCGAGCAGCGCGCCCCGGTGCCGGCCGACCAGGCCATCGGCTTCGGCTATCCGGAGGTGGGCGCCGAGCTGGCCCGCCGCTGGCAGCTGCCGGTGGTGATCCAGCATGCCATCGCCTACCAGCTGCATCCCCAGGATGCGCCCGAGGATTCCGCTCCAGCGCGCATGGTTGCCCAGGCGCGCCTGATTTCCTTTGTCCTGCGGCGGCACGGCGGCATCAACGACCAGGCCAAGGCGGCGCTGGCCAATCCGCTGCTGGAAGGCGTGGATCTGGAGCTTCTGCTGGGCGAACTGCCCGAGGTGATAGAGGCGGACAAGGCCTTCGGTACCCTGATCAACTGACCGGCCGTCCCCTGCACGGGCAGCGCCACCGCCTGCATCACAAATCTGCCAGCCGGTCATGGCAAAAGTCGAACGGGTAGCCCAAGAATCGGTCGAAGCGTTATAGCTGACAGGAGTGATTGCGATGGCCGAGCCGCTGAAGTTCACGGATGCGAACACCATTATCAAGGGCGCTTTTCAACCGATGCTGTGCGCCATGACCGCCCAGGATCAGGCGACCTTCAACGTCGAGGTCTATGCGCCCAACGGTACGGCGCTCCTGCAACGCCGCATCGCGCGGGTCGATCTGCTGGACAACTCCCTGCTGGAAGCCTTCATCTGCGACAGTCGCGCCCGTATCGAGCGGGCCACCCATGAGCGACTCGACTGGCAGGTGCGCTACACCCGCGCGTGCTGAACCCGCGCCTGCTGAGGCTTTTCCGCCGTCACAGGCTGCGATCGAAAAAAGGCGCCCCGAAAGGCGCCTTTTGTTTGACCATCAATCGTTGAGCACGCGCTTCTGCTGGCTGCCCTGGCCCTTGGTGGCAGGCGTCTTGTCGGCCTTCTTCTGGGTGGACGGCGTGGCGCTGGAGGTATCGTCCGCGCTGTCTCTGTTGCTGGTGTTGGAGCTGCCCGGCGCGCCGATGCCGTTGCCAGTCACCCCGGCGTCGTTGTTGCTGCTGGCGGCCAGGCTGGGACCGGCCACCAGAGCCAGGGCAGCGCTCAGGGCAAGGATCAGCGGGGTCTTGCGCATCTTGGTGTCCTCCGGCCGCGAAAGGAAGGGTGTCGCGGGCTGCACCCTGATTGATTAGGCCAAAGCCCGGGCCAAGCGTTCCCGCCTTCCTATAGACTAACGGCCATCCCGCCGCACCCCGACAGGTGCTGCCGTCGCATTCAGGAGTTGCCGTGAAGCACCGTTACCTCATCGTCGATCGCACCGCGCTCGATACCCCCGCGCTGTTCGACTATCTGTCCGAGGCGCCGCAGCACCGCGTCATCGTTTCCGGCAGCACGGCCGAGCAACTGTTCGCGGCTGAGCTCTGGCCGCGCCTGCGCGAACGCCTGGCGCCCCACGCCGAGCGCTTCTTCTTCGCCGACTCCAGCGGTCCGTTGCTGCAGGCCGAGCTGGAAGGTCGCAAGCCCGGCCTGCTGGACCGCGAACTGACCCTGGCCTTCAAGCAGGCGGTGACCGCCGACGCCGAGGACGATCGCGTCCTGGTCCGCATTCGCCGCGAATTGCTCGATACCGACGACGATTACCAGACCAACCGCCGCATCTTCCTCAACAGCCTGCTCGGCCAGATGCGCCGCGCCCTGCCGGCGGGCGCGGTGACCACCGGCAACTGGCAGGACGCCGTCCGCCAGGCCATCGCCGCGGCCCAGCAGGGCCTGGCCAAGGGTTTCGCGCCGGGACTGGCCGATGCCCCCTTCAAGGTCTTTCTCAAGGCCTATCCGCTGGCGGCGCGCTATGTCGCCCAGCTCGCCGTGCTGCTGATCACCGCCGGGCGCCAGGACAACGACGTCCTGATCGACCGCTTCGTCGCCCAGGATCCGGCGCTGGTCGCCACCCTGTTCGACGGCCTGCTGACCGAAGATGACGAGCAGCGTCAGGCTTACACCGCCCTCAAGCGCACCCTGGATACGCTGGGGACCGGTGGCCAGGCGCTGCACTAAAGGCTAGAGGCGCTCCAGCAGCGCCGGCAGAATCATCCCGGCTGCGCCCAGCAGCTGCCAGTCACCCTTGAAATCCGCCGCCGGCTGCGGATCGATGCGCACCACCGTGGCGCCCTGCTGGCGCGCTACCCCGGGCAGACTGGCTGCCGGCTGCACCAGCCCCGAGGTGCCGACCACCAGGCAGAGGTCACAGCGCTCGGCCAGGGCCCAGGCGCTGGCCAGGGCCTCTGCCGGTAAAGCCTCGCCGAACCAGACCACCCCAGGCCGGGCCAGACCGCCACAGGCGGGACAGAGCGGCGGCGCCACGAGTTGCTCCGCCGATTCCGGCAACGCCGGCGCTGCCAAGGGCTGCGCACACGCGAAGCAGCGCGGCGCATGCAGGCTGCCGTGCAGATGAATCACCTCGCGACTGCCCGCGCGCTCGTGCAGGTCGTCGACATTCTGGGTGACCAGGCGCAACCGCCCGTGCTGCCGGCCCCAGTCCGCCAGGGCACGATGCGCGGGATTGGGCTGGGCCGCCAGCACCTGGGCACGTCGCCACTCGTACCAGCTCCAGACCCGCACCGGATCCTCGACGAAGGCTTCGGCCGTGGCCAGTTGCGCCGGATCGAAGCGCGCCCAGAGCCCGGTCAGGGCCTCGCGAAAGGTGGCGATGCCGCTTTCCGCCGACACGCCGGCACCGGTCAGGACCAGCACCTCGTCGGCCTGGCGCAGGTGTTCGAGCAGCACCGGCGGCAACGCGGCGAGACCGTCGCGACAGTCGATGGGATTGGGCATGGAAGCGTTGACTCCTGACATCTGCGGCAAAACAACAGGGTCTTGCGGACCGCGAAAAAGACCGAAAGTGTGACGTTACTCGACGGATGGTGAGTCCACTCATCGTTTTCCGGGGAACTGAGGTTCACCCTTTTCGCCACAGGCCGATAATCCGGGAGTCCGCGTCCGATGTCGCTCCTACCCTAACGGTATGTGAATGAAGAAGTCCGTCGTTTCCAAATATCCGCGCCTGCTCATCGCCGGCGCCCTGGCCCTCATCACCGTCCTCAGCCTGGCCAGCTGGCTGTGGCTCACGCCCAGCACGCCGGCGCCTACCGCCACCGCCATGCTCGCCAGCGTGCAGCAGGCTCCCGAACACTGGACCCAGCAGCCACGTGATCTCTCCGTGCTGCTGGGCGATCTGCGCGCCAAGGCCATCACCGGCGCCGTGATCGGTGATCACACCCTCTACATAGACACCAATCGCGGCGAGCACTACGCCGTGGCCGACAACGGCGGGCGCATCGCCGATCGCCTGCTGGCCGACTACGCCACCCAGGCCGAACCGCTGTTCCCGGTGGCCACCTGGAGCGAATCCGGGCAGCGTCATCCCTGGCTCGACGCCCTGCTGATCAACCTGCCGGGCTACCTGCTCCTGCTGTTGCTGGCCATTCCCCTGGCCCTGAGATTCGCCAGCCCCTTCAAGCTGCATCGCAAGGGCACCGGCATCTCCTTCAAGGACGTGGTCGGTGCCGCCGAAGCCAAGCGCGCGCTGGAAGACGTCACCACCTGCCTGCGCAATCCCGCGGCCTTCGCCGCCCTGGGTGCCCGTCCGCCCAAGGGCGTGCTGCTGACCGGCGAGCCCGGCACCGGCAAGACCCAGCTGGCCAAGGCCCTGGCCACCGAGTGCAACGCCCACTTCATCCAGGTGACCGGCAGTGACTTCTCCTCGATGTTCTTCGGGGTCGGCATCCAGAAGGTCAAGTCGCTGTTCCGCACCGCGCGCAAGAAGGCGCCCTGCATCATCTTCATCGACGAGATCGACGGCATCGGCCGCCGCGCCGAGCAGTCGCGTTCCAGCGATGCCGAGGCCAACCGCATCATCAACCAGTTCCTCACCGAGCTGGACGGCTTCGACGGCACCAGCGGCGTGCTGGTGCTGGGCGCCACCAACTTCGCCGATTCCCTGGATCCGGCGCTGCGCCGCGAAGGTCGCTTCGACCGCACCATCGCCGTGCCGCTGCCGAGTCTGGAAGACCGCCGTGCGCTGTTCGAACTCTATGCCGGCAAGCTGCCCTGCGCAGGCGAGCTGGACCTGGCCGCCCTCTCCCGCGGCACCGTGGGCCTGACCCCGGCGGCCATCGCCTACATCAGCAACCACGCCGCCCTGCTGGCCGCGCGCGAGAACGCCAGCGCCGTGACCATGGCGCACTTCGTCGAGGCCATCGAGACCTGCCGCATCGGCGAGCAACCGGTCGGCGTCACCCCGCTGGGTTCGGCCGAGCGCACTCGCATCGCCGTGCACGAAGCCGGTCACGCCCTGGTCGCCGCGGTGCTCAACGTCGGTCGGGTGGAAAAGGTCACCCTGCTGCCCCGTGGCCAGGCCCTGGGCGTGACCCTGATCACCCCCACCGAAGACAAGCGCCTGCACCTGAAGTCGGAACTCGAAGGCCGCATCCAGATGCTGCTGGCCGGTCGTTGCGCCGAGCAGCTGTACTTCAACGAGGTCTCCTCGGGTGCCGCCCAGGACCTGCAGGAAGCCTCCAAGCTGGCGCTGTCCATGGTCGCCTCCCTGGGCATGGGCCCGAGCGGCTCGCTGCTCAGCCTGCAGGCCCTGCGCGACGCCGGCATCGAGTTCGACGCCGGGCCCAGCATCGCCTCTGCCGATCAGCTGCTGCACAGCCTGGATCACCGCTGCCTGGCGCTGATCACCGAACTCAAGCCGGCGCTGGACGACATCACCGACCAGCTGCTGCGCGACGAGACCATTCCCGGCAGCGCCGTGGCCGAAGCCATCGCCCGCGCCAGCGGCCTGGAAGCCTGCGGCGCCCTCAATCGCGCCCTGGCCTTCGTGCCGGAGCGTTCGACTGATTCGCGCGCGGGTGACAGCGAGCCGAGCATCGCGGCGGCCTTCAAGGGCGAGTGACGCCCACGACGCCTTGAAACGAAAAAGCCCCGGCCTGCCGGGGCTTTTTCATATCAGCGCCTGAGCAGACTCTTAGAGGATATTGGCGTAATCCGCCTCGATCCGATCCAGGCTCAGGTGGTTGAGGAAGTTGGAGAAGCACATCCAGGCCGCCAGGGCGTTGAGGTCCTGGAATTGCGCCGGCAGGTACTTGGGCGGCACCACCACGCCTTCGTCCACCAGCTGGCGCAGGATGCGCATGTCTTCCAGGGTGGTCTTGCCGCAGAACAGCAGCGGGATCTGCTCCAGCTTGCCCTTGCGCACCGCCAGCTGGATGTAGTTGTAGATCAGGATGAAGCCCTTGAGATAGGACAGGTCCTTGGTGAAGGGCAGCCCCGTCGGCGTCGAGCCGCGAAACACCCGGCTGGCGTTCTGGTAGCCCGACTCCAGGTCGTAGCCCTGCTCCTGGAAGAAGCGGAACACCTCGAGGAAATCGGCACCGTCCTCGGCCAGGTGGATGGCGCGGGTGCGATTGGTCAGCTTGCGCAGCCGGGTCGGATAGGAGGCGAAGGCAATCACCTCCATGAGGATCGCCAGGCCTTCCTGGGTCACGGTGGACGACGGCGGGCCCTTGGCCAGGAAGGTGCAGATCGGCTGGTTCTGGCCATTGAGGGTGGTGCCGACGTGCACCAGGCCCTCGTGGACCTCCAGCGCACGGACGTCGCGTTCGTTGAACAGGGCGTCGGCGCGCACCTTGATATAGTCGGCGCCGGCCGCGGCGTCGGCGACGATGCCATCGGATTCGAACACCCGGATGGTGCCTTCCGTCTCACCGAACACCCGATTGAGGCGCGCCTGCAGGATGGGTACGGCGTCCTTGGCGGTGAGGGTCTTGGGTTCGTCTTCCAGGGCGCCGCGATGGGCGATGTTGTCCAGGTAGCTGGACATCATCATGCCCAGGTCGGCCAGGGTCGGATCGCCGGCATGGAAGGCGTCCGAGGCCGCGCCATAGAGCTCCTGGGAGATCAGGCCGAAATCCGGGGTACCGCGCGCCTGCAGCATGCGGATCACCATGCGGTATTCGCGGCACATGCGCCTCATGATCTGGCCGACCGGATTGAACTGGCCGAGCTGGCGGGTGACCTCGCGCTCGATGCTCTGGAATTCGCCCTTGAGCGCATCGCCGTCGAAGCCCAGCGGGCGTCCCTCGTAGAAGGCGCGATTCACCGCCGGCAGGCGCTTGCCCTTGCCCTCCAGGAAACCCTGGCGCACCCCGTCGTCCCACTTCACCGCATCAAGGATGCGGATCGGCGCCTGGGCCGCGACGATGCGATCGGACAGCTGGCGAATGGTCTGGTGATAGGGATCGAGAAAGGGCTGGCGGGCATTCATGACGGCAACCGGGCGACGGGCAAGGCTGCAAGGATGGCCGCTGCCGCGTCTTTTGCCTAGGTTGCGTGACATCAGACCTGCCGAGTCGCCCTATTTGGCGAACAGCTGGCTCATGTCCTTGAAGGCCTTGAACTCCAGGGCATTGCCGCAGGGGTCGAAGAGAAACATGGTGGCCTGCTCGCCGACCTGGCCCTGGAAGCGGATATAGGGCTCGATGACGAACCGGGTTTCCCGGGCGCGCAGACGCTCGGCCAGGGCTTCCCATTCGTCCCAGCCCAGCACGATGCCGAAGTGCGGTACCGGCACGTTGTGCCCGTCCACGGCGTTGGTATGGGCCTCGTCCTGGGACGCGGTCTTGGGGTGCTCGTGGATCACCAGCTGATGGCCATAGAAGTCGAAGTCGACCCAGTGATCACTGGAGCGACCTTCGGCGAGGCCGAAGACATCACCGTAGAAGTGCCGGGCGGCGGCCAGGTCGTAGACGGGAATGGCGAGGTGAAAGGGCGACAGGGCCATGCTGGGAAATCCTGCTGAGAGGGAATGCAGCCATTCTCACCCCAGGTTTTCCTGTGCATAAAGCGTATTTTACTGCCCCCGAGCGACAAAAATTTTGTGGCTCGCTACAGTGGCCTCTCCTGACTTCAGGCCACCACCATGCTTCGCGAACTCAAGACCCTGCTCGCCGTGGCCCGCCATGGCAGTTTCGCCGCGGCCGGTCTGCACGTGGGCCTCACGCCCTCGGCGGTGAGCGCCCAGATCCGCACCCTGGAACAGAATCTGGGCGTGAGCCTGTTCGACCGCAATGGTCGCAGCGCCCTGCTCAATGCCGCCGGTCGCCAGGCCCTGCCGCTGGCCGAAGAGATCCTCGCCACCTATGCGCGCATGGCCGGCGCCGGTGACGAGATCCAGGGCGAATTGCGCATCGGCGCCATCGCCAGCGTCCAGACCGGCCTGCTGCCCGGCACCCTGGTACGGCTGCGCCAGCAGGCGCCACGCCTGGAACCGCGGCTGGTGCCGGGCGTATCCCTGGCGCTGCTCAGCCAGGTGGATGCCGGCGAGCTGGATCTGGCCATCCTCATCCGCCCGCCCTTCGAACTGCCCAAGGAGCTGCACGCCACCACCCTGCTGCAGGAACCCTTCGTGCTGATCGCGCCGCCGGACCTGCCCGGCGATGATCCGCGCCTGCTGCTGGAAACCCAGCCCTTCATCCGCTACGACCGCCACTCCTTTGGCGGGCGCCGGGTCAGCGCCTTTCTGCGCGAGCAGCGCCTGGCGGTGCGCCAGGTGCTCGAACTGGACGAACTCGATGCCATCGTCAAGATGGTGGAACACGGCCTGGGCGTGGCCCTGGTGCCCTGCGCCGGCCTCTGGCTGGAGCATCCCCGGGTGCGCCGGCTGTCCCTGGGCCCCCTCACCTTCCACCGCGAACTGCAGATCATCGCCCGCCACGCCGGGCGCGACCTGCCGGCCGTGGCGCTATTCCGCCGCTGCCTGACCGAAGCCGTGTCAGAGCCTGGTTAAAATCTCGCGAGCTAGAGACAAACAAGGCCTGGGCGGCCCCGCGAAAATAGCTGAGGAAGCGGATCGGACCCGCGCTCGGGTTTACGAGTGGTAAATGAGCATTCCGAAGCCATTTTCAACACAGTTTGGCCGACGCGCAGCAGATTTTGAACAGGCTCTTAGAACAGGTGCACCAGCAGCCAGTAGAGTGACGCGGACAGCGCCATGGCCACCGGCAGGGTGAGCACCCAGGCAAGCGCCAGATTGCGTACCGTCGCCCACTGCAGTCCGGAGCCGTTGGCGGCCATGGTCCCGGCCACCCCGGACGACAGCACATGGGTGGTGGAGACCGGCAGGCCGAAGGCGTCCGCCGCGCCGATGGTGCCCATGGCCACCAGTTCGGCCGAGGCGCCCTGGGCATAGGTCAGGTGGGTCTTGCCGATACGCTCGCCGACGGTGATGACGATGCGCCGCCAGCCGACCAGGGTCCCCAGCCCCAGGGCGATGGCCACTGCCACCTTGACCCACAGCGGGATGAAACGGGTGGCCTGGTCGATCTGCCGCTTGAACTCCTTGAGATCCTCCTGCGCCCTGGGCGCCAGCCCCGGCAGGTGCTCCTTTTCCAGCAGGCGGATGGATTCCGAGGCCAGGTACATGGCGTTGCGCACGTTGGGCATGCTCTGCGCCGGCACGTTGTTGAGCGCGCCGTACTGGCGCACCTCGCGGGCGATGTCGTCGGTGATGGCCGCCAGCGCGGGCAGCACCTCGGGGTTGCTCTGCCGCTTGCGCACGAATTCCAGCAGCACCCCGTGGGGATCGGCCGGTGCGGCCTGGGGCGCCGCCTGGCGCAGGCCGCTGGCGGTGACCTCGGCGACGGCGGCGAAGGCTGGCGTGGCCGTGGCCGGCACGGCTCGGTTGAGCGCATAGGCGGTCGGCAGGGCGCCAACCAGGATCAGCATGATCAGGCCCATGCCCTTCTGGCCGTCGTTGGAGCCATGGGCGAAGGACACCCCGGTGCAGGTCAGGATCAGCAGGCCGCGGATCCACGGCGGCGGCGGCTCGGCGCTCTTCGGCTCCTGGTAGAGCGTCTGGTCGCGCACGATCCGTTTGAGCAGCACCAGCAGCAGCGCGGCGCAGGCGAAGCCGATCAGCGGCGAGAACAGCAGCGCATAGCCGACCTTGGCCACCTGGCCCCAGTCCACGCCGCTGCTGCCATCCATCCCACCCAGCCAGGCATGCATCAGACCGACCCCGATGATGGAGCCGATCAGGGTATGGGAGGACGACGCCGGCAAGCCCAGCCACCAGGTGCCGAGATTCCAGATGATGGCGGCGATCAGCAGGGCGAAGATCATCGCGAAGCCCTTGCCCGCGCCCATTTCCACCACCAGGTCCACCGGCAGCAGGGCGATGACGCTGAAGGCCACCGCACCGCTGGAGAACAGCACCCCGAGGAAGTTGCAGAAGCCGGACCAGAGCACCGCCGCATTGGGCGGCAGCGAGTGGGTGTAGATGACGGTGGCCACGGCGTTGGCGGTGTCGTGGAAGCCATTGACGAATTCGAAGCCGAGGGCGATCACCAGCGCCAGCGCCAGACCGGCGAAGGGCAGCCAGGTGGTGGGCGGCGACTGGGCATCGCTGACATCGTTGTGGATACCGCCGAGGGTTACCGCCAGACCGGTCAGCAGCAGCGCGATGAACAGCACGATCCGCAGCGGACCGGGCTTGCGCGAACTGTGCAGGGGATGGGATAGCGGTGACAGGGAGGCGACTGGACTGGACGAAGGCATGGGGCGAACTCCGACACGGGATCTGCCTACCCTGCGCCGGCCACATGACGCTTTTACGTCAGCGAGGTGGCCAGACGACGGATGACCGTCGCGGGCTTTTTTCCACGTCGTCCCTGCCCTGCTAGGCTGGGACTTTGCTCAAGGATCTCGCCGATGTCCCCGCGCTGGCTGCTCTGCCCCCTGCTGCTGTCCCTCGTCACCGGCGCCCTGGCGGCCACGGAGCCTTCACCGCGCAGTTGCGCCCAGGAAATCGGGCAGCGGCCCGCTCAGGCCTTGGCCACCACCTGCCGAGCGCTCTCCCCCGCCACGCGACCGCCCTGCAACGCGGCCAACAGCTGCGCCCTGATGCAGGACGAGATCGCCCGCAGCTGCGCCCTGTTCGGCGATGGCGAGGCGGCCAAGGAACCCGGTTGCGGTCCGCTGCCCAGCAGCGCCGAGGCGGCGGCGGCCGTGGTCCGGCGTTACTACCGGGCGCTGGATGCGCGGGACTACGGCACCGCCTGGCAGCTATGGGGAAGCGATGGCCGGCCCGGCAACAGCTACGAGAAATTCCGCCAGGGCTATGCCAGGACTCGCAGCGTCCAGGTGACCCTCGGTCAACCTGGCCCGGTCGAGGGTGCGGCCGGTTCGAGCTATGTCAGCATCCCGGTGACGATCAAGGCGCGCCTCGCCGACGGTACCCGCCAGACCTTCAGCGGCCGCTATCAGCTACGCCGGGTCAACGACGTCGACGGCGCCTCGGCCGAGCAGCGCCGCTGGCACCTGGACGGGGCGAAGCTGAAGGCCGAGCGCTAGGCTCTGTATGAAAGGTCGCCGAGCGCAGGCACCTTTCGTACAGAGCGCTAGTCCGGCCCGATCTGCCGCAGCTGGGATAGCCGGCTGCGCGTCCGCGACATATCGGCGATCTCGCTGTCGGCCAGGGTCTCGTCGAGGGGCGCGGTGCTGACCAGGAACAGCGCCAGGCGACGGTCGTAGAGCACGTCCACCAGGTTGATGAAGCGCTGGCGGGCGGCGGGACTGGCGTCGCGCAGCGGCGGCACGGCATCGAGCAGCCAGCGCTGCCAGGTTTCGCTCAGGGTCAGGTAGTCGAGGACCGCGGTGGGGCCTTCGCAGAGATCGGCGAAGCTGAAGTGCAGCAGCCCCTCCGCGGCGCTGATGGCGGGCAGGCTGCGATGGCCTACCGGTACCTCGATCCTGGTCTCTGCCAGCGGCGGCAGCCCCAGCGCCTGGCGCTGTTCCAGGCTGCCCGGCCAGAGATAGGCACCGATACCGAAGGGATCGGGCTCGGCAGGACTGGCGCCGCGATAGTCCTGGGGACCGGCCACCGCGAGGATGTCCATGCGCGTCTCGATCAACCGGATCGCCGGCAGGAAGCGCTCGTGGTAGAGCGGATTGGGCAGCAGTCCTTCCGGCGGATAGTTGGAGGTGGTGATCAGCACCACGCCGCGGCTGAACAGCGCCTTGAACAGCCGGGTGATGAGCATGGCGTCGCCGATGTCATGCACATGGAATTCATCGAAACAGAGCAGTCGGCAACCTGCGAGCAGTTCGTCCAGGCTGGCGGCCAGGGCATCGCCACCCGGCGGCTGGCGAAACATCCGCTCGTGCAGTTCACGAAAGAAGGCATGGAAGTGCACCCGGCGCTTCTCGGCGAATGGCAGGGCGGCGAAGAAACCGTCCAGCAGAAAGCTCTTGCCGCGCCCTACCGGGCCCCAGAGATAGAGACTGCGCGGCGCCTGGCGACGGAACAGGCGCGGGCGCAGGAGTTCGTCGGCGAGCCGGGCAAAACGGTCGATGGCGGCCTGTTGCGCTGCATCCAGGGTATAGCCGCGGCCCTGGGCGAGCTCGGCGAAGTGCCCCAGCACCTGCTGGGCGGGCGAAGGAGACGTCATGCAGGCGGCCAGCCGAGAAAGACAGGGCGCTAATGAAGCTACAGCCGTCGCTGCCGGTCAAGACCGGCAGCGACGTTGCACTCAGGCCGCGGCGATGAACAGGCAGAGGCAGCAAAATATCCCGCCGACCCAGGCCAGCGAACGGCGGGTGGCGTGGTCACGGATATACAGCCAAGTATAGGCGATGCGGCTCAGCAGGAAGAGGAAGGCCCAGAAGTTGATGGTGCCCTGGTCGGCGCCACCGGTGACGTGGGCGACGATTACCGCCGCGGCGAACAGCGGATTGATCTCGAAGGCATTCTGCTGGGCAGCGTTGGCCCGCGCCCGGGCACCCTCCAGCTTGCCGAGAAAGCTGCGCGGATCCCGATTGTCCTCGGGCGTGAAACCGCTGCCCTTGAACTTGGCGTAGTAGGCCGCGCCATAGGGCACGAGGTAGACGAGGAAGATGCACCAGTAGGCAAAGGTCATGTCGGCGTCCCTGGAAGGATGAGGGTTCGCCTATCTGACCTGCCACGCCGGGAAAAATCCACTCTACCTCAGACGGCTGTGGATCTGTGGGTCCAGCGCGCCATCAGCGCGGTCGCCACCGCGCAGAGCGCCAGCACCGCGCACATGGGCACCACGGTGCCGTTGTGCAGGGCGCCCACGCTGCTGGAAGCCAGCGCCGCCAGGATGAATTGCAGGCTGCCCATCAGCGCCGAGGCACTGCCGGCATTGGCGCCCTGCCCGGCCAGGGCGCAGGCCGAGGCGTTGGGCACGATGCCGCCGAGCAGGGCGATGGCGCAGAACAGCGGGACCATCAGCACCGGCAGGGCCTTGGGCTGGAAGGCGCCGACCAGCAGCAGGACCAGTCCCGCCGCGGCATAGGCCACCACCGCGCGCCGCAGCCAGAAGGCCGGGCCCTGACGGACCACCAGGCGGGCATTGAGCTGTCCGAGCAGGATGAAGCCGGCGGCGTTGAGGCCGAATACCCAGCCGTAGTGCTCGGGTTTGACGCCATAGAGTTCGATCAGCACGAAGGGCGAACCGGAGATGTAGGCGAACATTCCGGCCATGGCGATGCCGCCGGTGAGGGTGTGGCCGATGAAGGTGCGATCGCGCAGCAGCCGCAGGTAGTTGCGCAAGGCCCCCCGCAGCGGCGGCCGCGGATGGTGCGCCGGCAGGGATTCGGGCAGCCAGAGCGCCACCGCGGTGCCGCAGGCGGCAGCGAACAGCGCCAGGCTGACGAAGATCGCCTGCCAGCCAAAGGTGCTGAGCAGCAGGCTGCCGGCAAAGGGCGCGATGAGGGGGGCGATCCCGGTCACCAGCATGATCTGCGAAAAGGCCCGCGCCGCGGCCATCGGCTCGCAGAGATCGCGTACCACGGCCCGCGCGATCACCATGCCGGCGCAACCGCCCAGGGCCTGGACGAAGCGCGCGGCGATCAGCCAGGGCAGGTTGGGCGCCAGGGCACAGCCCAGCGAGGCCAGGCAGAACAGGCCGATGCCGATCAGCAGCGGCAGGCGGCGGCCGAAGCGGTCTGCCAGGGGGCCATAGAACAGCTGGCCGCTGGCAAGACCGGCGAAATACACCGCCAGACTCAGCTGCACGTGTTCGATATCGGTGGCGAACGACCGTGCCAGCGAGGGGAAGCTGGGCAGGTACATGTCGATGGCGAAGGGAGCGAAGGCCGAGAGGGCCCCGAGAATCAACAATAAGCGAAAGGTCATGAAGCCTGATCCGATGGAAGCGGAAATGTCACGCAGTTACATACAATCATGTTTGTAAAAGCGGCGAGGCGAGCTAGACTGCGTGGCAGACCCACTGCCAGTCAGATCACCCATGCGTCGTACGAAAGAAGAAGCCGAACAGACCCGCCAAGCCATTCTCGATGCGGCGGAAGCCCTGTTCCTGACCAATGGCGTGGCGCGTACCAGCCTGGAAATGATCGCCCGCGAATGCGGCGTCACCCGGGGTGCAGTGTACTGGCATTTCCAGAACAAGGCCCACCTGTTCCACGAAATGCTTAGCCAGATAAGGATCCCGGCCGACGAACTGACCGAGCGCCTGCGCGTCGACGGCGAGGAAGACAGCCTGCAGCGGCTGTTCAAACTGTGCATCGAAGGCATGGCGAAATTCACCCAGCCCGGCCGGGAGCAGCGGGTGATGACCATCCTGCTGCACCGCTGCGAATTCACCGAAGAGTTGCGCGAGGCCGAGGAGCGCGATCTGCAGTTCCTGCGGCAGTTCATCCGCATCACCGACGCCCTCTTCACCGCCCAGGCCGCCCGTTTGCAGCCGGGCGTGACGCCGCAGCTGGCCAGCCGGATGCTGCACAGCCTGTTTCTCGGCACCCTCTCCGACCTGCTGCGCGACGAACAGACCTTCGCCCCGCTGCTGGCCGCCGATCAGGTGTTCACAACCTTCTTCCGCGCCATCGTGCGTGACTGGACTCAGTCGGCGACGGTATAGCCCGCCTGCTCGATGGCCTGGCGGAAGGGCGCATTCACCTCGGCGCTGTCGATACGCACCTCGCCCGCCTGCAGGTCCACCTCCACCCGGGCGCGATTGTCCACCTTGAGCACGGCGGATTCGATGGCGCTCACGCAGTGGGCGCAACTCATTCCGATCACCTTGATGACATGCATGGTCTGCTCCTGTCGGTCTTGACCTCTTTCTCCTGACGCCAGCGCCAGGCTCGGGTTCCAGTGTTGACCTTGACCCGAGGTCAAGGTCAACACTGAGCTCAGGAGGTGCCCATGCACGAATTCGAACTCTCCATCAGTGGCATGACCTGCGCGGCCTGCGCCGGTCGGGTCGAGCGCGCCCTGCAGAAGGTCCCGGCAGTCAGCGCGGCCGGTGTCAACCTGGCCAGCGAAAAGGCCCGCGTCAGTGCGCCGGTCGACGCGGCGCCGGCGCTGGCCGAGGCGGTCAGCGCGGCGGGCTACCGGGTGGCCGAGGTCGAGCATGACCTGGCGCTGTCCGGCATGAGCTGCGCCAACTGCGCCGGGCGGATCGAAAAGGTCCTGCGTGCCGCGCCCGGGGTGCTGGCCGCCGAGGTCAACCTGGCCAGCGAAAGAGCCCGGGTGACAACCCTGGCCGCGGTCGAGACGCCAGCCCTGATCGCCGCGGTGGAAGCCGCCGGCTACGGCGCCGAGGATCGCCACGCCGAAGACGAGCGTTCAGCGCCGGCCCGTCAGGGTGTGCCCTGGGAGGGTCTGGAGCTGGCCCTGGCGCTGCTGCTGGCCGCGCCACTGATCCTGCCCATGCTGCTGACGCCCTTCGGCTGGCACCTGATGCCGCCCGCCTGGCTGCAATTCCTGCTGGCGACGCCGGTGCAGTTCCTAGTCGGCGCGCGCTTCTATCGCGGCGCCTGGCATGCCCTGCGCGCGCGCAGCGGCAACATGGATGTGCTGGTCGCCCTGGGCACCAGCGCCGCCTTTGGCCTGAGTCTCTATCTCTGGCTGGTCAAGGGCAGCCCGCACCTCTATTTCGAGACGGCGGCCATGGTCATCGCCCTGGTGCGCCTGGGCAAATACCTGGAAACCCGCGCCAAGCGCCGCACCGGCGCGGCGCTGCGCGCCCTGGAAGCCCTGCGCCCGGAAAGCGCCCGGCGCCTCGATGCGAACGGCGAGGAAGAGGAAGTCGCCCTGAATCGCCTGCGCCTGGGCGATCGCCTGCAGCTGCGTCCGGGCGAACGCATCCCCGCCGACGGCCGCATCCTGCAGGGTGAGAGCCAGGTCGACGAAGCCCTGCTCACCGGTGAAAGCCGCCCGGTCGCCAAGGGTCCCGGCGACGAGGTGGTGGGGGGCGCCATCAACGGCGAGGGCAATCTGCAGATCGAGGTCACCGCCCTGGGTGGCGAGACGGTGCTGGCCGGCATCATCCGCCTGGTGGAAGACGCCCAGGCCACCAAGGCGCCCATCCAGCAGTTGGTGGATCGCA
The DNA here is from genome assembly GCF_039908605.1 of Pseudomonas aestiva. Taxonomy (NCBI): domain Bacteria; kingdom Pseudomonadati; phylum Pseudomonadota; class Gammaproteobacteria; order Pseudomonadales; family Pseudomonadaceae; genus Pseudomonas; species Pseudomonas aestiva. Next base: position 1,027,209 of record NZ_CP150916.1, on the reverse strand, counting down.
TCAGCCGGGTGTTCGTCCCGGTGGTGGTGGCCCTGGCCCTGGTCACCCTGCTCGGCTGGCTGCTGAGCGGCCACGCCCTGGAGCCCAGTCTGCTCGCCGCCGTGGCGGTACTGGTCATCGCCTGCCCCTGCGCCCTCGGGCTGGCCACCCCCGCCGCCCTCATGGCCGGCACCGGAGTGGCGGCGCGCCACGGCATCCTGATCAAGGACGCCGAGACCCTGGAGCGCGCCCAGGGCATCACCAGCGTGGTCTTCGACAAGACTGGCACCCTGACCGCCGGCCAGTTGCGCCTGCGTCAGCTGGTCACGGCGCCCGGCATCGAGGAAGCCGAATTGCTGAGCCTGGCCGGCAGTCTGCAACGCGGCAGCGAGCATCCCCTGGCCGCGGCGGTCCTCCTGGCCTGTCGCGACCGCGGTCTGGACACCCCACCCGCCCGAGACGTGCGCGCCCTGCCCGGCCGTGGCCTCCAGGGTATCTGGCGGGAGCGCTCCCTGCTGCTGGGCAATGCGCGCCTGCTGGCCGAACAACAGCTGGACGCCGGCCCCCTGGCCGACGCCGCCCGCGCCTGGGAAGATCAGGGACTGACCCTATCGTGGCTGGTGGAAACTGGCAGCCGACCGCAGGTCCTGGGGCTGCTGGCCTTTGGCGACGAGATCCGTCCGGGTGCTGCCGAGGCCATCGCCCGGCTACGCCGCGACGGCATCGACAGCTGGCTGCTGACCGGTGACAACCGCGGCAGCGCCCGCCAGGTGGCTACCGCTCTGGGCATCGAGCAGTGGGAGGCCGAGGTGTTGCCTGCCGACAAGGCCGCCGTGGTGGCCCGGCTGCAGGCGAGCCGGGGCGGCGTCGCCATGGTCGGCGACGGCCTCAACGACGCCCCGGCGCTGGCCGCCGCCGAACTGGGCATCGCCATGGGTTCGGGTACCGCCGCCGCGCGCCATGCGGCCGGCATCACCCTGCTGCAGGAGGATCCGCGCCAGGTGGTGGCGGCACTGGACATCGCCCGGCGCACCCAGCGCAAGATCCGCCAGAATCTGTTCTGGGCCTTCGTCTACAATGTCATCGGCCTGCCGCTGGCCGCCCTGGGTCTGCTCGATCCGGTCTATGCCGGCGCCGCCATGGCCTTTTCCAGCGTCAGTGTCCTGGCCAATGCCCTGCTGCTCGGCCGCTGGCGCCCGTCCGGAGACTCCCTGTCATGAACATCGGTCAGGCCGCCAAGGCCAGCGGGCTCACCGCCAAGATGCTGCGCTACTATGAGCGCATCGGCCTGCTGGCGCCCGCCGGGCGCACCGACAGCGGCTATCGCCAGTACGGCGCCGAAGACCTGCGGGTGCTGGCCTTCGTCCGCCGCTCGCGGGAGCTGGGCTTCAGCCTGGAGGAGATCCGCCAGCTGCTCAGCCTCTGGCAGGATCGCCAGCGCGCCAGTGCCGACGTCAAGGCGCTGGCCAAGCGGCACATCGCCGAGCTGGATCTGAAGATCGCCGAGCTGACCCGCCTGCGCGGGACCCTGGGCGAACTGGTCTCCTGCTGCCATGGCGACGCCAGTCCCGAGTGCCCGATCCTCGATAGCCTGGGCGGCTGACGCAACCGCTGCCGCCCAGCGGGGTCCATCGCTTATCCCCCGCTGCCGAGGCACTCCCATGCAGACCCTGCACCGTTACCTGATCCACTATCGCCTCAATGGCGAGCCCCTTACCCACGAGCTGGAGAGTTTCGAGCCGGTCACCGAGGAAGAAGCGCTGCTGCAATTGCTCATCAAGCACGTCGAGGAGCCCCAGGTAGTGGTCGATGCACCCTGGGAGCGCCATGCCCAGCCGAGCATCGCCCGCCGCGCCCAGGAAGCCGGGCTGAGCGATATCGAGGTCAGCCAGCGGGACTGACGGCCGGTCCAGGCAGGTGGCTTTGCGCTATAATTCCGCGCTTTTGCCCCCTTCGCCGGAGACCTTCATGACCCTGCCCCGCCTGCGCCTCAAAGCCAATGCCGACCGCCGTCTGCGCGCCGGGCACCTCTGGGTGTACAGCAACGAGGTGGACGTCGTCGCCACCCCGCTCACCGCCTTCGAGCCGGGCGATCAGGCCATCCTGGAAACCACCAGCGGCAAGCCGCTGGGCCTGGTGGCGCTGTCGCCCAACAACCTGATCTGCGCCCGCCTGTTCTCCCGCGACACCGGCTACCTGCTGGACAAGTCGCTGCTGGTGCACCGTTTCAAGGTCGCCCTGAGCCTGCGTGAGCGGCTGTTCGGCAGCCACTGCTATCGCCTGGTCTACGGCGATTCGGACTTCCTGCCCGGCCTGGTGGTGGATCGCTTCAACGACATCCTGGTGGTGCAGATCGCTTCCGCCACCATGGAGCGCCAGCGCGACGCCATCCTCGCCGCCCTGCTGCAGGTGTTCAAACCCCAGGGCGTGCTGTGGAAGAACGATGGCAGCGCCCGCGCCGCCGAAGGCCTCTCCAGCTACGTGGAAGTGGCTTACGGCGAGGTCCCCGACTGGGTGGCGCTGGAAGAGAACGGCGTGCGCTTCGAGGCGCCGGTCCGCGAAGGCCAGAAGACCGGCTGGTTCTATGACCACCGCCTGAACCGTGCGCGCCTGGCGCCCTATGTCGAAGGCAAGCGGGTGCTCGACCTGTTCAGCTACATCGGCGGCTGGGGCGTGCAGGCCGCGGCCTTCGGCGCCAGCGAGGTCATGTGCGTGGACGCTTCGGGCTTTGCCCTCGACGGCGTGGAGCGCAATGCCACCCTCAACGGCCTGGCGGAAAAGCTGGTGTGCGTCGAGGGCGATGTCTTCGAGGCGCTCAAGGAACTCAAGGCCGGTGAAGAGAAATTCGACGTCATCGTGGCCGACCCGCCGGCCTTCATCAAGAAGCGCAAGGACCTGAAGAACGGCGAGGCCGCCTACCGTCGCCTCAACGAACAGGCCATGCGCCTGCTGAACAAGGACGGCATCCTGGTCAGCGCCTCCTGCTCCATGCACCTGCCCGAAGACGACCTGCAGAACATCCTGCTCGGCAGCGCCCGCCATCTGGATCGCAACCTGCAGATCCTCGAACGCGGTGCCCAGGGCCCGGATCACCCGGTGCACCCGGCCATCCCGGAGACTCGCTACATCAAGAGCCTCACCTGCCGTCTGCTGCCCAGCTGAACGCCAGGCAGACAAAAGCCGGACACTGTCCGGCTTTTTCGTATCTCCAATGCCTCAACTCAAGGCACGAATCAACTCGTCTTTCTTCATTCGCGACCGACCGCGAACGTTCTGCTCGGCCGCCTTCCTGACCAGCTCATCGCGAGTCATGTCGCTCAGCGAGGTGCTGCCGCCAGACGAACGCCGCGCCGCGGCACGACCGCTGTTGGGCGACTGGCCCTGCCTGGTCGCCACCGCACGCCGAGCGGAATCCTTGCGATCCGCGCGCTTGGCGGTACCGCTCTTGGACTTGCCGGAGCCACTCTGTTCGCCACCGCCGGACTGCTTGTTCACCGTCGCCCAGGCCCGCGCCTCGGCTTCATCCTTGGAGACGCCTTTTTTCTCGTAGCTCTCCTCGATGTGCTCGGCCTTGCGTACCTGCTTGTCGCTGTACGTGGATTTGTCGCCGCGGGGAATGGCAGTCTCCTGGGAAGGACTTGTTTGAAAGGTCACCGAACGAAGGTCAGGCAAGGCCTAGTCTTCCGCTTTGATGGTGGCGACATCGCCTGCCTTCACCCGCACATGACGACCCGCCACATCGGTGAATTCATAGAAGCCATCGGACGTCTTGGTGTTGGGCCTATCTTCGGTGATGTACTGGGTACCGTCCTGCAGGGTCACCACCGTCTCGGTGGAGCAGGCCGCAAGGCCCAGCAGGGTCATGGTCAGCAATCCACCGCTCAGCAGGCGTTTCATGGGGCTTCCGGTGCGACGCGATGGATGGAGACATCGTGCAGTGCCACCAGCGCCTGACCGGACTCGATGTCGGCGAGGTGGAAGCGCTCGTCGTTGATCGCGTCCAGGTGCCGGCAGGCCAGTTCGCGGACCACGTCGGTGATGGGTACGTCCAGGTTGCTGATACGGTCGGTATAGCTTTCGCCCAGCAATTTGTAGTGGATTTCGTAGTGGCTATCGGTGTCGTCACGCATGAGGGATCTCCGCGAAAAGGCTGCCCGACTCGGGTTATTTCTATAGAGCCTGGGCAACCAGAGCGGTTCTTTTCCGCCCGTCAGACGCCGCCGAACGGTCGTCTGTCAAGTACCGCGAACCGGCTCTGGCGCACGAGCTCAACGCCCTGCCCGCATCTGCTGCAACAGGGCGCTGCACTGGGCGCCCTGCTCGTTGCTGGGCGCCACCAGTGCCAGCAGACCGGCGGCCGGCGCTGCGAAGGTGGCGAGCAGTGCCGCCGCCGCGCCGCGGGCCGCCAATGGCAATGCCTTGACCCCCGGCGAGGGACTCTTCAGGGTGCCGCGCACATAGAGCGGCGAGCGCAGCGAGAAGATGCGCAGGCCCTTGCTGTGCGGATCGACGGTAAGATCCAGGCGCTCGCTCGCCAGGTTGATGGTACCGGTGATGTTGATCAGGGCGTTCTCGGTGTCGAGCACGAAGACCTGGGGCTGCACCAGGCCCTTCTTGAAGTCGAGGTCGGCGACCGCACAGTTGATTTCCACCTCGTCATCGCCGAACAGCCGATCGACCAGGTAGTTGCCGACATTGAGTCCGGCCAGCTCCATCAGGCTGCGGCTGATACGGCCGTCGTTCATCAGCAGCTTGAGTTCGCCGTTGCTGGTGCCGAGCAGCGCCGCCACCGAGTTGCCGGTGCCACTCAGGGTGGCATCGCCATTGAGCTCGCCCATGCTGCGCTTCATGGCCTCCACGGTGGGGAACAGCTGGTTCAGCTTGACCCGCCGCACGTGCAGATCGACCCGCCCCTGCAGCGGCGTCTTGTCGCCTTCCAAGCGCACCGTGGTGTTCAGATCGCCCCCGGCCACGCCGAAGCGCAGGGGATCGAGCAGCAGCACCCCATCGGTCAGGCGCACATGGGTATTCAGATCGGTGATCGGCAGCTGCGCGTTCTGCACGATGCGCTTGCCGGTGAAGCGCACATCGGCATCCATGGCGCGCCAGCGCTCGGTGCGGAATTCGGAGACCGGCAGCGCCTTGTCCGCCGGCTGCTGGCTGGTCTCGCCCTTGGCCGCCTGCTGCTCCTTGGTATCGGCGCCGATCAGCGGGGCCAGGTCCTCGAACAGCAACTGATCGGAGCGCAGGGTGCCGCTGAGCTTGGGTCGCGGCTTGCCGCCGGTGAACAGTACCTCGCCATGCAGATCGCTCTTGCCGACCCGGCCATTGAAGTCTTCATAGCTGAAACGGGCGCCCGCCGGATCGTTGAGCTTGACCGTGAGATGGCCGTCGGTGGCATAGGGCGCCGTCTCCGGGAGGGTGACCCCGGTCAGCGGATAGAGCTGCGCCAGGCTCTTGCCTTCCAGCACCAGGTGCAGATCCAGGGCGCCCAGGCGCCGCGGATCGGTCAGGGTGCCAAAGACCTGGACACGGGTTTCGCCCGCCCGGGCATCGAGCTGGATGGGGAAAGGCACATCGGCGTCCTGCAGCGCCAGCAGGCCACCGATCTGGCCACGGCCACTGACCGGCACCTGCTTATAGCTGCCCTCTACCGCCAGGGCGAACTGGAAGGGCTGGGTCTGCCTGACGTTGGAGCGCTGGCGCGAAGTGCCCTGCTTGCCCACCAGATCGGCATAGGCGATGGGAGCATCCAGGGAGGTGATCCGCGCGCGCAGCCGGGTAGCGGTCTGGGCATCGTCGAAGCCGACCCGGCCGGCGTCGAAGCCGATGGTGCCGATGTCGACGGTCCAGGCCGAAGGCTCGGCCTTGGGGTCCTTCTCGGCGGTCGCGAAGGTCCAGCTGTTGCGGCCATCGGCCAGTCGCTGGGCATTGACCACCGGTCCACTGAGGTCGATGCGCGGGATATAGATCTGCTTGGCCAGCAGGGCCAGCGGCGAGATCCGCAACTGCACCCGGTCGAGGTGGACGAACGTCTTTTCCTTCGCCCACTCCGGATTGCCCAGGGTCAGGTCCTCGGCGGCGATGTGCGGCCAGGGAATCCAGGCGCGCCAACCGCCCTGATCCGGCTCGCGGTGCCAGACCACCCCCAGGTTGCCCTCGATGGCGAAGGGCCGGTGCAGGGCGCTCGACACCTGCTCGTTGAGGGTCGGCTTGAGCCGATTCCAGTCGAAGGTGGCCAGCACCACCACCAGCAGGACGAACAGCAGCAGGATGATTCCCAGCAGCCAGGCGAGGATCTTGCGTGGGCGCGTCATGGCCGCCTCCTTGGATTTCCGTTCCCTCTTGGGTCTGCTCAGCGCAGCGGGGTTCCCTGGACAGCCATCATGCCGTGCGTTGGCGCAGGGCGAGCAGTGCCACCGCCACCCCGATCAGGGTCAGCAGCAGCAGACTGCCACGCAGGCCCACCTGCCCCGCCACGGCGCCGATCAGCGGTGGGCCGAGTAGGAAACCGAGATAGCCGGCCGTGGCGGTCATGGCGATACCCGCAGCCGGCGTCTCGGCCACCTGGCCAGCGGCGCTGAAGGCCGCCGGCACCACATTGGACAGCCCCAGGCCGACCAGCGCGAAGCCCAGGATGGCGGTCCAGGGCGCCGGCAGAAGGACCGCCAGCGCCAGTCCCAGGGTCGCCAGCAGGGCCCCGCCAACGATCACCTGGGGACCACCGAAGCGGCCGCGGATACCGTCGCCGAACAGCCGTCCCACCAGCATGGTCAGCGAAAAGGCCGCATAGCCCAGGGTCGCCACCACCGGACTCGCGCCGCCCACCTGGCCCAGGTAGACGGCGCTCCAGTCGGTCATGGCGCCCTCCAGCATCAGGCAGCCCAGGGCGATCAGTCCCAGCGCCAGGACCCGCCGATCCGGCAGCCGCAGGGCCTGACTCACCGGACTGCGATCGCCCTCGTCCAGCGCCAGGGCGGCGGGCAGCGCCAGCACCAGCGCCACCAGGGCAGCAGTCAGCAGCACCGCCAGCGCCGAGGCGCCCAGGTGCAGCACCAGCGCTCCCAGGCCGGCACCCAGAAATCCGCCCAGGCTGAAGGCGGCGTGGAAGGACGACATCAGCGGACCGTTCCAGCGGCTTTCGACATCGCTGGCATGGGCGTTCATGGCCACGTCGATCAGCCCGTTGCAGGCGCCGAGCAGCAGCGCGCAGGGCAGCAGCCAGCCCAGCGACGGCGCCACCCCGGGCCAGCTCAGCACCAGTACGAAGGCCAGGATGCTCAGGCGAGTGAGGCGTCCGGTCCCGCCCAGGCGCGGCACCAGCACCCCGGCGAAGGGCATGGTCAGCAGGGCGCCCAGGGCGACCGCCAGCAGCACCAGACTCAGCTGGCCATCGCCCAGCAGCAGATCGCGCTTGAGTTCGGGAATGGCCGCCGCCCAGCCGCCGATCCCGCAACCGTTGGCGAGAAAGACGGTAAAGGTGGCGCAACGTTGGCGACGCAATACGGCAGAGGTCATGGCGATCCTTGGGCGCGAGTCTAGCGATCGAGCGAATGCAGCTGCAGCCCGGCGTCACGATAGGGCTGCAGGCGCTCCTCGCTCAGCCCCGGTTCCAGCACCAGATGGTTCAGCTGATCGAGCCGGAGCACGTGATAGAAGGCCACGCTGTCGAGCTTCTCGGCGGTCACCGCGACGGCCACCTGGCTGCTCTGCTCGGCCACGGCCGCCTTGAATTCGGCTTCTTCCAGGTCGAAGCCGGTCACGCCGGTCTCCACCGCCAGGGCGCAGGTCCCGAGAAAAGCCAGGTCGGCGCGCACGCCCCGCAGATCACGCAGCGCCCGGGCGCCGAGGCAGGCACCCGACTCCGGCGCGGCCAGGCCGCCGATCATCAGCACCCGGATCCCCGGGCGCTGCAGCAGCGCCGCGGCGATCACCGGTGCATTGGTGGCCACGGTCAGGTCAAGATCCGTGGGCAGCGCCTGGGCGATGGCCAGGTTGGTCGAGCCGGCGTCCAGCAGTAGCAGTTGCCCCCGCTGCGCCAGCCTGGCCGCGGCCTGCCCCAGTGTCTGCTTGGCCGCCTCGTCCTGACCGATACGCGCCGGCAGCGCCTCCGGCGGCGTCAGGAGCGAGAGCGCTCCGCCGTACACCCGACGGCACAGGCCCTGGCGGGCCAGTTCGCGCAGGTCGCGGCGCACGCTGTCTTCGGAAATGCCCCAGGTCGCGGCCAGTTCAGCCGACAGGACCCGGCCCTGTTCGCGCAACAGGGCCAGGATCGCGGCCTGGCGTTCTTCGGGAAGGTGGACGGCTGCTGCATTCATGCTGATACTCCAGGAGGACCAGCACATCATGCACAATCATTTACGATCGTGCAATATCATGCACCAGACGACGCCTTGCTCCGGGCATCCAGCCAGCGGCCGCCAAAGACATTGATCAACAGCCCGAGCATGACTGCCATGCCGCCCACTTCCTGCTGAACGGTCATCTGCTCACCTAGCAGCACGGCGGCCGAACTGAGCCCCACCACCGGCACTAGCAGCGAAAAGGGCGCCACCTGGCCGGCCGGATAACGCGACAGCAGCCGGCTCCAGATACCGTAGCCGACCAGGGTGGCGATAAAGGCCAGGTAGACGATGGCAAAGACCGACCCGCCCGACAGCGACGTCAGCGCCGTGGTGATCTGTTGCGGGCCTTCTAGCAGCAGCGAGAGGATGAAGAAGGGAATGGGCGGAATCAGGCTGCCCCAGACCACCAGACCGAGCATGTCCACCTTGCCGATCTTCTTGGTGACGATGTTGCCCAGCCCCCACATGGCCGCCGCCGCCAGGGTTAGCAGGAAACCGGCCAGGGTCATGGTGACGCCATGTTCGGTGCCGATCAGCAGCAGGCCGAGCGCCGCCACCAGCAGCCCGGCCAGACTCGCCCGGCGTACCTGTTCCCCCAGGAAGGTCGCGGCGAAGGCCAGGGTAAAGAAGGCCTGGGCCTGCAAGACCAGCGAGGCCAGGCCCGCCGGCATGCCCACGTACATGGCCGAGAACAGAAAGGCGAACTGGCCCAGGGAAATGGTCAGGCCGTAGGCCAGCAGCAGTCGCCAGGAGACCTGGGGGCGGCGCACGAAGAGGATGGCCGGAAAGGCCGCCAGGCAGAATCTCAGGGCTCCCAGCAGCATGGGCGGCACGCCATGCAGGCCAACCTTGATGACCACGAAGTTCACCCCCCAGGCCAGGATGACGACCAGTGCCAGCAACAGATCCCGGGGTGCCATCGACAACTCCTTGAACGCGTTCAGATAGATAGGCGGCTACCCTACTCCTTTGTGTCCGCGCTGCGGCGTCACAGTTGCCCACAAATTCGGCCAGTCACTCTCTGCCAAAGAAAAACCGCAGCCTGGGCTGCGGTTCGTCGGGATCAGGCGCTGCGCTTGTCACACAGAGGGTCGTGGCCCCAGTTCATCAGCGACTTGCGCCAGCGCGAATCCTCGATGTCGCCGTCCGGTCTCTGCTTGAGATGGCGGTGCACATAGCCGATGACCTTGCGCATGGCCTGGTAGTCATCGTCTTCCAGCTCGGCCTGACGCTTGCCCTTGAGCTCCAGGATGCGTTCGCCCATGGCATGGCCGACCGCCTTGCCATCGTTGGCCGCCGTGACCTTCTTGCCACCCTTGGTCATGCCCACGCCCTTGCTGGTGTCGCCACTGAGCCATTTACGCAGCTGACTCGGGGTCATGTTGACCACCTGCTTGAACTCGCTGCGTACCTCTTTCTTGTCGTCTTTCTTGTCGTCGTTAGAAGCCTTCTTGGTGCTCATTTTTCACCTGCCTTTTGCAACGCTTTGACCAGTTCGTCTTTCTTCATGCGCGAACGCCCCCGCACCTCGCGGCGCGCCGCTCGTTTCATCAGCTCGTCCTTGGTCAGGCCGGCCAGGCCCGACTCACGCGCCGCGGCCGTCTTGCGTGCCACATCGGCGGGTTGCTTGGAATGCTGCTGGCCCCGGCGCGTGTCACGGCGCTTCTTGGCCGTGGTGCGCTGGTACTCTTCCTTGCTCAGGGAGTCCCGGGCCTTTTCCGGCAGATAGCGTTCGCCGGTGTCCTCGGATTTCTTGCCGGAGCGGGTGTCCCACTTCTCGTCGGTCCACTGCTGCAGATGATTGTCCTTGCCCTTGCCGCCCTGGTATTCACCACCGCGCTTCTGGTACTCCTGGGAGGCCAGTTGCGCCTTGCGCGCCGACCATTGACCGGGCTTGCCGCCCTTGTCGCCCTCGGTAATCTCTTTCTTCACCTTTTCCCAGAGTTCGGGATCGCTCTTCTTGGCCGTCGCACTCATGGCTCACCTCGGATTGGGGGTCACTGCAGTCGCTGTCTCTAGGATGACTGTCCAACCGAAACGGGGGTTCGCGCCAGGCGACGAATGCCCCTACCCTGCGTCTTCCGGTATCCAGAGAAAGCCATGTCCCTCGCCACTCTGCTCCGCCGCCGCCTGATCCCGCTGCTCTTCGTCACCCTGCTGGTAGGGGTCGGGGTCCCCTATGGCTGCTCGGAACTGGCCTATCGCGAACGCCAGTGGGTGTTCAGCATCGAACCAGGCAATGCCAGCTGGTTCACCGGCGTGCCGGAAGGCGTCCGCCAGTTCAACCTGCCAGTGCCGGACGGCCTGACCGGCACCGACTACCTGCACGCCTGGTGGTGGCCCGCCCGCCGGCCGGACGCCCCCACCCTGCTCTATCTGCACGGCACCCGCTGGAATCTCACCGCCCAGGTCCGACGCATCGCCACCCTGCGGCAACTCGGCTATTCGGTGCTGGCCATCGACTATCGCGGCTTTGGCGAAAGTCCGGGCGACGTGCCCTCCGAACGCAGCGTCTACCAGGATGCCCGGGTCGCCTGGAAGTACCTGCAGAGCCTGCAGCCCGATCCCCGCAAGAGATACCTCTATGGCCACTCCCTGGGCGGCGCCGTGGCGGTGGACCTGGCCTGGCGCATCGCCCGCGAAGGCAATCCCACCGGTGACTATCCCGCCGCGGCCGGTCTGATCATCGAGTCCACCTTCACCACCCTGGCCGATGCCGCCACGGCAGTGGTCGACACCCGCTTTCCCCTGCGCTGGCTGATGTCGGAGAAATTCGATTCCCTGGACAAGATCCCGGACATCCATATCCCGGTGCTCATCGTCCACGGTGGCGACGATCGCTATGTGCCTCCACGCTTCAGCGAGGCTCTCTATGCGGCGGCCCGGCCGCCCAAGCGCCTGCTGCTGATCCCCGGCGGGACTCACTCCAACAGCATGGTGATAGGCACGCGCGACTACGCCGCCGCCTTGCGCGAACTGTTCGGCGGCGCTCACCTGAGCGAAGCGGAAAAGGGGCAATCATCGACGGGAAGCTAGAGACTTTCTGAAAGGCATCGACGGCGCTGATAGTCACTATCTGGCCAGTCTATTTTTTCTGGGCGGTCCTGCTCGGGATACTGAACGCACTCCAGCACAGTTTCCCCAGAGGACACCACCATGAACCTGCGTATCGCCTTCGGTTTCGCCCTGACCGCCCTGGCTCTGAACACCTTCGCCCAGGACTTCGCCTTCACCCCGAACGCTGCCACCCAGATCGCCGAGGAATCCAGCCAACGCCCACTGGGCCAGCTGATCAAGCAACAGCAGCAGCGCCTGCAGCAACGTACCCTGGCCGAAGAATCCAGCCTGCGTCCCCTGGGTGGGGTCATCAAGCAGCAGCAACGCCAGCTGCAGGAACGTCGGATCGCCGAGGAATCCAGCCTGCGCCCCCTGGGACAGGTGATCGAAGACCAGCAACAGCGTCTCGGTGACGATGCAGTGGCCGAAGAATCCAGCCAGCGCCCCATGGGTCGACTCATCGACCGCCAGCAGCATCGCCTGCAGGATGACGCCCTGGCCGAAAATGGCTCGGCCCAGACCCTCGACCGCCTGATCAGGGCCGGCCAGACCCGTCAGGCCTGAGCCCTACCCGTCCCTTCCTGCCCGGCCTTGCGCCGGGCTCGCCTAATCAGGTCTTCTCGCTACCCGGCCCAATGCTGGCGGGGGCCTCCACCACCATCTCCTGCGGCACCTCGTCGATGCGCGGATCCAGCGCCGCTGCCATCGGACTCACCGAATCCGGCATGGCCACGTGATGCAGTGGCGCCGCGTCCAGCCGGTGCTCGCCACTGACGAACCGGGGCTGCACGAAGACGATCAGGATCAGCGCATAGGCCGAGGTCAGCACATAGAAGGTGCCGGGGCCGAAATGCTCCATCGCCGCACCGGCCAGCAGCGGCCCGATACAGGCACCGACGCCATAGGTGGTCAGCAGCATCGCCGACAATTCCACCCGCCGCTCGGGCTCGACGTGGTCGTTGGCGAAGGCCGTGGCCAGCGGATAGAGGGTGAACAGCAGCATTCCCGAGACGAAGCCCGCGGCTAGCAGCCAGGGATAGGGCAAGCTGATCAGCCCCCAAAGCGGCACCGCCGCCAGGCACAGCAACACCGCATTGGCGCGGATCAGCTTGCAGCGATCGAGGCGATCCGACAGCCAGCCCAGCGGCCACTGGGCACAGAAGCCCGCGACGATGCACAACCCCACATAGAAGCTCGACTGCGCCGTATCCAGGCCACTGCGACTGGCGAATACCGGCGCCAGGCCATAGAAGCCGCCCACCAGCAGGCCCGCGGTAAAGATGGTGACCAGCGACTGGGGTACCCGCTGCCAGAAGAAACGGATCTCCAGCGGTGCCGCCACCAGCTTGGCCGGGTGCACCCGGCGGGTCATGGCCAAGGGAATCAGGCAGGAGGCGAAGCAGATGGCGACCAGCAGCAGCGGCTTGTAGTCGAGTTGCGGATGCCAGGCCAGTAGCGCCTGACCGATCACCAGCCCCAGGTCCACCGCCACCATGTAGCCGGCGAACACCTTGCCGCGCTGATGATTCTCCGCCTGCTCGTTGAGCCAGCTCTCGATCACCATGTACTGATTCATCATCACTACGCCCATGACGAATCTCAGCGCGATCCAGACGTTCAGGTCATCGATCAGGGCGTGGATGAGCACCGTGACCGTGGCCGCACCGGCGCAGGCCACATAGGAACGGATGTGGCCGACGCTGGCGATCAGCCGATGACCGAACTTGCCACCGCAGACCAGTCCGAAGTAGTAGGCCGCCATCAGGGCGCCGGTCCACAGATCCCCCGCCCCCTCGCCGGTCAGTCTCAGACCGATATAGGTGGTGAAGAGGCCGGAGCCGGCCAGCATCAGGAGAGTGGCGAAATAGAGTGCAGGAAAGGTAACGAGAGGGCTGAACATCAGGGATCACATGAAAAGAAGCGGAAAGCCGGAACGGACCAGCCGGAGCTGATCGTCGGGACTACGGAAGGAAAAGCTTTAGGAGATAGCGCCGGAAATCACTCCGGCTCTTGGCGCCTGCTGGTCTCGGTACGCTGGCGCTGCCGCCATTGATCCAGATAGACCACCTGGCCGTGTTCGGGCTTGGCCTGATAGGCAGGGGCCGAAGCCACCACCGAATCCGCCGCCGGGCGCTCGACCTCGGGTACCACGAAGGGCGCGAACTCGACCTTGGCCAGGGTCTTGCCGAACAGGGCCAGAGAGGCATCGAGCCGCTCTTCGCCCGTCACGGTGAACTCGAAGGCGAACAACCGCGCCAGGCGCTTGCGCCCCTTGGCATCGGCCAGCCAGCGAAAGCGGGAAAAGGCCACGGCGCCATCGAGCAGCATGACCTTACGGCGACGACACTCCTGCTCGGCCAGCAACAGCGCCCGTTCGCGAATGCCGTGGGCGTGCCAGAACCACAGGCCAATGCCGACTGCGCCCAGCAACAGGCAGAGATTACCTAGCGTCAGCATCTTCGCTCCTCATCGAAGGGTACCGCCGTCACTGACGCCGTGCAGCGTCACCAGATGCCGTCTCGTTCAACAGGCGAATGTTTTCACGCTCGCCTTTGTACAGCGCCAGAGGGGCGATTTCCTTACCCAGCAACGGCACCTGCTGTTGGTGCCATATGTAGTAGAAAACGTTCAGTACCACCAATAGCAGAAACAACCAACGCATCATTCGTTCTCGAGCGGACACGCCAAAGCCAATCCAGCAAACACCATATCGGGCACGATTCGCGCGCCCGGAACGACATGTTTGACCAGTTCCGCGTCACCCCCGGTCAGAAAGATCTCGCAACCTTCGGCGAACATCTCCTGAGCCAGTTCGTACTGGGTACGGACGAATCCCTTAAGCATGTACAGACACCCACGCTCCACGGCCTCGCTGGTCGTGCGTCCCGGCGCCTCGTAGCGTTCACCACTGGCCCAATGTGGATCGTAGCGGATCCGCCGGGTATGGGTCTGCAGTTCCCGACGCATCAACGGAATCCCCGGACAGATGAACCCTCCCTGATGCTCGCCCTGGGCGTCGACCAGATCGGCCGTGACCGCGGTGCCCAGATCCAGGACCACACAAGCCTTGCCCTCGGCCAGCCGTACCGCGGCCAGGATCACCAGCCAGCGATCCATGCCCAGGCGCTGATAATCACGATAGCCATTACGTACGCCATTCCAGGCCTCGACCGGGACGGCCTGGTGACAGGGAATGCCGAAGGTAGCGGTCAGCCTTTCCTTGAGCTGCTGGGTCTCTTCGTCGCTGCGCACGCTGACCAGGCGACAAGCTGCCAGTGGCGGTGTATCGGGCTGGGACAACGCAGCCACCAGGGCCTCGTCGCTGTCGACAATGCCCGTAGCGGCCACTTCGGCGCCGGCGGCAAGCAGTCGCCACTTGATCAGGCTGTTACCGCAATCGAGTTCAAGAATCATGATCTAGGCTCAGGCTCAATTCGCCACCGCTGAAGGCCTGTGTCTGACCGTCTACATGCATGAGGATAGCCCCATCTTCGGCAACTCCTGCCACTGTGCCCTGAATACAGCGAACCCCCGAAGACAGGGTTACCGCTCGACCTTGCCAGCCATGATAACGCTCCCACTCGTCGCGCAGGGCGGCGAATCCGGCCTGGCGGTGAATCTGCCACAGGTTATCGATCTCCCGGAGCAGCAGGCTGGCAACCTGGTTGCGATCCTGCAGACCATCCAGGGCTTCGGCCATGGAGATCCAGGGCTGATCGATGTTGTCGGCCAGACGCATGTTGACGTTTATACCGATGCCGATGATGGCCTGACAGACGTCCTGCGGATCACCCGACAATTCGATGAGGATGCCGGCCAGCTTGCGGCCACGCACCAGGACGTCGTTGGGCCACTTCAGGCAGGCATCCTCGACGCCCAGCTGTTGCAGCGTCCTGATGACCGCCAGGCCCATGGTCAGGCTCAGGGCCTGCAGCTTCTGGATCCCGCCCTGACTGGATACCACGGCGGTGAGATAAAGATTCTTGCCATAGGGACTGACCCAGGCGCGCCCACGACGGCCGCGGCCAGCCTGCTGATGCTCGGCCAGCAAGGCGAATGGAGGCAATTGCTGATGCAGACGCCGTTGCGCTTCGGCATTGGTGGAGTCGATGGAAGCCAGGACCGCTACCGGCCAACCGCCCTCCTGGGCGATCCGCTCGGCATCGAGCAGCGACAGGGGCTCTTCCAGGCGGTAACCCCGGCCCGGCACCTTGAACACCTCGACGCCCAAGTCATCTTCCAGCGTCTTCAGCCGCTTCCAGATGGCACTTCTGGAGACGCCCAAGGCCTCACCAAGCTCGACGCCGGAATGAAATTTTCCATCACTCAGCAGTTTCAGCAACGGCATTCCCAGACTCCGTTCGACTTTCTTTCGCCCCAAAGACAACACCCCCGCCAGAGTGAACTGAGCGGGGGTGCTGGGTGTTAGGCGCTTGACGATGACCTACTCTCACATGGGGAAACCCCACACTACCATCGGCGATGCATCGTTTCACTTCTGAGTTCGGGAAGGGATCAGGTGGTTCCAATGCTCTATGTTCGTCAAGCAATTCGGTTGGCTGACCAGGCGATGAGGCTGCCTGGCTGGCCCAATTGGGTCTGTGATCGAAGTAGACAACTCGTCTTGGGTCTTGCGAACCCACGCGCCGGTTTTCGGCGTCGTCTTCCTCACGCTCTGACCACGGTCAGATTGTTTGGGTGTTATATGGTCAAGCCTCACGGGCAATTAGTATCGGTTAGCTCAACGCCTCACAGCGCTTACACACCCGACCTATCAACGTCGTAGTCTTCGACGGCCCTTCAGGAAGCTCAAGGCTCCAGTGAGATCTCATCTTGAGGCAAGTTTCCCGCTTAGATGCTTTCAGCGGTTATCTCTTCCGAACGTAGCTACCCGGCAATGCCACTGGCGTGACAACCGGAACACCAGAGGTTCGTCCACTCCGGTCCTCTCGTACTAGGAGCAGCCCCTCTCAAATCTCAAACGTCCACGGCAGATAGGGACCGAACTGTCTCACGACGTTCTAAACCCAGCTCGCGTACCACTTTAAATGGCGAACAGCCATACCCTTGGGACCGGCTTCAGCCCCAGGATGTGATGAGCCGACATCGAGGTGCCAAACACCGCCGTCGATATGAACTCTTGGGCGGTATCAGCCTGTTATCCCCGGAGTACCTTTTATCCGTTGAGCGATGGCCCTTCCATACAGAACCACCGGATCACTAAGACCTACTTTCGTACCTGCTCGACGTGTCTGTCTCGCAGTCAAGCGCGCTTTTGCCTTTATACTCTACGACCGATTTCCGACCGGTCTGAGCGCACCTTCGTACTCCTCCGTTACTCTTTAGGAGGAGACCGCCCCAGTCAAACTGCCCACCATACACTGTCCTCGATCCGGATAACGGACCAGAGTTAGAACCTCAAGATTGCCAGGGTGGTATTTCAAGGATGGCTCCACGCAGACTGGCGTCCACGCTTCAAAGCCTCCCACCTATCCTACACAAGCAAGCTCAAAGTCCAGTGCAAAGCTACAGTAAAGGTTCACGGGGTCTTTCCGTCTAGCCGCGGATACACTGCATCTTCACAGCGATTTCAATTTCACTGAGTCTCGGGTGGAGACAGCGCCGCCATCGTTACGCCATTCGTGCAGGTCGGAACTTACCCGACAAGGAATTTCGCTACCTTAGGACCGTTATAGTTACGGCCGCCGTTTACCGGGGCTTCGATCAAGAGCTTCGCTTGCGCTAACCCCATCAATTAACCTTCCGGCACCGGGCAGGCGTCACACCCTATACGTCCACTTTCGTGTTTGCAGAGTGCTGTGTTTTTAATAAACAGTCGCAGCGGCCTGGTATCTTCGACCGGCATGAGCTTACGGGGTAAACCCTTCACCCTCACCGGCGCACCTTCTCCCGAAGTTACGGTGCCATTTTGCCTAGTTCCTTCACCCGAGTTCTCTCAAGCGCCTTGGTATTCTCTACCCGACCACCTGTGTCGGTTTGGGGTACGGTTCCTAGTTACCTGAAGCTTAGAGGCTTTTCCTGGAAGCATGGCATCAACCACTTCTCCTTCTAAAAGAAGGATCGTCATCAGCTCTCGGCCTTAACTGTCCGGATTTACCTAAACAGTCAGCCTACCACCTTAAACTTGGACAACCAACGCCAAGCTGGCCTAGCCTTCTCCGTCCCCCCATCGCAGTAACTAGAAGTACGGGAATATTAACCCGTTTCCCATCGACTACGCCTTTCAGCCTCGCCTTAGGGACCGACTCACCCTGCGTCGATTAACGTTGCGCAGGAACCCTTGGTCTTTCGGCGTGCGAGTTTTTCACTCGCATTGTCGTTACTCATGTCAGCATTCGCACTTCTGATACCTCCAGCAAGCTTCTCAACTCACCTTCACAGGCTTACAGAACGCTCCTCTACCGCATCACCAAAGGTGATACCCGTAGCTTCGGTGCCTGGTTTGAGCCCCGTTACATCTTCCGCGCAGGCCGACTCGACTAGTGAGCTATTACGCTTTCTTTAAAGGGTGGCTGCTTCTAAGCCAACCTCCTAGCTGTCTAAGCCTTCCCACATCGTTTACCACTTAACCAGGACTTTGGGACCTTAGCTGACGGTCTGGGTTGTTTCCCTTTTCACGACGGACGTTAGCACCCGCCGTGTGTCTCCCATGCTCGGCACTTCTGGGTATTCGGAGTTTGCATCGGTTTGGTAAGTCGGGATGACCCCCTAGCCGAAACAGTGCTCTACCCCCCAGAGTGATACATGAGGCGCTACCTAAATAGCTTTCGAGGAGAACCAGCTATCTCCGAGCTTGATTAGCCTTTCACTCCGATCCACAAGTCATCCCCTGCCTTTTCAACGGAAGTGGGTTCGGTCCTCCAGTCAGTGTTACCTAACCTTCAACCTGCTCATGGATAGATCGCCCGGTTTCGGGTCTATTCCCAGCGACTAAACGCCCTATTAAGACTCGCTTTCGCTACGCCTCCCCTATTCGGTTAAGCTCGCCACTGAAAATAAGTCGCTGACCCATTATACAAAAGGTACGCAGTCACCTAACAAAGTAGGCTCCCACTGCTTGTACGCATACGGTTTCAGGTTCTATTTCACTCCCCTCTCCGGGGTTCTTTTCGCCTTTCCCTCACGGTACTGGTTCACTATCGGTCAGTCAGGAGTATTTAGCCTTGGAGGATGGTCCCCCCATATTCAGACAGGGTTTCTCGTGCCCCGTCCTACTCGATTTCATTGATAAGAGCGTTTCGCGTACAGGGCTATCACCCACTATGGCCGCCTTTTCCAAAGCGTTCCGCTACTCTCAAATCAACTTAAGGGCTGGTCCCCGTTCGCTCGCCACTACTAAGGGAATCTCGGTTGATTTCTTTTCCTCAGGGTACTTAGATGTTTCAGTTCCCCTGGTTCGCCTCTTAACCCTATGGATTCAGGTTAAGATACCTAGCTTATGCTAGGTGGGTTTCCCCATTCAGAGATCTCCGGGTCACAGGTCATTTGCCACCTCACCGAAGCTTATCGCAGGCTATCACGTCTTTCATCGCCTCTGACTGCCAAGGCATCCACCGTATGCGCTTCTTCACTTGACCATATAACCCCAAGCAATCTCGCTGGCGTCACAAGGACGCTACCGATCTGCAGGCGTTACATGAGTGAAGACGACATTTCGCCGAAAACTTGCGCTTGAGTTCGCAAGATTTTACCTTGACGACACTAACTGCCAGTGAAAACAGTTAATGCAGTCTACTTCTATCACTTTCCCAATTTTTTAAAGAACAGTTCTGATCAAAGACCAGAAGTCAGGATTCGCGTCGGCGAACACTCACTTCTGAGCTTTTCAAGCAATTGCGTTAGCGGTAGGTGGAGATGGTGGAGCCAAGGAGGATCGAACTCCTGACCTCCTGCGTGCAAGGCAGGCGCTCTCCCAGCTGAGCTATGGCCCCATCGATTGGTGGGTCTGGGCAGATTCGAACTGCCGACCTCACCCTTATCAGGGGTGCGCTCTAACCAACTGAGCTACAGACCCAATCGTCTTACCTTGAGTCTAACTAACTCAATTGCTCTTCTATCAGTGAATCAAGCAATTCGTGTGGGTGCTTGCCAGCAAGCTGACATCTTCGATTAAGGAGGTGATCCAGCCGCAGGTTCCCCTACGGCTACCTTGTTACGACTTCACCCCAGTCATGAATCACTCCGTGGTAACCGTCCTCCCGAAGGTTAGACTAGCTACTTCTGGAGCAACCCACTCCCATGGTGTGACGGGCGGTGTGTACAAGGCCCGGGAACGTATTCACCGTGACGTTCTGATTCACGATTACTAGCGATTCCGACTTCACGCAGTCGAGTTGCAGACTGCGATCCGGACTACGATCGGTTTTATGGGATTAGCTCCACCTCGCGGCTTGGCAACCCTTTGTACCGACCATTGTAGCACGTGTGTAGCCCTGGCCGTAAGGGCCATGATGACTTGACGTCATCCCCACCTTCCTCCGGTTTGTCACCGGCAGTCTCCTTAGAGTGCCCACCATAACGTGCTGGTAACTAAGGACAAGGGTTGCGCTCGTTACGGGACTTAACCCAACATCTCACGACACGAGCTGACGACAGCCATGCAGCACCTGTGTCTGAGTTCCCGAAGGCACCAATCCATCTCTGGAAAGTTCTCAGCATGTCAAGGCCAGGTAAGGTTCTTCGCGTTGCTTCGAATTAAACCACATGCTCCACCGCTTGTGCGGGCCCCCGTCAATTCATTTGAGTTTTAACCTTGCGGCCGTACTCCCCAGGCGGTCAACTTAATGCGTTAGCTGCGCCACTAAGATCTCAAGGATCCCAACGGCTAGTTGACATCGTTTACGGCGTGGACTACCAGGGTATCTAATCCTGTTTGCTCCCCACGCTTTCGCACCTCAGTGTCAGTGTTAGTCCAGGTAGTCGCCTTCGCCACTGGTGTTCCTTCCAATATCTACGCATTTCACCGCTACACTGGAAATTCCACTACCCTCTACCACACTCTAGCCAGACAGTTTTGGATGCAGTTCCCAGGTTGAGCCCGGGGATTTCACATCCAACTTATCAAGCCACCTACGCGCGCTTTACGCCCAGTAATTCCGATTAACGCTTGCACCCTTCGTATTACCGCGGCTGCTGGCACGAAGTTAGCCGGTGCTTATTCTGTCGGTAACGTCAAAACTCACAGGTATTCGCTGTAAGCCCTTCCTCCCAACTTAAAGTGCTTTACGACCCGAGGGCCTTCTTCACACACGCGGCATGGCTGGATCAGGCTTTCGCCCATTGTCCAATATTCCCCACTGCTGCCTCCCGTAGGAGTCTGGACCGTGTCTCAGTTCCAGTGTGACTGATCATCCTCTCAGACCAGTTACGGATCGTCGCCTTGGTAGGCCTTTACCCTACCAACTAGCTAATCCGACCTAGGCTCATCTAATAGCGTGAGGTCCGAAGATCCCCCACTTTCTCCCGTAGGACGTATGCGGTATTAGCGTTCCTTTCGAAACGTTGTCCCCCACTACTAGGCAGATTCCTAGGCATTACTCACCCGTCCGCCGCTGAATCGAGGAGCAAGCTCCTCTCATCCGCTCGACTTGCATGTGTTAGGCCTGCCGCCAGCGTTCAATCTGAGCCATGATCAAACTCTTCAGTTAAGTAGACTGATCGGGTTTTGAGAAAACCCTAAACTTGGCTCAGCAATCGCAAAAAACTCATGAATTCACGAGTTACTTGTGTTGCTGATAATCTTGCGACACCAGACTTATCTCACAAGCACCCACACGAATTGCTTGATTCAACTTGTTAAAGAGCAGTTGGTTGCGACCGTGTCGCTAACCGAGGCGCGCATTCTACGCTGTCCTCACATCCTGTCAAGCGTTGATTTGAACTTTTTCGTTTCAACTCAACCACTTGCGCCTGCCTGACCGGTCTAACCAATCTCGGCAGCGGGAGGCGAATCCTACAGCATCCCAAGACGCTGTCAACCCCCTCCGCTTCATCCCGCCATCACCCGGAGGTGAAGACCAGACAGCGAAGAATCCGTGGACCCCTCGCCTGGCTCAGACCTAAGTGCTTGATTTTCAAGCCGCTTCAGCATCTGCGCCGGAAGTGGGGCGCATTATAGGGGAGTTTCGGGGCAGGTCAACAGTTATTTTACGACCGAGTTACAGCGGATCAATTCGGCCATGTCCCTGACCGCCTGCTTGAAGCCGACGAAGACTGCCTGGGCGACGATGGCGTGACCGATGTTCAGCTCGTTGATACCTGGCAGGGCCGCGATCGGCTGAACATTGTGGTAGTGCAGGCCATGGCCGGCATTGACCACCAGCCCGAGGCCGGTGGCGAATTCCACGGCCTTGGCCAGGCGCTGCAGCTCCAGGGTCTGCTCGTGCTGGGTGTCTGCCTCGGCATAGCGACCGGTGTGCAGTTCGATCACCGGGGCGCCGCAGTCCTTGGCCGCCTGAATCTGCTGCAAATCCGGGTCTATAAAGAGGGACACTTCCGAAGCGGGCAGCGCGGCAATGGCAGTGCTGATGCGCTGGACCTGCCCCAAGACATCCAGACCACCTTCGGTGGTCAGCTCTTCCCGGCGCTCGGGCACCAGGCAGACGTGCTCGGGACGGATCTCCTGCGCGAAGGCCAGCATCTCGGGGGTCAGGGCGACTTCGAGATTCATGCGGGTCTGCAGGAGCTCGCGCAGCAGGCGGACATCCCGTTCCTGGATATGGCGACGGTCCTCACGCAGGTGCAGGGTGATGCCATCCGCCCCTGCCTCTTCGGCGTCCAGTGCCGCCTTGACCGGATCCGGATATCTCGTACCCCGGGCCTGGCGCAGGGTGGCGACATGATCGATGTTGACGCCCAACAGAACACGACTGAACTCTTTCATGGCTTATTCACTTGGCTTGGCGAACAATTCGCGACTCATCAGGGGTTTGCTGCCCAGGTGCGGCGCCAGGGCCTGGCGCATCAGGCGCTTGGCAGCGCGGACTACCGTGGGATCGTCCCATTCGCCGCGATCCAGTGCCAGGATTTCCGCGCCGGCCAGACAGCCCGGGCGAACCTCGTCGACGGGCTCGAAGCCCTGATCCGGAATGAAGCGATAGAGACGCCGGGCTTCGATGGCCCGACCATCCAGGGTCTGGGCCAGCGAAAAACCGTAGCCCAGCAGATCAAGCAGACGCCATTCGAAGGTACGCAACAGGGGTTCGACCGGACGGCCCTGGACCAGGGCGGCCAGGGTCAGACCATAGAGTTCGAAGAGGGCGGGATAGGGATCTTCGACGGGTAGCAGCCGGACCAGCAGTTCGTTGAGATAGAAGCCACTGAAAAGGGCCTGTCCCTGAAGCAGAAAGGGCGGCGCCAGGGCCGCCACCTTCTGCAGATTCTTCAACTCCCCTCGCCCGCTGAGCTGGGCTTCGAGCGGAATGAAGGGTCTGGCCAGACTTCCGGAGCGGGAGCGGGCCGCGCGCAATACGGTACGGACCCGGCCAAAGGCGCCGAACACATCCACCAGCGCACTGCTTTCCCGGTAGGGGCGCGAATGCAGGACGAACAGCGGCTCGGACGCCTGCATCGCTAGAGGTCGGAATAACCCAGAGAGCGCAGGGCACGCTCGTCATCGGACCAGCCGCCTTTGACCTTGACCCAGAGGTTGAGCATGACCTTGGCGTCGAACAGGGTTTCCATGTCGTGGCGGGCTTCCTGGCCGATCCGCTTGATGCGCTCGCCGGCCTGGCCGATGAGGATCTTCTTCTGGCCATCACGCTCGACCAGAATCAGGCCGTGGATGTGCAGCACGCCGTTGTCGTACTTGAATTCCTCGATCTCGACCGCGACCTGATAGGGCAACTCCGCCCCCAGCTGGCGCATGATCTTTTCCCGGATCAGCTCGGCCGCGAGAAAGCGGCTGGATCGGTCGGTGATCTGGTCCTCGGGGAAGAAGTGGTCACCTTCCGGCAGACGTTCGGCGACCAGCTCTTCGAGGGCGTCGAGATTGTGGCCATGCTGGGCGGAGATCGGAATGAGCGCGGCTTCCGGCAACTGCTCCTGCAGCCATTGCAGGTGCGGCAGCATGTCGGCCTTGTCTTCCAGGCGATCCATCTTGTTGACGGCGAGCAGCACCGGGCACTTCACGAAGCGCACCCGCTCCAGCACCATCTGGTCTTCGTCGGTCCAGCGGGTGCGATCGACCACGAACACCACGACGTCCACATCGCGCAGGGCGGTGACGGCCGTCTTGTTCATGAAGCGGTTGAGCGCCTTCTGGTTTTCCTTGTGCAGACCGGGGGTATCCACATAGATGGTCTGGACCTCACCCTCGGTCTTGATGCCAAGCATGTTGTGCCGGGTGGTCTGCGGCTTGCGCGAGGTGATGGCCAGCTTCTGCCCCAGGATATGGTTGAGCAGCGTGGACTTGCCAACGTTGGGGCGACCCACGATGGCTACGTAGCCGCAGCGCGATGCCTTCAGCTCATCATTCATGACCATTCTCCACGCCCAGGGCGATCAAGGCCGCCGAGGCCGCTATCTGTTCGGCGATGCGGCGACTGGCGCCCTGCCCCGTCGTCTTTTCGTTGAGCATGGCGATCTCGCATTCGACGAAGAAGACCCGGCAATGGGGCTCTCCTTCGATGGCGACCACCTCGTAGCGCGGCAGGTCGCAGGCGCGCGCCTGGAGAAACTCCTGCAGCCGCGTCTTGGGATCCTTGTTGGTATCCACCGGCGTCAGCTCGCGAAGTTGCGGACCCAGCCAGGCCATGACCCGGTCTTTCGCCGCGTCCATGCCGGCATCCAGATAGATGCCGCCGATCAGGGCTTCCATGGCATCGGCAAGAATGGATTCGCGACGAAAGCCGCCGCTCTTCAGCTCACCGGAACCCAGGCGCAGGTAGTCACCGAGTTCGAAGCTGCGGGCCAGCAGCGCCAGGGTCTCGCCTTTCACCAGCTTGGCCCGCAAGCGGGACAGCTGGCCTTCGCGGGCCTGGGGGAAGTGATCGTAGAGGGCTTCGCCAATGATGAAGTTGAGGATGGCGTCGCCGAGAAATTCCAGGCGTTCGTTGTTGCGACCGGCAAAGCTGCGGTGCGTGAGGGCGAGCAGCATCAGATCCGGGTCCTGGAAGGTATAACCCAGCCGACGCTCGAGGCGATCTAGAGATAAAGTCACGGGAGATTTATACGGAAATCACGATTGAAACGAACGACCAGATCGATGTTGCGGATCAGGTGTTCACGTTTTTCATAGTCGAGGTGGATCTGCAGGTGGTTGCCGTCGGCTTCGACGCGCATAGCCTTTTGCAGATCGAGATCACGGATGTCGTTCACCTGCATACCCTTCCCCACGTAGCTGTAGACGTCGGACACGCTGCGAATCTGGTTATCGGGGTTGTCGCCGATGGATTCGATGACCTTGGTCAGAGCATTGTAGTCCAGGTAATGCGGAACGAGTTTCATGGCCGTGCTGGCCAGGAAGGCGATGACGCAGAGTCCGAGCAGACCACCGAGAAACGACAGACCCTGCTGACGCGACGGGAGACCGGGCACTCTGCGTTCATTCATCTGATGATACCTACGCGAGACAGGGTGGGCATGCTCTGCAGCTTGGGCTCCGGCCAGCTCAGCCAGACGGCGAAGGCCTTGCCGACGATGTTGCGGTCGGGAACCATGCCCAGCAGATCACGGGGAATGTTGGGATCGTCCCAGTAGCGACTGTCGTTGGAGTTGTCGCGGTTGTCACCCATCATGAAGTAGTGACCGGCCGGCACCTTCCACTCGTGGTCGGGCTCCATGCGGTAGCGGGTCATCTCCTCGCGGATCAGGTGTTCGGCCTTGCCCAGTTGTTCCTTGAACAGCTTGACGCTGCCCAGCGAACCCGGCTCGTCGCCTACCAGCTCCTCGCTGACGCGCTGGCCGTTGATGTACAGCTGCTTGTCGCTGGTATAGCGGATGGTATCGCCCGGCACGCCGATCACGCGCTTGATGTAGTTGACGCTGGGATCGCTGGGATAGCGGAACACCATGACGTCGCCACGCTGCGGATCACCGATCGGGATGACCTTGAGATCGATCACCGGCAGGCGGATGCCGTAGGCGAATTTGTTCACCAGGATGAAGTCGCCCACTTCCAGGGTCGGCTTCATGGAGCCCGAAGGAATCTGGAACGGCTCCACCAGGAAGGATCTCAGGATCAGCACGATGGCCAGGACGGGAAAGAAGGACTTCCCGTACTCGACCAGCGCCGGTTCCTTGTTCAACTGCTCCAGGACCACGGGATCAGGCTCGCTGACCTGCTGCCCGTAGGTCTGGATCGCCTTGCGACGACGCGGTGCGAGCACCAGCAGATCGATGAGCGCCAGGGCGCCGCAGACGGCGACCGCGAGAACCAGCAACAGAGGGAAGTTCCAGGACATGGGCTTCAGCTATCCACCTTGAGCACGGCCAGGAAGGCCTCTTGAGGAATCTCTACGCTACCAACCTGCTTCATGCGCTTCTTACCCGCCTTCTGCTTTTCCAGCAGCTTGCGCTTACGGGAGACGTCACCGCCATAGCACTTGGCCAGGACGTTCTTGCGCAACGCCTTGACGGTGGTACGGGCGACGATCTGACCGCCGATGGCTGCCTGGATCGCCACGTCGAACATCTGCCGCGGGATCAGCTCCTTCATCTTCTCGGTCAGGGCGCGACCCTTGTAGTGCGCCTTGTCGCGATGGACGATCAGGGCCAGGGCGTCGACCTTCTCGCCGTTGATGAGGACATCGAGCTTGACCAGGCTGGCCGCCTCGAAGCGATCGAAGCTGTAATCGAGTGACGCATAGCCGCGACTCACCGACTTCAGGCGGTCGAAGAAGTCCAGTACCACCTCGTTCATCGGCAGATCGTAGCTGACCTGCACCTGGCTGCTGAGGAACTGCATGTCGCGCTGGACGCCACGCTTTTCGATGCACAGGGTGATGACGTTGCCCAGGTGCTCCTGGGGTACCAGGATGTTGGCGCGGACGATGGGCTCGCGCATCTCGGCGACGGAGGCCAGGTCCGGCAGTTTCGAGGGGTTGTCGACATAGATGGTGCTGCCATCCTTGAGCACCACCTCGAAGACCACGGTCGGCGCCGTGGTGATGAGGTCGAGATCATATTCGCGCTCCAGGCGCTCCTGGATGATCTCCATGTGCAGCATGCCGAGGAAGCCGATGCGGAAGCCGAAGCCGAGGGCCTCAGAGCTTTCCGGCTCGTATTGCAGGGCCGCGTCGTTGAGGGTGAGCTTCTGCAGCGCTTCGCGGAAGTCCTCGAAGTCGTCGGAGCTGACCGGGAACAGACCGGCGTAGACCTGCGGCTTGACCCGCTGGAAGCCCGGCAGCATGGCCACGTCAGGGGTGGCGCTGAGGGTCAGGGTGTCACCGACCGGAGCACCGAGGATTTCCTTGATGCCGGCGATGATGAAGCCTACTTCACCGGCCTTCAGGTCAGGCATCTCGGTGTGCTTGGGCGAGAAGACACCGACGCTGTCGACCTGGTGCACCTTGCCGGTGGACTTGACCAGGATCTTGTCGCCCTTCTTGACCCGACCGTGCTTGACGCGCACCAGCGAGACGACGCCCAGGTAGTTATCGAACCAGGAGTCGATGATCAGGGCCTGCAGCGGTGCGTCGATCTCGCCTTCCGGCGGCGGAATGACCTTGACCAGTTGTTCGAGCACCTCGGGTACGCCCATGCCGCTCTTGGCACTGCAGGGCACGGCGTCGGTGGCATCGATGCCGATGATGTGCTCGATCTCGGCCTTGACCTTGTCCGGATCGGCCTGGGGCAGATCCATCTTGTTCAACACCGGCATGACCTCGAGGCCCTGCTCGATGGCGGTGTAGCAGTTGGCGACCGACTGGGCTTCCACGCCCTGCCCCGCGTCCACCACCAGCAGCGCGCCTTCGCAGGCGGCCAGCGAGCGGCTGACCTCATAGGTGAAGTCGACGTGGCCAGGGGTATCGATGAAGTTGAGCTGGTAGGTCTTACCATCTTCGGCCTTGTAGTACAGCGTAACGCTGTGGGCCTTGATGGTGATGCCGCGCTCACGCTCGAGGTCCATGGAATCCAGGACCTGGGCCTCCATTTCTCGGTCGCTCAAACCACCACACATCTGGATGAACCGATCCGCAAGCGTCGACTTGCCGTGATCGATGTGGGCGATGATGGAGAAATTGCGGATATGGCTCAGATCACTCACGAATCAGCACTCGAATAGCCAGCGGCGGAACATCCGCCGGGAAAATAGCGGGGGAGTTTACCTGAATGCGGCAAACAAGGGGACTCGCGCCGTTCGAGCGGACAAAAAGAAGGGGCGGTCGCCCGCCCCTGCGCGCCTGCCTTGCCGTTACTTGCCCGGCAGCTTGAAGGTGATGAAGCTGGCGCGACCGTCGCGCACCACGCGCATCGAGATGGAACGACCCGCCGGCAGCGCCGAGGTGATCTTCTCGAAGGCCGGGGCCGATTCGATCGGCTGGTTGTTCAGGTGGGTGATGACATCGCCCGGACGCAGGCCGATGGCCGCAGCGGGACCGTCGCCACTCAACTTGTTGATGACCACACCGCCCTGGATATCCAGGGTCTTCTTCTGCTCGGGCGTCAGATTGGCGACGGCGATGCCCAGGCGATTGCTGGCGCGGTCGGAGCCACGCTCGCCACCGGAAGCGGCCTGGTCATCCTTCGGCATGTCGCCCACGGTAACGCTGAGGTTCTGCCGCTTGCCTTCGCGGATGATCTCCATGTCGGCCTTGGCACCCGGCTTGAGGTTGCCGATCAGGTGCGGCAGGTCGGCGGACTCCTCGATCTTCTGACCATTGACCGAGAGGATGACGTCACCCACCTTGATGCCGCTCTTGGCGGCGGGACCGTCGTCCAGGGTCTGGGCGACCAGGGCACCCGCCGGACGATCCAGGCCGAAGGATTCGGCAAGGTCCTTGTCCACTTCCTGGATGACCACGCCAAGCCAGCCGCGACTGACCCTGCCTTCGGTCTTGAGCTGATTGGCCACGTTCATGGCGACGTCGATCGGGATGGCGAAGGACAGCCCCATGAAGCCCCCGGAGCGGGTGAAGATCTGCGAGTTGATCCCGACCACTTCCCCCTTGAGGTTGAACAGGGGGCCGCCGGAGTTGCCCGGGTTGATGGCTACGTCGGTCTGGATGAAGGGGACGTAGCTTTCATTGGGCAGGCTGCGACCCTTGGCGCTGACAATGCCGGCGGTGACCGAATGATCGAAGCCGAAGGGTGAGCCGATGGCCAGCACCCATTCACCCACCTTGAGCTGGTCGGAGTTGCCCAGCTTGAGGGTAGGCAGGTCCTTGGCGTCGATCTTCAGCAGGGCCACGTCGGTGCGGGGATCCGCGCCGATCAGTTTGGCGGTATGGTCGCTGCGGTCGGACAGGCGCACCAGGATCTCGTCGGCATCGGCGACCACATGATTGTTGGTCAGGATGTAGCCATCGGGCGAGATGATGAAGCCGGAACCCAGCGACTGGGCCTGCTCCTGCTTGCCCCGGGGACTGCGCGGCATCTGCGGAATGCTGCGCTCGAAGAATTCACGGATACCCGGTGGCAGGCCTTCCAGGTCGGGCATGGTCATGGCGCCGGCGCCGCGACCTTCGGGAATTTTCTGCCGGGTGCTGATGTTGACGACCGCGGAAGATGCCGCCTCGACCAGACCGGTGAAATCCGGCAGATCGGCCCGGGCCATGGCCGTCATTCCCATCAGCCAGAGCCCCATCAGGGCAGCCGTGTAATGCTTTAGATTGCGCATGCGCATGCAGCTCCACTCTATCCAATGACTTGAACACATCGCTGGCGACCTGCCTTTCCGGGATCGGAGGCACTGTCAGTGACGACTGGCAGCAGAAATACCACGCCCTTGCTGAACGATAGCTTTCGAAGCTTTTTTGCGACCTGGTCGAAAATCTCCAGGGCAAAAAAAACGGCGCCTGGAGCTGGGCTCCGGGCGCCGTTTCGAGGTGAAGCCAGCGGATCAGCGCTGGGCAGGAGCGTCCTGCTTTTCACCTGCTGCAGGCTGATCAGCCTTGACCTGGGCATTGGCCTTGGTGCTTTCTTCGCTGAAGCTGGCCAATACAGCCGGGCTACGGGCGGGTTGTGGCACGGTCAGCTGGCTCGACGCCTGCTGGGCCAGACCCTGGGTGGAGACGTCGGACTGGTTGTACATCCGCACGCCCGCCAGTACGGCGAAGGTCACGGACGCAGCGACCGCGACACGACCCAGGCTCGACCAACGACCCTTGCTCGCCTGAGCGGCAACAGGTGCTGCTACTGGCGCTGTGGCGACCTCATCACGCTCCAGCGTGGTGGTGACGCCTTTGGCGATATCCAGATTCGGCAGCATGGGCTCACCGCGAATCACGGCGCTGACCATGGCGTAGCGCGACCAGGTGGCGCGCAATTCCGGGTCCTTGCTGACCTCGGCGATGACGCGCCGGGTTTCGAATTCGTCCGCTTCGTTATCCATAACAGCGGACAGGGATTCCAGCAGGGCTTCACGACTCATACGTATTACCTCTCTAAAAGCTGTCGCCGCTGTCTATGCATCACGCAGCAGGGGCTGCAATGCTTTGTCTATCGCTTCCCGAGCCCGGAAAATCCGGGACCGGACCGTTCCCACCGGACATTGCATCACATTGGCAATGTCCTCGTAGCTGAGGCCTTCGAACTCACGAAGAGTCAGCGCGGTGCGCAGATCTTCCGGGAGTTGCTGGATGGTCCGATGCACGGTGGCCTCGATCTCATCCCGCAAAAGGGACCGCTCCGGGGACTCGATATCCTTTAGAGCATGGTCGCCTTCATAAAATTCCGCATCTTCGGCACTGACGTCGCTATCCGGTGGACGACGACCCCGGGCAACCAGATGGTTCTTTGCCGTGTTGATGGCGATACGATAGAGCCAGGTGTAGAAAGCACTATCGCCACGGAAGTTCCCGAGGGCACGATAGGCTTTGATAAAAGCCTCCTGAGCAACGTCCTGGGCTTCCTGGGTATCGTGGACGAAACGCACGATCAGACCGAGAATCTTGTGCTGATACTTGAGCACCAGCAGGTCAAAGGCACGCTTGTCGCCGCGCTGTACGCGCTCGACCAGTTGTTGATCCTGCTCCTGAGTGGGCAGGACTTGCTTGCTATCCTTGGCTTGCAGCTCGGTATCGTCCTTGCCTTCACTATCGACGCGCGCTGCTAGACTGGGCTGTTGCACGAAGTTTCTCCCCTCCACAGCAGTTGATGAGCGAGCACTGAAATGGCTGCTAATCGCTCCTGGGTATCACTGATTTAGCTTTGGCAGATGGCCCATTCTCGTCCAGGCACTCCGGCCGCACGGATGAGCGATTATCTGTACATAGACCCCGTTTGACGCCCGCGAGTTCCCTGCCCCCTTGCCATCGATGGCTATGCCGTCAGCCGCCGTGTTCCTATACTCGCCGTCTCGGTGAGAAGGAAACGTCATGGCGCGTCATCTGGAATTCGATGTCCTGGTAATCGGCAGTGGCGCCGCGGGCCTGACGCTTGCGCTCAATCTGCCCGCGACGCTGTCGATCGCGGTGCTGAGCAAGGGTGAGTTGGCACATGGCTCGACCTACTGGGCGCAAGGGGGTGTCGCCGCCGTGCTGGACGAGGGCGATACCGTCGAGGCGCACGTGCAGGATACCCTAGTCGCGGGCGCCGGACTGTGTGACGAAGCCGCCGTGCGCTTCACCGTCGAGCACAGCCGCGAGGCCATGCAGTGGCTGATCGACCAGGGCGTACCCTTCACCCGCGAGCAGGACGCCGCCAAGGGGGGCCTGGGCTTTCACCTGACCCGGGAAGGCGGCCACAGCCACAGACGCATCATTCACGCCGCCGATGCCACCGGCATGGCGATCTTCGACACCCTGCTGCGGACCGCGGAAGGCCGTCCCAATATCCAGCTGCTCAGCCAGCGCGTGGCGGTGGATCTGATCACCACGGAAAAACTCGGCCGGCCAGGTACGCGCTGCCTGGGCGCCTATGTGCTCGACCGCACCAGCGACCAGGTGGATACCCTGCACGCGCGTTTCACGGTGCTGGCCACCGGTGGCGCCAGCAAGGCCTACCTCTATAGCACCAACCAGGACAGCGCCAGCGGTGACGGCATCGCCATGGCCTGGCGCGCCGGCTGCTCGGTGGCCAATCTGGAATTCAACCAATTCCATCCTACCTGCCTCTATCACCCCCATGCGCGGAGCTTCCTGATCACCGAAGCCCTGCGTGGCGAGGGTGCCGTATTGCGCCTGCCCGATGGCGAGCGCTTCATGCCGCGCTTCGATCCCCGCGCCGACCTGGCACCGCGCGACGTAGTGGCGCGGGCCATCGACCACGAGATGAAGCGCCTGGGCATCGACTGCGTCTTTCTCGACATCAGCCACAAGCCAGCGGATTTTGTGCAGGAGCACTTTCCCACGGTCTATCGCCGCTGCCTGGAACTGGGCATCGACATTACCCGCGATCCGATCCCCGTGGTACCGGCCGCGCACTACACCTGTGGCGGGGTGCGCGTCGATGAGCACGGACGCTCGGATCTCGCCGGCCTCTACGCCATCGGCGAAACCAGCTGTACCGGTCTGCATGGCGCCAATCGCATGGCCAGCAATTCATTGCTGGAGTGCTTCGTCTATGCGCGCTCGGCGGCACTGGACATTCAGGCGCAAGAGGCCGAGATCGCCATGCCGCGCGACCTGCCCGACTGGGATGCCAGCCAGGTGACGGACTCGGACGAGGACGTGGTGATCGCGCACAACTGGGACGAATTGCGGCGCTTCATGTGGGACTATGTCGGCATCGTGCGCACCACCAAGCGACTGGTGCGCGCCCGCCATCGGATTCAGCTGCTGATGGACGAGATCGACGAGTTCTACAGCAATTACCGGGTCAGTCGCGACCTGATCGAATTGCGCAACCTGGCGCAGGTTGCGGAGCTGATCATCGAAAGCGCACTCGCCCGTCAGGAGAGTCGCGGCCTGCACTTCACCCTGGACTATCCGCAGCTCGCCAGCACGGCCCGGGACACTATTCTGGTGCCGCGAACCGACGCGGCGCGAAGCGAAGCCTGACTCTCAGGCGGCGATGGGCGTCCGCGGTGAGGCTGTCGCGGGCGACGCAGAGACTGCGGGTGCGTCTTTCGTCCGGCACCCGATAACGCAGCACCACCAACCGCGCCAGGGCCAGGCTGTCCGGGCGCACCTGGATGGCCTGCCAACCGGTCGCTGGCGACCAGAGCTGCCAACCCTCGGCGCCATGCCGCAGCCGCCGTGGCACGCCCGGGTAGCGCTGCTGGAGCTGGCGCTGGCGCACGCGCTGCCAGGACCAGAGCACCAGCAGCGTCAGCAGGGGCTTGAGCGTCCAGGGAATGGCCGCCAGCCAGGGGCAGATCCCCGCGCCGAAGGCGGCCAGGGCGTGCAGCCGCAGGAGGCCGGTAGAGGCGCTCCAGCGGCATTCGAGGGGCTCAAGCCGGCTGGACACGGTCCAGGATCATGCGCACGATGAGCTGCAGATCGGCGTCTTCCGGTTCGCCACGCTGCATGAACCAGTGGAACATGTCCTGATCCTCGCACTCGAGCAGCTTGCGATAGCGCGCCTGGTCTTCCGCGCCCAGGGAGGAATAGACCTCCTTGACGAAGGGCACCAGCAATACATCCAGTTCCAGCATGCCGCGACGGCTGTGCCAGTACAATCTGTTGAGTTCGGTAGCTTCGGTACTCATGGGGACTCCTGCGACAATCGGCGCAGTATAAGCCCGAAGCGCCCCGCCGCGCAGTGCGCCTGACATTCACCCCGGGCACGCCTATGATGAGCGGCTTCACTCGACACGGAGCTGCTGCCGCAATGGCCGACTCGCCGTATTTCTGCCGCTTGACCCACGAAGGCGTCCTGGCCATCCGCGGGGTCGATGCGACCAAGTTTCTCCAGGGGCAGGTGACCTGCAACCTCAACTATCTCGCTGACGACCAGGCCGGCCTGGGGGGTCGCTGCACGCCCAAGGGGCGCCTGGTGTCCAGCTTCCGCATCGTCAAGCAGGCCGACGGCTATCTGCTGGCGATGGCCGCGGAGCTGGTCGAGCCCTTGCTGACCGATCTGAAGAAGTATGCGGTCTTCTCCAAGTCGACGCTGACCGATGAAAGCAGCCACTGGCAACGCCTGGGGCTCTCTGCCGCCGGTTTCGCCAGCGCCTATCCCGACGTCGTGCTGGGTGACCAGGCCAATGCCGTGGCGCCGCTCGATGGCGGCTTCGCCCTGCGGCTGGAGGATGGCCGGGTCGAGACCTGGCGCGCGGTGGACGCAGCGGCACCGGCCTTGCCGGAGGTCGCGCTCGATGAGTGGCTGCTGGCCCAGGTGCGGGCCGGCGTGGGCCAGGTGTTCGGCGCGACCCGTGAGCTGTTCGTCCCGCAGATGATCAATCTGCAGGCGCTGGATGGCGTGAGCTTTCGCAAGGGCTGCTACACCGGCCAGGAGATCGTCGCGCGCATGCAGTACCTGGGCAAGCTCAAGCGGCGCCTCTATCGGCTCGCCGGCAGCGACCAGCCCCCCGCCGTGGGTACCGAGCTGTTCTCGCCGGTACATGGCAGCAGCGTGGGCGAGGTGGTGCTCGCCGCGTCTAGCGCCGAGGGCTGCGAATTCCTGGCGGTGCTGCAGGGCGATGCCGCCGAGGATGGACGCGTCTCGGTGGGCAGCTCGGGCGGGCCAAACTGCCGTTTACTCGATTTGCCCTACTCACTCGATAGCGATCGTGAAATAAAGCGCTGAAGGTTGGGATCGCCTTTTCCGCTCCTCACACAGGTACGTCATGACTCCTCTTGCCGAAAAAGTTGTCCAGGATCTTCTGCACGCGATAGACACCGATCGCGTGGTGCTGCCCACCCTTCCCGAGGTGGCGCTGAAGGTCAGAGAAGCGGCCGAAGACCCCAACGTGGGTGTCGCCGAGCTGAGCCGGGTGATCGCCATGGACGCCGCCCTGACCGCGCGCCTGATCAAGGTGGTCAACAGCCCGCTGCTGCGCACCAGCAAGGAGATCACCGACCTGCAGATGGCGGTCGGGCGCCTGGGCATCAACTACACGGCGAACCTGGCCACGGGCCTGGCCATGCAGCAGATGTTCCAGGCCACCAGCGACGCCGTGGATCGCAAGATGCGCGAGGTCTGGAGCCAGGGCACCGGGATCGCCGCCATCAGCCATGCGCTGTGCAAGAAGTACACGCGCCTGATGGCCGACCGCGCCCTGCTCGCCGGCCTGGTGCACCAGATCGGCGTGCTGCCGATCCTCACCTATGCCGAAGAACAGGAAGAGCTGCTGGCCAACGCCATCACCCTCGACCAGGTGACGGCGCGCATCCATCCGCAGATCGGCGAACGCATTCTCAAGGTCTGGGACTTCCCGGCCGACATCGCCTGCGTGCCCCGGGAGTATCTGGTGCTGGAACGCCAGCCCGCGGCGGCCGACTATGCCGATATCGTGCAGATCGCTACCCAGCTGCACGCGCAGCGCCAGGGTCAGCAGGAGATCGCGGTGCAGACACTGCCGGCCGGCATCCGCCTGGGGCTGAACAACCAGCCCGATCCAGCCCAGGATCAGTCCTTCTGGGACGCGGTGGAGCAGTCGCGCACCCTACTCGGCTGAGCATCGGGCTTGGCTGAAACGTCGCCTAGCGAAGGTCCGGCACTTTTAGACAAAGCCTAGGCTTCCTCGGCGGGAAATTCGACCCGCACCCGTAGCCCGCCAAGCGCGCCGTCCAGCAACTGGATACGGGCGCGGTGGGCGGCGCAGATCTCTCCGACGATGGCCAATCCCAGACCGGCGCCCCCGGACTGCGGATCCAGGCGCTGAAAGCGCTCGAACACCTTGACCCGCGCATTGGCCGGAATGCCGGGACCGTCATCCTCGACTTCCAGCACCGCCGGCGCCAGCACCCGCACCACGATGTTGCCACCTGGCTGGCTGTGGGCCAGGGCGTTTTCCACCAGGTTGCAGAGCAGCTCGTTGAGCAGCGTCGGCTCACCGATCACCGGCGCCTTGGCGAAGGGCTCGAAGGCCAGGGCGACGCCCTTGGCATGGGTCAGCGGCGCCAGCGCCATGGCCAGCTCCCTGGCCAGTTCGCTGAGCTCCAGCCGTTCGGCGCCACCCTCGGCGATGGCCTGGGCACCGCTCTCGATGCGTGCCAGCGACAGCAGCTGGTTGGCCAGGCGCGCCAGGCGATCGGTGCTCGCGCGGGTCTCTTCCAGGGTGGCGTACCAGGCCTGGGGCTCGCGTTCACGCAGGCCCAGTTCGACTCGCGCCTTGATCGCCGCCAGCGGGGTGCGCAATTCGTGGGCGGCGTTGGCGATGAAGTCGGCCTGGCGCTCGAACAGCCGGCGCAGGCGCAGGGTGAAGCCCTCCAGGGCATGCACCAAGGGCAGCAGTTCCTGGGGCGCCCGCACCTCGGGCAGCGGGCGCAGGTCGTCCACCCCACGCTCTTCCACGGCCTGGCGCAGGCGCTCCATGGGCCGCAGGGCGGCGCCGACCGCCATCCACACCAGCAGGATGGCACCCAGCCCCATCAGCCCGAGGCGGATCAGGGTGTCGGTGAGCAGACTGCGGGCCACCTCCTCGCGAGCTTCGGCGGTCTCAGCGACGCGGATCTCGGCCATGCCGGTGAGATCCGGCTGGCTGACCGGCTGGGCCAGGCTGACCACCCGCACGTCCTTGCCGCGATAGGTGCTGTTGTAGAAGCGCGCCAGGGCCGGATAGTCGCGGGTCAGGGGGGCGCCCGGCGGCGGGGGCGGGATCTCTTCGTAGCCGGAGATCAGCCGGCCACGGGTATCCAGCACCTGGTAGAAGATGCGCCCCACGTTGTCGTAGGCGAAATTGTCCAAGGCGATGTAGGGCACATCGGCGCGCAGGGTGCCGTTGGACGCCGACAGGCCCGCGGCGATGGTCCGGGCCGAAGCCAGCAGCGTCCGGTCATAGGCCACGTCGGCCAGGCGCCGGCCATTAAGATAGGCCGCCAGACTGCTGATCGCCAGGATCACCGCAAGCAGGATGACCATTCGCAGCAGCAGGCGGCCACGCAGGCTGCCCGCTGCCTTCGCCACTTCAGCCATGCTGTTCTTCCAGCAGATAGCCCAGGCCGCGGAAGGTGACGATGCGTACCGCGCCGGCTTCCAGCTTCTTGCGCAGGCGGTGGACATAGATCTCGATGGCCTCGGGACTGGCCTCTTCGTCCAGGCCGAAGACCTGGGCGGCGAGTTGCTCCTTGCTCATGACCCGTCCGGGACGGGCGATCAGCGCAGCCAGCACGGCGTGCTCGCGGGAGGTGAGCGACAGCGCCTCATCGCCCAGGGTGAAGCGCGAGGTATTGAGGTCGTAGATCAGCGGACCGCAGCGCTGCTGGCGATCGCCGCCCAGCACGCTGCGGCGCAGCAGGGCCTTGACCCGGGCTTCCAGCTCGGTGAGTTCGAAGGGCTTGGCCAGATAGTCGTCGGCGCCGAGATTGAGGCCCTGCACCCGGTCCTTGACCTCGCCACGGGCGGTGAGCATCAGCACCGGCAGGCGATCGCCACGCTCGCGCAGGCGCGCCAGCACCTCGAAGCCATCCATGCGCGGCAGGCCGACGTCGAGAATGGCCAGGGCATAGCTTTCACTCTGCAGGGCCAGGTCGGCGGCCACGCCATCGTTGAGCAGGTCGACGTTGAGCCCGGCACTCTTGAGCGCCTGGGCGACGCTTTCGGCCAGAGGCGGATGATCTTCGACCAGTAGGATGCGCACGCTGACAGCTCCTGCCTAAAAGGCCCGAGTTTACCGGATAGTGGCCCCTTGACCCGTTGCCCGCCACGCACATTCGTTGCCTTTCACGACTGAAAGGCTGTTGAAAGCTTGGCGGTCTAGAGTGAAAGGTAGCGGTCCCAGAACCGCATGATGCTTGCCCAAGCGCCACCCCTGGTTGGCCAACAACAATAACAAGCGGAACGACATCCATGCTCGCCCTCGCGCAGCTCCACGTGCTCCCGTGCTACCTCTCCGAACGATCGCCGCCCTGGCGAGCCTGAGCCGTGTCCGCCTGTCAGCTTCTGAAATAACAACAAAAGGAAGACGTCGATGAGCACCACCTTGCGCACCCTGACCCTGACCCTGGCCGCCTCCGTGCTGCTGTCCGCCCAGGCCATGGCCGAACCCAAGCGTCCCGAATGCATCGCCCCAGCCTCGCCGGGTGGTGGCTTCGACCTGACCTGCAAGCTGGCCCAGAGCGGCCTGGTGGAAGCCAAGCTGCTGGACAGGCCCATGCGCGTGACCTACATGCCCGGCGGCGTCGGCGCGGTGGCCTACAACACCGTGGTGGCTCAGCGTCCGGCGGATGGCGACACCATCGTCGCCTTCTCCAGCGGTTCGCTGCTGAACCTGGCCCAGGGCAAGTTCGGTCGCTTCGACGAGAAGGCCGTGCGCTGGCTGGCGGCGGTGGGTGCCAGCTACGGTGCCATCGCGGTCAAGGCCGATTCGCCCTACAAGACCCTGGGTGATCTGGTCGAGGCGCTGAAGAAGGATCCGAGCAAGGTGGTTATAGGTTCCGGCGGCACCGTCGGCAGCCAGGACTGGATGCAGACGGCGCTGATCGCCAAGGCCGCCGGCATCAATCCCAAGGACCTGCGCTACGTGGCCCTGGAAGGTGGCGGCGAGATCGCCACCGCGCTGCTGGGCGGCCACATCCAGGTCGGCAGCACCGACATCTCCGACTCCATGCCCCATGTCGAGGCCGGCAACATGCGCCTCCTGGCGGTCTTCGCCGAGCAGCGTTTCGACGAACCGGCGATGAAGGACATCCCCACCGCACGTGAGCAGGGCTACGACATCGTCTGGCCGGTGGTCCGCGGCTTCTATGTCGGCCCGAAGGTCACCGACGAGCAGTACAACTGGTGGAAAGCCAGCTTCGACAAGCTGCTGGCGTCCGACGACTTCGCCAAGCTGCGTGATCAGCGCGAGCTCTTCCCCTTCGCCATGACCGGTTCCGAACTGGACGCCTATGTGCAGAAGGAAGTCGCGCGCTATCGCGGCATGGCCAAGGAATTCGGCCTGATCCAGTAACAGAGCCCCCGCCCCTGGCGCCCCTCCGGGCGCCTTCGAGGATGTCGACATGATCTTCCAACGCGCCTTCATGGCGGTCTGGCTGGTGGCCGGACTCGTCATGCTGTTCATCGCCCGGGATTACCAGGCGCCCTTCTCCTACGAACCGGTCGGTCCGCGGGCCTATCCGATGCTGATGTTCGGGCTGATGAGCCTGGGCCTCGCCTATCTGATCATCCGCCCCACGCCGATCGGCGATGGCGAAGACCAGAAGCCGCTGGACGCCTCGTCGCTGCGCAAGGTGGTGGCCTGCTGCGTCATCCTGCTGGGCTACGCCCTGACCTTCCAGCCGCTGGGCTTCCCCTTGAGCGCCTTCCTTACCGCCACCTTGTGCGGCCTGCTCTATGGCGGTCGCCTGATGCCCTGTGCCCTGGTCAGCCTGCTGCTCTCGGTTAGTCTCTATGTGCTGTTCGACCGGGTGATGGAAGTCCCCCTACCCCTTGGCGTGCTGGAATTCCTGGAAGGCTGACATGGAAACCTTGAATTTTCTGATGCAGGGCTTTGGCGTCGCCATGACGCCGACCAACCTGATCGTGGCGCTGATCGGCACCCTGATCGGCACCGTTGTGGGTCTGCTGCCGGGTCTCGGGCCGATCAACGGCATCGCCCTGCTGATCCCGGTGGCCTTCGCCCTGGGCCTGCCGCCGGAGACGTCGCTGATCCTGCTGGCGGCGGTCTATCTGGGCTGCGAATATGGCGGCCGGATCTCTTCGATCCTGCTGAACATCCCCGGCGAAGCCGCGACCATGATGACCTGTCTGGACGGCTATCCGCTGGCACGGCAAGGGATGGCGGGCGTGGCCCTGTCGCTGTCGGCCTGGAGCTCCTTCATCGGCGCCTTCATCGCCACCTGCGGCATGGTGCTGTTCTCGCCGCTGCTGGCCAAGTGGGCGATCGCCTTCGGTCCGGCGGAGTACTTCGCGCTGATGGCCCTGGCCATCCTCAGCCTCTCCGG
Source organism: Pseudomonas aestiva (assembly GCF_039908605.1). Taxonomy (NCBI): domain Bacteria; kingdom Pseudomonadati; phylum Pseudomonadota; class Gammaproteobacteria; order Pseudomonadales; family Pseudomonadaceae; genus Pseudomonas; species Pseudomonas aestiva. The sequence continues at coordinate 987,716 of NZ_CP150916.1, read as the reverse complement.
CATGGCCGCCGAGAAGCCGGTCAAGACCCTGGTCGCCGCGCTCTTCGGCCTGGCCATCGCCTCCGTGGGCATCGATGCCAACAGCGGCGTCTATCGCTTCACCTTCGACAACGTGCATCTGGCCGACGGCATCGACTTCGTGATCCTGGTGCTGGGGCTGTTCTCGGTGAGCGAACTGCTCCTGCTGCTGGAGCAGACCCATCATGGCCAGGTTGCGGTCAAGGCCACCGGGCGCATGCTGTTCAACGTGCGCGAAGCCCGCAGTGTGTTCATGGTCAACATGCGCAGTTCGGTGAGCGGTTTCATCATCGGCGTCCTGCCAGGTGCTGGCGCGACCCTGGCCAGCGCCCTGGCCTACACCACCGAGAAGCGTCTGGCGGGCGCCGATGGCAAGTTCGGCAAGGGTGACCTGCGCGGCCTGGCCGCACCGGAAACCGCCATCGGCGCGGCGGTGTGCGGCAACATGATTCCCATGCTGACCCTGGGCATCCCCGGCTCGGGCACCACCGCGGTGATGATCGGCGCCCTGACCCTGTACAACATCACCCCCGGCCCGCTGCTGTTCCAGAACGAGCCGAATCTGGTGTGGGGCCTGATCGCTTCGCTGTTCATCGCCAACGTGATGCTGCTCATCCTCAACGTGCCCATGGTGAAGATGTTCACCAAGATCCTCGATGTACCGAACTGGTCGCTGGCCCCGGCCATCGCTATCATCACCGGCATCGGCGTCTACGCGGTGCACGCCACCACCTTCGATCTGGTGCTGATGGTCTGCGTGGGCATCTTCGGCTACATCATGCGCAAGCTGGACTTCCCCCTCTCGCCGCTGCTGCTGGGCTTCATCCTCGGCGAGCTGATGGAGACCAGCCTGAGACGCGCGCTGTCGATCTCCAACGGCGACGTGGGCATTCTCTGGCAGAGCGGCATCAGCCAGGTCATCTGGATCGTCTGCATCCTGATGGTGGTCCTGCCCTTCTACCGCGCCTGGCGCAAGCGTCGCGCGCCCAAGCCCGCGACCGTCTGAAGTCGGTGACACCAGCGCCCGCGGCCGGAGTCCTTCCGCCCGCGGGCGTTTTCGTTCAGAGCGGCTAAAAAAACGTAGCGAGCGGCTGTCAGGCGGGTGCGCGCGGCGCGCAGGAACCGCACCGGGCTCGCGCACGAGTGTACGAGCGGCACATGAGGATTCCGAGCACTGCACGCGCCCGTCTGGCGGACGCTCAGTAGGGTTGTCAGCTGCTCTAGGAGGACTTGAAGCTCTTCTTCGGATAGATATCGTAGCGGCTGGACTTGCCCTCCAGCACATAGCCCGGCTTCACCCCCTCGATGGCCGGCGCCTTGCGCGGGCGCTTGACCACCACCCGGTGACTGGCGCGGGCCAGGGCCGCGGCCAGCAGCGTCGGTGCGTCCAGATCGTCGCCCACCAGCGGTCGGAACAGGCGCATCTCCTTCTTCACCAGGGCGCTCTTGTCGCGATGCGGAAACATGGGATCCAGGTAGATCACCTCGGGCGCCTCGCCTTCCCCGCCTTGCAGGTAGGCGGTGGAATCGGCCTGCACCAGGGTCATCAGGGCAGCAATGCCGGCCGCTTCATGATCCCGTGCCGCGCGGGCGAGGCCGTCTTCGAGCAGGGCGGCGATCAGCGGCTGGCGCTCGACCAGCGTCACCGTGCAGCCCAGGGTCGCCAGCACGAAGGCGTCGCGACCCAGACCCGCGGTGGCGTCGAGCACGCGCGGGCGCACGCCGGGTCCGACCCCGACCGCCTTGGCGATCATCTGGCCGGCGCCACCGCCGAACTTGCGCCTGTGCGCCGCCGCGCCCTCGACGAAGTCCACCCGTACCGGACCCGGTGCCTCCGGGCCGCGCTGCACCAGCTGCAGGCCCTGAATACCGACCTGCAGGGCGAATTCCTCGGTCGTGGCGGTGCCCAGGGGCAGGTCAAGGCGCGCGGCCCAGGCAGCGGCGGCCTCGATGAAGGCGGGTTCCAGGGCTTCGACGATAAGCGCGGGGCGGGCGGTGGACATGGGCGACTCGCTGGCGAAAGGACCGGCCATTCTACCGGCAGACGCGAAAGCCACCCATGTCGACATGGAAATGATCGCGGTGCGCCGCGTTGTAGTCCGGTCCCAGGGTGGTATTGAAGGACCGGCAGGCCCCATCGCGTACCAGCCGCAGGAAGCGTTGGGCCTGGGGATCGCCCTTCCAGTCCCGCGCCACGCTGATGCGGCGGCCATCGGCCAGACGCAGTCCGGCGATGTCCAGGGCGTTGGCCGTGGCGTGCTGACTGCGCCGGCCGCTGGCGCGGCCATAGATGTTGCGGCAGGCAAAGCTGCCGTAGTGCTCCACCTCGGCCACCCGCTGGCCATAGACGGCTTCGGCCGCCGGCTGCAGGGCCTGCCGCTCGAACAGCGCGAAGCTCACCGCCAGGGGACAGCTGGCGAGGAAGCTGCCGCTGAGTCTCACCCCTTCGCCGCGCTGGATGCGCACCGTCCGCTCCAGCGGGCAGTCGGCCGAACCGGCATTGCCGCGCAATTCGCGATAGTTGAGCGCCGAGGTGGCCAGGGACGCCGCGCAATAGTCGGCATCGGCCTGCAGGCGCCAGAGCTTGAGTCGGGTGACGGCATTGGTAGGTGCCTGGATGTCCAGCGGCGTCCAGGGGTTGTAGGCCGGCGGAATGCGCAGCCAACCTTGGTCAAAGGCGGTGTGCAGACCGCCATAGAGCAGGATGACGAGACCGAGCAGGTGTCTGGCTTTCATGCGGCGCGCCGAAGAGGATCGTCAAGCGAGAGACTTCATCTGACCGGAGCGGACCACGGGAATGCCGGCGAAAACGTCGCCAAACGTATCGCGGTGGACGGCGCGGACTAGAGCAGGCCGAGTTGTTCGGTATCGGCGGTGCTCAACTCGGGCAACGCCGGCAAACCGGGCAGGCGTTCGCGCAGCTGGGCGTGGAATCTCAGGGCCAGTTCGGGCGCCTGGCGGTTGTCCGGTGTGTGCAGGAAGACATAGGGCACCTTGCCCGCCTCGATCCAGTCGGCTACCCGGGTGACCCACTTGGCCAGGTAATAGTCGTTGGCGGCCAGCTCCAGGCGGCCGATGAAGCGCACCTGGGGATGCTCGCTGAACGCCAGGGCGCGCGCCGGTACCCGCGGCTTCTTGGCCTGGGCCAGGCGCACGGCCGGCTCGCTCGGATCGGCGCTGAACAGGGCAGCCGAATCCAGGCCGACGCGCTCCACGCCCAGGTCCATGAGCAGGCGGTTCAAGGCCCGCTCGGACTCGCCCTTGTCGAAAAAGGCCAGGTGCCGGACCTCCACGGCCAGGGCGCAACGCGGCGCCATGGCCGAGAGAAAGACCTGCAGTTCCTTGAGCCGATCGGGCCCGAAGCCGGCGGGCAGTTGCAGCCACAGCGGACTGGCCCGCTCGCCCAGGGGCGCCAGCAAGTCGAGAAAGGTGCGTGCGCTGGCGAGTTGCACGCGCAGATCTTCGGCATGGCTGATGTCGCGGGGAAACTTGGCGCAGAAGCGAAAGTCGGCAGGCATCAGCTCGGCCCAGCGGCGGATGGTATCCGCCGCGGGCCAGGCATAGAAGGTGGTATTGCCTTCCACGGCATTGAACACCTGGGCGTAGCGCGGCAGGAAATCACCCGGGCGCAGGCCGTGATAGAGGCTTTCACGCCAGGCGTTGTCGTTCCAGGAAGGGCAGCCGAGAAAGTACGGCAGCATCAGGCGTAGAGATCGAGGCCCACGACGCTGGAAGAGCCGTCCGCCTCGGCACCGAGGGCGGCGGTGCTGCCGTAGCTGGCCAGCGCCTGTTGCGCACGCGCGGTGAGCTGACTGGCGAAGCGCCCTTCCCGCTCGCTGAGCACCAGGCCATTGCCACCGCCGTTGCCGGTATCGGTTGCTGCGGTCGCCTCGACGCGGCGGACGGGCGCGACGTCGGACCGGGAATTACCCGTGGCCTCGCGGGCGATGGCGTTCTGACGGGCGTCCTCGTCCTTCGCCACCTCGCGTACGAGCGTGACCGCGCGCGAGGAACGATTCAGGGGATAAGCAGAGGAGGAATAGCCGCTGTCAATGCGCATGGCAGGTCCCGAACGGATGGCACTACTCTAAGTAGGGTCGAAAGCTATGACAATCAAGGGCCGGACGCCCGTCGCGACCGGCGGACGAGCGGCATATACAGCTTGGACGTCAGACTATTACGTCGGGTTTCCTGACGTCAGACCGACTGCTTGGGAGTGGCGACCCGATCACGCAGATAGACGGGTTGCGCCGCTTCGGATTCGGCCGACACGGCTTCGCCGCGCTGCCAGGCCGAGGCCGCCAGCACCGCCAGATCCTGCGCATGGGGCAACAGGCTGGCATCCCGCTCGGTCAGGGGCACGGCCATGCGATCGCCGTAACCCCAGCCGGTGCCGGCACCGAACCAGTCGCCGGTGGCGGCAGCCGGCAGGGCAACGGCCTCGGGCGCCAGCACGGCTTCCGCCCCGGCCAGCACCATGGCCGCTTCGTCGAGGCGATAGCAGCCCCAGTAGACCTCGTCCATGCGCGCGTCGATGGCGGCGGCCACCTGGGTCACGCCGCGCTCGCGCCAGGCACGCTGGGCGATGATCGCCAGATTCGACACCGGCAGCACTGGCCGGTCCAGGCCGAAGGCCAGGCCCTGCACCACGCCGATGGCGATGCGCACGCCGGTGAAGGCGCCGGGACCGCGACCGAAGGCGATGGCGTCCACCTGCGTCAGACTCAGTCCGGTTTCGGCCAACAGCTCCTGCACCATGGGCAGGACCCGCTGGGCATGCAGGCGTGGCGCGATCTCGTAGCGATGGATGATCTCGTCGCCCAGATGCAAGGCGACCGAACAGGCTTCGGTGGCGGTGTCGAGGGCGAGCAGGATGGACATGGGGGCGAATCCGCGACGAGGAAAAGGGCTGCGCATTCTAGAGGAAGACGGGACGCGAGGGGACCCGCCCATCGGTCATGACGCCAGGACGGCGCCTTGACCGGACCGCCTGCAGGCACAGGCGGCCGTTACCGGCGTTTAGTTCAGGGCCTGCAGCACCTTGGCGGTGATGGCATCCACCGAACCCACGCCCTCGATGCGGCTGCACTTCGGCGTGCCCTGGGCGGCGCCCAGCTTCTGGTAGAAATCCACCAGCGGCTTGGTCTGGGAATGATAGAGGTCCAGACGCTTGCGAATGGTGGCTTCGCGGTCGTCTTCGCGCTGTACCAGCGGCTCCCCGGTCAGATCGTCGGTGTCGGCGACCTTCGGCGGATTGTGCTCGACGTGATAGACGCGGCCCGAACCCGGGTGCACGCGGCGACCGGACAGGCGCTGGACGATTTCCTCGTCGTCGACGGCGATTTCCAGCACGTGGTCGATTTTGACGCCCGCGGCTTCGAGGGCCTCGGCCTGGGGAATGGTGCGCGGGAAGCCGTCGAACAGGAATCCCTTGGCGCAATCGGCGTCGAGGATGCGTTCGCTGATCAGGGCGATGATGATCTCGTCGGAGACCAGGCCGCCGTTGTCCATGATGTCCTTGACCTGCAGGCCCAGGGGCGTGCCGGCCTTGACCGCGGCACGCAGCATGTCGCCGGTGGAAACCTGCGGAATGCCGAATTTCTCAGTGATGAACCGGGCCTGAGTACCTTTGCCGGCACCGGGCGCTCCCAGCAGGATTACGCGCATCTGTTACTCCTTAGAATGGTCTCGGACTGGCAGCCCGCGCGGGGCGCTGTCGCGATGATTGTTGTCGACGACACGAGACGGCCAAAGGGACCAACCATACACAGCGCCCCCTGGCCGCACAAGTTACCAAGCGTCGCAGGTGCCGGGGCCGTCCAGACGACGCCGGACCCCGGCAAAAGCGACAGTCTGTTCAACCGGTATTGCGCAGTCCGGCGGCGATCCCGGCCACGCTCACCAGCAGGGCCTGATCGAGTGCGGCCGGCTGGCTTTCGCCCGCCGCTCGCGCCCGGGCCAGCAACTCGATCTGCAGCAGATGCAGCGGATCGAGATAGGTATTGCGTACGGCGATGAACACCAGAGTTTCCGGATGGTGCTCGAGCAATTCGGCCTGTCCGGTCAGGCGCAAGACCGCCACCCCGGCCTGGCGCAGCCGCTCGCGCAACTGGCTGCCGAGCACCTGCAGATCGGCTTCCACCAGGCGTTGGTCATAGAGCCGCGCCAGTTCGGCCTCGGCCTTGGCCAGCACCATTTCGAGCATGTCGATGCGCGTCTGGAAGAACGGCCAGCGCTCGCGCATCTCGCGCAAAAGCGGCGATTCGCCACGGCGCTCGGCTTCTTCCAGCGCCCTTTCCCAGCCGAGCCAGGCCGGCAGCATCAGCCGGGTCTGGGTCCAGGCAAAGATCCAGGGGATGGCCCTGAGGCTTTCCACGCCGCCTTCGCGGCGCTTGGCCGGGCGACTGCCCAGGGGCAAGCGGCCCAGCTCCTGCTCGGGCGTGGCCTGCCGGAAATAGCTGACGAAATGCGGATCCTCGCGCACCACCCCGCGATAGGCCTGCAGGCTGTCGCGGGCCAGGCGATCCATCTGCTCGCGCCAGGCCGGCTCGGGTGCCGGTGGCGGCAACAGGGTGGCCTCCAGCACGGCGCCCAGGTACAGCGCCAGATTCTGCTCGGCGATGGCTGGCTGACCGAACTTGAAGCGGATCATCTCGCCCTGTTCGGTGGTGCGGAAGCGCCCGGCCACCGAGCCCGGCGGTTGCGAGAGAATGGCCGCGTGAGCCGGGCCACCGCCACGCCCCACGGTACCACCGCGGCCATGGAACAGCAGCAACTCCACGCCACGGCTGGCGCAGATCTCCACCAGGGCTTCCTGGGCACGGTACTGGGCCCAGGCCGCAGCAAGAGTGCCGGCGTCCTTGGCCGAGTCGGAATAGCCGATCATGACCTCCTGGGGACCGGCCAGACGCTCGCGATAGTCGGGCAGATCGAGCAGGCTGGCGATGGCCGTGCCGGCGTGATCCAGATCGTCGAGGGTCTCGAACAGCGGCACCACGCGCATCGGCTGGCGCACCCCGCACTCGCGCAGCAGCAGCTGCACGGCGAGGACGTCGGATGCGGCACCGGCCATGGAGATGACGTAGGAGCCCAGGGCATCGGGCGGTGAGGCGGCGATGACGCGGCAGGTGGCGAGCACCTCCTGGGTGTCGGCCTCCAGCTCGGCGTCCAGCGGCAGCAGGGGACGCCGGCTGCCGAGTTCGCCGCGGAGGAATTCCAGACGCTGCGCCTCGCTCCAGGCGGCATAGTCGCCGAGGTCTAGGTAGCGGCAGATATCGGCCAGGGCCGCGGCATGGCGCGCGGCGTCCTGGCGGATGTCCAGGCGGACCAGATAGAGACCGAAGGTGCGGGCCCGGCGCAGGGTATCGAGCAGGGAGCCGTCGGCGATGACCCCCAGGCCACAGCGCTGCAGGGAGTCGTAGCACAGCTGCAGCGGTGCGATCAGCTCGGCGTTGTCGCTGAGGACATGGCGGGCGCCGGCATGGGGATCGGTGATGGCATGGGCTGCCCAGCTGCGGGTGATCTGCAGCCGTTCGCGCAGCACCTTGAGCACCTTGCGATAGGGTTCCGGGTGATCGCCGGCCTGCTCGCGCAGGGCCGGACTCGCCGCCTGCATGGACAGCTCGGCGGCGAGCCGGTCGACATCGCGCAGATAGAGATCGGCGGCCATCCAGCGCGCCAGCAGGAGCACCTCGCGGGTAATGGCGGCGGTGACATTGGGATTGCCATCGCGGTCGCCCCCCATCCAGGACGAGAAGCGCACCGGCGCCGCCGTCAGCGGCAGCCGCTGGCCGGTGCGTTCCTGCAGGCCGGCATCCAGCTTGCGCAGCAGACTGGGTATCGCCTGCCAGAGCGAATTCTCGATCACCGCGAAGCCCCACTTGGCTTCGTCCACCGGCGTCGGGCGCTGGCGGCGGATCTCTTCGGTGTGCCAGGCCTCGGCGATCAACCGGCGCAGCCGTGCCTCGATGGCGGCCACCTCGGCAGCGGTGAGGTCGCGATGATCGAGGGCCGCCAGTTGCGCACTGATCTCGTCGTATTTCTGGATCAGGGTGCGCCGGGAGACCTCGGTGGGGTGAGCGGTCAGCACCAGATCGATGTCCAGCGCCGCGACCCGCTCGGCCAGTGCCTGGCCGGAGTGCCCGGCCGCGCCCAGACGCTCCAGCAATTCCGGCAGCACCTGCTGCTCGAAGGGGGGCGGCTCGTCCTCGGTGCGCCGTCTGACCCGATGATATTCCTCGGCAATGTTGGCCAGGTTGAGAAAATGGCTGAAGGCCCGCGCCACTGGCAGCAGCTCGTCTTCGGCCAGGGTATCCAGGGTGTCGCCCAGTTGGCGGGCACCCTCCGCGGAGCCGCCACGGGCGGCCTTGGCGCCCTTGCGGATCCGCTCGATCTTGTCGAGAAAGGCCGCGCCATGCTGGTCGGCGATGGTCTGCCCCAGCAGATCGCCCAGCAACCGCACCTGCTCGCGCAGGCGAACGTCGATTTCCACCATCTCGTGCTCCTCGAAAGTACCGGTTCGGACCTCACGGCAACCGCTGCGGTCTAGCGCAGAGGACAGCACCCTGCTGTCACGGTTGCAAGCCCCGGCTGTTGCAGGGTGCCCAGCCTCGCTCAACCTGAATATCCGACCTTTGCCTAAGCCACGGGAGATGCTCATGAAGATTCGCGAACTCGCTCACCAATGGGAGCAGCAGGCCACCACCTCCGGCACCACCCGCAGCTACCGCCTCGACCTGGAAGTCGAGACCGCGGCCCGTCTCGAGGCGCTCTGCGAACTCTATCCCCAGCGCACGCCCGAAGCCCTGCTCGGCGAGTTGCTGGCGGCCGCCTTCGAAGAACTGGAAGCCAGTTTCCCCTACGTGCAGGGCGAGGAAGTGGTGGCCACCGATGAACTCGGCGACCCCCTCTATGCCGATGCCGGCACCACGCCGCGCTTCCTGGAACTGGCGCGCAAGCACCTGCATCGCCTGCAGTCCGAAACGGCCGGCTAGCCGCCAACCTGCAGCTTTACCTACGCCGCTACCGCTCTGCCAAGGGCCTCCGCGCATGGCGAAATTCGATAGCCAGTGAACATTTTTGCCGGATGAGCGGTCACAGAGTCAGACCGCAGCGCTGGACGAGGGCTGGTTACCAGTACCCGTCACGGCCCCTTGGGGACGGATCGGACTTGCTTCCACGTGCGGCTTTCAACTGACCAGGCGCCCGCCCTGCCCGTGCCGGCGGCGCGCTTTTCGGATCAACAACGGAGCTTGAATCCATGAAGAGTGCCACTGCCCAAAAGTCCCTTTCCAAAGCCTGCACCCTGAAACTTGCAGCCCTTGCCCTGGGCAGCTCGCTGTTGCTGGCCGGTTGCGCCGGCAATCCGCCGACCGCCCAGATGGCCGTGACCCAGTCCGCCGTCAACGAAGCCGTGAGCGGCGGCGGCAACCAGTTCGCCCCCATCGAGACCAAGTCGGCTCAGGACAAGTGGACCCAGGCCCAGACCGCCCTCTCCAACGAGAAGTACGACGAAGCCAAGCAACTGGCCGAGCAGGCCGAGTGGGATGCCCGCCTGGCCACCCGCAAGACCCAGGCCGCCAAGGCCGACGCCGCACTCAAGGATGCCCAGAACAGCATCCAGCAGATCCGTGAGGAAGGTCAGATCAACCTGCAGCTCCAGCAGAACCTGCAGAAGAAGGTCCAGCAGTAAGCGACCGCCCCTTTCCTCCCTTCACGAATTCAAAGGACGACCATCATGCGTAAACACATTCTGATCCCTGCCGTGTCGCTGCTCAGCCTGGCCCTGGCCGCCTGCTCGACGCCGCCCAACCCGAATCTGGAACAGGCCAAGTCCGACTACTCGGCGCTGGAATCCCAGCCTCAGGCCGCCCAGTTGGCCGCCCTGGAAACCAAGGACGCCGGTGCCTGGCTGCAGAAGGCCGAGAAGGCCTACAAGGACGGTGAAAACGAGAAGACCGTCGACCAGCTGGCCTACCTGACCAACCAGCGCATCCAGACGGCCATGCAGACCATCAAGCTGCGCATGACCGAAGCCCAGATGCAGAATGTCGACGCCGAGCGCACCCAGGCCCGCCTGGACGCCCGTACCGCCCAGCTCAAGCAGCTGCAGGACGCCCTGCAGGCCAAGCAGACCGAGCGCGGCACCGTGGTGACCTTCGGCAATGTGCTATTCGACTTCAACAAGGCCGAACTCAAGCCCCAGGGCTACGCCAATGCCCAGAAGCTGGCCGAGTACCTGAAGCAGAATCCCGAGCGCAAGGTGATCGTCGAGGGTTACACCGACAGCGTCGGCAGCGACTCCTACAACCAGCAGCTGTCCGAGCGTCGCGCCCAGGCCATCCAGACCGCCCTGGTCAGCGCCGGCGTCGAGCCGAGCCGCATCCAGACCCGTGGCTATGGCAAGGCCTTCCCGGTGGCCAGCAACAGCAACGCCTCCGACCGCGCCCTGAACCGTCGCGTGGAGGTGACCATCTCCAACGACGCCAACCCCGTCGCTCCGCGCATGTAACGACTGCGTGCAGCTCAAGGACCCCGCCCAGGCGGGGTCTTTTTTTTGCCTGCGGTCCGGCTAGCGGCGCTTGCCACCCAGCAGGGAGCCGAGCAGCCCCCGGACCAGCTGCCGTCCGAGCTGATTGGCCGCCTGGCGCGCCGCGCTCCTGAGCGCATTTCCCGCGAGTTCGCCCACCAGATCGCCGAGGGCACCGCCCTCCCCGGCCTTGGTCTTTTCCGGCGCCGGCGCCTCCGCCGGTACCCGCTCGGCCTGACGCTCCCGCAGGATCTCGTAGGCCGATTCGCGATCCACGGCCCGGTCATAGCGCCCCGCCTGGGGCGACTGGCGGATCAGCGTCTGGCGCTCGGCTTCGCTCAGCGGGCCGACCCGGGATTGCGGCGGGGCGATGGCCACGCGCTGGACCATCGCCGGCGTGCCCTTGTCTTCCAGGCTGCCCACCAGGGCTTCACCGATGCCCAGCTCGGTCAGCACCTGCAGGCTGTCGAACGCCGGATTGGGCCGGAAGCCGTCGGCCACCGCGCGCAGGGCCTTCTGCTCCCGGGCGGTGAAGGCGCGCAAGCCGTGCTGGATGCGCAATCCCAGCTGGGCGAGGATGGCGTCCGGCAGGTCGCTGGGCGACTGGGTGACGAAATAGACGCCAACGCCCTTGGAGCGGATCAGTCGCACCACCTGCTCCAGGCGATCGCGCAGGGCCTTGGGGGTGTCGCCAAACAGCAGATGGGCCTCGTCGAAGAACAGCGCCAGCACCGGCTTATCGGCATCGCCGCGCTCGGGCAGTTGCTCGAACAGCTCGGCCAGCAGCCAGATCAGGAAGGTGGCATAGACCTTGGGCGCCTCGTGCACCAGGCGACTGGCGTCGAGCAGATGGATGCGTCCGCGGCCGTCGGCCTCCGGGCGCAGCACGTCTTCCAGCTGCAGCACCGGCTCGCCGAAGAAGGCCTCGGCGCCCTGCTGTTCCAGGGTCGCCAGCCGCCGTAGCAGCGCCTGGGCCGAGGCACCGGCGAACAGCGCGCGGTCTTCGCCCAGGGCCTCGGGCTGTTCGCGCAGGTGATTGAGGACCGCCTTGAGGTCCTTGAGATCGAGCAGCAGCAGGCCTTCGCGATCGGCCACCTTGAAGGCGGCGTGCAAGGCGGCCTGCTGGCTATCGGTCAATTCCAGCAGGTTGCCCAGCAGCAGCGGGCCCATCTCGCTCAGGGTGGTACGCAGCGGATGACCACGCTTGCCGTCGACGTCCCAGAGGGTGACCGGATAGGCCCGGGGCTGGTAGGGCAGGCCCTGGGCGGCGATGCGCTCAGCCAGCTTGCCCTGGGGCGTGCCAGCCGCGCCGAGACCGCAGAGATCGCCCTTGATGTCGGCGGCGAAGACGGCGACGCCGGCGTCGCTGAAGGCCTCGGCGAGGCGCTGCAGGGTTACGGTCTTGCCGGTGCCGGTGGCGCCGGCGATCAAACCGTGCCGATTGGCGAGCTTGAGCGGATGACCGAGCGGTTGGCCAGTGTTCGGGTCGGCAGAAACGGCAGTACCAAGGATCAGCAGGGGCGTCGAGGACATGGCGCAGCTCCGTAGCGGTTCTGCGCCCAGCTTAACCCGGGAGTCCGCGCTCAGGTACGGTTGCGGATCCGCTCGACGATGGCGGTGGTGGAGCTGTTTTCCACCAGGCCGAGGATGCGTACCTCGCCACCATAGGCCTGCACGATCTGGGCGCCGACCACCTCTTCGACGCTCTTGTAGTCGCCCCCCTTGACCAGCACATCCGGACGCACCTGCTCCAGCAGGCGCTCCGGGGTGTTCTCGCTAAAGGGGATGACCCAGTCCACCGCGCCGAGGCCGGCCAGCACCGCCATGCGCCGGTCGACGCTGTTGATCGGCCGGCCCGGGCCCTTGAGGCGGGTCACGGAGGCGTCGTCGTTGACCGCGACGATCAGGCGATCGCCCTGGGCCCGCGCCTGTTCCAGATAGGTCACGTGACCGGCGTGGAGGATGTCGAAGCAGCCGTTGGTGAAGACGATCTTCTCGCCGTGGGCGCGGGCGTCCTCGATGGCCAGCTGCAGCTGTTCCAGACTCAGGACGCCGCGCTCGGAGCCTTCCGAACGCTGCACCGCGCGCCGCAGCTCGGGGGCGCTGATGGCGGCGGTACCCAGCTTGCCGACGACGATGCCGGCAGCCAGGTTGGCCAGTCCCACGGCCTGGGGCAGGTCTTCACCGGCGGCCAGGGCAGCGGCCAGGGTGGAAATCACGGTGTCGCCCGCGCCGGTGACATCGAACACCTCGCGCGCACGCGCGGGCAGATGCACGGCCGGCTGAGCGGGACGCAGCAGGGTCATGCCGTGCTCGCCGCGGGTCACCAGCAGCGCCCCCAGATCCAGGCGCGCCATCAGTTCGCTGCCCTTGGCGACCAGCTCGGCGTCGTCGGCGCAGACGCCGACGATGGCTTCGAATTCGGAGAGATTCGGCGTGATCAGGCTGGCGCCGCGATAGATGGAAAAGTCCTTGCCCTTGGGATCGGCCAGCACCGGGATGTTGCGCGCCCGGGCCAGCTGGATGAGGGCCTGGTGATTCTTCAGGGCGCCCTTGCCGTAGTCGGACAGCACCAGCACCTTGACCCCGGCCAGCATGGCGGCGGTGTCCGAGGCCAGCGCCTGGGCATCGGTGTCGAAGGGCTCTTCGAAGTCGACCCGGATCAGTTGCTGATGGCGACTCATGATGCGCAACTTGACGATGGTCGGCTGCTGGGCGATGCGCTGGAAGCGCACCTGCACATGGGCGGCTCTCAGGCTGTCGGTGAGGGCATCGGCGGCTTCGTCCTGGCCGGTGACGCCGACCAGATAGGCCGGCGCGCCCAGGGCGGCGATGTTGAGGGCGACGTTGGCCGCGCCACCGGGACGATCCTCGTGCTGGTCGACGCGCACCACGGGTACCGGCGCCTCGGGGGAGATCCGCGAGGTGGTGCCGTGCCAGTAGCGGTCGAGCATCACGTCGCCGACCACCAGGACCGGCGCGAGATCGAAGCGAGGCATGGTCAGCTTCATAGGGACAGGCTCCAAAGCGCGAAAATGGCGGCGATCATAGCATAGGGGCCAAGGCGCCCCGAAAGCGCCTGCCGGCGGGAGACGCCGGGTTCAGAGCTCGTTGCGGCGGCTTATCCAGAACAGCTCGTGACGGCGTACGGCCTTGCGAAAGAACTCGTCTTCGCCGGTGCGCGGCCAGCGGCGACCGGCCAGCAGCCACTGGATGGCCCGACGCAGGCGTTTCTTCGCCGGCAGCGGCACCAGCAGGTCGTGCTGCATACCCAGGGCCATGGCCTTGTCCAGCCGCCGCTCGGGAGTCAGCAGCGGACTCCAGGGCACCAGGGGCGCGGGCGTCTCGATGGCCGGCGGCAGGGCGATGCCGCCTTCGGCCGGGCCCATGGGCCAGCGGTCGTTGTCGTGCAGGTGGTTGGCGTAGAGCAGTTCGAGTTCGGGCTGCCACTGGCTCAACGTCAGAGCTTCGCGCAGGGCCTGGGTACTGGCCACGTGATCGGCATGGGGATCGATCTGCGGATGCGGCAGCACCACCACCTCGGGACGGAAGTGCTCCAGCAGGGCCACCAGATCGGCCACCAGATTGCGCCAGGTGGGGGCGCCGTCGACATCGCCGGGCAGTTGCAGGGGATTGTGGCGCCGGGCGCTGCGCACATCGCAGTCGCCGGACTCGCGAGAGCCGAAGGTGTCTTCCGGCGCCTGGCGCATGGCCGGCAATTGCAGGCAGTAGTAACCCAACTGCACGCAGCGCTCCGGCGGTACCCCACCCCACAGCGGCGTGACCAGGCTGTCCCAGGTGCGCAGCCGCCCCTTGAGCCGGGCCGCGGCCTGGCGATCGAGGCCCAGGCGCTGATAGTGCCCGGCCTCGATCTCGCCCTGGGTCAGGGTGACGATGCTTGCTTCCCGCGCCTGGCTGTAGAGGCCGAACGCCGCCAGTTCGGCGTCGTCGGCGTGAGGCGCGATGACCATGACGCTCTTGCTGCGGAAATCCGGCTGGGCGAAGACGTGCAGACGCAACTCGCCCTGCAACCGGCAGAAGCGCGTCCAGAGGTGCAACTCGCCACGCCGCAGGGCTTCGGCGTAGCCACTGAGATTGACATAGCGCCGCCCGGCCACGCCGCGCTCGAAGTCCTGGCGATCGCCTTCTTCACCGGCGCGCAGGTGCACCCGGGGATCCAGCAGGCGACCAAGCCAGCCGGCCCGCAGCCGACCTTCCAGGAACAGCGTCAGCTCGCCCGGCGGCAATTCCACCGCGGCCAGTCGACCGTGCTCCAGATGCAGGCCCAGCACCAGGGTGTCGGCGGGGAACTGGTAGCTGTAGTTGTCGCGCGGCGAATAGAAGAGATGGTCGGCGAACCAGGCCTCGTGGCCGAGCCAGACCAGCAGCGCCAGCAGCGGCGCGCTCCACCAGGGCCCGAGCGCCAGGCAACCGAGCAGCACGACGGCGATGACCACCAGGACCAGCCGCTTGTGACGGCGGTGACGCTTGAGCAGGGTTTGTTTGCGGGCGGTCATCTCAGCTCTCGAAGACGGTGACGCGGTGGCACCAGCGGTCCTTGTAGTCGCGATCGGCGCGGCCGAAGGAATAGCGCAACGCCTTGCCGAGGACGCGGGCATCCTGCCAGGCGGCCTGGGTGTTCAGATAGGTGAGGACGCTGCCGGGACTCAGGTCGCTGGCAGCGGGATCGACACCGCCATTGACGTATTCGACGCTGATCCATTCGGGCGCCTCCACCCGATAGAGCACCTGGATCGCCACCGGACGTTCGCCGAGCATGAGCAGCGAGCCGGTCATGAATTCCCGCAGCAGGCCGAACACCTCGGCCAGCCGGGCCTTGCCCGGCACCTCGAAGCCCCAGCGCGCCTCGAACAGCTCGGCATAGATCCGTGCCTGCTCGGTGCTGTCCAGCTCGGCCATGGGGACCACGCGCCCACCGGCGTCTTCGAACAGGCGCTGCTCGCGACGCTGGTTGTAGCGAAATTTCTTCGACCAGGCTTCCGGCTCGCGGAGCATGGCCAGTTCTTCGCTCTGCCGGCGCAGACCGGCGAAACGCTCGTCGCACAGGGGCGACAGATAGCGGGCGCGCTGCCGCAGGGGCGCCGCGCTACCCGGGGCGGCGGGCAGGATGATCTCGGCGTTGCCCAGGTCGAACAGGGCACGCTGGCGGCGCTTCTTCAGCACCGTACGCGACAGCGCCAGCTCGCGCCCCCAGCAGGGCACCGCGGCCTGCAGGCCATCCGCGCCGGGCCAGCCCAGGTAGCGCACCGGAATGCCGGCCAGCTCGGCCAGGCGGGCGATGACCTCCGGGTGGCTAGCGACGCTGCCGCCATGGCGCTGCCAGGCAGCGGCGTAGTCGGCGGCGGAAATGGTCGTCCAGCCGCGTTCACGCCAGAAACGGAACCTATTCAGCATGGGACGCGGGCGTCGCGGGAGCGACGTCCTCGAATTGCTTGGCGTGCAGGCGCGCATAGTAGCCGTTCAGCGCCAGCAGCTCGCCATGGCTGCCACGCTCGACGATGCGGCCATGGTCCATCACCAGGATCAGGTCGGCCTTCTCGATGGTGGAAAGGCGGTGGGCGATCACCAGGGTGGTCCGGCCCTGCATGACGCGGTCCAGCGCCGCCTGGATGTGGCGTTCGGATTCGGTGTCCAGCGCCGAGGTGGCCTCGTCGAGGATCAGCAGCGGCGCGTTCTTCAGCAGCGCCCGGGCGATGGCCAGGCGCTGGCGTTGACCGCCGGAGAGCAACACGCCGTTCTCGCCGACCTGGGTGTCGTACTGCTGCGGCAGGCGCTGGATGAATTCGTCGGCATAGGCCGCCTCGGCCGCCGCCCTGACCTGCTCCATCGGCGCCCCGGCCAGATCGCCATAGGCGATGTTGTTGGTGACGCTGTCGTTGAACAGGGTGACGTGCTGGGTCACCAGGGCGATGTGCCGGCGCAGGTTGGTCAGCCGATAGTCCTGGATCTCCAGGCCGTCGAGAAGGATCTCGCCCTGCTCGTGCTGGTAGAAACGGGGGATGAGGTTGGCCAGGGTCGACTTGCCGCTGCCGGAACGACCCACCAGGGCCACCATCTGGCCGGGCTCGGCGACGAAGTCGATGCCTTCCAGCACCGGCTTGTCGGTGCCCGGGTAGCGGAAGGTCAGGTTGCGCACCTCCAGTCGACCCTGGACGCGCTCGCGTTCTTCACGGCCGTCGTCGCGTTCGGCGGGCTCGTCGAGCTGCTCGAAGATGCTTTCCGCACCGGCCACGCCGCGCTGGATGGTGGAGCTGACCTCGGAGAGCTGGCGGATCGGCTTGGGCAGCAGGCCGGCCATGGTGATGTAGGCCACCAGGTCACCGGCGGAGGCTTCGCCGCGCAGCCAGAGCACCAGGAACATCAGCACCGCCATGGCGGAATAGATGACCAGCTGCAGCATGGGCGTATAGACCGCGCCGGTCTTGGTCATGGTCAGCTGCTTGTCGGTGTTGGCCAGACTGGAATCGAGGAAACGCCGTTGCTCGTAGGTCTCGCCGCCGAAGCTGCGCACCACCCGATAGCCCTGGATGGCCTCGGAGGTGATGTGGGTGACGTCGCCCATGGCCGACTGGATCTTGCTGCTCTGCTTGCGGAACTTGCGACTGGCGCTGGTCACCATCAGGGCGATCAGCGGCAGGATGGCCACCATCACCAGGGTCAGCTTCCAGTTCATCCACAGCAGCGAGGCGAACAGGAAGACCACGGTCATGCCTTCGCGGATCACCACCTTGATCGCCTCGGTGGCAGCGCCGGTCACCATGGTGACGTTGAAGGTGATGCGCGAGATCAGGTGACCCGAGTTGTTGGCATCGAAGTAGCGATTGGGCAGGCGCAGCATGTGGTTGAACAGCGCCACCCGCAGGTCGTGCACCAGGCCGAGGGAGACCCGCGCCAGGAAGTAGTTGCCGAGAAAGGAACCGACCCCCTGCCAGGCGGCGATCAGGATGATCATCAGCGGCACCGCCTGCACCAGGTGCAGGCCACCGACGATGGGCCAGCCCGGGAACATGGAGGCGTTGGGGTTGTTCAGGCCATCGACGAAGTACTTGAGGATGCCCGCCAGCATCGGCTGGGTGGAGGCGAAGATCAGAAAGCCGACGATACTCAGGGCGAACATGCCGATGTAGGGCCGCACGTAGCCGAGCAGGCGGAAATAGATCTTCAGACTGGAGGTCTGCGCAGGGGAGTCTTGGCTCATGGTCTCGTCGTGACGCAAAAGCGCCATGTTAACACGCACCCGCCGCCGACCCAGCGGCGGGATTTTCCGCTAGGCTCTGCACGAAAAGTCGTCGAGCGAAGGTCAGGCGAGGCGAAAAAGGCCGAGGAAGCGGAGTTTACGAGCGGTAAATGAGCATTCCGCATGTCTTTTTCAACGAAGCATCACCGAGCGCAGACTCTTTTCGTACAGAGCCCAGGCTTGCCCTCCCCCGCCCCGGAACACCTATCATGCCGCCGCTGATCGCCACCTTCGCCGAACTCAAGGATTACTGGCGCCTGGAGGTGCTGGACGCACCTGGCAAGCCCTTGCGACTCAAGCGTCTGCTCCGGCGCGTCACCGCGGGAGAGAGTCCGAGCTTCCTGTTCTGGTATCGCCTGGCGCAATTCCTGTACTGCCACCCGCGCGGCCTGCTCAACTACCGCAAGCTGGCGGAGCGGATCAATCGCCGGCTGATCCGTCGGCACAATATCGAGATCCTGCTGGGCGCCCGTATCGGCCCCGGGCTGCGCCTGCCCCATCGCATGGGTATCTGCGTGTCCAATCTGGCGGTGATCGGTCGCAACGTGATGATCCGCCAGCACACCACCATCGGCATCAAGAGCGACGATCCGGCGCAACTGGTCGGCATCTTCATTGGCGACAATGTCAGCCTTGGCGCCCACGTCTGCATCGTCGGCGACCACCTGACCATCGGCGACAACGTGGTGGTCGGCGCCGGCGCCCTGGTGATGCGCGACATCCCCGCCGACAGCCTCTACTACAGTCGCCACGAGGCGGTGATCCGCCCGCTGCCGGGCGCTACGCCCGGGGATGGCGCCCCCTGAGGATGGTCCGCAGCATCTGCGGCAGCACGCCGTACAGATACGGCCGATTGCCCAGCAACTGCCGCCCCAGGTAGCGCAGCACCTTGCCGCGCGAGGCGCCCTTGTAGTGCAGGCGCAGCAGCAGGGCGACATAGAATTTCTCGATGTCGCGAAAGCGCCGCTGGGCCGGGGTTTCCGCTTCCAGTTCGGACAGCGAATGGTCGAGGATGCCCGCGCAGCGCAGCGCCACTGGCGCTTCCCGCGCCAGCGCCTGCACCCGCAGGAAAAAGGAGACATCGACGCCATAGAGGGCGAAGCGCTCGTCGAAGACATCGCCGTAGCGAGCCGCGATACGCGCGGCCAGGCCCTGCGTCAGGCACAGGCCCGAACTGATGGTCACGGTGGCCTGGGGATCCAGGGGTCCCTCTGCGGTCACCACCGCCTTGTACTGGTGGGGATAGCGGATGGCGCCCGCCCCCAGCACCAGGGGTACCAGCAACTCGGCGTCCTGGCCAAGCGCCTGCAGAAAGCGCCCGTCCACCACGGTGTCCTGGTCGAAGATCACCAGGCGCTCGGCGCCCAGCCGCAGTGCCTGGTTGTAGACCCGACTCAGGGGCGGATTGCCGAGGTCTTCCTCGATCAGGACCGTCGTCCAACCCGGGGCCGCCAGCAGCGACTGGCGCTCTGCGTCCTCCAGCGTCCGGGGGCCGTTGTTCCAGACCAGCAGGGCGCTGTCGGCCGGCAGGCTGGCAGGGGGCTGGGCCAGCAGGCTGTCGAGGGTGGCCGACTCCGCGGGACGCAAGCCATAGAGGACGACGAGAAAGAGCGTTCGCATGGAATTCCCTGGGGATCGCGGCCTAGCCGCGCACCCGCTTGCGCAGATAGTCGAGGGCCGCGCCGGCTTCGTCGGCCAGGTGAGGACGCGGCAGGTCGTTGGGCCAGATGCCTTCGGCGAAGGCCTGGCGATCGCCGCCGCCGAGACGCTCGCTCAGCGCCCGCTCCCACCAGACGTGGCGACAGGCACGGGCATAGCTGTCCTGGGGCGCCAGGCAGCCATAGAGCAGCTTGCGCCCCAGGCTCGCCCGCTGCTTGTCCAGACCGGCCAGCTGCCACTTCACCCGCAACCGGGTCCAGACATCTGGCAGCGGCTTGGTCAGGGGCACCTCCTGCCAGTGCTGCTGCAGCGCCGGCGAAAAGTCCTCGCCATAGCGCTCGAAGAAGTGCGCCAGCATGAAGTGCAGAAAGCGCTTTTCCGCGTAGTAGTGGCGCACGGGGCCGCGCGCCTCGCCGATGGCCAGATCCGCCAGGCTGAACGACAGGGCGATCTGCTCCAGGGTATGGACCTCCTCGTCGTGGCCATGCCAGTCGTCGATCAGGGCGATGGCCTGCTCGACCCGCGGCAGATGGACCCGCGCCAGACCACAGACGCCGCTGTTGTAGAGCCGGGTCTCTTCCGCCGGCTCCTGGCCACGCGCGGCCAGGGCCGCCGCGAAGCGGGCGAATTCCGGGCGGGTACGGGCCTTGCGCCAGGACCACTCCTCGATGTCCAGCAGCCCGCGTCCGCTGTCGATGCCGTCAAACAACGACGCTAGCGGCGCCTGGACCACGGTGTCGCTGTCCAGGAACAGGGTCCTGTCGGCCCGCGGCAAGGCCCAGGCGATGGCGCAGGCCTTGCTGCGGTGCAGATAGCCGTGCTGCCCCTGCCACTCCCTGAGCGTCGCGGCCTCGATGGCCACTACTTCCGCCGGCCAGCCGCGATAGTCCTGCGGCCGATCGGTCAGGATACGGAGGGCGATGTCCTGGCCCTGCCGCCAGTGCAGGGCGCTGAGCAGGCTGAACTTCAGCTCCTGCCGATAGGCCTGGGCACCGCCGTAGACGAAATACAGGAGTTGGCGTGTGGGGCGCATGTAAAGCTGCCGGCAAAAATCTGATTCTAGCAACAAGCGGCCGGATAGGTCGCAGGGGTCACTTCACAGCCTGCCACCTTCGGGTAACATGCACGCCCTGACGTTGACGGGTCCTGCATGAAGCCTCTCGAACATTCGCGCTATCTCGAACTGCGCGACGCCGCCCAGGTAGTGGAAGCCGATCACCATGGCGACAAGGTCCTGCGCCTCACCGATGGCAGCTATCTCAAGCTCTTTCGCCGCAAGCGGCTGCTGACCTCGGCGGCGCTGTTTCCCTATGCCCAGCGCTTTGCCGACAACGCCCGCCAACTGGCCGAGCGCGGCATTCCCTGTCCGCAGGTGCTGGAGGTCTATCGCGCCGCCTCGCTGCAGCGCGATCTGGTGCACTACAGCCCGCTGCCGGGCGCCACCCTGCGCCAGCTGCGCACCTCGGACGAGGCCGCGGCGCTGCGCCCCGCCCTGGGTCGCTTCATCGCCGAATTGCACGACAGTGGCGTCTACTTCCGCTCGCTGCACCTGGGCAACGTGGTGCTGACGCCAGAAGGCGAACTGGGCCTGATCGACATCGCCGATCTGCGCTGTCATGCGCGGCGTCTGCCGCTGCGCCTGCGGGTGCGCAACTTCCATCACCTGCTGCGCTACGGCGAAGACCGCGACTGGCTGTTCGAACCCGGTCGCGAACCCTTCCTCAGGGCCTATGCCGAAGCCTGCCGCCAGCCCCTGGACTGGCGCGAACTCGACCGGCAGCTGCAGGACTAGATCAGGACTGGACCGGCACCGCCTGTCCCAGCGCGAGCTTGCGCCGGCGTTGCACCTCGGCGCCGACGATCATCGCCGCGGGCAACAGCACCAGCGGCCACAACTCGTCCGGATTGCCGATCAGCTTGGCGCCGTCGAAATTGAGCATCAGCAGAGCCACGGCCAGATAGAGTCCCCAGGGATCGCGCTGGCGCAGAGCCGCGCCCAGGCTGGCCAGCATCAGCACGCCGAAGATCAGCAGCGACACCAGGCCGGTGTAGATGCCGAAGGAGACGAAGATGTTGTGCGGGTGCTGGATGGCCTCGGTGCCATGCAGCAGGTCGTGACTCTGGTAACCTAGGCCGCAGCCCAGCCACCAGCCGCAGGACTCCCAGTCCTTGATCATGAAGTGGAACAGCTCGATGCGTCCGGAATCCGCCCGGCCCCAGAAGGCGACGAACCAGGCTTCGGTATGCACCACCTGGACCACTCCGGCGATCAGGGCACTGACCAGGACGACCAGCGCCAGGGTGCGCAGCGGAAAGCGCGGAAAGGCGAAGAGCACACCGAGGGCGGCCAGGAAGCCGATGCCCACCAGGCCGGTACGGGTCTGCAGGGCGAAGGAGATGCCGACGATGCTGACCACCACCGCCGCCAGCAACTCGATCCGGCGCCGCTCGCGGATCCAGGTGGGCGCGGCCAGGCCGCCCAGGCAGACCATCCAGATGCTCACATAGATGGGATTGGAGATGCGTCCCGGCAGGTGGATGACCCGCTGGCCGACGGCATAGTGGCCGGTCAGCCAGAACACCAGGCTGGAGCCGACGGCATAGGCGCAGACCACCCAGAAGGCCAGGCGTACGAGGCCGGGGCGACGAAATAAGTCGCCATCCACCAGGCAGGCCACGGTCAGCACGAACAGCAGCACATAGAGAATGTGCTTGAAGAACTGCCCCTCTTCGGCCCGTGCCCCCGGCACGATGAACCAGGCGAGAAACACCAGCCAGAGCAGCAGCAGCGGCGAGCGCCAGTCGATCAGCCGCGGCCGCAGCACGAAGAGGATCAGCGCCGGCAGGGCGATCGCCGCATAGAAGTAGCTGTTGATCCACTTGGCCGTGGGGATGCACAGGTAGGCGGCCATGAACACCAGCACCGCCAGGGTGAAATAACGACTCTGCTGCAGGCGATCGAGCAAGGGTGTCACCACAACAGGGCTCCCAGGAGTGCGCCGACCAGGAAGGCCAGTGCCAGTTTGATGCGTTCCATCCGCCGGCGCTTCTGCTTGTCGTTGCGGTCCTTGTCGCTGACCACGTGCTGGCCGAAGCCGGTATGCAGCACGGCATCGTTTTCCAGGATCAGCGCGTGGCGCTGGGCGTCGGCATAGCGCCGGGACAGTTCCTTCTCGCCGCTCAGGTCGCCATAGGGGGCGTGCAGCAGGTAGTCGGCGCGCCGGCGCAGACCGGGATTGAAGGAAAAGCCCTGCCATTCGGGCTTGTGCGAGCCGACTTCGTAAAAGGCGATACCGGCATGCACCTGCCGCGACTTGAGATAGACGTAGGGGCTGTGGATCGCCAGGTCATGGGCATGGCTGCGCAGCCAGACCTGCAGCGCCTGGGGATCGGCCTCCAGCAGCGCCTGAGAATCCTCGATGAAGCCGGGGCGATAGAAGGCCCAGTCATCCTCGCAGTGGAAGATCCAGCTGGTCTCGACCCGGGCATAGGCGGCGTCGACACTGCGCATCTGGCCAAGCTTGGGATTGTTGACGATGAACTCGGTGTGTTCGCGCCAATGGGCGGGGATGCAGTCGCGTACCGCCTCGTCACCGGAATCTTCGGTGATGAAGACGCGGCGGATGGGCGCGGTGTTGAATTCGTCGAAGGTCGCCAGCGTCTGCCGCAGCAGGTCGAAGCGCCCGCAACTGGTGACGACCACGGAGATGTCGCTGTCGGCGGAAAACTGCACGTTCTACCCTTTCTGCCAGTTGAGTCGAAAGCCGGACCTCGGGCAGCGCATCAGCGTCCCAGCCTGCCGAGCAGGCGGTGCAGGAACCCCGGAGCGACTGCCGGTCGCAGCGCTGGGGTTATAGCCGAAACGATGCGCTCACCCAAGTGGCCGAAAGCGAAAGAGTGACGCGCCAGGGCCTCTCCAGCCCTGGCGATGGCCGCGGCGTGCGCCGGATCGCCGCGCAGCCGGGCGAGTTTCTCGCGCAACTCGTCCAGCGAGCGATAGAGCACCACGTTGACGCCATCCGCGAAACCCAGGGCGCAGTTCTCCTCTTCACCCTGATCGAAGGTGAAGAGCACGCAGCCGCAGGCCATGGCCTCGAAGTTCTTGATCATGTATTCACCCATGCCGACATCGGCGCCAACGAAGTAGCGGATGCGGTTGAGGGTCTGCAGGTATTCGTCGCCCGAGCGGGTCTTGGTGATCAGCAGCGGCTCGACCTTGGCCAGGTCTTCCAGCAATTGCTTGCGCCCGCTGTAGGCCACGCTGCCGAGGCTGCCGACGAAGCCCAGTTCGATGTCGCGTTCGAGCCCCAGGTCGCGCAGCCGGCTATCGTCGTAGCCCTTGGGCACGAAGTGGGCGTCCACCCCCTCCTCCTGCAGCCGCCGCGCCACGCCGGCGCCGGAGACCAGCACCCGGACGTGGGGCATGGCCCGGTAGTAGCGGCTGAATTTGCCGGTGTACTTGCAGGGGATGAAATTCTGGTAGGCGTCGTGCTCCAGCTCCACCAGATTGGGCAGGCTGCGGATGAAGGCGACCTGCCTGAGCTGCTTCTTGAATCTGAGAAACAGCAGGATGCGATCGTATTGCTCGGGCTGGGGCACCGCGCGGCGGAAATAGCCGCGCAGATCGGCCTGTTCCTCGTCACTCAGCCAGCGCAGGTCGCACTCGCAGTGGGCGGCGATGCTGGCATAGAAGTGGTCCAGCAGGATGCGTTGCTCCTTCTGGACCAGGAACAGGACTTTCACGGCGCCGGGGCCTTGAAGGCGGCGACCATCGGCAGGCGCCAGAAGTCGCGGCGCACGGCCTCGTCGGAGAAGCGTTCGGCCAGGCGCTCGCGCATGTGCTGCACGCAGGCGCGTCTCTGGCTCGGCGCCAGGCGGCTGAGGTGCTGCAGGCCCTGGCCGAGGGCTTCGGCGTCGCCGAGGGGAAAGAGGAAGCCGACCCCCTCGACGATCTCCCGCGCGCCACCGCAGGAAGTGGCGATCAGCGGGACGCCGGCGGCCATGGCCTCCAGCAGGACCATGCCGAAGGGCTCGTGGTCGGAACTCAGGGCGAAGACGTCGAAAGCCTTGAAATAGCGCCGGGCGCCGTCCACCTGACCAAGGAACAGCACCCGGTCGGCGATGGCCAGTTCGCGGGCCAGGTCCTTGAGGTCTTCTTCCAGGCGGCCCTTACCGAGGATCGCCAGCAGGGCATTGGCCGGCAGATTCGGCAGGGCGGCGGCGAAGCCGCGCAGCAGGGTGGCCTGGTCCTTGTCCGGATGCAGACGACCGACGTTGCCGACGATCCAGGCGTCCTGGGGCAGCTTGAGCCCGGCGCGGGCCTCGTCGGCCGGCAGCAGTTCGCGTTCCACCGCCTCGACGTCCAGACGGTTGTAGAGGGTCTCGATGCGCTCGGCCGGCCAGTCCTTGAGGCGCTGGCGCAACTCGTCGCGTACCGCGTCGGAAACGCCCAGCAGGGTCAGGCGCTTGCTCATCAGCTTGGCGAACAGCCGCCGGCCGAGCCGGTCGTAGTCGCCAAAGGCATGGTGGACGCCGATCACCGGCAGATTGGTGGCCAGGCAGGCGATCCAAATCGGCTTGAATCTATGGGCGATGACGAAGCGGATACCGCGCGAGCGGACGATCTCGCGCAGCGCCTGGATGGCGCCGAGCTTGAGGCCCCGCACGTCCTTGGAGGAATACTCGAGGAACAGCACCTCGTCGCTACCGCAACCGGCGGCCACCTCGGCATCGGCCGTGCCGGTGAGAAAGACCGTGGTGACGCGATAGCCGCTGCCCGCGAAGAGGCTGGCGGTCTGGCGGGCGCAGTCGAGGAAGGGACCGTCGTAGCCATGACAGAACTGCAGCACCCGCGGTTCGGCGGAACGCGTCATAGGCCGGCCCCCTCCTTGATCACCAGGACGTCTTCCATGATCAGGTACTGCAGATCCGAGCCGAAGAACATGTTCAGGGCATCGGTGGGCGAGCAGACCATGGGTTCACCGCGGCGGTTGAGCGAGGTATTGAGGGAGACGCCGTTGCCGGTGAGCTTTTCCAGCTCGACCATGAGGTCGTACCAGCGCGGATTATGCCGGCGCTCCAGCACCTGGGCGCGGGAGGTGCCGTCTTCGTGGACCACCTCGGGCACCCGGCTCTTCCATTCCTCGTTGACCTCGAAGGTAAAGGTCATGAAGGGCGAGGGATGGTCGACCTTGAGCATCTGCGGCGCCACGGTATCGAGCATGGACGGGCAGAAGGGCCGCCAGCGCTCGCGGAACTTGATCTGGGCGTTGATGCGATCGGCCACGCCCGGCACGCTGGGGCAGCCGATGATGGAACGACCGCCCAGAGCGCGCGGACCGAATTCCAGGCGACCCTGGAACCAGGCCACCGGATTGCCGGCCACCATGATCTCGGCGATGCGCTGGGGCATGTTGTCGATCCGCTCCCACTTGGGTGCATTGGGATGGCGGGCGCAGGCGGCGATGACGTCTTCGTTGCTGTAGCCGGGACCGAGATAGACGTGCTCCATCTTCTCCACCGGCACGCCACGGGCGTGGGAGACGTAGGCGGCAGCGCCGACGGCGGTGCCGGCGTCGCCCGAGGCGGGCTGGACGAACAGCTCCTTGACCTCGGGACGGGCGATGATCTTCTGGTTGAGCTTGACGTTGAGCGCGCAGCCGCCGGCAAAGGCGATCTTCCCGGTCTGGCGGATGATGTCGCCCAGGTAGTAGTCCATCATCTCCAGCGCCAGGCGTTCGAACAGTGCCTGCATGCTGGCGGCATAGTGGATGTAGGGATCGTCGGCGATGTCGCCTTCACGCTTGGGTCCCAGCCACTCGATCAGCTTGGGCGAGAAGTAGTAGCCCTTGCCCTTTTCCTTGTAGCGGCGGAAGCCGATGACGTTGGCGTAGTCGGTGTTGATGATCAGCTCGCCGTTCTCGAATTTCGCCAGGCGCGAGAAATCGTACTTGCTGGCATCGCCATAGGGCGCCATGCCCATGACCTTGAATTCGCCGTCGAGCATCTCGAAGCCGAGGAATTCGGTGAGGGCGCCATAGAGGCCACCCAGGGAGTCCGGGTCGTAGAACTCCTTGATCTTGTGGATCTTGCCGTTCTCGCCGTAGCCGAAGAAGGTGGTGGCGTACTCGCCCTTGCCGTCGATGCCGAGGATCGCGGTCTTTTCGCTGAAACCCGAGCAGTGGTAGGCACTGGAGGCATGGGCCAGGTGGTGCTCGACGGCTTCCAGCTTGACCTTCTTCAGGTCGAAGCCGAGCTGCACCAGGCACCACTCGATGCGCTTCTGGTAGCGGTGGTAGCGACGATTGCCGAACAGGATGGCGTCCAGGGCGCGATCCGGGGCGTAGGCATAGCGCTTGGCGTAGTGCCAGCGGGCTTCGCCGAAGAGACTGATGGGCGCATAGGGAATGGCCACCACGTCGACATCGGCGGGGCTGATCCCGGCCTGTTCCAGGCAGAACTTGGCCGACTCGTAGGGCATGCGATTCTTGGCATGCTTGTCGCGCACGAAGCGTTCTTCTTCCACCGCGGCGATCAGCTTGCCGTCGATATAGAGCGCGGCGGAGGGATCGTGGCTGAGGGCGCCGGACAGGCCAAGGACGGTCAGGGACACAGGTAAAGCCTCTGTACAGGGCGAAGCCAGAGGAGTTCGCCGGGGTTTCGCGAGGCCGCTGCAGGCCCGCCTCGCCTCAAAAACGGCGAATTATAGCCGTTCAGGCAGGCCACGGGTAATGGCCGCACGCCGGAGCGGGGCCTAGCGCACGGCGATTCAGCCCCGGTACAGATGGCGGGTCGGCGCTCAGGCTGGCGGCAGGCGCTCGTCGAGCAGGCGATGCAGGGCGCTGTCGGCCGGCCAGTTGCGCAGCAGCCGGGCGCGGTCGCGGGCATAGGCGGCGGCGTAGGCACGGTCGCTGCCATGGGCCTGGAGGGCGTCGAGGTCGATCACCAGCCAGCGACCTTCATGCCAGATCAGGTTGGTGCCCTTGAAATCGCCATGGCCGAGGCGCTCGCGACGCAGGGCCTCGACCAGCGCCAGCAGGGCCTCCAGCTCGACCGCAGGCGGCGCCGACTGCACATAGGGCGCGAAGCGCTCCAGCAGATTGGGTCCGTCGACGAAGGGCGTGACCAGATAGCCGCGCCCGCGCAGGCCGAGAAAGCGGCGCTCGCGCACGGCCAGCGGCTCGGGAGTGGGAATGCCGAGGAATCGCAGCCGATGCCCTTCGCGCCAGCTGTGCCAGGCTCGGCTCGGTCGCCAGAAGCGCGTCAGCCAATGGCCGAAGCCCTTGATGTTGTATCTCTTGAGCACCAGGTCCTGATCCTGCCACTGCACGCGGGCCACGGTGGCGGCGCCGCCGTCCTTGAAGGTCGGCAGGCCGGCCAGGGCGGCGTCGGGATCGGCCAGCAGGCCTTCCAGGCGACTCAGCCAGGTGCGCCGCACGGCGATCAGGCCAAAGGCGCTGCGGGTGACGGCGAACAGGGTGCATTCCCGGCCGCTCTTCTTCAGGTAGTCGGCCAGACGCCAGCGGCGGATCTCGGCGATACGCGCCAGCAGAGCTTCCAGGCGCAGGGCGTGTTCGGCATTGACCAGCAGGTAGTGGATCAGCAGCTCTTCCAGCTGAGCATCCAGGGCGGCCGGCAACTGGGCGAAGAACACCGCCAGATTCTCCTGCACCCGCGCCTGGGACAGTGGCTGGCCGACGGTCTCGGCCTGGATGTCCGCCGCGTCTATGACCAGGGCGGCGCCGTCCTTGACCAGCAGGTTGTCCAGGTGCAGATCGGCTTGCCAGAGCCCCTGGGCATGCAGCCGCGCCAGGGTGGCGAGGGCCGCGCCGAGCAACGCGTCCTGTGCCGGCGACAGGGGCGGCTCGGTGACGAGCGGCTGCCACAGCTGCTCGACGCTGGGCGCCGCCTCGATGAAGTCGAACAGCAGCCAGGCGCCCTGCCCGCTCGCCTCGCCGCTCTCCAGCAGCGTGGGGGTCGGCGCCGCGGCGACCGCCAGCAGGCGGCAACCCTCGCGCTCGCGGGCGAATTGCCGACTCGCGCGCTCACCGACCAGCAGCTTGGCCAGCACCCGCCGGCCCTGCCAGCGGGCCTCGCCGACATAGCGCTGACCGGGCAGCACCCTGAGCAGCGACAGCAGTTCCAACTCGCCACTGGGCAGTTCGATGCGCAACGGCAGGGTCGGCGCACGACCGGCCTTGGTCAGTTGCTCCAGGGTCATGCCTTGCGCTCCTTGTGGCGGCGACGCCCGGCCAGACGCCGACTCCAGTCGCGCACGGCGACGCTGTCCAGCGGCTGGTCCAGATAACTCGCCAGCAGGCGGGCGATGTCCTGCTCGCTCCATTGCGGCGCGCGGCGCAGCAGGGGTTCGAGATCGCGCAGGCGATCGCGCCGGCCGAACAGCAGCGGCCGGGTCTTTTCCAGATCGATCAGCCGCGCGGCCAGGCCTTCGCCCTGACGCTGCAGGAACAGGTGCTTGGGATAGAAGCAGCCGTGCACCTGGCCGGCGCCGTGCAGCTGGCGAGCCAGTTCGCCAACGGCGACCAGCACCGCCTGGCGCTCCTCGGGGGCCAGGTGCGCCCAGACACGCAGCCAGCTGTCGAGATCGCGCCAGTCATCCAGCGCCCGGGTCAGCAGGATGGCGCGCCAGCCCTGGTCATCGCGGCGCTCGCCGTAATAGGCCAGCTCCAGCGCCGGGATGCCGCGCTCGGCGTAGCGGCGGATGTTGCGATTCTCGCGGGCGAAGGTCGGCTCGCCCAGCGGGCGGGCCAGGGTGCGGGTCAGGTAGTCGCGCTGGCGCTTGAGGTAGTAGCCATGACCGCCAACGTCCAGGCGAAACACCTGGCTGAAACCGCCGCGTCCCTGGTTGGGTTCGTCCACCGCGGTCAGCTCCAGCGCCCACAGCGCCGCGAAGCTGTCCAGGCCCTGGCCGGCCAGCACGGTCCGATCCTCGGCCGCCCACACCTCGTTCATTCCCGCCCCTTGAAATAGTCCAGTACCTCGCGGATGCGCCCCTTGTCGTTGTCGCTGAGGCGCGCGCGACCGCGGTATTGCAGATAGAACCTGAGGCGCTGGGTGCGCGACAGCTGGTACTTGGCCACCTTGTCCAGGCAGGCCAGGTCCTTGACGATGCGCCAGCGCAGCCAGTGGCCGACCCAGAAGGCGCCGGCCGGGCAGTCGATGAGATAGAGCACGCCCTGGCCATCCACCAGCAGGTTGCGCCACTTGAGATCGTTATGGACGAAATGGTGGTCGTGCAGGGTACGGGTCGCCGCGGCCAGCTGACGGCTGACGTTGTCCACCCACACCCGGTCGCGCAGCCGCGGATCCTCGCGCCTGGCCAGCTCGGCGAGGTCCAAGGTGTCGGGAATCTCGCGGGTGATCATGGCGCCGCGGGCGAAGCCCCGGGGCGAGCGCTCCATCCCCCAGGCCACCACCGGCGCGGTGGCGATGCCCCACTTGGCGAAACGCTTGAGATTCTGCCATTCGGCCTTGACCCGCGGCCGCCCGACATAGCGCCGCAGCCCCTTGCCGGCGCCGTGGTAGCGCTTGACGTAGTAGCGGATGCCGTCGCGCTCGATGCGCACCACTTCCGACAGCGGATCGCTGGTCAGGCGTTCGCCGCCGAGGGCGAACACCGCTTCCAGGGTGGCGAATTCGGGCAGGTGGGCGACGCTGGAATCGATGCGCCAGTCAGCCATCAGAGCCGGTCCCCGTAGCGTTCCTTGCGCTCCAGCAAGGCGGCGGCCTTGCGTTCCAGACGCGCCAGCAGCGGCGCCTCGTCGCGC
Organism: Pseudomonas aestiva; assembly: GCF_039908605.1. Lineage (NCBI taxonomy): Bacteria > Pseudomonadati > Pseudomonadota > Gammaproteobacteria > Pseudomonadales > Pseudomonadaceae > Pseudomonas > Pseudomonas aestiva. Next base: position 957,466 of record NZ_CP150916.1, on the reverse strand, counting down.
AGGATCTCGCGCAGCGGCCGCTGGAAGTAGCCCCGCAGGAAGCGCAGGAAGTCGCGCTGCGTCAGGCCGATGCCCAGGGCGGAGAAATACAGCCCGGCCAGGTCCTTGTCGCGCCAGCGCCGGGGCACCTGGGTGCGGCACTGGGCGCGGTGCAGGTCGATCAGCCAGAGCTGCAGATTGGCCACGGTGACCGGCTGGGCGGTGTCGAGCAGGAAATGGCAGATGTAGCAATCGCGATGGTTGACGCCCGCCCGGTGCATGGCCCCGGTCATGCGCGCCACCTCGGCGATCAGCGCCCGCTTGAGCAGGGGCTCGGGCGGCTGGCGGAGCCAGTCGAGGCTGAAGTCTTCGAGACTGACGGTGGGCGCCAGCTCCTCGGTGATGATGAAGGAGTGCTGGGTCGCCGGATTGGCGCCGCGCTCGCCGAAGGCCACCGCGGTCATGGTCGGCACACCGACCTGGTGCAGCCGCTCGATGGCCTGCCATTCCTGGCGCGCACCCAGCACCGGCTGCTTGGCCTGCAGCAGATTCTTGGCGATCTCGCCCCAGCCGATGCCGCGGTGGATCTTGACGAAGTAGCCACGGCCGGCCACCTCGGTGCGCAGGGTGCGGCGTCCATCCAGCTCGCGATAGACCTGGCCCTGCAGGGCCTCCACGGCGACGAAGGGATCTTGGCCGGCCCAGCGGCTGGCGAAGGGCTCACGCAATTCCAGAGTCATGCCACCCCCAGGATGACATCGGCGGCGCGTTCGGGCAGCGAATAGAGATCGGCGCTGGCGGCGAAGGCCAGGCCATTGCGGCCCTGCACCGCGCGGCGCTCGGGATCGGCCAGCAACTCGGCGAGCATCCGGTCCAGGGTCTCCTGGACGAAGGGCGACGGCACCACCGCGCCGGCGCGGGCCTCGTCGATGTAGTGGGCATAGCCGCAGACGTCGGTGACCAGCACCGGCAGCCCGGCGACCAGCGCCTCCAGCAGCACGGTGCCGGTGTTCTCGTTGTAGGCCGGATGGATCAGCAGATCGGCGCCGAGCAGGAAGCGCGGGATGTCGCTGCGCCCCTTGAGGATCTCGACCCGCTCGCTCACGCCCAGCGCCTTGGCCTGCAGCAGGAAGGGCTTGGGATCGTCCTGGCCGATGGCAAACAGCCGGGTGCGCTTGCGCAACTCCTTGGGCAAAGAGGCCAGGGCGCGCAGGCTGCGATCCAGGCCCTTGGTCTTGAAGCCGGAACCGATCTGCACCAGCAGCAGCTCGCCCTCCTCCAGCCCGAATTCGCGCCGGAAGTCGGCGCGGATCTCGGCGGCGTTGGCCGGCGCGCGACGATCGGCGGCGATGCCCGGCGGCAGGAGGTGGAAGCGCGGCGCCGGCGTGCCGTAGTGCTTGACGAACAGCGGCTGCTGCACCTCGGAGATCATCAGGATCTCGGTCGACGACTCGGGGGCGAACACCGCGCGCTCGTATTCGGCGAAATGGCGATAGCGACCCCACTGGCGATACAGCGGATTGCGCAGGGTCTGGGCCTTGTCCTCGAAGCAGGGATCGGCGGCGTAATAGACGTCCAGCCCCGGCATCTTGTTGAAGCCGATCACCCGGTCCACCGGATCGCGGGCGAGGTCGGCCTGCAGCCAGGCGTGGAATTTCTCGTTGCGTCGGTGATTGAACAGGGCACTGACCCTGGCCACCCGCACGTCGAAGCCCTCCGGCACCGGGCCTTCCCAGATCAGGGTGTAGACGCGGATGGCATGGCCCCGGCGCTGGCACTCCTGGGCGATGCGCAGGAAGTCCCGCTGCAGGCCGCCAAAGGGAAAGTACTTGTAGAGCACGAAAGCCAGGGTCATGCGGGGAGGTCTTCCAACAGCAGGGTTTCCAGTTCCAGTTCGACCCGCTCCGGGGTCAGGGCGGCAAGACTGGCCGATGGCTGATCGCGCGGCTCGTCGGTGCCGTCCAACCCCACGGCGCTCAGGTGCACCTGGGAGCGGCCATAGGCGCCGACCTTCTTCGGACTGGTCGGGCCATAGAGCGACACGGTGGGCACGTCCAGGGCCGCGGCCAGATGACCGAGACCGGTATCCACCGCCACGCAGGCACGGGCGCCGGCCAGCACCTTCGCTACCCCGGCGAGATTCAGTCGCGGCAGCACCTGGACGCCATCCAGGCCGTCGGCGATGCGTTCGGCTCGGGCATGTTCCGCCTCGTTGCCCCACAACAGTCGCACCGGCCAGTCCAGTTGGCTCATGCGCTCGGCCAGTTCGCGCCAGTGGGCCTCGGGCCAGTGCTTGCTGACCCAGGTGGTGCCGTGCAGGAACACCACATAGGGCGTCTCGTTAGGACCGGCCAGGCGTTGCCGATCCAGGCCGTAGTCACCCACGCCCGCCGGCAGCGGATAGTCCAGGGCCTGGGCGAACAGCTGGCGGATCCGCTCCAGGGCGTGCTGCCCCTTGGCGACATGATAGCGCTCGTCATAGAAGCGGCTGGCCAGGGGCTCGCGGGCGGAGTTGCGGTCGAGACCGGCCACCGGCGCCTCGGCGTAGCGGGTCAGCCAGGCGCTCTTGAGCAGGCCCTGGGCATCGATCACCCGGTCATAGCGCTGCTCGCGCACGCGCGCCTTGAATTCGCCCCACTCGCCACTGGCCCAGGCGGAAAAGGGCTGCTTGCGCCAGCGGCGCAGGGCCACCGGGATCACCTGGCTCACGGCCGGGTGCCAGGCGGGAATCTCGGCGAAGCCCTCCTCCACCACCCAGTCGAAGCAGATGCCGGGGATGGCCCGCGCCGCATCGGTCAGGGCCGGCAGGGTATGGATGACATCGCCGAGGGAGGAGGTCTTGATCAGCAGCACGCGCATCTAGCCCACCTCGATCGGATCGGCGACCAGGCGGCCGAGCGCCTCCTGCACCAGACTCGGCTGCAGCAGGCGCAGACAATCGTAATGGCCGAAACGACAGGTACGGTCGAAGCAGGGACTGCATTCCAGCCCCAGGCGCACCACCTCGACCTGGCTGGCCAGCGGCGGCGTGAAGCCCGGCGAGGTGGAGCCATAGACCGCCACCAGCGGGCGATCCAGGGCGGCGGCCACGTGCATCAGGCCGGAATCGTTGCTGATGACCGCACCGGCACAGGAAAGCAGGTCGATGGCCTCGGCCAGGGAAGTACGCCCGGCGAGGTTGTAGACATCCTCCTCGAAACCGGGGGTGACCCACTCGCGGATCTCTTCGCCACCGGGAGCGTCCTTCTGCGAGCCGAACAGCCAGACCTGCCAGCCCTGACGCAGCCGGGCATCCGCCACGGCGGCGTAGTGCTCGGCCGGCCAGCGCTTGGCCTCGCCGAATTCGGCGCCCGGGCAGAGCGCCAGCACCGGCCGGTCCAGGCTCAGGCCGAAGCGCTCCAGGGCGGCGTCACGGCTGGCCGGATCGATGGCCAGCCGTGGCTTGGGATAGGGTTTGGGCAACTCCGCACCGGGCGCGTAAGCCAGCGCCATGAAGCGCTCGATCATCAGCGGATAGCGCGCCTTGTCGAGGGTGCGGATGTCGTTGAGCAGGCCGAATCTCATCTCGCCGCGCCAGCCGGTACGCTTGGGGATGCCGGCGAAATAGGGCACCAGCGCCGACTTCAGCGAGTTGGGCAACAGGATCGCCTGGTCATAGCGACCGCGCAGCTGCTGGCCGATGCGCCGGCGGGTGGCCAGTTCGAAGGCGCCGTGGCCGAGGGGAAAGCTCAGGGCTTCGCGCACCTCGGGCATGCGCTCCAGCAGCGGGCGACTCCACTCGGGGGCGAGGACGTCGATCTGGGAGTCGGGATGCTGGCGCTTGAGGCAGACGAAGAGGGTCTGCGCCATCACCATGTCGCCGACCCAACTGGGTCCGATGATCAGAATATTCATGCTGGAAGGCGATCGGCACCTAGCGGGTGGCCGACTCCCACTCCCTCAGGCCCGGCCTGATCGAAAGCTCGCGCACGGACATCGACATCTTGCCTCTCCTTACTGATGACGGCCTAAAAGGTGGCCGGATTGCCGGACGGCGTGTCCAGCCCCAGGCCGTGCCAGATACGGCGCACTTCGTCGCGCTCGGCGAGAAAGCCGTCGGCCGGCACCTTGCCCGGCTGCTTCTGCAGCACCAGGCGGTGCAGCGCGGCGCGGTAGACCTTGTAGGCTTCGCGCAGGGCAATGGCGTCCGTGGCCGGTACCAGACCAGCCGCTTCGAGGGATTCCAGGATGCGGATGTTGTCGGGAAAACGCAGCAATTCGGGATGCTGCCACGACCAGGCCAGAACGGCATATTGGACCATAAATTCGATATCGACGATACCGCCGGCATCCTGCTTGAGGTCGAAGCGCTGCTCCGGCCGGCGCGCGTTCGGCCCCAGTCCGCCGGCGGTCACCGCGGTGCCGAGGTTGTCGAGCATCTTGTCGCGCATGCCGGCCACGTCGGCCTGCAGGGTCGCCAGCTCCCGCTGCCGACCGAGGATGCGCGCCCGCACCGCGTCGAAGCGCGCGCCAAGCCGCGGGCAACCCGCCACCACCCGCGCGCGCACCAGCGCCTGGTGCTCCCAGGTCCAGGCCTCGCTCTGCTGGTAGCGCTCGAAGGCCTCCAGCGAGCTCACCAGCAGCCCCGCCGCGCCGGACGGCCGCAGGCGCATGTCCACCTCGTAGAGGGTGCCTACCGGGGTAGTGGTGGTGAGCAGATGGATGATGCGCTGGCCGAGGCGATTGAAGAACTGGGCGCCATCCATGGGCTTGGCGCCATCGGTCTCGGCCAGGGGATCGGCATCGTGGATGAACACCAGATCGAGATCCGAGCCATGGCCGAGCTCGATGCCGCCGACCTTGCCGTAGCCGACGATGACGAAGTCCGGCTGGCAGGGCGAGCCGTCGCGTCGCTGCGGCGTGCCATGGCGCTGCACCAGCTGGCGCCAGGCCAGGCCGAAGACCTCTTCGAGGATCACCTCGGCGAGCCAGGTGAGATAGTCGCTGACCTTCATCAGCGGCAGGCTCCCGGCGATCTCCGCCGCCGCCACCCGCAGGCTGTGGGCGCGCTTGAAGTGGCGCAGCACGTCCATCTGCTGCTCCAGATCCTCTTCGGGCAGGCGCATCAGGCGCTCGCGCAATTCGGCGGCCAGCTCCGGTTTCTGCGGCGGATGATAGAGCCGGCCCTCGTTGAGCAATTCGTCGAGCAGCGCCGGATAGCGGGTGATCTGTTCGGCCACCCAGGCACTGGCGCCGCAGAGCTCCAGCAGCCGCGCCAGGGCCGGCGGATTCTCGCTGAGCAGGACCAGGTAGGCGGAGCGTCGCGCCACGGCTTCCACCAGCGGCAGCACCCGCTCCAGCGCCCGATCGGGCTGCTCGTCGGCGCTGACCGCATCCAGCAGCCGTGGCATGAAGGCATCCAGGCGCTCGCGACCGGCGCGCTGCATGGCCCGCACCTGGCCGCTGGCCCGCAGACTGGCCAGCAATTCCAGCGCCTGCTCCGGCGCCTGGAAGCCCGCCGCGCGCAGTCGCGCCAGGGACTCCTCGGGGTCGAGCAGGTCTTCCCACAGCGGCAGCCAGCTGTCTTCCAGCTCGGCGCTCTGGGTCTCCTCCTCGGGATCGGCGATGGTCTGCTGGAAGTGCCAGTCGATGCGGCTGCGCCAGCCGTCGAGCGCCGCGCTGAAGTCATCCCAGTCGGCATACCCCATGAGGAAGGCCACCCGCGCCCGACCCTGAGGGTCCACTGGCAGGGTCTGGGTCTGCTGGTCGGCGATGGCCTGCAGCCCGTGCTCCACATAGCGCAGGAAGCAATAGCCCTCGCGGAGCTCCGCTTCCGCCGCGGCCGGCAGATAGTCGCGCTCGCGCAGACTGGTCAGTACCCCGAGCAGCGGGCGCTGCTGCAGCGCCGGATCGCGCCCGCCGTGGATCAGCTGGTAGGCCTGGGCGATGAATTCCACTTCGCGGATGCCGCCCGCGCCCAGCTTGACGTTGTCGGTCATGCCGCGCCGGCGCACCTCCTGGCGGATCAGCTGCTTCATGCTGCGCAGGGCTTCGATGGCGGAGAAATCCAGATAGCGCCGATAGACGAAGGGCCGCAGCAGGGTCAGCAGCTCGGCGCCGCTGGCCTGGTCGCCGCCGACCACCCTTGCCTTGATCATGGCGTAGCGTTCCCAGTCGCGGCCCTGGTCCTGGTAGTAGAGCTCCATGGCGGCAAAGCTCAGCACCAGGGCGCCGGCGCTGCCATAGGGTCGCAGGCGCATGTCGACGCGAAAGACGAAGCCCTCCACCGTGGTGGCGTCCAGCGCCTTGATCAGGCGTTGCCCGAGGCGGGTGAAGAATTCCTGGTTGTCCTGCTCGCGCCGCGCGCCGCGCGTCTCCCCGCCCTCGCCATAGGCGAAGATCAGGTCGATATCGGACGACAGATTCAGCTCTCCCGCACCCAGCTTGCCCATGCCCAGCACCACCAGCTGCTGAGGCTGACCGCTGTGGCGCCCGGTCGGCACGCCGAACTGGCCGCACTGCTGGGCATAGAGCCAGGCGCAGGCCTGGTCGATGCAGGCGTCGGCCAGGTCGCTGAGGTCGCGACAGGTCTCCACCAGATCGGCACGCCGGATCAGGTCGCGCCAGACGATGCGCACCTGCTGCAGCATGCGAAAACGCCGCAGCCGGCGCCCCAGTTCGGCTTCGTCCGGGCAGTCGGCCAGGGCCTCGCGCAGGCGCTGCGCCATCGCCCCCGGCGCCAGCGACAGCTCCAGATCGCCGCTGTCGACCAGCGCCAGGCAAGGCTCGGGCAGGCGGCAGAACTGCTCGACGACGAAATCGCTGAGGGCGGCCACCCGCCGCCACTCGGCGCGCAGCGGCGCGGGCCAGTTCGCCTGCCGGGCCGCCGCCGCGGGCAGCGGGGACAGGGCGTCGGCCAGACGCCGGTCGGCTAGCTCGGCACAGGCGACAAGAGTCGGAGGCAGTTCGGGACGAAGGAGGGGTATCATGGGCAGTCCTGCGCAGGGACGGTCGAACCCCACCACCCTGCCGCGAACCCCCTACCCGGGACATTCCGACGGACCACCTGGTCCGAGCGGGAACCGTTTTCTCGTCCGCGGTTCGGAGTTCGCGAGCCCTCGAGCAGCGCGTTCGACAAACGTCGAATTGTTTTTTATCGCATTACAGCTCGGAGCTGAAACGGATTTGAATTTGTAGTAAAACTACACGCCGATCGGAACCGTCCGGTCATAAATCCAAGAATTTTCGCTGCCCCCAAGAGGCCGGCGGCGACCCTGAGGCGACCGATTTTGGAAGCCTTTCCGCCCTGGAGCAAGCCATGCAAGATCTCGATCCCGTCGAAACCCAGGAATGGCTGGACGCCCTGGAGTCCGTCCTCGACCACGAAGGCGAGGAGCGCGTTCATTATCTGATGACCCGCATGGGCGAACTGGCTACCCGCAGTGGTACCCAGCTGCCCTACTCCATCAATACCCCCTATCGCAACACCATTCCGGTGACCAAGGAAGCCCATATGCCGGGCGACCTGTTCATGGAGCGGCGCATCCGCTCGCTGGTTCGCTGGAACGCCCTGGCGATGGTCATGCGCGCCAACCTCAAGGATCCGGATCTGGGTGGTCACATCTCCACCTTCGCCTCCAGCGCCACCCTCTATGACATCGGCTTCAACTATTTCTGGAAGGCGCCCAACGAAGAGCACGGCGGCGACCTGATCTACTACCAGGGCCACGCGTCCCCCGGCGTCTACGCCCGTGCCTTCCTGGAAGGCCGCCTCTCCGAAGACCAGATGAACAACTTCCGTCAGGAAGTGGACGGCAAGGGCCTGTCGAGCTACCCGCACCCGCACCTGATGCCCGACTTCTGGCAGTTCCCGACCGTGTCCATGGGTCTGGGTCCGATCACCGCCATCTACCAGGCCCGCTTCATGAAGTACCTGGAGAACCGCGGCTACATCCCCGCCGGCAAGCAGAAGGTCTGGTGCTTCATCGGCGACGGCGAGTGCGACGAGCCGGAAACCCTGGGCGCCATCTCCCTGGCCGGCCGCGAGAACCTCGACAACCTGATCTTCGTCATCAACTGCAACCTGCAGCGCCTCGACGGCCCGGTCCGTGGCAACGGCAAGATCGTCCAGGAACTGGAAGGCATCTTCCGTGGCGCCGACTGGAACGTCACCAAGGTCCTCTGGGGCCGCATGTGGGATCCGCTGTTCGCCCGCGACACCGAAGGCCGCATGCAGCAGCGCATGGACGCCGTGGTCGATGGTGAATACCAGAACTACAAGGCCAAGGACGGTGCCTATGTGCGCAAGCACTTCTTCGGCGCCAACCCCGAGCTGCTCAAGATGGTCGAGGACCTGTCCGACGACGAGATCTGGAAGCTCAACCGTGGCGGTCACGATCCCTACAAGGTCTATGCGGCCTACCACCAGGCGGTCAACCACAAGGGCCAGCCCACCGTCATCCTGGCCAAGACCATCAAGGGCTACGGCACCGGTGCGGGCGAAGCCAAGAACACCGCGCACAACACCAAGAAGGTGGATGTGGAGTCGCTGAAGAAATTCCGCGATCGCTTCGACATCCCGCTGAACGATTCCCAGCTCAGCGAACTGCCCTTCTATCGTCCGGCCGACGACAGTGCCGAGATGAAGTACCTGATGAGCCGTCGCGAGTCCCTGGGCGGTCACCTGCCTCAGCGTCGCGCGCGCAGCCTGAGCATCCCCACCCCGCCTCTGGAAACCCTGAAGGCGGTGCTGGACGGCTCCGGCGATCGCGAGATCTCCACCACCATGGCCTTCGGCCGCATCCTGTCGCAACTGGTCAAGGACAAGGACCTGGGCAAGCGCATCGTGCCCATCCTCGCCGACGAGGCCCGCACCTTCGGCATGGAAGGCATGTTCCGCCAGCTGGGCATCTACTCGCCCCACGGTCAGCTCTATGAGCCGGTCGATCGCGACCAGGTGATGTACTACCGCGAAGAGAAGGACGGCCAGATCCTCCAGGAAGGCCTCAACGAGGCCGGCGCCATGTCCTCCTTCATCGCCGCCGGTACCGCCTACAGCAACTACAACCAGCCCATGCTGCCGGTCTACATCTTCTATTCGATGTTCGGCTTCCAGCGTATCGGCGACCTGGCCTGGGCGGCGGGCGATGCCCAGACCCGCGGCTTCCTGCTGGGCGGCACCTCCGGCCGTACCACCCTGAACGGTGAAGGCCTGCAGCACGAGGACGGTCACAGCCACATCCTGGCTGGCACCATCCCCAACTGCCGCAGCTACGATCCCACCTATGCCTACGAGCTGGCGGTGATCATGCGCGAAGGCATCCATCAGATGATGGAACTGCAGCAGAGCGTCTTCTACTACATCACCGTGATGAACGAGAACTACCAGCAGCCGGCCATGCCCCAGGGTGTCGAGGAAGGCATCATCAAGGGCATGTACCTGCTGGAAGAAGAAAAAGGCGACTTCAAGCACCGCGTCCAGCTGCTGGGCTCGGGCACCATCCTCAACGAGGTCCGCGCGGCTGCGAGCCTCCTGCGCGAGATGGGTGTCGGCGCCGACATCTGGAGCGTCACCAGCTTCAACGAACTGCGCCGCGAAGGCCTGGCCGTCGACCGCTGGAACCGCCTGCACCCGCTGGAAGAGCGCCGCCTGACCTACGTCGAGCAGTGCCTGGGCGAGCGCCAGGGTCCGGTCATCGCCTCCACCGACTACATGAAGCTGTTCGCCGACCAGATCCGCCAGTGGGTCCCCACCGAATTCCAGGTGCTGGGTACCGACGGCTTCGGTCGCAGCGACAGCCGCAAGAAGCTGCGTGATCATTTCGAGGTCGACCGTCGCTGGGTCGCCGTCGCCGCTCTGCAGGCGCTGGCCAACCAAGGCAAGCTGGAACGCAAGGTCGTGGCCGACGCCATCACCAAGTTCGGCATCGACACCGAGAAGCGCAATCCCCTGGATTGCTGATGCGGCACACGGATAAGAGGAAACAACTGTGAGCGAGACCATCCGCGTACCCGACATCGGCAGTGGCGACGGCGAAGTCATCGAGCTGCTGGTGAAGGTCGGCGATACCGTCGAGGCCGAACAGAGCCTGGTGGTGCTGGAGTCCGACAAGGCCAGCATGGAGATTCCGGCCCCCAAGGCCGGCAAGATCGCCGCCCTGCACATCAAGGTCGGCGACACCCTCAAGACCGGTGATCTGCTGATCGACCTGGAAGGCGAGGACGCCGCCAGCGGCAGCGAACCCGCCGCCGAGCCCAAGGCCGAGTCCAAGCAGACCCAGGTCGAGGAAAGCGAAACCCCGACGCCGGCCGGCGACGAGGACGCTTCGGCACCCGCTGGCGAAGGCGAGTCCCAGGAAATTCACGTTCCGGACATCGGCTCCAGCGGCAAGGCCAGCATCATCGAGGTGGCGGTCAAGCCCGGCGACACCATCGCCGCCGAGCAGACGCTGATCACCCTGGAATCCGACAAGGCCAGCATGGAAATCCCCTCCCCCGCCGCCGGCGTGGTGGAGAGCGTTTCCGTCAAGGTCGGCGACGAAGTGGGTACCGGCGATCTGATCATGGTCCTCAAGGGCGCCGCCAATGCCAAGCCGAGCAAGAGCGTCGAATCCAAGGCCGGCGACAAGCCCGCCAAGGAAGCCGCCGAGCCCGAGCTGCACGAGGAAGCCGCCGCCGAGCCGGCCGGTGAATCGGTCGAGGAGATCAAGGTCCCCGACATCGGCTCCACCGGCAGTGCCAACGTCATCGAGGTGCTGGTCAAGGCCGGTGACCAGGTCAAGGCCGAGCAGTCGCTGATCGTGCTGGAGTCCGACAAGGCCAGCATGGAAATCCCGGCGCCCAAGGCGGGCGTGGTGGAAAGCGTCGCCATCAAGGTCAATGACCAGGCCAAGACCGGCGATCTGATCCTGACCCTGAAGGTGGCCGGTGCCGCGCCCAAGCAGGCGGCCAAGCCGGCTGCCGGCAATGCCGCCGCCAGCGCGCAGGCACCCGAGAAGAAAGCCGAGGCTCCGGCCAAGGCCGCCGCTCCCGCCAGCGCACCCGCCGCCGGCAAGGGCAAGAAGGTCCATGCCGGCCCGGCCGTGCGCATGGTCGCCCGCGAGTTCGGTGTCGATCTGGGCGAGGTCACCCCGACCGGTCCCAAGGGTCGCATCCTCAAGGAAGACGTCCAGACCTACGTCAAGGATCAGCTGCAGAAGAGCAAGGCGGCTCCGACCGCGGCCGCGGGCGTCACCGGTGGCGCCGGCATCCCGCCGATCCCCACCGTGGACTTCAGCAAGTTCGGCGAGATCGAAGAGGTGCCGATGACGCGCCTCATGCAGGTCGGTGCCAACAACCTGCATCGCAGCTGGCTGAACGTGCCCCACGTTACCCAGTTCGACCAGTCCGACGTGACGGATCTGGAAGCCTTCCGGGTCGGCCAGAAAGCCGTGGCGGAAAAGGCCGGCGTCAAGCTGACCATCCTGCCGTTCCTGCTCAAGGCCTGCGCCCATGTGCTCAGGGAACTGCCGGACTTCAACGCCTCCCTGGCCCCCAGCGGCAAGGCGGTGATCCGCAAGAAGTACGTGCACATCGGCTTCGCCGTGGACACCCCGGACGGCCTGCTAGTCCCGGTCATCCGCAACGTCGACCAGAAGAGCCTCCTGCAACTCGCCGCCGAAGCCGCTCAGCTGGCGGAAAAGGCGCGGACCAAGAAGCTCAGCGGTGATGACATGCAGGGCGCCTGCTTCACCATCTCCAGCCTGGGTCACATCGGCGGTACCGGCTTCACGCCGATCGTCAATGCCCCGGAAGTGGCGATCCTCGGGGTGTCCAAGGCCAGCATGCAGCCGGTCTGGGACGGCAAGGCCTTCCAGCCGCGCCTGATGCTGCCGCTGTCGCTGTCCTACGATCACCGCGTGATCAACGGGGCGGCCGCCGCGCGCTTCACCAAGCGCCTGGGCGATCTGCTGGCGGAAATCCGCGGTCTGCTGCTGTAAGCCGCCACAGGACGGTAACGGCTTCCCGCTACCGTCTTCTGGTGTAGCGCAAGAACCCCGCTCAGGCGGGGTTTTTGCTGCCAGATCAACCGAAAGATCCAGGAAAAAGGTAGGATGGGCGCCCCGAGCGCCGCCCCTTGCATGGGCCGACCTCTATCGGGCAACCTTGACAGCCATCCCAGGGTGCTGGCGAGGCGGAGAGGAAAAGGATTAATGATTTGTCTGTCCTTTCCGATAAACCTAGGACATCTTTCCGTCTTCACAAGGACGCGGACCCTCGCATGAGTATTCACTCCGATGCTGCCGATGCCGCGGTAGCCGATCAGGCGGGCGCGCTCAGCGCTCCTGCCCGATTGGGCTTGCTGCGTTTCGAGCGTCTGAATGAAGCCTCCTGGGCGATGCTCTATCTCGATTCCCGCTGTGAAGCCAGCCTTGGCCTGCCCGCCCAGGCGCTGTGCTCGCTCATCGATGCCCCCTATGCCAGCCTGATGGAACCTAGCGTCCGTCATCGCCTGCACGAAGACATCCAGCTGCAACTCGCCGAGCACGGCAGCTATCAGGTGCGCTACCTGTTCCACTCCCCTGCGGCTCCGTACCAGGTGGTCGAGGTGGGCGAAAGCCTGCAGCGCCACGGCCGCCCCCTGCTGCGCGGCTATTTGCTGCGGGTGATGAACGACGACGGCCTGGCCGGCGAATGGGAAGCCCACAACCTGGCCCTGCGCTCCACCCTGGCGCTCCTGCAGGACAGCCAGGACCACCGCCAGCAACGGCTGGGGATGGCCCAGGCGCGGCAGACCCTGCTGCTCGAACTGTCCCGGCTGGCTCTGCGCCAGGCACCGGTCGACGACGAACTGGTGCAATTGCTGCGCGCCGAGGGCCCGGCCGCCTTTGCCGCGGACGAACTCAGCCTGTGGCGTTACGAGGGCAATGGCCTCGTCACCCTGTGCAAGGAAGAGCGCCTGCCGACGCTGTGCAGCGACCATCGGCGCCGGTTGCGCGAGCAGGGCGTGATCGAAGACGCCAGTCAGGTGCTGCACCCGCCCCATACCGGGGGCGGAACGGCGCTGGACGTGGCGCTGCTGCATGACAATCAGCTGATCGGTCTGCTCTGCCTACGCCGGGACCACGCGGCCACCTGGGAAGCCGAGGACGTCGCCTTCGCCCGCAGCCTGGCCGAGTGCCTGGCCGCCCTCCTCCAGCAGCCGGAGCGCCTGCCCAAGGTCGCCCATCCCCTGACCCGGGTGATGGAAGCCAGCAACGATGCCTTCCTGCTGCTGGATGCCAGCGGTTGCCTGGAGCACGCCACCGACAGCTTCGCGCGGATCACCGGATACCCCATCGGCAAGCTGCAGGGCCTGCACGTCGAATCCCTGCCAGCCCTGGAAAACTGGGGCGAGCTGCTCTACGAAGCCTGGCAGCGGTTAGCGCACCAGGACAGCTGGCAAGGCGAACTGCGCTGCTATCGTCGCGACGGCGAGACCTACTGGGGCCAGCTATCGCTGTCCAAGATCCAGCAGCCCAATGGCGACCTGCAGGGCTATCTGGGCATCTTCCAGGACACCAGCAAGACCCGCTTCGCCCAGCAGCACAACGACGAACTGGTGTTTCGCGACAGCCTCACCGGGCTGGCCAACCGCAGCCACTTCATCGCCCGCCTGGAAGCGCGCCTGGAGCAGTCCAGTCCAAGCCGCGAACACTCGCTGCTGCTGGTGGACGTCGACAATTTCAAGAGAGTCAACGACAGCCTCGGTCATCGTATCGGCGACCAGTTGCTGGTGGGTCTGGCCCGGCGCCTGCGCAGCGCCCTGGGCAAGGGCGCACTGATCGCCCGCATCGCCAGCAACGAATTCGCCGTGCTGCTCGAAGGCATGGATGCGGTCGCCGCTGACAGCCTGGCCCGCGACACCCTGGTGGCCCTGGATCCGCCACTCTATGTGGAAGGCCACCCGACCCTGATCAGTTGCTCGATCGGCCTGACCACCGCGCGGCCGCACGAGACCGATCCGCAGACCCTGATCAAGCACGCCGGCCTCGCCCTGCACAGAGCCAAGGCCACCGGCGGCCATCAGGTCCAGGTGTTCACCGAGGCGCTGATCGCCGAAGCCAGCAACAAGCTGTTCGTGCAGAACAACCTGCGCCGAGCCCTGGAACAGAACGAACTGCTGGTGCACTACCAGCCCAAGGTCTGCCTGAAACGCGCCAAGCTGCTCGGCCTGGAAGCCCTGATCCGCTGGCAGCACCCGGAAAAGGGCATGATCCGCCCGGACCAGTTCATCAGCATCGCCGAGGAAACCGGGCTCATCGTGCCCATCGGCAAATGGGTCATCCGCGAGGTCTGCCGCCAGCTGCATCGCCTCGACGCCGCCGGCTTCGACGATCTGCAGATCGCCATCAACCTGTCGCCCAAGCAGTTCACCGATCCCGACCTGGTGCAGTCCTTCGTCACCATCCTCGACGAGGAGGGCATCGCGCCCAAGCGTCTGGAGCTGGAACTGACCGAAAGCCTCCTGCTGGATGCCACCGACGCCACCCGCAACACCCTCGAAGCCCTCAAGCGCCTGGGCATGAGCCTGGCGATGGATGACTTCGGCACCGGCTATTCGTCGCTCAGCTACTTGAAAAAATTCCCCATCGACGTCATCAAGATCGACAGGAGTTTCATCAAGGACATCCCGGACAACCAGGACGACATGGAAATCACCTCCGCGGTGATCGCCATGGCCCACAACCTGCGGCTGCAGGTGGTTGCCGAGGGCATCGAGACCACCGAACAGCTGGCGTTCCTGCGCCACCATCGCTGCGATATCGGCCAGGGCTATCTGTTCGACAAGCCCATCCCGGCCGACCAGCTCGACGCCGCCCTGGCGCGTTACCTGCCGACGCGCTGACCCGCCGCGCGGACTCGACCCCGCTGCTGCGATTTTGCGTACACTGAGCTTTTCGCCTGGCCCTTTCCCACGAGGTATCCCATGGTCCTGCGTTCCGAAATCCTGACCAAGAAGACTCATCTGCCCGCCGCCGAGCAGGCGCTGCCCGGCCGCGAGACGGCCATGGCCGTGCCCGCGGCCCACTATGTCAACGGCAATCCGTTGCAAGGCCCCTTCCCCACCGGTCTGCAGAGTCTGGTGGTAGGCATGGGCTGCTTCTGGGGCGTCGAGCGGCGCTTCTGGCAACAGCCGGGCGTCTGGACCACCGCGGCGGGCTATGCCGGCGGCCATACCCCCAATCCGACCTACGAAGAGGTGTGCTCCGGCCTGACCGGTCATACCGAGGTGGTGCTGGTGGTGTTCGATCCGGCCCAGACCTCGCTGGAGGCGCTGCTGAAGATCTTCTGGGAAGCCCACGATCCGACCCAGGGCATGCGCCAGGGCAACGACGTCGGCACCCAGTATCGCTCGGCGCTGTATTACACCGACGACAATCAGCGGGAAGCCTTCGAAGCCAGCCAGGCCGCCTTCCAGGCGCAACTGGTCGAGGCCGGTTATGGCGAGATCACCACCGAGATCGCCCCGCTGCCGCCCTTCTACTACGCCGAGGCCTATCACCAGCAGTACCTGGCGAAGAATCCCAACGGCTATTGCGGCCTGGCCGGCACCGGCGTCTGCCTGCCGCCCAGCCTGGCGGTCTGATCCCGAGCCGCTGCGGCGGCTCTCTTTGTCGGGCTTCGGCGGTAGAGCCGCCTCGACCCAACCTACGCCAACCTTTCCCGTAGGTTGGGTTGAGCGCAGCGAAGCCTAGCAGCGCCGGGCCTCGCTATTCCGCGATCAGCCAGTCCAGCCGCCAGCTGCCTTCGCCCTGGGCCAGATGCTCGGCCAGCCAGGGCAGCAGGTCGCGCAACTCTTCTTCCAGGCCCCACGGCGGATTGACGATGGCCAACCCCGAGCCATTGAGCCGGGTGGGATCGTCCGCCGCGCGGATCAGCAATTCGACATTGAGCAGCTTGGGCGCGCCGCTGGCCTGCAGACCGGCATGAAAGCGTCGGAGCTGGCGGCGATCCTTGATCGGATACCAGAGCATGATCACCGTCTGGCGCATCCGGCCGATGGCCTCCTCGACCGCCTTGACGCAACGCTCCAGCTCGTCGGCCTTCTCGAAGGGCGGATCGATCAGCAGCAAGGCCCGGCGCTCGGGGACCGGCAGCAGCGCCCGCGGCAGCAGCCAGCCATCCTTCTGATGCACCGCGACCCGGCGATCGCGAGCCATGTTTTCCTTGAGCAGGCGACCATCCTCCGGGTGCAGCTCGTTGAGCAGCAGGCGATCCTGGGGGCGCAGGGCCTGGCGCATCAACTCGGGCGAGCCGGGGTAGTAGCGCAGCGCGCCGTCGGGATTGAGCGCCGCCACCGCCTCGCGATAGCCGACAAAGGCCGCCGGCACGGACTCCAGGGCCCACAGCCGTCCGATGCCATCGCGCCATTCATCGGTACGACTGGCCTGATCGCCGGCCAGGTCATAGCGACCAACGCCGGAATGGCTGTCCAGATAGGCGAAGGGCGTCTCCTTGCGCGCCAGCAGCGCGGCCAGGCGCAACAGGGTGGCGTGCTTGAAGACATCGGCGTGATTGCCGGCGTGGAAGGCGTGTCGGTAATTCATGGGATACTCCAGCGTCAGCCCTACAGTGTACCGTCTTCCTCGGGCGCCAGCGGCGTCGCGCTTTGACACCCCGGCCACCCAGCGGGTTAAATCCCCAGGTTCTTCAATTCTTTACCCCAGGAGTCACGCTTGGACGCTGTCACCATCAACAGCTTGTTCTTGATCGGTGCGGTGCTGATCGGCCTGTCGATTCTGGTCAGCTCGATTTCCTCGCGGGTCGGCATCCCGATTCTGGTGATCTTCCTGGTAGTCGGCATGTTCGCTGGCATCGACGGTCCCGGTCACATCGCCTTCGACAACTATCCGATGGCCTACCTGGTGGGCAACCTGGCGCTGGCGGTGATCCTGCTCGACGGCGGCATGCGCACCCGGGTGTCAAGTTTTCGCGTGGCGCTCTGGCCGGCGCTGTCGCTGGCCACCGTGGGGGTGATGATCACCACCGGCCTGACCGGGGTCGCCGCCGCCTGGCTGTTCGATCTCAGCCTGCTGCAGGGCCTGCTGATCGGCGCCATCGTCGGCTCCACCGACGCTGCGGCGGTGTTTTCCCTGCTCGGCGGCCGGGGCCTCAACGAACGGGTCACCGCCAGTCTGGAAATCGAATCGGGCAGCAACGATCCCATGGCGGTGTTTCTCACCGTCACCCTGATCGAGATGCTCGCCAGCGGCCAGAGCGGCTTTTCCTGGAGCCTGCTCGGGCATTTCGTCAGCGAATTCGCCATCGGCGGGGTGATCGGCCTGGGCGGCGGCTGGCTGCTGCTGCAGCTGATCAATCGCATCCACCTCGCCGACGGCCTCTATCCGCTACTGGCCATCAGCGGTGGCCTGCTGATCTTCGCCCTGACCAACACCGCCCATGGCAGTGGCATCCTCGCGGTCTACCTGGCCGGTCTGCTGATGGGCAATCTGCCGATCCGCAGTCGCCACGGCATGCTGCACATGCTCGACGGCATGGCCTGGCTGGCGCAGATCGGCATGTTCCTGGTGCTGGGCCTGCTGGTGGAGCCGCACAACCTGCTGCCCATCGCCCTGCCCGCCCTCGGCCTTGCCCTGTGGATGATCCTGGTCGCCCGCCCGCTGTCGGTGGCCATCGGCCTGCTGCCCTTCCGCGCCTTCCACGACCGGGAAAAGGCCTTTATCGCCTGGGTCGGGCTGCGTGGCGCGGTCCCGATCATCCTGGCGGTGTTCCCGATGATGGCCGGGCTGCCCCAGGCCCAGCTGTTCTTCAACGTGGCCTTCTTCATCGTGCTGGTGTCGCTGCTGGTGCAGGGCTCCAGCCTGCCGCTGGCCGCCAAGCTGCTCAAGGTGACGGTGCCACCGGAGCCGGCGCCCTTCTCCCGCGCCGGCCTGCAGGTCCATCCGACCAGCGAATGGGAGCTGTTCATCTATCGCCTGGGCGCCGAGAAATGGTGCATCGGCGCCGCCCTGCGCGAGCTGAAGATGCCCGAAGGCACCCGTATCGCCGCGCTGTTCCGCGGCGAGACCCTGCTCCACCCCTCCGGCAGTACCACCCTGGAAGCCGGCGACATCCTCTGTGTGGTCGGCCACGAGCACGATCTGCCGGCCCTCGGCCGGCTGTTCAGCCAGGCACCGCAGCAGACCCAGAGATTCTTCGGCGACTTCGTCCTGGAAGCCGACGCCGAACTCAGCGCCGTGGCCGCGCTGTACGGCCTGCAGCTGGGCGAGGTGGACGGCAACCAGCGCCTCGGCAGCTTCATCACCCACGAGATCGGCGGCGAACCCATCGTCGGCGACCTGGTGGAATGGAATGGCCTGGTCTGGATCGTCGCGGCCATCGAGAACAAGCGCGTGCGCAAGGTCGGCGTGAAGTTTCCCGAAGGCCGCAGCAGCGGGCCCGCGCTCTTTCTTTAACGGTGGATGAACAGGGTTCGCGCCCTGGAAAGCGCTATCTTGCGCCCATGGCAGCCTGGCTTTAACCTCGCGCCTTTCCACTGCCCGACGCCCGCCGCATGCACCGCCTGTCCGCTCTGCTTCGCGCCGCCGCTCTCTGCGGTTGCCTGTTCACCCTTCCCGCCGTGGCTCAGGATTCCGGGCCGCCGGATGCCCAGCAGGTGCAGCAGAATCTGACCGGGCTGGCCGATCGCAAGCTGCCCGCCCCCGAGCAGAGCGCCGCCCAGGACAGTCTGCAGCAGACCCTCAAGCTGCTCGATCAGCGTGACCAGTACGTCAAGCAGCTGGCCGATCTGCGCCAGCAGCTGGCCCAGGCGCCGCAGCAGATCAAGGATGCCCAGCGGCAACTGGCGCGACTGCGCGCCGAGCCGATCAAACCGGCCGAACAGCGCTATGCCGGCGCCACGCCCCAGGCCCTGGAGCAGCGTCTGAGCGAGACCAGCCTGGCGCTCAACAGCGTGCAGGACGACCTCAATGCGGCCAACAGTCTGGTGATCAATGCCCAGACCCGTCCCGAACGCGCCCAGGTGGACATCGCCAATCTGCAGACGCGCCTGCAGCAGATCGCCGATCTGCTCAAGAACGGGCGTGAGAACGCCAAGCCAATTACGCCCGAGCGACGTGGTCAGTTGCTGGCGGAACAGGCGGCCGCCAATGCGCAGATCCAGCTGCTGCGCCAGGAACTGGGCGGCAACAGCGTGCTGCAGGATCTGGGGGCCATCCGCCGCGAACTCTTCACCGAACAGGTCAAGCGCTACGAGCAGGAGACCCTGGACCTGCAGACGCTGATCAGCGGCAAGCGCCGCCAGCAATCGGAAAAGACCCTGGCCGAAGCCTCCCGCGAATCGGAAAAAACCGCCGGGGACGATGTGCTGTCCCAGGAGACCGGGCTCAATCTGCAGCTGTCGGACTACCTGCTGCGCGCCACCGATCGCCTCAACGACCTCAACCGCCGCAATCTCGAGTCGCGTCAGCAGTTGGACCAGCTCAAGCAGACCACCGAGAACATGGAGCAGCAGATCGGCGTGCTCAAGGGCAGCGTGCTGCTGTCCAAGCTGCTCTATCAGCAGCGGGCAGCACTGCCCTCGGTCAAGGTCAACAAGGACCTCACCGACGACATCGCCGATCTGCGCCTCTATCAGTTCGAACTCAATCAGCAGCGCGCCCAGATCGCCAATCCGGAAGGCTACGTCGACAATCTGCTGGCCCAGCAGCCGCCGGAAAAGGCCACCCCGCAGCTACGTCAGCAACTGCTCGACCTGCTCAAGACCCGCAGCGAACTGCAGGAGCGCCTCAACACCGAACTCAATGCCCTGCTCAGCGAATCCATCGATCTGCAGCTCAACCAGAACCAGCTGCGCAGCACCATCACCAGCCTGCGCGGCACCCTCGACGAGCAGATGTTCTGGATTCCCAGCAACAAGCCGCTGGACTGGAACTGGGTCAAGACCGCGCCGCGCAAGCTGCTGCAGCAGCTGCGCGACGTGCCCTGGGGCTCCAGCCTGCATGAACTCTATGTCGGCCTGGCCGAGCGCCCGCTGCTGCTGCTGCCGCTGGTGCTGGCCTTCGCCACCCTGATCTGGCAGCGCCCGCGCCTCTATGGCCGGGTCCACAAGCTCAACCAGGACATCGGCCACTATCAGCGCGACAGCCAGTTGCACACGCCCCAGGCGATCCTGCTCACCATCCTGCTGGGCCTGCCGGCAAGCCTGGTGCTCTGGCTGGGCGGCGTGGCCCTGGAAGGTGACGAACGCGGGGTCAACGCCGCCATCGGCGCGGCCCTGCTGGAGATCGCCGCCGGCTGGCTGGTGTTCTACACGGTGTATCGCCTGCTGGCCTCCGGTGGCGTGGCCGAGACCCATTTCCGGTGGGCCCGGCCCCAGGCGCAATCGTTGCGCCGGCTGGTCAGACGGGTGGGGCTGCTGGCCCTGGCGCTGATGGCGGTGGTGGCCATCGCCGAGCGCCAGCTGGCTGGCCTCGCCGACGACGTCCTCGGCATCCTCATCGTGCTGGTCGCCTATGCCAGCCTGGCCTGGATGCTCGGTCGCTCCCTGCTCAATGCCACCGCCCGCGAGCGCCTGCCGTTCTTCCGCCTGCTGCTCGGCCTGATGATCACCGCCATTCCGGCCGTGCTGTTCTTCGCCGTGCTCTTCGGCTACTACTACACGGCGCTCAAGCTCACCGATCGCCTGGTGGACACCCTCTATGTGCTGATGGCCTGGATCATCCTCGAAGCCACCCTGGCCCGTGGCCTGAGCGTGGCCGCGCGGCGCCTGGCCTACCAGCGCGCCATCCAGAAGCGCCAGGCGCAGCAGGAGGACGCCGAGGGCGTCGAGGTGGTGCAGGAGCCGACCCTGGACATGGAACAGGTCAACCAGCAGTCCTCGCGGCTGTTGCGCCTGACCCTGCTGCTGGCCTTCCTCGGCGTCCTCTACCTAGTCTGGGCCGATGTGGTGGCGGTGTTCTCCTACCTGGACAACGTCACCCTCTACCAGTACACCAGCGGCACCGGCGCCGCCGCCACCCAGGTCCCCCTGACGCTGCGGGTGTTCATTATCGCCCTGGTGATCGCCGGCCTCACCGTCGCCCTGGCGCGCAACCTGCCCGGCCTGCTGGAGGTGCTGGTGCTGTCACGCCTGAATCTGGCCCAGGGCAGCGCCTACGCCACCACCACCCTGCTGTCCTATGTCATCGTCGGCTTCGGCACCGTGACCACCCTGGCGACCCTGGGGGTGAGCTGGGACAAGCTGCAGTGGCTGGCCACCGCCCTTTCGGTCGGTCTGGGTTTCGGTCTGCAGGAGATCTTCGGTAACTTCATCTCCGGTCTGATCATCCTCTTCGAGCGCCCGGTGCGCGTCGGCGATCTCATCACCATCGGCAACGTGACCGGCACGGTGAACAAGATCCGCATCCGCGCCACCCATATCACCGACGCCGACCGCAAGTCGGTGGTGGTGCCGAACAAGACCTTCGTCACCAGCCAGCTGATCAACTGGACGCTGACCGACACCGTTACCCGTATCGTGCTGACCTTCGGCGTCAATCGCGGCAGCGATCTGGCCCAGGCGCAACAGCTGATCATGCAGGCGGTGAAGGAGAATACTCGCGTCCTGCACGACCCCGAACCCTCGCTGTTCGTCACCCACTATGGTGCCACCACCCTGGATCACGAATTGCGCATCTATGTCCGGGAACTGGGCGATCGCAGCGCCGCCACCGATGAGCTGATTCGCCGGGTCGACCAGCTGCTGCGCGACGCCGGCATCAATCTGCTGTCGACGCCGCAGATGGAGATCACCCTGAAGAATCGTCACGGTGCGGAGAAACAACTGGGCAAAATGACTCTCCTACCTGAAGGGGATGCCCAGCAGGAGGCCGAGGATCCCAAGCCATCCAAGGCCTGACGGCCCCCAAGAGCCTGTCCATAATCTGCTGCGCGTCGGACAACCTGCGTTGAAAATGGCTTCGGTATGCTCATTTACCACTCGTAAACTCCGCTTCCTCCGCCATTTTCGCCTTATTTGGCTCTAGCTCGCGAGATTATGAACAGGCTCTACAGCCCCTGGGATACCCATGAAACAGCTGCTCGACCTGACCTTCGACAACAGATTCGCCCGCCTGGGCGATGACTTCTCCACCCATATCGACCCCCGGCCGCTGGACGATCCGCGGCTGGTGGTCGCCTCGCCGGCAGCGATGGCGCTGCTGGACCTGGACCCGGCAGTGGCCGAGACGCCCGAATTCACCCAGGTGTTCGCCGGGGCCCAGCTCTGGGACAGCGCCGAACCCCGGGCCATGGTCTATTCCGGCCATCAGTTCGGCTCCTACAACCCCCGCCTCGGCGATGGCCGCGGCCTACTGCTGGGCGAGGCGGTCAACGACCGCGGCGAACACTGGGACCTGCACCTCAAGGGCGCCGGTCTCACACCCTTCTCGCGCATGGGCGACGGCCGCGCCGTGCTGCGCTCCTCCATCCGCGAATTCCTCGCTTCCGAGGCCCTGCACGCTCTGGGCATCCCCACCACCCGGGCGTTGTGCGTGATCGGCTCCGCCACCCAGGTGGTGCGCGAACGACTGGAAACCGGCGCCACCCTGCTGCGTATGGCGCCCAGCCACGTGCGCTTCGGCCATTTCGAATACTTCTACTACACCCGCCAGCATCAGCTGCTGGAGCAGCTGGGCGAGCATGTGCTGGCCGCGCACTTCCCCGAATTGCTGACGACGCCTGAGCCCTGGGCCGCGCTGTTCCGCGAGGTGGTGGAGCGCAACGCCCGGCTGATCGCCCACTGGCAGGCCTATGGCTTCTGCCACGGGGTGATGAACACCGACAATTTCTCGATCCTGGGGCTCACCTTCGATTTCGGCCCCTTCGCCTTTCTCGACGACTTCGACGCCCAGTTCATCTGCAATCACTCCGATCACACCGGGCGCTACTCCTACAGCAACCAGGTGCCCATCGCCCACTGGAACCTGGCGGCCCTGGCCCAGGCGCTGACGCCCAAGGTGGCGGTGGAGACGCTGCAGGAGAGCATCGCCCTCTTCCTGCCGCTGTACCAGGCCCAGTATCTCGACCTGATGCGCCGTCGGCTGGGCCTGCAGGAGGCGCGGGAAGAAGACCAGGAGCTGGTCGAGCGCTTGCTGGCCCTGATGCAACAGGGCGGCGTGGACTATCACCTGTTCTTCCGTCACCTGGGCGAAGACGAACCTGCCGCGGCGTTGGCCCGGGTGCGCGAGGACTTCATCGACCTGCGCGGTTTCGACGACTGGGGCCAGGCCTATCGCGCGCGCCTGGAGGCCGAAGGCGGTACCGCAGCCGACCGCACCGCACGCATGAATGCGGTCAATCCGCTGTATGTGCTGCGCAACTACCTGGCCCAGCAGGCCATCGAGCAGGCCGAAGCGGGCAACTACCGCGAGGTGCGCCTGCTGCACGAGGTGCTGTCACGCCCCTTCGAGGCCCAGCCGGGACGCGAGCGCTTCGCCCAGCGACCGCCGGACTGGGGCAAGCACCTGGAGATCAGCTGCTCGTCCTGAGGCCGGCCCTGGCAAGGCGTCCGAACTCAGGCGCCGTTGACCTGGAAGACGTGCCGCAGATAGTGCAGGAAGTCAGGTTCACCGCCCTGGGCCTTGCCCGGGGCGTCGGAGATCTTGGCCACCGGCTGACCGTTGCAGCGACTCATCTTGAGCACCATGTTCATCGGCTGCACCCCGGGGATGTCGCAGGTGAAGTGGGTACCGATACCAAAGCTCACGTTGATCCGCTCGCGCAGGGCGCGAAACAGCGCCAGCGCCTTTTCCAGGTTGAGCGAATCGGAAAACACCAGGGTCTTGGTCAGGGGATCTATGCCCAGCTGCTGGTAATGGGCGATGGCCTTTTCCGCCCACTGCAGGGGATCGCCGCTGTCGTGCCGCAGGCCGTCGAACAGCTTGGCGAAGTAGAGATCGAAATCGCGCAGGAAGGCATCCATGGTGATGGTGTCGGTCAGGGCGATACCGAGCTGACCGCGATACTCGCGCACCCAGCAGTCGAGGGCGGAGATCTGGCTGTCGATCAGTCGCGGCCCCAGTTGCTGGTGCGCCATCAGCCACTCGTGGGCCATGGTGCCCAGGGGCGCGACATCCAGCTTCCAGGCCAGGTGCACGTTGCTGGTGCCAACGAAGCGACCGGGGAAGTCGTCCCTCAGGCTGCGCACCACCATCTCCTGCACCCCATAGGAGAAACGCCGCCGGGTGCCGAAGTCGGCCATCTTGAACTCGGCCAGTTCATCGGCGCCCGCCTCTCGTGCCAGCCAGTCGAACTTGCGATAGAGCTGATCCTGCGCCACCTGCAGCGGCAGATCGGCATGGCGCTGGCGATTGCGCACCTCGCTGATCAGCGCCAGGATCGGCACCTCGAACAGGATCAGGTGCAGCCAGGGACCTTTCAGGGTCAGGGTGAAGCGCCCTTCTTCCTCGCCCAGGAAAACATAGGACGGATTGAAGCGAAACAGCCGCAGGAAGCGGATGAAGTCTGGGGTGATGAAGGGGATGCGCTCGAGAAAGGCCAGCTGACCGTCGCTGATGGCGACATCGGCGAGGGCATCGATCTCGGCCTGGATGGCCGCGTGATAGGGCCGCAGGTCTTCGTCGTTGCGGCAGCGAAAGGCCCACTCGACTTCCGCATTGGGATAGTTGTGCAGGACGGCCTGCATCATGGTGAGCTTGTAGAAGTCGGTGTCCAGCAGGCTTTGCACGGCCTGCTCGGAAAAACTATCGGCCATCATCGGCGGGGGCTCGGCAGCTAGAAGTCAGACGACAGGATGCCCAACTTGCCGAGGAAGCGAAAGGCGCTTGACCGCCCGAGGGCCTAGCGGTTGTGGGTCTGGGTCATGCCGAAGAGAAACAGCAGCAGGTCCTGGCTACCCGTGCTGGAGGTGGTCAGGCTGCGAGCCACCGGCGTCTGGCAATACTCGAGGCCTTCACTGCCGACCACCACCGCCGCCGGCCGCAGCCAGCTCGCATAGGCCAATGTGGTGACCCCACAGAAAGCCGCAATCAGCAAACCTCGAGTAATTTGTGAAGTCATGGCTCTAACCCTCTGATCTTCCGTCCCAACGCCTGTTGGTAAACGTAGAGGAGAGTTCGCCATTGCGCAGCGTTCCACGACGAATGGCGGCGTAATTGCAGCATATCCCGACGGGCGGCCGTGTCTATGCCGATGCGCTGGCGACATTTCTCCAGATCGAGCAGGGCGACGGAGAATTCCTTGCCCTGAGGGCCGACTCGTTCGGCCACGAAGATGTGCTTGGGATAGAGGCAACCGTGTTGCCAGCGGTGCCGATGCATGCGCGCCAGCACCTCTCCCAGGGTGGTCAGGAAACGCTCGTGCTCGGCTTCGCTGAGAGACTGGCCGCCACCTTCGGCGTACCACTGATCGAGGTCCTGATAGCCTTCCAGAGCGGCACTCACCAGCAGCGCGCGCCAGCCGCCCTGGGCATGCCGGGCATCGCAGAACAGTAGTTCGGGAACCTGAATGCCCAGGTCGCGAAAGGCGATCAGCGCATCGCGCTCGCGCAGAGCGGTGGGACGTCCCAGGGGATGACGCAGGCTGCGATAGAGATGGCCGACCTGGCGCTTGACGTAGGCCAGGGTACCGTCGGGCAGCTGCAGGCGCTGAACACCGCTTTCGCCACCGCGGCGGACGTTGGGGGCTTCCACCCAGTCACCCGCGGTGTTCCACCAGCGATCGAAACGCTCTTCGCCTTGCGTTACGGCTCCCATCAGCTGCCTCTCTTATTTTAGATAGCTTCAATTGGCCTTGCGCAGGACATAGACCCGCCACATGGCATAGCCCGGCAGGAAATCCAGGGCGCGGTCGACGACGAAGCCGGCCTGGGCGACCTCCGCCTCGAACTGGCTGCGCTCGACGATGAATCTGTTCTGATAACCGCCACGATCGCGGCCCTGGGCCTTGCGACGGCGCTCCAGCGCCTGACGCCGCCAGGCCTTGAAGTTGCCATCCACCCACAACGACAGGATGACGCTATCGCGGGTCACCCGGTGGAACTCCTGCAGCAGGGCCAGTCGGTCCGCCGATTCGCCCACATGGTGAAACAAGCGCATACAGAAAATGCAATCTACAGAATTGTCGGACAGGTCGATAGCGAAAGCCGACGTCTGTAGCGTCTTCACCCGGGCCACGACGTCCGCCGGCTGCTGATCGCGGGCGGTGGCCAGCATGTTTTCCGAGTAATCGGCACCGATGATCAGGCGGTTGCGCTTTTCCGCCAGCAGCGGCCAGAAGCGCCCGGCTCCACTGGGCAGATCCAGCACCAGATTGGGCTGGCCGGCGATGCTCAGGGCCTGCCGCGCCAGTTGCTGGTCGCGCCAGTTGGACAGACGCCGGGCCAGACCGTCCTGATGCTTCAGGTAATACTGGCGGGCGTGGTCGGCGTCGTACTTTTGCGAAAAGGGCAGGTCGATGGGCGCTTTCACAGAGGCGGCTCCTGAGGGAGTGGAGAAGTGCCGCCACCCTACCCGGGCCCCTGTCAAACCCCGGTCAAGCCTTTGTGAAATTTCTGTAACCTCAGTCCGCTAGTCTGTCGGTGCCGAGTGCTATCTCGAAGCGGCAACCGCCCGCCGCGCTTTCACCCAGGGTCACGTGCCAGCCCTGCAGCTGGCAGATCCTGCGCACCAGCGACAGGCCCAGTCCGAGGCCCTCGCCGCGCCCTTCCGCGCCCCGCACGAAGGGCTGGAACATCGCCTCGCGCTGCTCCTCGGGGATGCCGACGCCGCTGTCTTCCACCACGAAGCCGTCCGTTCCGACGTGCAGGCCGATATAACCCCGCTCGGTGTAATGCAGCGCATTGCGCAGCAGATTGCTCATCACCGAGCGCAGAAAGGGCTCGTGCCAGAGCCCCTGATCAGTCCCCGGCGCCACGCTCAGTTGCCACTGCAGGCCCTTGGCCTGCACCGCCGCCTGCCACTCCTGGGTCTGCCGCCGCGCCACGTCAGCCAGGGTGGCCCGCGGGGCCTGGGTGTCGTTGTCGCCCTGGTTGCGTGCCAGGGCCAGAAAGGTCTGCACCAG
This sequence comes from Pseudomonas aestiva, assembly GCF_039908605.1. Classification (NCBI taxonomy): domain Bacteria; kingdom Pseudomonadati; phylum Pseudomonadota; class Gammaproteobacteria; order Pseudomonadales; family Pseudomonadaceae; genus Pseudomonas; species Pseudomonas aestiva. Next base: position 930,466 of record NZ_CP150916.1, on the reverse strand, counting down.
TTCCTGCATCTCCCGCGCCGCACGGGTCATCCGTTCCAGCGGACCCTTCGCCCGCGCTGGCAGATCCGGCGTGGCCTCGAGCAATTCGCAGGAGGAATTGATCACCATCAATGGGGTACGCAATTCGTGGCTGACGTCACTGGTGAACAGCCGTTCCCGGGCCAGGGCAGCACGCAGGCGCTCCAGGGCATCGTCGAAGGCCCCGGCCAGCTCGCCGACCTCGTCCTTGGCGTAGTCCGGCGCCAGGGGCGGGGTTACATCGAGCAACTGGTCACGCCGGCGCACCTGACGCGCCAGCCGTACGACCGGAGCGATCACCCGCCGCGCCAGGGCCCAGCCCAGCAGCCAGGCCAGGGCCACGCTGATCAGGAAGCCGACCAGCACCACCTTGTAGAGCAGGCGTTCGCGCGCCTCGAAATCGCTCTGGTTCTGCAGCAGGACGAAGTGATTGCCCTCCAGCTCGGCCACATAGGCATAGAAGTACTGTTGATCCTCCTCCACTTCACTGAAGCCGGCCGGCAGCTCGCGCAGGTGCGCTGGCAGCTGTGCCACCTCGGTGAGAGGCACGAAATACAGGCGCATGTCCGGGTCCAGCACCGGCTGGCCGCCGCGCTTCATGTCGCGCTGCACCATGCGCTCCAGTTCATTGTGCAGATCGGTGGAGATCAGGCGTTCCTCGACGGTATGCACCGCGGCGACGATCCCCAGGGCAAAGACGCCACCCACCAGAAAGGTCATCAGCACGAAGGCGATGACGATCCGTCGCGACAGGCTCAGGTGATATTCCATGGCTAGTCCTGCTCGACCAGTTTGTAGCCCACGCCGTGAATGGTGCGCAGCAGCGGCTGCTCGAAGGGCTTGTCGATCACTTGGCGCAACTGGTGGACGTGGCTGCGCAGGCTGTCGCTGTCAGGGTAGTCCTCGCCCCATACCGCTTCCTCCAGCACCTCGCGCCGCACCACGTGGGGCGACTTCTGCATCAGCAGGGCGAGAATCTTGAGGCCGATGGGATTGAGCTTGAGCGGCTTGCCGGCGCGACTGACCTCCAGGGTGTCGAGGTCATAGCTGAGATCGGCGACCTGCAGCTGCCGCCGCCCGCCGCCCTTGGCCCGGCGCATGACCGCCTCGACGCGGGCGGCCAGTTCGGACAGGGCGAAGGGCTTGACCAGATAGTCATCGGCGCCGGAGCGAAAGCCTTCCAGACGATCGTCGAGTTGATCGCGGGCGGTGAGCATGATCACCGGGGTGTCGCGGCGGGCATCCTGGCGCAGCCGCTGGCAGAGGGTGTAGCCATCGATGCCGGGCAGCATGATGTCGAGGATCAGCAGGTCATAGTGCTCGGTCGCGGCCAGGTGCAGGCCCGACAGCCCATCCTGGGCGCAATCCACGCTGTAGCCCTTGAGACTGAGGTAGTCCAGCAGATTGCTGAGGATGTCGCGGTTGTCTTCCACCACCAGGATACGCATGTCGCTGACCTCTTGCCCGAGCCCACCGCGGGCCTCGTTGTCGTCTGTTCGGCACAGAGCCTAACCGGCCCCGGCGGCCTCGACCAGCGCGGGCGGGCCGGCGACCGGCCATAAAAAACCCCGGTGTCCGCGAGGAGCACCGGGGTTGGGCTCGGCCCGGGGGCCGGAGCGGGTGTTACATCATGCCGCCCATGCCACCCATGCCGCCCATGTCGGGCATGGCCGGAGCGGAGTCGTCTTTCGGCAGCTCGGCCACGATGGCTTCGGTGGTGATCAGCAGACCGGCGATGGAGGAAGCGGCCTGCAGCGCGCTGCGGGTCACCTTGGCCGGGTCGATGATGCCGAATTCCAGCATGTCGCCGTATTCGCCAGTGGCGGCGTTGTAGCCGTAGTTGCCGCTGCCCTGCTTGACCTTGTCCAGCACGACGGAGGCTTCGTCACCGGCGTTGGCCACGATCTGGCGCAGCGGGGCTTCGACGGCGCGACGCAGGATGTTGATACCGGCGTTCTGCTCTTCGTTGATGCCTTTCAGGTCCTTCAGCGCGTCCAGGGCACGCACCAGGGCGACACCGCCGCCAGGCACCACGCCTTCTTCCACGGCAGCGCGGGTAGCGTGCAGGGCGTCTTCAACGCGGGCTTTCTTCTCTTTCATCTCGACTTCGGTGGCAGCGCCAACCTTGATCACGGCAACACCGCCGGCCAGCTTGGCCAGACGCTCTTGCAGCTTCTCTTTGTCGTAGTCGGAAGAGGTTTCTTCGACCTGGGCACGGATCTGCTTGATGCGGGCCTGGATGTCGACTTCCACGCCGGCGCCGTCGATGACGGTGGTGTTTTCCTTGTTCAGGACCACACGCTTGGCTTGACCCAGGTGCTCCAGGGTGGTGCTTTCCAGGCTCAGACCGACTTCTTCGGAGATGACGGTACCGCCGGTCAGGATGGCGATGTCCTGCAGCATGGCCTTGCGACGATCACCGAAGCCCGGCGCCTTGACGGCGGCGACCTTGACGATGCCGCGCATGTTGTTGACCACCAGGGTGGCCAGGGCTTCGCCTTCGACGTCTTCGGCAACGATCAGCAGCGGGCGACCGGCCTTGGCGACAGATTCCAGCACCGGCAGCAGTTCGCGGATGTTGGAGATCTTCTTGTCGACCAGCAGCAGCAGCGGGCTGTCCAGCTCGGCCGACATGGTGTCGGGCTTGTTGATGAAGTAGGGCGACAGGTAGCCACGGTCGAACTGCATGCCTTCGACGACGGACAGTTCGTTTTCCAGGCCCGAGCCTTCTTCGACGGTGATGACGCCTTCCTTACCAACCCTCTCCATGGCTTCGGCGATGATGTTGCCGATGCTTTCGTCGGAGTTGGCGGAGATGGTGCCTACCTGGGCGATGGCCTTGCTGTCGGCGCAGGGCTTGGACAGGTTCTTCAGCTCGGCGACGACGGCAGCGGTGGCCTTGTCGATGCCGCGCTTCAGATCCATCGGGTTCAGGCCGGCGGCCACGGACTTCAGGCCTTCGGTGACAATGGCCTGGGCCAGCACGGTGGCGGTGGTGGTGCCGTCGCCGGCAGCGTCGTTGGCCTTGGAGGCCACGTCTTTCACCAGCTGGGCGCCGATGTTCTCGATGCGATCCTTGAGCTCGATCTCCTTGGCGACGGACACGCCGTCCTTGGTGATCAGGGGAGCACCGAAGCTACGCTCCAGAACCACGTTACGGCCTTTCGGGCCCAGGGTGGCCTTGACGGCGTCGGCCAGGGTGTTGACACCGGTCAGCAGCTTCTTGCGCGCGGAGTCACCGAATTTGACGTCTTTTGCAGCCATGTTCTGTTTCCTCTAAGAAATTCGAAAAGTGAGCGGGGATCAGCCTTCGATAACGGCCAGGATTTCGGACTCAGCCATCACCAGCAGTTCTTCGCCATCGACCTTGATGGCGTTGCTGCCGGAATAGGGACCGAAAACCACCTTGTCACCCACTTTCACCGCCGGAGCACGGACGTCGCCGTTGTCCAGCACGCGTCCAGTGCCTACGGCAACCACTTCACCGCGGTTCGGCTTTTCGGCAGCCGAGCCCGGCAGCACGATGCCGCCAGCGGATTTGGTCTCTTCTTCGCTGCGACGAATCACAACGCGATCATGCAGAGGACGAAGCGCCATTGTCGTATCTCCCAAAGTTCTAAGTGTTTCCAGCGCCGATGACTGCATCGGCAGTTTGTTTTTACCGGCTGCGCCGGGTGCGCCCCGTGCATGACAGGACGCGAAACCTGCTCGCCTTGCGGCGACAACCTTGCGGTGTCCGCTACATGAGGTTGTCGCCAGGCATTTCAAGGGCGGAGGACAAAATTTTTAGCGTTTTTGCTCGTCACGGTGCACCACTTCACCCTCGATCACCTCGGGGCGATGAGGCGCGCCCTGACCGGCGCCCGGCTGATAGCCCTGGGCGCCGGGATTGCGCCGGGTCACCCGGCCGATCACCGCGCCCAGTAGGGCCTTGCGGGTCACCGGCAAGAGGCAGACGAGCGCCAGAACGTCGCTGATGAAGCCCGGGAAGATCAGCAGGGCGCCGGCGATCGCCAGGGTCAGGCCCTGGATGACTTCCTGCTCGGGCATCTGCCCCTGGGCCAGGCGCATGCGGATGCGCCAGAGGGTGGTGAAGCCGGCGACGCGCAGCAGGGCGACACCGACCAGAAAGCTCAGCAGCAGCAGGGCGAAGGTGGCGAGCACGCCGATTTCGCTGCCGATCTTGATGAGTACGGCCAGTTCCACAAAGGGAAACAGCAAGAAGAGTAAGGCGGTCACGCGCATCTCAGGTCCTTCACGGTGGAAGCCGGTTGAAAGACAGGAGATGGAGGCGGTCGAGCCGATTTCAAGGTCGCCGCCAGGCGCCCGGCACAAACGACAAGGCCGCGAAAGTCGCGGCCTTGAGGGGGTTGCACAGGGTCAGGGAAATATCGGGTTACCAGGACACGCCGACACCGGCGGTGTACTCGGTCTGGTTGACGTTGCCCTCGGCACCGCTGGTCAGTTCCTTGGACGCCTTGAGGTTCAGCGACGCCCAGTTGGTCACCTTGTATCTCAGGCCGACATCGCCGTCGAAGGTGAAGTTGGCGGTGTTGTCCAGCGGACGACCCAGTTCACCCGTGGTGAAGAACTGGATGGTCTGACCGTACAGATAGCGGTTGTAGTCCCACTTCATGCTCGCCGAGAGGAACTGGTCGGAGCCGCCGTCGGCATACTGGTAGCGATTGTGGTTGAGCAGCCCGGTGAGCGAGAAGGCACCCAGTTCGTTGTCCCAGAACTGGTAACCGGGACCGGTACCCAGGGTCCGCTGCTTGGCCAGCGCCTGGATCCAGTCGCGCTTGTATTCGGCGCGGCCCTGCCAGAAGAATTTCTCGTCGAAGAAGCGATCCAGGGCGTATTGCAGATCGTACTTGTTGGTCGAGACGGTATCGTTGGCCTTGTAGCGGTCGTAGCTGCCGTTGGCGTTGTGCCGCCACATGCCATGCCGCGCCTGGGTCTTGAAGTCGATGTCGTACTTCTGGCTGTCCTCGGAGGAGCTGATGTAGTCCAGGCCGGCGTCGATGTTGCCTTTCCAGGCGAAGTCGCGCAGGAAGGGCCGCGGCGGCACGATCTGGGTGATGCTGGCCAGGGGGACGGTCTGCTGGCCATCGGTGGTGGTGACCACCACCTGGCCGTCGTCGGCCGGCTTGAGGCTTTCCACCGGGAAATCGGGTTCGTACTTGCCGCGCTGGACGATGACGGGCTTGTCACGCTGCAGCGTCTTGATCTTGTCCCAGGACAGGGGAATGTTGCCGCCGTATTCGGTCTGCAAGAGCAGCTTCTTGCTGTCCAGCAGCTTGATGGTTCCGGTCAGACGATCGCCGTTCTTGAGCCAGACGGTGTCGGCATGGGCGAAGGAGGCGAGTGACAACAGCGCGAGCGAGGAGAGCAATCGAAAACGCATGGGCACCAGGACACCTTTGGGTGGACTTGGGTGGAAAGGTAACGAAACGAGAGGGGCGCGATTATCCGGGTGCCAGAGGCTCGCGCAACCGTTCCTGGGTAAAAGTTAGGCAAGTTTCCGGAAATACTGCCCAAAGGTCGGACGTCTTGGGAGAATGCGGCAGCTCGACACGTTTCAGCACCACCGTAACCAAACTTTTCGGCACACTGGCACTCTTCTCCCCCGGAGCAGCAGGGCGTCATGCGTGCACCCCCTCCCCTCGAATCCCGTCGCCAGGCCGTCTTCCTGGCACTGGCCGCCATTCCCGCGGGGCGGGTGGTCAGCTATGGCCAGTTGGCGGAACTCGCCGGGCTCGGTCGCGGAGCCCGCTGGGTGGGCTGGGTGCTGGGGCGTCTGCCGGAGGGCAGTGCCCTGCCCTGGCATCGGGTGATCGCGGCGGATGGCCGGCCGAGCCTGACCCAGGACAGCCCCTCTGGCCGGGAGCAACGCGAGCGGCTGCGGGCCGAGGGTGTACTGCTGCACGAGGACCGGGTGGACATGCGTCGGTACCGGTGGAATCCAGCTGAGAGTGTCGAGTAGAGTGCGCGTTTTTTCCGAGCCCAAGGGCATGTTTGCACGTTTCTGGCGTGAAGCCGTCACCACCTACAAGTCAAAGGCCTGCCTGGCCCTGCTGCTGCTGGGTTTCGCCGCGGGCTTGCCAGCCATGCTGGTGTTTTCCACCCTGTCGGTCTGGCTGCGCGAAGCGGGCGTGAGTCGCGAGACCATCGGCTATGCCAGCTGGATCGGCCTGGCCTATGCCTTCAAGTGGGTCTGGTCGCCCATGCTCGACCTGTGGAAGCTGCCGCTGATCGGCAAGCTCGGACGGCGACGCTCCTGGCTGGTGCTGTCGCAGATCCTGGTGGGCCTGGGGCTGATCGGCATGGCGCTGTGCAATCCGCAGCAGCACTTGGAGCAACTCATCGCCCTGGCCGTGCTGGTGGCCTTCGCCTCGGCCACCCAGGACATCGCCGTGGACGCCTATCGCCTGGAGATCGCCGACGACGATCGCCAGGCCGCCCTGGCCGCCTGCTACATGACCGGCTATCGCATCGCCGCCCTGCTGGCCAGCGCCGGCGCCCTGTTTCTCGCCGAGGAGCTGGGCTCGTCCCGGCTGGGCTACAGCCAGAGCGCCTGGGCCACCACCTACATGCTGTTCGCCCTCCTGGTGCTGCCGGGCCTGGTGACCAGCGTGCTGATTCGCGAACCCGAGCCGGTAGCGCCCATGGCCATGGCGGAATCGCGCTTCGGCTTCAATCACCAGCTGGTGGCGGTCGCCCTGCTGCTGGTGATGCTGATCTCCATCCCCGCCGCCATCAATGCCGCCATCGCCCAGGCCTGGCCACGCGCCCTGCTCTACAGCCTGTTCATCGTCGGCTGCCTGTCGCCCTGGGGCCGCTATTGCTCCAAGCCCCTGAGTGATCTCATGCGCCGCATGCGCGAGCCCCTGCGGTTGCGCGATGCGGCCAATGCCGAAGAACTGCCACGCTTCGACTTCGTCCACCAGATGGTCTCGGTGATCCTGCTGATCGTGCTGATCGTGGCCGCCACCGGCGGCCTGTCGGCCCTGGCCGGCGGCTACTGGCCGCGCGGTCTGATGTACGGCCTGATCGTCTGGCTGTGCCTGACCGCGCCGGGGCGCCGGCTGATGGCACCGGTGCTGACGCCCATCACCGAATTCATCCAGCGCTACCAGTGGCAGGCGCTGCTGCTGCTCGGCCTGATCTCCACCTATCGGCTGTCCGACACGGTCATGGGGGTGATGGCCAGCGTCTTCTATATCGACGTGGGCTACAGCAAGGAAACCATCGCCGGGGTCAGCAAGATCTTCGGGGTGTTCATGACCCTGTTCGGCGCGGGCCTGGGCGGCGTGCTGATCACCCGGGTAGGCATCCTGCCGATCCTTTTCCTCGGCGGCGCCGCTTCGGCGCTGACCAACCTGCTGTTCGTGGTGATCGCCTCCACCGGCGCCAACGTGCCGCTGCTGATCGCCACCATCTGCGCCGACAACGTCAGTGGCGGCATGGCCACCTCGGCCTTTGTCGCCTACCTGTCGAGTCTGACCAACCTCAGATTCTCGGCCACCCAGTACGCCATGCTCAGCTCGCTGATGCTGCTGTTGCCGCGCCTGCTGGGTGGCTATTCGGGGGCCATGGTCGAGCACGTCGGCTACAGCTCGTTCTTCTCCCTGACCGCGCTGATGGGGGTGCCGACGCTGCTGCTGATCGCCGTGCTCTGGCTGCGTCAGCGGCGCGATCCCGCCGTCGTCAAGACCGGCGGGAGCTGAGCGGGACCTAGGCGGCGGGGCTGGACTCGCCCTGCGCCTCAGCGACCGGTGCAGTGTTGGCGAAGTGCACCACCCGCTGCGGGAAGGGAATGCCGATACCCACCGCGCCCAGACGGTCGCGGACCTGCTCGTTGAGCATGAACATCAGCGGCCAGTAGTCGCCGCTGTCGGTCCAGAAGCGCAGCGACAGGGTGATGGCGCTGTCGCCCAGGACCGATACCACCACCTCGGCGGCCGGATCCCGATGCACCCGCGAGTCTTCCGCCAGCGCCAGCAGCACCTCGCGGCCCTTCTGCAGATCGGCCTCGTAATCCACGCCGACATCGAAGATCACCTTGCGCTTGGGCTGGCGCGAGTAGTTGGTGATGATGCCGTTGGACAGATTGCCGTTGGGGATGGTGACGGTCTTGTTGTCCCCGGTCAGCAGGATGGTGTGGAAGATCTGGATGGAATTCACCGTCCCCATCACGCCTTGGGCTTCGATGAATTCACCGACGCGAAAGGGGCGGAAGGTCAGGATCAGCACACCGCCGGCAAAATTCGACAGGCTGCCCTGCAGTGCCAGACCCACGGCCAGACCGGCCGCACCGATGATGGCGACAAAGGAGGTCGTGGCGATGCCGATCATGGACGCCGCGCTGACCGCCAGCAGGATCTTGAGGATGATGCTGACCAGGCTGCCGAGGAAACTCAGCAGCGCCGGGTCGGCGCCATGGTGGGCCGCCAGGCCGCTGGCCTTGGCCGAGACCTTGTTGATCAACCACCAGCCGATGGCCAGGGTCAGCAGCGCCAGCAGCACCCGGCCGGAATACTGCAGGACAATGGGCAGCCAGCCCGCGGTCATCGCCAGCAGGTGGTTGTATTGGTTTTCGATATCCAAACGGCGTCTCCTGTTACCTCTTCAGTCAGATGCCGCCGCGCTCGGCGGCGACCCTAAAGGGAGTCAGCTCAATCACGGAAGTTCTGGTATTGCAGCGGCATGTCCAGGGACTGGCCGCGCAGCAGGGCGATGACCTCCTGCAACTCGTCGCGCTTCTTGCCGGTGATGCGCACCTGCTCGCCCTGGATGGCGGCCTGAACCTTGATCTTGCTGTCCTTGATCAGTGCGACGATCTTCTTCGCCAGCTCCTTGTCGATCCCCTCGCGCAGGACGGTCTCCTGCTTGACGGACTTGCCGGAGGCATAGGCATCCTTGACCTCCAGGCACTGGACGTCGATCTTGCGCTTGGCCAGGTTGACCTTGAGGATCTCCAGCATCTGTTCGAGCTGGAAGTCGGCATCGGCGGTGAGGGTCACCGTCAGGTCCTTGGCTTCGAAGCTGCCCTTGCCGCGCAGGTCGTAGCGGCGATCAAGGTCCTTGATGGCGTTGTCGACGGCATTGGTGACTTCGTGCTTGTCCAGCTCCGATACCACGTCGAAGGAAGGCATGGATTTTCTCCTCGGTTGCGATGGGGCAGCCTTGACGCTGCAGCATGACCGACCATTATAACGACTGACCCTAGCCTTGCAGGAATCCAACCATGCCCCGCGAATCCACCCTGGAGTCACAGTTGTGAGCTGGCACGTACTGGGCGCCGGCAGTCTCGGCGGACTTTGGGCGGCGCGGCTGTTTCGCGGTGGCGAACCGGTCCGGCTGATCCTGCGTGACCGTACACGCCTGGCGCAGTATCGCGTCGGCGGCGGACTGCAACTCAGCGAAGGCGACACCACCAGCCTCTATCCGCTGCCGGCCGAGACGCCCGAGGCCGGCAATCCGATCCGCCGCCTGATCCTCGCCTGCAAGAGCTATGACGCCGAAGAAGCCATCGCCAGCGTCGCCGCGCGACTGGAACCGGAGGCCGAGATCCTGCTGCTGCAGAACGGCCTGGGCAGCCAGGATGCCGTGGCCGCCCGGGTCCCGCGGGCGCGCTGCCTGAGAGCCAGCACTACCGAGGGGGCCTATCGCGAGACCGACTTCCATGTGGTGGCGGCCGGCGCCGGGCAGATCTGGATCGGCGACCAGCTCGGCAGCCATACCCCGCCGCCCTGGCTGGACACCCTTACCCAGCTGGGTTTCCCAGTGCGCTGGACCGAAGACATCGACGCCCGGCAGTGGCGCAAGCTGGCGATCAACTGCGCCATCAATCCGCTGACCGTGCTGCATCGCTGCCGCAACGGCGAGCTGCGCCAGCACGCAGCGGAGGTAGCGGCGCTCTGCGACGAACTCGCGACCCTGCTGGAAGCCATGGGCCTCGCCCCGGCGGCCCAGGGGCTGCAGCAGGAGGTCGAGGCGGTGATCGCCGCCACCGCCAACAACCGCTCTTCCATGCTGCAGGACGTGGAGCGCGGCCAGCGCACCGAGGTGAGCCATCTGCTCGGTCATGCCCTGCCGATCGCCGGACGGCTGCGCCTGCCGGTGCCGCATCTGACGGACCTCCAGCAGCGGTTGCGGACCCGGCTCGCGGAGCGCGGATTGCCCGAGGACTAGCTGCGGGCTACCCTGCCCGCTTCCCTGTTGCCGCGGCTGCGCCATGATCCTCGCCAAACGCCTGAAGAATCTCCCGGTCGGCCGCAAGTTGCTGGCCGCCCTGCTGGTGATGATGATCGCGGTGCTGGTGGTGGCCAACGTGACCTTCATCAGTGCCGCCTACTGGATCTCCCAGGAAAGCGTGGCGCCCCAGGCGCTGCAGACCCTGGGCCGGCTGTTCGCCAGCCCGGTGCTCAGTCGCGAGGTGCTGGCCTCGCCGGAGGCGGCCCAGGTGCAGTTGCGCCAGCTGGACGGCTATGCGCCGCTGCGCCTGGCCGCGGTCTACGACAGCCAGGGCCAGCGCCTGGCCGAGTTGCACAACGGCGATCGCCTGCAGGTACCCGCGCGCTTCGAAGAGCTGCAGACCTGGCGCCTGCGGGAATTCCGCACCAACCTGCTGGTGGAACTGCCGCGCCCCGAGGGCCCGCCCGGGCATCTGCTGCTGGTGGCCAGCAGCGAGCTGCCGGGCGCCTTCTACCGCGGCACCCTGACCGCCAGCCTGGCGATCCTGACCTTCAGCATCCTGCTCTGGCTGGTGGTGGCGCGACAGATCAAGCGACTCATCACCCTGCCGATCCGCGAGCTGGAAGAACTTTCCCGCCAGGTGACCCGCGAGGAAAACTACTCGCTGCGCGCCAGCAAGGGCAGCGAGGACGAACTGGGTCGCCTGGCGGAATCCTTCAACACCATGCTCGGCCGCATCCAGGGCCGCGAGCAGCAACTCAAGCGCGCCCGCGACGACGCCCAGTACGCCGTGCTGCAGGCCCAGAGCCTGGCCGAGGAGACGCGCCGCTCCAACCGCAAGCTGGAACTGGAGGTACAGGTCCGCGGCAAGATCGAGAAGAAGCTCACCGGCTTCCAGAACTACCTCAACAGCATCATCGACTCCATGCCCTCGGCGCTGATCGCGGTGGACGAGCAGTTCTACGTCACCCAGTGGAACCAGGAGGCCACCCACCTCTCCGGCACCCAGCTGGACGAAGCCCTGAACCAGCCGGTGTTTCTCGCCTTTCCCTCGCTCAAGCCGTTCCTGCCGCAATTGAGTCGCACCGCCGAATTGCTGCGGGTGGAAAAGGTGGAGCGGGTGACCTGGGCGCTGACCGATACCCCGCGCCACTACACCCTGACCTTCTACCCGCTGATGGGCGGCGCCGGACGTGGCGTGGTGATCCGCATCGACGACATCACCCAGCGCCTCAACATGGAAGAGATGATGGTGCAGTCGGAAAAGATGCTCTCGGTGGGCGGCCTGGCCGCCGGCATGGCCCACGAGATCAACAATCCCCTGGGCGCCATCCTGCACAACGTGCAGAACATCCGCCGGCGGCTGTCGCCGGAATTGCCGAAGAATCTCGAGCAGGCCGCCGAATCCGGCGTCGAACTCAATGCGGTGAATTGCTACCTGGAAAGCCGGCAGATCCCGCGGCTGCTCGACGGCATCCACCAGGCCGGCAGCCGCGCGGCCAAGATCGTCAGCCACATGCTGGCCTTCAGCCGGCGCAGCAATCGCAAGATGGAAGCCAGCGAATTGCCGCCGCTGATCGACCAGGCCATCGAGATCGCCGGCAACGACTTCGACCTGGCAGAAGGCTTCGACTTCCGCACCCTGTCGATCATCCGCGAATTCGATCCGGCACTGGGGCCGGTGCCGGTGATCGGCAATGAACTGGAGCAGGTGCTGCTCAACCTGCTGAAGAACGCCGCCCAGGCGATCCACCTGCGCGACGACGAGGAAGAAGGCGAATACGGACGCATCACCTTGCGCACCAGGCTGCGCGGCGGCTGGGCGGAGATCCAGGTGGAAGACAACGGCATCGGTATCCCCGAGGACATCTGCAAGCGCATCTTCGAGCCCTTCTTCACCACCAAGGAAGTGGGCCAGGGCACCGGTCTGGGCCTGTCGGTGTCGTACTTCATCATCACCAACAACCACAAGGGGCAGATGGAGGTGCACTCCACGCCTGGCGTAGGGACCTGCTTCACCCTGCGCCTGCCGCTCATCCAGGCCGACTTCGACACAGCCTAGGCTTGTCTGAAAAGTGCCTGTGCTCGGCCATGCTGCGTTAAAAATCACCTGGATCGCCAGCCCGGTCGGAATGCTCATTTACTCTTCGTAAACTCCACTTCCTCACCGATTTTTGCCTTGCCTGACCGTCGCTCGGCGACTTCTCAGACAAGCCCTTAGGACCTCATCAGGAGCTGCGCCATGGGTTTTCGCCTTACCGAGATCTACACCCGCCAGGGCGACGCCGGCGATACCGGCCTGGCCGACGGCAGCCGGGTACCCAAGGATCATCCGCGCATCGAGGCCATCGGCGCGGTGGACGAACTCAACAGTGCCCTGGGTCTGCTGCTCGCCGAGCTGGCGGACGATACCCGCCTGGCCGAGGTGAGCGACGCCCTGGCACCCTGCCAGCACCGGCTGTTCGACCTCGGTGGCGAACTGGCCTTGCCCAGCTATCGCGCCCTGCAGGCGGGGGAGATCGAGCGCCTGGAAGGCGCCATCGACCGCTGGAACGCCGAACTGGGGCCGCTGGAGAATTTCATCCTGCCCGGCGGCTCGCGCGCCGTGGCCCAGGCCCATGTCTGCCGCACCCTGGCCCGCAGCGCAGAGCGGCGCTGCCGCAGCCTGCACGCGGTGGAGCCGCTGGAAGGCCAGGGCCTGCCCTATCTCAACCGGCTGTCCGACCTGCTGTTCGTCGCCGCCCGCATCGTCGCCCGGCGCCAGGGGGTGAGCGAGGTGCTCTGGCAGGCCGCACGGCCATGAGCGCGCCGGCGGCACCAACCGCGTCACCACCGCGCCGCCACGAGGGCCTGCTGGCGCTGTGGGACGGCCTGATCCTGATCCTGGTCTGCGTGAACCTGGCGCTGATCCTGTTCGACAGCCTTTACGCCCTGGGGCCGCTCAACCAGGCCCTGGCCGCCATGCTGCCCGGCTTCCACGCCTTCTACGGCGAACGCATCCATGCCCACTTCACCCGCATCGACCTGGTGTTCGTCGCCTTCTTCCTCGCCGATGTGCTGCTGGGCTGGCTGGTGGCGGTAGTCGAGCGCCGCCATGCCCGCTGGTACCACTATCCCTTCATCCACTGGTACGACGTGCTCGGCTGCATTCCCCTAGGCGGCTTCCGCCTGCTGCGGGCGCTGCGCATCGTCTCGCTGCTCCTGCGCCTGCAGCGCCTGGGGCTGATCGACATGCGCGGCTGGCGGCCCTATCGGCTGTTCAGCCACTACTACCAGCTGCTCATGGAAGACCTGTCGGATCGGGTGATGATCAAGATCTGCGGCGAATTGCAGGACGAGCTCAACACCCGCGACGACTTCTCTCAGAGCGTGATCGACCGCGTCATCCGTCCGCGCAAGCAGCGGCTGATCGACGGCATGGCGCTGCGCATCCAGGCGATGGTGGAGCAGGGCTACAGCCAGAATCGCGCCACCCTGGAACGCCTGGTCGGCGACGTGGTGCAGGGCGCCCTGGACGAGAATCCCGACCTGGCCCGGCTCAAGCGCCTGCCCATGGGTGAGCGCCTGGCCGACACCCTGGACGGGGTGCTCACCGACATCGTCAACGGCCTGGTCCGGGAAGCGGCGGCCAGTCTGCGCACCCGCGACTTCCGCGCCCTGGCCAGTCGCCTGGCCGATCACGGCTTCGATCAGAGTCTGCCCAGCGGCGCCCAGGACAATGCCCTGGACGAGGTGCTGGTGGAGATCCTCGAGGTATTCAAGCAGAAGGTCCTGCAGCGCCGGCTCGATCAGCTCGACGGCGAGCTCTGGCCGCAGGACTGGCAGCGCAGCGAGATCGATCCGATCAACGCGCCCCGGCGCTGATCTGCTGCTGCAGATTCTGCACCTGGGTCTGCAGGGTGGTGATGTTGCGGGTGGTCTGCAGGCGGAAGGCGTCGAATTCCTTGCTGTCCGGGCCCACCGGGCGGGCGTCCAGTTCGCTGCGCAATACCAGCAGGTCCTGCTGCATCTCGCCCAAGGCCTGGTTCTGGGCGCTGGGTTTCTTCAGCGCGGCGATGTCGGCCTGCAGCGCCTTGTTCTGCGCAGTGAGGCTGGCGACCTGCTCGGTCAGGCTGGCGGTCTGCGCCAGGCCGCTCTTCAGCGTGGTCTGCTCCTCGGCCAGGGCCTTGAGTCGGGTATCCACCTCGCCACTGCCAGTCTGCACCGTCTGCACCGCGGTGGAGAGATTCTGCAGGCGGTTGTCCTGGGCCTGCTGGTTGTCCGTCACCCCCTGTTGCTGGCGGGTGAGTTCGGCGACCTTGCTCTGCAGGGTCTTGACCTGCAGCAGCAGGGCCTCGCGACTGGTAGTGCCGGAGGATTCGCTCTCCACCAGCTTGCCGGAGATGTCCCTCAGGCGACCCTGGGCGTCTTCGCTGATGCGCGCGAAGTTTTCCTGGGTGGCCACCACCTGCTCCTGCATCAGCACCAGTTGCTGATGACTCCACCAGGCGACCCCGGCCAGGGCCAGGGTCAGGGCCGCGACCAGTACCCACAGCGGCGCGGTGGAGGGCCCGCGGCGTACCGGGCGGGAGTGACCGGCAGCGGGTTCGCGATAGACCTCTTCGGCTTCGACCGGACGCCGACTGCCGGGACGGCGATCGTCGCGCTCCGGGGTCAGACTCGGGACGTTATCCATTTCATCGAGAAGATCGTTGCGCATGGCAGACCTGTGAGCAGAGGCAGGAAGACGGAATCGCGGCCAGTATAACGGCCGTCGCCATGGACGCGAGGCAGCCGGCACGCGGATTGGCCCCGGGAGCGTGCGCCGAAACGCAGTCTGCGTCGATAGCAAAGCACTAGCATGCCCTGCCCTGGGTGCGCTGAGGATTGCCGCTAGACCGGTCCGCTATGGGCCTGGGGCGCCCGCGGGCGATATTCTTCCAGAGCGCTCCAGGAACTGGCTTCGGGCAGGTAGCCGAAGGCCTCCTGGGCGGCGCGGATGTCCAGGGTGAAGGCGCTGTCGAGCAACTCGGGCCAGCAGGATTCATGACCCGGGGTGCGCAAGCGGGCATAGAGCCGCCGGGGATCGAAGGCCTTGCGCTCGACGACTGGCGGCAGCTCGAAGCGGCGCAGCAGGAAGTTGATCGCATCCCAGCACACCAGCGACTGGCCATCGCTGAGGTTGAAGACCTTGCCGTGGGTGGCGGCCGGTTGCCTGAGCAGCAAGGTCACCAGGGCCTTGCGCAGGTTGCCGGCGCTGGTGAAGTCCCAGCGATTGAGACCGTTGCCGCTACGCCCCAGCTGCCTGGCCTTGGCCCGTTCCAGCAACCAGCGCGCCCAGTCGCGATCGGCCAGGCCGAGCACCTGGGCCGGCCGCAACACCGTGACCTGGGGGCCGAATTCACCGGCGGCCAGGGCCAGGCGCTCCAGTTGCAGACGGCGCTGGGCCTCGCGGCTCCTGGGCTTGGCCGGCACCTGGTCTTCCTTGAGCGCTTCGCCGCCGCTTTCGTAGAGGCGCGCGGACGACACATAGACGAATTGCGCGACCTGCTGCTGCAGGGCGGCTTCGATCAGCACCTGACCGTGATCCAGATCGGCGGCGCTTGGCACGCCGGCCACGTCGGTGCAGTGGGCGATGGCGTCGATGTCGTCGCACAGCGCCACCACCTGCGCGGGCTGGTCGAGCAAGGCCGGGTGGTAGTCGGCGCCGCGTTCGACCAGGGCGTCCAGGGTCGCGCCGGGGCGGCCGTGCACCCGCACCAGTTGGCCGCGGTCGAGCAGATCGCAGGCCAGACCCGCACCGAGCGCCTCGCTGGCGCCCGTGATCAAGATACGCATGTCGCTGGGATTCCCGAACCTGTCCGCGGTCGCCGAGGGCGACCCAGGGACCAGTGTAACCAAAGCCTTCGACAGGCGCCGCTAGTCGCGCACCAGCCACTGACCGGCGACGCCCTCCAGATGGCGGGTCAGCGCCTGCAGGGCGACACCGCCATTGCGCCAGTGATGCCAGAACAGCGGGACATCCACCCAGTGACCGGGCGCCAGATCCACTAGGGCACCACTGGCCAGGGCGGCCGCACTCTGGATATCGGGCAGCAGACCCCAACCGATACCACTGAGGGCCATCTGCTGGAAACCTTCGGCGGACGGGCAGAGGTGGTAGTCGAAGGGCGCGGTGACACCGAGCTGCTCCAGGTAGCGGTGCTGCAGGCGGTCGTCCGGACCGAAGACGATGGCGGGCGCGCGCACCAGGGCCTGGGCGATCGGCCGCCCGGTCAGCCAGCGGGCACAGAAATCCGGACTGGCCACGGCGCGATAACGCATGGCGCCCAAGGATCGCACCCGGGCGCCCGCCAGGGGCTGACCGCTGGCGCAGAGGCAGGCCGCCACCTCGCCCGCGCGCATACGGCGCAGCACCACGTCCTGATCCTCTACCACCAGATCCAGCAGCAGCCCCTGCTCCACCAGCCAGGGGCCGACCGCGGCCGGCCACCAGCTGGCCAGGCTGTCGGCGTTCAGGGCGATACGGAGCCGCTGCGGCGCTTCTTCAGCCAGTCCCGGCACCTCGCTGCCCAGATCGGCTTCCAGCAGCCGGACCTGCTGGATGTGGCGCAACAGCCGCAGCCCCGGCGCGGTGGGCTGGGGCGGTGTCTCCCGCACCAGCACCGCCTGGCCGACCCGGGCTTCGAGCAGCTTGATGCGCTGGGACACCGCCGATTGCGACAGGCCCAGCCGGCGCGCCGCCCGTTCGAAGCCACCCTCTTCCACCACCACCGCCAGGGCTTCCAGCAACTTGTAGTCGATCATCGATTCAGCTAATGCTGCATAAGGAATATTGGTTTTTCTTATACACCCGGACCCGGCAAGGTGGCAGCCATTCCCGGACAACAAGGCGACACCCTTGCAATGAACAGCTACCTCACCGGCCTCTTGACCATGGCCAGTCTCATCATGGCGCTGGGCGCCCAGAACACCTATCTGCTGGCCCAGGGGCTGCGCCGCGAGCACCATCTGGCCATTGCCGCCTTCTGCCTCACCTGCGACGTGATCCTGGTGGCCGCCGGGGTGCTGGGCCTGGCCGCGCTGATCCAGCACAGCCCGCTGCTGGTAGTCATCCTGCGCTGGGGCGGCGCGGCCTTTCTGCTCTGGTACGGCGCCCAGGCGCTACGCCGGGCCTGGCGGCCGGCGGCCATCGACAAGCTGGAGACCACGAGTCCGCGCAGCCGGCGGCAGGCGTTGCTCGCCGCGGCCGCCGTCTCCCTGCTCAATCCCCATGTCTATCTGGACACGGTGCTGCTGGTGGGCTCCCTGGGCAGCCAGCAGGCCGCGCCCCTGGCCTATGTGTTCGGCGCCGCCACCGCCTCCATGCTGTGGTTTTTCGGACTCGCCCTGGGCGCGGCCTGGGCCGCACCCTACCTGGCCCGTCCGGGGGTGTGGCGACTGATCGATCTGCTGGTGGCCGGGGTGATGTTTGCCGTCGCGGTGCAATTGCTGGTCTCGACCTGAGGCTGGCCTTCGCCCGGCGAGCGCCCTAAGCTGCGGCTCTGCGTTTCCTGTCGAGAGTTCCTATGCCCTTCGCCCGCTCGCTCCGCAGCCAGAGCCTGCTCCTGTTCGGCGGCAGTCTGCTGCTGATGCTGCTGATCGCCCTCGCCGGCTTCGGCCTGCTTTCCCGCGAACTGCACCGCTACCAGCACCTGATCGAGGGCCCGCTGGAACGGCTGGTGGAAATCGACGACACCCACCTAACCTTCAAGATCCAGGTGCAGGAGTGGAAGAACTTTCTGCTGCGCGGTGGCGATGCCGACACCGCCGAGCGCTATTGGCAGGCCTTTCTGACCCGCGAAGCCGAGGTCGA
This sequence comes from Pseudomonas aestiva, assembly GCF_039908605.1. NCBI lineage: Bacteria > Pseudomonadati > Pseudomonadota > Gammaproteobacteria > Pseudomonadales > Pseudomonadaceae > Pseudomonas > Pseudomonas aestiva. The sequence continues at coordinate 912,417 of NZ_CP150916.1, read as the reverse complement.
TCAGCGACTGCAACAGCTGGCCACCCGCGTCGACCCCGAATTGCAACCGCGGCTCCGGGCGCTGCGGACCCAGCACGGGCGTCTGGGCGAGCGCTATCGCGCCGGCCATGCCGCCTATCTCGCCCATGACCGCGATCCACGCCGCGGCGATGCCGAGGTCCGCGGTATCGACCGCGAGACCGCCGAGGGCTTCGCCGCCCTGGTCGATGAACTGCACGGCCGTACCGCCGAGCAGATCGCCGCCATCCGCGCCGAGGCCCAGCGCGACATCCTGCTCGCCGGCCTGGCCCTGCTGCTCTGTGGCGGCGGCCTGCTGTTCCTGGGGGTCAGGCTGGTGGAGCGGCGGCTGGTGGATCCGCTGGTGACCTGCGCCCGACAACTGGGGCTGCTGGCGCGCGGGCGCTTCGGCGAGCGCCTGCCCGGCGGGCGCGATGACGAACTGGGCCGCCTGACCCTCAGCACCAATCTCCTGCGCGACGCCGCCGTCCAGCACACCCACGAGCTGCGTCATCAGGCCAGCGAGGTCAGCGCCCTGAGCGCCCTGCTGGCCAGTCAGCTGCTGACCGAACCGGGTCAGCCCGCGCGCGCGATCGATCCGCAGGTCCTGAAAGAGGTCAGTCGCCGCCTCGCCGACATCGCCGGCGATCTGCAGGAGGCCGCCAGCCAGCGGCAGGATTGAGCGGCGGCGCTAGAGCTGCGCCGGTACCTCGCGCCATTGGCCCGGCGCCAAATCGTTCAGCGTCCAGGGGCCGATGCGTACGCGCACCAGGCGCAGCGTCGGCAGGCCCACCGCGGCGGTCATGCGCCGCACCTGGCGATTGCGCCCCTCACGGATGGTCAGCTCGATCCAGGCGGTCGGCACGCTCTTGCGAAAGCGCACCGGCGGATCGCGCTCCCAGAGCACCGGCGGCTCGGCCAGCAGACGGGCTTCGGCGGGCAACGTGGGGCCGTCATTGAGTTCGACCCCCTGGCGCAGGCACTGCAATTGCGCTTCGCTGGGGGTGCCTTCCACCTGGGCCCAGTAGGTCTTGGGCAGCTTGTGCCGGGGATCGGCGATGCGCGCCTGCAGCTGGCCATCATTGGTCAGCAGGAGCAGGCCTTCGCTGTCACGATCCAGACGGCCGGCCGGATAGACACCCGGCACCGCGACATAGGCCTTCAGGGTCGCGCGGCCATCGGCATCGGCGAACTGGGTGAGCACGTCGAAGGGCTTGTTAAGCAGCAGCAGCCGCGGCGTGACCGGCGGCGCCTTGGCCTGGCGACGGGGCCGCTGGCCGGGGGTGGAACGGGTATTTCGCGACATGGGGATCGACGGCGGCTAGCCAAAGGGTAATCTGGACCGCCCAGTCTATTCGTCCGAGGACCCATGCGCATCTTTCGTCCGCTGTGGCTGATCCACCTGTTGACCCTGGCCGGTTGCGCCTCGTCCGCCTACGAAGGCCCGCGCTCCGATCACTTCGACGGCGAGCGCTTCCACAACCTGGCGCCGCGCGAGGACAAGAGTCTCTGGACCCTGCTGAAATGGCAGCTCACCCGCACCCGTCCCGAGTGGACCTGGCAGGAAGGGCCGGCCGTGCCGACGCGGCCAGCGGCCCGGGTCGAGGGTGGCGAATTGCGGGTGACCTTCGTCAACCATGCCACCCTGCTGATCCAGCATCAGGGCCTCAACATCCTCGCCGATCCGGTCTGGTCGGAGCGGGTGAGTCCCTTCAGCTTCATCGGTCCGCGGCGCTATCACGCCCCCGGCGTGGCCTTGGATGACCTGCCGCCGCTGGACCTGATCTTCGTCAGCCACAGCCACTACGATCACATGGATCTGGCGACCCTGCGGCGCCTGGCCGAGCGCGCGCCCCTGACGCCGGTGGTGACGCCCCTGGGCAACGCCGAGCTGATCCGCCGCGAGACCGGTTTCGTCACCGTCAGCGAACTGGACTGGTGGCAGAGTCTGCCGCTCAAGGATGACGTGCGCCTGCACCTGGTGCCAGGGCAGCACTGGTCGGCACGCAGCCGCTTCGACACCAATCGCCGGCTATGGGGTGGCTTCGTGCTGGAAGCGCCGACCGGACCGGTTTATTTCGCCGGCGATACCGGCTGGGGCCCGCACTTCGCGCAGATCCGCGAACGCCTGGGCGCGCCGCGCTTCGCCGCCCTGCCCATCGGCGCCTATGAACCGCGCTGGTTCATGCGGGACAGCCATCTGAATCCCGACGATGCGGTACGCGCTCATCAGGCACTGGGCGCCGTGAGCAGTCTGGGCATCCATTTCGGCACCTTTTCCCTGAGCGACGAAGGACAATTCGCTCCGCCCCGCGACCTGGCCCATGCCCGCGCCCTGCATGGCCTGGCCGACGAGGCGTTCCGGACACTGGCGCCGGGCGAGGCCTGGTCGGTGCCCTAGGTTCAAGACGAAAGGGGGCTGGACGCTACTCCACCAGCCCCTTGTCCCAGAGCCGCACCAGCTCGCTGGGCGCCCGGTCTTCGGGGATCAGCAGGGTCAGTTCGTCTTCCTGCTCGGCGGGTTGCGGGCGAAAGCGCAGCTCCACCTTGAAGTAGCGCTGATCGCCGCGCCCGACCTGGGTCGGTTCGCCGGATTCCGGCAGGCAGCGTTCCAGCACCGAGCAGATGCGCCCGCGCTGGGCGCTGTCGTACTGGCCGAATTCGATCTCCCTCGGCTTGCTCAACGCATGCAGGGGCGCGAAGCCCCCCTGTCGCGAGAGTCGCACCACGGTGTCCTTGCCCAGCGGGGGAAGTTCGCGCATTGCCCTGCTCCTCTAGCTAAGGGTGACGCCGACACCGGCCCAGGCCTCCTCGACCGCGCGGACCTCGGCCGATTCGGCGCCGAAACGGCGCCCGGCGTTGGACACAGTGAGGCGGGCGAAGGCGGCGAAATCCGCATCGTTGGCCAGGCGGCTGTCGCAAAGGGTGTCGTACCAGATCGGCCCGGCCTTTTCCCAGGCGTGACCGCCCAGGGCCAGCGCGGCCAGGTAGAAGGCCCGGTTGGGAATGCCCGAATTGAGGTGGACACCGCCATTGTCTTCGCGGGTCTCGATGTAGTCGCGCATATGGCCAGGCTGGGGATCCTTGCCCAGAGTCGGATCGTCGTAGGCGGTGCCCGGCTCGGCCATCGACCTCAGGCCCTTGCCCTTGATCTTCTTGGTCAGCAACCCGGCGCCGATGATCCAGTCCGCCTCGGCGGCGGTCTGCTTGAGCTTGTACTGTTTGACCAGGATGCCGAAGACATCGGAGACCGACTCGTTGAGTGCGCCGGACTGGTTGAAGTACACCAGCCCCGCCTCGCTCTCGGTGACGCCGTGCACCAGCTCATGAGCGATGACGTCGAGGGCGATGGTGAATCGATTGAAGATCTCGCCGTCGCCATCGCCGAATACCATCTGCTCGCCATTCCAGAAGGCGTTCTGGTAGTCCTGGCCATAGTGGACGGTACCGGCCAGCGGCAGGCCCTGGCCATCGATGGAATTGCGACCGAAGACCTCGTTGAAGAAGGTGAAGGTGGCGCCCAGGTAGTCGTAGGCCTCGTCCACCGCCACATCGCTCAGCGCCGGCTGGCCTTCCTGGCGCACCAGGCGCCCGGGCAGCTGCATGGCATTGCCGGCATCGAAGATGCTGCGCTGCGGACTGGCGTCATCGGTACGCGGCAGCGGCCCGATCGGCGCCTGGCGCACCCCGGGCCGGCCGGGATTGTGCAACAGACTCTGGACGTGGCTCAGGGTGGTCAGGGCGCAGGAACGCTGGTGTTCGTCGCCATGATCGATGATGCGGCCAAGAATGTAGGGGGGAATCACTCCCTGGTAGGTGCCCGGATAACGAGACATGCGCGACCTCCTCCTCTGGGGGACAAAGGTCCCCGATCACCGCAGCGTGCGGTCCTGTCCGTTGGACCACGAAACAGCCGGACCACTCCCGCCTCTTCACCCGGAGGCAGGCTTCTGGTACAAAGGCACCCCACGCGGGCGTCGTATAATGGCATTACCTGAGCTTCCCAAGCTCATGACGAGGGTTCGATTCCCTTCGCCCGCTCCAGATTTCAGGCGGCCTCCAATCAGTCCTTGCGGACACGCTGATTGGGGGCCGTTGCGTTTCCGGGCTCTGCCAAGGGGTTTTGCGTGCGCGAAACCTACCCCGCTACCAGGCTCCTCACCCGCTGCGCCAGGGCCTCCACCGCGAAGGGCTTGGTGAGGATCGCCATGCCGGGCTCCAGGTGGCCGTCGCTGAGCAGCGAGGTTTCGGCGAAGCCGGTGATGAACAGCACCTTGAGTGCCGGACGCTGGACCCGGGCGGCGTCGGCCAGCTGGCGACCGTTCATGCCGCCGGGCAGGCCGACGTCGGTGACCAGCAGATCGATACGGGCATCGGAGTGCAGCACTTCCAGGCCGCCGGCGCCGTCGGCGGCCTCGATGATGACGTAGCCCAGTTCGCGCAGCAGATCGGTCACCAGCATGCGCACCGTGGGTTCGTCGTCGACCACCAGCACCGTGGCATGGGCACCTTCCAGCAGACCGGGCTGGCCCGCTGCCAGAGGCGAGCCGCATGGTCGCCCCACCGGTCGCAGGGGCAGGTAAAGGCAGACCGTAGTGCCTTCGCCTGGCATCGAGCGCAGCCGCAGCTGGCCGCCCGACTGGCGGGCGAAGCCATAGATCATCGACAGCCCAAGGCCCGTGCCCTGCCCCATCGGCTTGGTGGTGAAGAAGGGTTCGAAGGCCTTGGCGGCGACCTCCGGCGGCATGCCGCTGCCGGTATCGGTCACGCTCAGGTGCAGATAGCGCCCGGGGGCCAGTTCGAAATCGCGGCTGTCCCCTTCGCCGAGGGTGCGATGACTGGCGGCGATGAGGATACGCCCGCCCTTGGGCATGGCGTCGCGCGCGTTGATGCACAGATTGAGCAGGGCGTTTTCCAGCTGGGACTGGTCCACCAGCAGCGGCTGGTCGTCCGGCAGACTGGTGAAGTGCACCTGGATGGCCGGCCCCACGGTGCGCTGCACCAGGTCGAGCATGCCGCCCACCAGCTGGTTGACCACCGTGGCCTCCGGGGCCAGGGTCTGGCGGCGGGCGAAGGCCAGCAGCCGGTGCGTCAGGGCCGCGGCGCGCTTGGCGCTGCCCTGGGCGGCCAGCAGGTATTTTTCCAGCTCGGTGAAGCGCCCCTGGCCGATGCGCAGACTCATGAGGTCGAGGCTGCCGGAGATCCCCGCGAGCAGGTTGTTGAAATCATGGGCCAGGCCGCCGGTGAGCTGGCCGACCGCTTCCATCTTCTGCGACTGGCGCAGGGCTTCTTCCGAGCGGCGCAGTTCCTCGGTGCGCTCTTCGACGCGCTGCTCCAGGGTGGCGGTCAGGTCGCGCAACTCCGCCAGGGCGCGGTCGCGCTCGTCGGCCAGGGCACGCCGGGCATCCACGTCCAGCAGCACGCCGGGAAAGCGCAACGGGGTACCGTCCGGAGCCAGTTCGACGTGGCCGTTGGCCTCCAGCCAGTAGTAGCGGCCGTCGCTGCGGCGGACCCGGTACTGGTGGGCATAGCGCCCACCGCGCGCGATGACGTCGGCGATGGCCGCGGCCAGGCCGGTCTGGTCGTCCGGGTGAACGGTGGCCACCACCTGCGCCAGGCTCAGGCCATCGCGGCCCAGCGCCGGGTCGAGGCCGAAGTTGATGGCGAAGGCCTCGTCGACGGTGAATCTGTCGGTGGGCAGGTCCCAGTACCAGGTGCCGATGATGGCACCGGCGGCGAGGGCCAGTTGTACACGCTCGGCGGCGGCCAGCACGCTGCTCTCCGCGGCGCGCGCGCTGTCGCGCTCGTCGATGCGCGCCGAGAGTTCCTGTTCGAGGGTCAGGTTGTGCCGGCGCAGGGCGGCCTCGGCCACATCGCGCTGGTGGTGGGCCTGGACGCCGGCAGTGGTCTCGGTGGTGATGTTGAGCATGCCGACGATGGCCTCGCCGTCACGCAGCGGGCTGTAGGAAAAGCTCCAGTAGGTGTCCTCGGGATAGCCGTTGCGGGTCATCACGAAGTGCTTGTCGACGAAGTGCTGTGCCTCGCCGGACAGCGTCCGCTCGATCAGCGGCGCGATCTCGTCCCACAGTTCCGCCCAGACCTTATCGATCGGCTGCCCCAATGCGGCAGGATGGCGCGCGCCGAGAAAGGGGGCGTAAGCCTGGTTGTAGATCAGCGTCTGCTCCGCGCCCCAGGTGGCGCACATGGCGAAGGGGGACGCCATCAGCAGGTCGTAGGTGGTCCGGAGGGCCACGGGCCAGCTGGCGCGCGCGCCCAGTGGCGTGGTTTCCCAGGCGAAACTTTCGAGATAGGACAAGGGACGACTCACTGGCAGAGGCACTGAGGGATCTCGTGGCCGTCCGGGTCCGCTGCAGGAGCCCGGATGGCCATGATAGGCAGGTACGAGCCTGCCTGCCAGAGTTCCAGGTGACCGACGGCGCCGCCGCCCCCATCAGTGGCAGGCCGGCCCTGCGGCATGCTGTCCCGGTGAAACGACTGGCACGTCCGCCGTGCATCTCTTACCGTGTGGCCCCCGCTGTCGCTGTCAGGTATCCGCTCGTCATGTCCGCGTCTTCCACCCCGCCCGAGGGGCTGCAACGCAGCCTGTCCAATCGCCATCTGCAACTGATCGCCATCGGCGGCGCCATCGGCACCGGCCTGTTCATGGGCTCGGGCAAGACCATTGCGCTGGCCGGCCCCTCGATCCTGCTGGTCTATCTGATCATCGGCAGCGCCCTGTTCTTTGTCATGCGCGCCCTGGGCGAACTGCTGCTGTCGGACCTGGACTACAAGTCCTTCATCGACTTCTGCACCGATCTGCTCGGCCCCTGGGCCGGCTTCTTCTGCGGCTGGACCTACTGGTTCTGCTGGATCGTCACCGCCATCGCCGATGTCATCGCCATCGCCGCCTATGCCCAGTTCTGGCTTCCAGGCCTCGCGCCCTGGATCCCGGCGCTGCTCTGCGTACTGCTCCTGCTGGGGCTCAACCTGGTCACCGTGCGGCTGTTCGGCGAACTGGAATTCTGGTTCGCGCTGATCAAGATCGTCGCCATCTGCGCCCTGATCGTCACCGGCTTCGGCCTGGTGCTCTGGGGCTTCCGGTCGCCCTCGGGCAACGTCGCCAGCCTGGCCAATCTGTGGAACGACGGCGGCGTCTTTCCCATGGGGCTGGGCGGTTTCTTCGCCGGTTTCCAGATCGCCGTCTTTGCCTTCGTCGGCATCGAACTGGTGGGTACCACCGCCGCCGAAACCGCCGATCCGCGACGCAACCTGCCGCGGGCGATCAATTCCATTCCGCTGCGCATCCTGGTGTTCTATGTGCTGGCGCTGGTGGTGATCATGGCGGTGACGCCCTGGCGCCAGGTGGTGCCGGACAAGAGCCCCTTCGTCGAACTCTTCGTGCTGGCCGGCGTGCCCATGGCCGCCAGCCTGATCAATTTCGTGGTGCTGACCTCGGCCACCTCCTCGGCCAACAGCGGCATCTTCTCCACCAGCCGGATGCTCTATGGCCTGGCCCGCGAAGGTCATGCGCCACGCGGCCTCACCCGCCTTTCGCGGGCGGCGGTGCCGGCGCGCGGGCTGGTGCTGTCCTGCCTGTGCCTGCTGCTGGGTACGGTGCTGATCTACCTGATCCCCAACCTGGTCACCGCCTTCACCCTGGTCACCACCCTGGCCGCGGTGCTGTTCATGTTCGTCTGGTCGCTGATCCTGCTGGCCTGGCTGGCGTACCGCCGCAACCGTCCGGAGCGCCATGCCGCCTCGGCCTTTCGCCTGCCCGGCGGACGCTGGGTGTGCTACGGGGTGCTGGCCTTCTTCGCCGCGGTGCTGGTCCTGCTGACCCTGCAGGACGACACCCGCCAGGCGCTGCTGGCCAGTCCGCTGTGGTTCCTGCTGCTGGGCGTGGGCTACTGGTGGCGCGGGCGGCGGGTGGTACGCGCCGGCTAGACCGGCGCTGGGCGCTCAGCCCACCGTCCAGAGTTCATCGAGCCGGGTGGTGTAGCGCGGGCTGAGCAGGTCGCGGCGCATCTGCCAGGCGGGATCGCGCGGAATCCGTGCCGGTCTCAGGGTCTCGCGACCGAACCGGCCGTTGATGGCGTCCAGGGTCGCCATCAGCCGCGCAGCGGCCGGATCCGGGGCGGCGAAGAGATCCGCCGCCACCTCGCCACGGCCGCAGAGATCGAGCAGCAGCACCTCGGCCTTGGCATAGCCGAAGCCGTCGCGAAAGATCTCGCGCAGGCCCGCCTGGGCCTGGTCGTTGAGCACCCGGGTGTCGTCGCTGGGCGCCGGCAGGTTGAGCAGGGCGGCATTGGCGTAGCGGCCGTCGTCGGCGCCGTGCATGCCGGTCTGGATACTGACCCTCAGGGTGCGACAGAGCGAGCCCTGGGCGCGCAGCTTTTCCGCGGCGCGGGCGGTGTAGCTGGCCACCGCCTCGGCCAGGGCGCCGAACTGGTACTGGCGGCGACCGAACATGCGACTGCTGCAGATCGTCTGCCGGGGCGCTTCCAGTTCCTCCAGGCTCAGGCAGGCCAGTCCGCGCAATTCCCGTGCGGTCTTTTCCAGCACCACGCTGTAGCGCTGGCGCAGCGACCAGGCGTCCTGCCCGGCCAACTCCCAGGCCGTGGTAACGCCCTCCCCGCGCAGGCGCGCGGCCAGGCGCCGGCCGACCCCCCAGACGTCTTCGATGGGCGAATGCTTGAGCACCCAGTCGTGCACCGCCGGGTCGCGCAGATCCAGCACCCCGCCGGTGCGCGCCGGCCAGCGCTTGGCGGCGGCATTGGCCAGCTTGGCCAGGGTCTTGGTGCCGGCGATGCCGACGCTGACCGGGATGCCCGTCCACTTCTGCACCCGCGCCTGCAGGCGCTGGCCGAGGGCATCCAGGGGTTCGGGCAGGCCGGCCAGATCGGCGAACACCTCGTCGATGCTGTAGCGCTCCAGGCGCGGCACCAGGGTCGCCAGGGTGCGCATCACCCGATCGCTGAGATCGCCATAGAGGGCGTAGTTGGAACTGAAGGCCTCGACCTCGCCGCGCCGGGCCAGTTCGCGCACCTGGAACCAGGGCGCGGCCATGGCGATGCCCAGGCGCTTGGCCTCCGGCGAGCGGGCGATCACGCAACCGTCGTTGTTCGACAGCACCACCACCGGCCGCTGCGCGAGATCGGGGCGGAAGACCCGCTCGCAACTGCAATAGAAGGCGTTGCAGTCGATCAGCGCCAGCACCGACCCAGCCATGGCCGAAGCGCCGCAGGCTGTGGGTGGCGACGCCCCAGACCTCGAAGTCGTCGCGCTCGCCGATAACCAGGGGCGCATAGGCGGGATTTTCCGCCAGCAGGACGAAATGGGCGCCGCGCCGGCCGAGGCGCTTGAGGGTGGGTTCGCGATCGCGTACCGCCACCACGATGTCGCCGACCCGTGCCGGCCGGGCGCGATCGACGATCACCAGATCGCCGGCGAAGATCCCGGCGCCGGTCATGCTGTCGCCACTGACCTGGATGACATAGGTGTGGGGCGCGCGCAGGTCGACCAGTTCGTCCAGCGAGACCTGGCGCTCCAGATGATCCTGGGCCGGCGAGGGAAAGCCGCACGGCAGGCGAAAATCATAGAGCGGCAGCCGGGTCTCGGACGACTCCAGGCAACCCAGGACGGTAACGGACATGACAAGGCGCTCCTGCGGATAACTGTATATTTATACAGTTATCCGCAGCTGCCGTGTTGTAAAGTCCGACCTAACCCTCGCCGATGAGCGGCGACCTCAGGCGCTAAGGCGAAAGCGCGAAACGATGCCGCGCAGGTCCTGGGAGAGACCGGCGAGACGCTCGGCGGTGCCGGCATCGGCTTCGATCCCGCCCAGGACCTGCAGGGTGCTGGCGCGGATGCCGGTGGTGTTGCGGTTGATGTCTTCGGAGACCGCGGCCTGCTGTTCCGCGGCGCTGGCGATCTGCACGTTGACGTCGACGATGCGCTCCACGGCGGCGCCAATGCTGGTCAGGCTGACGCTGGCCTGCTCGGCCGCCGCGACGCCGGTCAGGGCATGGCCGCGACTGGCCTGCATCTGCCCGACGGCTTCGCCGGTGGCGGCCTGCAACTGCTCGATGATGCGGCGGATTTCCTCGGTGGAGGTCTGGGTGCGCGAAGCCAGGGTGCGGACCTCGTCGGCCACCACGGCGAAGCCGCGGCCCTGCTCGCCAGCCCGGGCGGCCTCGATGGCGGCGTTGAGCGCCAGCAGGTTGGTCTGCTCGGCGATGGTACGGATCACCGCGATGACCCCGCCGATGGCCTGGCTGTGGCTTTCCAGGGCTGCGACCTTGGTGGCGCTGAGGTCCACCTCGGCGGCCAGGGCCTCGATGGCCTGTTGCGTCTGCTGCATCACCCGGGTGCCTTCCCGGGTGGCCTGATCGGCCTGCTGGGCGGCGGCCACGGCACCTTCGGTGTTGTTGGCGACGTCCGCCACGCTGGCGGTCATCTCGGTGATGGCGGTGGCCACCTGATCGGTCTCGCCCTGTTGCGTCTGCATGGTCGAACGCGCCTGGCCAATGGAGCCGGCCAGGGATCCCGAGGCCTCGGCCACCGCGTTGGAGGCCTGATCGACCTCCCGCAGCGAACGACCGAAGGCCTCCAGCATTGCGTCCAGGCTACGGCCGATGTCGGCGATCTCGTCACGTCCGCGCAGGGCGGCGCGGCGACTCAGATCGCCCTGGGCAGCGGCGGCGGTCACCCCGACCAGTTCGGCGATCCCCTGGCGCAGCGCCTGATAGATACCGGCGAAGGTATAGATCAGCAGCAGCAGGGCACCCAGGATCATGCCCACTACCAGATTACGCAGAGTGGTGGCATGGACCAGTCGCTCGGCCAGCAACTGGGAGAGCTGGCCCTGCGCCTCGTCCTGTACCTTGTAATAGCGGGCGACCACGGCATTGCCCTGGGTACCCAGGGCGCGCCCGGAGACCGTACCCTCGTTGGTCATGGCCGCCTGCATGCCCTGGCGGAAGTTGGCATAGTCGTCCGCCGCCTGGGCCAGGGAGCCCTTGAGCCGCTGGGCCAGCTCCGGCGCCTGACGCGCCAGGAGTCTCAGGCCCTGCTCCAGTTCGTCAGCGCTCTGCCGTTCCTGGCTCACCACGCTGCGCGCCAGATTCAGACTGGCCGGATCGAATCTGTTGGTGGCGCTCAGACCGGTGGCCAGGCCGCGAAGTTGTCCGATGAGGTTGATTTCTCGCGGCAGGCGCACGGAAGTGATGTCGATGAGAAAGAGACTGGCGTAATCCGAGTCCAGCGCCAGGCCGGAGGTGGCCGAGACGTAGTAGAAGAGATTGAGGGTCTGGGTCAGCTGCTCGTTCCAGGCCTCGAACACCTCCAGCGGGGTGCCCGTGGTGCCCTGCAGCAGACGCTCGGCGCCCCGTCGCAGCTGGCTCAGGCGATCCCCGGTTTCCAGCTGGGTGCCGAGTTCGCGGTCCAGCCGGCCCAGATCGTCATAGGCCTTGAGCAAATTGTCACGATTGTTCTGCCAGTCCTGCTGAGCGGAGGCATCGCCATCCTGGAGCCGCTTGGTCAGGGCGCGCTGCAACATACTCAGGCGGGCGACCGGGGTCAGTTGCGTCAGATAGCGCTGACCGTCGATTTCCTGGGCCAGGCCGACGCGCTGCTCCTGAATATCCTGATAGAGGTAGACACTGAGGAATACCAGCGGCACCAGGACGATGGCCGCCAGACAGGCGAATTTGGCGGGGAATCTCAAGCGATTCATTAGACTTACGACAGGGGTCAACAGATTCATGGCGAGCTCACGGGCAGCAGAAGGGGTCACTCGGGCTGTACCGCCCAATTTGTGACCTAATAGACAAAGTATTCTGTAACAGTTCTATCGTTATCGGCCTGCCGCTTCGCTTATATGGCGCTTTGCCACCCGACGGTCGAAACGTGCCCCTCAACGGTTGCAGGATGGCTCTAGCATGCATGATGTAGTGATTCTCAATGCCCTTGTGCTGGATGGTCGCGACCGTCCGGGCCGGGTACTCGACGTGGCGATTTCCGGCGAGCGCATCCAGGCGCTGGGGGAACTGGCCGGGCAACCGGCACGGGAGGTCCGCGACGGCAGCGGCCTGGTGCTGGCCCCCGGCTTCATCGATGTGCATACCCACGACGACACCATGGTCATCCGCCGCCCCGAGCAGTTGCCCAAGCTCAGCCAGGGGGTCACCACCGTGGTGGTCGGCAACTGCGGCATCAGCGCCGCCCCGGTGCGGCTGCGCGGCGAACCGCCGGATCCGCTGAATCTGCTCGGCCCGGCCGCGGCCTTCGGCTATCCCACCTTTGCCGCCTACCGCGCGGCAGTGGAGCAGGCGCGGCCCGGCGTCAACGTGGCCGCCCTGGTCGGCCACACGGCGTTACGCAGCAATCATCTGGACGATCTCCAGCGTGCCGCCACCCCCGCCGAAATCGCCGCCATGCGCCTCGAATTGCGTGAAAGCCTGGCGGCTGGCGCCCTGGGGCTTTCCAGCGGGCTGGCCTATGCCTCCGCCGCGGCGGCGCCGACCGCGGAGGTGGCCGAATTGGCCGCGGAGCTGGACGCCGTGGGCGGACTCTATGCCACCCACCTGCGCAGCGAATTCGCCGCGGTGCACGAGGCCCTGGACGAAGCCCTGGACATCGGTCGGCAGGCACGGGCGCCGGTGGTGGTCTCCCACTTCAAGTGCGCCGGGGTGGACAACTGGGGCCGCGCGCCGGAATTGCTCGGCGCCCTGGAGCAGGCCGCCCATCGTCAGCCGGTCGGCTGCGACTGCTATCCCTATGCGGCCAGTTCCTCCACCCTGGATCTCAGGCAGGTCACCGATCGCCACCGCATCACCATCACCTGGTCCACCCCGCATCCCGACTGCGGCGGCCGCGACCTGGCCGCCATCGCCGCCGACTGGGGCCTGGATCTGCAGGAAGCCGCCCGTCGCCTGCAACCGGCGGGCGCCGTCTACTACGGCATGAGCGAGGCCGATGTGCAGCTGATCCTCGCTCATCCGCTGAGCATGATCGGTTCCGACGGCCTGCCCGAGGATCCCTTCCCCCATCCGCGGCTCTGGGGCGCCTTTCCACGGGTGCTGGGTCATTTCAGCCGCGACCTCGGCCTCTTTCCGCTGCACACCGCCGTGCACAAGATGACCGGCCTGTCCGCCGCCCGCTTCGGCCTCAGCGGGCGCGGCCTGATCGAGCCGGGCGCCCAGGCCGACCTGGTGCTGTTCGATCCCCGGCGCATCCGCGACGTGGCCGACTTCAGCGACCCGCAACGGCCTGCCGAAGGCATCCACGCCGTCTGGGTGAATGGCCGCCTGGCCTATGTCCCGGACCAGGCCATTGGCGAACGCCATGGGCGCTTCCTGCCACGCGCCGGCGATCTGCGGCACGGCTTCCCGCGCCCCGCCTGAGCGCTACCGGGTAACGCCTCGCCCTGGTGCGTCCTCGTTACCTTCCGCCACCTTCCGGTGCCCTCTGAGGCACCGGGAGCACCCTCTGCTGCCTGTCGCTCAAGCCAAGCCCTTGATTTGCAACGCCGGGCGAATAGCTGGCACAGTCACTGCAATCCATTCCGTTGTTACGAACATACTTCCGCTATAACGGAAACGGAGAGACGCTATGACAGGCAAGACGAAGGGGTGGAAAACACTGGCGCTGCTGCTCGGCCTGGTCGCCATGACCGGCGCCCAGGCGGCCAAGCTGGATGACGTGCTCAAGCGCGGCCATCTGGTCGTGGGTACCGGCAGCACCAACGCCCCCTGGCACTTCCAGGGCGCCGACGGCAAGTTGCAGGGCTTCGATATCGATATCTCCAAGGTCATCGCCAAGGGCCTGTTCAACGATCCGGAAAAGGTCGAATTCGTCGTGCAGGGTTCGGATGCGCGCATTCCCAACCTGCTCACCGACAAGGTCGACATCAGCTGCCAGTTCATCACCGTGACCGCCAGCCGCGCCCAGCAGGTGGCCTTTACCCTGCCCTACTACCGCGAGGGCGTGGCCCTGCTCCTGCCGGCCAACAGCCGCTACCAGCAGATCGACGACCTCAAGGCGGCCAAGAGCGACCTGACCGTGGCCGTGCTGCAGAACGTCTATGCCGAGGAACTGGTGCACCAGGCCTTGCCCGGCGCCAAGGTCGACCAGTACGACAGCGTCGACCTGCTCTACCAGGCCCTGGGCACCGGCCGCGCCGACGCCGTGGCCACCGACCAGTCCTCGGTCAAGTACCTGATGACCCAGAATCCCGGTCGCTACCGCTCGCCCGACTACGCCTGGAGTCCCCAGACCTACGCCTGCGCGGTCAAGCGCGGCGACCAGGACTGGCTGAACTTCGTCAACACCGCCCTGCACGAGGCCATGACCGGTGTGGAATTCCCCACCTACCAGGCTTCCTTCAAGAAGTGGTTCGGCGTCGAGCTGCCGTCCCCGGCGATCGGCTTCCCCGTCGAGTTCAAGTGATCCTGGCCCCGGCGCGGCCCGTCCGCGCCCTCTAGGTAGACGTCGAGCATGAACTACACCCTCAACTTCGCCCCCGTGTGGCAGAACCTGGACCACCTGCTGGCCGGGCTCGCCCTCGGCCTGCAGCTGGCGCTGGTGGGCATCGCCATCGGCTGCCTGATCGGCCTGGCCACGGCCTTCGCCCTGCTCTCACCGGTGCGGGCGCTGCGCTGGCTGGCGGCGGGCTACGTCACCCTGGTGCGCAACACCCCGATCCTGGTGCTGATCCTGCTGCTGTACTTCGCCCTGCCCAGCATCGGCATCCGCCTGGACAAGCTCAGCTCCTTTCTGATCACCCTGGCGCTCTATGCCGGCGCCTACCTGGCCGAGGTGTTTCGCGGCGGCCTCATGGCGATTCCCAAGGGCCAGCGCGAGGCCGGTCTGGCCATCGGCCTGCGCGAATGGCAGATCAAGGCCTACGTCATCATTCCGGTGATGCTGCGCAACGTGCTGCCGTCGCTTTCCAACAGCTTCATCTCGCTGTTCAAGGACACCTCCCTGGCGGCGGCCATCGCCGTGCCGGAACTGACCTACCAGGCGCGCAAGATCAACCTGGAAAGCTACCGGGTCATCGAGACCTGGCTGGTGACCAGCGCCCTCTACATCCTCACCTGCTACGTCATCGCCCTGCTGCTGCGCCAGCTGGAGCGACGGCTGAGCCTGACCCGCTAGGAGCCCGATCGTGTACGAAGCCCCCTCCTGGTTCCTGGAATTGTGGAACGCCCGCCAGACCCTGGCCGCCGGTTTCGCCACCACCCTGGCCTGCTCCGTGCTGGCGGTGCTCGGCGGCACCCTGCTGGGTACCCTTGGCGGCCTGGCGCTGACCTACGGTCGCTGGCCGCTGCGCCTGCCGTTCCGCGTCTATTCCGACCTGATCCGGGGTACCCCGGTGTTCGTGCTGGTGCTGGCCTGCTACTACATGGCACCGGCCCTGGGCCTGCGGCCCACGCCCTTCCAGGCCGGCACCGCGGCGCTGCTGCTGTTCTGCGGCTCCCATGTGGCGGAGATCGTCCGCGGCGCCCTGCAGGCCATTCCGCGCGGCCAGCACGAGGCGGCCAAGGCCATCGGCCTGACCTTCGCCCAGAGTCTCAAGGAGGTGCTCCTGCCCCAGGCGCTGCGCCAGATCCTGCCGACCTGGGTCAACGCCTCCACCGAGATCGTCAAGGCCTCCACCCTGCTCTCGGTGATCGGCGTGGCCGAGTTGCTCCTGAGCAGCCAGCAGGTCATCGCCCGCACCTTCATGACCCTGCAGTTCTATCTGTTCGCCGGGCTGCTGTTCTTTCTCATCAACTTCGCCATCGAGCGGCTCGGCCGCTACCTGGAAAAACGGGTGACCCTGCCATGACCGATTCCAACGTCCCCCTGCTGAGCATCGACGACCTGCACAAGAGCTTTAGCACCGTGGAGGTGCTCAAGGGCATCGACCTGTCCCTGGATCGCGGCGATGTGGTCACCCTGATTGGCTCCAGCGGCTCGGGCAAGACCACCCTGCTGCGCTGCGTCAACCTGCTGGAAGACTTCCAGGGCGGCAGCATCCGGCTGGCCGGCGAGGCCATCGGCTATCGCGAGGAAGGCGGTCGCCGCCAGCGCCTGCCGGAGCGCGAGATCGCCCGCCAGCGCTCGCTCACCGGCATGGCCTTCCAGCAATTCAACCTGTTTCCCCACCTCACCGCCCTGGAAAACGTCACCCTCGGCCTGCGCAAGGTCAAGAAGATGGGCAAGGACGAAGCCGTGGCCATCGGCGAGCAGTGGCTGCGCCGGGTCGGCCTGATCGAGCGCCGCGATTATCATCCCGGCCAGCTTTCCGGCGGGCAGCAGCAGCGGGTGGCCATCGCCCGCGCCATCGCCATGAATCCCAGTCTGATGCTGTTCGACGAACCCACCTCGGCGCTGGACCCGGAGCTGGTCGGCGAGGTGCTGGCGGTGATCAAGGACCTGGCCCAGGACGGCATGACCATGCTGCTGGTGACCCACGAGATGAGATTCGCCTACGAGGTGTCCGATCGCATCGTCTTCATGAGCCAGGGCCGCATCGAGGAGCAGGGGCCGCCCCGCGAGCTGTTCGAGCGGCCGCGCTCCACCCGTCTCGCCGAATTCCTCGGCCGGACCTCTTTCTGAATACTTCCCCCGTAACAGGAGCAACCCTATGAGCATCACTCGATACGGCGCCGGCGAACGCGGCGCAGGTGGCCAACCCCTGCCCTTCGCCCGCGCGGTGGAAGCCGATGGCTGGCTGCACGTCTCCGGCCAGGTGGCCATGGAGCATGGCGAGATCATCGACGGCGGCATCGTCGCCCAGACCCACAAGACCATGCAGAATCTGATCGCCATCCTCCAGGAAGCCGGCTACGGTCTGGAGCACGTGGTGCGCGCCGGCGTCTGGCTGGACGATCCGCGCGACTTCTGGAGCTTCAACAAGGTGTTCGCCGAGTACTTCGCCGGCAACGCCCCGGCGCGCGCCTGCGTGCAATCCTCCATGATGGTGGACTGCAAGGTCGAGATCGACTGCATCGCCTACAAACCCAAGAACTGAGACAACCCGGAGCCATGACCGAACCTACCCGCCAGAGAGCCCGCGGCCTGGACCGCGCCTTCGATATCCTCGATCACCTCAAGCGGGTGGGTCGGCCGCTGCGACCCAATGAGATCGCCGCCGGCCTGGGCATTCCCAAGTCCACCGTCTACGACCTGGTCGGCCTGTTGCTGGAGCGGCACATGCTCGATGCCGTGGGCCGCGACGGTCAGGTCTACCTGGGCCGCGAGCTGTACTTTCTCGGTCAGGCGCACCTGCGCCACTTCGATCTGGCGCGCGAGGCCGGGCTGCTCCTGGACGACATCGTCGCCCAGACCCGCGAGACCGCCCAGCTGTGCCAGCTCAACGGCCGCAAGTACACCGTCTCGCTGATGAAGGAAGGCGCCCGCGCCTTTCGCATCTCCTCCAATGTCGGCGAGGACGCGCCCATTCCCTGGACCGCTTCCGGGCGGCTGCTGCTGGGTCATCTGAGCGATGCCGAGATCCTCGCCCTGATCGATCCGGACGACTTCATCTTGCCCGACGGCAGCTGCCTGGCCCCGACGACCTTCATCGCCGAGATCCGCAGCGCCTGCGCCGCAGGCTTCTTTTCCTTCGACAGCATCGCCGACACCTACACCCACTGCTTCGCCGCCCCGGTGCAGGATGCCAGCGGCCTGAGCATCGCCACCCTGTGCATCGTGGCGCCCCGCGCCGATGCCCAGGCCCACCATGCCGAGTACCGCCAGGTGCTGGTCGACAGCGCCCGCCGCCTGTCCCAGCGCCTGGGCGGCCAGGAGAATCCATGACCGCTCTACATGCCCCCGAGAAAGGCGCCGCCAGTCCTGGCGCCAGCCTGCTCAGCGACATCGCCCTGCCCGCCCTGGTCATCCACCAGGACGCTCTCGACCACAACATCGCCTGGATGCAGGCCTTCGCCAGCGACCGCGGCGCCGAACTGGCGCCCCACGGCAAGACCAGCATGGCGCCGGCGCTGTTCCAGCGACAGCTGGCCGCGGGCGCCTGGGGCATGACCCTGGCCACCGCGGTGCAGACCCGCGCCGCCCAGGCCCACGGTGTGCGCCGGGTACTGATGGCCAATCAGCTGGTGGGCGCGCCGAACATGGCGCTGATCGCCGAATTGCTCACCGCCGATCCGGACTTCGACTTCCATTGCCTGGTGGATCATCCCGACCAGGTCACCGCCCTGGGTGCCTTCTTTGGCGCACGCGGCCTGGCGCTGCAGGTGATGATCGAATACGGCGTACCCGGCGGCCGTTGCGGTTGCCGCAGCGAAGCCGAGGTGCGTGACCTGGCCCGCGCCATCGCCGGACAACCGGCGCTGCGCCTGACTGGCATCGAAGGCTACGAGGGGGTGATCCATGGTGCCGAAGCGGCCACCGACATCCGCGCCTTCGCCGATTCCCTGGTGCGCCTGGCGGAGGAATTGCGCGTCCAGGGCGCCTTCGCCCTCGACCGCCCCATCGTCACCGCCTCGGGGTCAGCCTGGTACGACCTGATCGCCGCCGCCTTCGACCAGCTGGACGTGCGCGAGCGCTTTATCGCCGTCATGCGCCCCGGCAGCTATGTGGTCCATGACCACGGGATCTATCGCGATGCCCAGTGTGGCGTCCTGGCCCGCACCGGTCTGAACGAAGGCCTGCAACCGGCGCTGGAGGTCTGGGCTCACGTGCAGTCCATGCCCGAACCCGGTTTTGCCATCCTGGCGCTGGGCAAGCGCGACATCGCCCACGATGCCGGCCTGCCGCTGCCACTGCGACGCTACCGACCGGACCAGACCGCCGCCGACGCCGTCGACGTCAGCGGCTGCACGGTCACCGCCATCATGGACCAGCACGCCTTCATGGTCGTGGCCCCGGGGACGGCGCTGGCCATCGGCGACATCATCGCCCTGGGCACCTCCCACCCCTGCCTGACCTTCGACAAGTGGCGCCAGGGCTGCATCGTCGACGGAAAGCTACAGGTGGTGGAGACCTTCGCGACCTGCTTCTAGGACCTCAGGGGCGCAGCTCGCCCTGCTCCTCCCCATCCCAGTAACGCACGCGCTCGGCATGCACCTTGATGAGGATCATGCCGGGCGTGTCGGTGCCCTGGGGAAACCAGCGGTCCAAACTCTTGGTCCAGTGCGCCTCGAATTGCGCCTTGTCGCGGATCAGCTCGGCATGCCCTTCGATGCCGATGAAGAGGCCGGGCTTGCCGAGCAGACTCTTGCCCTCGCTGAAGCTCAGCCCCACCGCCGGATCCTGCTCGATGTCGCGGATCTTGGCCGAGTCCTCGTAGGCATAGAACCAGGAGTCCCCGTCGTATTCGACGTCGCCGTTGTTGCTCATCGGCCGGCTGGTCAAACGCCCGGTGCCGGTGGTCAGCATGCAGAAATCCAGATCGCGCATCGCTTTGGAAAGGTCGTGCAGGGTCTTGTCGGCCATGGGGGTCGCTCCGGTTGGGCGGGCAGGCAGTGCCCGTCTGCATTCAGACCGGGGGCGGCGGCCGCTTGGTTCCGGCGCGGCGGTCGCGACCGGGCTTTTCGGACGGACAGCCCTAGTGCGAAGAGACATAGACCGCCGTCGCAGGCGGTGCCGGCAACGCATAGGTGGCCTTCATCCAGTCGATCTCCGCCAGCGGTGTCCGGCCGAACAGCCGCTTGAATTTGCGACTGAACTGGGAGGCGCTCTCGTAGCCTACGGCAAAGGCAGCGTTCGCCGCCGGGAGGGCGTCGCGCAGCATCAACAGCCGCGCCTGGTGCAGACGGGTCGACTTCAGATACTGCATGGGCGTGGTCCCCGTGACGTCGCGGAAATGGCGATGGAAGCTGGGCTGACTCATGCGCGCTTCCTGCGCCAGCGCGGCGACGTCCAGGCGCTCGGCATAGCGGGCGTGCAGGGTGCGCAACGACCGGGCGATGCGGCCGAAACGACCCTGGCGATCCAGAGCCGCACGCAGTGATCCGCCCTGGGCGCCGGTGAGGATCCGATAGTAGAGTTCGCGCAGCAGCGCCGGTCCCAGCAGCCGCGCGTCCGTCGGCACGCTCAAGGCCTCCAGCAAGCGCAGCGTCGAGGCGCGCAGCGGTTCATCGATCGGCGAGGCATAGAGCCCGCGGGGCGCTTCCCGCGCCGGTCCCAGTTCGCTGTCGAGCTGCAGCACCAGGTCCCCGAGCAGCCGAAAGTCCAGCCTTAGATAGATGGCCAGCAGCGGTGCCTCCGGACTGGCATCGGTCTCCATGGTGAAGGGCACGGGCACGGAGACCACTAGGTAGTGCTGGGCATCGTACTAATAGACACGCTCACCGAAGTAGCCGCGCTTGCCACCCTGGCAGACGATGACGACCCCGGGATCATAGAGCACGGGTACGCCGGTCAGCGGGCGATCCGAACGCAAAAAGCGTACATCCTCCAGGGCGCTGAGGTTGTAGCCTTCCTGGGGCGCCAGCCTGCCCAGCAGCGCCACCAGACGCCTGGCAAGGGGATCGCTCGGATTCATGGGGCCTCCGCGTCAGCCATCGGTGGAAAGGGTCAGGGCCTCCCAGCGCTCGATCTCCCGACTGGCCGTGGCCAGACGTTCGCACACCAGCTGCAAGGCATCGCTCCCCAGCAGCAACTGCGCAGGCGGTGCCGGCAGGGCGATGAGCTGCAGCAGGGCCTGGGCCGCCTTGCGCGGATCGCCGAGCTGCTTGCCGCTCTTGGCCTCCCGCGCCGCACGGATCGGCGTGAACTGTTCATCGTAGTCGGCGATGCCGCGGGCGCTGCGACGCATCGAGCGGCCCGCCCAGTCGGTGCGAAAGGAGCCGGGCGCCACGGCGGTGACCCAGACGCCGAACGGTGCCAACTCCTGGCCCAGGGCCGCGGAGATGCCTTCGAGGGCAAACTTGCTGCCGCAATAGTAGGAGATACCCGGCAGGGTGATGGTGCCACCCATCGAGGTGATGTTGATGATATGACCGCGGCGCCGCTCGCGGAAGGACGGCAGGAAGGCCTTGGTCACGGCGACCGCCGCGAAGACATTGACCTCGAATTGCTGACGCAGCTCTTCCAGCGGCGATTCTTCGAGAATGCCCTCATGGCCGTAGCCGGCATTGTTGACCAGGACATCCACCGGCCCGTGGGCTGCCTGAACCTCGGCCACCACGGTTGCCAGGCGAGCTTGGTCCGTGACATCCAGCAGCACGCCATGAGCCCGGTCCGACAAGGCGGCGAAGGCCTGAAGATCGGCGTCCCGGCGCACGGTGCCGATGACGCGGTGGCCGGCCGCGAGGGCTTCCCGCGCCAGGGCGTTGCCCAGGCCGCTGCTCACCCCGGTGATGAAAAGGGTCTTGTGCTCGTTCATGGTCCACTCCCATCGTTGGAAGCGGCCATGCTAGCGCCGGTGCCTGGCGCCTTCGTTGCCGGATGGTCTGGAGGTCTTGCCTAATCCTCTCGATCCGTACATTCCTGGCCAGGGCTTCGAGGACCTGCACTCATGCAGATCGGTTATCCCGCTGTCGCCTTACGCCAACGCTCCCTTTCTTCGGCCGCACCTGCCATTCAAGTGTCACCGCCGTTAAATAAAACCAACAAGCGCGCCAGGGAAAATCCCAGCTGACCAGGTTCGACTTGGTTGCCGATACAGCAACTTTCGGCAAGCACCCCATCTTCGAATGAACGCCAGCCCTACTACTTAGCGGAGAGATTCTTCATGAGCAGTAAGATCTCGCTATTGATGGTATCCACGACACTCTGCCTGACGTCACCCGTATTCGCCGCCGTTATCAACCACGATCAGGTACAACAGATCCGTGCCGACGCCACCGCCGTCGAATACTACTATCAGCCGATGATTGCCGACGGTCCGGACTCCTGCAACAACTATCCGGCGGTGGATTCCGCGGGCAATGTCAGTGGCGGCCTGCATCCTTCGGGCGCTCCGGATGGGCATTGTCGCGGCACCAACGGTCAGGTCTATTCGCGCATGGCCGAATACTTCAAACACTGCGCGATCCTGTATTCCTGGTATTTCCCCAAGGATCAGCCGCCGAACTATCTGGGCGCCGCCGGCGGTCATCGCCATGACTGGGAAGATATCGTCGTCTGGACCAATGAGTGCAAAGTCGGCTCGCCCATATTGAAGATAGACTATTCCACCCACGGCAAATACCAGGTGAATTTCAATCCCCCCGTCTGGAGAGGTCACAGCGGTTATCTTGCCCAGGGCGTCCATCCCAAGGTCACCTATCATGCGACCTACAAGGGCTTCGCCGACCACTCCCCCGATGCCACCAACGACATGGGGCGCAGCCAGCCGCTGATCAGCTGGAGCCGGATGCCGGTACCCGCCAAGAACACCCTGAACAGCTATGACTTTGGCGCGGCAAACGTACCCTTCAAGGATGGCGGGGCCTTCTGGTCCAACCTGCAGAAGGCCTGGCAGACCCAGTGAACCTGTAGGGTCGCTGGGGCTCCCTGGCTGCGTGGCCGCAGGCGTCCAGCCAACGATGTGCTGGCGACTGCGGAGACACCCCGCTAGCGACGCCCGGTCCGCGTAGCCAGGGCCGAGACCCCGACCCCCAGGATCACCAGCCCGAGCCCTGCGAGAAACAGCGGGGAGACGGTCGCGCCAAACGCCAGACAGGAGAAGGCGGTACCCACGAGCGGCACCCCCAGGGTGAAATTCGACATGCCGAACGTGGAGATCCTCCGCCCATGTTCCGCCGAGATGACGAAGCAGGCCGACGTCGCGATCGGACCGATGAACAACAGTGCCTCGACCAGCGTTCGATCCCAGACGATGGCGATCGGCGGCCCCTCGACGAGGTAGGCGGCAATCGCCAGGGGGATGGTGGCCAACAGCATCTGCCAGGGCGCCAGGAGCAGGGCCGGGGTTACCCAGCGGTGGCGCTTCACATGCAGGATGACGAACGCCCAGCTCACCGCCGCCAGCAGCAGGAAGGCCGCCCCCATGAGGGTGTCCTGCTGCGTCCAGTCGAGCTCTCCAGGGGAGCAGACCGCGACGACGCCCGCCATCCCCACCAGCAGCCCGGCAAGCTGCAGCCGGGTCGGCGCTTCACGAAACAGCACCCAGGCCACGACCACGCACCACAGCGGCGTGGTGTAGGCCAGGAGCACGGCCTTGCTGGTGTCGACATGCACCATCGCCACCATGCCGAGTCCGGTAAAGGTCATCATCTGCAACAGGCCCACGCTGGCGACGATGGGCAGGTCCTGCCGGGTTGGCCGCCTGAGTTGCCCGCGCACGCCGAGATAGGCGAACAGGCAGAGCGCGGCACTGGCGAATCTAAGGGTCGCCAGCCAGAGCGGCGGCACGCTGTGCAGGGCAAGCTTCGTCACCGGCCAGCTACTGCCCCACAGCAGCACCATGAGGCCCAGGCACAGGTAGGTGGAGGAGATGCCCCGGCCCTTGATGCGGCTTTTCGCCAGATGCTGGATTGAAACGCTCATGGTGCCACCCTGTCGCAAGCAGATTGCCTAGGGTCATGATGCGGCGATACCAGCGAAAAAACGCACCTATCTGTTCCTCTAAAAATAGAAGATGGGTAAGTTCTACCCACAAAATGAACAGCATAGGAAAATCTTACCATGAGCCGAGCGACGCTCGATGAGGCCAGCCTGCGTATCCTCGATGCGCTTCAGGAAAATGCGGAGCTCAGCAATGCGGAGCTGGCCGACATCGTGGGCCTTTCCGCTTCGCCCTGCTGGCGCCGCGTCGCGGAAATGAAGGAGCGTGGCGTCTTGCGTGGCGCCGTGACGCTGGTCGATCCGGCAGCGCTCAACCTGGCCATCAACGTCTTCGTGCATGTGTCGCTCAAGCTTCAGGACAAGCAGTCCCTGGAGATCTTCACCAATGCGATCAAGGAGCGCCCGGAAGTGATGGAGTGCTACCTCATGAGCGGCGAGGCGGACTTCATGTTGCGGGTGGTGAGCGAAGACCTGAGCAAATACCAGACGCTCCTGCTCGACTGCCTGACGTCGATCCCCGTCGTGGCCAGCATCAGATCGAGCTTTGCCCTGAGCCAGGTGAAATACACCACGGCCCTGCCCACCAATCATCTGCGAAAACGTCCGGCCGGCAGCAACGGTTGATTGTTCGGGGAGCGCAAGGCCACCCAGGCGGCTGCGCCCCACGGTGTTGCCCGCTCCGGGGTTTACTTCACGTCCCCCGCGGCTTGGCTCGCGCCGTGGGTTCGGCGATCAAGGGATCGTCCGGCCAGTAGTGCTTGGGATAGCGGCCCTTGAGATCCTTCTTCACCTCGCCGTAGGTATTGGCCCAGAAACTGGCCAGGTCCTGGGTGACCTGCACCGGGCGCCGCGCGGGCGAGAGCAGGTGCAGCTTGACCGCCAGCCGCCCACCGGCCAGACGCGGGGTGTCGGCCAGGCCGAACAGCTCCTGCAGCCGTACCGCCAGCACCGGCGGCTGCTCGCTGTAGTCCAGGCGGATGCTGGAGCCGGAGGGCACCGCCAGGCTGCGCGGCGCCAGCTCGTCCAATTGCCGCGGCAGCGGCCAGGGCAGCAGGCCCTGCAGCATGGCGGCCAGGTCAAGAGTGGCGAAATGGGCCAGCCGGGTGACGCGCTCCAGATAGGGCAGCAACCAGTCTTCCAGGCTGACCAGCAGGGCGGCGTCGCTCACATCCGGCCAGTCGCTCGTCTGCTTCTGCTGCAGGTCCAGCTGGCGCAGCAGCGCCACCCGCGCCTGCCACTGGCGCAGCTCCGGCGTCCAGGGCAGCAACTCCAGCCCCTTGCGCCGCACCAGCCCGAGCAGCGCCCGGCTGCGGGCGGCGGCGTCCAGATTCTTCAGCGGCTCGCGACTCAGCACCAGTTGGCCGATCCGCCGCTGGCGTTCCGCACGCAGCACCCCTTCGCGTTCGTCCCAGTCCAGCTCGTCGTGACTCACCACCTGCTCGGCCAGCGGCCCTTCGAACAGCGCCGGATCCAGTTCGGCGGCGAGGTAGATGCGCTCTTCGCGCTGCCCCTGGCGACTGCCCAGGTCGGCCACCACCAGCCAGGGCGATTTCATCAGCCCATCCGGCTCGCCAAAGCTGGCGGCCCGGCCATTGGCCAGGCGATAGTCCTGGCCGCCGGCCTTGCGCTGCTGGGCGATGCGATCCGGATAGGCGCAGGCCAGCAGCGCCCCGGTCCAGCGCGGATGCTCGGGATCGGCCACCGGTTGCCCGGCCGGGCTACGCAACAGGCCGCGATACTGGCGGATCAGCTGACGAATGCGCGCCACGCCGCCGCGCGGACCCCGGCCTTCGCCCGCCAGCAGCAGGAGACGGGTGTGCAGATCGGCGCCCTGCCCCGGGGTCAGATCGCGCTCGCCCAGCAGCGCGGCGATCTCGCAGGCGCGCTCGGCCAGGCCCCAGGCCTGACCGCGCAACAGCAGGTGGGCCAGCCGCGGATGGGCCGGCAGGCCACTCATGGCCTGGCCGTGAGGCGTGAGCGCGCCTTGCTCGTCCAGAGCCCCCAGCCGCAGCAGCAGATCGCGCGCCTGGGCCAGGGCGGCGGCGGGCGGGGGATCGAGCCAGGCCAGCTCTTCCGCGTTCATGCCCCAGCGCGCCAGTTGCAGGGCCAGACCGGCCAGGTCGGCCTGGAGGATCTCGGCGCTGTCATAGGCCGGCAGCTGCTGATGCAGCTCTTCCGACCAGAGTCGATAGCAGACCCCCGGTTCCAGGCGGCCGGCGCGGCCCTGGCGCTGGGTCGCCGAGGCACGGGAGATGCGGCGGGTGGTCAGGCGGGTCATGCCGCTGCCGGGATCGAAGGCCGGCACGCGCGCCAGACCCGCGTCCACCACCACCCGCACCCCTTCGATGGTCAGGCTGGTCTCGGCGATGTTGGTGGCCAGCACCACCTTGCGCGTCCCCGCCGGCGCCGGCTCGATGGCCGCGCGCTGAGCGGCCAGCTCCAGCTCGCCGTGCAGCGGACAGAGCAATACCCCCGCGGGCAGTTGCTCCGCCAGGCGCTCGGCGGTGCGGCGGATCTCCGCCTGGCCGGGCAGAAAGACCAGCAGGCTGCCGGTTTCCTCGTCCAGTGCCTGCAGCACCGTGGCGGCCACCCGCGCCTCCAGGCGCTCGTCCTGGCCGAGCGGTCGGCTCCAGCGGGTCGTCACCGGAAACATGCGCCCCTCGCTGCGCACCACCGGCGCTCCGCCCAGCAAGGCAGCCAGGCGTTCGCCTTCCAGAGTGGCCGACATCACCAGCAGCTTGAGCGGGGTGTCACGCAGCAGTTCGCGGCCGCTCAGGGTCAGCGTCAGGGCCAGGTCGGCGTCCAGGCTGCGCTCGTGGAATTCGTCGAAGATCACCAGGCCGACGCCCTCCAGCGCCGGATCGTCCTGCAGCCGTCGGGTGAGGATGCCCTCGGTGACCACCTCGATGCGGGTGCGCGGACCCACCCGGCTTTCCAGGCGGATGCGATAGCCCACCGTCTCGCCAACGCCTTCGCCCAGCTCCGCGGCCAGGCGCTCGGCGGCGGCACGCGCCGCCAGCCGGCGCGGCTCCAGCAGCAGGATGCGCTGACCGGCCAGCCAGGGCTCATGCAACAGCGCCAGGGGCACGCGGGTGGTCTTGCCGGCCCCCGGCGGCGCTTCCAGCACGCAGTCATCGCGGTGGGCGAGGGCCTGGCGCAGCTCGGGCAGGACAACATCGATGGGCAAGGGCGTCATTGGGCACGGCCGGTGGTCTCAACAGGGCGGGCAGTATAAGAGCGGCTAACAAAATGTAGCGAGCGGCTGTCAGGCAGGTGCGCGCGGCGCGCAGGAACCGCAGTGTACGAGTGGTACATGAGGATTCCGAGCACTGCACGCGCCTGTATGGCAGACGCGCAGTAGTTTTGTTTGTCGCTCTAAAGCGTCTCGCCCGCTGTGATTCCGGCCGTTATAGTGGCGGCCTCATCCAACCGGAGGTTGTCTATGTCGATGCGTACCCGCGCGGTATGTGGCGTCCTCGCCGCAGCCCTGTTCACCCAGCTGACCGCTTGCGGTTCGCTGTTCTATCCCGAGCGCCGCGGCCAGATCACCGGCAGTGGCCGGATCGATCCGGGTATCGTCGCCCTCGATGCCATCGGCCTGCTGTTCTACATTATTCCCGGCCTGATCGCCTTTGGCGTGGACTTCGCCACCGGCGCCATCTACCTGCCGGACAACAAGCGCGCCGAGGTCGATCCGGGCGAGCTGAACAAGGCGGTCAACCCGGACGGCAGCGTCGATCGCGCGCGCCTCAAGGCCATCATCCAGCAGGCCACCGGCCACAGCCTGCCGCTGGACGATCCGCGCCTGCTGCAGCGCAGCGGCAGCAACGAGCAGCTCGCCAGCCTGGGCCTCGCCCCGCGCGCCTGATGAGCGACCCGCACGGCACCGAGCGGCTCCTGCGTCGCGCCACCGCCGCCTCGGTGGCGGTGGCGACGACGCTGATCCTGGCCAAGGCCGTGGCCTGGTGGTTCAGTGGCTCGGTCAGTCTGCTCGCCGGCCTGACCGACTCGCTGCTCGATGGCCTGGCCTCGATCTTCAACCTGCTGGCGGTGCACTACGCCCTCAAGCCGGCGGACGACGACCACCGCTATGGCCATGGCAAGGCCGAGTCCCTGGCCGGCATCGCCCAGGCGGTCTTCATCGGCGTCAGCGCCGTGCTCATCGCCTGGCAGGCCATCGGGCGGCTGCAGCAACCCGAACCCCTGGGCGCCCATGCCCTGGGCATCGCCGTCACCCTGTTTTCCCTGGCGCTGACCGCCGTGCTGGTGACCTACCAGCAGCACGTCATCCGCCTCACCGACTCCACCGTGATCCGCGCCGACGCCCTGCACTATCGCTCCGATCTGCTGCTCAATGTCGGCATCCTGATCGCCCTGGCACTGACCGGCTTCGGCTGGTACTGGCTGGACCCGCTGTTCGGCCTGGCCATCGCCCTCTACATCCTCTGGAGCGCCTACGGTATCGCCCGCGATTCCTTTGGCGTGCTGATGGACCAGGAACTGCCCGCCGACATCAGCGAACACATGCTGCAGCTGGCCTGCCAGGTCCCCGGGGTGGAAGGTGCCCACGACCTGCGCACCCGCCTCTCCGGCAATCACTGGTTCGTGCAATTGCACCTGGAGCTGCCGGGCGAGATGAGCCTGTCCCGCGCCCATGTGCTGTGCGACGAGGTGGAGGCCGCCATCCGCGCCGAGTATCCCCAGGCCGAGGTGCTGGTCCACGCCGATCCGCTGGACGCACCCGACGTTCCGCACCGTCATCCGTTGCCGCCCGCCCCCTGAGCGGAACCCGGCGCCGCTGCGCTCTCTCGAATCTGCTGAGCCTGATTCGAGAGAGCGCCCCAAACGGCGCCGGAGCCCACCATGAAAACCATGCACCCGGTCGCGCACCTTGCCGACCTGCGCGAAGACCGCGGTACCGCGGTCGAGATCGAAGGCACCGAAATCCTGCTGCTGCGCGTCGGTGACGAGGTACGCGCCTTCCAGGCGCAGTGCCCCCACGCCGGCGCGCCGCTGGCCGAGGGCGCAGTCTGCCAGGGCCGCCTGGTCTGTCCCTGGCACAAGGCGAGTTTCGCCGTCGACGATGGCCGCCTTTGCGAACCACCGGCGCTGGATGCCTTGCAACGCTATCCGGTGGACGTGCGCGACGGCGAGGTGCTGGTCGGGACCGAGCCCCTGCCCGCGCAGACGGCGGAGCCACAGTCCGACGATCGCCTGTTCCTCGTCGTCGGTGCGGGCGCCGCGGGCACCGCCGCAACGGCGGCCCTGCGCGAATTCGGCTTTGGCGGCCGCCTGCTGCTGATCGGCCGCGAACCGGGTGAGCCCTATGACCGGACCGCCCTGTCCAAATTCGTCCTCCAGGGCGACAAGGCCCCCGATGAAGCCCCACCGCTGCGCGAGGCCGACTTCTTCCGCCAGCAGCGCATCGAGCGTCTGCATGCGGAAGTGACGCGCCTGGATCCCCAGCTCCGCCAGCTGGAACTCGCCAACGGCCAGACCCTGAGCTACGACGGCTGCGTGCTCGCCACCGGTGGCGAACCCAGGCCCCTTGACGTGCCGGGTGCCGAGCTCAAGGGCGTCCACCTGCTGCGGACCCGCGCCGACGCGGCCGCCATCCTGGCCAATCTGCCTGAGGAAGGCCGCGTGGTGATCGTCGGCGCCAGCTTCATCGGTCTGGAAGCCGCCTCCGCCCTGCGCAAGCAGGGCCTGGCGGTAGACGTGGTTTCCCCCGTTTCCCTGCCCTTCGTCAAGCAGATGGGCGAGACCCTCGGCCAGCATTTCAAGACCCTGCACGAAGCCAATGGCGTGACCATCCATGCTCCCAACGAGGTGGTGGGCTTTACCGGCGGCGACCAGGTGCGCCAGGTCAGCCTCAAGGACGGCACCCACCTGCCCGCCGACCTGGTCCTGGTGGGTACCGGCATCGCCCCGGCGACCGCCTTCCTGGCCAATCTGCCCCTGGCGGACGACGGCAGCGTCCCGGTGGATACCCAGCTCCAGGCCGCCGCGGGCCTCTACGCCGTTGGCGATCTGGCCACCTTTCCCCATGCCGGCCAACCCGCCCGCATCGAACACTGGCGCCTGGCCCAGCAACACGGCCGCCTGGCGGCGCGCAATCTGCTCGGCCACGCCGAGAGCTACGCGGACGTGCCCTTCTTCTGGACCCTGCATCACGGCAAGCGCTACGAATACCTTGGTCATCCCCGCCAGTGGGACGACATGCACCTCGACGGCAGCCTGGGCGACCAGACCTTCGTCGCCCTGCTGCTGGCCGAAGACCGGGTGGTCGGCGTCGTGGCTTGCCAGCGGGAGCGCGCCACCGCGGTCCTGAGCCAGCTGATGCGCCAGCCACTGTCGCGCGCCCGCGCCCTGGACGTCCTGGCAACGTCCTGAGCGGGAACGACCCGGACGCACCTGCGGGACAGGTGCGATCCGGTCGGTCCGAGGCGCCTCAGTTCTTGGCGTTGAACATCTCGCTGAACAGCTGCTTGTGGGCCGCGTAGTAATCGGCCACGACCTTGTCGGCGGAACTGTCACGCGCCTGGAGCATCAGCTGCTGCAAGTCGCCGGCCGGCAAGTGGTAGTGGGCGATGAAGGTGGCGACCTGCGGGTACTCGGCCGGAAATTCCTTGCGCGCCATGGCATGGATCTGCTCCGCCGTGCCGAAGACCCCCTTGGGATCGTCGAGATAGCGCAGCTTCCACTTGGAAAACATCCAGTGCGGACTCCAGGCATTGATCACCGACCACTTGCCGCGCTTCAGATTGCGATCCATCTCGGTGAGCATGCCGACTTCGGACGACGCGACGATCTTGTAGCCCTTGAGCTGATAGACGTCGAAGGCCTTCTCGGTGAGCTTGTACTGGCCATTGCCAACTTCCGAGGAAAGGATCTTGCCGTCGAGCTTGGCCCGCACTTCCGGCTTCTTCAGGTCCTCGATACTGGAGAGTTCGCTCTGGGGAACGGACTCCGGCACCGCCATGCCCAGCTTGCCCTCGTAGAGCACGCCCAGATCGGTGAGCCTGTCCTTGTGCTTGTCGACGAACACCGCATGGGTGGTGGGCAACCAGACCATGGGAATGAGATCGATGCTGCCGTTGGCCATGGCCTGGAACTGGATGCCGATGTCGGCCTGCACCAGCTTCACCGGCAGCTTCAGCTGGTCTTCGATGGCGACCTGGGCGAGCTTCGCGGTGATTTCCGCGTCCGACCAGTTGACCCAGCCAATGCGGACCGGTCCCTGGGCGGCCTGGACCACCTGGCTGGCGATCGTCAGGCCCACCACAGCGACCAGACCCAGCGCCTTGCGCTTCATGTTCTGTGCAACATTCATCAGCTCTATCTCCGGCGTTTGTAGTGTTGTTGTTGCTGGCAGTCTCAAGGCGAAGAACGTGTTGTTGTTGAGTAGAAAGCGTCCGCTAGAGCGCCCGCTCCAGGTCCGGCAGGGCTTGGAAAAGATCGGCCACCAGGGTGTAGTCGGCCACCTGGGCGATGGGCGCCTCGGCATCCTGGTTGATGGCGACGATGATCTTGGAACCGCTCATGCCCGCCAGATGCTGGATGGCGCCGCTGATCCCCACGGCCACATAGAGATCGGGCGCGACATGCTTGCCGGTCTGGCCCACCTGCAGGTCGTTGCCGGCGAAGCCGGCATCCACCGCGGCGCGTGAGGCCCCCACGGCGCCGCCCAGCCGATCGGCCACCCGCTCCACCAGGGCGAAGTTCTCCCGGCTGCCCAGACCACGCCCGCCGGACACCACCACGCGGGCACTGCCCAGCTCGGGCCGTGCGCTGGTGCTGAGCACCTCGCTGACGACGCGGCTCGCAGCCGGTATCAACGCCTGTTCCAGGCGCACGATCGGGCAAGGCGGCTCGCCCTGCTCCGCCGGGGCGAAGGCGGACGCGCGAATTGTCAGGACCTGCACCTCATCGAGGGATTCGATCCGGGCGATCGCATTGCCGGCATAGATCGGCCGGCGGAACACCGTCGGGCTGTCAATGCCGATGACCTCGGCGATCATCCCCACATCCAGCAAGGCTGCCACCCGCGGCAGGACGCTACGCCCCTGGACGCTGGCCTCGGCCAACAACTGCCCGGGCTGCCGGCCCGCCAGCCCGGCGATCAGCTCGGCCTGACTTTCCGGGGCGCACGGCGCGGCGGTCTCGATCACCAGCACCCGGTCCACCCCGACCAGGGCCGCCGCCTGCTCCGCCGCCGCGGCAGCGCCTGGCCCGATCAACAGCAACTCGATGGGCTGCGCCAGCTCCCTGGCCGCCATGACAACGTTCGCCGTGCCAGTCTTGAGCTGGCCCTGATGCTGTTCGGCGAGGATCAAAGTAGCCATCAGAGCACTCCCGCACGCTGTTTGAGGTGACTCACCAGTTCATCGACGGACTGGACCCGGATGCCGGCTGAGCGCTGGCTTGGAGGCTGCACGCCCAGCAGGCGGGTATGCGTCTTGGTCGCGATGCCCAGCGCCGTGCCGTCAAGCACCTCCAGCGGCTTCTTCTTGGCCTTCATGATCGCGGGCAGCGAGGCATAGCGGGGCTCGTTGAGCCGCAGATCGCAGGTCACGACCGCGGGTGAGCGCAGCGCGACGGTCTGGCGCCCGCCATCGATCTCGCGCTCGACGATCCACTCACCCCCCGCATGGCTCAGCGCCGAGGCGCAGGTGGCCTGGGGCAGGCCGGCGAGTTGCGCCAGCATCTGGCCGGTCTGGCTGTTTTCCTGGTCGATGGCCTGCTTGCCGAACAGCACCAGGTCCGGACGCTCGCGCTCGACGACCCGGGCCAGCGCCTTGGCCACGTTCAGGGGCTCCAGGGGGCCCGGCAGCTCCACCAGCAGCGCTCGATCCGCCCCCAGGGCCAGGGCCACGCGCAATTGCTCCTGCGCGGCGCTGCCGCCGACCGTCACCACCACGACCTCCTGGGCGATGCCCCTCTCCTTGAGGCGGATGGCTTCCTCGACGGCGATTTCGCAGAAGGGATTCAAGGCCATCTTGACGCCTGCCAGCTCGACATCGGAACCGTCGGCCTTCACCCGCACCTTGATGTTCGGATCGATGGCGCGCTTCACCGCGACCAGCACTTTCATCGTCTCTCCTGGGGCCCCTGGGGCCGTGGCTACCACCTGAGATGGGCCAATCCTAGCCATGGCTCGGCGTCGTCGGCAAGAGAAATGTACACGATAGATTTATTTATTGACACCAATGTACATTCACCCCAGATTGAGTGAAAACACGCCTGATGTCGTCAGCCCGGAGAGCCCGAGATGTCCACCGATCCGCTCCTGCAGCCGTACCAGCTCAAGCACCTGACCCTGCGCAATCGCATCATCACCACGTCCCACGAGCCGGCCTATCCCGAGGACGGCATGCCCAAGGCGCTGTACCGCGCCTATCACGTCGAGCGCGCCAAGGCCGGGGTCGCCCTGACCATGACGGCCGGCTCGGCGGCCGTTTCCCGCGACAGCCCGCCGGTGTTCAACAACGTGCTGGCCTGGAAGGACGAGGTGGTGGGCTGGCTGCGGGACCTGACGGACGAATGCCATGAGCATGGCGCGGCGGTGATGATCCAGCTCACCCACCTGGGCCGCCGCACCCGCTGGGACAAGGCGGACTGGCTGCCGGTGGTGTCGCCCTCCCACGAGCGCGAGCCGGCGCACCGGGCCTTCCCCAAGCAGATCGAAGACTGGGATATCGAGCGCATCATCAAGGACTACGTCGACGCCGCCGAGCGCATGAAGTACGCCGGCCTCGACGGCCTGGAGCTGCAGGCCTACGGCCATCTGATGGATCAGTTCTGGTCGCCGCTGACCAATACCCTGGACGGCCCCTATGGCGGCTCGCTGGAAAACCGCATGCGCTTCACCTTCGAGATCCTGCGCGGCATTCGCCAGCGCTGCGGCGAGGACTTCCTGGTGGGCATTCGCTACACCGGCGACGAGACCCTCCCCGGCGGCATCGACGCCAACGACGGCATGACCATCTCCCGACTGCTCAAGGACAGCGGCCTGGTGGATTTCCTCAACGTGATCCGCGGCCATATCGAAACCGATGCCGGCCTGACCGACGTCATCCCGATCCAGGGCATGCGTAATTCGCCGCACCTGGATTTCGCCGGTGAAATCCGCTCGGCCACCGGCTTTCCGACCTTCCACGCCGCGAAGATTCCCGACGTCGCCACCGCGCGCCACGCCATCGCCTCGGGCAAGGTCGACATGATCGGCATGACCCGGGCGCACATGACCGATCCGCACATCGTGCGCAAGATCATCGAGAAGCGCGAAGAAGAGATCCGCCCCTGCGTCGGCGCCAACTATTGCCTGGATCGCATCTACCAGGGGGGCGCGGCCTATTGCATCCACAACGCCGCCACCGGCCGCGAGACCACCATGCCGCATGACATCCCCAGGGCGGCGCTGCCGCGCAAGGTGGTGATCATAGGTACCGGCCCGGCCGGCCTGGAAGCGGCGCGGGTAGCCGGGGAGCGCGGCCATCGCGTCAAGGTGTTCGAAGCCGCCGATCGCCCCGGCGGCCAGATCCGCCTGACCGCCCAGAGCGAACGGCGGCGCGAGATGCTCAGCATCATCGACTGGCGCATGGCCCAGTGCGAACGCCTGGGCGTCGAATTCGCCTTCAACACCTGGGCCGAGGCCGACACGGTGCTGGCCGAGGAACCCGACGTGGTGATCGTCGCCACCGGCGGCCTGCCCCACACCGAGATCCTCAGCCAGGGCAACGACCTCACCGTCTCGACCTGGGACATCATTTCCGGCGACGTCAAACCCGGTCGTCAGGTGCTGATCTTCGACGACGCCGGCGATCATGCTGCCCTGCAGGCCGCCGAGGTCATCGCCAGAAGCGGCGCCCAGGTGGAGATCGTCACCCCGGATCGGGCCTTTTCCGCGGAAGTCATGGCCATGAACCTGGTGCCCTACATGAGAACGCTGCAGGATCTCGACGTGACCTTCACGGTGACCTACCGCGTCGACCGGGTCGCGCGGCGCGAAGGTCGGCTGGTCGCCACCTTCAAGAGCGACTACGGCCCGGTGCACAAGGAACGCGTGGTCGATCAGGTGGTGGTGAACCACGGGACCGTGCCACTGGACGATCTCTATTTCGAGCTGCGGCCGCAGTCGAAGAACGACGGCGCCGTGGAGCACCAGGACCTGATCGCCGGCAAGCCGCAGAACCTCGTCACCAACCCGGCCGGGCGCTTCCAGCTGTTCCGTATCGGCGATGCCGTGGCCGCGCGCAACACCCATGCGGCGATCTACGATGCGCTGCGCCTGATGAAGGATCTGTAGCCCAGCGAGCCGCCCTGGTCGCCGGCCAGGGCTAGCTGCCTACAGACCTAGAGTTCGTCCGCTGCCGGCGCCGGACGGAAGGTCTCGCTGAGCGGCACGAAGACCCCGGGCTCGGCTTCGGCATAACCGAACTTGCCAAAGAAGCGGTCGAGTTCACGCTGGGTGGGGCGCTCACCGGTAAAGATGCTGGTGTAGTGCGGGATGCGCCGGAAGCGTTCGGTCAGCCCCTCGGCGGTCTTCATCGAGATATAGCCGATCTGCGTCAGGTACAGCGTCCGCGCCCGGGTGTCGGCGGCATCGGCGTCGTAGCCGAAGCGCTGGAACATGCTGGAAAGCGCCGCCATGCGCGTGCGATCGGCAAGGGCGATGGCCTCCGTCACTTCCGCGGATTGCAGCGCCCAGCTGCGTACCGCGAACTCGAACTGGGAGTCGAACAGCTCGGCGTTCAACCAGCACTCGAAGACATTGAGGATCGCCTCGGCAATGCTTTCCGCATAGCTCTCGCATTGCCGGATCAGATTGCCGGTGTTCTTGTCGCGCCAGCGATCGAGCAGCGCGGCCAGCAGCTGCTCCCGATCCTCGAAGAACCAGTAGAAGCTGGTACGCGACAGCTTCAACCGCTTGGCGAGCGGCATCACCTTGACGCCATCGATGCCGGATTCCTTCAGGGCCTCGTAGGCTGCCTCCAGCCAGCCATCGGCCGAGCCGCGCCAGCCACTGTCCGCGTCCTTTTCCTTGTCCCGCGCCTTGCTCTGTCGCGCCATCAACCGCTTATCCCGTGCAATACTGTCCAGCAACTGTACAGCACCGCGCTTTTCTCTGCGCACCCAGGTGGATTCCTGCTTCTCGACGGCGTCTGCCGTGACGAATCGGGACTGAAGGCATAGCCCGGCGAAGGCAGGCTCCCATGCAGCGCTCCGAATCCATGCGACGTTCCAAAGGCTATCGCCGGCTCATCCCGTCCATGAACGCCCTGCTGGTCTTCGAGGCTGCCGCTCGCCTTGGCAGCTTCACCCTGGCCGCCCAGGAACTCGGGGTGACTCAGGCCGCAGTCAGCAAGCAGATCCGCTTCCTCGAAGAACTGCTGGATACCCGCCTGTTCCACCGCCTGCACCGGGCCATCCAGCTCACCCCCGACGGCAGCGCGCTGTTTCTGGTCATGGGTGATTCCCTGCAGCGCATCGCGGCGACCTTCGACAAGATTCTCGACGGCCAGGCCGAGCAGGAAATCGTCCTGGCCTGTACCAGCGCCTTCTCCCATCTGCGGATCATGCCCCGCCTGCCGGCCTTGCAGGCACTGCTGCCCGATCTCCAGCTGCGCCTGGTCCCGCCGCTGCATCGCGAGGCCGATCTGGCCATCCGCTACGGCGATGGCAGCTGGGATGATGGCACGGCCACCCTGCTGTTCGACGAAGAGGTCTTTCCGGTCTGCGCACCCGAGTGGCTGGTGAGCCATGCCGCGCCACACTCCATCGCGGACCTCTACCAGAGTCCGCTGATCGACTCGGACGCCACGCTGGAAGGCTGGATGACCTGGAGCACCTGGTTCCGCGCCCTGGACCATACCCCACCACGGCTGCGCATCGGCCTGCGCTGTACCCACTATGCCGACACCATCCGGGCGGCGACCCAGGGCCTGGGGATCGCCCTGGGGTGGCAGCGTCTGGTCGCCCCACTGCTGGCGGACGGCCAACTGGTCCGGGTGACGGACTTCATCGTCAAGCCGCGCGATGCCTATTACCTGGTGGTGCCCCATGGTCGCCAGTCGGTGGTGGGCGAGCTGCTGCCGACCTGGCTGCGCGACGAGCCAGGCGCCTATGGACCGCTCTAGATCAAGGCTTTCATCGCATAACCCAGACTCATGCCAGCTTAACAATAAAGCGCGTTGACCCCTTCCAGGGGCGCTTCGATACTGCGGCCACCTACCCCCGGCCAACGTCTCCCCTGAGGTGCCCCATGGATAACGCCCCTGCCAAGAGCCATCGCGACCTGCTCGCCCAGCGCCAGCCGGGTCATGGTCTACCCGGCGAACTGTATGGCCGGCAAGACGTCTTCGCCACGGACCTCGAAATCTTCTACAACCGGCACTGGATCGTGGTCGGCGTGACCGCGGACATCCCCGAGCCGGGCGATGTCTCCACCCTCGACATCGGCAAGGCCTCCATCATCCTGGTGCGCGACGACGACGAGAACATCCGGGCCTTTCGCAACGTCTGCCGGCACCGGGGCGCGCGGCTCAGGGAGGCGGGCAAGTCCACCGTGGGCATGCTGGTCTGCCCCTATCACCAGTGGACCTACGACCTCGACGGCCAACTGAAGCATGCCGCGCACATGGGCCAGGACTTCGACGCCAGCTGTCGCAGCCTCCTGCCGGTAGCGCTACGGGTGGTGGGTGCCCATATCCTGGTCTGCCTGAGCGAAGACCCACCCCAGGACATCGCTACACTCGCGTCCGAGATGGCGTCCCGCTTCGCGCCCTACGCCCTGCAGCTCAGCAAGATCGCCCACGAGAGCGAGATCATCGAGAACGGCAACTGGAAGCTGGTGATCGAGAACAATCGCGAGTGCTATCACTGTGCTGCGGGCCATCCGGAATTGAACGCCTCCTTCCTGCCGGAAGACTTCGGCGTCTGCACCGACGGCATGAGTCCGGAATCGCTCCAGGCCCTGGCGGAGTATCAGGCGACGAATGCCGCGGCCCGGCAGGACTGGGAAGACCAGGGCCATCTCTGCGCCGCCGTGGAGCACCTGGAAGAAGACAGCGTCACCCAGTTCCGCTCGCAGCGCCTGGTCATCGCCAACCACGGCGAGTCCCAGACCCTGACCACCCGCGTGGCCTGCACCCGGCTGCTGGGCGACCTGCAGCGCCGCGACCTCGGCGATGTGCATTTCTGGACCCATAACTCCTGGACTCACGTGATGAGCGATCACGCCGTGGTCTCCTACCTCATCCCGCTCGGCCCGGACCAGACCCTGGTCAGGACCAAGTGGCTGGTCCATGCCGAGGCCGTGGAAGGCTTCGACTACGACCTCCAGACCCTGATCGCGGTCTGGCAGGCGACCAATCTGCAGGACGCCGGCCTCGTCGCCCTCACCCAGCGCGGCACCCAGGATCCCGCCTACGTGCCCGGCCCCTTCTCGACCTTCACCGAGACCTACGTCGAGCAATTCACCCGCTGGTACGCCGCCCGCCTCGCGGCCCACGGGATGTGAGGAATGACCATGACCGCGCTCACCCCCTTGGCCACCGCGCAAGGCAGCCGCCTCAACGACGCCCGGACTTGGTCGGCGTTCGGCGCGGCCTGGAACAGTGCCGAACAGAAGACCCTCGAATGCTGCGCCATTCGGGTCGAGACCGCCGACGTCAAGACCTTCGTCTTTCGCTGTCCCGACTTCGTGGCCCTTGCCTTCGAGCCGGGTCAGTTCATCACCCTGTCGCTGACCATCGACGGCCAGCGGCTGTCACGCTGCTACACCCTCTCCTCCACGCCGACCCGCCCCTTCAGCCTTGCCATCACCGTCAAGCGCGTACCCGGCGGGCCGGTGTCGAACTGGCTGCACGATCACCTGGAGATTGGCAGCCGGCTGCAGGCTTTCGGCCCGGCAGGCATCTTTACCCCAGTCGGACATCCGGTACGCGGGTTGCTCTATCTGTCCGCCGGCTCGGGGGTCACGCCACTGATGGCCATGACGCGCGCCGCCTTCGACCTGGGTAGCGATCCGGACATCGCCTTCGTCCACAGTGCCCGTACCCCCCGGGACATTATCTTCCGCGACGAACTGGCGCACCTGCAGGCCACACGACCTGGCCTCAGGGTCTTTGCCATCTGCGAGGCACCCGGCGCCGAAGCGGACTGGCAGGGCCCGCTCGGCCGTCTGGATCTGCCCCTGCTGGAGCGACTGGTGCCGGACTTCCGCGAACGCGAGGTGTTTATCTGTGGCCCCCAGGGCTACATGGACGCCGTCCAGCGCACCCTGCAGGAAGGCGGCTTCGATCTTGCCCACTCTCACCAGGAGAGCTTCACGATCGGCAGTCCGGCGGCCCCCGCCGAAACCGCGCCTACCGCGGTCGGCGAGGCCCTGTTCACCGTCACCCTGGCCCGCTCGGGCAAGGTGTTCAGCATGGCGGGCGACCAGACTGTGCTCAGCGCCGCCAGGCGCGCGGGCGCCATCGTGCCCTCCTCCTGCGGGCAAGGCCTCTGCGGTACCTGCAAGACGGCCCTGCTCGAAGGCCAAGTGGAGATGCGGCATGCCGGTGGCATTCGCCAGCGCGAGATCGACCGCGGGTTGCGACTGCTGTGCTGCAGCAGGCCCACGTCCAATCTGGTGCTCGACCTCTAGCGGCTTCGGTCCCGTGAAAGCGTCCTACCGGACGCTCTTCGACGAGGCGTCTCTGCCGCCAGCCTTTGCTCAGCCGGGCGCCACGGCGTGCTGAGCCTGGGTGAGGACAGCCGTTCCTCGATTCGCGCGGACCACCGCCCGGCGTTTCGCTTCCGCATAGAACTCCTGGGGGTCCGGACACCTCTCAACTGAAGCGTCAGCCCCGTGATCGATGGCGATCCCGCTAACGGCCTTGAGAGACACCGAGCCCCCATGAATGCCCTCCTAGCCACCGCACCTCGCCCCTATCGCGTCGGCCTGATCGCTGATACCCATGGCCTGCTTCGCCCCCAGGCGCTGGAAGCCCTGGCCGGCAGCGACTTCATCCTGCACGCCGGAGACATCGGCAAGCCCGACATCCTCGACGCCTTGCGCGAGCTGGCGCCGCTGGCGGTGGTCCGCGGCAACAACGACGATCTGCCCTGGGCCGACGACATCCCGGAGCGCGTCACCCTGACCCTGGCCGACGTCGACATCCATATGCTGCACATCCTGCCCGAGCTGGACCTGGCGGCAGCCGGCGCCAAGGTGCGGGTTGTGGTCAGCGGCCATTCACACAAGCCGCTGATCGAAGAGCGTGCTGGCGTACTCTACATAAATCCCGGCAGCGCTGGCCCGCGGCGCTTCCGCCTGCCGATCAGCGTCGGCCGCCTGACCCTGGACGCCGGCCAGCTCCAGGCCGAGATCCTGGAACTCACCCCCTGAAGGAATCCCGATGAGCATCGATTACCACTTCTACGAACCCAGCCAGGGCCACGGCCTGCCCCATGACCCCTTCAACGCCATCATCGCGCCCCGTCCCATCGGCTGGATCTCCTCCCATAGCGAAAGCGGCGTTCTCAACCTGGCGCCCTACAGCTTCTTCAATGCCTTCAACTACAAGCCCCCGCTGATCGGCTTTTCCAGCCAGGGCTACAAGGACAGCGTGGCCAATATCGAGCGCACCGGCGAGTTCGTCTGGAACCTGGCCACCCGTGAACTGGCCGAGGAGATGAACACCAGCAGCGCCATGGTCGGGCCCGAAGTGGACGAATTCGCCCTGGCTGGCCTCGAGCCCGCGCCCTCCAGTGTCGTCAAGGTGCCGCGTGTCGCCCGGGCCCAGGTGGCCTTCGAGTGCAAGCTGAGCCAGGTCGTCCGCCTCAAGACCGCCGCCGGACATGAACTGGATCAGTGGCTGGTGCTGGGCGAGGTAGTCGCCGCCCATATCGACAAGCGCCTGCTCAAGGATGGCATTTACCAGACCGCGGCCGCCCGCCCCATCGTGCGCGGCGGTGGCCCGGCCGACTATTTCGAGATCACCGAGGCCGCGCTGTTCCGCATGCGTCGCCCCGACTGAGCGGTCGGCCCTGGAATGCAAAACGGCGCCCCAGGGCGCCGTTTTGCATTCCAGGCTTCCTAGCCCGCAGCGCTGACGCGAAAATTCAGTCGCGGGAAATGCACCTGGAGCGCCCCCAGTTGCGCGTCGTGGCGACGGATCACCAGGGCTTCGCTGTCGGCATGCACCAGCTCGCCCACCACGGGATCCACCCCATAGTCGGTCGCCGCCACACTCACCCGGTCACCCCAGGCGAAACCTTCCACGGCAACGGCCTGGTCGCGCGGCAAGGCCAGCGGTTCCGCGGCCCTGGCGATCTCCAGCGCCTCGGCGGCGCCGAGTTCCTCATGGGTGCCATGACCGAACCCCAGCACCCGGGCGAACCAGGCGGCGATCTCGGGTCGCTCGTCGACCAGAGGCGCCAGTTGTGGTGTGCTCTTGAGAAACCAGAAGTTGTGCGCCAGGGCGATGTCGGCCAGCGAAGGCGCGCCAAAGAGGAATTCGCCAGCGCTGCGCTTGAGCTGGGTTTCCAGCCGGGTCAGCAGGGTCGGCAGCTGTTGCCGGGCCTGCTCGGGTGTCAGACGACTCAAGCTGCCACCACCGAACAGCGCCTTGCGGTCATCCATGAAGGCCTGGGCCTGCTCCGGCGGCAGACTGGCCAGGCGCGGCCCCATGATCTCCGGCTGGAACATCAGCGCCACCGCATGCTGGAACAGTACCGAATCCGCCCAGCCGGCAAAGGCCGCCACGACCGCTTCCTGACCTTCCGGAAACAGCGCCGGCACCGCCTTTTCCGCCTCCAGCCGGCGGGCGATCAGCGCCGTGTCGCAATAGACATCGGCCCCCACCTGCAGCACCGGGGTCTTGCGATAGCCGCCGGTGAGCGCCACCAGCTCGGGCTTGGGCAGCATCCGCGGAATGATCACCGAACGCCAGGCCAGCCCCTTGAAACCCAGCAGCAGGCGCGCCTTCTCGGCGAAGGGCGATTGCCAATAGTGATGCAGAATCAGCTCGGACATGACAGCACTCCTGAATCAGCCACGGGCAAGGTGCCGGACAGGGCCAGCACCAGGGCTTCCTTGGCTCGTTTGGGTAGCTTCTTGATCTGGATTTCGCGGCGCAGGGCGGCCGACTTGTCTCCGCAGGCTTCCACATAGACCAGCGCCTGGGCCGGGCTGGAAGCGAAGAAGCGGGCACCGCGGCCACTGCGGTGCTGGGCGAAACGGCGCTCGGGATCATCGCTGATGCCGCAATAGAGCGCCTGATTCTCGGCGCGCACCAGGTAGACATACCAGGTGCGCGCGGGTGGCAGGGGGTCGTCGCTCACCGTCAGGCGAACCACTCCCGGGCGGTACGCCAGACGCACACGCCGACGAAGTAGATGCCACTGGCGAACCAGAGGACCATCAGCCACAGCGGCTTGTCGGGATGCACGAACACCATCATGGCGCTGCTCAGCAGCCAGATGGACGTCACGGCGATGTTCAAGGCCATCAGCTGGCGCACGCGGAAGGGATGCAGGAACTTGACCCGGGTCAGGGTCAGGGCGGCCAGCACCAGTACCACCGCCATGCTGAACCAGGGCGCCAGGTCGAGCACGTAGAAATACAGCGCCACCACGTTCCAGGCTGCGGGAAAGCCGACGAAATAGTTGTCCGCGCTCTTCATGTTCACATTGCAGAAACAGAACAGCGACGACAATAGGATGATGCCCACCGCTACCAGCTCGAAGTGCGGCGGCAAGGGAACGAAGCGATAGATGAAGATCGCCGGAATGAACACATAGGTCAGGTAGTCGACCACTAGGTCCAGCGCGGAGCCGTCGAAATGGGGCAGGACCCGCTTGACTTCGAACTTGCGCGCCAGGGTACCGTCGAGCCCGTCGACGAGCAGGGCGATGCCGAGCCACATCAGGCAACCCTTGGGTTGACCGTCGACCAGAGCGAGCAGCGCCAGAAGCGCGAGGATCACACCACTGGAGGTCACCGCATGGGCGCCCCAGGCCTTGGCTTTTGTCAGCATGAGCGGATGGGAAATGGAGTTCACGGGCGTCTCTCTATGATGA
The DNA here is from genome assembly GCF_039908605.1 of Pseudomonas aestiva. Lineage (NCBI taxonomy): Bacteria > Pseudomonadati > Pseudomonadota > Gammaproteobacteria > Pseudomonadales > Pseudomonadaceae > Pseudomonas > Pseudomonas aestiva. Next base: position 869,883 of record NZ_CP150916.1, on the reverse strand, counting down.
CGGCTTCGACTGCCCAGCGCACCACCCGTTCTGGCGATACGCTACGAAATCGACAACGAAGCCGGTGAACGGCAAGGCGGGCCTTGACCGCCGACCCCGGAAACCGGGCGCCAAACATCGAGGATACCGCGCCTTGCCGTCCTTTGCCCGCCTTCCCGCCGAACGCCCGTGACTGGGTTCGCAGGACGACCGGGGCGGAGCAGGTCCGCCCCGGCCGCTTCCTAGTGCAGGATCTGCCCGAGGAACAGCCGCGTGCGCTCGTTCTGCGGGTTGTCGAAGAACTGGTCCGGCGCGGCCTGTTCGACGATTTCGCCCTTGTCCATGAAGATCACCCGGTTGGCCACGGTGCGGGCGAAGCCCATCTCATGGGTCACGCAGAGCATGGTCATGCCGTCCTGGGCCAGGCCGATCATGGTGTCCAGCACCTCCTTCACCATCTCCGGATCAAGCGCCGAGGTCGGCTCATCGAACAGCATGATGCGCGGCTGCATGCACAGCGCCCGGGCGATGGCCACGCGCTGCTGCTGGCCACCGGACAGCTGGCCCGGAAACTTGTTGGCCTGCTCGGGAATGCGCACCCGCTGCAGGTAGTGCATGGCGATCTCTTCGGCCTGCTTCTTCGGCAGCTTGCGCACCCACATGGGCGCCAGGGTGCAGTTCTGCAGCACGGTCAGGTGCGGGAAGAGGTTGAAGTGCTGGAACACCATGCCGACTTCGCTGCGAATGGTCTCGATCTGCTTGAGATCGTTGGTCAGCTCGGTACCGTCGACGATGATCTGGCCCTTCTGGTGCTCTTCCAGGCGATTGATGCAGCGGATGGTGGTGGACTTGCCCGAGCCGGACGGTCCGCACAGCACGATGCGCTCGCCCTGGGTGACGGTCAGGTTGATGTCCTTGAGCACGTGGAACTGGCCGTACCACTTGTTCACGTCCTTGAGCTGGATCATGACCTTGCTGCTGTCGGCCGGCTGCTTGTTGCTTACATTCATCTGTTGACTCCTAACGCTTGTGGCCGGTGTTCAGCTTGCGCTCCAGACGGGCGGAGTAGCTGGACATGGCGAAACAGAAAATCCAGAAGACCAGGGCGGCGAACACATAGCCTTCGGTGGACAGGCCAGGCCAGGCCGGGTCGGAGGTAGCGCGCTTGATGCTGTTGAGCAGGTCGAACAGGCCGATGATGACCACCAGACTCGAATCCTTGAACAGCGCGATGAAGGTGTTGACGATGCCCGGGATCACCAGCTTCAGCGCCTGCGGCAGGATCACCAGGCCGGTGGTCCGCCAGTAGCCCAGGCCCATGGCGGCGGCGGCTTCGTACTGCCCCTTGGGAATGGCCTGCATGCCACCCCGCACCACCTCGGCGATATAGGCCGCCTCGAAGACGATCACCATGACGATGGCGCGCAGCAGCTTGTCCAGGTTCATGCCATCGGGCAGGAACAATGGCAGCATCACCGAGGACAGGAACAGCACCGTGATCAGCGGGATGCCACGCCAGAACTCGATCATGGTCACGCAGATGACCTTGATCGCCGGCAGTTTGGAACGCCGCCCCAGGGCCAGCAGGATACCCAGCGGCAAGGCGCCGACGATCCCCACCGCGGCGATCACCACGGTCAGCATCAGGCCGCCCCACTCGCTGCTGGGCACTACGCGCAGACCGAAGCCGCCATACAGCAGCCAGAAGGCCACCAGCGGATAGATCACCAGCAGCGCCAGGCCGTAACGGGCCTTGTGCTTGAAGCTGTCGAGGAACAGCGGAATGGCGCCGACCACGGCGATCACCACCGTCAGATCCACGCGCCAGCGCTGATCACCGGGGTAGAAGCCGTACATGAACTGGCCGAAGCGCTCCTTGATGAACACCCAGCAGGCGCCGCCCGGTACGCAGTCGGCACGGGTGCTGCCGCTCCAGGTGGCGTTGATGAAGGCCCAGTTCACCACCGGCGGCACGATCAGCCAGACGAGGTAGAGACCGAACAGCGTCAGGATGGTATTGCCGACACTGGAAAACAGGTTGCCACGGATCCAGGCCAGGGCACCGACGCTGGAGGACGGTGGCGGCAGGTCCGGTTTGAAGGTATGGGTCTGATTACTCATACGCGCTCCTTAACGCTCGATCAGCGCGATGCGCTTGTTGTACCAGTTCATCAGGATGCTGATGCTGATGCTGATGGCCAGGTACACGCTCATGGTGATGGCCATGGTTTCGATGGCCTGACCGGTCTGGTTCAGAACGGTGCCGGCGAACAGCGCCACCATCTCCGGATAGCCCACCGCGGCGCCCAGCGAAGAGTTCTTCATCAGGTTCAGATACTGGTTGGTCAGCGGGGGAATGATGACCCGCAGGGCCTGGGGGATGATCACCAGCCGCAGGGTCAGACCCGGACGCAGACCCAGGGAGCTGGCCGCTTCGGTCTGGCCATGGCTGACCGCCTGGATGCCGCCCCGCACCGTCTCGCCGATGAAGGCCGCGGTGTAGACCGACAGGGCCAGTGCCAGGGATACCAGTTCGGGGATGATCACCCAGCCGCCGCGCAGGTTGAAGCCCTGCAGTTCCGGCACCTCCCAGTGCAACGGCTTGCCGAAGACCAGGGTCGCCAGCAGCGGGATGCCGATCAGCAGTGCCAATACCGCCCAGAGCACCGGGAAGCGCTGACCGGTGGCGTGCCTGCGCTTGCGCGCCCAGCGCACCACCACCACGCTGGCGACGATGGCGATCAGCAGCGCGATCAGACCAGGCACGAAGCCGGCATCGGCGATCGGCGCCGGCATGTAGAGGCCGCGGTTGTTGACGAACAGCGCGCCACCCAGGCTCAGGCTCTGACGCGGGCCCGGCAGGGGCGCGAGCACGGCGAAATAGAAGAAGAAGATCAGCAGCAGCGGCGGAATGTTGCGGAAGGTCTCGATGTAGACCGTGGCGACCTTGCGCAGCAGCCAGTTGTTCGACAGGCGTGCCACACCCACGCTGAAGCCGATGATGGTCGCCAGGATGATGCCGATCACCGACACCAGCAGGGTGTTGAGCAGCCCGACCAGGAAGACCCGCCCGTAGGTGTCGCCTTCGCTGTAGGGAATCAGGTGCTGGGGAATGCCGAAGCCGGCGGTATTGTTCAGGAAGCCGAAGCCGGAAGTGATACCCCGGTTGGCGAGATTGGCCTGGGTGTTGCTGAACAGGAACCAGCCGAAGGCCACCACGGCGACCACGGCCACGATCTGGAACAGCCAGGAGCGTGCCTGCGGATCGGTGAGCAGAGACCCACGGACCGGCGAGGACGGTTTGCTAACGTTTTGCATCTACTAGAAGCCTCATTAAATTCTCGCCCCACAGCGCGGGGAGCGCTGCAGGGCGAGAATCTGCACATCCGGAAGGTGGTCGGCGACTAAGGCGCCGAGATCAACGGACCGGCGGGGCGTACTGCAGACCGCCTGCATTCCACAGGGCGTTGAGGCCACGCTTGATCTTCAGATCGCTGCCCATGCCGACGTTGCGCTCGAAGACTTCGCCGTAGTTGCCGACCTGCTTGACGATCTTCACCGCCCAGTCTTTCGGCAGCTTCAGATCCTTGCCGAATTCGCCATCGGCACCCAGCAGACGACGCACGTCAGGATTCTTGGAATCCTTGGCCTGGGCTTCCACGTTGGCGGAGGTCAGACCCAGTTCCTCGGCATTGACCATGGCGAACAGAGACCACTTGACCACGGTCAGCCAGTCTTCGTCGCCACGACGGACGGCCGGCGCCAGAGGCTCCTTGGAGATCACCTCGGGCAGCACGACGTAGTCGTCCGGGCTGGCCAGCTTGTTGCGCTGGGCGTACAGCTGGGACTGGTCGGAGGTCAGCACGTCGCAACGACCGGCTTCCATGGACTTGGCGCTTTCGTCCGAGGTGCTGTAGGTGATGGGGGTGAACTTCATGCCATTGGACCGGAAGTAGTCGGCCAGGTTGAGTTCGGTAGTGGTACCGGCCTGGATGCACACGGTGGCGCCGTCCAGTTCCTTGGCGCTCTTCACGCCCAGTTTCTTGTTCACCAGGAAGCCCTGGCCGTCGTAGTAGGTGACGCCGGCGAAGATCAGGCCCATGCCGCCATCGCGGGAGCTGGTCCAGGTGGTGTTGCGCGACAGCACGTCGATCTCGCCGGATTGCAGCGCGGTGAAGCGCTCCTTGGCGGTCAGGGGGGTGAAGCGAACCTTGGTGGAGTCACCGAAGACCGCAGCGGCCACGGCGCGGCAGACGTCGACGTCGATGCCCTTGTAGTCACCCTTGGAATCGGTGTAGGAGAAGCCCGGCAGGCCATCGCTGACGCCGCATTGCACGAAACCTTTGTTCTTCACCGCATCCAGGGTAGCGCCTGCGTGAGCCATGCCGGACAGGCCAAGAGCAGCAGCGGTGGTCAGAATTGCCAGGGTAGACTTCACCATCTTCATCGATAAGCTCCACTTTGTTTATGAATTACGTTCCAGTCGCACGGCAGCACGATGTCTCTCGCCTGATTGCCGTGGAACCCGCCCACCCGATCCCTGGGCGTCCTTCATCAAGGGAAGAAGGAGACGCACTGGAAGGCATGACGAAGCAGTGAGTCAGTGTTACCTGTTAGTGCACTACCTGGCCGCACCCTAAATGAGGCAATTTGCGGACCAGTGAATGCGACAGATGCTCACTTCGCTCAAACCCGGCAATCGCGAGACTTCGAGCAAAAAGCCGAGCAACTAAATTACGAAAATGCGACACGCATTTTGTGCACCATCTGTTACCACACCCATTTTTAGTGGCACCAAACTGGAGCAAAGCCTTGAAAAATTCGCCTCTTGTGCTGGAATCGCCCAGCGGAACCGCCGATAGCTGCGTCATTTGGTTGCATGGCCTGGGGGCTACCCAGCATGACTTCGAACCCGTTGCCGAATTGTTGCAGCGCACCCTGAATTCCACCCGTTTCGTCCTGCCCCAGGCACCGACCCAGGCGGTCACCATCAATGGCGGCTGGGCCATGCCGTCCTGGTACGACATCCTCGCCATGAATCCGGCCCGGGCCATCGACCGCCCCCAACTGGAAGAATCGGCCGCCACGGTACGGGCCCTTATCGAGGCCCAGCAGGCCCAGGGCATTCCCGCCGAACGCATCGTGCTGGCCGGTTTCTCCCAGGGTGGTGCCGTGGTATTGCATACCGCCTACAACACCTCCTGCCCCACCCTGGGTGGGGTCATGGCGCTGTCGACCTACGCGCCCAGCTTTGAAGACGCCCAAGTCAATCGCGGTGGCGCGACCCCGGCGCTGTGCCTGCATGGCGACCAGGACGATGTGGTTCCCCTGACCCTCGGGCGTGCGGCCTACGAGGCGCTGGTGGCCGCGGGCGTGGAAGCGCTCTGGCACAGTTACCCCATGCGCCACGAGGTGATTCCGGCGGAAATCCAGGATATCCAGGACTGGCTGCTGGCACGCCTCGGCGGAAAATAAAGCGCGAATCAGCGGGCCGCTTCGTTTTTGGAAACCGGTCGACAATTTGCGGAATCTGGGGGCGAATGGAGGCCTGGAAAGGGCAAAGCGAACGAACTTTGGGGTACCCATCCGGTCCAGTAGGGGTGCCTGAAGGTCGTGATGTGCATGGAGCAGCTATGGCCCGAGTTTTCCTTTCAGCCCCTGGGGTGTTCCTTTGATGGCCGCCCCCTTGTCGGCCTGGCTGGCCGAAGTCCCGGTCGCTTCCCTGAAGGACCTGCGCCTGTTCAAGGGCGTGGAGACCCATCTGCTTGAAGCCCTGATCGCCCGCTCGGCCACCCGCAGCCTGGTCGCCGGTGAGTGTCTGCTCTCGCCCGCCGTGATCAACCAGTACATGTACCTCGTGCTGGAAGGTCGCCTGCGGGTCCACCTGGGTTCGCCGGAAAATCCGCCCATCTATCTGCTGGGTCCGGGTGAGTGCTCGGGCGAAATCAGCTTCATGGACAGCGAGCGGCCCAGCGCCCACGTCATCGCCGAAGCCGATACCCTGGTGCTCTGCCTGCATCGCGATCTGGTGCTGGAGCTGATCGAACGCTCCTCCAAGGCCATGCACAACCTGCTCGGCATCCTCTGCGAACGGATGCGCCGCGGCAATCAGCTCATCGTCGACACCGAACGCAATGCCAACGTCGATACCCTGACCGGTCTCTTCAACCGTCGGCGCCTCGAGCAGCTGTTCGAGCGCGAAAGCACCCGTTGTGCCTTCAACCGGCAGCCGCTGAGCCTGCTGATGCTGGATGTCGATCACTTCAAGCGCTACAACGATACCCATGGCCACCTGGCGGGCGACTATGCCCTGTGCCTGGTCGCCAACACCCTGCGCGACCAGCTGCGGCCCAAGGACAGCATGGCGCGCTATGGTGGTGAAGAGTTCGTCATCCTGCTGCCGGAAATCGATCGCGACGAAGCGATCGCCATCGCCGAGCGCCTGCGCCAGAGCCTGGCGGAGATCAAGGACTTCTATTCGCCCTGCGGCAGGCTGCCGGGGGTTACCGTCTCCATCGGCCTGGCGCAGATGCGCAAGGCCGACTCCCTGGATGAACTGGTCGGGCGTGCGGACAAGTCGCTCTACCAGGCCAAGGATGCCGGGCGCAATCGGATCAGTGGCTGACCGGATTGCGCCCGCGTTCGGCAGGTAGTTGTTGCCGGGCACGTAGGTTGCTTTACACTGCGGTCTCATTCCGCTTTCGATGATCGAGACCCTCCGTGCTCAAGGCACTCAAAAAATTTCTGGGCAAGGATCAGGAGGTCGCGCAGCCGACTCCCTCCCCTGCGCCCCAAGCTACCCCCAGCGCCGCTCCTGAAGCCCCCTCCTCCCCTGCATCCAGCGTGCCCGAGCCTCAGGCCGAGCGTGCGCCACGCAAGCCGCGCAATCCCGGCGAAGCCCGCAGCCAGGAGCCTCGGGCCCCGGCCGAAACACAGGACCCTCGTGCCCAGGTGGAGAAATCCGCCAAGCCGCGCCGCGAGCGCAGCCCGCGCAAACCCAAGCCGGTCGACACCTGGAAACTGGAAGACTTCGCGGTCGAACCGCAGGAAGGCAAGACGCGCTTCCATGACTTCAAGCTGGATCCGCGGCTGATGCACGGCATCCATGACCTTGGCTTTCCCTACTGCACGCCGATCCAGGCGGAAGTACTGGGCTTCACCCTCAAGGGCAAGGACGCCATTGGCCGTGCCCAGACCGGCACCGGCAAGACCGCCGCCTTCCTGATCTCGACGATCACCCAGCTGCTGACCACGCCGCCGCCCAAGGAAAGATACATGGGCGAGCCGCGGGCGCTGATCATCGCGCCGACCCGCGAGCTGGTGGTGCAGATCGCCAACGACGCCCTGGACCTGGCCAAGTACACCGGGCTCAACGTCATGAGCTTTGTCGGCGGCATGGACTTCGACAAGCAGCTCAAGCAGCTTGAAGCGCGCTACTGCGACATTCTGGTCGCCACCCCGGGCCGTCTGCTGGACTTCAACCAGCGCGGCGAGGTGCACCTGGACATGGTCGAGGTCATGGTGCTGGACGAGGCCGACCGCATGCTGGACATGGGCTTCATCCCCCAGGTTCGCCAGATCATTCGCCAGACCCCGCCCAAGAGCGAACGCCAGACCCTGCTGTTCTCCGCCACCTTCACCGACGACGTGATGAATCTGGCGCGGCAGTGGACCACCGATCCGGCCATCGTCGAGATCGAGCCGGAAAACGTGGCCAGCGACACCGTCGAGCAGCACGTCTATGCCGTGTCCTCCAGCGACAAGTACCGCCTGCTCTACAACCTGGTCGCCCAGAACAACTGGGAGCGGGTGATGGTGTTCGCCAACCGGCGTGACGAGGTGCGCCGCATCGAGGAGCGCCTGACCAAGGACGGCATCAGCGCCGCCCAGATGTCCGGCGATGTGCCTCAACACAAGCGCATCAAGACCCTGGAAGGCTTCCGTGCCGGCAAGATCCGCGTGCTGGTAGCCACCGACGTGGCCGGCCGCGGCATCCACGTCGACGGCATCAGCCACGTGATCAACTTCACCCTGCCGGAAGACCCGGACGACTACGTGCACCGCATCGGCCGTACCGGTCGTGCCGGCGCCACCGGTACTTCCATCAGCTTTGCCGGCGAGGACGACTCCTTCGCCCTGCCGCCCATCGAAGCCCTGCTGGGCCGCAAGATCGGTTGCGAGATGCCGCCAGCCGAGTTGCTCAAGCCGGTGCCGCGGCAGCGTTGAGGCCAGCTCCACTGCCGCAGGGTTGTCCGCCGGTCTCTCAAGCACAGCCGGCCCCTCTGCAGGGTGGATGACGGCGCAGCCTTATCCACCTGAAACGTTGCGTGCCAGGTGGAAAACGCTGACGCGGTTTTCCACCCTGCTTCGTTACCCCTTCGCCCAACGCCCCGCGGCATCCTGGTCGCTGGCGCGACCTTCCACCCAGCGCGGTCCCTCGGAGGTGTCTTCCTTCTTCCAGAAGGGGGCGCGGGTTTTGAGATAGTCCATCACGAAATTGCAGGCCTCGAAGGCCGCCTGGCGATGGGCGCTGGCGGTGCCGACGAAGACGATGGGCTCGCCTGGCTCCAGGCGGCCGATGCGATGCAGGATATCGACCCTGAGCAGCGGCCAGCGCTGGTTCGCCTCTTCGACGATGCGCGCCAGAGCCTTTTCGGTCATGCCGGGAAAGTGTTCGAGAAACAACCCGCCGACGTCCCGGCCGTCGTTGAAGTCCCGCACGTAACCCACGAAACCCACCACGGCACCGATGCCGGTGTTGGCGGCATGCAGGGCATTGAGTTCCTGTCCGGGATCGAAGGCGTCGGCCTGCACACGGATAGTCATGCTCAACCTCCGGTCACGGTCGGAAAGAAGGCGACCTCGTCACCCTCGCGCAACGGCTCGGCCAGCCCGCAGAGCTCTTCGTTGCGCGCGCACATCAGACCACGCTCCCCCAGGGTCTCGGCCCAGATCCCGCCGCGCTGGACCAGGTGTTCACGCAGGTCGCCAACGGTGGCCAGGTCAGGCTCCCAGGCCAGGCTGTCCTCGGCAAGGCCCAGCACTTCACGATAGCGGGCGAAGAATTGCACGCGGATCATGCCGGCTGCTCCTCGGCGCGGAAGTGGCCACTCTTGCCACCGTTCTTTTCCAGCAGCCGCACCGCCTCGATGGTCATGCCGCGATCGACCGCCTTGCACATGTCGTAAAGCGTCAGGGCCGCGACACTGGCCGCGGTCAGGGCCTCCATCTCCACGCCGGTCTGACCGGACAGCTTGCAGGTGGCGGTGATCCGCACCCCGTCGGGTGCTTCAGCGACCAGCTGGACCTTGACGCCGGTCAGCATCAGCGGATGGCAGAGCGGGATGAGGTCGGCGGTCTTCTTGGCTGCCTGGATGCCGGCGATACGCGCCACGGCGAAGACGTCGCCCTTGGGATGGCCGCCACTCTGGATCAGGTCGAGGGTTTCCGGACGCATGCGCACCCGGGCTTCGGCGGTGGCCTCACGGAAGGTCACCTGCTTGTCGGTGACATCGACCATGTTGGCACGGCCTTGGGAATCGAGATGGGTCAGCACGGCATGACTCCTGGAAAGGACCTGCCATTGTAGACCCGTGGCTGGGGATTTGATCCCCGCCCGTGACCGGACGGGGATCAGCCACGTTACAGATGGGCCTCGGCGTATTCGGCGAGGATGGAACGGGGCACGCCCTGCAGGGTGATGTGCACCCCGTGGCTGAAGCCCTTGAAGCGCTCGGACAGGTAGGTGAGGCCGGAGCTGGTGGCCGAGAGATAGGGCGTATCGATCTGCGCCAGGTTACCCAGGCAGATCACCTTGGAGCCGCTGCCGGCACGGGTGATGATGGTCTTCATCTGGTGCGGGGTAAGGTTCTGGCATTCGTCGATGAGGATCAGACTCTGCTGGAAACTGCGGCCGCGGATGTAGTTCAGCGACTTGAACTGCAGCGGTACCTTGCTGAGGATATAGTCCACGCTGCCATGGGGGTTGTGGTCATCCATGTGCAGGGCTTCGAGGTTGTCGGTGATGGCGCCCAGCCAGGGCTCCATCTTCTCGGCCTCGGTCCCGGGCAGGAAGCCGATGTCCTCGTCCAGACCCTGGACGCTGCGGGTGGCGATGATCCGCCGGTATCTCTTGGTGACCATGGTCTGCTCGATGGCCGCGGCCAGCGCCAGGATGGTCTTGCCCGAGCCTGCCGCGCCGGTCAGGTTGACCAGATGAATGTCAGGCTCCAGCAGGGCGAACAGCGCCAGTGCCTGGTAGATGTCCCGCGGCTTCAGCCCCCAGGCTTCCTGGTGCATCAGGGGTTCCTGATGCATGTCGAGCAGGATGACCTCGCCGTCGCGCACCGCCTTGACCCAGCCGACGAAGCCCTGCTCGTCGAGCACGAAGTCATTGACGTTGAAGGGTGGCATCTCGGCCGACAGCTGCACCCGATGCCAGACGCGACCCAGCTCCTGCCGGCTTTCCACCTTGCTCACGTTGTCCCAGAAGGACCCGGGCAGATTGTGATAACCCTGGGACAGCAGGGAGACGTCGTCGAGCAACTGGTCGGTCTGGTAATCCTCGGCGGCGATGCCGCAGCCACGCGCCTTGAGGCGCATGTTGATGTCCTTGGTCACCAGCACGACCCGCTCCTGGGGATGCTGGGTGCGCAATTCGACGAGCTGATTGATGATGCGGTTGTCGTTGATGTCGTCGGGCAGACAGGCCATGGGCCCGGCGCGGCGGCCCATGAGAATGGACAGTCGCCCCTTGGCCTCGCCCTTGCCGCGGGGAATGGGTACGCCCCGCTCGACGTCCTCGGGCGAGGATTCGGCGAGCACGCTGTCGATCAGGCGGATCGCCTGCCGGCACTCGGCGGCAACGTTGTGCTTGCCGGTCTTGAGCTTGTCGAGTTCCTCCAGGACCGTCATGGGAATGGCAACGTGGTGCTCCTCGAAATTGAGCAGCGCGTTCGGGTCGTGGATCAGTACGTTGGTGTCGAGCACATAGAGGGTGGGCTGGGTGGGGCGGGAACGTCCGTGATCATCCATACTCGGTCACCTCGTAGAAACGCTTGACTCGCAAGCCTGTCGACGGAGCGCCAGACGACGCTCCGCTGCGAAAGGTGCCGTCGCTCCAGCAACGGGTTCACGGACCGGCCAACATGAGGGCACGGGACCCGAGAGATGCGACGGACACTTCGGTAATAACGCAAAAGACCTGAGGCACAAAAGCTTTTTTTGGCCATACCCGATTTTTTTCGCGCCCCCCCTGTTTCCTGCGATCTGACCCGGCAACCTCGCCCCGGGAACGTGGTCAATACCTATCGATCCCATCGGCAAGGCCCACTGGAGCCCGGCGGCGGAGACTTCTAGAATGGCGCCTCGCCAAGAGGAGCCAAGCCGATGCTGATGGTGATTTCACCCGCCAAGACCCTGGACTACAGCACACCGCCGAGCACGCCCCGCCATACCCTGCCGCAATACCTGGAGCACTCCCGCGAATTGATCGAGGGACTCAGGCAGCTCGCGCCGGCAGAGGTTGCCGCGCTCATGGGGGTGTCCGACAAGATCGCCACCCTCAATGTCGCCCGCTTCGGCAGCTGGACCCCGGATTTCACGCCGGAGAATGCCAAGCAGGCGCTGCTGGCGTTCAAAGGCGACGTCTACACCGGCCTGGCCGCCGAGGATTTCGAGGAAGACGACTTCGACTTCGCCCAACGGCACCTGCGCATGCTGTCCGGACTCTATGGCCTGCTGCGTCCTCTCGACCTCATGCAACCCTATCGCCTGGAGATGGGCACCAAGTTCGCCAATCCGCGCGGCAAGGACCTCTATGCCTTCTGGGGCGACCGTATCAGCGACTGGCTCAAGGCGGATCTCGCAGCCCAGGGTGACGAGATCCTGCTGAATCTGGCCTCGAACGAGTATTTCAGCGCGGTGCGCCGCGCGCACCTGCAGGCCCGGGTCGTGGATGTGGAGTTTCGCGACCTCAAGAATGGCGATTACAAGATCATCAGCTTCTACGCTAAGAAGGCACGGGGCCTGATGGCGCGGCACGCGATCAAGCAACGCGTCTCTAAGGTGGACGACCTGCGCGATTTCGGCGACCAGGGTTACCGCTACTCGAGCGAGCGCTCCGCGGCCGACAGGCTGGTGTTCCTGCGCGATACACCGGCGGATTAGCCATGGGAATCGACGGATGGCACAATTGCCCGCATGCTGGGCCATCGAACTGGCTAGAGGGTCACATTCGATGGCTGCCATCCGTGAAAGACTGTCATCTCCCTCCAATAAAAAGGTTTCAGCCCCGTAGCGGAGACGTTCCAGGCGCGAAAAGTTGCCGGACATCTCAAAACCGCTGCCTTTCCGAAAAAAGGAAAATTCGCTGAGAACCACTTTCGTTTGATTCTGTCTCTGTCTGGTCCTTGCCCCGGGTCATGCTGGCCAATGGCAATCAGTCCGCACGTTCAATTTGTACCGGTCGACCTTTCGGCCGGTTGATCTTTCGAAGCATGGACGCTTCGTCCCGACCTCAGGGACAGCGGCCACAAATCAGCAGACGCTGAAGGAGTAACGCCCATGATTCCCGTCATCCTGTCCGGTGGTAGCGGCTCGCGACTCTGGCCCCTCTCGCGCAAGCTCTACCCCAAGCAGTTCCTGGCCCTGACCAGCGAACAGACCATGTTCCAGGAGACCATCAATCGCCTGGGCTGCGAGGGCAGCATCGATTGCCCCATCATCGTCTGCAACGCCGAACACCGTTACCTGGTGGAAGAGCAGCTCAAGGCCGTCGAGTGCAAGCCCCAGGCGCTGATCATGGAGCCCTTCGGTCGCAACACCGCGCCGGCCGTGGCCATCGCTGCCATGCAACTGGTCGCTGACGGCAAGGACGACCTGATGCTGGTGCTGCCCGCCGATCACGTGATCGAGGACGAAGCCGAATTCAAGGCCGCCCTGCAACAGGCCGCCGCCGCCGCCGAGCGTGGCGAGATGGTGCTGTTCGGCATTCCGGCCACCGCGCCCGAGACCGGCTACGGCTACATCAAGACCGGCTCCAACGACGATCTGCCCCAGGGCGTGTCCCGCGTCGAACGCTTCGTCGAGAAGCCCGATGCCGTCACCGCCACCGAATACGTGGCCTCCGGCGACTACTGCTGGAACAGCGGCATCTTCCTGTTCCGCGCCAGCCGTTTCCTGGAAGAGCTGAAGAAGCACGACACCGACATCTATGACACCTGCCTGCTGGCGCTGGAGCGCAGCAGCATCGACGGCATCAACATCAGCATCGATGCCGCCACCTTCGCCGTCTGCCCGGACAACTCCATCGACTACGCCGTGATGGAAAAGACCACCCGCGCCTGCGTGGTGCCGATGAGCGCCGGCTGGAACGATGTCGGTTCCTGGTCCGCGCTGTGGGACGTGCATGCCAAGGACAACAACGGCAACGTCATCAAGGGCGACGTCGTCCTGCATGACAGTCGCAACTGCCTGGTGCACGGCAGCGGCAAGCTGGTGACCCTGGTCGGTCTGGAAAACGTGGTCGTGGTGGAAACCAAGGACGCGGTCATGATCGCCCACAAGGACAAGGTCCAGGACGTCAAGAAGCTGGTCAATGCCCTCGAGAAGCAGAACCGCAACGAGGTCAAGGCACACCAGGAAGTCTTCCGTCCCTGGGGTTCCTACGACTCCATCGACATGGGTCAGCGCTTCCAGGTCAAGCGCATCACCGTCAAGCCGGGCGCCCAGCTGTCGCTGCAGATGCACCACCACCGTGCCGAGCACTGGATCGTGGTCTCCGGTACCGCCGAGGTCACCTGTGACGACAAGGTCTTCCTGCTGACCGAGAACCAGTCCACCTACCTGCCGATGACCTCCGTGCACCGCCTGGCCAACCCTGGCAAGGTACCGCTGGAGCTGATCGAGGTGCAGTCCGGTGGCTACCTGGGCGAGGACGACATCGTCCGCTTCGAAGACATCTACGGCCGCGTCGATACCCAGGCCCTGGAAGTCGCCAAGGCCGGCAAGGCGCCCACGCGCTAAGCCCAGCCTCACGGCAATCCCCAGACACCGGCCAAGGCCGGTGTCTGTGTTTTCGGCAGCCGCTCGGCAAAACCGGTTAGGCTTGTCGTTTCCCCTTTTCGCCATCGGATCCGCCGCATGACCGCTCCCACCCTGCTCCGCCTCGATCAACTGGACGAGGCGCTGGCCGCCTATGACGGCTTCATCCTCGACCTCTGGGGCGTGGTGATCGACGGCTACGAGACCTTTCCCGGCGCCCGCGCCTGGCTGGAGCGTCGCGCCGCCGAGGGCAAGCCGGTGTGGTTTCTCAGCAATGCCTCGCGCGATGCGGATGGCATGGTCGAAGAACTGGGCAAGCTGGGCGTGCCGCGCGAACTCTTCGCCGGCATCACCACCTCGGGCCAGCTGGCCATCGACGCCTTTCAGCAGGACCCTAAATTCCGCGCAGGCGGCATCTACCTTTCCGGTCCCGGCACCGGCCAGGCGGGCTGGCCCGCGGAGATCCGCGCGCGCTTCGTCGAAGACATCGACCAGGCGGCCATCATCCTCGGCGTCGGCAGCTTCCCCGAAGACGAGCTGGAAGCCCGCTTCGCGCCCCTGGCCGCTGCCCTGGACAAGCCCTTTCTCTGCGCCAATCCGGATCGCAACGTGGTGTCCGGGGGTCTACCCTTCTATGCGGCCGGCAAGCTGGCCGATCGCTTTGCCGCCCTGGGTGGCGAGGTCACCTGGTACGGCAAGCCCGATCCCTATGCCTTCCGCTGCGCAGCCGAGGAACTGGCCACCCGCGGTGCCCAGCGCCTGCTGTTCGTCGGGGATTCCCTGGTGACCGACGTGCCCGGCGCGGTGGCGGCGGACATCGACTGTCTGTGGCTGGCCGCCACCGGCATCCACCGCGAGGCCCTGGGCCTGGACTTCAATCAGGAGCCCACCCGCGAGGGTCTCGCCGCCCTGCTGGAGCAGCATCCCGCGTTGCCGCGTTTCACGGCAGCCGGCCTGGCCTGACCCCTTTTTCCACACGCCGAGGTATCGATGAGCAAGAAGCACGTAGTGGTCTTCAACCGCCTGCCCGAACAGCTGGTGGAACGCCTGCGCGAACACTTCACCGTCGAGGTGATTCCCACCAGTGCCAACCTCGATCTCTTCGCCGCTGCCGCAGCCAAGGCCCAGGGCCTGATCGGCGCCAGTCGCAAGCTGGGCGAGAAGGAGCTGGAAATGGCCACCACCCTGGAAGCCATCGCCAGCGTCTCGGTCGGCTACGATAGCTATGACGTGGACTACCTGACCGAGCGCGGCATCCTGCTCACCAACACCCCGGACGTGCTAACCGACACCACCGCCGACCTCGGCTTCACCCTGCTGGTGAGCGCCGCCCGGCGGGTGCCGGAGCTGGATGCCTTCGTCAAGGCCGGACACTGGCGCAAGGGCATCGGCGAAGAACACTTCGGCACCGACATCCATGGCCGTACGCTGGGCATCGTCGGCGCCGGTCGCATCGGCGCGGCCATCGCCAAGCGCGGCCACTTCGGCTTCGACATGCCGATTCTCTATACCGCCAACAGCGCCAAGCCCGAGCTGGAAGAGCAGATAGGTGCCCAGCGCCGAGAGCTGGACGACCTGCTCAGGGAAGCCGACTTCGTCTGCCTGGTGGTGCCCCTGTCGGCCGCTACCGAAGGCCTCATCGGCGCACGCGAACTGGGGCTGATGAAGTCCAGCGCCATCCTGATCAACCTGGCGCGCGGCCCGGTCATCGACGAGCCGGCGCTGATCGAGGCGCTGCGCCAGGGCCAGATCCGCGGCGCGGGTCTGGACGTCTATACCCGTGAACCGCTGGAGGCCTCGCCGCTGTTCGAACTGCCCAATGTGGTCACCCTGCCGCACATAGGTTCGGCCACCCACGAGACCCGCTATGCCATGGCCGAACGCGCGGTGGACAACCTCATCGCCGCGCTCGGCGATGAGCGCCCGACCGATCTGGTCAATCCGGCGGCCCTGGACCGCCGCTAGGCGCTGATCGCCCACCGTCGACCCAGGTGGCGTGCCGTCCGGCCGCTTAAAGGCTATACTGCCGCGCCGCTCTCGGGTCGGCCGCCCTGGCCGGGTGGGCCTCTCTCAGTGTGTCAGGCCACCCCTCCGATCGGGCTCCTTCGCGGCCCGATCCGTGCGACCCGAATTGCGCGCCCGTCTCGCCACCGTCCGTGGCCGAGACGCAAGAAACCGCCAAGAGGAGCGCGTACATGACCGTGATCAAGCAGGATGACCTGATCCAGAGCGTCGCCGACGCCCTGCAGTTCATCTCCTATTACCACCCCGTCGATTTCATCCAGGCCATGCACGAGGCCTATCTGCGCGAAGAATCCGCCGCCGCGCGCGATTCCATCGCCCAGATCCTGATCAACTCGCGGATGTGCGCCACCGGCCACCGGCCGATCTGCCAGGACACCGGCATCGTCACCGTCTTCGCCAAGGTCGGCATGGACGTGCGCTGGGACGGCGCCACCCTGAGCCTGGACGAGATGATCAACGAGGGTGTCCGTCGCGCCTACAACCTGCCGGAAAACGTCCTGCGCGCCTCGATCCTGGCCGACCCGGCCGGTGCCCGCAAGAACACCAAGGACAACACCCCGGCGGTGATCCACTACCAGATCGTCCCCGGCAACACCGTGGAGATCGATGTCGCGGCCAAGGGCGGCGGCTCCGAGAACAAGTCGAAGATGGCCATGCTCAACCCGTCCGATTCCATCGTCGACTGGGTGCTCAAGACCGTGCCGACCATGGGCGCCGGCTGGTGCCCGCCGGGCATGCTGGGCATCGGCATCGGCGGCACCGCCGAGAAGGCCGCGGTGCTGGCCAAGGAATCGCTGATGGACGAGATCGACATCCATGAGCTGAAGGCCCGCGGCCCGCAGAATCGCCTGGAAGAGCTGCGCCTGGAGATCTTCGACAAGGTCAACCAGCTGGGCATCGGTGCCCAGGGCCTGGGCGGCCTGACCACGGTGCTGGACGTCAAGATCAAGGACTACCCGACCCACGCCGCCTCCCTGCCGGTATGCATGATCCCCAACTGCGCCGCCACCCGTCACGCCCATTTCGTGCTCGACGGCTCCGGTCCCGCCAGTCTGGAAGCACCGCCGCTGGACGCCTATCCGGAAATCGTCTGGGAAGCCGGTCCGAGCGCCCGTCGCGTCGACCTCGACACCCTGACCCCGGAAGAGGTGCAGAGCTGGCAGCCGGGCGAGACCGTGCTGCTCAACGGCAAGATGCTCACCGGGCGCGATGCGGCCCACAAGCGCATGGTCGACATGCTCAACAAGGGCGAGTCGCTGCCGGTGGACCTCAAGGGTCGCTTCATCTACTACGTCGGCCCGGTCGATCCGGTGGGGGACGAGGTGGTCGGCCCGGCTGGTCCCACCACGGCGACCCGCATGGACAAGTTCACCCGCCAGATCCTCGACCAGACCGGCCTGCTGGGCATGATCGGCAAGTCCGAGCGCGGCCCCATCGCCATCGAGGCGATCAAGGACCACAAGGCGGTGTACCTGATGGCCGTCGGCGGTGCCGCCTACCTGGTGGCCCAGGCCATCAAGGGCTCCAAGGTGCTGGCCTTCCCGGAGCTGGGGATGGAAGCCATCTATGAGTTCGAGGTGAAGGACATGCCGGTGACCGTGGCCGTGGATACTCGTGGCGAGTCGGTGCACATCACGGGTCCGCAGGTGTGGCAGAAGAAGATCGCCGACAGCCTCGCCGTCGAGATCTAAGCGCCAGTCGCTGCGAAAAAGCCCAGCCCTGTGCTGGGCTTTTTCATTGGGCGCACGTCCGTCAGCCGGCGGGAGCACCGCCGATTGGCAGGGGTCGCATAGAGACCATCCCTGACCCCGGAGCACCCATGCCTACTCTTCCCAGCGATTCCGTCTGCAGCCTGGCCCCCGTCTTCGCCGTCCAGCCCGATCAGCTCGAAGCCTTCAAACGCCTGGGCGAGGCCATGCTGCAGCGCACCCGGAACGAACCCGGCTGCCTCTACTACGGCTTCTGCTATGACGGCACCACGGCGCGCTGCCGCGAAGGCTATCGCGATGCCCAGGCGCTACTGACCCACCTGGACAACGTCGGCGACTTGCTGGAGCAGGCCCAGGCCATCGCCACCCTGGAACGCTTCGAGGTGTTCGGTGCGGCCGATCAGCTGGAGCAGCTGCGCGAGCCGCTGGCGGCGCTGAACGCCCGCTTCTTCGTCATGGCCGAAGGCTTCCGCCGCTAGCCTGAGGGGGCTTCTGCTGCGGCGCCAGCCGCGGCAGCAGCACCGCGAGGATGCGTTTGCGGGTCGGCACCACCAGCCGCTCCTGGAACAGCACGCAGAGCACCACCACCGCCAGCAGGAACAGCCAGTACCAGGCGATGGAGTTGGTATAGGCCCCGGCGGCGGCGATGCAGACCTCGCGATTACCGCTCAGGCAGGCTTTGAGATCGCCGCCGATCAGCTGTTCCAGGGTCATGTAGATTCCCGACAGGGGTACGTGCAGGGCGAACATCGACAGCGAAGCGCCGCCGAGTCGTGGCGACCAGTGGCGGATGCGCTCGCTGGCCGGTTCCTGGGCCAGAGCCGCCAGGTACACCAGGATCAGCTGCGACGGCAGGAACAGGCCGTTGTGGAAGAGGAAGTACCAGAACTTGGGGCCGTGGGTGAAGAGTGCCGTACCCAGGGCGAAACTGAGGATCAGGTAGCTCGCCAGCAACAGCCGCTGCCGTTCCGACGGCGCCCAGCCCCGCATATGCTGGCGGCGAAAGACGGCATACAGCAGGATGCCGGCAAGGAATTCCGGCAAGCGGAACAGGGGCACCCGTTGCAGGAGGCCGGTGAAGGGCATGCCATAGTTCTGGTTGGCGATCACCAGCAGCGGCGGAATCAGATAGAGCACCCAGACCAGCAGCAACAGCTGCCAGGGCCGCTCGCTGGTCATCAGCCGCGGGGCCAGCTTGGGAAAGGTCAGATAGAAGAAGAACAGCGCCGAGATCGACCAGAGGGGCGCGTTGAAGGTCAGGTAATAGGGATTCCACGCCTGCAGCATGAACAGCTGCAGCACGGCGTTGAAGCCCAGTTCCGCGTTGGTCATGAAGTGCTGGAACAACTCGGGATTGGTCCGTGCCAGGGGCTCGTTGGTATCGAACACCACGAAGCGGATGCTCGCCGTGGCCGCACCCGGCGGAATGCCCAGACTGCCGATCCAGGTCACCACCGCCATCGCCAGCAGCAAGGCGAAGATATGGATCGGATAGAGATTGGCGAAGCGCTTGATCCAGAAACTGCGCGCCGGCTCGCGCAGGTTGCCGCGACCGCAATAGACGTGGGCGAGCAGGAAACCGGAGAGCACGAAGAAGGTGCTGGTGGCGAAGAAACCCATGCTGGTGATCTCGTCCAGCAGGGGAATGGTCTTGCGCTCGGGATAGAAATGGATGGTGTGGTAGACGACCACATAGAAACCCATCAGAAATCTGAGCCACTCCAGACCGATGAAGCGGTGTTTATCTAAAGTCTGCACTAAGGCGTTACTCGTCTGGCCTCGTCCGCGGGACGATGGGTCCGGCCAACAGCGCCGGATCGGTTATGTTACCCGCACCTGCCAACCGGGGCTGCTAACCGCGACCCAGTACACCGATCACGAGGCGATCCAGCGAACCCCAGAGCCATTCGCGCGCCCGTCTCCACCAGGGGCGACTGCGCCAGAATTCCAGGGTGATCTCGCGGCTCTGGGCGAAATCCTTGACGAAGCTGGCCGCCACCGCCTGACTCAGGCTGCGATCCACCGCCTCGACATTGGCCTCCAGGTTGAACCTCAGATTCCAGTGATCGAAGTTGCAGGAGCCGACGCTCACCCAGTGGTCCACCAGCACCATCTTGGCGTGGATGAATCTCGGCTGGTATTCGTAGATGCGTACACCGGCGCGCAACAGGCCGCGGTAGTAACGCTGCCCGGCGAAACGCACCGGGGGATTGTCGGTATGACGACCGGTAAGCAGCAGGCGCACGTCGACACCGCGGCGCGCCGCGCGCCTGAGCGCCCAGCGCACGCGCCAGGTCGGCAGGAAATAGGGAGTGGCGAACCAGATGCGTTGCTGGCCGCCCACCAGGGCACGAATCAGTGCCTGGAGGATGTCACGGTGCTGGCGGGCGTCGGCGTAGGCCACTCGGCCCTGCCCTTCCTGGGCAGCGGGTGGTGGCGGTGGACGCTCGCGCCCGCGCCGCGGACGCGGCTTCCAGGCGCGGCGGCGACCGACCGCTTCCCATTGGCGCTCGAACAGGGCCAGCCAGTCTTCCACCAGCGGACCCTGGATGCGCACCATGACCTCGTGCCAGTTGCAGTCGCTCTTGGCTGGATCCCAGAAGTCGTCGGTCGCGCCGCTGCCACCGACGAAGGCTTCTGCGCCGTCGATGATGAAGATCTTGCGATGATCGCGGTGCAGGTTGTGCAGGCCGTGGCCGAAGCGCATGGGATTGAAGACGCGCAGCTCGGCGCCGGCTTCCTCCAGCTGACGGCGCAAGCCGGCGTCCATCCGCAGGGTACCGAAGCCATCGAACAGGCAGCGTACCGCGACGCCGCGTCGGGCCGCCTCGGTCAGGGCCACCAGCAGTTGCTCGGAGCAGCTGCCGGCTTCCACCAGATAGAGTTCGACATCGATCTGGCGACTGGCGCCAGCGATGGATTCGAGCATGGCCGGAAAGAACCGACCGCCGTCCACCAGCAATTCGAACCTGTTGTTTTCCCGCCATGGAAAGACGGCGCCCCGCATGCTTCCTACTCCGTGCCTGTGGCCCTTGCATAAGAAGGCTCGGACGGGTGTTCGTTCAGTGGCGTGCGTGGTTTGGCTGGCCAGGTGCCGGCCCGGGAAGTCCTGCCAGCTCTGGCACGCCGCCTGGCCCGCGGCCTGCGCCGATGGACGGCGGCTGATCGCTGCTGGCGCAGGCCCTCAGGGCGCCTAAAGCGTTGGCTCGGGCCGCTTGGCGGCCCAGTCCACCTGCTGGGGGAAGCGTCCGGTCACCTCGGCGCTCAGCGGTCGGGAAACCAGGAAGCCCTGCATGATTTCGCAGCCGTGCTCGATCAGCCAGTCACGCTGCTCCAGGGTCTCCACGCCTTCGGCGATGACTTCCAGATCCAGGTTGCGGCCCAGCTCGAGGATGGTGCTGACGATGGCGGCGTCACGCGAGGAATCGAGCATGTTGGCGATGAACAGCTGATCGATCTTGAGGGTATCCAGTTCGAAGTGGCGCAGGTACGCCAGCGAGGAATAGCCGGTGCCGAAGTCGTCCACCGCGATGCGTACACCAAGGGCACGCAGTTGCGACAGCTGCGCCCGCGTGTAGTCGATGTCGTGCATCAGCGCCGACTCGGTCACCTCGATTTCCAGCTGCCTGGGTTGCAGCCCATGGGTCTCGATGATCTGGCGCAGG
Source organism: Pseudomonas aestiva (assembly GCF_039908605.1). Classification (NCBI taxonomy): domain Bacteria; kingdom Pseudomonadati; phylum Pseudomonadota; class Gammaproteobacteria; order Pseudomonadales; family Pseudomonadaceae; genus Pseudomonas; species Pseudomonas aestiva. Next base: position 848,462 of record NZ_CP150916.1, on the reverse strand, counting down.
CTTTCCGCCAATTGCGGCATGCCGAACTGCACGGGGCTGAGGTTGATGCTCAGCAACAGTTCGGCGCCGTAGATCTCCTGCAGGGACTGCAGCTTGGTCGCGCCTTCGCGGAAGATCCAGTCGCCGATACGGTTGATCAGCCGGGTTTCTTCCAGCAGCGGGATGAAGACACTGGGCGAGACCTTGCCGGCCACCGTGTGCTCCCAGCGCAGCAGCGCCTCGAAGCCGCGCAGGCGGCCATCGCGCAGATAGACCTGCGGCTGGTAGGCAAGCACGAAATCCTTGTTGTCGATGGCATTGCGCACGCTTTCTTCGAGCATCAGCCGGGAACGGGCACGGCCATTCATTTCCGGCGAGAAGAAGCGGTACTGCTGGCGCCCGCCGCGCTTGGCCTCGTACATGGCGATGTCGGCGGAGCGCAGCAGGCCGTCCACGGTATGGCCGCAATCGGGATAGCTGGCGATGCCGATGCTGGCGCCCAGGCTGACCTCCATGCCGTCGATGCGATGCACCGTGGCCAGCAGCTCCAAGAGCTTCTCGGCGACGCGGGCGGCATCCTCGGGATGTTCGAGGGAATCGAGCAGCGCGGTGAATTCGTCGCCGCCCATGCGGGCCAGGATGTCGTAGGGCCGCATGCAGCTCTTGAGCTGCTCGGCGACGATGCACAGCACGCGATCCCCGGCCTCGTGGCCGAGGGAGTCATTGATGCGCTTGAAACCGTCGAGATCGATGTAGAGCACGGCCATGCGCTTGCCGTTGCGGCCGCTGCGCGCCAGCGCCGCTTCCAGGGTCTGGTTGAAGCCGCGGCGATTGAGCAGCCCGGTCAGGGCATCGGTGACGGCCTGGGATTCGAGCTGGTCCTGCAACTCGCGCATGCGCGACATGTCCAGGGCGATGATGACCATGGCCCGCTGCATGCGCGGCAGCGGTGCGCAGGACAGTGCCACCGGCAGGCTGTCACCGCGATTGGTGCGCAGGCGGGCATCGTGCAGGCGGTAGGTCTCGCGACGGTCGTAGTGTTCCATGAAGGGCGAGGTCTGCCAGTCGTCGAGACCGCTCCCCCCTTCGAGGAAGTCGAGGAAGTTGGCATGCACCAGGTCACTGACGCTGCAGCGCAACATGCGGGCGATGGCGGCGTTGGCGAAGGTCACCCGACCCTGCTCGTTGACGGTGAGGATGCCCTCGGCGGCATTGTCGAGCAGCGAGTCGCTGAAGGACTTGGCCAGCTCCAGCTGCTGGGTGGCCTGCAGCAACTCGCGACGATTGCGCTCGTGATCGAGCAGCGAGCGCACCTTGTGGCGGAGGATATTGGGATCGACAGGCTTGAGCAGATAGTCGACCGCGCCGGTGGCATAGCCACGCAGCACCGATTCGTAGGAGTGGGCTTCGGCGGAGACGAAGATTATCGGGGTGAAGCGGGTACGCAGGTTGCTGCGCATGATGCGCGCCACCTCGAAGCCGTCCATGATCGGCATCTGCACGTCGAGCAGGACCAGGTCCACGGTTTCGTCCAGCAGGTATTGCAGGGCACGCTCACCCGAGGCGGCCGTGATCACTCGCCAATTTCCGACCTCCAGCACGGCCTGCATGGCGAACAGGTTCTCCTGGCGGTCGTCCACCACCAGCAACACCGGGCCTTGCTCTGACTGCGGTAACGGGCACTCCATCAAGCCTTTTCTCCCCGCGGCTTCTGCCGCCGTGCAGCAGCCATATGCGGCTGGCTACCCCTTCCCTTCGTGTCCGTTATGCGATGTGTCGCTCCAACCCTACTAGCGTAGCAGCCGGACAGGCGCCTGCCGCCTGCCATTTGACAGGAGGGGACCTTTGCGACGTCTATCAGAGCGCAAAATGGAAAAGCAGTTTCCGCCGCCCTTCACGAGGGCGCGGAAACTGCGGTTCACGGGCGACGAGCGGTCATTGCTGGGCGGGGGTGCCGGTCGCTCCGGGCAGGGGACGCAGATTGACCTCGACGCGACGATTCTGCGCCCGGCCATCGGCGCTGGCGTTGCTGGCGATGGGCGCATCGGGACCGGCGCCGCGGGTGCTCAGTCGCGCCGCGGGTACGCCCTGAGCGGTCAGGTAGCCGGCAACGTTCTGCGCCCGGCGCTGGGACAACTCGATGTTGTGGGCGCGGCTGCCGGTGCTGTCGGTATAGCCGACGATCTCGATGCTGTTCTGATCGAACTGCTTGAAGGAATTGGCCAGGTCGTTCAGCGGCTTGTAGAAGCTGTTGGCGATGTCGGCCGAGTCGGTGGCGAAGGTAATGTTGCCGGGCATGATCAGCTTGATGTCATCGCCCTGGCGCTGCACCTCGACGCCGGTGTTTTCCATCTGCCGGCGCAATTCGGCTTCCTGGCGGTCGGCGTAATAGCCGTAGCCCGCTGCCGCTGCGCCCACGGCCGCGGCGCCGATCAGCGCACCCTTGCCCCGATGATTGTGATCGATGGCGGCACCGGCGACGGCGCCGGCGAGAGCGCCCAGGCCACCGTACTTGGCGGTGTTGGAGGTGCCACCGCTGGCCTGACCCTGATTTTCGTAGGGATTGGGGGAAGCGCATCCGGCCAGGGTGGCCAGGGCCAGGCTGGCGAGAAGGATACGGGTGGGCAGCGCCATGTCTTTACTCCTTGAAGATCCATCGCGGCGGACAGGGCCGCACCTGGCAATTCTAGCCGCCCGATCTGAATCGCAACTGAACGAAGCGGCGCCCCTGGACACTTATCGCGATAGTGAGCCTCTAAGCCCACGATAGGCAGAATCGAAGATGGATAGCTTGCATATCGATTTTTTACGATCTAAGGTTCGCTACAACCCAATATGACGATGCGACCGTGATGGACGAAATCCTCAAAGCCCTGGCCAATCCCCTGCGCCGCCAGATCCTGAGTTGGCTGCGCGATCCCCGGCAGTACTTTCCGCACCAGGACCATGACCTGGGCACGGGCGTCTGCGCCGGGCAGATCGAGGCCCGGGCGGGGCTGTCGCAGTCGACGGTCTCGGCGCACCTGGCGGTACTGACCCGAGCCGGCCTGGTCACCACGCGGCGCATCGGTCAATGGGTGTTCTACCAACGCGACGAGGCCGCCATCCAGGCCTTTGTGCAACGCCTCGCCCGCGAACTCTAGTCTGCAAGGAATCCTGATGCCCGCTTCTCTCATCGTGCTGGCGCTGAGCGCTTTCGCCATCGGCACCACCGAATTTGTCATCATGGGCCTGCTGCCCAATGTCGCAGCCGATCTCGGCGTGTCCATCCCTAGCGCCGGCTGGCTGGTCACCGGCTATGCCCTGGGCGTGGCCGTTGGCGCGCCCTTCATGGCCTTGGCCACGGCCCACTGGCCGCGCAAGCGTGCCCTGCTCGCGCTGATGGGCATCTTCATCGTCGGTAACCTGCTCTGCGCGGTGGCCAGCGGCTACAACATGCTGATGCTGGCGCGGGTGGTCACCGCCCTCTGCCATGGCGCCTTCTTCGGTATCGGCGCGGTCGTCGCCGCGAGCCTGGTCCCGGAGAATCGCCGCGCCTCGGCGGTGGCCCTGATGTTCACCGGTCTGACTCTGGCCAATGTGCTGGGCGTGCCCCTGGGTACCGCCCTGGGTCAGGCGGCTGGCTGGCGCTCGACCTTCTGGGCGGTGGTGGTGATCGGCGTGGTCGCCCTGATCGGGCTCTGGCGGGTACTGCCGGCCGACCGCAACCAGCCGCGCGCCGACCTGCGCCGGGAGTTGCTCGCCCTGCGTGGCCTGGGCTTCTGGCTGGCGCTGTCGATGACGGTGTTCTTCGCCGCCTCCATGTTCGCCCTCTTCACCTATGTGGCGCCGCTGCTGCAGGAAGTCACCGGTGTCTCGCCGCGGGGCGTCACCGGCACCCTGCTGCTGATCGGCCTGGGCCTGACCCTGGGCAACTTCATCGGTGGCCGCCTGGCCGACTGGCGCCTGGCCACCAGCCTGGTAGGCATCTTCGTCGCCCTGGCGCTGACCTCCGCCGCGCTGCGCTGGACCGGTCATGCCTTCCTGCCCGCCGAGATCACCCTCTTCCTCTGGGCCGCCGCCGCCTTCGCCGCCGTGCCGGCCCTGCAGATCAACGTGGTCACCTTCGGCAAGGACGCGCCGAATCTGGTCTCGACCCTCAACATCGGCGCCTTCAACGTGGGCAACGCCCTCGGCGCCTGGGTCGGCGGCCTGGTGATCGACCACGGCCTGGGTCTTACCGCGGTACCCCTTGCCGCCAGCGGGCTCGCCCTGCTGGCCCTCATCGCCACCCTGCTGACTGCCAGCCAGGCCCGCAAGAGCGGCCTGGCGACCGCCAGCTAATCAAGAGAGCTAGCCATGACTCAGCTGTTCGAGCCGATCAAGATCGGCGCCCTGGAACTGCCCAACCGCGTCATCATGGCGCCCCTCACTCGCTGCCGTGCCGAACCGGGCCGGGTCCCGGGCGACCTGATGGTCGAGTACTACGTGCAACGCGCGTCCGCCGGCCTGATCATCACCGAGGCCACCTCGGTGGACCCCATGGGCGTGGGCTATCCCGACACCCCCGGTATCTGGTCCGACGCGCAGGTGGCCGGCTGGCAACGGGTGACCACTGCCGTGCACAAGGCCGGTGGCCGTATCGTGCTGCAACTCTGGCATGTGGGGCGCATCTCCGATCCCCGTTACCTCGACGGCGAACTGCCAGTGGCGCCGAGCGCCATCGCCGCCCAGGGTCACGTCAGCCTGCTGCGCCCCAAGCGTGACTATGTCACCCCGCGAGCGCTGGAAACCGCCGAGATCCCCGGCATCGTCGCCGCCTATCGGCATGGCGCGGAGAACGCCAAGCGTGCCGGCTTCGACGGCGTCGAGGTCCATGGGGCCAACGGCTATCTGCTCGACCAGTTCCTGCAGAGCGATACCAACCAGCGTACCGACAACTATGGCGGCTCCATCGAGAATCGCGCCCGGCTGCTGCTGGAAGTGACCGATGCCTGCATCGATGTCTGGGGCGCCGATCGCGTCGGCGTGCACCTGTCCACCCGTGGCGACATGCACACCATGGGCGACAGCGACCCCGCCGCCACCTTTGGCCATGTCGCCCGCGAGCTGGGCCAGCGCCAGGTCGCCTTCATCTGCATCCGCGAAGCGGCTGGCAGCGACAGCCTCGGCCCGGATCTCAAGGCGGCCTTTGGTGGCGTGTACATCGCCAACGAGAAATTCGACAAGGCCAAGGCCAATGCCTGGCTGGAAGAAGGCAAGGCCGATGCCGTGGCTTTCGGCGTGCCCTTCATCGCCAACCCGGATCTGCCGCAACGGCTGGAGCAGGACGCCGCGCTGAACGAGCCGCACCCGGACACCTTCTACAGCAAGGGCCCGGTGGGCTACATCGATTATCCGCGGCTGTAACTTTCTACGCCGATAAGAAAAAGCCCGCCAATTGGCGGGCTTTTTCTTGGGCTTCGCAGGCGGCTGGGCTAGCTCTACCGCCGAAGCCCAGGGTCACGAGTTCCGTTCATCTCTGTTGGGCTTCGCTGCGCTCAGCGCCAACCTACGTCGAGAATCGTAGGTTGGGTTGAGACGGCTCCATCGTCGAAGCCCAACAGGCACGAGCACGGTGCATCCCTGTTGGGCTTCGTTGCGCTCAGCGCCAACCTACGCCGGTGTAGGCCAGAACGCGCGGATCGCCGCCACGCCCTGGGCGCCGGCCTGCCAGGCGCCGGCGAGGTCGTCATCGCCCAGCCCCCCCAGCAGATAGGCTGGCAGGTTGCAGTCGGCCAGCAGTTGCTGGGCCTTGACCCAGCCCAGGGTCGAGGCGCCGGGATGGCTCGCGGTGGGCATCACCGGCGACAGGGTGACGAAATCCACACCCATCTGCTGGGCCAGAGCCAGTTCCTCGGCGTCATGGCAGGACGCCGCCAGCAGGCGCTGCTCCGGGAAGGGCCGGCCATTGGGCGCATAGCGGCGCAACTGCTCGGTGGTCAGGTGCCAGCCAGCCGCGGGGAAATCCCCCAGCCACTCCAGCGGCCCTTTGAGCATCAGCTGGGCGCGCCCGGTGCAGAGCCCCTGGACATCGCCGGCCAGGTCGCGGTACTGCGGATCGAAGTTGTCCGGTGTGCGCAGCTGGACCAGGCGGATACCGTTGTCCAGCGCCCGGTGCAGACCATTGAGCAATTCCGCGGTGGTCAGCTCGCCAGGGGTGATGAGGTAGCGCTCCGGCAGCCGCGCCGCCTGGACGATGGGCCGGTTGGCCGCCGGAAAGTCGTAGTTGACCAGGTCACGCGGGGCGATCCAGGCCAGCGGCTGGCCTTCGGCGCCATGGGCATCGCCGCTGAAGGCGTCCACCTGCCAGACATCCAGCAGCACCGCCTGGTCGGGATAGTCGTGGCGCACCTGCAGCAGCGGGCGAGCCGCTGTCACCTGGATACCCAGCTCCTCGGCCAGTTCGCGCGCAAGGGCCACGGCCGGCGCTTCACCGGCCTCGACCTTGCCTCCCGGAAATTCCCAGAGACCGCCCTGGTGCTTGTGCGCGGGACGTTGGGCGATAAGGATCTGCCCCTGGGGGTCGCGGATCACCGCGGCGACGACATGCAGACGGCTCATGCGCTCTGCTCCTCGGTTTCAGCCTCCGCCAGCCAGCGCTGGAAGGCCGGCCAGGCGTAGATGGTTTCGACATAGGCGGCCGCCTCGGCCGACAGTTCCACCCCGTAGCTGCGGAAGCGGCTGGCGACCGGAGCATAGAAGGCATCGGCGATGGTCGGCGTACCGAACAGATAGGGGCCTTGCTGGCCATAGCGCTCGCGGCATTCGCGCCACAGGCGCTGGATGCGCTGGATGTCTTCCACCGCCTCGGCGGTGGTCGACTTCAGCCGCTGGCGGCGACGCAGATCCATGGGCAGCTCGCGGCGCAGGGCCAGGAAGCCACTGTGCATCTCGGCGCACAGCGCCCGGGCATGGGCGCGGGCCAGGGTATCCGTCGGCCACAGCCCGGCGTCGGGATAGGCCTCGGCGAGATACTCGACGATGGCCAGGGAATCCCAGATGGTGCCCTCGGCCAGTTTGAGCACCGGCACCTTGCCGGTAGGCGACTGGGCCTTGAGCAAGGCGCGGCTGTTAGGGGTATAGAGCGGGATCGACACCTCTTCGAAGGCGGCGCCGCTGAGCTCCATGGCCAGCCAGGCCCGCAACGACCAGGAGGAGAAATTCTTGTTGCCGATCACGAGTTGCAGCTGGGACATGCGGGGATTCCTCGAAACGATGCGGTCCGCGAGGACCGCCGCAGGCGCCCGTCGGAACGGGCGCCAAGGCGTCGGGTAGCCGTCAGGTACGGTACTCGGCGTTGATCTTCACGTAGTCGTGGGACAGGTCGGTGGTCCAGATGGTCTCGCTGTGGCTGCCGCGACCCAGCTCGATGCGGATCTCGATCTCGGCCTGGGCCATGACCCGCGCGCCCTGCTCCTCGGTATAGGTGGCCGCACGACCGCCCTGCTGGCAGATCTGCACCCCGCCAAGGAAGACGTCGATCAGGCTGACGTCCAGCTGGGGCACGCCGGCCCGGCCGACGGCGGCGAGGATGCGGCCCCAGTTGGGATCGGAGGCGAACAGCGCGGTCTTGATCAGCGGCGAATGGGCCACGGCGTAGCCGACGTCCAGGCACTCCTGGGCATTGCCACCGCCATTGACCTGCACGGTGACGAACTTGGTGGCACCCTCGCCGTCACGCACGATGGCTTGGGCCAGTTCGGCGAATACCGCGAACACCGCCTCGCGCAGCTGCTCGAAGGCCGTGCCGCTGGCCTGGGTAATTTCCGCCATGGCCGCCTGGCCGGTGGCCACCAGCATGCAGCAGTCGTTGGTGGAGGTGTCGCCATCAATGGTGATGCGGTTGAAGGAGCGGTTGGCGGCATCGGCCAGCAGATCCTGCAGCAGGCCCCGGGCGACCTTGGCGTCGGTGGCCACATAACCGAGCATGGTCGCCATGTTCGGCTTGATCATGCCGGCACCCTTGCTGATGCCGGTCACGGTAACGGTGGTGCCATCCACCTGGAACTGACGGCTGGCGCCCTTGGGCAGGGTGTCGGTGGTCATGATGCCGGTGGCGGCAGCGGCCCAGTTGTCTTCGGCCAGATCGGCCAGGGCGGCCGGCAGCGCGGCTTCGATCTTTTCCACCGGTAGCGGTTCGCCGATCACCCCGGTGGAGAACGGCAGCACCGCCGCCTCGCCGACGCTGGCCAGGGTGGCCAGGGTCTTGGTGGTGCGCTCGGCCGCGGCCAGGCCCGGCTGGCCGGTACCGGCGTTGGCATTGCCGGTGTTGGTCAGCAGGTAGCGCACGGGGCCGGCGAAGCGCTGGCGGGCGACGATCACCGGCGCGGCGCAGAAGGCGTTCAGGGTAAAGACCCCGGCCACGCTGGAGCCTTCGGCACAGCGCATCACCACCACATCCTTGCGCCCGGGACGCTTGATGCCGGCGGAGGCGATACCGAGTTCGAAACCGGGAACCGGGTGCAGCGTGGAGAGCGGACCGAGACCGACAGCCATGGGGAAACTCCAGTGAAAGAAAAGGAAACGCCGCGAGCGGAAAACCGGTCGCGGCGTGGAAAGCAGCCTTCCAGCGCCCACCTTGCCCAGCCTGGGCAAGGGGCGCGGACAGCCTAGCGGGTGGAGTTTACAACCTGTCGGCAGCTATGCCGACAGGTTGCCGTCGCCCCGGCTGCCTGGGCAGGTCTCAGTCGAGCTTGCCGTGGCACTGCTTGTACTTCTTGCCGGAACCGCAGGGGCACGGCTCGTTGCGACCGATCTTCTGGTCATTGCGCTGGGGCTGCAAGGGCACCACGGTGTCTTCGCCCTGCTCGTCCTCGAGCACCTCGGGGTCGACCAGCGAAGGCGCCTCGGCATGCTGGAACTGCATGCGCTCGGCCAGGGCCTCGGCCTCGCGGCGCATGCGCTCCTCTTCCTCGACCGGATCCTCGCGGCGCACCTGGACGTGGGACAGCACGCGGATGGTGTCGCGCTTGATGCTGTCCAGCAATTCCTGGAACAGGTTGAAGGACTCGCGCTTGTATTCCTGCTTGGGATTCTTCTGGGCGTAGCCGCGCAGATGGATGCCGTGGCGCAGGTGGTCCATGGTGGTGAGGTGATCCTTCCAGAGGTCGTCGACCACCCGCAGCAGCATCTGCTTCTCGAAGTTGCGCAGGGCCTCGCGACCGGCCATGTCTTCCTTTTCCAGGTAGGCCGCTTCGAGCTGTTCGAGGATCTTCACCCGCAGGGTGTCCTCGTACAGCTTGTCGTCCTCGTCCAGCCATTGGGCGATGGGCAGTTGCTGACCGAAGACGCTGTAGATCTCGGCTTCCAGGCCGGGAACGTCCCACTGCTCGGGCAGCGACTGCGGCGGGATGTGCTCGTTGATCACCTGGGTCAGGGTCTCCTCGCGGAAGCCCTTGATGGTGTCGCCGACGTCTTCGTTTTCCAGCAGGGTGTCGCGCATGTGATAGATCACCTTGCGCTGCTCGTTGGCCACGTCATCGTATTCCAGCAGCTGCTTGCGGATATCGAAGTTGCGGCCTTCGACCTTGCGCTGCGCCTTCTCGATGGCGTTGGTGACCATGCGGTGCTCGATGGCCTCGCCGCCCTGCATGCCCAGGGCCTTCATGAAGTTCTTCACCCGGTCGGAGGCGAAGATGCGCATCAGGCTGTCTTCCAGCGACAGGTAGAAGCGGCTGGAACCCGGGTCGCCCTGGCGACCGGCACGGCCGCGCAGCTGGTTGTCGATTCGGCGGGACTCGTGGCGCTCGGAGGCGATCACGTGCAGGCCGCCGGCATCGATGACCTGCTTGTGACGCGCCTGCCAGGCGGCCTTGATCGCGGCGATCTGCTCCTCGGTGGGATTCTCCAGGGCCGCGACTTCCACTTCCCAGTTACCGCCGAGCAGGATGTCGGTACCGCGACCGGCCATGTTGGTGGCGATGGTCACGGCGCCCGGACGACCGGCCTGGGCGATGATCTCGGCTTCCCGTTCGTGGTACTTGGCGTTGAGCACCTTGTGCTCGATGCCGGCCTGGGTCAGCAACTGGTCGACGTACTCGGAGCTCTCGATGGAGGCGGTACCCACCAGCACCGGACGGCCTTCGGCCTGGCACTGCTTCACGTCCTCGATGATGGCCTGGTACTTCTCGGCCTGGGTCAGATAGACCAGGTCGTTGAAGTCCTTACGGGCGATCTCGCGGTGGGTCGGGATGACCAGCACGTCGAGGTTGTAGATCTGGCGGAATTCGAAGGCCTCGGTGTCGGCGGTGCCGGTCATGCCACCGAGCTTGTTGTAGAGGCGGAAGTAGTTCTGGAAGGTGGTCGAGGCCAGGGTCTGGCTCTCGGGCTGGATCGGCAGTCCTTCCTTGGCCTCGATGGCCTGGTGCAGGCCTTCGGAGAGGCGACGACCCGGCATGGTCCGGCCGGTGTGCTCGTCGATCAGCAGCACCTGGTCCTGCTGGACGATGTACTCGACGTTGCGATGGAACAGGGTGTGGGCGCGCAGGCCGGCGAACACGTGGGTCAAGAGGCCCAGGTTGTGCGCGGAGTAGAGACTCTCGCCCTCGGCCAGCAGACCGGTCTCGGTGAGCATCTCCTCGATGAACTGGTGACCCAGCTCGGTGATCTCCACCTGGCGGGTCTTTTCATCGATGGTGTAGTGGCCGACCTGGGTCGGATTGCCCTCTTCTTCCTCGATGTGCTGCTGCAGACGCGGGATCAGCAGGTTGATCTTCTGGTAGAGCTCGGAGCTGTCTTCGGCCTGGCCGGAGATGATCAGCGGGGTCCGGGCTTCGTCGATGAGGATGGAGTCCACCTCGTCGACCACCGCGAAGTTCAGCTCGCGCTGGTACTTCTCGGCCATGCTGAAGGCCATGTTGTCGCGCAGGTAGTCGAAGCCGAATTCGTTGTTGGTGCCGTAGGTGATGTCCGAGGCATAGGCGGCGCGTTTCTCTTCCGGCGGCTGGAACGGCAGGATGATGCCGATCGACAGGCCGAGGAATTCGTACAGCGGCCGCATCCAGTTGGCGTCGCGGCGGGCCAGGTAGTCGTTGACCGTGACCACGTGGACGCCCTTGCCGGACAGCGCGTTGAGGTAGACCGGCAGGGTACCTACCAGGGTCTTGCCCTCACCGGTACGCATCTCGGCGATCTTGCCCTCGTGCAGCGCGGCGCCACCGATCAGCTGGACGTCGAAGTGGCGCATGCCCATGACCCGCTTGCCGGCCTCGCGGACCACGGCGAAGGCTTCGGGCATCAGCGCGTCGAGGGACTCGCCCTGCGCGACGCGCTGCTTGAATTCCTCGGTCTTGGCGCGCAGTTGCTCGTCGCTCAGGGAGGCAATCTGGGATTCCAACGCATTGGTGGCCACCACGACCTTGCCTAGGCGTTTGACATCTCGTTCGTTCTTGCTTCCAAAGAATTTCTTCAACAAAGGCGCAAACATATCGACTGGAATTCTTCCGCTGGAATGAGGGGAGCGAAACGGGCGGCAAGGCCTCTGCAGAGCCTGGCCAGACGCCTGGGCGCGGGGGTTGAAACCCGCGGTGTCCCGCGATGGTAATCGGGCATTCTACTCGGAAATGCCGATGAGGAAAGAACGACGGGCCCCCGGCCGCCAGGACGCCAGAGCGATCTGTTACCATCGGCCTCTCCTCTTCGCCCATCGCGAGTCCTGCGCATGGCCTTTCGCCCCCTCTCCGCCGTCGCTCCCGCCGCCCTGCTGCGCCAGGCCAAACCGCTCAAGGCGCTGTTTCGCGAGGCCGAGCGGCTGGGTCGGCTGCAACAGTTGCTGGAAGAGCAGCTGCAACCGGCCGCTCGTCCCCATTGCCGGGTGGCCAGCTGGCGCGAGGGGACCCTGCTGCTGGTGGTCAACGACGCCCACTGGGCGACCCGGTTGCGCTATCAGCAGCGGCGCCTGCTCAGACTGCTGCAGCAGGCGCCGGAATTCGCCGGCTTGCTGCGCCTGCAGTTCAAGATGCAGCCGAGTCCTGGCGTCGCCACCCGCGTCCGACCGGTGCGCCTGGTCAGTCAGGTCGGCGCCGACAGCCTGCGCGAAGTCGCGGCGGGAATCCGCGACCCCAAGCTCAGGGCTGCGCTGGAGCGGCTGGCCAGCCGTACCGGCCAGCCAGAGACCTGACGCCTATTTGGCCACCGCCCGCTCGAAGGCGGCGCGGATGCGCTCTTCCGGCAGATCCATGCCGATCAGCACCACGCGGCTTTCGCGCTCCTCGTCCGGCGCCCAGTCGCGTTCCCAGTCGGCGGCATAGATCTGCTGTACGCCCTGGAACAGCAGACGGCGCTCCTCGCCCGCGATGTTGAGCAGGCCCTTGTAGCGCAGCAGGTCGCAGCCGAGGGTATCGAGCAGCATCTCCATCACCTTGCCGATCTTGTCCTGATCGTAGGGCCGCGACTCGCGGATGGCGATGGACTGGATGCGTTCGGTGAGACTGACGGCTTCCGACACCGGCCGCAACGGCCGGAACAGCGTCGGTGGCGCCAGGTCCTCGTCGTGCAGGTTGAAGCCGCGGATGTCCAGCAACTCGGCCAGGTCGATGCGGCCATGGTCGACATGGCGGATCGGCGCGCGGCGGTTGATGCGCTGCAGGCGGTTCTCCAGCGCCTCGATGGCCGCCGGTTCGACCAGGTCGAGCTTGGTCAGCAGCAGGCGATCGGCGAAACCGATCTGCGCCTGCAGCAGCGGATCGCTCAGTTGCTCGCTGGCGTGGACGGCGTCCACCAGGGTCAGCACCCCGTCGAGCAGATAGCGCTCGCGCAGGAGGTCGTCGGTAAAGAAGGTCTGGGCCACCGGACCGGGATCGGCCAGGCCCGTGCACTCCACCACCAGCCGCTCGAAGTCCAGCTCACCACTGTCCAGTCGCTCTAGCAGCACGGTCAGGGCATAGGCCAGGTCCTTGTTGCCGGTGCAGCAGACGCAGCCGTTGGCCACTTTCATCAGCTGCACGGCGCCGGCGTCTTCCAGCAGTTCGCCGTCGACGTCGAGGGCGCTGAATTCGTTTTCGATCACGGCGATCCTGAGGCCGTGCTCGGCCTGCAGGATGTGCTTGAGCAGGGTGGTCTTGCCGGCGCCGAGAAAGCCGGTCAGGACGGTGACGGGAATAGCTTCACGCATGGAAAACTCCAGACAGAAAGAGGCCGGGCATGGAGCCCGGCCTAGGTGACCCTGGGTCAGCAGCAGCGGATGGCGCCCGACTTGCCGCCACCGTAGCGCGCTTCCTGGCGCTCGCGGAAGAAGGCTTCGTAGCTCATCACCGGCTGGTCCGGATGCTTGCCGCGCATGTGCTCGACATAGGTGTCGTAGTCGGGCATGCCCACCAGCATCTTGGCGGCCTGCCCCAGGTACTTACCCATGCGACCCAGGTCATTGAACATGAGGATTCTCCTTTAAACGCCCGTTGCCGGCTGGAACGGGGTCTCGCGGTCGCTGCGCTCGGGCTTGGCCAGGGCGGCGCGACCGACCTTGATGGAAAAGAACAGGATGCTCATCACCACCACCAGGAACAGCACCGACAGGGTGGCGTTGGTGTAGGCGTTGAAGACGATGTGCTGCATCTGTTCCATGCTCTTGGCCGGGGCGATCACCTGCCCCTGGGCCATGGCGGTGCTGTACTTCTTGGCCAGGGCCAGGAAGCCGACCGCCGGATTCGAATCGAACAGCTTGATCAGGCTGGCGGTGGTGGTGCAGATCAGCAGCCACACCGCCGGCACCAGGGTGACCCAGACATAGCGCTGGCGCTTCATCTTGATCAGGACCACCGAGCCCAGCATCAGGGCGATACCGGCGAGCATCTGGTTGGAGATGCCGAACAGCGGCCAGAGGGTGTTGATGCCGCCCAGCGGATCGACCACGCCCTGATACAGCAGCCAGCCCCAGAGGGCCACGCAGCCGGCGGTGCCGATGACGTTGGCGGTCCAGGAATCGGTGCGCTTCAGGGACGGCACGAAGCTGCCCAGCAGATCCTGCAGCATGAAGCGTCCGGCGCGGGTGCCGGCATCTACTGCGGTGAGGATGAACAGCGCCTCGAACAGGATGGCGAAGTGGTACCAGAAGGCCATGGTGTTCTCCCCCGGCAGCACGTTGTGCATGATCTGGGCGATGCCCACCGCCAGGGTCGGAGCGCCACCGGCACGGGCCAGGATGGTGTGTTCGCCGATCTCGGCCGCGGTGGCCTGCAGCATCTCGGGCGTCACCACGAAGCCCCAGGTACTGATCTTGGCGGCCACCGAGACCACGTCGGCGCCGACCACGGCGGCCGGGCTGTTCATGGCGAAGTAGACGCCCGGCTCGATCACCGAGGCGGCGACCATGGCCATGATGGCGACGAAGGATTCCATCAGCATGGCGCCGTAGCCGATGTAGCGGGCGTGGGTTTCCTTGGCGATCAGCTTGGGCGTGGTGCCCGAGCTGATCAGGGCATGGAAGCCGGACACCGCGCCGCAGGCGATGGTGATGAACAGGAAGGGGAACAGGGTGCCCTTCCACACCGGACCGGTGCCGTCGACGAACTGGGTCAGGGCCGGCATCTTGAGCGTCGGCATGGTCACCAGGATGCCGATGGCCAGGGCGATGATGGTGCCGATCTTGAGGAAGGTGGACAGGTAGTCACGCGGCGCCAGTACCAGCCAGACCGGCAGCACGGCGGCGACGAAGCCATAGCCGATCAGCATCCAGGTGATCTGCACGCCGGTGAAGGTGAAGGCCGGACCCCAGACCGGATCGGCGGCGACCACGCCGCCGGCCCAGATGGAGGCCAGCAGCAGCACCACGCCCATCAGCGAGATCTCGCCGATGCGCCCGGGGCGGATGTATCTCATGTAGATGCCCATGAACATGGCGATCGGCAGGGTGGCGATCACCGTGAACATGCCCCAGGGGCTCTCGGCCAGGGCCTTGACCACGATCAGCGCCAGCACCGCAAGGATGATGATCATGATCAGGAAGCAGCCGAACAGGGCGATGGTGCCGGGGATGCGCCCCATCTCCTCGCGCACCATGTCGCCCAGGGAGCGACCGTTGCGGCGGGTGGAGAGGAACAGCACCACGAAGTCCTGGACCGCGCCGGCGAAGACCACCCCGGCGATCAGCCAGAGGGTGCCGGGCAGATAGCCCATCTGGGCGGCGAGCACGGGACCGACCAAGGGGCCGGCGCCGGCGATGGCGGCGAAGTGGTGGCCGAAGAGGATGTGCTTGTTGGTCGGCACGTAGTCCAGGCCGTCGTTGTTGAGGACG
Source organism: Pseudomonas aestiva (assembly GCF_039908605.1). Classification (NCBI taxonomy): domain Bacteria; kingdom Pseudomonadati; phylum Pseudomonadota; class Gammaproteobacteria; order Pseudomonadales; family Pseudomonadaceae; genus Pseudomonas; species Pseudomonas aestiva. Next base: position 833,233 of record NZ_CP150916.1, on the reverse strand, counting down.
GCGGGCGTGGCTCTTTTGGCGTCGAGCCCCATCACCTTGGTGGCGATGAACAGGCTGTAGTAGCGGTAGGCAACGAGGTAGATCGCCACGGCGGCGACCACGATCCAGAGGGCGTTGATCGCTTCGCCTCGACTCAGCGCCACGGTACCCAGCGCGAAGGCGCCCAGTACGGCAACGGCGAACCAGGCAAGATGGCTGGCCATTCGGGTCATGCTTGTTCTCCTGCCGCGCACCAGTGGCCGCGGCGATACTTGTTATTGTTTGAGAGCCTATTCAAAGTCTCGCGAGCTAGAGCCAAACAAGGCGAAAATGGCCGAGGAAGCGGAGTTTACGAGTGGTAAATGAGCCTTCCGAAGCCATTTTCAACGCCGTTTGGCCGACGCGCAGCAGCCTTTGAACAGGCTCTGAGAGCCCATAGCGGAGCCATATTACTATCGGCGGCTCGACGCGACAGCGAAATTCGCAGAACTACCCAAGGCCCGCTACGTAGTTCTACGTAGCGGGCAGTTCGGACAGGTGCCGATGCAGCTCAAATACAAGATGGTCGCCCTCGGACTGCTGCCCCTGCTGCTGGCGGTGGCCGCGGTCTGCCTGGTGGTACTGGAACAGAGTCAACGCCTGGGCGAGCAGCAGGCCCGGCTGCTCGAACACAGCATTCTCGGCAGCAAGAAGACCGAGTTGCGCAACTATGTGGAGATGGGCGTCAGTGCCATCCAGCCGCTGTACGGCAGCGGTCGCGACGACGAGGACACCAAGGCCAGGGTACTGGCGCTGCTGGCCAGCCTGAATTTCGGCAGCGACGGCTATTTCTTCGTCTACGACCAGCATGGCCGCAATCTCATGCATCCACGCCAGCCCGAACTGGTCGGCCAGGATCTCTGGCAACTGACCGACGGTACCGGCCTGCTGGTGATCCAGGCGCTGTTCAGGAGCGCCCGGGAAGGCGACGGCTTCCAGCGCTATGGCTGGCAGAAGCCCTCCAGCGGCCAGATGGCGGAAAAGCTCGCCTACGTGACCCAGCTGCAACGCTGGGGCTGGGTGCTGGGCACCGGCCTCTACCTGGACGACGTGGACGCCGCCCTCGCCCAGGTCCGCCACGACGTGGCCGCCGGCATCCGCACCACCCTGCTGGCCAGCGCCGGGGTGGCCCTGGTGGCGGTGCTGCTGGTGTTCGCCGGCGGCCTGACGCTCAACGTCAGCGAGCACCGCCTGGCCGATCGCAAGCTCAAGCAGCTGACCCAGCGCCTCATCACTTCCCAGGAGGAGGAAAGGTCGCGGCTGTCCCGCGAGTTGCACGACGGCATCAGCCAGCTGCTGGTGTCCATCAAGTTCCAGTTCGAACTGGCCAGCCGTGAACTCGGCGCGGGCAAGTCCAGCGCGGGCGAGACCCTGCGCGAGGGCACCCAGCGCCTGGCCGCCGCCATCGGCGAGATCCGCCGCATTTCGCACGACCTGCACCCTTCCCTGCTGGACACCCTCGGCCTGCCTGCCGCACTCGGCCAGCTGGTGGAGGAATTCCGCCAGCGCAGCGGCCTGGACGTGGACTATCGACAGACCCTGGACGACAGTCCCGCCGGCGGCGACATGGACGTCGCCCTGTTTCGCATCGTCCAGGAGGCCCTGACCAACATCGAGCGCCACGCCGCGGCCCGGCGCGTGGTCATCGACCTGCAACGCCGCGGTCGCTGGATCTGCCTGACCGTGCACGACGACGGTCGCGGTTTCGATACCGGCCAGGTGGAGCGCCTCAGCGGCGGCATCGGCCTGCGCAACATCCGCGAGCGGGTGGAGCTGTTCGGGGGTCGCTGCGCCATCCAGTCCGGACCCGGCGGCACGACCCTCGACGTGGTTCTGCTACGCTCGGACCTCCCGGCCGACGAGGAAAGCCCGACATGACGCCCATCCGCATCCTCCTGGTCGACGACCATGCCCTGGTCCGCGCCGGCGTGCGGGCGCTGCTGGGCACCATCGAGCGCTTCGTCGTGGTCGGCGAGGCCGGTAGCGGCGCGGAAGCCCTCGACCTGCTGGCGCGCCTCGATCCGGACATCCTGCTGGTGGACATCGGCCTCAAGGACATCAACGGCCTGGAGCTGACCGCCCTGATCGCCGAGCGCGCACCCCGTGCTCGGGTACTGATCCTGAGCATGTACGACAATCGCGAGTACGTGAGCACCTCGTTGCGGGTCGGCGCGGCCGGCTATGTGCTCAAGGATGCACCCTCGGAGGAAATCATCGCCGCGGTGGAAGCCCTGGCGGTCGGTGGGCGCTTCTACAGCAGCGCCATCGCCGCCCGCCTGGGCGAAGGGGGAGCCAGCGAGGGCGACCTCACGCCGCGGGAACGCCAGGTGCTGCTGCTGATGGCCCAGGGCCTCAACAACAAGACCATGGCCCAGCAGCTGGGGCTCAGCGTGCGCACGGTGGAGACCCATCGGCTGAGCATCCGCCGCAAGCTGGATATCCAGAAGCCGGCCGACCTGGTCCGCCATGCGCGCGAGTACGGCTGGCGCCCCGAGGGCACTTCCAGCGCCTGACCAAGGCCACTGCTCGCACCCTGGTGACCAATGAGCCCTCTCGTTGTGGCTCCGCTGGCCGCAGCCGGCTACCCTTCCAGGCGCAGTCGATACGGGACGGCCACGGTCGTCTACAGTGATCAGGAAACCTCAGGAAGCCTTTCCATGAACGACACCAACGAGCGTCGCCGCTTTACCCGCTTCACCTTCGATGCCCCTGCGCAGTTGCACCAGGGTGAGCACCAGTGGGCAGCGCCCGTGGACGATATCTCGCTCAAGGGCGTGCTGCTGGCGCGGCCCGCCGACTGGTCGGCCCAGCCAAGCGCCACCTATGAACTGCGCATCCTGCTGAACGACGAGGCCCAGGTGACCATGGGCGTGGAGCTGGTGCGGGAAACTCCCGAGCAGCTGGCCTTCGCCTGTCGCCAGATCGACCTGGATTCCATCAGCCACCTGCGCCGCCTGGTGGAGCTGAACCTGGGCGACGAGACCCTGCTGGAGCGCGAGCTGGCGGCGCTGGGTACGCCCTGAGCGACCTGGGAGGGTTGAGCGAAAGCGAAACCAAGGCGCGAGGCTCAGCCCTGGCTGTTGGGCTTCGACGATGAAACCGTCTCAACCCAACCTACAACGGTAGCCTTGTAGGTTGGGTTGAGCGGAAACAAAGCCCAACGGGGTTTAGAACTCCAGATGCAGACCCACCACCAGGCGCGCGTCGTGGGTGTCTTCGCCCTCTTCCCGCGCCATGGCCGCGGTATTGCCGTGGGTGGCGTTCCAGGACACCCCGACATAGGGCGCGACCTCCGGGGTCACCTGGTATCTCAGGCGCAAGCCCGCTTCGCTTTCGGCAAAGCCGGCGCCCTGGCCGCGGGACTCGTCGTTGCGACCGTAGAAGTTGAGCTCGGTATGGGGCTGGAGGATCAGCCGCTGGGTCAGCGCCCAGTCGTATTCGGCTTCCAGGCGCAGGGCGGTCTGGCTGTTCTCGCCGAAGAAGGCGGTGATCTCGATGTCGAGATCCTCGGGATCGTGCTCCTGGATGCCCAGGGCCGCCCAGGTCTGTGGCGAGCCGGGTTTGAAATCCTGGCGGATGCCGGCCACGCTGCCCCAGCCCTTGGCCAGAGTGTGCCCCCAGAGCGCCTGCACCTCGGCTTGCTCGGTGTGGCCGTTGGTACGCTCGCCCTGGCTGCGGAAATCCAGGCGATTGGCACCACCGCCCAGCGCCCAGCCCTCCAGATCCCAATTGAAGACGCTGCCTTCGTCGGCATGCTGCCACTCCAGCTGATCCACCTCCAGGCTGGCCGGGGCGGAGCTGCTGGGATCGGCGGCCTGGACCAGGGCACTGGTGGCAAGGCCGGCAAGGAACAGGGAAAGCGGGAGCAGACGAGGCATGGCGGGTATCCGGGTTCGTGGAAGCGCCCGATAGACCACCCTGCCCCGCCGAGAGTTTTAAAAAATATTACAAATGCTGCCCGACGCTATTCGAAGAGCGCATCCAGCGCCTGCTCGAGGCGGGTCACGGCGACTACCTGCAGACCGGGCGGCGGATCCTTGGGAGCATTGCCCTTGGGCACGATGGCACGCTTGAAGCCATGCTTGGCGGCTTCCTTGAGGCGCTCCTGGCCACTGGGCACCGGGCGGATCTCGCCGGACAGGCCGATTTCGCCGAACACCAGCAGGTCGTGCGGTAGGGCGCGGTCTCTCAGGCTGGAGATCACCGCAGACATCAGCGCCAGATCCACCGCCGTCTCCAGCACCTTGACCCCACCGACCACGTTGATGAAGACGTCCTGGTCGTAGGTGGGAATGCTGCCATGGCGGTGCAGCACCGCCAGCAGCATGGCCAGGCGATTCTGGTCGAGGCCGACGGTGACCCGGCGCGGATTGGCCAGGTGACTGGTATCCACCAGGGCCTGCACTTCCACCAGCATCGGCCGCGAGCCCTCCCAGGTCGCCATGACCACGCTGCCGGCCACCGCCTCCTGGGCGCGGTTGAGAAAGATCGCCGAAGGGTTGGAAACCTCCTTGAGGCCCTTGTCGGTCATGCCGAACACGCCCAGTTCGTTGACCGCGCCAAAGCGGTTCTTGACCGCTCGCAGCATGCGCAGGCGGCCGTCGGACTCGCCCTCGAAATAGAGCACGGTGTCGACCATGTGCTCCAATACCCGCGGTCCGGCCAGAGCGCCTTCCTTGGTGACATGGCCGACCAGGAAGATGGCGGTGCCGGTCTGCTTGGCGAATCTCACCAGCAGCGCCGCGCTCTCGCGTACCTGGGCCACGCCGCCGGGGGCGGACTGCAGCTGTTCGGTGAAGATGGTCTGGATGGAGTCGATCACCATGACCCGCGGCTTTTCCTGGCGGGCGGTGGCGACGATGGTCTCGATGCAGGTCTCGGTCATGACCTTGAGCTTGTCTTCCGGCAGCCCCAGGCGGCGGGCGCGCATGGCCACCTGCTGCTGGGATTCCTCGCCGGTGACATAGAGCGCCGGCATCCGCGCGGCCAGGTGGCAGAGGGTCTGCAGCAGGATGGTGGACTTGCCGATGCCGGGATCGCCGCCGATCAGCACCACGGAGCCATCCACCAGGCCGCCACCCAGCACCCGATCAAGCTCGGTGGAGTCGGTGGTGAAGCGCGGGGTTTCCTCGACGCTGACCTCGGCCAGGGTCTTGATGGTCGCCTGCGCCCCGGCCCAGCCGGCACGACCGGAAGGCACCGCGGAGGTCTCGACGACGGTTTCCACCAGGGTGTTCCAGGCACCGCACTCGCCACACTGGCCCGCCCACTTGGGAAAGGTGGCACCGCATTCGGTGCAGCCGTAGAGGCGCTTGGCCTTGGCCATGGCGGATTTCTCCAGTCGAAAAAGGAAGGATCCCAGCATAACACGACTGGATGCATAGACAGTAAAAAGGCGCGCTCCCGGGGGAGCGCGCCTCTTTCAATAGCGAGCTTGAGCCTTAGTTGCCCTCGCCACCCGGCTGACGCAGCATGGTCAGGGCCTGGTTGGCCTGGGCGATGCACTTCTTCTCGTCGCCGGCCTTCTGCGCCTCCATGGCGCTCTTGCGGAAGCTGGCGATCTGCTGGGCCTGGGAACTGCCCGGGCCGATCATGTTGGTCTTCATCTTGCTGGCATCGTCCAGCTTCTGCAGCTGGACCGCGCACAGATCCTTGGCGAACACGGGAGCAGCGGCGAACATCATCAGGGCGATCAGGGCGGTACGCTTCATGGGGACATCCTCGTTGGGAGGGCCAGGTAGGCCGGATAAACCTCGCTCACCCCGCGAAATTCGCCTGGGCTACCCCATTGACCGCCAGGTACCGCCGGTCGTTCAGCGCCTGGTCATCAGGTCTGCTGCGAGGTTCTGGCACTAGTGCTTGAGCGTGGACACCATCTCCACGTCGCCTCGTAGCCAGACTGGCAATGCCTGTTGCCAGCGCTCCTGTTCGAGTAGCTGCAGATTGGCCAGCAGGCAGCTGTATTCGGCGAATTCCAGCTGCACACGACGACGCTGGGCGTCCACGGCCGCCTCGGTGATCCACAGGTGCCACTGCTGGTACATCGCCACTTCGTCGGTCATCGGTCCTCTCCTGGGAGGCCATGATGGCAACGCCGGCGGCACTTGCCAATCGCATAAACGTGGGCTCGGCACCACGGGCCGAGCCCGGCACAGCTAGGATGGGTATTTCAGTTGCTGCGCGATCTTGTCCTTGAGCAGGACCCGCTCGCGCCGCAGGCGACCCAGTTCCTCGTCGCCGCTGGATTCTTCCACCTCTTCCAGATCGAGGATCTGCTGGTCGAGCTTGGCGTAGTCTTCCAGCAGTTTGGCAAAGGCCGCATCGGTCTGGGGACGGCTGTCCAGCTGCTCGGCGTATTCGGGAAAGTCTTTGTGCAGGTCGTGTTTGGCAACCATCAGGGGCTCCTTGGGGGCGAGAAGTGGAAGTCGCGAGGGTTGTAGCCCTCGACGTACAGGGTGGACCCGGCCCCTTCGACAAAGTGCGACAGCCACGACCAGCTGCCGATTTCGCGGCGATTTGCCGCTGCTAGGGAACCTCCGGACCGCTCGCAGGGTTCCAAACCCGAGCGAAGCGAGCACAATCGTCTATCGTCTCTTCGAAACTATCCAAAGGAGTGCAGCATGAGCATCATCGCCGAGTTCAAGAAATTCGCCATGAGAGGCAACGTGGTCGACCTGGCGGTCGGCATCATCCTGGGCGCGGCTTTCGGCAAGATCGTGTCGTCCTTCGTGGCCGACATCATCACGCCGCCGCTGGGCCTGTTGCTGGGGGGCGTGGATTTCTCGCAACTGGCGATCACCCTGCGCGCGGCCATGGGCGACCAGCCGGCGGTGGTGATGTCCTATGGCAAGTTCCTGCAGACCATCTTCGACTTCGTGATCATCGCCTTCGCGATCTTCATGGCGATCAAGGTGCTCAACCGCCTGCGTCTGCATCAGGAGACGGCCCCGTCCGGTCCGACCAAGGACCAGGTATTGCTGACCGAAATCCGTGATCTGCTGAAGGAACAGACCAGCCAGGCGACGGTGGCCCCCGTGGTGAAGCAGGAACCGCCGATCAACCCGCTGTAATGTCCTTGTCGAACCCGCCTCGCTAGGAGGCGGGTCGCTCCAGGCGGATCCAGCCGATCCGCCGGTCCTTGACCGACTCCACCGTCAGCTGCCAGCCCTGGTATTCCAGGCGATCACCAGCCACCGGCAGGCGGCCCAGCAGGTCCACCACCAGGCCGCCGAGGGTCTGGTAGTCCTCGTTTTCGGCGATCTGGAAGCCGGTGCGCTGGGCCAGGGGGTGCAGCGTCAGGCCACCGCTGGCGCGATAGCCGTTTTCCACCTTTTCCAGCTCCGGCAGACTGTCCTCGCTGGCGTCCGGCATCTCGCCAGCGATGGCCTCGAGGATGTCGGTCAGGGTCAGCAGACCTTCGAAGCCACCGAACTCGTTGACCACGAAGGCCACGTGAGTCGAGGCCGCGCGCAGTTGCTCCAGGGCGCTGAGCACCGAAGCCTGGGCCGGCAGGTGGATGGGCGTGCGCACGCGATTGCGCAGGTCCGGGGTCTGCCCCTGGAGGATGTCGGTGAACAGCTCCTTCTTGTGCACGTAGCCCAGGGGTTCATCGATGTTGCCGTTGACCACCAGCGGCAGGCGCGAATGCGCCGAGGCCAGCAACTGCTCGCGCAGGCGTTCCGGAGCGGCGTCGGCATCGAGGATGTCGACATCGGCGCGAGCGGTCATCACCGTGCGCACCGGACGCTCGCCCAGTTGCAGCACGCCACTGATCATCAGCCGCTCGCGGCGATCGAAGATCGGGCCTTCGCCCTTCTCGCCTTCCATCAACTCGGCGATGTCCTCGTCCACCTCGTCTTCGCGCAGGCGACCGCCCAGCAGGCGCAGTACGGCCTGGGAGGTCCGCTCGCGCATGCCGAGGCGCTCGTGCAACTGGCGCCTGCGCTTCCAGCGCACCACCTGGTTGGCCAACTCGATGAGGATCGAGAAGCCGATGGCGGCATAGAGATAGCCCTTGGGAATGTGGAAGCCCAGGCCTTCGGCGGTCAGGCTCAAACCGATCATCATCAGGAAGCCCAGGCACAGCATGATCACCGTGGGGTGGGCGTTGACGAAGGCGGTCAGCGGCTTGCTCGCCACCAGCATCAGGCCGATGGAGATGATCACGGCGATCATCATCACGCTCAGGTGCTCGACCATGCCCACGGCGGTAATGACGGCGTCCAGCGAGAACACGGCGTCGAGCACCACGATCTGCGCGACCACCGGCCAGAAGGCCGCGTAGGCACGATTGCCACCGGTCTTGTGGGTATGGCCCTCGATGCGTTCATGCAACTCGGTGGTGGCCTTGAACAGCAGGAAGATACCGCCGAACAGCATGATGAGGTCACGGCCGGAAAAGGCCTTGCCGAATATCTCGAACAGCGGTTCGGTGAGGGTCACCATCCAGGAGATGCTGGCCAGCAGGCCCAGGCGCATGATCAGCGCCAGCGACAGGCCGATCACCCGCGCCTTGTCACGCTGCGCGGGCGGCAGCTTGTCGGCGAGGATGGCGATGAAGACCAGGTTGTCGATGCCCAGGACGATCTCCAGGACGATCAGGGTGAGCAGTCCCAACCAGGCGGTGGGATCGGCGATCCATTCCATCAGCAGCGGACCTCCGTCTGAAGGGGCCGAACGGCCACGGAGGGGATAAGGCGGGAGGGGGTGTCAGCCGCACCTGGCACAGGGGCCGGGGGCGGCTCGGATCTGTCACTGCTCATCGGAACTCGAAAGGTAGCCTTGGAAATTCCGATCCTAGAGCAAGGCGGGCCCAAAACTAAAGGCCCAACCTTTTCCAATTGTGAAGAAAACGTAAAGACGTCGGTGCGCCGGGTGTGGTGTTTTAGAGGTCCGCGCAAGAATCGCCGTCAAAATTGTGCAGTGACTGCTGAAACACCGCACCCTATCTACCAGTAGTTTTCCACCGCCACCTGGCCGGGCCGGCGACTCAGGGCCAGTTGCAGATCACGGGTCTTGAGCAGTTGGCGGGTGTCGTCGACCATCTCCGGATTGCCGCAGATGAGGATGCGCGAGTGCTCGGGCGAGAGTTCGACGCCGGCGGCGCGTTCCAGCTCGCCATTCTCGATCAGGGTGGTGATGCGGCCGCGCAGGGCGCCGGGATGCTCCTCGCGAGTGACCACGGGGACATAGACCAGGCGGTCGGTGAGGCCTTCGAGGTGTTCCACCTGGCCGTAACCGCGGATGACGTCCTGGTAGGCCAGGTCGCGGGCTTCGCGCACGCTGTAGACCAGCACGATGCGCTCGAAGCGCTCCCAGGTGTCGGGCTCCTGCAACATCGACAGGAAGGGCGCCAGACCGGTACCGGTGGCCAGCAGCCAGAGGTCGCGACCGCCGCCGAAGCGCTCCAGGGTGAGATAGCCGTAGGGCTGCTTTTCCACCAGCAGTTCGTCGCCCTCGCGCAGGCGGCTCAGCTCGCTGGTGAAGGCCCCGCCCGGCACCACGATGGAAAAGAATTCGAGGAAGTCGTCGTGGGGCGCCGAGACCATGGAGTAGGCCCGCCAGACGATGTCGCCATCGGCCTTGCGCACGCCCAGACGGGCGAACTGGCCGGCGCGAAAGCGATAGCGCGCGTCGCGGGTGGTCCTCAGGCTGAAGAGGTTGTCGCTCCAGGGCCAGACGGCGGTGATCGTCTCGCGGGTGAACTTGTCTTCGGTGGCGGTCATACTGGCCTCTTTTTCCCGATTGCCTGGCGCCATTGTCCCGCACTGGGCCGCCGATAAACACCGACAGAAACCATGCCTTCTCTCGTCTCACCCTTCGCCACCCTCGAACTCGACCGTCAGCCACCGCGCCGCGACGATCCCCTGCAGGCCTTCGACGCCGCCGACGAGTACCTGCTGCAGCAGGTCGCCGAGCGCGGCCTGGACCCCGCCGCCCGGGTGCTGGTGCTCAACGATGGCTTCGGCGCCCTGGCCGCCAGTCTCGCCGGCCATGCCCGGGTGACCTCCAGTGGCGACTCGCACCTGGCGGCCCTGGCGCTGGCGGCCAACCTGGCGCGCAACGGCCTTGCCGCCGAAGCAGTGACCTTCGTTCCGGCCAGCGAGGCGACCAGCGGTCCCTTCGATCTGGTGCTGATACGGGTGCCCAAGACCCTGGCCTTGCTGGAGGAACAACTGATCCGCCTGCACGGCCAGCTGGCGCCCGGTGCGCGGGTGATCGCCGCCGGCATGCTCAAGCACCTGCCCCGCGCCGCCGGCGACCTGCTGGAGCGGCATATCGGCCCGGTGCAGGCGTCGCTGGCGGTGAAGAAGGCGCGGCTGCTGACCGCCATGCCCGAGGCGCGACCGGCGGTGGCCTCGCCCTACCCGAGTCGTTATCGCCTGGATGCACCGCCGCTGACCCTGGTCAACCATGCCAACGTCTTTTGCCGCGAGGGCCTGGACATCGGTACCCGCGCCTTTCTCCCGCACCTGCCTCAGCAGCTGGGCCAGGCCCGGGTAGCCGATCTCGGTTGCGGCAACGGCGTGCTGGCCCTGGCCTGTGCCCTGGCCAACCCCGAGGCGCGCTTCACCCTGGTGGACGAGTCCTACATGGCGGTGCAGTCGGCGCGGGAGAACTGGACCGCGGCCTTCGGCGAGCGACCGGTGGCGATCCGCGCGGCCGACGGCCTGGCCGACCAGCCGCCGCAGTCGCTGGACCTGATCCTCTGCAACCCGCCGTTCCACCAGCAGCAGGTGGTGGGTGACTTCCTCGCCTGGCGCATGTTCCAGCAGGCGCGAGCGGCGCTGACCGAACAGGGCGAATTCTGGCTGGTGGGCAATCGCCACCTGGGTTACCACGCCAAACTCAAGCGGCTGTTCAGGCGCGTAGAACAGATCGCGGCCACCCCGAAATTCGTGGTGCTCAAGGCGGTCCAACCTCTCTGACATCCACCCCGGAGCGAGAGCTGCCCGCGTGCCTTCCCTGCCCCTCGATCTCCACTACATCGCCCTGGTCCTCGAACTGATCGGCATCAGCGCGGCGATCCACGCCATCATCACGGTGCGTACCGCCCAGGGCGCCATGGCCTGGGCCATGGCGCTGGTGTTCATGCCCTTCCTCAGCCTGATCCCCTATCTGGTCTTTGGCCGGAGGCGCTTCGACAGCTATGTGAAGGCGCGGCGCCAGGCCGACGAGGAGATGGCGCGCCAGGCCGCCGAGCTGGACTGGCGGCCCTGGATCGCCGAGGCCATGGCCGCCCAGCAATGCAGCGCCGCCAATCGCAAGCTCAGGGCCATGACCGCCCTCACCGGCACCCCCTGCGTCGCCAACAACCAGGTGCGCCTGCTGATCAACGGCGAGGAAACCTTCGCCGCCATCCTCACCGCCATCCGCGGTGCACAGAAGGTGGTGCTGGTGCAGTTCTTCATCATCCACGACGACGCCCTCGGCCTGGCCCTGCAGAACACCCTGCTCGACCGGGCCCGCGCCGGGGTGCAGGTCTTTCTGCTGTACGACGCCATCGGCAGCCATGCCCTGCCGCGCGCCTATGTGGAAAAGCTGCGCGAGGCCGGTTGCGAGGTGAAGGGCTTCAGCAACAGACGCGGGCTGATCAACCGTTTCCAGGTCAACTTCCGCAACCACCGCAAGATCGTCATCGTCGATGGCGAGGTGGGCTTTACCGGCGGGCTCAACGTCGGTGACGAATACATGGGCCTCAAGCCGCCCCTGGCGCCCTGGCGCGATACCCACCTGGAATTGCGCGGCCCGGCGCTGGCCACCCTGCAGGAGACCTTCGCCCAGGACTGGTACTGGGTCACCCGGCGGCTGCCCACCCTGCTACTGCCGGAACGCTACGAAGAGGGCGGCGTGCTCTGCCAAGTGGTGCCCAGCGGGCCGGCGGACGACCAGGAGACCTGCTCGCTGTTCTTTGTCGAGGCCATCCACTCGGCGCGCCACCGGATCTGGATCACCACGCCCTATTTCATCCCTGACGAAGCCGTTTCGGCCGCCCTGCGCCTGGCTGCCCTGCGCGGGGTCGACGTGCGCATCCTGCTGCCCTCGCGACCGGACCACAAGGTGGTCTATGCCGCCTCCTATCTCTATGCCTTCGAAGCGGTGCATGCCGGGGTGCGGGTGTTCCGCTACGGACCGGGCTTCCTGCACCAGAAGGTGGTGCTGATCGACGAGGACGTGGCCGCGGTGGGTAGCGCCAACCTGGACAACCGCTCCTTCCGCCTCAACTTCGAGGTCATGGTGATGGTGATGGACGTCGCCTTCGCCTGGGAGGTGCGCAAGATGCTGGAGCAGGACTTCAGTCGCTCGCGCGAGCTGACCCCCGAGGACAATGTCGCCCTGCGCCGCTGGCGGCGGGTGGCCATGCGGGTGGCGCGGGTGTTTTCACCGGTACTCTAGAGCCTCGGAACCTGCTCTGCGACGGCCCGGTCCGATAGCTCATGGCGCCACGCCCGGAGCGCCCCGCGCCCCCGGAGTCGCCCGCCATGCCAGTCTTTTCGCCCCTGCGTTGCGCCTGTCTGCTGGCCGGTTGCCTGGCCGTGGCGGCCCAGGCCGCGCCGAGCAGCGTGCCCTCCATCGAGAGCGAAGACGCCGCCCTGGGCAGCGTGGAGGTCAGCGAGGCCTCCGGGCGCTTCCATCCGCAACTGGGCATGGACGTGCGCAACGGCGACTTCTCCCGCGGCAACTACGATGACGACTCGGCCAGCCTCGACCGCATTCCCCTGCACCTGCAGGCGGGCTTCGCCCTGGATCTGCACCAGGGAAGCGACGGCAACGCCGATGCCTGGCTGGTGTTCAGCAGCAGCAATGGCCTGCACAGCCCGTCCAGCGAGGAGCAGGTCAGCCCGCGGCGCTGGTACGAGAGCAACAACCTGCTGGGGCTGGTGGTGTCACCGGCCGAGGGCCTGAGGGTCGGCTTCGTCTACACGGTCAAGAGCAGCCCCAACGACGTCGCCGCGACCACTCAGGAAGCCAGCCTGACCCTGGCCTACCAGGCCGATACGGGCCTGGGCGCCTGGCGCCCGGGGCTGGCGGTGACCACCCGCACCCAGGGCGACAGCGGTCTCTACACCCAGGGCAGCCTGGAACCCGGACTGGACCTCTCGGCCAGCGGCCTGCGCCTGAGCTTCCCCAGTGCCCTGGGGGTGGGCTGGAACGGCTTCTATGGACCGGACTCCGGCGACCGCCTCTATGCCCGTACCGGCCTGGCCCTGGAACAGCCCTTTCGCTGGGGCGAGACGCGCTGGAGCGCTCGCGCCGAAGCCCTGGCGCTCTATCGCGACGGCGCCCTGCGCGACCTGAGCGGTCCGGAGGGCGAGACCGACGGCGTGGTGCCCCAGGTGACTCTCAGCCTGTCCATGGCCTATTAGAAGCTGTTCACGATCTTGCGAGCTAGAGCCAAACAAGGCCTAGGCGGCCCCGCGAAAAGGCCTGAGGAAGCGGACCGGGCTCGCGCTCGAGTTCATTCGTCGTAAACGAGCATTCCGGCGGGGCTGGCCTTCCAGGGGCTTTTCAACGCCGTTTGGCCAACGCGCAGCAGATGTGAATAGCTTCTTAGCCCAGCGGCGCCACGCCCAGCCCTTCCACCAGGGTCTCCAGGGCGCGCAGGCCGGCGACCGAGTTGCCGTAGCTATCCAGCCGGGGCGACCAGACGCAGATGCTCATCTGCCCGGGCACGATGGCGACGATGCCACCCCCTACCCCGCTCTTGCCCGGCAGGCCGACGCGCCAGGCGAAGTCGCCCGCCGCATCGTAGAGGCCGCAGGTCAGCAGCAGGGCGTTGAGCTGGCGGGTCTGCTGGGGCGTCACCACGACCTGGCCATCCAGGGGATTGACCCCGCCGTTGGCCAGAAAGGCGAAGGCGCGGGCCACGTCGACGCAACTCATGGCCAGGGCGCAGCCGTGGAAATAGACGTCGAGGACGTCATCGACCTCGCTATGGAGATTGCCGTAGGCCTTCATCAGATAGGCCAGGGCGGCGTTGCGCGCCTTGTGGTCCATCTCCGAACGGGCCACGCGGTCGTCGAAGTTGATCGCCGGATTGCCGGCCAGGCGCCGCGCCTGTTCGCGCATCATCCAGTGGATCGACATGATGCGCGACACCAGCAGTTCGCAGACCTGCACGGCGCCGGCGTTGATGAAGGGATTGCGTGGCACGCCCTTCTCTTCTTCCAGCTGCGCCATGGAATTGAAGGCATGGCCGGAGGGTTCGCGGCCGACGCGAGTCCAGATGTCCGGCTCGTCCAGGCGCTGCATGGCGATCACCAGGTTGAGCACCTTGGAGATGGACTGGATGGAAAAGGCCGTGTCGGCCGCCCCGGCGCGCCAGACCTGCCCCTTGACGTCGCAGACGGCGATGCCGAACTGATCCGGCGCCACCTCGGCCAGGGCCGGGATGTAGTCGGCCACCGCGCCTTCGCCGAAATGGCGCGGTGCGGCGGCGGCGATACGGTCGAGCAGGGGTTGCAGCGGCTGGCGGTCGAAGGGCTCTGCCATGACAATTCCGAAACGGGCGGGGGCGCCAAGTGTAGGGGCCGCAGCGGCCTCAGGCGAGCCCCAGGCGCGGCTGCAACGGCAGGCGGATCTCGAACCGGGCGCCACCCCGAGCGCCGGCGCTCAGGTCCAGGCGGCCACCCTGGTTTGCCACTGCGCGACGGCTGATGGCCAGACCCAGGCCGAAGCCGCCGGTGGCGCGGTCGCGACTGCGATCCAGGCGATAGAAGGGTTCGAAGACCCGTTCGCGCTCCGCCGCGGGAATGCCTTCGCCGTCGTCCTCGACGGCGATCAGCAGCTCTTCGCCGTCGCCGCGGACCGTTACCCAGACCTCGCGCTGGCCATAGCGCAAGGCGTTGCCGAGCAGATTCTGCAGGGCACGGGCGGTGAGGCGAGGCGCCAGCTCCACTCGCCTGGGTGCCTGCGTCACGTCCAGATGCACCGCGACACCGCGGCGTTCCTGCTCTTCGGCGAAGTCGGCCAGCACGCTGTCGAGAAAGGCTTCGAGTTCCAGGCTCAGGCGTTCGGGCGGCTGCTGGCTGCTCTGCAGGCGAGCGAAGGACAGCAATTCGTCGACCAGGGCATCCAGTTCGCGGACGTGACGCACCAGTTGCTCCAGCTGCCGCTGGGTCTCGGCCGGCAGCGGATCGGCCTGCAGCAGCGCCAGGCCGAACTCCAGGCGTGACAGCGGCGTGCGCAATTCATGGGAAACGGCGTTGAGCAGGTCGCGCTGCTGGACGATCAGCGCCTCCAGCTCCTGGGCCATGTCATCGAAGGCCCGCGCCACCTCGCCGATGTCCGAGCGCGGCGAGATGGCGGTGCGCTCGCCCAGATGGCCCTTGCCCAGGCGCGCCGCGGTACGCCGCAGCCGTTCCAGGTCACGCCAGTGCGGTCTCAGCCAGACATAGAGACAGACCAGCAGCGCGGCGCCGATCAGGGCGTTCATGGCCCAGTAGGTCAGGGCGATGTCGGTGGGCGCCTCGGGGATGCCGACCCAGAGCACCTGCTCCGCCGGCAGCGGCACCAGGGCCGCGCTGGGCTCGCCATATTCGCCCAGGCGCACCTGCCGCTCGCCGGCTTCGAGCGCCCTGCGCTCGGCAACGGTGAAGACCGGATCCTCGAGCGCGACCAGGCGCAGGGTGATGGGCGCCAGATCCGTGGCCAGTTCCTGCTGTACCGCCGGCCAGCGCGCCGGCGGCGTGGTAACGAAGGCGCGCTGCGCCAGGCTGAGCGGGCCGTGCAACTGCTCCAGGGCGTAGCGGCTGTAACGCTCGTCGAACACCCTGATCAACGCCTCGGGCACCAGGTAGCTGGCGGCGCCGTAGGTCACCAGCAGGATGAGGTAGAGGCGCACCAGAATCTTGAACATCTATTCCCACTCTGCCCGGGAGAGCAGATAACCCTTGCCCCAGACGGTCTTGATCCGCCGGGCTTCGCCGGGATGCTCCTCGAAACGCCGCCGCAGCTTGGAGATGGCCACATCCACCGAACGGTCGACGCCGTTGAATTCGATGCCGCGCAGCTGCTGGATCAGCTGGTCGCGACTGAGTACCTCGCCGGCATGGCGCATGAGGATCGCCAGCAGGTTGAATTCGGTGGAGGACAGCTCCACCAGCTGGTCGCGCCACCAGACCTGGCGTTCGCCCGGCAGCAGCTGCAGCTGACCGATCGTCAGGCGGTCATCGGCAGGCGCCTCGACCAGCTGGCAGCGGCGCAGCAGGGTGCGGATGCGTGCCAGCAGCACCCGCGGTTCGCAGGGCTTGCTGACGTAGTCGTCGGCGCCGATCTCCAGCCCCAGCACCTGGTCGTGGCTGTCGTCCAGGGCGGTGAGCATCAGGATCGGCAGGCTCGGCTGAGTCGCGCGCAGCTGGCGACAGACCTGCAGGCCGTCCAGCCCGGGCAGCATGACGTCGAGCACCACCAGCTGCGGGCGCAGTCGCTGCACCGCGGCCAGGGCTTCGTCGCCACGACCGATCACCGTCACGGCATAGCCCTGGCGGCCCAGGTAGGTGGCGATGAGCTCGGCCAGGGCGGTGTCGTCTTCGACGATGAGCAAGGGGATCACGGCAGGTCTTCGTGGCGGGAAAGTGCCGAGCATAGCCGAGCCCCGGGCGGGCGGGCGCCGGGCTTAACACTCTTTCACAAGAGACCTACAGACGTTTACAGGGCGGCCCAGGCGGGACGCCTACCATGGCGCTCTCCTGGAGGAAGCCCCGATGTCCCTGTCCCGCCCTGCCCTCGGCAGCCTCGTGCTGCTCTGCCTGCTGCTCGCCGCCTGCGACCGTCCGGCCCCCGACGACGCCGCCCCGTCCGCGCCCAGGGTGCAGGTGGAGACACTGCAACCGACGCCGCTGGCCATCGCCAGCGAACTCAGTGGCCGCCTGGTGGCGCCACGGACCGCCGAGGTACGGGCACGGGTCGCCGGCATCGTGCTGCAGCGGGTGTTTCGCGAGGGCAGCGAGGTCAAGGCCGGCGAGGTGCTGTTCCGTATCGATCCGGCGCCGCTGCAGGCCGAGGTGGACAGCGCCGCGGCCGCCCTGCGCAAGGCCGAGGCCAGCGCCTTCCAGGCCCGCCGGCTGGCCGAGCGCTATGCGGCGCTGGTGGAGAGCGAGGCGATCAGTCGCCAGGCGCAGGACGATGCCCGCGGTGCCAGTCTGCAGGCGCAGGCCGAGGTGGCAGCGGTCCAGGCGGCGCTCAAGCGGGCGCGGCTGAATCTGGGCTATGCCACGGTCAAAGCGCCCATCGCCGGGCGCATCGGCAAGGCGCTGGTCACCGAAGGCGCCCTGGTCGGCCAGGGCGATGCCACGCCCCTGGCGATCATCCAGCAGCTGGACCCCATCCATGCCGATGTCACCCAGTCGACCCGCCAGCTCAAGACCCTGCGCGATGCGCTGCGGGATGGTCGTCTGCAGCAGGTGGCGCCGGATCAGGCCCGGGTGACCCTGTTGCAGGAGGACGGCAGCCCCTACCCCGAGAGCGGCCGCCTGCTGTTCGCCGATCTGGCGGTGGACGCCAGCACCGGGCAGATCACCCTGCGCAGCCAGTTTCCCAATCCGCGGCACGACCTCCTGCCGGGCAGCTTCGTGCGGGTGCGCCTGGAGCAGGCGCGCCTCGACCAGGGCCTGAGCGTGGCGCAACGGGCGGTGCAGCGCAGCGCCGGCGGCCAGGCCCAGGTCTGGGTGGTGGACGCCGAAAACCGGGTGGCCCTGCGCGAGGTGCGTCTGGGCCCGGTGGTCGAAGGGCGCTGGGTGGTGGAGTCCGGTCTCGCCGCCGGTGAGCGGGTGTTGCTCTCCGGCCTGCAACAGGCGCAGCCGGGCCTGGTGGTGGAGCCTGAAGAAGCCCAGACCACCGCGGCGGAGGTGCGCTGATGGCCAGCTTCTTCATCGACCGCCCGGTGTTCGCCTGGGTGGTGGCGCTGTTCATCCTGCTCGCCGGCCTGCTGGCCCTTCCGCAGTTGCCGGTGGCCCAGTATCCCAATGTGGCACCGCCGCAGATCGAGCTGACCCTGAGCTATCCGGGCGCCTCGCCGCAGACCCTGGACGAGAGCGTGGTCAGCCTGGTCGAGCAAGAGCTCAATGGCGTCAACCATCTGCTCTACTTTTCCTCCAGCAGCAGCCAGGGCAGCGCCACCCTGACCGTGACCTTCCAGCCCGGCACCGATCCGGAACTGGCCAAGGTGGACATCCAGAATCGCCTCAAGGTGGTGGAGCCGCGCCTGCCGCGCGCGGTCACCCAGCAGGGCATCCAGATCGAGGAGACTTCCGCCGGCTACCTGCTGTTCGTCACCCTTACCGCCACCGATGAGCGCCTCGACACCACCGCCCTGAGCGACTATCTGGCGCGCAACGTGGTCAACGAACTGCGCCGCCTGGACGGGGTGGGCAAGGCCCAGCTGTTCGGCGCCGAGCACGCCCTGCGCGTCTGGCTCGATCCCAGTCGGCTGGTGGCGGTCGGTCTGACCCCGGCCGACGTGACCCGCGCCATCGCCGAGCAGAACGTCCAGGTGGCGGCCGGCAGCCTTGGCGAGTTGCCCGCCCCCGCTGGCCAGGAGCTGAGCGCGCCGGTGCTGATCAAGGGCCAGTTGAGCGACCCGGCGGAGTTCGCCGGCATCCTGCTGCGCGCCGGGGCCGATGGCTCCAGCGTGACCCTGGGCGACGTGGCCCGGGTCGAGGTGGGCAGCCAGAGCTACAACTTCGGCACGCGGCTGGACGGCAAGCCTTCGGTGGCGGTCGGGGTGCAGTTGGCACCCACCGCCAACGCCCTGGCCACCGCCAAGGCGGTGCGCGCCAAGCTGGCCGAGCTGTCCCGGTACTTTCCGCCGGGCATGAGATACGACATCCCCTACGACACGGCGCCCTTCGTCGAGATATCCATCACCCAGGTCATCCATACCCTGCTGGAGGCCATGGCGCTGGTGTTCGCGGTGATGTACCTGTTCCTGCAGAATCTGCGCTACACCCTGATCCCGACCCTGGTGGTGCCGGTGGCCCTGCTGGGCACCTGCGCCGTGCTCCTGGCGCTGGGCTATTCGATCAATGTGCTGACCCTGTTCGGCATGGTGCTGGCCATCGGCATCCTGGTGGACGACGCCATCGTGGTGGTGGAGAACGTCGAGCGGCTGATGGCCAGCGAGGGTCTCGACCCACGCGCCGCCACCCGCAAGGCCATGGGCGAGATCTCCGGCGCCATCGTCGGCATCACCCTGGTGCTCACCGCGGTCTTCGTGCCCATGGCCTTCATGAGCGGTTCGGTGGGCGTCATCTATCGGCAGTTCTCGGCGTCCATGGCGGTGGCCATCCTCCTTTCCGCCTTTCTCGCCCTGAGTCTGACCCCGGCGCTGTGCGCCACCCTGCTCAAGCCGATTCCCCAGGGTACCCATGCCCGCGGCGGCTTCTTTGGCGCCTTCAACCGGGGCTTCGAGCGCCTGACCGCCGGCTTCGAAGGCTGGGTGGCCCGCGCCATCCGCCGGCTGCTGCCCAATCTCCTGCTGTTCGCCGTCCTGCTGGTGGCCCTGGTGGCGCTCTATGGCCGCCTGCCCGGCGCCTTTCTGCCCAGCGAGGACCAGGGCTATCTGATCACCGACATCCAGCTGCCGCCCGGCGCCACCCAGGAACGCACCCTCAAGGTGCTCGAGCGACTGGAACGCCATTACGCCGCCGAACCCGGGGTGGCCAACGACCTCGTGCTGCTCGGCTTCAGCTTTTCCGGCAGCGGCCAGAACGCCGCCCTGGCCTTCACCACCCTCAAGGACTGGTCCGCCCGCGGCCCGACCGACTCCGCCGCGGCCATCGCCGAACGCGCCAACGCCGCCCTGGCCGGCGAGAGCGAAGCCCAGGGTTTCGCCGTGCTGCCGCCACCGGTGGAAGGCCTGGGCACTTCCAGCGGTTTCGAGGTGCGCCTGCAGGACAGATCCAATCGCGGCCAGGCGGCGCTCAAGGCGGCGCGCGATGAGTTGCAGGCCCGGCTGGCGGGCAATCCGATCATCGCCTACGTGCGGGAGACCGCCCTGGCCGACAGCGCCCAGGTGCAGCTGGTGGTGGATCGCCGCCAGGCCGCCGCCCTGGGGGTGGGCTTCGCCGCCCTCGGCGAGACCCTGGGCACTGCCCTGGGCTCAAGCTATGTCAACGACTTCCCCAATCGCGGCCGGATGCAGCAGGTGATCGTGCAGGCCGAGCTGGGCAGCCGCAGCCAGGTGGACGACCTGCTGCGCCTGGAGGTACGCAACGAGCGCGGGCGCA
This sequence comes from Pseudomonas aestiva, assembly GCF_039908605.1. Classification (NCBI taxonomy): domain Bacteria; kingdom Pseudomonadati; phylum Pseudomonadota; class Gammaproteobacteria; order Pseudomonadales; family Pseudomonadaceae; genus Pseudomonas; species Pseudomonas aestiva. Next base: position 812,987 of record NZ_CP150916.1, on the reverse strand, counting down.
TGGTGCCGCTGTCCGCGTTCGTCAGCGCCGACTGGACCCAGGGCCCGGCGCAGCTGTCGCGCTACAACGGCTATCCCGCCATCAGCCTGTCCGGCGAACCGCTGCCCGGTCACACCACCGGCGAGGCCATGGCCGAACTGGAACGCCTGGCCACCGCGTTGCCGCGCGGCTTCGCCCTGGAGTGGACGGCGCTGTCGCTGCAGGAACGCCTCTCCGCCGGCCAGGCGCCGCTGCTGCTGGGGCTGTCGCTACTGGTGGTGTTCCTCTGTCTGGCGGCGCTCTATGAAAGCTGGTCGATTCCCACCGCGGTATTGCTGGTGGTGCCCCTGGGCGTGCTCGGCGCGGTGCTGGCGGTGACCCTGAGGGGGATGCCTAACGACGTCTTCTTCAAGGTCGGCCTGATCACGGTGATCGGTCTCACGGCGAAGAACGCCATCCTGCTCATCGAATTCGCCAAGCGCCTGCACGATGGCGGCCTGGACCTGTACCAGGCCACCTGTCGCGCCGCCCGGCTGCGCCTGCGACCCATCGTCATGACCTCGCTGGCCTTCATTCTCGGTGTGGTGCCCCTGGCCCTGGCCACCGGTGCCAGCTCGGCGAGCCAGCAGGCGGTGGGCACCGGGGTGATCGGCGGCATGCTCAGCGCCACCCTGGCGCTGGTCTTCGTGCCGGTGTTCTTCGTGCTGGTGCTGCGGTTGGTCCGGCGCTGGCGCGCGCCGGAACTCTAGCCTCAGGAGTTGAGGGAGCGCTTGTCGCCCAGCAGCGCGGCATCCTCGACCGGCGCGGGCTCCGGCGGGCGGGCGCCGATCTTGTCCGAGGTCCGCAGGCTCTGCGGCAGTGCCCAGAACATCAGGCCGGCGGCCAGCAGACTGGTGCAGCCGATGAGATAGAGCGCCGGAGTGGTGCTGCCGGTCATGTCCTTGATGTAACCCACCATCACCGGACTGACGATGCCACCGAGCTGCCCCAGGGTGTTGATCAGGGCGATACCCCCTGCGGCCCCTGCGCCCGCGCCGGCCAGCAGTTTCGGCGGCAGCGACCAGAAGGTCGGGATGGCGGCGATGATGCCGGCGCCCATCAGGGCCAGGGACAGGATCAGGAAGGTGGTGTGGTCGGCGAAGAGTCCCGCGCTGAAGAACCCCAGGGCGCCGGCGATCACCAGACCGCAGACGAACTTGCGCCGCTCGCCGCTGGCGTCCGACAGCCGACCCACCACCACCATGCTGATGGCGCCGAAGACGTAGGGCACGGCGGTCAGCAGGCCGATGAGGGTGGGGCTCTCGGTCCCGGCACTGCGGATCAGCTGCGGCGCCCAGAAGTTGAGGCCATAGGAGGCGACCTGGATCAGGAAGTAGATCACCGCGAGCAGCAGGAAGCCCGGCAGTCGGATCGCCGCCAGCAGCGAGCCATGGCTGTTGTTTTCATGGCTGGCGATGCGGCTGGCCAGGAAGGTCTTCTCGTCAGCGTTGAGCCAGGGCGCATCGGCGATGCGGTCATGCAGCAGGCGCAGCACCAGCACGCCCAGCAGCACGCAGGGGATGCCACCCGCCAGGAACAGCCAGTGCCAGCCGCGAATGCCGAGCAGGCCGTCCATCTGGCCGAGGATCACCCCGGAGACGGGGGCGCCGATCAGCCCGGCGAAGGCCGAGGCGAGGAACAGCGTCGAGGTGATGCGCCCGCGATAGCTCTGCGGAAACCACAGCGTCAGGTAGTAGAGGATGCCCGGCGCGAAGCCGGCTTCCATGGCACCGATGAGGAAGCGCAGCACATAGAACTGCCATTCGGTGGTGACGAACATCATCAGCGCCGTGGCGATGCCCCAGGAGATCATGATGCGCGCGATCCAGCGCCGAGCGCCGACCTTGTACAGCATCATGTTGCTGGGTACCTCGAACAGCACATAGCCCACCACGAAGAGTCCCGCGCCCAGGCCATAGGCGGTGTTGCTCAGCGACAGGTCGGCCTGCAGCTGGAACTTGGCGAAGCTGATGTTGATGCGATCGAAGAAGGCGAACAGGTAGCAGATCATGATCAGCGGCATGAGCCGCCAGGCGACCTTGCGGACGATGGCCTGTTCGGCGGCCGCCACGGCGGCGGCGGAGGTTGCGGATAAGGGCATAGCGGTCTCCCGGGAGCGGCCAGACTGGCGCTCCTTTGTTGTTGTAGTCAGGGCGAACGAATGAAAGCGGGTGCGGCTCAGCCAGCGGTCGCGGGCGGTGGATGCAGATCGCAGTTGCGCCCGGCCTTGGCCACCTGGCCGGGGGTGTCGTGCCCCAGCAGCGCCGGCAGGGTGCGCGACAACTCGATCAGCCGTTGCAGGTCGATGCCGGTGTCCACGCCGATCTCGGCGCAGAGATTCACCAGGTCCTCGGTGCAGATGTTGCCGGAGGCGCCCGGGGCGAAGGGGCAGCCACCGAGGCCACCGAGGGCGGCGTCGAAGCGCCGGGCGCCGGCTTCGTAGGCGGCCAGGACGTTGCTCAGACCCAGGCCACGGGTGTTGTGGAAATGCAGGGTCAGGGCGGACGCCGGGATCAGTTCCAGCACCTGGCGGACGATCCGTGCGACCTGTCGCGGATTGGCCATGCCGGTGGTGTCGGCGAGGGTGATGCCGGTCATGCCCAGCGCCAGATAGCGCTGCACCAGCTCGAACACCCAGCCTTCGTCGATGCGCCCTTCGAAGGGGCAACCGAAGGTGGTCGCCACGGTGCCGTTGAGCGAGACCGCCTGCCCCTTGGCCAGCTGCACCACCTCGGCGAAGCTGGCGAGGGACTGCTCGCAACTCATGCGCATGTTGGCGCGATTGTGGGTCTGGCTGGCGGAGAGCACCAGGTTCAGCTCGTCGGCGCCTGCCGCCAGGGCGCGCTGGGCGCCCTTGAGATTGGGCACCAGGGCGACATAGGTCACCCCGGGCCGGCGGGCGACGCCCTGGAACACCGCCTCGCCGTCACGCAGCATGGGCACCGCCTTGGGCGAGACGAAGGAACCGGCCTCGATCCGCGAGAAACCCAGCGCGGAGAGCTCGTCGATCAGGGCGATCTTGTCGGCGGTTTCCACCCAGCTCGGCTCGATCTGCAAGCCGTCACGGGGCGCGACTTCCTGGACGATCAGGCGTTCGCTACTCATTGCACCACCCCGCCCTTTCTGAGTCGCTGGATATCCGCTTCGCTCAGCCCCAGTTCGGTCAGCAGGCCATCGGTGTGCTCACCGAGGGTCGGACCCTGCCAGTTGACCTGGCCCGGGGTGGCCGACAGCTTGGGTACGATGCCCGGCATCTTCAGGGTGGCGCCGTCGGGCAGGGTGGTGTCCAGCAGCATCTCCCGCGCCTGGTAATGGGGATCGGCGACGATGTCGGCGGCGGAATAGATGCGTCCGGCCGGAACCTCGGCACCTTCGAGGATCTCCAGCACCTCGTCGATGCCGCGACTGCCGGTCCAGGCGGCGATGGCCTCGTCGATCAGCTCGCAGTGGCGGGCGCGCCCGTCGTTCTGCGCCAGATCCGGGCGCTCGGCCAGATCGGGTCGGCCGATGGCCTGCATCAGCCGCACATAGATGGGATCGCTGTTGCCGGCGATTACCACGAAACCGCCGTCGCCGGTGGGATAGGTGTTGGACGGCGCGATACCGGGCAAGGCGCCACCGGTACGCTCGCGCACATGGCCGAGCATGGAGTATTCGGGCACCAGGCTTTCCATGACGTTGAAGACGCTCTCGACCAGGGAGACGTCGACCACCTGGCCGTCGCCCTGGCCGGTCTTGACCCGCAGCACCGACATCAGGGCGCCGATCACCGCGTGCATGGAAGCCAGGGAATCGCCCAGGCTGACCCCGACCCGCGCCGGCGGCACGCCCGGAGTACCGGTGGTGTAGCGGATGCCGCCCATGGCCTCGCCGATGGCACCGAAGCCGGGGCGATCACGATAGGGGCCGGTCTGGCCGTAGCCGGAGATGCGCACCAGGGTGAGCTTGGGATTGAGGGCGTGCAGCACGTCCCAGCCCAGGCCGAGCTTTTCCAGGGCGCCCGGGCGCAGATTCTCGATGAGCACGTCGGCGCCCTCGACCAGCTGCTTGACCAGGGCCACGCCTTCGGCGGAACGCAGATTCAGGGCGAGGGACTTCTTGTTGCGCGACTGCAGGTACCACCAGAGCGAGGTGCCCTCGTGCAGCTTGCGCCACTTGCGCAGGGGATCGCCCTTGTCCAGGGCTTCGATCTTGATCACTTCGGCGCCGAATTCGGCCAGCAGGCGGGCGGCGAAGGGAGCGGCGATGAGCGTGCCGATCTCGATGACACGGAGTCCGGTGAGAGCCGTCATGGCGGGCGAGCCTCTTTGTTATTGGAATGAGGCCGATGCTAGGACAATAGAGCAGCCGGTGGTTAACGTCTTTCGGCAAGGGGTCTTCGCGAATCGCGAAGACCCGGATTCAGACCTCCAGCAGGTGGTCGTAGAGCAGCCGGCTGACCGGCGACAGCGTCTCGACGTCGCGGACCACCAGCGCCAGGCTGCGCTGGGACCAGTCGTCATCCAGCGCCGCGGCGATCAGTCCGAGCGGTCGCCCGATGAGTTCGAAGGCCTGCAGCGGCAGCACGCCCAGCCCGAAACCCGCCTGCACCATGCGGCACACGGCATCGAAGCCGGGTACATGGATGCGCAGGCGCAAGGCCTTGCCGTGACTGCGGGCGGCCGCCTTGGTGCGCAGGTTGATGAAGCTATCGGCGTGCAGGCCGACGTGGTCGTCGTCCAGGGTCTCGGCGAAGGCCAGCCGCGCGCGGGCGGCCAGGCGATGATCGGGACGCATCACCACCACCAGGGTGTCCTGCCGGTAGGGCACGGCCAGCAGGCCGCGGGTGTCGGTGTCCGAGGAGCAGATGCCCAGGTCGGCGGCGCCTTCCAGCACGCCCTTCACCACCCCGGCGCTGGGTCGCTCGTCCAGGCTGATCTTGACCTGGGGATGGCCGACGGTGAAGGCCTGCAGGTCCTCGGGGAGGAATTCGATGATGGCGGAGATGTTGGCCATCATCCGCACATAGCCGCGCACGCCCTGCAGGTGTTCGCCGACGTCGATGCTGATGCGCTCGACGTCGGCGAGGATGCGCTTGGCGTAATGCAGCAGCGTCTCGCCGACCGGGGTGAGGGTGGTGCCCTTGGCGTTGCGCTCGAAGAGTTCGATGTCGAGCGACCGCTCCAGATCATGCAGGCGCTTGCTGGCGGCGGACAGGGCGATCATCTCGCGCTCGGCGGCGCGGGTCAGGGTGCCCTCCTCGTGCACCGCCAGCAGCAGCTGCAGCGAGACCAGGTCGAGGCGGCGGAGCAGGTTGCGGTAGTGCATCGTCTTGCGGTCCTGGCGGCCAGAGGTCCTTGTACAGGACCAGGCACACCCGGGCTAGCCGCCCGCCTCCGGTCAGAGACCCAGGTCGCTCAAGCCGGGATGGTCATCCGGCCGCCGCCCCTGGGGCCAGTGAAACAGCCGCTCGGCCGCGGTGATCGGCAGGTCGTTGATGCTGGCGTGTCTCTCGGCCATCAGGCCCTGGTCGTCGAAGTGCCAGTTCTCGTTGCCGTAGGCGCGGTACCACTGGCCGTCTTCGTCCCGCCATTCGTAGGCGAAGCGCACGGCGATGCGCGCGCCGTCATGCGCCCAGAGTTCCTTGATCAGCCGGTACTCGTGCTCGCGCTGCCACTTGCGGGTGAGAAAGGCCTCGATGGCGACGCGGCCCTGGAGGAAGTCGGCGCGATTGCGCCAGCGGCTGTCGACGGTATAGGCCAGGGCCACCTTGGCCGGATCGCGGCTGTTCCAGCCATCTTCGGCGGCGCGGACCTTCTGCTGGGCGGATTCGAGGGTGAACGGCGGGACGGGAGGACGGGCAGCGCTCATGGGACACTCCTGGGCAGATGAGGCCCCAGTGTCGGGCCGCCGCGGCGGTGTCACAAGGTCGAACGGCCCACGGATCCGGCCAAGTCGCTCAGCGCCTGTTCAACGGCTGCTGCGCGTCGGCCAGACGGCGTTGAAAATGACCTGGGTCGCCAGCCCGGTCGGAATGCTCAGCTACCCCTCGTGAACCCGAGCGCGGGTCCGATCCGCTTCCTCAGCCCTTTGCTCCTTGCTTGGCTCTCGCTCGCGAGACGTTGATCAGGCTCTCAGACCTCGACCAGGCGATAGTGCAATCCCCGCACCACCGCCTCGACCCTGTTGCGTGCGCCCAGTTTGCGGGCGGCGGAGTTGAGGTGCAGGTTGACCGTGGCGGTGGAGCGGTTGAGGGTGGCGGCGATGCGCTTGGCGGTCAGGCCCTTGGCCGAGTACTGCAGGCACTCACGCTCGCGCGGCGTCAGGCGGACCTGGCCGCAGCGGCGCTCGGCCGGGGCGAGCAATTCGTCGGCCCGGGCCTGGAAGGCATGGGCCAGCACCAGGAAGGCGCCCAGGCAGGCTTCGCCGGCGGCCTCGGCGTCCGCGGCATCGGCATCGAGGATGCCGGTCAGGGTGGCGAAGGCGCCCCCCGGCAGGTGCAGCGGCACGGTCACCCCGGTGGCCAGGCCGCTGTCCCGCACATAGCAGGTGACCGGGCGATGACTGTCACCCAGGTACTCGCGCAGGGCGCTGCGGGTTTCGCTGCGAAACGACCAGACGAAGGGCGCCGCACGCCGACTGGCGCATTGCTGCACCGGGTCGATCTGGTAGTAGCCGCGCTCGCACCAGAAGGCCTGCATGTCCGCCGGGGCGTTGCGTACCTTGAACACCGAGGGGGTGATGAGTACCCCGTCGTGACTGAGGGGCACCGGGGCGTAGTCGTAGATCAGCGCCTTGCAGCCCAGGTGGTCGGCACTGGCCTGGACGGCATCCAGACAGGCGTCGAGCGTGGGCAGCCCGGCGAGGCGGCTGCTGACGGTGAGCAGATCGGCATGCATCTTGGAGCTCCTGCCCTGATGGCGACGGGGAAAGCGAAGCAAAGGCTCTGCCAGTCGCCCCCGGCCTGCTGTAAACCTAGCACTTTTGTGGATGGGGCCAGGCCCCACCCTGGCCTAGAGTCGAGCCTACCCCGCCCCTTCGAGGAAGCCCCATGACTCAGCACGCTCCGTCCGGCGACGCCGCCGACCTCGCTCGCTTCGGCTACACCCAGGAACTCAAGCGCCAGCTCGGGCTGAAGGACCTGCTCATCTACGGCCTGGTATTCATGGTGCCCATCGCGCCCTTCTCCATCTTTGGCGGGGTGTTCGACGCCAGCCACGGCATGGTGCCCCTCACCTACCTGATCGGCTTCGTCGCCATGCTGTTCACCGCGGTCAGCTACCAGCAGATGTCGCGCGCCTTTCCAGTGGCCGGTTCGGTCTACGCCTACGTCGGTCGCGGCCTGCACCCGGCGCTGGGCTTTCTCGCCGGCTGGGCCATCCTGCTCGACTACCTGCTGGTGCCCACCCTGCTCTATGTGATCGGCGCCAACGCCATGGCCAACGTCATCCCGGTCATTCCCCAGCCGCTGTGGATCGTTTTCTTCGTCGGCCTCAACACCCTGGTCAACCTGCGCGGCATCGAGACCACCGCCCGCGCCAACCGGCTGTTCCTCTACGGCCAGCTGGCGGTGCTGCTGGTGTTTGTGGTGCTGGCGTCCCTGGCCATCAGCCGCGGCGTGAATGGCGCCGAGTGGAGCCTGAAGCCGCTGTACAACCCCCAGGAATTCTCCCTGCCACTGATCTTCAGCGCGCTGTCGGTGGCGGTGCTGTCCTTTCTCGGCTTCGACGCCATCTCCACCCTCTCCGAAGAAACCCGCGGCGGCAGCCGGGTGGTGGGTCGCGCCACGCTGCTGGCCCTGACCCTGGTGGCCGCGCTGTTCATGGTGCAGACCTGGCTGGCCGCCCTGCTGCAACCCAACCTGATCCAGTACCCCGACGCCGATGCCTCGAACAACGCCTTCTATGAGATCGGTCGGTTGATCGCCGGCCCCTGGCTGCAGGTGGTGATCGCCCTGGCGGTGGCCATCGGCGCCGCCATCGCCAACGCCCTGGTGGCCCAGGCCGCCACCTCGCGCCTGCTGTTCGCCATGGCCCGTGATCGCCAGATGCCGCAGTTCCTGCGGCAGATCCATCCCACCACCCGGGTACCGCAGCGCGCCATCCTGCTGGTGGCGGCCCTGAGCCTGGTGCTGGGGCTGTTCTTTGTCGGCCAGATCAACCTGCTCGCCTCCATGTGCAACTTCGGTGCGCTGACCGCCTTCCTGCTCCTGCATGTGGCAGTGGCCTGGCATCACCGCGGCGCCGGTCGCCCGCTGCTGCATGCGCTGGTCCCGCTGGTCGGTTTCATCATCCTCGCCTATGTGCTGTTCAACGCCGACGTCTACGCCAAGGTCGGCGGCAGCTGCTGGATGGTGCTGGGCCTGGCCGTGCTGGCCTTCCTCAGGCTCAGCGGCCGGACCACGGAATTCAAGGCCAACGACGCCGTCCATTAGGCCGTAACCGACGCGGCTGGCTTCCTACTCGTCGGTCGCTATTCCAAGACCCGCGCCGAGCCGCTCAGGGCACGCGTGCATTGCAGCAGGGCCGGCGCCAGTTGCCGCTCGGCATCCGCGCGATTCCAGCGACTGGTGGGAGCCACCACATGGACGGCGGCCACCGGCCGGCCACGCCCGTCGATGATGGGTGCGGCCAGCGTCATGTCACCCAGAAACAACTCCTCGGCGTTCACGGCATATCCCTGCTGCCGCGTTTGCTCCAGGCTCTCCAGAATATCGGCCACGGCAGTGAGGGTTGCGGGTGTATGCACCCGACGGCTCATCCGCTCCAGTTGCTCTCGCGCCTCGACCTCGGGCAGAGCACTGAGATAGGCACGTCCCGATCCGGTGCAATACTGCGGCACGCGACTGCCGATGGGCATGTGCACCGGGACGAAGCCGGCACTGAGAAAACGTGCGACGTACACCATTTCATCGCCAACCGGCTCGGTCAGACAGCAGGTTTCCCCGGTGAGGCGGGTCAACTCGGCCAGAAAGGGATTGGCGACCTCGATCAGCGGATGGGCTTCCAGGTAGTTGAAGCCCAGCTCCAGTACCCGGGGCGTCAGCTGATACCGTCGAGTCCGTGTCTGTTTCCTCAGGTAACCCAGGGTTTCCAGGGTAACCACCATGCGCTGCGCCGAACTCTTGGTCATGGCCGCAGCCTCAGCCACCTCCGCCAGGTTCAGGGTCCGCCGCTGGGCATTGAAAGCCCTGAGCACCGCGAGCCCCTTTTCCAGGGATTGATTGAACAGCTCCGATCGGGGTTCCAGCATGATTTCACTCACAAGTATCAGATGGGGAAAGCAAGGCAAGGATCAAGCCAAATATCGGATATCGATTTTTAAATATCGCTTTTGAATACAAGATAGTCACAAGCCGATTTTGTATTATCGTTTATGGCATAGGGATTGCCTTTGTTCCGGGGCGCTTCATCCATCGCACTGGAGAATCCCCATGAAAGGCTCGCTAACCCTGCTCCGCCGTCTTGTCCTGGGAATGGGCGCTACGCTCACCCTGACGCTGGCTCATGCCGAGGAACCCAAATCGATCAAGGTGGGTGCCACCGCGACCGGCGCCCCCTTCACCTTTCTCGATCTCAAGACCGGCAGCATCCAGGGGATGATGATCGACAGCATCGAAGCGGCTGCCAAAGCGGCAGGGCTCAAGGTCGAGATCCAGCAAAACTCCTTTGCGGCGCTGATTCCCTCGCTGACCGCCGAAAAGATCGATGTCATCTCCGCTGGCATGCTCAAGACCGAAGAGCGCGCCAAGGTGGTGGACTTTAGCGATCCGGTCTATGCCTACGGCGAAGGCCTGCTGGTGGCGGCCGACGACCAGGGCCACTACCCCGATCTGGCGGCGCTCAAGGGCCAGGCCATCGGCGTCCAGGCCGGAACCACCTTCTACGACATGCTGGTCAGACTCGGCACCTTCAGTGAGGTCCGCACCTACGATTCGGTGGCGGACATGGCGCGCGACATCGCTGTCGGCCGTATCAAGGCCGGTATCGGCGACCAGCCCATCCTCGCCTACCAGATCCGGCAAAAAGCCTTTCGTGGGGTCAAGCTCGCCGAAGGCTATCAGCCTAGTCGCTCCGGCGACGTCTGCTTCGTGATGCGCAAGGGCGACACCGCCTTGCGTGATCGCCTTAACAAGGCCATCGCCACCCTAAAAACGGATGGCACCCTGAAAGCCATCCAGCAGCGTTGGGGCATCTGACCGGAGGCTCCATGGATCTTGCCGACTTCCTCCAGAACGCCCGTGACTTCCTGCCGCTGCTGCTGCAGGGCGCCTGGGTCACTGTACAGATCACGGTGCTGTCCTTTGTCCTGAGCAGTGTGCTCGGTCTGGCTCTGGCGCTGTGCAAGCTGTCGCCGATCAAACCGCTGTCAGTGGCGGCCAGCACGGTGATCAACGTCATCCGTGGCCTGCCGATCATCGTGCAGCTGTTCTACATCTATTTCGTGCTGCCTGATCTGGGCGTCCACCTGAGTGCCTTCCAGGCCGGGGTCATCGGCATGGGCATCGCCTACTCCGCCTACCATGCCGAAAACTTCCGTGCCGGCATCCTCGCCGTAGACCAGGGCCAACGCGAGGCCGCCGAGGCGCTAGGCATGAAGTCGCCGCTGATGATGCGCCGGGTGGTGCTGCCTCAGGCCTTTCGCATCGCCCTGCCGCCCTACGGCAACATCCTGGTGATGATGCTCAAGGATTCCTCGCTGGTTTCCACCATCACCGTCGCCGAGATGACCCGCCAGGGCCAGCTGATCGCCGCCTCGACCTTCCAGAACATGACCGTCTACACCCTGGTGGCCCTGCTTTACCTGCTGATGAGTCTGCCCCTGGTGTATGGCCTGCGCCGACTCGAGCTGCGCTTCGGCGCGAGGAGAACCCGATGATCGAAATCCAGGCGTTGCACAAGCGCTATGGCGAGCTCAGCGTGCTGCACGGGGTGGACCTGTCCATCGCCGCCGGTGAAGTGGTCTGCCTGATCGGTCCGTCCGGTTCTGGCAAGTCCACGCTCCTGCGCTGCATCAATGCCCTGGAGTTCTACGAGGGCGGCGACATTCGCGTGTTCGGCGACCGCATCGCTCGTGGCGATCGGGACGCACCGGCGCTGCGCACCCGGCTCGGCATGGTGTTCCAGCGCTTCAACCTCTTTCCTCATCGCACCGTGTTGGAGAACGTCATGGAGGGGCCGCTGTACGTCAAGCGTGAGCCGGCCGCCCAGGTACGCGCGGAAGCACTGCAGCTGCTCGACAAAGTCGGTTTGGCGGCCAAGGCCGATGCCCATCCGGACCAACTTTCCGGTGGTCAGCAACAACGGGTGGCCATCGCCCGTGCCCTGGCCATGAAGCCGGCCGCCATGCTGTTCGACGAACCCACCTCGGCGCTCGATCCCGAATTGGTGGGCGAGGTGCTCCAAGTGATGCGCGACCTGGCCGCCGATGGCATGACCATGGTGGTAGTGACCCACGAGATGGGCTTCGCCCGCGAGGTGGCGGATCGTGTCTGCTTTCTGTACGGCGGGCGCATCGTCGAGAGCGGCCCGGCAGAGCAGGTGCTCGGCGCGCCCGAGCATCCTCGCACCCAGGACTTCCTGCGGCGGGTCCTGACACCCAGTGGGAGTGCGCGCTGATGGATGCTGTCCGTCTCGCCCCAGGACAACCGCTGCCGCCCTCGTTATGGGCTGCTACCGCCATCCTTGGCCCACCCCTGCAGCCGCTCCAGGGTACTCAACGCACCGACGTCCTGGTGATCGGCGGCGGCTACACCGGTCTTTCCACAACCCTGCATCTGGCCGAGGCCGGTGTCGATGTCTGCCTCCTGGAGGCTCATCAACTGGGCTGGGGCGCTTCTGGGCGCAACGGCGGCCAGGTCAACCCGACGCTCAAGTACGATCCGGATGAACTGGAGCGGCTGTTCGGCCCGGCCCGAGCGGAGCCCCTGATCGCAGCCATCTCAAGTGCCGCGGACCTGGTCTTCGACCTTATCGCCCGCCATGGCATCGATTGCGCCCCGGTACGCCAGGGCTGGCTACAGGTGTCCTACTCCGCCAAGGGCGTGCCGGGGCTGCATGCCCGGGCCCGCAAGTGGCAGGCCCGTGGCGTGCCCGCGGATTGCCTGGACGCCGAAGCGCTGCAAAGCCGCATGGGCACCACGGCCTTCGCCGGCGGCTGGCGCGATGGCCGGGCCGGCGGCATCCAGCCGCTGTCCTATGTGCGCGGCCTGGCCTGGGCGGCTCAGGCGGCCGGGGCGCGCCTGCACGACCGCAGCCCGGTCACCGGCCTGCTGTCCCGGGATGGACGCTGGCAGGCCAGCCTGGCGGACGGCTCCTCGGTCAGCGCCGAGCAGGTGGTGATCGCCACCAATGGCTACACCGGCGCGCTCTGGCCGGGCCTTGAGCGGACGATCCTCGCTGCCAACAGCTTCATCGTCGCCACCGAACCGCTGACCGGCGAGGCAGCGGCGAGCATCCTGCCCGGCGGCGAAACCGCGTCCACCGCCCAACGCCTGTTGCTCTACCTACGCCGCGATGCCGAAGGGCGGCTGTTGATGGGCGGTCGTGGCCATTTCGACGACCCCCAGGGCGCAGGCGATTTCGCCCACCTGGAGCGTTCCCTGGAATTGCTTTTCCCTCAACTCGGCAAGCCGCGCTACAGCCACCGCTGGGCCGGGCGCATCGCCATCACCCGTGATTTCTTGCCACACCTGCATGAGCCGGCGCCTGGAATCACCCTGGCCTTAGGGTGCAATGGCCGCGGCATCGCCCTGTGCACCAGCCTCGGACGCCATCTGGCGAACCGCCTGACGAATACCGGAGCGGCCTTCCCCTATCCACTCAGCCCCTTGAGCCCTATCCCGCTGCACCGCCTGCAACGTTTCTACATAGGCGCAGGGGTAGCTTGGTACAGCCTGCTGGATCGCATTGGCAGCTAGGCCTGGACGGGCCGCGGCAGATCCCGCCGCGGCAACGTCCCCCACAGCGAGGCGATGACGATCAGCAGGCCGCCCAGCCAGCCCCAGAGGCCCAGGCGTTCGTCCAGCCAGAAGCTGGCGAACAGCGCGCCGAACAACGGCTCGGCGCCCATCAGCAGGGCGACGCGGGTAGCGCTGGTGCGGCCCAGGGCAAAGTTCTGGGCGAGAAAGGCGCCCAGGGTGCAGAACAGCACCAGGTAGCCGGTGGCGAGCCAGAAGCCCGCTTGCAAGGGCAGCGGCGCCAGGCCCGGGCCCAGGGCGAACAGCAGCAGACAGGCCAGGCCCACCACCCCGGTCTGCACCGCGGTCAGCGCCAGGGCCGGCACCGGGGCACTGGCCTGCTGCAGACGCCGCCGCACCACGCAGACATTGACCGCGCGCAATACCGCCGCCAGCAGGATCAGGCCGTCACCCAGGTTGAAGCTCAGGGTCACCCCACGGGTCAGCAGCCCGGCGCCCGCCACCGCCAGCCCCGCGGCGCCCAGGGCGCGGGCCTCGGGGCGCTGGCCGAGCAGCCACCATTCGGCGAAGGGGGTCAGGGCCACGCAGAGACTGATGAGAAAGGCGGCGTTGCTGGCGCTGGTCAGGGCCACGCCATAGGTCTCGGCGAGAAAGATCGCCAATAGCAGCAGCCCGGTGGGTATTCCCGGTCGCCAGGCCCGCCGACCCTCGCCCCTCAGGGTGGGCAGCAGCAGCGCCGCGGTGAGACAGAAGCGCAGCGCCAGGTAGCCGAGCACCGGATAGAGCATCACGGCGTCCTTGACCACGGCGTAGCTGGTCCCCCAGACCAGGGCGGTAGCGAGCAGCAGGCCTTCGGCGAGGCCGAAGGTGGGGCGTTGCGACATGACAGCTTCTCCCTGAATCAGGCCGCCAGTGTGCCCGCCCCTGACAAGCACGATAAGCCCGCCAGCGTGCATAGCTCTTGTTCCCCCGGGGAAGCAATGGCAGCCTTTCCAGCCCTATTGCTTCTGGCGGACTCTGGCATGGATCTCCTGCGCGCCCTCCCCCTGCTGCCCTGCATGGTCGCCTTCGCCAAGGTGGTGGAGACCGGCAGCTTCACCGCGGCCGCCCGGCTGCTGGACGCCACACCCTCGGCGGTCAGTCGTCAGGTCGCGCGGCTGGAACGGGAGCTGGGGGTGCGTCTGCTGCAGCGCACCACCCGCCAATTGCGCCTGAGCGAAGCCGGCCGCGAGGTACTCGGCCACTGCCGTCATCTGCTGGCTGCCGCCGGTGCGGCGCTGGACAGTGGTCTACAGCACAGCGAGGAACCGCGCGGGCAGGTGCGACTGGCGGTGCCCAAGGCGGTCGGCTACCGGCTGATCGCCCCTTTGCTGCCGGAATTCTTCCAGCGCTATCCGCAAGTGGATCTGCAACTGCGCCTGGACGATCGCCCGCTGGATCCCATCGCCGACGACCAGGATCTGCTGGTGCGCATCACCGAGCAGCCACCCGCCGGCTTCGTCGCCCGGCCACTGCGCGAGATGGACTTCGTGCTCTGCGCCAGCCCGGCCTATCTGCAGCGCCGCGGCACGCCGCAGCAGCCCCAGGCGCTGGCCGAGCACGATTGCCTCTACCTCGGCGAAACCCCGGTCGACCAGCGCTGGCAACTGCGCCACGGCGACCGGGTGGAAAGCGTGACGGTGCGCGGCCGCCTGGCCTGCAATCACAGCGGCGTGCGCCTGGAGGCCACCCTCGCCGACCTGGGCATCGCCTGCCTGCCGGCCTTCGCCGCCGAAGCCGGCCTGGCCGCCGGCAGCCTGCGGCGGGTGCTGCCCGACTGGCAATACCTCGGCCCCTACCAGGGCACCGCCTGGCTGCTCTATCCGCCGGATCGCCAGTTGCCGACGGCGGTCAGGGTGCTGGTGGATTTCCTGCTGGAGCGGCTCAGGTCAGCCCCAGGTTCAGGCTAGCACCGCCACCGACTTGAGCTGCGCCCACACCCGACTCCCCGGCTGCAACGCCAGCCGCTCCAGCGAATAGCGGGTGATCCGCGCCAGCAGCGCCGCGCCGCCCAGGTCCAGGCGCACCAGCACCTGGGCCGGCGAGCGGGTCGGGGCGATCTCGGCGACGGTGGCCGGCAGCACATTGAGGATGCTGCTGTGCTGACGTTCCAGGCTCAGGCTGACATCCCGCGCCAGCACCTTGATGCGCAGCGCCTGCCCGGGCGGCAGCGGGGCATGGGCCAGCAGCACGCGCTGCTCGCCGGCCAGGCCCAGGCTGAGCAGGCCGTAGTCCGGATCATGGCCGAGCACCCGCCCTTCCAGCACCACCCCGGCGTCATCGGCCAGGGCGATGGGCAGGTCGAGGCGCGCCAGTACCTCGGGGGTCGGCCCGCTGGCCAGCACCCGCCCCTGTTCCAGCAGCACCAGGTGATCGGCCAGTCGCGCCACCTCGTCGGGGGCGTGGCTGACATAGAGGATCGGCAGCGCCAGCTCCCGGGTCAGGCGTTCTAGGTAGGGCAGGATCTCTGCCTTGCGCTCGGCGTCCAGCGCCGCCAGGGGTTCGTCCATCAGCAGCAGCCGCGGACTGGTGAGCAGCGCCCGGGCGATGCCGACCCGCTGGCGCTCGCCGCCGGACAGCCGCGCCGGCATCCGCGAAAGCAGTCCTTCGATGCCCAGCAGCTCGACGACCTGTTCCAGCGCCAGCCGCCGGTCGCCCGGTGCCACCCGCTGCCAGCCGAACAGCAGGTTGCGACGCACGTCCAGGTGCTCGAACAGATTGGCATCCTGGAAGACATAGCCCAGGGCGCGCCGGTGCGGCGGCAGGAACAGGCCGCGGTCGCTGTCCTGCCAGGTCTCCCCGGCCACCACCAGACGCCCGCGGGCGGCGGGTTCGAGTCCGGCCACGCACCTCAGGCAGCTGGTCTTGCCCGAGCCCGAGGGCCCGAACAGGGCGGTGACGCCGCTGCCGGGCAGCATCAGGTCCACGTCCAGCGTAAAGCTCGGGTGTGAGAGTTCGAATCTCGCCGTCAGACTCATGTCCAGGCCGACCGCCCGCGGCGGCCATAGAGCAGCAGGAGGATCACGAAGGAAAAGGCCAGCATGCCGCCGGCCAGGAGATGCGCCTGGGGATACTCCATGGCTTCCACGTGATTGAAGAGCTGGGTGGAGACCACCTGGGTCCGCCCGGGGATGTTGCCGCCGATCATCAGCACCACGCCGAATTCGCCCACGGTATGGGCAAAACCGAGGATGGCGGCGGTGACGAAGCCCGGCCGCGCCAGCGGCAGCACCACGTGGAAGAAGGTATCCAGGGGACTGGCCCTCAGGGTGGCCGCAGCCTCCAGAGGACGCGGACCGATGGCCTCGAAGGCGTTCTGCAGCGGCTGCACCACGAAGGGCAGCGAATAGCACAGCGACCCCACCACCAGCCCGGCGAAGGTGAAGGGCAACCGCCCCAGCCCCAGGGCCGAGGTCGCCTGTCCCACCCAACCCTCCGGCCCCATGGCCAGCAGCAGGTAGAAGCCGATCACCGTGGGCGGTAGCACCAGCGGCAGGGCCACCAGGGCGCCGACCGGCCCCTTGAGCCGGGAGCGGGTGCGCGCCAGCCACCAGGCGAGGGGCGTACCCAGCACCAGCAGCAGCAGCGTGGTCATGCTGGCCAGTTCCAGGGTCAGGCGGATCGCCGCCCAGTCCGCCGCGCTCAGGCTCATGGGATCACTGCCGGTAGCCGTAGGCCTTGAGCACCGTGGCCGCCTGGGGTCCCTTGAGATAGGCCAGCAGCGCCTTGGCCGCCGGTTGATCCTGGCCCTTGTCCAGCAACACGGCGTCCTGGCGGATCGGCTCATAGAACTCGGCCGGCACGATCCAGGCCGAGCCTTCCTTGACCTTGCCGTCCTGGTAGATCTGCGACAGGGCGACGAAGCCCAGCTCGGCATTGCCGGTGGCGACGAACTGGTAGGTCTGGGTGATGTTCTGGCCTTCCACCCGCTTGGCCGCGACCGCCTCGGTGAGGCCCAGCTTGGCCAGCACCTGGGTGGCGGCCAGGCCATAGGGCGCGGTCTTGGGATTGGCCACGGCCAGGTGGGCGAAGGCGTTGTGCTTGAGCACCGCGCCTTCGCTGTCCACGTAGCCGGTCCTGGGCGACCAGAGCGCCAGGGTGCCGATGGCATAGGTGAAGCGCGAGCCCTTGACCGCCGCGCCCTCGCTTTCCAGCTTGGCCGGGGTGCTGTCGTCGGCGGAGAGGAAGACCGCGAAGGGCGCGCCATTCCTGATCTGGGTGTAGAGCTGGCCGGTGGCGCCGCTGGAAATCACCAGCTGATGGCCGGTGTCTCGGGTGAACTGCTCGCCGATGGCCTTGAGCGGTGCGCTGAAATTGGCGGCCACGGCCACCTGGACCTCGTCGGCCAGGGCCGGGGTGGCCAGCGCTGCGGTGAGCAGGGAAAGCAACAGGCGGGAACGGCTGGAGATCATCGGTTCTGGCTCCTTGGGCTGGTCAGGATGCGCTCATCAGCAGGACGCTGGCGGCGCTGAAACAGGCGCAGGCGGCCAGGCCGGGGACGAGTCCCAGCTGGCGACTGCTAGTGGCGGTCAGGGTGGCGGTGACGCGGCGACCGGCCGGTAGCGCCAGCACCACCTCGTGGTTGATCGGTCCCTCATGGACGCGCTCGACCTCTCCCCACCACAGATTCTGCGCCGACAGGCGCAGCCCTGGATCGGTGCCGACCAGCACCGCCGAGGCCTTGACCAGGGCCACTACGGCGCGGCCTGGCGCCAGGCCGAGCTGCGCGGCGCTGTCGCGGGTGACCAGGGCGGTGAGTCGCGTGGCATCGTCCAGGCGCAGCACCACGGCGCTTTCCACATCGCCCTGTTCGAGCGCCTCGACCACGCCGGAAAACTGGTTGCGGGCGCTGCTGCGCCAGTTGAGGTTGAGCAGCAACTGGCGAAAATCGGCCACTTCGGTGCGAGTGGCCTCGTCCAGTCCGGCCGCCACCTGGTCCAGGGTGGTCTGGTAGTGCTGCTCCAGCGCCCGATAGAAGGCCACCACCCGCTGGCCATAGGCGGTCAGCCGGGTGCCGCCGCCGCCGCTGCCCCCCGCGCTGCGGGCGACCAGGGGCTGGGCGGAGAGATTGTTGATCTGGTCCACCGCGTCCCAGGCCGCCTTGTAGGACAGCGGCACCCGCTTGGCCGCCTGGCTGATGGAGCCGGTGGCGGCGATGGCCTCCAGCAGACGAATGCGGGTCTGGGTCAGCTCGGCGCCGACACTGCTTTCCAGCGACAGATGGGCAATGAAGGGCGAGGCGCTCATGTCAGGGACTCCCGGCATTCGGGTTGTATGACTGCAACGCTCCGACCTAGAGTGGCGCCCCTTGCCTCTTCCCCAACGTTCAGGAGCGATATCCAATGAAGGTCAGTGCCCGCAATGTCTTCCCGGGAACCGTCAGCCAGGTGCGCGAAGGCGCGGTGAATGCAGAGGTGACCCTTACCCTGACCGGCGGTACCGAGCTGGTGGCCGTGGTTACCCTGGACAGCGTGAAGAGCCTGGAGCTGGCGCCGGGCAAGTCGGCGGTGGCCCTGATCAAGGCGCCCTGGGTGATGGTGATGACCGCCGATAGCGGACTGCGCCTGTCGGCGCGCAACTGCCTGACCGGAACCGTGGAGAGCATCGGCGATGGCGCAGTCAACGCCGAGGTGGCCATCGCCCTGCCCGGTGGCAGCCGCGTGGTGGCCATGGTCACCCGCGACGCGGTGCAGGAACTGCAGCTGGCTCCCGGCGTGGCCGCCACGGCGGTGTTCAAGGCGTCTCATGTGATCCTGGGGGTCCCGGCCTGATCCTGGGGGCGGCGGATCGGATCCGCCAGGGCGTTATAGCCTCAAGTATATAGCGTGGGACAAAAGAAAACGCCGGCAGGTTTCCCTGCCGGCGTTGGTTCTGGTGCTTACGCCAGTTTCTTGTACTTGACCCGCTTGGGCTGGGCCGCGGCCTCGCCCAGGCGCTTCTTGCGATCGGCTTCGTACTCGGTGTAGTTGCCTTCGAAGAACACCAAGTTGGAATCGTCCTCGTAGGAGAGGATGTGGGTGGCGATGCGGTCGAGGAACCAGCGATCGTGGGAGATCACGATGGCCGCGCCGGGGAAGTCCAGCAGGGCGTCTTCCAGGGCGCGCAGGGTTTCCACGTCCAGGTCGTTGGAGGGTTCGTCCAGCAGCAGCACATTGCCGCCCTGCTTGAGGGTCAGCGCCAGGTGCAGACGACCGCGCTCACCGCCGGAGAGGTCCTTGACGAACTTCTGCTGGTCGGCGCCCTTGAAGTTGAAGCGACCGACGTAGCTGCGCGAGGGCACCTCGTAGTTGCCGATCTTGATCACGTCGGAGCCGTCGGAGACCTGCTCCCAGACGGTCTTGGTGTCGGACAGGTTCTCGCGACTCTGGTCGACACTGGCCAGTTGCACGGTATCGCCGATCTCGATGCTGCCGGCGTCCGGCTGCTCCTTGCCCATGATCATGCGGAACAGGGTCGACTTGCCGGCGCCGTTGCCGCCGATGACGCCGACGATGGCGCCCTTGGGCACCACGAAGCTCAGGTCGTCGATCAGCAGGCGATCGCCATAGCCCTTGCTGACGTTCTTGAACTCGATGACCTTGTCGCCCAGGCGCTGACCGGCGGGGATGTAGATCTCGTTGGTCTCGCTGCGCTTCTGGAATTCCTGGGACTGCATTTCCTCGAAGCGCTGCAGGCGGGCCTTGGACTTGGACTGGCGGGCCTTGGCACCGGAGCGCACCCATTCCAGTTCGGCCTTCATGGCCTTGGCGTGGGCGGCTTCCTGCTTGGCTTCCTGGGTCAGGCGCGCGGCCTTGGATTCCAGCCAGCCGGAGTAGTTGCCCTCGAAGGGGATGCCCTGGCCGCGGTCCAGTTCCAGGATCCACCCGGCGACGTTGTCGAGGAAGTAGCGGTCGTGGGTGATGGCCACCACGGTGCCGGGGAAGTCGTGGAGGAAGTGCTCCAGCCAGGCCACCGAGTCGGCGTCCAGGTGGTTGGTGGGTTCGTCCAGCAGCAGCATGTCGGGGGCCGACAGCAGCAGGCGGCACAGCGCCACGCGGCGCTTCTCGCCGCCGGAGAGCACGCCGACCTTGGCGTCCCAGGCCGGCAGGCGCAGGGCGTCGGCGGCAACTTCCAGCTGGCGCTCCAGGTTGTGGCCGTCGGCGGCCTGGAGGATGGCTTCCAGCTTGGCCTGCTCGGCGGCCAGGGCGTCGAAGTCGGCATCCGGCTCAGCGTAGGCGGCATAGACCTCGTCCAGCCGGGCCTGGGCCTGCTTGATCTGACCGACCGCTTCCTCGACCACGTCACGAACTGTCTGCTCGGGATCAAGTTTCGGTTCCTGCGGCAGATAACCCACATTGATACCGGGCATCGGCCGCGCTTCACCTTCGATCTCGGTATCGACGCCGGCCATGATGCGCAGCAGCGTCGATTTACCCGCACCGTTCAGACCGAGCACGCCGATCTTGGCGCCAGGAAAGAACGACAGGGAGATGTTCTTGAGGATTTCACGCTTGGGCGGCACGACCTTGCCGACCCGGTGCATGGTGTAGACGTATTGAGCCATGGTGGGACCTTGGGACCGGAATGAAAAACAGGGGACACAGTATGGCGTCAGCAGCGAACGCTGTCGAAACCCCGCGCGACGAAAGCGCCGGTGCTGATCACGCGGAAAAAACCGGCGGAGACACCGTCCGGTCCCTTATCATAGGCCATCCCTGCCCCGCGGAATCGGGCGCAGCCGAACGGCCATCGCCTCTGCAGGAACGCAGTCCGTCGTGAACAGCCCGCCCTCCTCGCTGCCGGAAGAGCCGCTCGCCCCCGCTTCGCGACGCCTGACCCGCGGTCTGCTGATCCTCTCGCTGGTGGCCATGCTGGCCCTGATGTTCTGGCAGGCCCTCGCCAGCGTGGCCGAGCGCGAGACGCTGCGGCGCGAACAGCTGGATGGCCTGACCCGACAGCTGGCCAACACCGTCGAATTCGGGCTGGCGCTCAAGGCCCAGGCGGTGCGCAGCACCCTGCGCTGGTCGCTGGACCCCACCCTGCCGCTGGCCCCCAATCTGCTGCTCGGCCTCAAGGACTTCTTTCCCGGACTGCAACAGGTACGCTGGCTGCCGGCCAACGCCAACCTGCGCAGTGCGCGCCTGGGCGATACGCCGGACGCCGCCTTCATCCAGCAACTGATCGCGCGCGCCGGCCAGGCCGACTTCCGTTACGGCTACAACGGTCAGGCCACCGCGGCGCCCCTCTATGTGCTGCTGGCTGGCGATCCGCAACTGCAGAACGGCTGGTGGGTGCTGACCAGCGCCCCCCTGCTCGAACCCCTGTGGCGGCCGACCCGGGTACCGTCCGGCCTCGACTGGCGCCTGGAAGATCGCTCTCAGGGCACCCTGCTATTCCGCGGCGGAGAAGCCCCGGCGGCGAACAGCATCGACGAGGTACGCCAGGAACTGGCCTACAGCAACTGGCAGGTGGTGGGCAGCCATCCCGCCGAAGACATGGGCACCACGCTGCTGGGGGCCTCCTTCGGCCGCCTGGCGCTGTTCAGCCTGTCCGGCCTGGTGGCCGTCATCCTGCTCTATTTGCTGTTGCGCGAAGAACGTGGCCTGCGCGCCCTGACCCTCGCCTCGCGACGCGGCCTGCGCCTGGCCGGCATCGCGCTCAACGGGATCGAGGAAGCCGTCTGCATGACCCAGGCCGACGGTCGCCTGGTGCATGTCAACGCCACCGCCGCGCGGCTGCTGGGCATCGCCGCCAATGACGCCCAGCAATTCTTCCTCGCCAGCCTGCTGCCCGAGCTGGTTGCCCTGACGGCCGCCGAGCGTGACAGCGGCGCCCTGGTCACCCTGGCGGTGGAAGGCCAACCGCGCCGCTTCGCGGTCAGCTGCCACGCCCTGGCGGACAGCCAGCCCAGTGCCCGGGTCCTGCGCGACCGCACCCAGACCCAGGACGGCTTCGTCTGGGTCTTGCGCGACGTCACCGAACAGCAGCGCAACCTGGAGACCATCCAGACCACCCGGCAGCGCTACGAAAGCATCTTCAACGGGGTGCACACCGGCATCTGCGTGGTGGATCTGAGCGCCGTCCAGCCGCACATGCAGGCCCTCGGCCTGGAGCGCCCCGAGCAACTGGCGGAGCTGTTCGCCCGCGAGCCCGAAGTCCTGGATAGCCTGGGCCGCCAGGTGCGCATCACCGAGATCAACCAGCGCGCCCTGGAAATGCTCGGCATCGAGCACCTCGACCAGGCCTGGGCGCGGCTGGTGGGTGACTCCCGCGTCCAGCTCGGTGGCAAGAGATACCGCCTGCTGGCCGGCCTGCTCTCCGGCCAGCAGGTACTGGAACTCGAGACCTGCATCGGCACCGCCGAGGGCGAACGGCACCTCTGGCTGACCATGCACCTGCCAGCCAACCCCCGGCACCTCGACGCGACCCTGCTCAGCCTCAACGACATCACCCAGCGCAAGCTCGGCGAATTGCGCCTGCTCGAGCGCGACAGCTTCTGGTCGAATCTGATCAGCGCCATCCCCGACACCCTCTATACCTATGACGTGGCCAGCGGCGAGCTGACCTACGAGAGTCGTTCGCTGGCCCTCAAGCTCGGCTATCCGCCGGAAGCCTTCGCCAGCCTCGGGCGCGCGCGCCTGCACCCGGATGACCTCGAACTGCACGAGCGGGTGGTGAGCATGCGGCCGACGCTCTCCGACCAGCCCAGCAGCAGCCTCTTGCGCTGGCAGCACCGCAACGGCGGCTGGCGCTGGTTCGACGTGCGCGAGCAGCGCCTCGCCCGTGCGGCGGACGGCACCGCGGCGAGCGTGGTCGGGCTGGCCCTGGATGTCACCGACATGGTGCGGGCCAGCGAGCGCCTGCGCGAAAGCGAGAATCGCTACCGGCAGCTGGCGGAAAGCATCAGCGACGTCATCTTCACCACCGACGCCCAGCTGGTGCTCAACTACATCAGTCCCTCGGTGGAGGAATTGCTCGGCTATCCCGTCGGCGAGCTGCAACAACGCACCCTGGCCGAACTGGTGGTGCACTCGCGCCAGTGGCAGGAGGTGCGCCGCACCCTGCAGCGGCTGCTGCGCAGCCTCGACAATCCGCGCGCCCTGGCCGAGTTGCGCCGGGAACACTTCGCGCCTCTGTTGCTCGACTGCCTGCACGCCCAGGGCCACACCCTGCAGATCGAGCTGCGCCTCAAGCCGCTGTGGGACGACCACGAGCGCTTCGCCGGTCTGCTCGGCATCTGCCGCGATATCTCCGCCCAGCGCCGCACGGAAAAGGACATGCGCATGGCGGCCACGGTGTTCGACCACTCCGCCGGCGCCATCCTGGTCACCGACCCGGCCGGCTACATCGTGCGGGTCAACCGCACCTTCACCCGCATCACCGGCTTCAGTCCCGAAGAGGTGTTCGACCAGCAGCCGATGATGCTCTGCGCGGACAAGCAGGAAGCCAACCAGCTGCAGCACGTGATGCAGCAGCTGCGTACCCAGGAGAGCTGGGAAGGCGAACTCTGGCAGCGCCGCCAGGACAACGAGCCCTATCCCTCCTGGGTCGGCATCACCGCCATCCGCGACGACGACGGCGACCTGATGAGCTATGTCTGCTTCTTCGTCGACATCAGCGAGCGCAAGGCCAGCGAAAGGCGCATCCACCGCCTGGCCTACTACGACGCCCTGACCCTGCTGCCCAACCGCACCCTGTTCCAGGATCGCCTGCACAACGCCCTGCAGCAGAGCCGCCACAACGGCAGCTGGGTGGTGCTGATGTTCCTCGACCTCGACCGCTTCAAGCCGATCAACGACAGCCTCGGCCACGCCGCCGGCGACCGCCTGCTCAAGGACGTGGCCATGCGCCTGACCGCCTGCGTCGGCACCGAGGACAGCGTGGCGCGCATGGGTGGCGACGAATTCACCCTGCTGCTGTCCGGTCTGGAAAGCCGCGAGGTCGCCCTGGCCCAGGCGATCCGCGTCGGCGAGCAGATCCTCTCCCAGCTGTCCGAGGCCTTCGTGCTCGAAGGCCGCGAATTCTTCGTCTCCGCCAGCATCGGCATCGCCCTCTCGCCCCAGGACGGCCATGAACTCAGCCAGCTGATGAAGAACGCCGACACCGCCATGTACCACGCCAAGGAGATGGGCAAGAACAACTTCCAGTTCTACCAGGCCGAGATGAACGCCCGCGCCCTGGAGCGCCTGGAACTGGAAGCCGATCTGCGGCACGCCCTGCTGCAGGGTGAATTCCGCCTGCACTACCAGCCGCAGTACCGTTGCGACAACCGGCGCCTGACCGGGGTCGAGGCCCTGCTGCGCTGGGAGCATCCGGTGCGCGGCCACGTCTCGCCGGCGGAATTCATCCCGGTGCTGGAAGAGATCGGCCTGGTGGTCCAGGTCGGCGACTGGGTGATTCGCGAGGCCTGCCGGCAGATGCGCGAATGGCACGCGGCCAGGGTGCGCATTCCCAAGGTCTCGGTGAATCTCTCCGCCCGCCAGTTCAGCGATGGCCAGCTCGGCCAGCGCATCGCCGAGATCCTCGCCGAGACCGGCCTGGCGCCGGCCTGCCTGGAGCTGGAACTGACCGAAAGCATCCTGATGCGCGACGTCGGCGAGGCCCTGCAGCTGCTGGGCGAACTCAAGAGCCTGGGCCTGTGCATCGCGGTCGACGACTTCGGCACCGGCTATTCCTCGCTCAACTACCTCAAGCAGTTCCCCATCGACATCCTCAAGATCGACCGCAGCTTCGTCGACGGCCTGCCCCACGGCGAGCAGGATGCGCAGATCGCCCGGGCCATCATCGCCATGGCCCACAGCCTCAATCTCTCGGTGATCGCCGAGGGCGTCGAGGAACCGGCGCAACTGGAATTCCTGCGCCTCCATGGCTGCGACGAGGTGCAGGGCTTCCTCTTCGACCGTCCGCTGCCGCCGGATCTGCTGCGCGAGCGGCTGGAGCACCAGGGGCTGTTCCCCGTCCTGACATGAGACCGATGGCGGCGGCGCATGACCGGCGCTCATACCTCAGAGTTCCCGCGATGGGGTAGAATGTCGCCCCTCACGAGCCCGATCGGGCTCGCTCTTCGCCATGCCTCAGGGGACCCTGCCGCCATGTTCAGCCGTGAAACCACCCTCGCCCGCTTCGACGCCGACCTGTATGCCGCCATGCAGCAGGAAGCCCAGCGTCAGGAAGATCACATCGAGCTGATCGCTTCGGAAAACTACACCAGTCCGGCGGTCATGGAAGCCCAGGGCAGCGTGCTGACCAACAAGTACGCCGAAGGCTATCCCCACAAGCGCTACTATGGCGGCTGCGAATACGTCGACGTGGTCGAGCAACTGGCCATCGACCGCGCCAAGCAACTGTTCGGCGCCGACTACGCCAACGTCCAGCCGCACTCCGGCTCCCAGGCCAACTCGGCCGTGTACCTGGCGCTGATCGAAGCCGGCGACACCATCCTCGGCATGAGCCTGGCTCACGGCGGTCACCTGACCCACGGCGCTACCGTGTCCTCCTCCGGCAAGCTGTACAACGCCGTGCAGTACGGCATCGACGAGCAGGGCCTGATCGACTATGCCGAAGTCGAGCGTCTGGCCCGCGAGCACCAGCCCAAGGTCATCGTCGCCGGCTACTCCGCCTATTCCCAGGTGCTGGACTTCGCCCGCTTCCGCGCCATCGCCGATGCCGTGGGTGCCTACCTGTTCGTCGACATGGCCCACTTCGCCGGCCTGGTCGCCGCCGGTGTCTATCCGAACCCGGTACCCTTCGCCGACGTGGTCACCAGCACCACCCACAAGACCCTGCGCGGCCCGCGCGGCGGCCTGATCCTGGCCAAGGCCAACGAAGCCATCGAGAAGAAGCTCAACTCGGCGGTCTTCCCCGGCGCCCAGGGCGGTCCGCTGATGCACGTCATCGCCGGCAAGGCGGTGTGCTTCAAGGAAGCCCTGCAGCCCGAGTTCAAGACCTACCAGCAGCAGGTGATCAAGAACGCCCAGGCCATGGCCGGCGTGTTCATCGAGCGCGGCTTCGACGTCGTCTCCGGCGGCACCGACAACCACCTGTTCCTGCTCAGCCTGATCAAGCAGGAAATCACCGGCAAGGACGCGGACGCCGCCCTGGGTCGCGCCTTCATCACCGTGAACAAGAACTCGGTGCCGAACGATCCGCGCTCGCCCTTCGTCACCTCCGGTCTGCGCATCGGCACCCCGGCCGTCACCACCCGTGGCTTCCAGGAAGCCGAGTGCCGCGAGCTGGCCGGCTGGATCTGCGACATCCTCGGCAACATGGGCGACGAATCCGTGATCGACGCCGTGCGTGAGAAGGTCCAGGCCGTCTGCGCCCGCCTGCCGGTATACGGCAAGTAAGAGGTCCGCCTTCCCCCTCTCCCCTGGGAGAGGGCCGGGGTGAGGGAAAATCCCAAACAACGAGCCCCGACCAATTGGCCGGGGCTCGCTGCATTTCCAGCAGGGTCGTCAAGGCCGCCAAGCCGGACCCTGGCGCACGCCGGAAGCCCCCGACAACGAAAAACCCCGGCCAGTGCCGGGGTTTTTCGTTGTCAGACGCTGCTCAGGCCTCAGAGGACCTGCAGATCGCCCAGGCCGTCCAGGTAGCGCTCGGCGTCCAGGGCGGCCATGCAGCCGGCACCGGCCGAGGTGATGGCCTGGCGATAGGTGTGGTCGGCCACGTCGCCGGCGGCGAACACGCCGGGTACGTTGGTGGCGGTGGCATTGGCCTCGCGACCGCCCTTCACCACCAGGTAGCCGTCGTGGCTGTCCAGCTGGCCTTCGAACAGCCCAGTGTTGGGGGTATGGCCGATGGCGACGAACAGACCGGCCACCTGCAGCTCTTCGGTACTGCCATCGTTGTTCTTGATCCGCACCCCGGTGACACCCATGTTGTCACCCAGCACCTCGTCGACGCTGGCATTGAGCTTGAGCGCCATCTTGCCTTCGGCGACCCGGGCGCGCAGCTTGTCCTGCAGGATCTTCTCGGCGCGGAAGGTCTCGCGGCGGTGGATCAGGGTCACCTTGCTGGCGATGTTGGCCAGGTACAGGGCTTCCTCGACTGCGGTGTTGCCGCCGCCGACCACCGCCACCTCGCGATTGCGATAGAAGAAGCCGTCGCAGGTGGCGCAGGCGGACACGCCCTTGCCCATGAAGGCTTCTTCGCTGGCCAGGCCCAGGTAGCGGGCGCTGGCACCGGTGGCG
The DNA here is from genome assembly GCF_039908605.1 of Pseudomonas aestiva. NCBI lineage: Bacteria > Pseudomonadati > Pseudomonadota > Gammaproteobacteria > Pseudomonadales > Pseudomonadaceae > Pseudomonas > Pseudomonas aestiva. The sequence goes on along the minus strand of NZ_CP150916.1, from coordinate 785,864 downwards.
ATGATCAGGGCGTCGCAGGTGTAGGTGGCGCTGTCACCCTTGAGGGTGTAGGGCTTGCCACCGAAGTCCACGGCATTGATGTGGTCGAAGACGATCTCGGTCTCGAAGCGCTCGGCGTGCTCGCGCATCCGCTCCATCAGCGCAGGACCGGTCAGGTCGTGGGGATCGCCCGGCCAGTTGTCGACCTCGGTGGTGGTGGTCAGCTGGCCACCCATCTGCATGCCGGTGATCAGCAGCGGCTTGAGGTTGGCGCGGGCGGCATAGACCGCAGCCGTGTAACCGGCCGGACCGGAACCGAGGATGATGAGGCGCGAATGGCGCGAGGTGCTGGCTTCAGACATGACATTCTCCCTGCCGGGATCTCCGGCAGACCTAAGAGTAGAGAAGCCGGCGCGCCCCATGGGCATGCCGGCCGGTGTGCGTGCGGAGCCGTTCCGCAGCGCCGGTCGCTCCTGGCGACGGCGCGACCGGCGCCGATAGGCGGACACCGGGTCCAGGGATGGGGCTCAGCCTAACGGGTACCGCCCCTCCACAGAAGCGACCATTCTAAATCCAGACCATAGGGCGCGCCTATGTCGACCGCTGCGGCAATCGAGCCCTGAGGTAAGCTGTGCATTCCCGCCCCCCGTCAGGAATCTTCATGGCTGTCGCTCCGCTGTCCGGCTCCGCCTATTTCGCCGAAGGGCTGCGCCTGGTGACTCGCCCCGGCATGCGCCGCTTCGTGGTCATCCCGCTCACCATCAACCTGCTGCTCTACGCGGCCATCCTCACCTTTGCCGTGCGCGGCTTCGAGGGTTGGCTGGAGCAGCTGATGCCGAGCCTGCCGGCCTGGGCGAGCTTCGTCGAATGGCTGCTCTGGCCACTGTTCGTGCTCCTGCTGCTGGCGATCATCTTCTTTACCTTCACGATGCTGGCCAACCTGGTGGCGGCGCCCTTCAACGGCTTTCTCGCGGAAAAGGTCGAGGTCATGGTACGCGGCCAGGACGATTTCCCGCCGTTCAATCTCGCCGAACTGGTCACCATGGTGCCGCGCACCCTGCAGCGCGAACTGCGCAAGCTGGGCTACTACCTGCCGCGTGCGCTGGGCCTGCTGGTGCTGACCTTCATCCCCGGTCTGAACCTGATCGCCGCGCCGCTGTGGATCCTGTTCGGCGTCTGGATGATGGCGGTGCAGTACATCGACTTCCCCGCCGACAACCACCAGCTGGATTTCCGCAGCATGCTCGCCTGGCTGCGTACCCGCCGCCTGCGCTGCCTGGGCTTTGGCGGGGTGACCTACCTCGCGCTGCTGGTCCCCGGCCTGAACGCCCTGTTCATGCCCGCCGCCGTGGCCGGGGCGACGCTGTTCTGGGTGCGTGAAGGGGGCGACAAGGCGCTGCTGGTGCGCGCCTGAGGAGCGGGTCCGTCGGACTTTCTGACGCAGGTTGGCGCTGAGACGGCGCCAGCGCCGAAGTCCAGCAGTCCTGGCTAAGCCAGCTCGCGATAACGCCGATCGAAGTACAGCAATCCGCCTTCGCCACCCGGCTCGGCCACCCCCAGCACCTCGCAGAGCAGCAGATCGTGGCTTCCCACCGACTGCACCTCGGCGATGCGGCAGTCGCAGGCCACCAGGGCACCGTCCAGCACCGGCGCCCCCGTGGCGAGGCGGCTCCAGCGCGCCGCGGCGAAGCGTTCGGCCATGGCGGTCTTGCCACCGAAGAGGTTGGCCAGCGCCTGCTGACCGGCGGCCAGGACGTTGACGCAGAGCACGCCGTTGGCGCTGAAGGCGGGGTGCACCGAGGCGCTGCGGTTGAGGCAGACCAGCAGGGTAGGCGGGGTATCGCTGACGCTGCACACGGCGGTGGCGGTGAAGCCGGCCAGTCCGGCCGGACCATCGGTGGTGACGAGGTTGACCGCGGCGCCCAGGCGCGCCATGGCCCCGCGGAAGAGGTCGCGTTCGACCGGGGCGGCGGGGCTGGCGGCGGACAGGGGCAAGGCATGGGCAACGGACATGGCGTTACGCCTCCAGATCTTGGCTGAGATAGTCGAGCACCACCCGGTCGAAGGTGGCGGAATCGGTGACGCTGGAGGCGTGGCCGCCCCACTCCAGCAACTGGAAGCTGGCCCGGGGCAGACCCGCGGCCAGCCGCTGGGACGAGGTCCAGGGCACCAGGACATCGTCGCGATTGGCCAGCACCAGGGTCGGCACCGGGATGCACGCCAGCTCGGCGTCCAGGTCGAAGGCCAGCAGCGCGCCGATGCGCCGCAGGACATTGGCCTCGCCGGGGAAGTGCGCCAGGGCATGGGCTTCGTCGGCGGCCAGGCGCTCGCCGTGTTCGGCGATCCAGGTAGCCGGATAGAGAAAGATCGCCTGGGCCTGGACATAGGCCGCGGCGCCGCTGTCGCGCAGCAGGCGCTGGCGCAGGGCGAAGCAGCGCGCGGTATGCGCATTGGGTCGACTCCAGGCATTGACCAGCACCTGGCGGCGGATCAGGCCCGGACGCAGCAGACTGGCCTGCAGGCCCACCAGGCCGCCCAGGGCATGGCCCATGAACAGGCAGCTGTCGAGTTCCAGGCGATCAGCCAGGGCCAGCAGGTCCTCGGCCATATGCTGGATGCGGTAATCCGCCGGCAGCTCGGCCGGACTCCTGCCGGTGCCGGTCTGGTCGTAGACCACCACCCGGAATCTTTCGCCGAGGGCCGCCAGCTGCGGCGCCCAGAAGGCCCCGGCGCCGCCCAGCCCGGAGCTGAGCAGCAGGGTCTCGGCCGCCGGGTCCTGGCGGCCATGGAGTTCGAAGTGCATGGGCGGTCCTTGGTGGTTCAGTGGTTGGGGCTTCCCTCACCCCAGCCCTCCCCAGAGGGAGAGGGGGTAGGTACGGAGCGGGAACTAGCCGACATGGGCGATGCTGGCGATCTCGATCAGGGCGTCGGGCTTCACCAGGCCGCACTGGATGCAATAGCGCGCCGGCTTCTCGCCGGGAAAGAATTCGGCGTACACCGCGTTGATGGCGGCGTAGTTCGCCCAGTCGGTGAGCATGATCATGTTGAAGGTGACGTCGGCCATGCTGCCGCCAGCCGCCTCCACCACGCCCTGGATGGTGGTGAGCACGTGGCGTGCCTGGGCGGCGGCGTCGCCGACATGGACCACGTTGTTCTGGGCATCGAACGGCAGGGTGCCGGAGACATAGAGCACGCCATCGGCCAGGCTGCCGGGCACGAAGGGGGCGATGGGGGTACCGGTACCGGCGGGAATCACGGCTTGCTTGGGCATGGTGCTCAGTCCTTGGCGAAGGTGGTGTGGAAGTCGGCGCAACTGGCGACCCAGCCGAAGAAGGTCTCGATGTTGAACAGCGCGGCCTCGTGGGCCGCACGGGGCCCGGCCTGGTGGCAGGCGTCGTGCAGGCAGACGCCGAAGTATTCGAGGAAGAAGCCGTCCCTCAGGGTCGACTCCACGCAGACATTGGTGGCCACGCCGACGAACACCAGATTGCGGATGCCACGGGCGCGCAGCAGGCTGTCCAGGTGGGTGTTGTAGAAGCCGCTGTAGCGGGTCTTGGGCACCACCAGGTCCGCGGCCGCCGGTTGCAGCCGGTCGACCAGGGCATAGTCCCAACCCCCCCTGGCCAGCAGCTGCCCCTGCAGTTCGGGTCGCTTGCGCATGGTCTTGAGGGCATTGGATTTGTGCCAGTTGGGCGAACCCGGCCCGCCCGCCTCGCGATACTCCGGGTCCCAGCCATTCTGGAACCAGACCACCTGGATACCCGCGCCGCGGGCGGTCTCCACCACCGCGGCGACGTTCTCGATCACCGGGCCGGTGGCCGAGACATCGAAACCGGCCAGATCCAGGTAGCCACCCTGGCTGGCATAGGCATTCTGCATGTCCACCACGATCAGGGCGGTCTCGCTGGCCTTGAGCCGCAGCGGTTCGGGTCGCGCCGGCAGCGTCACGGCTTCGGTGTCGCTCGCAGGCAAGGCATAGCCCGCCAGAGTTTCCACGGCATTCATCAGGCACTCTCCTTGAGCAGGTCGACGTGACGGCGGCTCTGCATCAGCGGCTGGATACGCTCGCCGAAGTCGGTCACGCCCTGGACGAAGTCGTCGAAGGTCAGCAGCACCCCACTGGCTCCGGGCACCTCGGCGATCTCGTCGAGCATCCGCGCCACGCTGGCGAAGGAACCCACCAGGGTGCCCATGTTGATGTTGACCGCCGAGGTCGGATCGGCCATCTGTCGCACGTTGGTATCGCTGCCGGACTTGGTGTCGGCGGCGGCCTGGGCGCCCAGCCAGGCGATGGCCTCCTCGTCGGCACCGGCCTTGTAGTGCTCCCAGTTGGCGCGGGCGGCCTCGTCGGTCTCGGCGGCGATGATCATGAACAGGGCGATGGAAGAGACCTTGCGCCCGGTCTTGGCGGTGGCCGCCTGCAGCCGCTCCACCGCCGGGGCGAAGGCCTTCGGCGTGTTGACGCCCTTGCCGAAGACGAAGCTGTAGTCGGCGTGTTCGGCGGCGAAGGCCAGGCCGGCGTCGCTCGCCCCGGCGCAGACGATCTCCATGGGCGCCTGGGGCTGCGGACTCACCCGGCAGTCCTCCATCCGGAAGTGCGCGCCCTGGAAATCCGACTGGCCGGTGCCCCAGAGGTCGCGCAGCACCTGGGCGTATTCACCGAGGTATTGATAGCGGCTGGCGAAGAACTCATCCCCCGGCCAGAGCCCCATCTGGCTGTATTCGGGTTTCTGCCAGCCGGTGACCAGATTGACGCCGAAGCGGCCGCCGGAAATGCAGTCGATGGTGGCGGCCATGCGCGCGACGATGGCCGGCGGCAGGGTCAGGGTCGCGGCGGTGGCGAACAGCTTGATGCGCGAGGTCACCGCCGCCAGCCCGGCCATGAGGGTGAAGGACTCCAGGTTGTGGTCCCAGAATTCGGTCTTACCGCCGAAGCCGCGCAGCTTGATCATCGACAGGGCGAAGTCGAAGCCGTAGTGCTCGGCGCGCTGCACGATCTCGCGATTCAGCTCGAAGGTGGGCCGGTACTGGGGCGCGTTTTCCGATAGCAGCCAGCCGTTGTTGCCGATGGGAATGAAGACACCGATGTTCATCGCTCGCACTCTCCCGCAGTCAGGAATCGAGGCGCATCGAGATGCGCCGTGGCTGCAGGATCAGAGCAGAAAGCTTGCCAAGTCTTGAAATTTCAAGCCAATCAAACACTTGGGGGAAATCTAGAAATATATTCAGACCATTTGGTCCAGATCAGAGCACCTAGTTTGTGCAAGGCGCCCGAATCCGGGGCATGCAGGATGTCGGGCCATGCTAGAGTTTGGAGACCGGCGCGCTACCCTCTGGCGTCCGCCGACGATTCGTCACCAGGAAGGTGCGAATCTCAACGACCGCGCCTGAAGCCGTCCCTCCCGCTCGTCCAGCGGTCGGTCCGCGTCAGATGTCCATGCAGGCCCAAGGAGCAGTTCGTGAGTCAGGCCAGTGATCCTCCGCCACGCAAGCCGCGTCAACCCAGCCCTGCCGCCCAGCAACGCCGGCAGCGTCAGATAGAAGCCAAGCGCGCCCAGATCCTCGGCGCCGCGCTCGATATCTTTTCCCGCTTCGGCCTGCACGGCGCCAGCCTGGATCAGGTGGCCCTGCAGGCAGACGTCTCCAAGACCAACCTGCTCTACTATTTCAGCAGCAAGGAAGAGCTCTATGTCGCCGTGCTGCGCCAGTTGCTGGCGACCTGGCTGAGTCCCCTGCGCACCTTCAGCGAAGACCAGGATCCCCTCGACGCCCTGCGCGGCTATCTGCGCCATAAGCTGGAGATGTCCCGCGACTATCCCGCCGAGTCCCGGCTGTTCTGCCTGGAGATGGTCCAGGGCGCGCCGCTGCTGCTGCCGGAATTGCAGGGCAGCCTGCACGACCTGATAGACGAGAAGGCCCGGGTGATCCGTACCTGGATCGATGCCGGTCGGCTGGCACCAGTAGATCCGTACCAGCTGATGTTCAGCCTCTGGGCCACCACCCAACACTATGCGGACTTCAGGGTCCAGGTGCAGGCACTCTGTGGCCGTACCCTGCAGGATCCAGCCTTCTTCGACGAGGTTCTGCGCGGCCTGGAAACCCTGCTCATCGACGGGCTGCGCCCACGCCTCAGAGGCTGAAGCCCGGCTCAGGGCGCCAGGAAGAAGTCGGCGAACAGCTCGCTCAGTCTCGGCCAGAGCGGCGCCGGCAGGTCGTGGGCCATGTCGGGTATCAGCTCGAAGCGGGCACCGGGAATGGTCCGGGCCACGGCGCGGCCACAGGCCGGACGCAACAGCGGATCTCGCGCCCCATGGACCACCAGGGTCGGCGCCTGGATGCGCCGGGCAAAGGGCCGCAGATCACCGCTGCCGAGCAGGGCGAACAGCTGCCGCTGCACCCCGTCCACATCCACCCCGCGCGCCAGGATCCGTTGCACCAGTCGTTCGAGATCCACCTCGCTCTGCCGATAGCGCGGGCTCTCGATACCGCGCAGCAGGGCCTTCTGCCGGGCGAGCGCCGCTTCCGCCGGCAGATCGGCCGGCGGCCGCAGCAGCAGGCTGCCAAGCAGCCTGATCGAGGGCGGCGGCAACAGCGGCTGATTGGTCGACGAGAACAGGATGCCCAGCCGCGCGACCCGCTGCGGCCAGTCGGCGGCGAGGATCTGCGCGATCATGCCGCCCATGGAGCCGCCCAGCACGAAGGCGCGCTCCAGCCCCAGGTGATCGAGTAGCCCGACCGCATCGGCGGCCATGGCTTCCAGGCGATAGGGCACTGCACTGGGCTTGCCCAGTTGCGCCCGCCCCAGCACCGGCCACAGCGAAGGCGGCCGTCCACCCGGCCAGCTCAGCCGCGAGGACTGGCCGACGTCACGATTGTCGAAACGGATCACCCGCAGGCCCCGGCGCACCAGGGCCTCGCAGAAGCCTTCCGGCCAGAGCAGCAACTGGGCGCCAAAGCCCATGATCAGCAGCAGCGTCGGATCGGCGGGATCGCCCCAGTCCTCATAGGCCAGTTCGAGAGCACCAACCCGGGCGCGACCTTCACGTATGTCCATGGCTCCCCCGCGAAATGGGCAAAGGGTCATGCTACCCCAAGGCCGGCGCGGCGAAAGCGGCAGAACCCGGCGGTCACGCAGCGGTGCTGCGCTATGCTCGGGCAGACCCCTTCCAGAAACCATCGCCATGCCCGCAGCGCCACTGGACTACCACCTGACCGACGAAGCGCGCGAAGACCTGCGCCAGACCATCGCCGCGCCGCTGAGACGCTACAACGACAGCCAGGCTGGCCCGAGCGGCTACCGGGCCCTGGTCATCAGCCTGACCCGTGGCGGCGAATCCCTCGGCGGACTCTGGGGCTACACCAGCTATGGCTGGCTCTATGTGCAGTTGCTGGCGGTGGAGGAAGCCGCTCGCGGCCAGGGCGCCGGCCGCGAGTTGCTGCGGCGCGCCGAGGCCGAAGCCCTGGCCCGCGGCTGCCACGGCGCCTGGCTCGACACCCACGAATTCCAGGCCCGCGGCTTCTACGAGCGGCTGGGCTACGAGGTGTTCGGCGAACTGGCGGACTATCCGCCGGGCTTTGCGCGGTACTTCCTGCGCAAGGCGCTCACGGCAGGATAACGGCCAATCCCGCTCATTGAGCGGTAAGGAAGTTGCCGATCCGGGCGTTCTCCTCGCCACCCTCCAGCAGTGGCACCTCGGCTTCGTCCTTGAGTTGCACGCCGGAGAGCTTGCGGCGATCCGCTTCGCGCATCAGGTAGAGCAGCTTGTGCGCCGCCAGGCCATAGGCGAGGCCTTCCAGGCGCACATTGGAGATGCAGTTGCGATAGGCGTCGTTGAGGCCCGGCCGTGGGCCGTAGGTGAAGTAGAGGCCAAGGCTGTCGGGCGAACTCAGACCGGGGCGCTCGCCGATCAGCATCACCAGCAGGCGCGCCTTGAGCAGCCCGCCGATCTCGTCGCCCACCGCCACCCGGCCCTGCTCCACCAGGGTCACCGGCGCCCAGCGCCAGCCCTCGGCCCCGGCCTGGTCGACCAGGCGCTCCAGGAACGGCAGCGCATGGCGATGCACCGCCAGGGCCGAGAGGCCGTCGGCGATGACCACGGCGACGTCGAAGCCCTCGGGATGCTCGGCGGCATAGGCGCCGAGTTCGCGAGCGGACTCCGCGGAAAGCCGGCGCCCCAGATCCGGCCGTTGCAGATAGGTGTGGCGATCCGGCGCGGCGCTCTTCAGTACCAGGGTCTCGCGGCCCTGGGCAGTCAAGCCTTCACGCAAGGCCTGATGATCGAAGGCCAGGTGCACCGCATCGCGGGCCTGGGCATGGGCGGCCTGGAAGTCCAGCTGGGCGGCAGTGGGCAGGCTGGTGCCGGCGCGGCCCAGGGCGATGCGCGCCGGGGTCAGGCGACGCAATTCGGCCCAGGGATCGGGACGGGCGGTGTCGGAGTCCTTCATGGCAACCTCCTTGGTAGGTTGGGTTGAGACAGCTCCATCGTCGAAGCCCAACAGGTACGGGATGGACAGGGCACTCGGCCTTTCGTAGGTTGGGTTGAGACAGCTCCACCGTCGAAGCCCAACAGGCACGAGTCGAGCCTGGCAACGTTGGGCTTCGCTAACGCTCAGCCCAACCTACGAAAAACCATTCAAATCTGCGCCAACACCCGCTGGAATGGTGCCGGCAAGCCCTCGCCGAGGCGGAAGCGGCCGTCCTCCAGGCGCAGGATGCCCAGGCGGTCGAGCCAGGCGGCGAATTCCGGTGCCGGTTGCAGGCCCAGCACCTGGCGGGCATAGAGGGCGTCGTGGAAGGAGGTGGTCTGATAGTTGAGCATCACGTCGTCCGAGCCCGGGATGCCCATGATGAAATTGATGCCCGCCGCGCCCAGCAGGGTCAGCAGCATGTCCATGTCGTCCTGGTCCGCTTCGGCATGGTTGGTGTAGCAGATGTCGCAGCCCATGGGCACGCCGAGCAGCTTGCCGCAGAAGTGATCTTCGAGGCCCGCGCGAATGATCTGCTTGCCGTTGTAGAGGTACTCGGGGCCGATGAAGCCGACTACGGTGTTCACCAGCAGCGGTTTGAATTGACGAGCCACGGCGTAGGCGCGCACCTCGCAGGTCTGCTGGTCGACGCCATGGTGGGCCCCCGCCGAGAGGGCACTGCCCTGCCCGGTCTCGAAATACATGAGGTTGTCGCCCAGGCTGCCGCGACGTTGCGACAGCCCCGCCTCGTAGCCTTCCTGCAACAGCGCCAGGCTGATGCCGAAGCTCTCGTTGGCGCCCTGGGTCCCGGCGATGGACTGGAACACCAGGTCCACCGGCGCGCCGCGCTCGATGGCGGCGATGCTGGTGGTGACGTGGGTCAGCACGCAGGACTGGGTGGGAATCTCGTAGCGCTGGATCACGGCGTCGAGCATCTTCAGCAGTTCGCAGATGCCGCTGGTGCTGTCGGTGGCCGGGTTGATGCCGATCACCGCATCGCCGTTGCCATAGAGCAGGCCGTCAAGGACGCTGGCGGCGATGCCGGCCGGATCGTCGGTGGGATGATTGGGCTGCAGCCGGGTCGACAGTCGTCCACGCAGGCCGATGGTATTGCGAAAGCGGGTCACCACCCGAACCTTCTGCGCCACCAGGATCAGGTCCTGGATGCGCATGATCTTGGACACCGCGGCCACCATCTCCGGGGTCAGCCCCGGGGCCAGGGCGGCGAGACTGGCCTCGTCGGCCGTCGTACCCAGCAGCCAGTCGCGGAAGCCGCCCACGGTGAGGTGGGCGACCGGGGCGAAGGCCTGGGCATCGTGGCTGTCCAGGATCAGCCGGGTGACCTCGTCGGCCTCGTAGGGGATCACCGCCTCGCTGAGAAAGTGCTTGAGCGGCAGCTCGGCCAGCGCCATCTGCGCCGCCACCCGCTCCACGTCGCTGCCGGCGGCGACCCCGGCCAGGACGTCCCCGGAACGCGCCGGGGTGGCCTTGGCCAGCAGCTCCTTGAGATCGGCGAAACGCCAGGTCTGGCCGCCCACGCTGTGCTGGAAACCGCTCATGCTACCTCCTCGGGTTGCGCTGCGCAGAGCCTGTTCAAAGGCTCGCGAGCTAGAGACAAACAAGGCGAAAATGGCTGAGGAAGCGGAGTTTACGAGTGGTAAATGAGCATTCCGAAACCATTTTCAACGCCGTTTGGCCGACGCGCAGCAGACTTTGAACAGGCTCTCAGGCCTCGCCGAAGGCAGCGTCGGGTGCAATGTCGCCCTGTCTACGGCTGAGACCGCAGACCAGCGCGCCTATCACCATCAGCACCACGAAGACGCTGGCGATCACCGGGTTGTACCAGACCATGGCGACCAGGCAGACCACCGCCAGCACCAGGGCGATGGCCGGCACCACCGGATAGCCCGGGGCGCGGAAGGTACGCTCCAGGTTCGGCTCGCTACGGCGCAGCTTGAACAGACTGAGCATGCTCATGATGTACATGACGATGGCGCCGAACACGCTCATGGTGATCATGGCGGCGGTCAGGGTCAGGCCCTGCAGGCTGATCACGCCGTCGCTGAAGATGGCGGCGATGCCCACCACGCCACCCGCGAGCACCGCCCGGTGCGGGGTCTGGAAGCGCGACAGCTTGGCCAGGCCGCGGGGCAGGAAGCCGGCACGAGCCAGGGCGAAGAATTGCCGGGAATAGCCGAGGATGATGCCGTGGAAGCTGGCCACCAGGCCGAACAGGCCGATGCCCACCAGCAGGTGCAGCCACACCGAACCCTCGCCCACCACGCCCTTCATGGCCTGCGGCAGCGGGTCGTTGATGTTGGACAGGGCGCGCCAGTCGCCCACCCCGCCGGCAAAGATCATCACGCCGATGGCCAGGGTCACCAGGGTGAGGATGCCGGCGATGTAGGCCTTGGGAATGGTCCGCTTGGGGTCCTTGGCTTCCTCGGCGGCCATGGCCGCGCCCTCGATGGCGAGAAAGAACCAGATGGCGAAGGGAATGGCGGCGAACATGCCACCCACCGCGGCCAGGGAGAACTGATCCTGGCCAGCCCAGCCACCGCTGGTGAAGTTGGTCAGGCTGAAGCCCGGCGCCACCACCCCCATGAAGATCAAGAGCTCGATCACCGCCAGCACGGTGACAACCAGCTCGAAGGTGGCGGCGATGCTCACCCCGAGGATGTTCAGCGTCATGAAGATGAAATAGGCCGCCACCGCGCAAAGCTTGGGATCGAGGGTGGGAAACTGCACGTTGAGGTAGGCGCCGATGGCCATGGCGATGGCCGGCGGCGCGAAGACGAATTCGATCAGGGTGGCGATTCCGGCGATGGTACCCCCCGTAGGACCGAAGGCGCGCCGGCTGTAGGCGAAGGGCCCGCCGGCATGGGGAATGGCGGTGGTCAGTTCGGTGAAGCTGAAGATGAAGCAGGTGTACATCACCGCCACCACCAGCGCGGTGATCAGAAAGCCCAGGGTCCCGGCGACGCCCCAGCCGTAGCTCCAGCCGAAGTATTCCCCGGAGATCACCAGCCCCACGGCGATGCCCCAGAGGTGCAGGGTGCCGAGGGTCGGCTTGAGTTTCTCGTTGGTCATGACAGGCCACTCCCCGTGTAGCGACGTGATCCGAATGGGTCACCGCAATCCCGCGACGCCCGGCTTTTTCGAGCTTAAACAGCTCGGGGCCGTGCCGACTTGACCGCTTGGCACGGTCGCCGTGACCTCGGGTCAAGTCGGCGTTACCCCTCTTCCCAGGGTGCTACCCGAGACCGCACCACGCTGGTGCGATGCCCGACCACTTGCCCCGCGATGAAGCACGCCAAAGCGCTCAATAGCGTGAAGCCCTCGGCGTTCCAGCCCCACTGGAGGACCGCTTTCCACCCCGGGGCACAGCCTTTGCTTCATTCATGCCGATCTCCTCCCTGGACCCGCACCATGCCCCTGGCCGCCTCCGGCTTCGCCGCCCTGACCTCACCGTCGCGCAACCTCGGCGTGCTCTCCGCCGCCGCCAGCGGCCTGGACGCCGTCATCACCAGCCACGGCGGCGACGTCGATCGCATCTTCGGCACCGCCGGCATCGATCCCGAACAGCTGCAGCACCCGACGCTGAGCCTCGGCTTGGGCAACTACTGCCGGGTCCTGGAAGAGGCCGCCGCCCAATCCGGCTGCGACAATTTCGGCCTGCACTACGGCGGGCAGTTCAAGCCGCAGATGCTCGGCCTGCTGGGCTACGTGGGACTCTGCTCACCCACCGCCGAGGCGGCGCTGCAGAACTTCGCCGGCGCCTTTCCCTTCCACCAGCACAGCACCCTTATCCAGCTGGTGGACGCCGGTGAGTGCTGGCGCTTCGATTACCAGGTACGCCACGGCGCCATCGTCGCCCGCCGCCAGGACGCCGAGCTGACCCTAGGCATGCTGCTCAACCTGCTGCGCCATGTGCTCGGCGCTACCTGGGCACCGCGCGCGGTGCAGTTCGAACACCCGCGCCCCGAGGGCTGGCACGAGCACCGCCGGCTATTCGATGCCCCGGTCAGCTTCGGCCAGCCCTGCAACGCCATGCTGGTGCCCAAGGCCGACCTGCGCGACCGCGCCATGCCCGACCATGATCCGCTGCTCCTGCTGGTGGTACAGGACGCCATCCGCCAACTCGGCCAGCGCCTGCCGCAGATGGAGCTGCTCGAAGAGGTCCGTGCCTCGGTGCGCCTGGCGCTGCCCCTGGGCGAACCCAGCCTGGAGTCCATCGCCCAGCGCCTGGACCTGTCCACCAGCCAGCTGCAACGCCGCCTGCGCGACCAGGGCGCGAGCTTCTCGGCGCTGGTCGAGGGCGTTCGCCGCGACCTGGCTCAGCACTACCTGCGGCAGCGGCTGCCGGTCAGCGACCTGGCGCCGCTGCTGGGCTACTCGGAGACCAGCGCCTTTTCGCGGGCGTTTCGGCGATGGTTTCAGGTGAGTCCGCGGCAGTGGCGGGGGATTTCGTAGGGAAGGGTCGGCGCGCCGAAGACCGGCTGACGTAGGCTGGTGCTGAGCGGAGCGAAGCCCAAAGCACCTGTGCTCATCGGTACCCAGCCGATTACTGAAGTCTGCTGAGGCTTTTTGTTTCGCCCACCCGGGCGAGTCACTTTTGCCAATCGCGGATGCGCGCCCTGGACAAAAGTAACTAAAAACGCTTGCCCCGGACATCCGGCCCTTCGCTGCGCTCCGGGTCCGCTCACGCCAGCGCCGTTCCGGGGTCGGTCCAGATGGGCCGTCCATGGCCCACTGGACCTCTCGCCGCATCCATGCGGCTCGACCCACTCCACGACACTGGCGCTCGCCCTCCTGAACGGGGCGATTCGCCAGCCTGAAAGTGTTGGTTGAAGAGCCATAAAAACCCGTAGCCCGTAGCGTGGACAACGGCGTCGCCTTGTCCACTGATAGTGTCGGTACCTTCCAGTGGAAAACGCTGCGCGGTTTTCCACGCTACAAACCTTTAAACACCCAAGTCTTAGGCTGGCGCCCCGTCCCCGTCAGTGAGGCCGAGTGCAGGTGTTGCGGAGGGAGATGCGAGGCAGGACGCCGAGCAAGGCGCGAGGGGCAGGAGGCCCCTTCGTGCCGTGCCCCCGGAGCGGCGCCGGAGCGAGGGGACCCGGAGCGCAGCGGAGGGCCGAAACGTGGGGTGTGCTTTCTTTTGCTTACTTTTTTTGCACCGGGCGGCGATCCGCAAGCAAAGAAAAGTAAGTCGCCGGCCAGGCGAAACAGGAACCGCATACAAAACTCAGCAAATAGTCCGGGCACCTATCCCGACGCCCTCCATAGCGCCCCCGCTTCACAAATACCACCCACCCGGTCAGATTCTTGCAAGGCCCTCCCCAAACAGCCCAACCAGAACAACGACCACCCGATGACCTCTGCCCTATCCCCTGCCCTCTTCACCCCCGCCTGGCTGGCGCGCCTGGAGCTGGCCTATGCCCGCCAGGGCGACTGGACCCGGCCGACCACCCGCCGCCATCTCGGTCCGTTACGGGTGCAGAAGCACCTGCACGCCGAAGGCCCCGAGGTCTGCCAGCACATCATCGTCCATCCCCCAGGTGGCATCGCCGGGGGCGATCGGCTGGACATCGACGTCAGCGTCGGCGCGACCGCCTGGGCCCAGCTCACCAGCCCTGGCGCGGCCAAGTGGTATCGCGCCGATAGCGCCGCCCACCAGCAGATCGACCTGCGCGTCGCCGCCGGCGCCACCCTGGAATGGCTGCCCCAGGAGACCATCGTCTTCTCCGGCGCCCAGGCCCGTCTCGCCACCCGCATCGAGCTGGCGGGCGACGCTCGCCTCTGCTACTGGGACATCGTCGCCCTGGGCCGCCCAGCCAGTGCCGAGCGCTTCACTGAGGGACTGTTCCAGGCGCACCTGGACATCCGTCGCGATGGCACTCCGCTATGGCACGAGCGCCAGCGCCTGGTCGGGGCGGATCGGTTGCTGGACTCGCCCATCGGCCTCGCCGGTCAGCCGGTGTTCGCCACCCTGCTGATCACCGGCACCCTGGACGCGGATACCCTGGCGCGTTGCCGCGAACTCGGCCTGCCGGTCCGCGGCGACCTGACCCAGTTGCCCGGCCTGGTGGTCGCCCGCTGCCTGGCCGCCGAATCGCTGCAAGCACGCGCCTGGCTGATCGAGGTCTGGCGCCTGCTGCGCCCGGCCCTGCTCGGCCGCGCCGCCGTGCCACCGCGGATCTGGAGCACCTGAGGCCGCGTCACTCTTGTAGGCGCGGCCCACGGCCGCGATGATCGACCTTCCTTGACCGAACCTGCCAACCGGAACACCCATGGACCTGACGCCCCGCGAAAAAGACAAGCTGCTCATCTTCACCGCCGGCCTGGTGGCCGAACGCCGCCTGGCGCGTGGGGTGAAGCTCAACTACCCGGAAGCCATGGCGCTGATCTCCGCCGCCCTGCTCGAAGGCGCCCGTGACGGTCGCACCGTCGCCGAGCTGATGCACTATGGCACCACCCTGCTGACCCGCGACCAGGTGATGGAAGGCGTTCCGGAGATGATCCCGGAGATCCAGGTGGAAGCCACCTTCCCCGACGGGACCAAGCTGGTCACAGTCCACCAGCCGATCGCCTAGGGAGACCGCCATGAGTCTGATCGTCCGCGACGCCATCCCTGCCGACCTGCCGGCCGTGCTGCACATCTACAACGACGCCGTCAGCAACACCACGGCGATCTGGAACGAGACCCCGGTAGACCTGGCCAATCGCCAGGCCTGGTTCGACCTGCGCGCCACCCAGGGCTACCCCATCCTGGTCGCCGAGAATGCCGACGGCGTGGTGGTGGGCTATGCCTCCTTTGGCGACTGGCGGCCCTTCGAGGGCTTTCGCCACACCGTCGAGCACTCGGTCTACATCCATCCCGACCAGCGCGGCCAGGGCATCGGCCCGCGCCTGATGACGGTGCTCATCGAGCGCGCCCGTGCCTGCGACAAGCACGTGATGGTGGCCGCCATCGAGAGCGGCAACCAGGCCTCCATCCGCCTGCACGAGCGCCTGGGCTTCATCACCACCGGGCAGATGCCCCAGGTCGGCACCAAGTTCGGTCGCTGGCTGGATCTCACCTTCATGCAACTGATGCTGGAGCAGCGCCCATGATCCCCGGCGAATACCAGATCCAGGACGGCGATATCGAACTCAACGCCGGCCGCCGCACCCTGAGCCTGACCGTCGCCAACAGCGGTGATCGGCCGATCCAGGTGGGCTCCCACTACCACTTCCACGAGACCAATGACGCCCTGCTGTTCGATCGCGCCCTGGCCCGCGGCATGCGCCTGAACATCGCCGCCGGCACCGCCGTGCGCTTCGAACCGGGCCAGAGTCGCGAGGTGGAACTGGTCGAGCTGGCCGGCCTGCGCACCGTCTACGGCTTCGCCGGGCGGGTGATGGGGAAGTTGTAGGGACAAGCCCCCTCACCCCAACCCTCTCCCTCAGGGAGAGGGGGCTGAAAGCAGACACCGTGCCTTTCGCGCTTTCCTCCTGCTCCGCGAGACTGGAGCGGAGCGAGAGGCCAAACCGGAACACCCGCCCTTCCCCCTCTCCCCCTGGGAGAGGGTCAGGGTGAGAGCAAAACAGAACACCCTGCGGTGCAGGAATACTCCCTGCACGAGGCAACAGGATGCCACCCGCTCTTCCCCCCTCTCCCCCTGGGAGAGGGTCGGGATGAGGACAAACCAGAACACCCTGCCGTCCAGGAATAACTCCCTGCTCGCGGCAACAGGATGCCACCCGCGCTTCCCCCTCTCCCCCTGGGAGAGGGTCGGGGTGAGGGCAAACCGGACCACCTTTATTCGGGATTCACACTTATGAAAATCTCCCGCCAAGCCTATGCCGACATGTTCGGCCCCACCACCGGCGACCGGGTGCGCCTGGCCGATACCGAGCTCTGGATCGAGATCGAAGAAGACCACACCGTCTACGGCGAAGAAGTGAAATTCGGCGGCGGCAAGGTCATCCGCGACGGCATGGGCCAGAGCCAGCTGCTGGCGGCCGAGGTGGTGGATACCGTCATCACCAATGCCCTGATCGTCGATCACTGGGGCATCGTCAAGGCCGATGTCGGCCTCAAGCAGGGCCGCATCCACGCCATCGGCAAGGCCGGCAACCCGGATATCCAGCCCGGTGTCAGCGTGCCCATCGGCGCCGCCACCGAGGTCATCGCCGGCGAGGGCATGATCCTCACCGCCGGTGGGATCGACTCCCACATCCACTTCATCTGCCCGCAGCAGATCGAAGAGGCGCTCATGAGCGGCACCACCACCATGATCGGTGGCGGCACCGGCCCGGCCACCGGCACCTATGCCACCACCGTGACCCCCGGTCCCTGGCACATGGCGCAGATGCTCAAGGCCGCCGACGCCTTCCCGATGAACATCGGCTTCACCGGCAAGGGCAACGCCAGCCTGCCCGGGCCGCTGGAAGAGCAGGTCCGCGCCGGCGCCATCGGCTTGAAACTGCACGAGGACTGGGGCACCACCCCGGCCGCCATCGACAACTGCCTGGCGGTGGCCGATCGCTTCGACATCCAGGTGGCCATCCACACCGACACCCTCAACGAATCCGGTTTCGTCGAGACCACCCTGGGCGCCTTCAAGGGTCGCACCATCCACACCTACCACACCGAGGGCGCCGGGGGCGGCCACGCGCCGGACATCATCAAGGCCTGCGGCTTCCCCAATGTGCTGCCCAGCTCCACCAACCCGACGCGGCCCTTCACCAAGAACACCATCGACGAGCACCTGGACATGCTCATGGTCTGCCACCATCTGGACCCGAGCATCGCCGAGGACGTGGCTTTCGCCGAGAGCCGCATCCGCCGCGAGACCATCGCCGCCGAGGACATCCTCCACGACCTCGGCGCCTTCGCCATGATCAGTTCCGACAGCCAGGCCATGGGCCGCGTCGGCGAGGTCATCACCCGCACCTGGCAGACCGCCGACAAGATGAAGAAGCAGCGCGGCCCGCTGCCCGAGGACACCGCTGGCAACGACAATTTCCGGGTCAAGCGCTACATCGCCAAGTACACCATCAACCCGGCGATCACCCATGGCATCAGCCACGAGGTGGGCTCCATCGAGGTGGGCAAGTTCGCCGACCTGGTGCTCTGGCGCCCGGCCTTCTTCGGGGTCAAGCCGACGCTGATCCTCAAGGGCGGCGCCATCGCGGCCAGTCTGATGGGCGACGCCAACGCCTCCATCCCCACCCCGCAACCGGTGCACTACCGCCCGATGTTCGGCAGCTACGCCGGCATGCTCCACGACACCAGCCTGACCTTCATCAGCCAGGCCGCCTTCGACGCCGGGGTGCCCGAGCAACTGGGGCTGAAGAAGCGCATCGGCGTGGTCAAGGGTTGCCGCACCGCGCAGAAGAGCGACCTCATCCACAACGGCTACCTGCCGACCATCGAGGTCGATCCGCAGAACTACCAGGTCAAGGCCGACGGCCAGCTGCTCTGGTGCGAACCGGCCGAGGTGTTGCCGATGGCGCAGCGGTATTTCCTGTTTTAACGAGGCCTGTTCCAAAGGCACGGCCTGTTGGGCTTCGCTGCGCTCAACCCAACCTACAGGTGTCCAACGTCGCTTGGGCACCCGTAGGTTGGCGCTGAGTGTAGCGAAGCCCAACACGATCAACTCTCACCGCTCGCCCACCGCCCAGTCCTCATCGCGATGTCCTGCCCAATCCACCGGCAGGACGCCCGCTCGCACATAGCGATGAATGGACGAATGGGGCCACTCCACCGCCCTAGGCGCATGGCCGTGCTTCACCGGGTTGAAATGGATGTAGTCGAAATGTCGCTGCAGATCCTGCTCGTCCCGAATCCGGTGCTCCCAATAGCGTCTTTGCCAGACTCCGCGTTCGCGTTTCAGCCGGCGCGATAGATTCACCGTCTCCAACGGCGGTAACTGACGCGAGAAGCCTGCCTTGATCAGGCTCCAACGCAGCGGATAGTCACCATCGTCATCTGGCAGGCGCCAGAGCGCGTGCAGGTGATCGGGGAGGACCACCATGGCGAGGATATCGAAGGGATGCCGGACCTTTACCTCGCGCACGGCCTGCTTGAGCGATCCGATATGGTCGACGAGCAGAGTGGCCGAGCGGTCGTTGAGATTGAGCGTGAAAAAGAAGATGCCGCCCGCGGCACGGCTGCGTCGATAGTCCAAGATCACCGTCCCTGGTGAATGGAAAGTCGCAGTCTAGAGCCTTTTTCAGGGCTTTTGGATAGATCGTGCCTGTTGGGCTTCGCTGCGCTCAGCGCCAACCTGCGCGGTTCAACCATCCACGTTGTACCCAGTCAACATTAGGCACCCGCAGGTTGGGTTGAGGCGGCTCCACCGCCGAAGCCCAACACACCGCAGCAGGCATGGGCGCCGTTGGGCTTCGCTGCGCTCAACCCAACCTACGGACTCAGCCGCGACTGATCGGCGCCGCCGGGGCTTCGGCGCGGTCGTTGCGGTCGTAGGTGGCCTTGTCCAGCTGGCCCATCCAGCGTGCGGTCAGGGTGCCGGCGGTCATGGAGCCGTTGACGTTGAGGGCGGTACGGCCCATGTCGATCAGCGGCTCGATGGACACCAGCAGCGCCACCAGGGTGACCGGCAGGCCGAGGGCCGGCAACACGATCAGGGCGGCGAAGGTAGCACCACCACCTACGCCCGCCACACCCGCCGAACTCAGGGTGACGATACCCACCAGGGTGGCGATCCACAGCGGATCGAACGGATTGATGCCCAGGGTCGGGGCGACCATCACCGCCAGCATGGCCGGATAGAGACCGGCGCAGCCGTTCTGGCCGATGGTGGCACCAAAGGAGGCGGCGAAGCTGGCGATGGCCGGCGGTACGCCGAGACGCTCGGTCTGGGCCTCGATGCTCAGCGGGATGGTCGCCGCGCTGGAACGGCTGGTGAAGGCGAAGCTCAGCACCGGCCAGACCTTGGGAAAGAAGCGCGCGGGCGACAGGCCGCTCAGGGTCAGCAGCAGCGCGTGCACGCCAAAGAGGATGCCCAGGCCCAGGTAGGAGGCGATCAGGAAGGTGCCCAGCTTGAGCACGTCCTGGGGACTGGCGGTGGCGACCATCTTGGTCATCAGCGCCAGCACGCCGTAGGGGGTGAGTTGCAGCAGCAGGCGCACCAGCTTCATCACCCAGGCCTGGAGCACGTCGATGCCGGCCAGCACCTTCTCGCCACGCACCGGATCGTCGCGCTGCAGGCGCAGGGCGGCGACGCCGAGGAAGGCGGCGAAGATCACCACACTGATGATGGAGGTGGGATTGGCACCCGTGAGATCGGCGAAGGGATTCTTCGGAATGAAGGACAGCAGCAGTTGCGGCACCGACAGATCCGCCACCTTGCCGACATAGCTGTTCTGCAGGGCGGTCAGGCGCGCGGTCTCCTGGGCGCCTTGCACCAGGCCCTCGGCGCTCAGGCCGAACAGCCAGGTGACCAGCACCCCGACCAGGGCGGCAATGGCGGTGGTGAACAGCAGCGTACCCAGGGTCAGCAGGCTGATGCGCCCCATGGACGAGGCCTCGCGCAGCCGCGCCACGGCGGCCAGGATGGAGGCGAACACCAGCGGCATGATGCTCATCTGCAGCAGCTGCACATAGCCGTTGCCGACCAGGTTGAACCAGCCGATGGAGGTCTTGAGCACCGGGGCGTCATGCCCGTAGACGAATTGCAGCACCAGGCCGAAGGCCACGCCCAGGGCGAGACCAATGAAGACGCGCACGGCCAGGCTCCAGCCGGTGTTGCGGGTACGCGCCAGCAGGCCGAGCAGCACGGCGAAGGCGACGAGGTTGAGAACGAGAGGCAGATTCACACGAGGTCTCCAGAACGGCGCCCGACACGACCGCCGGACGAAAAGGCGGCGATGGTAGCAGCTCGGGCCGCCTCGGCTTAGATCGAGGTGCTATCACCTGATAACGGGAGGAGCGGTCCTATCGCCGGGGTGAACGGCGCTCGTCCAGGGCATTGCGCTGCTAGAGTTCAGCCAACCGGGAAATGACGCCCGGCCCTGCCACATCAGAAAAGGAATACTCCATGCAACGTTTCGCCAAGCTCGCCGCTTCCTTCGCCCTCGCCGCCGCCGTCGCTGGCTGCACCGGCACCGCGATGAAGACGCAGAACCTGGATCCGTCGCAGTACACCGTCGTCGGTCATGGCGAGGGCAAGGCTACCGGTCTCATGATCCTGGGCTTCATTCCGGTCCAGCAGAACGACCGCTTCGTGCGCGCTCAGCAGGCCGCCATCAAGTCCCGCGGTGGCGATGCGCTGATCAATGCCCAGGTGCAGGAAAACTGGTTCTGGGCCTACGTCCTGAGTGGTTTCACCACCACCGTTTCCGGCGACGTGGTCAAGCTCAAGCGCTGAGCCCCATCCGTCCGATCGACGCCGCCCATCGAGGCGGCGTTTTTGCGCTAGGCTGATCGCTTCTTTCCGAGGAAGCCGACCATGACCGCGACCCTGATGAAACTCCCGCTGCAATCCATCGACGGCGAAACCCTGACCCTGGAGCGCTACCTGGGCAAGGTGCTGCTGGTGGTGAACGTTGCCTCCAAGTGCGGCCTGACCAGCCAGTACGAAGGCCTGGAACGCCTCTATGAGGCCCAGCGCGAGCGCGGCCTGGAAGTGCTCGGCTTTCCCGCCAACGACTTCAAGCAGCAGGAGCCGGGCAGCGACGCCGAGATCAAGGAATTCTGCACCCTCACCTATGGTGTGCAATTCCCGCTGTTCGCCAAGCTCAGCGTGGTGGGTGAAGACAAGCATCCGCTCTATGCCGAACTGACCCAGGCGCAACCCGAGACGACCGGCGACGGCCCCTTCCGCGAGCGCATGCTGAGCCGTGGCGGCAACCCCAATCCCAAGCCCGAGGTGCTGTGGAATTTCGAGAAATTCCTGATCGGGCGGGATGGTGAGGTGGTGGGGCGCTTCGCGCCGGATGTGACCGCGGATGATCCGCGGTTGGTGGCGGCCATCGAGGCGGAATTGGCGAAGGGCTGAGGACTGGTATTGGTAGGTTGGGTTGAGCGGGAGCGAAGCCCAACGAGGCTAGAGTTGATTGATATTGGTGCCCTAGCTGCTTAGCGAGCTTTGCTGATGGCTCTTGTTTCGCCCACCCGGGCGACTCACTTTTTTCAGTCGCGAAAAAAGTAAGCAAAAACGCTGCCCCCACGTTTCGGCCCTCTGCTGCGCTCCGGGTCCCCTCGCTCCGGCGCCGCTCCTGGGGGGCGGCACGAAGGGGCCTTCTGCCCCTCGCGCCTTGCTCGGCGTCCTGCCTCGCATCCCCCTCCGTGACACCTGCACTCGGCCTCACTGACGGGGACGGGACGCCAGCCTGAAATTTTAGGAGCGTTTACAGGGAGGCCATCGCGATTCGTAGCGTGGAAAACCGCCCAGCGTTTTCCACTGATGAGCTTGATCGAGAAAGCGGACAAGGCTTCGCCGTTGTCCACGCTACGGGCTACGGGCTACGGGTGACGCGTTCTTCAACCAACACTTTCAGGCTAGCGAATCGCCCCGTTCAGCAGGGCGAACGCTAGTGCCGTGGAGTGGGTCGAGCCGCATGGATGCGGCGAGAGGTCCAGTGGGCCATGGACGGCCCATCTGGACCGACCCCGGAACGGCGCTGGCGTGAGCGGACCTGGAGCGAAGCGAAAGGCCGGATGGTGGGGCAAGCGTTTTTGGTTACTTTTTTTGGCGACTGCAAAAAGTAACTCGCCCGGGTGGGCGAAACAAAAACTCTCCAAACACTCAATAACCAGCCATGGCACCTACTAAACAAGCGTGAGGCCTTGCAATGTTGGGCTTCGCTAACGCTCAACCCAACCTACAGGCGTCTTCTGCACAAGAGGTCGGATTGCGACGGTCGACCGCCACAACCCAACCTTCCCCTTACCCCCGCTGCAACACCCCGCGCATGGAGCCGAAATGCCCCGGGAAGGAACAGAAGAAGCTGTATTCCTTGCCCGCTTCCAGGGCCCCGGTATCGAAGGTCACGGAGTCCTTCTCGCCGCCGCCCAGCATGCGGGTGTGGGCGATGATGCGTTCGTCGCCCTCGGGCAGGTAGCCCTTGTCTTCGCCCGCGTTCATGCCGGCGGCGTCGACGGCCGAGGCGTCGGTGGAGCGGGTCAGCACCCAGTTATGGCCCATGACGTTCTTCGGCAGGCTGCCGTTGTGGATCAGCTCGACGGTAAAGGTCTTGCACGAAGCCGGGACCTGGATCGAGGCGCGGCTGTAGGTCATCTGGTCGCCGGCTTCGATCTGGGTGGTACAGCTGTCGGCGGCCCAGGCGCCGGTACTTCCCAGGGCGAACAGTGCGGCGGCAAAAAACGTGGATTTCATGAACCCTCCGGATGCGTGAAAGTCGCCAGTCAGACCGATGCGAGGGTGGCGGGTTCCAGCGGCCATGGCAAGGGCACCGCTTCGCTCTATCGCCTCCATCGAAACCTTTGCCAGGTCGCCGGGCCTCAGCTCTGGGTACTATCCCCCCATCATCCGCCAGCCAAGGACGCCCGCCATGACCCTTACCGCCCTGCTGCACGAGTTGTTCGCCAACTATGCCCAGGCCGCCAGCGGCAATGCGCCGGAGGTCGCTTTCCTCGCGCGATGAGGGTGCTTTGCTGCGGCGGAGCGGGCGGCTAGGCTAGGCGCTTTGCCTGCCTAGGAGTCCCCATGTCACTGAAAACCGTCTGTGTCTTCTGTGGCGCCAAGCCCGGTGCCTCGCCTGTCTTCGCCGAAGCCGCCGCGCACCTCGGGCGCACCCTCGCCGAGCGCGGCCTCACCCTGGTCTATGGGGGCGGCAAGGTCGGCCTGATGGGTGTGGTCGCCGATGCCGCCCTGGCTGCCGGTGGCGAAGTCATCGGCATCATTCCCCAGAGTCTCAAGACCGCCGAGCTGGGCCATACCGGCTGCACCCGCCTGGAAGTGGTCGACGGCATGCATGCGCGCAAGGCGCGAATGGCGGAACTGGCCGATGCCTTCATCGCCCTCCCCGGCGGCCTGGGCACCCTGGAAGAACTCTTCGAGGTCTGGACCTGGGGTCAGCTCGGCTATCACGCCAAGCCCATGGGCCTCCTGGAGGTCGATGGCTTCTATGCCCAGCTGGAAGGCTTCCTCGATCACCTGGTCGCCCAGGGCTTCGTCGCCGCGCCGCATCGCGCCATGCTGCAGGTGGAAGCTTCACCAACGGCCCTGCTAGACGCCCTCGCCGCCTGGCAGCCCACGGTGGCACCGCGCTGGGCCGAATCGACACCCCGCTAGGTCGGTACACCGCCCGTCCCGGATCTCGAACCCTCGCCGCTTGTGGCCTGTCGGTACTGACAGGCCCGCAAAAGTTACCGCGACGAGGATTCTTCCATGACCGATTTCCCGAAAGCCCCGATGCCGGAACAGCAGCAGGCCGTTCCCGGCCTGCAATCGCGCATGAATCCGGTACCGGATTGCGGCGAGCAAAGCTACAAGGGTTCTGGCCGTCTGGCCGGCAAGAAGGTGCTGATCACCGGTGGCGACAGCGGCATTGGCCGCGCCGTGGCCATCGCTTTCGCCCGTGAGGGCGCCGATGTCGCCATCAGCTACCTGAACGAGCACGAAGACGCCGAGGACACCGCCCGCCTGGTGCGCGAAGCCGGCCGCGAGGCGCTGCTGCTGCCGGGTTGCCTGTCCAAGCGCGAGCAGTGCCTGGCAGTGGTGGACCAGACCGTGGCCGCCTTCGGCCGTCTCGATGTGCTGGTCAACAACGCCGCCTTCCAGATGACCCACGAGACCCTCGAAGAGATTCCCGACGACGAGTGGGTCTACACCTTCGATGTGAACATCACCGCCATGTTTCGCATCACTCAGGCCGCGATAAAGCACATGGGCCCGGGTGGCTCCATCATCAACACCACCTCGGTGAATTCGGACATGCCGCGGCCGACGCTGCTGGCCTATGCCACCACCAAGGGCGCCATCGCCAACTTCACCGCCGGCCTGGCTCAGCTACTCGGCGAGAAGGGCATCCGCGCCAACAGCGTGGCTCCGGGGCCCATCTGGACCCCGCTGATCCCGGCCACCATGCCGCCCGAGCAGGTCAAGGAGTTCGGCGGCAACACCCCGCTGGGCCGTCCCGGCCAGCCGGTGGAACTGGCACCGGTCTACGTGATGCTGGCGTCGGACGAATCCAGCTACACCTCGGGCGCGCGCATCGCCGTCACCGGCGGCAAGCCGATCCTCTGACCAGCCCTGCACCCTGGCACAGGCCGGGGTCGCCCCTTCTTTCTTCCGTATCCGGAGCCCGCTCGTGAGCGACCATCCCAAACCCCCGCTGAAACCCCAACCCCAGACCTTTCCCGGTTCCGAAGCACGCATGGATCCGCAGCCCGACAGCGGCGCTGCGAGCTACCGCGGCTCGGGTCGCCTGGCGGGCAAGAAGACCTTGATCACCGGTGCCGACAGCGGCATCGGTCGCGCCGTGGCCATCGCCTTCGCCCGTGAGGGCGCCGATGTCGCCATCGCCTACCTGGACGAGCACGAGGACGCCCAAGAGACCGCCCGCCTGGTCACCGAGGCCGGGCGCCAGGCCGTGCTGCTGCCGGGCGATCTGGCCGAGCGCCAGACCTGTTTGGACGTGGTGCAGAAGACCGTCGAGGCCTTTGGCCGCATCGACGTGCTGGTCAACAACGCTGCCTTCCAGCAGGTGCGCGACAGCCTCGACGAGATCCCCGACGAGGAATGGGTGCATACCTTCAACGTGAACATCCATGCCATGTTCCGCATCACCCAGGCGGCGCTGAAGCACATGCCACGCGGCGGCTCCATCATCAACACCGCGTCGATCAACGCCGACATCGCCCCGCCGACCCTGCTGGCCTATTCGGCCACCAAGGGTGCCATCGCCAACTTTACCGCGGGTCTGGCGCAGCTGCTGGGCGAGAAAGGTATCCGCGCCAACAGCGTGGCCCCTGGCCCGATCTGGACGCCGTTGATAGTCAGCACCATGAAGCCGGACGAACCTGAGCAATTCGGTAGCAGCACGCCGCTGGGTCGCCCTGGCCAGCCGGTGGAACTGGCGCCGGCCTATGTGCTGCTGGCGTCCGATGAGGCGAGCTACATCTCCGGTGCCATGCTGCCGGTGACGGGCGGGATGCCGGTGCTCTAAAGGTTTTGGCCGGGGTGCCTGGGTTTGCCCTCACCCCGGCCCTCTCCCGGAGGGAGCGGGGGGTAGCTCCGTAAGCTGGGTTGAGCACAGCGAAGCCCAACGTTGAACATCCAGCAGCGTTGGGCTTCGACGATGGAGCCGTCTCAGCCCAACCCACGGAATTTTCTGCCCTACGCATCCATGCCGGCGACCGGAAGCCTCGGTCAAACGCCCCCTCTCCCTCCGGGAGAGGGTTGGGGTGAGGGTCGCGCGGATACTCTACGGCTGCAGGTAGCGCACCATCGCATCGCCGATCATGGTCTTGTGCCGGCGCAGCACGGCCGGTTCTTCCATGTCGATGTCGTGAATGTGGCCGAAGGTGTGCCGGTTGGAGACGCGATAGAAGCAGAACGAGCACATCAGCAGGTGCACATCCACCGCGTCCAGCCCGCTGCGGATCTCGCCGCTGGCTTCGCCGCGCGCCAGGATGCGGCGCAGGGCCTCCAGCGCCGAGGAGTTGAGGCTGGAGATGGTCTCGGAGTGCGCCAGGTGGCGACCACGGTGGATGTTCTCGATGCTCACCACGCGGATGAAGTCGTCGTGGCTGCGATGGTGCTCGAAGAGGAATTCCGCCAGGGTGCGGATCGCCTCAAGCGGCGGCAGGCGGTCCAGTGGCAACTCGGCCTCGTTGCCGCGCACGTCGCTGTAGAGCTTTTCCAGCACCGTCAGGTAGAGCTGCTCCTTGCTGCCGAAGTAGTAGTAGATCATCCGCTTGGAGGTATGGGTGCGCTCGGCGATGGCGTCCACCCGCGCCCCGCTCAGCCCCAGGTCGGCGAACTCGGCCACGGCGGCGGCGAGGATGGCCTGGCGGGTCTTCTCGGGATTGTTCTTGCGCGGGGTACGGAGCGTGGGCGCGAGCGCCGGGGTGTCCTGCATCGGGCTGACTCTTGTCGGAGGAGAGGCGCGGGCACCCGCAGGTGCCCGCCTGGCTCAGAATTCCAGGGGTGCCGGGCGGCCCTGGCGGGCCTGCAGCATGGCCGCCAGGCGGACCGGGCTGTTGGCCGCGCCGTAGCCACTGTAATCCTTGCGCTGGAGGATTTCGAAGAAGAATCGGTCGGCGAAGGACTCGGTGTAGACGTGAAACAGCTCGCCACCCTGGGCGTCACGGTCGTAGAGCACGTTGTAGTAGGCCAGCCGACTGAGGAAGTCGTCGTCGAAATCGAAGCGCGCGCCCAGGTCGTCGTAGTAGTTCATCGGGATCTCCAGCAGGGGCACCCCGGCGGCCTTGGCCTGTTCCACCGCCAGGAAGATGTCCTGGCAGGCGAAGGCGATGTGATGCACCCCCGAGCCGCGATAGCTGGACAGTGCCCGGGCGATGGCGGTGTTGCGATTCTCCGAGATGTTCAGCGCCAGGCGCACGCTGCTCTCGCGATTCTTCAGCGCACGGCTCTTGACCAGGCCATAGGGGTCCGGGACCACCACCTCGTCATCGGCGCTGAAGTCGAACAGGCTCTTGTAGAACAGCACCCAGCTGTCCAGCGCATCGGCCGGCAGGGCGATGGCCACGTGGTCGACATGCGTCAGACCGAGCCCTCCGCTGGCGCCGGCGCTGACATCGAAGTCGGTGTCGTAGAGACTGCGGCCATCCACGCCGCGATCGGCGAGATAGATCAGACTGCCGTCCGGTGCCCGCACCGCCGGGATCTCCCGCTCGTTGGGGCCGACCAGGCCGCGATAGGGCTGCGCCCGGTACTGCTGGGCGCGCTCCAGGGCGGCCTGGCTGTCCGGCACGCGCAGGGCCATGGCGCACAGCGAGGGGCCGTGGGCCTCGAAGAAGTTGTGGCCGAAGGAATAGGGTTCGGCGTTGAGCACCAGGTTGATCTCGCCCTGGCGCAGCAGGGTGACGTTCTTCGAGCGATGCCGCCCGGCCTGGGCGAAGCCCAGCTTGCCCAGCCAGCGCGCCAGTTCAGCGCCATGGCCGTTGTCCACGGCGAATTCGAGGAATTCGGTGCCTTCCAGGCGCGGCGCCGCGGGCGGGGCGAATAGCGGCGCCGCGACCGGGGTCTCTTCGCGCTGCAGCCGCGCGGCGGTCTGCTCTTCCAAGTAGAGCAGGGATCTCAGACCATCGGCGGCGGTGGCGCGGGTCTGGGCGGCGCGGAAACCGTCGTTGAAGATCTCCAGTGACAGCGGTCCCTGGTAGCCGGTCTGCAGGATGGGCGCGAGGAAACCGGCCAGGTCGAATTCGCCCTGCCCCGGGAAGCAGCGGAAATGCCGACTCCACTCCAGCACGTCCATCTGCAGCAGCGGCGCATCGGCCATCTGCACGAAAAAGATCTTGTCCCCCGGGATCTGCGCGATGGCCGCCGGATCGCCACCGATGGACAGGGTGTGGAAGCTGTCGAGCAGCACGCCGAGATTGGGATGATCGACCGCCTTCACCAGGCGCCAGACCTGCTGCCAGGTGTTGACGTGGCGCCCCCAGGCGAGGGCCTCGTAGCCGATGCGCAGTTCGCGCCGAGCGGCGCGCTCGGCCAGCAGCTGCAGGTCGTCGGCGATCAGGCGCTCGTCGCCGAGGCTGTCGGCGGCGGTGTTGCTGCACACCAGGATGAGGTCGGTGCCCAGTTCCTGCATGAGGTCGAACTTGCGCTCGGCGCGGTCGAGATTGCGCTGCAGGCGCTCGCGGCGATTGCCCTCGAAGTCGCGGAACGGCTGGAACAGGGTGATGGCCAGCCCCAGGTCCTGGGCGCGCTGGCGGATCTCCCGCGGGCTGGCCCCGGAATACAGCAGGTCGTTCTCGAAGATCTCCACACCGTCGAAACCCGCCGCGGCGATGGCCTCGAGCTTCTCGGTCAGGGTGCCGCTGATGGATACGGTCGCGATGGAACGCTGCATGCCGGTGCTCCTGTGTTGGACGGCCACGCCGCGGGACATGCGGGCAGCGTGGCGCGGATTCGTCGGGTCTGGCACCGATTATTCGTGGCACCGCGGGGCCCAACAATGGATTATGTACGAACCGGTTAGTTTCTGTTCGCTGATCGAACATTTGGTCATCCGGCGAATTGACCGGGCCCGGCAGCGACTCGCACTATGGATCGCAGAGCCCAGCGCTCGTCGCTTCCGCCGCGTCGACCATAACAAGACAAACAAGAGTGTGCGTCCATGCCCCAGCTATCCACGTTATCCTGCGTGCCCCGTCGCGTCTGCAGTCCCACCGCGCTCAGTCGGCGACGGCCAGGCTAGGTCTTCCCGTCCTTTTCATCTTCGGCTCCCGCGACCCGAGCGAGTTCGTGCGCGGCGCTGAAACCCTCCTGGCCTGACAATAAAATTCCGGAGACAACCATGGCCACTACCGCCTCCCCCGGCTCCCAAGCCAAGAAAGCCACCGCCAGCGGCTGGATCGGCTCGGCGCTGGAATACTACGACTTCTTCATCTACGCCCAGGCGGCGGCGCTGATCTTTCCGCAGATCTTCTTCCCCTCCAGCGATCCCAAGATGGCCATCGTCGCCTCCCTCGCCACCTATGGCGTGGGCTATCTGGCGCGGCCGGTCGGCGCCTTCGTGCTCGGTCACTGGGGCGATACCCGCGGTCGCAAGAACGTCCTGCTGCTGTGCATGTTCCTCATGGGCATCGCCACCATGGCCGTGGGCCTGCTGCCCACCTACCACCAGATCGGCATCCTCGCGCCCATCCTGCTGGTGGTGCTGCGCCTGATCCAGGGCTTCGCCGTGGCCGGCGAGATCTCCGGGGCCAGTTCCATGGTGCTCGAACACGCGCCCTTCGGCCGACGTGGCTACTATGCGAGCTTTACCCTGCAGGGGGTGCAGGCCGGCCAGGTGATGGCCGCTGCGGTGTTCCTGCCGCTGGCCTACTTCATGCCCGCCGATGCCTTCAACAGCTGGGGCTGGCGCATTCCCTTCCTGCTCAGCGCCTTCGTCCTCCTGGCCGGCTTCATCATCCGCCGGGAAGTCCAGGAGACGCCTGCCTTCGTCAAGGAAGAAGCCAAGACCGGCACCGCCACCGTGGCCAGACGCTCGCCCATCGGCGAAGCCCTGACCACCAGCTGGAAGGCCATGATCCTGGTCGCGCTGATGGCGCTGATGAACGTCATCCCGGTGGTGGCCACCATCTTCGGCGCCGCCTACGCGGTGCAGCCGGCCTATGGCATCGGCTTCGACAAGAGCGTCTACCTGTGGATACCGGTGGTGGGCAACATCGTCGCCGTGCTGGTGATCCCCTTCGTCGGCAACCTCTCCGATCGCATCGGCCGCCGGCCGACCATGATCGGTGGCGCCCTGGGTTCGGGTCTGCTGGCCTTCGGTTACCTCTATGCCATCAGCATCCACAACCTGCCGCTGGCCTTCCTCATGTCGCTGCTGATGTGGGGCGTGGTCTACCAGGGCTACAACGCGGTCTTCCCCAGCTTCTACCCGGAGCAGTTCCAGACCCGCTACCGCGTCTCGGCCATGGCCATCGCCCAGAACATCGGCACCATGCTCACCGCCCTGCTGCCGGCCCTGTTCGCCCTGGTCGCCCCGCCCGGCACCGACAACATCTGGCTGGTGGTCGGTAGCCTGGCCTTCGGCGTGACCTGCCTGTCGGCCCTGGCGGCCTACCTGTCGCCGGAAACCTACCGGGTACCCATGAGCGATCTGGGCAAGCCGGGCGCCGTGCAGATGGACAAGCACGCCTATGATACGGCCCGTCAGGACAGCCTCAAGGCTAGCGTCTGACCCCTCGCGAGCCCTCGCCTGGCGAGGGCTCCGCCCTGCTACCTTGGTAGCCTTGCCGTAAGACATACGTTGTCATATAACTAATCGACCGAACGCCTCGGTCGCTGCTTTCCGATAATTCAAATAAGAAAGGAATCTCTCATGTCGCCTGCACCTTCCTAGCCGTACCTCGCACCACCGCCCTACCCGCCCTCGTCAGATGCCGCCTCCGCGCCGGCAGGGCACCCCTTACCTACAAGAACAAGGAACACCATGAGCACTCGACTCGCTTCCGGCCGGCTCGCCCGTGCCTGCGCCGCCTTCGCCGCTCTCGCCAGCACCACGCCACTGTGGGCCGCGGACGGTTTCATCGAAGGCACCAAGGCCACGCTCAACCTGCGCAACTTCTATTTCAATCGCAACTTCGTCGATCCGGCCTACACCGCGCAGAACAAGGCCGAGGAATGGACCCAGAGCTTCATCTTCGGCCTGACCTCCGGCTACACCCAGGGGCCGGTGGGCTTCGGCATCGATGCCCTGGGGCTGTATTCGGTCAAGCTCGACGGTGGCGCCGGCACCTACGGCACCCAGCTGTTGCCGACCCATGCCGGCAACGAACCGGCCAAGGATTTCGGCCGCCTGGCGGTGGCTGCCAAGGCCAAAGTCTCCAAGACCGATATCAAGGTCGGCGAGTGGTTCGCCGTGCTGCCGATCCTCAGATCCGACGACGGCCGCTCGCTGCCGCAGACCTTCCAGGGCGCGCAGATCCACTCTACCGAGATCCAGAACCTGGAACTCTGGGGCGGCCAGATGCGCCAGAACAGCCCGCGCAACGACGCCAGCATGGAAGACATGTTCATGCAGGGCCGCGCCAATGCCACCTCCGACCGCTTCAACTTCGTCGGCGGCGAATACAAGTTCAACGAGAAACGCACCCAGATCGGCCTCTGGTACGCCCAACTCGAAGACATCTACAACCAGAAGTTCATCAACCTGATCCACTACCAGCCGGTGGGCAGCTGGACCCTGGGCGCCAACCTCGGCTACTTCATCGGCGACGACGACGGCTCCGCCCGCGCCGGTGCCCTGGATAACCGTACCGCCTATGCGCTGCTCTCGGCCAAGCAGGGCGGCGGCACCTTCTATGTCGGCCTGCAGCGCGTCAGCGGCGACAGCGCCTGGATGAGGGTCAACGGCACCAGCGGCGGAACCCTGGCCAACGACAGCTACAATTCCAGCTACGACAACGCCCGGGAGCGCTCCTGGCAGGTGCGCTACGACCACAACTTCGCCGCCTTCGGCGTGCCGGGTCTGACCCTGATGAACCGCTACCTCAGCGGCGACAACGTGCACACCGGCACCATCACCGACGGCAAGGAATGGGGTCGCGAATCCGAGGTGCAATACGAGGTGCAGAGCGGCCCGCTGAAGAAGCTGCTGATCCGCTGGCGCAACTCCAGCATGAGACGCGACTACAGTGCCAGCGGCTCCTTCGACGAGAACCGCATCATCCTCAATTACCCGATCTCGGTGTTGTAGGAAACGCGGGTGCGGCTGCCCGGGTGGCAGCCGCACCCTTGCCCGGATCGACCAGACCTTATACTGTATAAAAATACAGCAATCGAGGTCTGCCCGTGACCCAGCCCCAACGCCCGCCACGGGGTCGTGGCACCGCCAGCAATCCGCACAATCGCTTTGCCGCGACCCGCAGCGAGAGCGAGCACGACGGCTGGTACGAGGAAGCCACCCCGCTGACCTTCACCACCCGCGTGCGCCAGGAAACAGCCAAGACGGTGATCAGCCGCAACCAGTCGCCGGATGTCGGCTTCGATCGCTCGGTGAATCCCTATCGCGGCTGCGAGCATGGCTGTATCTACTGTTTCGCCCGTCCTTCCCATGCCTACTGGGACCTCTCGCCCGGTATCGACTTCGAGACCCAGCTGATCGCCAAGACCAATCTGGCCGAGCGGCTGGAGGCGGAGCTGAGCAAGCCGGGCTATCAGCCGCAGCCCATCGCCCTGGGCATCAATACCGACGGCTACCAGCCCATCGAGCGGCAGTACCAGCTGACCCGTCAGGCGCTGGAGATCCTGCTGCGCTATCGCCATC
This sequence comes from Pseudomonas aestiva, assembly GCF_039908605.1. Classification (NCBI taxonomy): domain Bacteria; kingdom Pseudomonadati; phylum Pseudomonadota; class Gammaproteobacteria; order Pseudomonadales; family Pseudomonadaceae; genus Pseudomonas; species Pseudomonas aestiva. Next base: position 753,476 of record NZ_CP150916.1, on the reverse strand, counting down.
CGGTGACGATCATCACCAAGAGCGCGCTGATCCTGCGCGACCTGGATCTCTTCGGGCAGCTCGCCGAGCGCAACCTGGTGCGCGTCGCCTTCAGCCTGACCACGCTGGACGACGACCTCAAGCGCATCCTCGAACCGCGCACCGCGGCGCCCCAGGCCAGGCTGCGCGCCATGCGCACGCTGCACGAGCACGGAGTGCCGGTGAGTGCCCTGCTGGCGCCGATGATTCCCATGATCAACGACCATGAACTGGAAGCCCTGCTGGAGGCGGCCCGCGACCACGGCGCCCGCTCGGCCGGCTATACGCTGTTGCGGCTGCCCCTGGAAATCGTCGCGTTGTTCGAGGAATGGCTGCAAACGCACTTTCCCGAACGCGCCGCCCATGTCATGAGCCTGATCCGCCAGTCGCGCGGCGGGAAGAACTACGACAGCCGCTTCGGCATCCGCATGAAGGGCGAAGGCCAGTTCGCCGATCTGCTGGCGCAGCGCTTTCGCCTGGCCCGCCGACGCTTCGGCCTGGAGAGCCGCGAGGGCGAAGGGCTGGACTGCAGCCAGTTCGCCCCGCCGGGGGAGCAGCTGGGGCTGTTCTAGCGCCGGCGCCGAACGGACGGCTCCCTCACCCCAACCCTCTCCCAGAGGGAGAGGGGGAAAGGCAGCGCACGCCCCGCAGGTTGGGCTGAGCGCAGCGAAGCCCAACGGGTCTGCACCCTCACCCCAACCCTCTCCCAGAGGGAGAGGGGGGAAAGGCAGCGCACGCCCCGTAGGTTGGGCTGAGCGCAGCGAAGCCCAACGATGCAGCTACCCTCACTCCAGCCCTCTCCCACAGGGATAGGGGGGGAAAGGCGGCACACACCCCGTAGGTTGGGTTGAGCGCAGCGAAGCCCAACAGCGTGGTATCCCTCACCCAGCCCTTCCCACCCAGCTGCTAGGCTAGACGGCTGTGTCCCTCTCTGGAGTCGCCATGACCGCCCCTATCCCGCTCACGCCGGCCCAGGCCGTTGCCGCCGGTATCGACTTCGCCGAACTCAAGGTCGATGCCAGCGGCCTCTACTGGAGCCAATACGACCCCACCGATGGCGCTACTCGCCTCTGGGTTCGCGAAGCCGGCGCGGCGCCGCGGTGCCTTACGCCGGCGGGCTTCAGCCTGCGCAGCAAGGTCTATGAATACGGCGGCGGTGCCCTCTGTCTGGGTGACCAGGGACCGCTGTTCGTCAACGAAGCCGACCAGGCGATCTATCGCCAACCGCGAGAGGGCGGCGCGCCCGAACGCCTGGCGGGCGGCGAACGCTGGCGCTACGGCGATCTGCACTGGGATGGCGTCCGGCAGCAGGTGCTGGCGGTCGAGGAGGATCGCCGCGAACAGCCGCCGCGTCATCGCCTGGTCGCCCTGAGCTCGGGCGGCGAGCGCCGGGTGCTGGCCGAGGGCGCGGATTTCTATGCGGCGCCGCGTACCAGCGCCGACGGCCGTCGACTGGCCTGGATCGAGTGGGACAGACCGCACCAGCCCTGGACCCGCACCCGGCTGCTGACGGCGACGCTGGAGACCGCAGGACGCCCCGGTGCACCCACCGTCGTGTCGGCCGACCCCGACGAGTCGCTGCAACAACCGCTGTTCGACAGCGAGCAGCGGCTCTGGGCGCTGAGCGATCGCCAGGGCTGGTGGCAGCCCTGGTGCGAGTCCGCGGAGGGCTTCGCGCCCCAGCAGGCACCCGCGGCGGATCACGCGGCGGCGCCCTGGCAGCTGGGCGGTAGCAGCTGGTTGCCGACCGCGGAAGGCTGGCTGGCGACCTGGCAGGAAGACGGCTTCGGTGTGCTTGGCGAGCGCCGGGCCGCGGGCGAGACCCGCCACCTGGCCACAGACTTCAGCCGCTTCCGTGGCTTGGCCCTGGACGACAATTATTGCTATTGCATCGCCGCGGCGCCCACACGCCCCTCGGCGGTGCTGGCCATCGATCGCCGGAGTGGTGCGGTGGAGATCGTCACCGGCGGCGTCGCGCCCCTCGGCGACAGCGCCATCGTCGCGCCCCGGTCGCTGAGCTATCCCAGTGGCGACGGCCAGGCCCAGGGCTTTCTCTATCTGCCGGAACGGCAGGGCGAGGGTCCGCCGCCGCTGCTGGTCAGCATCCACGGCGGACCCACCTCCTGCACCTATCCGGTGTTCGATGCGCGCATCCAGTTCTGGGTCCGCCAGGGCTTCGCCGTGGCCGATCTCAACTATCGCGGCAGCAGCGGCCACGGTCGGGCCTACCGCCAGGCGCTGCACCTGCGCTGGGGCGAAGTGGACGTCGAGGATGCCTGTGCGGTGGTCGCCTACCTGGGCGCCCAGGGCTTGGCGGACCCGGCGCGCGCCTTTATCCGCGGTGGCAGCGCCGGTGGCTATACGGTGCTCTGCGCCCTGGCCTTCCGCGATGTCTTTCGCGCCGGCGCCAGCCTCTATGGCGTCAGCGATCCCCTGGCGCTGGCCAAGGCCACCCACAAGTTCGAGGCCGACTATCTGGACTGGCTGATCGGCGATCCCGAAGCCGATCGCGCGCGCTACGAGGCACGCACCCCGTTGCTGCATGCCGAGGGCATCCAGGCGCCGGTGATCTTCCTGCAGGGCCTCAAGGACGCCGTGGTGGTCCCCGCCCAGACCGATGCCATGGCTGCGGCGCTGGAGGCACGCGGCATACCGGTGGTGGTCAGGCGCTATCCCGACGAGGGCCATGGCTTTCGCCGGGCGGTCAACCAGGCGGACGCCCTGGAACAGGAAGCCGCCTTCTATCGTCGCTGGCTATGAGGAAGGCGCGCTCAGAAAGTCGGCCCGCGCCGACGCTGGGTGCGCCTGGCCCGTATAGAATGGCGCTTTAGCCGTCGAGTTCTTGCATGCCCTTCGTTCGCCGCGGTATCGAAAGCATCGTCTCCACCTGGCTGGCCGGTCTGCTGCTGCTCCTGCCGCTGGTGCTGACCCTGGCGCTGATCGGCTGGATCGTCAGTTTCCTCAATGGCCTGATCGGCCCCAACACCACCCTGGGCCGGTTGTTCGTGGCAGTCGGTCATCCCTTCGTCGGCAATTCCCTGGCGGCCTATGGCCTCGGCACCCTGCTGCTCCTGGTGCTGCTCTATCCGCTGGGCCTGGCGGTCAAGCTGGGACTGCGTCGGCCGCTGGGCTGGTTCGCCGACATGACCTTTCGCCGCATTCCGGTGGTAGGCAAGCTCTATGGCCTGGCCGAGCGCTTCGTCGAGTTGCTCGATCGCAAGGAAGGTGGAGCGGACATCCGCGCCATGAGTCCGGTGTGGTGCTTCTTTGGGGGCAAGGGCGTGGCGGTGCTGGCACTGCTGCCCAATCCGGCGGTGATCGACATCGAGGGTCGCCACTATCACGCCGTGCTGGTGCCCTCGGCGCCGGTACCCGTGGGTGGCGGGCTGCTCTATGTCCCGGTGGACTGGGTGAAGCCGGCGGACATGGGCGTCGACATGTTCACCAGCATCTATGTCTCCATGGGCATCACCCTGCCGCCAGTGGTCAAGGACCGCCAGGTGGAATTCATTCCGCTGGAAGAGGCCGTGCGCCGCCAGCAGGAAAACGGGACGGCCGAGGAGCCGCCCCGCCCGTCTTAGAATCTGTTCACGGTCTCGCGAGCTAGAGACAAACAAGGCGAAAAGGGCTGAGGAAGCGGAGTTTACAACTGGTAAATGAGCATTCCGACCGGGCTGGCGACCCAGGCCATTTTCAACGCAGTTTGGCCGACGCGCAGCAGATCGCGAATAGATTCTTAGTTCTGCACCGCCTGGACCGAACCGCCATCCACGCGCAGGTTGCTGCCGTTGATGAAGGAGCCGCGTTCGGACACCAGCAGGGCGATGGCCGCGGCCACCTCTTCCACCTTGCCGCGGCGCTTCTGCACGATGCCGGGCCGCTCTTCGTCGAGGAAGCTTTCGATGGCTTCCTCGAAGGAGACGCCCTTTTCCTTGGCGCGCTTTTCCATCATGCCGTCGGTCATGCCGGTCTCGATGAAGGCCGGCGACACGGTATTGCACAGCACGCCGTGGGCCGCTTCCTTGTACGACAGGTTCTTGATGAAGGCGGCCAGGGCGGCCTTGGCCACGTTGTAGACGGCCTCTTCCCAATAGGGCTGGACGGCGTTTTCCGAGGTGATGCAGACGAAGCGACCCCAGCCGCGCCGGCGCATGCGCGGGATGGCGGCGCGGCCAACGCGCACGGCGGAAAAGAAGTCGGTGGCCCAGGCTTCCTCGTAGTCGGCATCGGCCAGTTCCAGGGGATCGCCCTTGGCGCCGGTTACACCGGCGGTGTGCACCACGATGTCGATCTGGCCGAAGCGGGCCTCACCCTGCTCCACCAGTTGGTCCACCGCCGCCTGGTCGGTCATGTCGGCGGCGATCAGCAGCGTATCGCCCGGTAGGCCCTTGGCCGCCTCTTCCAGTTTGCCCTGCTCCAGATCGGAGAGCACCAGCTTGACGCCCTCCTCGGCCAGCAGCTTCGCCGTGGCCAGACCCATGCCACCGCTGGCACCCGTGATGAGGGCGACGCGCCCCTTGATTCCCAGATCCATACCGACCTCGCTATCAGATTGCTTACCATGCCGTGATCCGGCGTCTCTGATTCCGACTCGCCACGAGAGGCCGTTGCGCTTACCGTTCGGCGGAAAGCGCAACGGCCGCCCTGCCTGCCGGTCCAGATAGGCAAGCTCCCTGGGAAGATCACGATGCACGCACCTCGTCTGCCCCTGACCCTCTTTCACGACAGCGCCTGTCCGCTGTGCGCCCGCGAGATCGCCTGGCTGCGCCGCCATGCCGACCCCAGCCAACTGCGGCTGGTGGACCTGGCGGCGCCGGACTACCCCACGCAGGCGCCGGCCGATGCCCCGCCGCGCCAGGCCATGCTCGACCTGCTGCATGCCCGGGATGCCGATGGCCGCTGGTTCAAGGGCCTGGACGCCACCTACTGGAGCTGGCGCATCGCCGGCCTCGGTCACTGGGCCCGACCGTTGGGCTGGCGGCCGCTGCGGCCGCTGCTGGAAGTGGGCTATCGCCTGTTTCTCAAGCTGCGCCCGGGTCTGACCTGGCTGCCGCATCCTGAGGGCAGTCGGCGTTGCCAGGATGACGTCTGCACGCTGGAGGCACCGCGCGACCGCTCGCGCAAGGGCTGACGCCATCGCTCGCCTGCCCTCGCCACGGGCCTGAAAGACACCGGCCAACCCTGCTGGCATCCGGCCAGGGTTCGCCTGCACGCGTGTCTCGGCTAAACTGCGCGGCTGCTCGCGTTACGGATCCTGACATGTCTGCTGCTCTACCCGCCCGCGCCCTGGGCCTCGACTTCGGCACCTCCAATTCCACCGCTGGCTGGCTCAGGCCTTCCGGCGAGGTCCTGCTGGCCCTCGAAGAAGGCAAGGCCACCCTGCCCTCGGTGATCTTCTTCAACGCCGAGGAGCGCCGCCCGGCCTATGGCCGTCAGGCCCTGCACGAATACCTGGAAGGCTATGAGGGGCGTCTGCTGCGCTCGCTCAAGAGTCTGCTCGGCTCCAATCTGCTCAAGGGCGAGACCAGCATCCTCGGCAGCGCCCTGCCCTTCACCGAGGTGCTCGGCCTGTTTCTTGGCACCCTCAAGCAGCGCGCCGAACAGCAGGCCGATCGCCCCTTCGACGCCGTGGTGCTGGGCCGTCCGGTGCATTTCGTCGATGACGATCCGGTCGCCGACCAAGAGGCCGAGAACACCCTGGCCGCGGTGGCACGCCAGGTGGGCTTCAGCGACATCTCCTTCCAGTTCGAACCCCTTGCCGCCGCCTTCGACTACGAGCGCAGCATCGAGCGCGAAGAGCTGGTGCTGATCGTCGACATCGGCGGCGGTACCTCGGACTTTTCCCTGGTACGCCTGGCGCCGGAGCGCCGCAACCTGGCCGACCGCGCCGGCGACATCCTCGCCACCGGCGGCGTGCACGTCGGCGGCACCGACTTCGACCGCCAGCTGAGTCTGGAAGGGGTGATGCCGCTGCTGGGCTACGGCAGCGCCATGAAGAGCGGCGCCACCATGCCCACCAGCCACTACATCAACCTGGCGACCTGGCACACCATCAACGCCGTCTACGCCAAGAAGAGCGTGCTGGGCCTGCGCGACATGAGATACGACGCCCAGGACACCCGCTGCATGGATCGCCTGTTCAAACTGATCGAACAGCGCGCCGGCCACTGGCTGGCGATCCAGGTGGAAGACGCCAAGATCGCCCTGACCGACGACTGGCGCCGCACCCTGCGCCTGGATCGCATCGAGACCGGCCTGGCCGCGGATCTGGAACGGCCGCTGTTCGACGCCGCCATCGCCCTACAACTGGAACGCCTGAGCCGCGGCGTGGACGACCTGCTGGCCCGCGCCGACCTCGATCCCGCGCGGGTCGACAGCCTGTTCTTCACCGGCGGCTCCAGCGGCATCCCGGCGCTGCGCCAGGCCCTGGCCAGGCGCTTCCCCGGCGCCCGCCTGGTGGACGGCGACCGCTTCGGCAACATCGGCAACGGCCTGGCCATCGAAGCGTTCAAGCGCTACGGCTGAGTCCTTCGCCACCGGGTCGGCGCCCACCAGGGCGTCGGCTCCACCTCAGGCTCGCTTGCCGGCCGCGCTCCGCCGCCATCTCGCGACCGCCAGCCAAGCCGCCGAGACCATGAAGTAGCAGGCACCGAAAGCCACATAAGGCGTCACGCTGGAAACATCCAGCGGGACTCCGTCAGTCGCCTGCTTGACGAAGAAGCCACCCGCCAGGGCGGATTGAGCGCCACTCAGGATCATCGCCCACTGGCCAGCGGACGTCCGCCAGCGCCGTACCGCCACGACCAGCTGGAAAAGTCCAGCGGCCAGGGCCCAGACCCCGAACACCCCGATCGCGGCGCCTGGGCCGAATATCAATGCCAGCCCTATCGCCACCGCGACGCCCAGACTGACGACGGCGTTGAGCCGTTGCGCAGTGTTGTGCCGCAGCCCGCCGCTCTGGCGGGCATCCAGAACATTCGCCAGGGCATCCCAGGCAGGGTAGAGGACGAGCAACAGCGGCCCCGCCCACCCCTGCTCATGGCCAATGGCGAGCGCCAGCGCGATCCACAGCAGCGAAACCGCAGCCCTGATGAAATAGTAGCGTTGCAGCCAGTGGCCGGCAGTCGAATTCGGGAAGGTATGACTCATGGAGCACTCCAGCGGTGTTCATTTACGGAACGGCAAGGACGCTTGCCGAGCCAGGAATCCACTCACCAGGCAAAACGGCCCTGGCACCTCACCGCGCTGAACGTGCCGCTCGCGCGGGTTGGGCATAGGGATCGAGATGATCCGCGAGGTGGGTGGAAGGGCCGGGGCCACGGGCATCGCAGCCCCGCCAGGATCGATCAGTCGAAGTCGGTATGCAGGGCGAGGTCGCGCCAGGCCGCCATGTCAGCGCGCAGCGCCTGCGACTTGCGTTCCGCGATGTCGTAGGCGACCGGTCCAAGCGGCAGATGCAAGGGCGGCTCGGGCGCCATGACGGCCTGCACTATCACCGCGGCAGCCTTTCGCGGATCTCCCGCCTGCTTGCCGTCATTGCTGTCCCGGTAGGCACGCCGGCGCCCCGCCGTGTCGGCATAGGCCGGGATCACCTGGTTCGCCATGGCGATGGAGCGCCCGAGAAAATCGGTGCGAAACGGCCCGGGCTCGACGATGGTCACGCGGATTCCGAAGGGTTCCACTTCCCTGGCCAGCGATTCGGAAAAGCCCTCGACCGCAAACTTGCTCGCGCTGTAGTAGCCGGAACCCGGTCCTCCCGAGAGCCCTGCCCCGGATGACAGGTTGACGATACGGCCGCCGCCGCGCCGACGCAGGAGAGGCAACGCCAGGCGGGTCGTTTCGATCAGGCCGAATACATTCACCTCGAATACCGGCCGGTATTCGCTGGGCTCGGCCTCCTCCACGGCACCGATGAAGCCTATCCCGGCGTTGTTCACCAGGACATCCAGACCACCGAACTCCCGCTCTGCAAAGGCAAGCGCGGCGGCCACCGAAAGGGGGTCGGTGACATCCAGCTGCACGGCCCTCAGGTTCTCCGGAAATTGCCGGGCCAAGGGTTGCAGTACGGCGGGATCGCGAGCCGTTGCCACGATGCGGTCACCCCGCGCAGCGGCCGTTGCGGCGATATGGCCGCCAAGACCGCTCGAGCAGCCGGTAATGAGCCAGGTCTTTCTCATGCTGTTCTCCTCGCGCCTTGAAAAGCGCTGTTCACTCTGCGTCACAGGCCCCGCGCCAGGCGGTCGTCGGGGCGCTAGGCCAGCTCAAAACGGCCGCCAGCGCCAAGGCACCACCCATCGTCAGGGCGGCAACGGCAAAGGCGACCTGCACCGCTTTCCCGCCAGCGCCATCGGGGGCAAGGGCGAAAAACAGGCCACCAATGAGCGCTACCGCGAGGGCGGCGCTGATCTGCAAGGTGGCATTCATCAAGCCGGCGGCGAGTCCGGCCAGGCTCGGTGCCACCTGATCCGCGTTCATTCTCACCAGGGCCGGAAGCGCTATGCCCTGCCCCAGGCCGATCAACAGCAGCGGCACCGGCAGCCAGCTGGGCAAGCCCGCCAGTGCCGCCGCCAACATCAGGCCCAGGACCTCCAGGGCCATGCCAAGGGCGGCGGTGCGTGCGCCCAGCCGTTGGGCAAGATGCGGACTGCACAGGGGCCCGCAGAGGAATCCGATCCCCAGGGGCAGGATCGCCCAACCCGCAGCCAGGGCTCCGTGACCCAGACCGGCCTGCTGGTAGACGGCGAAGATGAGAAAGAAAGGCGCCAGGGCATAGAACAGAAAGGTCGCCAGGAGGGTGCGTCTGAGCCGGGAGGCGGTGAGCAAGGAAGGCAGTACCAGGGGCGTCTCACCGGCCGCTTCCTTGCGCTGCTCGTAGCGCCAGAAGGCGATCAGCAACCCGGCACTGACGATGAGCAGGGGCAGCGACCACCAGGGCCAATGCAGTCGTGGCCCCTCGACCAGGGGTACGACCAGCGCCAACAGCCCAGCCGCGAGGAGGCCGGCGCCCATGACATCCAGCCGGCCCGGTTGCCGGGCCCGGCTCTCGCGCAGCACGACCAGCGCGGTCGGCAGGGCGCAGAGAATGACGGGAAGATTGATGAGGAAGATGCTGCGCCAGCCCAATCCGAAGGGATTGGCCTCTATCAGCACCCCACTCAAGAGCTGGCCCAGCACAGCGGCGAGTCCGAAGGTCGCGCCGTACAGGCCGAGCGCCCGATTCTTCTCTTCCGCGGGGAAGGTCGCATGGATCAGGGCCATGGACTGCGGCGCCATGATGGCAGCCGCCACGCCCTGCAGCAGCCGTCCGGCAATCAGCATGGCTGGCGTTGGCGCGACCCCGCACAGTGCCGAGGCGATACCAAAGCCCAGCATGCCGCCAAGGTAGACACGCTTGCGGCCGAACATATCGCCCAGACGCCCGCCCAGGATAAGGGTGACCGCATAAGCCGTCGCATAGACGGAGACCACCAGTTGCGCCAGATCCGACGTGGTAGCGAAGTCGCGACGAATCACCGGGAGGGCCACGTTGACGATGAAGAAGTCGAGCGGTGGCAGCAGCGTACCGATCAGCAGCACGCCCAGCGCGAACCAGCGACGGCTGTCGGGCTGGACCTTGGGCAGGGATGAGTTCATGGACGTTTACCGTTAATCGAGCTGCATCCTGATCCGCGCAGGCGTTGCCGGCCCGCGACCTGTAGGTGCAGCGATTTCTCGAAAGCGTGGCTAGAGCTGGCAGGGCGTCAGCGATCGGCGCGCGCGGCGCAGGCAACCGCCTGGTCTAGCGCATGCCGCCGGAGCCGAAGATGAATTCGCCGGTCACCCAGCCGGCATCGTCGGACGCCAGAAAGGCGACGATGGGGGCGATATCCCGTACCTGGCCGATACGGCCGAGTGGGGTGCAGGCCTCGTTCCAGGCCTGGAATTCCGCGCCCAGGGCGCCGGCGGTCCGGGTGCCCTCGGTTTCGATGAGGCCAGGATTGACGGCATTCACGCGGATCCCACGAGGGCCCAGCTCGCGGGCGAGCACCCCGGTGATCGCATCGAGCGCGCCCTTGGTGCCGCTGTAGACGGCGCTTTCCGCCGGCAGCACGCTGGTGACGTTCGAGCTGATGTTGATGATGCTGCTGCCGGCGCCCAGATAGGGACTGGCGGCGCCTATGAGCTGCAAGGGTCCGAGCACATTGATGTCGAATTGCAGCCGATACAGCTCTACCGTGGTGTCTTCGACCCTGGCGAACTGATAGACGCCGGAATTGTTCACCAGGATATCCAGGCGACCGAAGTGTTCGAGGGCCGCCTTTACCAAGGCCTCCATATCGGCCCGTTGGCGGACATCGGCGCGTAGCGCGATAGCCGTACCCCCTGCTGCCTCGATGTCAGCGAGGACGGCGTCCGCCCCGTCCTTGTCGGACGCATAGCTGATGACGACCTTGGCGCCGTCCGCCGCCAATTGCCGGGCAATACCCGCGCCGATGCCCTTGGAGGCGCCCGTTACAATCGCAACCCTATCCAGCAATCTGCCCATAGCTGCTCACCTGCATGGAGCCAGTTCGAACATCCCTGGCTGAATCCAACGTATCTGAGTCGATGTGAACCGCCATGGTCGCCCTTACGATATTGTTTGGGGACTGCCTTTCCTGCATATTTAATGTTCATTTTTGAACGTAGATTAGCCATGGAATGGAGCGATGTACGAATCTTTCTGGCCGTCGCCCGCGGCGGATCCTATGGCGCGGCCGCGCGAGCCTTGGGCATCAGCCACCCGACGGTAGGTCGACGGATCAAAACGCTCGAGGATGAAGCCGGACAGGCGCTGCTAAGGCGCACTCGCGAGGGCCTGATCCTCACGAATTCGGGAGATGCCGTATTCGCCCTGGCCGAGTCCATGGAAGCCTCGGCCCTGGCCATGGAGCGGCGTCTGGCAGGTAATCACCAGCGCCTGGAGGGCATCCTGCGAATCTCTTCGGCGGACTGGTTTGCCGGCTATGTTCTGGCGCCGGTCCTGGCCGACGTCACCCGGCGGCATCCTGCCGTGGTACCCGAGGTCATTGCCAGCTATCGACTGCTGGATCTCTCCCGCCGCGATGCGGACGTGGCCTTTCGTCTGGTGCCCTTCAGCGAACCGGATATCGTGCAGCGCCGTTTCCTGAGGATGCCCTATGGCCTCTATGGCTCCGCCGCGACGGCGCTGGCCGTGCAGGAGGATACGGCCGCGGTCGGGCTGATCCTCATGAACAGCGCGCAAGCGCACTTTCCCGATGTCGCCTGGTTGCTCGATCGGCTGCCGGGAGCGCAACGCGCCTTCACCAGTACCAGTCGAACCGTTCAGGCGCAGATGTGCCGCCGGGGACTGGGGGTTGCCGTGCTGCCTCGCCCGCTCGGCGATGCGACGCCAGGACTGCAGCTCATCGAAAGCTTCGGCATTCCTCCGTCACGGGACATCTGGGTGGGCTATCACCAGGACCTGCGCCACATGGACAGGCTGCGGGCGCTGCTGGATATCGCCGAAGAGGTATTGGGACCGGCGCACTAGGTGCGCCAGCCGGACAACGGGCAGTCGCCCCTATCGCCTGGGCCCCGGGCGATAGCGGCGCGGGCCGCGATCAGGCGCCGAAGGCGCCGTCGATGGTGTGCATGGCACCGGTGACGAAGCCGGCCTCGGGGCCGGACAGCCAGGCGACCATGCCGGCCACCTCGTCGGCGCTGCCGTGGCGCTTGATCGCCAGGAAGCTGTGCATCAGCTCCTTCATGGGGCCATCGGCCGGATTCATCTCGGTATCGATGGGTCCGGGTTGCACCACGTTGACGGTGATGCCGCGTGGACCGAAGTCCCGCGCCAGACCACGGGCGAGTCCCTGCAGGGCGGACTTGCTCATGGCATAGGCGGCCAGGCCGGGCAACGGCATGCGATCGCCATTCACCGAGCCGATGACGATGATCCGCCCGCCTGCCGGCATCTGCCGCGCCGCCTCGACCGCTGCGTGATACGGCGCCTGGACGTTGATGCGCAGCAGGCGATCGACAGCGTCCGGCTCCTGTTCCAGGGCATCGCCGAACAGCGCCACGCCGGAATTCACCACCAGCACGTCCAGCGGACCACAGGCGCGCACCCGGGCGATCACCGCGTCGCGGTCGGCGCTGTCGGTCAGCTCGGCGGAGCTCCCGGTCTCCGCGGCGAGGGCCAGGGCGGCGTCAGCGGAACTGGCATAGGTAAAGGTCACCCGGGCACCTTCGGCGGCGAAGCGCCGCACGATGGCGGCGCCTATGCCGCGACTGCCGCCCAGCACCAGGATCTTCTTGCCTGCGAAATTGCTCATGGATCTGCCTCCTGATTAATGTAGTGAGTGCTACAATAAGCCTCTCCCGGCCGCTGTCAAAGTATTTTTGTAATGAGCACTACAAATAAATCCGCACCCCGTGGGCGGCCCCGCCGTTTCGATCCGGACGAGGCCATCGTCCAGGCCCAGCGCCTGTTCCATGAAAGGGGCTACGACGGGGTGAGCGTCGCCGACCTGACCCAGGCGCTCGGGATCAGGCCGCCGAGCTTCTATGCGGCCTTCGGCAGCAAGCTCGAGCTCTACCAGCGGGTGCTCGATCGCTACATTGCGACGGGCGCCGTGCTGCTGCAGCACATCCTGGAGGCCGAGCTATCCCTGGCGGAGGTCCTGACCCAGGTGCTGGAAGAGGTGGCGCGCAGCTATACTGTCGATCCCAGTGCGGCCGGCTGCCTGGTGCTGGAGGGCACCCATTCCGACGATCCCCAGGCCCGCGCGGCGGCCGACCGTTACCACCAGGCGGCCCAGGCGCTCATCCGCACCCGGGTCGCCGCCTGCAAGCCGGAACGGGCGCAGGAGCTGACCGACTTCGTCATCACCACCATGGCCGGGCTCTCCGCCAGTGCCCGCCATGGGCAGAGTCCGGAGCGGCTGCTGGCCAGCGCGCGCCTGGCGGGCCTGGCGCTGACCCAGGCGCTTGCCGAGGACCGCTGAACCCCAGCCTGGCACCCGGGTGGCGCAGCAGGGGTGCTCGCCGAATCGGCAGCCGCCAGGAACACACCCGGCGAATCGGAATGGCGCCACGGGTCCGCTGCGACCTTTCGCCTGACCGGCTTATGCCCTGCCCAGGCTGACCGCGAGGCGCCGCTGGAGTAAGGTGGCGGCCTTCATCGCATCTTCGAGAGAGTCTGTCCCATGTCGCTGGAAATCGTCGACCATCCCGCCCTGGAAGTGACCGGTCTGCTGTTCGAGCCTGGCCAGGGCGAAGACATCGCCGCCCTCTGGCGGCGCTTCGCCGACCGCGCCGGGGAAATCACCGGCCGCGAAGGCGACGCCGAATGGTATGGCCTGAGCTGGCGTCAGGCCGGCGCCATGCACTACCTGGCCGCGGTGGCCACCGCGCCGGGCGCGCCGCTGCCCGCCGGCATGGTGCGCCAGGAACTGCCGGAAGGCCGCTATGCCCGCTACGTGCACCTGGGCACCGCGCCCAGCGTGGCCAAGAGCCTCGGCCGACTGTTCGCCGAGCTGCTGCCGGCACGCGGCCTGCAACCCCGCCCGGGCGCCTGCTTCGAGCACTACACCGAGGCCTTCACCGGGGTGGATGCCCAGGATTCGCAGATCTACATCTACGTGCCGGTGTTCTAGCAAGGCGTCCTTCGGGCGGAGCGCCGCACGCCGGACAGGACGTTCGTCAGCTGCGGCTTGCCTCCCGGCATAACCCTTTCCAAGCTGGGGGTATCGTCCGCAACTCCAGGTGCCCGATGTCCCTGCCCGAGCTCCAGTCATTTATCGCCCGGCACGAGCGGATCTTCCTGCTCACCGGTGCCGGTTGCAGCACCGATTCCGGCATTCCCGACTACCGCGACCGCGACGGCGCCTGGAAGCGCCCGCAACCGGTCACCCTGCAGGCCTTCGTCGGCGACGAACTCTTGCGCCGCCGCTACTGGGCACGCAGCCTGATCGGCTGGCCGCGCTTCTGCCAGGCGCGGCCCAACGCCACCCATCAGGCCCTGGCGGCCCTGGAGCGGCGTGGCCAGGTGGAGATGCTGCTGACCCAGAACGTCGATCGGCTGCACCAGGCCGCCGGCAGCGAGGCGGTGATCGACCTGCACGGCCGCCTCGACCAGATCCGTTGCCTGGGTTGCGAGCTGCGCCTGCCGCGCCAGGAATTCCAGCAGTGGCTGGGCGAACTCAATGGCGACTGGCTAGCGCTGGACGCGGCTACTGCGCCGGATGGCGATGCCGATCTGGAAGGCGTGGACTTCATGAATTTCCGGGTGCCCGACTGCCCGCGCTGCGGCGCCCTGCTCAAGCCGGACGTGGTGTTCTTTGGCGAACACGTGCCCGGCGCGCGGGTGGAGCGCGCCTTCGCCCACCTGGGCCGCGCCGATGCGCTGCTGGTGGTGGGCTCGTCGCTGATGGTCTATTCGGGCTTTCGCTTCGCCCAGGCCGCGGCCCGCGCCGGCTTGCCCATCGCCGCCCTGGGCTATGGGCGGACCCGCGCGGACGACCTGCTGGCGCTCAAGGTGGAAGCCTCCTGCGCCCAGGCACTGGCCTTTCTGCTGGAGTATCCCGGGGCGGCGCCGGCGCTTACGCCGGTACTTGCCGAGGCCGTGGCGCCCTTCCCAGGTGCATCAGCGGACGCTCGATCCAGCGGTAGCTGAGCATCGACAGCAGGCAGGCGAGCACCAGCACCGGCGGCAGCAGGGCCATGAAACCGACGGTACCCAGGGTCTCGACCGAACCCAGGTTGAGCAGGGTGAAGAGTCCGTAGAGCAGCAGGCCGTGGGTGAGATAGAGGCTGTAGCTGATCTCGCCCAGCACCTTGAGGCCGCGACTGCGCAGCAGGCCGAAGAGGTCGTTGCCGGCGGCCATGGCGGCGAAGGGCAACGCCAGCGCCAGCATCTGCCTGAGGTTGTAGTCGGGCTGGGTCATGGCGTAAGCCACCAGCGCCAGCGACAGTGCCGCCACCAGGGGCGTGCGCAGGCGTGCCAGCAGCGCCGGCCGATGGACCTTGACGAACACCGGCAGGAACCCCAGCAGGAACAGCAGCCCGAAGCGCGCGCCCAGCACGTGGTAGTGATAACCGGCAGCGACCAGGCCACCCACCAGCAGCGCCGAGACCAGCAGGGGCAGGCCGAAGCCACGGCGATTGAACAGCGCGGCGATGAGCGGCAGGGCCAGATAGAACAGCGCCTCGTAGCGCAGCGTCCAGTGGGCGCCGGCGGTCATCCAGCCGCTCTCTTCCAGGCCGTTGAGACTGAAGCCGGAAAACAGCTCCCAGCTGAGCAGTTCGAGCATGAAGTGCTGGCCGTCGGCGATGACGAAGTGGGTGCGGATCAGGGTGAAGAGCACCACCACGGCCACCACGCAGAGATACAGCGGCATCACCCGCAGCACCCGTGAACGGAGCAGTTCGCTCCAGTCCGGCGGGCGCCGATAGACCTTTCCGAAGAACAGGTAGCCGGTGATCATGAAGAACAGCGAGACCGGCACCACGCCCATGTTGTAGAGCAGGTCGCTGTCGGGTTCGCGCCACTGGCCCTCCGCCTTGAGGTGATAGGTCAGCACGAAATGCAGGCAGACCACGGCGGTGGCGAGGATGCCGCGCAGGGCATCCAGCGGCGAGGAGCGCGCTAGGGTCTCCTCGGTGAGCAACGGGCTGCGGCGCAGGGCGAAAGCCAGCAGCACCAGGGTGCCCAGGTAGAGGGCGATGGGGAGAGCGACGTCAGTCATATCCGTGACCTTCTTGACAGGAACCGGCAAAGACCCGCCCCCAGACCGCCGGAGCGGTCGCCGGAGCGAGCGAGAGAAAAGCGCGACAGCCGGGCACGCTACCGCGCGGTACGCGACCGAGGGCAGAGGGACCGGAAAGAGAGGAGAACCGCGGCGAGCGAAAGGGTCCGCTGCCTCAGCTAAGCGCGAGAACGCCCATCAGACAAGTCTTGTTACAGGCGTTCCCTTGAGTTCGACGTTTCGCTGGTCGTCACCCGCTGCTCTGGCATGCAACTTCACGGCTGCATGCCGTTCGTCGGCGCCCGCGATCAGGAGCGGGCGATCCGATCCCGACCCAGGCCAACGCTGCCTTTTCAGCCGCACTCGCTGCCGAAAAGGCAGCGTTGGCCACCTGGGTAGCTCTTGCGTCCAGGCTTATTTCAGGGCACCAGTGCCCGCGCCACCACCGGGTAGTGATCCCACACCTGGCCATCCGCCATGGAGCGCAGCAGCTTGACGTATTCGGCATGGGACCAGGCCAGCGGCGTCGCCGAATCGGTGCCCTGCCCCTGGGTGTAGCCGTGGCGCCGGTTGTCCCCTACGCCGTCCCAGACCTGCTCGGGCAGCATCAGGCCGGCGTTGGCGAACAGTTCCAGGCCGCGAACGTAGGTGTCACGCAGCTTGCCCAGCGCTGCCGCATCCGGCTTGCCCTGCAGGACCAGACGGGCCAGCTCGTAATGGCCGCGTTCGCCGGTGAAGATCGGCCAGACCCGGCCGCGCAGTCCGGAGTTGGGTACCGGCTGCTCGGTGGCGGGGAAATTGATGCCGGAGCTTTCGCTCTCGCCATAGCCGTCGTTGCCGTAGCGCCGCCAGCCGGGGAAGGTGCCGTTCACCCCCGGGTACTGGAAGCTGTATTTGACCCGCAGATTCTCCGGCAGGCCTTCGTCGTCCAGCACCGCCAGGCTTTTCTGTACCAGGGGATCGCTCGCCGGCCGCACGCCGTAGCGCACCAGTTCGAGGAAGCCGGCGTCGAGCACCTGGTCCTCCGGCAGGCCTGGGCGGCTGTTGTTGTCCACCAGCGTGCCCTTGTCGTTGGGATCCTCGTTCTGGGTGATGCGCAGGTAGTAGTTGCCGGCGCCCAGGCTGCCCTGGGTGGTGGCCATGGTCTTTTCCACCTGGCCGGAATAGCGCCGGGCGGTGTCGCGGTAACGGCTGGCATTGGCCTCGTCGCCGGCATGGCGCGCCAGTTCGCTGGCGGTGGCGAGACCGGCGATCACCGCCGCGGTGGTGGACGGCGAATAGCCCCACTGCTCTTCCCAGCGCTCCTGCTGGGTCTGCGGCGGCTTGACCTGCCAGGTGTTCCAGCCCAGGTTGACCTGGCTGTCGCGGGCGAGGAAGTCCGCCGCGGGCCTGAGCATGTCGCGGTACCAGCGATCGATCTCGGCGTCGCCCAGCAGGCCGCCCTGCCAGAGGCGATAGCCGAGCATGATCGGCATGGCGGTCTGGTCCAGTTGCACGCCGACCCACTCGATGGTGCCGTCGACGTGGGTCTTTTGCAGGAACCAGCCGGTGGCGCCCGGCGCCCGCACCTCGTCGCCCTGCTTCTGCTGGTGGATGAAGGCGGAGCTATCGGCCGGCTTGTGCGCGGTATTGGCATCCACCTGCACCTGCTTGAGGTAGCTGAAGGCGACCTTGGGCGTCTGCCGGTCACCCAGCGCCAGCAGCGCCATGGCGCACTGGTAGAAGTCCCGTGGCCAGACCGCCTTGTAGCCGGTGGTGCCCTTGCCCGCCGGCACCGTTTCGCCCCAGGGATTGGACAGCGAGGCGATCAGGGCGCCGGCGTGGGTCTTGTCTTCTTGGGCCTTGAGCACCAGGGCGCTGGCGTTGACCAGCTTGCCGCCGTCGCCGGCCTGGGCCTGCAGACGCGGCAGCTGGTCGAGGCTGGCCAGGTAGTCCTGCCAGCCGATGGCGTCGCCCTCGCCGTTGTAGTGGGCCAGCACCTTTTGATAACCGCGGGCCAGGGTGGCATCCGCCGCCGCCTCGGCCTGGCGCGGATTGGCGCCGAAGCCCACCACCACGTCCAGGGTGGTCTCGGCACTCTTGAGCGGCAGCTTGGCGAGCATGGCGACGTTGCCGGCCTGGTCGCCGGTGCTGCTGTAGGTCTGGGTCAGCTTGCCGTTGCGGCGCAGGTCGTCGAGGCCGTCGGAGCTGCCGACGAAGCCCACGGTGGGCGTCTGCAGCGGCTGGCTGGCCTTGACCACCAGGGCGTGCTCGCCTTCGCTGGCGTAGAGCACCCCACCCTTCACCGCGGCGCGGTCGTGGCTACCGCTGTTGGCCAGCGCCGGATCGACATAGAGATAGGGCTGGATGCGCGGGTCCTGGCTGCGAAAGATGACGCGCATGACCAGGGTGTCCTGGTCCGGGTCGGTGAAGATGTGCTTTTCGATCTCGTAGCGGCCCTGGCGGTCGCGGTTGACGATCTTGTAGGCCAGCGAGGTGGGCCGGCCGGCGGCATCGGTGGCCAGGTATTCGATGCGGCTGTCGGTGTCGTCGCGCTCCAGGTGGGTGAAGTCGGGTCCGCGGATCACCAGCTGCATCTCGCGCAGTTGCGCCTCGTGGATGAGTCCCTGCATGGTCTCGGTGACCACCCCCTGGGCCAGGGAGAACCACACCCGCGAGACGCGGCCGGTGCTGGCCTGGTCGCTGTAGGCACCGTCGCGATAGGCCTCGTAGCTGGTACCGATGCCGGTCTTGCCGGAATAGGACCAGAAGGGTGCGGCGCCGGGGGCACCGGGGGCTTCCAGGGCGGACGCCAGGGGCGTCAGGAGAAAACTGGCGGAACAGAGCAGCGGACGGACGAAGCGGACGGGCATGGGCAGGCGGGCCTTGTTCTGGTTGTGCCGAAAGTCGCATGGCAGAGGGCCTGTGGCCCTCCCCGTCCGTAAGCCTAGTCGGATTTTGGCGGGCTGCTGGCTAGCCTTCGTCGCGCGCCGGTGGCCGGGCCTGCGGCAGGTACCCGGCCAGGGGCGAATCCGGCGCCAGCAGCGAGGTGCGGATGAAGTGCAGGTAGCTGGCGATGCGCCGCAGCGGCGAGCGATCGAAGTCGCCCGGATTGGGCTCCAGGTGGCGCTGGGCCTGGTGCGCCAGGGTGATGGCGTGGTCCACGGCGGTCAGGGCGCGGGCCAGGTTGGCGGCATCGGGCTGGCGGAACAGTCGTACCAGCGCCCGACCCAGGGCGCGGATCGCCAGGCGCCAGGCGCGCTGTTCGCGATACCAGGGCAAGGGTGGCAGCGCGGCCTGCTCCAGGCGCAACTCGATGATGGCGTGGCCCAGCTCCAGACTGAGGAAGGTCCAGTGCAGCAGCCGCCGCTGCACCAGCGGCTGGCCCACGGTGAGCACCTGCACCTGGTTGAGCAGATCGCGCAGGCCGGAATCGAAGCGGCCACTCAGACCGGCCAGGGGTGCCCCGATGGCGTGGACCAGTCGCTCGCGCAGGGCAGCCTCCAGTCGGCGCCAGACCCAGGGCTGGCTGGGCGGCAGCAGGACGCTGACGGCCACCACCGCCACGCCGCAGGCCACCAGATAGGCCAGGTAGGTGTTGCAGAAGAGGTCGGCGTCGTAGCGCGGCAGATTGCCCGGTAGCGCCGCCGAGCAGAACCAGACCATCAGCCCGGTGCCATAGCCGGCCAGCCGCGGTCGGGTGATCAGCCAGGCGCCGGCGGCGAACACCGGCGCCAGCACCAGCAGCAACAGGGCGAAACCGTCGATCCAGGGCAGCACCTGGAATTGCAGCAGGCCACCGGCCAGGGCCCCGACCAGGGTCCCGCCGGCCAGTTGCAGGCAATAGCGGCGCGGATCGGCCGAGGTGGAGGCCAGCGCCGAGATCAGCGCGGCCGCCAGGGTGCAGGCCGCGCCGCTCGGCCAGGCGGTCTCGATCCAGAACAGTCCCACGCCCAGCACCACCAGGGCGCTGCGCAGCCCGGCCATCCAGGCCACCGCGCGACTGGCCAGCGGCGTGAAGGTCTCGCGCGTCTTGGGCGCGGTGCTGGCCGGCAGGTCCAGCTCCAGCTGGGTATTCAGCAGCAGGTGCAGGTCCTCGGCGAAGCGATAGAGCAGTTCGGCGGCGGTGTCGTAGTCGAGGCGATCGACTGCGGCGCCAGGCGCTGTCTGGCCCAGTTGCTGGCGACCGTCGCGGATCGCCGCCATCAGCACCGCGCGCTCCCCGGCCAGGCGCTCGCTGAGGCGGCGCAGGTCACGCTCTTCCGGCAGGCGACCCAGGCCCGGCGCCAGGGCGGCGGCGATCAGCCCCAGGGCGGGCGCCAGCGCCTGGCGCACCGCCGGTGGCCGTCCGGCCAGACGGTCGAGCAGTTGATGAAGGGCATGGAAGCGGGTGTTGAGCAGCATGAGACGATTGCCCAGGGCGGCCAGGCGTCCGCTGCGTCGGCGCAGATAGGGCTCTTCGAAGACGCTGGCACTGCGCAGGCTTTCGAAGCCCACGGAATCGGCAGCGAAACGCGCACTGAGCCCGGCGAAGCGTTCGCCGTCGAGCTGGCCCAGCAGACCGTCATGGGCCATCGCCAGGAAATCGCGCAGGCGCTGGGCCAGGGTGCGGCGCAGGACGCCGCGGGTGGTCTGCGGCAGGATCGCCACGCTCACGACGCCGGCGCAGCAGATGCCCAGGGCGATCTCCAGCAGACGCCAGATCGCCTGGAGAAAGGCGCCCTGGGGCTGGGCCACCGCCGGCAGCCCGACCAGGCAGGCGGTATAGCCGGCCAGCAGGAAGGCATAGCTGCGAAAGTCGCGATAGCGCGCCGCGCCACGGGTGCAATAGCCGATCCACAGCACCAAGGCGCCGAGCAGCAGCACTCGCTCCTGGGCGAACAGGGCGATGGCGGCCACGGTAAAGGTCAGGCCGGCCAGGCTGCCGAGAATGCGATAGAAACTCTTGGCCAGCACCTGGCCACTCTGCGGCTGCAGGACGATGAAGACAGTGACCAGCACCGTGCTCGGTTGCGGCAGTTCCAGGCGATAGGCCAGCCACAGCGCCAGGGCCGCGGCCAGTAGCGCCTTGGCGATGAAGGCCCAGGTCTGGCCATCGGTACGCGCCCATTCGCGAGCGGCACGACGCCAGGCGTTGCGGCTCGGCCAGCGGGTACGGGAGTAGGCAGCGGCGGACCGCGCGAGCGGCGGTGAGGCGAGAGGCATGCTGGGCAACGACGAGAGCGACCGGAAGGGGGGAGACGCAGCGTCTCGGGGGCCATTCTAGAAAGTCTCGCCCGCGCGGATTAAGCCGGGTATGGCAGCAAAGAGCCTTAACCAACGGGCGGGTAATGGCCCACAATGGCCCTTTCCACCGCCCTGCCCCGTCCATGGATCATCTCTTCAATCTGCGCGCCTTCGCCTGCGTGGCCCAGACCGGCAGTTTCACCGCCGCCGCGCGCCAGCTGGAACTCACCACCGCCTATGTCTCCCGGGCGGTCAGCCAGCTGGAGCAGCACCTGCAGACCCGGCTGCTGCACCGGACCACCCGCCAGTTGCGCCTGACCGAAGCCGGCGAACGCTACCTGGTGCGCTGCCAGCGCATCCTCGCCGACCTCGATGAAGCCGATGCCGAGGCCCGCCACGCCCTGGCCGTGCCGCGCGGCCGGCTGCGCATCCACACCATGACCGGCCTCGGCCAGCACTATCTGATCCAGAGCCTGGCCGGCTACGGCGAGCGCTATCCCGAGGTCGACCTGGATCTGCAACTGACCAACACCTTCACCGACATCCTCAAGGAAGGCTACGACCTGTCGCTAATCCTGGCCGACGGTCTGCCGGACTCGGCCTTCCATTCGGCGCATCTGGGCAGCACCCACAGCGTACTCTGCGCGGCGCCCGCCTACCTGGAGCGCCGGGGCCGGCCGACCACCCCGGCGGAGCTGGTCGGGCATCGCTGCCTGCGGCTGGTCAATCGCGCCATGGCGCCGGATCGCTGGTTGCTGGAAGGACCGGAGGGCATAGCCGAGGTGGCGGTGGATCGACCGCCCTTCCAGGTCAACACTGCCGATGCCCTGGCCGAAGCCGTGGCCAGCGGCCTGGGCATCGGCGCCCTGCCGCTGTACGCCGCGGTCGCCGGCCTGGCCAGTGGCCGCCTGCAGCGCGTGCTGCCGGGGCACCGGCTCTATGCCCTGGACATCCATGCGCTCTATCCGTCGCGGCGCTTTCTCGACGCCAAGATCCGCACCCTGGTGGACCACCTGCGCGAGACCCTGCCGGCGCTACTGGAGCGCGACCGGCTGCTGGTGGAAGGGAGCTGACGCCTTAAGGCCGTTGCTCGGGCAACATCCGCTCCAGGGTGCCATCGCGGCGGATCGCCACATGCCAGACCACCGCCGCCACGTGCAGGATCACCAGCCCATAGACGGCGAACTGGCCGGCCACATGGATGCGATTGGCGAGGATGCCGAGGGCTTCATGCCGGGGAAAACCCGGCAGGGAAAACAGTCCGAACACCGGCACCGGCTGCCCCTGGCCGGCCATCAGGTAGCCGGTCACCGGCATCAGCAGCAGCACCGCGTAGAGCAGCCCGTGATTGAGCCCGGCGAGCAGCCGCAGCAGACGACCGTCACGAGGATGGGCCGGCGGCGCCGGATGCCGCCAGCGCCAGGTCAGCCGGATCAGGATCAGCAGGAACACCGAGATCCCGGTGGATTCGTGCAGCAGGTACCAGAGGGTACGCACCGGCCCGGGCGGAAAGTTTTCCGCCACCCAGACGAAGGGCAACAGCAGGCACAGCAGGGCGACGGTCAGCCAGTGCAGGGCCTGGGCGAAGCCGGTGTAGCGCGCGATGGCCATGGGCAGCTCTTCGTAGCAGAGGTATGCCGATAGTGCCCCAGGCAGAGGGCAAAAATTGCCTTGCCTGAGGATAAGCCGTGACCGTCCGTCAGAGATGGATCAAGGCAGCCAGCGCCAACACCAGCGCCGGAATCATCACCACGGCGCCCAGCCTGAGGAATTGCCAGAAGCTCACCGACAGCCCTTCACGGCGCAGCGCGGCCAGCCACAGCAGGGTCGCCAGGGAGCCGGTGATGGACAGGTTCGGCCCGAGGTCGATGCCGATCAGCACGGCGCCGGCGATCTTTTCCGAGACATGGGCGGTCTGCACCGCCGCCCCGGCCAGCAGACCAGCCGGCAGGTTGTTAACCAGGTTGCTGCCAAAGGCCACCAGCAGTCCGGCGCCCCAGGCGGCGCGCTCCGGGGTCGCCTGGGCGGCGGCCTGCAGCTGATTGGCCAGCGCCTGCAGCACCCCGGTGGTCTCCAGGGCTTCCACCAGCACGAACAGCCCGGCCACCAGCGGCAGGACGCCCCAGGAAATGTGCTTGAGCAACTCCAGGCCGCCGCCACGCTTGCAGGCCACCACCACCAGGAAGGTGGCGAAGCCGGCAAGAAAGGTCGGCAGACCCAGCTCGAGATCCAGCGCCGAGGCGCCGAGCAGGACCAGGATGGTCAGGATCAGACCGCAGCCGGCGATGCGTCCGGTGGTGGGCAGCGCCTCCACCGCGCCCCCCTCGGACAACCGCTCGGCACGCAGGACCTTGGCCTGGGTCGCCCAGAGGGTGAGGAAGGTCGCGGCGATGGCCAGGATCGACGGCACCGTGAACAGCGCCAGCCAGCGGCTCAGCTCCGGCATGTGCTCGGCGAAGACCACCAGATTGGCCGGGTTGGAGATCGGCAGCACGAAGCTCGCCGCGTTGGCGATGAAGGCGCAGGAGAACAAATAGGGCAGCGGATTCTTCACCTTCGCCGCGCGGGTGGCGTAGTAGACCGCCGGGGTCAGCACCACGGCGCAGGCGTCGTTGGAAAGGAACACCGTGACCAGGATGCCGACGCCATAGACCAGCGCGAACAGCCGCAGCGCCGACCCCTTGGCCGCGCGCATCGTATGACCGGCGACCCAGTCGAACAGCCCTTCCTTACGAGCGATTTCGGCCAGCAGCATCATGCCGATAAGGAACAGATAGACGTCGGTGCCCTTGGCGACGCCGTGCCAGACGCCGTCCAGCGGCAACAGGCCGAACAGCGCCAGCAGCGCGGCACCGGCGACGGCGAACAGGGCCTCCGGCAGACCGAAGGGCCGCGAGACCACCCCGAGGGTGGCCAGAGCGGCGATGACCCACGTCAGGACGTGGGGAGTGGTGATGATGGACCCCATGAAAGCGCTGTTCCTTCTAGTCGATTCGCGAAACCGGCCTGGCCGACCTCACCATTTGCGGCCATTGCGATTGGGCCCCAGCTGGGTCCCCAGGACGCCCCTGGCCCGCCATTCACCCAGTTGGGTGTGATCCGAACCCCAGTCGGCGGGCGCGGCGACGGGGCAGAGATGACCGCTGAGTTCGACCTCGTCACGGTCTTCACCGCCCTGCGCATCCCGGACCCGGACCTGCAACCGGCGGACGCCCTCCGGCACGGGTCGGTCCCCCTGATAGCGGCCCTTGCCGAGCGGCTGCAGCGGCCACCAGGGACCGTCGTCGCACTGCCACTCGCAGGCCGTGAGGTCGCTCTCGGCCAGCACCAGCACCCGGCACTCGCGCACCTCGGCCACGCCGGCGCCGTTGAGACGGGCATCACCGGGCGCGGTGATCTGCACCCAGGGTCAGCCGTCGACCAATTCGCGAAAGCGCCAGCTCACCACCGGACCGTCCAGGGTGACCAGCGCGAATCCTACACCGCCTACCTCGATCTGGCCGGTGGATCTGCAGGCGGCATAGAGCACGCCGCCGTCGTGGGCCAGTTCGTTGTAGTGGGTATGACCGATCTCCACCAGGCGTACCGGGCCCTCGTGCAGCAACCGCGCCACCCGCTCGGCCTCGCCGGGCCCCTGCAGGTCCGCCGGATAGCTGTGCATGAAGACCACGCAGCGCTGCTCCCGCCGGGTCGCCTGGTGCAACTCCTGCTCCAACCATTGCACCTGCTCGCGGCCAAGGCGGAAATCCGGCCCGCCGGTGCCCGGTCCGCACATGTCGAGGAACAGGCAACGCACGCCGCCCACCTTCCTGGCATAAGGCAGTTGCGGCACCTGCAACTCTGCATAGAAGGGCCCGAGATCGCCGCCTTCCATGTCGTGGTCGCCGGTGATCACCGTTATCGGCAGCGGAAAGTCGTCCAGCAACCGCCTGAGCAGCCGGTACTGCTCCGCGGTGCCGTTGTCGGCGTTGTCCCCGGGCAGATAGACGAAATCCAGTTCGCTGCGCCCGCGCAGGCGCTGCAGGAGGGTCTGCAAATCCCGGGCATTGTCCGCTTCGGCGGTGGTCAGGTGCAGATCGCCGAGATGGGCGAAGGCGAGAAAATCATCCTGGCGTGTCATTTCAGCCTCCCACCACCGAGCCGCTCGACCGCGCCGCGTCTCCGGCGACGTGCTCGTCGCGGGTCTCCGGCATCAGCAGCAGATAGAGCACGAAGCCTACCGCGGCGATGGCCGCCAGGGTGGTGAAGGCCGCCGCGTAGCCGAAGCGGACGATGATGATCCCGGCGATGGTGGCACTGATCGCCGCGCCCAGTCCCTGGGCGGTGGCGATGGCGCCCTGGCTGACGTTGAAGCGCCCGCTGCCGCGGGTCAGGTCGGCGACGATCACCGGCATCAGGGCGCCATAGATCCCGGCGCCAATGCCGTCGAGCAGCTGCACCGCCACCAGGTAGTAGGGGCTGTCGGAAAAGGTGTAGAGCACGCCGCGGATCGCCAGCACGGCGAAGGCGAAGAGAAAGATCGGCTTGCGCCCGAAGACGTCGGCCTTGCGCCCCACCAGGATGGCCACCGGCACCATCACGCACTGGGCGGCGACGATGCAGACGGCCACCAGCGAGGTGGCGCTGTCCTTGCCGACGATATGGGTCAGCTGCTGGCCGACCGAGGTCAGCATGGCGGCATTGGCCAGGTGGAAGATGGCGGCCAGCAGCGCCAGCAGTTGCAACTTGCGATTGGCCAGCAGCGCCTGCCAGGCCGACACCGGCTTGGCGTCGCGGGCACCGACTTCGTCACCCAGCCCCTGGGCCAGATCATCGTCGATCTCGTCCTGGGGCACCCGGACGATGGCGACGATGGAGGCCGCCGCCAGCAGCGCCATCAGCCAGAACACCACGGTAGGGCCGAAGAAATAGGCCAGGCCACCGGCCAGCGCCGCCGAGACGGCGTTGCCGGCGTGGTTGAAGCCTTCGTTGCGGCCGATGTGCCGGGTGAAGGCCTTGGGCCCGACGATACCCAGGGTGATGGCCGCCAGCGCCGGGGCGAAGATGGCCGCCGCGGCATGGGCCAGCGACTGGGTGGCCGCCACCACATAGAAGTTGGAGACGAAGGGCAGCAGCACGCTGCAGACGGTCACCACCAGCGCGGCGACACCAACCATGAGGCGCTTGTGGCGGGTACGGTCGATCAGGGCGCCGGCCGGAGTCTGGGCGATCAGCCCGGCGATGCCGGCCAGGGTCATGATGAAACCGGCGGTGGCCTCGTTCCAGCCCTCCCCCGGACCGCGCACGGCGATCAGGTAGATGGCGAGATAGGGCCCCAGGCCGTCGCGGACGTCGGCCAGGGTGAAGTTCAGGGCATCCAGGGCATGGCGCGCGCGGCGAGAGGGTTCGGCGCTGGCCCCGGCGGTCGGGGAACGGGTTTCGGACATGAGCGGGCATCCGTAGCGAGATATAGGTCGCGGGACGCAGGTCCCACGGCACCTCTCGCCCCGGCCCGCCAGCGACCCACGGCATGACCCGCTGGGCCCCAGCCAACCACCGCTGCCAGGGGAGATTGCAAAATGTGACCGGAGCGAAGCGGCGCTAGTGCCGTGCCCTCAGGAAAGAAATGCCTCTGGCGCGGGACTTTCCGTACGTTTCCTACCCTGGCGGCCCGACGCCTCCTGGGTAACGCCGCCGGTCAGGCCACCCGTCGGCTCGGCACGGCGTCGACCTCGGGCTGGGCCAGGGCCACGGCGCTGCCCTCTTCGCTGCGCGGCCGCAGCATCGACAAGAGGTTGGCCTCGATGGTGGCGCACAGCTTGTCCATGGTGATCTGGTGCTGGCTGTCGGCGAAGGGTGCCTGCAGGTCGCTGCCGATGCGCTCCAGCGCCAGCAGCATGAAGCCGACCACCGTCGACACCAGCGGGGTGAACCAGCCGAGGGTCGAGACCAGGCCCAGCGGCATGGCGATGCAGAACAGAAAGCTGAACAGCTGCGGAAAGCAGACATAGGGATAGGGCAAGGGGGTATTGGCGATGCGCTCCATGCCGCCCTGCCAGTTGGACATGTCCACCAGGGTCTCTTCCAGCCGCGCCAGGCGGATGCTGTCCAGCCGGCCCTGGCGGTATTCGCTGGCGATCAGTTCGGCGGTGCCGGCGAGGATGTCGTTGGCGAAGTTGAGGCTGCCGTCGGCCAACACTAATTCGTGGCGGGCCAGATAGGGCGCCGCGGCCTGGGCCGGGTCCTGGCGCTTGAGCTGGGCGCGCAGGGCATGCAGATAGCCCATGTGCCGACGCAGCAGCACCGCCTTGACCCGGTTCTGCGCCTTGCCCTGGTCGTCGATCAGGGTCAGCACCTGGCGGCCGAAGCTGCGCGAGCTGTTGACCATGGCGCCCCACAGGGTCCGCGCCTCCCACCAGCGAGCATAGGCGCTGCTGTTGCGAAAGCTGATCAGCACCACCAGCGCCGAGCACAGCAGGGTCAGGGGCGTGAGCGGCAGATCGAAGCGCTCGTCGACGAACAGCATGGCGTCCACCGTCACCGCCACGTCCCACAGCAGCAGACCGAACAGCGACCAGCCGACATAGCTGAAGGTGGTGCGCAGGAACTGGATCTTCTTCTGGATGGAACGGAGCTGGATAGGACTGGACATCTGCGACTCCCGGCGGCGCGGCTTCTCGATTCGCGGTTGCCCTCGCCGTCCTGTCGTCACGCCGCGAGCCGCTGAGCCCGTCGCCGTGTCCCCCTCCCTGAGAATGCAACCTGTTCGCGAGACTAGTCGGCGGGCCTTAAGTCAAACTTAATCCGGAGCGACGGGCGGATCATGGCAAAGTGCTGTGTTAGAGCCTTCGGCACAGGCCTCGACGCCTCTACCAGAAGCCTTCCCGTCCGCCTGACCACTGATCGGTCGTGCGCCCGCTCCGCTCGTCCGGGTTGGCGAAATGTGAGCGATCCTGCAGCCGCTCCTGTAGCCGTGGCCCTGATGACTCGCATAGCCAGCAGTGCTTTTGGGACGGCCACCGCCCTTGTTGGCGAAGGTGCCGTGCCATAATCCGGGCACCTTCGCCGTCCTAGATGCCTGCATGCCCAGAATTGTGAAAGCGAGCCTCGTGCTGCTCGCGCTCTTGGCCCTCTACAGTCTGCTCGGATTCCTGGCCGGACCGCGCCTCGCCCTGCACTACCTCAACCAGACGCTGGCCGAGCGCCTCACCCAGCCCGCCAGCCTGCAGGCCCTGAGCTTCAACCCCTTCACCCTGCAGCTGCACGCCGAAAAGCTGCTGATCGGTCCGGCGGAGCACCCCGTGGTGGCGGCCGAAGGCTTTTCGGCCGATGTGCAGTGGGACAGCCTCTGGCGACGGACCCTGCACCTCACCGAGGTGCGCCTCGACCAGCCCCAGGTCGATCTGCGCATCGCCAAGGGTGGCCAGGTCAATCTGGCCCAGCTCTGGCGCAGCGACCCCACCGCCACCGCCGCGCCGACCCCGGCGGATGCGGAGCCGGGCCAGCCCTTCCCGGTGCACATCGAGCGCATTGCCCTGATCGGTGGCCGGCTGCATTTCCTCGATGCCCAGGGCGCCCAGCCGGTGGAGGCCACCTTCACCCCCCTGGATGCCACCCTGCAGGATTTCCGCACCCGTAGCGGCGACACTCCGGGCCAACTGGCAATGACCGCCGCCACCGCCCAGGGCGGCCAGCTCACCTGGAAGGGCAGCCTGGATCTCCTGCCGCTGCGCAGCGAAGGCGACCTGACCCTCAAGGGCGTCAGCCTCGCGCCCTGGTGGCCCTATGTGCGCAACCAGTTGCCGCTGGCGCTGGGCAAGGGGCGCCTGGAAGCCAGCGCCCACTACCGCCTGGACCTGAGCAAGACCCTGCAACTGCAACTCAGCCAGGGCCGCCTGGCGCTGGACGACGTCGCCGTGCAGGCGGTGAATGCCGAACCCAAGGCCAGCTTCAAGCGCCTGGCCGCCGAGGGTATCGGTCTGGATCTGCAGAAGCGCGAAGTCAGCATCGCCCGCCTGCGCGGCAACGGCCTGGATGCCTGGGGCAATCGCAAGCAGGACGGCACGCTCGACTGGCAGCAGCTCTTCCCCACCAGCGATGCCCCCAACAGTGGCCCAACGTGGCGCGTGAAGCTCGACGACGCTCAGCTCAGCGACAACCAGCTGCACCTGGTGGACCGCGTGCCCCAGGAGCCGGCCAGTCTCTATTTCAGCGGCCTGGACCTGGCGGTGAAAGGCTTCGACACCGCCAGCAGCAAGCCCTTCGGCCTGGAGCTCAAGACCACCCTCGGTGATCGCGGCCGCATCACCGCCAGCGGCCAACTGGCGCTGACGCCCCTGCAGGGCAGCTTCGACGTCGGCATCGACGAACTCAACCTGCGCCAGGCCCAGCCCTATCTCAGCCCCTATGTGCGCCTGGAGATTCGCAGCGGCCAGCTGGCCAGCCGGCTCAAAGTGGCGCTGGCCCCGGGCGAGCCGCTGGGGCTCACCGTCAGCGGCGCGGCCCAGGTCACCCAGGTGCATGTGCTCGACACCCTGCACCAGCAGGACTTCATGCGCTGGCAGCTGCTGGACCTGCAAGGCATCGCCTTCACCCTTGGCAAACAGCTGGTCATCGACAAGATCGACCTGGAAAAGCCCTATGGCACCCTGGTGATCAACGAAGACCTCAGCAACAACTTCAGCGCCCTGCTGGTCCCCCAGCCGAAAACCGCGTCGAAGGACAGCTCGCCACCGCTGCGGATCCGCATCGGCGGCGTGAGCATCAAGGACGGCAGCGCCGACTTCGCCGACAACAGCCTCAAACCTGGCTTCGCCACCAATATCCAGTCGCTGGAAGGCGGCATCGGCACCCTGGATACCGCCGCCTCCAAGCCGGCCGACATCCACCTCGCCGGCAAGGTCGATCGCTTCGCCCCGGTGGAGATCAAGGGCCGCCTCGACCCTCTCGATCCCCTGCAGCAACTGGACGTGACCGCCTATTTCCGCCAGGTCGAACTCACCACCCTGTCGCCCTATACCGGCAAGTTCGCCGGCTATGCGGTGCGCAAGGGGCGCCTCGACCTGGACCTGCAATACCGCATCGACGACGGCAAGCTGCAGGCGCAGAACCACGTGGTGCTCGACCAGCTGGAACTGGGCGAGCGGGTGGACAGCAAGGCCGCCGTGGACCTGCCGGTGCGCCTGGCGGTGGCCCTGCTCAAGGACAGCCACGGTCGGATCGACCTGCGCCTGCCGGTGGCGGGCAATCTCGCCGATCCCAACTTCAGCGTCATGCCGGTGGTCTGGCAGACCCTGCGCAATGTGCTGAGTCGCGCCGTCCAGGCGCCCTTCCGCATGCTGGCGGGACTGGTTGGCGGGCACGAGGCGGATCTCAGCGCCATCGACTTCGCCGCCGGCAGCACCACGCTCTCGGCCCAGGCCCGCGGCGAGCTGGACAAACTGGCCGCGGCCCTGCGCCAGCGCCCGCAGCTGACGGTGGAGGTCAGGGGCCATGCCGGCGCCGCCAGCGATGGTCGCGCCCTGGCCGCCAGCCAGCTGGAAAAGGACTTCCAGACCCAGTACTTCAACCTGCTGCAGCGTCGCGGCGACAAGGTCCCCGCCGATCCCAGCCAGTTGCAGGTGCCCGCCGCCATGCGCGCGCCCCTGCTGGAAGGCCTGTACCGCCTGCGACTGCAGGCGCAACCCCCGCAGGAATGGGATAGTCTTGACGATGCCACCCGCACGGCGCGCCTGCGCCAGGCGGTGCTCGAAGCCTGGAGCGGCAACGACGGCCTCCTGCGCAGCCTGGCCCAGCAGCGCGCGGGCGCCATCAAGACCTATCTGGTGGACACGGCGAAACTCGATGCCCAGCGGGTCTATCTGCTGGACGTCAGCACTCAAGCCCAATCCGGTGAATCGCCCACGGCCGCGCAGTTGCAGCTCGGGGTGCTCTGACCGGTCAGGAGACCCCCATGCGTTGCCTGCTCGCCGCCCTCACCCTGCTGGTCGCCACCGGCGCCGCCGCCGATTCCATGAGGTGCGGCAACGCCCTGGTCAGCCGGGGCGATCGCGCCTTCGAAGTGCTGCAGAAATGCGGCGAACCCGCCCACCGCGACCTGGTGGGCTACGAACTGGGCCGCAACGAACGCCGCGAGGCGGTGATCGAGGAATGGGTGTACGGCCCGAAGAACGGCGCCAACTACATCCTCACCTTCGAAGCCAACCGCCTCACTCGCATCGAGTTCCAGCGCCAATGAACCTGCGCCCCCTGCTGTTGCTGCTCCTGCTCGCCACCGGCACCAGCCAGGCCGCGTCGCTGCGTTGCGGCAGCGCCCTGGTCTCCACCGGCTCCACCACCCACGAGGTTCGCGGCAAGTGCGGCGAGCCGCTGAGCGTCACGCCCCTGGGCGAACGCCAGGTCACCGACGGCTACGGCTATCGCCAGGTGGAATTCGTCGAGGAATGGGCCTACGGTCCCTGGAACGGCATGCTGCATTTCCTCACCTTCCGCGGCGGCCGCCTGGACCAGGTGGACAGCAAGAGAGCCAACTGAGGCGACTTGCCTTGAATGATTCGCGTGGACGAGGCTGCGCCGTCGTCCACCCTTGTATCTCGACGACAGCCTCCTTAGGGGGGCATAGTCCCCGACTGATCATCGGGGGAGGATGGCAGGCCGTGTCCACCCTTAAGCCTTTGAGCTTGCAACGTAGATAGGCCGCCTCCTCCACACCCATCCCCGAGTCCGAACGGTATCTAGAGCCTCCAGAGCTCGTATTGCACAAGGTTGGACGGGATGACGTGATCGTGTCGCATCTGAAGGAGGAGACATCATGGCCGTAATCGGTGTTGATATCGCCAAGCGCAGCTTCGATCTGGCGGTCCTGCAATCCAATGGCAAGCACCGGACCAAGGGCAGGCTGAGCAATGATCCGTCAGGCTTCGCGGTCTTTGCCGACTGGCTGCAACAGCATGCCGAGCCAGGCGCTTGGATCGTGATGGAGGCCACGGGCACCTATCACGAAGCGCTCGCCGAGCATTTCCATGCGCTGGGCTACCGAATCGCCGTGCTCAATCCGGCACAGATCGCTCGCTATGCGCAAAGCCAATTGCAGCGCAGCAAGACGGACAAACTCGACGCCAAGCTGATCGCCACCTATGGCCAGCGGCATGAAGACAGCCTGCGGGCCTGGCACCCGGAGCCTGTGTCCATCCGCACGCTTCGCGCGCTGACCCGGCGCCTGGAGGATCTCCAATCGCTACGGCAGATGGAGCTCAATCGGCTCGAGGTCAGCCCGGAAAAAGTCCAAAACTCGATCCAGGCGGTCGTGCAGCGGCTCGATGAGCAGATCGCCTGGACGCTCGAACAGATCAAACGGCATATCGACGATGACCCGGACCTGCGCGGCAAACGTGATCTGCTGGTGAGCATAGACGGCATCGCCGACAAGACCGCCGCCCTGATCCTGGCGGAGCTCGGCGATATCGGTCGCTTCGCCGATGCCCGCGCCGTGACCGCCTTTGCCGGTTTGAACCCACGCCTACAGGAATCAGGTCTTTACCGCGGCCATACCGGCATCTCGCGCATGGGATCGGTCCGCTTACGAAGTGCGCTATACCTACCCGCCGTCGTGGCGCTGACCTACAACCCGGCTATCAAGGCGCAAGCCGAGCGTCTGAAAACCAGGGGGAAGAAAGGTAAACAAACCGTCTGTGCCGCCATGCGCAAGCTGCTGACCATCGCCTATGGCGTGCTCAAATCGGGCAAGCCTTTCGATCCTGCTTTAGCGATTGCACACTGAGGGGCGAAGACGGTATCTACAGCCGGTAGCGTGGAAAACCGCGCAGCCTTTTCCACTGAAGCGTCGTAGTCACGTAGGTTGGGTTGAGACGGCTCCATCGTCGAAGCCCAACGAGGATGTTCAATCCTGGGCACCGTTGGGCTTCGCTGCGCTCAACCCAACCTACGGCTCAACCCGGTAGCCTCGCTCGGTAGCGTGGAAAACCGCAGAGCGTTTTCCACTGATAAGGTCAACTTCACTGCAGTCCATACACCGCATGTAACCGCCCCCTCTCCCCCTGGGAGAGGGCTGGGGTGAGGGACGCTTCGTAGGTTGGGTTGAGCGCCAGCGAAGCCCAACACCACCCAAGGCCCAGCCCCGCCGTTGGGCCCCGAGCCATGGAAACCAGGCCGCGCCAGCCCTCACTCCTCCCGCAGATGAATCCCCAGATCGGTCCGCCCCGGCGCCAGCTCGGGCTTCAGGGTGAGTGCCGGAATCTCGTAATCCCCACCATTCTGCCGCCGGAACGCCAGGGGCGTGTCCGTGGCCAGTCCATCCAGCCGTGCCCCATAGGCCTGGCACAGTCGCTCGAAGCCGGCGGCGTCCAGCTTGCTCGTGCGATAGACCGGAAACGGCGGTAGCACGCTGAAGCCGGGATAGAAGAGGATGCCGTGCTGGATGGGAAAGAGGACGTCATCCAGCGCGCCATTGATGCCGCGCTCGCTATAATGCGACGCCCAGCCGCCACAGGTCACCACCAGCATGGCGCGCTTGCCGGCCAGGGTGCCTTCGCCATAGCGGTCACCCCAGTGGGTGTCGCTGTGCTCGCCGACGCCATAGGCGAAGCCGCAGGCATAGACGCGTTCCACCCAGCCCTTGAGGATGGCCGGCAAGGAAAACCACCACAGCGGAAATTGCAGGATCAGCACATCGGCCCACAGCAACTTGGCCTGCTCGGCGGCGATATCCGCCGGTTGCTGGCCGGCGGCATAGGCCTGCTGCGAATCCAGGACCGTATCGAAGCGTGCCCCAGGCGCCAGGTGTGGCGCGTCCGCCGCATCCAGGGTGGCCTTCCAGTGCAGGGCATAGAGATCGGAGACCCGGACCTCATGGCCGGCCGCCTGCAGATGGGCCACGGCGAAGTCGCGCAGCGCACCGTTGAGCGATCGGGGTTCGGGATGGGCGTAGACCAGCAGGACCTTCATGGCACGTACCTCTCGAGGGAAAGGAGGCCAGGCTAGGGGACGGCGGAGTTATGCTGGAAATGAATTACCGAAACAGTAGCCATTGCCATGCACAATAGCTTGCGCCGCCTCGATCTCAATCTGCTGGTGACTCTCGACGCCCTCCTGGTGGAACTCAACGTCACCCGCGCCGCGCGCCGCCTGAATCTGGCGCAGCCCACCGTCAGCCTGCAGCTTGGCCGGCTGCGCCAGCTGCTGGACGATCCCCTGCTGCTACCTGGGCCGCGCGGCATGCGACCCACGGCGCGCGCGGCGGCGCTGCGGGAACCCTTGCGCCAGGCGCTGGCCGCCCTGGACGAGGCTCTGGCACCGCCCGCCCCCTTCGAACCGGCTCGCGCCGAGCGAACCTGGCGCATCGCTGCCAGCGACCACAGTGCCACCACCCTGCTCACCCCGCTGCTGGCTGACCTGCGCCAGCAGGCGCCCGGCATCCGCCTGGCGCTGCTGGACAAGAAGCCGGCGTTGCTCGCCGAGCAACTGGAGGGGGATCGCCTGGACCTGGCGCTGGACGTGGCCGATACCGCCGCAGCGGGTCTGCGTCAGCGGCTGCTGTTCACCGAACACTATCTGCTGGCGGGCCGGCGCGGCCATCCGGCGCTGCAGCAACCTGTGTCCCTGGAAACCTTCTGCCAACTGGATCAGGCGCTGGTCTCGCCGAGCGGTGGCGGCTTTGCCAGCGTCACTGACCGGTTGCTGGCGGAACAGGGCCGCGAACGGCGGGTGGTGCTGTCGGTGCCCCACTTCGCCACCCTGGCCAGTGTCCTCCTGGTCAGCGATCTGGTGGCCCTGCTGCCCGCCCAGATCGCCCTGAACCATCCCGGCCTCCAGGTCCAGCCGCCCCCCCTGGCCATCCCAGGCTTCGACATGCTGCTGCTCTGGCCCGAACGCCTGCACCGCGATCCAGCCCATGCCTGGCTGCGCGAACGGATCGTCGCCAGCCTCGTGAGCTGAACGCCGGCCTGACCAATCGACTCTCTGCATGGAGGGCATACAGCGGCTTGGCTGTTCGCCCCGGCCCTGGCCCGGCATCCTTGGTCACCTCGTACGAACGCGGCACGACTGCCCGCAGTCGCATGCTTCGTCACTGTCCCTTCCGGAGCCCTCCATGGCCAAGCTACGCCTCTTCACCTCGCCGTCCGCCTTTCCCAACCCGCAGCGGCTGCGGCTGTTCATCCAGGAAAAGGGCATCGCCGATCAATTCGAGGAGGTCATCCTGAAGATGGCGCCCGAAGGCGAGCAACGCCAGTGGCAGCACCTCAAGCGCAATCCCTGGGGCGAGACGCCGACCCTGGAGCTCGCCGACGGCGGCTACCTGGCCGAGAGCGCGGCCATCGCCCGCTATCTGGACAACAGCTATCCCGGCCGCAAGGTAATGGGTGAAACGCCGCTGGAGCAGGGCCAGGACGCCATGTGGAACGACCGCATCTTCGTCCATGTGCTCTATCGCATCGTGACCATGTTCCATGTGCAGCACGAAGGCCTCGGCCACAAGCTGGAGCTGACCCACAATCCGCAGTGGGGCGAGCATTGCCGCAAGGAAGCCCTGATGCACGCGGCGCTGGTGGATCGGCACCTGGCCGATGGTCGCGAGTGGCTGCTGGGCGGCGCGGCGCCGACCTTTGCCGACATCACCCTGTGCACCGCCATCGCCTTCTCCAAGTTCCCCACCAACCAGACGCCGCTGGACGAGCGCTTCGAGCACCTGGCGGCCTTCTGGGCGCGCTGGCAGCAGCGCGACAGCTTCCGCGCGGCCTATGCCGACGGCAACAGCGGACTGGACGAACTGGCGTCCCTGGCACGCGGCTGACGCCACTGCAACCGCTCCCCTCCTTGGGTCAAGGCCCCGTAGCGTGGAAAACGGCGCAGCCTTTTCCACTGGACTGACCGCTAACCACCCCCTCTCCCCTGGGAGAGGGCCGGGGTGAGGGTCGTACCCACCTGACTCGCTAGCCCAGCCGCTCGCGCAACACTGCCAGGGCCACCTCCGGCCCACCGACGACGATGCTGGCCGATACCGCCAGCATCAGGTTCAGCGGCAGGCCGAATTCCTCCAGCGTCCAGCCGTCACGGTCCAGCAGCCCCACGCCTACCCACTCGGGATGTCGCGCGCGAATCCGCTCGGCCAGGCTGCCCGCCTCCGGGACATAGCCCACCACCGGCTTGCCCAGCGCCACCGCATAGCCCACTTCGAAACAGGTGCCGCTGTCAGGCTCGGCGCCGCGAAAGAAATCCAGGCTGGCCAGGACGCCATCCGCCTGCTCGATCAGCGCCAGATTCGCCCGATAGATCCAGGCCGCCTGCTCCCCTGGTTCGGTCAGCCCCGGGGGAAGGGCGTTGTCCAGCGGAAACAGCCCCGTGCAGCCGTGACGGGCGCACAGCGCCTTGAGCGCCTCGCCCTGGGCGACGGCATCGGGCCGGAAGACCTCGGGACCGGCAAGATAGATACGGGGTGGCATGGCAGGACCTCGCGAAATGGCCAGTGTAGAGGGTGGGCGATACCGCGTCTGCCTGATGAGGTTTCGTGGCCACCCTGCCACTCGTGCTGCCGGCATGACCGTTGGCGCAATAACCAATCCACCTGGCCCCGGCTGTATACGTTTTGAAAGCTAGACCTTTTAACATCGGCGCACCTTGAGAGCCTGAATCCTCCGCTGTCCGGAATCGGCTCGCCTCCTGGGCATGCTCGCTTCGGTGTCGCCTGATGTCTGGCCGTTTTCTGCTGACCGCTCATCTCAATCGACTGATTAATGCCTTGCTGGTGGTGACCTCGCTCGCCACCGCCTGCGGCATGGCCCTGCTCGTCCAGCAGGCCCATGAGAATTCGATGAGCATGGGCCTGACCCGTGACCAGTTGCCGGTCTACGAGGAGGCGCTGCGGCTGGTGGAAGCCGTCTCCGCCGAGCGTGGCCCGACCAATGCCCTGCTCGGCGGTCGCGGCGGCGATAGCCATGAGCTGGCGCGCGCCCGGGCCCTGAGCGATCAGCGCTTCGCCCGGCTACAGGTGCTGTTGCAGGGCTGCCGGCAATGCAGCGTGACCGCCGAGCAGGCGGCAAACGGCTATCAGACGCTGCTGCAGGCCCGTGCCCGGGTCGACCAGCGCCTCCGGGGGACGCCGGACGATCCCCCGTCCCAGGACATCGCCACCGTGGTCCAGGGTATGTTCCGCGCCCTCGACAGCAACTTCATCACCGCCGACATCACCCTGCACGACCTCATCCAGCGCAGCCCGGCCGTGGCCATCTACCTGGTCAATGCCAAGCTGGCCGCCCGCCTGCGCGACACCGCCGGACGCCTGGGCTCGCTGCTGACCCCGGCGCTGCAGGCGCAGCGCCTGCCCAGCGGCGCGGAACAGGTCCAGTTGCTGCAGACCCAGGGCCGCATCAACCAGTTGATGGATCTCCTGCGCAGCAACCTCAACCTGGCCCCCGGCCGCCCCGAGCGTGACCGCTTCGTGCAGGTGCAGGGGCGCTATCTGGGTGAAGGCCTGGACTGGTACCACCAGACCCTCGCCGCCCTGGCGACCGGCACGGCGCCCACTGCGGCCAGCTTCGCCCAGGGCTATGTCCCGACCATGGTCAGCATCCTGGAGTTGCGCGACGAGATGCTGAGTCTGGCCCATGACGAAGCCGATGCCCTGGCACGCGAAGCCCAGCTGCGGCTGTGGCTGACCATCGCCGCGGCGGTGGGCATCCTGCTGGCGCTGGGTACCGGTCTGCTGTTGCTCAAGCAGCGCCTGCTGACGCCGCTGCTGGCCAATACCCAGCGGCTGCTCAGCCTCAGCCGGCGCGCCCGACCGCTCGGGACGGTGGCCGAAGACGACCCGCGCAGCCTGTTCGCCGCCTTCGCCCAGCTGGAGGACGAGTTGCTGCAGGCCGACCGGCTGCGTGAGGAGCGTGATGCCCTGATCGCCGAACTGGGGGTCCGCGCGGAGACCGACTACCTGACCGGCCTGGCCAATCGACGCGCCTTCGAACGCGAGCTGGCCCAGGGGGTGATCCGTACCGCCGGACAGCTGGCGGCGATCGCCTTCGATATCGATCACTTCAAGCGTATCAACGACACCTACGGGCACGCCGCCGGTGATCTGCTGCTGCAGCAACTGGCGCAGCGCTGCCGCGAGCTGCTGCGTCCCGGTGATCGCATCGCCCGGATCGGTGGCGAGGAATTCGCCGTGCTCGCCGATGTGGCCCAGCCAACCGACGCCCTGGCACTGGCCGAGCGCCTGCGCTGCGGCATCGCCGAGGCGCCCTTCGCCGTCGGCCCAACCGAGGCGCTGCCGGTCACCGCCAGCTTCGGCGTGGCGGTGACGCCGCGGCTGGCGGAAGGCGTCCCGGTCCGCCTGCTGGCCCAGGCCGATGCCGCCCTCTACCGGGCCAAGCATCGCGGGCGCAATTGCAGCGAGATCGCCGAACCCGGCTAGACCGACAGCGCCAGCGACCGCGGCAGCACTTCGTCGAGCAGCCGGCAGGCGGCCTCGCCGACGCGCCGCACGCCCTCCTCGATCCCTGGACGCTGGGCCTGGGCATAGTTCAGGCGCAGGCAGTTACGGTACTTGCCCGAGGCGGAAAAGATGCTGCCGCAGGCGATCTGTACGCTCTGGGCGAGCAGTTCGCGATTGAGTCGATGGCTGTCGCAGGCCTCGGGCAACTCGACCCACAGCAGGAAGCTGCCCTGGGGCTGGCTGACCCGGGTACCCGCGGGAAAGTAGCGCTGCACCCAGGCACTCATCAGGTCGCGATTGCGCTGGTACTGGGCGCGCATGCGCCGGACGTGCACGGTGTAGTGGCCGGCGGCGATGAATTCGGCGATGGCCAGCTGCGGCTGGGGGGCGGTGCAGCCGGTGCCTATGTACTTGAGGTGCAGGATGCGCTCGGCATAGCGCCCGGGCGCCACCCAGCCAACCCGGAGACCGGGCGCCAGGGTCTTGGAAAAGGAACTGCAGAGGATTACCCGATCGTCTTCGTCGAAGGCCTTGAGCGCTCGCGCCCGCGGATAGCCATAGAGCAGATCGCCATAGACATCGTCTTCGATCACCGCCAGGTCGTGCTTGCGCGCCAGGGCCACCAGCTGGCGCTTGTTGGCCTCGGGCATGCAGTAGCCCAGGGGATTGTTGCAACTGGGGGTGAGCTGGATGGCCCGTACCGGCCATTGTTCCAGGGCCAGTTCCAGCGCCGGCAGGCTGATGCCGGTGCGCGGATCGGTGGGGATCTCCAGTGCCTTGAGGCCCTGACCCTTGAGGGTCTGCATCACCCCGTGAAAAGTCGGCGAATCCACCGCGACGATGTCGCCCTCCTGGCAGGTGGCGCGCAAGGCCGTGGCCAGGGCCTCGTGGGCCCCGCTGGTGATGACGATGTCATCGGCGGTGAGCACGCAGCCGGCATCCAGCTGCAGCCGGGCCACCTGTTCGCGCAAGGCCGCCACGCCCTGGATGCTGTCGTAGGACAGCCCGGCATTGCCCGGCCGCCGCGCCAGGCGCGCCATGCCGGCCAGCAAGGGGGCCAGGGTTGGCGCCTCGGTATCCGGCAGGCCGCGGCCGAGTTGCACCCGTACCGAATCCGGGGTGCTGGTCATCAGCTCCCGTACCGGCTCCCAGCCGGACACCTCCACCGGCCAGCGCGCCGGACGGGTCACCCGCGGCAACTCGATGACGCGTCTTTCCAGGCGGACGAAATAGCCGGACTTGGGCCGTGGCTCCACCAGCCCGCGATCCTCCAGCAGCCGATAGGCCTGCTGCACCGTGGCCAGACTGACCCCGTGCTCCTGGGCCAGGGCGCGCACCGACGGCAGGCGTTCGCCCGGTCGATAGAGGCCTTGTTCGATACGACGGCCGAGGGCATCGGCCAACAGCTGATAGCGATTCATGCTCGGACTATAGCGGCGTAGACAGGAAACACGCGCCATACAGATGGCCACGCACTGCACCATACAGCCGAACGCTGTAAGGCGGCTGTATGGCGGACAACCCACCGGCCTGGGTCTGCCCCTGAGGCGGCTAGCGGCGGAGCATGGAGACAGCCTAGGAGAGACGTCATGCCCAGAGACCCCAGCCTTGACGATCAGACCCGCGCCAGCGGCTGCTGGCTGCTGTTCCAGCGCCAGCTGACCACCCGCCGCAGCCTGCCGGACCTTACCGACCGGGAACTGGCCGATATCGGCCTGGATCGCCATACCGCCCTGCGCGAGGCCCAGCGCCCCTGGTGGCGGCTGCTGCTGGAGGCCTGGCGTCAGTCCGGCAGGCGCGACAGCCGCGCCGCCCAGTCCGCCACCGGTGCCAGCGACTCCGGGTGCCAGAGTCTGCGCCAGACCACCGCCAGCTGTTCGCGACCGCCGCGCTCACGCGGCCACAGCGAGGGTTCGGCGACTAGCCGCCAACCGCTGGCCTCGCGCTGAGCCAGGGCGAAACGGAAACTGTGGTAGCCAGTGGCGCCCAGGCGCAGATCGGTCACCACCAGGTCGTCGCCCAGGCGGTCATAGCGCAGCCAGTCGTCGGTGAACCAGCGCAGCCGTTGTTCGGCCGGCGAGTCGGCGACGATCGGCGCCAGTTCGCCCCCGCGTGGCAGCGGGACCAAGGTTGGCGGGCGGTCGTCGAACAGCCCCACCCAGGTTTCCCGGTAGCGTTCGGGTCCGTCATCCACCATGACCCGCCAGAGCAGGCTGGTGAAAGGCAGCGGCGCGCTGAACAGGCGGGCATCCGCCTGCCCCTGGGCCGCCAGCGCCTGGCGCACCTGGCGCTCGGCGGAATATTTGGCCACCAGGGTCCAGCCCAGATAGGCCGTGGAGAGCAGCAGAGCCACCATGGCCAGCCGAGGGGTTCTGCCCCGGGGGCCAACCACCAGGCCGGCAAGTACCGCCACCAGCAATGGCAGGGTATAGAGCGGATCGATGATGAAGACGCTGGACCAGGCTATCGGGGTGGTCGGCAGCGGCCAGAACAGCTGGGTGCCATAGGTGGTGAAGGCATCCAGCAAGGGATGAGTAATGAGTACCAGCCAGAGCGTCAGGAACAGGCGTGCCTGGCTGTAACCCGGATCGCGCCAGCGGCCGCAGATCGAGGTCAGCAGCAGGGCCAGTCCGGTCAGCACGAACAGCGAATGGCTGAAGCCACGGTGGTAGGTCATCTCCTTGACGGCATCGCCGTAGTCGATGACCACATCGAGATCCGGCAGGGTGGCCAGGGCGGCGCCATAGAGGATCGCGCGCCGACCCTGCCAGCGACCCAGCAGTGCGGTCTGGACGGTAGCGCCGAGCACGGCCTGGGTCAGCGAATCCACCGGTCAGAGCTCCCGGGCGAAGTCGAGCATCAGCCGCGCCAGGGCCTGGGGCGTCTGCAGCGGCATCAGGTGACCGGCACCGGGAATGACCTCCAGCCGGCTGTTGGGGAAGGCCGCCAGGGTGGTGCGGCGCTGTTCGTCCGGACCCGGCACCTGCTGGTCATCGGCGCCGCAGACCAGCAGCATCGGATAGTCCAGGGTCCCGATGCGGTCGCTCCAGTCCTCGCGACTGCCATGGTCGACCCAGGCCCGCCAGGCCTGCAGATTCAGCCGCTGGGCATCGGCGATCACCACCTCGCGGATGGCATCGGGCAGGCGATGGGCGCTGGACTCGTCGACAAAGGCCTCGGCCTCCGCCCGGCTCTTGCCATAGGCGCGCTGGGCATCGCGATCCGCCTCGCTCATGGGCTGCGGCCCGGGCGGCGAAGGCGCCACCAGGATCAGTCCGAGCAGATACTCCGGTCGCCGCGCCGCCAGCACCACGGCCACCTTGCCGGTCATCGAGTGGCCCACAAGGATGCAACGCTCCAGGCCCAGGGCACGAATGCTGGCATCCACCTGGTCGGCCATCTCGGCGACGCTGTAGCCCTCGACCGCGGCGGCATCGCCGAAACCGGGCGTATTGAGCGCCACGCAACGGTGTTCGCCATCCAGGTAGGGCGTGGTGGGAAACCAGGTGCGGTGCGAGCCGCCGAGAAAGTGCATGAGCACGAAGGTGGGCGAGCCGCTGCCCTGCTGACTGTGGGGAAGCATGGGAAATCCTCGGTGCGGGGCTGAAGGCGGATACGTCTCAGATGGAGGGGTAGGCATCGCGCGAAGTTCCGCTTCGCTGAAGACCCGGCAACCCGGGCCGCGCTGGCCGGTCTCACCCAGAACCGCCCCCTTTCCGGAGTCCACCATGGCCGATCTGTCGCGCTTCCCCATCACCCACCGCTGGCCCGCCCGGCATCCCGAGCGCCTGCAACTCTATTCGCTGCCCACGCCGAATGGCGTCAAGGTGGCCATCCTGCTGGAAGAGCTCGGCCTGCCCTACGAGGTGCATCGCATCGACTTCGGCCAGGACGACCAGCACACTGCAGAATTCCTCTCCCTGAGCCCCAACAACAAGATCCCCGCCCTCCTCGACCCCGACGGCCCCGGTGGCGAACCCCTGG
This sequence comes from Pseudomonas aestiva, assembly GCF_039908605.1. Taxonomy (NCBI): domain Bacteria; kingdom Pseudomonadati; phylum Pseudomonadota; class Gammaproteobacteria; order Pseudomonadales; family Pseudomonadaceae; genus Pseudomonas; species Pseudomonas aestiva. The sequence continues at coordinate 711,116 of NZ_CP150916.1, read as the reverse complement.
GACTGTTCGAATCCGGCGCCATCCTGCTCTACCTCGCGGAAAAGACCGGACGCCTGCTGCCCAAGGCGCCAGCGCAACGCTACCAGGCCATCCAGTGGCTGATGTTCCAGATGGGCGGCATCGGCCCCATGTTCGGCCAGCTCGGCTTCTTCACCAAGTTCGCCGGCAAGGACATCGAAGACAAGCGCCCCCGCGACCGCTACGTGACCGAGGCCCGGCGCCTGCTCGGCGTGCTGGAGGGTCAGCTCAGGGGCCGCGCCTGGATACTGGGCGAGGACTACAGCCTCGTCGACATCGCCACCTTCCCCTGGATCCGCGCCCTGCTAGAGGTCTACCAGGTAGCCGACCTGATCGGCTTCCAGGACTTCCCCGAGGTCCGTCGCGCCCTCGACGCCTTCCTCGCCCGCCCGGCGGTGCAACGCGGCCTGCAGATCCCGGCAGCGCCCTGATGCCGGCCGACGTCGAGCTGGGGCTGCCTCAGAGGGCGCTGGCGGAACGTCCGGCCTTCAGGTGCTCGCAGGCCGCCCCGGCCCTAGCGCAACTGACTGTCCTTGCTCGCCCGCCGGTTGTAGCCGCCGGCGCGCTGGTCTTCGGCGTCCTGCTCGGACTGGCAGCGGATGCACAGGTGCACACCCGGGACCGCCTGGCGGCGCGCCTCGGGGATGGCGTCGCCGCACTCCTCACAATGGGTGAGGCTCGCGCCTCGGTGCAGACGGCTGCGGGCGCGTTGCACCGCATCGTCCACCGTGCTGTCGATCTGTTCCTGAACCGCGCCGTCTCCGGCCCAACCATTGGCCATGGCTGATCTCCCGCTGCATTGCCCTGATAGCCATTGGAAGCGCAGTTCGCGCAGTTGTTCGCTGCCGCCCAGCATCCGCTCGTCGTGGCAGCGCCTGTCGTGGCTGCTGATGCTGGGCATGGCGCTGACGGGCTGTGCCAGCCGCAACCTGTTGCGCCAGGTCACGACCGGGCTCTGCGTGCCCAATGCCCGCCTCAGCGGCCTGGCCACCCCCTGTCGCCAGGTGGTCAAGGACCCCGGCTTCGCCGTGCTGCGCGCGCCGGGTGAGCGACAGCATTTCATCCTGGTACCCCTGCGGCCCCTGCGCGGACTGGAGAGTCCGGCGCTCTGGCAGCCCGGCCAACCCAACTGGTTCGGCCTGGCTTGGCGCCAGCGCTGGTACCTGAGTGCCTGGGGCCAAGCGCCGGTGGCGGACGAGCGGATCACCCTGGCCCTCAATGCCCCCAGCGGGCGCAGCCAGGATCAGTTGCATGTGCACCTGGCCTGCCTGCGGTCCGAGGTGCGCGAGCAGCTCTCGCCACTGGTGCCCGAGCTGGACGAACACTGGCGCGCGCTGCCCATGGCGCTGGCGGGCGGTCGTTATCAGGCGCGGCGGCTGAGCGAAGCCCAGTTGCTGGCTGCGGATTTCTTCCAGGCCCTGGCCAGCCAGCCGCCCTACCCGCTGCCGGACCCACGGCTGTCGCTGGCGGTAGTGGCGCTGCCGAGCCGGGATGCCAGCCGCCAGTTCCTGCTGCTGGCCGGCCGCGCGGGCAGCCAGCCGGGCGACCAGGGTTCCGCCGAGCGGCTGCTGGCGGCGGACTGCCAGGGAACGACCGGGGCCCCGGCGACTCAATAGCGCCAGCGCGCCAGGAGGCTTCATGCCGCAGGAATTCCAAGAACTCTTCGACTTCATCGATCAGCTGCTCGCCTGGTCCGACTTCTATCTCAAGTCCGGCCTGCTGCTCTGCGGGGTGGGCATGCTGGCTGGCGCCATCGCCTGGAAACACTGGTGGGGCAAGGCGCTTGCCTTCGGCTGCGCCGGCCTGGGCGCACTCGCGGCCCTGAGCCTGGATCTGTTGCAGCGCCTCTGAAGCGCCGCCGGCAAGATCCTGAATGACCTGGCAGCTTTCGCCTGCCGCCGCATGGCGGCAAGATGACACTGGCCGTCGCTTTCCGCCGCCAAAGCTTGAACTGCTTCACCGTCTCGAACAGCGGGCGCTACGGGTTGGCGGATAGAGCGCGGCAGCTTGCTAGGGTACTGCCCCACAATAATCCGGCTTGTTCACCACGGCCTTCATCTTTTCAGCTCATGCATAAAGACCCGATCATGCCCATGTCCCCATCTCGCCTGCTGTCCCGCCTCCCGCATCTCGGCCTCTGCCTGGCCGCCTCCCTCGCTTCCCTGGCCGGCACCGCCGTGGCCCAGGAAGGCACTGCCCGCTGGGTCAGCGACAGCCTGACCACCTATGTCCGCAGTGGTCCCACCGATGGCTATCGCATCGTCGGCACCCTCAAGTCCGGGCAGAAGGTCGAGCTGATCAGCACCCAGGGCGACTACAGCCAGGTGCGCGGCGAAGGCGGCAGCACCGTCTGGATCCCCAATGCCGACCTGCAGGCCAAGCCCGGCCAGGCCGAGCGCCTGCCGCAGCTGGAACAGCAGGTGGCCGAGTTGAGCGGTCAGCTCAAGACCATCGACGACAGCTGGAAGAATCGCGTCCAGGGCATGCAGGAGACCCTGGATTCGCGCAAGAAGCAGATCGACGAACTGGAGAGCCGCCGCAAGGATCTCGACGCCCAGCTCACCCAGGCCCAGTCGGAATTGCGCAGCACCCAGGCCAAGCTCGGCAACGAGAACAAGCAGGCGCTGATGCAGTACATGGTCTACGGCGGCAGCATCGCCGGCGCCGGCCTGCTGGCCGGCCTGATCCTGCCGTCCATGACGCGGGGTCGCAAGAAGAACGACCGCTGGTTCTAGACGTCGGCTACCAGCCGTCCTCACGGCGGGGGTGGAACCCGGGGTCGCGGCGCGTGCCTTAGAAAGGCACCGCGTCTGCTACCGTGGCCCGACGCTTCCCGTCCAGACGAGCCCCCATGCCCGACACCCCGCGCGTTCGAATCCAGCAGGTCGAGACCCTTTCCGCCGACTGGGGCCTGCTGAAAAAGACCACCTTCGACTACCAGCGCCGCGACGGCAGCTGGCAACGCCAGACCCGCGAGACCTACGACCGCGGCAATGGCGCCACCATCCTGCTGTATGACCGCGAACGGCGCACCGTGCTGCTGATCCGCCAGTTCCGCCTGCCGACCCTGGGCAACGGCCTGGCCGATGGCCTGCTGGTGGAGACACCCGCCGGCCTGCTCGACGCGGCCGCCCCGGAAGAGCGCATCAAGGCCGAAGTCGAGGAAGAGACCGGCTATCGCCTGGACAACGTCCAGCACCTGTTCGACGCCTTCATGAGTCCCGGCTCGGTGACCGAGTTGCTGCACTTCTTCGCCGCTGAATACCGCGCCGACCAGCGCATCGCCGACGGCGGTGGCCTGCACGAGGAAGGCGAGGACATCGAGCTGCTGGAATTGCCCTTCGACGAGGCCCTGGCCATGGCCCGTGACGGTCGGCTGCTGGATGGCAAGACCATCATGCTGTTGCAGTACGCCGCCCTCTACCTGCTGTCGCGCTAGCCCATGGAACTGATCCGCGATCGTATCGAGCGGCAGGTGATGAGCCTCACCGGACTGTCCCTGGGCGAGGTCGACTACGAGCAGCCGCCGGGCGATCCGGGGCTGTTCGGGCCTGGCAGCGTCCCCTGGCGGGTACACAGCGACTTCACCTGCATGCTGATCGGCGGTATCGCCGCCCTGCTCATGCAGACCCTGCATCCGCTGGCTCTGGCCGGGGTCTGGGACCATTCGAAGTTTCGCGAAGACATGCTCGGCCGCCTGCGCCGCACCGGCCAGTTCATCGCCGCCACTACCTTCGGCAGCCGCGGCGATGCCGACCGGCTGATCGCCCGGGTCCAGGCCATCCACCGGCATATCCGCGGCCAGGCCGCCGACGGTCGCCCCTACAGCGCCGAAGATCCGGCGCTGCTGACCTGGATCCATGTGGCCGAGGTCAGTCATTTCCTCGCGGCCTATCTGCGCTATTTCGATCCCCAGCTGCCGGGTGCCGAACAGGATCGCTACTACGCCGAGATCGCCCTGGTCGCCGAACGCCTGGGCGCGACCGACGTGCCCCGTTCGCGAGCGGAGATCGCCGCCTACTACCAGGCGATCCGCCCCCAGCTGGTCTGCGACGAACGCAGCCGCGAGGTCTGCCGGGTGCTGCTGCAGGCGCCCGCGCCCAGCGCCCTGGCCAAGCCCTTCGGCGCCCTGATGATGCAGGCCGGCATCGACCTGCTGCCCGACTGGGCCAGCGCGGAACTGGGTTTCCACCAGGGCCCGTTGCAAAAACGGCTGATTCGTACCGGTATCGGCGCCACCGCCCCGGTACTGCGCTGGGCCGTCCGCAACGGCTCTTCCCATCGCGCCAGACGGCGGATGGGGATCGACGATCAGTCTTCGCCGTGATCGCGGGCATGACAGTGCGCCGGGGCAACCACTCTTACGCAGGCTAATGGAGACGAACACCTGCTCGGATAGCCCCCTCTCCCCTTGGGAGAGGGTTGGGGTGAGGGCGCGCCTCGCGGCGAAGTCCCAGTGGAAAAGGCTGCGCCGTTTTCCACGCTACGGCGCTACCACTCACCTGAGACAGGCCCGCGGCCATGCCGGTGCGCCGTATCGACCACTCCTACAGGTATCCAATCTATCCATAGGAGCGGCCCATGGCCGCGATAAAGCCCCTGCCGAAAGATGTAACCAGGATGCGAAGGGGCCAACTCGCCCCTACAGCATCCGCACCTTGATCGACCGGCCCTTGATCTTGCCTTCGCTCAGCCGCTGCAGCGCCTGGCGGGCGATGTCTCTTTCCACGGCGACGAAGGCCTGGTTGTCGAACAGGGTGATCTTGCCGATCTTGGCGCCGGGCAGGCCGGCGTCGCCGGTCAGGGCGCCGAGGATGTCGCCGGGGCGCAGCTTGTCCTTCTTGCCCGCCGCCAGGGCCAGGGTGTGCATGGTCGGCACCAGCGGCTCCGGGGTGTCGCGCAGGGCGCCGAGAGGTTGCCAATCCAGCGGTGAGCCCTGCTGAGCCTCGATGGCCTGGGCGCGGCTGGCCTCGGCCGGGGCCACCAGCGACAGCGCCAGGCCCTGCTCTCCCGCCCGCCCGCTGCGGCCGATACGGTGCACGTGCACCGCCGGATCGCGGGACAGCTCCACGTTGATCACGGCTTCCAGGCCGGCGACGTCGATGCCGCGGGCCGCCACGTCCGTGGCCACCAGCACGCAGAGACTGCGGTTGGCGAACATCGCCAGCACCTGATCGCGCTCGCGCTGCTCCAGATCGCCATGCAGGGCAGCCGCGGAGATGCGTTGGGCATGCAGCGCCTCGACCACCTCCTGGCACTGCTGGCGGGTCTGGCAGAAGGCCACGGCGCTGGCCGGGCGATGGTGCCGGAGCAGGCGCACCACGGCAGCGAGGCGATCCTGAGCGGCGATCTCGTAGAAGCGCTGACGGATCTGGGTCTCGCTGTGCTGACTCTCGACGCTGATGCGCAGCGGCGCGCGCAGATAGTCTTGGGCCAGGCGCTCGATGCCTTCCGGATAGGTCGCCGAGAACAGCAGCGTCTGCCGCCGTGCCGGGGTCTGGCTGAGGATGTCGGCGATGGCCTCGATGAAGCCCATGTCGAGCATGCGATCGGCTTCGTCGAGCACCGCGACATTGAGGCCGTCCAGCACCAGGGTGCCCTTGCGCAGGTGCTCCTGCACCCGACCCGGGGTGCCGACGATCACCTGGGCGCCATGCTCCAGGGAGGCGATCTGCGGCCCAAGCGGCATGCCGCCGCAGAGGGTCAGGATCTTCAGGTTGGGCGTGGTGCGCGCCAGGCGGCGCAGTTCGCGGGCCACCTGATCCGCCAGTTCGCGGGTCGGACAGAGCACCAGGGCCTGACAGCCGAAATAGCGCGGATTGAGTCCCGTCAGCAAGCCGATACCAAAGGCCGCCGTCTTGCCCGAACCGGTCTTGGCCTGGGCGATGAGGTCCTGGCCCTTGAGGATGATGGGCAGGCTGGCCGCCTGGATGGGCGTCATGCTCAGGTAGCCGAGCTCGGCCAGATTGGCCTGCATGGCCTCGGCCAGTGGCAGGGAAGCGAAGGATGAGGGCACGGGAGTCCTGTGAAACGGCTGGTAAAGGTTTACCAGTTTAGCAGAAGGGTACCCAGGCTCCTGTGAATGGACGCTGGATGAGGGGCTACCTATGCTAAGGGGTACGACAACTCAAGGAAGCTTCACCATGTTCGACCGGCCTGTGCTCTATACCCACCCCATGTCGCGCGGACGCATCGTGCGCTGGCTGCTGGAGGAGCTCGGACAACCCTACGAGGTGCAGCGGGTCGACTACGGGCCGGCGATGAAATCCCCGGCCTATCGCGCCATCAATCCCATGGGCAAGGTGCCGGCGCTGCGCCATGGCGCCGCCGTGGTGACCGAGACCGCCGCCATCTGCGCCTATCTCGCCGACGCCTTTCCCGCCGCGGGGCTCGCGCCGCCACTGAGCGATCCGGCGCGCGGTGCCTACTACCGCTGGCTGTTCTTTGCCGCCGGTCCGCTGGAGGCCGCCACCACCAACCAGGCGCTGGGCGTCATCCTGCCCGAGGACCCGCAAAAGCGCGGCGCGGTGGGCTATGGCAGCCTTGCCGAGGTGCTCGACACCCTTGACGCCGCCCTGGCCCCGGGCGAGTACCTGGTGGACGATCGCTTCACCGCCGCCGACGTCTATGTCGGCGCCCATCTCGCCTGGGGCATGGCCTTTGGCACCATCGAGAAACGTCCGCACTTCGAGCGCTATGTCGCCGGGCTGGTAAGCCGCCCGGCCGCGGTACGCGCCCGCGAACTCGACGACGCCGAGCTCGCCACGCTCAACTAGTACCGCGGCTACAGCTCCACCGGTCCACGCGGATGGTGCAACGGACAACCGTTGCGCTCGCTGCGGAACTGCGACGACATTTCGTAGGCCGGCTGCCGCGACCTCATGATGCCGCCCAGCGGGCGATGCGCGGCCAGACCGTGCCAGGGGCTGAACACCATGCCGTCGTCCACCTCGCGCGAGCGCGCCTCGTTCCAGGCCGGTTGCGGCTGGACCTCCAGGCACGCCACGGTCACATAGGGACTGAGATCTTCCGGCCACACCACCGAGGCATCCTCGATGGGCGTCTGCTCGATATCGACGCCCAGCTGCACGCGGATCTCCCAGACGCCGCCGTGCCGGGCGAAATGGGCATTGACCGCCTCGCGCAGGCCGTCGGGCTTGCTGTTGACCTCGACCGGCGCGTCAGTCAGGGCGGTCAGCTCGGGCGCCACCGGGACCACGCTGAGCTTGGCGAAATAGGGACCATAGAGAAAGGGCACCATGGTGTAGAAGGTTTCGCCGAGCGGATGGGTCTCCGGGTGGCCACCCAGGCTCTTCAGCGTCGGACTCTCGCCGCCAAGGGCTTCCACCACCTTCTCAGTACCCCGCAACACTGCCGAGGCGACCTTCTTCAGGCCCTCGCCGCGGTCAGTGGTCTTGGCCAGCAGCTTGAGCGTCTTGAGAAAGGTCTTGGGATCCGGCGCGGTAAAGGCCGGGGCGTTCTGCATGACGAAATCCTGGGTCACCTGCCCTTCGCTGCCAGGCAGGCGCTCGCCCGGCACGTCGATCAGCTTGAGAGCGAGGCCCCGCGGGGTGGAGACGCTGTCGGCCAGGATATCGCCCGGATTGGTCGAGAATCTGAGCACCGCGGCATAGCTGCCCGGCGCGGCGAAGGCGCCCTGGGCATAGGCCGGCGGCAGGCCGTCCAATACCGTCACCTGGCCGGTGAGCAGGCCATGACTCTTGGCATGCACACTGCGGATGGCATGGCCACCATTGGCGTAGGTGGTCTCGGTGATGTCTCTCATGGCCGCCACCATCTCGCGAACGGTGTCGGCTTCATCGTCCGGCACCTGTTCGAAGGCGGGCTGGAACGGCAACGGATGGACAGCGGTGGGCGTGGTCATCATGGGAATCCTCGGGCGCCGTCATTCGGAGGAGACGGTAAGCCAATGGACCGCTATCGCGCTAACGACGTTCGATCCCTGACCACCTGGCCGACACGAGGTCGCTGTCGACAGCTGCTCGGGAACGGCCCCGCCCAGAGGGGTTCGATATCTTCACACCCATCGAGGAGAACCACCATGAGCGACGCCGACCAGAAGACCTACGACAACCCCAGCAACACCCCGCCGCCTGAAGAACTGCCCTATGCGGACATGGAGCCGGAAGAGTTTCCGGACGATCCGGACGTGGCTGGCGCGACCGAATCGGGCACCCCTGGCTAATCAGTGCCCTGACCCGCGGACGACAGCCTGAGCGGCGTCCGCGACACTTTGTGACCGGCTGGTTTGACGGGGGCCCGAGGCCCCGCGAAGATGGGCGGGCGTCTGCCGCGTCGAGTCCCCCATGCTTTCCACCAAGGTACCCTTGCTTCTGCGCAGCCTGATCGGTCGGCTGGTGCGTATCGCCATCGCCTCCGGCGTGACCTACCAGACCTTCGATCGCCTGCTGCGCCAGACCTACTTCGAGGTCGCCCAGGATTTCGAACCGCTGCGCGACAAGCCCAATTCCGACAGTCGCATCTCGGTGCTGACCGGCCTGCCGCGCCGCGAGGTCCGCGCCCTGCGCGAGGCCAGCCCGGAACGCACACCCTGTACGCCCAGCCTGGAATGGCAGGTGCTCAGCGCCTGGACCTCACGGCTGGATCTGCTCGATGCCGAGGGCAATCTGCGCCCCCTCCCCCGCACCCAGCGGCGCGGCGGCGAACAGAGTTTCGACGCCCTGGTCGCCAGTGTCGGCAGCGACGTCCGCGCCCGCACCGTGCTGGATGAATGGCTGCGCAAGGGTTACGCCCGTCTCGACGAGGAAGACCGCGTGGTGCTCACGCCCCGCTCGCTGCTGCGCGGCACCGAGAGCCAGGAAGGCGCGGGGCGGCTGCTGGCCCACTTCACCGGCGACCTGCTGGCCGGCTTCGAGCGCCTCTACCTGCAGGACCGCGCCGCGCCGGACTTCACCTTTCACGTGGTCTACGGCCACAACCTGACCCAGGACTCGACCCTGAGTCTCTATCGCACCGCCTACGACGAATCCATGCACCTGCTCAACCGCCTCAACCGCCTGGTGGTCGAACACGAAGCCCGCGACGCCGGCAAGCCCGACGCCACCCAGCGGGTGACCCTAGGCTTTGGCGGCTATCGTGTGGAACAGGACCGGGATGCCGGCCTGGTACAGGGGCGGGAGGATTAGCGCCAGCAGTCGGCGGCATTGCCGGAACCCTTGATCCCTTTCACGCCCTGGGCATTGAGGGTGAGATCGCCACACAGGGTATCGCGGGTCTGGGTACCACTGCGGGTAGCGGTCAGCAGATAGGGACCGTTGCTGGCGTAGTCCGCGCTGTTGGCGGCATAGATGGCGGCACTCAACTGGTAGTAGCCGCTGGTCGAGGTCACCGTCTGGCTGCCCGCCGGCGTCCTGTTGTTGACGATGTTCAGATTGGCCACGCTGGTCGGATAGGCATTGTTCTGCGCATAGAAACGCTCCATCCGCGCCGCCGCCTCGTTGAGCAGAGCCTGGCCCTCACTGCGGTTGGAGCGCAGTACGTAGTTCTGATAACTCGGATAGGCGATGGCCGCCAGGATGCCAACGATCGCCACGACGATCATCAGCTCGATCAGGGTAAAGCCTCGTGCTCGCATCGCTACCTCAGGGATCGGGATTCTGATTGGAGAAGGTACGCCAGGTCTGCCGCTCGGATGGCTTGGTTAACGGCACGCCTCCAATGCCACCACCACCACCACCTCCTTGTGACCCATTGTTGTCGCCCGGCAGGAGGGTACCGCCCACACTGATAGGACCATCGCCATACACGAAGGCGTTCAGTCCGCTGAGCAGTCCGGCCATCTGCAGACGGGCGTAGCGGAGCTGGCTGCCCAGTTGCAGGTGATCGGTCCCGCCACCCGTGTAGGGATCCACTGCATAAAGATAGGTAACGGCGCCCGAATCGCAAGGATTGTCATTGGGCACCAGGGCCGCGGCGAGCAGGGTATCGGCCAGGTAGAGCGGCTTGGTGACGATCATCTCCCCCGTCGACGGCAGGTTGAGGTACCAGCCGTACTTGCCGGTCCTGTTGCTGTCGCCATACCAGTCCACCGCGTTGGTGCTCAGGGTATTGGCCGTCGTGGTGATCGAAACCTGGGCCGTACTGGTATAGGTGAGTTGAGTGTCGCTGCCCAGGGTCTGCACCTGCAGATTGGCCGTGCTGAGGGTCGGCGTGCTGTCGGCGGCCTTGCCTGCCGTCTGGCGGTCCCAGATGCCATACAGGCTCATGGCCTTGCCGGTAACGGCGGTGGCGTCGCCGGCCTCCAGGTACTTGCCGGTGCCAAAGAGCAGCAGATGGCCGATCCCCGAGGGATGCCGCAGCAGGCGTGGCGCCGCGGTGATGGCCTGGACCTGGTTGGCGTCGCCGCTGGTGTAGCGGGACGCCCGGGCGCGATACAGGGGCGCTCCGCCAAAGGCGACCTTGAAGGTGCTCGCGCTGGCATTGGCCTTGAGCTCGCTGCCGATCAGGTCGAAGCGCCAGAGATTGCCGTGCAGGTCGCCCGCGTAAACGTAGTCGGCGATCAGATCACCATCGACATCGGCCACCGTCGGCGCAGCCAGACCATTGGGGGTGGTCAGACCGTCCTTGGGCTCGGGCGTGAGCGCGGCGAGGCGCTTGCCGGTCTTGACGTCCAGGGCATAGAGCACCGCCTTGTCATTGGCACCGTTGTAACCGTTGGCCAGCAGCACCGCCCAGTCGCCACTGTGCAGCCGAGCGACCACGGGCTGGCTGTAGGTCAGGCCGAGCTCGCTGAAATCCGGATCGCTGGCACTGAGCTCCCAGAGAACCTTGGGATTATCGGGATCGGTGACGTCCAGGGCGAACACCGCCCGACCACCGCCTCTCAGGGTGCCGATCAGCACGCTATGCCAGTCATTGTCGTAGTAGACGTCCTGCACCACCGGGGCGCCGTCCACCGAAAACTGGTGGGTGCTGCTGGTGTAGCTCGGATCGCTGAGCTTGTAGAGATTTGGGATGACCGCACTGGGAACAAAGGCGAAGGCCTCGTCGCCGTTGTCGTCGAAGGCGTGCAGCATGCCGTCGTTGGCACCGACGTAGATCCGCGTGGCGCGCTTCGCCCATTTCTGCTGGAAGGCGCTGTAGCTGCCGGCAGCGCCGAGCGCATTCATCCTGGCAGCGGGACTGCTGGGCGTACTGACCAGCGCCGGTGTCGAATCGATGATGTCGCCGAGCAGATGATTGCGAATGCGCAGGGCCGGCGTGGCCGTCTGGCTTTCCTTGCTGCGATCGCCCCGCAGGTAATTGACCCGGGCCTCGCCATAGCCGTCGCGGGTACCACTGGCGTTGCGGTTCAGCGTCGCTTTCTGGTCGTCGCTCAGATTGCTCCAGATAAATGGCTGACGCACCCCGCCCACGCTCATGTACACCTTGCGCGCGGCAAAGCCGCCCGCGCCATAGGTCGTATCCAGACGACTCTGGGCACTCCAGACCCTGGTGGTGCTCGTCGAGGTGCGCAGGTACTTGGCAAGGTCGCCGCTCCAGTCGCTGCTGGAGAAACTGGGTACATAGCTGTAGTTGGAGCTCTGGGTGCTGTCCAGCAGCGGTGACGAGGCCTGGCCGGCGCTGGCCGTATTGGTCTGGGCGATACGATTGACCACCTGATTCAGGGAATCGACCAGGCCATTGGCATCGTCCGCGCTGAAGAAGTCGCCGCGGGAGTTGATCGCCGCGTGCCAGAGGTCGTAGACGTTGTTGTCACTGTCGCTGCTGGCGGCGGGCCAACTCATGGTCGGGCTGTAGCCGCCGGCGAAGGTGCTGCCGCCCCAGGCCGGATTGGTCAGCGACGAACTCAGGCCGAAGCCGACGGTATAGGTGACCAGATGTTGCCAGGTCGCCGGATCGTTCTTAGGATTCCAGTACTGGGTATCAGTGTTGCTGCTGGCGTCGCGGACATAGGGCGAAAGCTGGTTCGGGATGCCTGGCTGGGCATCGGTCGCCCAGTACTTGAACGCCAGGTCGGCCAGGGTATTGCTCGCGCTGTCGGTGAAAGGCGCCCGCGGCGAGTACCTGATGCCGTCTGGAAGCGTCTGGCCACTGCCATCCACATTGCCGGCGCCGATGTTGTCCGAGTTCCACTTACCATCGGTCATCATGATCTGATAACTCGGGCGGCAGGCGTATTCGGGACTCTGGGTCACCCCGGGGTCCTTGGCGTAGGGCGCGTCCTTGCCGCTGGTCTGCAGGAAGCGCCCGGCGCGATCCAGGGCGCTACGCAGCGGCGTGCCGGTATTGAAGTTGATATCGCCCAGCCACCGGAAGAAATTGGCTCGCGCCTGGCCATCGAAGGTGCGCAGCTGGTTGCTGCCGCGGTAGCTGATTCCTTCACAGTCGGTGCCGGAGTTCAGGGTGGTGCAGTTGCTCAGGTCCTGCCAGGTCAGCCGCACCGAACTGGAAAATTGCGAGAAGGCCAGATTGGCCGACGACTGCATGCTCAGGGCACGATTGCGATAGAAGGCATACCAGATGGCGAAGTTCTGCCGATCCGCCGCGGAAGTGGGATTCACTAGGGTGTAGCAGTCTTCATTCGAAGTCTGGCAGTTGGGATTTCCCTTGTTGAACGCGTAGTAATAGGCTGGAACCCCAGCCTCGGTCCTATCGTTCCACCAGACATAGAAATCCGCTCTGGGATTTTCTGCCAGGTAATAGATAGTGCCGGTAGCGCCACCATAATTGGTCCCAGCGTTGTAATTCGTGTCCTGGCCGCGAGCGGTGTCGTATTCCCAGGCGACGCGATAGTCCCGGCTCAGATCCACGGTGCCGGCCCCGGGTCGGAAGCCGTTCACGTATACCCGGGTGAAATCGAAGCCGGTGCCGCTGCTGACCGGATAGTCCGAGGTCGTCAGAACCCCATTGCTGAAGGTGACCTTCTTCGGCACGGCATAGCTCACCGCCGGGTTGTAGTAGAGCGCATTGAAGGCCGCCGACTTGACCCGTCGCGTGGTGCGCAGGCCATTGGCGCTGTATCCCAATGAGTCCGGAATGAAGCCCCACTTCATGCTGTTGGAGTTGTCCAGCGTGACGATGATATTGGGGTCGACGCCGGTACTCAGGAACAGCGGTTGCTGGCTGATGTTCAAGTTGCTGGCACTGGCGCTGACGGAAGCAAGCAGCGAGGTTAGCAGCGCCAGACGGGATGAAAGGTTCATGGCACCTCCAGCTTGACGATGCTTTGCAGAATGACCGGGAAGCGTGCGCCACCACTGCGTGCAACGGCGGTGACGCGGTAGTAGTAGGTGCTGTCGTAGAGCTCGCTGCTGGAGCTGCCCACCGCAGTGATCACCCAGCGTGGCGCCAGGCGATAGCGGGATTGGCCATCGAAACCGCGATAACCTACGGAGTTTTCCGCTGGTACCGGGTCCAGGGTCTGCAGAGCGACCTTGGCCCAGGCCTGGACCTTGGCCTGGGTGTCGAGGTCCTTGCTGTCGCTGAGGATGCACAGATTCTCGACAGTGGCCGCCAGGGCATTCGCACTGGTCGTGCAGGAGTCGAAGCCGCCGCTGGCATTGCCGAAGGCCAGGGTCCCCCGCAGGCTGCTGAGCCGCCGTTCGGCTTCGCGCAGCGCCGATTCGGCGGCGTTGTAGGCGCGTTTCTGTTCGGAGACATTGCCACCCACCCGATTCTGCAAGGTGGTCTCGCGCATGCTGGTGACGGCCAGCAGGGTGAGCAGCAGGAGCATGACCAGGGCGATCAGCAGCACCGCGCCCCCCTGGTTTCGGGGTGAACGGGACGTCATGGCATCAGATTCCGCAAGGTGACGCTGCCCTGGACGATCTGCAGCACCTGGGTGCTGGCGCCCGCGGGCAGTTCGCGCCCGGTGAGGGGCTTCCAATTGGCGGCCATGGCGTTGGCCATACCCTCGGTGGGTACGGCGCGACTGGAAAACAGCGCGGCATAGCGCACGGCCTGACTCGGCTGGCTGAGGGTGGGCAGCGTGAACCAGACGAAATCCGCCAGGCCGGCGACGATGACCTGGGCCGGCCTGCCCTGGGCGCTGCATTGCAGGGTACCGCGGCCAAGGGTGCCAGCGGGATCGGCGACGTAGCTAATACGGGTCAGCACCTCGGTACCGTTACCGTTGGCATCTTCGGCGATAGGATTGCCCAGACAGTCGCTGTCCTTGCCGTTGGTCTCGCCCTGGTAGCGCAGGCACAGCCCGGTCTTGTCGTCGGTCAGGGCGATGGTCTGGCCGCTACTCATCGCCGGACAGCCGTTGCCAGCGGGACGCGCGGCAAAGGCGGTCTCCAGCGTCGTCTGCAGGGTCGGATTGGCCCTGAAGCCCGCGCGCGCCAGTTGCTGGTCGAGCAGCAGCAGGGCAGTCCGGCCGTTTTCCTCGTTGCTGACCTGGCCTTCCTGGAATAGCGCATGTCGCTTGTTGTTCAGGTACAGCTGGGTCACCGCCAGGATGAGAAAGCTGCTCAGGGTCAGGGCGACCATCAGCTCGATGATGGACAGGCCGCGCTGCGCTCTCATAACGCGCCCCTCAGGGTGTAGAAGCACAGGCCGCCACTGCAGCCGGCGCTGTTGCCGGTATTGTCCTGCCAGGCAAGGACGATCATGACCATGGAGGCATCGGGTGACACGCAGGCATCGGGGTCCGCATAGGGCGCGGCGCTGCCAACCTGGGGCGGCTGGCGCGTCGGGCATACCGCGAAGTTGGCCTTGAGGATGGCATCGCTGACCGGTAGCAGCGTCCGCACCTGCTGCAGCCAGCAGGTCAGATCCTTGCCGGCGATGGTCTCCCCGCCCTGGCCCCGAGCGAGGCTGGCACAGGAGCCATCGGCCGCCTCCAAGGCCCGGGTGGTGAAGTCCTTACCGACCGACTTGGCGTAGGGACTGTCGGCGCTGAACCGACCCTTGCTGTCCAGCGCGGTCCCGGCGTTGCTGCGCATCAGCTCCAGCAGATCACCCGCCAGCATGATGGCGTTGTTGCGCTGGATGGCATCCTGGGAAAGCACCAGGCTGCGCGACTGCAGCGCCACCAGGCCCAGCACGCCGATACAGATGATCACCAGGCTCACCAGCACCTCGATCAGGCTGAAGCCTGCCTGGTAAGACTCGCGGCTCAACTGCATCCGCTGCTCACTGACGTCGGTGTGAAATCGGCCACTTCGGTATGGCCACCCTGGCTGACGGTGAGGAGCTTGCCCGGAGTGCTTCTGTCGTTGCTGGCGCAGAGCCGGACGGTAAAGGCGCTCGCCAGGGTGCCGTTGGGCCTGAAGGTCAGGCGCGTGGCCGTCCCGGTGCTGCTAAGGCCGCTGGGCGCCAGGCCGGTGCCCTCGAAGGTCCTCAGGATTTCCACGCCACCGGTCACTGTACTGCTGGCGGTGGTGACCTTGAGCGCCCCGGACCAGTTGTTGACGTCGGGGGCCTCGACGCTGACGTTGAGCCCGCGGGTCAAGGCCTCGCTCCGGGCATAGGTGAGCAGATTAGTCAGCTCATTCGTGGCCACGAGGACGCGATTGGCTCTCGTCATGGCGCCGAAGCCGGGGGTTGCGATGGAGACCAGAATCGCCACCAGCGCCATGACTATGAGCAATTCGGTAAGAGTGAAGCCCGCAGCCTTTTGCATGCCAGGTCTGCCTTGTGCGTGACGGAATGGCGAGGATGCTGCACTCAAGCGGGCTGTAAATCAGCAATAGCGGGATATTCGGCCATCTTGGCGGGATGACTGGACGGCGCGGAGATGAGCGAAACGAGTGATGGCAGCGTGGCGGATTCCTTTGCATAACGTAAATAAAGCCACCTATCAATATGCTATCTAAGCATCTGTCGCTTTCTCGCATGCTCTGAAACGCAGGTCTTGATCGGTTGACGCCCTGGCAAAGGTAAGACTTTTAATGGAGACGCCTCACGGCCCGCTGGCCATGGCTTTCCCTACCCTCCCCGCCTTCCGCCGCTCTCGGCTTTGTGCTCGTTCTCTCCTACCCGGAGCTGCCCCAGAAAGAACGCCGCTGGGTAACTGGCCAAGTCCATTAATTGAACGAACAAACAATAAAATAATATTTAAATTGAAAGAACGAACAATCAAAAACAATTAAAACTACCAACTTCTCATCCAGGCGACATAACACCAGCCGTAACTAGCCAAACCCCGTTAAATTGTTCTAAAACGGTAACGACCCTATCTGGAGCAGCCGCTACGCCTGGCTTCCAGGCCCTGGACAGCCAAGCGCCAGGCCATCTTTCAATCCGCATGACGAAATAGCGCAACGCCTGTAGCCACCCATAGATCGCACTTATCACCCTCGGACGACGCGCCGAATTTGCTTCTTAACGCCGCTGCTTTCATCTACCGACAATGACAAGGCCGCTATGCACGACTCGAAGAAAATCGATTATTCGCTGAATACTGCCGACAGCTCCGCACCGCACTCCGCGCTGGACAATGCCGCCATCATTTCCGCCTATCGGCGCTGGGCCAATGTCTATGATCGGGTGTTCGGCGGCGTTTCCGCCCCCGGCCGCAAGCGCGCGGTGGCGGCGGTCAACGCCCTGGCGGGTACCCGGGTACTGGAAGTGGGGGTAGGGACGGGGCTGGCCCTGCCCCACTACAGCGCCGACAAGCGCGTCACCGGCATCGATCTCTCGCCCGACATGCTGGCCAAGGCCCGGGAGCGCGTCAGCCGCGACGCCATCACCACGGTGGACGCCCTGCTCGAAGCCAATGCCGAGGACACCGGGCTGCCCACCGGCTCCTTCGATATCGCCGTGGCCATGTTCGTGGCCTCCGTGGTGCCCAATCCGCGCAAGCTGATGCAGGAGATGCGGCGGGTGGTGAAGCCGGGCGGTCACCTGCTGCTGGTCAATCACTTCCAGGCCGAGAGCGGCCTGCGGCTGCTGGCGGAAAAGGCCCTGGCGCCGGCCTCGCGCAAGCTTGGCTGGCACCCGGACTTCGCCATGGACTCCATCCTCTCCCGCGAAGACCTGCGCCGCGCCAGTCGCAGCAGCGTGCCTCCCTTCGGACTGTTCACCCTGGTGCAACTGACCAACGACTGAGCGCTACTCCAGGCGACGGCTACTCCACGCGATAGCCACGCCCCGCCAGACAGGCCGCCAAGGCCTGGCGGAAGCGCTGGGTCAGGTAGGGATCGGCGACCGCGCCGGGTCGTTCGGGATCGAAGCCCGACTCTCCGGCAGCGTAGCGCCGACAGTCGTAGCGATCCGTGGCGTAGCGCTGCGGCGATTGCCCCTGCAAGGGATAGGCGGTGACGTCATAGGCGTCGTAACCCGTTCCTGCCGGCGCTGCCGTCGTGGTCGGCACGGCCGCCACGTTGGGATCGGCGACGGTGACGAAGCCGCCGCCCGGATCGGTGCGGTAGTAGCTGCCCGCGGCGAAGTAGTAGGTGGTGCCGCCCATCCACAGGGTCTCGGCGAAGGCCGGCAGGACGCTGACGCGCACCCCGGTCGGCGGCAGGGTCACCACATAGCGCGGCCCCTGGGGTCGATACCAGTAGCCGTCGGCATAGTAATACTGGCTGTTCCGGTACCAGACGCGGGTGAAGCCGGCCGGCACGCCCGGCACCTCGAAACCCGGTCGCCACTGGGGATTGGCGCCCCAGCCCAGACGCTGGCCAGCCCAGTGCGGATCCCGCTCCGGACGCGGTGGCGGGGGCGGCGGATAGTTCCGACCCGGCTGGTCGGGCGCCGGCATCATGTAGCCGGGACGCGGCACGGGGACGGGTCGATCCTGCCAGGCCGGCTGATAGCCCGGCCGCGGTGGTGGGGGGTCGTTGCGCTCCCAGCGCTCCAAGGCCGGACCATTGCCGCGCCCGGGACCGTCGCCCCGCCCGGGCGGGCCGCCATTCCAGCCACCCTGACCGCCGCCCTGCCAGCGTCCGGCATTGCCTGGGGGCATGACCGGCGGCGGCTGGGCGCCCGCCGGGGGCGTGACATAGCCGCCGCCGAGGCGATAGTTGTTATCGGCCCAGGCGGGCCCGGCGCTCCACAGGGAAACGCCGGAAAGGACAAGCGCACACAGCACGGCAGGCGATTTCATCGCACGGCTCCACGAGGGGATGACCCAGAGTACCCCAAGGCTTGGACCCTGCCCCAGCCTGGCTGTTAGCCCCGCGCCGATCTGCCATCGAACGGCCACTGCAGGTGCCGAGAGCGCGCCGAGAAACCCGGAGCCCGCAAGGACGGAGCGAACGCCCGCGCCTGCAATCATCTCGGGCTTCGGGCATTCCCGGGGTCGATCCCTGGGGGTAGCGGGGAAGTTTCTGCCCCTCTGTCATCGCACTTCTAGCGGTCCGCTCGGGTCTATGGCCCCACGCAAGGAGGAAAACACATGTCGAAACACCATCATCACGTTGGCTGGTTCAAGCGTCGCCATGAGGTAAAGCCGGACGACCTCACTATCGTCGACAATTCCCTGGTCAAGCGCGCCGTCGGCGCCGCCGCCCTTGGCAACGCCATGGAGTGGTTCGACTTCGGCGTCTATGGCTATCTGGCCGTGACCCTGGGCAAGGTCTTCTTTCCCGACGGCGATGCCGCGGCCCAACTGATCGCCACCTTCGCCACCTTTACCGTGGCCTTCCTGGTTCGCCCCATCGGCGGCATGGTGTTCGGCCCCCTGGGTGACAAGTACGGTCGCCAGAAGGTGCTGGCCCTGACCATGATCATGATGGCCCTGGGCACCTTTAGCATCGGCCTCATCCCCAGCTACCAGAGCATCGGCATCTGGGCGCCCGCCCTGCTGCTGCTGGCGCGCGTGGTGCAGGGCTTCTCCACCGGCGGTGAATACGGAGGGGCGGCGACCTTCATCGCCGAATACGCCACCGACAAGACCCGCGGACGCATGGGCAGCTGGCTGGAATTCGGTACCCTGGCCGGCTATATCGCCGGCGCGGGAACGGTGACGGCGCTCACCGCGGCCCTGACCCAGGAGCAGCTGCTCGACTGGGGCTGGCGCGTGCCCTTCTTCATCGCCGGCCCGCTCGGCCTGCTCGGCCTCTACATGCGTCTCAAGCTGGAAGAGACCCCGGCATTCAAGGCCCATACCGAGGCCAACGAAGGCAAGGCGGCGGACGGCCCGGCGCACAGCCTGCGCGAGCTGTTCACCCTGCATCGCGTCGCCCTGCTCAAGTGCATCGGCCTGGTGCTGGTGTTCAACGTCACCGACTACATGCTGCTGACCTACATGCCCAGCTACCTGGCCGTGACCATGGGCTATGCCGAGACCAAGGGCCTGCTGCTGATCCTCATCGTCATGGTGGTGATGATGCCGCTCAACATCCTCGGTGGCTTCTTCAGTGACCGCCTGGGTCGCAAGCCGATGATCATCGGTGCCTGCCTGGCGATCCTGGTGCTGGCGATTCCCTGCCTCAAGCTGATCGGCAGCGGCCACGACTGGCTGATCTTCCTCGGCCTGATGCTCCTGGGCATGGCCCTGGCCTGCTTTACCAGCACCATGCCTTCCACCCTGCCGGCGCTGTTCTACACCCCGATCCGCTACAGCGCCCTGTCCATCGCCTTCAACATCTCGGTGTCGCTGTTTGGCGGGACCACCCCGCTGGTCACCGCCTGGCTGGTGGAAAAGACCGGTGACCCCCTGGTGCCGGCCTACTACATGATGGCCGCGGCGGTGATCGGCATCCTGACCATGCTTACTGTGCGCGAAACCGCCGGCCAGCCCCTGCGCGGCTCGCCGCCCTCGGTGGCCAGCGAAGAGGAGGCCAAGGAATTCCTCGCCAGCGACGCGCCTCTGACCGTGGACAAGCAGCCGCCCGGGCAGGCGTAAGCCCCGATCGCGGCCATGGCGGTCCGCCGATGCGGCCGCTCCTACAGGCATGTAACGCGGTAGGAGCGGCCCACGGCCGCGATGCTCTTCCCACCCAACCTCCCCCAAACGCCCCCTCTCCCCCTGGGAGAGGGCCGGGGTGAGGGTAAGACCAACTCCAAAACTTCCACCCAAAAGAAAAGGGGAGACCTTGCGGCCTCCCCTTGAATTCGTTGTCCTCTCGCACCGCTCGTGACGGTGGCTGCGATCGTCCAGGAATGGTGACCTGGGCGGGCCCGGGCGTCGCGGACGGGATACCGTCGTTGACGATGCGAAAGGCCCTCCTGGGGCGCCTTCGTTGGACAGCTCTACCGGGCTATCGAAGTTGAGTTCAGCTTACGCCCCTGCTGCCGGCAGCGGGTTGCGTTGTGCAGCTTCTTTCCTGCCTCTTGCGCAATCCATGGCCACAAACCTAGGATTGGGCGCAATCAGCTAGCGCAAGGCACACAAAATGGACAAACTCGATCGCTTCGATCTGAAAATCTTGGCAGAACTGCAGCGCGATGCGCGTCTCTCCAACCAGGAATTGGCCGAACGCATTGGCCTGTCGCCCTCGCCCTGCTCGCGCCGGGTCAAGCAACTGGAAGACAGCGGCTACATCACCCGCCAGGTCGCCCTGCTCGACCGCAAGAAACTTGGCCTGTCGCTGACCGCCTTCGTGCTGATCGGCATGGACAGGCACACTCCGGAGCGCTTCGAGAACTTCCAGGCCATCATCGCCCAGTGCCCCGAGGTGCTGGAGTGCTGCCTGGTCACCGGCATGGATGCGGACTATCAGCTCAAGGTCGTCGTGCCCGACATGGAGCACTACCAGCAGCTGCTGCTGGGCACCCTGACGCGCATCGAGGGCGTCTCAAGCGTGCGATCGAGCTTTGTGCTCAACCAGATCCTGGCCAGCACCGAACTACCGCTCAATCACCTGCGGCCTTGAGCGCGGCGCGGCTTCGACGCCGGCTTCGAGAAAACGCGGCAACACCAGCATGTGCGGCACGGCGAAGGCAGCCAGCACGGCGAACAGCGCGCGGATGCCGGTACGCTCCTGCAGCAGGAACACCAGGCCGCCGGCCAGGGTAAACAGCGCAGCGCCCAGCAGGATCGGCCACGTCAGACGCAGATAGGCCTTGAAGGTGGCCGCACCCAGTAGCCGCTGGCGTACCCCGGTCTGGGGCGCGGCGTGCAGCAGGTAGAAGCCCAGGGCGAACCCGACCAGGGGCGGCGCCAGCACCACAGCCAGCAGCGTCACCGCCAACCTGGGGCACCGCTGCTGCCAGGCGGCCAGCAACAGCACCGGCAGCGCCAGCAGCCCACCCAGGGCGAGCACGCGGGCCAGCCAGTCTGCGAGGGCCAGAGAGGCAGCCGGCCCCATGGCCAGGCCCAGCAACCGGGCGACGGCGGCTTCGTGCACCACCGCCGGACCGCCAATGATGAACAGCCCCAGGGCCAGCGAGGTCAGTCGATTGGGAAACAGCTCGTCTTCATGGGCGAAATGCCAGGCCGAGAGCAGCAGGAACAGCAGCAGCGCTGCCGTGCCCGCCAGTTGCCAGCAGAGCAGGCAGGCCAGGGCTGTCGCCAGATAGCAGCCGAGAAAGGCGAGGCGCCGCCCGGGTGCGACCAGGCGCAGATCGCTGGCCCCATGCAGCAGGCCCAGACCCAGGCCTACCGCCAGGGCATAGGCCAGTTGCCCGGCCCCGCCCGCCAGACTGGCGAGCCCGGCGGTCAGCACCAGCGCCAGCCAGCCGCGCCCGCTCACGCTCATCCCTAGACGCCAGGTCGCGCCAGGGCCGCCTTGAGATTGCGCTCCGAGGTGAAGGCATAAACCACCTTGGCCAGCACATCGAGGATCAGGAAGACCCAGACCGTGGCGGCGTCGCTCACCGCCCAGCCCCCCTCGGGACCCACGGCGAAGACCACCGGATAGATCAGCCAGAGCACACTGAGAAAGCCGACATTCTTGCGATAGGCCGCGCCGATCGCAGCGTGCTGCCCAGCCAGGGCCGCCAGCGGTTTCCACAGCAGATAGAGCACCCCGACGAAGGCCGCGCAGGACCAAGCGAAGAACACCCACTTGAGGGTGCCGTAGGGCGCCAGGGAGGCCACCAGGCCAGTCACGATCATCACCACGTCCAGGGTGACGATGGATGCCACGAAGCCGGCCTGGCCTTCCTGCTCGCGTGCGCCCAGATAGGCTGAACTGACTACCCCGGCCAGCAGCAGCGGCGTGGTGAAGGTCCAGTCCAGGTAGCGAGCCAGATAAGTGATGCTCCCATCGGGCTTGATCAGATTGCCGACTCCCAGGTACATGGAAAGATAGGCCGTGGCGGCGATGAAGGGCACCGCGGCATGGACCAGGGTATGGCCGCGCAACGGTCCGCGATGCGCACCCTTGGCATAGATGGCCAGGGAAGCCAGCGACATGATGACGAAGCCGATTAGCAGGGGAGTCTGACTCATGGGGTTCTCCGGGGGACGTTAGTCGCGCCGCGACGAACCAGACCCTCTGGAGTAGGGGTTTCTCGGCTACCGCTGCGCCTAGGGTAGAGAAGCGGCCCTGTGAATTGGTTCAAAATGTTTCAGGGCGGCAAACTGGCTGTCACCTGATCCGGATCAACACGGCCGGCCCCGCGCCCAGGCAGGCTGCGCCGCTTCATGCCCGCCCAGGAATCCGCATGCTGCCGGCCCAGAACGTGATGCTGAGCTATGGACGCTGCTGCGCCAGCCCCGCCTTCTTCGATGATTTCTACCAGCGCTTCCTGGCCAGCTCGTCCCGGGTCCGGGAGAAGTTCGTCCATACCGACATGGCCGCGCAGAAGCTGCTGCTGCGCCACGGCGTCATGAACCTGGTCCTGGTGGCCCGTGGCATGCCCACCACCAAGCTGCGTCAGCTTGGCGAAAGCCATTGCCGCGCACGGCTGAACATCGACCCCGAGCTCTACGACCTCTGGGTCGACTGTCTGCTCGCCACCCTGACCCAACACGATGCTGACTTCTCTCCCGCGCTGCGCCAGGAATGGCAGGGCGTGCTGGAAGCGGGAATCGCGGTGATGCGCAGCTACTACTGAGCGGGCCTGGGGTCTGGGGCCTGGGGCCTGTTGGGCTTCGCCGCGCTCAGCCCAACACCCCACGGCACCGCTCCCCACCCAAATGCCCTTTCTCCCCCCGGGAGAGGGCCGGGGGTGAGGGCAAACCAGACCCCGTAGGTTGGGCTGAGACAGCCCCACCGTCGAAGCCCAACACCCCAAGGCACCGCTCATCCCCCAAACGCCCCCTCTCCCTGCTGGAGAGGGCTGGGGTGAGGACAAACCAGACACCGTAGGTTGGGCTGAGACAGCCCCACCCTCGAAGCCCAACACCCCAAGGCATCGCACCCCACCCAAACGCCCCCTCTCCCCCCGGGAGAGGGCCGGGGTGAGGGCAAACCAAACCCCGAAGTACCGCTATCCCACCCAAGACAGCCCAATACCGGCCACCTGCCAGCCACCATCGGTCGGCCAACTCGGCCAATCGCCTGGCAACATCCGTCTCGCGCTTTACCCGCCGCACCTGCCTGACTAACGTATGACGAAAGGATT
The DNA here is from genome assembly GCF_039908605.1 of Pseudomonas aestiva. Taxonomy (NCBI): domain Bacteria; kingdom Pseudomonadati; phylum Pseudomonadota; class Gammaproteobacteria; order Pseudomonadales; family Pseudomonadaceae; genus Pseudomonas; species Pseudomonas aestiva. Next base: position 687,710 of record NZ_CP150916.1, on the reverse strand, counting down.
TTTGTGCGCCAGGTCTCGCTTCACCGCACCCTGCCGCCTCTCGGAATGGATGACCGATGGCCCGCTTTTTCCCAGCTCGCAGCCAGTGCCAGTTCGATACCCCCGGTGAACGCCGCTTCGCCGAACGCCTGGAAAAATTGCTCGAAGACGACTACCTCTGCTGGAGCAACGTCCCGGTCGGCCCCAAGGCGCGCTATCCGGATTTCGTCATACTTCATCCGCGCCGCGGCATCCTGGTGCTGGAGGTCAAGGACTGGAAGCTGGCCACCCTGGAATCCGTCACCCCGGGCAAGGTGCGGCTGCATACCCAGGACGGCCTGAAGACCGTCGCCAATCCCTTGCTGCAAGCCCGCTCCTACATCCTCGAAGTCGACCTGCTGCTGAAAAAGGACCCGCTGCTGCGCCAGAGCGCCGGCTCGCCCCATCCGGGCCAGCTGATCATGCCCTGGGGCTGGGGCGTGGTGCTCACCGGCATCACCCGGCGCCAGTTCGAGCAGACCGATCTCGCCGACGTCCTCGATCCCCAGCGCGTGCTCTTCCAGGACGAGATGACCGAGTCCGCCGACCCGGAAGCCTTCCAGCAACGCCTCTGGGACATGTTCCCCCACGTCTTTCCCTGCGCCCTCAGCCTGCCGCAGATCGACCGGGTGCGTTATCACCTCTACCCCGAGGTACGGGTCAACAGCCAGCCTGGCCAATTCGGCCTGTTCGACGCCGCCGAGGCGCCGCTGCCCAGCCTGATCAAGGTCATGGACCTGCAGCAGGAACAACTGGCGCGCTCCCTGGGCGACGGCCACCGCGTCATCCACGGCGCCGCCGGCAGTGGCAAGACCATGATCCTCGGCTATCGCTGCGCCCACCTGGCCAAGGTCTCGGTCAAACCCATCCTGGTGCTCTGCTACAACAAGTCCCTGGCCGGGCGGCTACGCCAGGTGATCGAGCAGAAGGGCCTGGGCGAACGGGTGGTGGTGCAGAATTTCCACGGCTGGTGTTCGGAGATCCTCACGGCCTACAACGCTGACAAACCCAAGTGGAATCCGTCGCCAGATCGCTATGCAACGCAGTTGGTCGAGCACACCATCGACGCCGTCAACCGCGGCCAGATCCCTCGCGGCCAGTACAGCGCCGTGCTGATCGACGAAGGCCATGACTTCGCCCCCGAGTGGTTCACGCTGGTGGTGCAGATGGTCGATCCCAGCACCCAGTCCCTGCTAGTGCTCTATGACGACGCCCAGGCCATCTACCGCAGCAAGGGCGGCAAGAAGGCGCTGGACTTCAGCTTCGCCAGCGTCGGCATCCAGGCCCAGGGCCGCACCACCATCCTCAAGCTCAACTACCGCAACACGGTGGAAATCCTCGCCGTCGCCCGCGCCTTCGCCACCGAGCTGCTGACCAGCCGCGATGCCAGCGAAGACGGCGTGCCCCTCATCGCCCCGGAAAGCGCCGGTCGCCGCGGCCCCTTCCCCGAACTCATCCAGTGCGGCAGCGACCGCGAGGAATGGGATCTGCTCATTGCCCGCATCCGCGACGAACAGGCCGCCGGCCGCCTGCTCAGCGACATGGCCATCCTCTATCGCAGCACCAGCCAGGCCTACCAGGCCGAATACGAACTCAAGAAGGTCGCCATCCCCTACCGTTCCGGCGCCAGCAACAAGGGCCGCGCCCAGCTCTACGACGCCGAAGACAGCGTGAAGATCGTCAGCATGCACTCCAGCAAGGGGTTGGAGTTTGGTTTGGTATTGATTCCCGGACTAGGCGAAATGCCCAAGCAAGGCGAGCCGGAAGCGGATGAGGCGCGATTGCTGTATGTGGCGATGACCAGGGCGATAGATCGGTTGGTTATGACGTATCAGCGAGCTTCCTCATTCACAGAAAAACTCGTCAGAACAATTATATAAACGGCCTCATCTTAGAAAAATATCAATACCTTCAAAAGCACTAAAGCAAGGAGAGAAAATGGAAATAGAAGGAATTATTGCAGCCCTTTCCCTGGCGCTGTCGACATGCTTGGCTTTCTTCTATCTAAAGGACAGAAAAGCGGCACGATTCAACCTGATAAGTACTCACGCCACGGCGATCCAAGACTGGCATGAGAAGGTTGTTGTTTTGCTTATTTCAATGAAAAACCTGAAGCTCTCCAGAGGCTCAGTGGAGCACCTTACTCACCTGGCGCAACTCTCAGCCCTGATAGAGCAAGGTAGATTCCTATTTCCCAACATCGACAAAGGCGACCACTATGGAAAGGACAAACCACCCGCCTACCAAGGGTATAGAAACCTTGCCCTAGACTTTCTAGTCGCATCGCACAAACTACTCAAACAGCAACCAAGTGATGCAGCAAACTCAAAACTAGAGCTACTACAAAAACACTTCACCTCCATAGTTCATGAAATAGTAAATCCGAGAGACCGCCTGAACACCATCCGCAGCCTCACTGACAGATACTTCATCAAAGACAGCTCTTTTGAGGACTTCCTCGAACACCGGGATAACTCCATAATAAGTCACATCTGGTCAGACCCCGAAGCCAGATTAAGAACACACGCCGAAAAAAGAGCACAAAATCAAAAAAGCAAAGTTTGATTATCCTCCCCCTCAATAACCTTTGCGATTACTAGCCAATATCAGGCTTTGCCTAGCAGGATTGCCACAAACGCCTCCGCCTGCGGCGACACCTCATCCCGGCGCCTCAGCAACCACACCGCCGAGGTCGCCTCCGGATCGTCCAGCTCCCGATACACCAACCCTTCCATCTGGGTCCGCTGGTAGGTGGCGGGCAGCACGCTGACACCAAGGCCGGCGGCGACCAGGCCGAGGATGATGAGGACTTCACTGGCCTCCTGGACGATGCGCGGGGTGAAACCGGCCCGGGCGGCGAGGGTGTGGAGCTGTTCGTAGAGGCCAGTGCCGAAGCTGCGTGGGAAGTAGACGAAGGGTTCTTCGGCGAGGGCAGCAAGAGGCAGCGGCGCGGTACCCTGCTGCGCCAGTGGATGGTCGTGTCTCAGGGCGACCACCAGGGGTTCGCGGAAGAGTTCGACCGCCACCAGAGCATCGGGCAATTCAATGGGGCGGATCAGGCCGATCTGCAGGTTGCCGGCGAGCATGGCGTCGATCTGTTCACGGCTGCTCATCTCCTGCAGTTGCAGGCGCACCTCGGGATAGGCGCGACGATAGGCGAACAGCGTCTTGGGGATGGTGGCGACGAAGGGTGAAGAGGCGCTGAAGCCCACCTGCAACTGCCCCGTCTCGCCACGGCCGGCGCGGCGGACCCGTTCGGCGGCGCGCTCGCTGGCCAGGAGGATCTGCCGGGCCTCGTCGAGAAACAGCCGACCGGCCTCGGTGAGGGCGACGCGTCGGTTGGTGCGTTCCAGCAGACGCGTGCCCAGTTCGGTTTCCAGGGCCTGGATCTGCTGACTGAGCGGCGGCTGGGAGAGATTCAGGCGCTGGGCGGCGCGACCGAAGTGCAGCTCTTCGGCCACCGCCACGAAGTACCTCAGGTGGCGCAATTCCATGTCGGCTCCATTGAGTCGTAAAACCTATCAATCGAGACGGACAATATATTGGATATATGACAGCGACCAGCCTAGGGTGATGAGATCAGACCTGCCCTGAGGTACCCGTGAACACGTCCCGGTCGTCCGCCACGCCCCCTGCCCCGCCGCTGGAAACCCGCCCTGCCGCCAATGAGCCGCAGCACGCACCGGACGCCTTCATCGAAAAGGGGACGCCGCAATTCCTGCGCACCGCCCTGGCGCTGTTCTGCGGCGGCTTCGCCACCTTCGCCCTGCTCTATTGCGTGCAGCCGCTGATGCCGATCTTTTCCCAGGCCTTCGGCCTCACCGCCGCGGCCAGCAGTCTGTCGCTGTCCCTGGCCACCGGCCTGATGGCCTGCGGCCTGCTGGTGACCGGGCCGATCTCCGATGCCATCGGGCGCAAGTCGGTGATGGTCTATGCGCTGTTCGCCGCAGGCGGCTTCACCCTGCTCAGCGCCCTGATGCCCACCTGGGACGGCATCCTGGTGACCCGCGCCCTGGTCGGGCTGTCGCTGGCCGGGGTGGCCGCAGTGGCCATGACCTACCTGGCCGAAGAGGTGCATCCCGAACACCTGGGCTATGCCATGGGCCTCTATATCAGCGGCAATGCCCTGGGCGGGATGTCGGGGCGAGTGATCAGCGGGGTGCTGGTGGATTTCGTCTCCTGGCGCATCGCCCTCGGCGCCCTGGGGGTGCTGGCCCTGGTGGCGGCGGTGCTGTTCAAGCGCAGCCTGCCGGCTTCGAAGCGCTTTCAGCCACGGCCGCTGCGGCCACGCAGCCTGCTCGCCGGCTATGCCCTGCACTTTCGCGATGCCGGGCTGCCCTGGCTGTTCCTGGAAGCCTTCCTGCTGATGGGCGCCTTCGTCACCCTGTTCAACTACATCGCCTATCGCCTGCTGGCCGAGCCCTACCACCTGAGCCAGGCCTGGATCGGCGTGCTGTCGCTGGTCTATCTGGCGGGGATCTACAGCTCGGCCAAGTTCGGCAGTCTGGCCGATCGCTTCGGCCGGCGGCAGGTATTCGCTGGCGCCATCGTGCTCAAGCTGTGCGGCCTGCTGCTGACCCTGTTCACCCCGCTGTGGCTGGTGCTGCCGGGCATGCTGCTGTTCACCTTCGGCTTCTTCGGTGCCCACTCCGTGGCCAGCAGCTGGGTGGGGCGGCGGGCGCGCCAGGCGCGTGGCCAGGCGTCGTCGCTCTATCTGTTCAGCTACTACGCCGGCTCCAGCGTGGCGGGCACCCTGGGCGGTGTCTGCTGGCACCTGGGGGGCTGGACCGGCGTCGGCCTATTTATCGGCGCCCTGCTGCTCGCGGCCCTGGCCGTGGCGGTCCGCCTGTCCAGGTTGCAGCCGTTGCCAGCGGCGTGACGCCAGGCCTCGACCGCTCCCTTGAAGTTGAAACGCCCGTGGAGCGGTCCCTGCAGCCATGATCGCGATAACCGTCAGCGAAAGCTTCACCTTTACCTTCAGCGCTCTTCCCTAAATCGCCGTTTCCACTGCCGCTCGTCGCACGGAGCGGCGTTTCGTGCCCTGAAAAGGGGCCCTCTACCTCCCGCCACGCTAGCCTGTCCCTGGCTTGGCGGCGCGACTGTCACCCCTTCGCAAAGTTCAGACAAATGTTTGCCTAGGGTGGGAGCCGCTTGGATAATGCGCGCCGAACGCTGCAATACCCTGCTCATCAGGGATAGATGAAACGGCAAGCACGCAAGGCTCCGGGGTAGATTCGGCTGTGAACATGCACTTCCAGATTAGCGATTGGCGCGCCTGGGCACCTGGTCTTGGCGACCAGGACGCCTGGCGGCAGTGGTGCGCCGCGCCCTGGCGTCCGGCGGACGACGGCAGCCAACCCGATGCCAGCTTCCTGCCGGCCATGCAGCGCCGCCGCCTGAGCCGGCTGGCGCGCATGACCTTCCAGGTGGCCTGGCCGCTGGCCGACGCCCATGGCGAGCCGCTGCCGCTGATCTTCGCCTCGCGCCATGGCGAGACCCCGCGCACCCTGGCCATCCTCCAGGAACTGGCTCGCGGCGAGCCGCTCTCCCCGACCCAGTTCAGCCTCTCGGTGCACAACGCCATCATCGGCCAATGGTCGATCCTGCGCGGCGACCACAGCGAGATGAATGCCCTGGCCACCGGCCGCGACGGTCTCGAACACGCCGTGCTGGAGGCCTGCACCCTGCTCGCCGAAGGCGCCAGCGGAGTGCTGGTGGTGATCGCCGAAGAGGCGCCGCCGACGCTCTATGCACCGCAGATCGACGATGTCCCCTTTCCCTATGCCGTGGGCCTGCTGCTCACCCCAGGCAGCGGCCATGGCCTGAGCGGCGAGCCGGCACCGGCGGATGCCGCGAGCAGTGCCTGGCCCCATGCCCTGGAATTGCTGCGCCTGCTGGAAGCGCCTGGCGCCCTGCACCTCGCCTATGCCGGGCGCGCCTGGCACTGGCAGGCGGAGGCCTGCGGATGAGCGGCCGCCTGGACTACGGCTATCGACTGCTGGCCACGGGGCTCAACTTCGTGGTGTTCGGTTGCGGCGCCCTGGTCTTTCGCCTGCTGATCCTGCCGCTCCTGCTGGTGCTGCCGGGCGATCCCCTGCGCCGCCGCCAGCGTGCGCGGCGGGCCAATGCCCGGCTGTTCCGCTTTTTCGTCGCCTTCATGGTGCTGACCCGGGTGATGAATCTGCGCATCCAGGGCCGCGAGCGGCTGGGTCGTCCGGGCCAGTTGATCATCGCCAACCATCCCTCGCTGATCGACGTGGTGGTGCTCATCGGCCTGGTGCCCGACGCCAATTGCGTGGTCAAGCAGGGCCTCTGGCAGAACCCCTATCTCAAGCGGCAGATCCAGGCCGCCGGCTATATCAGCAACAACGGCAGCGCCGAGATGCTCGACGAAGCCGCCGACGCCCTGCGCGAAGGCCAGACGCTGATCATCTTTCCCGAGGGTACCCGCACCACCCCCGGCGAGCCGCCGAGCTTCCATCGTGGCGCCGCGGCCATCGCCCTGCGCGGCGCCCGCTGCATCACCCCGGTCATTATCCGCGTGGTGCCCAGCACCCTGACCAAGGCCACGCCCTGGTATCGCATCCCCTCCCGGCGCTTCGATTTCCAGCTGGAAGTGGGCGCCGACATCGACCCCACCACCTTCGCCGGGCGGCCGCTGCCGCTGGCGTCGCGTGAACTCAACGACCAGCTGCACCAGCTCTACCTGAAGGAAACCGGCAACCATGACTGATCTCAACCTTGAGCTCAAAAGCCTGATCATCGAGGCGCTCGGCCTCGAGGACGTCACCGTCGACGACATCGGCGACGACCAGATCCTGTTCGGCGACGGCCTGGGCCTGGATTCGGTGGACGCCCTGGAGCTGGGCCTGGCGATCCAGAAGCGCTACGGCATCCGCATCGACGCCGAAGCCAAGGACACCCGCACCCATTTCGCCAACGTCAACGCCCTTGCGGCCTTCGTCGCCGCCCAGCGCGCCGCCTGAGGAGATCGCCATGCAAAGCCGTGAAGCCATCTTCGAGACCCTGCGCAGCGCCCTGGTCGAACTCTTCGAACTGGAGCCCGAGCGGGTGACCCTGGACGCCAACCTCTACGAGGACCTGGAGATCGACAGCATCGACGCCGTCGACCTGATCGACCACCTGCGCCGCCAGACCGGGCACAAGATCGCCGCCGAGCAATTCCGCCAGGTGCGCACCGTGGGCGACGTGGTCGAGGCTGTTTATCGCATCAGCCAGGCAGACGCCTGATCCGCCGCTTATGAGTGCCCTGCCTTCCCGCTCCCCGCTGGGCCTGGTCGCCAGTGCCCTGCTGCTCCTGCTCGGCCTGGCCTATCCCTTCGCCGTCTACTTCGGCCTGCAGCACCTCTCGCCGCGCCTGTTCGCCGCCGGCCTCGGCGCGCTCTGGGGCCTGCGCCTGCTGCAACCCGGCCTCAACGGCCTGCAGCGCGGCACCGCCCTGGTCGCCCTGGGCTTCTGCCTGCTGCTGGCCCTGAGCGACGCCGCCGTGCTGCTGCGCTGGTATCCGGTGCTGCTCAGCCTCTTCCTGCTGGCGGTGTTCGGCCTGAGCCTGCTGCGCGGCCAGCCGCTGATCGAGCGCCTGGCGCGGCTGCGCGAACCCGAGCTGCCACCCCGTGCGGTGCGCTACACCCGGCGGGTGACCCAGGTCTGGTGCCTGTTCTTTCTGTTCAATGCGCTCACCGCCGCCGCCCTGGCGCTCTGGGCGCCGCTGGCCTGGTGGACGCTCTATACCGGCGTCATCGCCTATGGCCTGATGGGCCTGCTGTTCGCCGGTGAATGGCTGGTCCGCCAGCGCGTGCGGAGGCTGTCATGACGTTCACCCCTCTCGCCGACCTGCTGGGCGCCGCGAGCCCGCTGGATGCGGCCCTCAAGCAGCGCGCCCTGAGCCTGGCGGCGGCCTTCCAGGCCAGTGGCCTCAAGCGCCTGGCGCTGCATCTGGACGATGCCGAGGACCTGGCCTGCGCCCTTCTCGGTGCCTGGCGCGCCGGCATCGAGGTGATCCTGCCGGCCGACGCCCAGCCCGTCACCCGTGCTCGACTGATGCCTACACTCGATGCCTGGCTCGACGATCTTGCCGGCTGCACGGCCGCCGAGCCCCTGGCACCCGCCACGCTCGACCTCCAGGCACCGCTGCTGACCCTGAGCACCTCGGGCTCCAGTGGCGAGCCCAAACTGATCGCCAAGCAGCTGTTCCAGCTGGCCAACGAGGTCGCTGCCCTGGAGCGGCTGTGGGGTAGCTCTCTTGGCGACGCGACCCTCCTTGGCAGCGTCTCCACCCAGCACATCTATGGGCTGCTGTTTCGCGTGCTCTGGCCGCTCTGCGCCGGTCGCCCCTTCGCCCGCCAGGCGCTGCCCTTCACCGAGGAGCTGCAGCGCGAGACCGCCGTTCTGCTGCGGGCGGGCCGTCGAGTGGTGTGGATCAGCAGCCCGGCGCTGCTCAAGCGCCTGGGCGAGAACCTCGACGACGCCATCCTCGCTCAGGTGGTCCGCGTGTTTTCCTCTGGCGGCGTGCTGCCGGAAGCGGCGGCGACGGCCTGCCAGGTCCGTTTCGGCCAGTATCCCACCGAGGTCTATGGCAGCTCCGAGACCGGCGGCATCGCCTGGCGCCAGGGCCCGCAGCCCTGGCAGGCCTTCGCCGACCTGGAGCTGGGCCAGGACGCTGACGGCGCCCTCTGGCTGACCTCGCCCTATCTGCCCCAGGGCGTGCGCGAGCAGACCATGGACGGCGTCCGCCTACTGGGTGACAGTCGCTTCGAACTGCTCGGGCGCCTGGATCGCATCGTCAAACTGGAAGAGAAGCGCATCGCCTTGCCGGCACTGGAAGCGCGCCTGCTCGACCATCCCGCCGTCGCCGACGTCCGCCTGGGCGTGGTGCAGCAGGGTCGCGCCCTGCTCGGCGCCCTGGTCGCCCTGAGCGAACACGGCCTGCACCAGCTGCGCAATGGCGGTCGCCGCGCCCTGGTGGCCGAGTTGCGCGAACACCTGGTCGGCCATTGCGAGGCCATCGCCCTGCCGCGCCGCTGGCGCCTGCTGCTGGCGCTGCCCTACAGCGCCCAGGGCAAGCTGGCCCAGGCCGAAGTAGAGCGCCTGCTGGCCCAGCCACGGCCAGTGGAGATCGAACCGCTCGACGTCGAGCGAACCGCGGACGGCTGGCGCCTGGAGCTGGAAGTCGCCCCGGACCTGGCGTTCTTTTCCGGCCACTTCCCCACGGCGCCGGTGGTGCCCGGGGTGGTGCAGGTCGGCTGGGCCCAGCGCCTGGCCCGTCAGCACCTGGATCTGCCCGTGGAATTCGCCGGCATGGAGGTGCTGAAGTTCCAGCAGCTGCTGCGCCCCGGCGACCGGGTGACCCTGACCTTCCACTTCGACGCCACCCGCAGCAAGCTGCACTTCGCCTTTCGCCAGGGCACCGCGGCCTGCTCCTCCGGGCGCATCCTGCTCAAGGAGGCGCAGCCATGAGCTTTCGCGCCTGCGCGGTGATCCCCGTGTTCGACCATGAGCACGCCCTGCCACTGGTGGTCCAGGCGCTGCGCCAGCGCGCCCTGCCCTGCGTGCTGGTGGACGACGCCTCCAGCCCCGCCTGCGCCCAGGTGATGGACGAGCTGGCGACCCAAGCCGACGTCCATCTGCTGCGCCTGCCGGTCAACCAGGGCAAGGGCGGCGCGGTGATGGCCGGACTCGCCGAGGCGCAGCGCCTGGGCTTCACTCATGCCCTGCAGGTGGACGCCGACGGCCAGCACGACCTGGCCGACGTGGCCGCCTTTCTCGCCGAGGCCCAGACCTATCCCGAGGCGCTGATCTGCGGCTATCCGCAATTCGACGACTCGGTGCCCAGGGGTCGGCTCTATGCCCGCTACCTCACCCATGTCTGGGTGTCGATCAACAGCCTGTCGCTGGCGATCCGCGACAGCATGTGCGGCTTTCGCGTCTATCCGCTGGCGCCGACCCTGGCGGTGATCCGCGCCGGCGGCCTGGGCAAGCGCATGGACTTCGACCCGGAGATCCTGGTGCGCCTGGCTTGGCGCGAGCAGCCCATGCGCTGGCGGCCGACCCGGGTGCACTATCCGCTGGATGGCCGTTCGCACTTTCGCCTCTGGCAGGACAACGTGCTGATCTCGCGCATGCACACCCGGCTGTTCTTCGGCATGCTGCTGCGCGCGCCGCGCCTGCTCTGGCGCCGGGTGCGCGCGTGAGCGGCCACTGGGCGCAGCAGCGCGAGCGTGGCAGCCCCCTGCTGATGCGCCTCACCGCCTGGCTGGCGCGGCACCTGGGCCGCCGCGCCATCGCTCCGCTGCTGCGGCTGATCGTGCTGTACTTCTTCCTGTTCGGCGCCCGCGCCCGCCGTGGCATCCGCGACTACCAGCAGCGCCTGGCCGACTGGAGCGGTCGTCCCGACCTGCAGCCCAGCTGGCGCAGCGGCTATGCCCAGTTCATGGCCTTCGCCGAAGCCCTGCTGGACAAGCTCGACGCCTGGAACGGCCGCCTCGGCCTGGATCAGGTGCAACTGCACGATCCGGATCAGGTGCACAGCCGCATGCACGCCCCGCGTGGCGAGATCCTGGTCACCGCCCACCTGGGCAACCTCGAAGTCTGTCGCGCGCTGGCCCAGCTGGGGCGGCGGGTGCGCCTCAATGTGCTGGTGCACACCCGCCATGCCGAAGCCTTCAATCGCCTTCTGGAAGAGGCCGGCGCCAGCGATCTGCGGCTGATCCAGGTCAGCGAGCTGGACCCGGCGGTGATGCTGCAGCTCAGCGAACGCCTGGAGCGCGGCGAATGGCTGGCCATCGCCGGCGACCGGGTACCGCTGCACGGCGGCCGGACCGTCGAGGTGGATTTCCTCGGCGCCCCGGCGCCCTTCCCCCAGGGCCCCTGGCTGCTGGCGCACCTGCTGCGCTGCCCGACCAATCTGCTGTTCTGCCTGCGCGAAGCCGACGGCTACCACCTCTACCTGGAAGACTTCGCCCCGGCCCCGGCCTGGCGTCGCCAGGAGCGCGCCGCCGGCATCCAGGGTCTGGCCCAGGCCTATGCCGAGCGCCTTGCCGCCCATTGCCTCAAGGCGCCGCGGCAGTGGTTCAACTTCTACCCCTTCTGGAGTCGCGATGAACGCTAGTGTTCGCTTTGGTAGCCAGGCCCTCGCCATCGAAGACCTGGTCGCCCTGGCCGAGGGCCGGGCCCAGGCCGAATTGCAGGACGACGCCGCCTTTCGCGACGGCATCGCCCGCGGTGCCCGCTTCGTCGAGTCGCTGCTGGCCCGCGAGGGCTCGGTCTACGGCATCACCACCGGCTATGGCGACTCCTGCGTGGTCGCCGTGCCCCTGGCCCAGGTCGAGGCGCTGCCGCGTCAGCTCTATACCTTCCACGGCTGCGGCCTGGGTCGCCATCTGGATGCGGCGGCGACCCGCGCGGTACTGGCAGCGCGGCTGCAGTCGCTGTGCCAGGGCGTCTCCGGGGTGCGCGTCGAGTTGCTCGAACGCCTCACCGCCTTCCTGCGCGAAGACATCCTGCCGCTGATCCCCGAAGAGGGTTCGGTGGGCGCCAGCGGCGATCTGACCCCGCTGTCCTATGTGGCCGCCGCCCTCTGCGGCGAGCGCCAGGTGCTCTGGCGCAATGAGCTACGGGAAGCGGCGGACGTCCATGCCGAGCTGGGCTGGACGCCGCTGGTGCTCAGGCCCAAGGAAGCCCTGGCGCTGATGAACGGCACCGCGGTGATGACCGGCCTGGCCTGCCTGGCCTTCTCCCGCGCCGAGTACCTGCTGCGCCTGGCGACGCGCATCACCGCGCTCAACGTGGTGGCCCTGGCCGGCAACCCGGAGCACTTCGACCAGCGCCTGTTCGCCGCCAAGCCCCATCCAGGCCAGGGCCAGGTGGCCGCCTGGCTGCGCGCGGATCTCGCCGCCGAGGGTCCGGCGGCGCCCCTGCACCGGTTGCAGGACAGATATTCGCTGCGCTGCGCGCCCCATGTCCTGGGCATACTGGCCGACAGCCTGCCCTGGCTGCGCCAGTTCATCGAGACCGAACTCAACAGCGCCAACGACAATCCGCTGATCGACGCCGAAGACGAGCGGGTGCTGCACGGCGGCCACTTCTATGGCGGCCATATCGCCTGCGCCATGGACAGTCTCAAGACCCTGGTGGCCAACGTCGCCGACCTGCTCGACCGCCAGCTCGCCCTCTTGGTGGATGCGCGCTACAACCATGGCCTGCCGGGCAATCTCTCCGGCGCCCCGGCCGCGCGGGCCATGCTCAACCACGGCTTCAAGGCGGTGCAGATCGGCGCCAGCGCCTGGACCGCCGAGGCGCTCAAGGGCACCCTGCCGGCCAGCGTCTTCTCCCGTTCCACCGAATGCCACAACCAGGACAAGGTCAGCATGGGCACCATCGCCGCCCGCGACGCCCTGCGCGTGCTGGAGCTCACCGAGCAGGTGGCCGCCGCCACCCTGCTGGCCGCCCAGCAGGGCGTCTGGCTCAGGTGCGAGCAGGGCGGGCAGCCGCCCGCGCCCCTGGCCGCCATGCACCGCGCGCTGGGCGAGACCTTCCCGCCGCTGATCGAAGACCGTGCCCTGGAAGCCGAGTTGCGCCAGACCCTGACCCTGATTCGCGCCCGCCACTGGAGGCTCTATGCGTAAGACCGGTGCCCTGCAGGTGGAGGTGGAGATGCAGATCCCCTTCTTCGACGTCGACATGATGGAAATCGCCTGGCACGGCCATTATGTGAAGTACCTGGAGGTGGCGCGTTGCGCGCTGCTCGACCGCCTCGACCATAACTACCTGCAGATGCGCGACTCCGGCTATGGCTGGCCGGTGATCGACCTGCAGATCCGCTACATCCGCCCCCTGCTGTTTCAGCAGCGCGTGCGGGTAAAGGCCGATCTGGTGGAGTGGGAGAACCGCCTCAAGCTCAACTACCTGATCAGCGATGCCGCCACCGGCGAGCGCCTGACCCGCGCCAGCACCGTGCAGGTCGCCGTGGACCTGGCCAGCCGCGAGATGCAGCTGGCCTCGCCCAAGGTCTTCATCGACGCCGTGGAGAGGGCCCTGGCATGCGTACGCTGATCGCTCTGCTATTCATCCTGGCCGCGCCCCTGGCCCAGGCCTTCGATCTCGACGACCTGGCCGCCCAGTTGGCGCGCCCCGCGGCGGTCGAGGGCAGCTTCGTCCAGCAGCGCTATCTGCGCGCCCTGCCGCAGCCGCTGACCAGCAGCGGTCACTTCACCCTGGCCCGCGGCCTGGGCCTGCTCTGGCGGCTGGAAAAGCCGCTGGCGCAGACCTATCGCATCACCCCCGGGGCCATCGCCAAGCAGACGCCGACGGGCTGGACGCCCCTGCCCGGCAGCGACCTGGCCGCGCGCCAGAGCGCGCTGTTCCTGGCCGTGCTCGGCGGTGATCGCAGCGGCCTGGAACGCGACTTCGAACTGGCCCTGACGGGCGACGCCAATCACTGGCAGCTGCGCCTGACGCCGCGCGGCGCCCTGCTCAAGCAGGTGTTCGACGGAATCCTCATCCAGGGCGGCGCCCTGGTCGAACAGGTGGAGATCCGCGAGACCCAGGGCGACCGCAGCCTGCTCAAACTGGACGGCCAGCCTGGCGACACCCTGAGCGCCGAGCAGCGCGCGGTCTTCCAGTGACCCGGCTGCAGCGCCCCTTCCTGCTGTTCCTGCTCGCCCTGCTGGCGCTCAGCGCCTGGCAGTGGCGGCAGGGTCCACCGGTGGCGGCCGACCTGCTGGCGCTCTTGCCCCAGGGCGCCGGTGATACCCTCACCCTGCAGGCCGAGGCGCGCATGGCCGAGCCGCTCAATCGCGAGGTCCTGCTGCTGGTGGGTCACCCCCAGCGTGAGCGGGTAGCCACCCTGGTCGAGCGCCTGGGTCAGGTCTGGTCGCGAGAGCCGCTGTTCGAGAAGGTGCAGTGGCAACTCACGCCGGACCTGCCCGGCCTGCGCCAGCAACTCCTGGCCAGTCGCCTGGCGCTGGCACCGGGGCCGGCGCGCGACGAGTTGCTCAAGACCCCCGACAGCTATCTGCAGGCCCGCGCTACCGCGCTTTTCGATCCCTTCGCCGGCGCCGGCGCCCTGCCCCTGGAGCAGGACTGGTTCGGCCTCGGCCTGCTGCTGCAGCGCCAGCTCACCCCGGCCAGCAAGGTACAATTCGACGCCGGCAGCGGCCTGCTGCTGACCCAGGGCGACGGCCTGACCTGGGCCCTAATCCGCGCCCGTACCCGCGCCGATGCCTTCGACTTCGATGCCCCGCCCCGGGTGGAAGCCCTGATCGAGGCCGCCCGCCGTGAGGTGGTCGCGGATGGCGGTCAGCTACTTGCCGCCAGCGGCCTGAGATACGCCGCCGCCGGCCAGGCCACCGCCAGTCGCGAGATGTCGCTGATTGGCGGATTGGCCACCCTTGGCACCCTGGCCTTGCTACTAGGGCTGTTCCGCCGCTGGCGGGTGCTGCTCAGCCTGCTGGCGGTGGGCGTGGCGCTCCTGGCGGGTAGCGCCGCCTGCGTGCTGCTGTTCGGCCAGATCAACGCCCTCACCCTGATCCTCGGCGCCAGCCTGACCGGGGTGGCCGCCGACTATCCGCTGCACTATCTCAGCAAGAGCTGGAAGGGCGGCCCCTGGGACGCCACGGCCATCCTGCGCGAGACCCTGCCCGGCCTGTCACTCAGCCTGGCGACCAATCTGCTGGGCTACCTGGCGCTGGCCTGCACGCCCTTTCCGGCGCTGACCCAGGTGGCGGTGTTTTCCGCCGCCGGCCTGATCGGCGCCTACCTCACCACCGTCTGCCTCTTGCCGGCCTGGTGGCAGCGCCTGAACCTGGCACCGCCCGCCGCGCCGCTGCGGCTGATGCAGCGCCTGCTCGACCTGCGGCTGCGCCTGCTGGCGCGCACCGGCAGCCTGCCGCTGCTGCTGGCGCTGCTGGCGTTTTGCGGCGCGGGCGTCTGGCAACTGCACCTGCAGAACGATCTGCGCCTCTGGCTTGGCCAGGACCCGGCCCTGACCCGCGAAGCCCAGGCCATCGCCCGTCTTACCGGGCTGCAACCCACCAGCCAGTTCTTCCTGGTGCGCGGGGCGGATGCCGATGAGGTGCTGCGCCGCCAGGCCGCCCTGGGTCAGCGCCTGGATAGCCTGGTCAGTCAGGGTGAGCTGCAGGGCTATCGCGCCCTCAGTGGTCTGGTCGCCCCCGCTGCGGCCCAGGCCGAATTGCGCCAGGCCCTGACCGGTTGGGGCGAGCGCCTGCAACCCCTGCTGGCGGTAGGCATACCGGCCGAGGCGCTGGACGCCGAACTCAAGCAATTGCAGCAGCTACCCGACCTGAGTCTCGACCAGGCCCTGGCCGGCCCGCTGGGCGAGCCCTGGCGACCGCTCTGGCTGGGCCGCACGGCCGACGGCGGCGCGGCCGGCCTGGTCAGCCTGCAAGGGCTGGGCAACGCCCAGGCGCTGCAGACGGTGGCCGAGGGTTTGCCCGGGGTGCAGTTGGTGGATCGCCTCGGCGAATTGCGCGGACTGTTCCTCCATACCCAGCGCCTGGCGGTGGAACTCAAGCTGCTGGCCTCGGGGGCCATCTTCCTCCTGCTGCTCTGGGCCTTCGGTCGCCGCGCGGCGCTGCGCATCGTCTGCCTGCCGCTCCTGGCGGCCCTCGCGGCCCTGGCCTGCCTGGGCTGGCTGGGCCAGCCGCTGACCCTGTTCAGCCTCTTCGCCCTGCTGCTCATCACCGCCATCGGCGTGGACTACGCCATCCTCATGCACGAGGCCATCGGCGGCGCGGCGGTCAGTCTGCTCGGCGGCCTGCTGTCCGGCGTCGGCAGCTGGCTGTCGTTCGGTCTGCTGATGCTCAGCAGTACCCCGGCCATCGCCAACTTCGGCCTGGCCATCAGCCTGGGGCTGGTATTCAGCTTCCTGCTGGCGCCCTGGGCTTCGTCCCCCGTCTCCCACGAAAAGGACCTTCGTCATGGTTGAACATCACCCCCTGGTCGTCATCGGTGCCGGCCCGGCCGGCGCCGTGGTCGCCGCCCTGCTCAAGCGTCGCGGCCATCCGGTGCTGGTGCTGGAAGCCCAGCACTTCCCGCGCTTTTCCATCGGCGAGAGCCTGCTCTCCCACAGCCTGGACTTCGTCGAGGAAGCCGGGATGCTGCCGGCGGTCGAGGCCGCCGGTTTCCAGACCAAGGTCGGCGCGGCCTTCGCCTGGGGCGAGCGCTACACCGACTTCGACTTTCGCGACACCTACAGTGGTGGCCGCAGCACCTTCCAGGTCCAGCGCGGCCCCTTCGACAAGATCCTCGCCGATGACGCCGCGCGCCAGGGCGTGGCGATCCGCTACGGCCAGCGGGTGACCGCCGTGACCCTGGGCGAAGTTGGTGAAAGGACCCGGATCGAGGTGCTGGGCGACGACGGCCAGGCCTATGCGCTGACCACCGACTTCCTGCTCGACGCCAGCGGCTACGGGCGGGTGCTGCCACGCCTGCTGGACCTGGAAGCCCCTTCGGACTTCCCCCCGCGTCGCGCCCTCTTCACCCATGTCGAGGATCGCATCGACGATCCTGGCTTTGACCGCGAACGCATCCTCATCACCACCCATCCGACCCTGCGCGACGTCTGGTTCTGGACCATCCCCTTCAGCGACGGCCGCACCTCGCTCGGGGTGGTGGCCGCCGCCGAGCGCTATGCCGGACGCGCCCCCGATCTCGCCACCTGTCTGCGCGACTGGGTGGCCGAGACCCCGAGCCTGGCCCGGGTGCTGCACAATGCGGTCTGGGATACCCCGGTGCGCGAGCTGGGTGGCTATGCGGCCAACGTCAAGCGCCTGCACGGCCCCGGCTTCGCCCTGCTGGGCAACGCCGCCGAATTCCTCGATCCGGTGTTTTCCTCGGGCGTCACCATCGCCCTGCGTTCGGCCAGCCTGGCCGCGCCGCTGGTGGATCGCCAGCTGCGTGGCGAGGTGGTGGACTGGGAGGGCGAATTCGCCAGACCGCTCAAGGCGGGCGTCGATACGTTCCGTGCCTATGTGGAGGGCTGGTACGATGGCAGCTTCCAGGACGTCATCTATTTCGAGAACGCCGACCCCGAGATCCGCCGCATGATCTGCGCCATTCTCGCCGGCTACGCCTGGGACCTTCGCAACCCCTTCGTCAAGGAGCCCAAGCGGCGCCTGCGCCTGCTCGTCGAGCTCTGCCAGCTGAATTCGGCCCATCCTGCATGACCCTGCCCCGTCCGTTCGTCTTCGCGCTGGCCTGTCTGCTGCTGCTCGCCGCCTGCGCCAGCCAGCCGCCACTGCCCAGCAATCCGCCCCCGCTGGCGCGCGCCCTCGTCTACCAGGTGGAGCGCCAGACCGTCGAGGGCAATGACGCCCTGCTGCTGGCCATCCAGCCGGAAGGTCAGGCCCTGCGCTTTTCCCTGTTCGATCCCCTGGGCGTGCCCCAGGCGCGCCAGCGGCTGCTCGACGGCGCCTGGCACGCCGACGGCCTGCTGCCGCCCAATCCCCGGGCGCGCACCTTCTTCAGCGTGCTGCTGTTCGCCCTGACCCCGATCGACCAGTTGCCGCGGGCCTATGCCGCGGGCGACTGGCACAGGGACGCCGACGGCAGCCGCCGCCTCAAGGACTGGCAGGTGCGCTATCCCGCCGCCGACAGCCTGGAGCTGGAGGCGCCGGACGGGTCGCGCTATCGCCTGACCCTGCTGCCGGAGTCCGCGCCTTGAGCGCCTACCTGAACGCCCTGGGCCTGCTCTGCGCCCTGGGCCAGGGCAAGGCGGAGGTGGCGCGCGGTCTGTTCGCCGGCGACACGGCGGGCATGCAGCCCACCCCGGGCTGGATTCCCGAGCGCCAGCCACCGGTGGGCACCGTCACCGCCCCGCTGCCGGCCTGGCCATCGGCCTGGACGCCCTATTTCAGTCGCAACAACCAGCTCCTGCTGGCGGCCCTGGCCGAGATCGAGCCCCAGGTGCGCCAGGCCATCGAGCGCCATGGCCCCGCCCGCATCGGCGTGGTGCTGGGTACCAGCACCTCGGGCATTCACGAGGCCAGCCAGGGCATCGCCGTGCACCAGCGCAGCGGTCAGTTGCCCGAGGGCTATCAGTACGCCCAGCAGGAACTGGTGGCGCCGGCGGATTTCCTCGCCCGCTACCTGAGCCTGAGCGGCCCCTGCTACGGCCTGTCCACCGCCTGCACCAGCAGCGCCCGCGCCCTGCTCAGCGCCCGTCGGCTACTGGTCCAGGGCCATTGCGATGCCGTGCTCTGCGGGGGTGTCGACAGCCTCTGCGGCCTGACCCTGAACGGCTTCGCCGCCCTCGAAGCGGTCAGCGAGTCGCTGTGCAATCCCTTCTCGGTCAATCGTTGCGGCATCAACATCGGCGAGGGCGCGGCGCTGTTCCTGCTGACCCGCGAACCCGGCCCCATCGCCCTGCTCGGCGGCGGCGCCAGTTCCGATGCCCACCATATCTCCGCCCCCGATCCCAGCGGTCGCGGCGCCGTCCAGGCCATGCAGGCGGCGCTGCGCGCCAGCGGCCTGCAGCCGGGCGACATCGGCTATCTCAACCTGCACGGCACCGCCACGCCACACAATGACGCCATGGAAAGCCACGCCACCCATGAGGTATTCCCGGCCGGGGTGCCCTGCTCCTCGACCAAGCCGCTGACCGGCCATACCCTCGGCGCCGCCGGCGCCCTGGAAGCCGCTTTCGCCTGGTTGACCCTGGACCCGCTGCTCAATCCCGCCGGCCAGCTGCCGCCGCAGCGCTGGGACGGTCAGGCCGATCCGGCCCTGCCACGCCTGGCGCTGGCCCACACCGACAGTCGCCTGGACGGTCGTCGCCATGCCATGAGCAACAGCTTCGCCTTTGGCGGCAGCAACGTCAGCCTCATCCTCGGAGCCACGCCATGATCCCCTGGCCCCTCGCCGAGCTGGTGCCCCACGCCGGCGACATGCTGCTGATCGAGGAGATCCTCGCCTGCGACGACCAGGGCATCGAGACCCGCCTGGTGGTGCGCCCCGGCCTCTTCACCGACGCCGACGGCGCCCTGCCGGCCTGGATCGGCGTGGAGCTGATGGCCCAGAGCGTGGCCGCCTTCGCCGGCTGCCAGGCACGCCGCCGCGGCGAGCCCCCGGCCCTGGGTTTCCTGCTCGGCACCCGCCAGTTCGCCTGCGACGTAGCGGCCTTTCCCGCCGGCGGTGAGTTGCGCATCCAGGCCCGGCCGGCACTGCAGAACGACGATGGCATGGCCATCTTCGATTGCCACCTGCAGGGCCCTGGCTGCCAGGCCAGCGCCCGCCTGAACGTCTATCGTCCGCCCCGGGCGGATCTGTATCTAGAGGAGCCCGCGCCATGAGCGTCGCCCCCGCCCCGGTCCTGGTGACCGGTTCCAGCCGCGGCCTGGGCCGCGCCATCGCCCTGCGCCTGGCCGCCGCCGGCCATGACCTGGTGCTGCACTGCCGCAGCCGTCGCGAGGAAGCCGAGGCCGTCCGCGCCGAGGTCGAGGCCCTGGGCCGCACGGCCCGGGTGCTGCAATTCGACGTCGGCGACCGCGCCGCCTGCGCGGCCATCCTTGAAGCCGATACCGAAGCCCACGGCGGCTACTATGGTGTGGTCTGCAACGCCGGCCTGACCCGCGACGGCGCCTTTCCGGCGCTGACCGGGGAAGACTGGGACGTGGTCCTGCGCACCAATCTCGACGGCTTCTACAATGTCCTGCACCCGGTGGTCATGCCGATGATCCGCCGCCGCGCGCCGGGGCGTATCGTCTGCATCACCTCGGTCTCCGGGCTGATCGGCAATCGCGGCCAGGTCAACTACAGCGCCTCCAAGGCGGGGCTGATCGGTGCCGCCAAGGCCCTGGCCGTGGAGCTGGCCAAGCGCAGGATCACCGTCAACTGCGTGGCCCCGGGGCTGATCGACACCGAGATCCTCGACGAGCACGTACCGGTGGACAAGATCCTCGAAATGATCCCCGCCGGGCGCATGGGCACCCCCGAGGAGGTGGCCCATGCGGTGGCCTTCCTGCTCGCGCCCGAGGCCGGCTACATCACCCGCCAGGTGCTGGCGGTCAACGGAGGGCTGTGCTGATGAGCGCGCGCCGCGTCGTGATCACCGGGATGGCCGGCGTCACCGCCCTGGGCAGTGACTGGCCGACCATCCGCGACCATTTTCTCGCCGGCCACAGCGGCATCCGCCGCATGGACGTCTGGGATCGCTACACCGAGATGAACACCCGCCTGGGTGGACCCATTGTCGACTTCCAGGTGCCCGGCCACTGGACGCGCAAGCAGCTGCGCAGCATGGGCCGCGTCTCCCAGCTGGCGGTGGCCGCCGGCGAGCGCGCCCTGGCCGATGCCGGGCTGCTGGATGACCCGCGCATCACCGACGGCCGCATGGGCGTGGCCTGCGGTTCCTCCACCGGCAGCACCGACGACATCAAGGCGCTGGCCAACATGCTGCTCAGCGACGCCGCGGTGGGCCTCAACGCCAACACCTATGTGCGCATGATGCCGCACACGGCGGCCGCCAACCTGAGTCTGTTCTTTGGTCTCAAGGGCCGGCTGATCCCCACTTCCAGCGCCTGCACCAGCGGCAGCCAGGGCATCGGCTACGCCTACGAAGCCATCAAGTTCGGCCGTCTGCCGCTGATGCTGGCGGGCGGCGCCGAGGAACTCTGCCCCAGCGAGGCCATGGTCTTCGACACCCTCTATGCCACCAGCCTGCGCAACGACGCCCCCCACACCTCGCCGCGTCCCTACGACCGCGGACGCGACGGCCTGGTGATCGGCGAAGGCGCCGGCATCCTGGTGCTGGAAGAGCTGGATCACGCCCGGGCGCGCGGCGCGCACATCCACGCCGAGATCGTCGGCTTCGGCAGCAACGCCGACGGCCAGCATTCCACCCGCCCCGAGCAGGCCACCATGCAGCGCGCCATGGAGCTGGCCCTGGAAGACGCCGGGCTGAGGCCGGAGGCCATCGGCTACGTCAACGGCCACGGCACCGCCACCGAACAGGGCGACATCGCCGAGACCCGCGCCACCCAGGCGCTGTTCGGCGCCCGCATGCCCATCAGCTCGCAGAAGAGCTACCTGGGCCATACCCTGGGTGCCTGTGGCGCCCTGGAATCCTGGTTCAGCATCGCCATGATGAACGAGGAGCTGTTCGTACCGACGCTCAACCTCGATGACCTGGACCCCCAGTGCGGCGAGCTGGACTATCTGCGTGACGGACCGCGGACCCTGCGCACCGATCACGTGATGAACAACAATTTCGCCTTTGGCGGGGTCAACACCTCGCTGATCTTCCGTCGCTGGTCCTGATGGCCATAGCCCGAGGTACTCCCATGTTGCGTCGCCTGCTGCTCGTCTCCGCGCTGCTGTTCCTGGCGGCCTGCACCCGCGCGCCCCTGGTGACGCCCCAGGAGGTCTTTCCCGCCGACCGCACGGAGAACGCCGCCGATGTCCGCCGCGCCATCGTCGACACCCTCGAACGCCGTGGCTGGAGCGTCGGCCAGGAGAGCCCCGGCCTGGTGGTCGCCAGCATCGTGGTGCGCGATCGCCACCAGGCCTGGGTCGATATCCCCTACAGCACCAAGGGCTATCAGATCCGCTACCGCGACAGCGCCGGCCTCGACTACGACGGCGAACGCATTCATCGCAACTACAACAAATGGGTCCAGCTGCTCGACGCCGACATCCGCCGGCAATTGCAGTTGCCCGCCCCCGCAGCCGACGCGGAATGACCGCCCGCGGCCTGCGCGATAGCGCAGAACGCCGCTCTCCAGGCTGACGGCGCGGACGTTCTGGGTTAAACAGTCATCCCCACCACCACAAGGAAGTCGCCATGCGTACCCTAGCCTCCACCCTCGCCCTTACCCTGAGCCTCGCCACCCTGCTGCCCAGCGCCGCCCAGGCCCGCGACACCACCCTGCAACTGCCCTTCGCCGAAGTCGTCCAGGAAGCCCTGGCCGCCAAGCGTCTGGATGGCAGCGTGAAGTTCTACCTGGCCGGCAACCCGGTGCCGGGTAAGGCCACGGTAATCAACTCCAGCATCACCACCAACCAGAAGACCAACGCCTTCAACAAGACCGACGAGGTCGCCTGCCGCTGGGTGCTGCAATCGGCGCTGATCCGCCTGCAGGAAGCGGCCAAGGCCGCCGGTGCCAATGCGGTCACCGACATCACCAGCTACTACAAGAAGAACGAGTGGAGCGATCCCACCCGCTACGAGTGCCACGCCGGCGCTCTCATGGCCGGTGTCGCCCTCAAGGGCAAGCTGGTCATCCTCAAGTAGCTCGGAACGGCGGCGCGGCCGGGTGGGTCTTTCTAGAGACCTACCTAGAGGCCGCCGCCATGCCCACGTTTCGCGTCCACTACCGCAAGGACGGCGAGTCCCGCCAGCTCGACCTCGAGCATCCGCAGGCCAGTCTCGCCCCGCACGAAGCCGCCCTGGCGGTGCTGGAACAGCTGCGCGCCGACGCCGAGAACAGCCTGGCGCTGCCGCCCGCCGATGCCCCCGCCGCGGCCATCCTGCGCCAGGCGGAGGTGCATGGACTGACGGATATCCAAGTGGAGCCGCTGGCTTCGTAGGTTGGCGCTGAGCGCAGCGAAGCCCAACGGGCGGGACTGGCGGTGTCTGGCCACCCTCACCCCAGCCCTCTCCCGGAGGGAGAGGGGGCGGTTGAACTCCGTAGCGTGGAAAACGGCGCAGCCTTTTCCACTAACGGGCTCCAGTACCAAGGGTGGATAAGGCTACGCCGTTATCCACGCTACCCGTATGCCCCTGTAGGTTGGCGCTGAGCCTGGCGAAGCCCAACACCGCCAGATCTCAGCCCAGGAACAACCGGTACGCCGGATTCTCGGTTTCGTCCCAGTAGCGATAGCCGATGGCATCCAGCGTCGCCAGCAGCTCCGGCCGTTCGGCCTGGCTGGCTTCCAGCCCCGCGAATACCCGACCATCCGCCGCGCCGTGGTTGCGGTAGTGGAACATGCTGATGTTCCAGCGCCCGCCCAGCTTTTCGAGGAAGTCGAACAGCGCGCCCGGTCGCTCGGGGAATTCGAAGCGGAACACCTGCTCCTGGCCCACCCGCGCGGCATGACCGCCCACGGTGTGGCGGATATGCAGCTTGGCCAGTTCATTGTCGGTCAGGTCCAGCACCGGGAAACCCTGGTCGCGCAGCCCGTGCAGCAAGGCCTCGCGCGGATCGCGCTGCGGATGGGTCTGGACGCCGACGAAGATATGGGCCTCTTCGCCAGTATGGTAGCGGTAGTTGAATTCGGTGATCTGCCGCCGGCCCAGGGCCTCGCAGAAGGCCCGGAAGCTGCCCGGCCGCTCGGGGATGGTCACGGCAATGATGGCTTCGCGCTGCTCACCCAGTTCGGCGCGTTCGGCCACGTGCCGCAGGCGGTCGAAGTTGATGTTGGCACCGGAATCGATGGCCACCAGCACCTGGCCGCCACTGCCTTCACGCTCGGCGTACTTCTTGATCCCGGCCACGCCCAGGGCGCCCGAGGGTTCGGTGATGGAGCGGGTGTCGTCGTAGATGTCCTTGATCGCCGCGCAGATCTCGTCCGAGCTGACGGTGATCACCTCGTCGACATAACGCCGGCAGATCTCGAAGGTATGGTGGCCGATCTGGGCCACGGCCACGCCATCGGCGAACAGCCCGACTCGCGGCAAGACCACTCGCTCGCCAGCCGCCATGGCCTGCTGCAGGCAGTTGGAGTCGTCCGGCTCGACGCCGATGACCCTGATCTCGGGCCGCAGGTATTTCACATAGGCGGCGATGCCGGCGATCAGGCCACCCCCGCCCACGGGGACGAAGATGGCATCGAGACGCCCCGGATGCTGGCGCAGGATCTCCATGGCCACGGTGCCCTGGCCGGCGATGACGTCCGGATCGTCATAGGGCGGCACGAAGGTGTAGCCCTGCTCCTCGACCAGGCGCAGCGCCTCGGCCAGGGCCTCGGGAAAGGCGTCGCCGTGCAGCACCACCTCGCCACCGCGCGATTGCACGCCGATGACCTTGAGCTCGGGGGTGGTGCGCGGCATGACGATGATCGCCCGCACGCCCAGCTCGCGGGCCGCCAGGGACAGGCCCTGGGCATGGTTGCCGGCGCTGGCGGTGATCACCCCGCGGGCCTTCTCGGCGGTCGAGAGGCTGGCCAGCTTGGTGTAGGCGCCGCGGATCTTGAAGGAAAACACCGGCTGCAGGTCTTCGCGCTTGAGCAGCACCTGGCAGCCCAGCCGCTCGGACAGCGCCCGCGCCGGCTGCAGGGGCGTTTCGATCGCCACGTCGTAGACGGGGGCGAGCAGGGTCTTCTTCACGTACTGTTCGAGCATCGGCGGGACGATCCGGTAGGTGCGGCGGGGGCGAAAAGTCTACTACGGGCACCCCCGGGTGGGTTAGCCAGGCCGTCCGAGCGGCTATAATCGGCGACCCTCCACCCGTTTCGCGGATACCCCCATGAATCAGGACCAGCTCAAGCAGGCCGTCGCCCAGGCCGCGGTCGACCTCATCCTTCCCCAACTCTCCCGCGACAGCGTGATCGGCGTGGGCACCGGCTCGACCGCCAACTTCTTCATCGACCTGCTGGCCAAGCACAAGCTGGAATTCGACGGCGCCGTGGCCAGCTCCCAGGCCACCGCCGACCGGCTGAAGAGCCATGGCATCACCGTCTATGACCTCAACGGTGTCAACAACCTGGAATTCTATGTGGACGGTGCCGACGAAGCCGACGGCCACCTCAACCTGATCAAGGGCGGCGGCGCGGCCCTGACCCGCGAGAAGATCGTCGCCGCAGTGGCGCGCACCTTCATCTGCATCGCCGACGCCAGCAAGCGCGTCGAGGTACTCGGCGAATTCCCGCTGCCGGTCGAGGTCATCCCCATGGCCCGCAGCTATGTGGCCCGCGAACTGGTCAAGCTGGGCGGCGACCCGGAATACCGCGACGGCGTAGTGACCGACAACGGCAACGTCATCCTCGACGTGCACAATATGCACATCGTCGATCCAGTGGGCCTGGAAGCCAAGATCAACAACATCGTCGGCGTGGTCGCCAACGGCCTCTTCGCCGCCCGCCCGGCGGACGTGCTGCTGCTGGGCACCGCCCAGGGCGTGGAGCGCCTGGAGCGCAGCTAAGCCACCCGTAGCGTGGAAAACCGCGCCAGCGTTTTCCACAGGTGAGCTCAAGCACGGCCAGTGGATAAGGCTGCGCCGTTATCCACGCTACGGCGTTTATCGCGGCCATGGCGGTCCGCCGACGCGGCCGCTCCTACAAAAGTATCATCCCTGTAGGAGCGGTCGCTACGACGCACCGGCATGGCCGCGATGAAACCTCCGCCAGCACGAAAGCAAAAAAGCCCCGGTCAGGCGAACTCGACCGGGGCTTTTTCATGGTGCATTAACGCTTAGAACAGCACGCGGCAACGGATGGTGCCCTTGATGTTCTGCAGCTTTTCCTGGGCCAGGTCGGAGTAGTCGGCGTCGACGTCGATCACCACGTAGCCGACCTTCTCGTCGGTCTGCAAGTACTGACCGGAGATGTTGATGCCGCTCTCGGAGAAGACGCGGTTGATCTCCGACAGCACGCCCGGCACGTTCTGGTGGATGTGCAGCAGGCGGTGCTTGCCCGGGTGCGACGGCAGGGCCACTTCGGGGAAGTTGACCGAGGACACCGAGGTGCCGTTGTCGCTGTACTTGACCAGCTTCTCGGCCACTTCCAGGCCGATGTTAGCCTGGGCCTCGGCGGTGGAGCCACCGATGTGCGGGGTCAGGATGACGTTGTCCAGGCCGCGCAGCGGCGAGACGAATTCGTCGTTGTTGGAGCGAGGCTCCACCGGGAAGACGTCGATGGCGGCGCCGATCAGGTGCTCGTCCTTGATGGCGGCGGCCAGGGCGTCGAGGTCGACCACGGTGCCGCGGGCGGCGTTGATCAGGATGCCGCCCTTCTTGATGGCGCGGATCTCGCGCTCGCCCATCATCAGCTGGGTGGCGGGGGTTTCCGGCACGTGCAGGGTGACGATGTCGCTCATGCCGAGCAGTTCGGTCAGGGAGCCGACCTGCTGGGCGTTGCCCAGGGGCAGCTTGGTGATGACGTCATAGAAGAACACCTGCATGCCCAGGCCCTCGGCCAGGACCGACAGCTGGGTGCCGATGGAGCCGTAGCCGATGATGCCCAGCTTCTTGCCGCGGATCTCGAAGGAATTGGCCGCGCTCTTGATCCAGCCGCCGCGATGGCAGGAGGCGTTCTTGGCCGGGATGCCGCGCAGCAGCAGGATGGCCTCGGCCAGCACCAGCTCGGCGACCGAACGGGTGTTGGAATAGGGCGCGTTGAACACGGCGATGCCGCGCTCGCGGGCGGCCTGCAGGTCGACCTGGTTGGTGCCGATGCAGAAGCAGCCGACGGCGACCAGCTTCTTGGCGCAGTCGAACACCTCTTCGGTGAGCTGGGTGCGCGAGCGGATGCCGATGAAGTGGGCGTCGGCGATCTTTTCCTTGAGCTGGGCATCCGGCAGGGAGCTGGTGACGTACTCGATGTTGCTGTAACCCGCGGACTTCAGGATATCCACGGCGGACTGGTGGACGCCTTCCAGGAGAAGGAAGCGGATCTTGCTCTTGTCGAGGGAAGTCTTGCTCATCTGCGTTGAATCCAGAGTGTCCAGGGAGAAGGATGCCGGCGCGGCGCAGGCCAGTTCAGCCAGCGGCAAAGGGGGCGCTATCTTAGCATGAGCCGTCGCATGCAGGTCCGGTTGCGACCTGAAGCTTTCTCAGGGCGACCATGAGCGCCTTGCGACCAGGACCGCGCCGCGGCCCGCGCTTTTGGTTAAGATCGTGAGGTCAAGATCGCCCGCAGACGCCACTCACCAGGAGCACCAGATGGCCTACCAGCACCAGTACCTCGATGGCACCAAGATCCACTTCCCCCTGGGCAAGGTCGTCTGCATCGGCCGCAACTACGCCGAGCACGCCAAGGAGCTGAACAACCCGGTTCCCACCGAGCCCCTGCTGTTCATCAAGCCGGCCAGTTGCGTGGTGCCGGTGGCCGAGGGCTTCGCCATCCCCACCGATCAGGGTTCGGTGCACTACGAGGCTGAGATCGCCGTGCTGATCGGCAAGCCGCTGTCGAAGAAGCCGTCGACCGAAGAGGTGCGCGACGCCATCTCCGGCTTCGCCCCTTCCCTGGACCTGACCCTCAGAGAGGTGCAGAGCCGGCTCAAGGAAAAGGGCTATCCCTGGGAGATCGCCAAGAGTTTCGACGGCGCCTGCGTGCTCGCGCCCTTCGTGCCGGGCGATGCCTTCGAGGACCTGGCCGACATCCCGGTGCGCCTGACCATCAATGGCGAGGTGCGCCAGGACGGCAACAGCCGCGACATGCTCAATCCCATCCTGCCGCTGATCCAGGCCATCGCCGGGCATTTCTCCCTGCAACCGGGCGACGTCATCCTCACCGGCACGCCGGTGGGTGTCGGACCTCTCAACGTGGGCGATGACCTGGTGCTGGAGTTGCCGGACGTTAGCCGCTTCGAAACGCGCGTGCTATAACCCCGCCACCCACCGTCTCCCGGCCGGTGCCGGGCGACGGTGTGCCGGCGCGGCCACGACGCTCCAGGCCTTGCCTGAAAAGTGCCTACGCTCGGCGACTTTGCAGACAAGCCATAACAAGAAGCCGTACGAGCCCGCATGTCCAGACTCCCCCGCCTCATCCTGTCGCGCCTCCTTCCCGCCTTCGTCCTGCTGGTGCTGATCGTCCTCACCTTCGTCTGGCACTGGAACGACCGGGCGCTGCTCTGGTGGCAGGAATACCGCACGCCGCCGGAAATCCGCGCCCAGGCGGTCTGGCTGCCGGACTACCAGGCGGTGATCCAGGGCAAGCAGCTGCCGGGGCTGGCCGAAGCCGAGACCTCCGATCTCACCTACGACCCCCGTACCCGCACCCTCTTCGCCGTTACCGGCAGCACCCCCTACCTGGTGCAGCTGAGCCTGACCGGCGACATCCTCAGACGCATCCCGATCCGCAACGTCTCCAACCTGGAAGGCGTGACCGCCCTGGAAGACGGGCGCCTGGCCATCGTCGACGAACGCCAGCGGCGGCTGTCGCTGTTCCAGCTGAAGGACGACACCCGGGAGCTGGATGCCAACACCTTCGAACACCACGACCTGGGCTTTCCCGACGCCGGCAACAAGGGCTTCGAAGGCATCGCCTGGGACCGGCGGCACCAGCGCCTGATCCTCAGCAAGGAGCGCGACCCGGCCGCCCTCTTCACCCTGGCCAGCGACGGCCGCGGCGTTACCGGCAGCCTGCAACCCTTTCCGCTGAAGCAGCTGGTGATCGACTACTCCGCGGTGGCGGTCGATCCGCGCACCGGGCACCTACTGGCGTTGTCCGACCAGTCCCATACCCTGGTGGAGCTGACCGCCGAGGGACAACCGGTCAGCTTCATCAGCCTGAGACGTGGCCTGCACGGCCTGGACGCGACAATGGAGCAACCGGAAGGCGTGGCCCTCGACGAAGCCGGCAATCTCTACCTGATTGGTGAACCCAATCTCTTCCACGTGTTTCACAAGGTGTCCAAAGCGGCGCAATGAGCGCCTATTCAGCTTGAATTCAGGGTGGCGCCCTTAGGCTGCGCGGCATTACCGCCTCAGGACCCTGTCGATGTTTCCGCTGTTTTCCCCTCGCACCCTGGGCGCCTTGCTGAGCGGCGCCCTGCTGCTGGCCCTGACCCTGGTGGCCCAGCAGCACCGGCTATTCGAGCGGCTCCTGTTCAACGTCCAGAGCCAGCTTCAGGCCGAGAGCCGCCAGGCCCGTTCGCTGTGGCTGCCGAGCTACCGGGTCACCGTCGAAGCCCGCACCATTGGCGAGGGCATCACCGATGTCTCGGCGCTGAGCTTCGATCCGGATCGCCGCACCCTGGTCAGCGTCACCAACAAGCCGGCGCGCTTTCTCGAACTGGACCTGGACGGCCGGCTGCTGCGCCAGGTGGAGCTCAGGGGCTTCAGCGATCCGGAAGCCATCGAGTACATCAAGCCGGGTGTCTACATGATCAGCGAAGAGCGCCGCCAGCGCCTGGTGCGGGTACGGATCGGCGCCGACACGCGAGTAGTGGACGTCGACGACCGCCAGGTCAGCCACCCCTTCAGCCTCAGCGACGTGCAAAGCGACAACCGCGGCAACGAAGGCCTGGCCTACGACGCGGCACGCGAGCGCTTCTTCGTCGCCAAGGAAAGCGATCCGGTACGCATCTACGAGATCGACGGCCTGGGCAGCGAAGCCTTCGAAGGCCTGCAGGCGCTGTCGCTGCGCACGGATCCACAACGTGATCGCCGCCTGTTCGTGCGCGATCTCTCCAGCCTGCAATTCGACCCCGGCACCGGCCACCTGCTGGCGCTCTCGGATCAGTCGCGCCTGGTGCTGGAACTGGACGACGACGGCAAGCCGATCAGCTCGCTGTCGCTGCTGCGCGGCCAGCACGGCCTGAGCCGCAGCGTGCCCCAGGCGGAAGGCGTGGCCATGGACGACCAGGGCCGGCTGTACGTGGTCAGCGAGCCGAATCTGTTCTATCGGTTCGAGAAGCCGTGAGGTAGATGCTCATCGCGGCCATGCCGGTGCGCCGTAGCGACCGCTCCTACAGACCGGGAAACACCTGTAGGAGCAGCCCATGGCCGCGATCAGTTCCTAGCCTTCCCTCCCCCACAGGAAGAGAGGGAGTGGTTCCGCGCTAGCGGATAGCCTGGCGACAATGAATCGCGAATCTGCCTTTGGCGCTGTACACGAACGTTCGCTCGGACAGCCCCCTCTCCCTCCGGGAGAGGGTTGGGGTGAGGGCGCGCCTGGCAACAACTCTTCAGGTGGAAAAGGCTGCGCCGTTTTCCACGCTACGCAGCCGGTATTGGGTTGAGCGTAGCGAAGCCCAATAGACCGGCGCGGCTTTTCCCTCACCCCAGCCCTCTCCCAAGGGGAGAGGGGGTGGCTCTGCGCTAGCGGATAGCCTGGCGACAATGAATCGCGAATCTGCCTTTAGCGCTGCACACGAACGTTCGCTCGGACAGCCCCCTCTCCCTCCGGGAGAGGGTTGGGGTGAGGGCGCGCCTGGCAACAACTCTTCAGGTGGAAAAGGCTGCGCCGTTTTCCACGCTACGCAGCCGATATTAGGTTGAGCGTAGCGAAGCCCAACGGACCGAAGCGGCTTTTCCCTCATCCCAGCCCTTGCTCGGAGGAAGAAGGTCATCCAGCGCGGGGCGCGGCTCCCGATTGCCCTACTCCCCCTGCTCGAACAACTCTTCCAGATAGCGCCGCGCATTGGCCACATAGACCTGGGCGTTGGCCGCCAGCTGCGCCTGCTGGGCGTCGCTCAGGGTGCGCACCACCTTGGCCGGCGAGCCGAGCACCAGGGAGCCGTCGGGAATCACCGCGTTCTCGGTGACCAGGGCGTTGGCGCCCACCAGGCAGTTGCGCCCGATGCGCGCGCCGTTGAGCACCACGGCGTGGATGCCGATCAGGCTGCCGTCGCCGATCTCGCAGCCATGCAGCATGGCCTGGTGGCCGACGGTGACGCCACGCCCCAGGGTCAG
Source organism: Pseudomonas aestiva (assembly GCF_039908605.1). Classification (NCBI taxonomy): domain Bacteria; kingdom Pseudomonadati; phylum Pseudomonadota; class Gammaproteobacteria; order Pseudomonadales; family Pseudomonadaceae; genus Pseudomonas; species Pseudomonas aestiva. The sequence continues at coordinate 657,144 of NZ_CP150916.1, read as the reverse complement.
CGGCGAGCCGGGATCGGTGTGCAGCACGGCGCCGTCCTGCACATTGCTGTCCGGGCCGATATGGATCAGCTCGTTGTCGCCACGCAACACCGCGCCGAACCAGACGCTGGCGCCTTCCTCCAGGCGGACCTTGCCGATCACCGCGGCGGTAGGCGCGACCCAGCTGTGCGGATGGGCGTCGACACGGTGTTCTCCCAGGCGGTACTTCATGGCGGTCATCCTCGTGTTGTTAGGGTTGGCGGAAAGTCCGATTGTTCGCCGAGGTGAACGACGGGCGCAATCGGCAACGACCGGCGTCTTCGCGTTGTTGCAAGTCATTCTCGATAGCGAAAGAATGCCCTCAGGGAACCTAAGACCGCAGGACTGCGACGAATGACCACGGCCAGAGCGCTGGGAAAGCAGCCCGGCCTTTGCAAAGCTGGCTGCCGCTGACCGCGCAGCCCTCTGGCACAGTACCGTCAGCCATCCCGGCCCAGGCCGGTTTCCCGAGACCACCGGAATCTGCGAGCGCCCGATGCGTACCACCTGGAAATTCCTGCTGCCCCTCGCCGTCACCGGACTGCTGGCGCTGCTGCCGGCACCGGAGGGCCTGCCCGCTCATGCCTGGCTGTACTTCGCCCTCTTCGCCGGCGTGGTGGTGGGACTGATCCTCGAACCCCTGCCCGGCGCGGTGGTCGGCCTGATCGGGGTGGCCGTGGCGGCCCTGCTGGCGCCCTGGGTGCTGTTCAGTCCGGCGCAGCTGGCGACACCGGGCTTTCGCGCGCCCCAGGAGGCGCTGAAATGGGGCCTGGCGGGCTTTTCCAACAACACCGTCTGGCTGATCTTCAGCGCCTTCATGTTCGCCCTGGGCTACGAGAAGACCGGGCTCGGGCGACGCATCGCTCTCTTGCTGGTCAAGGCCATGGGCCGGCGCACCCTGACCCTGGGCTACGCGGTGATGCTGGCCGATCTGGCCCTCGCACCCTTCACCCCGTCCAATACCGCGCGCAGCGGCGGCACCGTCTACCCGGTGATCCGCAACCTGCCGCTGCTCTACGATTCCAAGCCCAACGACCCCAGCGCCCGGCGCATCGGTTCCTATCTGATGTGGGTGGCGATCTCCTCCACCTGCGTCACCAGCACCCTGTTCCTGACCGCCCTCGCCCCCAATCTGCTGGCCGCCGCGCTGATCGAGAAGACCGCCCAGGTGCACATCAGCTGGGGCCAGTGGTTCATCGCCGCCGCGCCCATGGGCATCCTGCTGCTGGCCCTGCTGCCGCTGCTGGCCTACTGGCTGTATCCGCCGGAGATCAAGCGCAACGACCAGGTGCCGCTGTGGGCGGCCAAGGAACTGGCCGCACTCGGCCCGCTGACCCGCGATGAAAAGCTGCTGCTGGCCCTAGTGATCGGTGCCCTGGCGCTGTGGATCTTTGGTGCCGCCTGGGCCGATCCGGCGCTGGTGGGCATCCTGGTGATCGTGCTGATGCTGCTGCTGAAGGTCATCACCTGGAACGATGCCCTGGGCAACAAGGCCGCCTGGAACACCTTCGCCTGGTTCGCCACCCTGGTAGCCCTGGCCGACGGCCTGACCCGGGTCGGCTTCGTCGCCTGGTTCGGCCAATGGGTCGCCGGCCACCTGGGCGGCTTCCACGCCGGCACCGCCATGGTGGTGCTGGTGGCGGTCTTCTATCTCGCCCACTACCTGTTTGCCAGCTCCACCGCCCACACGACGGCGCTGCTGCCGGTGATGCTGGCCGCCGGCATGGGCATCCCCGGCATCGACCTGCCGGTGTTCGCCCTGCTGCTGGGCACCTCGCTGGGGCTGATGGGCATCATCACGCCCTACGGCACCGGGCCGAGCCCGGTGTACTACGGCAGCGGCTACCTGCCCAGCGCGGACTACTGGCGGCTGGGGACCATTTTCGGCGCGCTGTTCCTGCTGGTACTGCTGGGGATCGGGGTGCCGTGGATCATGATGGTGGTGTGAGGCCGAGGCCCGGGCGGAGTACCGTAGGTTGGGCTTCGCTGTGCTCAGCGCCAACCTACGAATACCGATGTTCGAGATGGCTAGGCACCGTTGGGCTTCGCTGCGCTCAACCCAACCTACCGGACCCAACCTACACCCCTCCCCAAAATTTCCCCGCCCACCCGACCTTTTGCTTAGGGACCTAAGCATCCCTTCGGCGTAGAATCCACATTCTTAGTGTGCTTTCGATAATACCCGCAGAGGTCGTCATGTCCCACCGTATTCGCCATCCCGGTTTCGCCGCCAAGCGCCAGAGCGCCGAGCAGGCCGCGCTGTTCATTCGTCACGGCATGACCGTCGGCATGAGCGGCTTCACCGGGGCCGGTTACCCCAAGGCCGTGCCCGGCGCCCTGGCCCAGCGCATCACCGCCAGCCACGGCGCCGGCGAGCCCTTTCGCATCAAGGTGCTGACCGGCGCGTCCACCGCACCGGAGCTGGACGGCGCCCTGGCGCGGGTCGATGGCATCGAGTTGCGGGTGCCCTTCCAGTCCGATCCGGAGTTGCGCAGTCGCATCAACGCCGGTGGCCTGGAGTACATGGACATCCACCTGGGCCAGCTGGCGGAAAAGGTGCGCTATGGCTTCTTCGGCAAGATCGACGTGGCGGTGGTGGAGATCGCTGCGATCCGCGAAGACGGTCTGCTGGTGCCCTCCTCCTCGGTGGGCAACAACAAGACCTGGCTGGACATGGCCGATGCGGTGATCCTCGAGGTCAATCGCTGGCAGCCCGACGCCCTGGACGGCATGCACGACATCTACACCGACGGCGCCCTGCCGCCCCACCGCACGCCCATTCCCCTGGCGCACCCCGGCGACCGCATCGGCTCGCCCTATCTGGAGGTGCCGCTGGACAAGGTGGTGGCCGTGGTGGAGACCGATGCCCCCGACCGCAACAGTCCGTTCAAGGCCCCGGACGCCGCCTCCCAGGCCATCGCCGCGCACCTGCTGGACTTTCTGCGCTTCGAGGTACGCCAGGGGCGTATCCCGGCCAATCTACTGCCCATCCAGTCGGGGGTCGGCAACATCGCCAACGCCTTCATGCAGGGCCTGGCCGAGAGCGAGTTCGCGGGGCTGACCGCCTTCACCGAGGTGATCCAGGACGGCATGCTGGAGCTGCTCATCAGCGGCAAGATGGAGCTGGCCTCGGCCACCTCCTTTTCCCTGAGTCCGGCGGGCATCGAGCTCTTCGTCGAGCACGCCGAGTCGCTGCGCCAGCGCATCATCCTGCGCCAGCAGGGCGTGAGCAATCATCCGGAACTGGTGCGACGGCTGGGCTGCATCGCCCTGAACGGCATGCTCGAAGCCGACCTCTATGGCAACGTCAACTCCACCCACCAGATGGGCACCGGGATGATGAACGGCATCGGCGGCTCCGGCGACTTCGCCCGCAATGCCTATCTGTCGGTGTTCATGGCGCCGAGCATGGCCAAGAACGGGCTGATCTCGACCCTGGTGCCTATGGTCAGTCACGTCGACCACACCGAGCACGATGTCTCGGTGATCGTCACCGACCAGGGCCTGGCCGACCTGCGCATGCTCAGCCCCAAGCAGCGCGCCCGGGCCATCCTGGAGCACTGCGTGCACCCGAGCTTCCGTCCGGCGCTGGAGGATTATTTCGAACGCGCCCTGGCCGGCAGCCACGGCAAGCACACTCCGCACCTGTTGCCCGAGGCTCTGGCCTGGCACGAACGCTACCTGGTCACCGGCAGCATGCTCGGCCCCACCGCCCAGGAAGCCCACGACTGAAAGGCAAGGCGCCCGAGGCCTCTCGGGCGCCCTTTCGCTCCGCCATCCCCGCCGTCCGTCGGCCATATGCAACTTATTGTGACTTTTTGCCAGCGCGCTGTGTAAAAAGCTGCCTTGTCGGATTCCCAGCCGACATTCCGGGTGATAAAAGACGTGAAATCTCTGAGCAATGTCCTTGATCTGCAAGGGGCATTGCCGTTCGCGGTTGTTCTAACCCCGCCCCCCTTTTGAGAGCTGCCACCGTGAAGATCTGTCATCAACTTGCCGGCCTGTTGCTGGCTGGCTTGGTCGGGCTGAGTCCGGCCGTCCTGGCTCAGACCCCACCGAAGGTCAAGGCCGCGGCGGCCGCCACCGCTCAGCGCCTGGCCTCGAACCACGCCCTGGTCGTCGACCTCAAGACCAACCAGGTACTCTTTTCCCAGAATCCCGACCAGGTCGCCCCCATCGCTTCGGTGACCAAGCTGATGACCGCCATGGTGGTGCTCGATGCCCGGCTGCCGCTGGAGCAGACCATCGACATCGACATCAGCGAGAATCCGGCCATGCGCGGCATCTTCTCGCGGGTGCGCCTGGGTAGCCAGCTGACCCGGCGCGACATGCTGCAACTGGCGCTGATGTCCTCGGAAAACCGCGCCGCCACCAGCCTCGCCCATCACTATCCGGGTGGCCAGCGGGCCTTCGTCGCCGCCATGAATGCCAAGGCCCGCGCCCTGGGCATGAGAAACACCCGCTACGCCGAGCCCACCGGCCTGTCGCCGCTGAACGTCTCCACCGCTCGCGACCTGGTTACCCTGCTCAAGGCCACCGAGCACTATCCGCTGCTCGGCCAGCTCAGCACCACCCCGGAAAAGACCCAGGCCTTCCACAACCCCAACTATGTGCTGGGCTTTCGCAACACCAACCACCTGGTCTACAACGCCGACTGGAGCGTGCAGCTGACCAAGACCGGCTACACCGACAAGGCCGGTCACTGCCTGGTGATGCGTACCGTGATGGCCGGTCGTCCGGTGGCCTTCGTGGTAATGGACGCCTTCGGCAAGTTCACCCACATGGCCGACGCCACCCGCGTGCGCCGCTGGCTGGAAACCGGTGCCCTGAGCCCCCTGCCGGGCGCGCCCAAGGCCGGTCGCAGCACGGTGCTGGCGCGGCAGTAAGTCCTGTCTGGCACGCCAGGAAGCCGCGTCTCGACGCGGCTTCCTGCTGTCCAGCACCTGGCACTTGAAGAACGGACGCCTGCCGCCCCCGGCGAATCGGCCTCCTGGACCTCTTTGACCGCCGAGACGGGCACCCCGGGCATAAGGCGCGGTCTAGGGCTGTATCCCCTATCTGGAACGCCCTATGAGCAAAGACGCGATCGCCCACGAGTACTACGAAACCATCACCGGCCGCTGCTGGCTCGATGACGTGCGCGAATGGCGCCGCCTGCAGGCCGAGGCCCAGGCCGCCGCCGATCGCTACCTGGCCTGCCCGGAGGACCTGGGCACGCCCGAGCGCGAACGCCTGGAGCAGCGCTGGCGCGCCATCAATGAGGAGGCCGGTGCCTTCTGGCAACGCATGTGGGCGAATCTGGATCGTCAGTGAAGGGCCGTGGCTTCAGGCAGCGCTAGCGAGAAGCGCCAGCAGGCCTTCGGGTACCAGCCGACAGCTGTCGTCGAAGGAATCGAGCGGCCGCCAGGTGGCCATGAAGGCCTCACCATCGCTCTCCTGACCAGGCAGCTCGGTCTGCGCATAGAGCTGCCGATTAACGAATTCGGCGGCGTAGACCAGCACCACCTCGTGGCCCGGCCGCCCGGCGTAGCTGAACAGCGATTCCAGGGTGCCCAGCAGCCTCACCTCGGCCAGTTCGACGCCCAGTTCCTTGCGCATCTCGCGCCGCACGGCCGCCAGACTGGTTTCGCCGAATTCCACGCCACCGCCCAGGGGCCGGCAAAAGCTTCGGCCATCCTGCGGATCCTGCGTCTCGCGCACCAGAATGCGCTTGCCCTGGCGCAGCACACAGAGCGCCAGGACGCGAATCTGACCGCTCATCAAACCAGCCCTTCCGCCCTCAACTCGCTCTTGAGATAGGCGTAGTACACCGGCGCCGCCACCAGCCCGGGCAGGCCGAAGGCCGCCTCGAACACCAGCATGGCCACCAGCAACTCCCAGGAACGGGCGCTGATCTGGCCGCCGACGATGCGGGCGTTGAGGAAGTATTCCAGCTTGTGGATGGCGATCAGGTAGCCCAGCGCCGCCACCGCGACCCAGATCGACAGCGACAGGCCGGCGATGAAGATCAGGGTGTTGGACATCAGGTTGCCTATCACTGGCAGCAGGCCAAGGATGAAGGTGAGGATCACCAGGGTCTTGGCCAGCGGCAGATGGACATCGAACAGCGGCAGCACGCCGAGCAGGAAGATGCCGGTCAGGGTGGTGTTGAGCAGCGAGATCTTGATCTGGGCGAAGACGATGTTGCGAAAGGCCTGGGCCACCAGGCCGAGACGCACCAGCAGCGCGCCGGACAGTGGGCGCAGGCGCTCGGGATCAGGCGTGGGCTGCAGCGCGACGATGGCCCCGAGGATCATGCCGATCAGCACGATGACGAAGGTCCGCGCCGCGTCGCGACCGAACAGCTGCAGTTGCGCCACATGGGCGCGTACCCATTCCACCAGCTCCTGCTTCATGCTGTCGGCGTTGGCCGGCAGGTAGGCATCCAGCGAAGGCGGCAACTGGGCACGGGCGCGCTCGGTGAGCACCATGAACTTGTCCAGCAGGCGTCCGGGGTTCTGGACTTCCTGGATGATGAAGCTGGTGAACCAGACGAAGAACAGCGTCAGCAGGCTCACCACCAGCGCGCCGAGCAGGGCCACGGCGAGCCAGCGCGCGCCGCCGCCGGGCATTTGCCGCTGCAGGCGTCCGGCCAGGGTATTGACCAGTTCGTACACCAGCAGGCCGGCCAGCAGGCTGGGCAGGAGCTTGAGCGGGAGAACCAGATAGAGCGCGGTGAAGACGATGATCCAGCTGGCCAAGATGGCCTGGCGTTGCGTGAAGGCGTACATAGATTACCGGCGGCAGAATCCCTGCCCGCAGTCTGACAGTCTGCCGCCTCGCCGCCCAGCCTAGTGTGGTGTTTCAAAAGTTATCTAGGCAATTTTGCCGGCGCCTTTTATCCCTGGACGTCGTTGCCCCTCCTCGCCATGGCCCTACCATGACTCGTCCCGGCGCCTAGCCCATAAACAAAAATCACTCGCCACTTCTTGCGCGAACTTCTGAAACACCACACTAGACAGCGAAGAACGCCCAGGTCTCTGTTACCCGGCGTTACCCGGACGGGCGCTTTGGCACCCCTCGCCTCAGTTGGCCAGTTCCGCGGCACAGACCCGGGCGCGGCCCTGGTGCTTGGCCGCATAGAGCTGGGCATCGGCGGCGGTGATCAGGGCGGCCGGATCGACGGCGGTGGGCGGCAGCGCGGTGGCCACCCCCAGACTCAGGGTGACGTAGCCGGTCACCGAGGAGTAGCCGTGGGTCAGGCGCTGGTCGTGCACCTGCTGCAGCAGCCGCTCGGCGACCTGGGTGGCGCCTTCCAGGTCGGTCCCGGGCAGCAGGCAGCCGAATTCCTCGCCACCGTAGCGCGCCAGCAGGTCATAGGGTCGGAACAGCCCCTGCCCCAGGGCCTGGGCGACCTGGCGCAGGCACTGGTCGCCGGCCAGGTGGCCATAGTGGTCGTTGTAGGCCTTGAAGTGATCGATATCCATGAGGATCAGCGAAAACGGCGTGCCTTCGCGCTGACTCTGGCGCCAGCCGCGCAGCAGCGCCTCGTCGAACTGGCGGCGATTGGCGACGCCGGTGAGGCCATCGACCAGGGCGATGCTGCGCAGGGCGTCGCGTTGCGCCTTGAGGGTCAGCTGGGTGCGCACCCGGGCGCGGACAATGACCGGATTGATCGGCTTGCTGATGAAGTCCACCGCGCCGAGTTCCAGGCCGGTCACCTCTTCGTCGGGGCCTTCCTGGCCGGTGACGAAGATCACCGGGATGGCGGCCGTGGCGGGCTCGGCCTGCAATCGCCGCAGGACCTCGTGGCCGTCGAGCTGGGGCATCATCACGTCGAGCAGGATCAGATCCGGCTGCTGGGCCAGGGCCAGTTGCAAGGCCTGGGCGCCGCTGGTGGCCATCAGCGTCTCGCAATCCTGGCGAAAGAGTTCGTGGAGGATGCGGATGTTCAGCGGTTGGTCGTCGACGATCAGCAGCTTGGGCTTGCTGCGTCCGACGGCCTGCGCGGTCGGCGGAGTCATAGGGCTTCCTTCAGATCAGGCAGGGTAATGAGCGCCGCGGTGAAGTCGAGGGTCTCGACCTGGGCGCGCAAGAGGTCGTAGCGCACCTGGGCTGCGGCGCGGCAGTGCACGGGCAGCTCGGCGATCAGTTCCAGGGCGTCGAGATTGCCCTGGCTGAGCAACTGTTCAAGTTCGTCCAAGCGGGCGCGCCAGTCGACCTGGGGATCGGTGTGGGTTGCGCTTGCGACTGCCGTTTCGGCAGTGACGGGCGGTGGCAGGAGCTCGGCCAGGGCGCTGCGCAATTCGACCAGGGCTTCGTCGAGCAGCTGTCGCAGGGTCGTCAGTTCCATCGCCACCTCCGGGGGGACACCCGCGCCGGCCTTGCCGGCGCGTTCGCCCTCGGCGGCACGCGCGGCCAGGCGCTGGGCACCCATGGTGCCGGCGCTGCCCTTGAGGGAGTGTAGTACGGCCACCGCTGCCTCGCTGTCGGCGGCGTGCCAGGCTCGGGCGAGCCCTCCCAGCAGGCTGACGGAGTCCTCGGCGAAGCGTTCCAGCAGCGAGCCGAACAGCCGGGCATCGCCTCCGAAGCGGCGCAGGACGAGACTCAGGGGTTCCACCTGGCGATCCTCGCCGACCGGCGCGGCAACGGGCGCGACGCTGACCTCCTGGCCGGTCAGGCGTTGCAGGCGGGCGACCAGCAATTCCAGGTCGATGGGCTTGCCGATATGGTCGTCCATGCCGGCGGCCAGGCAGGCGTCGCGATCGGTATGGGAGGCATTGGCGGTCATCGCCAGGATCGGCAGGGTACGGAAGCGCCCGTCGGCGCGGATGCGACGGGTGGCTTCCAGGCCGTCGATGTCGGGCATCTGCATATCCATGATGACCACGTCCAGCGGCGCGCCGGAGAGCACCCGCTCGACCCCTTCCAGACCGCCTTCCGCCAATTCAACCTGGGCGCCCTGGGCCAGCAGCAGCTCGGCGGCCACCTGGCGGTTGAGGGCATTGTCTTCCACCACCAGCAGGCGCAGGCCGGCCAGCCGGTGGCTCTCGTCGACCACCGCGGCGGCGTGCACACCAGCCGGGATCTCGGCGCCCAGGGCCCGCTCCACCACCTCGACGATCTGCGCCGGGGTCACCGGCTTGGTCAGGTAGTCGTCGAAGGGCGCATCGGCGCTCTGCTGGGTTTCGGACAGGAAGTCGCGGCCGAAACCGGTGAGCATGATGACCTTGGGTCGGTTGTCGGCCTGCCGCTCGCGCAGCTGTCGGGCCGCCAGCAGGCCATCGCCGTCGGGCATGCGCCAGTCCATGAGCACCGCCTCATAGGGCTGCGCCTGCTGCTTGGCCTCGGCGACCCGCGCGAGGGCGGCGGCGCCGCTGGTGACCAGGTCCACCTGCCAGCCGAGGGCGGCCAGGGTTTCCACCAGCACCTCGCCGACCAGGGTGTTGTCGTCGGCCAGCAGCACCCGTCGGCGTACCGGCGCCAGCTGGGCCTCGCCCTGGCTGTCCACCGCCAAGGCGGCATCGAACCAGAAGCGGCTGCCCACCCCCAGCTCGCTTTCCACCTGCAACTGGCCATCCATCAGCTCCACCAGGCGCTTGCAGATGGCCAGGCCCAGCCCGGTCCCGCCAAAGCGCCGGCTGATCGAGGCCTCGGCCTGGGTGAAGCCCTGGAACAGCTGCTCCTGATGCGCCGGGCTGATGCCGATGCCGGTGTCCTGCACCGAGAATTCCAGGCGCAGTTGGCCACCGTCCCGCGACAGCTGGCGCACGCTGACCAGCACGTGCCCCGCTTCGGTGAACTTGAGGGCGTTACCGGCCAGGTTGATGAGGATCTGCTGCAGCCGCAGGCTGTCGCCGATCAGGGCGGTGGGCAGTCCGGCATCCAGGTGGTAGTTGATCTCGACGTTCTTTTCGCTGCTGTTGCCGGAGAGCACCACGCCCAGGTTGCGCAGCACCTGCTCCAGGCTGAAGGGATGGACATCCAGCTGCAGCTTGCCGGCTTCGATCTTGGAATAGTCCAGCACGTCGTTGAGCAGCCCCAGCAGCGAACGCGCCGCCTGCTGGGCCTTGGTCAGGTAGTCGCCCTGGCGCGCGTCGAGCGTGGTGCGCTGCAGCAGTTGGAGCATGCCCAGCACGGCGTTCATCGGCGTACGGATCTCGTGGCTCATGTTGGCCAGGAAGGACGACTTGGCCTGGCTGGCCAGGTCGGCGCGGGTACGCTCCTCGCGCAACCGGTGTTCCAGCTCCAGCTGTTCGGTGATGTCGCGGTTGATGCCCACTACCCGCAATACCCGGCCGCGCGGATCGCGCTCGGTGCGGGCGCCGGCGATGATATGGCGCAGCGAGCCATCCCGACGGCGGATGCGGAACACCGGATCGAACACCGCGCGCCCGGCCATGGCGGCGCCCAGGCGCTCTTCGGCGCTGCCCAGGTCGTCGGGGTGCACGCGGTCGCGCCAGTCGTTGTAGGTGATGCCGCGCGTGCGCTGCTCCTCGCTCCATTCGTAGAGATCGAACATCCGCTCGTTGCACTGCACCTGGCCGGTGTCGGGCTGCCAGCACCAGATGCCCAGCTGGGCGACGTCGGCGGCCATGGTCAGCTGATCGCGGGTCTGCACGAGCGCCTGGCGCTGGCGACTCTGTTCGGTGATGTCGGCGATGATGGCCACCGCCAGACGCTCGCCATCGGTCCACATCACCCCCAGGCTCAGGGTGATCGGGAAGACACTGCCGTCCGCCCGGCGCCCCTCCATTTCCTGGCCCTGTTGAGCGGCCTTGTCGTCGGGCACCGCCTGCGAGCAGCTGAACAGCGCCTCGTAGCCGGCCAGATAGCCGGGAATCAGCCGGCGGACGGGTTGACCGATCACCTCGGCCGCGCAATAGCCGAAGATGCGTTCGCCGGCGGGGTTGAAGGAGCGCACCAGGCCATTGCTGTCCACGGTGACGATGGGGCTGACCGCGGTGTCCAGGATCGCCCGGGTCAGGGCCAGGCTGGCAGCCAGCTCCTGCTCGGCGGCCTTGCGCTCGGTGACATCGGAGGCGATGCCCAGGTAGCCGCTGACCTGGCCCGAGACATCGCGCATGGTGGTCACCACCAGGCTGACGTCGCGGTGTTCGCCGTCGCGCCGGACGAAGGTCCACTCGCGGGCGTCGGCACCGGCGCGCTCCGAGCGCTCCACCAGCACCCGGAAGCCGGTGACCGGCAGGCCGTATTCGGCTTCCAGGGCCACGCCCTGGGTCGCCAGTTCTTCCGGCAGATGGAAGTCGCTGGCCTGCCAGAGCCCCACCACCTCGGCGGCGCGATAGCCCAGCAGGCGCTCGGCGCCTTCATTGAACAGGGTGATGCGACCTTCGTGGTCGGTGGCGATGATGCCCACCTCCGAGGCCGCGCGCAGCACGTCGCCGAGCAGGCGGTTGGTCTGGCTGAGTTCGACGGTGCGCTGGGCCACCTGCTCTTCCAGCCGGGCATTGAGTGCCAGGATCTCGGCCTGGGCGGCCTTCTGCAGCGAGATGTCGCGCACCGTCTTGGAGGCGCCGATGACCCGGCCGTCACGGCCGCGCATGGGCGAGACGCTGACCAGCACCTCGATGAGGTGGCCGTCGCGGTGCTGGCGACGGGTCTCGAAGTGCGGCACCGGCTCGCCGCGACCGATGCGGGCGAGCACCGACCGCTCTTCGTGTTCGAGTTCGGTGGGCACCACCAGATCGAGCAGGCGCTGGCCCACGGCTTCGCTGGCGCTGTAGCCGAACAGCTTCTCCGCGGCGTGGTTCCAGCTCAGCACCACGCCCTGGAGGTCCTTGCTGATGATGCCGTCGGACGAGCTTTCCACCACCGCTGTGAGGTTGGCCTGGTCCTGCTGGTACTGGCGGCGCCGCTGGCGCGTGGTCATCACGGCGAAGGTGAGGCCGGCGGCCAGCAGGCTGACCAGCTTGCCGACCAGATGCACCAGGGGTATCGAGACCAGGTTGAGGCCGGCGACGAAGGCCGGGGTGGCGGTAAACGCCATCTGCCAGCGCCGCCCATAGACATCACGGGTGGCGCTCACTTCCGAGAGTCCCTCGGCGACCGGCTCCCGGGTATCGCCGCGGGTATAGAACAGAGAGGGCCGCGCCGGCTCGGTCACGTCGGTCAGGCGGATCAGCAGACCCGGGATATCCAGGCGCAGGCTACCGAACAGTTCCTCGATGCTCAGAGGCACATAGGACCAGCCGAGGGTAGCGGCCTCGCGGCGCGCCGGGTCCTTGGGCAGCAGGCCGTCACGGTAGATGGGCAGCATCAGCAGCAAGCCGCGCTCGGGCGGTTGATAGGCCTGCAACTCCACAGGCCCCGACAAGTGCATGCTACCCCGCTGCATGGCCAGCACCGCCGTCTCGCGGCGTACCGGCTCAGACGCCGCATCCATGCCGACTGCACGCTGGTTGAGCGCCACTGGCTCGACGTACTGGACGACGAATCTATCGCCGCCATGGGGCGCGAAACTGCGAATGGCGAAGTCCGGCCAGCCATCGGCGCGCGCGGCGTAAACGAAGCGCTCTTCCTCGTCGACGGGAACCCGGCGGATGAAGCCTATGCCACGGGCCCCGCGAAACTCCTGGTTCAGGTCGTGGGTACGACCGTAGTGCTCCAGCAGTTCCCGCGACAGCCCCGCGCCGGCCACCACGATGACGTCACGCATGCCGCTCAGGCTGTACTCATAAACCCGCAGCCGCTCGGCGATCTGCTCGCGCACGTCGGTCGCCGCCGCGTTGAGGGCCGTCTGTACCTGTCGCTCGTTGCGCTCGGTCAGATGGCGCATGGTCAGGCTGGTCAACAGGACGCCGAACAGAAAGACGCCGAGACTCCAGCGTACGCGAGAGGATTTGCACAGCCTGCTGAACATGAAGCCCCTGGTGGCAAAGGGTGCCACGCCGTAGGTTAGGCGGTGCCAGGAGCGGGAAGCGCGGACGGAGCAGGGCCTCCACCAGACCTGGCGGTAACAGCTAGCCCATCGGCGGGAAAAAAGGCTTTCTTGATACCGCGGATCGGTCGTCGGGCCGAGGCGCAGCGGGCGATGCGCGCAAAGCGGCAGGCCAGAGCAAGTTCACGCGCTAATTAGTTTTACTGTTTCTGACGAGTGGTCTAGGCCCAATCAGCGTCCAGGGGCGATTTGCTGACCTGCCGGACAGCAAAAAGGGAGCGCCGACCTGGCGTCGGCGCTCCCTTTCAACACCCCCAGGAATCAGATGCGGAAGCCACCCACCAGCCGCTGCAGGCGGCCGGCCTCGGCTTCCAGGGCGGTACAGGCCGCCAGGGTGGCCTGGAGGTTGTCGACGCCCTGCTGGTTCAGCAGATTGATCTCGCTGATGTCCATGTTGAGGGTCTCCACCACCGAGGTCTGCTCCTCGGTCGCGGTGGCCACCGACTGGTTCTGGCCATCGATCTCGCCGATGCGCTCGGTCACGCTGCCCAGCCGCTCGCCGGCGCTCTTGGCCACCTGCATGCTGTGGGCGCTCTGCCGCTGGCTTTCCTGCATCAGGGCCACGGCGTCGCGCGAGCCGGTCTGCAGTTCCTCGATCATCTGCTGGATCTGCTGCGCCGAACTCTGGGTGCGGCTGGCCAGGGAGCGTACCTCGTCGGCCACCACGGCGAAGCCACGCCCGGCCTCACCGGCGCGGGCCGCCTCGATAGCGGCATTGAGCGCCAGCAGGTTGGTCTGCTCGGAGATGCCACGGATGACTTCGAGGATCTGGCCGATGTTGGCGGTCTTGCCGTTGAGTGCCTCGATATGCTCGCAACTGGTGCCGATCTTGGCCGACAGCGCCTGCATGGCGTGCAGGGCTTCGTCGAGCACCTCGCGACCCTCCTCGCCCTGGGCGCGGGCGGTGCTGGCTTCGCCGGAGGCATGGGCGGCGTTGCGGGCGATCTCCTGGGCGGCGGCGCCCAGTTCGTTGATGGCGGCGGCCACGCTGGTGGTGCGCTGGGCCTGCAGATCCGACTGTTGCATGGAGGATTGCGACGACTCCAGCACCCGGCGCGTGCCCTGATTCAGCTCGCCGGTGCTCTGCGCCACGTCGCGGATCGAGGTATGGATCCGTGCCACGAACTTGTTGAAGGCCTCGGCCAGGGCGCCGAATTCGTCGCGGGCCTGCACCGGCAGGCGGCGGGTCAGATCGCCCTCGCCTTCGGCGATGTCGGCCATGGCGCGGGTCAGGTCATGCAGCGGCCGCAGCAAGACGCGGATCAGCAGCCCCAGCAGCAGGATGATGGCGACGACCGCCACCAGGGTGGCGACGATGGCCAGGTTGCGTGCCTGGGTCACCGGGGCATAGGCCTTGGCCTGGTCGATGGACAGGCCCAGGTACCACTTGACCGAGGGCAGGCCATTGACCGGGGTGAAGCTCACCAGGCGGTCGCTGCCATTCTGGGTGACGGCGTGCAGACCCGGCTGCAGGGACGGCGTCTGCTCGGGGAAGACGTCCTTGAGGGTCTTGAGCACCTGCTCGGGATGGCTGCTGACCAGCACCTTGCCGTCGCCGTCGACCAGGAAGGCTTCGCCCAGGCCACCGACGTTGAGCGAGGTGATGATCTCCACCAGCGCCGAGAGGTTGAGGTCGCCGGCCACCACACCGGCCAGCTGGCCGTCACGCTGAAGCGGGGTGGCGATGGTCACGCCCAGCTGTCCGGAAGAGGCGAAGATATAGGGCGGGGTCAGCACCGTGGCGCCGGCGGCGGTGGCGGCCGCGTACCAGGGTCGCTTGCGCGGATCGTAGCCGGCCGGCAGGGTGCGCAGCGGACGGGTGGTGTAGGTGCCGTCCACCTCGCCCAGGTAGGTGGAATCGAAGGTACCGGTGTAGATCTTCTGGTCCAGCAGACCGACCAGGCCGGCGGGCGAGCGATCGCGCGCCAGGGTCTGGGCTTCGCCTTCGATGAGTTTGACCCGCGCATCCAGCCAATAGGCGACGTTGCCGGCGGTGACCCGACCGGTTTCCGCAAGGTTGGCGCTCAGGCTCTGGTCGATGGCCTGGCGTTGCAGGTAGGCGTTGAAACCGGCGGAAGCGGCCAACGCGGTGGAGATCACCAGCGCCGCGACCAGCAGGATCTTGTGGCTGAATTTCAGGTGTCGCTTCATACAGGTCTGCGTCCGTGGCCAGGGTGGAGCCATGCCGGATTCAGGGCATGGCGGTCACTCGTTATCGGGCACATACGTTACGACTTGAGCGGAGCGACGGCCTCTTTTCGGGTACTCGCGCTAGATGCGGAAGCCACCCACCAGCCGCTGCAGGCGACCGGCCTCGGCTTCCAGGGCGGTACAGGCCGCCAGGGTGGCCTGGAGGTTGTCGACACCCTGCTGGTTCAGCAGATTGATCTCGCTGATGTCCATGTTCAGGGTCTCCACCACCGAGGTCTGCTCCTCGGTCGCGGTGGCCACCGACTGGTTCTGGCCGTCGATCTCGCCGATGCGCTCGGTCACGCTGCCCAACCGCTCGCCGGCGCTCTTGGCCACCTGCATGCTGTGGGCGCTCTGCCGCTGGCTTTCCTGCATCAGGGCCACGGCGTCGCGCGAGCCGGTCTGCAGCTCTTCGATCATCTGCTGGATCTGCTGCGCCGAACTCTGGGTGCGGCTGGCCAGGGAGCGGACCTCGTCGGCCACCACGGCGAAGCCGCGCCCGGCCTCACCGGCGCGGGCCGCCTCGATGGCGGCATTGAGCGCCAGCAGGTTGGTCTGCGCGGAGATGCCACGGATGACTTCGAGGATCTGGCCGATGTTGGCGGCCTTGCCGTTGAGCGCCTCGATGTGTTCGCAACTGGTGCCAATCTTGGCCGACAGCGCCTGCATGGCGTGCAGGGCTTCGTCGAGCACCTCGCGGCCCTCCTCGCCCTGGGCGCGGGCGGTGCTGGCCTCGCCGGAGGCATGGGCGGCGTTGCGGGCGATCTCCTGGGCGGCGGCGCCCAGTTCGTTGATGGCGGCGGCCACGCTGGTGGTGCGCTGGGCCTGGATATCGGACTGCTGCATGGACGACTGCGAGGCTTCCAGCACCCGGCGGGTACCCTGGTTGAGTTCGCCGGTGCTCTGGGCCACGTCGCGGATCGAGGTGTGGATGCGCGCCACGAAGTGGTTGAAGGCTTCCGCCAGGGCGCCGAATTCGTCGCGGGACTGCACCGGCAGGCGGCGGGTCAGATCGCCCTCGCCTTCGGCGATGTCGTCCATGGCACGGATCAGGTCATGCAGCGGGCGCAGCAGCACGCGGATCAGCAAGCCCAGCAACAGGATGATGGCGACCACCGCCACCAGGGTGGCGACGATGGCCAGGTTGCGTGCCTGGGTCACCGGGGCATAGGCCTTGGCCTGGTCGATGGACAGCGCCAGGTACCACTTGACCGAGGGCAGGCCCGCGACCGGGGTAAAGCTCACCAGGCGCTCGCTGCCGTTCTGCAGCACGTGATGGAAACCGGGGGCCAGGCTCGGCGTCTGCTCCGGAAAGACCTCCTTGAGCGATTTCAGCACCTGGTCGGCGTGGCTGCTGACCAGGATCTTGCCGTCACCGTCGACCAGGAAGGCTTCGCCCAGACCGCCGGCGTCCAGCGAGGTGATCATCTTCATCAGGCTGTCCATCACCAGGTCGCCGGCCACCACACCGATCAGCTTGCCGTTCTGCAGGACCGGCGCGGCGATGGTGATGCACAGAAAGCTCTGCGGCGGCGCGGTGAGATAGGGCTCGGTGAGGATGGGGCCGCCAGCGCTGACCGCGGCCTTGTACCAGTCGCGCTGGCGGGCGTCGTAGCCGGCCTCCATGGGGGTATGGGGGCGGTCGGTGAAGGTACCGTCGACCTCACCCAGGTAGGTGGAGTCGAAATTGCTGGTGTAGAGCCTCTCTTCCAGCAGGCCCACCACGTTGGCTGGGCTGCTGTCGCGGCTGAGCGCCTGGGCCTGGCTGTCGATCAGCTTGACCCGCGCGTCCAGCCAGTAGGCGATGTTGCCGGCGGTGATACGGCCGATCTCGCCCAGCGAAGCTTCGAGACTCTGGGTGATCGCCTGGCGCTGCAGATAGGCATTGAAGCTGGCGAAGCCGGCCAGGGCGATGGTCACCACCAGGGCGGCCGCCAACAGGATCTTGTGGCTGAATTGGAGCGAGCGTTTCATGGGTACCACGCGTAGGGCTGGAAGTGGGCAGCCGCGCTCCTCGCAGCTACTTATTGCGATAGGCATCGAGAGGGCGAACCGACCGGGGGGACGATCGAGGCCAGACTATTTACGCTCAAATCTGACTTTTTAGTCGGACTCAACCGATAAACGTTCTCACATCGCCGATGTCTGGCCGACCCGGTCTAGAGCAGGCTGAATCCCTTCAGCAGCAGCAGGCCGAGATTGGTGGTCAGCATCCCGCCGAGGGTACTGAGCACCACGATGGTCGCCGCCAGTTGGGCATTGCTGCCGGCGGCGCGGGCCATGACGAAACTCGACGCCGCGGTCGGGCACCCCAGATAGAGGAAGAGGATGCCCAGCGCCGGTCCCTGGATGCCCAGCGCCAGGGCGCCCAGCACGCCCAGCAGCGGAATCCAGACGATCTTCCACAGGCTGGCGCCCAGCGCCAGGCCGCTGCTTTCGCGCAGCGCGGCCAGCGACAGGGTGGCGCCGATGCACATCAGCGCCAGCGGCAGGGTGAGACCCGCGAAGTAGCGCGCCGAGGTGTCCAGCCAGCGCGGCAGCTGCCACTGGAAATAGGCGAAGGGAATCGCCAGCAGGATGCCGATGATCAGCGGATTGCCGAGGATGCTGCGCAGGAGGGTGCGCCAGTTGGCTTCCAGGTGCGGACTGTAGATCGCCAGCACGATGGCCGAGAGCACGTTGTAGAAGAGGATGACCATGCCGGCCATGATCCCGCCCACCGACAGCCCATAGTCGCCGTACTGGGTCGTCGCCAGGGCCAGGCCGACGATGCCGCAGTTGCCGCGAAAGGCGCCCTGCACATAGACCCCGCGATCGGCATGGGGGCAGCGCCAGATCGCCCAGGCCCAGGCGGCCAGGAAACTCGCCACCGTGGCCAGAGCGAAATAGCCCAGCAGCAGCGGCTGCAGCGCCTCGCCGAGATCGGCCTTGAGGATGCCGAGAAACAGCAGGGTCGGCATGGTGGCGCGAAACACCAGCGCCGAGGCGGTGTTGATGAAGGGGGTATCGATCCAGCCCAGCCGCCTGAGCACGCAGCCCAGCAGCACCAGGGCGAAGACCGGGGCGGTGACGTCGAAGGTCGCCTGGACCAGGGCAAGCACGTCGGACATGGCAGAAGGCATCGCGGGAACGGCTCGCGATGGTAGCAGGCACGGCGCGCCAGGGGTTCCTTCCTTCCGTCATCGCGAAGTGACATCAGTCAATGCTTAGCTTACTATCTACCCGCCCGATTCAGACGACGCCCCCGATCCATCCCCTGCTTCGCCTCGGCGCGACCGCTCTAGCTTCCTGCCAGGGAAGCCGGCGAAGGGGTGGAACAATAAGACAGACAACAGGTTCAGACGTAGCAGACGACAGATCCGCATGCGGTTCCGATTTGCGATGTCGTCGATCGAGTCGAAGTCTCTTTTCACGATTGCATTGCGAGCGCTGCCATGACTGTCACTTCCAACGCGAGACCGGGAGGCCTGCCCGCCAGGTTACTCGGCATCCTGTTCATCCTCCTGGGCCTCGCCCTGCTGGGGCTGGGCATCAAACTGGCCACCCTCGGGGGCTCCCTGTATTACCTCGGCGGCGGCGTGCTGCTCGCCCTGAGTGGTTACCTGCTGTGCATTCGGCGGGCCAGCGGGGTCTGGGTCTATGCCTTCTTCCTGGTGCTCTCCACCGCCTGGGCCGTACTGGAAGTCCAGTTCGACTGGTGGCAGCTGGTGCCGCGCCTGGCGCTCTGGTTCGTCCTTGGCCTGGTGCTGCTGATCCCGGTGTTCCGCCGTCCGCTGGACAGCCGTAGCGGCGCCCTGCCGCTGGTCGGCTCGCTGGTGATCGCCGCGGTCGTCGCCCTGATCGCCCAGTTCGTCAACTACAACCGTCTGGACGGTGACCTGGGCCGCGATACCGCAGGCGTCGAAAGCGCCGCGCCGACCGCCGCCGATGGCGACTGGCCGTCCTATGGCCGCACCGCCTTCGGTGATCGCTACTCGCCGCTCAAGCAGATCGACGTCAACAACGTGAAGGATCTGCAACCGGCCTGGACCTTTCGTACCGGCGACATCCCCGGCCCGAACGATCCCCAGGAGACCACCGCGGAAAACACCCCGCTCAAGGTCAACGGCAAGCTCTATGTCTGCACGCCGCACAGCCAGGTGATCGCCGTGGACCCCGACAGCGGCAAGGAAATCTGGCGCTTCGATCCCAAGCTGAGCACCCAGCACGCCGACAGCTTCAAGGGCTGGGCGCACATGACCTGCCGCGGCGTGGCCTACCACGACGACGCCACCTACGCCGGCACCACCACCGCGGGCCAGAGCCCGGCCACCGGCAGTGCCGTTCCGGTCGACGAGCAGAGCACCCCGGCCGCCAGCAGCTGCCCGCGCCGCCTGTTCCTGCCCACCGCCGACACCCGCCTGATCGCCATCAACGCCGACACCGGCAAGGTGTGCAGCGACTTCGGTGACAACGGCCAGGTCGACCTGACCGCCAACATGGGCAGCTTCACGCCCGGCGGCTACTACTCCACCTCGCCGCCGGCGGTGACCCGCAACCTGGTGATCATCGGTGGCCACGTCACCGACAACGTCTCCACCGACGAGCCGTCCGGCGTGATTCGCGCCTACGACGTGCACAGCGGCAAGCTGGTATGGAACTGGGACAGCGGCAATCCGGACGCCACCGCGCCCATCGCCGCCGATGGCATCTACACCCGCAACTCGCCCAACATGTGGTCGATGATGGCCGTCGATGAAAAGATCGGCATGGTCTATCTGCCCATGGGCAACCAGATGCCCGACCAGTGGGGCGGCAACCGTACCCCGGCCTCCGAGAAGTACAGCGCCGGCGTGGTCGCCCTCGACATCGCCACCGGCAAGGTGCGCTGGAACTACCAGTTCACCCACCATGACCTCTGGGACATGGACGTGGGCGGTCAGCCGACCCTGGTGGACATCAAGACCGAAGGCGGCGTGAAACCCGCGCTGATGGCCTCGACCAAGCAGGGCAGCATCTATGTGCTGGACCGCACCAACGGTCAGCCCATCTACCCGATCAAGGAAACCCCGGTGCCCCAGGGCGCGGTGGAAGGTGACCACACCTCGCCGACCCAGCCGGTCTCCTCGATCAACCTGGCCGCGCCGACCCTCAAGGAAAGCGACATGTGGGGCGGTACGCCCTTCGACCAGGCGCTGTGCCGCATCGCCTTCCGCGAGCACCGCTACGAGGGCATCTACACCCCGCCGTCCACGCAGGGGTCGATCGTCTACCCGGGCAACTTCGGCGTGTTCGACTGGGGCGGCCTCTCGGTCGATCCGGTGCGCCAGATCGCCTTCCTCAACCCCAGCTACATGGCCTTCACCTCCAAGCTGGTGCCGCGTGAAGAGATCGCCAACCAGCCGGCGCGCAAGAGCGAGACCGAGGGCATCCAGCCCAACAAGGGCGCGCCCTATGGCGTGATCCTGTCGGCCTTCCTGTCGCCGCTCGGCCTGCCTTGCCAGGCACCCGCCTGGGGCTATGTGGCGGGTCTCGACCTGACCACCGGCAAGCTGGTCTACAAGCACAAGAACGGCACCGTGCGCGACAACTCGCCGGTTCCGCTGCCCCTGCCCATGGGCGTGCCCAGCCTGGGCGGCACCGTCACCACCGCCGGTGGCGTGGCCTTCCTCAGCGGCACCCTGGACCAGTACCTGCGTGCCTATGACGTGAAGAACGGCAAGGAACTGTGGAAAGGCCGCCTGCCGGCCGGTGGTCAGACCACCCCCATGACCTACACCGGCAAGGACGGTCGCCAGTACGTGCTGGTCTATGCCGGCGGCCATGGCTCGCTGGGCACCAAGCAGGGTGACTACGTGATGGCCTTCGCCCTGCCTGAGAAGAAGTAAGGGCGCCCGCGCCTGAGCTCCCCTCTCCTTCGGGAGAGGGTCCGGGGCGAGGATGCTTCGAGCATTTTTGACATCCTGTTGGAACCCCCCTCGCCCCACCTCGAAATCCCGGCCCGGCCGGGATTTTTTTCGCCCGGGTTTTTTCTTTCTGTGAAAAAGCCTCTGGCACCCAGGGCCCAGCGGAAAAGGCTGCGCCGTTTTCCACGCTACGGGGTCAAGACCGTGCCTCGAACGCTCCCTCTCCCCCTGGCAGAGGGCCAGGGGGAGGACAAACCCAGGCACCCCACCCGCGCCTCCCCCTCACCCCCAGGGAGAGGGCCGGGTGAGGGCAAAACCAGGCACGGCTCTCGCTTTTCCCCTCTCCCCAGGGAAAGGGCCGGGGTGAAGGCCAAACCAGGCACAGCCCTCGCTCTTCCCCCTCTCCCCCAGGGAGAGGGCCGGGGTGAGGGCACGCCGCGCTCCATCACCTTCCCCTGGACTCGGTTAAGCTATCCCCATGCCCAGCTCTCTTTCCCAACACCGCCGACTGCGCCTGGCCAACGGCCTGGCCGTCGCCCTGCTGCACGATCCCGAGCTGCCCCAGGCGGCCGCCCTGGTCCGCATCGGCGCCGGCAGTCACCAGGCACCGCGTGCCTTTCCAGGGCTGGCGCACTTTCTCGAACACCTGTTCTTTCTCGGCAGCCATAGCTACCCGGCGGCGGACGGCCTGATGCCGCTGGTGCAGCGCCTGGGCGGCGAACTCAACGCCAGCACCCGCGAGACCACCACCGACTTCTTTTTCGCCCTGGCCCCCGAGCACCTGGCCGCCGGGCTCGCCCGGCTGCTGGACATGCTCGCCGCACCGCTGCTGGCACCAGACGCCCAGCGCCGCGAGCGCGAGGTGCTGCACGCCGAATTCATCGCCTGGTCGCGCAGCGCCGATACCCGCCGCGACCTGGCCCTGGCCGCCGGCCTGCCCGCGGACCATCCCGCCGCCGGCTTCCATGCCGGCAATCGCTACAGCCTTCCGCTGCAGAGCCGCGCCTTCCAAAGGGCGCTGCGCGCTTTCCAGCACCAGCACTACCGCGCCGATAACGCCCTGCTGGTGCTGGCCGGGCCACAACCGCTGGCCGAATTGGCAGGCCTGGCCCGCGAACATGGCGCCGTCCTGGCATCCGCTCCTACGCCCGCGAATGCAGCGCCCCCGCCACTCCCGGCCAGGGGTGAACACTGGCTGAGCAGCGCTGCCGCGCCGCCCAGGCTGGCTCTGCAATTCGCTCTCGACAACCTGCCGCCCGGCAGCTGGGAAGCGGCGGAGCTGCTGGAGACCCTGCTGCTCGGCGACCATCCCGGCGGCCTGCCCGCCATCCTGCGCCAGGCGGGCCAGGCCGCACGATTCAGCCTCGCCTGGCCCTATCGCCAGGCACTTCAGGGCCTGCTCCAGCTGGATTTCTCACCCGGTCCTCAGGCCAGCCCCGGCCACCTGACCAGCCTCCTGTTCGCCTGGCTGGACACCCTGCGTCAGACACCTCTCGCCACGCTGCAGCAGGGCCACGCCGAGCGGGTCCGGCGCCAGTGGGCCACCCTGCCCGCCCTGGCGCTGATAAGGCGCCTGGGTGAACGCCTCTGGCTGGATCGACCAGGAGACGCCTGGCCGCAACCGGCCCTCTCGCCTGCCGCCCAGGCCGCCTGGCCACGGCTGCTCGCGCAGCTGGTCCCGGAACGCCTCAGCGGTTTCGCCGCCGGCCTGGCCGATGCACCCAACCGGGCGTCGCCCGTCGCCGCCCCCTTTACCCTGCCACCGCCCAATCCTTTGCTCGTTGACCCCGCCACTTCGAGCGCCCCGGCGCTGCAGCCCTGGCCGATCAGCCAGGCGCTCGCCCCGCAGCAGCGCGAAGGCCTGCTGTTCCTGCGCTGGCAGTGGCCGGGACCGGCACCGGTCGCGCCCGATGTCCTGGCGCTGGGCGCGCTCCCCCGGCTGGCCGCCGAGGCGGGCGTCAACCTACGCTGGAGTCCACCGGGGGCGCCCTGGGAGTTGCGGCTGCAAGGCTGGGCCGCGGCGCTGCCGGCGGTGCTGGAGCAGACGCTCGGCCGCCTGACGGCAGAGCGGGATAACGGCAGACCGGCACCCGCGCTACCGCCCAAGCCCATGCTGATCCGCCAGCTGCTCAAGGTCCTGCCCGAGCGACTGACCGCGGTCACGCCGCCGAGGGCGATTGCAGCAGGCCCGCGTTGGCAAGCCCTGGCCTGCGGCCTGCCGCGGACGGCGCAGGCATCCCTGGCTGCCGTCACCCCGCCGCCCCAGCCCCAGGCCGGGCCGCCGGGTGAACCGCCCAGCTTCACTGGCCGCCACTGGTACCCCGAACCCAGCACCGACGCCCAGCAGGCGCTGCTGCTGTTCTGTCCACAACCCGATGTGCGCCCCACCACCGAAGCCGCCTGGCGGCTGCTGGCGGCGCGCCTGCAAGGACCGCTGTTCCAGCGTCTGCGCAGCGAGCGGCAACTGGGCTATGCGGTGTTTTCCGCCTATCGCCAGCTGGGCGATCACGGCGGCCTTTTGATCGGCGTGCAGTCACCCCATACCCGGGCGGCGGATATCCTGGCGGAAATCGAAGGTTGCCTGGCTGACAGCCTGGCCGCCATTCAGGCCGAGGGCGCGACGCTGGCGCTGAACATTCGCCAGCTGGTGCGCGACTTCAGCCCCGCCACCCCTCAGCGCGCTGCTCTGGCCGAGCGCCTCTGGTGGGGCTTCCAGCGCAGCGGGACGCTGGACCTCGCGCCCTTGCAGGCAGCCCTGGCCGCCCTGGACAACAGGGCCCTGCAGCAGGCCTGGCAGCAACTCACCGCCAGCGACGCAGCGCGCTTCGCCCTGGCCAATACCGGCGCGCCATCCGGCTGGATGTCATAGCTTTCAACACTTTCCCGGGAGCGTCGGCCGCTGCCGGCGGTCAATCTGTTGCAGGATCGGTAAGACAGTTATGTCCGCCGGACCGCCAGCGATTCGTCGCGGCAAAAACCCTTAGCTAGATAACATTTGTTAGACTTGACGACCGGATCCATCCGGCTTTCGCAGTCAAAGAGGAGACCTCCCATGTGGACCAAGCCTGCTTACACTGACCTGCGCATCGGCTTCGAAGTCACCATGTACTTCGCCAACCGTTGATGCGCCCCACGCCCCGGTTCGCCGGGGCGTACTTTTTCCAGGTTTAGCCTTTCCCATGCATATCCAGATTCTCGGCTCCGCCGCCGGCGGTGGCTTTCCCCAGTGGAACTGCAATTGCGTCAATTGCGACGGCTTCCGCAAGGGCACCCTCAGGGCCCAGGCCCGTACCCAGTCCTCCATCGCCCTGTCCGACGACGGGGTGAACTGGATCCTGTGCAACGCCTCGCCTGACATCCGCGCCCAGCTGGCCGGCTTCGCCCCGCTGCAGCCGGCGCGGGCCCTGCGCGACACCGGCATCCGCGCCATCGTCCTGCTGGACAGCCAGATCGACCACACCACCGGCCTGCTCAGCCTGCGCGAGGGCTGCCCCCACCAGGTCTGGTGCACCGAGATGGTCCACCAGGACCTCACCACCGGTTTTCCGCTGTTCAACATGCTCGAACACTGGAACGGCGGGCTCAGCTGGCAGCCCATCGCCCTGAGCGGCAGCTTCACCATTCCAGCCTGCCCGAATCTGGAATTCACGCCCTTTCCGCTGCGCAGCGCCGCGCCGCCCTATTCGCCCCATCGCCACGATCCGCATCCGGGCGACAACCTGGGGCTGCTGGTCCATGACAGACACACCGGCGGCAAGCTGTTCTACGCCCCGGGCCTCGGCCAGCCGGACGCCGCCCTGCTGGAGCTGATGGGCCAGGCCGACTGCCTGCTGGTGGACGGCACCCTCTGGACCGACGACGAGATGCAGCGTCGCGGCGTGGGCACCCGGACCGGCACCGAGATGGGCCACCTGCCGCAGAGCGGTCACGGCGGCATGCTGGAGGTGCTGGCCGGCTTCGCGCGCCAGCGCAAGGTGCTGATCCACATCAACAACACCAATCCGATCCTGGACGAAGACTCCCCCGAACGCGCCATCGTCGCGCGCCAGGGCGTGGAAGTCGCCTGGGACGGGATGTCCATCGAGTTGTGAACGCCATGCCCAACGCCCTCACGCCCGCCGAATTCGAAGCCGCCCTGCGCGCCAAGGGCGACCTCTACCACATCCACCACCCCTATCACGTGGCCATGTACCAGGGGCGCGCCAGTCGCGAGCAGATCCAGGGCTGGGTGGCCAATCGCTTCTACTACCAGGTCAACATCCCGCTCAAGGACGCCGCCATCCTGGCCAACTGCCCGGATCGCGAGATCCGTCGGGAGTGGGTGCAGCGCATCCTCGACCACGACGGCGAGCCCGGCAGCGAAGGCGGCATCGAGGCCTGGCTGCGCCTGGCCGAGGCCACCGGCCTGGATCGCGAGCAGGTGCTCTCCCAGGAACTGGTGCTGCCCGGGGTACGCTTTGCGGTGGACGCCTACGTCAACTTCGCCCGCCGCGCCTCCTGGCAGGAGGCCGCCAGCAGCTCCCTGACCGAGCTGTTCGCGCCGCAGATCCACCAGTCGCGGCTGGACGCCTGGCCGACCCACTACCCCTGGATCGATCCGGCCGGCTACGAGTACTTCCGCACCCGCCTGGGCCAGGCGCGGCGCGACGTCGAGCACGGCCTGCAGATCACCCTGCAGCACTACACCACCTGGGAATCCCAGCAGCGCATGCTGGAGATCCTGCAGTTCAAGCTGGACATCCTCTGGAGCATGCTCGACGCCATGAGCATGGCCTACGAACTGCACCGACCGCCCTATCACAGCGTCACCGCCGAGCGTCGCTGGCACCGAGGAATCGACCTATGAGCTTCGACCGTACCCAGGTGCCGCGCTGGCGTCCCGGCTACCGCTTCCAGTTCGAGCCGGCGCAGGACGCCCATGTGCTGCTCTATCCCGAGGGCATGATCAAGCTCAACGACAGCGCCGCCGCCATCGGCGGGCTGATCGACGGCCAGCGTGACGTGGCCGCCATCATCGAAGCCCTCGACGAACGCTTCCCCGGCGTCCCCGAACTGGGTGCGGACGTCGAACAATTCATGGAGGTCGCCCGTGCCGAGCACTGGCTCCTGCTCGGCTGATACGTCGCTGCCTGGAGTGCCCATGCAACTCCCGCAGCCGCCGGTCATAGCCAAGCCGAATGTCGGCCTGCCGCTGTGGCTGCTGGCCGAGGTCACCTATCGCTGCCCGCTGCAGTGCCCCTACTGCTCCAATCCCCTGGACTTCGCCGCCCAGGGGCGCGAGCTGACCACCGAACAGTGGTTCAAGGTGATGGCCGAGGCACGGGAGATGGGCGCGGCCCAGATCGGCTTCTCCGGGGGCGAACCCCTGGTGCGCCAGGACCTCGCCGAGCTGATCCGCGAGGCGCGCCGGCTGGGCTACTACACCAACCTCATCACTTCCGGCATCGGCCTCACCGAGGCGCGCATCGCCGACTTCAAGGAAGCCGGCCTGGACCATATCCAGATCAGCTTCCAGGCCAGCGACGAACAGGTGAACAACCTGCTGGCCGGCTCGAAGAAGGCTTTCGCCCAGAAGCTGGCCATGGCCAAGGCGGTCAAGGCCCATGGCTACCCAATGGTGCTCAACTTCGTCACCCACAGGCACAACATCGATCGCATCGACCAGATCATCGACCTCTGCCTGGCCCTGGAAGCCGACTTCGTCGAACTCGCCACCTGCCAGTTCTATGGCTGGGCCGAGCGCAATCGCGCCGGTCTCCTGCCGACCAGGGCCCAGCTGGTGCGCGCCGAAGGTATCACGAACCAGTACCGCGCGCGTCTCAAGGCCGAGAACCATCCCTGCAAGCTGATCTTCGTCACCCCGGACTATTACGAAGAGCGCCCCAAGGCCTGCATGGATGGCTGGGCCAAGCTGTTCCTGACCATCACGCCGGACGGCACCGCCCTGCCCTGCCACGGCGCCCGGCAGATGCCCATCGCCTTCCCCAACGTGAAGGAGCAGGATCTCAGGCATATCTGGTACGACTCCTTCGGCTTCAACGTCTACCGCGGCTACGACTGGATGCCCGAGCCCTGCCGCTCCTGCGACGAGAAGGAAAAGGACTACGGCGGCTGCCGCTGCCAGGCCTTCATGCTCACCGGCGATGCGCGCAACGCCGATCCGGTCTGCGCCAAGTCGCCGCACCACGACCTCATCCTCGCCGCCCGCCAGGAAGCCGAGACCGCGACCCAGCGGATCGAGGACCTGCAATTCCGCAACGAGCGCAATTCGCGGCTGATCGCCAAGGCTTGAAGCCAGCGGCGGCGCCAGGCACGCCAAGGTCGTCGGCGGAATCCGGTCCCCCGCGCCAAGGCGCAGGCTAGTCGACGGGACTCACCACCCACGGCTCCGAGGCATTTGCCTCCCGGCCGGGCAGTGACCATACTGCCCGGCCGGACCTTTTCACCTCGTCGTCATGCCCTCGATACGCCCGCTGCGCCCTGCCGATATCCCCGCCGTTCTCGATATCCAGGCGGCCACCTACCCCGCCGACCTGCTCGAAGACCGCGCCTTCTACGTCAATCGCCTGGAACTCGCCCCGGAGCACTGCTGGGCGGCGACCGATGCCGAGGATCGCCTGCGCGGCTATCTGATCGCCTATCCCTGGGACGACGGCCTGCCACCGGTGCTGGGGGCTCGCCTGGAGCAGCTGCCGAGCGAGGCTTCCACCTGGTTCCTGCACGACTGCGCGGTGCACCCCGCCGCCCAGGGCCAGGGCGTGGCCGGGCGGCTCTATCGCCACGCCAAGGGCCAGGCCCGGCGCGCCCGCCTGCGCCAGGGGCGGCTGGTGTCGCTGTCCAACGCCATCGGCTACTGGCAGCGCCACCACTATCATCCGGTTCCCGCCGACGCCGCGCTCAAGGCCAAGCTGGCCGGCTATGGCGCCGGCGCCTGCCTGATGCAGCGCACCCTCGAGACCCCGGACAACGAGCAGGCATAAAACCTGCAAATCTAAATGCAAGTATTTCGCTTTCGCCTTAACATGGTCCAGCCCAGGAGGGCTTCTGCCGCCCGGCGCTCTGGCGCGGGCATCTTGATCGCCGCTACAAGGAATCCCTGATGAACATCGCTCCAGCGTCTTCGGCCAAGGGCCGGCGCGTCTTTTCCGTTACCTTGTTGGCCGCCCTGCTGGCGCTGGGTGGGCAAGCCGTCCAGGCGCGCTCCAGCTTCGAAGCCCCCGATCCGGACTACCACGGCGAGATCAAGGTCAGCCCCGTCACCGGCACCGCCATTCTGGCCGGCAGCGAGGTGGCGCTGGACGGCCGCGGCTTCACCCCCGGTCAGCAGATCACCCTGTCCCGCGGCGGCGTGGCGCTCAACCCCGACGCCGCCTACGTGGCCGACGCCCAGGGCAACTTCAAGGCGACCCTGCGCATCCCCGAAGACGCCGCCCCCGGGCAGCACCCCATCGTCATCAGCACCGCCCAGCCTTCGGGCGCCGCGGTCTTCCCGCTCAAGGTCTCGCCGGTGGTGCCGCTATCCGGCGCCGACGCCTATAGCCTCACCGCGGTCAAACTGGTCCCCGGCCTCTACCAGGTGGACAGCAGCGCCAAGACCGGCGCCCTCTTCGTCACCTCGGCCGTGGGCCGCCCGCCTGTCAAGGTCTCGCAACTGCTCAAGCTCGACCCCAAGGACCTGGCCATCGAACGCCAGCTCACCCCGGCCGCCGCCCCCGGCGCGGAGGCCGGTGTCTACGCCGTCTACGGCGTGGGCGTGGACGATCGCAACGGCACCGTCTGGACCACCAACACCCGGCAGAACACCGTGGCGGTCTATCGCCAGAGCGACCTGGGCCTGGTCAAGCAATTCGAACCCGGCCTCGTGCCCCATGCCCACACCGTGGTGGTCGACGAGAAACTCGACCGCGCCTTCGCCTCGGCGGCCATGACCCCGGACATCGTCAGCTTCGACGCCAAGACCCCGGCCGTGCGCAAGCACATCACCATCGAATCGGGCGTGCGCGGCGAGCAGTTCGCCGTGGTCGGCATGCACCTGGACCCGGCGGTGCACAAGCTCTACGCCGTCAGCCTGAAGACCAACGAAGCCGCGGTGATCGACGCCAAGACCGAGCAGGTCGAGAAGGTCTTCCCGATCCAGGGCGCCAAGACCCCCATGGGCGTGGCCCACGATCCCCAGACCGATCGCCTGTTCATCACCGCCCAGGGCAGCGACAACCTGCTGATCGTCGACGCCAAGACCGGCAAGACCCTGCACAACGTCACCACCGGCGCCGGGGCGCTAAACGTGGCCTTCGACCCGGTCAAGCGCCTGGCCTACGTCACCAACCGCGGCGCCGGCACCCTGACCGTGGTCGACCCGGACGGCACCATCAGGGCCAACCTGGAGCTGGGCACCTATCCCAACCACGCGGTGGTGGACGCCAAGGGCGTGGTCTACGCGGTCAACAAGGCCAAGGGGCAGGATGATGCCGAGGGGGATCGGATTACGCGGGTAGTGGCCAAGTAACAAGCCTGCAGCCCCTGGCTTGGGCTGGGGGCTGCTTTCGTAGGTTGGGTTGAGCGTTAGCGAAGCCCAACGTTGCAGGGCCTCACACTTGTTTAGTAGGTGCCATGGCTACTTATTGAGCGCTTGGAGAGTTTTTGTTTCGCCCACCCGGGCGAGTTACTTTTTGCATTCGCCAAAAAAGTGAGTCGCCCGGGTGGGCGAAACAAGAACCTTCAAAGCACTCGATAACCAGCCCTGGCACCCAATAGCACAGGCGTTAGGCTTCGCTTCGCTCAACCCAACCTACGTCCTACGCCCGCCCCACAAACAACGACGCCCACCGGATCACTCCAGCGGGCGCCATCCAAGGGGGCGACTGAGGGGAAAACTCACCCCTCCAGCGACTCCACCCCCAACTCATCCCACACCGCCTCCGCCAAGTGGAAGGTGGCATTGGCCGCCGGGATGCCGCAGTAGATGGCGCTCTGCATGATCAGCTCCTTGAGCTCCTCCCGTGTCACCCCGTTGCTGCGGGCGGCACGCAGGTGCAGGCGCAGTTCGCCTTCGCGATTCATGCCGATCAGCATGGCGATGGTGATCAGGCTGCGGGTGTGCCGCGGCAGGCCCGGGCGGGTCCAGATGTCGCCCCAGGCGTGGCGGGTGATCATCTCCTGGAATTCTTCGTTGAAGGGGGTCAGCTTTTCCAGGCTGCGATCGACGTGGGCGTCGCCCAGCACCGCGCGGCGGACCTGCATGCCGGCTTCATAACGTTCTCTTTCGTCCAAGATCGACTCCTTCAGGCGCTCAAAAAGGCCAGCACGCGCTGGGTAAAGGCAGCGCCCATCTGCACGTTGGACAGGTGGGCGGCGGGAAACTCGACGTACTCGGCGCCCGGGATGCGCTCCTGCAGGAAGCGGCCGTCGGCCGGGGTGGTCACGGCGTCGTGGCGGCCGGCGACGATCAGCGTCGGCGCGCGGATGGCGTCCAGTACCTCGCGGAAGTCGGCGTCGCGCACCGCCGCGCAGTTGGCGGCGTAGCCCTGGGGCGAGGTGCCGGCGAGCATGGCGACGATGCGGTCGACCCGGTCCGGCTCGGCGCTGGCGAAATCGGGGGTGAACCAGCGACCGATGGAGGCGTCGCGCAGGTCGCGCATGGCCTGCTCGCCGCCGGCTTCGACGGTCTGGATGCGCCCGTTCCACACCTCGGGGGTGCCGATCTTGGCGGCGGTGTTGCACAGCACCAGACGGGTGATCCGCTCGGGGGCATTGATGCCCAGCCACTGGCCGATGGAGCCGCCCATGGACAGGCCGCAGAAGGCGAATTGGTCGATGCCCAGGGCGTCGGCCAGGGCCAGGACGTCACGGCCGTTCCCGTCCATGCGATAGGGGCCGGGCGTCACCAGGGAGGCGCCATGGCCGCGGGTGTCGTAGCGCAGCAGGCGAAAGCGCTCGCTGAAGGCGGCGGCCTGGTCGTCCCACATGGCCAGGTTGGTGCCCAGGGAGTTGGACAGGATCAGCACGGGGGCGCCCGCGGGGCCCTCCAGTTGGTAGTTCAGGTCGCCATCGGCGAGACGTACGCTGGGCATCAGGCAGTCCTCTGGTCTAGGGATGGGCAAGCAGGGTGCGGTGTTCGGCCAGGGCGCGGGTTACCCAGGCGCGGGCCTGGCCCTGATAATGGGCAGGGTCCAGCAGGCGATCCAGCTCGGCGCTGGAGAGTTCGGCGGTCACTTCCGGCGTATCGCCCAGTACCTGGCGCAGGTGACGCTCCTCCTGGACGGCGCGCTTGCAGCTCTGCTCCACCAGGTGATGAGCGGCCTCGCGCCCCAGCCGTCCGGCCAGGGCGATGCTGACCGCCTCGGCCAGCACCAGGCCGTGGGTCAATTCCAGGTTGGCCTGCATGCGCGCGGCGTCGACCTCCAGCCCGGCGACGATGGCCTGGGCCTGCTGCAGGGCGCCGGCGACCAGGCAGAACAGCTCCGGCAGGGTTTCCCACTCGGCGTGCCAGAGCCCCAGGCTGCGCTCGTGCTCCTGGGGCATGGCGGAAAACAGGGTGCTGACCAGACCCGGCGCGCGGGTGGCGGCGGCGATCAGCACCGCGGCGCCCACCGGATTGCGCTTGTGCGGCATGGTGGAAGAGCCCCCCTTGCCCGGCGCCGAGGGCTCGAAGACCTCGGCGGCTTCGGTCTGCATCAGCAGCGACAGATCGCGGCCCAGCTTGCCCAGGCTGCCGGCCACCAGGCCGAGCCAGGCGCCGACCTCGACCAGGCGATCGCGCTGGGTGTGCCAGGGTTGCTCCGGCAGGCTCAGCGCCAGCGCCCGGGCCAGGGCCTCGGCCACCGGCAGGGCCTGATCGCCCAGGGCGGCCAGGCTGCCCGAGGCACCGCCGAATTGCAGCACCAGCACCCGCGGCCGCAGTTCGGCCAGGCGCTGGCGGTGCCGAGTGATGGCGCCCAGCACCCCGGCCAGCTTCATACCGAGGGTCACCGGCGTCGCATGTTGCAGCCAGGTGCGGCCGGCCAGCACGGTATCGGCATGGCGCTCGGCCTGGATGGCCAGGGCCTCGGCCAGGTGCGCCAGGTCGGCGTCCAGCAGGTCCAGCGCCTGGCGGATCTGCAGCACCAGGCCGCTGTCCATGGCGTCCTGGCTGGTGGCGCCGCGATGCACATGGCGCTCGGCCTCGGGGTCCTGGGCGGCGATCTGCCGGCCCAGCGCCTTGACCAGCGGAATGGCGGAGTTGCCGGCGCTGACCACGGCCCGGGCCAGCTCGGCCGCGTCATACCGCTCGGCGCGGCAGGCGGCGGCGATGGGCGCCACCGCCGTCTGCGGAATCACTCCCACCGCCGCCTCGGCGCGCGCCAGGGCCGCCTCGAAGTCCAGCATGCCCTGCAGTCGGCCGTGGTCACAAAACACCGCGCGCATGGCGGCGCTGGTGAAGTAGGCGTCGAATAGCAGGTTGGACATGAAGGACTCCTCTCGCTTAGTGGTCGTGATGCAGATAGGTGGCTTGCCGCGGCAATCTCAGGCTGACCAGGAAGGCCACCGCCAGCATTACCGAGACATAGATGTAGAAGACTTCTTCATGCCCCTGGGTCTTGAAGCTCAGGGCGACGAATTCCGCCGAACCGCCAAAGATGGCATTGGCCACCGCATAGGACAGGCCCACGCCCAGGGCGCGCACTTCCGGCGGGAACATCTCCGCCTTCACCAGGCCGCTGATGGAGGTGTAGAGGCTGATGATGGCCATGGCCAGGCAGATCAGCAGGAAGGCCACGAAGGGACTCTGGACGCTGGCCAGCGCCGTGAGGATCGGCCAGGTGCAGACCGTGCCCAGGCCGCCGAACAGCAGCATGGAGGCGCGCCGGCCGATGCGGTCGGAGAGCATGCCGAACAGCGGTTGCATGAGCATGAACACCAGCAAGGCGCAGGTCATCACGCCGCTGGCGGTCTTGGCGTCCATGCCGCTGGTGTTGACCAGGTACTTCTGCATGTAGGTGGTGAAGGTGTAGAAGATCAGCGAGCCGCCGGCGGTGTAGCCAAGCACGGTGAAGAAGGCCGCCTTGTGATGCTTGAACAGGCCGCTGAGGGTACCGGCCTCCTTGTTGGCGCGGGTCTCGGCGGTGGTGGTCTCTTCCAGCGAGCGACGCAGGAACAGCGAGACCACGGCCGCGGCGGCGCCGACCAAGAAGGGAATCCGCCAGCCCCAGGCACGCAGGTCGGCATCGCTCAGGACCTGCTGCAGGATCACCACCACCAGCACCGCCAGCAACTGGCCGCCGATCAGGGTGACGTACTGGAAGGAGGCGAAGAAGCCGCGCTGGCCACGCAAGGCCACCTCGCTCATGTAGGTGGCGGTGGTGCCGTATTCACCACCCACCGAGATGCCTTGCAGCAGGCGCGCGAGCAGCAGCAGGGCCGGCGCCGCGACGCCGATGCTGGCATAGGTGGGCAGGCAGGCGATGGCCAGGGAGCCGGCGCCCATCATCAGGATGGAGATGACCATGGAGGTGCGCCGGCCGTACTTGTCGGCGACGCGCCCGAAGATCCAGCCGCCCAGGGGGCGCATGAGAAAGCCCGCGGCAAAGACGCCGGCGGTGCTCAGCAGCTGCACGGTGGGATCGCTCTTCGGGAAGAAGGCGGCGGCGAAATAGATGGAACAGAAGGCGTAGACGTAGAAGTCGAACCATTCCACCAGGTTGCCGGACGAGGCGCCGACGATGGCGAAGATGCGCTTCTTGCGCTCCTCGAAGCTGTAATGCGGGTGAGTGCTCATGGAGATCCTTAATTATAGGTATGGATGGACGGGGGACAGCCTACCGCCATCGGACCAGGAGAGACACACGCGGTTACAGGGGATGTGGGCATGGATTGAGGCTAGCAGTGGATGAAGTCTTGGTAGGTTGCCGAGGCGACCGCTCTAGGATCAGCTCTGGCTATCGCGGCCATGGGCCGCTCCTACAAGTACATCGAGCTCTTGTAGGAGCGGCCGCATCGGCGGACCGCCATGGCCGCGATTTGCCTCAGCGACAAAGCCTCAGATCCCGTCCACCCGCTCCACCGCCAGCGCCAACCCCTGGCCGACGCCCACGCACATGGTGGCGAGACCCAGGCGGCCGCCGGTCTTTTCCAGGTGGTGCACCGCGGTGAGCACCAGGCGGTTGCCGCTCATGCCCAGGGGATGACCCAGGGCGATGGCACCGCCGTTGGGATTGACCTTGGGGCTGTCGTCGGCCACGCCCAGTTCGCGCAGGACGGCGATGCCCTGGGCGGCGAAGGCCTCGTTGAGTTCGATGACGTCGAAGGCCTCGATGGACAGATCCAGTTGCTGCAGCAGCTTGCGCACCGCCGGGGTCGGACCGACGCCCATGATGCGCGGCGCCACCCCGCCGCTGGCCATGCCCAGTACCCGGGCGCGGGGCGTGAGGCCGTGCTTCTGCACCGCTTCCGCCGAGGCCAGGATGATCGCCGAGGCGCCGTCGTTGAGCCCCGAGGCATTGCCGGCGGTCACGGTCCGGTCCGGGCCGTTGACCGGCTTGAGCTTGGCCAGGCCTTCGGCGGTGGTGTCCGGACGCGGATGCTCGTCCTGCGTCACCACCAGGTCACCCTTCTTACCCTTGATGATCACCGGAACGATTTCCTCGGCGTAGTAGCCGGATTCCTGGGCCGCCGCGGCACGCTGCTGGCTGCGCAGCCCGAAGGCGTCCTGGTCGGCGCGGCTGACGCCATAGTCGGCGGCGACGTTGTCGCCGGTGACCGGCATGCTGTCGACGCCGTAGGCCTCCTTCATCGCCGGATTGATGAAGCGCCAGCCCAGGGTGGTGTCCTCCAGTTTCTGGCCGCGACCGAAGGCGCTGTCGGCCTTGCCCATCACATAGGGCGCGCGGGTCATGGATTCCACACCGGCAGCGATCACCAGCTCCATCTCGCCGAGGGCGATGGCGCGATAGGCCTGGCCCACCGCCTCCATGCCCGAGGCGCAGAGGCGGTTGAGGGTCACGCCCGGCACCGTTTCCGGTAGTCCCGACAGCAGCACTGCCATGCGCGCCACGTTGCGGTTGTCCTCCCCGGCCTGGTTGGCACAGCCCATGAACACCTCGTCCACCGCCGTCCAGTCCACCTGGGGATTGCGCTCCCGCAGCGCCTTGAGCGGAATGGCCGCCAGGTCGTCGGCGCGCACCGCGGAAAGTCCGCCGTTGAGCCGGCCGATGGGAGTCCGAATGGCGTCGCAGATATAGACGGGGCGACTCATTCCTCAGCTCCTTTCTGGCCGCCGTGGGCGGCATTGGTCCGGGCCTGCAGATCACGCAGGGCCGCGAGTTCGGTCGCCGTCGGCGCCGCGCTGGTGGCGACCTGGTCGGCGAAGCGGATGGTCCAGCCGGTGGCGGCCACCACCTGCTCGCGGGTCACCCCGGGATGCAGGGCGGTCACCACGAATTCGTGGGTGCCGGCTTCCGGCTCCATGATGCAGAGGTCGGTGATGATGGCGGTCGGGCCCTTGCCCGGCAGACCCAGCTGCTGGCGATGATCGCCACCCTCGCCGAAGCCCACCGAGGTGATGAAGGCCAGCTTGTCGACAAAGCTGCGGTGCGACTGCTTGAGGATGATCAGCACCTCCTTGGCCGAGCCGGCGATCTCCGGCGCGCCGCCGGCGCCCGGCAGGCGCACCTTGGGCTGGTGGTAGTCGCCGATCACCGTGGTGTTGATGTTGCCGAAGCGGTCGACCTGGGCCGCGCCCAGAAAGCCGACGTCGATGCGTCCGCCCTGCAGCCAGTAGCGGAAGATCTCGCCGGTGGGCACCACGGTGTCGGCGGTCTCGGCCAGTTCGCCGTCGCCGATGGACAGCGGCAGCACCGAGGGCTTGGCACCGATGGGGCCGGATTCGTAGATCAGCACCACGTCCGGCGCATGGGTCAGGCGTGCCAGGTTGGCGGCGGTGGACGGCAGGCCGATGCCGACGAAGCAGACGCTGCCATTGCCGAGGCGGCGTGCGGCGGCCACGGTCATCATTTCATTGGTGGTGAAGTCGCTCATGATTCAGGCCTCCGCAGCCAGCTTCGCCTGGAAGGCGGCGAAGTCCGCGGTACCGCGGATGTAGGTGTCGATCCACTGGGTAAAGGTGTCGCGATCGCGAGCGATCGGGTCCCAGGCCTGGTAGAAACGGTTGTCCCGCTCGTAGTAGCCGTGGGCATAGGACGGATGCGCCCCGCCCGGTACCACGCAGACCGCGCTGAGCGCCCAGGTCGGCAGCACACAGGCGTTCATCGGCGCCTGGAGGTCGTCGACGATCTCCTCCACGGTGACGATGCAGCGCTGGGCGGCCAGCGCCGCTTCCTTCTGCACGCCGAGGATGCCCTGGATCAGCACGTTGCCCTGGCGGTCGGCCTTCTGCGCATGGATGACGGTGACGTCGGGGCGCACGCTGGGCACCGCGGCGAGCTGCTCGCCGGTGAAGGGGCAGGCGATGAACTTGATGTCCGGATTGACCTTGGCCAGGTCCGAGCCCTGGTAGCCGCGCAGGACGGCGAAGGGCAGGTTGGAGGCGCCGGCGACATAGGCATTGGCCAGGGCCGCGTGGCTGTGCTCGGAAATCTCCAGCTTGTGCGGCCAGCCTTTTTCCACCGCATCGCGCAGCCGGTGCAGGGAGCCGACCCCGGGATTGCCGCCCCAGGAGAAGATCAGCCGCCTGGCACAGCCGGCACCGATCAGCAGGTCATAGACCAGGTCGGGGGTCATGCGCACCAGGGTCAGGTCGCGCCGATTCTGGCGGATCAGCTCGTGGGCGGCGGCGGTCGGAATGAGATGGGTGAAGCCTTCGAGGGCGACGGTGTCGCCATCGTGGACGAAGCGCTGGATGGCTTCGCTCAGGGACAGGATCTGGGCCATGGATTGTCGACTCGCGTCTTTGTTGTCGGCGCCGCCCGGTGCGGCGGTCTGGAGCCAGACTACAAAGCCCTACCCATGCAAACAATCCGATAATCGACTAACAGTTCGATTATCGAACAGCATCGTTTGTGGACTGTCGACCGCTTCGACGCGCAGCGCGCTGTTGCAGCGGCTACACTGCCCTCCCCTCATCCAGAGCCCAGCCGATGTCCGACAAGCCCCGCGCCTCCCTCGAAGGCATCACCCTCGAAGCCCTGCTCACCCGCCTGGTGGAGCATCACGGCTGGGAAGAACTCGGCCGACGCATCCCGCTGCGCTGCTTCACCCATGAGCCCAGTATCAAATCCAGCCTGACCTTCCTGCGCCGCACGCCCTGGGCACGGGAAAAGGTCGAGCAGCTCTATCGGCGCCTGCCGAAGCAGGGCTAAGGCAGGGCCCGCGACAACTGCCGGACTAGGACTTGGTCCCCAACAGGCCACGCAGCGTCTGCTGGATATCGGCTGGCAGGACCACCGTCTTGGCGTTGTCGCTGGTGGCCAGCTTTTCCATGGCATTGATATAACGCTCGCCCAGCAGATAGAGCACCGGCGTCGGTTCGTTGCCCACGGCTTCGGAGATCTTGCTCAGGGCGGCGGCGGAGGCCTGCGCCAGGGTCACCTGGGCCACACTGTCGCGCTTGGCGGCTTCGAGACGGGCATCGGCCTCCAGGATGGCGGCCTGCTTGGCGCCTTCGGCCCGGGTCACCACCGCCTTGCGCTCCCGCTCGGCGGCCGCCTGCATTTCCATCGCCGCCTGCATCGACGGGGTCGGCTTGAGCTCCTGCACCTCCACCGCCTTGACGGTGATGCCCCAGTCCACGGTCTGCTCGGCCATGCTGACCCTCAGCCGCGCCTTGATCTCGTCTCGCGAGGACAGCGCCTGGTCCAGTTCCATCTCGCCGATGATGGCGCGCAGCGAGGTCATCGCCAGGCTGGTGATGGCCTGGGCATAGTCTTCCACGCCATAGGCCGCCTTGGCCGGATCGACGATCTTGGCGAAGCACAGGGCATTGGCCAGGATCACCGCATTGTCGCGGGTGATGACCTCCTGTTGCTGCACATCGAGGATCAGGTCCTTGGTGCTGAGGCGGTAGCTGACCTGATCCATGTAGGGGATGAGGAAATTCAGCCCGGGCTTGAGGGTGGTGCGGTACTTGCCGAGGCGC
This sequence comes from Pseudomonas aestiva, assembly GCF_039908605.1. Lineage (NCBI taxonomy): Bacteria > Pseudomonadati > Pseudomonadota > Gammaproteobacteria > Pseudomonadales > Pseudomonadaceae > Pseudomonas > Pseudomonas aestiva. The sequence goes on along the minus strand of NZ_CP150916.1, from coordinate 619,043 downwards.
TCGACGATCCACTCCTGCCCCTGGGGCACCAGGCGCACGCCCTTGGCGACGGTGACGACGATGAAGACCAGCAACAGCAGGGCGACGATAAGACTGACACTCATGGACGATGTCCCTATGGATGGAAGACGTCAGGATTGACGGGCGACCTTGACCAGGTTGCCTTCGAAGGCGAGCAGTCGAACCCACTCGCCGGCCGCGATCTCGGCATCGGCCAGGCAGGGCCATTCATCGCTGCCGAGGATGGGTTTCTGGAAGCGCACGCGGCCACGGGCGAAGGGGCCGACCGCCGCGACCAGTAGGCCGATCTCGCCCAGATGGACGTCGGCGCTCCAGTCCTCACCGGGCTTGCCACGGTCCTTGCCATAGCGAAACCAGAGAAATACCGCCACCAGCGAGGCCAGACTCCAGACCAGCAGTTGCACGGCCAGCGCCAGCTCCGGCAGTACCAGCAGCAGTACGCCGACCAGCAGGGCGCCCAGGCCGAACCAGATCAGGAAAAAGGCCGGCACCACCAATTCGCTCAGCATCAGGCCGACGCCCAGCACCAGCCAGTACCACCATTGCACGTCCATTGCCGCTCCTTCCAGGTAACGCCACAGCATGGCCGCTGCTGCGCTCATCCGCCACTAGGGCCTCCGAGTGGTACCGAGCGCCCGATGAAGTGGCGCCCTGTCGCGCAGGCGCGGCTGAGACGGCGCCACTGTCGAAGCCCAACGAACTGGGGGTCGAACCCGGGGACTGTTGGGCTTCGCTGCGCTCAGCGCCAACCTACGGGCGGATTCCGTAGGTTGGGTTGAGACGGCTTCATCGTCGAAGCCCAACGGGCCGGGGTCGAGCCTGGGCACCGTTGGGCTTCGCTGCGCTCAGCGCCAACCTACGGGCGGATTCGTAGGTTGGGTTGAGACGGCTTCATCGTCGAAGCCCAACGGGCCGGGGTCGAGCCTGGGCACCGTTGGGCTTCGCGGCGCTCAGCGCCAACCTACGGGCAGGCTCCGTAGGTTGGGTTGAGACGGCTTCATCGTCGAAGCCCAACGGGCCGGGGTCGAGCCTGGGCACCGTTGGGCCTCGCGGCGCTCAGCGCCAACCTACGGGCAGGCTCCGTAGGTTGGGTTGAGACGGCTTCATCGTCAAAGCCCAACAAGGCGGGGTCGAAACCGGGCACCGTTGGGCTTCGCTACGCTCAACCCAACCTACGACGCTTGGTCCTGCTGGAACACCAGCACCTTGAGGCCACCCTCGGCGTCCTCGTCGGCGAATTCCGGTGGATTGGCCAGGCGCTCGACGAAGGCCAGTCCGGGGGCCTCCTGGGCCATGCCAGCGATGAGGAAGTCCGCGCCGACGCCGGGGTCGTTGACGCAGGCCAGCACCCGGCCACCGGGGGTGAGCAGTTCGGGCAGGCGGCGCAGGATGCGCGCGTAGTCCTTGGTCAGGGCGAAGCTACCCTGCTGGAAGCTGGGCGGATCGACGATCACCAGGTCATAGGGTCCCAGCTTGCGCACCTTGCCCCAGGACTTGAACAGTTCATGGCCGAGAAAGCTGACCTTGCCCAGCTCATGGCCATTGAGTCGGTGATTCTCGCGACCGCGGGTCAGGGGCCCGCGGGCCATGTCCAGATTGACCACCTGGTCCGCGCCACCGGCCAGGGCGGCCACCGAGAAGCCACAGGTGTAGGCGAACAGATTGAGGATGCGCAGACCGGCGGCCTGTTCGCGCACCCAGCGGCGGCCCAGGCGCATGTCTAGGAACAGCCCCATGTTCTGGTGGCGGGTGAGGTCCAGGCCGAACTTCAGGCCGTCTTCATGGATGACGTGCTCGCCCACCGGCGCGCCGATCAGCGCCTCGCTGGCGGCGTCCAGGCGATAGCGATGCTGCAGCAGCAGGCTGCGGGCGCCACTGGCGCGCCACGCCGGGGTCTCGCCCAGGACGGTCAGAGTCGTGCGCAGGGCGTCCAGCTCGGCGGCGGGCAATTCGCGAAACAGCCCTACCCGCAGCACGCCTTCCAGCCAGTCCACGGTGAGTTGTTCCAGCCCCGGCAGCAGCCGGCCACGGCCGTGCACCAGCCGGCGCGCCTCGACGGGTGGCGAATCGAGGGCGGCGAGCAGCAGCGCGGAGAGGTGGGCAAGGGTGGCGGTATTCATGGGCGGTCACGACGGCAAAGGAGCGGCATGCTACGGCAAAAGTGCCGGGCTCGCCTCCCGGCACAGGCCCGCCAGGTGTCTGCCGGCAATTGGCGACGAAGGCATTTGGGCGCGCCGTCGCCAACGAACCGACCAGTCCGATGAAAATATGTCTCAGGCGGTAACGACTCGCAGTTGTATCCACTTTGTAAGCCGCCCTAGAATCCGCCTCCCCGAACTCCAGGACGATAACAATGCGCCGGCTGGCCCCTGCTCTCTATCTGCTGCCCCTCTGTGCCCTCCCCCTCGCCGGTCATGCGCAGGAGCAGACGGAAGATTCGCCCCAGGCGCTGTCCGACCTCACCATCGTCGGCACGGCCGAATCACCCACCGGTCCGGTGCAGGGCTACAAGGCAGAGCGTTCCAGCAGTGCCACCCGTACCGATACCCCGCTGCACGAGACGCCCCAGTCGGTGAGCGTGGTCTCCCGCGAAGCCCTCGACGACCTTTCCGCCACCCGCCTGCAGCAGGCGCTGGACCAGGCCGGTGGCGTCGGCCGTGGCAACAACTTCGGCGGCCAGGGCCTGACCAGCTACACGGTGCGTGGCTTCACCAGCTCCGAGTATTTCCGCAACGGCTTCCCCATGAATCGTGGCTATCCCAGCGCGCCGGATGCCGCCACCCTGGAGCGGGTCGAGGTCCTGCGCGGCCCGGCCGCGACCCTCTATGGCCGCAGCGATCCGGGCGGCACCTTCAACGTGGTCACCAAGCAGCCGCTGGGCGAGCGCAAGACCACCCTTGGCAGCCAGTTCACCGACCAGGGCCAGAAACGCGGCACCCTGGACACCACCGGCCCGGTGGACGAGGACGGCCGCCTGGCCTATCGCCTCAACCTGATCGCCGAGGGCGGCGACACCTTCCGCGACGATGTGCACACCGAGCGCTACGAAGTCGCCCCGGTGCTGAGCTGGCAGGCCACCGACGCCACCCTCATCACCTTCGAGGCGGACATCATCCGCAGCAACGCCCCGCTGGATCGCGGCCGCACCAACTACCTGACCCAGCGCGCCGAGGCCAGTCGCTCCACCAATGCCTGGGAAAAGGGCACCACCAACCTGTTGCACAGCGACAGCGAGGCCTATCAGCTGCGCTTCGAGCACCAGTTGAACGACGCCTGGACCCTGGCCGGCGGCTTCCAGTACCTGGACGGCAGCCTCAAGGGCAATGCCGTGGAAGCCAACGGCGTGCAGGCCGACGGCGTGACCCTCGGCCGCAACTTCAACTACCGCAAGCTGGAGTGGAGCGATCGCGACCTGCAGCTGAACCTGACCGGGCGCTTCGACACCTTCGGCCTCGGCCACACCCTGATCACCGGGATCGAGGTGGAAGACTACGACTATCAGTCGATCATCCAGCGCTCCCCCGGCGGCACCGATGTCTATGCGGTCAACCTGGTCGATCCGGTCCTCGGCCAGCCGCGCCCGGCCCTAACCCGTACGCCCACCCACGACCACGAGACCCTCAAGACCTGGGCGGCCTTCGTGCAGGACCAGATCGCCCTCACCGAGCGTTTCAAGGTGCTGGGTGGCGTGCGCCTGGAACGCTTCGAGCATGACTACGACAACTTCGTCGCCGGTGGTCAGAGCTGGTCCAACGCCGACAACGCGGTTACCCCGCGCCTGGGCGTCAGCTACGACCTCACCCCGGAACTGGCCCTCTATGCCAGCGCCTCCAAGTCGTTCAAGCCCAACACCGGCGCGGCGCGCCTGGGCGGCGGCTTCGATCCCGAGGAAGGCAAGGCCTACGAGGTGGGCATGAAGTGGGCGGCGCTGGACGGCCGCCTCAGCGTCGACACGGCGATCTTCCATACGGTCAAGGAAAACGTCCTGACCCTGGACCCGGTCGATCCGAATTTCAACGTCGCCGCCGGCGAGGTGCGCAGCCGCGGCTTCGAAGTCAACGTGACCGGCGACCTGACGCCCAACTGGCGCATCCTCGGCGGCTACGCCTTCACCGATGCGGAAGTCACCAAGGACAACACCCTGGCCCGCGGCACGCGCCTGACCAATATCCCGCGCAATGCCGTCAACCTGCTCAACGTCTACGAATTCCACGACGGTGCACTGCGCGGCCTGGGCCTGGGTGCCAACCTCAAGTACGTGGGTGAGCGCGAAGGCCAGAAGACTGCGGTCAGCGACTACAGCATGGACAGCTACACGGTCACCGACCTCTTGAGCTTCTACAAGGTCGACGAGCACCTGCGGCTGAACCTGGACGTGCGCAACGTCTTCAACAAGGGCTACGACGAGAGTTCCTGGAACGCCTACAGCTATCCGGGCGAGCCGCGGACGGTGCAGGCCGGTTTCACCTACACCTTCTGACGCCCTACCCTCTGCAGCCCCGCGGTCAGGCCTCGCTGAAGGCCTGACCGGTCAGCGGCTGGACCACCGGGCGGCCCTGGCGGTCGTGGAGGATGTCCACCGCCACGCCGTAGGTGGCTTCCAGCAGGTCGGCGGTGACGATGGCGGCGGGTCGGCCGGCGGCCAGCAGGCCACCGTTGACCAGCACCAGCAGCGAATCGGCGTACTGGCAGGCCAGGTTGAGATCGTGCAGCACCACCACGGTCACCCGCTGGTGCAGCCGGGTCTCGTGGCGCACGCGATCGAGCAGGTTGATCTGGTGCCGCAGATCCAGCGCACTGACCGGTTCGTCCAGCAGCATCACCTCGGGTTCGCGCATCAGCACCTGGGCAAAGAACACCAGCTGCCGCTGACCGCCACTCAGGGCGCCCAGCTGGCGCGAGGCCAGATGGCCGATACCCACTTCGTCGAGCTTGCCCAGCGCCCGTTCCAGCAGCTCATCATCCAGGTGCAGGGTCAGCCGTTCCAGGCTGCCCATGGCTACCGTCTCCAGCACCGACAGCGCCGCCTCGGCATGGGAATCCTGGGGCATGTAGGCCACGCCCTGGCGCCAACCCTCGCGCTGACCGCGCAGCGAAGCCCCCGCTACCAGCCGCCGCTCGCCGCGCTCGATATGCCCGGCCGCCAGCGGCAGGTCACCGGCCAGGGCGCGCAGCAGGGTGGTCTTGCCGGTGCCATTGGGGCCGAGGATCACATGCACCTGCCCCGCGTGCAGCTCGGTGCAAAGTCCGGAGATCACGGTGCGGTCGCCGCGCTTCAGCGCGAGGTCCTGGAGGCGGATCATAGGCTGGACCTGCGCGGGGCGAAGATGAGCCAGAGCAGAAAGGGCACCCCGACGATGGCGGTCACGATGCCCACCGGAAACAGCGCCCCGGGCAGGATCGACTTGGACAGCACCGAGGCAGAGGACAGCATCAGGGCGCCGCAGATGGCCGACAGCGGCAGCAGGAAGCGCTGATCCTCGCCCACCTGCCAGCGGGCGATATGGGGCGCGACCAGGCCAACGAAGCCGATCACCCCGACGAAGCTGGTGGCCGTGGCGGTCATCACCGCCACCAGGATCAGCACCTTGAGGCGCAGGCGGCGGATGTCCACGCCCAGGCTCTCGGCCCGGGCCTCGCCCAGGCGCAGGGCGGCCAGTTTCCAGGCATCGCGCAAGAGCAGGAGGCAGCACAGCAGGGTCACCCCGGCGACGATGGCCAGGGTGGTCCAGGTGGCGCGGCCGAGGCTGCCGAACAGCCAGAAGAGGATCTGCTGGGAGAGCTCCGGCGAGGAGAGGAACTGCACCAGCGACAGCAATGACTGGAAGAGGAACAGCAGGGCGATGCCGCCGAGGATGATGGTGTCGCTGCCGGTGCGCTTGAGCGAGGCCAGGGCGAAGAGAAACAGCGCCGCCAACATGGCGAAGGCGAAGGCCCCCAGCGGCACCCCGATCAGCGCGCCCAGGCCGAAGCTGCCCAGTGCCAGGCTGAGAGCGGCGCCACAGCCGGCGGCGGCGGCCATGCCCAGGGTGTAGGGGCTGGCCATGGGATTGTTGAGCAGCGTCTGCATCTGCGCCCCGCCCGCACCGAGGGCGGCGCCCACCGCCAGGGCCATCAGCGCCACCGGCAGGCGCAGGTCGCGGACGATGGCGTCGGTCATCGGCTGCCGCGCGCCAAGGCCGGTCAGCGATTTGAGCACCTCCAGCGGCGAGAGCAGCGAGGGCCCGGTGGCGATGTCCAGCACCAGAGCCGCCAGGGTCAGCAGCAGAAACACCGCGCAGGCGCGCCAGCGGCGGCGCTCGCGGGCGCGCTGCTCGGCGATGGCGTTGCCATGGCTGGCGCTCGCGGCCTCGCTCATGGCGTCAGGCCTATGGCAAAGGTGCCCTGGGGCTGGATCGGCATGTAGCGGCGGTAGTATTCGCGGTAGTTGGCCATGGGATCCACGTCCTGGAACAGATCCGGATAGAGCTGCTTGGCGATGAACTGCAGCATGGCGAAGTCTTCCAGGCTGCGCGAGGCGCCCTGGTAGACGCCATACAGACGCCCGTCGCGGATCGCCGGCAGATTGGCCCAGCCCGGTCGCTGCATGAAGGCGCGCAGGTGGCTGCGGGCGTCGTCGACGGTCACGCCGGGGCCCATGGGCAAGGCGGTGGGATTGCTGTTGTCCTCGCGCCCGGAGATGAAGATTACCTCCGGCTGGGCCATGAGCACCTGCTCCGGATTCATCACCCCCCACCACTGGATGAAGGGCGCGGCGATGTTGTCGCCACCGGCCAGGGTGACCATGGCGCCCCACATGTTGCGGCCGTAGGTGAAGGAGTATTCGGCCGGACCCTTGTTGCCGAACTCGGCATAGACCCGCGGCTTCGGACGATGAGCGGCCGCGATACGGGTCTGGATGTCCTGCACCACCTTGGCATAGAAGTCGGCCAGCTCGGCGGCACGCGTCTCCTGGCCGGTGATGACGCCGAGCAGGCGGGTGGAGGCCAGGTGGCGCTCCAGGGTCTGGGCGTTGTAGTCGATCGCCACCACCGGGATGCCGAGTTGTTCGAGGCGCTTGACCTCGCTGTCCAGCGCCTGGAATTGCCAGGCGGCCAGCACCACCAGATCCGGCTTGAGGGCGAGGACCTTTTCCACCGAGAAGCTGTTGTTTTCCGTCTCCCCCACATCGGGAAGGCTGGCCAGGGAGGGTCGGTGGGCGACATTGAGCGCCCAGTTGGCCGGCACCTTGCGCTCCCAGGCGCCGCGGGAGACACCGACCACCGCGTCGAAGGCCTGCTCGCCGCCCACCGCCAGGTAGTCGCCATAGTGGAAGCCCAGCACCACCCGCTTGGCCGGCGCCTCGATCGTCAACGTGCGCCCGAGGACATCGGTGACCTGGCGCATCTCGGCAAAGGCCGGAGCAATCAGAAAGCAAGCGATAAGCGTTACCAGCCGGACAGCCCACTGCCCGCTGTGCGCGAAACCTTTCATGGAACCCCTTGGACGTCTGCACCCGCTCCAGGAGCCTGCTCATAATCTCGCGAGCTAGAGCCAAACAAGGCGAAAAGGCCTGAGGAAGCGGATCGGACTCGCGCTCGAGTTTACTTAAAGTAAATGAGCATTCCGACCGGGCTGGCGACCCAGGGGGTTTTCAACGCTGTTTGGCCGACGCGCAGCAGATTATGGACAGGCTCTGGGCGGGTGACTGCGAAGCTAGCAAAGGGTGCAACTTTACGCGGTGGCAGTGCCTGCGCCTAGCGCCTGCCACCGGCAAAGGGGAAGCCGTCGACGCTAGGTGGCATCGGCGTGGCTGACCACGCCCTTGATCAGCACCGCCAGGGCGGCAAGACCCGCCGGCAGGAGCAGCGCGGTGAGCACCTGGGTGAAGGTCCAGCCCAGGCCCAGCAGGGTCGCGCCCATCCAGGCGCCGGTGATGGCGCCGAAGCGGCCGATGCCGAGCATCCAGGACACCCCGGTGGCGCGGCCATGGGTCGGGTAGTAGCGCGCCGCCAGCGAGGGCATGGCCGACTGGGCGCCGTTGATGCACATGCCGGCCACCAGCACCAGGGTGGCGACCAGGGCGACCTGGCCCAGGCTCTGGCCGACGCAATAGGCGAAGATCCCAGCCAGCACATAGAACAGGCCGATCACCTTGTGCGGATTGAATCTGTCCATGGCCCAGCCGACGAACACCGCGCTGAGCACCCCGCCGAACTGGAACAGCGCGCCGATCAGGGCAGCCTGCTCCAGGCTGGCGCCGGCGTCGCGCATCAGCGTCGGCAGCCAGCTGGTGAGCAGATAGACGATCACCAGGCCCATGAAATAGGTCAGCCACAGCAGCAGGGTGCCGGCGCTGTAGTTGCGGTTGAAGATCACCGTGAAGACGTTGCCGGTCTTAACCGACTTCTGCTCGGGCACCACGAAGTGGCGCGCCTCGGCGGCCTCGCGACCGATGGGCGCCAATACCCGGCGGATGCGCTCGGCGCTCTTGCCGTGCACCACCAGATAGCGCGCCGACTCCGGCAGCCACAGCAGCAGCACCACGGCCAGCGCCAGCGGCAGCACGCCGCCCAGCACCAGCAGGCTGTGCCAGCCGTAGGCCGGGATCATCCAGGCCGAGACGAAGCCGCCGCCGGCCATGCCCAGGTTGAAGCCGCAGAACATGCTGGTCACCAGCAGCGACTTGAGGCGCTCGGGGGTGTATTCCGAGAGCAGCGTGGTGGCGTTGGGCATGGCGGCGCCCAGGCCCAGTCCGGTGAGGAATCTCAGGATCACCAGCTGTTCGAGGTTGGCGCTGAAGGCCGACAGCAGGCTGAAGCCACCAAAGATGAAGGTGGCGACCACCAGCACGCCCTTGCGGCCGAAGCGATCGGCCAGCGGCCCGGAGCCCAGGGCGCCGAAGACCATGCCGCCCAGGGCGGCGCTCATCACCGGCCCCAGGCTAGCCCGCGGGATGCCCCACTCCACCGACAGCGCCGGGGCGATGAAGCCCATGGCCGCGGTGTCGAGGCCGTCGAGAAAGACGATGAGAAAGCACAGGGCGACGATGCGCCACTGGTAGGCGGACAGCGCCTGGCGATTGATGAAGTGCTGGACATCCAGGGTGCCGGCTGTCGCCGTGGCCGAAGAGTCGGCCAGGGGCACGGCGCCCGCGAGGGTTTGCGTCATGGTGGTCTGCTCGTGTTGTTGTTATCGGCGGATTGCGCCACTGCGCCGACGTTAAGCCCACCTCGAACAGCTGACAATTCGATTATCGGCGATATGGCCGATAATCGACCAGATTCGCTAGTGAAACAGCCGGGTACTCAACTCCTGGCTGGCCGCCAGCAGCACCGGCAGGAAGCGCGTCTCCAGTTCCTGACGACTGACCCGACTGGCGTGGGTGCCGACGTTGAGCGACGCCAGCACCTGGCCGGCGGCGTCTCTCAGGGGCACCGCCAGGGATCTCAGCCCCACCTCCAGCTCCTGGTCGACGATGACGTAGCCCTGCTGGCGCACCTGGCCCAGGCACGCGATGAGCGCCGGCGGCTGATAGAGGGTGCGGCTGGTCTTGGCCTGCAGGTCGGCGTGTTCCAGGTAGTCGTGCAGGGCGGCATCGTCCAGGGCAGCGAGCAGGATGCGGCCCATGGAGGTGCAATAGGCCGGCAGCCGGCTGCCGACGCTGAGGTCCACCGAGATCAGTCGCTGCGGCGTCGCCGAGCGGGCGATGTAGAGGATTTCGTCGCCTTCCAGGGTGGCCATGGAGCAGGCTTCGTGCAGTTGCTCGCTGAGGCGATCGAGCACCGGCTGGGCGGTGACCGCCAGCGGCGTCGACGACAGATAGGCGTGCCCCAGGGTCAGCACCTTGGGTAGCAGCGAGTAGGTGCGGCCGTCGGTGGTGACGTAGCCCAGCTTCATCAGGGTATGCAGGCAACGACGCACCGCGGCACGCGGGATCTCGGTGCGATGGCTGATCTGGGCGATGGTCAGCTGGCGCTTGCGCTCCTGGAAGGCATGGATGACCGCCAGGCCGCGGGCCAGGGAGGTCATGAAGTTGGGGTCGCCGGTGAAGGCTTCGATGCGCTTGGCCGGCGAGGCGATGATGGGCGGCGCGGCCAGTGGCGGCAGGCCCGTGGCGTGAGCGGTGCGGTTATCGTCCATCGGACCGGTCCTCGGCAGGCTTTTGATCGATTATCGAGCGACGGGGCGATTATCGCAATCGCATTTCTCCTGGTGCCCGCTGACGCGCAGGAGCTTCCCGGTGCATGCTGAGGCTTCCCGCCCAGCCGCCTGGATGCCTGCCGATGAAGACCCTGGAAGATCATCTCAGCCAGTACGCGAGCTACCACCGCGATCCGCGCAACATCGCCAGCCACTTTCCCGGCATCCTGCTGATCGTGCTGGCGGTGGCCATCCTGCTGTCGCGACCGGTTTTCAGCCTGGCCGGCTGGCCGCTGTCGCCCGCGGTACCGGTGGCCGGGGCGGTGGCGGTCTTCTACCTGCGCCTGGATCGGCCGCTGGGGCTGCTGATGGGCGTTCTGCTCGGGCTTGCCCTCTGGCTGGGTGCCGCGCTGGCGGCCCGGACCACGGGCGTCTGGCTGGGCTGGGGGCTGAGTCTGTTCCTGGTCGGCTGGGCCATCCAGTTCGTCGGTCACCACTACGAGGGGCGCAAGCCGGCCTTTCTCGACGACCTCGCCGGCCTGGCCATCGGCCCGCTGTTCATCGCCACCGAAGCGGTCTTCTGGCTGGGTGGTCGCCCGCAGCTCAGGCAGGCGATCGAAGAGCGGGCCGGCCCGGTGCGGCGTCGTCAATCCAGCCGATAGCGGATCGTCGGCCGACCGTCGGGGCCGTCCAGCGTCACCTGCGCCTTCACCCCCCAGACCTGCTGGATCAGCGCGGCCGTCAGCACCGCGGCCGGGGCGCCTTCGGCGACCAGGCGGCCGTCGCGCAGCACCGCCAGGCGGTCGCAGAACAGCGCGGCGAGGTTGAGATCGTGGATCGCCAGCACGCAGGTCGCCGGCAGGCGGCGGACCAGGTCGAGGATCTCCAGCTGGTGCTGGATATCGAGGTGATTGGTGGGTTCGTCCAGCAGCAGTTCGCTGGGCTCCTGGGCCAGGGCGCGGGCGATCTGGGCGCGCTGGCGCTCGCCACCGGAGAGGCTGTGCCAGCGCCGTGCCGCCTTGTCGACCAGGCCGACCTGAGCCAGGGCGCGCTGACAGACCTCGGCGTCGCGCGCGCTCCAGGCATCGAGCAGGCCGCGATGGGGCGTGCGCCCCAGGCGCACCACCTCGGCCACCGAGAGATCGGCCTCGGTACCGGCCTGCTGCTCCACCAGGGCGACCCGCCGTGCCAGGTCGCGCCGGCGCAACTCGGCCAGCGGCAACGCGTCGAGACTGACCCTGCCCTCCTCTGGCCGCCGCAGCCCGGCCAGCAGCCGCAGCAGGCTGGACTTGCCCGAGCCATTGGGGCCCAGCAACCCAAGCACCCCGCCGGGCGGCACCTCAAGGGTCACCCCGGCGAGGATCGGCTGGCCGCCGGCGCTCCAGGCCACGTCCCGCGCGGCGAGGCTCATCGGACCTCCCGCGCGCGGTAGAGGATGAAGGCGAAGGCCGGCGCACCGACCAGGGCGGTGACCACGCCGATGGGCAGGGTCTGCTTGGCCACCAGGGTGCGGGCGACGATGTCGGCCAGCACCATGAACAGCGCGCCGATCAGGGCGCAGGTGGGCAGCAGCCGGCCATGCCCCGGACCGACCAGGAAGCGTGCCACATGGGGGATCACCAGGCCGACGAAGCCCACCGCGCCCACCAGGCTGACCAGGCAGGCGGTGATCAGGCCGGTGACCGCCAGCAGCAGCAGGCGCAGCGGCCCCACCGCCACGCCGAGGCTGGCGGCGGCGTCTTCGCCAAAGGCGAAGGCATCCAGCGCCCGGGCGCAGGCCAGGCACACCAGCAAGCCAGCGAGCACCACCCCGGCGGCCAGCCAGACGTCCGGCCAGCGCACCCCGGCCAGGCTGCCGAGCAGCCAGAACATCACGCTGCGCGCCTGCTCGGCATTGGCCGCGGTGGCGACGATATAGGCGGTCAGGGCATTGAACAGCTGGGACGCGGCCACCCCGGCGAGGATGATGCGGGTGCTGCCGCCACTGCCGAGAAAGGGCAGCACCACGGTAAAGGCCAGCACCGCGCCAAGAAAGGCGCCGAGGGACACGCCGAGCATCCCGCCACCGACCCCCAGCAGCATCACCAGCACCGCGCCGGTGGAGGCGCCGGCCGACAGCCCCAGCACATAGGGTTCGGCCAGGGCGTTGCGCAGCAGCGCCTGGAGGATGGCGCCGGAGACCGCCAGGCCGGCGCCGCAGCAGGCGGCCACCAGGGCGCGGCTGAGGCGGTATTCCCAGACGATGCCCTGGACGATGCGCTCCACCGGATAGGGCCCCAGGCCGAGGCCGTTGGCGATGGCCTGCAGACTGGTCAGGGGCGCGATGGGCATCTCGCCGAAGGACGCCGCCAGCACCACGCTCGCCGCCAGCGCCAGCACCGCGGCCAGGCCCAGCAGCCAGCGCCAGGGTCGGGCCCCCTCGGCCGCCAGGGGCAGACTCATGGTTGCGGCTTGGCCAGGTCGGCGGCCAGGGTCTCGACGCTGTCCACCACCCGCAGCGAGGGATTGAGGGTCGGGGCGTCCACCACCAGCAGGTGGTTCTCGCGCACCGCGCGCAATTCGCGGGTCAGGGGATCGCTGCGCAGGAAGGCCAGCTTCTTGTCCACGTCATCGGCGGGATAGAGACGGCGATCCATGCGCGCCACGACGATATAGTCAGGGTCCAGACTGGCGATGCGCTCCCAGCTCACCGCCGGCCATTCCTCGGCGCTGTCGACCACGTTGCGCAGGCCCAGGGCGCGGGCGATCCAGGCCGGCGCGCCGAGGTTGCCAGCGACCCAGGGATCCCCTTCCAGCCGCGGACTGGAGAACCAGAACAGCACCGAGCGCCCCCGGACCCCGGCGGCCTTGGCCTGCTCGCCAGCGGCGGCGATACGGCGGTCCAGCTCGGCAACCAGCTGCTCGCCGGCCGGCTGCACATCGAGGATGGCCGCCAGCTCCTGGGCCTCGCGGGTCACCAGTTGCATGTCGAAGGGCGCGCTGCGGCTGCCATCGCTGTTGGAGTCGGCGGTCACCGCCTTGCCTTCGCAATCGCTGGGCGCCACATAGGCGGCGATGCCCAGCGTGGCGAAGCGCGGGAAGTCCGCCACCTCGCCGCCGGGGCCGACGTGATAGGTGTACTGGGCCGCCACCAGATCCGGCCGGGAGCCGACCACGGCTTCGAAGCTGGGGGCGTTGTCAGCCAGCCGCGGAATGTCCTTGCCCGCCGCCTGCAGGTCCGCGGGCAAGCCGCCGAACCAGACGCCGGTGCCCACCAGCCGCGCGCCCACGCCCAGGCGCAAGAGCAACTCGGTACTGGCCTGGCCCAGACTGACCAGGCGTTGAGGCGCGCGCTCGAAGACCAGGTCGCGGCCGCAGTTGTGGATGGTCAGCGGATAGGGGGTGGCCGCCTGGGCGGTAAGGGAGGATACGGACAGCAGGCCGGCGGCGAGCAGCGGCAGAAGACGACGAAACATGGACTCTCCTCGGGATGACGCGTCCCTGGTGGATGATGGATGTCCCCTGGCAAGGTCTGGCTCACTTCTCGCGAAGCTCACAGTGGCGCGACCGCGCCGGAGTTGCACCGGCTTCCCGCCAGGGAACGGAAAGGTCGCCGAGGGTGAGCCAGCGGCGACCAGGATTCAAGCACTAAATGTTACTTTATAACAATTCCGTATCGTACCAGCGCGGGGTATAGACCCATTCGCCGCCGTCGGCCCGCGGAAAGCGCCGGGTATGGCTGGAGCCGAGGATCACCAGGGTGCGTGAATCCACCATCTCGCTGCGCAGGGCGCCGAGGCTGGTGTATTCGAGACCGCCACCGGGACGGCCGACGTCGCGACCGAGGATCACCGGGGTGTTCGCCGAGCGGCAGCTGCGCAGGACGTCCAGCGCCCGGTCCAGCTGATGCGGTCGGGCCTTGGAGATGGGATTGTAGAAGGCCATGGCCAGGTCCGCCGCGGCGGCCTGGCGCAGGCGCTGCTCGATCACCGTCCAGGGCTTGAGGTTGTCGGACAGGGAGATCAGGCAGAAGTCGTGACCCAGCGGCGCCCCGGCCAGGGCGGCGCTGGCCATGGCCGCGGTGATGCCCGGCAGGATCTCCAGCTCCACCGCCGCCCAGCGCGGGTCGGCGGCGCCCTCCAGCACCTCCAGCACCGCGGCGGCCATGGCGAAGACGCCCGGATCGCCGGACGACACCATCACCACCTGGCGCCCGCTGGCGGCCAGTTCGAAGGCATGGCGGGCGCGCTGCAATTCTTCTCGATTGTCGCTGGCATGGGCCAGCTGGTCCGGACGCAGGGGACCGGCCATCTGCACGTAGGTCGCGTAGCCGAGGACGTCCTCGGCCTGGTCCAGGGCGCGGCGTACCACCGGAGCCATGAGTTCGGCCGCGCCGGGGCCGAGGCCCACCACGCTGAGGCGGCCACGGCGCTGGCCGAGGTCATCGGCGTCCAGCGGCCGGTCATGCAGGTGCAGGGCGAGGCCCTGGGCCTGGGCCCGTGCCACGGCCGCCTGGGCGAATTCCGGGGTACGGGCGTCGACGAATCTCAGCGGCAGCTCCAGCGCCTGGCTCAGCTCGGCCAGGCCGGGCGCTGCCATGTCGGCCGCCTGAGCCAGCAGCACCGCCACGGCCCCGGTGGCATAGCCGGTGCTGGCGAGCAGCGCGGTAATGGCGGCGGCGGTGGCATCGGCGCTTACCGCCACCAGCACGGCGCGGGGGTGGATCAACAGGGTATGGTCGTCGGCGCTGGTCAGGGGCGAGACCAGGATGCGTTGCCGTGCCTCGGGATCGCGGGCCAGGGGCACCTCATCCAGCCAGGGCGCCTCGCCCTCGATGCGGACCGGGGCGCCGGCCAGCAGATCGGCGACCCGGTGCTTGGCCACGTCGACATCGGCCAGGGCATAGCCGGCCGGCGGATCGAGCAGGCAGGTGCCGAATCTCAGTTCGCCGCTGGTGGTGATGGCCGGGGCCACGTCCAGCAGCCTACCCAGCTGACGGGCCAGGCGATTGGCGCCGGCCAGGCCGCCCAGCAGCGGCACCACGGCGCTGCCGTCCTCGGCCACGGCCAGCACCGGCGGCTCGGCGGTCTTGTCATCCAGCACGGACGCCAGGCTGCGGATGACGATGCCGGCGGCGCAGAGCACCAGCAGCGGGCGCTGCTGGCGATAGAGGTCGCGCAGGTGGTCGCCGAAGGCGCTGTAGCTGACATCGCCCTCGACCCGCCCGGCCAGGCCGTGTACCAGGCTGCCCGGCAGGCCGGCCTGCAGGCGGCGGGCGGTGGCCAGGGCACCGGGGCCGAGGATGACGATGGCCGGGCTCAACCCTTCCATTTCACCCCCGGCACCACCACCAGCGAGAAATACGGCGAGGCCATGGGCTCGACGGCGTCCAGCGCGACGATGCGCTGGTTGTCCATGGTGGCGCGCTCGATGTAGCGGGCGCGCTGGTCCAGGCCCAGGTCGCGCAGCACCTGGCGCACCTTCTCGAAGTTGCGCCCGAGCTTCATCACCACGGCGGCGTCGGCGCTGGCGAGGCGCGCCTTGAGCTCCTCGGCGGAAAGCACCCCGGAGAGCACTGTGAGGGTCTGGTTGCGATAGACCAGCGGCAGGCCGAGCATGGCCACGCCGCCGAGCATGGAGCAGACCCCCGGCACCACCTGGGCCTCGTAGCGCTCGGCCAGGCGGTCGTGCAGGTACATGTAGGAGCCGTAGAAGAAGGGATCGCCCTCGCAGATCACCGCCACGTCGCGGCCGGCGTCCAGATGGTCGGCCACCTGGGCGGCGGCGGTGTCGTAGAAGTCGGCGATCACCGTCTCATAGGACAGCGGCGGCGCCAGCTTCTCGGTGGTCACCGGATAGACCAGCGGCAGGCGCTGCTGGCCGTCCAGCAGATAGCCCTCGATGACGCCATAGGCATTGCCGCCCTGGCCCGCGTTGGCCTTGGCCTTGGCGACGAAATAGGCCACCACCGGCGCGCCCTGCAAGAGGCGCAGGGCCTTCACGGTGATGAGTTCCGGATCGCCGGGGCCGACGCCCAGGCCGAGCAGGCGGCCCGCCATCACTCCACCTCCGTGGCCAGGGCGTTGACCGCCGCGGCGGCCATGGCACTGCCACCCCGCCGGCCGCGGACGATGACATAGGGCACGCCGCGGCTGTCGGCGGCCAGGGCGTCCTTGGACTCCCTGGCGCCGACAAAGCCCACCGGCATGCCGAGGATCAGCGCCGGCTTGGGCGCGCCGGCATCGAGCATCTCCAGCAGATAGAACAGCGCCGTGGGGGCGTTGCCGATCACCACCACGCTGCCGGCCAGGTGCCGCCGCCAGCGCTCCAGAGCCACCGCCGAACGGGTATTGCCCTGGGCCACGGCCAGTTCGCGGATGCCTTCGTCGTGCAGGGTGCAGATCACCGGGTTGTTGGCCGGCAAGCGGGTGCGGGTGACGCCCTCGGCGACCATGCGCGCATCGCAGAGGATGGGCGCGCCGGCCGCCAGGGCCGCGCGACCGGCCGCGCCAGCGCCCGGGGAAAAGGCCAGGTCCTGGACCACGTCGACCATGCCGCAGGCGTGGATCACCCGCACGGCGAGCTTTTCCAGGTCGGCGGGGATGGCCGAGAGATCGGCCTCGGCGCGGATGGTGGCGAAGGATTGGCGATAGATCGCCTGGCCGTCGCGTTCGTATTCAAGCATCACTGGGACTCCGGGCCAGCCAGGCGGCGGCCTCGTCGAGGGATAGATGGGTGGCGCGTCGCCGGCCCGGACCGGGCTGGGTGGCGTCGCGCACGAAGAGGTCATAGCGGCCGGGAGCCACCGCCAAGAGGGTATGGGCCGCCTGGCCGGCCAGGGCGCAACTGCGCGGGCAGCCGGAGAGATGCACCTCCACGTCCGCCGGCAGCCGCTCGGCCAGGCGCAGGGCATCGCCCTTGGTGTCGGCCTGGCCCTTGGCGCAGCCCTGGCTGCCGGTGCAGGCGATCAGCCGGGCCAGGGGCGCGGCGGGATCGGTGGTCAGCTCCAGGGTGGCCAGAGCGCCGAGCAGCTCGGGGGCCCTGTCGACCGGCACGTCGGGCAGCAGCAGGCCCTGCCAGGGGGTCAGGTGCAGCGCGCCCTCGCCGAGGTGCTCGGCCAGGTCGGCGAGGGCAGCTAGGCTGGTTGCCGGCAGTCGGCCCAGGGCGGGCTGGGCGCCGACCCAGCAGCGACCCGGCTGAAGCTGGGGATGACTGCCCAGGCGCAGCGCGGTTGCGGCCGGCGCACGAGGGCTGCGCGGAACCGGCAGCAGATCCAACCCCGCCAGCAGTTCGGCGACCGGACGCTGCGCCAGCAGCTGGCGCAGGCGGCCCTGCTCGGGACCGGCCAGGTCGAGAAAGCGATGCAGCAGGCGCGCGACGGTCGCCACCTCCTGGCCCGGGTCGATCAATCCAACCGGCGCATCCAGCGGGATACCGGCGAGACCGAGCAGGTAGCCTTCGGGGCGAGCCGACAGCCAGACATCATGGGGATGGTCGAGCCGCGCCAGGGCTTCGCCGCCGTCCAGTTGCAGGGCGAACTTGGGCGACAGGCCATGCAGTCGGCGGTCACCCTCCAGCAGGGCGAGCAATTCGGCGGCCAGGGGACGGACATCCTGCAACTGCTGCGGATCACGCCCCGCCGCCGGGCTGAGCAGCAGATTGCGCACGTCGTCGGCGGCCGGATCGGCCGGACCCAGACCGGCGGCCTGCAGCGCGGCCACCAGGGCGTCGGCGCCATCCGGGCGCACGCCACGCAATTGCAGGTTGGCTCTGTTGGTCAGCTCCAGTACCCCATTCGCCCAGCGCTCGCTGGCGGCGGCGATGGCCCGCGCCTGGCCTGCCGTGAGTCGCCCGCCCGGCAACTTCACCCGGCACAGGCCGCCATCGCGCGCGGGCACGATGCGCAGCAGCCCCGGACAGGCCGAAGGCCGCGGGACGAGGGCGGAGGGAGAGGGAGGATTCACGGCGGAAGGTCGGGCTGAACGGGAAAGACGTTATTATGCCCGCTTTGCCCGACCCCTTGAAAACGCCCGGTCGGCTGACGTTCGATGAGGTGTGTTCATGATCCCCTGGCTGACCGTGGTGGGTATCGGCGAAGACGGCTACCCCGGCCTCGGCAAGCAGGCCCGCCGCGCGCTGCTGGACGCCCAGGTCATCATTGGCGGTCCACGCCAGCTGGCGCTGCTGCCACCCTGCCTTCGCGCCATCCGCGAGCCCTGGCCGCAACCCTTCGCCCTGGCCCCGGTCCTGGACCGTCGCGGCACCCCGGTCTGCGTGCTGGCCAGCGGCGATCCCATGCTGTTCGGTGTCGGCGCGAGCCTTTCGCGCCAGCTGTCGGCCGACGAACTGCAGGTGCTGCCGGCGCCCTCCTCCTACTCCCTGGCCGCGGCTCGCCTTGGCTGGCCGTTGCAGGAGGTCGCGTTGGTGTCGGTGGTGGCGCGGCCCCTGGCCGGGGTGGTGTGCCACCTGCATCCCGGCGCCCGCCTGCTGGTACTGAGCAATGACGGCCACAGCCCTGCCGCCCTGGCCGCGCTGCTGGTGGACCAGGGCCTTGGCGCCAGCCAGCTGCAGGTGCTGGAGCACCTGGGCGGTCCTCTGGAGCGACGGATCAGCGGCCGCGCCCAGGACTGGTCGCTGGCGGAGGCGGCAGCGCTCAACCTGGTGGCCATCGAGGTCCTGAGCGAGACCGGTGAAGCGGGACTGCCGCTCACCCCCGGTCTGCCGGACAGCGCCTATCGCCACGACGGCCAGCTGACCAAGCGAGACGTGCGCGCGGTGACCCTGTCACGCCTGGCGCCGCGCCCCGGCGAATTGCTGTGGGACGTGGGCGCCGGCTGCGGCTCCATCGGCATCGAATGGGCGCGCAGCCATCCCCGCTGCCGGGTGCTGGCCATCGAGGCCGACGCCGGTCGCCAGGCCCATATCCTCCACAACCGTGACCTGCTCGGCGCCCCGGCGCTGCAACTGGTCGCCGGCCAGGCCCCGGAGGCCCTAGCCGGTCTGGCCACCCCGGACGCCATCTTCATCGGCGGTGGGCTTACCGAGCCGGGGGTACTGGACAGCTGCTGGGCCGCCTTGAAGCCCGGCGGTCGCCTGGTCGCCAATGCCGTGACCCTGCAGACCGAAGCCGCCCTGGTGGCCTTTCGCGAACGCCACGGTGGTGACCTGACCCGGTTGCAGGTGGCCCAGGCCCAGCCGCTGGGCGCCTTCGATACCTGGCGCGCGGCGCTGCCTATCACCTTGCTGGACGTGGTGAAGCCGTGAGTGGCCGTCGCTCGGCAAAAGTAGAGAGGATGATTGGGTGTGCCTCCTTCATCTCTGAAGACGGTGAGCGGCGCCTGGCCCCCTCACCCCAACCCTCTCCCCGCGGGGGCGAGGGGGTCGCTGGGTGGTGGCCTGGAAATCTGGTGTCCGGGCTGACGCTCATGACTCTTGCTGAGCACCCTGTGATCATCGGCGGGCAAGCCGCCTACGAGACCAATACGCCTATTCCGCAGCTCGATCCCAGGCACTGGCTTTGCTCCCCTCTTCCCCCAGGAGAGGGGCCGAGGATGAGGGCACACCATGCATGACAAAACCTCCGCCGCCCTGACGGAAGACCGCCCATGAAGATCCTCCTGCTCGGCGGCACCACCGAAGCCCTGGCCATCGCCCGCACACTGCCGGCGGAGGCCATCTACAGCCTCGCCGGTCTCGGCCGGGTGCCTCGGGACCTGCCCTGCCAGGTGCGGGTCGGCGGCTACGGCGGCGCCACGGGACTGGCCGCCTTTCTCCGCAGTGAAGGCATCGAGCTGCTGCTGGACGCCACCCACCCCTACGCCGCCCGGATCAGCCACAACGCCGCGCGGGCCGCGGCTGACGCTGGCCTCCCCTGCTGGGCGCTGCGCCGACCCGGCTGGCAGGCCGGACCAGACGACGACTGGCGCGAGGTGGCCGACTGGACCGAGCTGCAAAACGCCCTGGCACCCTTCGCCCGGCCCTTCTTCACCCTGGGTCGCGAGCCGCTGGAGCATCTCCAGGAGATTCCCGGCGGGCAGTTCTGGACCCTGCGCCTGCTCGACACCCATCCCGGCCACGTGCGGGCGCGGATCATCGCCGACCGCGGCCCCTTCGCCCTGGAGGCCGAGCGCGCACTCTTCGCCCAGGGCGACTTCGATGTGCTGATCAGCAAGAACAGCGGCAGCGCCGCCACCCAGCCCAAGCTGCAGGTGGCCCGCGAGCGGGGCCTGCCGGTGCTGATCCTGAGGCGCCCAGCCCTGCCTAGCGTCGATCGCGAGTTCGCCAGTGTCGCCGAGCTGCTCACCGCCCTCGCCGAGGAAATCCCATGACCGTTCATTTCATCGGCGCCGGCCCCGGCGATCCCGACCTCATCACCGTCAAAGGTCAGCGGCTGATCCGCCAGTGCCCGGTGATCCTCTATGCCGGCTCCCTGGTGCCGCCCGCGGTGCTGGAGGGTCACCAGGCCGAGACGGTGATCGACACCGCCCACCTGGACCTGGAGGCCATCGTCGGCCACCTGGCCGCCGCCCATGCCCGCGGCCAGGACGTGGCCCGGGTGCATTCCGGCGATCCCTCGCTATATGGCGCCATCGGCGAGCAGATCCGCCGCCTGCAGGCGCTGGGCATTCCCTACGAGATCGTTCCCGGCGTGACCGCCACCGCCGCCTGCGCCGCCCTGCTGGGTTGCGAGCTGACCCTCCCCGGGGTCAGCCAGACGGTGATCCTCACCCGCTATGCCAGTCGCACGGCCATGCCGGAAGGCGAGGCGCTCGCCGACCTGGCCCGCCACCGCGCGACCCTGGCCATCCACCTCGGCGTCGGCCAGCTGGAACGCATCGTCGCCGACCTCCTGCCGCACTACGGCCCCGCCTGCCCGGTGGCCATCGTCCACCGCGCCAGCTGGCCGGACCAGGACAGCGTCCAGGGCACCCTGGCCGACATCGTCGAACGGGCGCGGGACAAGGATTTCCGCCGCACCGCGCTGATCCTGGTCGGCGAGGTGCTGGCACCGGGAGATTTCCAGGATTCCAAGCTGTATCGGCAGGGACCGGGGTAGCACCCATAGGTTGGGCCGAGGCCGAAGCCCAACACCAGGCGGCATCGTTGGGCTTCGCTGCGCTCAACCCAACCTACGTCGAACCTGCCTCAATACCCCGCCCCACCCTCGCCACCGCTGACGATGGCCACGCCCGAACTGGTCCCCAGCCGGGTCGCGCCGGCGTCCAGCATGGCCTGGGCGGTGGCTCGGTCACGCACGCCACCGGAGGCCTTGACGCCCATTTCCGGGCCCACCTCCTGGCGCATCAGGCGGATGTCCTCCAGGGTTGCGCCGCCGTGGCCGAAGCCGGTCGAGGTCTTGACGAAGGCGACCCCGAGGTCGCGACAGATCCGGCAGGCCTGGCGCTTCTGGGTGTCGTCGAGCAGACCGGTCTCCAGGATCACCTTGAGCGGTACCGCCCCGCAGGCGGCCTGGACCGCGGCGATGTCGGCGGAGACCTCGTCCAGCAGGCCATCCTTGAGCCAGCCGATGTTGAGCACCATGTCGATCTCCCCCGCCCCGGCGGCGATGGCCTGCTCGGCTTCGAAGGCCTTGGCCGCGCTCAGCCCGGCGCCGAGCGGAAAGCCCACCACCGCGCAGACCTTGACCGCGCTGCCGGCCAGTTGCGCCGCGGCGTGGGGGACCTGGGCGGAATTCACGCACACCGAGTAGAAGCCATGGGTACGCGCCTCCTGGCACAGGCGCTCGATCTGGGCGCGGCGGGCATCGGCGGCGAGCAGAGTGTGGTCGATGGTCTTGGCGAGTTCGCCGGGTTCAAGCTGCATGGGGCCTCCTCAGGCACGGGTAGCGTATGATCGGATCAGAATTCTTGGTTGGTGCGGCCTGCACCTCTAGTCGGACTCCCGTAGCGCACCCCTCATGGATAGCAAGAAAGCCGCTCGGCTCAAGCTGATGCACCAGGCGCTGCAGGATCAGCACGCCATTCACCTGCGCGAGATGGCCCAGCTGCTGGGTGTCTCGGAAATGACCCTGAGACGCGACCTGCGGCTCCCGCCGGACGGCCTGCGGCTGCTCGGCGGTCACGTCACCCGCGATGTCGGCGGCAGCGAGGCGCCCGGCTACCAGGTGGTGGAACAGGACCTGCGCCAGGTCGAGGAAAAGCGCCGCATCGGTCGGCTGGCCGCGGCGCAGATCCGCGCCGGCGACACCGTCTTCCTCGATTGCGGGACCACCACGCCCTTCGTGGTGGACTTCATTCCCGATGACCTGGAATTTACCGCCGTCTGCCATTCGCTCAATGTGCTGCTCAAGCTGCAGCAGAAGGTCAACTGCACCCTGGTGGTCTGCGGCGGCACCTTCCAGCGCAAGAACCAGATCTTCGAGAGTCGCCTGGAGACCGGGGTGCTCGATGGCGTGCGCCTCACCCACGCCTTCGTCTCGGCGGCCGGGGTGAGCGAGGACTTCGGCGTCACCTGCTTCAACTTCAACGAGGTCGAGGTCAAGCAGAAGGTCCTGCGCCAGGCCCAGCAGCGGCTGCTGCTGGTCGACCATACCAAGTTCGACGTGGTGCGCGCCGCGCATTTCGCGGCGCTCGACGACTTCGACGGGGTGGTCAGCGACTGGCGCATTCCGCGCAGCTATCGCGAGCGGATCGAGGCGAACGGCGCGCAACTGCTTACCTGATCCGCGCCGGGTCGGCCAGGCGCGCCAACAGCGCCTCGCGCTCGGCGGCGTCCAGATAGCCGGTGCGCACGCTGAAGGCGCGCCGTTCACCCGGTTGCAGCTGCTGCACCTGGCCCTTGGCGGTCTCGGCCAGATAGCCCTCCGGTTCACAGGTCGCCGGCAGCACGAAGGCCGCCACCTGCTGATCGGGGTTGTGCAGCACCCAGCGCGTGGCATGGGGCAAGGCCGCCGGGCGATAGGCCGTGTAGAAGGCGGCGCCGCCCGGATGCTCCAGCAGGAAGTGCGCCTCCCCCGCCGCGTCGGTGCCTGGCGCATCGATGAAGCTGACGATTTCCGGCTGGTAGCGCGCCGGCGCATCCAGCACCCGCAGGCGTTCCGAATCTTCGGCCAGCTCGGCGATGAAGGCCTGCCAGTCGGCGGTCGGCCGCACATGGGCCGGCACGCTGGTGCGTACCCGGGTGCGGGCCACGCCCAGCGGCTCATGGAAGCGACCGCCGGGTACGTAGGCGTAGTTCATGTGCGCCATGTACATCAGGTCCATGGGCTGGCCGGCCTGGTTTTCCACTTCCAGGCCCAGCTCGAACACGGCGCTGTCCGGCCTCAGGGTCACGCTGGGCTGGGCGCGATAGCGATCGCCAAAGCCCATGGCGTAGTCATGGCGACCGCCCAGGCGCAGGAAGTCACCCTCCGCGTCCCCGCCCAGCTCCAGCCAGGCCTCGTCCAGCGGTGCGCAGGGCAGTTCGCCGTGCAGCTCGTGGCTGTCCTCCGGCGCCGGGCAGCCGTTGCGCAGCACCCCGGCGTGGAACATGAAGCAGCCATAGGTCTCGATGATCCGCCGGGTCGGCCGCGGCTGGTCGAACAACCCGGGCATGGTCAGGCGGCAGCCGTCGAAGCTGGCGTCCCAGACCATCTGCCCCTGGTAGGGCAGCACGACCAGCCGGCCACGATGATTCTCCAGCGCCAGGGCGCGCACCCCGGAGGGATAGGTCCAGGCGCGCACCTGGAAGGCGTCGCTGGCGAGCAGGGTACGCTCGCACGCGGTGAATTGCTCAGGCTGCAGGGGCACGCGTACGGACATGGCGGCGCCCTCCTCAGGCGGTCTGGGCGGCGCCCACCGGCAGCCGCTCGCTGGCCGGATGACGCAGGCAATAGAGGGCGTAGGCGACGATCACCGTGAAGCACAGCAGCGGCACTGAATAGGCCAGCTGCATGTTGCCGCCGGTGTAGTCCGACAGCAGGCCCTGGAAGATCGGGATCACCCCGCCGCCGACGATGCTCATCACCAGCAGCGAGCCGCCGAATTCGGTGTCGCGGCCGATGCCGTCGACGGTCAGGCCATAGATGGTCGGCCAGCAGGGGCCGAGGAAGATGCTCACGCCCACGGCGGCGTACACCGCGGTGATGTTGGGCACCAGGATGGTGTAGGCCAGCAGGGCGATGCACAGCACCCCGTAGACGCCTAGCACCTTGGCCGGATGCCAGCGACGCATCAGCAGGTTGGCGATCAGCTTGCCGACGAAATAGGCGGCGAAGGTGGTGAGCAGGAACCAGGAGGCGCTGCGCTCGTTCATGCCGCCGAGCTGCATGGCCAGGCGGATGGTGAAGCTCCAGACGCCGACCTGGGCGCCGACATAGAGGAACTGCGCCAGCACGCCAAAGACGAAGCGCGGATTGCGCCGCAGCCGCCCGAGGCTGGCGGCGATACCGTCGCTTTCGCTGCGCACGGCATCGTTGCCCTTGCAGGCCGGATAGCGGGTACAGGCGATCAGCACGAAGATCAGCACCAGCACGCCGATCATCCACTGGTAGGGCGTCAGGGTGGCCTGGATCATCTGCAGCTGCTGGGCGGCGGCCTCGGCGGGATTCATCTGCAGCAGCTGCGCCTGGCTGGCGTCGCCCTCCTTGAACATCACGAAGCTGCCCACGTAGACGCCGGTCATGGCGCCGAAGGGGTGGAAGGTCTGGGAGATGTTCAGCCGGCGGGTACCGGTCTCGCGCGGCCCGAGCAGGGTCGAATAGGTGTTGCAGGCGGTCTCCAGGAAGGACAGCCCCGCGGCGATCACGAACAGCGCCAGCAGGAACATGCCGTACTTGGCCATGGAGGCGGCCGGAAAGAACAGCAGGCAGCCGACCATGTAGAGGAACAGGCCGAAGAGGATGGTCGTCTTGTAGCTGAAGCGCCGCACCATCAGCGCGGCCGGCAGGGCCAGGAAGAAATAGCCGAGATAGAAGGCCGACTGGACGAAGGCGGTCTGGAAGTCACTGAGCAGGAAGGCCTTCTTGAAGTGGGCGATGAGCACGTCGTTCATGCTCGCCGCGGCGGCCCAGAGCGCGAAGATGCAGCACAGCAGGATGAAGGCGAACCACGGCGTGCGGTTCAGGTAGTAGCCGTCGGCGCTGGGCCGCAGGGGTGACTGGCTCATTGTTGTTCTCCGTAGGGATGCCAGGGTGAGGGATTGCCGACCTTGCGTCAGAGATCCAGGGACGCGAGGTAGTCTTCGAAGACCGCGGCCTCGGGATAGGAGGTCTGGGTGCCGCGCCCGGTGACCGACAGTGCCGAATAGGCCACGGCCCGCTGCATGGCGTCCCGCAGGCCGAGGCCCTGGACGCGGCCATGGGCGAAGCAGCCGATGAAGGCATCGCCAGCGCCGGTGGTGTCGATGGCCGCCACCGGCTGGCCGGGGAGGCTGAATTCACCCTCCTCGCCCACGTACAGCGCGCCCGCGGCGCCCAGGGTGACCACCACGTGGCGGATGCCGCGACCGGCCAGCATCCGCGCGGCGGCGAAGGCGCTCTCGCGATCCTGCACGGGCAGACCGCTGACCAGGGCCAGTTCGGTCTCGTTGGGGACGAAGTAATCCAGCCGGGCGAGGTGCGCGGCGCTCAGGTCGGCCACCGCCGGTGCCGGATTGAGCAGCACCGGGATGCCCAGGCGCTGACCGCAGTCGATGGCCGCGTAGACCGTCTCCAGGGCGATTTCCAGCTGCAGCACGATCAGCGCGCAATCGCGCAGATCGGCTTCCGCGGCCTGGATGTCGGCCGGGCCGAGGGCGGCGTTGGCGCCCTTCACGATGAGGATGCTGTTGTGCGAGTCGGGCTGGACGAAGATCGGCGCCACCCCGCTGGAGCGACCCGGCGCGCGGGTCACATGACGGGTGTCGATACCGAAGCGGCGGAAGTTGGCCAGGGTGTTGTCGGCGAAGAGGTCGTCGCCGACCTTGGTCACCATCAGCACCTCGCTGCCCAGCTTGGCCGCGGCGACCGCCTGGTTGGCGCCCTTGCCGCCACAGCCGAGGGCGAAGTCCGGCGCCTCCAGCGTCTCGCCCTGCACGGGTAGGCGCTCGATATAGGTGATGAGATCGACCATGTTGCTGCCGATGACCGCGATTTTGCCCATGCCGAGCGCGCCTCCGTTTTTCTTGATGTTATTAAATTAACGGCTTTTGTTAATTTTCCATCATAGATACTGCAACTCGGGGCGCAGCTCAAGCGCCGGTGATCGTCCAGGGACGACACCTTGCCGCCAGGGCTCAAGGCTGGGAGCTGCGACACGAAAATGCAGGGGCAGGCGACTCAGACGAGGGGGCAGTACGGTAGCGGGAAGCGGCGCACCGGGGACCCGGTGCGCGCGAGGATCAGTGAAACACTTCGGCGATGAAGGCCGCGCCGATGAAGGTGCCGAAGCTGGCGATCAGCGAAACCACCACGATGCGCCAGCCGAGGCGACGGAAGGCCGGGATGTCCTTGGCGATGGACAGGCCGGCGAAGGCCAGCATGGGGGTGATCAGCGCCATGATGCCGACCGCGTTGTGGGCGGCGGTGATCTGCGGCGCCAGCGGGCACCAGGGCGAGGTCAGGAACATGGCCACCAGCGATACCCAGCACACCGCCGGCACCTTGCGGCGGAACAGCTGGCAGAGCAGTTCACCGACGAAGGCCGCCAGGATCATCACCGCGACGCCCAGGAAAGCAGCCGGTGGCAGGGTCTTGCTCATCACCAAGGTCGCCAGCAGCGCCAGGGCGCCCGAGGCCAGCCAGGCGCTGAAGCGTGCCGACCAGCCCAGTTCCACGGGTTCGTCCACCACGCCGGCATCCACCGAACTCTGCTGGAAGGAAGCCTTGGTGGTACGGCCGATGCGCGGCTCCATCACCCGGTAGCCCCAGACCGCCAGCGGCAGGGAGATGAACAGCGTGAAATAGGTGCCCAGGGTCAGGGTGATGAGGTTGGCAGCGGCGGCCAGAGCCATGACCTCCTTGGCCATCTCGGGCGTCTGCTGGGCGGCGATGGCACCGGCAGCGGCGGCCATGATGCTGCCCGAGCCCAGGCCGGCGCCCATGGCCAGGGAATAGGGGTGGAAGATGTTCAGGCTGGCGATGAAGCCGGCGACGATGGCCATGAATACCGCGCCGAACAGGGTGCCGGTCAGGTACTCGGCGAGCACGCCGCGACCTTCCGGGGAGTCCATGCCATAGCGTTCGCTGATGATCGCCAGACTCGGTTCACGCCCCACCGAGAAGGTGGCACCGATGGCCTCGCGCTTGATGCCCAGCAGCAGGGCCACCGGCAGGCCGAGCAGGATGGTGCCGACGAAATGCCCCAGCTCCTGGAAGGCAAGTGCCCAGCCGGCGGCGATCACCGTGGGCAGCGAGCCGCCCACCACCAGGCCGAGCTTGGCGATGAACACCAGCAAGGCGTATTGCAGAATGGCCGCCGAGCGCACCTGGGCGCTGCGGTCGATACCCACCCCCAGCGGCATGCGCTTGCCGACCTGCCCCACCGCTGCACCCAGCAAGAGCGCCCAGATCATCGGCAGCAGCACCACCTTGCCCGGCCCCAGCGGTATGGTGAGGGAGCCGATCAGCTCGGCGATCAGCAGCACCAGTGCTGCCCAGATGTAGAGTCTGACGGTATTGCTGACGGCTCGGTCCTGGCCCACGGCCAGCGTCGGATTGGCGCTCATTCTTCCCCCTGCGGCCCGCTCGCGGGCTCGGTTGTTGGTCTGGTTGGCAGTCGCGAGCGACTCAGAGCGACCAACAAAACTACTGCGCGTCCGCCAGACGGGTGCGTGCAGTGCTCGGAATCCTCATGTACCGCTCGTACACTTCAGTTCCTGCGCGCCGCGCGCACCCGCCTGACAACCGCTCGCTACGTTTTGTTAGCCGCTCTTAGGCCCGCTGGGCAGAAAAGGGCTCCGCTAGGGAGCAGGACCCGGTCGTTCTGGAGGCCTGGTCGAGGTCGCGCGCCTGGCGTGCCGGAGGGAGGAAGCCCAGCGCGGACGGGGTCTCGCATGGGGCTTCGCGCCGTTCCGGAGCTCTGCGTCGCGGGCCTTGGCCAGGCCGGGGCGGCCGTGGTCTTGGGCCGAGTATGGACAGCGGCCTGTTCTCTCTCCAATACTGGAAATGGCCTTTTCCGTTGCCTTTAAGAGAACACACGGATGCGTGGAATTCACGAACAACGCTTGCATTATTTCGTCGAGGCAGTGCGCCTGGGCAGCGTGCGCGCCGCGGCCGACGCCCTGGATATCGCCCCTTCCGCGGTCAGCCGGCAGATCGCCCAGGTCGAGGCGGAGCTGGGTGTCGACCTCATCGAGCGCCACCGCCGCGGCATCACCCCAACCGAGGCCGGACGTCTGGTGCTGGACTATTTCCGCCAGCGCCAGACCCAGCTCGACGGTCTGAGAGACGCCATCTCCGATCTCCAGGGCCTGCGCACCGGCCGGGTGGTGCTGGCCATCGGCGAAGGCTTCATCGGCGATCTGTCGTCCAGCCTCGGTGACTTTTCCGCGCGGCATCCGGAGATCGAGGTCAGGGTCAACGTGGTGGGCACCAATGAGGTGATCCGCCAGGTGATGGAAGACGAGGCGCAACTGGGGCTGGTGTTCAATCCGCCACGCGATCCGCACCTGCGGGTGCATGGCAGCCGTGGACAGCCGCTCTATGCGCTGGTGGCACCGGAGCATCCGCTGGCCGCGACCCGCGGCCCCGTGACCCTGGCGGAACTGGGCGAGCATCGGCTGGCGCTGCCGGACATCTCCTACGGCATCCGCCAGATGCTCGACGCCGTGGAGCAGGCCGCCGGCCAGCGCCTAGCGCCGACCCTGACCTGCAACACCTTCGCCCTGCTCAAGCACTATGCCCAGCAGGGCGGCGTGACCCTCTTGCCGCTGTTCGCCGCCACCCAGGAACTGGACAGCGGCGCCTTGCGCGCCCTGCCCCTGGCCGATCCGGGTTTCGCCCGCGCCCACGTCGAACTGGTCACCCGCCTGGGGCGCAAGCTCAGTCGCGCCGCGGACGAGTTGCGCACGGCCATGGTGCAGCAGATGACCGCCTTTCGCTGAGCGTCGGCGGCGCTCGCTACAAGCGGCCTAGACCGGCAACTCCTGGCGCACCAGCTCGGCCCACAGCCGTACGGCCGGCTCGATGATGGCGTCGTTGAAGTCATAGGCCGGGTTGTGCAGCGGTGCCGAGGGCTGGGCGCCGTCGACGCCCAGCCAGAGATAGGCCCCCGGGCGCGCCGCCAGCATGAAGGCGAAGTCCTCGGAGGCCATGGACGGCGGTACGCCATCGCTGACCCGCTCGGCGCCAAAGGCGGTCACCGCCGCCTGACGTACCCGCGCCGCCTGCTCGGGATGGTTCTGGGTCACCGGATAGCCCCGAGTGAACTCCAGCTCGCCGCGCACCCCCTGGGCCAGCGGCGCCTGGGCGACGATCTCGCCGATCAGCCGCTCCACCTCGGCACGTACCGCGCCATCCAGGCAGCGCACCGTGCCCCTGAGCCGCGCCACCTCGGGGATGACGTTGATCGCCTCCCCTGCCTCCAGCATGGTCACGCTGACCACCGCGGCGGCCAGCGGCGAGATCCGCCGGGCGACGATGGTCTGCAGCTGCAGGATCAGGTCCGCTGCGGCGACGATGGGATCGCGTCCGCGCTCGGGCATGGCCGCGTGGCAGCCCTTGCCGGTCAGGGTGATGGCGAAGGTGTCCAGCGAGGCCATCATGGCGCCCGGATTGACCACCAACTGGCCGGCCGGCAATCCCGGCCAGTTGTGCAGGCCGTAGAGGGCGTCCATGGGAAAGCGTTCGAACAGGCCGTCCTCGATCATCTTCTGGGCGCCGCCAAGATTCTCTTCGGCGGGCTGGAAGACGAAATAGAGGGTGCCGCGGAAATCGCGGTTTTCGCTCAGGTGGCGGGCGGTGGCCAGCAGGATGGCGGTATGGCCGTCATGGCCGCAGGCGTGCATGCGGCCGGCGGCGGTGGAACGGTGGGGAACGTCCCCCACCTCCTGCATCGGCAGGGCGTCCATGTCGGCGCGCAGCCCCAGGCTGGGACCCTCGCCGTGACGCAGCACCCCGACCACGCCGGTACCGCCAAGGCCACGATGGACCTCCAGGCCGAAGCCCTCCAGCAACTCGGCCACCCGCGCCGCGGTGCGGTGCTCGGCGAAACCCAGTTCCGGATGGGCGTGGAAATCGCGACGCCAGCTGCGGGCGTCGTCCAACAAGGCTTGATGGATGGTCATCTGTTACTCCAGGCTGGCGCCGTAGCCGAAGCCAGCGGCGGGCACCGCGGCGGTTTCCACCCAGACGCTCTTCACTTCGCTGTATTCGCGCAGGGCGTCGAGGCCGGAGGAGCGACCGTAGCCGCTCTCGCCGTAGCCGCCGAAGGGCGAGCTGACGTGGATGGTCTTGTAGCCGTTGACCCAGAAGGTACCGGCGCGCACGCCCCGGGCCACCCGGTGGGCGCGACCGACGTCGCGGGTCCAGACCGCCCCGGCCAGGCCGAAGCGGCTGTCGTTGGCGATACGGATGGCGTCGGCCTCGTCCTTGAACGGGATAGCCACCACCACTGGCCCGAAGATCTCTTCCTGGGCGCAGGTCAGGCCGTTGTGACCGGCCAGCACCGTGGGATTGACGTAGTAGCCGGTTCCGGCGGGCAGCGGCTCGACGCCATTGGCGACATGCCGCGCGCCTTCACCCAGGGCGCCTTCCACCATGTTGCGCACATGGGCGAATTGCTTGGCGTTGTGGATCGGGCCGATCTGGGTCTCGGGATCGCTCGGATCTCCCACCTTGAACTGGCTGGCGGCGCGGGCCACCGCCTGGATGAAGCGCTCGTAGATGGCTTCCTGCACCAGCAGCCGCGAACCCGAGACGCAACTCTGGCCGGCGCCGGAAAAGATCGCCGCCTGGGCGCCGCGTACGGCGAGGTCCAGGTCGGCGTCTGCGAAGACGATGTTGGCCGACTTGCCACCCAGCTCCAGCACCACCGGGATGCAGCGCTGGGCCGCGGCGGCGGCGATGTGCCGGCCGGTGGCCGGCGAGCCGACGAAGACCACCTTGCGGATGTCGGCGTGGGCGATCACCTGCTGGCCAACGGTATGGCCCTGGCCGGCGAGCACGTTGACCAGGCCCTTTGGCGCACCGGCGCGTTCCACCAGCACGCCCAGCAGCAGCGAGGTCACCGGAGTCAGCTCGGAAGGCTTGAGGATCACCGCGTTGCCGGCGGTGATGGCCGGGGCGATCTGCCAGCCGCCGGTGAAGATCGGCGCATTCCAGGGGGTGATCTGCAGCACCGTGCCCAGGGGTTCGTAGGTCACGTAGTTGAGGTGGCTGGTGGGCACCGGGATGACTTCGCCATGCAGCTTGTCGGCCCAGCCGGCGTAGTACTCGAACATCTCGGCGACCTTGAGCACCTCGACGCGGGCATCGCGGATCGGCTTGTTGGCGGTCAGCGATTCCAGCTGCGCCAGGGTCTCGGCCTCCTCGCGGATCAGGGCGCCGACGCGGTAGATGATGCGCCCACGCGCCTGGGCGGTCAGGGCGCGCCATTCCTCGCACGCCCGGCGGGCGGCGGCATCGGCGCGCTCGACCACGGCCAGGTCGGCATCGGGGTAGCTGTAGGCCGGGCTGTCGTCATGGGCGTTGCGCACGGTGATCCGCTCGCCGCTGCCATCGACGAAGGCGCCGTCCACGTAGCTGGCGACCTGCTGGCGGTCGCCCCAGAAGGGCTTGAGCAATTCCAGTGTCTTGGCGTTCATCATGATCATTTCCCCTTGCCGAACAGGTCTTCGCTGGTGCGTCGCGCGATGGCGCAGAAATCCTCGCCATCGGCCAGGGTCTCGGCGCTGGCCTTCCAGGCCTGGGCGGTGGCCGCGGCCAGCGGCAGGTCGAGGCCGAGTTCGGCGATGAGCTGCTGGGCCAGGCCCACGTCCTTGCGCATCAAGCCCATGGTGAAGCCGGAGTCATAGGCCTTGTTCAGCACCCAGGTGGGGAACATGCCCTGGCTGGCGGCGCTGCGCCCGGAACCGGCATTGATGCCTTCGAGCAGCTTCTCCGGGGCGACGCCGGCACGGGCGGCCATGGTCACCGCCTCGGCGGTGGTGATCAGGTGCGCCGCGGCGAGCAGGTTGTTGGCGATCTTGGCGATGTTGCCGGCGCCCACGGCACCGATGTGCACCCGGGTCGCGCTCATGGCTTCCAGCGCCGGCAGCGCCTTGGCCAGGGCCGCCTCGCTGCCGCCGATGACCATGGTCATGGTGCCGGCCGCGGCACCGGCGGGGCCGCCGGAGACCGGGGCATCGAGGAAATCGGCGCCGACCTCGGCGAAGGCCGCCGCTACCCGGCCGCTGGTCTCCGGGGTGGAGGTGGTGGTGTCGACCACCACGGTGCCCGGCCGTACGCGGCTGACCAGGCCCGCCTCGCCCAGGCACACGGCCTCGACGTGCTCGGCCTTGGGCAGCGACAGCACGATGACGTCACTGCTGGCGGCCAGGGCCACCAGATCGCCGGCGATGGCCACGCCCTGGGCAGCGACCCGCTCGCAGGCGGCGCTGGAGGGATCCAGCCCGGTGACGGCAACGCCCTTGCGCGCCAGGGTGATCGCCATGTTGCCGCCCATGTTGCCGAGTCCGATGACCCCGACCTGCCTGCCCATGCCTTGTTCCTCTTCTTCGAATGGGTGGTGGCCGACCCGTTGGCCGGCCCCTTGCGATCGAGTATGGGAGGCCCCAGGCATCACCACCAATACGGCATTCGGACTTTCATGTTGCGCAAAAGGCAACGTCAGACGAGGGCACCAGCATCGTGCAAAGGCGCGATTCGAGGGCACCGCTCGGCCCCAGACTGGTGCAGGGCAACCGGTCTCGTAGCCGCGGCTGGCGGCAAGGCGCCAGTCCCCATGCGCCTTGCCGACGCCTGGCACAGTTCCTGAAAAGGCGCCCTGGCTGGCCCGCAGTCCAGCCCAACAACAGCGCACGTTCGCTCAGGAGCCTTTCGCATGAAGCGCCGTCCCCTACTGAAGACCACCCTTGCCGCGTCCGCCCTGCTCATGAGCGGCCTGTTTCCCTGGAGTGCCGCCCACGCCGCGGACACCATCAAGGTAGGCATCCTGCATTCGCTGTCCGGCACCATGGCCATCTCCGAGACCTCGCTCAAGGACATGGCGCTGATGACCATCGACGAGATCAACGCCAAGGGCGGGGTACTGGGCAAGAAACTGGAACCCGTGGTGGTGGACCCGGCCTCCAACTGGCCGCTGTTCGCCGAGAAGGCGCGCCAGCTGGTGACCCAGGACAAGGTCGCGGTCACCTTCGGCTGCTGGACCTCGGTCTCGCGCAAATCGGTGCTGCCGGTCTATGAAGAACTCAACGGCCTGCTGTTCTACCCGGTGCAGTACGAAGGCGAAGAGATGTCGCCCAACGTCTTCTACACCGGCGCGGCGCCGAACCAGCAGGCCATCCCGGCGGTGGAATACCTGATGAGTGAAGAAGGTGGCGGCGCCAAGCGCTTCTTCCTGCTGGGCACCGACTACGTCTATCCACGCACTACCAACAAGATTCTCAGATCCTTCCTGCACAGCAAGGGCGTGCAGGACAAGGACATCGAAGAGGTCTACACCCCCTTCGGCCACAGCGATTACCAGACCATCGTCGCCAACATCAAGAAGTTCTCCGCCGGCGGCAAGACTGCGGTGGTCTCCACCATCAACGGCGACTCCAACGTGCCCTTCTACAAGGAACTGGGCAACCAGGGCCTGAAGGCCACCGACGTGCCGGTGGTGGCCTTCTCGGTGGGCGAGGAAGAACTGCGCGGCATCGACACCAAGCCGCTGGTGGGCCAGCTGGCCGCCTGGAACTACTTCGAGTCGCTGGATAACCCGGTGAACAAGAAATTCGTCGAGGCCTGGAAGGCCTATGCCAAGGCCAAGAACCTGCCCAACTACCAGACCGCCGTGACCAACGACCCCATGGAAGCCACCTATGTCGGCATCCACATGTGGGCCCAGGCGGTGGAAAAGGCTGGCAGCACCGACGTCGACAAGGTCCGCAAGGCCATGGCCGGCCAGACCTTCGCCGCGCCGGACGGCTACACCGTGAAGATGGACGAGAAGAACCACCACCTGCACAAGCCGGTGATGATCGGCGAGGTCCAGGACGACGGTCAGTTCAACGTCGTCTGGCAGACCGAGGGCCCGGTCCGCGCCCAGCCCTGGAGCCCCTACATCCCCGGCAACGACAAGAAGTCCGACGAACCGGTGAAGAGCGGCAAGTAACGGCCAGCCCTCACCCTAGGCCCCTCTCCCCCGAGGGGGGAGCGAAGCCTGAAAGATGGCACCCCGCTCCTACCCCCTCTCCCCTGGAGAGAGGGTTGGGGTGAGAGCCAAAGCCGTGCCGAGGCCAATAGCTCTTCCCCCCTCTCCCTCGGGGGAGGGTTGGGGTGAGGGCAAAAGGCGCTCCGTAGCCAACAGGAAACACCCGCTCCGCTCCTCCCCCTCTCCCCCCGGGAGAGGGCCGGGGTGAGGGCCCGCCAGCGCACCCGGCCACACGGCCCGGTGCCCGGCACCAGAAACGAGGCCACGCCCGCCCTTCCCCGGGAGACGTCGCGCAGGAGCCTTTACCCATCGACGAGGCCGAGCATGTCCCTACGCCTTTTTCTTCTGCCCCTGCTGTTGCTGCTCGTGGGCACCGCCCAGGCCGGCCCCGCCGCCGAACTGGCCGCCGCCAGCGCCAACGACCAGGCCAAACTGCTGCAGGACTGGGCCGCCGCGCCTGATCCCGCCCAACTCCCGGTGCTCCAGGCACTGCAGGACGGCCGCTTCTATGTCGACGAAGACAAGCGCCCCTTCTACAAGACCGGCGATAGCTACAGCGCCGCCGAAGGTGAGGCCACGGCGCCCACCGGCACGCCCAAGCAGATCCGCCTGAACAACCGCCTGCGCATCCTCATCGGCGCTGCCCAGGCCAGCGGCGGGCTGCTGTCCACGGATGCCGGCGTGCGCCTGGCCGCCGCCCAGGCCCTGCGCCAGGAGGCCAAGCCCGAGCAGCGTGCCTTCCTGGAAAAACGTCTGCAGAGCGAAGCCGACAAGGAAGTGCAAGGCGCCCTCGCCGCCGCCCTGGCCAACCTGCAGCTGACCGATGCCGATCCCGCCGTGCGCCTGGCCGCGGTACGTCTGCTCGGCGAATCCGGCGAGCCCCAGGCCAAGACCCGCCTGCAGGCCCTGCTCGATCCCGCGGTGGAAGCCAACGAAGACGTCCGCAAGGCCGCCGCCACCGGCCTCGCCCAGGTGGACCGCAAGCTGCTGCTGGGCGATCTGCTCGGCCAGGCCTTCACCGGGCTGTCGCTGGGCTCCATCCTGTTGCTCGCCGCCCTGGGCCTGGCCATCACCTATGGCCTGCTCGGCGTCATCAACATGGCCCATGGCGAGATGCTGATGCTCGGCGCCTACAGCACCTATATGGTGCAGCTGACCCTGCAGCGCCTGGCCCCCGAGTGGCTGGCCTGGTATCCGCTGCTGGCACTGCCGGTAGCCTTCGCCGTCACTGCCGCCATCGGCATGGCGCTGGAGCGCACCGTGATCCGCCATCTTTATGGCCGACCGCTGGAAACCCTGCTGGCCACCTGGGGCATCAGCCTGATGCTGATCCAGGCGGTGCGGGTGCTGTTCGGCGCCCAGAACGTCGAGGTGGCCAACCCGGCCTGGCTGTCCGGCGGCATCCAGGTGCTGCCCAACCTGCTCCTGCCGTGGAACCGGGTGATCATCCTCGGCTTCGTGGTCTTCGTGCTGGTCCTGACCTGGGCCCTGCTGAACAAGACCCGGCTGGGCCTCAACGTGCGCGCCGTGACCCAGAATCGCAACATGGCCGCCTGCTGCGGCGTCCCCACCGGGCGCATCGACATGCTCGCCTTCGGCCTCGGCTCCGGCATCGCCGGCCTCGGTGGCGTGGCCCTGTCGCAGATCGGCAACGTCGGCCCGGACCTCGGCCAGAGCTACATCATCGATTCCTTCCTGGTGGTGGTGCTCGGCGGCGTCGGCCAACTGGCCGGCAGCGTGCTGGCGGCCTTCGGCCTGGGCATCGTCAACAAGATCCTCGAACCCCAGATCGGCGCCGTGCTGGGCAAGATCCTCATCCTCGGCCTGATCATCCTGTTCATCCAGAAGCGGCCCCAGGGCCTGTTCGCCCTCAAGGGGAGGGTCATCGATTGAACCAGCCACTCGCGCTTACCGCTGTGCAGAAGGCCGGCCCGCGCCTGAGCCTGGCCGTGCTCGGCCTGGCCCTCGCCGTGCTGATCGCCCTACCGCTGCTGTCCCTGCTGCCGGCCGACAATGCCTTCCAGGTCTCGGCCTACACCCTGACCCTGGTGGGCAAGATCCTCTGCTACGCCATCGTCGCCCTGGCCCTGGACCTGGTCTGGGGCTATGCCGGGATGCTCTCCCTCGGCCACGGACTATTCTTCGCCCTCGGCGGCTACGCCATGGGCATGTACCTGATGCGCCAGGCCGCCGGTGACGGGCTGCCCCCCTTCATGAGCTTTCTCTCCTGGACCAGCTATCCCTGGTTCTGGGCCGGCACCGACCATTTCCTCTGGGCGCTGTGCCTGGCGGTGCTGGCCCCCGGTCTGCTGGCGCTGGCGTTCGGCTTCTTCGCCTTCCGCTCGAAGATCAAGGGCGTCTACTTCTCGATCATGACCCAGGCGCTGACCTTTGCCGGTATGCTGCTGTTCTTTCGCAACGAGACCGGCTTCGGCGGCAACAACGGCTTCACCGGCTTCACCACCCTGCTGGGCTTTCCGGTGGCCGCCCAGGGCACCCGCGCGGTGCTCTTCCTGCTCACCGTGGCTCTGCTAACCGCCAGCCTCTGGCTGGGCTGGCGCCTGGCGCAGAGCAAGTTCGGCCGCATCCTCACGGCGATCCGCGACGCCGAGAACCGGGTGACCTTCTGTGGCTACGATCCGCGCGGCTTCAAGCTGTTCGTCTGGGTGCTCTCGGCGGTGCTCTGCGGCCTGGCCGGCGCCCTCTATGTGCCCCAGGTGGGCATCATCAACCCCAGCGAAATGGCCCCGACCAACTCCATCGAAGCGGCCATCTGGGTCGCTCTCGGCGGACGCGGCAGCCTGATCGGCCCGGTGCTCGGCGCCGGCATCGTCAACGGCGCCAAGAGCTGGTTCACCGTGGCCTTTCCCGAATACTGGCTGTTCTTTCTCGGCGCCCTATTCATCGTCGTCACCCTCTATCTGCCGCGTGGCGTGATCGGCCTCATCAAGAAGGAGCGCGACGCATGAAAGCCGCTCCCATACCTCCCACCGCCGCGGAAGTGCTCGATCCCGGCATCGGCGCCGAGGCCAGCGGTCTCGGCCATCGCGCGGGCACGGGCCTGGACACCCGCCATGGCACCATCCTCAGCCTGGAAGGCATCGAGGTCAGCTTCGACGGCTTCAAGGCCCTGCGCGACCTCAATCTCTACATCGGCGTCGGTGAATTGCGCTGCATCATCGGCCCCAATGGCGCCGGCAAGACCACCATGATGGACGTCATCACCGGCAAGACCCGCCCCGACCGCGGCAGCGCCTGGTTCGGCGAGACCCTCGACCTGACCCGCCTGCAACCGGTGCAGATCGCCCAGGCCGGCATCGGCCGCAAATTCCAGAAGCCCACGGTGTTCGAGGCCCTGACCGTCTGGGAGAACCTGGAGCTGGCGCAACGGACCGACAAGTCGGTCTGGGCCAGTCTGCGCGCACGGCTTTCCGGCGAGCAGCGCGACCGTCTGGAAGAGGTGCTCACCACCATCCGCCTGCAGGAGTCGCGCGGGCGCACCGCCGGGCTGCTGTCCCACGGCCAGAAGCAATTCCTCGAGATCGGCATGCTGCTGGTGCAGGAGCCGCAACTGCTGCTGCTCGACGAACCCGTCGCCGGCATGACCGACGCCGAGACCGAATTCACCGCCGAGCTGTTCAAGTCGCTGGTGCCCCGGCACTCGCTGATGGTGGTGGAGCACGACATGGGCTTCGTCGGCAGCATCGCCGACCACGTCACCGTGCTGCACCAGGGCCACGTCCTCGCCGAAGGCTCGCTGGACCAGGTCCAGGCCAACGACCAGGTAATCGAGGTGTATCTGGGGCGCTAGCGCCGCGCCGAACTGAATGCATATCGCGGCCATGGCGGTTCGCCGCTGCGACCGCTCCTACGTAGGAGCGGCCCATGGCCGCGATCAAAGAATCTCCCCGAGGCCCCCATGCTCCAGGTCAACGAACTCCATCAGTACTACGGCGGCAGCCACATCCTGCGTGGTCTGTCCTTCGACGCGCCCATCGGAGAGGTCACCAGCCTGCTCGGCCGCAACGGCGTCGGCAAGACCACCCTGCTGCGCTGCCTCATGGGCCTGATCCCGGCCAAGCGCGGCAGCGTCACCTGGGAAGGCCAGGACATCACCGCCCGCAAGCCGCACCAGCGGGTGCAGTCCGGCATCGCCTACGTGCCCCAGGGCCGCGAGATCTTTCCGCGCCTTACCGTCGAGGAAAATCTGCTCATGGGCCTGTCGCGCTTTCCCGCCCGGGAAGCCCACGAGGTGCCCGAATCCATCTACGAACTCTTCCCCGTGCTGCGGCAGATGCGCCAGCGTCGCGGTGGCGACCTCTCCGGCGGCCAGCAGCAGCAGCTGGCCATCGGCCGCGCCCTGGCCAGCCGCCCGCGCCTGCTGATCCTCGACGAACCCACCGAGGGCATCCAGCCCTCGGTGATCAAGGAGATCGGCACCGTCATCGCCCACCTGGCCAAGCGCGGCGACATGGCCATCCTGCTGGTGGAGCAGTTCTACGACTTCGCCAGCGAACTGGCCGACGGCTACCTGGTGATGTCCCGTGGGGAGATCGTCCAGCGCGGTCGCGGGGTCGACATGGAGGCCGAGGGGGTACGCGGACTGGTGGCGATCTGAGTCACCAGGGTCGATAATCGAACGCTTCCGCAGCCGGCCCTGCCACCCGCCCATTCGCCTCGATTGACGGAATTAACCGGCTGGTACATTTTCTCTCCAGTGCCGGGCAGCGCCTGCCCGGCAAGACAACAAGAGAGAAGGCTGTCATGTCCTCCCGCCGCATCCTGGTCCTCAACGGACCCAACCTCAATCTGCTCGGCACCCGCGAGCCCGCCACCTACGGCCACGAGACCCTGGCCGACGTCGCCCGGCTGTGTACCGAGAGCGCCGCCGCCGGAGGTTACGAGGTGGACTTCCGCCAGACCAACCACGAAGGCGAATTGCTCGACTGGATTCACGCGGCCCGCGGCGCCTATGCCGGGGTGGTGATCAATCCCGCCGCCTGGACCCACACCTCGGTGGCCTTGCGCGACGCCCTGGTGGCCAGCGAGCTGCCGGTCTACGAGGTGCACCTGTCCAACGTGCACCGTCGCGAAGCCTTCCGTCATCATTCCTATGTCTCGGGCATCGCCGTCGGCGTCATCTGCGGCCTCGGCAGCCAGGGATATCGCGCCGCCATCGCCGCCCTCATCGCCCACCAGGGAAACTGACTCCATGACCGCACCCAAATCCGTCCTCGCCGGCCTCATCGGCGCCGGCATCCAGGCCTCGCTGACGCCCGCCATGCACGAACGCGAAGGCGACGCCCAGGGCCTCAGATACCTCTATCGGCTGATCGACCTGGACGCTCTCGGCCTCGCTGCCGACGCCCTGCCCGAGCTGCTGCAGGCCGCCCAGCGCACCGGCTTCACCGGTCTCAACATCACCTTTCCCTGCAAGCAGGCAATCATCCCGCTGCTTGACGAGCTCTCGCCCGAGGCGCGCGGCATCGGCGCGGTGAATACCGTGGTGCTGGCCGACGGCCGCACCGTGGGTCACAACACCGATTGCCTGGGCTTCGCCGAAGGCTTTCGCCGTGGCCTGCCGGACGTGGCCAAGCGCCTGGTGGTGCAACTGGGCGCCGGCGGCGCCGGCAGCGCCGTGGCCCACGCCCTGCTCGCCGAGGGCGTCGACCAGCTGTTCATCTTCGACGTCGAGGCCGAGCGTGCCCAGGCGCTGGTGGACAACCTGACCCGCCACTTCGGCCCCGGGCGCGCCGCGGTCGGCACCGACCGGGCCGCCGCGGTCGCCGCCGCCGATGGCCTGGTCAACACCTCGCCAGTGGGCATGGCCAAGCTGCCCGGCATGCCACTGCCGGCCGAACTGCTGCACCCCGGCCTCTGGGTCGCCGAAATAATCTACTTCCCGCTGGAAACCGAACTGCTGCGCCAGGCCCGCGCCCTCGGCTGCCGCACCCTGGATGGCGGCACCATGGCCGTGTTCCAGGCGGTCAAGGCCTTCGAACTCTTCAGCGGCCGCAGCGCCGACGCCGACCGCATGCAGGCCCACTTCGCCGAATTGCGCGGCTGATATCGCGGCCATGGCGGTCCGCCGATGCGGCCGCTCCTACAGGCTCCGATATGCCCCGTAGGAGCGGCCCATGGCCGCGATCAGCTTTCCTGGCACGATCTACAACCACACCGCATCCCAAAACGGATAATCGCCCACCCTCCGCACCAATCCTGCCCTTACCGGATTGGCAACGATGTACCGCGCCACTGCCTGGACGTCTTCTTCGGCTCTTAGAGCATGGTCATGATAAGCCGGCGCCCAGATTGCCCCTTGTGTCTTTCGGATAGCATTGATGCGGCGCGCACTCGCCGACTTCAAACGAAGAACCAACTCGCCCAGACTGAATCGTTCGCCGAGCGCTATCAGCCAATGCGCGTGATCGGGCATCAATACCCAGGCAAGCAACCGAGCGTCGCCGAACAAACGATGGTCGTTGAAAGTACGGGCAGCCGTGCACGCCACGGAGAAATCGGCGAATAGGGGCTGGCGTTGGCTAGTAGTCGTAGTCAGGAGATACAGCTGGCCAGGCAAAGAAACCCGGCCCCTGCGTAACGCCGCATGACGTGATGACATCGCTCGTCCTTGAGAGATGAAAACGACAAGTTAAATATTTATAGCGGCTCTGATCGCGGCCATGAGCCGCTCCTACAGAAGCATCACACCCCGTAGGAGCGGCCGCTTCGGCGGACCGCCATGGCCGCGATAGCCTCAGCGCGGCATGTTCGGCTGGCGCCGCGACTTCTTGCGCGGACCGCCCTTGGCGTAGCCGGCGGCCTGGCCTTCCTGGCCCTTGTCCCAGGCCTTGCTGCCATCGCTGGCGCGGGGCGGCAGGCCGGTGTGCTGGGTGAGGATGCGCCCACCGCCGGTACCGGTCTTCTTGCTGCCCACCGGGGTGGAATTCTTGCGCCGCGCGCTCTGGTAGCCGGCGTCGCCCACCGGCTGGGTGGCCGGGATCAACTGGTGCTTGCCCGGCCCGATCAGGTCGGCGCGGCCCA
Source organism: Pseudomonas aestiva (assembly GCF_039908605.1). Classification (NCBI taxonomy): domain Bacteria; kingdom Pseudomonadati; phylum Pseudomonadota; class Gammaproteobacteria; order Pseudomonadales; family Pseudomonadaceae; genus Pseudomonas; species Pseudomonas aestiva. Next base: position 577,605 of record NZ_CP150916.1, on the reverse strand, counting down.
TCTCCTTGAGCGCCTCGCGCAGCATCGGCCAGCCCCTGGGATCGTGGTAGCGCAGGAAGGCCTTGTGCAGGCGGCGCTGCTGGTCGCTCTTGACGATGGTCACGCCGTCGCTCTTGTAGGTGACCTTGCGCAGCGGATTCTTGCCCGAGTGGTACATGGCCGTGGCGGTGGCCATCGGCGAGGGATAGAAGGCCTGGACCTGATCCGCGCGGAAGCCGTTGCGCTTGAGCCACAGCGCGAGGTTCATCATGTCCTCGTCGGTGGTGCCCGGATGCGCCGCGATGAAGTAGGGGATCAGGTACTGCTCCTTGCCCGCCTCCTTGGTGTACTTCTCGAACATCTGCTTGAAGCGGTCATAGCTGCCGATGCCGGGCTTCATCATCTTGTCCAGCGGACCGCGCTCGGTGTGCTCGGGCGCGATCTTCAGGTAGCCGCCGACATGGTGGGTGACCAGTTCCTTGACGTACTCGGGCGACTCCACGGCCAGGTCGTATCTCAGTCCCGAGGCGATCAGGATCTTCTTCACCCCCGGTAGCGCCCGCGCCTTGCGGTACAACTCGATCAGCGAGGAGTGATCGGTATTGAGGTTTTCGCAGATACCGGGGAACACGCACGACGGCTTGCGGCAGTGGCGCTCGATCTCCGGGTCCTTGCAGGCGATGCGGTACATGTTGGCGGTCGGCCCGCCAAGGTCCGAGACCACGCCGGTGAAGCCCGGCACCTTGTCGCGCATCTCCTCGATCTCGCGAATGATCGAGTCGTGGGAGCGATTCTGGATGATCCGGCCTTCGTGCTCGGTGATGGAGCAGAAGGTGCAGCCACCAAAGCAGCCGCGCATGATGTTGACCGAGAAACGGATCATCTCGTAGGCCGGGATCTTTTCCTTGCCATAGGCCGGGTGCGGCACGCGCGCATAGGGCATGCCGAACACATAGTCCATTTCCTCGGTGGTCATGGGGATGGGCGGCGGCGTGAACCAGACGTCCACCTCGCCATGCCGCTGCACCAGTGCGCGGGCGTTGCCTGGATTGGTTTCCAGGTGCAGCACGCGGTTGGCGTGGGCATAGAGCACCGGGTCGTTGCGCACCTTCTCGAAGGACGGCAGGCGGATCACCGTCTTGTCGCGGGTCATGCGCGGGCTTTCCAGCAGCTGCACCACCTTGGCTTCGTTGGGGTCCTCGACCTCACCCTTCGCCTGCTCGATGGCACAGGCCTCGGTGTCCTGCGTATTCACGTAGGGATTGATGATCTTGTCGACGCGACCGGGACGATCGATGCGGGTCGAGTCGACCTCGAACCAGCCCGCGGGCGTGTCCCGCCGGATGAAGGCGGTACCGCGCACATCGGTGATGGCCTCGACGCGCTCGCCACGCGACAGCCGCTGGGCGATCTCGACCACTGCCCGCTCGGCGTTGCCATAGAGCAGGATGTCGGCGGTCGCGTCCATCAGGATCGAGCGCCGGACCTTGTCCTGCCAGTAGTCGTAGTGAGCGATCCGGCGCAGCGAGGCCTCGATGCCACCGAGCACGATCGGCACGTGGCTGTAGGCTTCCTTGCAGCGCTGGCTGTAGACCAGGCTGGCGCGATCCGGACGCTTGCCGGCGACGTTGCCCGGAGTATAGGCATCGTCGGAACGGACCTTCTTGTCCGCGGTGTAGCGGTTGATCATCGAGTCCATGTTGCCCGCGGCCACACCGAAGAACAGATTCGGCTCGCCGAGCTTCATGAAGTCGTCCTTCGAATGCCAGTCCGGCTGGGCGATGATGCCCACGCGGAAGCCCTGGGCCTCCAGCAGCCGGCCGATGATGGCCATGCCAAAGGACGGGTGATCGACGTAGGCGTCCCCGGTGACGATTATGATGTCGCAGCTGTCCCAGCCGAGTTGCTCCATCTCCGCCCGACTCATGGGCAGGAAGGGTGCAGGACCAAAGCACTCGGCCCAGTATTTCGGATAGTCGAACAGCGGCGTGGCGGCTTGCATGGCAGCTTCCGGGATAGGGGTGTTTTCAGGAGGGCGCGAAGAATAGCACAAAAAATGACCAGTTCAGCCCCCGGACATCGATTGCCTTTGGCTATCGACGGTGGTTCTGGACTCGCCCTCCCCCCAACCCTCTCCTTGGGGGAGAGAGGACAAAAGCACCTCTCGCACCTGCTCGCTCTCCTCTCCAGGGAAGAGGGCCGTCAGGGAGACTCCGGTGCCCCCTGCCACGCTACGCGCTTCCCCCTCTCCCGCCGGGAGAGGGCCGGGGCGAGGGCAACGCCCCCGGACCAGGCCCCTGGCGACAGGAGTGCTACCATAGCCGCCCGCTCCCCTCCCCACCGAGACACCCCCGTCCATGTCCCAGCCCCAACCCGCCGCCGGCCAGTTGCAGCGCGGCCTGAAGAATCGTCATATCCAGCTGATCGCCCTCGGCGGAGCCATCGGTACCGGTCTGTTCCTCGGCTCGGCCGGGGTGCTCAAGTCGGCGGGTCCGGCGATGATCCTCGGCTACGCCATCGCCGGCTTCATCGCCTTCCTGATCATGCGCCAGCTCGGCGAGATGATCGTCGAGGAGCCCGTGGCCGGCTCCTTCAGCCACTTCGCCAGTCGCTACTGGGGCCGTTTCCCGGGCTTTCTCTCCGGCTGGAACTACTGGGTGCTCTATGTGCTGGTGGGCATGTCGGAGCTCACCGCGGTGGGCAAGTACGTGCAGTACTGGTGGCCTGAGGTGCCGACCTGGGCCAGCGCCCTGGTGTTCTTCGTGCTGGTCAACGCCATCAACCTGTTCAACGTGAAGGCCTTCGGCGAGACCGAGTTCTGGTTCGCGCTGATCAAGGTGGTGGCCATCCTCGGCATGATGGCCTTCGGGCTCTGGCTGCTGGTCAGCGGCAGCGGCGGTCCCGAGGCCTCGGTGAGCAATCTCTGGAACCATGGCGGCTTCCTGCCCAACGGCTGGAGCGGCCTGTTCGCGGTGCTGGCGATCATCATGTTTTCCTTTGGCGGCCTGGAGCTGGTGGGCATCACCGCCGCCGAAGCCGACCAGCCGCGCACCGTGATCCCCAAGGCCATCAACCAGGTGGTCTGGCGCATCCTGATCTTCTATGTCGGCGCCCTGACCATCCTGCTGTCGCTGCATCCCTGGGACGAACTGGTACGCAGCATCGGCGCCGGCGGCGACGACTACGCCGGCAGCCCCTTCGTGCAGACCTTCGCCCTGCTCGGCAGCGACACCGCCGCCCATCTGCTCAACTTCGTGGTGCTGACCGCGGCGCTGTCGGTCTACAACAGTGGTGTCTACTGCACCAGCCGCATGCTCTATGGCCTGGCCGAACAGGGCGATGCCCCGCGCGCCCTGCTGCGCACCAATCGCCAGGGCGTGCCCCTGCTGGGCATCGCCGTGTCCTCGGCAGTGACCCTGCTCTGCGTGGTGGTCAACTACCTGCTGCCGCAGAATGCCCTGGAGCTGCTGATGTCGCTGGTGGTGGCCTCGCTGGTGATCGCCTGGGCGCTGATCAGCCTGACCCACCTGAAATTCCGCGCCGCCCAGCGCCAGGCCGGGCGCACCTCGCACTTCCCGGCGTTCTGGTCGCCCTTCGTCAACTGGCTGTGCCTGGCCTTCGTCGGCATGATCCTGGTGCTGATGCTGCGCATCCCCGGCATCGCCGTCTCGGTCTACGCCATCCCGGTCTGGCTGGCCTTCCTGTTCCTCTGCTACAAGCTGCGCCGCGGCTGATCGCCTTCGCACCCGCAGGTTGGGCCGAGCAGAGCGAAGCCCAACACCTGCATCAGGCAGCGCTGGTTGGGCCCTGACGAGGGAACCGTCTCAGCCCAACCTACCCCACTACTCGAACGGCACCCAGGGTCGCTGCGGCTTCATGATGATGCAGCCGTCCTCGCCCACCGCCCAGATGTCGTAGAAGCGGTTGTCCACCAGGCGCGTGGCGGCGCCTGGCACGGCCACCCGCTGGCTGCAGCTGTCGCTGTCGGCATCGTCGATCACCCCCAGATCCAGCAGCCGCTCGGCGATCATGAAGTTGCCCGGCGACAGGCCGAGGATGAAGGGCAGCACCGGCACCTGCTCGAAGGTCTTCTGCGCCAGCGGCAGCCAGGCCACCTCCAGCGGACCGCCGGTCCAGAGCAGGCGCTTGAGCGGCCGCAGCTCCGGGCGACTGCTGAGGTCGTGGTGCAGCTCCTGGACGAAACCGCGCTCGAAGGTCTTTTGCGCCGACAGCACCTGGCCATAGGCATAGGCCAGCGACAGCATCCACAGCACCGGCAGCACCAGCAGCCAGGTCAGCCGTGGCTGGAATCGCTCCAGCAGATCATGGGCCAGCAGCAGCGCCAGGGTCAGGACGACCGCCAGCCCCATCAGGGTGCGGGCTTCGAGGATGAAATCGCTGAACAGCAGGGTGATGCCGGCCACGCAGGCGGCCAGCACCGGCAGGGCCGCAGCGTACAGCAGCAGGGGCAGCAGCGCCCGCCAGCCATAGGCGCGGGCATAGGTCAGGGCCCCCAGGCCGTAACCGATCGCGGCCAGCCCGCCGAACAGCCACCACAGCCAGAGATTGCCCGGGGTGATCAGCAGGCCGACGCTGTGCAGCACCTCGCCCAGCCGGTGCCCGAGCTCCGGCAGCACCTGGCCACCCACGCCGGCGTGCCGCGTGGTCGCCATCAGCTGGTAGGCCGTCAGGTAATAGAGCACGCCACCCAGCAGCAGCTGCAGGCCCTGGCGCAGCACCAGCCGCAAGGCCTGCTCGGGCGCCTCGCGGCGCTGCAAGGCGCGGATCAGCTCCAGGCAGCAGAGGCCGACGAAGACATTGAGCGCCACCTGGTAGAAGGCGATCGCCGCCGCCAGCAGCGCCGCCGGTACCAGCAGCGTCAGCGCGGTATGGCGACTGCGATAGATCACCGCATAGATCACCGCCACCAGGCTCAGGGCCATGGTCGGGCCGTCGTACTGGTAGGTCAGGTTGCCCAGCCAGAACGGCGAGAACCATAGCGGCAATAGGGCCAGGCACTGGGTCGGCCGCGGCGCGCCGAAACAGTGGCGGGCCAGGTCGGTCAGGGCCCAGGCGGCTGCGGCGCAGGCGATCAGCAGCGGCAGGGGGAAGAGATTGAGGGTGCTGCCGCTGAAGGTCAGCAGCCGGTAGAAGACTTCGGTGAGCACCCGCCCCTGCTGCCGCCACTCCGGGCCGTTCTCCAGCTGGATGCGCCAGTTGTCATCGACATAGGGGAAGTCGACCAGGATGAAGGGCAGCACGAACAGCAGCAGCGCGGAAAAGAACAGCGCCCGGGTCTGCAGCGGGGTGAGCGTCTGGGGCATGGCGGCGGATCCGAATCCGGCTTCGACGAGAGACGCAGCCGCCGCCACCCGAAGCGATAGCGGCGCCGGCTGCGTGGGGGGTCAGTCCTGCAGGGCCAGCTGGCAGATCCGCTCGCAGAGTTCGTCGAAGTCGATGCCCATGGCCGCTGCCGATTGCGGCAGCAGGCTGGTGGCGGTCATCCCCGGCAGGGTGTTGACCTCCAGGCACCAGAGCCGCCCTTCTGCGTCCAGACGGAAGTCGGCACGGCTGTAGCCGTCGAGCTTGAGCGCCCGATGCGCAGCCAGGGCCAGGCGGCGGGCTTCCTCGGCGATCTCGGGCGAGACCTCGGCCGGAAACATCTCCACCGCGCCCTTGGGCTGGTATTTGCTGGTGTAGTCGAACACCCCGCTCTGGCCGAGGACGATCTCGCCCACCGCCAGCGGCTGGTCGCCCAGCACGCCCACGGTCAGCTCGCGCCCGGCGACGAAGCGCTCGATCATCACCTCGCGGTCATAGCGCAGCGCCAGCTCGATGGCCGGTTGCAGGTCTTCGGCGCGACTGACCTTGCTCAGGCCCACGGTGGAGCCCTGCTGGCTGGGTTTGACGATCACCGGATAACCCAGGGTCGCGGCCACGGTCGCGGCATCTGCCGGCGCCATCAGCCAGTCGGCGGTGGGTACGCCAGCGGCGCGGAACAGCCGCTTGCTGAGGTCCTTGTCCATGGCCACGGCGCTGCCGACCCGGCCACTGCCGGTGTAGCGCAACTCGGCCAGGTCGAGCAGGGTCTGCAGGGTGCCGTTCTCGCCGGTGCCGCCGTGCAGGGCGAGGAACAGCAGATCCTGGTCGCCCAGCTGGGCGCGACTGAGCAGCGCGCCGGCATCCTGGCCACGCATCCGCACCAGGGCGGTCCGCTCCGGCGGCTCGAGGCCGACCCGGGCTTCCAGCAGCGCGCGCTCGGCATCCTCGTCGAGCAGGCCCAGGGCGGTATCCACGGTCACCACCTGGTGCCCGCGCCGGCGCAGGGCCGCCACCACCTGGGCACCGCTGGCGATGGACACGTCGCGCTCTTCGCTGGTGCCGCCGAGCAGGACCGCGATCTTCAGCTTGTTCTTGACCATCATTCGTCCTCGAAAACGTAGCTGCCGGGCGCGAGATTCTCGAACCGGGTGTATTTGCCGATGAAGGCCAGCCGCGTGGTGCCGATCGGACCGTTCCGCTGCTTGCCGATGATGATTTCCGCCACGCCCTTGTATTCGGTCTCCGGGTGATACACCTCGTCCCGGTAGACGAACATGATGACGTCGGCGTCCTGCTCGATGGCCCCCGATTCCCGCAGGTCGGAGTTGACCGGGCGTTTGTTCGGCCGCTGCTCCAGCGAGCGGTTGAGCTGGGAGAGCGCCACCACCGGGCAGTTGAATTCCTTGGCCAGGCCCTTGAGCGAGCGCGATATCTCGGAAATCTCGGCGGTCCGGTTCTCGCCGCTGCTGCCGCCGATCTGCATCAGCTGCAGGTAGTCCACCATGATCAGCGCCAGGTCGCCGTGCTCGCGCACCAGGCGTCGGGTACGGGCGCGCATTTCCGAAGGACTGATGCCGGCGGTATCGTCGATGAACAGCTTGCGGTCGTTGAGCAGATTGACCGCCGAGGTCAGCCGCGGCCAGTCGTCGTCGTCGAGCTTGCCGGAACGCACCTTGGTCTGGTCGATGCGACCGAGGGACGAGAGCATCCGCAGCACGATGGAGTCGGCGGGCATCTCCAGGGAGAACACCAGGACCGCCTTGTCGGTGCGCAGCACCGCGTTCTCCACCAGGTTCATGGCGAAGGTGGTCTTGCCCATGGACGGGCGACCGGCAACGATGATCAGGTCCGCCGGCTGCAGGCCGCTGGTCTTTTCGTCCAGATCGGCAAAACCGGTGGAGACCCCGGTGATGGCTTCGCTGGAGTTGAACAGGGTATCGATGCGGTCGATGGCCTTGGTCAGGATGTCGTTGACGCCGATCGGCCCTCCGGATTTCGGGCGGGCCTCGGCGATCTCGAAGATCTTGCGCTCGGCTTCGTCGAGCAGCTCGTTGGCCCCGCGGCCTTCCGGGTTGTAGGCACTGTCGGCGATGGCGGCGCTGATGCCGATCAACTGCCGCAGGGTGGCCCGCTCGCGCACGATCTGCGCATAGGCCTTGATGTTGGCCACCGAGGGAGTGTTCCTGGCCAGCTCGGCCAGATAGGCCAGGCCGCCCACCTGGGGCAGTTGGCCTTCGTTGTCCAGCTGTTCGGACAGGGTGACCACGTCGAACGGCTGGTTGCGCTCGGCCAGACGGGCCACGGCGCGGAAGATGAGTCTGTGGTCGTGGCGATAGAAGTCGCCATCGGACACCTGATCGAGCACGCGCTCCCAGGCATTGTTGTCCAGCATCAGACCACCCAGCACGGCCTGTTCTGCCTCGATGGAGTGCGGCGGGACCTTGAGGGCAGCGGTCTGCAGATCGTACTGCTCGGGCAGGGAAATCTCGTTCATGCGCAGGTCTTGGGCCCCCATTGCGGGCGGCGAAATGATTTTTCGGACGGCAGAAAAGACAAAGGGCACGTCACTGCCTTGGCAATGACGTGCCCGATTGTCGACAGACCGGCGCCGGGGCGCAAGTCCGCCAGTCAGGCGACGGCGCGCTTATTCAGCGACGACGACGATCTTGACGGTAGCTTCGACGTCGGTGTGCAGGTGCACTTCGACATCGTATTCGCCAACGCTGCGCAGCGCGCCGTTGGGCAGGCGAACTTCGCTCTTGTCCAGCTCGACGCCAGCGGCGCTGACGGCTTCAGCGATGTCGCGGGTGCCGATGGAACCGAACAGCTTGCCTTCGTCGCCGGAGTTGGCAGCGATGGTTACGGTCAGGTCAGCCAGCTTGGCGGCACGGGCATCAGCCTCGGCCTTCTTCCCGGCAGCTTGCTTCTCGAGCTCGGCGCGACGAGCTTCGAAAGCCTCGACGTTGGCAGCGGTGGCTGCGGTGGCCTTGCCCTGCGGCAGCAGGAAGTTACGGGCGTAGCCGCCCTTGACGTTCACTTTGTCGCCCAGGTTGCCCAGGTTGGCGATCTTTTCCAGCAGGATGACATCCATTGAGTCTTTCCTCTTAACTTTTAACCTTCACCGTCCGCGGGGCCCTGCGGCTCTTGCGCAGACCGCCCACGGAAATCGAACACGCTATCGATCACAGCCAGAATCACCAACAACGGATAGATCAGCTGCCCGAACAGCAGCAGCGTCACGTACAGCCCCACCAGCCAGAATCCCGCCAGGCGCTTGGCCGCCACCAGCCCGTGCAGCAGGGCGATGCCGGCAAAGGCCAGCGGCACGCTGCACAGCGGGGTCAGCAGGCCAAGCCCGCTGCCCAGGTTCGGCGCCAGCACCAGCAGGGCCAGAAGGCCGAGCGCGATGGCTGGACGCAGACGCAGGACGCGAAATTCGCGACCGAACCCCTGGGGGTTGTACAGCGCCGCCTGCCAGTAGCGCCCGAGCATCAGGCACAGCAGGCAGGTGATCTGGAAGAACGCCGCCATCAGGCCGGTCAGCACGGGCAGCAGCAACTGCTGCAACTGCGCCTGCTTTTCCGGCGGCAACTGCGCCGCACTCGGGCCCAACACCTGGGGCAGCAACCGGCGGATTTCCTCCGCCAGCTGCGCGATGCCCTCGGCATAGACCTGCCCCAGCACCAGGGCGAAAACCAACCCCAGCGGGACACTGGCCAACAACACCCGTGTCCAGGACAGGCTCTGGCGCAAAATGGCCGCCAGCAGCGTCGAACCCAGCAACACCAGCACGATGCTGGCATCCCCCAGATACAGCCAGAACAGCGCCGGCAGCAGGGCCCAGACCAGCACCCCGGCCGCCGCGGCAGGTCCCCGGCGCAACAGCACCAGGCTGCCACCGGCAGCGGTCATCCAGTACAGCAGCGGCACGACTGCACCCAGCACCACCACAAGGGTGGCTTGAGTACGGCCGCGCATGATGAACTCAGCCAGAGGCCGCATGCCGTGTTTATCCGTTATTCGTGATCAGGCGTCGATCAACGACCGTGGCTGTCGGTGTAGGGCAGCAGGGCCAGGTAACGGGCACGCTTGATGGCGGCGCCCAGCTGACGCTGGTACTTGGCCTTGGTGCCAGTGATACGGCTCGGGACGATCTTGCCGGTTTCGGAGACGTAGGCCTTCAGGGTGTTGAGATCCTTGTAGTCGATCTCTTTCACGCCTTCGGCGGTGAAACGGCAGAACTTACGACGACGGAAGAAACGTGCCATGACAATGATTCCTCGCTAGATCCAGATTACTCGGCGCTGTCAGCGTCGTCGGAGTTGCCTTCGGCGGACTCGGACTCGGACTCGGCAGGACGCTCGCGACGCTCGCGACGCTCGTTGCGGTTTTCTTCGGCCTTGAGCATCTCGGATTGACCGGTGACGGCCTCGTCACGGCGCAGGATCATATTGCGGATCACGGCGTCGTTGTAGCGGAAGTTGTCTTCCAGCTCGGCCAGGGCCTTGGCGCTGCACTCGATGTTCATGAGTACATAGTGAGCCTTGTGAACGTTGTCGATGGCGTAAGCCAGCTGACGACGGCCCCAGTCTTCCAGGCGATGGACTTTGCCACCGTCTTCTTCGATAGCCTTGGTGTAGCGCTCGACCATGCCGCCCACCTGTTCGCTCTGGTCCGGATGAACCAGGAACACGACTTCGTAATGACGCATTTAATGCTCCTTACGGGTTGCAGCCTGCCGCGGAAACGCGGTCAGACAAGGAGTGAATAGTTCGGATGACTTGCCCTGCGGAATGCGGACGCACTCCGGGCAAGGGGCAACATTCTAGAGAAGGGCGCCGGAGGGCGCAACCGCAGGCATGTCCGACGCGACCGCCGGACAACCTCAGGCACTCAGCGTTGCACGTCGGCCAGGGCCTGGCGGATCTTGTTCAGGTCATAGGGCTTGATCAGCACCCCGACCCGCGCCTCCATGCCCGGCTCGCGCTCGAAGGCATAACCCGAGGCGACGACAATGCGCAGCGTCGGATCCATCGCCAGGGCGCGCCGGGTCAGTTCAATGCCGGACATGCCGCCCAGCCCGATATCGGTGAACAGCACATCGTGTTCGCGCTGCGGCAGCAACTCCAGGGCAGCCTCTGCCGAGGCGACCGCCGTGACCTGATGGTCCAGCTCCTCGATGACTTCGGTGGTCAGCATGCGCAGCGTGGCATCGTCTTCGACGAGCAGCACTCGCAAGCCTACCGGCTCTTGGATCTCCTGACTCACGCGGGCATCCTCTTGTTGACAGGCCTCGCGCCGGGCTTTCCCGGGGCGAGGCCGGTATTCTGCGCACTGCAGCGCGATTCGTATAGTGCGATACGCACTGCGTCGGTACCCAGACGTTTCCTGGCGTGGACTACCCGGGCGCAGAGGTGCGTCTTTGACGCACGGCCTCGAACAGGCAGACCCCGGTCGCCACCGAGACATTGAGACTGCTAACGATGCCAGCCATGGGCAGACGGGCCAGATGATCGCAATGCTCGCGGGTCAGACGGCGCATGCCCTTGCCCTCGGCGCCCATGACCACCACGGTCGGCCCACTCATGTCGACGTCGTAGATATCCTGAGTCGCCTCACCGGCGGTACCGACGATCCACAGGCCACGCTTCTGCAGCTTTTCCAGGGTGCGCGCCAGGTTGGTGACAGCCACCAGCGGCAACACCTCGGCAGCACCACAGGCCACCTTGCGCACCACGGCGGTCAGGGTAGCCGACTTGTCCTTGGGCACGATGACCGCAAGGGCCCCGGCGGCATCGGCGCTACGCAGGCAGGCACCGAGGTTGTGCGGATCGGTCACGCCATCGAGTACCAGCAGCAGCGGCGGTCCTTCGGCCCGGTCGAGCAACTCCTCGAGCATGGCCTCGCCCCAGACCTGACTCGGACTGACCTGGGCCACCACGCCCTGGTGCACACCCTCGGCCAGCTCATCGAGCAAGGCCCGCGGCTTGCTTTCCACCGCCAGACGCTGACCGGCGGCCAGCTCCAGCAGGGTATCGACCCGCGGCTCACGCCGCCCTTCGGCGATCCACAGCTGCTTCACCCGCCGCGGATGGAAGCGCAACAGCGCTTCCACGGCGTGGATACCGTAGACGGTCTCCAGCTGGCTCATGCGTCATCCTTGGGGCGCGACTGACCCTTGCGATGAGGCTTCTTCGCCTTGGTCTTGGTCTTGCCTTTGGCTGCAGCCTTGGCCTGGCCTTCGGCCTTGGACTTGCCTGCCGATTTCTTCTTGGCACTTGCAGCCTTGGCCTTCTTGACCTTGGCATCCACCGCCGCAGCCCCTTCGGCAGCCGCCCCTTTATCCTGACGTGCTGGTGCGGTACGACTCTTGGCCGTGTCGCTGGCCTTGCCCTTGTCGCTATTACCTTTGGCCTTGGCCTTGGCTTTGCCTTGGGCTTTGGGCTTGCCGCCCTCGACCTTGGCTTCGGCCAGCAGCGCCTGCTTCACCGCACGACTACGTCTGACGTCGGTATTACCGAGCAATGGGTCGTCCTGCTTCGGCGCTTCTGGCGAAGTCACCTCAACCGAGGCTGGCATAGACGCCTCGGCGTCCTGCTTTCGCCCCGCAGCGGCCGCGCGCCGACGGGCGCTGCGCGAGCGCCGCGGTTCGGACTCCGACTCTGGCGAAACGCTTGCAGGTGTTGCCTCGACCGCCGCGGCGACACCCTGCTCCTGCGCCGGCGCACCACGACGACGACCGTTACGCGAAGAATTGGGTTGCTGCTCAGACTTCGCCGAAACGGGCTCGACCGCAGCCTCGGCAACCGGGACGACGCTCGATTCCTGCGCCGGCGCGCCGCGACGACGGCCGCTACGCGAGCGGCGAGACCCTCGCTCTGGCGCCGGGGAGACAGGCTCGCCCGAGGCTTCGGCAGCCGGAGCAGCGCTTGGCTCCTGCGCTGGCGCTGGCGCACCGCGGCGACGGTTGTCGCGCTTGTTGCGCGGCTCGCGCTCTTCCCGCACGCGTGGCGCCCCGGCACTGGCCGGCAGTACGAAGTCGATCTTGCGCTCGTCCAGATCGACGCGCGCCACCACCACTTCGAGGGGATCGCCCAGGCGGTAGCTGCGACCACTGCGCTCACCGGAGAGGCGATGGTGGACGCTGTCGAAGTGGTAGTAGTCGTCGGGCAGCGCGGTGACATGCACCAGCCCCTCGACGAACACCTCGGACAATTCGACGAACAGGCCGAAGCCGGTCACCGCGATGATGACGCCGGCAAAGGTCTCGCCGACGCGATCCTTCATGAACTCGCACTTGAGCCAGTTGGAAACGTCCCGCGTGGCTTCGTCGGCACGGCGCTCGGTCATGGAGCACTGCTCGCCGAGCTGATCCAGGCGCAATTCGTCATAGGGATAGATGCGCGCCTTGGCCATGCTCGTCGCGCCTGCGCGCTTGACGTGCTTGGTCTCCAGCTTGGAGCGGATGACGCTGCGGATCGCCCGATGCACCAGCAGATCCGGATAGCGCCGGATCGGCGAGGTGAAATGGGTATAGGCCTCGTAGTTGAGACCGAAGTGACCATTGTTGTCCGGGCTGTAGACCGCCTGGCTCAGCGACCTGAGCATCACCGTCTGGATCAGCCGGAAGTCCGGCCGCTCGCGGATCTGCTGCAGCAGCGCCTGGTAGTCCGAGGGCACCGGATTGGCCTTGCCCTTGGTCAGCGACAGGCCCATCTCACCGAGGAACTGCCGCAGATTGGTCTGCTTTTCCAGGGGTGGCGCGTCGTGTACCCGGTACAGGGCCGGCACCTTGTGCTTCTCGAGGAACTTGGCAGTGGCCACGTTGGCGCACAGCATGCATTCCTCGATCAGCTTGTGGGCATCGTTGCGCTGGGTCGGGCGGATCTCGGAGATCTTGCGATCGGCGCCAAAGACGATGCGGGTGTCCTGGGTGTCGAAATCGATGGCCCCGCGGACATGACGGGCAGCCAGCAGCACCCTGTACAGACTGTAGAGCTGCTCCAGGTGCGGCACTACCTCGCCGAGCTGCTTGCGCAACTGCTTGCCTTCGGCCGACTTGGGCTGCTCCAGCACCGTGGAGACCTTGTTGTAGGTCAGGCGCGCGTGGGAGTGGATGACCGCTTCGTAGAACTGGTAGCCGGTCATGCGCCCGGACGCGGCGATGGTCATCTCGCAGACCATGGCCAGGCGATCCACCTGGGGATTGAGCGAGCAGAGCCCATTCGACAGGGCCTCGGGCAGCATGGGAATCACGCGCTCGGGGAAATACACCGAGTTGCCGCGCTTCTCCGCCTCGGCGTCCAGCGCCGAGCCGACCTTGACGTAGTGGGAGACGTCGGCGATGGCGACGTAGAGCCGCCAGCCACCGGACTTCTTGGCCTCGGCATAGACGGCATCGTCGAAGTCACGGGCGTCTTCGCCATCGATGGTCACGAAGGGCAACTGGCGCAGATCGATGCGCTTCTGCTTGTCCTTCTCTTCCACCTCGGGCTTGAGCTTGGCGGCTTCCTTCTCGACGGCCTTGGGCCATTCGTTGGGGATGTCGTAGCTGCGCAGCGCCACCTCGATCTCCATGCCCGGCGCCATGTAGTCGCCGAGAATCTCGACCACTTCGCCCTGGGCCTGGCGGAAGGTGGTGGGCCATTCGTCGATGCGCACCTGCACGAACTGGCCGTGAGCGGCGCCGCCGTGCTTGCCTTCGGGCACCAGCACCTGCTGGCCGATCTTGGGATTGTCCGGCACCACGTAGGCCAGGCCGCTCTCCTGGAAGAAACGACCGACCAGGGATTCATGTGCCCGGGTGACCACCTCGACCAGACCGCCTTCGCGACGACCGCGCCGATCGTGACCGGCGACCCGCGCCAGGGCGATGTCGCCGTCGAACACCAGACGCATCTGCGCCGGGCTGAGGAAGAGGTCGTCGCTGCCGTCGTCGGGGATCAGGAAGCCGAAGCCATCGCGATGGCCGGCGATGCGTCCGCGCACCAGATCCAGCTTGTCGATGGGGGCATAGGCGCCGCGGCGGGTATAGATCACCTGACCATCGCGCTCCATGGCGCGCATGCGCCGCCGCAGGGCTTCGAGCTGGTCCTCGGTGACGAGACCGAATTCTTCGGCCAACTGGGGCCGTGTGGCCGGGGCGCCGCGATCGGCGAGATGAGCCAGAATGAGTTCGCGACTCGGAATGGGGTTATCGTACTTTTCCGCTTCCCGGGCGGCCTCGGGATCGAGGGATTGCCAATCGGCCATCAGTCTGGGGTTACCTTCTAAGTCTGGGTTCGGTAGGAACTGCCATAACGCCTATTGAAACGTGAAAACCGCGCAATAGTTAGCCTGGCATGCTCAATAAAAATATTTTTCACAGCAGGGGTTTACAAGCAAACGCCCCCTAAGTAAAGTGCCGCCCCACGACGCCGTGAGCAATCGCGACGTCGGAGATGAGCAATCATCGCCTTGAGTGCCCAGGTGGCGGAATTGGTAGACGCACTAGGTTCAGGTCCTAGCGGTGGCAACACCGTGGAAGTTCGAGTCTTCTCCTGGGCACCACTCATTATAGTCGATCGATTTGCAGATCGGTCGACGAAAAGCCGGCGCTAGCCGGTTTTTTAATCCTGAAACCCGCAAGGGCGACGGGAAGCGATCAGAAGTCGCGCTGCAGGCCCAGGTGGCGGAATTGGTAGACGCACTAGGTTCAGGTCCTAGCGGTGGCAACACCGTGGAAGTTCGAGTCTTCTCCTGGGCACCAATACCAAGCGGACGATCCCAGATCGGACGCAACAGAAAAAACCGGCTTTGGCCGGTTTTTTCTTGCCCGCGAAAAGGCGCGGGTCTCCCCTACGCCTTGAACTGCCCCAGACTGCCGCGCAGCTGAGCGGCCAGTTCCGCCAGGGTGCGACTGCTGTCCGCAGTGGCCGCCACCGACTCGGCGGCACGCAGCGCCTCGCCATGGATGACCTCGACCCGCTGGCGCACCGCCGCGGCACCCGCCGCCTGGCGCTGGGCGGCCTGGGCAGCCGTGCTCATGCTGGCATGCACCTGATCCACTGCGCGGTGGACATCCTGCTGGATGCGCTTGCTGTCGCGCAGCACGGCCAACCCGCTGCTGGCCTGCTGCCGCGCCTCGCCTATGGCGGCGACCGCCTCGCGCGCCCCTTCCTGCAGTCCGGCGATATGCGTCCGGATGCTGCCGGTGGACTCCTGGGTCTTGCTGGCCAGCGCCCGCACCTCGTCGGCGACCACCGCGAAGCCACGCCCGCTCTCGCCGGCCCTGGCCGCCTCGATGGCCGCATTGAGCGCCAGCAGATTGGTCTGCTCGGCGATCCCGCGGATCACGTCCAGCACCACCTCGATCTGCTCGCTTTGCGCGGCCAGCCGTTCGATCACCTGGGCACCCGACTCGACCTGGGTCACCAGCCCCTCGATACCCTCGGCCACCTCGGTGGCGATCCGGGCATTGCTCTGGGCAGAGCTGCGGATGGCTTCCACCTGCTGCAGCGCGCCCTGCATGGCCAGACTTTCGCCCTCGGCCTCCGCGGCGATGCCGGACAAGGCCTCCAGGCTGCGGGCCACCTCTTCGCGCTGACGCAGCGCTGCCGCTTCGGCGGTGGCGCTGCTGCCGGCCAGGCCGCGAATTTCTTCGCCGGTGCGTGCGGCGACGCCATGGGCCTCGCCCACCAGCGGCTGCAGCTTGGCCAGGAAGCGATCGACCGCCCCACCCAACGCCTGGATCTCATCGCCCTGCCCCAGCTGCAGGCGGCGGGTCAGATCCCCCTCCCCGGCCGCCAGATCGTCCAGCGCCCGCTGCAGCACACCGATCCGGCGCAGCACCCGGCGACCCAGCACCAGCGCCACGGCCACGACCATCACCACGCCAACCCCGATCAGCCCCAGGGCGATCTGCCAGCGCAGCGCGCCCGCCAGGGCGGCGACCGCCTCACCGGCATTGCGACTCATGGCCAGGGCGGCCTGGCGGGTGCCTTCCAGGCGCGTCGCCAGGGTCGCGGCACTGCCCTTGGCGGCGGCCGTCACGCTGCTGGAGACCAGAACGCCAGCGTCGTCGATCAGACTCTTGAAGCTCTGATCCAGGGCCGCGCCGGTGCGCTCGATGACCTGAGTGGAAAAGCCCACCACCACCTTGCCGATCTCCACGCCGTTGGGACTGATGGAGGCATCCACGCGATAGACCGAGGGATCCCGGGTCGCGGCATCCAGCACCTTGGCCAGGGCGCCCTCGCCCTGGCCCATGGCGAGCAGGCGCGCCACGCGCTCGTCCTGACGATTGAGATAACGGGTCAGATTCTGGCCCTGGGCATCCTGGAAGACCACGAACAGCACCTCGGGATTGCCCTGCGCCCGGCGCGCCAGGTCGGACAGCGCCGGTACATCGGCATCCCACATCGCCTTGGGTGCCACACCCGCCAGCAACTCGGCCAGATTCTGCGCATTGCTCTTGAGGGTAGCGGTCAGGGTCTCTCCGACCTGCTGCCGCTCGCGCGCCAGGCGTTGCGCAAGTCCCTCCGCCAGCCGCGTGCGGGTCTGCCCGGCCAGCTCGGCAAGACTGCCATCCACCTCGCCACCGGCCTGGCGCAGGGTCTCGGCGAGCTGCTCGGATTCGCCGGACAGGCGCGCGGCCAGACCGGACTGCAGGCCCTTCACCGCATCCTGGGTCAGCCATAGCGCCAGGCCCACCTGGAGAACGACGGCGAGCAACAGACTGATGAATACCGGCAACAACAGACGGCTGCGCAGCAGCGACAAGAGAAACGACATGGGGGTCTCCAGCGGCGAGGGACATTCACAGGCTGTCGGCCAACTCGAGAAGAGCTGGAGCCTCAGCGATAAATAGTCATAGCAATATGCTGGCCATTTCGGACCAGCGGCCGTCCCCGAGCTACCAGCGTCTCCTGCCCCCCCGGAAACAGAAAAGCCCCGCGGGGCGGGGCTTTTCAGGCTGCATCCTTTTAGCGCATCAGGCGAAAGGATGGCGCAGCACGATGGTTTCCTTGCGATCCGGACCGGTCGAGACGATGTCGATCGGCGCCTCGACCAGCTCGGCGATACGGCGGATGTAGGCCTGGGCATTGGCCGGCAGCGCCTCGAGGCTCTGGGCACCCACGGTGGATTCGCTCCAGCCGGGCATGTCCTCGTACACCGGCTGCAGACCGATGTAGCTGTCAGCGTCGGTGGGCGCCTCGGTCAGCAGGTTGCCGGCGGCATCCTTGTAACCGGTGCAGATGCGCACGGTTTCCAGACCGTCGAGCACGTCCAGCTTGGTCAGGCACAGGCCGGAGATGCTGTTGATCTCGATGGAGCGACGCAGGATCACGGCATCGAACCAGCCGCAACGGCGCGGACGACCGGTGACGGAGCCGAATTCATGGCCCTGCTTGGCCAGGTAGGCACCGGTCTCGTCGAACAGTTCGGTCGGGAAGGGACCCGAGCCGACGCGGGTGGTGTAGGCCTTGGTGATGCCGAGGATGTAGTCCAGGTACAGCGGACCCACGCCGGAACCGGTCGCCACGCCACCGGCGGTGGTGTTGGAACTGGTGACGAAGGGATAGGTGCCGTGGTCGATGTCCAGCAGGGTGCCCTGCGCACCTTCGAACATCAGGTTCTCACCGGCCTTGCGCAGCTCGTGCAGACGGCTGACGACGTCCATGACCAGCGGCTGCATGACCTTGGCGTGCGCCATGGCCTCGTCGTAGGTCTTCTGGAAGTCCACCGGCGGCTCGTTGAAGTAGTTCTGCAGGACGAAATTGTGATAGTCCAGCACTTCCTTGAGCTTGACCGCGAAACGCTCCGGGTGGAACAGATCGCCGACACGCAGACCGCGACGGGCGATCTTGTCTTCGTAGGCCGGGCCGATGCCGCGACCGGTGGTACCGATCTTGGCTTCGCCACGGGCCTTCTCACGCGCCTGATCCAGGGCCACGTGATAGGGCAGGATCAGCGAGCAGGCCGAGCTGATGCGCAGGCGCTCGCGCACCGGCACGCCGCGCGCTTCCAGCTCGCCGACTTCCTTGAACAGGGCTTCCGGCGACAGCACCACGCCATTGCCGATCAGGCACTGGGTGTCGGCGCGCAGGATGCCCGAGGGAATCAGCCGCAGGATGGTCTTCTGGCCATCGATGACCAGCGTGTGGCCGGCATTGTGACCGCCCTGATAACGCACCACGGCAGCGGCCTGGTCGGTCAGCAGATCCACGATCTTGCCCTTGCCCTCATCACCCCACTGGGTGCCCAGGACGACGACGTTCTTACCCATAACCTTATCCCCTGTCAGGAAGATTTCTGTCGGCCAGGCCGACGATGCTCACATTCACCCGGATGCCAGATCCGGTGCTTAGGAATTCACGGGCACCACGACCCAGGCGCCCTGCTGCTCGACCAGGCGGCGATCGCAACCCGAGCTGTGCAACTGGTCCGCGTCGTCATGACCGGTGGCCTGGACCACCCGCTCGCCCGCGGCGCGCAATTCGCGCACCGCCTGCCAGAGCACCGGCGCATGGCCAGCCGGCGCCCAGATGCCGCGGCGCGGCTCGTCGAGCACGGCGGTGCCCAGCTCGACGAGGGTCTTCAGATCGGTGGAAAAACCGGTGGCGGGACGCGAACGCCCGAAGTCGGCACCGATGTTGTCATAGCGACCACCCTGGGCGATGGACTGCCCGGTGCCCGGCACGAAGGCGGCGAAGACCACGCCGGTGTGGTAGTGATAACCGCGCAGCTCGCCCAGATCGAAATACAGCGGCACGCCCGGGAAACGACCCTGGAGCGATTCGGCCAGGGCGATCAGCTCCTCCAGCGACTGCAGGACGCCTGCGGGCGCACCCGCCAGGCGCTGCCGGGCCTGGTCGAGCACCGCGGCATCGCCGCTGAGCTCAGCCAGGGCCCGCAGCCAGCCGCGCTCGGCGGCGGGCAACTCGGCGGTCAGCTCGGCGATCTCGTCGACCGCCTTGCGCTGCAGGGCATCGAACAGCTGCTGCTCGCTGGCGCCGGAGATGCCGGCCGCCTGGCATAGCCCGCGATAAATCCCCACGTGCCCCAGATCCATGTGGATATCGGGCACCTGGGCCTGCTCGAGCACATCGAGCATCAGGCTGATGACTTCCAGATCCCCTTCGCTGCCGGGCACGCCATAGAGCTCGGCGCCGACCTGGATCGGACTGCGCGAGGTGGACAGGGCACGGGGACGGGTATGCAGCACGCTGCCGGCATAGCACAGTCGGCTCGGGCCGCTCTGCTTGAGGCTATGGGCTTCCATGCGCGCCACCTGGGGCGTGATGTCGGAGCGGAAGCCCATAAGGCGACCGGAGCTGGGATCGGTCACCTTGAAGGTGCGCAGCTCCAGCTCCTTGGCCGCGCCGGTGAGCAGCGATTCCAGGAATTCCAGGTGCGGGGTGATGACGAACTCGTAGCCCCAGCAATGGAACAGTTCCAGCACCCGGCGCCGAGCGCCCTCGATGCGCGCCGCGTCGGGCGGCAGGATTTCCTCGATACCGTCAGGCAGCAGCCAGCGGTCTACCGTAGCCATTAGGCCTCTTCTCCATGTCATGGATCGGCACGCGGCTGCCGAGGTCGGCGCAGTGGATTCCTGGAGAATCCTGCCGCCGGATCAAGCCGCTCTGCCGTGGATTGCTACCCGGATCAGCCAGGGCGTCGCCCTTCCACGGGTTTCGTACGGACGCAAAAAAGCCGGGGATGGCCCCGGCTGATTCATGATAACACGAAAAAATCGGCGATCGGGGATGAACGACGAGCGAAGCCTAGCCGCCGCTCATCCCGGACCTCACTGCCCCGGACTCTGGAAATACTTGAAGAAATCGCTCTTCGGATCCAGCACCAGGACATCGCTCTTGCTGGAGAAGCTGGAGCGATAGGCCTGCAGGCTGCGATAGAAGGAGAAGAACGACGGATTCTTCGAGTAGGCCTGGGAATACACCTGGGCCGCCTGGGCATCACCCTCACCACGGGCCTGTTCGGCCTGGCGATAGGCTTCGGCCAGCAGCACGCGGCGCTGACGATCGGCGTCGGCACGGATGCCTTCGGCCAGTTCGCGACCCTTGGCCCGGTGCTCACGGGCTTCCCGTTCACGCTCGGTACTCATCCGCTCATAGACGCTGCGGCTGACTTCCTTGGGCAGGTCGATGGCCTTGACGCGCACGTCCAGCACCTCGATACCCAGCTCCTGGTTGGCCATCTTGTTCAGCGCCGCGGTCAGCGAACCGACCATTGCATCCCGCTCACCGGAGACCACCTCATGCAGGGTGCGACGACCGAACTGGTCACGCAGTCCCGCTTCCAGGCGGCGCAGCAGGCGTTCGTCGGCGATCTGCTTGAGACCCGAGGTCGCGGTGTAGTAGCGATCGGCATTGAAGATGCGCCACTTGGCGTAGGCATCGACCATCACCGCTTTCTTTTCCAGCGTCAGAAAACGCTGCGTCGGGGTATCCAGCGTCTGCAGGCGGGCATCGAACTTGCGCACCCGGTTGACGTACGGGATCTTGAAGTGCAGGCCGGGCTCCAGATTGGGCTCGACCACGCGACCGAAGCGCAGCATCACCGCGCGCTCGGTCTCCTTCACCACGAACAGACTGCTCCAGGCCGCAAGACCTAGAACGACCACGACGATCAGCGCGGCCAGCGATTTGTTGCTCATCAGCGGCTCTCCCTCGTACGCGCTTCGGTGGACTGCGGCAGATTGCGAATGACCGAGGCCGCCGTGTCGCTCGATGCCGCCGGGGCAGCACCGCTGCTGATGGCCGAGGTCGGTGCCGGAGCACGGTTCTGCATCAGCTTGTCGAGCGGCAGATAGAGCAGATTCTGGCCGGCCTGACCGGTGACCATGATCTTGCTCGACTGGCCAAGCACTTCCTGCATCGTCTCGATGTACAGACGCTCGCGGGTCAGCTGCGGATTGGCCGCGTACTGGACCGCCAGCTGGCTGAAGCGCGAGGCATCACCCTGGGCACGGGCCACGACTTCGTCGCGATAGCCGTTGGCTTCCTCGATGATGCGCTGGGCAGCACCGCGAGCCTCGGGGATCACGCCGTTGGCATAGGCTTCGGCCTGGTTCTTCTCGCGCTGTTCATCCTCGCGAGCACGGATCACGTCGTCGAAGGCTTCCTGAACTTCACGCGGCGCTGCTGCGCTCTGGATATTCACCTGGGTCACCGTGATGCCGGTGCCGTAGGTGTCGAGGAAGCGCTGCAGACGCTCGCGCACACTGGTGGCGACCTGTTCGCGGCCGTCGGTCAGCAACTGGTCCATGGTCGAGGAGCCGGCCACATGCCGCACCGCGCTGTCGGTCGCCTGCTGCAGGCTGACCTCGGGCTGGTCGACATTGAGGACGAAGTCCTTGAGGTTGGTGATGCGGTACTGGACGGTCAGCGGCACCTCGACGATGTTCTCGTCCTGGGTCAGCATGGCGCCCTGCTTGCTGTAGGCCCGCTCACGGGTGACGTTTTCCTGGTACTTGGTCTCGAAGGGCGGGAAGTAGATGTTCAGGCCGGGCCCTACCGTCTCATGGTATTTGCCCAGGCGCAGCACCACTGCCTGCTCCTGCTCGTCCACGACGTAGACGGCGTTGTACAGCCAGAGCGCGCCGACCAGCAGTACGCCCAGGAGCAGCAAGCCCTTGCCACCACCCGAGCCGAAACTGTCGCCGCCACTGCCGCCGGACCGCTTCTTGCCGCCAACCAGGCGGTTGATGCGGTCCTGAAACTTACGCAAGGCTTCGTCGAGATCCGGCGGCCCCTTGCGTCCACCATTGCCGCCACCGTTGTTGTTGCGGCCGCCCCAGGGGTCTTGATTGTTCGAGTTGCCACCGGGCTCGTTCCAAGCCATAGCGCTCTCCCTACTGATAACGCGAAAACGCGCCGAAATGGCGCGCCGACCAATGCTACCGGATGGTCCCTGCCCGAACAAAAGCGCCGAGCGGGGGTTTATTGCAAAACATGTTGCTGGATAAAGACTTCCGGTTCTTCACCGGCCCGGCTGAGCAGTCGATTGAGTTCGGCGCGGGGTACTCGTACAGACAACAGGATGTTGCCTTCGTCATCATGATCGTCCTGGCGAACCACGCCCAGGTCAAACAGCTGCGCGCGCAGCCGGGCATGTCGCTGAGGCAGGCGCAGCACGCCGACCAAGAGATCCTCGCCAAGCAATTCGGCGACGGCCTGACCGACCAGCTCCAGACCGCGACCTTCGCGCGCCGACACCCAGACCCGGATCGGGCGTCCGGTTTCGTCGTCGCGCTGGATATGCGGCTCGACCCCGTCGAGCAGATCGAGCTTGTTGTAGATTTCCAGCATTGGCAGCTCATCGGCGCCGATCTCGTGCAGCACCGCCTCGACCTGCTCGATCTGCAGCTGGCGATCGTCCTCGTGGGCATCGATCACGTGCAGCAACAGGTCGGAGTTGCTGGATTCCTCCAGCGTCGCGCGGAAAGCCTCGACCAGCTTGTGCGGCAGATGGCGGATGAAGCCCACGGTATCGGCCAGCACGATCGGCCCCAGATCCGGCAGCTCCAGACGACGCAGGGTGGGATCGAGGGTGGCGAACAGCAGATTGGCCGCATAGACGCCGGATTCGGTGAGGCTGTTGAACAGGGTGGACTTGCCGGCGTTGGTGTAGCCCACCAGGGACACCGAGGGAATCTCGGCCCGCCGACGCCCGCGCCGAGCCTGCTCGCGCTGGCTGCGCACCTTGTCCAGGCGCTGGCGGATCTGACGGATACGGATCCGCAGCAGACGACGGTCGGTCTCGAGCTGGGTTTCACCCGGGCCGCGCAGACCGATACCGCCCTTCTGCCGTTCGAGGTGAGTCCAGCCGCGTACCAGCCGCGTACTCATGTGTTCGAGCTGGGCGAGCTCCACCTGCAGCTTGCCCTCGTGGGTCCGGGCGCGCTGGGCGAAGATATCGAGAATGAGGCCCGTGCGGTCGAGGACGCGGCACTCGAAGGCTTTTTCGAGGTTGCGTTCCTGACTGGGCGTGAGGTCATGGTTGAAGATGACCAGATCGGCGGCATGGGCGTGCACCTGATCGTGCAGTTCCTCGACCTTGCCGGTACCGATGAGATAACGCGCGGTCGGCTGGCTGCGATTCACCGTGACGAAAGACACGGTCTCCGCACCCGCCGATCGCGCGAGTTCGAGAAACTCCTGAGGATCTTCGCGCGCCTCGGGATGCAGGCCTTCCAAATGGACCAGAATGGCCCGCTCACCACCTTCGTGACGCTCGAAGAACAACAGGGCGCTCCTCTTGTTATTTATTCGCTATCCGACTCGCTCGTCTCGGAGCTGGGCAGACGGACCGGGCGGCTCGGCACCACGGTGGAGATTGCATGCTTGTAGACCATCTGGCTGACGGTGTTCTTGAGCAGAATCACGAACTGGTCGAAGGACTCGATCTGACCCTGCAGCTTGATACCATTGACGAGATAGATGGAAACCGGAACGCGCTCTTTACGCAGGGTGTTCAGGTAAGGGTCTTGTAGCGAATGCCCTTTTGACATCGTGTCGCTCTCCTAAGGAAATGAAAATACCGATCTGGCGACATGCCAGTTTCCGCTGCCCACCATGGACACGCGGACAAAAACGATTCAGCTGTGGGGCGATATGGTGTCACCGGACAGGCATTTCAAGATCCGCGGCAGATTGTCACAAGCCAGGCTGTCGAAGGTGTGCGCGGCGGGCCAGCCACGCAACCAGGTCAACTGCCGCTTCGCCAATTGCCGCGTCGCCGCCACGCCACGCGCCACCATCTCTTCCCGCGTGCAATCCCCTTCCAGGAACTCCCACACCTGACGATAGCCTACGGATCGCATGGACGGCAGACCAGGATGCAGATCGGGACGTTCCCGCAAGGCTGAAACTTCGTCGATGAAGCCCTGTTCCAGCATCAGATTGAAGCGCTCGGCGATACGCGCATGGAGCACCTCACGCCGACCGGGCGCCAGGATCAATTGGGCCACAGTATAGGGTAATTGCGTCTGGGGCGCGCCGTTCGAATCGGCATTGGCGCTCATTTGCAGCGCGCGATGCGCGGTCATCGACTGGCCGCTGACGCGATACACCTCGAGGGCGCGCAGGAGGCGCTGGGGGTCGTTGGGATGGATGCGCGCGGCCGACACCGGATCGACCTCGGCCAGTTGCCGATGGATCTCGCCCCAGCCCGCCGTGGCCGCCAGCGCCTCGATCTCGGCCCGTACTCCGGCATCGGCACCGGGCATGTCGGCCAGGCCTTCGAGCAGGGCCTTGAAATAGAGCATGGTGCCGCCCACCAGCAGCGGGATGCGCCCGGCCGCGGTGATTTCGGCCATGGCCGCCAGGGCATCGGCCCGAAATTCGGCGGCGGAATAGCTCTCGGCGGGATCGCGAATGTCCACCAGCCGGTGCGGATGGGTGGCCAGCAGCTCGGCGTCAGGTTTGGCGGTGCCTATGTCCATGCCGCGATAGATGAGCGCCGAATCCACGCTGATCAGCTCGACGGGCAGCAGCCGTGCCAGTTCGATGGCGAGATCGGTCTTGCCGGAGGCGGTCGGCCCCATGAGAAAGATGGCGGGCGGCAGGGGGGCGGTCATGAGGGATTCTCGAAGGGCGCCGCGCGGGACACGGCGAGGCGGTCAGCGGCCGCGCAGGAAGAGTTTGTCCAGGTCATCCAGGCTGAGCTGGGCCCAGGTGGGACGACCGTGGTTGCACTGGCCACTGCGCTCGGTGGTTTCCATGTCGCGCAGCAGGGCATTCATCTCTGGCAGGGTCAGCCGCCGGTTGGCGCGTACCGAGCCATGGCAGGCCATGGTGCCGAGCAATTCGTTGAGGTGCGCCTGGATGCGATCGCTGGTGCCATAGTCCAGCAGGTCGGCGAGCACGTCCTGCACCAGTCGCGCGGCCTGGGCCTGCTTGAGCAGCGCGGGGATCTGCCGGATGGCCAGGGTCTCGGGGCCGAGCCGCTGCAATTCGAAGCCGAGCCGCTCGAACCACTGGCCGTGCTCTTCGGCGCAATCGGCCTCGCGCTCGCTGACCGCCAGGGATTCCGGCACCAGCAGCGGCTGACCGCGCAGGCCTTCGCTGGCCATGGCCACCTTGAGCCGCTCGTAGGTGATGCGCTCGTGGGCGGCGTGCATGTCCACCAGGATCAGGCCCTGGGCATTCTCGGCGAGGATGTAGATGCCCTTGAGTTGCGCCAGGGCATAACCCAGCGGCGGTACGTCGCCCTGCTCCACCGGCAGGGACGCGGCTTCGGCACCCTCCGGCAGCGGCGCGAAGAAGGCCTTGTAGGCGCTCTGCACCTCGGCCACCGGCGCACCCGCATAGGGCTGCGGGGTGGGACTGTAGTGCGCGGCGCCACCCGACCCGCCGCCACCGGCGAAAGGCTGGGCCGGCGGCGCAGGGCTGTCGTGCAACATGGCGGCGGCCAGGCGCATCTCGCCCTGCGGGCCGAATTCGCCGGCGGCCGGACCGCTCAGCGGCGCTGGCGCCGTGGGTGCCACCACGGCGAGCTGGTCGTCCGGGCGGATATCGCCCAGGGCCCGGTGCAGGGTGCCGTAGAGGAAGTCGTGCACCTGGCGGCTATCGCGGAAGCGCACCTCGTGCTTGGTGGGATGGACGTTGACGTCCACCACCGCCGGATCCACTTCCAGGAACAGCACGAAGGCCGGGTGGCGGCCGTTGTAGAGAACATCGCGATAGGCCTGGCGCACCGCATGGGCGACCAGCTTGTCGCGCACCATGCGGCCGTTGACATAGAAGTACTGCAGATCCGCCTGGCTGCGCGAAAAGGTCGGCAGGCCGACCCAGCCCCACAGGCGCAGGCCGTTGCGCTCGTGCTCCAGCGGCAGCGCCTGTTCGAGAAAGGCCGGGCTGCAGACCGCGCCGACGCGCCGCCCCTGACTCTGGGGATCGCTCGCCGGATGCAGGGCCAGCACGCTCTTGCCGTTGTGTCGCAGATGAAAACCCACGTCGAAGCGCGCCAGCGCCAGGCGCCGCACCACTTCCTGCAGGTGATCGAATTCGGTCTTTTCGGCGCGCAGGAACTTGCGCCGCGCCGGGGTATTGAAGAACAGGTCGCGCACCTCCACCGAGGTGCCCTGGGGATGGGCGGCGGGCTGCACCCGTGGCTGCATCTCGCGGCCTTCGGTCTCCACCTGCCAGGCCTGGTCCTCGCCGCGAAAACGCGAGGTCAGGGTGAGGCGCGACACCGAACTGACCGACGCCAGGGCCTCGCCGCGAAAGCCCAGGCTGGTGACGCTTTCCAGTTCATCCAGGTGATAGATCTTGCTGGTGGCATGGCGCGCCAGGGCCAGGTGCAGGTCATCCGCCGGGATGCCGTGACCGTCGTCGCGGATGCGCAACAGCTTGACCCCGCCCTGTTCCACCTCGATGTCGATGCGCCGGGCACCGGCGTCCAGGCTGTTCTCCAGCAGCTCCTTGGCCACCGAGGCGGGGCGTTCGACCACCTCGCCGGCGGCGATCTGGTTGGACAGCCGCGGGCTGAGCAGCTGGATGCGCCGGGGTTCAGTCATTGCTGGCCGCCAGTTCGTGGGTGGGGATGGTCAACACCTGACCGGAGCGGATGCGATTGCCGCGCAGCCCGTTGGCGGCGCGCAGGGTGGAAAGGTCGACATCATAGCGACGGGCGATGAGGCTCAGGCTTTCGCCGGGTTGCACCCGGTGCTGATCGAAGCCGCGCACGCTGCCGACCTTGTCGCCCCGCTGCTCGCGCTGCCAGGCCAGGTAGGTGCCTGGCGGCGGACGATGCTGGAAGTACTGCACGATACCGGCCTGGATCTGCCGGGCGAGCAGGCCCTGGTGCGCCGGACTGGCCAGCTTGGCCGACTCGTTGGCATTGGTGATGAAGCCGGTCTCCACCAGGATCGAGGGGATGTCCGGCGACTTCAGCACCATGAAACCCGCCTGCTCCACCCGCGAATGCAGGAGCTTGGTCGCGCGCCCGACCTGACCGAGGATGGTCTGGCCGACCTCCAGGCTGGAGGCCACGGTGGCGGTCATGGACAGGTCCATGAGCACCCCGGCGAGCATCGGGTCCTTGTTGTCCAGGGCATCCGACACCCCGCCGACCTGGTCGGAGCGGTTTTCCGCATCGGCCAGCCAGCGCGCCGCCTCGGAGGTGGCGCCGCGCTGGGACAGGGCGAAGACGGTGACGCCCTCGGCGCTGGCGCTGGGTGCGGAGTCGGCATGGATGGAGATGAACAGGTCGGCACCCTTCTTGCGGGCGATGACCTGTCGTTGGCGCAACGGGATGAAGTAGTCGCTGGTGCGGGTCAGCTCGGCGCGAAAGCCCCTCTGTCGGTTGAGATTGGCCTGCAGCTGCTTGGCGATGGCCAGCACCACGTTCTTCTCGTACAGCCGGCCGCGGCCGATGGCGCCCGGATCCTCACCGCCATGACCGGGGTCGATCACCACCACCACGTCGCGCTTGCCACTGGGGCTGGAGGGCAGACGGGTCGCCGGCTGGGCCGGGGTCACCGGGGTGGCCGGCAGATTGGGCGTGACCGTGGCGGGGATGTCGCTGGTGGCAGGGTCGGTGCCCTGGTCGTAGAGATCGACCACCAGGCGATTGCCGTATTCCTTGTTGGGCGCCAGGGTGAAACTCTTGGGCGTCAGGGCACCCTTGGTGTCCAGCACCAGGCGCACCTCGCCCGGCGAACGCTGGGCCGCCCGCAGGCCGGTGATGGGGGTGTTGCGCAGCGGCTTTTCGTTCAGCCCACCGTCGAGCTGCGCGCCGGACAGGTCGATGACGATGCGATCCGGGGCACTGAGGGTGAAGACGCTGGCCTTGACCGGGCCGGTCAGATCGAACACCAGACGGGTATTGTCGGGCGCGCGCCAGACGCGCATACCCTTGATCTGGGTGGCGGCCAGCAACTGACTGCTGAGAATCAACAACAACAGGCCGAGTCCCGACCTGAAAAAACGCTTGCGCATGCCTGCGACCGTATAGCTGGAGAACGAGGGATCGGCGCCTAGGGCGCGAGGGCGGCGCACCAGGCCTCGCCGTGAGCGCCCTGGCTGACCAGGCGTAGATCACGGCCGTCGGCGCGTGGCGTAATGGTAATGTCCAGGTCCGGCTTTGGCAAAAAGCCCTGACCGCGCTCGGGCCATTCCACCAGGCACAAGGCCTCGGGTGTGAAGTAGTCGCGAATCCCCATGAATTCCAGTTCTTCCGGATCGGCCAGGCGGTAGAGGTCGAAGTGATAGACCGCACCGCTGGCCAGTTCGTAGGGTTCGACCAGGGTGAAGGTCGGACTCTTCACCGCCCCGCCATGGCCGAGACCGCGCAGGATGCCTCGCGACAGAGTGGTCTTGCCGGCACCCAGATCGCCGTGCAGATAGAGCACGCCGCGACCGCCGCTGGCCTGGGCCAGGCGGGCACCCAGGGCATACATGGCGTCTTCGTCGGCGGCGTGCAGGGTCAGTTCAGGCATGGCTGGAGTTCCTCGAGCAACTGGCGAGCGACCGGGGGCAGATCGCTGGCGGCGAGACCGCGGCCCTGGCGACCCAGCTCGGCACCGGCACGGCCATGCAGCCAGGCGCCCAGACAGGCGGCCTCGAAGGGCGCCAGCCCCTGCCCCAGCAGGGCGGCGATGATACCGGTGAGAATGTCCCCCAGGCCACCCGTGGCCATTGCCGGGTGCCCCTCTCCGCACAGCGCCATGCGCCCGTCCGGGTGGGCGATCAGGGTGCCGAAGCCCTTGAGCAGCGCCACGCCGCCGTAGCGCCGCGCCAGTTCGCGGGCGCTGCCGGGGCGATCGGCCTCGATGTCCTTGATCGAGACCTCCAGCAGCCGCGCCGCTTCGCCCGGATGGGGCGTCATCACCCAGGGCCCGCGTGGCGCCTCGACCACCCCGGCGGCTAGCAGATTGAGGGCATCGGCGTCCCAGACCTGGACGACGTCCAGCGTCGCGGCGGCACTGGCCAGGGCCTTGCCCCAGGCGCCCTGCCCCAGGCCCGGTCCGACCGCGAGCACATCGGCCTTCTTGGCCAGCTCCAGCACGGCGAAACTGGAATGCACCCCGGCGACCATGATCTCCGGCCGCCGCGCCAGCACCGCGGTCACATTGGACGGCCGGGTCGCCAGGCTGAGCATGCCCACGCCACAGCGCAGCGCCGCCTCGCTGGTCATGATGGCCGCGCCACCGGTGCCTTCGTCGCCGCCGATCACCAGCAGATGACCGTACTGTCCCTTGTGCGCATTGAGCGGGCGCGCCGCCAGGCGTGGCAGGTTGCCGGGTGCCAGGCGCTGGGCGGTGGCATGAGCAGGATTCTGCGGCTCCTCCATCAGCGGCTCGAATACCAGACTGCCGACGTGATCCGGCCCCTTGCCGGTGAACAGCCCCAGCTTGAGACCGATGAAGGAGATGGTCAGGTCGGCGCGTACCAGCGGACCTGCAGCGGCGCCGGTATCGGCGTTCAGTCCGGACGGCAGATCGATGGCCACCACCGGCAGTTCGCTGGCGTTGATCCGCTCGATGGCAGCCGCATAGGGCGCCCGCGCCGGGCCCTTGAGCCCGGTGCCCAGCAGGGCGTCGACCACCACGCCTTCGAGCGGGGCGTCCGCGCGCCAGGGCTGGATGTCCACGCCGGCGGCCAGGGCCTCGGCCTGGGCCAGGGCGGCGTCGCCCTGGAGTCCGGCGGGATCGGCCAGGTACCAGACCCGGGCCTGCCAGCCGGCCTTGCGCGCCAGCGCAGCGACCAGATAGCCATCGCCGGCATTGTTGCCACCGCCGGCCAGCACGCAGAGGGCGCCGGCATGGGGCCAACCATGGCGCAACGAGCGCCAGGCCGCGGCCGCCGCGCGCCTCATCAACTCGAGACCGGGCAGACCGCCGGCGATCAGTTGGGCGTCGAGATCCCGTACCTGCTGGGCGCTGTAGAGCTGGAACGGCAGTTCGTCGTGCATGCTGGGAAAGCCTCCGGAGTCTGGCAAAATAGGCGGCCCTCCTGCCTGTGCGTTCCCGTCGATGTCCGCTGTCGCTCTCGATCTCGCCGCCCTGGCCGACCTCATCAAGACCTGGGGTCGGGAATTGGGCTTTCAGCAGACCGGCATCGCCGGGCTGGATCTGGCACGTCACGAGGAACATCTGGAGCGCTGGCTGGCCGCCGGTTTCCATGGCGAGATGGACTATATGGCCGCGCACGGCAGCAAACGTTCGCGACCGGCCGAACTGGTCCCGGGGACGTTGAGGGTGGTTTCCCTGCGCATGGACTACCTGCCCGGCGACACCCGCATGAGCGAGCGCCTGGCCGACGGCGCGGCCGCCTACGTCTCGCGCTACGCCCTGGGCCGCGACTACCACAAGCTGATCCGCAAGCGCCTGCAACAACTGGCCGAGCGCATCCAGGGCGAGATCGGCCCCTTCGGCTATCGCGCCTTCGTCGACAGTGCGCCGGTGCTGGAAAAGGCCATCGCCGAACAGGCCGGCCTGGGCTGGATCGGCAAGAACACCCTGGTGCTCAATCGCAAGGCCGGCAGCTGGTTCTTTCTCGGCGAACTCTTCGTCGATGTGCCCCTGCCGGTGGACGAACCCACCCCGCGCGATCACTGCGGCACCTGCCGCGCCTGCCTGGATATCTGCCCGACCCAGGCCTTCGTCGGCCCCTATCAGCTCGACGCCCGGCGCTGCATATCCTACCTGACCATCGAGTTCAAGGGCTCCATCCCGCTGGAGCTACGGCCACTAATCGGCAACCGGGTCTTCGGCTGCGACGACTGCCAGCTGGTCTGCCCCTGGAATCGCTTCGCCAAGCCGACTGCCGAAGGCGATTTCCAGCCGCGTCACAGCCTGGACAGCGCCAGCCTGGCCGAACTGTTCCGCTGGACCGAAGCCGAATTCCTCAGCCGCACCGAAGGCTCGCCCCTGCGCCGCGCCGGCTACGAGCGCTGGCTGCGCAATCTGGCCGTCGGCCTGGGCAATGCCCCCACCAGCATCCCGGTTGTGGAAGCCCTGAAGCTGCAGCGCGAACACCCCTCACCCTTGGTGCGCGAACACGTGGAATGGGCGCTGCAGCGGCACGGCGAGGCTTGAGCGGCAGGTAAGACGTTCAGGGCCCTACCGTGGTGTAGGGGATGGGTGCCCACCAGCTGCCATAGGGCACGCCGTACTTGTCGACATAGTGCTTGACCACCGGCGACAGCGGTCGGTACTTGCCGCCCGACTTGCCACCATAGGGCCCCTTGGGCTCGATCTCGGCCTGGAGGGTCAGGACTTCGATGGGATCGAGGCACGGGCCCATGATCCAGACCTTGACCACCCCGCCGGGCGCCAGGCCGATGGTGAGGGCTCGCGATAGTCGAAGTGGTAACCGCTCGGACACTGGTCCGGGATACGCTCGACCATCTTTGCCCTGGCCCAATCGGGGATGGTAAACAGTGCGTGATAGGTTTGAGGCTCGACCATGGATTGCCAGCGCAAAGAGATAACGTAGGGCAAGTCTAAGCCGGTTAGAGTACGGCCTTTGCCTGAGCCGATTCTTTCTGGCCAACCCTCTGCGCGAATCGCCAGATTTTCAGGTTTGCCATAAGACACTACTCCCCCCATGGCATTGGGAAAGATGCGCCCGTTGTTATCACCAATATTGACTTGCTCCAGCCAAACTTCCATGTAGTTAGGCGCTATAAAGCCCAAATACCAGGATTCGTAAGGCATTTTTTGTTTGGTCGAGGCATTGGATTGGCAGCCAGCAATACACAACACCAAGATGAGAAGCAGCCAAAAGCGACTCATATCGGATACCCCGCCTGCGGTCGATTGGGATAGACGTTGCGCCGACCATCGGCGGTAGGGGCATCGACGAAGATCGTATCCACATTACCCAGGCCACTGCCCATGCGCGCATTCCAGTGAGCCGACCTGTGTACATAGCGACTGAGCAGCAGACGATTTTCGGCCTGACTCAGTGCCTCAGGTATATGCGGACTACCGGACTGAAGCTTGCTGGCTATCGGAGCCAGTTCGGCCGGCAAACGCCACTCCGGATCCTCGTCATCGAGGGTCGTGAAAGGGACACCCTGGGCACTGGCCAGACGGTGCATCATCCGCAGGTAAACCAGGGATAGCTCTCCACGAACCTTTCGCTCCAGCCGTATCGCAGCGAAGACTTCGACTTCCGGCAGGTCGCCCCGGACACGGGGCAACTCGAGGCGCCAGGTATCGATGCCAAGACGAGTGCTGGTTGAGTCGTACCAAGGCGGCCCTTGCAGGCGCCGCAACTCCAGTTCAGCCTGACGATAGCTCCAGGCCTGGTGGCTATCCGTGCCCCTGGGCTCACGGGAAGCCCTCGGCCGGGTCATCAACAATCCCTCCTGCATCTCATCCGGATAGCCACCCCCGACATCGGCATATGCGCCGGGCAGGAATATCTCCTCATGCTCGGGCGCCACGCTGGTCAGGGCGAAATTGCGGCGGTACTCGTGCTGCGCTGCCAATTGCACAACCTTGAGCGCGCAACCAGCCGGCAGATAGAGATTGAGCCCCGGATTAATCGCATTGGCTGGACTGAAATCGCCCCGCAGAGGATCAGCAACTGCTGCCACGGTATCGAACACGCCAATGAAATTGAGTTTCACCTTGGTGCGCTTCCAGGGAAGACACGGCAACAATCCTGCCGCGGCAATACCACCATCGACCTTTAATACCTCATTGGCGAAATGCCGCGCTGCTGCTGCCCCTTGGCTAAAACCAAAAAGATCGAACTCGACAGCCTCGACGGATACTTTGGGATTACTGAGTCGAAACTGTACGTATTGTTTGGCAAACGCGGATGGGAAACTGCGGACGCAGCCCAACACGCCGCTTTTCCCCACGCCTGTCCCCATGGAAAACAAATTATCCGGCTGGCCAGCTTGCGTCCCAATACCTTCGATATAGACAGAGATACTGGATCGAATCTCGCTTTTATCGAGCTTTCGATCCACATCGCTCTCATACAGCCGATACAACCGCGCAATATTCGTCTCCGCCCCCGCATAGCTGCCATCGGTACTCAGCATGAACTTCTCGCAATGCCGGACGATGCTGCGCGCCTGATCCTGGCGAAAGCCCTGCTCTTCCGCCCGACAAGCCGCACCGGTGGCGGCATTGAAGAGGTTGTTGCCGGTGCCGTCGAAGAAGACGCCGATGCGCAGGGTGATGCGCTGTTCTAGCGGGCGCTCCGCCTGTTCGGCGACTTCATCCCTGGCAACGGGTGCGCTCTCCGGGTGGTTGGCAGGCTCCTCGATATCCTGTCGCTCCCGGGAGCGAAGTGCCGAAGGCTGGCCCTGCCCCGGTGCCAGGCCGGTAGTGCCTGCACGGCTTGCGCAGGCGCCCTTGGGCGCGCCGCCGGCGTCCAGGCCGATGATGACGCTGCCCGAGCCGCCAATCACCACGCCGCCATGGCAGGTAAGGCTGCCGAGCACCGCCGCAGGCCGGCCGTTGATCAGGACGGTGGGGATGACCGCGGCGCTCAGGGCGGCGCCACAGCCGCAGGCATGGCCGAGAGTGGCGGCGGGTAGGCCATCGAAAGCGACATCGGTGGAGCCCTGGACCAGGGCGCTGGTACCGCATTTGGGGCAGGCGACGGCGTCGCCCAGGCGAGCAGCAGGCTTTCCAGACATGACCGATCTCCCTATCGGTAACTGGGGCCTGAAAAATGCCGCACAAAAGGCTCTAGGACAAGCCTTTCAGCGCGATACCGCGCAATTTCTCACGACCTCAACCGTGGGGATCGTCCGGATAGGTGAAGGTCGGCATCTGCCAGTTGAATCTCAACGCCAGCAGGCGCAACAGCAACCCCGCGGCCAGGGTGATGAGCAGCGCCTGCTCTTCGCCGAGCCACGGGCGGCAGAGCAGGTAGCAGCCGGCGGAGAGTACCGCCACGCTGGCATAGAGCTCGCGCCTGAGGATCAGGGGTACGTCGTTGCAGAGGATGTCGCGCAGGATGCCGCCGCAGGTGCCGGTGAGGGTGCCGCTGACGATGACGATGGCCGGACTCAGGCCCATCTCCAGGGCCACCTGGCAGCCGATCACGGTAAAGGCCACCAGGCCCAGGGCGTCGAGCACCAGGAACAGCCGGCGCAGATAGCGCATGACTCGCGCGATGGCCACGGTGGCGAGGCCCGCGCCGACGGTGAGCGCGAGGTACTCCGGGTGCTTTACCCAGCCGAGTGGATAGTGCCCCAGCAGGACGTCGCGCACCGAGCCGCCGCCCAGGGCGGTGACGCTGGCGATCAGTGCCACGCCGAACAGGTCCATGCCGCGGCGCCCCGCGGACAGGGCGCCGGTCATGGCCTCGGCGGTGATCGCGACCAGATAAAGGATGGACAGCAGCACGGACGGGTGGCCGTCAGACCTTGATGAAGTGCTCGCGATAGTGCCGCAGCTCGGCGATGGAATCGCGGATGTCGTCCAGCGCCAGGTGGCTGCCGCTCTTCTTCACGCCGTCACGCACATGGGGCGCCCAGCGCGCGGCCAGTTCCTTGAGGGTGGAGACGTCCAGGTTGCGGTAGTGGAAGTAGGCTTCCAGCTCCGGCATGCGGCGATAGAGGAAGCGGCGATCCTGACAGATGCTGTTGCCGCAGATCGGCGACTTGCCCTTGGGCACCCACTGCTGCAGGAATTCCAGGGTCAGGGCCTCGGCCTGGGCGGTATCGACGGTGCTCTCGCGCACCCGCTGAGTCAGTCCCGAGCCGCCGTGCTGGCGGGTGTTCCACTCGTCCATGCCGGCCAGGATCTCTTCCGACTGGTGGATGGCCAGCACCGGGCCTTCGGCCAGCACATTGAGATCGCTGTCGGTGACGATGGTGGCCATCTCGATGATCACGTCCCGATCCGGATCCAGGCCGGTCATTTCCAGGTCGATCCAGATCAGGTGCTGCGGATTGGGGGCGGTCATGGTGAACTCCTTGATGATGGCACCAGTGTAGCAGCGCGCCTGCCGCGTACCTACCGGCGCCAGAGCAGCAGCCGGCTGCCACGCAGGTCGCCTACCTCCAGCACCTGATCCGCGGGCTGGTCGGGAATCTCGAAGGTGTTGCTGATCAGCCAGCTGCCGGCCCGCTGTTCCGTGCGGGCCTTGTCGCCCAGGCGTGGCATGGGCGCCGGCGAGAGAAAGCAGTACACGACGTCGAACTCGCCCAGCTCAACCCGCCAGAGATCGCGATAGCGCACCTGGCAATTGCGCCGCGGCAGGCAGCGCAGCCAGGCCAGGGCGAAACTCAGTGGCGCCGTCTCCACGCCGACGAAGGTGGCCTGGGGAAAGCGCCGGGACAGATCGACCAGGGTATCGCCCAGGCCGCAGCCGAGGTCGACGAAGCGAAAGGTCGGCTCGCGCTCGGCGAGCAATTCGGCCAGCCGCTCGCGGGTCTGGCGCCCGGTGAGATAGAGCGGTACCCGCTCGCGCAGGCTGTTCCAGTTCAGCAGCAGGAGCAGCAGGAAGCCGAGCGCGGCGATGCCCGCCGAGAGCCCGCGACCGCTGACCAGGTAGAGCGCCGGGGCGAACAGCACATTGATGAACACCCACCAGCGGGCGAGTCCCAGCAACTCGCCCAACAGAGCCGCCAGTACCGCCTGCAGGCAGACCAGCGCCAGCAGCGAGGGGCGCTGGCCGGCGAAGCCGGCCCACAGGCGGATGCCGACGACGGCGACCACCAGGGCGGCCAGTTGCACCAGCACGGCCAGCAACAGCGGATAGCGCGAGGCGAGATGGGCCAGCATGGGGGCTCCGGAGCGACGAGGTACGCCAAGTTTAGGTAATCCGCGAGAGGCGGCCAATGCTAGACTCAGCGGTCCTGAAACCCGCGGATATCCCATGGCCAAACGCCACCTGACCCGTCGCCAGAGCTGGCGGATCGAAAAAATCCAGACCGAACGCGCCGCCCGCGCGGAAAAGCGCGAATCCAAGCTGATCGACGAACTCGAAGGCGGCGACCTGGGACCGGAGCAACAAGGCCTGGTGATCGCCCACTTCGGCGTTCAGGTGGAGGTCGAGGATGACGACGGCCAGCTGCAGCGCTGTCACCTGCGCGCCAACCTGCCGACCCTGGTCACCGGCGACCGGGTGGTGTTTCGCCCAAGCCTCCAGGGCAACGGCGTCATCGTCGCCCAGTTGCCGCGGCGTTCGGAGATCTGCCGGCCGGACATGCGCGGCCTGCTCAAGCCGGTGGCGGCCAACGTCGACCGCCTGGTGATCGTCTTCGCCCCGCTGCCCACGCCTCACGCCAATCTCATCGATCGCTACCTGGTGGCCGCCGAGCATGCCGGCATCCAGCCGCTGCTGCTGCTCAACAAGGCCGATCTGATCGACGCGCACAACGGCCCGGCGCTGGACGAACTGCTGGGCGTCTACCGCGAGCTGGACTATCCGCTGCTGGAAGTCTCGGCCCACAACGGCCTGAGCATGGACCAGCTCAAGAGCGAGCTGGACGAGCATGTCAGTGTCTTCGTCGGTCAATCGGGGGTGGGCAAGTCGTCGCTGGTGAACGCCCTGCTGCCGGGCGTCGATACCCGCGTCGGACCGCTGTCCGAGCTGACCAACAAGGGCACCCACACCACCACCACCGCCCGGCTCTTCCACTTTCCCGATGGCGGCGATCTGATCGACTCGCCCGGTATCCGCGAATTCGGCCTCAGCCACGTCAGCCGTGACGACGTCGAAGCCGGCTTCAAGGAATTCGGCGACTACCTCGGCCACTGCCGCTTCCGCGACTGCAAGCACGAGCGCGAACCCGGCTGCGCTTTGCTCGCGGCCCTGGAGCGCGGTGACATCCATCCGCAGCGGATGGCCAGTTACCGGCACATCCTGGCCAGCCTCGATGGCGAGTCACGCTACTAAGCAAAACGCCGGGCAAGCCCGGCGTTTTCTTGTATCAGTCGACGACCATCAGCCAAAGACGCGGAAGCGCTCGGCGTCGTCCATGAAGCCCTTCTCCGGGAAGTCGCCTTCGTTGGAACCGAAGGGCATCTGCGCGCGCAGATGCCAGGTCTCCGGCAGTTGCCACTCGGCGGCGGCCAGGGCATCGGGCAGCGGATTGTAGTGCTGCAGGCTGGCGCCGATGCCGGCGTTGGCCAGGGCCGTCCACACGGAGAACTGGGCGATGCCGCTGGCCTGTTCCGACCAGATGGGGAAGTTGTCGGCGTAGGCGGGATACTTGTCCTGCAGGCCGGCGACGACGTGCCGATCCTCGTAGAACAGCACGGTGCCGGCGCCGGCCGCGAAGCTGTTGATCTTGCCTTCGGTGGCGGCGAAGGCGTCGGCCGGAACGATCTGCCGCAGCGCCTGCATGACGAAGCCCCAGAACTTGTCGCTCTCGGCGCCGAACAGGATCACCGCGCGCGAACTCTGCGAGTTGAAGGCGGAGGGCGACAGCTTGACCGCTTCCTGGATCAGCGCGGTGACCTCGTCCTGGGCCAGTGGCAGGTTCTTGCCCAGCGCGTACTGGGTGCGACGGCGCTTGATGGTGTCGATAAAGGCGTTGCTCATCGGAAGGCTCCTGCAAGGGAATCGGAGATCGGGAGACCGCGCGCCAGGGCGCAAGGTGCCCGATCCAGCATGAAACCCCTGCAGCTTAACCAGCCTCGCTCAGGCCAACGGACGAAAAAACCGAACGCTAGCAGCGAATTTTCCTATCGATCACCGCGCCCGCTCAGGGCTTGCCCTGGATGACGCCGGCATCGAAGGCATTGACCTGCTGCTTGAAGGCCGCGTTGTTGACGGGTTGCGCCAGGTTGCCGGTGGCGCTGACGCCACCGCTGGAGACCCCGCCCCGACTGGCCGCCGGTGCGGCGCCAGCCGCGGGCTTGGGCGCCTGGTTGCCGCCGGCGCGGCCCTCGATGGCCTGCTGGGCCTTCTTGGTCAGCACGATGATGTCGATGCGGCGGTTGACCGGATTGAGCGGATGCTCGCGATCGAAGGGTGCCGAAGAGGCATAGCCGACGATCCGCGCCACCTGGTCTTCCGGATAGCCACCGGCGACCAGCGCCCGACGCGCGGCGTTGGCGCGACCGGCGGACAACTCCCAGTTGCTGAAGTCGCCCTTGCCGTTGTAGCGCGCCGCGTCGGTATGGCCGCTGATGCTGATCTTGTTCGGCACCTGGCGGATGGTGTCGGCCATGGCCAGCAGAATGTCCTCGAAATAGGACTTCAGCCGCGGGCTGCCGGAATCGAACATCGGCCGGTTGTCGGCATCGACGATCTGGATGCGCAGGCCGTCCTGGGTGATCTCCAGCAGGATCTGGTCCTTGAATTTCTGCAATTCCGGATTCTGCTCGATCTTGTTCTGCAGCTCCTGCAGCAGCAGCTCCAGGCGCTCCTTGTCGACCTGCTCGGCGATCTTTTCCGCCTGGCTCGGATCCATCTTGGCCTGACTGGCATCCTTCTGCTGCTGGGCCGCGTCGTTGGGCTGGCGCTTGTCGGACTGATCGGGCGCCTGGGTGGGATCGGGCGCGACACGGTTGGAATCGTTGGGGTCGGCGCGCTCCTGCACGTCCGGATTGACCTTGTTCTGGGTCGAATCCGGTTGCGCCTGGATCTCGGGATTCAGGGTGCGGTCAGGCGCCGGCGTCGGCGTGCCGCCCAGGTCGATGACATAGGGGCTGGCACTTTCGGTGAAGCCGATCGGATCCTGGAAGTAGCCGGCGATGGCCTTCTTCTGCTCCGGGGTGGCCGAGGACATTAGCCAGAGCACCAGGAAGAACGCCATCATGGCGGTGGCGAAGTCGGCGAAGGCGATCTTCCAGGCGCCGCCGTGGTGGCCGGCGGCGCTCTTCTTGATGCGCTTGACGATGATCGGCTGGTTGTTGTCCATCAGCTGCCCCGCATCGCCTGCTCGAGCTCACTGAAGGACGGCCGGTGCGCCGGGAACAGCACCTTGCGGCCGAACTCCACGGCGACGGTGGGCGGCATGCCGCTGGCCGCGGCGACCAGGCAGGCCTTGATGGCCTCCAGCACATTGAGCTCTTCCTTGGCGTCGTGCTCCAGGCAGGTCGCCAGGGGACCGAAGAAGCCGTAGGCGGCGAGAATACCGAGGAAGGTACCCACCAGGGCGGCGCCCACGTGGCCACCGATGGCCGCCTGGTCACCCTCGCCGAGCATGCCCATGGTGATCACGATACCCAGTACCGCGGCGACGATGCCGAAGCCGGGCAGGCCGTCGGCGACCCGCGATACCGCGTGGGACGGATGCTCCAGCTCTTCCTTGATGCCGGCCAGCTCCATGTCGAACAGGCCTTCCAGCTCGTGGGGGGCCATGTTGCCGGAGGACATCAGCCGCAGATAGTCGGCGACGTAGGCAGTCATCCGCTCATCCTTGAGGATGTTCGGGTACTTGCTGAAGATCGGACTGGCCTTGGGATCCTCGACGTCCGCCTCGATGGACATCATGCCCTCGCGCCGGCTCTTGTTGAGGATCTCGTAGAGCAGCTTGAGCACGTCCAGGTAGAAGGCGTGGGTGAAGCGATTGCCAAACATCTTCAGCGACTTCTTGAACACCTGCATGAAGGTGCTGCCCGGGTTGGCCTGCAAGAAGGCCCCCAGGGCGGCACCGCCGATGATCAGGACCTCGAGCGGCTGGATGATCGCAGCGATCTTGCCATGCGCGAGGATGTAGCCGCCGAGGACAGCCGCGAATATCACGATGATGCCGATGATTTTTGCCATGGTTGGGAATACTGTGTGCTAAGGAAAATTGAGCCGGGGATCTGCCCTCACGTCCCCTTTATCGGACCTGGCGCCCCGGACTGAAGGCCTTTCATCAAATTTCAAGGCGACCGTCGTATGTCCAGCCGCCCGAACACCGTCGAAGACTGGGTCAAACACCTGGAAGGCGTGCGCCTGCCGGTAGCCACCGCCAGCGCGGAGCGCCTGCGCCGCGCCCTGGCCGATGGCCGTCTGGCGTTGCATGAGATCGCCGAACGGCTCTGCGAGTCACCCCCCCTGGCGCTGGCCCTGTTGCGCGAGGCCAATCGCGGCCATGCCAGCCTCGGCGATCCGGCCGCCAGCCTGGAAGCCGTGCTCGGCCGCGTCGGTCTCGGGCCGGCGGAGTACCTGATCGCCCGCCAGCCGACTCTGTCCGAGGAGCGCCTGCCGCGTCCGCTGCGGCAGCTGTGCCTGGTCAGCCAGCACGCCATGACCCTCGGGCTGGGCCTGTTCGGCGTCCCCCTGGCGCGGCTGTGGCCGGACATCCGCCTGGCCGCCCTGCTCTTTCTGGCGCCGCTCTGGCCGCTGGCGACCCGCTATCCGGAACTCTTCGAGGAATGGGAGCGACGGGTGCTGGGCGAAGGCGAACCGGCGCTCAGGGTCGAGCGCGAATTGCTCGGCGTGCCGGCGATCCGCCTGTGCCAGGCACTAGCCCGTCACTGGCAGCTGCCCGAGTGGATCGTGGAAGGCTATCGCCTGCTGGACCAGGATCGCCGGCAGCTGGTCAGGGCGCTGCACATCGCCCATGGCGACGATCCCCTCGAACAGCAGCAGCGCCTTGACGACGACCCCAACCTGCGGCGCTGGCTGACCCATCCCGGCAACACCATCCTGCTGGCCAACGGTCTGGCGCTGGCCAGCCACCAAGCCTGGGACGGCCCCCACACCCTGCGCTGGCAGCGTTTCAGCGCCCTCTATCTGCAACTGCCGCTGGCGCGGGTGCAGAGTCGCAGCCACGAACTGGCGGTGCAGGATGCCCAGCGCCATGCGCGGCCCGGCCTCTGGCACCCGGCCGAGGGCCTGGTCTGGCCACCGGGCGAACGGCGCCTCAAGCCGGTGCCCCGGGTGCAGGTCGCCAGCGAAAGTCAGGCACAGCGCTGGCGCGGACTCTGCGAGCAGCTGCTGCACACGCCCAGCGCCTTCGCCACCCTGCCCCAGCTGTTCGATTGCGCTCGCCAGGCGCTGGTGGCCTGCGGTCTGCCGCGGCTGCTGCTGTTGACCCCGGATCGCAACGGTCAGAAGGGCAATGTCCAGCTGCACCATGGCCTAGACGACGCCCCCGGTCTGCAACTGGACATCGCCAGCCACCCGCTGCTGGCCAAGTTGTTCGGCAGCCCCGGCCAGTTGCGCATCGATGACGACAACCGGGCGCGCTTCGCGCCGCACCTGCCCGCCGATCTGCGCCGGCTGTTCAGCAACGAGCGGCTGTGGCTGCGCAGTCTGGGCTTTGGCGAACGGGTGGTGCTGGTGGCGATCCTGGACAGCGAACTGCAGCCGGCAGACCCGCGGCGCAGCGCTGCGCTGGACAAGACCTTCACCTGCATCGAGCGCGCCATCGGCACCTTTGCCAACCGTCCGCGGGCACGACCGACCTGACGCTGGCCGGTCAACCTCGGTACACTTCACCTTTGCTACGGACCGACGGGAAATCCGCGATGCCCTTTTCCGCCCTGCCCCTGGTGATCGAACCGGCCGATCTCGCGGCGCGCCTGGATGCGCCCGAACTCATCCTGGTGGATCTCTGCAGCGCCGCCCACTATGCCGAGGGTCATCTGCCCGGCGCGCGCCATGTCGCACCCGCGCGCACCCAGCTGGGCAGCAAGCCGGCGCCCGGCCTGCTGCCGGCCCAGGCGGACCTGGAACAGCTGTTCGGCGAACTGGGGCAACGCGAAGAAGCCGTCTACGTCGTCTATGACGATGAAGGCGGCGGCTGGGCCGGACGCTTCATCTGGCTGCTGGACGTCATCGGGCACGGCCACTATCACTACCTCAACGGCGGGCGCCAGGGCTGGATCGCCGCCGGCCTGCCGCTGAGCACCGCGGTCCCCACCACGGCCGGGGCCCCGGTCGCCCTGACCCTGCACGAAGAGCCCACCGCCAGCCGCGCCTATCTGCAGAGCCGGCTGGGCGCCGAGGACCTGACCATCTGGGACGCCCGGGGCGCCGATGAATACCGCGGCGAGAAGGTGCTGACCGCCCGTGGCGGGCACATTCCCGGGGCGATCAACTTCGAATGGACCGCCGGCATGGATCGCGAGCGCCAGCTGCGCATCCGCGAGGACCTGGCCACCGAACTGGAGCGCCTGGGCATCACCCGCGACAAGGAAATCATCACCCACTGCCAGACCCATCACCGATCCGGCTTCACCTACCTCGCGGCCAAGGCCCTGGGCTACCCGCGTGTCAAAGCCTATGCCGGCTCCTGGGGCGAATGGGGCAACCACCCCGACACCCCGATCGAATGATTGCCAAGGACCTCTCATGAAACTGCAAGACCGTCTGTTCATCCTCGCCCAGCACCTGCTGCCGCACCATCTGCTGTCGCGGCTGATCGGTGGCTTCGCCGAGTGCCGGGCGCCCTGGTTCAAGAATCTGCTGACCCGCTGGTTCGTCCGTCACTATGACGTCGACATGCGCCAGGCCCAGGTGGAAGACCCTACCGCCTACGAGAACTTCAACGCCTTCTTCACCCGCGCCCTGAAGCCCGGCGCCCGTCCGCTGCCGGCCGCAGCCGACGCGGTGGTCAGCCCGAGCGACGGCGCCATCAGCCAGCTCGGTCGCATCGAGCATGGCCGCATCTTCCAGGCCAAGGGTCACAGCTACAGCCTGCTGGAGCTGCTCGGCGGCGACGGCCTGCGCGCCGCGCCCTTCATGGGCGGTCAGTTCGCCACCATCTACCTGTCGCCCAAGGACTACCACCGGGTGCACATGCCGCTCACCGGCACCCTGAAGGAGATGGTCTATGTGCCCGGGCGCATCTTCTCGGTCAATCAGCTCACCGCCGAGAACGTGCCTGAGCTGTTCGCCCGCAACGAGCGGGTGGTGTGCATCTTCGACACCGCCGTGGGGCCCATGGCGGTCATCCTAGTCGGCGCCATGATCGTCGCCAGCATCGAGACGGTCTGGGCCGGTCTGGTCACGCCGCCCAGGCGCGAACTCAAGCGCTTCGCCTACGACGAGGCCGCGCGCGCACCCATCACTCTGCGCACCGGCGACGAGCTGGGTCGCTTCAAGCTGGGCTCCACCGCCATCGTGCTGTTCGGCCCGGAAGCGGTGAACTGGTCCGCTGAACTCGGCGCCTTGTCCACCGTCAACATGGGGCAACTGCTGGGCGTTCCGACCACGCCAGCCCCCTTGACCACCGTTTCCGAGCCAGGGCCTCTCGCCTAGATGCGCGGTTCACTGCCCATCGAAACAGGAGTGTGCGCGGCCAATGGATAGCAAAAGGCCACAGCTCATGTTGCGGGTACCGACACCCGATCAGCGCAGCCTGACGTTTTGTGACGCCACCCCGGCCGGCCTCAAGCGCTGGCTGGAGCAATTGCCGCGGGCCAAGCTGGGCGAATTCGCCCGGCTGCTCTACCAGGGTCTGCTGGAACTCAATCGGCTGATCCTGACGCCGGAAGCGCGTCTGCGCCTGCTCGAATCCCTGCGCCCGGACGTGCAGCGGGTCTGCCAGCTGCTGGAACGCCATGTGCTCAACCAGGCCATCGTGCTCGACGAGCGTTCGCGCAAGGTGGCCAATCTCTGCCAGGCCCTGCAGAACCTGCTGGCGGCCGGCTACAAGCTGATCGTGGTCGAGGAAAGCGATCGTGGCGAACGCAGCACGCTGCTGGCGACCGCCATCCAGCGTGCCCTGCGCGCCCTGCTCGGGCCGCTGATCCGCGCCGCCCAGCTCTACACCCCGGTGCACGACAATCTCTGGCTGGAGCTGCACCAGCTCTATCGGCTGGCGGTGACCACCGGCCTGCACAACCAGAAGATTCGCGATGAACTGCTGCCCGGCGACGGCAGCCAGACCATCACCCAGGCCTATGGCGCCGCCCTGCTGTTCGGCGCCGCGCGCTGCAACCAGTTGCGCCAGAGCCACATCGCCCAGCTGACCCTGCACCTGGACGACTGGGCCAGCCTGATCCGTCTGCAAGGCCCCGAGCAGAACGGCACCCTGATGGTGGTGGCGCCGCAGATCGACGCCCCGCCACGCTATCGCTCGCTGTTGCGCGAGGCCAATCTCAACGGTCTTCTCGGTCTCGCGCCGCAGCAGCTGGTGCAGGCCATCGAGGACTACCTGGCGCTGGCCCCGGAACAGCGGCCGCGGGCGCGCCTGCCGGTGCACGGCGATCTGTCCCTGGATCTGCTGCAACACCTGGTGGGGGCCTGGGGC
The DNA here is from genome assembly GCF_039908605.1 of Pseudomonas aestiva. Classification (NCBI taxonomy): domain Bacteria; kingdom Pseudomonadati; phylum Pseudomonadota; class Gammaproteobacteria; order Pseudomonadales; family Pseudomonadaceae; genus Pseudomonas; species Pseudomonas aestiva. The sequence continues at coordinate 533,229 of NZ_CP150916.1, read as the reverse complement.
CAGGAGGCGGATCGCGCCTTCCAGCGCATGCCCGGCCAGGGTCAGGTGCAGGTCTGCATCGGCATGAGTGCCCTGCACTATCAGCTCGCGGGTGGCCAGGCGTTCGCCGACACCCTGCGCCTGTCGGCCACGGTCGTGCCGGACGCCTTTGCGCCCAAGCCCAAGGACGACGTCTGGTCGCTGGCCTTCGATGCCGACACCCAGGCACCCGACGCCCTGGACTGGAGCGCCGAGAATCTGGAAGAGATCCACTACGACGTCCTGCCCGGTGACGGCGAGGCGGCCAGTCCGGCTTTTCCGATCCATGCGGTGCAGGTGGTCAACCACAGTCCGGGCGGCTATTGCCTGAGCTGGAGTGGCGAGGTGCCCGAGCAACTGCAGGCCGGCGAATTGCTCGGCGTGCGCCTGCCCGAGGATCACAACTGGGGCCCGGCGGTGGTGCGCTGGGTCCGCCAGGTGCCCGGCAGCGGGACCCAGATGGGCGTCGAACTGCTGGCGCCCACCGCGCGCCCCTGTGGGCTGCAGCTGCTGCGCAAGGCCGAGCAGAACAGTCAGTACCTGCGCGCCCTGCTGCTGCCGGAGATCAAGGCCATCGACCAGGCGCCGACGCTGATCGCACCGCGACTGCCCTTCCAGGAAGGTAGCAAGGTGCAGATCAACCAGCAGGGCAACGAGCAGCGCGGCATGCTCGACCGGCGGCGCAGCATGACGGTCAGCTTCAGCGTCTTCGAATATCACCTGCTGGAGCAGAGCGGTACGCAGCCCAGCGGCGGATCCACGGGCGGCGGCGCGCGTCAGGAAGAAGACTTTGACTCGCTGTGGAAGTCTCTGTAGCTTCGCTGAATCATCGTTATCGCCAGGGCGCGAATAGACCATGGCCGCCGAACACAGCGCGATCCGCCTGTTACTGCTCGAAGCATCGCAGAACGAGGCGGAACGCCTGGTCAGCCTGTTCCGCAATGCCGGACGGGCGACACGGGCCCAGCGCCTGGCCGACCCCGCGGGTCTCGACGAACTGCTGTCCCAGTCCTGGGACCTCGCCATCCTCGCCCCACCCTCGCCGGAACTCGACAGCCTGGCCGCCCTGCGCCAGTTGCGCCGCCGCGTCCCCCAGCTCGCCGTCATCCAGCGAGTGGCGCCGGACGATCCCGCGGCGGTGCTCGAGGCCCTGCGCCTCGGCGCCCGCGACGGCATCGCCAGCGACAACGACGAACACCTACTGCTGGCCAGTCTGCGCGAACTCGGCAACCTGGCCGAGCGCCACGAACGCCGGCGCCTGGAACAGGCCCTGGCCGAGGCCGAGCAGCGCTGCCAGCTGCTGCTGGCCAACGCCGTGGAAGCGGTCGCCTATGTCCACGACGGCCTGCATATCCACGTCAACTCGGCCTATGTGGAGCTGCTGGGCTATCCGTCCGCGGAAGACCTGGAAATCACGCCGCTGATGGACCTCATCGCCGCCGCCGACCAGCCGGCGCTGCGCGAGGCCTTTCGCCAGTTGCGCGACGATCCCCGCCCCCTCGAACTGGACTGCCGCTGCGTCCGCCAGGACGGCAGCACCTTCGGCGTAACCCTGGGCCTGACGCCAGCCATCTATCTCGACGAACCCTGCGTGCAGCTGCACCTGCGCGAGGAACGCGCGGCCCCGGCCGCCGAGGCCCTCGAGGAACAGCTGCGCGAGGTGCGCTTCCAGGACATCCTGACCGGTCTGCTCAATCGCAGCCGCATGCTCGAATTGCTCGAGGACGCCCTGGAACGCGCCCGGCTCGGCGCCCCGGCCAGCTTCGCCTACCTGAGCATCGACCGCTATCCGACCCTGCTGGCCGAGCTGGGCATAGGCGCCATGGACGAATTGCTGGTGGTCCTGGCCGAGCGCCTGCGCGAACACTTCGGCACCCTGGTGACCCTGTCGCGTTTCGCCGACGACGCCTTTACCGCCCTCCTGCCACAGGCGGCCGACGCCAGCCTGGACAGTGCCTTCGAGCGCCTGCTCGGCCGCCAGGAGCGCCAGCCGCTGACCCTGGCCGGGCGCACCCTGGCCATCAGCTATTCCATCGGCGTGGTCAGCCTGGACAGCCAGGCCAAGAGCGCCGGCGACCTCGTGGACCGTGCGCATCGCTCCGCGCGCCAGGTCGCCCAGCGTGGCGGCAATGCCTGCAAACGCTACGACCCCCAGGAAGAGCTGGCCGCCGCCGCCAATCGCGGCAATCTGGTGGCCATGGTCAAGCAGGCCCTGCAGCAGAACGGCTTCCGCCTGCTGTTCCAGCCGGTGATCGGCCTGCGCGGCGGCAGCCACGAGTACTACGAGGCGCTGCTGCGCCTGATCAATCCCCAGGGTGAGGAGGTCTCACCGGCCGAATTCGCCCGCACCGCCCGCGACAGCGGCCTGAGCGGCCAGATCGATCGCTGGGTGATCCACCAGGCCATGCGCCAGCTCGGCGAGCACCGCGCCCGCGGCCATGGCACGCGCATCTTCGTGCATCTTTCGGGGGCGACCCTGGGCGATCTGGAGTTGTTGCCCTGGCTGCGGGAAACCCTGCAGGCGCAGCAGCTGGACGCCGAGGCGGTGATCTTCCAGCTCAGCGAAGAAGACCTGCTGGCTCAGCCGGAGCAGGCCCTGGCCATGGCGCAGCGGCTGCGGCGCCAGGGACATCCGGTCACCCTGAGCGGTTTTGCCGCCGGCGATCCGCCGCTGGCGGCGCTGCGCCTGCTGGTACCGGATTACGTCAAGCTGTCGGGCAAGCTGATCAAGGACCTGGCGCAACCGGACCACCAGGAGCGCCTCAAGGCCCTGGTCGCCGAACTCAGCGCGCAGAACGTCCAGACCATCGCTCCCTTCGTCGAGAGCGCCAGCGTGCTGGCCCAGCTGTGGCAGGTCGGGGTGCACTTCATCCAGGGCTACTATCTGCAGGAGCCCAGTCAGGCTATGGACTACGAATTCCATCCCGAGCACTAGGGCTCGGGAGGCTCGCAGCGCGCGGACTCAACCGCGGGTATGGCGATCTTCCACACCGAGCAGATAGAGCACGCCATCCAGGCCCAGCACGCTCACCGACTGGCGGGCGGAATGGCGCACCAGCGGCTTGGCGCGAAAGGCCACGCCCAGACCGGCCAGGGCCAGCATCGGCAGGTCGTTGGCGCCATCGCCCACGGCGATGGTCTGCTCCAGCGTCAGGCCTTCACGACTGGCCAGTTCCTGCAGCAGATCGGCCTTGCGCTGGGCATCGACGATGGGCTCGACGGCGCGACCGGTCAGCTTGCCGTCGACGATCTCCAGTTCGTTGGCATAGACGTAGTCGATGCCCAGCCGCGCCTGCACCTGGCGAGCGAAGTAGGTGAAGCCGCCGGAAAGGATGGCGGTCTTGTAGCCGAGCCGCTTCAGCTCGGCGAACAGCCGCTCGGCCCCTTCGGTCAGGCGCAGCCCGGCACCGATGTCTTCCAGCACTTCCTCGGACAGGCCCTGCAGCAGCGCCATGCGCTCGGTGAAGCTAGCGCGGAAGTCGATCTCGCCGCGCATGGCGCGCTCGGTGATGGCCGCGACCCGCTCGCCGATACCGGCAGCCTTGGCCAGCTCGTCGATGACCTCGGCCTGGATCAGAGTGCTGTCCATGTCGAACACCGCCAGCCGGCGGTGCTGACGCTGCAGCTCATCCGGCTGCCAGCCGATGTCGGCCTGGCCTTCCTGGGCCAGCGCCAGCAGGCCCGCGCGCAGCGCCTGGGGTTCGTGCGGCTCGCCGGTCACGCGCAGCTCCAGGGCGGCCCGTTCGGTCGCGCCCGGCTCGCTCAGGGCGCGGATGGCATGGATGTTCAGGCCATGCTCGCGGCACAGCGCGGCCAGGCGGGTCAGCGGCAGATCGGCCAGGGTGCGGCCCATCAGCGTCAGGACATGGGCTTCGCCGGTGTCCGGCGCCGGCTGCGCCAGGGGCGCCACCTGCAGCCCCAGGGCCTGCAGCGCCTGCCCCAGCGCCGCGCCGGCACTCGCCGGACTGACCAGCAGGGTCACCGCGGCACTGTTGTCCAGACCCTGCTGCTGCAGCGATTCCAGCCGGGCCCCGGCCGCGGCCAGGGCGCCGGTGAGAGCCGCCAACCAGTCGGCGGGCAGGATGCCCACTGCCTGGAGTCCGATAACGTCTTGCATGGCGATACCCTCGCGGAAAAGCGCGCAGTCTACCCTTTCGCCTCGGCGGTGCCGAGCCGTGGGCACCGGCTGGCGGAGTGAGTCCACCGCCGGCCTCTTTTGCGGGCGAAGCCCTGTATTCGCCGTTTTCGCACCCCTGGCACGCTGGTTATACTGGCCGCACATTTTTTGTCCAAAGAAACGATTTCTGTGACCCGCCCCGCGACCGTCAAGCCCGATAATTTCTTCCTGCTGATCTACCGAGCCCTGCGCCAGCGTCGTGTGCCGGTGGCCTTGCGCATCGTTTCCCACAGCCTGCTGCTGGTGGCGGCTGCCCTGGTGATCTATGCCGGCATCATGAGCATGCAGTTCCGCCATGCCATGCAGCAGCAGGCCGACGCCGTCGGCCAGAGCCTGGTGACCCAGACGGCCAATTCCGCCGCCGAATTGCTGGTCGCCAACGACAATCTCAGCCTCAATGTGCTGCTGAGCAACCTGGCGCGCAATCCGCTGGTGGCCCATGCCGCGGTCTACAGCCCGGACAACCGGGTGCTGGCCGAGTCCGGCACGCGCCCGAGCCAGGGCCTGCTGACCGCCACCGATGGCATCTACAGCACGCCGATCCGCTTCCAGGACGTCACCGCCGGTCAGGTGCGCCTGGCGCTGGACATGGACCAGTTCCAGCAGCCGATGATGATCAGCCTGCAGAACATGGGCCTGCTGGGCCTGATCCTGCTGGCGCTTACGCTGATTCTCAGCCTGCGGCTCGGTCGTCAGCTGTCGATTCCGCTGCTGGAACTGCGCGTCTGGCTGCGCGATCCCGATGACCCGGCACCGGGCGCCGGCCGTCTCGACGAACTGGGCGACCTGGCTCGCCAGCTGCAGAGTCGCCTGGTCCCGCCCAAGCCACCCAAGCCGCCCAAGCCGGAAGTGGCTGAGGCCGAGGACGACGATCCCTTCGCCGACGAGCAGGGTGGTCTGAGCGTCAAGCCGCCGCCCGCACGCAAGGCTGCCGCCGCCAAACCGGCCGCGCGCAAGGCGCCCGCCGCGGGCGCCGACAGCGAACCGGACGCCGATGCCTTCGCCGAGCTGGTACCTGAGTCCTTTACCGAACCGCCACCCACTCCGGCCCCGGCGGTGCCCACCGAGCCCGACATCGTCACCTCGGCGGTGCTGTCCATCCAGCTCGGCGCCCAGGACCAGCTCAGCCGGCTGCCACGCAGCCGCCTCGAACAGCTGCTGGAGCGCTATCGTGACTGCCTGCAGCAGGCCACCGAGCTCTACGATGGCGAACTCCACACTCTCAAGGACGGCGGCAGCCTGATTCTCTTCCACGAACGCAGTGACGACGACGACTACCTGACCCGCGCGCTCTGCTGCGGCGAGATCATGCGTGCCCTCGGTCATGCGCTGCAGGTGGAAGTGGTCGGCAGCGGTGCAACCCTGCAGCTGCAACTGGGTCTGACGCAGGGCGAACGCCTCGCCGGCCTGGAGCTTGCCCAATTGCTGGAAAACACCACCGTACGCAATGCCCAGGCGCTGAGTCGCCACAGTCGCAACCTGTTGCTGGTCGAGCAGAGCATCGCCGAGGACGAGCTGCTGCGTAAACGCGCCCGTATCCGCACCATCGCCAGCCCCGCCGGGGCCAGTTGCGTGGAACGTCTCCTGGAACCCTACTCCGCGACGCTGGAGCGTCATCTGGTCCGGCTCGAGGCGCATTAACGCGCCCGCCGACCCCACCTATGAGCGTCCTCCTGCCCCGTCTCGCCCTCGCCGCGCTGTTGCTGGCGGCCTGCACTGCTCAGGCGGCGCCCAACGCGAGCAGCGTGAGACTGCCCGATGGCGGGGTCTATACCGGCGAAATCGTCAGCGGCCTGCTCAATGGCAGCGGACGTATCGAGTGGCCCAACGGCAACTGGCTCAAGGGCCGCTTCAAGGACGGGTTGGCCGAGGGGCCCGGTGAACAGCAATTCGCCGATGGCACCTACTACCAGGGCACCTTTCGCCGTGGCCTCTACCATGGCCAGGGCAACCTGATCAGCAGCAGCGGCTGGGAATATCACGGCAGCTTCGTCAACGGCCGTATGCAGGGCCAGGGCTCCAAGCTCGACAGCGACGGCACCCAGACCATCGGCACCTTCAACGACGGCCACCTCAACGGCGTCGGCCAATGGCAGGAGCCGGGCGGCGATCGCTATGACGGCGAATTCGTCGACGACCAGTTCGAAGGTGCCGGCGTCTATCGCAGTGCCGGCGGCGACCTCTGGCGCGGGCGCTTCAGTGGCGGCGAGCTGACCGGCAACGGCGAATTCGTCGGCAGCGACAGCAGCCAGTACCGCGGCGCCTTTCGCAACTGGAAGTTCGACGGCCAGGGCGTGCTTACCAACAGCGACGGCAGCGTCTACCGCGGCAACTTCGCCGACGGCGTCTATGCCGGCATGGGCGTCCTGACCCGCGCCGACGGTCAGGTGGAACGCGGTCTCTGGGAGGGTGGCAAGCGCATCCGCGACGACCAGGGCCAGTACATCGCCGATCCCCTGGAACGCGCCCTGCTCGACCAGGGCAAGGTGCTCGACCAGGAATTGCAGCAGATTCCGGCGTCCACCCCCGCCACCGAACTCTATGGCCTGGTCCTGGCCGGTGACGGTGGCCAGGGTGTGTTCCAGCGCGAAGCCAACTATGTGGCCAACTTCCTGACCACCACCTGGGGCGCCCGCGACGTCGTCCATCTGATCAACGCCAAGGACATCCGCAGCGACCATCCGCTGGCCACCCGCGAGAATCTCTACCAGAGCCTGCAGGCGCTGGCCCAGCGCACCGGTCCCGAAGACCTGATCCTCATCTACCTGACCAGTCACGGCTCGGCCGACCATCAGCTGGTGCTCTCCCAGCCGGGCCTGGATCTCTCCAGCCTGCCGGCAGCGGAGCTTGGCCGCCTGCTCGCGCCCCTGCGCGGCCGCGACAAGCTGATCATCGTCTCCAGCTGCTACAGCGGCGGCTTCATCCCGCAACTGCAGGACGACCACACCCTGGTGATGACCGCTTCCAAGGCCGATCGGACCTCCTTCGGCTGCACCGACGAAGCCGACTTCACCTATTTCGGCCGCGCCCTGTTCGCCGAGGCCTTCCAGCACACCGACGATCCCGAGCAGGCCTTCCAGCGTGCCCGCGACACCGTGTCGGTACGCGAGAAGACCGAAGGCTTCGATCCCTCCGAGCCCCAGCTGTGGGCACCGCCCGCCGTCCTGCAGAAGTGGCGCGCCTGGCGCGCGAGTCGCTGACTGCCGGCTTTGACCAGGGCTTTGACGAACAACCGGAACGTCTGAGGTCCAATCTGACATCAGCGGTCGCCGCTACAAGGAGAGCCCCGTGTACCTGACGCCTCAGCATGCCCTCATCGCCGGCGCCACTGGCCTGACCGGCGAACACCTGCTCGACCGCCTCCTCAACGAGCCGACGGTCCCCCGGGTGCTGGCGCCAACGCGCCGTCCCCTGGCGGAGCACGCCCGGCTGGACAATCCGGTGGGTGACCTCAACAGCCTGCTGCCGACCCTGGAAGGCCCGCTGGACGTGGCCTTCTGCTGCCTGGGCACCACCATGAAGCAGGCCGGCTCCGAAGCGGCCTTTCGCGCCGTGGATTACGGCCTGCCCCTGGCGGTCGGCCAGCGTGCCCTGGAACTGGGGGCCCGCCACTACATCGTGGTCAGCGCCATCGGCGCCGACTCCCAGTCCTCGATCTTCTACAACAAGGTCAAGGGCGAGCTGGAAGAAGCCCTGCGTGCCCAGGGCTGGACGCAACTGACCCTGGCCCGGCCGTCGCTGCTGATCGGCCAGCGCCAGGAAGAGCGCCTCGGCGAGCGCCTGGCCGCCCCTCTGTCGCAATGGCTGCCCGGCAAATGGCACGGCATCGAAGCCGCCGTCCTGGCCCGCGCGCTGTGGCGCCTGGCCCTGGAAGAAGGCAAGGGCGTGCGGGTGGTGGAATCGGACGAGCTGCGCAAGCTGGGCCGTTGAAGGCTTGGTCGCTGGCAGGAGCAGCCTGCTGGGCGTAATCAACCTTAGACTGGGTTGAAAGGGCGCCATCGTCGAAAGCCCGACATCGCCGGTGCCGAGGCAAGCGCTGTTGGGCTTCGCGGCGCCCAACCCAAGCTACGCCGGACTCCACATCGGCAGACCAACCTGGTCGCGATCAGACAGTGGCTCCTATGCCGGCTGCACCAGCACCATCTGGTCGACCTCCTGCACCAGCCAGTCGTGCAGGGCGCGCAGGCGGGGATCGGCCAGGGCACCCTGGGCATAGAGCAGCATGTATCTCTTTTGCGCCGGCACCGAACGCCCGAAGGGCGGCACCACCAGCACGCCCCGGGCCAGTTCGTCGGTGATCAGGGCGCGGCGGGCGATGGCGACGCCCATGCCGGCGATGGCCGCCTCGATGGTCAGGTGGTTGCGATTGAAGGTGTGCCCCCGCCGCACATCCAGCGCCGGCGCACCGATACTGGCCAGATAGAACTCCCATTCGGCGTATTCGTAGCTGCCGCGCCAGGCGGTGATGTCGTGCAGCAGCGGATAGAATTCCAGGTCCTCCGGCCGCTCCAGCGGCGGTCGCCCCACCAGCAGGCTGGGCGCGCAGACCGGAAAGATCTCTTCGTCCATCAGCGGCGTCGAGGCCAGGCCCGGATAGCTGCCGTCGTTGAGATCGATGGCCAGGTCGAATTCGCCCTCGCGCAGCGACCAGCTGCTGTCTTCGGCCACCAGCCGCAGTTGCAGGTCGGGAAAGCGCGCCTGCAGCCGCGGCAGCCGCGGGGTCAGCCATTTGCCCAAGAACGAGGGAATCGACCTGAGGCGCACCACGCCGCCGAACTGACCGGCATTGAGGCGGCGCAATTCGGCGTCGATCAGCCCATAGGCCTGGTTCAGGGTGGTCGCCAGGCGCTGGCCCTCGGCGGTCAGCTCCAGGCCTCGGGCCACCCGGTGAAACAGCTTGAAGCCCAGGCGCTCTTCCAGCTGGCGCATCTGCTGACTGATGGCGCCAGGCGTCACATGCAGCTCTTCGGCGCAGCGCGTGAAGGACAGGTGCCGAGCGGCGCAGACGAACACCTGCAACCAGGCCTGGGTTTGAGCATTGAGGATCCGGCTCATCGATGAGTTCCGCTAAAGGATCGCTTAGAAGCTTTCGTTTGTGCGAGTTGAAGGCTTATCACCACTATGAGCCATCCGCCGGCAGCTTGTCTGGCGACCATTCAAGCTCAATCAGGGATTACCGACATGGCCATCAGCGTCTTCGACCTGTTCAAAATCGGCGTGGGTCCGTCCAGTTCCCATACCGTGGGCCCGATGCGGGCCGGTGCCCTCTTCGCCCAGCGCCTGGTCGACGAAGGTCTGCTGGAACAGGTCAAGCGAGTCGAGGTGCGCCTCTATGGCTCACTGTCGGCCACCGGGATCGGCCATGGCACCGACCGGGCGACCCTGATCGGTCTGATGGGCGAATGGCCGGATCGCGTCGATCCCGCCGCCGTCGAACCGCGCATCGAGGTCCTACGCAACGAGCGCACGCTGTTGCTGGCCGGCCGCCAGGCGGTCCATTTCAACTGGCAGGAAGACATGCTGCTGCTGGAAGAAAGCCTGCCCTACCATCCCAATGCCATGACCCTGACCGCCTTTGGCACCACCGGTGAAGTGGCTGAAGCCACCTACTACTCCATCGGTGGCGGCTTCGTGGTGGACGCCGCCCAGGCCGCCAGCGGCGTGCTGGACAGCGACACCACCGAACTGCCCTATGACTTCTCCAGCGGCGCCGAGCTGCTGCACCTGTGCCGCAGCCATGGCCTGGGCGTGGCCGAGCTGATGCTGGCCAACGAGAAGAGCTGGCGCTCCGAGGAAGAGATCCGCAGCGGCCTGCTACGCATCTGGGGCGTGATGCGCGAATGCGTGCAGAACGGTCTCGCCAACGAGGGCATCCTGCCCGGCGGCCTCAAGGTGCGCCGGCGCGCCGCCCGCCTGCACCAGAGTCTGCAGGCCATCGGCAAGCCCAACGTCATAGGTTCCACCCTCTCCGCCATGGAATGGGTCAACCTCTTCGCCCTGGCGGTGAACGAGGAAAACGCCGCCGGCGGGCGCATGGTCACCGCGCCCACCAATGGCGCGGCCGGGATCATCCCGGCGGTGCTGATGTACTACATGAAATTCAATCCCGACGCCTGCGACGACGACGTGGTGCGCTTCATGCTGGCCGCTGCCGCGGTCGGCATCCTGTGCAAGAAGAACGCTTCCATCTCCGGCGCCGAGGTGGGCTGCCAGGGCGAGGTCGGCTCGGCCTGCGCCATGGCCGCCGCCGGCCTGGCCGAGGTGCTGGGCGCCAGCCCGGCGCAGCTGGAAAACGCCGCCGAGATCGGCCTGGAGCACAACCTGGGACTGACCTGCGACCCGGTCGGCGGCCTGGTGCAGGTGCCCTGCATCGAGCGCAACGCCATCGCCGCGGTCAAGGCGATCAATGCCGCCCAGATGGCCCTGCGCGGCGACGGCGAGCACTTCATCTCCCTCGACCAGGTGATCCGCACCATGAAGGAAACCGGCGCGGACATGCACAGCAAGTACAAGGAAACCTCGCGCGGCGGCCTGGCCGTGACCTTCGTGGAGTGTTGAGAGGCGCTTGATCACTCCAGTGAGACGTATATACTACCTCGTATATACGCTTCAAGGAGACATCCATGGCCGAAGCCCGCGTGTTCAAGTCCGGTAACAGCCAGGCCTTACGCCTGCCCAAGGAATTTCGCTTCGAATCGGATCGGGTGGAAATCTTCCGCCGCGGCGACGAGATCGTTCTGCGGGAATTGCGGCCAGATGCCGCCGATATCTTCGACACCCTGGCCGCGCTGTCATTGGCGACCCTGGAACGGGAAGACAGCCCACCCCAGGCGCGGGAAGAGTTCTAGTGCCTGCTCGCTACCTGCTCGACACCAACATCTGCATCTACATCGCCAAGCACAATCCGCCGCAGGTCCGTGAGCGCTTCGCCCGGCATGGTCGCGATGAACTGGCGATGTCTGCGATCACCTGGGGTGAGCTCTGTCATGGCGCGGCCAAGAGTCAGCAACCCGAGCGCACCCGGACGATCCTGGAACAGCTCCGCCAGCAGATCGCCGTGCTGGAGCTGGATACGGAATGCGCCGAACACTATGGCGCCATCCGCGCCGAGCTGGAGCGCCAGGGCAAGATCATCGGCAACAACGATCTGTGGATCGCCGCCCATGCCCGCGCCAGGGCGCTGATCCTGGTCAGCAACAATCTGCGGGAGTTCAGCCGGGTCGCCGATCTGGCCTGCGAAAACTGGACAGCAGCCGATTGACACGGCACGGTCGGCTCTGACCTAGACACAAGGAACGCCCATGAGCCTCGACTCCGTCCGCCAGCACCTCGCCCGCATCGCTCCCGACCTCGAGATCCTCGAGGCCACCACCAGTACCGCGACCGTCACCCTCGCTGCAGCCGCCCATGGCGTGGAACCGGGGCGGATCGCCAAGACCCTGGGACTGAAAGTTGGGGAGCAGCTGTTGCTGCTGGTGGCTCGCGGCGATGCACGCCTGGACAACCGCAAGCTCAAGGCCGCCTTCGGTGGCAAGGCCAAGCTGCTCGATGCTGACACCGTAGAAGGCCTCACCGGGCATCCGGTGGGCGGCGTCTGCCCGTTCGGGCTGGCCACCCCGCTGCCGGTCTATTGCGACGAATCGCTGAAAGCCTTCGATGAGGTGCTACCGGCCGCGGGTGCCATCCACAGTTGCGTGCGCCTCACGCCGGAGCGGCTGGCCGCCCTCAGCGAGGCGCGCTGGGTGGATGTCTGCGCCCTGGGCGATCAGCGCAGCTGATCGTTCTTTTCCACGTCGCGCCGGTCCTTGTTCAATACCACGCAGGCGTAGTAGCCGCCGCCGAGCAGGATGAGCGCGAGCAGGCTGAAGAGAATCATGAAGATACCATCGTCCATGGCTGCCTCCGAGGGATGCCAGAAAGGGATGGGTAAAGCTTAGGCCCCGAGGCGCTCGCGTTACAGCAGCAGGTAGACACGGGAAAAACCGGATCAGATGGCGCCGTGCTCGCTATAGTGACGGTCTCCCCTGCCCTGGCCCTGCATGAAGCGCTACGAAAGATTCGCCGACCAGCTCGCCACCCTGATGACCCGCGGCGTTCTCGCCCCCGGCGAGCGGCTGCCGTCGGTGCGCAACGCCAGCCAGACCCACGGCATCAGCCCCTCCACGGTGTTCCAGGCCTATTACCTGCTGGAGAGTCGCGGCCTGATCGAGGCCCGCGAACGATCCGGCTATTTCGTTCGTGAACCGGCCCGGGCGCGGGACGCGGCGCCACTGCTGGCGCCCCTGGAGGGCACCGAAGTCGCGGTGAGCGACCTGGTCTATTCGGTACTGCAGTCGCTGCAGGACCCGGACATCGTCCCCTTCGGCTCGGCCTTTCCCAGCCCCGATCTCTTTCCCCTGGCGCGCCTGGCCCGCAGCATGGCCCACGGCCTGCGCGACCTGCCCGCCCAGGATCTCACCGCCTACGTCACCCCCGGCCATCCCGAACTGCGGCGGCAGATCGCCCGGCGCTACGGCCTGGCCGGCATGCCCGAGGTCGGCGAAGAACTGGTGATCACCCACGGCGCCCTGGAAGCCCTCAACCTGGGCCTGCAGAGTCTGACCCGCCCCGGCGATCTGGTCGCGGTGGAAAGCCCGGCCTTCTACGCCAGCCTGCAGGTACTGGAGCGGCTGCAGCTCAAGGCGGTGGAAATCCCGGTGGACCCCGAGCACGGCCTCAATCTCGATGCCCTGGAAGAGGCCCTGAGTCGCCTGCCGATCAAGGCCTGCTGGTTCATGAGCGGCCTGCAGAATCCCACCGGGGTCAGTCTCGATGACCGCGCCCAGCAGCGCCTCTATGGCCTGCTGCAACGCCATCAGGTGCCCCTGCTGGAAGACGACGTCTATGCCGAGCTCTACAGCGGCAGCGAACCGCACCGCCCCATCAAGCGCTTCGACCGCGACGGCCTGGTGCTGCACTGCGGCTCCTTTTCCAAATGCCTGGCGCCCGGCTATCGCATCGGCTGGATCGCCGCCGGCCGTCAGGCAGGCGCCGTCGCCCGGCTGCGACTGATGACCACCATCACCCCCTCGATGCCGGCCCAGGCCGCCCTGGCCGACTATCTGCAGCATGGCGGCTACGATCGCCACCTGCGTCGCCTGCGCCTGAGTCTCGACCGCCAGCGCCAGGCCATGCTGGCCGCGGCGCGGCGTTATTTTCCCGCCGACACCCACGTCAGCCGGCCCCAGGGCGGCTACTTTCTCTGGTTCGAACTGCCGGAGCGCGTGGACAGCCTGGCGCTCTACCGCCAGGCCTTGGCCGAGGGCATCAGCCTGGCGCCGGGGCCGATCTTTTCCGCGCAGCAGGGCTTTCGCCACTGCATCAGACTCAACTGCGGTCATCCCTGGGACGCCCGCAGCGAGGCGGCCATGGCCAGGCTTGGCGAGTTGCTGAAGGCGTTCTAGAGGCCGCCACGCACACTGCCCCGCCCACCGATGGCGGCAGGCAGGGACAACGGCAGCAGCAGGGTATCGAGCAGGGCGCTGGCGGGCAGGTCCAGCACCGGCCAGGCCGGTGCCTCGGCACCGAAGCGCTCCTGGGCGCAGCAGCCGCCCTGCAGCGCATAGAGATCCAGCCGGGTACCGGCATAGACCACCGGCGCGCCGGGCTTGGCGGCGTCCAGGGTGCGCGCCGTGGCGCAACCGCCGAGGACCAGCATGGCCGTCAGCAGCAGACCGAGGCGCACCGCCCTAGTCATCGTTGCCGGACAGGTGATGTTCGCCCCAGCGCGGCAGCATGTCCTGGGGGATGCCAAGGGTATTGAGGATGCGCGCCACCACGAAGTCCACCAGGTCGTCGAGGGTCTGCGGCTGGTGGTAGAAGCCCGGCGAGGCCGGCAGGATGGTCACGCCCAGGTTGGACAGCTTGAGCATGTTCTCCAGGTGGATGCTGGAGAACGGCGACTCGCGTGGCACCAGGATCAGCTGCCGTCGCTCCTTGAGGGCCACGTCGGCGGCGCGCTCGATGAGGTTGTTGCTGGCGCCGGTGGCGATGGCCGAGAGGGTGCCGGTGGAACAGGGGCAGACCACCATGGCCGCCGGGGCGCTGGAACCGGACGCCGGCGGCGCCATCCAGTCGCTCTGGCCGAATACCCGTACCTGGCCAGGGGCCGCGCCGGTGTATTCGGTGAGAAAGGCCTGCATGGCCTGGGGCTTGGGTGGCAGCACCACGTCGGTCTCGGTGGCCATCACCAGTTGCGCGGCCTTGGAGATGAGGAAGTGCACCTCGCGCTCCTCCTGCACCAGGCAGTCCAGCAGGCGCAGGCCGTATTGGGAGCCGGAGGCGCCGGTCAGCGCCAGGGTGATGCGTTCCGGGCCGGCCATCATGCCTGCTCCAGGGCCGCGGCCAGCTTGCCGTGCAGTCCGCCGAAACCGCCGTTGCTCATGATCACCACGTGGGTGGGTCCGTCCAGCTCGGCCTGGACCCGGGCGATGATGGCGTCCAGGGAATCGCAGACCACCGCCGGTACGGCGCAGGCCTCGGCCGTTCCGGCCAGGTCCCAGCCCAGATTCGGCGGGGCGTACCAGATGACGCTGTCGGCGCCGGTGACGCTGTCCGGCAGGCCGTCACGGTGGGCGCCCAGTTTCATGGAATTGGAGCGCGGCTCGATGACGGCGATGATCCGCTCGCTCCCGACCCGGGCGCGCAGCCCCTGCAGGGTGGTGGCGATGGCGGTGGGATGGTGGGCGAAGTCGTCGTAGACGGTCACCCCACGCACCTCGGCGACCTTCTCCATGCGCCGCTTCACGCTACGGAATTCGCTCAGGGCGGCGACGCCCATAGCGGGCACCACCCCGACATGACGAGCCGCCGCCAGGGTGGCCAGGGCATTGGCCACGTTGTGCTGGCCGGTCAGTTCCCAGTTCACCGTGCCCTGCACCTCGCCGTCGAACATCACCTCGAAGCGCGAGCCGTCCTCGGCCAGCAGGCGGGCCTGCCATTGACCACCTGCGCCGGTGGTCTGCACCGGGGTCCAGCAGCCCATCTCCAGCACCCGCACCAGGGCCGTTTCGGCGGTGGGGTGGATGATCAGGCCGCTGCTGGGAATGGTCCGCACCAGATGGTGGAACTGCCGCTCGATGGCCGCCAGATCCGGGAAGATGTCCGCGTGATCGTATTCCAGGTTGTTGAGGATGGTGGTCCGCGGCCGGTAGTGGACGAACTTGGATCTCTTGTCGAAGAAGGCGCTGTCGTATTCGTCGGCTTCCACCACGAAGAAGGGCGTGCCACCCAGGCGCGCCGAGATGCCGAAATTCTGCGGTACCCCGCCGATGAGAAAGCCCGGACTCATGCCGGCGTGCTCCAGCACCCAGGCCAGCATGCTGGTGGTGGTGGTCTTGCCGTGGGTCCCGGCGACTGCCAGCACCCAGCGACCCTGCAGGACGTGCTCGGCCAGCCACTGGGGACCGGAGACATAGGGCAGCCCCTGGTCCAGCACGTATTCCACCGCCGGATTGCCGCGCGACAGGGCGTTGCCGATCACCACCAGGTCCGGCGCCGGATCGAGCTGGGCCGGATCGTAACCCTGGGTCAACTCGATGCCCTGGGCCTCCAGCTGGGTGCTCATGGGCGGATAGACGTTGGCATCGGAGCCGGTCACGCGATGGCCGGCTTCCTTGGCCAGCACCGCGAGCGATCCCATGAAGGTGCCGCAGATACCGAGGATGTGGATGTGCATGACAGGCGGGCTCCGCTGCAGAATTAACGGCGGCAAGGTTAGCACGGGGTGCCGCGCCGCCGGAGCGATGGCCGTCGCGGATAACCCGGCGCTGCGCCCGCCCCGGCCGGCAGGATTTCGACTAGAGTGCGCAAGGCATCCCTGGCTTTCCGGATGCCCGCATCGCCGTAGGTCCGTTCGCCCTGATAACAAGCACAAGAGGTCGACCATGCTGAAACACCTGCTGATCACCGCTGCAACCCTCTCCTTCGCCAGCCTGGCCCTGGCCGCCGCGCCAACCAAGGTCGCCGACACCGCCCTGGGCAAGGTGCTCGTCGACGGCAAGGGCATGACGCTCTACACCTTCGCCAAGGACAGCGCGGGCAAGTCCGCCTGCAACGGTCCCTGCGCCCAGAACTGGCCACCGCTGACAGCCACAGCGGGCGCCAAGGCCGCCGATGGCTACAGCCTGGTCACGCGCGACGACGGCAGCCAGCAATGGGCCTACCAGGGCAAGCCGCTCTACACCTGGGTCAAGGACAGCAAGCCGGGCGATACCAGTGGTGATGGGGTCAATCAGGTCTGGCACGTGGCCAAGCCCTGATGCCCGGGCGCTGCCCACCCAACACGGGCAGCGCCTTATCTATAAAATGGTTCAATATTTCATGATCATTCATTTTTAATGATAAGCGAGCAGGCTTAGCCTGAAGGCCTTCCCTTTCAGGAGCCCTGCCATGCCGCTTTTCGCCGCTGTCCCCGACCAGGCACTCAGACCTTTCAGCCAGCTCGACCGCCCCTTGGAGGTGATCCGCCAGTTCACCCCCAACTGGTTCGCCATGACCATGGGCACCGGCGTGCTGGCCCTTGCCCTGGCCGCCTGTCCCTGGCGGTTTCCTGGATTGCCCGTCCTCGCCGAGGGCCTCTGGCTGCTCGCTGTACTGCTGTTCTGTCTGTTCTCCGGGCTCTATGCCGCGCGCTGGTTGCTGTTCTTCGACGAGGCCCGCGAAATCTTCGCCCACGCCACTGTCTCGATGTTTATCGGCACCATCCCCATGGGTCTGGCCACGCTGATCAACGGCCTGTTGCTGTTCGGCCTGCCGCGCTGGGGCGCGGCGGTGGTGCCCCTGGCGCTCGGCCTCTGGTGGCTGGATGCGGCCATGGCGCTGGCTTGCGGAGTGCTGATCCCCTATCTGATGTTTACCCGCCAGGCGCATCGCATCGACCAGATGACCGCCGTATGGCTGCTGCCGGTAGTGGCCGCGGAGGTGGCGGCGGCCAGTGGTGGCCTGCTGGTGCCGCATCTGGCGGTCAGCGAGCAATTCAGCGTGCTCGTCGCCAGCTATGTGCTCTGGGCCTATTCGGTCCCGGTCGCCCTCAGCCTGCTGGTGATCCTGCTGTTGCGCCTGGCACTGCACAAACTGCCGCCGGCCAGCATGGCCGCGTCGAGCTGGCTGGCACTGGGCCCGATCGCCACCGGCGCCCTGGGGCTACTGGTGCTGGGCAGCGCTGCGCCCGCGGTGTTCGCCGCCCATGGCCTGATCGGTATTGGCGAGATCGCCCGGGGCCTGGGCCTGCTGGGTGCGCTGCTGCTCTGGGGCCTGGGACTCTGGTGGCTGGCGCTGGCGGTGCTGGTGACCCAGCGCCAGGCCCGGGACGGCATGCCCTTCAACCTGGGCTGGTGGGGCTTCACCTTTCCCCTGGGCGTCTATGCCCTGACCACCCTGCGCCTGGGCGAAGCCCTGGCTGCGCCCTTCTTTACTGGCTTGGGCGCCGTGCTGGTGCTGCTGCTGGCGCTGCTGTGGACCCTGGTCGCCAGCCGCACCCTGGCCGGCGCCTACCGCGGCAGTCTGTTCGTCTCGCCCTGCATCGCCCACCTGTGCAAGCAGGTGCGCTAGAGCCTGCTCAAAGGCTCGCGAGCTAGAGTCAAACAAGGCGAAAATGCCTGAGGAAGCGGAGTTTACGAGTGGTAAATGAGCATTCCGAAGGCATTTTCAACGCCGTTTGGCCGACGCGCAGCAGACTTTGAACAGGCTCTTAGTCCTGGGGGCGCTGCAGGCCGTGTTGATGCAGCCAGCGATAGAGGGTGTTGCGACTCACCCCCAGGCGCTTGGCGGCGCGGGTCATCTGCCAGTGGCAGTCGTCCAGTACCGCACGCAGTTCCTCGCGGGCGCTGTCGACCGGCACCGCGCTGGACGGCAGCGGCAGCCGGGCGCCACGGCAGTCGGCGGGTAGCTCGTCCAGGCCGATCTGGCCATCTTCGCTCAGGGCCACCAGGGTGCGCAGCACGGTACGCAACTGGCGGACATTGCCCGGCCAGGGGTGCGCCAGCAGGCAGGCACGCGCGGCCGGATCGAGGTCGATCGCCTCGCCGCGGGCCTCTTCGGCCAGCAGCTGATCGAGCAGTTCGCCACGGTCACTGCGCTCGCGCAGCGCCGGCAGGGTCACCACCAGGCCGCGCAGGCGATAGTAGAGGTCTTCGCGAAAGCTGCCGGCCGCCACCAGGGCCTCCAGATCCCGGTGACTGGCGCTCACCAGGCGCAGGTCCAGAGCGCGCGGCGCTCCGCCGCCGAGCGGGACCACCTGGCGCTCTTCCAGCACTCTGAGCAGCCGGGTCTGCAGCGCCAGCGGCATGTCGCCGATCTCGTCGAGAAAGAGGATGCCGCCATCGGCCTGCTGCAACTTGCCGGCCATGCCTTCCTTGCGCGCTCCGGTGAAGCTGCCGCCGCGATAGCCGAACAGCTCGCTTTCGATCAGGGTTTCCGGGATGGCCGCGCAATTGAGGGCGACGAACGCCTGGCCGGCGCGACTGCTGGCGCGGTGCAGGGCGCTGGCGAAGGCTTCCTTGCCGGTGCCGGTCTCGCCGTGCAGCAGCACCGGCACGTCACGCTCCAGCACCTTGAGCGCCCGGGTGAAATCCCGTGCCAGGGCCGGATCGGCCAGGCAGATGCCGCTGGGCAGGGGCGCCTTGGGCACCGCCACCGGGGTAACCGGTCGTACCTGAGGACCGCGTACCAGGCCGTGGAAGCCCTGGCCCTGGCGGCCACGCAACGCCCAACAGGCGCTGGGTTGCGGGCGGGCGCGCTCCAGCAGCTCGTCCTGCCGCAACTCGAACAGGCTTTCCATCCGCTGCCCCAGCACCGCACTGCGCGCCAGCCCCAGCAGCATCAGCGCGGTCTCGTTGGCGGCGTTGATCCGCCCCTCTTCATCAAAGGCCAGCAGGCCCTCGCTGAGCAGGCCGACATAGGCCGCCTGGGCATGGAAGCGCAGCAGATAGCCATTGGCGTAGCGGTCGAGGAAATAGCAGCTCTCGATCAGCTTGGCCGAGAGATTGACCAGCGCCATGGTATGGAACTGACCCTGGCGCGAGGCTTCCTGGCGGGCGCTGGAGACGTCCAGCACCGCCAGCAGCTCGCCGGCCGGATCGAAGACCGGACTGGCCGAGCAGGTCAGCTGGGTATGGCGACTGCGAAAGTGTTCGTCGCGGTGGATGGTCAGCGCCTGGCGCTCCACCACGCAGGTGCCGATGCCGTTGGTGCCCTCGCAGGCCTCGCTCCAGTCGGCGCCCAGCCACAGGCCGGCCTGCTGGAAGGTCGCGCGCTCGGCGTCGGCGGTGACGCAATCGAGGATCAGCCCGCGGGCATCGGTGAGCAGCACGGCATGGCCGGCGCCGCCCAGTTGCTGGTGCAGGGAATTCATCTGCCCACGAGCGATCTGCAGCACCCGCTGCTGGCGCTGGCGGTGCTCGTCGAAGCGGGCGCGCTCCAGCACCCAGGGTGCTACCGGAGCGGCCGGGTCCAGTTGGTGTTCGTCGAGACAGCGCCGCCAGGAGCGGGCGATGGCCGGATCGCTGGCCGGGCCGTCGAGGACGGCGCCGCGGGCGAGTTCGAGCACCTGGCTGGCATGACGATCGGACGGGGTAGCGGCCATTGTCGTTGTCCTCCGCGGGGCGTCTGCGCGGCCTCCAGCATAGGCCAAATCGGGCGGACTGGGCACTCTGTCACCCCCAGGTGACAAGCTGTCACGCCAAGGGGTGACAGCTCTGTCACAGTGGCAGCTGGCGGCTTTCCCCGGAAAAGACCGCAAGGCCGCAACCATGCGGGTTCGCCCGACTTGGCCCGCGCCTTGCTCAGGATCGGAGCGCCGCTCTTCCTACAAGAACAAACAGGAGACCCACCATGCGCTACGCAGCTCCCGGCACCCAAGACGCCCTGCTGACCCTGCAGGCCCGCTACGGCAACTACATCGGCGGCGAATTCGTCGCCCCGGTGAAAGGCCAGTACTTCACCAACACCTCCCCGGTGAACGGCTCGGTGATCGGTGAATTCCCCCGCTCCGACGCCGCCGACATCGAACGCGCCCTGGACGCCGCCCATGCTGCCGCCGATGCCTGGGGCCGCACCTCGGTGCAGGACCGCTCGCTGATCCTGCTCAAGATCGCCGACCGCATCGAACAGAATCTGGAAAAACTGGCCGTCGCCGAGACCTGGGACAACGGCAAGGCGGTGCGCGAGACGCTCAACGCCGACGTGCCCCTGGCCGCCGATCACTTCCGCTACTTCGCCGGCTGCATCCGCGCCCAGGAAGGCAGCGCCGCCGAGATCAACGACAACACCGCCAGCTACCATTTCCACGAGCCGCTGGGCGTGGTCGGCCAGATCATCCCCTGGAACTTCCCGCTGCTGATGGCCGCCTGGAAGCTGGCCCCGGCGCTGGCCGCCGGCAACTGCGTGGTACTCAAGCCCGCCGAGCAGACCCCACTGTCCATCACCCTGTTCGTCGAGATGGTCGGCGACCTGCTGCCGCCCGGCGTGCTCAACGTGGTGCAGGGCTATGGCAAGGAGGCCGGCGAGGCCCTGGCCACCAGCACCCGCATCGCCAAGATCGCCTTCACCGGCTCCACCCCGGTGGGTTCGCACATCCTCTCCTGCGCGGCCAAGAACATCATTCCCAGCACCGTGGAACTGGGCGGCAAGTCGCCCAACATCTACTTCGAAGACATCATGCAGGCCGAGCCGAGCTTCATCGAGAAGGCCGCCGAGGGTCTGGTACTGGGCTTCTTCAACCAGGGCGAGGTCTGTACCTGCCCGTCGCGCGCCCTGGTGCAGGAATCCATCTACGCCCCCTTCATGGAAGCGGTGATGAAGAAGATCGCCCAGATCAAGCGCGGCGATCCGCTGGACACCGACACCATGGTCGGTGCCCAGGCCTCCCAGCAGCAATTCGAGAAGATCGTCTCCTACCTGGAGATCGCCCGCGAGGAAGGCGCCGAATTCCTCACCGGCGGCAACGTCGAGAAACTGCAGGGTGATCTGGCCAGCGGCTATTACATTCAGCCGACCCTGCTCAAGGGCCACAACAAGATGCGCGTCTTCCAGGAAGAGATCTTCGGTCCGGTGATCGGGGTGACCACCTTCAAGGACGAAGCCGAGGCCCTGGCCATCGCCAACGACACCGAGTTCGGCCTCGGCGCCGGCGTCTGGACCCGCGACATCAATCGCGCCTACCGCATGGGTCGCGGCATCAAGGCCGGTCGCGTCTGGACCAACTGCTACCACCTCTATCCCGCCCACGCCGCCTTCGGCGGCTACAAGAAATCCGGCGTCGGCCGTGAAACCCACAAGATGATGCTCGACCACTACCAGCAGACCAAGAATCTGCTGGTCAGCTACGACATCAATCCGCTGGGCTTCTTCTAGAGGCAGCCTGTAGACCCCGGGGTGCGGCCGCCACTGGCGTTACCCCAGGGTCAAGGTCGCTCCGCGAAGACGACGCCTGGATCGCGCGCCTCAGCAGGACGTCGGGGCGCGCCTCCCGCCTGACCTGGATCAACACCTCCTTCCCGTGGGGGGCCGACGCTAGACGCAGCGGCCGCCCGTGGTAGACAGGTGCGTCCCGGCGCAGGCCTCGTCTGGCTTCATCCACGCATCATGCCTCCATGAGGGACTCGTCATGCCTAAAACAATGAAAGCCGCTGTCGTCACCGCCTTTGGCAAACCCCTGGAATTCCGCGAAGTCGAGGTGCCCACCCCGGGTGCCGGCCAGGTACTGGTCAAGATCGCCGCCAGCGGCGTCTGCCACACCGATCTGCATGCCGCCCAGGGCGATTGGCCGGTCAAGCCCAATCCGCCCTTCATCCCCGGTCACGAAGGCGTCGGCCATGTGGTGGCGGTGGGCGCCGGGGTCACCCATGTCAAGGAAGGTGACCGGGTCGGGGTGCCCTGGCTGTATTCCACCTGCGGTCATTGCGAGCATTGCCTGGGCGGTTGGGAGACCCTCTGCGAATCCCAGCAGAACACCGGCTATTCGGTGAACGGCGGCTTCGCCGAATACACCCTGGCCGATGCCGGCTACGTCGGCCGCCTGCCGGACAACGTCGGCTTCGTCGAGATCGCACCCATCCTCTGCGCCGGGGTTACCGTCTACAAAGGCCTGAAGATGACCGACACCCGCCCGGGCAACTGGGTGGTGATCTCCGGCATCGGCGGCCTCGGCCACATGGCGGTGCAGTACGCCCGAGCCATGGGCCTGAACGTGGCGGCGGTGGACGTGGACGACCGGAAGCTCGACCTCGCCCGCCGCCTGGGCGCCGAGGTCATCGTCAACGCCCGCGAGCAGGATCCGGCGGCCTACCTGAAGAAGGAGATCGGCGGCGCCCACGGCGCCCTGGTCACGGCGGTGTCGCCCAAGGCCTTCGAGCAGGCCATCGGCATGACCCGCCGCGGCGGCACCATCGCCCTCAACGGCCTGCCGCCGGGTGACTTCCCGCTGTCGATCTTCGACATGGTGCTCAACGGCACCACGGTGCGTGGCTCCATCGTCGGCACCCGCCTGGACCTGCAGGAGGCGCTGGACTTCGCCGGCGAAGGCAAGGTCAAGGCCACGGTGAGCGCCGAGCCGCTGGAGAACATCAACGACATCTTCGCCCGCATGCACGGCGGCGGTATCGAGGGTCGGGTGGTGATCGACATGGCGCTGGGCTGAGAACCAGCGCGCCACTCCCGCGTCGGCCCCGGCGCGGGAGTGAACCTTTCGCCTACCCTGACCTCTGAGCGGCTGGCGTTTTTTCCCGGCGCCGATCTCGACCAGGCCACAAACGCTGGCCCCGGCTGCCCTTATAATCGCCGCCGGACCCTCGCAACTACGGTAGGCACGCCCCATGGAATTCAACCCGATCGATCTGATCCTGCACCTCGACGTCTATCTCAGCGGGTTGGTAGCCCAGTACGGCACCTGGATCTACGTCATTCTCTTCGCCGTGATCTTCTGCGAGACGGGTCTGGTGGTCATGCCCTTCCTGCCCGGCGACTCCCTGCTGTTCATCGCCGGCGCCCTCTCTGCCCTCGGCGACATGGACCCCTATCTGCTCGCCGGCCTGCTGATGTTCGCCGCGGTGGCGGGCGACAGCACCAACTACCTGATCGGCCGCTTCGCCGGCGACAAGCTGTTCAGCAACCCCCATTCCAAGATCTTCCGCCGCGACTACCTGCTGCGCACCCAGGCCTTCTACGAGCACCACGGCGGCAAGACCATCACCCTGGCGCGCTTCCTGCCCATCATCCGCACCTTCGCCCCTTTCGTCGCCGGCGTCGGCCGCATGCACTATCCCTACTTCCTCGCCTACAGCGTGCTCGGCTCGCTGCTCTGGGTCGGCGGCCTGGTGAGCCTGGGCTACTTCTTCGGCAACGTGCCCTTCATCAAGCAGAATCTCACCCTGATGGTGCTGGCGATCATCGGTATCTCCCTGCTGCCGATGATCCTCGGCCTGATCAAGAGCCGGCGCGCCGCGGTCCAGAGCGGAGTCTGAGTCCTTGGGTTTCTGGCGCGCCTGGCGCGAACGGCGCCTGCTGGAGCGGGTCGCCATCGCCGACGAGCTCTGGGCGCGCCTGCGTCAGCGCCTGCCGATCCTCGATGGCCTGAGTGCCGCGGAGGACACCTGGCTGCGCGAGCACTGCGTGCTGTTTCTCGCCGAGAAGCGCCTGACCCTGCTCCAGGGCCTGGAACTGGATGACGGCGACCGCCTGCTGCTGGCCGCCCAGGCCCTGCTGCCGCTGCTGCACCTGCCGGAAGCGGCGCTCTATCCCAATGTCCGCGAGATCGTCGTCTACCCAGACGCCTTCGTCAGCCCGCAGCGCCATCGCGACGAAGGTGGCCTGGAACACGAGTGGGACGAGGAACGCGACGGCGAAGCCTGGGATCGCGGCCAGGTGGTGCTGGCCTGGCCCGGCATCCAGGCCAGTGGCGGCTGGGAGGCCTACAACCTGGTCATCCACGAATTCGCCCACCTCCTCGATCTGCTCGCCGGCGGTCTGTGCAACGGCCAGCCGCCACTGCACGAAGGCATGCCCCAGGCCGCCTGGACCGGAGCCCTGCAAGGCGCCTATGACGACCTCAATCGCCAGCTCGACGCCGATCCGGATGCGCAGACTGTCCTCGACCCCTATGCGGCGGAAAGCCCCGAGGAATTCTTCGCCGTCGCCTGCGAGTATTTCTTCAGCGCGCCCGACCTGCTCGGCGAACACTATCCGGCCGTCTACGGACAGCTGCAGCAGCTGTTCCGCCAGGATCCGCGCCAGCGTCTCGCCGCTAGCCTGGCGAGCGTGCAACAGCCGACACCCCCGGAGTCCGAGGCTCGAACCCCGATCTGAAAGCGCCTATACTCCCGGCCACTTTTCCCAACCGACCAGAGGGACCCGTTCATGAGCTACAGCAAGATTCCCGCCGGCAAAGACCTGCCGAACGACATCTACGTCGCCATCGAGATTCCGGCCAACCACGCGCCGATCAAGTACGAGATCGACAAGGACAGCGACGCCCTCTTCGTCGACCGTTTCATGGCCACCCCGATGTTCTACCCGGCCAACTACGGCTACATCCCCAACACCCTGGCCGACGATGGCGATCCCCTCGACGTGCTGGTCGTCACCCCCTACCCGGTCGCTCCCGGCGCCGTGATCCGTGCCCGTCCGGTCGGCGTGCTGCACATGACCGACGAAGCCGGCGGTGACGCCAAGCTGATCGCCGTCCCCCACGACAAGCTGAGCGTCCTGTACAAGGACGTGAAGGAATACACCGATCTGCCGGCCCTGCTGCTGGAGCAGATCAAGCACTTCTTCGAGAACTACAAGGATCTGGAGAAGGGCAAGTGGGTCAAGGTCGAAGGCTGGGGCGACGCCGACGCCGCCCGCGCCGAGATCACCAAGGCCGTGGCCGCCTACAAGGGCTGATCCACGCTCCTTCGAAAAGCCCGGCTTGCCGGGCTTTTCTGTTTCCGGACGTCACACCGGGCACACCGGGCTTCCTATCCGGCGGCAAAGCGACTACCCTGCACCCCTCGTCGCCATCCGCGACCCTGCGCCGATCCGCCATCTGCCGATCGCCGCCGGAGGCCTCAGGCCTCTTTCTCATCTGCCCGGCAAGGGCAACCCGGGCGGGCCGGGCTCACCAAAAATCAGCTCAACCCGCCCTCTAAAGCCGGCCACAAGCCGGCTTTTTTGCGCCTGCCGTTCGAGTAGCGCATAACAGGCGCAGCGGAGCGACGACCGGTACGGAGGCAAGCCGCCCAGGCAGAGCCTTTCGCCCATGTCGGCGCCCTGCGTCGGGCCGCCAGGCAAACTCACGAGAAACTCAGGCCCGTTCCTCAGGGTCGACCGGGTACAAGTCCGCCCCGAGTCGCCATCATGTCCCGCCGTCTGCGCCTGCCGCTTTACCTCCTCATCGGCCTGGTCGTCCTGCTGCTGTGCCTGCACCTGGCCGCGCCGCTGCTGATCCGCCATTACCTCAACGACAAGCTGGCGGACATGGGCGACTATCGTGGCCAGATCACCGACGTGGACCTGGCCTGGTGGCGCGGCGCCTATCGCATCGAGGGGCTGGAGATCGTCAAGGTCAACGGCAAGGTACCGGTGCCCTTTCTCAAGGCGCCCAGCATCGACATCGCGGTGAGCTGGCGTTCGCTGTGGCGGGACCATGCCATCGTCGGGCGCCTTGCCTTCGATCGACCCGAACTCAACTTCGTCGACGGCGGGGCCCGCAAGGAACAGTCGCAGACCGGCGCAGGCACCGACTGGCAGGATCAGGTCGACAAGCTGATCTCCATCACCCTGGACGAGGTGCGGGTGGTCAACGGGCGGGTGACCTTCCGCAACTTCAACTCCAAGCCCCAGGTGAATCTGTCGGCCACCGACGTCAACGCCAGTCTCTACAACCTGACCAACGCCGCCGACGCCCAGGGCGAACGCATCGCCCACTTCGAAGGCAAGGCCGCCGTGCTCGGCAGCGCGCCGCTGGAAGCCAGCGCCCGTTTCGATCCCTTCAAGGACTTCACCGACTTCGACTTCCGCCTGCGGGTGACCGACATCGACCTGCCCAAGCTCAACGACTTCGCCCGTGCCTACGGCAAGTTCGATTTCCGCGCCGGCAGCGGCGACGTGGTGGTGGAAGCCAGGGCGGTGGATGGCCAGCTCAGCGGCTACGTCAAACCCCTGATGAAGAACGTCGACATCTTCGACTGGCAGCAGGACGTCGAGAATCGCAACAAGAACGCCCTGGAAAGCGCCTGGGAAGCCGTGGTCGGCACCGCCCAGACCCTGCTCAAGAATCAGCGCCGCGATCAGTTCGCCACCCGGGTCGACCTGTCCGGCAGCGTGAAGAACCAGGACATCAGCCCGCTGCAGGCTTTCTTCAATATCCTGCGCAATGCCTTCGTACGGGCCTTCAGCGCCCGCTATGACGCGGATTGAAGCTCTCGTGGGTTGGCGCTGAGCACAGCGAAGCCCAACGGGCAGGACTATTGGTGTCTGGCCACCCTCACCCCAGCCCTCTCCCAGCGGGAGAGGGGCGGTTGAATCCCGTAGCGTGGAAAACCGCGCAGCGTTTTCCACTAGCTCGCACGGGTGCCAACGGTGGACAAGGCTGCGCCGTTATCCACCCTACCCGTACGCTCCCGTAGGTTGGCGCTGAGCGCAGCGAAGTCCAACAGCTTAATTTTGGCGTTTGGCCACCCTCACCCCAGCCCTCTCGCAGAGGGAGAGGGGGCGATTGGATTTCGTAGCGTGGAAAACCGCGCAGCGTTTTCCACTAGCTCGCACGGGTGCCAACGGTGGATAGGGCTGCGCCGTTATCCACCCTTGTATCTCGACGACAGCCTCCTTAGGGGGGCATAGTCCCCGACTGATCATCGGGGGAGGATGGCAGGCCGTGTCCACCCTTAAGCCTTTGAGCTTGCAACGTAGATAGGCCGCCTCCTCCACACCCATCCCCGAGTCCGAACGGTATCTAGAGCCTCCAGAGCTCGTATTGCACAAGGTTGGACGGGATGACGTGATCGTGTCGCATCTGAAGGAGGAGACATCATGGCCGTAATCGGTGTTGATATCGCCAAGCGCAGCTTCGATCTGGCGGTCCTGCAATCCAATGGCAAGCACCGGACCAAGGGCAGGCTGAGCAATGATCCGTCAGGCTTCGCGGTCTTTGCCGACTGGCTGCAACAGCATGCCGAGCCAGGCGCTTGGATCGTGATGGAGGCCACGGGCACCTATCACGAAGCGCTCGCCGAGCATTTCCATGCGCTGGGCTACCGAATCGCCGTGCTCAATCCGGCACAGATCGCTCGCTATGCGCAAAGCCAATTGCAGCGCAGCAAGACGGACAAACTCGACGCCAAGCTGATCGCCACCTATGGCCAGCGGCATGAAGACAGCCTGCGGGCCTGGCACCCGGAGCCTGTGTCCATCCGCACGCTTCGCGCGCTGACCCGGCGCCTGGAGGATCTCCAATCGCTACGGCAGATGGAGCTCAATCGGCTCGAGGTCAGCCCGGAAAAAGTCCAAAACTCGATCCAGGCGGTCGTGCAGCGGCTCGATGAGCAGATCGCCTGGACGCTCGAACAGATCAAACGGCATATCGACGATGACCCGGACCTGCGCGGCAAACGTGATCTGCTGGTGAGCATAGACGGCATCGCCGACAAGACCGCCGCCCTGATCCTGGCGGAGCTCGGCGATATCGGTCGCTTCGCCGATGCCCGCGCCGTGACCGCCTTTGCCGGTTTGAACCCACGCCTACAGGAATCAGGTCTTTACCGCGGCCATACCGGCATCTCGCGCATGGGATCGGTCCGCTTACGAAGTGCGCTATACCTACCCGCCGTCGTGGCGCTGACCTACAACCCGGCTATCAAGGCGCAAGCCGAGCGTCTGAAAACCAGGGGGAAGAAAGGTAAACAAACCGTCTGTGCCGCCATGCGCAAGCTGCTGACCATCGCCTATGGCGTGCTCAAATCGGGCAAGCCTTTCGATCCTGCTTTAGCGATTGCACACTGAGGGGCGAAGACGGTATCTACTCGTATGCGCCGTAGGTTGGCGCTGAGCGTAGCGAAGCCCAACACCCCCTCACCTGATAAACAACCGATACGCCGGATTCTCGGTCTCGTCCCAGTAGCGATAGCCGATGGCATCCAGCGTCGCCAGCAGCTCCGGCCGTTCGGCCTGGCTGGCTTCCAGCCCCGCGAATACCCGACCATCCGCCGCGCCGTGGTTGCGGTAGTGGAACATGCTGATGTTCCAGCGCCCGCCCAGCTTTTCGAGGAAGTCGAACAGCGCGCCCGGTCGCTCGGGGAATTCGAAGCGGAACACCTGCTCCTGGCCCACCCGCGCGGCATGACCGCCCACGGTGTGGCGGATATGCAGCTTGGCCAGTTCATTGTCGGTCAGGTCCAGCACCGGGAAACCCTGGTCGCGCAGCCCGTGCAGCAAGGCCTCGCGCGGATCGCGCTGCGGATGGGTCTGGACGCCGACGAAGATATGGGCCTCTTCGCCAGTATGGTAGCGGTAGTTGAATTCGGTGATCTGCCGCCGGCCCAGGGCCTCGCAGAAGGCCCGGAAGCTGCCCGGCCGCTCGGGGATGGTCACGGCAATGATGGCTTCGCGCTGCTCACCCAGTTCGGCGCGTTCGGCCACGTGCCGCAGGCGGTCGAAGTTGATGTTGGCACCGGAATCGATGGCCACCAGCACCTGGCCGCCACTGCCTTCACGCTCGGCGTACTTCTTGATCCCGGCCACGCCCAGGGCGCCCGAGGGTTCGGTGATGGAGCGGGTGTCGTCGTAGATGTCCTTGATCGCCGCGCAGATCTCGTCCGAGCTGACGGTGATCACCTCGTCGACATAACGCCGGCAGATCTCGAAGGTATGGTGGCCGATCTGGGCCACGGCCACGCCGTCGGCGAATAGCCCGACTCGCGGCAGCACCACCCGCTCACCCGCCGCCATGGCCTGGTGCAGGCAGTTGGAGTCGTCCGGTTCGACACCGATCACCCTGATCTCGGGCAGCAGGTATTTTACATAGGCGGCGATGCCGGCGATCAGGCCGCCGCCACCGACCGGGACGAAGATGGCATCCAGCCGCCCGGGATGCTGGCGCAGGATCTCCATGGCCACGGTGCCCTGGCCGGCGATGACGTCCGGATCGTCATAGGGCGGCACGAAGGTGTAGCCCTGCTCCTCGACCAGGCGCAAGGCCTCGGCCAGGGCCTCGGGAAAGGCGTCGCCGTGCAGCACCACCTCGCCACCGCGCGATTGCACGCCGATGACCTTGAGCTCCGGCGTGGTGCGCGGCATGACGATGATCGCCCGCACGCCCAGTTCGCGGGCCGCGAGGGACAGGCCCTGGGCGTGGTTGCCGGCGCTGGCGGTGATCACCCCGCGGGCCTTCTCGCTGGCCGAAAGGCTGGCCAGCTTGGTGTAGGCGCCGCGGATCTTGAAGGAAAACACCGGCTGCAGGTCTTCGCGCTTGAGCAGCACCTGGCAGCCCAGCCGCTCGGACAGCGCCCGCGCCGGTTGCAAGGGCGTTTCGATCGCCACGTCATAGACGGGGGCTTCGAGGATCTTGCGGGCATAGCGCTGCAAGAGATCGGTGGCGGGTTCCTGGACGGTCATGGCGGGCTCCTGGGGTGTTTCGTCGGGGCCCAGGAGTCAGAAAGTACAAACCCGCCTCTTGGGCGGGTCTGGTTGCGCAGCTAACGCTGTCCCGCCATCAGGTAATGGCGGTAATAATGCTGGGGCGTTGGCGGCTGCGCGTGTTCATGAGCGCTACCCTAGGGCCTGGCCGGGCACGGCGTCAAGCGGCGCCGATGGCTGTGGCACAATAGCCGACCTGTTGCCCACTTCCCGCGACCCGATCGCCTCTGCCGAGAATCCCGATGGCCCGCAAGAAAGCTCCCGACTTCGAACAATCCCTGGCCGAACTGCAGACCCTGGTGGAACGCCTGGAGAGCGGCGAGCTGTCCCTGGAGGACTCCCTCGGCGCCTTTGAACAGGGCATCCGCCTGACCCGCGAATGCCAGGGCGCCCTGGCCCAGGCCGAGCAGAAGGTGCAGATCCTGCTGGAAAAGGACGGCGAACTCAGCGCCGCCCCCTTCGCCCCGGCCGGTGACGACGCATGATCGAGGCCTACCAGCAACGCTGCCAGACCCGCGTCGACACCGCCCTCGCCCCACTGTTCACCGCCCCCCGCGCCGAACTCGCCCGGCTCTATGCCGCCATGGCCTACAGCGTCATGGGTGGCGGCAAGCGGGTACGGCCGTTGCTGGTCTATGCCGCCTGCGAAGCCCTGGGTGGCGATCCGGCGCGCGCCGACCAGGCGGCCTGCGCGGTGGAGCTGATCCACGCCTATTCCCTGGTCCACGACGACCTGCCGGCCATGGACGACGACGACCTGCGCCGCGGCCGGCCCACCACCCACAAGGCCTATGACGAGGCCTGCGCCATCCTCGCCGGCGACGGCCTGCAGACCCTGGCCTTCGAGACCCTGCTGACGGCACCCCAGGCTGCCGCGGTGCGGCTGGAGATGATCGCCGTGCTGGCGCGCGCCAGCGGTCCGGCGGGCATGGTCGGCGGCCAGGCCATCGACCTGGAGTCGGTCGGCCGGCGCATCGACCAGCCGGCGCTGGAGACCATGCACCTGCACAAGACCGGCGCCCTGATCGCCGCCAGTGTGCAGCTTGGCGCCCTGGCCAGCGAAGCCGCCGGTGCCGCCGAGCGCGACGCCCTGGCCCGCTACGCCGAGGCCATCGGCCTGGCCTTCCAGGTCTGGGACGACGTGCTCGACATCGAAAGCGATACCCAGACCCTGGGCAAACGCCAGGGCGCCGATCTCGCCCGCGACAAACCGACCTACCCGGCGCTGCTCGGCCTGGACGCCGCCAAGGCCTATGCCCTGGAGCTGCGCGACACCGCCCTGGCCGCCATCGAACCGCTGGGTACGCCGGCCGAACCCCTGCGCGCCCTGGCCCGCTACATCGTGGAACGACGTAGCTAGACGCGCCTCCGGCGGAAAAACTCGTGACCCGGGCCGCATTTGCCCCCGGGTCCGTTGTCACAGGGGCATAACAAGACGCCCTGCCCGCTGTTGGGATGCCACGCGGGCATCGGGTAAACTGCCTAATTCTCTGCGCAAAGTGATCAGCCAGATGCCCAAGACGTTTCACGAGATTCCCCGCCAGCGTCCCGCGACGCCCCTGCTCGACCGCATCGACTCGCCGGTCCAGCTGCGCCAGCTCGGTGACGCCGAGCTGGAAGCCGTCGCCGACGAACTGCGCGCCTTTCTCCTGTGGACCGTGGGCCAGACCGGCGGTCACTTCGGCGCCGGCCTGGGTGTCATCGAACTGACCGTGGCCCTGCACTATGTCTTCAACACCCCGGAAGACCGGCTGGTGTGGGATGTCGGCCACCAGGCCTATCCGCACAAGATCCTCACCGGCCGCCGCGAAGGCATGGCCAGCCTGCGCCAGAAGGACGGCCTGGCCGCCTTCCCGCGCCGCAGCGAGAGCGAGTACGACACCTTTGGCGTCGGTCACTCCAGCACCTCCATCGGCGCCGCCCTGGGCATGGCCATCGCCGCCCAGCTGCAGGGCATCGAGCGCAAGTCGGTCGCGGTGATCGGCGACGGCGCCCTGACCGCGGGCATGGCCTTCGAGGCGCTCAACCACGCCTCGGACACCGGCGCCAACATGCTGGTGGTGCTCAACGACAACGACATGTCCATCTCGCGCAACGTCGGTGGCCTGTCCAACTACCTGGCGCGGCTGCTGTCCAGCCGTACCTACCAGCACCTGCGCGAGAACGGCAAGAAGGCCCTCTCCAAGCTGCCCGGCGCCTGGGAAATCGCCCGCCGCACCGAAGAGGCCGCCAAGGGCATGCTGGTGCCCGGCACCCTGTTCGAGGAGCTGGGCTGGAATTACATCGGCCCCATCGACGGCCACGACCTGCCGACCCTGGTCACCACCCTGAGCAACCTGCGCGACGCCAAGGGCCCGCAGTTCCTCCATGTGATCACCCGCAAGGGCAAGGGCCTGTCCATCGCCGAGGCCGATCCCATCAGCTACCACGCCATCACCAAGCTGGAGCCGCTGGACGCCAAGCCGAAGCGCCCGGGTGCGCCCAAGTACTCCAACATCTTTGGCGACTGGCTGTGCGACATGGCCGCCGCCGATACCAAGCTGGTGGGCATCACCCCGGCGATGAAGGAAGGCTCCGACCTGATCCGCTTCGCCGAACGCTATCCCGAGCGCTACTTCGACGTGGCCATCGCCGAGCAGCACGCGGTGACCCTGGCTGCGGGCCTGGCCTGCGATGGCATGAAGCCGGTGGTGGCCATCTATTCCACCTTCCTGCAGCGCGGCTACGACCAACTGATCCACGACGTGGCGGTGCAGAACCTGGACGTGCTCTTCGCCATCGACCGTGCCGGCCTGGTCGGCGAAGACGGCCCGACCCATGCCGGCAGCTTCGATCTGTCCTACCTGCGCTGCATCCCCGGCATGGTGATCATGGCGCCCAGCGACGAGAACGAGCTGCGCCGCCTGCTCACCACCGGCTATCGCCACCAGGGCCCGGCCGCGGTGCGTTACCCGCGTGGCAGCGGCCCCAACGCCGCCCTCGACCCGGGCCTGGAACCCCTGCCTATCGGTAAAGGCGTGGTGCGTCGCCAGAGCAGCCTGAAAAGCGGCCCCAAGGTCGGCTTCCTGGTGTTTGGCGTGCAACTGGCCGAAGCCCTGCAGGTCGCCGAGCGCCTGGACGCCAGCGTGGCCGACATGAGATTCGTCAAGCCGCTGGACGAGGCGCTGATCCGCCAGTTCGCCGCCGACCACGACCTGCTGGTCACGGTCGAGGAAAACAGCGTCATGGGCGGCGCCGGCAGTGCGGTCAACGAATTCCTGCAGGCCAGTGCCCTGGTCCAGCCCGTGCTCAACCTGGGCCTGCCGGACAGCTACATCGAACACGCCAAGCCGGCCGACATGCTCGCCGAGTGCGGTCTGGACGTCGCCGGAATCGAGCACGCGGTGCGCGAGCGTCTGGCCCTCCCGGACCTTGCGGCAGCGCCGACCGGTCTGCGCAAGGAAGCCTGAGCGACATCCAAGCTGAGATAAAAAAAGGCGCCCTAGGGCTAATGCCGGTCAGTTAAGCTGACTGGCATTTTTTTTCTGGTCGGATACTTCGAGGGCTTGGCCTTGATGACTCTCGGATAGGCCCGGTAATCGCGCCTATGCGGTAGAACGAAGTGCGGTGCCAAGGCGTGCAGTTCGGCCATATCACGTGGGATGTTGCCAGGGCTATTCAGCGAAAGGCTCAGCAGGAATTTCAGGATGGCCCAGCTGCAGGCGGAGAAGCTCATCTCGCAGGGATGAACTCCCGGGCACTGGCGACTCATCTGTACCATCTGATAACGCAGTAGGTTGTATCCCAGCAGTAGCCCCCATAGCTCCTGCGCCACCATGTCGGGCGTTTTGCTGCGTAGCGTGTAACGGCCATCGAGTAGACCCTGCTTGATCTCACGATAGCCGAGCTCGATTTCCCAGCGGTGGCTGTAGAGATCGACGATCTCATCGGAGACGAAACGCCCAGGGTCCGTCATGGAAGTAAGGATCTGGCGCCGCTTGCCCTTGACGGTCTTGCTCAGCAGTCGCGCCTGCAAGGTGTCCGGCAAGCCGGGCCATTGTCGGCGGGCCTGCGGCGAAGTTCGAAGGCTGACAATCGCATCCTGCTTGCCCAGTGAGCGTATCACCTCGTATTGGGCGTCTTTGCGCAGTGGCAATAGCCAGTGCCGTTCGTTACCGGTTCGCTGCCAGCGATGTAGCAGACCTAAAGAGTAAAAGCCCTTGTCGAACAACGTCAGCGAATGGTCGGGGGTGCCCTCGATCAATTGCTCGGCCAGCTTCATTTCATTGCTGGCATAAGCGTCGAAGGCGCTGCTTACCAGCAAATGGCTGGTCAGTTCCATCTGGCACACCATGCGGATCTGGGGAAATCCTCCATCACCGTACTGATTGATCGCCGAGCCGTAGCGCTCGCGATTTTCGAGCGTGTCCGGAGCGCGCCAGACCACGCCGTCCACACCGAGCAAGCGCAGCCCCTGCCAGCCTGGATGTTCGGCCGTCTCATGCCAGCGCTGTTGGGTCAGTTGAAACACCTCCCGTACAGCGTCGCTTCCCAATCGCTGACGGCCTTGCACCACCGCGCTGGGCGCTACCAATGGCTTCTGACCGGGCAGCATGATGTCCAGTTGGTTGACCACATCCCAGGCCGACAGGCGACGAAACAGGGCCAGGCCGATGACGCACCAGAGCATGGATTCCAGCGGCAGCCTGCGTTTGCGTAGGGTAGCGACTCCGGCCGTTTCCAGGGCGGTCTTGACCAGCTCAGGATCGAGCAGTTCGCCCAGGGCCTCCAGTGTCTGTGTGGCCGAAGAGAGCTCGCGAGTCATTTCCAAGGCTTGAGCAATACGCATAAAAAATCCGGTGCTTGAGGAATCAAGCACCGGATTCTGTGCGACGACAGTCAGGCGTCAAGGTGAAGCTCTTAACTGACTGGCATTAGCCCTAGGGCGCCTTTTCCACGTCTTCGTTCTGATGCAGATTGCCGAGCATGTGGCCGAGCTTGCCGGCCTTGGTCAGCAGATAGCGGCGGTTGTGCGGATTGAGCCCTTCCTGCAGCGGCACCCGCTCGGCGACCGGGATGCCCAGGACCTCGAGGGCCTTCACCTTGCGCGGATTGTTGGTCATCAGGCGCAGCGAGGTGATGCCCAGGTGGTCGAGCATCGGCTTGCACAGCGCATAGGTGCGCTGGTCGGCACCGAAACCCAGGCGCTCGTTGGCTTCCACGGTATCGGCGCCGGCATCCTGCAGCTCATAGGCGCGGATCTTGTTGAGCAGCCCGATGCCTCGCCCTTCCTGACGCAGATAGAGCAGCACGCCACGACCGGCTTCGGCGATGGCGCGCAGCGCCGCCTCCAGCTGGAAGCCGCAGTCGCATCTCAGGCTGAACAGCGCGTCGCCGGTCAGGCACTCGGAATGCAGGCGGCCCAGCACCGGCTCGCCATCGGCCACGTCACCGAAGGTCAGGGCGACATGCTCCTTGCCATCGGTCTCGTCGAGGAAACCGTGCATGGTGAACAGGCCAAAGGGGGTGGGCAGTTGGGAGGCGGCGACAAAGACGACGGACACCTGCGGGCTCCTGGCGGGGAAAGACGTACATTGTAACCTTTTCCCCGGGCCCGGCGTCATCGCCAGGGGTTATGACGATGACACATCGCGATCTATCAGAGCCTGTTCAAAACCTAGCGAGCTAGAGCCAAGCAAGGCCTAGGCGGCCCCACGAAAAGGGCTAAGGAAGCGGACCGGGCTCGCGAACGAGTTTACGAGTGGTAAATGAGCATTCCAACGGGGCTGGCCTTCCAGGCCCTTTTCAACGCAGCTTGGCCGACGCGCAGCAGATTTTGAACAGGCTCTCAGCGCGCCTGGACGTAGAAGATACCCTGGGCCTCGCGCCAGCCCACGCGATTGAGGAAACTCATGCCCAGCAGGCCCTGGCTGGGATAGTTGCCCTCCAGGACCATGGCGTCCACCCCGACCACCTCGATGTCACCCAGGCGCACCTGCTTGAGCGTGGTGCGCCAGGCGCGGGCATGACCGCTGGCGGTTTCCACCCAGCCCGGGGTGCCGTCGCGATAGCTGATGCCCAGCTGATCGGCCTGGGCGCCACTCAGGGCGACGCTGGTGGCGCCGGTGTCCACCAGCAGCGACACCGGACGACCATTGACGTTGGCGGTGACCTGATAATGACCATTGTTGCTACGCGGCACGCTGAATTCACGGCGCTGCGGGGCGCTGTAGCCATCGCTGTATTCGCGGTCGAGGGCAAAGGCCTGAGTCCGGCCGTCGATGCGCAGCACCGCCTGCTGGGAATCCGCGCTGACCACCTCGACCTCGTCCAGGCGCTGGCCGACCCGCAGCAATTTGCGCTGGCCGTTGACGTTGACCACCGCCGCGCCATTGAACAACCCCACGACCCTGACCTGGGGTTGCGCCCAGGCGAGCGTACCGACGGCCCAGATGAGGCCGCACGCGCCCAGTCTCTTCACTGCCCTGCTCCTTGGGCCTGCGTCTCGTCAGCCGACGAGATGACCCCAACCGATGTGTAATCCCTGAACCACCAGCCAGGCGAGGATGCCGGCCAGTACATCGTCGACCATGATGCCGACGCCGCCGCGGACATTGACATCCAGCCAGCGGATTGGCCAGGGCTTGCAGATGTCTAGTACGCGGAAGGCGACGAAACCCACCAGCAGCCAGATCAAGCCCGGAGGCGCCAGCCAGAAGGTGATCCAGATGCCGACCATCTCGTCCCAGACGATGCCCTCGTGATCGTGCACGCCCAGCTCCCGGGCGACCTTGCCGCACAGCCAGCAGCCGAACACGGAGAGCAGCACCAGCAGCAGCGGATAGCTCCAGCCGCCGAGCAGTTGCCAGAGCGGCACGAAGGGCAAGGCGATCAGTGACCCCCAGGTGCCGGGCGCCTTGGGCAGGGTGCCGGAACCCAGGCCAAAGGCCAGGAAGTGCCAGGGATCACGCCAGACCGACGGGGGGACCGGCTGGGCGGGGGCTTGCTGTTCGCTCAAGGAAGGACTCCGCGCCGGGGCGCTAGAAATGTTGGAAACCGCTGTGTAGCGGCGTCAGCGGCTGACCGTCGGCGGCGAGCACCTGGACGCCGCTGCCCGCCTCGACCCGCCCGATCACCTGTGCCTGAGGCCAGGCGGCGGCCAGGGCCGGCGCCTGCTCGGGCGGCAGGGTGAAGACCAGCAGGTAGTCGTCGCCGGCGCCCAGGGCCAGGCGCAGCACCTCGTCGGCCGGGAACAGTGCGGTCAGCGCCGGACTCACCGGCAGCCGCGCCGTCTCCACGACCAGGCGGACGCCGGAGGCGGCGGCGATGTGGCCGCAATCGGCGACCAGGCCGTCGGAAACGTCCTGGGCCGCCGTCGCCCGCCCGCGCAGCCAGAGGCCAAGCTCGAATTGCGGCTGGGGTGCCCAGTAGCGCGCCAGCAGGTGCCGACTGGCGGCGCCCTCAGCTGCACGCTGACCGAGGACGAAGGGCAAGGCCCCGCCCGCCTCGCCCGGCGCACCGCCCAGGCACAGCAGATCGCCCGGACGGGCACCGCTGCGCAGCAGTGCCTGACCGGCCGGCACCTGGCCGAAGACCGTGAGGGTGAGGGACAGCGGACCGCGAGTGGTGTCGCCACCGACCAGGCGCAGCTCGCACTGTTCGGCCATCTGCGCGAGGCCTGCCGCCAGGCCTTCCAGCCAGGCGGGCTCGACGGACGGCAGGGTCAACGCCAGGGTGAAACCCAGGGGCGCGGCGCCCATGGCGGCTAGGTCGCTGGCGCTCACTGCCAGGGCACGCTGGCCGAGGCCATGGGCATCCGGGCAGGGATCGGGGAAATGCACCCCGGCGGTCAGGGTGTCGGTGGAGACCGCCAGTTGCTCACCGGGAGCGGGTGCCAGCAGCGCGCAGTCATCGCCGATGCCCAGCGCCACGCCGGGACCGCCGCGAGCGCAGGGCGCCGCGGCGAAATAGCGACGGATGAGTTCGAATTCACCCATGCCGACGTGGGCGATCAGCGCTTGCCGCGCAACTCGGCGCTGCGCAGCTTGGGCGCCAGCTTGTCCAGCACGCCGTTGACGAACTTGTGGCCATCGGTGGCGCCGAAGATCTTGGCCATCTCGATGCCTTCGTTGATCACCACCCGGTAGGGCACGTCGATGCGCTTGAGCAGCTCGTAGCAGGACAGTCGCAGCACCGCCAGCTCGACCGGATCCACCTCGTTCATGGCGCGGTCCAGGCAGGGCAGGATCAGACCGTCGATCTCGCTCTTGTTGGCCGGGACGCCATGCAGGACTTCATGGAAGTAGGCGCCGTCGACCTTGGCGAAATCGTTGTCGACGCGAAACTGCGCCTCGATCTCGTTGATCGCCTGGCCCGCCATGTGCCACTGGTACAGGGCCTGGACCGACAGGCTGCGCGCTTCGCGGCGAGCAGCCAGTTTGCCGGTGGGGGCCTTCTTGCCCGCGGGCTTGCCGGCCGCGGGCGGAGTCAGATCGCCGCTCACTTGGCCTCCAGCTGCGCCAGCAGGCTGACCATTTCCAGAGCGGACAGGGCCGCTTCGGCGCCCTTGTTGCCGGCCTTGGTGCCGGAGCGCTCGATGGCCTGCTCGATGGAGTCGACGGTGAGGACGCCAAAGGACACCGGTACGCCGAATTCCATGGAGACCTGGGCCAGGCCCTTGGTGCACTCGCCGGCCACGTATTCGAAGTGGGGGGTGCCGCCACGGATCACCGCGCCGAGGGCGATGATGGCGTCGAATTCGTCGCGCTGGGCGATCTTCTGCACCGCCAGCGGGATCTCGAAGGCGCCAGGGACGCGGATGATGGTCAGGTCGTCCGGCTTGATGCCGTGACGCACCAGGGCGTCGATGGCGCCCTGCAGCAGGCTTTCGACGACGAAGCTGTTGAAACGACCGACCACCAGGGCGAAGCGGCCCTGGGGAGCGATGAAGGTGCCTTCAAAGGTCTTGATGTTCATGTGCGGGTCCAGTTGTCAAAGAGCCGAACGGCCGGCAGTGCCAGGCCGTCCGTGGAAATCCAGGTGAAGCGCGCCGCACCACCCGGGCGGGGCGCGCCAGGCGGAAGGGTCATTCTTCAGGAGGCAGATAGTCTACTACTTCCAGGTCGAAGCCGGATATGGCGTTGAACTTCATCGGCGAGCTGAGCAGGCGCATCTGACGAATGCCCAGGTCGCGGAGGATCTGCGAACCGGCACCGACGGTGCTGTAGGTGGACAGCGCCTTGGGCACCGGCAGCGGCTCGCGCAGATGCGCCAGCAGGTCGTCGCCCTCGATCGAGTGACCGAGCAGCAGCACCACGCCGGTGCCCTCGCGGGCCACGCGCTCCATGGCGCCACGCAGACTCCAGCGACCCGGTTGCTGCACCTGCAGCAGGTCGCGCAGCGGATCCATGTTGTGCACCCGCACCAGCGGCAGCTCCTGGCCGGCCAGGTCGCCACGGATCAGCGCCAGGTGGACGTCGCCCTCCACCTCGTCGCGGTAGGTCACCAGCTTGAACGGACCGAGTTCGGTCTCCAGCTGCTGCTCGTCGATGCGCTTGACGGTGTGCTCGTGGAGCAGGCGGTAGTGGATCAGATCGGCGATGGTGCCGACCTTGAGGCCATGCTGCTCGGCGAAGGCTTCGAGTTCGTCGCGACGGGCCATGGTGCCGTCGTCGTTCATCACTTCGCAGATCACCCCGCTCTCGGCGAAACCGGCCATGCGCGCCAGGTCGCAGGCAGCTTCGGTATGGCCGGCACGGGCCAGCACGCCGCCGGGCTGGGCCATCAGCGGGAACATGTGGCCGGGGCTGACCACGTCGCCGGCCTTGGCGTCCTTGGCGATGGCGGCCTGCACGGTACGGGCGCGGTCGGCGGCGGAGATGCCGGTGCTGATGCCCTCGGCGGCCTCGATGGAGACGGTGAACTTGGTGCCGAAGCCGGAGGCGTTGCGGCTGGCCATCATCGGCAGGTTGAGGCGCTCGCAGAGGCCCTTGCTCATGGGCATGCAGATCAGGCCGCGCGCGTGGCGGGCCATGAAGTTGATGTGTTCGGCGGTGACGCATTCGGAGGCGATGATGATGTCGCCTTCGTTCTCGCGGTCCTCGTCGTCCATGAGGATGACCATCTTGCCCGCGCGGATGTCCTGGATGATGTCTTCGATGCTGGAAAGTGCCACGGTGTCGTCCTTAGCGCTGCAGATAGCCGTGTTCGGCGAGAAAGGTTTCGGTGACGCCGCCCTTGCTGGACTCGGCGGCCTTGTCGCCCAGTAGCAGGCGCTCCAGGTAGCGGGCCAGCAGGTCCACCTCCAGGTTCACCCGCCGACCGGGGCGGTAGTCGGCCATGATGGTCTCGCCGAGGGTGTGGGGGACGATGGTCAGCTCGAATTCGGCGCCGTCCACCGCGTTCACCGTGAGGCTGACGCCGTCCACGGTGATCGAGCCCTTGAGGGCGATGTAGCGGGCCAGCTCGGCCGGGGCACGCAGGCGAAACTGCACGGCGCGGGCGTTATCGGCGCGGGAGACCACTTCGCCGAGGCCGTCCACGTGGCCGCTGACGAGGTGGCCGCCGAGGCGACTGGTGGGCATCAGTGCCTTTTCCAGGTTGACCTTGCTGCCGGGCTTGAGGCCGCCCAGGCTGGTGAGGCTCAGGGTCTCGCGACTGACGTCGGCCCAGAAGCCGTCGCCGGGCAAGTCCACGGCGGTCAGGCAGACTCCGTTGACGGCGATGCTGTCGCCGAGCTTGACGTCGGCAAGGTCGAGCTTGCCGGTGGCGACATAAAGGCGCACGTCTCCGCCCTTGGGCGTGAGCGCGCGGATCTCGCCGAGGGCTTCGATGATTCCGGTAAACATCAGCTCAGGCCTCCGCGAGGTAGAGCCGGAAAGGCGGTGCAGCTAGACATCGACGAACTCCTGTTTCGGTGAAAAAACAGGGCGTACGGACAGAAGGGAAATCAGACGGACGAGGGGCTCGCACCCCTGCCAGGCGAGGCTATCCCGTTCTCTCTCATCCGGACTATGACCGTCGGCCCCGGAATCCAACCGGGTCTGCTGACCTCCCCCGCCGCAGAGGACGAGAGAGCGCTCGCGGGCTCGTCCCGACTGATCGGGCGTTACCGCCGGTGGGGAATTGCACCCCGCCCTGAGAACTCGCCACCCGAGGGCAGCGCAGGTTTTGTAACACAGTTCGCCGCCGCGGGGCCAGGGGCGTCAGGCGTCCCTGGCCGGTCGGGCGATCAGGTGCAGGTCGGCGCCCACCGGCGTGATGCTGAGGATCTCCAGCTGCGGGGCCTCGGCCAGGTGCGCCAGCGG
The DNA here is from genome assembly GCF_039908605.1 of Pseudomonas aestiva. Classification (NCBI taxonomy): domain Bacteria; kingdom Pseudomonadati; phylum Pseudomonadota; class Gammaproteobacteria; order Pseudomonadales; family Pseudomonadaceae; genus Pseudomonas; species Pseudomonas aestiva. The sequence goes on along the minus strand of NZ_CP150916.1, from coordinate 492,102 downwards.
CCAGTCCAGCAGCGGCCGGGCGCTGGAACCGAGGAACCTGGGCGCCAGGAACAGGTGATATTCGTCGACCAGCCCGGCCTGGGCGAAGGCACCGGCCAGACGCGGCCCGGCTTCCACCAGAACGTCATTGACCTGCTCGCTGCCCAGGCGGGTCAGCAGGGCCGCCAGATCGACCTGGCCCTGGCTACCGGGCAGCGCCAGGTAGTCGTGACCGGCCGCTGCATAGCCGGGCGCCGCGGCGGCCATACCGGCGACCCGTGCCGCGCCGGCCTGAAAGAAGGGGGCATCCAGCGGCACCCGGCAACGGCCGTCCACCAGCAGCCGCTGCGGCGTACGCAGGGTGGCCAGTTCCAGTTCGTCTCCGCTCAGGCCCAGTTCGGCCTGACGCACGGTCAGGCGGGCGCCATCGGCCAGCACGGTATCGGCGCCGGTGATCACCACCCCCGCCTCGGCGCGCAGCCGCTGGACGCTCTGGCGCGCCGCCGGGCCGGTGATCCACTGGCTTTCGCCATTGGCCATGGCGGTGCGGCCATCCAGACTCAAGGCCAGCTTGACCCGCACGAAGGGCCGCCCGGTGAGCATGCGCTGGATGAAGCCGGCGTTGAGCGCTCGCGCCTCGGCTTCCAGGACGCCAGCGCGGGTGGCGATGCCGGCGGCGGAGAGCCGCGCCAGGCCGCGCCCGGCCACCAGCGGATTGGGATCGGTCATGGCCGCCACCACCTCGGCCACGCCGGCGGCTACCAGGGCATCGGCGCAAGGCGGGGTGCGGCCATGATGGCTGCAGGGTTCCAGGGTCACATAGGCAGTGGCGCCACGCGCCGCCTCCCCCGCCTGGCGCAGCGCGTGCACCTCGGCATGGGGACCGCCGGCCTGGCGGTGCCAGCCTTCGCCTACCACCTGGCCGTCGCGGACGATGACGCAGCCCACCCGCGGATTGGGCGCCGTGCTGTAGCGGCCGCAGGCGGCCAGCGCCAGGGCGCGGGCCATCCAGACTTCGTCGCTACCCATGGCGCTCATACCGGCTGCTTGCCCGGATCCTGGGCCAGGCGCTCGATCTCGTCGCGGAATTCGGCCAGGTCCTGGAATTGCCGATAGACCGAGGCGAAGCGGATGTAGGCCACCTGGTCCAGCTTGCGCAGTTCGTCCATCACCAGTTCACCCACCACCCGCGAACGGATCTCGCGCTCGCCAGTGGCGCGCAGGCGGTGCTTGATCAGGGCGATTGCCTCTTCCAGACGCTCGACGCTGACCGGCCGCTTCTCCAGGGCACGCTGCATGCCGGCGCGCAACTTGTCCTCGTCGAAGGGCTGGCGGGTGCCGTCCTGCTTGATCAGCCGTGGCAGCACCAGTTCGGCGGTCTCGAAGGTGGTGAAGCGCTCCTGGCAGGCCAGGCACTCACGTCGCCGGCGCACCTGCTCACCGGCAGCGACCAGCCGGGAATCCGTGACCTTGGTGTCGTGGGCGCCGCAGAAGGGACAATGCATGAGAGAGTCGATCGCCGGAAGGGAAAGCCCTCATGGTACCCGATCACTCCCTGCCGGGAACCTCCGGGTGCCTGACGAATCGACAGCCAGGGGCCGCCGGGCTATAAGAGCGCCCTGTGTTCGACGACCTCTCCAGCCTCCCGTGCAGCCCTCGCCGGCCGCGACCTCCGGATCCCGCCATGACCCCACGCGCCCTCCTGCCCCTGCTGTTCACCGGTCTGCTCGCGGCCTGCTCCAGCCCACCCGAAACCACGCCGCCGCAGCCCACCACCCCGGCCGACGAGCCGGTTCCGGTGGTCGGTGCCCCCACTCCGGCCAATCTGCGCGAGATCTCCGGGGTGCTGCGCAATGCCCAGGGTCTGGTCCCGGCGGGTGCCCAGGTCGAGATCGCGCTGCTGGCGGTCAACGCCAAGGGCCTGCCCCAGCGTCTGCTGGCCAGCGAGACGGTGACCGGCAAGGGCGCGCCCCTGGCCTTCCGCCTGCCCTTCAATCCAGAGATCTTTCCCACCCGCCCGGATCTCAAGGTGGAATTCCACGCGCGCCTGATCCAGGCCGGGCAACTGGCCAGCTATCTGCCGCCGGTGAATGTCGGCGGACCGACCACGCAGAATCTCGGCGAACTGGTGCTGAACCAGACCCCGTGACGCCCCCTGCCGATCTCGCTGCAGCCCTGACCGCCCTGCTGGGCGACGCCTGCCTCTCCTTGCAGGCATTGCCCGGCAGCGACCTGTCGCTGTGGCTGATCGATCCGGCCAACATGGCGCGGGCCTTTTCCCCGGCGGAAACCCAGCGCCTGCTGGAGGCACCGCCCTACTGGGCCTTCTGCTGGGCCAGCGGTCTGGCCCTGGCGCGCTGGATCGTCGCCCATCCCGAGCACGTCGCCGGCCGCCAGGTGCTGGATTTCGGCAGCGGCTCGGGCATCGCCGGACTCGCCGCCGCGCGGGCCGGCGCGGCGCGGGTGGTCTGCTGCGACCTGGATCCGCTGGCCTTGAAAGCCTGCCGTGCCAATGCCCAGGCCAACGCCGTGCAGATCGAGACGCTGGACGATCTGCACGCCAGCACCGAGCGCTTCGATCTCATCCTGGCCGCCGATGTGCTCTACGACCGTGCCAACCTGCCGCTACTGGCGCTCCTGCAGACGCGTGCAGAACGAATCCTGCTGGCCGACTCGCGGGTGCGCGACCTGGCCCACCCCGGCTTCACCCGCATCACCGAACTCCAGGCCTGCACCCTGCCGGATCTGGCCGAGCCGGACGAATTCCGCCGCGTGGCGCTCTATCAAGGTTGAGCTGGCCCGCCTTGTTTCCAAGCCCGGCGCCCCCACCTATAGTGCATCTTTCGTCTGCCGAGTCCGCCATGAGCCAGGTCCCCTACATTTTCGACGCCACCCTCAACACCTTCCAGCAACAGGTCATCGACGCCTCCTTCAGCACCCCGGTGCTGGTGGACTTCTGGGCCGAGTGGTGCGCGCCCTGCAAGGTGCTGATGCCGCTGCTGGCCAAGATCACCGAGTCCTATGGCGGCGCCCTGCACCTGGCCAAGGTCAACTGCGACATCGAGCAGGAACTGGTGATGAGATTCGGCATCCGCAGCCTGCCCACGGTGGTGCTGTTCAAGGATGGCCAGCCGGTGGACGGCTTCGCCGGCGCCCAGCCCGAATCGGCCATCCGCGCCCTGCTCGAACCCCATGTCCAGGCCTTGCCGCCGGCCGAGGAAGATCCGCTGGACGCCGCCCAGGCGATGTTCGCCGAGGGCCGCTTCGCCGAGGCCGAGGCGCTGCTCAAGGCGCTGCTCGAAGAAGACAACAGTGACGCCCTGGCGCTGATCCTCTATGCCCGCTGCCTGGCCGAGCGCAACGAACTGGACGACGCCCAGGCCGTGCTGGACGCGGTCAAGGGCGATGAGCACAAGCAGGCGCTGGCCGGCGCCAGGGCCCAGCTGACCTTCCTGCGGCAGGCCGCCAGCCTGCCCGAGGTGGCCGAGCTCAAGAGTCGCCTGGCGCGCGATGCCGGCGACGATGAAGCCGCCTACCAGCTGGCCGTGCAACAACTGGCCCGCCAGCAATACGAACCCGCCCTGGATGGTCTGCTGGACCTGTTCCGCCGCAATCGCGGCTACGGTGACGACCTGCCGCGCAAGACCCTGGTGCAGGTCTTCGATCTGCTGGGCAACGATCACCCGCTGGTCGCCACCTATCGCCGCCGCCTGTACCAGGCACTGTACTAGGCACCTATTGATAACGGCTGCGTCGCCCCAGGCGCAGCCTTGTCCACAGCCGGCGCCGGCCTGGCGCTGCGGACCTTTCGTAGCGTGGAAAACCGCGCAGCGTTTTCCACTCACCTACCCCCAGTCTCATCCCTGCCAGATATAGAACTGCGCCTCCCCCACCCGCTCCATGCGCACCTGGGGACTGTGCCTCAGCCGTACCAGCAGCTGCTTGGCCACGCCCAGATTGCCGGTCAGCTTTTCCAGGGCCACCAGGATGTCCGGCCCGCTGAGTCGGCCAGCCTGGCTGAGCAATTTCACCACCTGGTCCCAGAGCATGTCGCCGCCCGACTTGGGCCCGCTGGGGGCGGCGGCCACCGCCGCAGCAGGGAGGGACGCCGCCGTCGGCTGCAGGGCTGCGGCCAGGCGCTGCCAGTCGGTCTCGTCCAGTTCCACCGTGAGATCCACGGGCTGGCTGCCGATGGTTCCGCGAATGCGTACCATGGTGTTCTCCTCGTCGTGCAGAGGCCCATGCTCCCACAGCCACCGGCCGACGCCAAACCGAGGTTGCGGCACGCAAATGCAACAACATAACATAGCGCCTTTCCGCCCACTGGAAGCCATCCATGCGCCTGCCCCTGCTGACCCTCTGCCTCGCCGCCGCGCTCGCTCAACCGGCCTTTGCCCAAGGCACCGCTAGTGACCATGACGAACACGAGCACGGTGCCCTGGGCGCCCATGTGCACGGCGAATCCCACCTCGACCTGGCCCAGACGGAAACCGGCCTGGAATTGCAGTGGCGCAGTCCGGCGGCCGATCTGCTGGGCTTCGAACATGCCCCGCGCAACCAGCAGGAAGAGGACGCCGTCGCGGCTCTGCGCCAAAGCCTGGAGAATCCCCAGGCGCTGGTGAAGCTGCCCGCGGCAGCCGATTGCCACCTGACCGAAGCCAGCGCCATCAGCCCGCTGTTCGCCAAGGACGCCAGCGCGAGCGGCCATCTCGACGTGGACGCCAGCATGAGCTTCAGCTGCAGCAAGCCGGGCGCGCTCGCCAGCCTGGATCTCTCCGGCTGGTTCGCCCGCTTCCCCAACAGTCACAGTGTCGAGGTCCAGGCCATCGTCGCCAGCGGTCAGCAAGGCGCCGAACTGACCGCCAAGCAACCGCAGCTGAAATGGTAAGACGGTCGTGACCGCCGCCCCCCTGGTCGAGATCCAGGACCTCGGCTTCGCCTGGCCGGGCCAGGCGGAATGCCTGGACATCCGGCACTTCCAGCTGGCGCCCGGCGAGGCGCTGTTCCTCGAGGGGCCTTCGGGCAGTGGCAAGACTACCCTGCTCGGCCTGCTGGGTGGCGTGCAGCGCCCCGGTCGCGGCCAGGTGCGCCTGCTCGGTCAGGACCTGGGGACGCTCGCCACCGCCCGGCGCGACCGCTTTCGCGTCGACCACACCGGCTTTCTCTTCCAGCAATTCAACCTGCTGCCCTTTCTCTCGGTGCTGGACAACGTCCTGCTGCCCTGCCAGTTCTCGGCGCTGCGCCGCGAGCGCGCCACCGCGCGGCACGGCGATCCGCGGGGTGCGGCCCTGACCCTGCTCTGCGCCCTGGGGCTGAGCGATCCCGCGCTGCCGCGCCGTCCAGCCCGCGAACTCTCCATCGGCCAGCAGCAGCGGGTCGCCGCCGCCCGCGCCCTGATCGGCCAGCCGGAGCTGGTGATCGCCGATGAACCCACCTCGGCGCTGGACACCGATCACCGCGATGCCTTCCTGCAGCTGCTGTTCGCCGAGTGCGCTGCCGCCGGCGCCGGCCTGCTGTTCGTCAGCCACGACCGCAGTCTGGCCAGTCGTTTCGACCGCCACCTGACCCTGGCCCAACTCAACGCCGCCCGGCCGGAGACCTAGGATGCCGCTTCTGCCACTGGCCTGGGCCAGCCTGCGCAATCGTCGCGCCACCGCCCTCCTCACCGTCTTCACCATCGCCGTCTCGGTGGCCCTGCTGCTGGGCGTCGAACGCTTGCGCACCGAGGCCAAGGCCAGCTTCGCCAGCACCATCGCCGGCACCGACCTGGTGGTGGGCGCCCGCTCCGGTGCGGTCAATCTGCTGCTCTACTCGGTGTTCCGCATCGGCAATGCCACCAACAACATCCGCTGGGAGAGCTACGAGAAGCTCGCCGCCGATCCCCGCGTCGCCTGGACCATCCCGCTGTCCCTCGGCGACTCCCACCGCGGCTACCAGGTGCTGGGTACCGACGGCAACTACTTCGCCCACTATCACTACGGGCGCAACCAGCCGCTGCGGCTGGCCCAGGGCCGCCCCTTCAACGACGTCTTCGAGGTGGTGCTGGGCGCCGAGGTGGCCAAGGCGCTGCACTATCAACTGGGCGACAGGGTCGTGCTGGCCCATGGTGTCGCCACCATCAGCCTGACCGAGCATAGCGACCACCCCTTCACCGTGGTCGGCATCCTCGCCCCCACCGGTACCCCCGTCGACCGCACCCTGCACATCCCGCTGAGCGGCATGACCGCCCTGCACCTGGACTGGCGCGGCGGCATGCCCGGTCCTGCGCTGAGCGACGCCGAGGTGCGCCGGCGCGATCTCACGCCCCAGGACCTGACCGCCGCCCTGGTCGGCCTCAAGAGTCGGGTGGCCACCTTTGCCGTGCAGCGAGCGGTCAACGAGTACCGTGGCGAGCCGCTGCTGGCCATCCTGCCCGGCGTGGCCCTGCAGGAACTCTGGGGTCTGCTCGGCACGGCGGAACAGGCGCTGCTGGTGATGTCGCTGTGTGTGGTGCTCACCGGGCTGGTGGGCATGCTCACCGCCCTGCTCGCCAGTCTCAACGAACGACGCCGCGAGATGGCCATCCTGCGCTCGGTGGGCGCCCAGCCGCGTCATCTGTTCGGCCTGCTGCTGGCCGAAGCCCTGGCCCTTACGCTGGCCGGCTGTCTCGCCGGGCTGGCGCTGCTCTATGGCGCCATCGCGCTGGGCCGGCCCTGGCTGCTGGCGGAATACGGCCTGGCATTGCCACTGGACTGGCCCTCGCTCTACGATGGGCAACTGCTCGGCGGTATCCTGCTCGCGGCGCTGGCGCTCGGCTGCATTCCGGCCTGGCGCGGCTGTCGCCAGGCCCTCACGGACGGGTTGTCCGTGCGTTTGTAGACGAGGCTTCCCCATGCGCCTGGCGCTCCTGCTGTTGCTCTGCTGGCTGTCCTGGGCCCAGGCCGACCCCCGCCAACTCGCCTGGCGCGAACTGGTGCCGGCCGATGCGCCGCGCTTCAATCCCGGCAGCGTCGACCACGGCCTCGGCGAAGACGGCCCGGCCGCCAGCCAGCCCTGGCCGGACGCGCCAACGGTGGCCGCCCTGGACGGCCAGGAGGTGCGCCTGCCCGGCTACGTGGTGCCGCTGATGGTCACCGAAGAGGGCGAAGTCACCGAATTCCTGCTGGTCCCCTATTACGGCGCCTGCATCCACGTACCGCCGCCGCCCGGCAACCAGATCGTCTACGTCAAGGGCAGCCACGATCTCTGGCTGTCCAAGCTGCACCTGCCCTACTGGGTGGAAGGCCGCCTGGGCGTGGGCACCCAGCGCAGCGAGATGGCCGTCGCCGGCTACTGGCTGCAGGCCCAGCGCATCCAGCCCTACATCCTCAAGGGCGACGGCTCCTGAGGGATCTGCCCTGCCCTTGAGCGAGATCAAGAGTCCGCCGTTCCGGCTTCGCTAGGCTGCTCCCAGCCATTTTTCAATGCCTTCGGAGCCCTCGCCATGCGTCCTCTCTTCCGTCTCAGCCTGCTCGCCCTCGCGCTGGCCGCCCCCTTCGCCCAGGCCCACCAGGCCGGCGACATCATCCTGCGCGCCGGCGCCATCACCGTGGATCCCCACGAGCGCAGCTCCGACGTCAAGATCGACAGAGGCGCCCTGAGTGGCGCCAATCTGGGCGGCAAGGCGACCATGGACAGCGACACCCAGCTGGGGCTGAACGTCGCCTACATGCTGACCGACCACCTGGGCCTCGAATTGCTCGCGGCCACGCCCTTCGAGCACCAGGTCAACATCAAGGGTACCGGGCTCGACGCCGCCAATGGCAAGCTGGGCAGCCTCAAGCACCTGCCGCCGACGCTGAGCCTGGTCTACTACCCGCTGGACGCCAAGGCGACGTTCCAGCCCTATGTCGGCGCCGGCCTCAACTACACCTGGATCTATGACGAGCACGTCGGCAGCGGCGCCAGCGCGGCCGGCTTCGACAATTTCCGCGCCGACAACTCCTGGGGCTGGTCCGCCCAGGTCGGTGCCGATCTCATGCTCACCGACCGGGTGATGCTCAATGCCCAGATCCGCTACATCGACATAGCCACCACCGCCCACGTCGACAACACCGCCCTCGGCGCCCGCGCCAAGGTCGATCTGGACGTGGATCCCTGGGTCTACATGGTCGGCCTGGGCTATCGCTTCTAGGCCACCGCCAGCCACTCGCGCCTTAGGTTGGCGCCGAGACGGCTCCAGCGGCGAAGCTCAACAGGCCAGGGCTTGCCCCTGGCCTCGCCTGCTAGTCCCGCAGCAGCGCCGCCAACCCCGTGCCCATGGCGGTAGGCTGGCTGAAGTCGAAACGCTCGCGCAGACGACGGTTGTCCGCCTTCGAATGGCGGATGTCTCCCGCCCGCGCGGCCCCATGGGTCACCTGCGGCAGGCCACCGAGCACCTGGCCGATCTCTGCCAGCAGGCCGTTCAGGCTGATGGTCTCGCCGCGCCCCACGTTCACCGCCCCGGCCGTTACTTCGGTGGCTTCCAGCGCCTGCACCAGGATGCCCACCAGATCGGCCACATACACGAAATCGCGGGTCTGCTCGCCATCGCCAAACACCGTGATCGGCGTCTGGCGGCGGGCACGCTCGGTAAAGATGCTGATCACCCCGGAATAGGGCGAAGACGGATCCTGCCGTGGGCCGTAGATGTTGAAAAAGCGGAAGATCGCCGGCTCCAGCCCGTGCTCGCGGCGATAGAAGTCGAAGTAGTACTCGCCGGCCAGTTTGTCGGCCGCATAGGGCGTCAGCGGCGCCTTGGGCAGCTCTTCGTCGATGGCCTGGCCCTGACCGTTGGCGCCATAGACCGCCGCGCTGGAGGCATAGACCACGCGCCTGATGCCGGCCTTGCGCATGGCCTCGCACAGATTCAGGGTGCCGATGAAATTGGCCCGGTGGGTACCCACCGGGTCTTCCACCGACGCCTGCACCGAGGCCACCGCGGCCAGGTGCACCACCGCTGCGCAGCCGGCCACCGCGGCTTCCAGCGTCGCGGTATCAGCCACGTCGCCCACCCGCAGCTCGATACGTTCGTTGTCCAGCGGCAGATTCTCGCGCTTGCCGGTGCTCAGATCGTCAAGCACCCGCACCCGCCTGCCCCGCGCCAGCAGCGCGTCGGCCAGATGGGAGCCGATGAAACCGGCACCGCCAGTGATCAGAATGGGCGCATCACTCATGGAAACCTACCTCGTCCTGCCGAAAGCCCTGCAACAGCGCGGGCAGCTCCTGCTGCCAGCGCCGCGCCTTGATTCCAAAGGTGTTGAGCAGCTTGCGACTGATCAACACCCCCTGTTGTGGCTCTTCCGCGGCATCCGCGCGCTCGAGGTGCGTCACCTCCTGCCATTCGCAGCGCACCGGCCGGTCGAACTCCTGCCAGAGCTGGGCGACGGTCTCGGCCAGGCCCAATTCCGATACCGCTTCCTGGGCGCCATAGTGATAGGTCCCCCAGAGCGGCGCGCCGCAGTCGAGTTGCTTGACCACCGCCAGCAACACCCGCGCGGCATCGCCCACGGTGGTCGGATTGCCGCGCCGGTCGCCCGCCATCGGCACCACCTGCTCGGTGTCCAGCTGCTGCAGCAGACGCCCCAGACGCCCGTCGCGGGAGTCGTCCAGCACCCAGCCCAGGCGCAGCAGGATATGCATCGGGCACAGCGCTCGCACCAGTTGCTCGACCCGCCAGAGCGCTTCGCCACGCGCCCCGGGGGGCCGCGGAAGATCCTTTTCACTATAGCCGGCCACGCGCGAGCCATCGAACAGCTGATAACTGGACGGTTGGATCAGCGGAATCTGATAGTGCTGGCAGAGGCCTGCCAGGCGCTGCACGGCCAGCGCCTGGCGCTGCATCAGGGCCGGATCGAAGTCTGCGGCCTGCAACCAGTCGCGGTAGTAGGCGAGATTGATCACCGCTCCCGGCCGTACCCGGTCGAGGACCTCGGTCAGTCCGGCAGCGTACCAGCCCTCCGCGGGAGTCTCGGGGGCGACGAATTCGATGCCCGCTTCGGCACCGGCGGCGAGTAGCGCCTTGCCCAGGGCGCTCTCCCCGCCCACTACTAGAAGACGCATACGCATGTGTTGGAACAGCCTTCAAACCAGCATAAACAGGCGTCGAAAGATTCGACGGACATCGGTCAACATAGCGCGTCGCGCCAACCTTGCTCAAGCACCGGCGGCAACCGCTGCCGGTTCCTCGCGGGTTTGTTCGCGCAGGGTATGGTTGGCGGCGCTCTTGAGATTGGGTAGCAGCCGGCAGATCAGCGCCAGCTGGGTGCACACCAGTCGATAGCCGTCGTCGTTATCATCCGCCGCGGCTTCCAGTTGGTCGGCCAGGCTGCTTTCCTCTTCGGCGGTAGGCGGCAGACTGCGCCGCTCCGCCACTGCGGCGGCTATGGCCTCCATGCCCTCGGCGATACGGGTCACGGCGCGCTCCACCAGGGCATCGTGCTCAGCCGCTTCCAGCTGGCGGCGATGCGCGCCCAGGGCCGACAGATAACCCAGCAAGGTGTTGGACAACGCCAGATAGCGAAAGCCCGCTTCCAGGTTGCGCCGGAAATGCCCGGGATCGCGCAGCATGTTGGCCAGCGCCGCCGACAGCGTCGCATCGGCATTGTGGGCGTTGCGCCGCGCCACGCGGTAATCGAGGTCGTCGCGCTTGCCGGTGCGGTACTGCTCGTGCAACCGGCGCAGATAGAGGGCGTTGGTGCGCAGGGTGTTGGCCATCACCAGGTGCAGGCGGCGCCCCTGCCAGTCCGGCAGGACGAAGAACACCGCCAGCACCGCGATCAGGCAACCCAGCAGGGTGTCCAGCAGCCGCGGCCAGATCAGCATGAAACCGTTGCCCACCTGGTTGAAGCAGAACAGCACCATCAGGGTGATGGCCGCGGTGGCGACGGTGTAGCGATCGGTCCGGGTGATGAAGAACACCAGACCGGCGACCAGCGCCAGCAGCAGCTGGATCTCCGGTTGCGCGAACAGCTCCAGCAAGGCACTGCCCAGCAACAGGCCGATTACCGTGCCGACGATCCGCTGCACCAGCCGCACCCGGGTCGCCCCGTACTGCGGGCGGCAGACGAACACCGTGGTCAGCAGGATCCAGTAGCCGTTGACCGGGTGGATCAGGTGCAGCACGCCATAGCCGGCCATCAGCGCCAGCGCCATGCGCAGGCCATGGCGGAACAGCAGCGAGGTCGGGGTCAGCTGCAGGCGGATACGCTGGAACACCTCGCGCAACGAGCGCGCCGCCGGATCCAGCAGACTGGTATCCAGATCCGCCGCCCCCGAGTCGCTGTTGCCCGCCTCGGAAAATTGCCGCTCCAGTGTCGAGAGATTGTGCCCGAGCAGGTCCAGGGAGCGCAGCAGGCCGCGCCAGCGCGGATTCTGCTGCTGCTTGAGATACTCCAGCGAGGCCTGCAGATCGGTCAGCCCCTGCTGACTCTGCTGGCCATATTCGAAGGGCTGCCCCAGTCGGATCGCCTCGCCCATGTTGCGGCAGGCTGCGGCCTGCAGCTTGAGCAGGCGCTGGCAGCGAAAGAGGATATCACTGTGAAAGAACGCCTCGGTCAGGGCGCTGTAGGGATAGTGCGAGGAACTGGCGCGCTCATGGATGTCCTGCGCCATGAAATACAGACGGAAGTAGCGCCCTGAACGTGCGCCCGGCCGCCCCGAGCGGCCGAAGCGATTGAGAATGGTCGCCTTGGCCTGGTTCAGCGCCTGCACCACCTTGCCGTTCTGCTGGGCCAGCAGCACCCGCCGCCGATGCAGATCCACCCCGCGCACCGGTTCGAGCATCTCCGCCTTGAGCCGGAGCAGGGTCTCCAGTTCGCCATAGAGCGCGGACAGATTCTGCCGCACCGGCTGGTGGGCGAACAGCGCGCACCAGAGCACCGAGAGCAGGCCGTACCACAGCGCCCCGGCCAGCAGGTGCGCCGGCTCGTACCACAACGGTACCTGGGTACCCAGCCGCTGATCCACGCCAATCATGGCGTAGATCGACAGGATCACCGTAGCCTGGGCGATGGACGCATAGCGCTCGCCGATGGCGCCGAGCATGGTCAGGCTAAAGGTGGCCAGGCCCAGGCCCACCACAAAGATCCACGGATAGGGAAACAGCAGTTCGACCGCGAAGGCGGCAACCGCGAAGCACAGCAGGGTGACCACCAGCGACTTGAGACGGCCCAGCCAGCTGTCATCGGTTTCCGCCAGGGCGCTGGCGATGATGCCGAGAAACACCGGCGACAACGCGCGCAGATCGCCCAGCGACCAGCAGACAGCCATGGCGCCGCTCAGGGCGACAAAGACGCGAACGCCATAGCTGGCCTTTTCGTGCGCCCAGAGCTGGCGCAAAGACACTCCAAACACAGTCATGACGGGAGAGCGAGCCTCGTGTTTTCGCGCTTGATGCGAACCTTAGCACTGCGACGTCGCAAGTGGCGTCCGAGGCAGCCTTTCCCGCACTTTTTTAGTGGCGAAAAAAAGCCCGGCATCCGCCGGGCTCCTTCTACCCCTTGGGTCAGGCCACTTCGCTGGGATCCATCCCCAGCCCCTTGGCGATACCCATGCCATAGGCAGGATCGGCCTTGAGAAAATGACCGATCTGCCGCAGCTGGACATCCCGGGTCACCGAAGCCATGGCACCGACGATATTGTCGATCAGCAACGCTTGCTGGTCCGCGTTCATCAGGCGGAACAGCGCACCGGCCTGACTGTAGTAATCCTCGTCCACCCGGTGGTCGTAGCGATCGGCCGGACCGGCGAAATTCAGCGCCGGCTCACGATATTGCGGCGCCTGCCTGGGCGTATGGCCATAGCTGTTGGGCTCGTAGTTCGGCTGGGAACCGCCATTGCCATCGAATCTCATGGCCCCGTCACGCTGGTTGTTGGCATAGGGGCAGCGCGGCGCATTGACTGGCAACTGCTGGTAATTGGTTCCCACCCGATAGCGCTGGGCATCGGCATAGGCGAACACCCGTCCTTGCAGCATGCGATCCGGCGACAGGCCGATGCCCGGTACCACGTTGCTTGGCGCGAAGGACGCCTGCTCCACCTCGGCGAAGTAGTTCTGCGGATTGCGATTGAGCTCCAGCAGGCCTACCTCCTGCAACGGATAGTCCTGCTGCGACCAGACCTTGGTGACGTCGAAAGGATTTTCGGCGCGACCGGCCGCTTCCTGCTCGCTCATCACCTGGATGCACAGCTTCCAGCGGGGGAATTCGCCACGCTCGATGGCCTGGAACAGGTCGCGCTGGCTGTAGTCCGGATCGCTCCCGGCCAGACGTGCGGCCTCGGTCGGCGCCAGGTTCCTGATCCCCTGCTGGCTCTTGAAGTGAAACTTCACGAAGTGCCGTTCGCCCTGGGCATTGATCAGGCTGAAGGTATGGCTGCCGAATCCATGCATGAAGCGATAGCCATCCGGGATGCCGCGATCGGAAAACAGGATGGTTACCTGATGCAGCGATTCCGGCGACAGCGACCAGAAGTCCCACATCATCTGCGGACTCTTCAGATTGCTCCAGGGATCGCGCTTCTGGGTGTGGATGAAGTCGGGAAACTTGAGCGGATCGCGGATGAAGAACACCGGGGTGTTGTTACCGACGATGTCCCAGTTGCCTTCTTCGGTATAGAACTTGAGAGCGAAGCCACGCGGATCGCGCTCGGTATCCGCAGAGCCGCGCTCACCACCCACGGTGGAAAAGCGCAGGATGGTCTCGGTCTGCTTGCCGACGCTGGCGAACAGCTTGGCGCTGGAGAGATGGGTGATGTCCTGGGTGACGGTAAAGGTGCCATAGGCGGCAGAACCCTTGGCGTGCACGCGTCGCTCGGGAATGACCTCACGATTGAAGTGGGCCAGCTTCTCGATCAGATGGAAGTCGTCGAGCATCAGCGGACCGCGCGGGCCGGCGGCACGGGAATTCTGGTTGTCGGCCACCGGAATGCCGCTGGCGGTGGTGAGGATCTTGGTATCGGTCACAGGTTGTCTCCCTTGAATAGCGCTTGCTGATCGCGTGGGAGAAGTATCGCCAAGGCAATACTTTAGGACTAATTTATTGATCCTAGCATCCTGATAGAAAATCCAAGTAGAAGGGCCTGCCTGCGGCTTCGCCAAACGCCAGGCATGAAAAAGCCGGGCAGGAGCCCGGCTTTTTCCAGAACAGCGCTACTTATTCAGCAGCTTGTTCCACAGTACCGCCGACCGGACGGTCGATCAGCTCGACGTACGCCATGGGCGCATTGTCGCCAGCGCGGAAGCCGCACTTCAGGATACGCAGGTAGCCACCCGGACGGTTGGCGTAGCGCTTGCCCAGGTCGTTGAACAGCTTGCCAACGGCAGCTTTCGAGCGGGTGCGGTCGAAAGCCAGACGACGGTTGGCGACGCTGTCTTCCTTGGCCAGGGTGATCAGCGGCTCGGCAACGCGGCGCAGTTCCTTGGCTTTCGGCAGGGTAGTTTTGATCAGCTCGTGCTCGAACAGCGACACAGCCATGTTCTGGAACATGGCCTTGCGATGTGCGCTCGTGCGGCTCAGATGACGACCACTTTTACGATGACGCATGATTGAAATTCCTTCCCAAACTATCGTTCGGTGAACAATGACGATCAGGCAGTAGCCTTGTCGTCCTTCTTAAGGCTTGCAGGGGGCCAGTTGTCCAGGCGCATACCGAGCGACAGACCACGCGAGGCCAGAACGTCCTTGATTTCGGTCAGGGACTTCTTGCCCAGGTTCGGGGTCTTGAGCAGCTCCACTTCGGTACGCTGAATCAGGTCACCGATGTAGTAGATGTTCTCCGCCTTGAGGCAGTTGGCCGAACGGACGGTCAGTTCCAGATCGTCCACCGGACGCAGCAGGATCGGATCGATCTCGTCTTCCTGCTCGACCACGACCGGCTCGCTGTCGCCCTTAAGGTCGACGAACGCTGCCAGCTGCTGCTGCAGGATAGTAGCGGCACGACGGATGGCTTCTTCCGGATCCAGGGTACCGTTGGTTTCCAGGTCAAGCACGAGCTTGTCCAGGTTGGTACGCTGTTCGACCCGGGCGTTTTCCACCACATAGGCCACGCGACGAACCGGGCTGAACGTAGCATCGAGCTGGAGACGACCGATTGCGCGGGTTTCGTCTTCTTCGCTCTGACGCGCGTCGGCGGGCTCATAGCCACGACCGCGAGCGATTTTCAGCTTCATGTTCAGCGAACCGTTGTCCGCCAGGTGGGCGATGACGTGATCGCCGTTGACGATCTCGACGTCGTGATCGACCTGAATGTCAGAGGCCAGAACCGGCCCCTGACCTTTCTTGCTCAGGCTCAGGGTGACTTCGTCACGGCCGTGCAACTTGATGGCCAGACCCTTGAGATTGAGCAGGATCTCGATCACGTCTTCCTGCACGCCTTCGATGGCGCTGTACTCGTGCAGGACACCGTCGATCTCTGCTTCGACTACCGCGCAGCCAGGCATGGAGGACAACAGGATACGCCGCAGCGCGTTGCCCAAGGTATGGCCGAAACCACGCTCGAGAGGCTCGAGGGTGATCTTGGCACGGGTCTGACTAACCGCCTGCACATCGATATGGCGGGGGGTCAGGAACTCATTTACCGAACTCTGCATGGATGCACCTACTTTCTAGCCCTTACTTGGAGTAGAGCTCGACAATCAGGTTTTCGTTGATGTCGGCGGAGAGATCACCACGGGCCGGCACGCTTTTGAAGGTGCCTTCCTTTTTCTCGGTGCTCACTTCGACCCACTCAACCCGGCCACGCTGGCCGCACAGCTCGAGAGCTTGAGCGATACGCAGCTGGTTTTTGGCCTTTTCACGGACCGCGACGACGTCGCCGACCTTGACCTGATAGGAGGGAATGTTGACGGTCTGACCGTTGACGGTGATCGACTTGTGGGAGACCAGCTGGCGCGATTCAGCGCGAGTGGCACCGAAGCCCATGCGATACACCACGTTATCCAGACGGCATTCGAGCAGTTGCAGCAGGTTTTCACCGGTAGCACCCTTGCGACGGGCAGCTTCCTGGTAGTAACCGGCGAACTGACGCTCGAGGACACCATAGATACGGCGGACTTTCTGCTTTTCACGCAGCTGCAGACCGTAGTCGGACAGACGACCGCGACGCTGACCATGCTGGCCAGGAACGGTTTCCAGCTTGCACTTCGAGTCGAGGGCACGAGCGCCGCTCTTCAGGAAGAGGTCAGTGCCTTCGCGGCGGGACAGTTTGCACTTGGGACCAATGTAACGAGCCATTTCTCACTGTCTCCTATTACACGCGACGCTTCTTCGGCGGACGGCACCCGTTATGCGGGATAGGCGTCACGTCGGTGATGCTGGCGATCTTGTAACCACAGGCATTCAGGGCGCGAACAGCGGACTCACGGCCGGGGCCGGGACCTTTGACGTTCACGTCCAGATTCTTCAGACCATATTCCAGAGCGGCTTGGCCGGCACGTTCGGCTGCAATCTGGGCAGCGAACGGGGTGCTCTTACGGGAGCCACGGAAGCCGGAGCCACCGGAGGTCGCCCAGGACAATGCATTGCCCTGACGATCGGTGATGGTCACGATGGTGTTGTTGAAAGACGCATGGATGTGGGCGATGCCATCAACCACTGTCTTTTTGACTTTCTTACGAGGACGAGCAGCAGGTTTTGCCATGACTAGATTCCTGTCGATTCGCGGATGCGATTACTTGCGGATCGGCTTGCGCGGGCCCTTACGGGTACGGGCATTGGTCTTGGTGCGCTGACCACGGACCGGCAGACCACGGCGGTGACGCAGACCGCGGTAGCAACCCAGATCCATCAGGCGCTTGATGTTCATGTTGATTTCGCGGCGCAGGTCACCCTCGGTGAGGATTTTGGCGACCTCGTTACGCAGCTGATCGACCTGCTCGTCGCTCAGTTCTTTGATCTTGGCGGTCGGCTGGATGCCGGTGGCCGCGCAGATCTTCTGAGAGGTGGTGCGACCGACACCATAGATGTAGGTCAGCGAGATAACAGTGTGTTTGTTATCTGGAATGTTGACGCCTGCAATACGGGCCATTCAGAAAAACTCCAATTGACAGCTACCGACGCCCCGGAAGCCAAGAAAAGGGCGCGCGATATTAACGCTGTAGGAACAAATGATCAACCCGGCAGCACACTAGCTGCCGGGTTAGACGCGTGATTCACACTCAGCCTTGGCGCTGCTTGTGACGCGGTTCAGCGCTGCAGATCACGCGCACGACGCCTTCGCGGCGAATGATCTTGCAGTTACGGCACAGCTTCTTGACCGATGCACGAACTTTCATGACAACTCCTCTAACCTTACGGGTAACGGATCAGCGCATCATGCCGCCGCCGTAACCCTTCAGGTTGGCTTTCTTCATCAGGGACTCGTATTGATGAGATACGAGATGGGATTGGACCTGAGACATGAAGTCCATGACCACTACCACCACGATCAGCAACGACGTCCCACCGAGATAGAACGGCACGTTCGCCGCGACCACCAGGAACTGGGGCAACAAGCACACCGCCGTCATGTACAGGGCACCGAACATGGTCAGTCGGGTCAGCACGCCATCGATATAGCGCGCGGACTGCTCACCAGGACGAATACCCGGAATGAACGCTCCGGATTTCTTCAGGTTCTCGGCCACGTCCTTGGGGTTGAACATCAGCGCTGTATAGAAGAAGCAGAAGAAGATGATTCCTGCACTAAACAGCAAGATGTTCAGCGGCTGACCGGGAGCGATGGCCTGAGCCACGTCCTGCAACCAGCCGAGACCTTCGGACTGACCAAACCACGAACCGAGCGATGCCGGGAACAGCAGGATGCTGCTGGCGAAGATCGCCGGGATGACCCCAGCCATGTTCACCTTGAGCGGCAGATGGCTGTTCTGCGCCGCGAAGACCTTGCGGCCCTGCTGACGCTTGGCGTAGTGCACGGCAATACGACGCTGCCCACGCTCGATGAACACCACGAAGGCGATGATGGCAACCGCCACCACACCCACCATGATCAGCGCGAAGATGTTGATATCGCCCTGCCGTGCCGACTCGAAGGACTGACCGATGGCGCGGGGCAAGCCCGCGACGATACCGGCGAAGATCAGCATCGAGATGCCATTGCCGATACCGCGCTCGGTGATCTGCTCACCCAGCCACATCATGAACAGCGCGCCGGCGACAAACGTGGTGACAGCGACGAAATAGAAGCTGAAGCCCACGCTGAACGCGACGCCCTGACTGGCGAGTCCAACCGACATCCCGGTGGCCTGAACGAGCGCCAGAACCAGCGTGCCGTAACGGGTGTACTGGCTGATCTTGCGACGACCAGACTCACCCTCTTTCTTCAATTGCTCCAGCTGTGGGCTGATGGCGGTAAGCAGCTGCATGATGATCGAGGCCGAGATGTACGGCATGATCCCCAGTGCAAAGATGCTCATCCGCTCCAGCGCACCGCCAGAGAACATGTTGAAGAGGCTAAGAATGGTCCCCTCGTTCTGCCTGAACAGTGCGGCCAGCTGATCGGGATTGATACCCGGAACAGGGATGTGCGCACCGATCCTGTAGACGATGATCGCCAGGAACAGGAATCGGAGGCGGGTCCACAGCTCGGACATACCACCGGTCTTGCTGAGCGCAGAGAGAGCACCTTGCTTAGCCATTTATTCCTCGATCTTGCCGCCAGCTGCTTCGATGGCTGCACGTGCGCCCTTGGTGGCACGAATGCCCTTCAGGGTGACGGCACGAGTGACGTCGCCGGACAGCACAACCTTGACACGCTTGATGTCGCGGCTGATCACGTTGGCGTCTTTCAGCGCCTGCAGATCGACCACATCGACATCAACCTTGGCCAGCTCGGAGGTACGAACCTCGGCACGGTCCAGGGCTTTCAGCGAGACGAAGCCGAATTTCGGCAGACGACGGTGCAGCGGCTGCTGGCCACCCTCGAAACCGGGGGCAACCTTGCCACCGGAACGGGAGGTCAGACCCTTGTGGCCGCGGCCACCGGTCTTGCCCAGGCCGCTACCGATACCACGACCGGGACGCAGCTTCTCGCGGCGAGCGCCGGGAGCGGAACGCAGATCATTCAGTTTCATGACTTAACCCTCCACACGCAGAAGGTAGTAGGCCTTGTTGATCATGCCGCGATTTTCAGGGGTGTCCTGAACTTCGACGGTGTGACCGATGCGACGCAGGCCGAGACCCTTGACGCAAGCCTTGTGATTGGCCAGGCGGCCGTGGACGCTCTTGATCAGCGTGACCTTGACGGTTGCGTTAGCCATGATCAGAGAATCTCCTCGACGCTCTTGCCACGCTTGGCGGCAACAGCTTCCGGCGCCTGCATGTGCTTGAGACCTTCAAAGGTCGCGTACACAACGTTTACCGGGTTGGTGGAGCCGTAGCACTTGGCCAGGACGTTCTGCACACCAGCGACTTCCAGGACGGCGCGCATGGCACCACCAGCGATGATGCCGGTACCGTCGGAAGCGGGCTGCATGTACACCTTGGAGGCGCCATGGGCGGCCTTGACCGGGTACTGCAGGGTGGTGCCGTTCAGATCCACCTGGATCATGTTGCGGCGAGCAGCTTCCATAGCCTTCTGGATGGCGGCAGGCACTTCACGGGCCTTGCCACGGCCGAAGCCAACGCGGCCTTTGCCATCGCCAACCACGGTCAGAGCGGTGAAGGCGAAGATACGGCCGCCTTTCACGGTTTTGGCTACGCGGTTAACTTGAACCAGCTTCTCGATATAGCCTTCG
Organism: Pseudomonas aestiva; assembly: GCF_039908605.1. Classification (NCBI taxonomy): domain Bacteria; kingdom Pseudomonadati; phylum Pseudomonadota; class Gammaproteobacteria; order Pseudomonadales; family Pseudomonadaceae; genus Pseudomonas; species Pseudomonas aestiva. The sequence continues at coordinate 472,394 of NZ_CP150916.1, read as the reverse complement.
TCGCGCTTTTGATCGTTATTTGCCATGACTTAGAACTCCAGCCCGCCTTCACGAGCAGCGTCGGCCAGCGCTTTGACGCGACCATGGTACTTGAAGCCAGAACGATCAAAGGCCACCTGGGTAACGCCAGCGGCCTTGGCACGCTCGGCGACCAGCAGACCAACTTTCTTGGCCGCCTCGACGTTGCTGGTAGCGCTTTCGCGCAGTTCTTTGTCCAGCGTAGAAGCGCTGGCCAGGACCTTGCTGCCATCGGCCGCGATGACCTGGGCATAGATGTGCTGGGAAGAGCGGTACACGCACAGACGGACCACTTCCAGCTCGCGCATCTTCAGGCGAGCCTTGCGAGCGCGACGCAGTCGGGTTTCTTTCTTGACGGTCATTTGCTATGCCCTACTTTTTCTTGGCTTCTTTACGGTGGACGACTTCGTCGGCATACCGTACACCCTTGCCCTTGTAGGGCTCCGGCGGACGGAAACCACGAATCTCAGCCGCAACCTGGCCGACCAGCTGCTTGTCGATACCCTTGATCAGGATTTCGGTCTGGTTGGGGGTTTCTGCGGTGATGCCTTGCGGCAGGTCGTAGTCCACGGGGTGAGAGAAGCCCAGAGCGAGGTTCAGCACCTGACCTTTGGCCTGGGCCTTGTAGCCCACACCGACCAGTTGCAGCTTGCGCTCGAAGCCCTGGCTAACGCCGACCACCATGTTGTTGACCAGGGCACGGGTAGTGCCGGCCATCGCACGGGTCTGCTGATCGCCATTGCGAGCGGCGAAACGCAGCTCACCGGACTCTTGAGTGACTTCAACGGACGGATGGACCTTCAGTTCCAGAGCGCCCTTGGCACCCTTGATCGAAAGAGCCTGACCGGCCAGATTAACTTCGACGCCTGCAGGCAGTCTTACAGGGTTTTTAGCAACGCGAGACATGCTGATTCCCCTTAGAAGACTGTGCAGAGCACTTCGCCGCCAACACCAGCAGCACGGGCTGCGCGATCAGTCATCACACCTTTGTTGGTGGAAACGATCGACACGCCCAGACCGCCACGCACTTTCGGCAGCTGGTCAACGGCTTTGTACTGGCGCAGACCGGGACGGCTGCTACGCTTCAGCTCTTCGATGACAGGCTTGCCTTCGAAGTACTTCAGCTCGATGGACAGCGACGGCTTGGATTCCGCGCTGACCTGAAAATCCGCGATGTAACCTTCGTCCTTGAGGACTTTGGCAACGGCAGCCTTCAGCTTGGAAGAAGGCATGCTCACAACGGCCTTTTCAGCCATCTGGGCATTACGGATACGAGTTAGCATGTCTGCTAACGGGTCCTGCATACTCATGGGCTATTAGCTCCTAATACAGAAATTGAGCCTACCGGCTCTCAAAATCACCCCTCGGCAATAGGCCGATTCGGGCGAGCCGAGCATTCTAGAGACCAGCCTGAAACGAATCAAGCCCCAAAAGGGGCTTGATTCAATTACCGCGATGAAAGGCGCTAGCTGTTACCAGCTGGCCTTCACCAGGCCGGGCACGTCACCGCGCATGGCTGCTTCACGCAGCTTGATGCGGGACAGACCGAACTTGCGGTACACGCCATGCGGACGACCGGTCAGGCGGCAGCGGTTACGCATGCGGCTGGCGCTGGCGTCACGGGGCTGCTTCTGCAGGGCGACCTGGGCATTCCAACGGTCCTCGGGGGAGGCGTTGACATTACCGATGGTCGCCTTCAGCTCGGCGCGCTTCTTGGCGTACTTGGCAACCGTCTGCTGACGCTTCAGCTCGCGGTTAATCATGCTTTGCTTAGCCATCTGAAGACCTCAATCAGTTACGGAACGGGAAGTTGAACGCGCGCAGCAGCGCACGGCCTTCCTCGTCGGTACGAGCGGTGGTGGTCAGGGTGATGTCCATACCACGCAGCGCATCGATCTTGTCGTAATCGATTTCCGGGAAGATGATCTGCTCTTTCACGCCCATGCTGTAGTTGCCACGACCATCGAAGGACTTGGCATTCAGGCCGCGGAAGTCACGCACGCGCGGCAGGGAGATGGACAGCAGACGATCCAGGAATTCATACATGCGATCGCTACGCAGGGTCACCTTGACGCCGATCGGCCAGCCTTCGCGAATCTTGAAGCCAGCAATGGAATTGCGGGCATAAGTCACGACCGGCTTTTGACCAGCGATCTTTTCCAGGTCAGCTACAGCGTTGTCGATGATTTTCTTATCACCGACCGCTTCGCCCAGACCCATGTTCAAGGTGATCTTGGTGATGCGCGGAACTTCCATCACGTTACCCAGCTGAAGCTGCTCTTTCAGCTTGGGCGCGATTTCCTTCCGATAAATCTCTTTCAATCGAGCCATGGTGATCTACCTAGCAGCTTCAGGCCTGGACCGCTTTTTGGGTCGACTTGAAGATACGAATCTTCTTGCCGTCTTCGACTTTGAAACCAACGCGGTCAGCCTTGTTGGTCTCGGAGTTGAAAATGGCAACGTTGGAGACATGCAGAGGAGCTTCTTTCTCTACGATGCCACCCTGAACACCCAGCATGGGGTTGGGCTTGGTGTGGCGCTTGATCAGGTTGACCCCACCAACGACCAGACGGTCATCAGCGAGCACCTTCAGCACCTTGCCACGCTTGCCCTTGTCCTTGCCGGCAATGACGATTACCTCGTCGTCACGACGAATCTTTTGCATGTCGGCTACTCCTTACAGCACTTCGGGGGCAAGGGAGACGATCTTCATGAACTTCTCGGAGCGAAGTTCACGGGTCACCGGCCCAAAGATACGGGTGCCAATCGGCTCTTGCTTGTTGTTCAGCAGAACCGCGGCGTTGCCGTCGAAGCGGATGATGGAACCGTCGGTGCGGCGGACGCCGTGCTTGGTACGCACGACGACTGCAGTCATCACCTGACCTTTCTTCACCTTGCCGCGCGGAATTGCTTCCTTGACGGTGACTTTGATGATGTCGCCAATGCCGGCGTAACGGCGGTGGGAACCGCCGAGCACCTTGATGCACATCACGCGACGAGCGCCGCTGTTGTCGGCGACGTCAAGCATGGATTGAGTCTGGATCATGGCTCTCTACCCTTATACCTGAACGGCGCGCTCGACGACGTCAACCAGGGTCCACGCCTTGGTCTTGGCCAGCGGGCGGGTTTCGCGAATGGTGACCAGGTCACCAATGCGGCACTGATTGGTTTCGTCGTGAGCGTGCAGCTTGGTGGAACGCTTCACGTATTTGCCGTAGATCGGGTGCTTGACGCGACGCTCGATCAGTACGGTGACGGTTTTGTCCATCTTGTCGCTGACCACTCGGCCGGTCAGCGTACGGACAGTTTTTTCAGCTTCAGCCATGATCACTTACCTGCTTGCTGGTTCAGCACAGTCTTGACGCGAGCGATGTCGCGCTTCACTTGCGAGAGCATGTGAGACTGACCCAACTGGCCAGTTGCCTTCTGCATACGCAGATTGAACTGGTCACGCAGCAGGTTGAGAAGCTGCTCGTTCAGCTCCTCTACGGATTTCTCACGCAAATCTTTCGCTTTCATCACATCACCGTCCGCTTAACAAAGGAGGTTTCGAGCGGAAGCTTGGCAGCGGCCAGGGCAAATGCCTGACGAGCCAGATCCTCGGAAACACCCTCGATCTCGTACAGGACCTTGCCCGGCTGGATCTGGGCTACCCAGTACTCGACACTACCCTTACCTTTACCCATCCGCACTTCGAGAGGCTTCTTGGTGACAGGCTTGTCAGGGAAGACGCGGATCCAGATCTTGCCGCCACGCTTCACGTGACGGGTCAGCGCACGACGTGCGGATTCGATCTGGCGAGCGGTCAGACGGCCACGGCCGACAGCCTTCAGCGCGTACTCGCCGAAGCTGACCTTGCTACCGCGATGAGCCAGACCACGGTTGTGGCCGGTCATCTGCTTGCGGAATTTTGTACGCTTGGGTTGCAGCATGTTGCGTACTCCTTACTTAGCAGCAGCTTTTTTGCGCGGAGCCGGGGCGACGGGCTTGAGCTCTTCCTGGCGGCCACCAATGACCTCACCCTTGAAGATCCAGACCTTCACACCGATCACACCGTAAGTGGTGTGAGCTTCCGCAGTGGCGTAGTCGATATCGGCACGCAGGGTGTGCAGGGGCACACGACCTTCGCGATACCACTCGGTACGGGCGATTTCAGCACCGCCCAGACGACCGCTCACCTGAATCTTGATGCCTTTGGCACCAATGCGGATCGCGTTCTGCACGGCGCGCTTCATGGCACGACGGAACATCACACGACGCTCAAGCTGCTGCGCAACGCTCTGCGCAACCAGGGCACCGTCGAGCTCCGGCTTGCGGATCTCTTCGATGTTGATGTGCACGGGCACACCCATTCTTGCGGTCAGGTCCTGACGCAGCTTCTCGACATCCTCACCTTTCTTGCCGATCACGATACCGGGACGGGCGGTGTGGATGGTGATGCGTGCGGTTTGAGCCGGGCGATGAATATCGATACGGCTTACGGACGCGCTTTTTAGTTTGTCCTGGAGGTACTCACGAACCTTCAGGTCGGCCAGCAGATAGTCCGCATAAGTGCGCTTATCCGCGTACCAGACCGAAGTGTGCTCCTTGACGATACCCAGGCGAATGCCATTGGGATGTACTTTCTGACCCATCTGATCGACTCCGTTACTTGTCCGCAACCTTGACCGTGATATGGCAAGACCGCTTCACGATGCGATCAGCACGACCTTTGGCACGCGGCATGATGCGCTTGAGCGAACGACCTTCGTTTACGAAGACAGTGGAAACCTTCAGGTCGTCCACGTCGGCGCCTTCATTGTGCTCGGCGTTGGCAACAGCCGACTCCAGCACCTTCTTCATGATTTCAGCGGCTTTCTTGCTGCTGAAAGTCAACAGGTTGAGCGCTTCGCCCACCTTCTTCCCGCGGATCTGGTCGGCGACCAAGCGGGCTTTCTGGGCGGAGATACGAGCGCCCGACAGCTTAGCGGCTACTTCCATCTTCCTTACCCCTTAACGCTTGGCTTTCTTGTCAGCCGCATGACCGCGATAGGTGCGGGTAGCAGCGAACTCGCCGAGTTTGTGGCCGACCATGTCTTCGTTCACCAGAACAGGGACATGTTGACGACCGTTGTGCACAGCGATGGTCAGACCGACCATCTGCGGCAGGATCATCGAACGACGCGACCAGGTTTTGATCGGTTTGCGTTCGTTCTTTTCCACCGCGACTTCGATCTTCTTCAACAGGTGAAGATCGATAAAAGGACCTTTCTTCAGAGAACGGGGCACAGTCGAATCCTCTACTGATTACTTGCCGCGACGGACAATCATCTTGTCGGTACGCTTGTTGGAGCGCGTCTTGAGACCCTTGGTCTTGACGCCCCACGGCGAAACCGGATGACGGCCACCGGAAGTACGACCTTCACCACCACCGTGCGGGTGATCGACCGGGTTCATGGCAACACCACGAACGGTCGGACGCACGCCACGCCAGCGGGTGGCACCGGCCTTACCCAGCGAACGCAGGCTGTGCTCACCGTTGGACACTTCGCCCAGGGTGGCACGGCACTCGGACAGCACCTTGCGCATTTCACCGCTGCGCAGACGCACGGTGACGTAGGCGCCTTCGCGGGCGACCAGCTGAGCGGAGGTACCCGCGGAGCGAGCGATCTGAGCGCCTTTGCCAGGCTTCAGCTCGATACCGTGGATGGTGCTACCGACCGGCACGTTACGCAGCGGCAGGTTGTTGCCAGCCTTGATGGGCGCGCCAGCACCGGACAGCAGCTGGTCACCAGCAGCAACGCCCTTGGGGGCGATGATGTAGCGACGCTCGCCATCGGCGTACTTCAGCAGAGCGATGTGTGCAGTACGGTTCGGATCGTATTCGATACGCTCAACGACGGCAGGGATGCCATCCTTGTTGCGACGGAAATCGACCAGACGGTAGTGCTGCTTGTGACCACCGCCGATGTGGCGAGTGGTGATACGACCATTGTTGTTACGGCCGCCGGACTTGCTCTTCTTCTCCAGCAAAGGAGCGTAGGGCGCGCCTTTGTGCAGATCGGAGTTGACCACCTTGACCACAAAGCGGCGGCCAGCGGAGGTCGGCTTGCATTTTACGATTGCCATGATGCCCCCTGATTACTCGGCGCTGCTGGAAAAGTCGAGATCCTGGCCCGGCTGGAGCGCGATGTACGCTTTTTTCCAGTCGTTACGCTTGCCCAGACCACGAGCGGTACGCTTGGTCTTGCCCTGGACGTTCAGGGTGCTGACGCTGCGGACCTTGACCTCGAACAGCTGCTCGACGGCCTTCTTGATTTCCAGCTTGGTTGCATCGGTGGCAACCTTGAATACGAACTGCTTCTGGCTGTCCGCCAGCATGGTGGCCTTCTCGGAGATGTGCGGGCCAAGCAGCACTTTGAATACGCGTTCCTGGTTCATGCCAGCAGCTCCTCGAATTTCTTCACGGCGGACACAGTGACCAGCACCTTGTCGTAGGCGATCAGGCTGACCGGGTCGGAACCCTGGACATCACGCACGTCGACGAAAGGCAGGTTGCGGGCGGCCAGATACAGATTCTGGTCGACAGCGTCGGTCACGATCAGCACGTCGCTCAGGCCCAGGCCGTCCAGCTTGCTGACCAGGGTCTTGGTCTTGGGCGCGTCGACGGCGAAGTCGTCAACCACGACCAGACGATCCAGACGGACCAGCTCGGCGAGGATGGAGCGCAGTGCAGCGCGGTACATCTTCTTGTTCAGCTTCTGGCTGTGATCCTGGGGCTTGGCTGCGAAAGCCACGCCACCGGAGCGCCAGATGGGGCTGCGGATGGTACCGGCACGGGCACGACCGCTGCCCTTCTGACGCCAGGGCTTCTTGCCGCCGCCACGGACTTCGGAACGGGTCTTCTGGGCACGGGTGCCCTGACGACCGCCAGCCATGTAGGCGACGACTGCCTGGTGAACCAGGGTCTCGTTGAATTCACCGCCGAAGGTGTGCTCAGAGACTTCGATAGCTTGAGAGCCATTCACATTGAGTTGCATGTTCTCTCTCCTCTCAACCACGGGCCTTGACAGCGGGACGCACGATCACGTCACCACCCGGCGCGCCGGGGACGGCACCCTTGACCAGCAGCAGGTTGCGCTCGGCGTCTACACGCACGACTTCCAGCGACTGAACGGTTACACGCTCCGCACCCAGGTGACCGGACATTTTCTTGCCCTTGAACACTCGACCAGGAGTCTGGCACTGGCCGATGGAACCAGGTGCACGGTGGGAAACGGAGTTACCGTGGGTGTTGTCCTGACCACGGAAGTTCCAGCGCTTGATGGTACCGGCGTAGCCCTTACCCTTGGACTGACCCGTGACATCAACCATCTGACCGGCTTCGAACAGGGCTACGGTAACTTCGTCACCTGCCTTGTACTCACCGTCTTCCAGGCGGAATTCGAGGACGCTACGACCAGCAGCAACGCTGGCCTTGGCGAAGTGACCGGCTTGCGCCTTGGTCACGCGGGAAGCACGACGCTCGCCCACGGTTACCTGAATGGCACGATAGCCATCGGTTTCTTCGCTCTTGAATTGGGTTACGCGATTCGGCTCGATCTCAATGACCGTGACCGGAACGGAAACGCCTTCTTCGGTGAAAACGCGGGTCATACCGCATTTACGACCGACTAAACCAATCGTCATGTTGAGAACCTCTTGAGTGTACGGGGCTTTCACCCGCTATGGCCGCCCATTTCAGAGCGTTACACGACTGAAACCTTGACGGTCTCAGCCGAGGCTGATTTGCACTTCAACGCCAGCGGCGAGATCGAGCTTCATCAGCGCATCGACGGTCTTGTCGGTGGGCTGAACGATGTCGAGCACACGCTTGTGGGTACGAATTTCGTACTGGTCACGAGCGTCCTTGTTGACGTGCGGAGAAATCAGCACTGTGTAACGTTCCTTGCGGGTAGGCAGAGGAATCGGACCACGCACCTGAGCACCAGTACGTTTCGCAGTTTCTACGATTTCCTGGGTGGATTGATCGATCAGGCGATGATCAAAAGCCTTCAACCGAATACGGATTTGTTGATTTTGCATTTGACCTCAGACTCCAAGCTTTCCTCTCGGACAAAAAGGTGCCCGATTAAAGGAGGCGCAATTCTAAGGATGTCGCCAGCGGCTGTCAAGAACGCCTCTTTTGCCATCTGTCAATTTCACGAGGCAAGAAAAAAGGCCCCGAGGGGCCTTTTTTCGTTTCAGATCAATCGATTACTCGATGATCTTGGCAACCACGCCGGCGCCGACGGTACGACCGCCTTCACGGATGGCGAAACGCAGACCGTCTTCCATCGCGATCGGAGCGATCAGGGTGACAACCATCTTGATGTTGTCGCCCGGCATCACCATCTCGACGCCTTCCGGCAGCTCGCAGTTACCGGTCACGTCGGTGGTGCGGAAGTAGAACTGCGGACGGTAGCCCTTGAAGAACGGGGTGTGACGACCGCCTTCTTCCTTGGACAGCACGTACACTTCGCACTCGAACTTGGTGTGCGGCTTGATGGTGTTCGGCTTAGCCAGAACCTGGCCACGCTCCACGTCTTCACGCTTGGTGCCACGCAGCAGCACGCCGACGTTCTCGCCAGCACGGCCTTCGTCCAGCAGCTTGCGGAACATTTCAACGCCGGTGCAGGTGGTCTTGACGGTGGCCTTGATGCCCACGATCTCGACTTCTTCCTGGATGCGGACGATGCCACGCTCGACACGACCGGTGACCACGGTGCCGCGACCGGAGATCGAGAACACGTCTTCGATCGGCATCAGGAACGGCTTGTCAATGGCACGCTCGGGCTCGGGGATGTACGAATCCAGGGTCTCGACCAGCTTGCGCACGGCAGAGGTACCCATTTCGTTGTCGTCGTTACCGTTCAGCGCCATCAGCGCGGAGCCGATCACGATCGGGGTGTCGTCGCCCGGGAAGTCGTAGGTGTTCAGCAGATCGCGAACTTCCATCTCGACCAGTTCCAGCAGCTCGGCGTCGTCAACCATGTCGGCCTTGTTCAGGAACACGACGATGTAGGGAACGCCTACCTGACGGGACAGCAGGATGTGCTCGCGGGTCTGCGGCATGGGGCCGTCAGCAGCCGAGCAAACCAGGATCGCGCCGTCCATCTGGGCAGCACCGGTGATCATGTTCTTCACGTAGTCGGCGTGGCCGGGGCAGTCGACGTGCGCGTAGTGACGGATCGCCGAGTCGTACTCAACGTGGGAGGTGTTGATGGTGATACCGCGAGCCTTTTCTTCCGGCGCGTTGTCGATCTGGTCGAAACCACGAGCGGAACCGCCCCAGGTGTCGGCACAGACTTTGGTCAGCGCAGCGGTCAGAGTGGTCTTGCCATGGTCGACGTGACCGATGGTGCCCACGTTCAGGTGCGGTTTGTTACGTTCGAATTTTTCTTTAGCCACGAGATAAAACCTCTAGTCAAAGCGCTGATTAAGCTTGTTTCTTGATGATGGCTTCGGCGATGTTCGACGGAGCTTCGGCGTACTTGGAGAACTCCATGGAGTAGCTTGCGCGACCCTGAGACATGGAGCGGACATCCGTAGCGTAGCCAAACATCTCGCCCAGCGGAACCTCGGCACGGATGACCTTGCCGGTCACGGTGTCTTCCATACCCTGGATCAGGCCACGACGACGGTTCAGGTCGCCCATGACGTCGCCCATGTAGTCTTCCGGGGTCACGACCTCGACCTTCATGATCGGCTCGAGCAGCACGGCACCACCCTTCTGGGTGAGCTGCTTGGTCGCCATGGAGGCGGCGATCTTGAACGCCATCTCGTTGGAGTCGACGTCGTGGTAGGAACCATCGAACACAGCGGCCTTCAGGCCGAGCAGCGGATAGCCGGCAACGATGCCGTTCTTCATCTGCTCTTCGATGCCCTTCTGGATCGCCGGGATGTATTCCTTCGGAATCACACCACCCACGACTTCGCTGACGAACTCCAGACCTTCCTGACCTTCGTCGGCCGGCGCGAAGCGAATCCAGCAGTGACCGAACTGGCCACGACCACCCGACTGGCGAACGAACTTGCCTTCGATCTCGCAGGTGTTGCGGATAGTTTCGCGGTAGGCGACCTGAGGCTTACCGATGTTCGCTTCCACGCCGAATTCGCGCTTCATGCGGTCCACCAGGATGTCTAGGTGCAGCTCGCCCATGCCGGAGATGATGGTCTGACCGGACTCTTCGTCGGTCTTGACGCGGAACGAGGGATCTTCCTGAGCCAGCTTGCCCAGTGCGATACCCATCTTTTCCTGGTCGGCCTTGGTCTTCGGCTCGACGGCGACCGAAATCACCGGCTCCGGGAAGTCCATGCGCTCGAGGATGATCGGCTTCTCGATCGAGCACAGGGTGTCACCGGTGGTGACGTCCTTCATGCCGATCAGGGCGGCGATGTCGCCAGCACGAACTTCCTTGATCTCTTCACGGGTGTTGGCGTGCATCTGCACCATACGGCCGACGCGCTCCTTCTTGCCCTTCACCGAGTTGATGACGGAGTCACCGGAGCTCAGTACACCCGAGTAGACGCGGGCGAAGGTCAAGGTACCCACGAAGGGGTCGGTAGCGATCTTGAACGCCAGAGCCGAGAAGGGCTCGTTATCGTCTGCGTGACGCTCGTCGTGGATTTCCTCGTTGTCCGGGTTGGTACCCTTGATCGCGGGAATCTCGACCGGCGCCGGCAGGAAGTCGATCACGGCGTCCAGAACCAGGGGCACGCCCTTGTTCTTGAACGAGGAACCGCAAACGGCCGGGACGATTTCGCAGGCGATGGTACGCTGACGCAGGCCGGCCTTGATCTCGTCGATCGACAGCTCGCCGCCTTCCAGGTACTTGTTCATCAGCTCTTCGTTGGCTTCGGCCGCAGCCTCGACCATGTTGGAGCGCCACTGCTCGGCATCGGCCAGCATGTCCGCAGGAATGTCTTCCTCGCGATAGGTCATGCCCTGGTCGTCATCGTTCCAGAAGATGGCCTTCATCTTCAGCAGGTCGATCTGGCCCAGGAAGTTCTCTTCCGCGCCGATGGCCAGCTGAACCGGGACCGGAGTGTGGCCCAGGCGCTTCTTGATCTGCTCGACGACGCGCAGGAAGTTGGCACCGGCACGGTCCATCTTGTTGACGTAGACGATGCGCGGGACGCCGTACTTGTTGGCCTGACGCCATACGGTTTCGGACTGGGGCTCGACACCGGAGGTACCGCAGAACACCACGACCGCACCGTCCAGCACGCGCAGGGAACGCTCCACCTCAATGGTGAAGTCCACGTGGCCGGGGGTATCGATGATGTTTACGCGGTACTTGTCGTACTGCTTGGTCGAACCGGACCAGAACGCGGTGGTGGCAGCGGAGGTGATGGTGATACCACGCTCCTGCTCCTGCACCATCCAGTCCATGGTCGCAGCGCCGTCGTGAACCTCACCCATTTTGTGGTTCACGCCGGTATAGAACAGAATCCGCTCGGTGGTAGTCGTCTTACCTGCGTCCACGTGGGCGCAGATACCGATGTTCCGATAGCGGTTAATAGCGGTTGTACGAGCCATAAGGTCCTCGCTTGATTGGAAGCGCTAGGCTTAGAAGCGGTAGTGCGAGAAGGCCTTGTTGGCTTCTGCCATGCGATGCACGTCTTCGCGCTTCTTGACTGCGGCACCCTTGCCTTCAAAAGCGTCCATGAGTTCACCCGCCAGGCGCAGAGCCATGGACTTCTCACCACGCTTGCGCGCGGAGTCCACCAGCCAGCGCATGGCCAGGGCATTACGACGGGAAGGACGAACCTCAACCGGCACCTGGTAGGTAGCACCGCCGACACGGCGGGACTTCACTTCGACCAGCGGAGCGATGGCGTCGAGCGCTTTTTCGAAAACTTCCAGGGGTTCGGCATTCTTGGAACGCTCTTTGACCTTATCCAGAGCACCATAAACGATACGCTCGGCAACGGCTTTCTTACCGCTCTCCATCACGTGGTTCATGAACTTGGCCAGGATCTGGCTTCCGTATTTCGGATCGTCAAGTATTTCGCGCTTGGCCGCTACACGACGTCTTGGCATTGATAAGCCCTCAAAACGGTCTTCAGGTTAGCTCGGGACTCATTGCCCGACCTTACTCTTATCGACTCGAACAAAAAGAAAGGTGATTACTTCGGACGCTTGGTGCCGTACTTGGAACGGCCCTGCTTGCGGTCCTTCACACCGGTGGTGTCCAGCGAGCCGCGCACGGTGTGATAACGCACACCCGGCAGATCCTTGACCCGGCCACCGCGGATCAGCACGACGCTGTGTTCCTGCAGGTTGTGACCCTCACCGCCGATGTAGGAGGTGACCTCGAAGCCGTTGGTCAGACGTACACGGCAGACCTTCCGCAGTGCGGAGTTGGGCTTCTTGGGAGTGGTGGTGTACACGCGGGTGCACACGCCACGACGTTGCGGGCAGTTTTGCAGCGCAGGCACGTCGGATTTCTCGACGATACGCTTGCGTGCACTACGCACCAGCTGGTTGATAGTTGCCATCTATAGCTCCACTGATTGTCTTGCGACATAAACGAAATAGCAGAACGTCAGTCCTGCCCATTTTCGGGGAACGAAAGTCTAAAGAGCTTGGGCGCTCCAGTCAAGACAAAGCCCCCGGACGCCTGGGGCGCCGGGGGCTTTGTCAGGCGAGACCTGCTACCGAACTCAGCTGGCGCTGGAGTTCAGCGCCTCGGTCAGGGCGGCTTCGGCCTCGCTGGCGCTCACGCGCTGCGGCTTGCCGAGTTCGCGCTGACGCTTGCGCTCGCTGTGGTAGGCCAGACCGGTACCGGCCGGGATCAGACGGCCCACTACCACGTTTTCCTTCAAGCCGCGCAGGAAGTCGCGCTTGCCGGTCACGGCGGCTTCGGTCAGGACACGGGTGGTCTCCTGGAAGGAAGCGGCCGAGATGAAGGACTCGGTGGACAGCGAAGCCTTGGTGATACCCAGCAGGACGCGCTCGTACTTGGCGACAAAACGATCATTGCCCACCAGTTGCTCGTTCTCTTCCAGGACGTGGGTCAGTTCGACCTGATCGCCCTTGATGAAGCTCGAGTCGCCGGTGTCGCTCACTTCGACCTTGCGCAGCATCTGCCGCAGGATGGTCTCGATGTGCTTGTCGTTGATCTTCACGCCCTGCAGACGGTACACGTCCTGGATCTCGTTGACGATGTACTTGGCCAGCGCGCTGACACCCAGCAGACGCAGGATATCGTGCGGGTTGCTCGGACCGTCGGAGATGACTTCGCCGCGGCTTACCTGTTCGCCTTCGAAGACGTTCAGGTGGCGCCACTTCGGAATCAGCTCCTCGTAGGGATCGGTGCCATCGGTCGGGGTGATGACCAGACGACGCTTGCCCTTGGTTTCCTTGCCGAAGGAGATGGTACCGCTTATCTCCGCCAGGATTGCCGGCTCCTTGGGACGACGCGCTTCGAAGAGGTCGGCCACGCGGGGCAGACCACCGGTGATGTCGCGGGTCTTGGAGGTTTCCTGGGGGATACGGGCGATAACGTCACCCACATGCACCTTGGCACCGTCGCTCAGGTTGACCAGCGCGTTCGGCGGCAGGAAGTACTGGGCCGGTACGTCGGTACCCGGCAGCAGCAGGTCCTTGCCATTGGCGTCGATCAGCTTGACCGCCGGACGGATGTCCTTGCCGGAAGTCGGACGATCCTTGGCGTCGAGCACCTCGATGTTGGTCAGACCGGTCAGTTCGTCGGTCTGGCGCTTGATGGTGATGCCTTCCTCCATGCCGACGAAGGCCACGGTACCGTCCATCTCGGTGACGATGGGGTGGGTGTGCGGGTCCCACTTGGCGACGATGGCGCCAGCGTCGACCTTGTCGCCTTCCTTGACCGAAATCACTGCACCGTAGGGCAGCTTGTAGCGCTCGCGCTCGCGACCGAAGTCGTCGGCGATGGCCAGCTCACCGGAACGGGACACGGCAACCAGGGCGCCATCGGCACGTTCGACGTGCTTCAGGTTGTGCAGACGGATGGCACCGCCATTCTTGACCTGGACGCTGTCGGCCGCGGAGGTCCGGCTGGCCGCACCACCGATGTGGAAGGTACGCATGGTCAGCTGGGTACCCGGCTCACCGATGGACTGGGCGGCGATGACGCCGACCGCTTCACCGATGTTGACCTGGTGACCGCGAGCCAGATCGCGACCGTAGCACTTGGCGCAGATGCCATGACGGGTTTCGCAGGTGATCGGCGAACGCACCACGACTTCGTCGACGCTGTTGAGCTCGAGGAACTCGACCCAGCGCTCGTCGACCAGGGTGCCGGCCGGCACGATGATCTCGTCGGTACCCGGCTTGGGCACGTCACGGGCGATGACTCGACCCAGCACGCGCTCACCCAGGGGCTCGACCACGTCGCCGCCTTCGATGTGCGGGGTCATGATCAGGCCGCGCTCGGTACCGCAGTCGACCTCGGTCACCACCAGGTCCTGGGCCACGTCGACGAGACGACGGGTCAGGTAACCGGAGTTCGCGGTCTTCAGTGCGGTATCCGCCAGACCCTTACGGGCGCCGTGAGTGGAGATGAAGTACTGGAGTACGTTCAGGCCTTCACGGAAGTTGGCAGTGATGGGCGTCTCGATGATGGAGCCGTCCGGCTTGGCCATCAGGCCACGCATGCCGGCGAGCTGACGAATCTGGGCCGCGGAACCCCGGGCGCCGGAATCGGCCATCATGTACATGGAGTTGAAGGACTCCTGGTCGACTTCCTTGCCCTCGCGGTCGATGACCTTCTCTTTCGAGAGGTTGGTCATCATCGCCTTGGACACTTCGTCGTTGGCCTTCGACCAGAGGTCGATCACCTTGTTGTACTTCTCGCCCTGGGTCACCAGGCCGGAGGCGTACTGGCTCTCGATCTCCTTCACCTCGGCGGTGGCAGCATCGATGATGCGCGCCTTCTCATCCGGAATGACGAAGTCGTTAACGCCGATGGAGACGCCGGACAGGGTCGAATAGGCGAAACCGGTGTACATCAGCTGGTCGGCGAAGATGACGGTGTCCTTCAGACCCACCACGCGGTAGCAGTGGTTGATCAGCTTGGAGATGGCCTTCTTCTTCATCGACTGGTTGACCACGTCATACGGCAGACCGGCAGGCACGACCTGGAACAGCAGCGCGCGGCCGACGGTGGTGTCGACGATGCGGGTGTTCTTGGTCAGGCTGCCGTCCTTGTGACGGATGGTCTCGTTGATGCGTACCTTGACCTTGGCATGCAGGGCGGCTTCGCCGGCACGGAAGACGCGATCGACTTCCTGCAGGTCGGCGAACACGCGGCCTTCGCCCTTGGCGTTGATGGCTTCGCGGGTCATGTAGTACAGACCCAGCACCACGTCCTGCGACGGCACGATGATCGGCTCGCCGTTGGCGGGCGACAGGATGTTGTTGGTCGACATCATCAGGGCGCGCGCTTCCAGCTGGGCTTCCAGCGTCAGCGGCACGTGCACGGCCATCTGGTCACCGTCGAAGTCGGCGTTGTACGCGGCGCAGACCAGCGGGTGCAGCTGGATGGCCTTGCCTTCGATGAGGACCGGCTCGAACGCCTGGATACCCAGACGGTGCAGGGTCGGGGCGCGGTTGAGCAGCACGGGGTGTTCGCGAATGACTTCGGCGAGAACGTCCCAGACCTCGGGCAGTTCGCGCTCGACCATCTTCTTGGCGGCCTTGATGGTGGTCGCCATGCCGCGGGCTTCCAGCTTGCCGAAGATGAACGGCTTGAACAGCTCCAGCGCCATCTTCTTGGGCAGACCGCACTGGTGCAGACGCAGGGTCGGGCCCACGGTGATCACGGAACGACCGGAGTAGTCGACGCGCTTGCCAAGCAGGTTCTGACGGAAGCGACCCTGCTTGCCCTTGATCATGTCGGCCAGGGACTTCAGCGGGCGCTTGTTGGAACCGGTGATGGCACGGCCGCGACGGCCGTTGTCCAGCAGGGCGTCAACGGCTTCCTGCAGCATGCGCTTCTCGTTGCGCACGATGATGTCGGGCGCGGCGAGGTCGAGCAGCCGCTTGAGGCGGTTGTTCCGGTTGATGACGCGACGATAGAGATCGTTCAGGTCGGAGGTCGCAAAGCGGCCGCCATCCAGCGGTACCAGCGGACGCAGGTCCGGCGGCAGCACGGGCAGCACGGTCATGACCATCCACTCCGGCTTGTTGCCGGAACCCTGGAAGGCTTCCATCAGCTTCAGGCGCTTGGACAGCTTCTTGATCTTGGTCTCGGAGTTGGTCTGCGGAATCTCTTCGCGCAGGCGACCGATCTCGTGCTCCAGATCAATGGCGCCGAGCAGCTGGAATACGGCTTCTGCACCCATGCGGGCGTCGAAGTCGTCACCGAATTCTTCCAGTGCCTCGAAGTACTGCTCGTCGTTCAGCAGCTGGTACTTCTCAAGGGTGGTCATGCCCGGATCGATCACCACGTAGCTCTCGAAATAGAGCACGCGCTCGATGTCACGCAGGGTCATGTCCAGCAGCAGGCCGATACGCGACGGCAGCGACTTCAGGAACCAGATGTGGGCGACGGGCGAAGCCAGCTCGATGTGACCCATGCGCTCGCGGCGCACCTTGGCCAGGGCGACTTCCACGCCGCACTTCTCGCAGATCACGCCGCGATGCTTGAGGCGCTTGTACTTTCCGCACAGGCACTCGTAGTCCTTGACCGGGCCAAAGATCTTGGCGCAGAACAGACCATCGCGCTCGGGCTTGAAGGTACGGTAGTTGATGGTCTCCGGCTTCTTCACTTCACCGAACGACCAGGAACGAATCATCTCGGGCGAGGCCAGACCGATACGGATGGCATCGAACTCCTCGAGTTGACCCTGGTTTTTCAACAGATTGAGCAAGTCTTTCAAGGCCTTTCCTCCTCACGGACCGGAGGCGACCGCCGCGCGGTCGCCTCCTCTAGGGTCTCGTGTTATTCGGTTTCCAGTTCGATATCGATGCCGAGCGAGCGGATTTCCTTGATCAGTACGTTGAAGGACTCGGGCATGCCGGCCTCCATGCGGTGATCCCCGTCCACGATGTTCTTGTACATCTTGGTCCGGCCGTTCACATCGTCCGACTTCACCGTCAGCATTTCCTGCAGGGTGTAAGCCGCGCCATAGGCCTCCAGTGCCCAGACCTCCATCTCCCCGAAACGCTGACCACCGAACTGCGCCTTACCACCCAGCGGCTGCTGGGTAACCAGGCTGTAGGAACCGGTGGAACGGGCGTGCATCTTGTCGTCCACCAGGTGGTTCAGCTTGAGCATGTACATGTAGCCGACGGTGGTGGTGCGCTCGAAGGCATTGCCGGTGCGGCCGTCGTACAGACGCATCTGGCCACTCTCCGGCAGATCGGCCAGCTTCAGCATAGCCTTGATCTCGCTTTCCTTGGCACCGTCGAACACCGGGGTGGCCATGGGTACACCGCCACGCAGGTTCTTCGCCAGGTCGAGGACTTCCTTATCGCTCAGGTCGTCGAGCTTCTCCTGACGGCCACCGATCTCGTTGTAGATCTCGTGCAGGAAGCTGCGCAGTTCGGCAACTTTGCGCTGCTCCTCGATCATAACGTTGATCTTCTCGCCCAGGCCCTTGGCCGCGAGACCCAGGTGGGTTTCGAGGATCTGACCGACGTTCATCCGCGAAGGTACGCCCAGCGGGTTCAGCACGATGTCCACCGGCGTGCCGTTGGCGTCGTAGGGCATGTCTTCGACCGGCATGATCACCGAGACCACACCCTTGTTACCGTGACGACCGGCCATCTTGTCGCCCGGCTGGATGCGGCGCTTGATGGCGAGGTAGACCTTGACGATCTTCAGTACGCCCGGCGCCAGGTCATCGCCCTGCTGCAGCTTGCGCTTCTTGTCTTCGAACTTGTCATCCAGCAGCTGGCGACGGTCGGACAGGTAGGCCTGGGCCTTTTCCAGCTGCTCGTTGTGAGCATCTTCCGCCATGCGCAGCTTGAACCACTGACCACGCTCGAGGCCGTTCAGGTACTCGTCGGTGATGATGGCACCCTTCTTGACCGCCGGGCCGCCTTCGGCGACCTGACCGACCAGGGCCTGACGCAGACGCTCGAAGGTCGCGCCTTCGACGATGCGGAACTCCTCGTTCAGATCCTTGCGGATCTCGTCGAGCTGGGACTTCTCGATGGCCAGGGCGCGGGAGTCGCGCTCGACGCCGTCACGGGTGAAGACCTGGACGTCGATGACGGTACCCTTGGTGCCGGTGGGCACACGCAGGGAGGTGTCCTTCACGTCGCTGGCCTTCTCGCCGAAGATGGCGCGCAGCAGCTTCTCTTCCGGAGTCAGCTGGGTTTCGCCCTTGGGCGTGACCTTGCCGACCAGGATGTCACCGGCACCGACTTCGGCACCGACGTAGACGATACCGGCCTCGTCCAGCTTGTTCAGCGCAGCCTCACCCACGTTCGGAATGTCGGAGGTGATTTCCTCCGGGCCGAGCTTGGTGTCACGGGCCACACAGGTCAGTTCCTGGATGTGGATGGTGGTGAAGCGATCTTCCTGGACCACGCGCTCCGACAGACAGATGGAGTCCTCGAAGTTGAAGCCGTTCCAGGGCATGAAGGCCACGCGCATGTTCTGACCCAGTGCCAGCTCGCCCATGTCGGTCGAGGGGCCATCGGCCAGGATGTCGAACTTGGCCACCTGATCACCCTTGCTCACCAGCGGACGCTGGTTGATGCAGGTGTTCTGGTTGGAACGGGTGTACTTGGTCAGGTTGTAGATGTCGACGCCGGCTTCACCGGTCTCGACTTCGTCATCGTTGACACGCACCACGATACGGCTGGCATCGACGGAGTCGATCACGCCACCCCGACGGGCAACGACGCAGACGCCGGAGTCACGGGCGACGTTGCGCTCCATGCCGGTACCGACCAGCGGCTTGTCCGAACGCAGGGTCGGCACGGCCTGACGCTGCATGTTGGAACCCATCAGCGCGCGGTTGGCGTCGTCGTGCTCGAGGAACGGAATCAGCGAGGCGGCGACGGAGACGACCTGCTTGGGCGAAACGTCCATCAGGGTGACGTCTTCGGGCGCCTTGACGGTGAATTCGTTCAGGTGACGCACGGCTACCAGTTCGTCGATCAGCCGGTTGTTCTCGTCCAGCCCTGCAGAGGCCTGGGCGATCACATGGTTGGCTTCTTCGATGGCCGACAGGAAGACGATCTCGTCGGTGGCCACGCCGTCCTTGACCATGCGGTACGGGCTTTCGAGGAAGCCGTACTGATTGGTGCGGGCATAGGCAGCCAGGGAGTTGATCAGGCCGATGTTCGGACCTTCCGGCGTTTCGATCGGGCAGACCCGGCCGTAGTGCGTCGGGTGTACGTCACGGACTTCGAAGCCGGCACGCTCACGGGTCAGACCGCCCGGGCCGAGTGCGGAGACGCGGCGCTTGTGGGTGATCTCCGACAGCGGGTTGTTCTGGTCCATGAACTGGGACAGCTGGCTGGAGCCGAAGAATTCCTTGATCGCGGCGGCCACGGGCTTAGCGTTGATCAGATCCTGCGGCATCAGGCCTTCGCTCTCGGCCATGGACAGGCGTTCCTTGACGGCACGCTCTACCCGCACCAGACCCACGCGGAACTGGTTCTCGGCCATTTCACCGACGCAACGGACACGGCGGTTACCCAGGTGGTCGATGTCGTCGACGATGCCCTTGCCGTTACGGATGTCGACCAGGGTCTTGAGCACATCGACGATGTCTTCGCGACTCAGGACGCCCGAGCCTTCGATGGCGTCGCGACCGATACGGCGGTTGAACTTCATGCGGCCGACAGCGGACAGGTCGTAACGCTCGGCGCTGAAGAACAGGTTGTTGAACAGGGTCTCGGCAGCTTCCTTGGTCGGCGGCTCGCCGGGACGCATCATCCGGTAGATCTCGACCAGGGCTTCCAGCTGGTTGCCGGTGGAGTCGATCTTCAGGGTATCGGAGATGAACGGACCGCAGTCGATGTCGTTGGTGTACAGCGTCTCGAACTGCACGACATTGGCCTTGGCCATCTTGGCCAGCATGTCCAGGGTCAGTTCGGTGTTGCACTCGGCGATGATCTCGCCAGTGGACGGGTGCACGACAGCCTTGGCGGTGGTACGGCCAATGACGTAATCGAAGGGCACTTCCAGCTCGCTCAGACCGGATTTTTCCAGCTGGTTGATGTGGCGAGCGGTCACCCGACGGCCCTGCTCCACGATCACCTTGCCGCTGCCATCCTTGATGTCGAAGCTGGCGATGTCGCCGCGCAGGCGCTGGGGCACCAGCTCGAACGTCAGCATCTCACCCTTGATGTGGAAGGTGTTGGTGTCATAGAACGCATCCAGCACCTCTTCGGTGCTGTAGCCGAGCGCGCGCAGCAGTACCGAGGCCGGCAGCTTGCGGCGACGGTCGATACGGACGAATACCGCATCCTTGGGATCGAACTCGAAGTCGAGCCAGGAGCCGCGGTAGGGAATGATGCGCGCCGAGTACAGCAGCTTGCCCGAGCTGTGGGTCTTGCCGCGGTCGTGGTCGAAGAACACGCCCGGGCTGCGGTGCAGCTGGGACACGATGACGCGCTCGGTACCATTGATGATGAAGGTACCGTTCTCGGTCATCAGGGGGATTTCCCCCATGTAGACTTCCTGCTCCTTGATGTCCTTGATCGCCTTGTTCGACGACTCGCGGTCGAAAATGATAAGGCGAACCTTGACCCGCAGCGGGACGGCGAAGGTCACGCCGCGCAGGACGCATTCCTTCACATCGAAAGCCGGCTCGCCCAGGCGATAGCCGACGTATTCCAGGGCCGCATTGCCGGAATAGCTGATAATCGGGAAAACGGACTTGAAGGCCGCATGCAGGCCGATATCGCGGAACTGGTCTTTGCCTGCGCCCGCCTGCAGGAATTCGCGGTACGAATCCAGTTGGATAGCCAGCAAATAGGGCACGTCCATGACGTGCGGCAACTTGCTAAAGTCCTTGCGGATACGTTTTTTCTCAGTGTATGAGTAAGCCATCAGCGTTCCCCAGCTTGGTCACCAGCTTGTTTGGCCTCTCCGACGGGAGCAGCCGGAAAATCGTGCAAACCCTTGGTTTGCCGCACCCCGAGAGCGAGGTGGATACAGCGCATCTTGTCAGGCGGATATGCTCGCTCTGTACAAAACGGCAAAAGGCCGGTGGCGTTCGCCACCAGCCATCAGCCGAACGTGAAACGTTGCGGCTGTAGACGCAAGAACCGAACTTACTTGAGCTCGACCTTGGCGCCTGCTTCTTCCAGAGCCTTCTTGGCAGCTTCGCCTTCCTCTTTGGAGACGCCTTCCTTGACCACGCCCGGGGCGCCGTCAACGACAGCCTTGGCTTCTTTCAGGCCCAGACCGGTCAGTTCACGAACGACCTTGATGACGTTCACTTTCTTGTCGCCGGTTTCGGTCAACATGATGGTGAATTCGGTCTGCTCTTCGACGACGGCAGCGGCAGCAGCCGGGCCAGCGGCAGCGGCGGCAGCGGCGGTCACGCCGAACTTCTCTTCCATCGCCTTGATCAGTTCCACCACTTGCATGACGGACATTTCGGATACGGCGTTGATGATGTCTTCGTTGGTCAGAGCCATGACTCTAGATTCCTATAACAGGGTGCGGCTTCAGGCCGCAAATAATAAGAAAGACTTGCAGGAAACGCAGCACGCGCGATTAGGCGGCGGCAGCTTCCTTTTGGTCGCGAATGGCGGCGAGGGTACGAGCCAGCTTGCTGGTAGCGCCCTGGATGACGCTCATCAGCTGGGACACAGCTTCGTCGTAGGTCGGCAGAGTTGCCAGTACGTCGATCTGGTTAGCCGGGATGAGCTTGCCTTCGAACGCGGCGGCCTTGATCTCGAACTTGTCCTGACCCTTGGCGAAATCCTTGAAGATACGGGCGGCAGCGCCCGGATGCTCCTGGGAGAACGCGATCAGGGTCGGGCCCTTGAAAGTGTCGTTGAGAACGTCGAAAGACGTGCCTTCAACGGCACGACGCAGCAGGGTGTTACGTACGACACGTACATAGACACCAGCCGCGCGGGCCTCTTTACGGAGTCCGGTCATGGCACCCACAGTCACGCCACGGGCATCGGCCACGACAGCGGACAGGGCACCTTGGGCAGCCTCGTTGACTTCAGCGACGATAGCCTTCTTGTCTTCGAGTTTGATTGCCACGGGTTTAACTCCTGGATGTTACCGTTTCGCCCGATGGACTGGGCGGCGTTTTGGTGTCTGACTCGGTAACCGAATCGGGAGCACCATCTGCGTAGGCTAGGGTTTCCCCGGTTTAAGACCTGCGTCCCCTACGGTCTTGGACAGCCCCCGCCAGGCAGGGACCCCAATCTTGGCGCCGCGCCAGAAGGCACGGCGACTTGTATCTTGCTTAGGCTTCCAGGGAAGCCTGGTCGATCTGCAGACCTGGGCCCATGGTGGAGCTCAGGGTGATGCGCTTGACGTAGATGCCCTTGGAGGTCGAGGGCTTCAGGCGCTTCAGGTCGGCCAGCAGAGCTTCAACGTTCTGCTTCAGCTTCACGGGCTCGAAATCGATCTTGCCAACGGAAGCGTGGATGATGCCGTTCTTGTCGGTACGGAAACGCACCTGACCAGCCTTGGCATTCTTGACGGCGGTAGCGACGTCCGGGGTCACGGTGCCAACCTTGGGGTTGGGCATCAGACCGCGCGGGCCGAGCAGCTGACCCAGCTGACCGACAACACGCATGGCGTCCGGCGAGGCGATGACCACGTCATAGTTCAGGTCGCCGCCCTTCATCTCGGCAGCCAGGTCGTCCATGCCGACTCGTTCGGCACCGGCAGCCAGCGCAGCTTCGGCGTTGGCACCCTGGGTGAACACGGCAACGCGAACCGACTTGCCAGTGCCATTGGGCAGCACGGTGGCGCCACGAACGACCTGGTCGGATTTACGCGGATCCACACCCAGGTTCACGGAGACGTCGATGGACTCCTTGAACTTGATGGTGGACAGCTCGGCCAGCAGGGCTGCAGCTTCTTCGAAGCCGTACTGCTTGCCAGCCTGGATTTTTTCGGCGAAAGCCTTTTGACGCTTAGTGAGCTTGGCCATTACACGCCCTCCACATTCAGACCCATGCTACGAGCGGAACCGGCGATGGTACGCACGGCGGCGTCCATATCGGCGGCGGTGAGATCGGCATTCTTGGCTTTGGCGATCTCTTCCAGCTGGGCGCGGGTGACGGTACCGACCTTCTGGCTGTTGGGACGAGCGGAACCGCTCTTGATGCCGGCAGCCTTCTTGAGCAGCACGGAGGCCGGGGTGCTCTTGATTTCGAAGGTGAAGCTACGGTCGCTGTACACGGTGATGATCACCGGGGTGGGCAGACCGGGCTCCATGCCCTGGGTGCGGGCGTTGAACGCCTTGCAGAATTCCATGATGTTGACGCCGTGCTGACCCAGCGCCGGACCGACTGGCGGGCTCGGGTTGGCTTGAGCGGCCTTAACTTGCAGCTTGATGTAAGCCTGAATTTTCTTAGCCATGTGCTACTCCAATGATGGGTTCGACGCCCCGCAGGGCTCCCCAATTACTTGCTATATCCCAGTGACGACAAAACCCCGCAGCCTGGGCTACGGGGTGAGGGATGCGAACAACCTAGACCTTTTCGACCTGGCTGAACTCGAGCTCCACAGGGGTCGACCGACCAAAGATCAGTACCGCCACGTGGATGCGGCTCTTTTCGTAGTTGACTTCTTCGACAACGCCGTTGAAGTCGGCGAACGGACCGTCCACCACCCGAACCGTCTCGCCTGCTTCGAACAGGGTCTTCGGCTTGGGCTTGTCGCTGCTGTCGGAGACACGACGCAGAATCGCGTCCGCTTCGCGATCAGTGATGGGTGCCGGCTTGTCGGCAGTACCACCGATGAAGCCCATGACGCGAGGAGTGTCCTTGACCAGGTGCCAGGTCCCTTCGTTCATCTCCATCTGCACCAGGACGTATCCTGGGAAAAACTTACGCTCGCTCTTGCGCTTCTGGCCATTGCGCATTTCCACCACTTCTTCGGTGGGCACGAGAATGTCGCCGAACTCGTCTTCCATTTCGTGCAGCTTGACGCGCTCGATCAACGAACGCATGACATGCTTCTCGTAACCCGAGTAGGCATGCACGACGTACCAACGCTTAGCCACGGCGAACCCTTTCAACCAACAATCGTGGAAACCAGCCAACCGAGCAGGGAGTCGAGCCCCCACAACAACAAAGCCATCACGAGCACCACGGCAACCACGATCAGCGTGGTCTGAGTGGTCTCTTGCCGGGTAGGCCAGACAACCTTGCGAATCTCGGTACGGGCGTCTTTCAGCAAGCCAAAGAAGGCTTGCCCCTTGGCGGTATGCAGGGCAATAAAGGCAGCGACAGCTGCCAGCACCAACAGACCTACCACTCGATACAGGATGGACTGAGCAGCGAAGTAGTGATTGGCAACAACACCAATCGCCACCAGAACGACAACCACCAGCCACTTCAGCGCATCGAAGCGCGACTCTTTGGCTTCCGCCTTGATGCTCATTGCATGAATCCTGTAAGGAGTGCCAGATGGGAATCTGGCAGGCCAGGAGGGAATCGAACCCCCAACCTGCGGTTTTGGAGACCGCCGCTCTGCCAATTGAGCTACTGGCCTGTAACTTGAATCAGGCCGACCATTATGCCGACCTGACAGACCAAGATCAATCGATTACTCGATGATCTTGGCAACCACGCCGGCGCCGACGGTACGACCGCCTTCACGGATGGCGAAACGCAGGCCGTCCTCCATCGCGATCGGAGCGATCAGGGTGACAACCATCTTGATGTTGTCGCCCGGCATCACCATCTCGACGCCTTCCGGCAGCTCGCAGTTACCGGTCACGTCGGTGGTGCGGAAGTAGAACTGCGGACGGTAGCCCTTGAAGAACGGAGTGTGACGACCGCCTTCTTCCTTGGACAGCACGTACACTTCGCACTCGAACTTGGTGTGCGGCTTGATGGTGTTCGGCTTGGCCAGAACCTGGCCACGCTCCACGTCTTCACGCTTGGTGCCACGCAGCAGCACGCCGACGTTCTCGCCAGCACGGCCTTCGTCCAGCAGCTTGCGGAACATTTCAACGCCGGTGCAGGTGGTCTTGACGGTGGCCTTGATGCCCACGATCTCGACTTCTTCCTGGATGCGGACGATGCCACGCTCGACACGACCGGTGACCACGGTGCCGCGACCGGAGATCGAGAACACGTCTTCGATCGGCATCAGGAACGGCTTGTCAATGGCACGCTCGGGCTCGGGGATGTACGAGTCCAGGGTCTCGACCAGCTTGCGCACGGCAGAGGTACCCATTTCGTTGTCGTCGTTACCGTTCAGCGCCATCAGCGCGGAGCCGATCACGATCGGGGTGTCGTCGCCCGGGAAGTCGTAGGTGTTCAGCAGATCGCGAACTTCCATCTCGACCAGTTCCAGCAGCTCGGCGTCGTCAACCATGTCGGCCTTGTTCAGGAACACGACGATGTAGGGAACGCCTACCTGACGGGACAGCAGGATGTGCTCGCGGGTCTGCGGCATGGGGCCGTCAGCAGCCGAGCAAACCAGGATCGCGCCGTCCATCTGGGCAGCACCGGTGATCATGTTCTTCACGTAGTCGGCGTGGCCGGGGCAGTCGACGTGCGCGTAGTGACGGATCGCCGAGTCGTACTCAACGTGGGAGGTGTTGATGGTGATACCGCGAGCCTTTTCTTCCGGCGCGTTGTCGATCTGGTCGAAACCACGAGCGGAACCGCCCCAGGTGTCGGCACAGACCTTGGTCAGCGCAGCGGTCAGAGTGGTCTTGCCATGGTCAACGTGACCGATGGTGCCCACGTTCAGGTGCGGCTTGTTACGTTCAAACTTTTCTTTAGCCATCGACACTCTCTCCCTTCACGAATTGAGCAAAGCAATGCCGCCATTAAAACAAAGGCAGATATTTGCATATCTGCCTTTTTAAGATGGAGCTCATGAGCGGATTCGAACCGCTGACCTCACCCTTACCAAGGGTGTGCTCTACCAACTGAGCTACATGAGCGAAACATTTGCCAGTCAAACTGGAGCGGGTAGCGGGAATCGAACCCGCATCATCAGCTTGGAAGGCTGAGGTTCTACCACTGAACTATACCCGCAGAGCCTAAGCGCTCTAACAATCTGGTGGAGGGGGAAGGATTCGAACCTTCGAAGTCTGCGACGTCAGATTTACAGTCTGATCCCTTTGGCCACTCGGGAACCCCTCCAAAGTGAGGCGGCATTTTCTTCATCTGCCCTCCTCTTGTCAAGGATCTTTTTAAAATCTCCTTAACAATCAATGCTTTCTCCTCGCTCGCTAGCGTTATCAGCGAAAGCGGGCGCAGTTTATGCAATCGCAGCGACCCATGCAACCCCAAGACGTAAAAAAAGCTTAAAAAACAAAGGCCGCCCTGGCGGCGGCCTTTGTTTGCAGACAACCAGCCCTGCTTACAGCTGGGGACCGGCGGCCAGGATGCCTTCGGATACGCCGGAGAACTTCTTGAAGTTCTCGACGAACTTGCCAGCCAGCTCGCGCGCCGCCGCGTCATAGGCAGCACCATCCTGCCAGGTGTCGCGAGGATTGAGCAGGACGCTGTCCACGCCGGGAACGGCAACCGGGACGTCGAGATTGATGACCGGGACGTGGCGCGTCTCGGTACCGATGAGGGCACCGCTCTGAATAGCTGCGATGACCGCACGGGTGGTCGGGATGTTGAAGCGCTTACCGACGCCGTAACCGCCACCGGTCCAACCGGTGTTGACCAGGTACACCTTGGAGCCGAAGCCCTGGATGCGCTTGATCAGCAGATCGGCGTATTCAGCCGCCGGACGCGGGAAGAAGGGTGCGCCGAAGCAGGTGGAGAAGGTCGACTTGATGCCGGGACCGGAACCCATCTCGGTCGAGCCGACCAGGGCGGTGTAGCCGGACAGGAAGTGGTAGGCCGCCTGCTCATTATTAAGGATGGATACCGGGGGCAGGACACCGGTGAGGTCGCAGGTCAGGAAGATGACCGCGTTAGGCTCGCCACCCAGGTTGTGCTCGGCGCGCTTGTCGATCAGTTCGCGCGGATAGGCCGCCCGGCTGTTCTGGGTCAGGCTGTCGTTGGCATAGTCAGGGTGACGGGTCTGGGGATCCAGAACCACGTTTTCCAGAACGGCGCCGAACTGGATGGCCTTCCAGATGACCGGCTCGTTCTTCTCGGACAGGTCGATGCACTTGGCGTAGCAACCACCTTCCATGTTGAAGACGGTGCCCACGCCCCAGCCGTGCTCGTCGTCACCGATAAGGTAGCGGCTCTGGTCGGCGGACAGGGTGGTCTTGCCGGTACCGGACAGACCGAAGAACAGGGTGACGTCACCCTCCTCGCCTACGTTGGCCGCGCAGTGCATCGGCAGCACGTCCTTTTCCGGCAGCAGGAAGTTCTGCACCGAGAACATGGCCTTCTTCATCTCGCCGGCGTAGCGCATACCGGCGATCAGCACCTTGCGCGCCGCGAAGTTGATGATGACGGTACCGTCGGAATTGGTGCCGTCACGCGCGGGCTCACAGACGAACTCGGGCGCGTTGATGATCTCCCAGGCCGGCTTGGACTGGGGATTGTATTCGGCCGGATTGATGAACAGGCAGCGGCCGAACAGATTGTGCCAGGCGGTCTCGGTACGCATGACGACGGGCAGGTAGTGCTCTACATCAGCGCCTACATGAACATGGGAGACGAATTGATCACGCTCGTCCAGGTAGGCGCTCACGCGCTCCCACAGCGGTGCGAACTTCTCCTCCGGAAAGGCACGGTTGATCGGCCCCCAGTGGATGGCATCGCGCGTGGAGGCTTCCTCGACGATAAAGCGATCTACCGGCGAACGCCCCGTGCGATGCCCCGTCTTGACGACCAGCGAGCCATTGGCGGCCAGCTCTCCTTCGCCACGTCGCAGGGACTCTTCCACTAACTGCGCGACGCTGATATCGGTATACACGTTGGCTTTCGTCATTTCGTTCCCCATGGCCCTGGGCCGTTCCTCATGCTTGTAGCTCTTACACGGCAGAACTACACGTTGCGGGATTATGCCAGAAAGCCTTCGGGCTTTTGCAACGGCTAGTGCCGGGTATTTCCCGGGGTTTGCGTGCCGCCGCCCGCAAAAATCTGCGCGATATCGGCAGCGTCGAATACCTGCTGTTCATTGCAAAACTGACAATCGACCCGAATTTGTCCGTCCTGTTCGTCGAGCAGGCTCTCGACGTCCGGCTGACCCATGCTGATCAGGGCATTGGCCGCGCGGTCACGGGAGCAGCTGCAGCTGAAGGCCACCGGCTGCTCGTCGAACAGGCGTACCTTTTCCTCGTGGAACAGGCGGTGCAGGATCACTTCGTTGTCGAGACCCAGCAGCTCTTCGGCCGTGAGGGTATCGGCCAGGGTTACCACATGCTCCCAGCTGTCCTGGCGGGCCTGGGCATCCTTGATCCGCGACGGCGGCAATTGCTGGAGCAGCAGGCCGCGGGCGCGGCGGCCATCGGCGTTCAGCCAGAACCGGGTGGGCAGCTGCTCGGAGGTGGCGAAATAGCCGGACAGGCACTCAGCCAGATTCGCGCCCTCCAGCGGGACGATACCCTGGTAGCGCTGACCATGGCGCGGGTCGATGGTCAGCGCCAGAACGCCATCGGGCATGAGCTCGCTCAAGGAGGCGGACGCGGTGATCTCGGCCTCTTCGTAGCGTGCGATGCCGCGCACCTCGCGCTCACTGGAGCACTCGACCATGAGCAGCGGGATGGGACCACTGGAGCGCGCCTGCAGCACCAGCAGCCCTTCGAACTTGAGGGTCCCACACAGCAGCGCGGCCGCCGCGAGCAGCTCGCCCAGTAGCTGGGCCACGGGCTCCGGATAAGCATGTTTGGCGAGGACCTCGACATAGCTGCGATCCAGGGTGGCCAGTTCGCCGCGGACATCGGTTTCGTCAAACAGGAAACGTTGGGTGAAATCGTGGGAAGTCATGAACTACCTATATAAGGAAGGAGGCCGCGAAGCGTGGCGTTCACGGCGCACGCCAGAACCGGCGAGCGGACCTGGCCATTGAGAGGCTCCGGCGAGCCGCGACGAACTCAGTCGTCGAACGGATGGACGTACTCGCGGAACTGGTGGATCTGGCGCCGCTGCTTCTTGGTGGGACGGCCATCGGTCTGCACGCCGAGGTTGCCGGCCTTGCGGGCGGCCGCGGCCTGCTCGCGCGCCTTGAGGCTTTCCGGCGTCTCGGTGTAGAGCTGCTGAGCTTCGGGCGCACCACGGCGGTTCTGCGACAGGGCGACGATCACCACCGTCTTTTCGTCATAGCCCTGACGGATGGTGAGAACGTCACCGATGCGCAGCTCCTTGCTCGGCTTGCAGCGCTCGCCACGGCACTGGATCTTGCCGCCTTCCAGAGCCGCCTTGGCCAGCGCGCGGGTCTTGAAAAAACGCGCGGCCCATAGCCATTTATCGAGGCGCATCCGTTCTTCAGTGTGATCTACTGCATACATCGAATAAAAAGCCCCCTGTTGGGTCTTAGACTCTTCTCAAGAACTCTAAACCATCGGACCGACGCTGCAAGCGCGCCTCTGGAGAGCCATGACCACATTCTTTCCTTCCGATCTGACTGGCCAGACCCGCTGCACGGGATGCCAGCAGTCGGAACCCCTGGGCTTCGACTTCGACTTCGCCTATCAGCCCATCGTGGATCTGGGCCAAGGCGCGGTCTTCGCCCGGGAAGCACTGGTGCGCGGACCAGGCGGCGAAGGCGCGCTGTCGGTGCTCAATCAGGTGACTGACAGCAACCGCTATCGCTTCGACCAGCTTTGCCGCACCAAGGCCATCGCCACCGCAGCAGCCCTGGGCATGCAGGAGAGTCTGTCGATCAACTTCCTGCCCAACGCCGTCTACCGCCCGGAACTGTGCATTCGCAGTACGCTGGCTGCCGCGCGCGAGCATGGCTTTCCGCTGGAACGGCTGATCTTCGAGACAGTGGAAACCGAACACGTCGCGAGTGACCATCTGACGCACATCCTGCGCGAGTATCAGCAATTCGGCTTCAAGACTGCCATCGACGACTTCGGCGCCGGTCATTCCGGCCTGACGCTGCTGGCCGAATTCCAGCCGGACCTGGTCAAGCTCGACATGGCGCTCATCCGCCACATCGACCGGGATCAGGTGCGGCGAACCATCGTGCGCAACCTGATCGTCATGTGCCGCGAACTGGGTACCCAGGTGATCGCCGAAGGGGTGGAGACCGTGGCCGAACGCGATTGCCTGCGTGACCTCGGCATCGAGCTGATGCAGGGGTATCTGTTCGCCAAACCAGCCTTCAAACAGCTCATTGATCCGCAACATTTAGGCGGAGGCCACTGATTTCAAGGAGCAGCGATGAGCAATTCCGCCGAACCGGTCATTATCGGCCTGAGTGAATGGGTGGCCCTGCCTGATCTGGGCGTGGTGGGCCTGAGAGCCAAGATCGATACCGGCGCCAGTACCTCTGCGCTGCATGCAACGGAAGTCCAGCCGTTCATGCGCGGCAAGGAACGCTGGGTGAGATTCACCGTGCACCTGGGGACGCTGGTTCAGTCCCGTCATCGCCATTGCGAAGCCCCCCTGGTGGCGAAGAAGACCATTCGCAGCTCCAATGGCATCGCTCAGACGCGTTATGTCATCCGTACCCTGCTGGCCCTGGGCGAGTGCCAGTGGCCGGTGGAATTCACCCTGGCCTGCCGCAAGAGCATGCGCTATCGCATGCTGCTCGGGTCCAAGGCGTTGATCGATGGTGGCCTGCTGGTGAATCCGGCCGTCTCCTATGCGCAAGACAAACCCCAGTTGTCCCTTACTCCGGCTTCCGGTGCCCCATGAAAATCGCCGTCCTCTCGCGTAATCCCAATCTGTATTCCACCCGGCGCCTGGTCGAAGCCGGTGTCAGCCGCGGCCATGAGGTGGTCGTGGTCGACACCCTGCGCGCGTACATGAACATCGCCAGCCACAAGCCGCAGATCCATTACCGCGGCAAACCCCTGGAAGGCTTCGATGCGGTCATCCCGCGCATCGGTGCCTCGGTGACCTTCTATGGCTGCGCGGTGCTGCGCCAATTCGAGATGCAGGGTGTCTTTCCGCTCAACGAGAGCGTGGCCATCAGCCGTTCGCGCGACAAGCTGCGTTCCCTGCAGCTGCTCTCGCGCAAGGGCATCGGCCTGCCGGTGACCGGTTTCGCCCACTCGCCGGACGACGTGCCGGACCTGATCCAGATGGTCAACGGCGCCCCCCTGGTGATCAAGGTGCTGGAAGGCACCCAGGGTATCGGGGTGGTGCTGTGCGAGACCGAGAAGGCGGCCGAATCGGTGATCGAGGCCTTCATGGGGCTCAAGCAGAACATCATGGTGCAGGAATACATCCGCGAGGCGGGTGGCGCGGACATCCGCTGCTTCGTGGTCGGCGACAAGGTGATCGCCGCGATGAAGCGCCAGGCGGCGCCGGGGGAATTTCGTTCGAATCTGCATCGCGGCGGCACCGCCAGCCTAATCAAGATCACCCCCGAGGAACGCATGACCGCTCTGCGCGCGGCCCGGGCCATGGGTCTGAGCGTGGCCGGGGTGGATATCCTCAGATCCAACCACGGCCCGCTGGTGATGGAGGTCAACTCCTCGCCCGGCCTGGAAGGCATCGAGCAGACCACCGGCAAGGACGTGGCCGGGATCATCATCGAGTACCTGGAAAAGAACGCCGAGCCGGGGCTGACGCGGACCAAGGGCAAGGGCTGAGGCTTCTGTCTTGAGGAGCTGTTGGGCTTCGCTAGCGCTCAGCCCAACCTACCCCTCGGTCGATGGGTCGCACGTCAGGCGGATGCCGCTATCGCGGCCATGGGCCGCTCCTACAGGCCACAGCAGCAGGATCCGGTATCAGCTGGCGCTGCGCGGGAGCAGCAGGCCCAGGGGCAACAGTACCCGGGCTTCCACCCCACCACCTTCGCGATTGCGCAGTTCGGCACTGCCGCCGTGCTGCGCGGCGATGCGCTTGACGATCGCCAGGCCCAGCCCGGAACCGCTGACGGTGCGGGCACGATTGCCGCGGGTGAAGGGATTGAAGATGTCCTGCAGGTCCTTGGGATCTATGCCGGGACCGCGATCCATCACGCTCAGGGCGACATAGGGCGCCGTGGCGGAGCCCGCCACCTGCCCGACCACCTCGATACCGCCACCGCCGCCGTGGCGCAGGGCGTTTTCCACCAGGTTGGTCAGCAGCCGCTTGAAGGAGATGCGCCGCACCGGCAAGGGTGGCAGCACGTCCAGCATCAGCCGTACCCGCTCCTCCTCCTGGTTGTAGGGCGCCACCACCTGGCGGGCCAGCTCGTTGATATTGGTGAGCTCCTGCGGTTCGTCGCGGCCATCGCGGACGAAGGCGAGGAACTGGTCGAGGATGGCGTTCATGTCCTCGATGTCGCGGATCATGTCCTCGGCCTCTTCGCGCTCGGCCGGTGGCATCAGCTCCACCGCCAGGCGCAGCCGGGTCAGGGGCGTGCGCAGGTCATGGGAGACCCCGGCCAACATCAGCTCGCGCTCGCGGCCGGCCTGCTCAACGTCCTCGGCCATCTGGTTGAAGGCGTGGTAGACGTCCTGGATCTCGCTGGGTGCATCGGTTTCCGGCAAGCGCACGCTGCGGCCCTTGCCCAGCTCGCGCGCCGCGTTCACCAGGCGGCGCAGCGGTTGGTTGAGTTGCCGGACGAAGACCCAGGCGGCGCCGGTGGAAAGCAGGCCGATGGCGAAAAACCAGCCCAGCACGCTCCAGATGTGCTGCCCGCGCAAGGGATGGGCCATGAGCGGGATCTTGATCCAGTCCGGCCCCAGGGAGGGCGCCAGGACCCACATGGCCGGACCATGCTGGACCCGCACCCGCACCTCGGTCTCCTCGCCCAGTTCCTGCTTCATCTGGCGCTCGAAGATCTCGCTGTAGGGCCAGTGGTATTCCCCGGCCGGCACGGTCTCGGGTGATTCGTAGCGCAGGCCGGCGGCCTGGGCGATGCGCGGCCGCTCGGTTTCCGGGGTGGCCCAGTAGGCACGGAGGGTCAGGGCCGCGCCGTGGCTGTACTGACGATCGACCAGAACGTCCTCATTGAGCAGCAGATAGACCAGGGTCAGCGCCTTGGAAAACAGCACCGCGAGCAGGACCATCCACAGCGAGCGGGCGAAGAAACTCTGGGGAAACCAGCCGGGCGCCTTCATTGCCCGGGCTTTCCGCGCAAAACGGCGCGAAAGCCATCACAACCTCCGGGGTTGCGGGGTCCAGATAGGCCACCCGAGACAGACACATTCGGATACATTTGCTCGTCCATTTCTTCCCTTCGACCTGGAGTTCTCTCGTGTCCGACATCTGCCAGACCGGCCTGGACATCGGCTTCGCTTCGCTCAGCTACGCGCAGATCGCCTTTCTCGGCGTGGTGCAGGGTATCACCGAGCTGCTTCCCATTTCGTCCACGGCGCACATGCGGGTGGTCCCTGCCCTGCTCGGCTGGCACGATCCCGGCTCGGCCTTTTCCGCCGCCATGCAGATGGCGGCCCTGGCGGCGGTGATCAGCTATTTCTGGCGCGATGTCAGCGGCGTGACCCGCGGCAGCCTGGCCGCCGTGCGCCAGCGCAACTTCGACAGCCCGGACTTCCTGCTGGCGGTGATGATCGTGCTGGCAACCATTCCCATCTGCATCGCCGGACTCCTGCTGGCGCCCCTGCTAAATGCCTGCGGCTCGCCGCTGCGGGGCCTCAGCGTCATCGGCTACGCCTGCCTGGCCATGGCCGCCCTGCTGGCGCTGGCGGAACGGATCTGCCGGCACAACAGAGACATCTCGCAGATGCGCCTGCGCGATGCGCTGATCGTGGGGATCGCCCAGGTCGGCGCGCTGATTCCGGGCGTGTCCCGCTCGGGCTCGACCCTGACCGCCGCCATGTTCCTCAATCTGCGTCGCGAGGAAGCCGCGCGCTTCTCCTTCCTGCTCGGCCTGCCGGCCATCGCCCTGGCCGGACTCAAGGAGCTGGTGGTGCTCTGGCACGCGCACATCCCGGCCGAGGCCTGGTCGCTGCTGCTGGTGGGATTGCTGGTGGCGAGCCTGTCGGCCTTTGCGGCGATCTGGGGGCTCATGCGCTTCCTGGAGCGCTTCTCGACCTGGCCCTTCATCATCTATCGCGCGCTGCTGGGGATCTTCCTGCTGGTCGGCGTGCATCAAGGCCTGTTCGCCTGAGCCACCCCCTAGCCGGGGCGCGATGCCCCGGCTACCCGCCTTACTTGCCGGCGCCGTCCGGCACGAAGACGTAGCCCACGCCCCAGACGGTCTGGATATAGCGCGGCTTGGACGGATCGGGTTCGATCATCCGGCGCAGGCGCGAGATCTGCACGTCGATGGAGCGCTCCAGGGCATCCCATTCGCGACCGCGGGCCAGATTCATCAGCTTGTCGCGGGTCAGCGGCTCGCGGGCGTGGTCGACCAGTGCCTTGAGCACGGCGAATTCGCCGGTGGTGAGCATGTGGGTCTCTTCGCCGCGCTTGAGTTCGCGGGTGGCCAGGTGCAGGGCGTAGTCGCCAAAGGTCACCACCTCGTCGGTACCGGCAGGAGCGCCGGGTACCACCGGGGCCTGACGGCGCAGCACGGCCTTGATCCGGGCTACCAGCTCCAGCGGGTTGAAGGGTTTGGCCAGGTAATCGTCGGCGCCCTGGTCGAGACCCTGGATGCGGCTGCCTTCGTCGCCCTTGGCGGTCAGCATGATGATGGGAATGCGGTTGCCGCTCTCGCGCAGTCGACCGCAGGCGGACAGGCCGTCTTCGCCAGGCATCATCAGGTCCAGCACGACCAGGTTGAAGACCTCGCGGGCCAGCAGGCGGTCCATCTGTTCGGCACTTTCGACCGTGCGTACGCGATAACCCTGTTCGGCCAGAAAACGCTCCAAGAGGCGGCGCAGCCGGGCGTCGTCGTCGACGACCAGGATCTTTTCACCTTCCGGGGCAACGGGGGTGCTCATAATATCTCCTTGTGATCTAGCACTGGATTATGCCGTAGGCCATCCGACCGCGGCATTGGGCCATTGTTAGCAGATTTTGCCCACGCTGGGGCGGCGGTGCCGGCACGGGAGGCAGGGCTCCGGCGGGCTCGGGTATACTGCGGCCCGCTTTTTCTCGTGCAAGCCAGGTAGCCCGATGGATATCAATAGCCGCATCGCCGAAGAGCTCGGCGCCCGCCCGCAACAGGTCGCCGCCGCCGTGGCCCTGCTCGACGAAGGGTCGACCGTGCCCTTCATCGCCCGTTATCGCAAGGAAGTCACCGGCAGCCTGGACGACACCCAGCTGCGTCATCTCGAAGAGCGGCTGCGCTATCTGCGCGAGCTGGAAGAGCGCCGCGGCGCGGTGCTGACCTCCATCGAGGAGCAGGGCAAGCTGACCCCCGAACTGGCCCGCGAGATCAATCTGGCCGACACCAAGACGCGCCTGGAAGACCTCTACCTGCCCTACAAGCAGAAGCGCCGCACCAAGGGCCAGATCGCTCTGGAAGCCGGCCTGGGCCCGCTGGCCGACGCCCTGCTGCAGGATCCGACGCTGACCCCGGAGACCGAGGCGGCCGCCTATGTCGATGCGGACAAGGGCGTGGCGGACAGCAAGGCTGCCCTGGAAGGCGCCAAGTACATCCTCATGGAACGCTTCGCCGAGGACGCCAACCTGCTGGCGCGACTGCGCGGCGTCCTGCAACAGGACGCCATCCTCAGCGCGCGCCTGGTGCCGGGCAAGGAGACCGAAGGCGCCAAGTTCAGCGACTACTTCGAGCATGACGAGTCCTTCAAGGCGGTGCCCTCGCATCGCGCCCTGGCGATCTTCCGGGGTCGCAACGAAGGCATCCTCAGCGCCGCGCTCAAGCTCGGCGAAGAAGGCCCGGGCATCGCCCATCCCTGCGAAGGGCTGATCGCCGCGCACTTCGGCCTGAAGAACCAGGGCCGCGCCGCGGACAAATGGCTGGCCGAGGTGGTGCGCTGGACCTGGAAGGTCAAGCTCTATACCTCCCTGGAAACCGATCTGCTCGGCGAGTTGCGCGAAAAGGCCGAGGAAGAGGCTATCGCGGTCTTCGCCCGCAACCTGCACGATCTGCTGCTCGCCGCGCCGGCCGGTCCGCGCACCACCCTGGCGCTGGACCCGGGTCTGCGCACCGGCTGCAAGGTCGCCGTGGTGGATGCCACCGGCAAGCTGCTGGCCACCGACACGGTCTATCCCCATGCGCCGCGCAATCAGTGGGACCAGACCCTGGCCACCCTCGGCGTGCTCTGCACCAAGCATGGCGTGGACCTGATCGCCATCGGCAACGGCACCGCCAGCCGCGAGAGCGACAAGCTGGCCGGCGAGCTGATCAGCAAGTACCCGGGCCTGGGCCTGACCAAGGTGATGGTCAGCGAAGCCGGTGCCTCGGTGTACTCGGCATCGGAACTCGCCGCCCGGGAATTCCCCGACCTGGACGTCTCCCTGCGTGGCGCCGTGTCCATTGCCCGCCGCCTGCAGGATCCGCTGGCCGAGCTGGTGAAGATCGAGCCCAAGTCCATCGGCGTCGGCCAGTACCAGCACGATGTTTCCCAGCTCAAGCTGGCGCGCAGCCTGGATGCCGTGGTGGAAGACTGCGTGAACGCCGTGGGCGTGGACGTGAATACCGCCTCCGCCGCCCTGCTGGCGCGGATCTCCGGTCTCAACGCGACCCTGGCGCAGAACATCGTGCAGTTCCGCGACGCCAATGGTGCCTTCGCCACCCGCGAGGCGCTGAAGAAGGTGCCGCGCCTGGGCGAGAAGACCTTCGAGCAGGCCGCCGGCTTCCTGCGCGTCATGAGCGGCGCCAATCCGCTGGATGCCTCGGCGGTGCACCCGGAGACCTATCCGCTGGTGCAGCGCATCGCGGCCGACACCGGCCGTGACATCCGCTCGCTGATCGGCGACTCGGCCTTTCTCAAGCGCCTGGATCCGAAGAAATTCACCGACGAGAGCTTCGGCCTGCCGACGGTGACCGATATCCTCCAGGAACTGGACAAGCCCGGTCGCGACCCGCGCCCGGAATTCAAGACCGCGGTGTTCCAGGACGGCGTGGAGAAACTCTCCGACCTCAAGCCCGGCATGGTGCTGGAGGGCGTCATCACCAACGTCACCAACTTTGGCGCCTTCGTCGACATCGGCGTGCACCAGGACGGCCTGGTGCACATCAGTGCGCTGTCGGAGAAATTCGTCAAGGACCCCTATGAGGTGGTCAAGGCGGGCGACATCGTCAAGGTCAAGGTGATGGAGGTGGACGTGCCGCGCAATCGCGTGGGCCTGTCCATGCGCATGGGCGACACCCCCGGCGAGAAGGTCGACGGCAAGCCCGGCGGTCAGGCCCGCGGCAACGGTGGCAAGCCCCGCGCCGACAAGGGCGCACCGCGTCAGAATCAACCGGCTCCGGCCAACCAGGCCATGGCGTCGCTGTTCGCCAATGCCAAGCAACTGAGGAAATAGCTATGAGCGGATCTCTCGCAGGCAAGGACAGCGCCTTCAGCACCCTGCTGGGCATGACCATCCACAAGGCGGAGGGTGGCGAGTCCGAGGTGCGCATGAGCGTGCAGGACAGGCTCATCAACCTGCACGGCAAGCTCCACGGCGGTGCCATCTTCTCGCTGATCGACACGGCCCTGGGCCAGGCCAGTCACAGTCTGTTCGACGGCCAGGCCGGCAGCGTGACCCTGGAGTGCAAGGTCAACTACGTGCGTGGCGTCAGCGACGGCGAGCTGGTCTGCCGCGCCCGGGTGATCCACCCGGGCCGCAAGACCCATGTGCTGGAAGCCCAGGTGCATCAGGGCGACAAGCTGATCGCCCTGGCCCAGGCGACCTTCGCCTGTCTGTGACCGGCCAGAGCGGGCGGCAGCGAAGCGGCGCATATCGCCCTTTGCCGCTGCCTGAGCTACGCTGGGAGACAACTGAGCGGGTTGCGGTCTGAGGCTTGAACCCGGACCGCAGCAGTGACTGCTGCCCCCGCGTCGGCCCTGGCCGGCAACCCTCATTTCAGTCGGTTTCTTCTACCCTGCCCGGGGCGAGTACCGCCAAAGGAAGTCAACTTGAGCGATATCCTGTCCCGCCGCCTGGCCCTGCTCGGCGCTGATCCCTCCCTCCTGACCGAATGCCTGCACGGCATCGAGCGCGAGACCCTGCGGGTGGACGCCCGTGGCGACCTGTCCCGACGTCCCCATCCCCAGGCGCTGGGCTCGGCCCTGACCCACCCGCAGATCACCACGGACTATTCCGAGGCGCTGCTGGAATTCATCACCCCCACCGGCACCCGCACACCCGAGGTGCTGGACGCGCTGGATCGGGTGCACCGCGCCGCGGTCGCCGAACTCGATGGCGAGCGCCTCTGGAGCGGTTCCATGCCCTGCGCGCTGCCGGCCGAGGACGAGATCCCCATCGCCGACTATGGCAGCTCCAACATCGGCCGGCTCAAGCACGTCTATCGCCGCGGCCTGGCCCTGCGCTACAGCCGTACCATGCAGTGCATCGCCGGCATCCACTACAACTTCTCGCTGCCGGAAGCGGCCTGGGAACTGCTGCGCCAGCAGGAGGGTGACGCCCGCGATGCCCGCGACTACCAGTCGGCTCGCTACATCGCCCTGATCCGCAACTTCCGCCGCTACAGCTGGCTGCTGATGTACCTGTTCGGCGCCTCGCCAGCGCTGGACGCGGGCTTCCTGCGTGGCCGACCGCATCTG
Organism: Pseudomonas aestiva; assembly: GCF_039908605.1. Classification (NCBI taxonomy): domain Bacteria; kingdom Pseudomonadati; phylum Pseudomonadota; class Gammaproteobacteria; order Pseudomonadales; family Pseudomonadaceae; genus Pseudomonas; species Pseudomonas aestiva. The sequence goes on along the minus strand of NZ_CP150916.1, from coordinate 433,577 downwards.
TTGCAGACCCTCGACGAGCGGACCCTTTACCTGCCCCATGCCACCAGCCTGCGCATGAGCGACCTGGGCTACCAGAGCAACGCCCAGGCCAGCCTGACGCCGGACTACAACGACCTGACCACCTACACCGAGAGTCTGAGACGCGCGGTAGGCACGCCCTACCCGCCCTACGCGGAGATCGGTACCCACCAGAATGGCGAGTGGGTGCAGCTCAACACCAACATCCTGCAGATCGAAAACGAGTATTACGCCACCATCCGCCCGAAGCGTGTCACTCGCAGCGGCGAGCGGCCGGTGCAGGCGCTGATGGCCCGTGGCGTGCAGTACATCGAGGTGCGCTGCCTGGACATCGATCCCTTCCTGCCGCTGGGCATCGATACCACCACCGCGCTGTTCCTCGACGCCTTCCTGCTCTATTGCGCCCTGGAAGGCAGCCCGCCACTCAACGGCGAATGTCGCGAATGCACCGACAACTTCGCCAGCGTGGTGCGTGAAGGCCGCAAGCCCGGTCTGCGTCTGCAGCGCCATGGCGCCTCGGTGACCATGATCGACTGGGCGGCGGAGATGCTCGACCAGATCGAACGCTGCGCCGAGACCCTGGACGCCAGCCTGGGCGGCGATGCCCATCGCCGGGCGGTGGCGGTACAGCGGCAGAAGGTTGCCGACGTCCGCCTCACGCCTTCGGCGCGGGTGCTGCAGGAGTTGCGCGAACGCGGCGAGAGCTTTGCCGAATTCGGCCTGCGCCAGAGCGAGGCCCATGCGGCCTATTTCGCCAGCCATCCGCTAAACGAAGGCGAACGCGAGGGCTATGCACAGATGGCGCGTCAGTCGCTGGAGGAACAGGCGGAGATCGAGGCGGCGCCCCAGGGGGATTTCGACACCTTCGTGGCGGCCTATCAGGCGAGTATTCTGGCGACGATCGGGGTGTAGGCAGGCAGGTTGGGTTGAGACGGCTCCATCGTCGAAGCCCAACGTTGTGGTGCCAAAGAGCTTGTTGGTGTCCTAGCTGTTCATTGAGCTCTGCTGGTGTTTCTTGTTTCGCCCACCCGGGCGACTCACTTTTTTCAGTCGTGGCTGCGCGCCCCGGACTACGCGCCCCGGACAAAAGTAAGCAAAAACGCTTGCCCCGGCCATCCGGCCCTACGCTGCGCTCCGGGTGACTCGCGTTGCTCGCCCTGCGGGCCAGCCTGCGGCTGTTACTTCGCTACGCTACGTTTCGCTCACGCCAGCGCCGTTCCGGGGTCGGCCTACACGGGCCGTCCATGGCCCGTTAGGCCTCTCGCCGCATCCATGCGGCTCGACCCACTCCACGACACTGGCGCTCGCCCTGCTGAACGGGGCGATTCGCCAGCCTGGAGGTTTTGGATGAAAAACCCTGAACAGCCCGTAGCCCGTAGCTTATAGCCCGTAGCTTGTAGCGTGGACAACGGCAAAGCCTTGTCCACTGATTACTGCGGTGCCTACCAGTGGAAAACGCTGCGCGGTTTTCCACGCTTACGTCTCCAAACGCCAGCGGACGAATCGATGGTTGATGAGGGCGCCTTCCGGTATCGATGCAGGAAGGGCCAGCTACGCCTTGGAGCGGCTTCGGTTCGGACTGGAGCTATCGCGACCATGGGCCGCTCCTACAGGTGTGCCTAGAAGGTGTAGGAGCGGCCCATGGCCGCGATGACGAGCGGCTTGGTAGCGTTGGGCCTCGACGATGCAGCCGTCTCAGCCCAACCTACGAGCGCGCCCTTACAGGCCCTTCTCGAAGATCTTCGAATTGCGCTGGAAGTTGTACAGCGACGCCCGGGCCGCGGGGAGGCGTTCCACGCCGCTCGGTTCGAAGCCGCGTTCGCGGAACCAGTGGGCGGTCTTGGTGGTGAGCACGAACAGGGTGCCGAGGCCGCGTTCGCGGGCGCGTTGCTCGATGCGCGCCAGCAGGGCGTCGCCGCGGCCGCCGTGGCGGTAGTCGGGATTGACCGCGAGGCAGGCCAGCTCGCCCGCCGCCGAATCGGCGATGGGATAGAGCGCCGCGCAGGCGATGATCAGGCCTTCGCGTTCGACGATGCTGAATTGCTCGATCTCGCGCTCCAGCACCTCGCGGGAACGCCGCACCAGGATGCCCTGCTCTTCCAGCGGACGGATCAGCTCCATCAGGCCGCCGACGTCGGCGATAGTCGCCTCGCGCAGGGTCTCGAAGGGCTCCTGGGCCACCAGGGTGCCGCTACCGGCGCGGGTGAAGAGTTCGGTGAGCAGGGCGCCGTCTTCGGCGTAGCCGACGATATGGCAGCGCCGCACACCGCCGCGGGTGGCCTGGGCGGCGGCGTCGAGCAGCTCGGCCTGGTAGGAGCTGCCCAGGCGCGCCAGATGGGTGGGGATCTGCTGCGGGCCGATCTCGCGGATCAGGGCACCGTGTTCGTCCAGCAGGCCCGGTTCGGCACCGTAGAGCACCAGCTTGTCGGCGCCCAGGTCGATGGCGGCGCGCATGGCGACGTCTTCGCAGGCCAGGTTGAAGGTCTCGCCGGTGGGGGAATAGCCCAGAGGCGAGAGCAGCACGATGGTGCGCTCGTCGAGCAGCCGGCCGATGCCACGGCGGTCGATGCGGCGGACTTCGCCGGTGTGATGGAAGTCGACGCCGTCCTGTACTCCGACCGGGCGCGCGGTGACCAGATTGCCGCTGGCGACCCGCAGCCGCGAGCCCTGCATGGGCGAGGCGGCCATGTCCATGGACAGGCGTGCCTCGATGGCGCTGCGCAGGCTGCCGACGGCATCGATCACCGCTTCCAGGGTCGGGCCGTCGGTGATGCGCAGGTCGTTGTAGAAGCGCGGCTCGATGCCGCGAGCGGCCAGGCGCGATTCGATCTGCGGACGGGAGCCGTGCACCAGCACCAGACGCACGCCCAAGCTGTGTAGCAGCACCAGGTCGTGGACGATGTTGCCGAAGTTGGGGTGGGCGACGCCATCACCGGGCAGCATGACGACGAAGGTGGCGTCGCGGTGGGCGTTGATATAGGGCGAGGCGTGGCGGAGCCAGTTGACATAATCGTGCATCGAGACGAAGACCCTTGGTGGATAGGCGGGAGGGTGAACGAGGGCAGGCAGGGCGTTCAGCGTCGTCGCAGCACGGGGGTTCCTCGACAGGGAGCGGATGGGCAGGCAGCGTCAGTAGACCGTCCGGAGTTTACAAAAAGTCACGCCGGGCGCGCGGATCTGTTCATCGGACAGCCGCGGCCTCGCCCAGGCAGTAGTGGCCGATCAGTTGCTGCAGCAGCCTGACGGTGGGCGCGATGCGCGCCAGCGCCAGGTGTTCCTCGGGCTGGTGCGCGCAGCTGATGTCGCCGGGACCGAGGACCAGCACCTCCTGGGTGATCGCCTGCAGATAGGGTGCCTCGGTGGCGAAGGCCACGGCGTCGGCTTGGTGCCCGGTCAGGCGCTCGGCCAGGCGCACCAGCTCGGCCTCGGCCGGCTGCTCGAAGGGCGGCACGGCGGGAAACAGCGGCTGGTAGTCGATCCGCACCCCGAAGCGTTCGGCAACCGGCAGCAGCCGTCCGCGGATGGCCTGGCGCAGGGCTTCGGGCTGCATGCCCGGCAACGGGCGCAGGTCGAACTCCAGGGCGCACTGGCCGCAGATGCGATTGGGGTTGTCGCCGCCATGGATGCAGCCCAGGTTGAGGGTCGGCTGGGGCACCAGGAACAGTGGATTGCGGTATTCGCGCTGCCACTGGGCGCGCAGGTCGAGCAGCTCGCCCATCACCGCCTGCATGGCCTCAAGGGCGCTGTGGCCCAGACTCGGATCGGAGGAATGGCCGCTCTGCCCGAGGATGTCGATGCGCTCCATGAGGATGCCCTTGTGCAGGCGGATCGGCCGCAGTCCGGTCGGCTCGCCGATCACCGCGGCGCGGCCCAGGGGGCGGCCGGCGTCGGCCAGTACCCGGGCACCGTCCATGGAGGATTCCTCGTCGCAGGTGGCGAGCACGATCAGCGGCTGGCGCAACTGGCGCGGATCCAATTCGCGCACCGCTTCGAGGATCAGCGCGAAGAAGCCCTTCATGTCGCAGCTGCCCAGGCCGTACCAGCGATCGTCGGCTTCGCGCAGACGCAGGGGATCGGCCTGCCAGAGCGCCGCGTCATAGGGCACGGTATCGGTATGGCCGGCCAGCACCAGACCACCCGGCCCGCTGCCCAGGGTGGCGATCAGGTTGAACTTGCCCGGGGTCACCTCCTGGGTCTCGCAGGCGAAGCCCAAGGCGCCGAACCAGTCGCTCAGGCGGGCGATGACGCCGGCGTTGGACTGGTCCAGCGCCGGCTGGGTGCAGCTCACCGAGCTTTCGGCGATGAGCGTCGAGAACAGAGCTTTCAGCGCGGGCAGGGTCATGCGGGGTCTCCTGGTCACGCCTCCATCATGGCGCCATCCGCTGCGCGATGAAACCTTCATGCGCCAGGGGGGCGGGACGGGCTAAACTAGCGCCCACGTTCTCGCCGTCCGTCGTCATGATGCGCTCGGCACGGAGCCGGACCGTTCTCTTCCGGCGCCAGGATCCTCCAATGGCCAAAGAAACCGAAATCAAGCTGCGCGCCAGTGCGGCCACCCTCGACGCCCTGCGCGCTCATCCGCTGCTGAAGAAGCGTTGCAAGGAGGGCTGGCAGCGCCACGAACTCTCCAACTGCTATTACGACACCGACACCCGCGACCTGGCCCATGCCAAGGTCGCCCTGCGCGTGCGGCGCGATGGCGAGCGCTTCATCCAGACACTCAAGAGCCGTGGCCAGAGCCTGGCCGGGCTGTCCGAGCGCAACGAATGGGAATGGCCGCTGGCCGATGCCACCCTCGACACCGCGCTGTTCGACGACAGCTGCTGGCCGGCGGAGCTGGCCGACCTGGACCTGCGCCGCCTGCAGCCGGTGTTCGACACCGACTTCGTCCGCGACGCCGCGGAAATCGCCTGGGGCCGGGGCAAGGCCCGGACCATCATCGAGGTCGCCCTCGACCAGGGCGAGGTGCGTGCCGGCGACCAGCGCGAGGCCATCGCCGAGGTTGAGCTGGAATTGCGCCAGGGTGAACCGGCCGCGCTGCTGGAACTGGCCGAGCAGCTGGCCGCCGAATTCCCGCTGATGCCCTGCGACATCAGCAAGGCCGAGCGCGGCTATCGCCTGCACGATGCCTCGAGCTACACCCTCTATCTGTCCGCGCCGGAACTGGACGCCGAGACGCCGCTGGACGAGGCCGTCGCCCGCCTCGGCTGGCACCTGCTGGCCGGCAGCCAGCGCCTGGCCGAACAGTATCGCTGGAACGGCCACTGGCGCCTGCTGGTGGACTGGGTGCACCAGCTGATCGACCTGCGCGCCCTGCTCGGCAGTCTCGGCCAGGCCGCCCCGCGGGCAACCAGCCGCGACCTGCGCCAGGCCCTCGACGAGTTGCTCGCCGACTGGCGACCGCTGGCCGCCATCGGCCAGGACGACGAGGAAGCCCGCCGCCAGGCACCGCAGCGCTTCGCCGCCGAACTGGAACAGCCGCGCTGGGGCCTGTTCTCCCTGCGCGCCGCACGCTGGCTGCACGAGCGCGCCTGGATCCAGGGTCGCACCGGCCGTGGCGAACGCCAGGGCGTGACCCCGCTCGGCCAATGGCTGCCGCGCTTTCTGGCCCAGGAAGCGGCCGAGTTGCCGCTGCTGCGCGCCATCACCGAACCCGAGCTGATCCAGCAGCAGCTGCCGCGGCTGGAGCGGATGCAGGTCTGGCTGCACCTGGCGCGTGGCGCCCTGGACCTGCCCGAAGCCGATCGGCTGTATGGCGAGCTGGGCAAGCTGGCGCCGCTGAGCGCCCACGGCGATCTCGCCGGGGTCGCCGAACAGGCGCGCCTGGTCTATGGCCTGGCGCCCTGGAAAGCCCTGGCCTGAGCCGCCGGACGGCGGGAACGCCTGGCGCATCCGGCCGTCCATCCTGATGGCACAAGGCCGCGAGCGATTCCTTAATACAAAATCGCTATGCTGGAGGAGGCGACCAACCTGGCGGGTACGGCAGGCGGGTCGCCCCCGGTCAGACGCCGGGTGTCACCCCGGTGCGACCACCTTTCCAAGGAGTCCAGATGTCCGCCATAGCTTCCCCTTCCGCTGATCGTTGGCTCGACCTGGGCGACATCCTGCGCGAGCTGGTCAGCCAGCAGCGGATCGATCAGCAGACCGCCGAGCAGTGCCTGCTCCTGCGCCGTGGCTCGGCCAATCCGCAGCAGCATCCGCTGGAATTCCTCGCGGCGCAGAGCGTGGACGACCTCAGCCGCCCGGGGCGCAAGCTGGATCTGGACAGCCTCACCCGCTGGCTCGCCGAGTATTCGGGCCAGCCCTTCTACCGCATCGATCCGCTCAAGGTGGACGTGGCCTCGGTCACCCCGCTGATGTCCTACGCCTTCGCCCAGCGCAACAAGATCCTCGCCGTGGCGGTGAGTCCGGACGAGGTGACGGTGGCCAGCGCCCAGCCCTTCGTGCACAGCTGGGAGAGCAACCTCACCCATGTGCTGCAGCGGCCGATCAAGCGCGTGGTGGCCAGCCCCGCGGACATCACCCGCTACACCCAGGAATTCTTTCGCCTGGCCCGTTCGGTCACCGGTGCCTCGGCGGTGGAGCAGAAGACCAGCGGCGTCGGCAACTTTGAGCAGCTGGTCAATCTCGGCGCCGCCGATGGCGAGCCGGATGCCAACGATGCCCACATCGTCAATATCGTCGACTGGCTGTTCCAGTACGCCTTCCAGCAGCGCGCCAGCGATATCCACGTCGAGCCGCGCCGCGAACAGGGTGCGGTGCGCTTTCGCATCGACGGGGTGCTGCACACCGTCTACCAGTTCCCCGCCCAGGTCACCCTGGCGGTGGTCAGCCGGATCAAGAACCTCGGCCGCATGAACGTCGCCGAGAAGCGCAAGCCCCAGGACGGCCGGATCAAGACGCGCATGGCCGGCGAGAAGGAAGTCGAACTGCGCCTGTCGACCATGCCCACCGCCTTCGGCGAAAAGCTGGTGATGCGGATCTTCGACCCGGACGTGCTGCTCAAGAGCTTCGACCAGCTCGGTTTCTCCGCCGACGACCTGCGCCGCTGGGCCGGCATGACCGGGCAGCCCAACGGCATCATCCTGGTCACCGGCCCCACCGGTTCGGGCAAGACCACCACGCTGTACACCACCCTCAAGCAGCTGGCCACGCCCGAGGTGAACGTCTGCACCATCGAAGACCCCATCGAGATGGTGGAAGACGCCTTCAACCAGATGCAGGTGCAGCACAACATCGAGGTGACCTTCGCCAGCGGCGTCAGGGCGCTGATGCGGCAGGACCCGGACATCATCATGATCGGCGAGATCCGCGACCTGGAAACCGCCGAGATGGCCATCCAGGCGGCGCTGACCGGGCACCTGGTACTTTCCACCCTGCACACCAACGACGCCCCCAGCTCGGTGAGCCGGCTGATCGAACTGGGCGTGCCCTACTACCTGATCCGCGCCACGGTGCTGGGCGTCATGGCTCAGCGGCTGGTGCGCACCCTCTGTCCGGCCTGCAAGACGCCCACCGAGCTGGACCCGGCCGCCTGGCAGGAGCTGACCAAGCCCTGGAACGCGCCGCTGCCAACCGGCGCCATGCAGCCGGTAGGTTGTCCGGAATGTCGCGACACCGGCTATCGCGGTCGTGCCGGGGTATACGAAATCCTCACCCTCTCCGATAGTCTGCGCGAACTGGTGACGGCGGATACCGACATCACCGCGCTGCGGCGGCAGGCGTTCAAGGAAGGCATGCGCAGCCTGCGCCTGTCCGGTGCGCAAAAGATCGCCGCCGGCTTCACCACCGTGGAAGAAGTCCTGCGCGTCACGCCCCAGAGCGAACGTTAAGGCCCCAGCAGCCCGCGAGCGGAACAAGGATAGCAGCCGTGCAGACAACCGTCGTGAACCCTGCCGTGGGTGCCGAGGACGCCGAGCAGCGACGCCGTCGCCAGGAGGTCCTGGCGGCCTATGGCCTGCTCGACAACCAGCCGGAGCCGGCTCTCGACGATCTAGTGGAGCTGGCCGCCACCCTCTGCGAAACCCCCATCGCCGCAGTCAACCTGCTGGGCGAGCAGCAGCAGCTGTTCATCGCCGAACGCGGCCTGGGTGTGGCGGAAATCCCCCTGGCCCTGTCCTTCTGCCAGTACCTGCACGCTGCCCGGGAAGCGCGGCAGATCGAAGACCTGAGCCAGGACCCGCGCTTCATCGACAACCCCCTAGTAAGGGATCCGGCCGGACTGAGATTCTATGCCGGAGCCCCGCTGCGGACGGCCGAAGGCGTCTTTCTCGGCACGCTCTGCGTGCTCGACTGGCAACCGCGCGAACTGAGCGCCGCGCGCCTGACCGGCCTCGAACGCCTGGCGCGCCAGGTGCTGCGCCTGCTCGAGGCCCGGCTGCAGGCGGCGCCGGCGCGGCACAGCACCCTCGACGAAACCCACTATCGCGCCCTGATGGACGTCAATCCGCAGATCATCTGGTTCGCGCGGCCCGATGGCAGCTTCGAATACGCCAATCGCTACTGGTACGAATACAGCGGCCTGAGTCCGGCCAACGTGGTCGCCGATCCCGATCTCTGGACCGATGCCATCCATCCCCAGCAGCGTCCGCAGCTGTTGCGGCGCTGGCGCGAGGTGCGCGAGCAGAGAGTCGCCGGCAGCCTCGAATTGCAGCTGCGCGACGCCGAGGGCCACTACCGCTGGTTCGAAACCCGCACCATGCCCTTCACCAACGCCAGCGGCGAGATCGAGCACTGGGTCGGCGTGGCCCAGGACATCGACAGCCGCAAGCGGGCGGAAACGGCGCTGCGGGAGAGCGAGGCCTTCGCCCATCTGCTCCTCGAATCGACCCACGAAGGCTTTTGCGCCCTGGATCGCGAAGGGCGCGCCACCCTCTGCAACCGCGCCTTCCGGCAGATGCTCGGGCTGCCCGAGGAACGCGACATCCTTGGCGAGCGCCTGGACACCCGGCTCAGCTCCGCCCGCAGCGAGGATGGCGCCCGGGCCCTACAGCGCGCCGCCAGCGAAGGCGCCACCCTGCACCTGTCCGCCGACGCCCTGCTGCGCGAGGACGGCAGTCTGCTGCCAGTGGAATGGCGCGCCCAGCCGCTCTGGCGCGACGGCGAGGTCCAGGGCGCCATCTGCACCTTCGTCGATCTCAGCGAACGCATCCGCAGTCATGATCGCCAGCGCTTTCTGCTCGAACTGGGCGACCTGCTGCATGGCGTGACCCACACCGGCGAAGTCGCCTCGGTGCTGGGCGACAGCCTCGGCCATCTGCTGGCCGTGCAGCGCATCGGCTATGCCCGGGTCGGTCGTGACGGCAGCCTGACCATCGACAGCGACTGGCTCGAACAGGGGCGAACCCATCGTCTCAACCTGCCCAGCCTGGGTCACTGGCACACCTCGGCGGTGCAGGAATTGCGCCGCGGCATCATCGTCAGCGTGGAAGACAGCGCCCAGGACAGCCGCCTGGGCGAGATGCGCGCCCAACTGGTGGACCATGGCGTACGTGCCGGCCTGGTGGTGCCGCTGCTGGCCGAGGAACAGCTGGTCGGTCTGCTGTTCCTCTATGCCGATACGCCGCGTCACTGGACCATCGGCGACGTGGCCCTGGTGCGCGAGGTGGCCGAGCGCATCCGCATCGTCATCGAACGCACCGCCGCGGCCGACGCCCTGCGCCTGGCCGAGCAGCGCATCGCCCTGGCCATGGACGTCGCCGACCTCGGTGTCTGGGACTATGACATCGACCGCGACCTGATCAGCTGGGATACCCGCCTCGCCCATCTGGTCGGAGCGGGCGAGCGTCGTTGCACGATGCGCGGCGCGGCCCTGCTGCACGCCCTGCATCCGGCCGATGCGCCCCGGGTACGCGCCTATGTGACGGCCGCCATCCAGGGCGGTGGCAATGCCTATGACCTGCGGCTGACCTTTCGGGTACGAGGTTCGCGCCAGGGCGAGCCGGTATGGCTGAGCATCCGCGGGCGTGAACGCCTGGAGCCCGGTGGGCGCCGGCGACTGGTGGGTATCGCGCGCGACATCACCCGCGAACGCCACGACGCCGATCGCATCAGCGAGACCAATCGCCAGTTGCGGCGGCAGATCGAGGAGCGCCGCGAAGCCGAGGCCCGCCAGCATGCCCTGATCGAACTGGGCGATCGCCTGCGCGAAGGCGATCCGGAAAGCACCGGGGTCGCCGCCGCCCTGGAGCTGGTCGGCACCCGGCTGGGCCTGCGCCGGGTCGGCTATGCCCGTCTGGACGAGAGCAGCGGCGCCTTCGTCCCGCAGCAGCTGTGGACGCCCAACGGCAGCTTCGACCAGGCCCTGGCCTATCCGCTGCTCGCCTCCGACCACCTGGGCAACCAAGACGGCGCAGCGCCCCTGGTCATCGACGATGTCAGCCAGGATCCGCGCGCCCAGGCCAATGCCCAGCGCCTGCTCGATCTGGAGATCGCGGCGCTGGTCGACATCCCGCTCTACGAGGATGGCCGCCTGCGCGCGCTCTTCGTCGCTCATGACCAGCGCGCCCGGCTATGGACGGAAGGTGAGGTGCAATTCCTGCGCGATGTCACCGACCGGCTCTGGTCGGCCATCTGCCGGCAGCGCTCCCAGGACGCCCAGCGCGAGAGCGAGGGTCGCTTCCGCCTCATGGCCGACAGTGCCCCGGTACTGATCTGGGCCTGCGATGCCGACGGCCAGCTACAATTCGTCAACCAGCGCTTCGCCAGCGAATTCGATCTGCACGACGCCGATCTGCACGACCAGGGCTGGAGCGCCCTGCTCCCGGACAGTGAATGTCCGGCCTTCGAAGGTGCCTTCAAGCAGGCCGTCGCCACCCACAGCGCCCTGCGCGCCGAGGTGCGGGTGCGCAATGCCCAGGGCGAATGGCGCTGGCTGCGCCTGGAAGGCACCCCGCGCCTGGAGCTCGATGGCGAATTCCACGGTCTGGTGGGCTGTGGCGTGGACGTCACCGAAGCGCGGCAGACCACCGACCAGCTGGAACAGCGCATCGCCGAGCGGACCCAGGAACTGGGGCGCAGCCACGCGCGGCTGATCGCCGAGATCTACGAGCGTGAGCGCACCGAGGAAGCCCTGCGCCAGTCGCAGAAGATGGAAGCCATCGGCCAGCTCACCGGCGGTATCGCCCACGACTTCAACAACATGCTCACCGGCATCGTCGGCGCCCTCGACCTGATCCGCCTGCGCATCGCCAACGGCCGCACTCAGGACCTGGACCGCTACATCAATGCTGCGGTCAATTCGGCCGACCGTGCCGCCGCCCTCACCCATCGCCTGCTGGCCTTCGCCCGCCGCCAGACCCTGGATCCGCAGCCGGTGGACGTGCACCAGCTGGTCGCTTCGCTGCAGGATCTGCTGGTGCGCACCGTGGGCGAAAACGTCGCCCTGCGCCTGGATCTCGCACCGGTCGCCTGGCTCGCCCACAGCGATACCCACCAGCTGGAAAACGCCCTGCTCAATCTGGTCATCAATGGTCGCGACGCCATGCCCACCGGCGGCGAGCTGTGCATCGCCACCGCCAACCTCAGCCTGGACGCCGAGGCGGCCGCGCGCGAATCCCTGACTCCGGGCGACTATGTCCGGCTGAGCGTGGCCGACACCGGTACCGGCATGCCACCGGAGGTCAAGGCCAAGGCCTTCGAGCCCTTCTTCACCACCAAGCCGGCCGGCCAGGGCACGGGGCTCGGCCTGTCGATGATCTACGGCTTCGTCAAGCAGTCCGGCGGCACCGCGCGCATCGATACCGAACAGGGCCAGGGCACCACCATCAGTCTCTATCTGCCGCGCCATCCCGAGGTGGCGGCGGCCAGCACCGATCAGCCAACACTCAAGGTCGCGCCCCGCGCCGAGGCCGGCCAGACCGTGCTGGTGGTGGAAGACGAATACGCCGTGCGCATGATCGTGCTGGAGGTGCTCGCCGAACTGGGCTACACCGCCCTGGAGGCCAGCGATGCCGACGGCGCCCTGCCGATCATCGAGAGCGATCAGCGCCTGGACCTGCTCATCAGCGATGTCGGCCTGCCCGGCATGAACGGTCGCCAGCTCGCCGAGATCGCCCGTGGCCGGCGGCCCGAGCTCAAGGTGCTGTTCATCACCGGCTATGCCAAGAACGCCAAGGTGCGCGGCGAATTCCTCGGCGAGAACATGGACATGCTGATCAAGCCGTTCGACATCGATGCCCTGGCCGAACGCATCCACAGCATGATCCAGCGCTAGGCTGATGCAGAGTTCTGGAACTCAGCGGACGTCTGAGCTCTCTATAGGAGACCTCAAGAAGGAGATCTCATCCATGCGCCTGAAGAAGCTTGCTCTGGTTTCCCTGATCGGTCTGCCGCTGCTGGCCGCGACCACCGCCGCCAATGCGGACGCGCGGTTCTGGCGGCATGCCGCGACCCTGGGGGCGACCTCCGGCTCGTTCTATACCACCAGCCGTGACGATCACAAGATCGTCGCCGCCACCCAGGACGACGCCAGCTCCTACCTGGCCAGCAATGGCCAGATCCGCGGCCCGTACCTGGAAGCCGCGCTGCGCGACATGCGCGCCGCCGAGCCGGGCCTGCAGGCCAGCGACAACGACCTCGCCATGCGTATCCTGACCCAGTAAGGGCCAGGCAAAAAAGAACCCCGCGCGGCTTGGCCGGCGGGGTTCTTTTTTGCCTGGAATCCGGGCGGCGAAAGATGCCTCAGCTTTCGCTGGCCGCGCGATAACCCTCGGCGTCGAGCAACCTGTCCAGCTCGGCCGCATCCTGCGGCTTGAGCTTGAAGAACCAGGCGCCATAGGGCTCGCCATTGACCTGCTCGGGCGCGTCGGCCAGCGCCTCGTTGACGGCGATCACCTCGCCGCCCACCGGGGCATAGATGTCCGAGGCCGCCTTGACCGACTCCACCACCCCGGCCTGGTCACCGGCGGCGAGGGTCTTGCCGACTTCCGGCAGTTCGATGAAGACCACATCGCCCAGGGCTTCCTGGGCGTGGTCGGAAATGCCGACGGTCACGCTACCGTCGGCTTCCAGGCGGGCCCATTCGTGGCTGGCGGCATAACGCAGGTCGGCGGGAATCTGGCTCATGAGAGGTCCTCGGGGCTGGCACGGTTAAAAGGCAAGGGTAGCCTGCCGACCCCGGGGACCGCCATCGCCGGCCGGGCTTAATTAGGGCCGATGCTCGCGCAACTGCGGTTGTCGACGTACTTCTTCAGGGTGGCCCACTGGGGTCGATCCACACCGTTGATGGGTTCCACCGCCAGATTGTAGTTGCCCCAGCCCGGACCGGCGGCCCAGTAGCTGGCCGGAATGCAGTGCTGCTTGAGATAGGCCAGCATGTTGTCCATGGCCACCAGCCAGCGCGGATCGTCGTCCGGCACGCCGAATTCACCGATGTAGCCCTGCTTGCCGTTCTTCTTCAGCCAGTCGACGAAGGGCTTGACGCGATTCACCCCGACCATGGGGTCGAAACCGCTCATGTCCTTGCTGGCGTACTGGCCGCCGCCGTCATTGTCGAAGTAGACGTGGGCGGAAAAGATCAGCTTGTTGGCCGGGTCCTTGAGCGCCAGCAACGGATCGTTCCACTGCGGCCAGCGAGCGGCGCTGGACCAGCCGTTGCCCTCGACGATGATGGGGTGGACGCTGTCCACGGTACGGATGCCGTTGATGCCGTGCTGGGCGGCGATCGGCCAGAAGGCCACGGCGTCGTGGGGCTCGTTCATGATGTCGTAGCCAAAGAGCGCCGGATGCTTGCCGAAGCGGAAAGCCAGGCGATAGGTCACGTCCCAGTAGTTGAAATAGCTGACCTTGCCGGCGCCGATGACCTCGCCGCGATAGCGCGCATAGTTGTGCAGGTCGAGGATCACCTTGACGCCGTATTTCTGGGCGTAGTTGAGCGTCTGGGTGACCAGGGCGCCATAGTCCGGATCCAGCGTGGCATTCAGCCTGGGCTGGATGCGCTCCCAGATGATCGGAAAGCGCACCAGCTTGATGCCCTTGGCGCTCCAGTCCTTGAAGTGCTGTTCGCTGGGGAAGATGTAGTTGCGGTTGTTGAGACCGGGCAGCACCTGGCTGGCGAAGCCGGCACCGGAAAAGTTGAGGCCGACCAGCTCGACCGCCTGGGCCGAACCTAACAAGGCGCTGCTCAGGGCCAGGGTACCGGCCAGCCGCAGGGAAAACTGGCGCAAGCGCCGGGTAAGGGATTGCATGACTGCACCTGTGAAAGAGAAAGACTCCTCGCCCCCGCAAGCTAGCGGGTTCTGGCGTAGGCGAGCTCAGGCGGCCGCGTCCGGTTGCGGCGCCACTGGGTGCGACTTCGTCGTCATTGTTGGGGCAGCTATCGGCGCCCCAGCCGCCAGCTTTAGAGATTTTTTCCTGCAAAAACAGCCAGTTACGCATTGATTCACGTCAGATAGCCGCCACTTTTCCATACACGCCAGCGCAGTCAGGCTAACGCCTTGAATCGGCACGACTTTCTGTATCCGTAAAAGGACGGGGGAGGAGCTGCGGCACGCAAAAAGACCGATAGACCGAAAGCAGTCATTTCCAAAACCGCTCGGAACGAGCCTGCCGGTTATGCTCCAGAACCGGGCCCGGAACGTTCCCCGGACGCCGCGCTCTATCCTGCGAGCCCTTCGCGAGAGCCCCGCCATGTCCCTGAGCGCGCCCCATCCCTTGCGTACCCTGGCCCTGACCTTGGCCGTCGTGATCCTGGTCGGCTGCGGCGAGACCGCGCGGCTGCAGCGCGAAGCCGGATATGGCCCGACCCCCACCTTGCCGGAGCCCCACAAGACCCTGCTGCCGACCATCAACGTGGCGCCGGCGATCGGTTGGCCCGAGGGCGGCAAGCCCATTGCCGCGCCCGGCACCCAGGTCCAGGCCTTCGCCCGCGGCCTGGACCATCCGCGCTGGCTCTATGTGCTGCCCAATGGCGATGTGCTGGTGGCGGAAAGCAATGCGCCCGGGCGCGATGATTTTCCCGGCATCAAGAACTGGATCGCCGGCCTGTTCATGAAGAAGGCCGGCGCCGGGGTACCCAGCGCCGACCGCATCACCCTGCTGCGCGATGCCGACGGCGATGGCGTCGCCGAGACCCGCATGGTCTTCGCCGAGCAGCTGCATTCGCCCTTCGGCATGGCGCTGGTGGGCGAGGACTTCTATGTCGCCAACGCCGATGCCCTGGTGCGCTTCACCTACCGCCCCGGGGCGACTCACCTGGAAGGTCCGCCGGTGACGGTCACCGACCTGCCGGCCGGCATCAATCACCACTGGACCAAGAACGTCATCGCCAGTCGCGACGGCAGGAAGCTCTATCTCACCGTGGGCTCCAACAGCAACGTCGGCGAAAACGGTCTGGACATCGAGCAAGGCCGCGCCGCCATCTGGGAGCTGGACCGCGCCAGTGGCCAGAAGCGCCTGTTCGCCACCGGCCTGCGCAATCCCAATGGCCTGGACTGGGAGCCCACCACCGGCAAGCTGTGGACGGTGGTCAACGAGCGCGACGAGATCGGCAGCGACCTGGTGCCTGACTACGCCACCTCGGTGCAGGATGGCGGCTTCTATGGCTGGCCCTACAGCTACTGGGGCAAGACCGTGGACAGCCGGGTGCAGCCGCCCCGTCCGGATCTGGTGGCCAAGGCGCTGACCCCCGACTATGCCCTGGGCACCCATACGGCCTCCCTGGGCCTCGCCTTCGCCAGCGCCGACAGCCAGTTGCCGACGGCTTTCCGCCAGGGGCTGTTCGTCGGCCAGCACGGTTCCTGGAATCGTGATCCCAAGAGCGGCTACAAGGTCATCTTCGTGCCCTTCCAGGACGGCAAGCCCAGCGGCCCGCCGCGGGACCTGCTGACCGGTTTCCTCAATGGCAAGGAGGAAGCTCAGGGGCGGCCGGTCGGGGTGGTCAACGATGGTCGTGGCGGCCTGCTGGTGGCCGACGACGTCGGCAACACCCTCTGGCGGGTCAGCGCCCAGCGCCCCTGAGCGTTGTTAATCCGCCCTTAAGCGCCTTGGCCTAGGCTGGAGGCTGACCATCCCGGAGGTGGTCACCGCTCTTGCCGAGGCCGGCCCGGAGCGGTACAACCGCTCAACCGCCTGGGAAAATCCGATGAGAATACTGCTGGCCGAAGACGACATGCTGCTGGGCGACGGCATCCGCGCCGGTCTGGCGCTGGAAGGCGATACCGTCGACTGGGTGACCGATGGCCAGGCCGCCCAGGCGGCGCTGGAAACCGATCCCTTCGATCTGGTGGTGCTCGACATCGGCCTGCCCCGCCGTTCGGGACTCGAGGTCCTGGCCGCCCTGCGCAAGCGCGGCGACGCTACCCCGGTGCTGATCCTCACCGCCCGCGACAAGGTCACCGACCGGGTCACCGGCCTGGACACCGGCGCCGACGACTACCTGACCAAGCCCTTCGATCTGGACGAACTGCTCGCCCGGGTGCGCGCCCTTACCCGGCGCAGTGCCGGCCGGGCGCTGCCGCAACTGGAACACAACGACCTGCGGGTCGATCCGGCCACCCACCGGGTGACCCTGGCCGGTCAGCCGGTCGAACTGGCACCGCGCGAATACGCCCTGCTGCGCCTGCTGCTGGAAAACATGGGCAAGGTGCTCTCGCGCAATCGCCTGGAACAGGCGCTCTATGGCTGGGACGGCGACGTCGAGAGCAATGCCATCGAGGTCCATATCCATCACCTCAGGCGCAAGCTCGGCACCAGCCTGATCCGCACCGTGCGCGGCATCGGCTACGGCATCGACCAGCCCGAGCGGCCGGCTCCATGACCGACGGCCCGGCCGTCTCGCTGCGGCGGCGTCTGCTGACGCTGCTGCTGTGTGGCATCTTCGCCTGCTGGCTGATCGCCGCCCTGGTGACCTACCAGCTGGTGCTGCGCCAGGTGAATCGCCTGGCGGATGAAGACATGCTCGACTTCGGCTCGGCCGCCCTGCACCTGGCCACCCTGAGCGAGGGGGGCGACCACAGCCTGCCGCCCGCGGCGCGCGCCCTGGAACGCAGCCGCACGGCCATCGCCGACCTGCCGCTGTTCAAGCGCCGCAACGCCCTGGGCTATCTGCTGCAGGCCGGTGACCAGCGCCTCGGCACCCCCGCGCCGCCCGCCGGCCTGGCCGACCAGCCACCCGGTTTCAGCAGTCTGCTGGCCGAGGGGCAGCACTGGCGCGTGCTGCGCCTGAGCAGCGGCGACGGGCGCATCTGGATCTACGAGAACTTGGCCGATCGCCGCGGCGCCACCAACCTGCTGCTGCTCGGCTCGCTGTTCCCCCTGGCGCTGGCCCTGCCAGTGCTGGCCGCACTCATCTGGTTCGGCGTCACTCGCGGTCTCGACCCCCTGCGCCAGCTGGCGGCGCAGATCAAGCAGCGTTCCGCCCAGCGCCTGGAGCCCCTGGCGCTGAATCAGGTTCCCCTGGAAGCCGCGGTCCTGGTCGAGGAGATCAACGCCCTGCTGCAGCGCCTGGACGGCGCCCTGGAAGCCGAGCGGCGCCTGACCAGCGACGCCGCCCACGAGATCCGCACGCCCCTCGCCAGCTTGCTGACCCACACCCAGGTCGCCCTGAGGTCCAGCGATCCCCAGGCCCACGCCCGCGGCCTGGTGCAGGTGCGCCGCAGCGCCGAACGCATCAGCCAGCTGATGGAGCAGATCCTGCTCCTGGCCCGCCTGGACAGTGGTGCCCTGCAGGAGCAGTTCGTCCCGGTCCATCTCGGCCGGCTGGCGGCGGATACCCTGTCGGAACTCGCGCCCCTGGCCATCGAGAAGAACATCGACCTGGTGCTGGAGGATCAGGAGGTCAAGTTGTCCGGCATTCCCACCTGGCTGAGCGTGCTGCTCACCAACCTGGTGGGCAACGCCATCCGCTACACCCCCAGCGGGGGTCAGGTACTGGTGCGGGTCGTCGAGGACGTGCCCGGCCGGGTACGCATCAATGTCTGCGATAGCGGCCCCGGGGTCAGCCCGGAAGAGCGGGCGGTGATCTTTACCCGTTTCTACCGCAGCGAGAGTGCAGGTCAGAACGTCGGCAGCGGCCTGGGCCTGCCCATCGTCAAACGTATCGTCGAAATCCATGGCGGCAGCCTGCACCTGGGCGAAGGCCTGCAAGGACGCGGGCTGGGGGTGTACGTCGAGCTGCCCGGCCTGGCCTGATCCGGCCAGCTACGACCAAGGCCATCTTTTATCCGGGCCGGCCTAGGGCTTACAGTGCAGGGATTCGCCACAAGCGAATGCAGTCCTGCATTCTGGAGAGCCCGGCCCATGTCCATGATCCTGTACCACACTCCCGCCTCGCCCTTCGGTCGCAAAGTCGTGGTGATGCTCCACGAGACGGACCTGATCGAGCAGGTGGAAGTGGAAATCGTCCAGCAGACGCCGCTCAATCCCAATCGCGATGTTCTCGATACCAATCCGGCTGGCAAGATTCCCGCCTTGCGCCTGGCCGATGGCACCTGCCTGCACGACAGTCGCGTCATCCTCGACTACCTGGACACCCTGCACGAGCGCACCCCGCTGATCCCGCGCCAGGGTCCGGAGCGCTGGCGCCGCCTGACCCTGGCTTCGCTGTGCGACGCCATGATGGAAGCCGCGGTGCAGATCCGCTACGAGAGCTTCATGCGCCCGCCGGGCATGCAGTGGAAGCTCTGGCTGGACAACCAGCAGGAGAAGATCGCCCGGGCGCTGGACTACTTCGAGCGCGAGGCGATCGCCGAGCTGGACGGCGAATTCGACGTGGCCTGCCTGGGCATGGCCTGCCTGCTGGGCTATCTGGACTTCCGCATCCCCACCTTCGCCTGGCGCAGCGACTGCCCGCGCATCGCCGCCTGGTACGCCCGTACCGGCGAGCGCCCCTCGCTGCAGACGACCCGCCCCTGAGCCGGCGCTAGGCCTGCTGCCAGAGCCGCTCCAGGTTGCGAAAACCCCACTCCTCCGGATCCTCCCGCCGCACGATGCGCTCATCGGCGGGTGGCCGGGCGAGATCCAGCAGCCGCTGCGGCAGCGGGGTACGCGAGCGGGCGGAAAAGAACACCCGCACCTGCGGGGTCAGCAGGCTGTCCGGGTGCTGCTCGACCACCACCGCCAGCTGCTCGTTGCTCAGTCGGACCAGGGAACCGATCGGATAGATGCCCAGCGTCTTGACGAAGGCCTGGAACACCCGCGGATCGAAATGCCCCTTCCACTCCGCCATGCGCCGGATCGCTTCGGCGGGACTCCAGGCGGTCTTGTAGGGCCGGGTCGAGGAGATGGCGTCGTAGACGTCGCAGACCGCGGCGATGCGTGACAGCAGACTGATCTGCGTACCGGCCAGGCCATGGGGATAGCCGCTGCCATCGAATTTCTCATGATGGTGCAGGCAGACGTCGATGACCTCCGCGGTCGCACCCCACTGCTGCAGCAGGGCGACGCCCTCCGCGGGATGCCGCTGCATCACGGCGAATTCCTCCTCGGTCAGCTTGCCCGGCTTGTTGAGCACCTCGAGAGGGGTGCGCATCTTGCCCACGTCATGCAGCAGGCCGGCCTGGCCAGCCAGTTGCACCTGGTCCGCCGGCAGCTCCATCTGCCGTGCCACCGCCGTCATGAGGGCACAGACCGACACCGAATGGATATAGGTATACTCGTCGGCCGTGCGCAGCCGCGTCAGGCTGATCAGCGCCGTGGGATGCCGCAGCACCGACGCCGAGATCTGCTCGACCACGGTCGCCACCTCGCTCAGCTCGATGGCCTGGCCCAGGCGCACGTCCTGGAACAGCCGCGCCACCTCCTGCTTGGCGTGGGCGCTCACGGCGGAAGCCTGGGCCATTTCCTGCGGACAGCTCAGGGCGGCGCCTGGCGCGGTGCCGACAACCGGGACCGGAGCGGCGACTGGGGGCACCTCGGGAGCAATGGCCGGCGCGGCGACGGGCTCGGAGAGCAGCACCGGATCCACCGCGGGCGGGCACTCCGCTGGCGGCGGGCAATCCAGCCCTTTCGCGATATCGATCCACACCGCGGTCACGGCGCTGTCCTGGATCTTCTGCAGGTCGCGCGGTTCCTGGAGCAGGAACCGCGCCTTCCAGAACGGATGGTCGATCCAGCTGCCTTCGAATCTGTGGATGTACATGCCGAGGCAGACCTCGGCACTGGTAACCTTCTTGAGCATGGCGTTCACTTCGCAGCTGATCGGCAGCAGCCATCCAGAGCAGATGATCGCAAAATGCTATGTCACGCCAAAGACTATCGCCCCAAGTTCTAGACGAGAGAATCCATGCACCTCCTGACCGGTATCACCGTCTCTGCGCTGCTCCTGCTGAACACCCTGGTCATGATCGGTCCGCTGCTGGCCTTCGCCCTGATCAAGCTGCTGCCCATCGTTGCGCTGCGCGACCTCTGCTCCCGGGTGGTCACCGCCATCGCCGAGACCTGGGCCGAGATCAACAAGGTCATCTTCGCTCGGCTCACCCCTACCGCCTGGGACATCCGCGGCACCGAGACGCTCAACCGCGACAGCTCCTACCTGGTCATCTGCAACCACCAATCCTGGGTCGACATCCCCGCGCTCATCGAGACCTTCAACGGCAAGGTGCCCTACTTCAAGTTCTTCCTGAAGAAGGAGCTCATCTGGGTGCCCTTTCTGGGGCTCGCCTGGTGGGGCCTGGATTACCCCTTCATGAAGAGATACACCCGCGCCCAGCTGGCCCGCCGCCCGGAACTCAAGGGCGCGGACCTGGCCATCACCCGCCGCGCCTGCGAGAAATTCCGCCGCCAGCCAGTGACCATCGTCAATTACCTGGAAGGCACGCGCTTCACCGCCGCCAAGCATGCCGAGCAGCACTCGCCCTATCGCCACCTGCTCAAGCCCAAGGCCGGCGGCATGGCCTTCGTCCTCGCCGCCATGGGCGAGCAGCTGGACACCCTGCTGGATGTCACCCTGGTCTATCCGGACGGTCGCGTGCCCGGCTTCTGGGACCTGCTCTGCGGACGCGTCAAACGCGTTATCATCGATATTCGCGCGCGACCTCTGGATCCGGCGCGCTGGGCGGGTGACTACAGCGAAGATGCGGAATTTCGCGCAGGCTTCCAGCAGTGGGTCAGCACGCTCTGGGCAGAGAAGGACCAGCGGATCGAGGCGCTGCTAGATTCCCGCTCGCGCTGATCGAGCGGGGCACCCTGCCGCGTGCAGACAGTCAGAGAGCGGGTAGTCGGCTGTCTCGACAAGGATCTCCCATGCCCACCCCGACGCTGGATACCACCACGACCCGCTGGCTTCCCTGGCTGATCGCCGTCGCCTTCTTCATGCAGTCGCTGGACGCGACCATCGTCAACACCGCCCTGCCGCGCATGGCCGCCGACCTCGGCGAGAATCCGCTGCGCATGCAGGGGGTGGTGATCGCCTACCTGCTCACCGTCGCGCTGCTGATTCCGGCCTCCGGCTGGATCTCCGATCGCTTCGGCAGTCGCCGCGTCTTCTTCACCGCCATCGCCCTCTTCACCTTTGGCTCGCTGCTTTGCGCCCTGGCGCCCAGCCTCAACCTGCTGATCGCCGCCCGGGTGATCCAGGGACTCGGGGGTTCGCTGATGCTGCCGGTGGGGCGCCTGGTGATCCTGCGCGTCTATCCGCGCAGCGAGCTGGTGCGCATCCTCAGCTTCATCACCATTCCCGGCCTGATCGGTCCCCTGGCGGGCCCGGCACTGGGCGGCTGGCTGGTGGAAGCCGTGTCCTGGCACTGGATCTTCCTGATCAACCTGCCGGTGGGCATCCTCGGCTGCCTGGCCACCCGCCGCCTGCTGCCGGATCTGCGCAGCCCCCTCCCGCAACGCTTCGACGGCCTGGGCTTCCTGCTCTTCGGCACCTCCATGATCCTCATCAGCGTCGCCCTGGAAGGCCTCGGCGAACTGCACCTGCCCCATGTGCGGGTGGTGCTGCTGCTGATGGGCGGCATGGCCTGCATGGTCGCCTACTGGTTGCGCGCCCTGCACCACGACCAGCCGCTGTTCTCCGCCGAGCTGTTTCGCATCCGCAGCTTCGCGGTGGGCATCTTCGGCAATCTCTTCGCTCGCCTCGGCAGTGGCGCCCTGCCCTTTCTCATCCCGCTGCTGTTCCAGGTGGGCCTCGGCTATTCGCCGACCCAGGCCGGTCTGCTGATGATGCCCCTGGCGCTATCGGCGATGCTGGCCAAGCCCATCGCCGGCCCGCTGATCGGGCGGCTCGGCTATCGGCGCCTGCTGGTGGGCAACACCCTGCTGCTGGGGTGCCTGATCGCCAGCCTCGCCCTGATCGGCCCTGGCACGCCCTTCGTCTGGCTGCTCATCCACCTGGGTATCCTCGGCGCGGTGAACTCTATGCAGTTCACCGCCATGAACACCATCACCCTCATCGACCTGCACGACCAGCAGGCAGCCAGCGGCAACAGCCTGCTGTCGGTGGTGATGCAACTGGCCATGAGCTTTGGCGTCGCATGCGCCGCCGCCCTGCTGGGCGGTTTCCAGGACGACTATGGGGACACCGAGGTGCTGTCCGCCTTTCGCGCGACCTTTCTCAGCGTCGGCGCCCTGTCGATGCTGGCGGCGGCGATCTTCCTGCAGGCCTCGCGCGAGACCGGCCGGCGGGTTAAGCCGCTGGCGGCCGAGCCGGAAAAGAGCGCGCAGAACGTGGAGTGAGGCGGCCGGCCGCGCCGGTCCAACCGGCAGAAACGAAAAACCCCGGCCTGGCCGGGGTTTTTCGTGAGCTTCGGGCGCTGTCAGGTGTCAGACGACCTGTACGCGCTCTGCCTGCATGCCCTTCTGGCCTTGCACGACTTCGAAGCTGACCTTCTGACCTTCAGCCAGGGTCTTGAAACCAGTGCCTTCGATGGCGCGGAAGTGCACGAACACGTCCGGACCGCTCTCGGGAGTGATGAAGCCATAGCCTTTGGTTTCGTTGAACCACTTGACGGTACCGTTCTGACGATTCGACATGACGGGTGTTGCTCCTTGGAAGCACGAGTTTGTTATTGACACTGGCTGGCGCGGTAATGCGTTGCATTGACCAGACGCCCGGTACTGAGTTGCAAGGAGTAACAAGAATCGAGCAGCAAGGGGTGGACGAAGAGCCTACCGCCTCAGGTCACGATCGACGGCGACCCAAGCAAACACAGTTCTCGAACTCTACGCCATATTTTTCTGGAAAGCGATTACCCTCCGGAGGGCGAAATCCTTTTTGACAAGGGCTGTTTTGTCACCTCGCGCAAGGTACTGTCGAGCCGGTTTTCGACCACCCGGACAGCCCTGCAAAACCGCAGCCAGACTGCCTCGCCGCAGTCTGGCGTAGCTCTCGAAAGGCCTCGGGCCCGTTGCTCCGCCCTGAAATCCCCCTGCAAGGAATACCGATGAACGTCACCCCTGTGGAACTGCTGATCAGCGATTGCGATGGCGTGCTGGTCGACAGTGAAGTCCTCGCCGAACGGGTCGTCCTCGACGGCCTGGCCGCCCATGCACCGCGCGCTGAACTCGAGGCCCTGCTGCACGGCACCTTCGGCCTGACCACCCGGGATATCTTCGCCCTGGTCGAACAGCGCTTCGGCATCACCCTGCCGCCGGCACTGTTCAGCGACCTGCGCGCCCAGGCGGAAACGCTGATCGCCACCAGCGTCGAGCCCATTCCCGGGGTGAAGCGGGCCCTGGAGAGCATCGACCTGCCGCTGGCGGTTGCCTCCAACAGCCTCAGGCACAGCGTCGAATCCTCGGTCCGCCGGGCCGATCTGGTGGCGCGGGTAGCGGGCCACATCTTCAGCGCCGACATGGTCGCCCAGCCCAAGCCGGCACCCGATGTCTATCTGCTCGCGGCCAGGACCCTGGGCGTCGCGCCAGAGCGCTGCCTGGTGATCGAAGACAGCGCCACCGGCGTGCGTGCGGCCCTGGCCGCCGGCATGCGCGTCATCGGCTTCACCGGCGCCAGCCATATTCCGCCGAGCCACGGCGAGACCCTGAGCGCCCTGGGCGTCACCGCCCTGATCGCCCACATGGACGAATTGCCCGCGACCGTCGCCCGCCTCCGCGCCGCCGCCAACGGCGGGCAATGAAAAAGGGGCCCTCAGGGCCCCTTCGCTTTCCGCGTCAGCGGAATCAGGACAGGACCGCCCCTACCGCCTTGGGCAGTGCCACCGGTGCCAGATCGGCCGTTGCGTTCCAGGTCGCCTCGCTCAGCTGGGTTTCCAGCAGCTGGCGATGGATCGCCTCACGGTGCTGCTGCAGGACGATGTCCAGGGCGCGGCTGGGCGTCAGTTCGACGTCGTCGAAGGTGACGATCTGACCCGGCTCCATGGCCCGCTTCAGCACGCTGTGCTTGAGCAGGCCGATCGGCAGGTGATCCGGGCACTCGGCGATCTTCACCGCTTCGCCGCGCACGCTGTAGCCACCGATGCCGCGCTCGATGATGTCGCCAGCCGCCATGGGCTTCTTCATGATGGCGGCCACGCTCAGGGTCGGCGTGGTGGAGTTGTTGAGCAGGATCTTGCCGCCGGCGATCACGCGACGCAGGGTCTTGCCGACTTCCAGGGAGCACAGGTGGAAGGGGCGTACCAGGACATAGTACGGACCCTTGCCCAGCTTGAAGTATTCGATGGCACCGGCCTGGTCTTCGTCATGACGACCGACGACGAAGACGCCACCCGCGGAGTAGCCGCTCGGGATCACGTAGTCGACGATGGGCGTGCCCAGTTGCTCGGCCATCTGCGCCAGGATGTTCGCGCTGTCCTGCAGGTTGGTCGAGTTGAGGCCTTCCAGACCCTGGCGGGTGATGGTGGCGCCATAGTTGTTGCCCACCACCACCTGCTCGATCTGCACCTTGGTGCCATCGGTGAAGGAGGTGGTCTGGTCGACGCTGGTGCCCTGGCGCGCGGACCAGTAGGCCATGTCTTCCGGCGTCGGATTATGGTTCAGATAGCCCTTCATGTTGCCGTAGACCAGCGGCTTGAAGCCCATCTGCACGGCTTCTTCGTGCAGTGCCGCCAGCGAACCCGGCTGGTCGCCCTCGGCCTCGGTCAGGAAACCCTTGCCGGCCAGGTAGGAACCGGTCGTCACCTGCAGTTCGGCATTGATGGTGACCACCTTGATGCCGGCCTCGAAGGCGCGCTCGATGATCTCGGTACCGTGGTAGGGGTCGCCACTGCATTCCACCAGCAGATCGCAATGATCGACGAGATCCGCCACCGACTGGGTGAGCGCCTCGGTCAGCGGATAGTCGGTAACCGTGGCGATGGGCCGGCGGGTCAGGACGCGGGTCACGGTCATGTCGTCATAGTGACGGCTGATGAGCCGGGCCAGGCAGCGCGAGATCATGCCGGTACCGACGATGCCGATACGGGTGACAGGGGATTGGGAGGACATAGGATCGATTCCTTTCAAAGAGAATGTCGGTGGCGAGCAAGACCACCATGCGAAGTGCCGACCCCAACTGCGTGTCCGATCTCTTGCAAATGGAAAAACCGCTTCCATCAGAAATTCTATGACTGGGATCAATCTTTCCGTGCGACTCGAAGCCAAATCAAAAATTCATGACTTCGTAACAGATAGCGACCAATGGCCGCAGATCGCCACCTTTTTCCTAGCCGTACAGTGACGGCGGTTCAACTCGTCGGTTCTGCGCGCCCCGCACCGTCAGCACCGCGCGCCCAATAGCCGCGGCGGAACAGGTCACGTTCGCCCAGCGCCAGCAATAGCACCAGGAACCCCAGCATCGCCACGCTGATGCTGACGATCAGCTCCAGCAGGTCGACCGGCTTGGGCAACAGGAAAGTCAGCAGGGCCACCGCACTGCCGGCGCTGAACCAGCGCAGCAGCAGCGACAGGTGCAGTCCGGCCAGGGCGTGGCGATAAAGCGCCAGCGCCATGAACACGGCCTGCAGGAAGGCCCCGGTGGTAAAGGAATAGGCCAGCCCCTGGGCGCCGAACGGCTGGTACACAGCTGCGTCCAGTGCCACGGTGATGAAGGAGCTGGCCAGGGTGGTATAGAGGAAGGTGCGGGCGCGCTGCTGCGACAGCAGGGCACGCCCCCACAGCAGGGCCAGGCCCATCCAGGGCAGGCCGAGGGCATAGGCCACCACCAGGGTCGCGGTCGCCGCGCTCTGCTCGGCGCCAAAGGCTCCGCGCTCCAGCAGCACCTTGACCACCGGCTCCGAATAGCTGAACAGCACCACGGCGGCCGGCACCAGGAACAGCAGGGTGCCGAGCAGCGCCTTGCGCATCAGCGCGCTGTACTTGTCGACATTGCCCTCGTTCCAACTGCGGGTCAGCTCGGGAAAGATCATCGCCAGGATGGACAGCGCATAGAGCGTCAGCGGAATGGTCACGATGCGGTAGGAGAAGGACAGCATGGTGATATTGCCCTCGGCCAGCAGCGAGGCGAAGAAGCGCTCCGCCAGCATGCAGCCCTGCTGAGCGCCGGCGGCGAGCAGCACCGGCGCGAAGGTCACGGCGAAGGGACTGCCCTCGGGCTTCTCGAAGGCTACCGAGCGCTGGCTGAGATAGCCCAGCCGCCGGTGCTGGATGACGATCAGCAGCACCTGGGGCAGCAGCATGCCGGTGAACAGCGCGATGCCACTAGGCTGCAGGATGACGATGGCCAGGATGGCGCCCAGATTGAGCATCAGGGTGCGGGTCATCGGCAGGATGAAGATGCGATCCAGGTTGAGCAGCGCGCCCTGGCAATAGAGGATGGCCTGCACGCAGATCAGCAGGGTGCCGACGGCGAAGACCAGCTTGCCGGTCTCGACCTGCTCATCGCTCCAGCCTGGGGCCAGGGCATGCATCAGCCAGGGACTGGCGAGGACACCGATCACCGACAGCAGCAGGCCGAACAGGCCGATGCGCCAGTACAGCCAGCGACCGACCTGCTCGTACTGGGCGTTGCAGCGGTCACGGATGCGTTGCAGATAGGGAATCATGGCATCGCGCAGGGCGAGGCCGAAGAAGCTCTCGAAGAACACCGGCAGGATGAGCGCGACAAAGATCAGGTCGGCTTCCCAGCTCACGCCGAATTGCCGGGCGATCAGCAGGTCACGCAGGAACCCCAGCAGGAAGCTGGCGACGGTGATGGCCAGGATGATAAGCGTCGAACTCACGCCCGCACCTCGGTCGGCCACGACAGGCCAAGCGCAGTAGTACGCAGACGGATAGGGAAGGCGTGCATTGAGCGGTCTCGTTCCGTGAGCCGGAGGTGATCCGGAGAATGGCGAGCAGGGCTGCCCGTTTGGTCCAGACTCAGAGACCAGCTTCCGCGCTTAAGTTTCCCGAAGCAATTCCAGAGACACGCAGAAATGTCGAACGATTGGCAAATTGCCATGACTGGCTGGCGCCTGACCGCCGAGCGGTAGTCCTTGCAATCGCCGCGCAAGCCGAATACTGTATATATAACCAGATACAGAAACGAGGTGACGCATGGCCGTCGAAGTGTTGTATCGCAGCAGCCGAGATCCGGAGCGCCTGTTCATGGATAAAGCCGAAGCCGATCGTCACGACAAGATGTTGGAGCTGGCCGAGTCGCTCGCCAGCGTGCTGGACAAGGCCGTACCCGGTCTTGCCGAAAAGCAGTGCGAAGACCTGGGTCTGTTCATGGCCCGCAATCGCGAGGTCTTCGCCCGCGCATTTCGCAACCAGCCGGATGCATTGGGCGAGTTGGACCTGCCCAGCTAGCAAGGGGCGCCGCCCCTCGGGTAGCCTGGGAAGAGATCTGAGCCGGAGAAAGCCTCTTGTCCCTTCCCATCATCTTCGATACCGATCCTGGCGTGGACGACGCCCAGGCCATCGCCCTGCTGTTTGCCGATCCCGCCTTCGAGGTGATCGGCCTGACCACGACCTTTGGCAACGTGCCGGTCACCACGGCGACCCGCAATGCCCTGCTGCTCACCGAGCTGGCTGGCCGGGACACGCCCGTCGCCGCGGGTGTCGCCGCACCCCTGGTCAAGCCGGCCGGCAACCATGCCCTGCATGTGCATGGCCAGGATGGCCTGGGCAATCAGCAGCTCCCCGCGCCGAGCCAGGCGCCCCACGCCCTGGACGCCGCGCGTTTCATCGTCGAGCAGACCCGCCTGCGACCGGGTGAGATCACCCTGGTGGCGGTCGGGCCGCTGGGCAACCTGGCCCTCGCCCTGGCGCTGGATCCCACGGTCGCCGAGCGCGTCCGCGAGGTGGTGGTGATGGGCGGCGCCATCGTCGAGCCGGGCAACGTCACGCCGGTGGCCGAAGCCAACATCTTTTCCGATCCCCATGCCGCGGCGCGGGTCTTCGCCGCGCCCTGGCCGCTGACCCTGGTCGGCCTCGACGCCACCCACCGCGCCGTCCTCGACCCGCCCCGCCTGCAGCGCATCGCGGCGCGCCAGGGCGCCCTCGGTGAGGTGCTCGCGCGCAGCTATGATTTCTATGCGGACTTCTACCGCAGCGTAAAGGACATCGACGGCTGCCATCCCCATGACAGCTGCGCCCTCGCCTACCTGCGCCGTCCCGAGCTGTTCCACACCGCGCGCGGCCATCTCAGCGTCGGTACCGAAGGCCTGGCGGAAGGCCAGACCTTCTTCGCGCCCGAGGGTCGCGCCTACCTGGACGGGCGCTGGTCCGGCAATCCGCTGGTAACGGTCTGCCTGGGCATGGACGGCGCCGCCATGGTCGCCTGGATGGAAGAGGTCCTGACCGCAACCGAGCGGTAAGGGGTAACACGCCGCCGTTCGGGCTCCAGGCGATCGGCAGGCGAAAAAAAGGCCCCTTACGGGGCCTTTTCTACATCCGGGATCAGTTGACCTTGGGATCCAGTTCGCCGCGCGCATAACGCTCGAACATGGCATCCAGGGAGATCGGCTTGATCTTGGAGGCCTGGCCGGCGGTGCCGAAGGCTTCGTAACGGGCGATGCAGACTTCGCGCATGGCGGTCACGGTCTTGGCCAGGTACTTGCGCGGATCGAACTCGCTGCGGTTCTTGGCCATGAACTCGCGGATGGCACCGGTGGACGCCAGACGCAGGTCGGTATCGATGTTGACCTTGCGGACCCCGTACTTGATGCCTTCGACGATCTCTTCGACCGGCACGCCGTAGGTTTCCTTGATGTCGCCACCGTACTCGTTGATGATCTTCAGCCACTCCTGGGGCACCGAGCTGGAGCCGTGCATGACCAGATGGGTGTCCGGGATGCGCGCATGGATTTCCTTGATGCGCTGGATCGACAGGGTGTCCCCGGTCGGCGGCTTGGTGAACTTGTAGGCGCCGTGGCTGGTGCCGATGGCGATGGCCAGGGCATCGACCTTGGTGGCCTTGACGAACTGGGCGGCTTCTTCCGGATCGGTCAGCAGCTGGCTGTGATCCAGGGTGCCTTCGGCGCCCACGCCGTCTTCTTCACCGGCCATGCCGGTTTCCAGGCTGCCCAGGCAACCCAGCTCGCCTTCCACGGACACGCCGCAGGCATGGGCGAAGGCCACGGTCTGCTGGGTGACGCGCACGTTGTAGTCGTAGTCGGACGGCGTCTTGCCGTCGGCCATCAGCGAGCCGTCCATCATCACCGAGGAGAAGCCCAGCTGGATCGAGCGCTGGCAGATGTCGGGAGTGGTGCCGTGGTCCTGGTGCATGACCACCGGGATGTGCGGGAATTCTTCCACCGCGGCCAGGATCAGATGACGCAGGAAGGGAGCGCCGGCGTACTTGCGGGCACCGGCGGAGGCCTGGACGATGACCGGCGAATCGGTCTTGTCGGCGGCTTCCATGATGGCGCGCATCTGCTCGAGGTTGTTGACGTTGAAGGCCGGAACGCCGTAGCCGAATTCGGCGGCGTGATCCAGCAGCTGACGCATGCTGACGAGTGCCATTGGTGATTATCTCCCTACAAAGGCGGTGGTGGCGCCAGCCTGCATGAGCGGCTGGCAGGGTTCAAGCGGCCGACCCCTGGCCGCCCTGGATTAATCGGTTCAGCTGACATTCGCCCGTTCAAGGCGTCCGGCAGCCGCGGCCGATGAGGTCGTTGTTGGCGATCCAGTAGACGAGGCCCTGGTCGCCGCGGATGTGGAAAGCCACCAGCCCGTCGGTATAGGACTGGCCATCGGTGGCCGGTTCGCGGTTGAGATGGCGGATCAGGCCATCGCCTTCCAGCTTGAGGTCGACGATGGACTGGCTGCGATCCACATAGCGCCAGTCGAAGGCCGCCTTGGAATCGCAGACCCAGTGGGTCCAGCCGCCGGTCTGCTGCGCGCCGCGACCGGCGCAACCGGCCAGCAGGGCGAGACCCAGCAGCCCGAGGGCGAGCGTGCGCCCCTTCACTGGGCGCAACCGCTGGCAGGACGGCTGGCGTTGCCGGTGAGCGTATCGACGCGCTCGCCGTTCTGCGCCGTGGGCGTGGCGGCCGCCGCGGGCGGCGGCGCGAACACCGCGCAGGCCTTGTCGGCATTGCCACCGGCGCAACCGGCCAGCATCAGGACAGCGGAACAGACGAGCAGCGGCATACGCATGGCAATTACTCCTGGGCGCGTTGCTGGAGGACTTCGACGGCCGGCAGGACCTTGCCCTCGACGAATTCGAGGAAGGCGCCACCACCGGTGGAGATATAGGAGACCTTCTCGCCGATGCCGTATTTGTCGATGGCGGCCAGGGTGTCGCCACCGCCGGCAATGGAAAAGGCGTCGCTGTCGGCGATGGCCTGGGCCAGGGTGCGGGTGCCTTCGCCGAACTGGTCGAATTCGAAGACGCCGACCGGACCGTTCCAGAGGATGGTCTTGGCCGATTTGAGCAGGTCGGCGAATTGCTGGGCGCTGACCGGGCCGATGTCGAGGATCATGTCGTCGTCGGCCACGTCGTTGATCGACTTGGTGACGGCTTCGGCGGTCTCGGCAAATTCCTTGGCGACCACCACGTCCACCGGCAGCGGCACGCTGACCTTGGCGGCGATGGCCTTGGCGGTGTCCACCAGATCGGCTTCGTACAGTGACTTGCCGACCTTGTAGCCGGCCGCGGCCAGGAAGGTGTTGGCGATGCCGCCGCCGACGATCAGCTGGTCACAGATCTGCGCCAGGGAATTGAGCACGTCCAGCTTGGTGGAGACCTTGGAGCCGGCAACGATGGCCGCCATCGGCCGGGCCGGATTGCCCAGCGCCTTGCCCAGCGCGTCCAGCTCGCCGGCCAGCAGCGGACCGGCCGCGGCAACCTTGGCGAACTTGGCCACGCCGTGGGTCGAGCCTTCAGCGCGGTGGGCGGTGCCGAAGGCGTCCATGACGAAGATGTCGCACAGGGCGGCATAGTGCTTCGCCAGGTCATCGGCGTTCTTTTTCTCGCCCACGTTGAAGCGCACGTTCTCCAGCAGTACCAGTTGACCCGGCTCGACCTGGACGCCGTTCAGATAGTCCTTCACCAGCGGCACGTCACGACCCAGAGCCTTGCTCAGATAGGCGGCGACCGGTGCCAGGCTGTTTTCCTCGCTGAATTCGCCCTCGGTGGGACGGCCCAGGTGCGAGCAGACGATTACCGCGGCACCCTTTTCCAGGGCCAGCTTGAGGGTCGGCAGGGCAGCGACCAGGCGGGCATCGCTCTTGATCTGTCCTTCCTTCACCGGAACGTTGAGGTCTTCGCGAATCAGGACGCGCTTACCCTTCAGATCGAGGTCGCTCATTTTCAACACGGACATACAGGCAATCCCTTAGTTGTGCTTGTTTCAGGTGGGCTTGGCGATGCGCAGCCAATGGCCGGCGACGTCGAGCATGCGGTTGGCGAAGCCCCATTCGTTGTCGAACCACACCAGCAGATTGACCAGCCGGGGGCCGGAAACGCGGGTCTGGCTGCCATCGACGATAGCGGAATGGGGATCGTGGTTGAAATCGCAGGAGGCGTGGGGCAACTCGGTGTAGTCGATCAGCCCGGCCAGGGGACCGCTCCGGGCGGCGTCACGCAACAGGGTGTTGAGGGCGGGCGCCGTGGTGTCGCGGCCGACGATGCAGGTGATGTCCAGGCAGGAGACGTTGACCGTGGGTACGCGCACGGCGCGGGCCTGGATGCGCCCGCCGAGCTCGGGCAGCAGCCGTTCGATGCCGCGCGCCAGGCCGGTCGCCACCGGGATGATCGACTGGAACGCGGAACGCGTCCGCCGCAGATCTTCGGCATGGTAGGCGTCGATCACGGGCTGGTCGTTCATGGCCGAGTGGATCGTGGTGATGGAGACGTACTCCAGACCCAGGGTTTCGTGCAAAAGTTTCAGCACCGGGACGCTGCAGTTGGTGGTACAGGAGGCATTCGAGACCAGCGTCTCGTCACCGCGCAGGGTCTGCTGGTTGACCCCGTAGACCACGGTGGCATCCACGTCGGTCTCGCTGACCATGGGCTGGGAGAACAGCACCCGCGGCGCACCGGCGGCGAGAAAGCGTCCGGCCTCGGCGCGGGTGCTGAAGGCGCCGGAGCATTCCAGCACCAGATCGACGTCGAGCGCCCGCCAATCCACCCGCTCGGGCTCAGCTTCGCGGCGGATCTCCAGGGCCTGATCGCCGATGCGCAGGCGCTCACCCTCCAGCGCGACCCGGCCGGGAAAGCGGCCATGGGTGGAGTCGAAGCGGGTGAGGTATTCCAGGCTGGGCCGGTCGGCCAGATCGTTTAGGGCGACGATGGCGAGCTGGGTGGCCACGCCACGCTCGTGCAGCGCACGCAACACGCAACGACCGATGCGACCGTAGCCGTTGAGAGCGAGGCGATAGCGAGCGGAACTCATGCGTGAACGGACCCGGGCGCAAGCGAAAGGCCGATTATGCGGCGGTTCGACGACGAATGGGAGTCGCCAGGGTAGTCAGGTCGACTTTCGCACTACAAAAAGGCGCTCTCCTTGGCAGACAGGAAAGAAATCCGCCGCCTGGCCCGACATGCCTGCCGCAGCGACAACGGATCGCGGTCTGCAGGGAAGCCATGCAGGTAGTGCCAGGGGTTGCGGGGCTACCTGACGCTTCGCCCATGGCCTGGCGAAAACCGTCATCCGAGGGCGATAGATCAAAGGCATGACCCAGATCAAAAACCCTACTTGTTGTGTTGTAGAAATTACAAAACACCATATGTAGTATCTGGGCCGAACTTGAGGCCCAAGCCGCGCTCGAAGGAAAAGAGCCGTGGTGCCCCCGGCAAATGCCCGCTGGCCACAGGCTTTTTCCTTTGAATTCGCCCCACTACGGACAGGAGTCAGCCATGACCATCACCATCTACAGCAAGCCCGCCTGCGTGCAGTGCAACGCCACCTATCGTGCCCTGGACCGTCAGGGCATCACCTACCAGGTGGTGGATATCGAGCAGGACGCCCAGGCGCGCCAGACCGTGGAATCCCTGGGCTATCGCCAGGTGCCGGTGGTGGTGGCCGGTAACGACCACTGGGCCGGCTTCCGCCCGGACAAGCTCGGCCAGCTGGTGGCCTGAGGCCGGGGCCATGGGCGAGCTGCTGTATTTCTCCAGCACCTCGGAGAACACCCACAGATTCGTCGAGAAACTCGGGCTGCCGGCGCGGCGCATTCCCCAGGATCCCGCCGCCGAACCGCTCAAGGCCCGCGAGCCCTACATCCTGGTCTTGCCGACCTATGGCGGTGGGGGCAGGAAGGGCGCGGTGCCCAAGCCGGTGATTCATTTTCTCAACGATCCGCACAATCGCGCCCTGATCCGCGGCGTCATTGCCGCCGGCAACACCAACTTCGGCGAGGGCTACTGCCTGGGTGGACGCATCGTCGCCCAGAAATGCGCGGTGCCCCTGCTCTACCAATTCGAATTGCTCGGCACGACGGAGGATGTCGACCGGGTGCGCACGGGAGTGAACGACTTTTGGCAACGGCAGGCCTGACCCCGACCGGCAGCGACGCGGACTATCACGCACTCAATGCCATGCTCAATCTCTATGGTCCCAACGGCGAGCTGCAACTCGACAAGGACCGCCAGGCGGCGCGGCAGTACTTCCTGCAGCACGTCAACCAGAACACGGTGTTCTTCCATAACCTGGACGAGAAACTCGGCTATCTGGTGGACAAGGGCTACTACGAGGCGGCGGTGCTGGAGCAATACGCGCCGGCCTTCGTGAAGGCGCTGTTCGAGCGCGCCTATGCCTACAAATTCCGTTTCCAGAGCTTTCTCGGCGCCTTCAAGTACTACACCAGTTACACCCTCAAGACCTTCGACGGCCAGCGCTACCTGGAACGCTACGAAGACCGGGTGTGCATGGTTGCCCTGAGTCTGGCGCGCGGTGACGAACAGCTGGCCGAGTCCCTGGTGGACGAGATGATCAGCGGCCGTTTCCAGCCGGCCACCCCGACCTTTCTCAACGCCGGCAAGCGCCAGCGCGGCGAGCTGGTGTCCTGCTTCCTCCTGCGCATCGAAGACAACATGGAGTCCATCGGCCGCGCGGTGAATTCGGCGCTGCAGCTGTCCAAGCGTGGCGGTGGCGTGGCCTTCCTGCTGAGCAACGTGCGCGAGGTCGGGGCGCCGATCAAGCGCATCGAGAACCAGTCCTCGGGCATCATCCCGATCATGAAGCTGCTGGAAGACGCCTTCTCCTATGCCAACCAGCTGGGTTCGCGCCAAGGCGCCGGCGCCGTCTACCTCAACGCCCATCACCCGGACATCCTGAGATTCCTCGACACCAAGCGCGAGAACGCCGACGAGAAGATCCGCATCAAGACCCTGTCTCTCGGCGTGGTCATTCCGGACATCACCTTCGAGCTGGCCAAGCGCAATGCCGACATGTACCTGTTCTCGCCCTATGACGTGGAACGGGTCTATGGCGTGCCCTTCGCCGATATCAGCGTCAGCGAGAAATACGCGGAGATGGTGGCCGATGCGCGCATCCGCAAGCGCAAGATCAACGCCCGGGAATTCTTCCAGACCCTGGCGGAGATCCAGTTCGAGTCCGGCTATCCCTACCTGATGTTCGAAGACACGGTGAATCGCGCCAACCCAATCGCCGGACGCATCAACATGAGCAACCTCTGCTCGGAGATCCTCCAGGTCAACACCCCCAGCCGCTTCGACGAAGACCTGGGCTATGAGCACATCGGCCAGGACATCTCCTGCAACCTGGGTTCGCTGAACATCGCCCGCACCATGGATTCACCGGACCTGGGCCGCACCGTGGAGACCGCCATCCGCGGCCTCACCGCGGTCTCGGAAATGAGCGACATCCGCTGCGTGCCCTCGGTGGCCGCCGGCAACGCCGCCTCCCACGCCATCGGCCTGGGCCAGATGAACCTGCACGGCTACCTGGCTCGCGAGCACATCCACTACGGCTCGCCGGAAGGCCTGGATTTCACCAATCTGTACTTCTACACCGTCACCTACCACGCGGTGCGCGCCTCCAATCGCCTGGCCATCGAACGCGGCCAGAGCTTCCAGGGCTTCGCCGACTCCAAGTACGCCAGTGGCGAGTACTTCGATCAGTACACCGAGGGCGACTTCACCCCGCGTACCCCGCGGGTGGCAGAGCTGTTCGAGATGGCCGGCATCCGCCTGCCGACCCGCGCTGATTGGCAGGAACTCAAGGCCTCGGTGATCCAGCACGGACTGTTCAACCGCAACCTCCAGGCCATCCCGCCCACTGGGTCGATCTCCTATATCAACCACTCCACTTCGAGCATCCACCCCATCGTTGCCAAGGTGGAGATCCGCAAGGAAGGCAAGCTGGGCCGCGTCTACTACCCGGCGCCCTACCTGACCGACGACAACCAGGAGTATTACCAGGACGCCTACGAGATCGGCCCGGAAAAGATCATCGACACCTATGCCGAGGCCACCCGCCATGTCGACCAGGGGCTGTCGCTGACGCTGTTCTTCCGCGACACCGCCACCACCCGCGACATCAACCGGGCGCAGATCCATGCCTGGAAGAAGGGCATCAAGACGCTCTATTACATCCGCCTGCGCCAGGCCGCCCTGGAAGGCACCGAGGTGCAGGGCTGTGTGTCCTGCAGCCTGTGAGGAAATCGCCATGAACGCACCCGTCAACGCGCCGCGCCTGAAACTCATCAACGCCATCAACTGGAACCGCCTGCAGGACGACAAGGACCTGGAGGTGTGGAACCGCCTGACCGGCAACTTCTGGCTGCCGGAAAAGATCCCGCTGTCCAACGACATCCCCTCCTGGGCGACCCTGACGCCCAAGGAGCAACAGCTGACCATCCGCGTCTTCACCGGGCTGACCCTGCTGGACACCATCCAGAACGCCGTGGGCGCCCCGACCCTGCTGGCCGATGCCGTCACCCCCCACGAGGAAGCGGTGATCGCCAACATCGGCTTCATGGAAGCCGTGCACGCGCGCTCCTACAGCTCGATCTTTTCCACCCTCTGCTCGACGCCGGATGTGGACGAGGCCTATCGCTGGAGCGAGGAGAATCCCTATCTGCAGACTAAGGCCGAGCTGATCCTCGAGCGCTACCATGCCGAGGACCCGTTGCTGCGCAAGGTGGCCAGCGTCTTCCTGGAATCCTTCCTCTTCTATTCGGGCTTCTACCTGCCGATGTACTGGTCCAGCCGCGCCAAGCTGACCAATACCGCCGACCTGATCCGCCTGATCATTCGCGACGAGGCGGTGCATGGCTATTACATCGGCTACAAATTCCAGCAGGCCCTGGCCAAGGAAAGTCCGGAGCGCCGCCAGCAGGTCAAGGACTTCGCCTACGAGCTGCTGCAGGACCTCTACGACAACGAGGTGGCCTACACCGAGGACCTCTACGACAGCGTGGGCTGGAGCGAGGACGTGAAGAAATTCCTCCACTACAACGCCAACAAGGCGCTGATGAATCTGGGCTTCGAAGCGCTGTTCCCCAGCAGCATGACCGACGTCAGCCCGGCGATCCTCGCCGCCCTGTCGCCCAGCGCCGACGAGAACCACGACTTCTTCTCCGGCTCGGGTTCGTCCTATGTCATCGGCAAGGCGGTGAGTACCGAAGACGAGGATTGGAATTTCTGAGCCAACCCGCTGCTCCGGCAAGCCCCCTCTCCCTTGGGGAGAGGGCGTCCCTCGCGACAAATTCCCAGTGGAAAAGGCTGCGCCGTTTTCCAGGCTACGGCGCTGAGCCAACCCGCTGTTCCGGCAAGTCCCCTCCCCCCTGGGGAGAAGGTTGGGGTGAAGGCGGCCCGGGCGATGAAGCCCCCGGCGGAAAAGGCTGCGCCGTTTTCCACGCTACGACGCTAATAAGTGATACGGCCTATCGCGGCCATGGGCCGCTCCTACAGGGCAGCGCTGCTTTTGTAGGAGCGGCCCATGGCCGCGATAGCACAGGCTGCTCTATCAGACGCCCGCCCACGGCCGCGATAGCTCTCTACCTCAGCGGTCCCGTCCGAAAACGGCCAGTCGCCCCTACCTGGCGGTGCTAACCTGCCGCCATGAACGCCTTCCCCGATATACCCGCCTTCGAACGCGCCCGCCTGGCGCGGGACCCGCGTTTCGATGGCCTGTTCTACACCGCGGTGCTCACCACCGGCATCTATTGCCGACCGGTGTGCCCGGCGCAACCGCCACGCCCGGAAAACGTCAGCTACTACCCCAGCGCCGCGGCCGCCGAGGCCGCCGGCTATCGCCCCTGCCTGAGATGCCGCCCGGAACTCTCCCCTGCCGGCGGCCACTGGCAACGCGGCGACGCCACCCTGGCGCGTGCCCTGCGACTGATGGACGAAGGCCTGGAGGAAGGCGGTCTGCCCGCCCTCGCCGCCCGCCTCGATCTCAGCGAACGCCAGTTGCGCCGGCTGTTCGTCGAGCGCCTGGGCGCTGCGCCCCTGGCGGTGCTCACCACCCGCCGGCTGCTGTTTGCCAAGCAATTGCTCAGCGAGACCCGGCTGCCGATCACCGAGGTGGCCCTGGCCGCCGGCTTCGGCAGTCTCAGACGCTTCAACACCGCCTTTCGCGATGCCTACGACCTGGCCCCCAGCCAGGTGCGCAAGGGCCAGGCCGCGGCTTCGCCGGTGCTGGTCCTGCGCCTGGCCTATCGTCCGCCCTATGATTTTGACGCCCAGCTGGATTTCCTTCGCGGTCACGCCCTGCCCGGAGTCGAGGTGCTGGACGACACCAGCTACGCCCGGGTGATCGGCACGCCCGAACAGCCGGGCTGGCTGCGCGTCTCGGCCTGGGACGCCGACACGCCGGCGCTGCGCCTGGAGTTGCACGGTGCCGCACCCGGCGAACTGCAGGCGGCAGTGGCACGCATCCGCCGCATGTTCGATCTGGATGCCGATCCCGAAGCCATCGCCCAGGGCCTTTCCGTCGACCCGACCCTGGCCGAACTGGTGGCGCGCCGGCCCGGCCTGCGCCTGCCCAGCGGCTGGGACGGCTTCGAGATCGCCGTGCGCGCCGTCATCGGCCAGCAGGTCAGCGTGGTGGCGGCCACCACCATGACCGCCCGGGTGGTGCAGCGCTTCGGGCGGCCCTGGGGCGAGCCCGGCCACGAGGCCAGTCGTCCGCCAGCCGGTCTGCACCACTTCTTTCCCACGGTGGAGGCCCTGGCCGATGCCGCCCTGGAAGACCTCACCGGCCTCGGCCTGATCCGCGCCCGCGCCGGTACCCTCGGCACGGTGGCCCGGGCCTTGCGTACCGGCGAGGTGGACTTCGACACCGGGCGCACCCTGGACGACTTTGCCCGGCGCTGGATCGCGCTCAAGGGCATAGGTCCCTGGACCGCCCAGTACATCGCCCTGCGCGCCCTCGCCCATCCCGATGCCTGTCCGGTGGAAGACCTGGTGTTGCAGAAACGCCTGGCGCCGCCCGGCGAGCGCCTGACCGCCAAGGCCCTGTACGCCCGCGCCGAAGCCTGGCGACCCTGGCGCGCCTACGGGGTGATGCAGGTCTGGCGCGAGGCCACCTGGAAGGCACCTGCCGACGCCCCCGCCGAACCCGTACCCACCCGTCTCGCCATGGAGTCGCCCCGATGATCGCCTACTGCCTGCTGGACAGCCCCATAGGAACGCTTACCCTGGCCGCCGACGACAGTGGCCTGCGCGTGGTGGAGTTTCCCGAGAATCGCTACCTGGCCAAGCGCGATGCCAGCTGGAGCGCCGCCGACCATCCGATCCTCGACCTGGCCCGCGCGCAGCTCGGCGAGTACTTCGCCGGCCAGCGCCAGACGTTCGAGCTGCCGCTGGCACCGCGCGGCACCCCCTTCCAGCTGGCGGTCTGGCAGGCCCTGGCGGAGATCCCTCACGGCCAGACCTGGAGCTATGGTCAGCTCGCCAGCCACCTCGGGCGGCCCCAGGCGATGCGCGCAGTGGGCGCCGCCAACGGGCGCAATCCGTTGCCCATCGTGCTGCCCTGCCACCGGGTGATAGGGGCGTCCGGCGCCCTGACCGGCTTTGGTGGCGGCCTGCCGACCAAGCAATTCCTGTTGGAACTGGAAGGCGCCTTGCCAGCGCCGCGGGATCTCTTCGCGGCGTCCTAGCCCGCCACCGCGCCAGAACCTGGCTGATAAAAGGCTCTAGCATGCGCCTTACAGCGCTTGAGCCGGTGCACTTCTGTAGCGCAAACTGGAATTTTCCATTCGCAAGGATGCGATGCGATGTCCAGCTCAGCCAACGCCCCGACCTTCACCCTGACGCTGGACGGCGTCGCCCACGATTTCCAGGTGCTCGCCTTCGACGGCCACGAAGCCATCGGCCAGCCCTATCGCTTCCAGCTCGAGCTGGTCAGCGAGCGCCCGGACTGGCCGCTGGAGTCACTGTTGCAGCGCTCCGCCTTTCTTGCCCTGGGTGCAGGTGACCGGGGCATCCACGGCCAGCTCGCCGCCGTGGCCCAGGGCGATTCCGGTCGACGCCTGACCCGCTATCGCGCCGAGCTGGTGCCACGCCTGGCCCAGCTGGCTCACCGCGTCAATTCCCGCCTCTTCCAGGGGCGCAACGTTCCCGAGATCCTCGCGCAGCTCCTCGGGGAGCACGGCATCCTCGACGGCGACTATCGCTTCGCCCTGGGCCCGACTCGCTATCCACCGCGCGACTACTGCGTGCAATACGGCGAAAGCGATCTGGCCTTTCTCACCCGCCTCTGCGAGGAAGAGGGCCTGCACTTTCACCACCAGCATCGTCGCGACGGTCATGTGCTGGTCTTTGGCGATGACGCCACCAGCTTTGCGCAGCTGGGCGCCACCCGCTATCTAGCCGGCAGCGGCCTGGTGGCGGACGAGCCCGCGATCAGTCACCTGGCGGTCGCGCTGCAGATCCGCAGCAGCGCCAGCCTCCTGCGCGCTCATGATCCGCTGCAACCTCGGCTGCGCCTGCAGAGCAGTACGGACGCCGCGGCCCAGCCCGCGCTGGAGGACTATGGCTTTCCCGGGCGCTTCACCGATCGCGCACGCGGGCAGCGCCTGAGCAGCCGGCGCCTGGAACGTCTGAGAGGCGACGCCCTCCAGGCCCAGGGCACGAGCGACCAGCCCAGCCTGGTGAGCGGGCACTTCCTGCCGCTGGAACAGCATCCGCGCGCCGACTGGAATCAGCTCTGGCTGTTGACCGAGATCCAGCACCAGGGCCGGCAGCCGCAGGTCCTGGAGGAAGACGTTGCCGACCGGATCCCGGCCGACGGCTTCGCCCAGGGCTATCGCAACAGCTTTGTCGCGCGGCCGTGGGCGCTGCCCTTCCGCCTGCCCCTGCGCCATCCCAAACCCCGGCTGCTGGGCGCCCAGAGCGCCGTGGTCACCGGACCGGCCGGCGAGGAAATACACTGCGATGCCCTGGGCCGAATCAAGGTGCAATTCCACTGGGATCGCGAAGGCCAGGCGGATGAGCACAGCAGTTGCTGGCTGCGGGTCGCCAGCGGCTGGGCCGGTAACGGCCACGGCGCCCTGAGCCTGCCGCGGATCGGCATGGAGGTACTGGTCGGCTTTCTCGAAGGCGATCCCGATCAGCCGCTGGTGATCGGCTGCCTGTACCATGCCGAGCAGCGGCCGCCGCTGGAACTGCCCAGGGACCAGACCCGCAGCACCTTCAAGAGCCTCAGCAGCCCCGGCGGCAACGGCTACAACGAACTCCGCAGCGAGGATCAATGGGGTCAGGAAGAGATCCATGTCCATGCCCAGCGCGACTGGGACGAACGCATCGGCCACGACCACCGCAGCGAGATCGGCCACGAACGCCATGAGCGCATCCGGGGCAACAGCTACAGCACCTTCCACGCCGAGGAACACCGCATCACCCGGGGCGAACGCCGCACCGAGGTGCGCGCCGACGATCACCTGGACATAAACACGAGTCAGCATCTGCGGCTGGACGGCAGCCTGCTGGTCGAGGCGGTAGCGAGATCCGGCTGCACAGTGGCCAGAAGATCGTCCTGGAAGCCGGCGCCCGCCTCACCCTCAGGACCGGCGGCAGCTTTGTGCAGCTGGATGCCGGCGGGGTCACCCTAGCTGGCCCGAGCATCCGGGTGAATCCCTGAGCGCGTGCCGAATCGCGGACACAAAAAAGCCACGCCTAGGCGTGGCTTTTCGGATTACCGCAACAGGACTCAGTCTTCCAGCAACTCGCCGGCCACCGCCAGGACATTGTCCAGGGTGAAGCCGAAGTGCTCGAACAGCGCCGCCGCCGGAGCGGATTCGCCGTAGGTGTGCATGCCGATGATACGACCGTCGAGACCGACGTACTTGTACCAGAAGTCGGCGATGCCGGCCTCGATGGCGATGCGCGCGCCGACTTCCACCGGCAGGACCTGCTGACGGTACTCGGGGCTCTGGCGGTCGAAGACGCTGGTGCTGGGCATGGAGACCACGCGCACCTGGCGACCTTCGGCGGTCAGGCGGTCATAGGCCTGCACCGCCAGGCCGACTTCGGAGCCGGTGGCGATGAGGATCAGCTCGGGTTCGCCGTTGCAGTCCTTGAGCACGTAGCCGCCACGGGCGGCGTTGCCCAGGGTGGCGGCGTCACGCACGCTGTGGGTCAGGTTCTGGCGCGAGAAGATCAGCGCGCTGGGACCGTCGCGACGCTCCAGGGCCGAGGTCCAGGCGATGGCGGATTCCACCGCGTCGGCCGGACGCCAGGTGTCCAGGTTGGGGGTGTAGCGCAGCGAGGCCAGCTGCTCCACCGGCTGGTGGGTGGGGCCGTCTTCGCCGAGACCGATGGAGTCGTGGGTGAAGACATAGAGCACCCGCTGCTTCATCAGCGCCGACATGCGCACCGCGTTGCGGGCGTATTCCATGAACATCAGGAAGGTGGCGCCGTAGGGCACCAGGCCGCCGTGCAGGGCGACGCCGTTCATGATGGCGCTCATGCCGAATTCACGCACGCCGTAGTGGACATAGTTGCCGCTGGCGTCTTCGGCAGTGACGCCCTGGGCGCCCTTCCACAGGGTCAGGTTGGAGCCGGCCAGGTCGGCGGAACCGCCGAGCAGTTCGGGCAGCAGCGGACCAAAGAACTGCAGGGCGTTCTGGCTGGCCTTGCGGCTGGCGATGGTCTCGCCCTTGCTGGCGACGTCCTGGATGAAGGCGGCGGCGCGCTCGGCGAAATCGGCGGGCAGATCACCGGCCATGCGGCGCTTGAACTCGGCGGCCAATTGCGGATGGGCCTGGGCGTAGGCGGCGAACCGCTCGTTCCACTCGGCCTCGGCGGCGGCGCCGCGCTCCTTGGCGCTCCACTCGGCATAGATGTCGGCGGGAATCTCGAAGGGCGCATGGGCCCAGCCGAGCAGCTCGCGCGCGGCCTGGATCTCGTCGTTGCCCAGCGGCGCGCCGTGGCACTCTTCCTTGCCCTGCTTGTGCGGTGCGCCGTAGCCGATCACGGTCTTGCAGCAGATCAGGGTGGGCTTGTCGCTCTTGCGCGCGGTGTCCAGGGCGGTCTGGATCTCGTCGGCGTCATGGCCGTCGACGTTGCGGATCACCTGCCAGCCGTAGCTCTCGAAGCGCTTGGGGGTGTCGTCGGTGAACCAGCCTTCGACCTCGCCATCGATGGAGATGCCGTTGTCGTCGTAGAAGGCGATCAGCTTGGACAGGCCCAGGGTGCCGGCCAGAGAGCAGACCTCGTGGGAGATGCCTTCCATCATGCAGCCATCGCCGAGGAAGGCGTAGGTGTGGTGGCCGACGATCCGGTGGCCGTCACGGTTGAACTGCGCAGCCATGACCTTTTCCGCCAGGGCGAAGCCCACGGCGTTGGCGATGCCCTGACCCAGGGGGCCGGTGGTGGTCTCGATACCCGGGGCGTAGCCGTATTCGGGGTGGCCCGGGGTCTTGCTGTGCAGCTGCCGGAAATTCTTCAGGTCGTCGATGGACAGGTCGTAGCCGGACAGGTGCAGCAGCGAATAGATGAGCATGGAGCCGTGGCCGTTGGACAGCACGAAGCGGTCGCGGTCGGCCCACAGGGGATTGCCAGGGTTGTGCTTGAGCTGATCGTGCCAGAGCACCTCGGCGATGTCGGCCATGCCCATGGGGGCGCCGGGGTGGCCACTGTTGGCCTTTTGCACGGCATCCATGCTGAGGGCGCGGATGGCGTTGGCTCGATCACGACGGCTGGGCATTGCGGTGTCTCCTGGCAGAGGCAGAGCGAAGGGGCCGTTATTCTGGCCCAGCCAGGGCACTTCCAGCAATCGGCGCGGTCGCCTCAGCCCGCCGGGCAGACCGTGGCGCCGTCGACCACGAAGGCGCGTGCCACCGGTTCGATGCGCCTGGCCAGGGTCGCCAGGGCCTGGCGGTGCGCCGCCACGACCTCGGCATAGGAGCCGCCGGCGGGCTGGCTGATCCGGCTGCCACAGGTGAGCACCCGCTCCCCGCCCGGTTCGGCCAGGCGCAGGGTCCAGAGCGCGTCCTGCTGCACGCCACGCCCGGGCTGCGAATCGAAGCGCTGCAGATCCACCTTGATGCGCAGCACCGAGGCACCACTGCCGCGCGGGGCATCGCCTAGGTCCAGGGTACCGAGGTCCCGGGACAGGTCGGCGGACAGGGCGCTGCGCACCTCGTCGGCCAGGGGCGCGATCCAGCGTTCGTTCTCCAGCAGGGCGATGCCGTCGCCCTGGCGGACCACCAGTTGCGGCTGATCCACCTGCGGCGGGACCGAGACGCCTTGCAGGGCGAAGCGGAAATTCGCGGTGCGCGCCTGGGACGCGGGTTCCGCGGCGCTGGTCAGGGTGTGGTAGTTGAGCGGCGCCTTGGATGAACAGGCGGCCAGCAGCAGGGGCAGAGCCAGGCAGGTCAGGCGCTTCATTGCAGTTTTCCTTTGGCGGGATCGCGGGAGCCCGGCTCGAACTTGGGCGGCGGATCGGTCACCAGACCGCGGATCAGGGATTCCGGATGGCGGCCGAGGTAGTCGCCGAACACGCGCAGGGAACGCGCCATGCGCTGCATCTCTTCGAGGGTCTGGGTCAGATTCTGCTGCACCGGCGAATCGGCGCCCAGGCTCTGGCTGGCGCTGCCGGTGAGCTGCTGCACGCCCATCAGGGTGGTGGTCAGTTGCGGCAGGACGCCAGCGTTGAGCTGCTTGAGGGTGCCGCTGAGCTGCGCCAGGCTGGTGTCGAGATTCTTGCCGATGGAATCGAAGGGGATCTTGTCGATCTTGTTGACGATGCCGGCCATCTGCTCCTGCAGGCGATCGAAGCTGCCGGTGACGGTGGGAATCGACAGCGGCTTGGCCTGGGGATCGAAGGCCACCTTGGGCGCATTGGGCACGAAGTCGACGGAAATGTAGAGCTGACCGGTCAGCAGGTTGCCGGTGCGGGCCTGGGCGCGCAGACCACGGGCCACCCAGCCGGCGAACAGCTTGCCGTCGCGGTCCTTGGTCTCGATGCGCTTGCCGACGTCACCCAGCCGCTGGGGATAGATGACCGCGCCGACGATCAGCGAGAAGCGATCCTGGCTGTCCTCGTAGTCGGGGGTCAGGGACACCACCCGGCCGACGTTCATGCCGAGGAATTCCACCGGTGCTCCGGTCGAC
Organism: Pseudomonas aestiva; assembly: GCF_039908605.1. Lineage (NCBI taxonomy): Bacteria > Pseudomonadati > Pseudomonadota > Gammaproteobacteria > Pseudomonadales > Pseudomonadaceae > Pseudomonas > Pseudomonas aestiva. Next base: position 388,768 of record NZ_CP150916.1, on the reverse strand, counting down.
AGCCCGCGCAGCGACTGCTGGAATCTCATCCGCACATAGAAGGGCTCGCCATCCGGCGGGGCCAGGGCGCTGGTCTGGTCGTCGAACAGGGTGAAACTCTGGTCTTCCTGGGCCTCCTGCGGATCCTTCGGCCATTCGGGGGTGACGAAGGCGATGCCGCCCGCCACCACCGTGGCCAGCGACTGGGTATTGAGCTTGAGCCCGGAGGCGCTGAGCGAGACATCGACCCCGCTGGCGTTCCAGAAGCGGCTGTTGGCGGTGACGAAGCGGTCGTAGGGCGAATCGATGAAGACCTGGGCGCTGACACCCTTGCCATCCGGATTGAGGTGGAAGGACACCACCCGGCCGACCTGGATGCGCCGGTAATAGACCGGTGAGCCGACGTCCAGCGAGCCGATGTCGTCGGCGGTGACGATGAATCTTTTGCCCGAGGCCCCGTGGATCAGCGCCGGCGGCTGCTCCAGACCGCGGAAGTCGCGATGGGATTCGCTGGAATCGCCGATGTCGGCACCGATGAAGGCGCCCGACACCAGGGTGTCGACCCCCGAGACGCCATTGACGCCGAAGCGCGGACGCACCACCCAGAAGCGGGCGTCCTTGGTGGCGAAGCCCTCGGCGGACTTTTCCAGCTCGATGGTGGTGATCACCCGGTTGCGATCCGGCGCCAGCTGGATGTCGCTGACGGTGCCGATCACCACGTTCTTGTACTTGACCTGGGTCTTGCCGGCTTCCAGGCCCTCGGCGGTGAGAAAGGTCACCGTGATGGTCGGACCGCGCGAGGCCCAGCTGTGGATCACCATGGACAGCCCGATCAGGGCCGCCACGATGGGCACCAGCCAGATCAGCGATACGCTCCAGCGACTGCGGCGTACCTCGGGGGTAGGCGCCAGGGCGTCGGGTTCATGCCTGTCCGTCATCGTTCACCTCTGCATCCCAGATCAAGCGGGGATCGAAACTCATCGCGGCGAGCATCGTCAGCACTACCACGAAACCAAAGAACACGATACCCAGGCGCGGCGCCGCCGAACTCAGGGCACCGAAGTGCACCAGCGCCGAGACCAGGGCCACCACGATCACGTCGAGCATCGACCAGTAGCCGATCAGCTCGACGAAGCGATAGAGCCGGGCACGCTGGGCGGTGGCCCAGTCGCTGCGGCGCTGGCAGGTCACCAGCAGGGTGCCGAGCACCAGAAACTTGATGGAGGGCACCGCCACGCTGGCGATGAAGATCACCAGGGCGACGCCCCAGGAGCCGTTCTCCCAGAATTCGATCACCCCTTCGAGGATGGTGCTTTCCGTGCCGCGGCCCAGGGTACCGGTGAACATCACCGGCAGGGTATTGGCCGGGATATAGAGGATCAGCGCGGCGAGCAGATAGGCCCAGGTCTTGGCATAGACGTTCGGCTTGCGCCGGTGCAGCGCCGAGCCGCAGCGCGGGCAGCCGGCCTTGTGCCGGCGTGGCGCGCTGCAGACCTTGCCGCAGACGTGGCAGAGGCACAGGCCGAGTTCGTCGGCGCGCGGCGGCAGCTGGGGCGCGGTCACGGCTCGCGCTCCCCGACGGCGTCCCACAGCGGGTGCAGGTCGCGCTTGGCGATGATCAGCAGGACCACCATCAGCCCGACCATGCCGAACAGCCCCAGGCCCACCACCACGTGCAGCAGCCCGGCGAGCTTGATCACCGCCACCAGGGCGCCGAGCACGAAGACCTCGATCATGCTCCAGGGCCGCAGGTAATGCAGGGTGACCATGGCCGTGGCGAAGCCGGGCGCGCGGCGGCCGAGCTGGGCGAAGCCGAGCACCCAGAGCAGCAGGACGATCTGCAGCAGCGGCACCACGAACAGGGTCATGGCCACCACCAGCGCCATGGGGCCGGCGAAGCCGCGACTCATGGCGACCACCGATTCCAGCAGGGTCGCCTCGCTGTGCAGGCCGCGAAAGCTGAGTTGCAGGATCGGCCCGACATTGGCGATCACGAACAGCACCGCCGCGGCGATCGCCAGCGCCAGCAGACCCTGGATATCCAGCCGGCTGGCGCGATAGAGCAAGGCGCCACAGCGCAGACAATGCGCCCGCTCACCCACCGCGAGGGGTTCGAGGCGATGCACCGAATCGCAGTGCTCGCAGATCACCAGGCGCGTGCCGGCAGCAGGCGCGGAAGGAGATGGTGGCTGGACGGACATGGGTTACCCGGTGACGCTCCTGGAAGGGGGCTGCAGGTTGGACGCGCGAGGCTCGCGGTCGTTACCGCAACGCCGCGAAGACCGCTGAGCAAAAGGCCCGGGCATCTTACCTTCCTCGGCGAAGGTATGCGCGGCCAGCCGCTGCGGGCAAGTATCAAAACTTTTTGATGCTTTTCTTGCGAGGCCCGGGACGGGTCTCTAGACTAGCGCCCCATGAATCCCCTACGTGTGCCGGCGCTCGGCCAGGAACCAGGAGACACCCTCGCCGCCCTGTGCAAGGCCGGTGGCGATCCCCTGCGCCTGAACGTCCTGCGCGCCCTGCACAGCGCCTCCTTCGGCGTGCTGGAACTGGCACAGATCTTCGCCACCGGCCAGTCCGGCATCAGCCACCACCTCAAGGTGCTGGCCCAGGCGCAGCTGGTGGCCACCCGCCGCGAGGGCAATGCCATCTTCTATCGCCGCGCCCTGCCGCGTCCCGGCAGCCTGGGAGGCGCCCTGCACGCCGCCCTGCTCGAAGAGGTGGACAGCCTGGCCCTGCCCGGCGCCGTGCAGACGCGGATCGGCGAGGTGCATGCCCAGCGCGCGGCGGTGAGTCGCGACTTCTTCGCCCGGGTGGCGGAAAAATTCCAGGCCCAGCAGGACCTCATCGCCAGTCTGCCGCAGTATCGCGACGGCCTGCTCAGCCTGCTGGACGCCCTGGCCCTGGATCCGCGCGGCTGCGCCCTGGAGGTGGGCCCGGGCGACGGCGCCTTCCTGCCGGACCTGGCGCGGCGCTTCGCCCGGGTGGTGGCGGTGGACAACAGCCCGGCCATGCTCGAACTGGCGCGTCAGCGCTGCCAGCGCGACGGTCTCGCCCATGTCGAACTGCAACTGGCCGACGCCCTCGCCGAGCCGCTGCCCGCGGCCGACTGCGTGGTCCTCAACATGGTCCTGCACCATCTGGCCGCACCGGCGGAAGCCCTGCAGCAACTGGCCCGGCGCGTGGCGCCGGGTGGCAGCCTGGTGATCACCGACCTCTGCCCTCACGACCAGACCTGGGCGCGCGCGGCCTGTGGCGATCTCTGGCTCGGCTTCGACCAGGACGAACTGGCGCGCTGGGCCCAGGCCGCCGGCCTGCAGGCGGGCGAAAGCCTCTACCTGGGCCTGCGCAACGGCTTTCAGATCCAGGTGCGCCAGTTCGCGCGCCCGGATCAGGGAAACACCCCGTCATGAGGCCAACTGGCCAGTGGCGGGCGGACCCGACGCTCAAGGGCGTCATGTCCAGCAAGGAAACTGCTGTCTCGACCGGCCTGCGGGCCCCTACCCCCTGGTAATTTAGGAACCATTCGATGAGCGAATATTCCCTGTTCACCTCCGAGTCCGTGTCCGAAGGCCATCCGGACAAGATCGCCGACCAGATCTCCGATGCCGTGCTCGACGCCATCATCACCCAGGACAAGCACGCCCGTGTGGCCTGCGAGACCCTGGTCAAGACCGGTGTGGCCATTGTCGCCGGTGAGGTGACCACCTCCGCCTGGGTCGACCTGGAGCAACTGGTGCGCGACGTCATCGTCGACATCGGCTACGACAGCTCGGACGTGGGCTTCGACGGCGCCACCTGCGGCATCGTCAACATCATCGGCAAGCAGTCGGTGGATATCGCCCAGGGCGTCGATCGCAGCAAGCCGGAAGACCAGGGCGCCGGCGACCAGGGCCTGATGTTCGGCTATGCCTGCAACGAGACCGATGTACTGATGCCTGCGCCCATCACCTTCTCCCACCGCCTGGTGGAGCGTCAGGCCGAGGCACGCAAGTCGGGCCTGCTGCCCTGGCTGCGTCCGGACGCCAAGTCCCAGGTGACCTGCCGCTACGAAGGCGGCAAGGTGGTCGGCATCGACGCCATCGTGCTGTCCACCCAGCACAATCCCGAGGTCAAATACGCCGACCTGCGCGAAGCCGTGATGGAGCTGATCGTCAAGCACGTCATCCCCGCCGAGCTGCTGCACAAGGACACCCAGTTCCACATCAACCCGACCGGCCAGTTCATCATTGGCGGCCCGGTGGGTGACTGCGGTCTGACCGGCCGCAAGATCATCGTCGACAGCTACGGCGGCATGGCCCGTCACGGCGGTGGCGCCTTCTCCGGCAAGGACCCGTCCAAGGTCGACCGCAGCGCCGCCTACGCCGGTCGCTATGTGGCCAAGAACATCGTCGCCGCCGGCCTGGCCGATCGTTGCGAGATCCAGGTGTCCTACGCCATCGGCGTGGCCCAGCCCACCTCCATCTCGATCAACACCTTCGGCACCGCCAAGATCAGCGACGAGAAGATCGTGCAGCTGGTGCGCGAGCATTTCGACCTGCGCCCCTACGCCATCACCACCATGCTCGACCTGCTGCACCCGATGTACCAGGCCACCGCGGCCTATGGTCACTTCGGCCGCCACCCGCAGGAAGTCACCGTGGGCGACGACACCTTCACCACCTTCACCTGGGAACGCACCGACCGCGCCGCCGCCCTGCGCGCCGCCGCAGGCCTGTAACACGCCTCCCGGCAAACAGCCCCGCCACCGCTGGTGCCGGGGCTTTTTTCTGGGTCTGCACGCGGGATCCCAGCGCTTTCTTGCGCCAGTCCACAGCCTGGCACGCGCGATGCAACCTCTGGGCATCTGATGGTCAGAATGCCTCGTCTTCCCCAGGAGTCTGCTTATCCATGTGGCTGTTCATCACCAACTTCGGCGATTCTTCGGTGATGCTTCCCTGCGCCGTGCTGATCGCGCTCTGGCTGCTGGCCGGTCTGTCCGCGCGGGCGGCACTGCTCTGGCTGCTGCTGTTTGGTGCCGCCGGGCTCAGCGTTGCCCTGTCGAAGATCGCCTTCTTCGGCTGGGGCCTGGGCATCCCCCGCCTGGACTTCACCGGCTTCAGCGGCCACTCCATGCTGGTTGGCAGCGTGCTGCCGGTCCTCGGCTGGCTGCTGGCCAGCCGGGCGCGGCCGTCGCTGCGGCTGAGCGCAGCCGCCCTCGGCGCGCTCTGTGCCCTGCTCATCGCCGTCTCGCGGGTGGTGCTGGGCTATCACTCGATCTCGGAAGTGGTGACCGGCCTGCCCATCGGCTATGCCGCCAGCGGCAGCCTGCTGTGGCTGCTGCGGGGCCAGGAGGTCAACCTCAGACCGCGCCAGGCCGCGCTGGGCGCCAGCCTGCTGCTGTTGCCCCTGTTGCTGCTGCATGGCACCAACGCCCCGACGCAACGGGTGCTGGAGCGGTTGGCGGTGAAATTCGCCGACGAGCAGAAGCCCTGGACCCGCGCCCATCAGCGTGCCGGCGTGGCACCGCTGCAGAACTGAGCAAGGCCCAGCACCTGCAATAGACGGCCCGCGGCTGGCGAATACCCAGCGGACTCCTAGACTGGCAGAAGCCCCGACGTTCCCGGGGTGAACGCCAGGGCCTTTCGGCCCCTCCTAGTTAAGTCAGTCCTTGCCGCCGAGTCGTCCGCATGCGCTACTGCCTCCCCCTTGTCTGCAGCCTGGTGCTTACCGGGCTGCCCGCGTCACCCGTGGCGGCTGCCGAGTCCTTGCGGCTCTATACCTGGGAAGGCTACTTCAGCGACACCCTGCTGCAGCGCTGGGCCAAGGCCCATCCCACCGTGCAGGAAATCCATTTCGACAGCAGTGACGTACGCGACGCGACCCTGGCGCGCGGCGATGTCGATCTCGACCTGGTGGTGATCAACGAGGTCAGCGCCACCCGCCTCGGTCAGGACGGCCTGCTGACCCGCATCGACCCTCAGCGCCTGCCGCATCTGCGCGAGCTCGATCCGCGCTGGCGCCAGAGTTGCGGCGACTATGCCGTGCCCTACGTCTGGGGCACCCTGGGTCTGCTCTATCGCAGCGATCGCCTGGCCCAGGCGCCTTCTTCCTGGCAGCCGCTGCTGCAGCCGGAGCCGGCCCTGCACGGTCATATCGCCATGCTCGAAGACCACGACGATCTGCTGGTCGCCCCCCTGATCACCCTGGGCGCCGCCATCAACAGCGACGATCCCGAGCTGCTCCGACGCAGCTTCGCCCTGCTCAAGGCCCAGGCCCCGGCGGTGCTGACCTATCAGTACGTGGTCAGCGCCCTGCGCAATCCGGCCTACAGCGATCGCATCGAGCTGGCCCTGGGCTACAGCGGCGACCAGCACCTGCTCAATGCCGCGACCCCCGGACAGCCCTGGCGCTTCGTCACGCCCCGCGAAGGCAGCCTGCTATGGGTGGACTGCGTGGCCCTGCTCAGCAGCTCCCGGCACCAGGCGGCCGCCTGGCGCTTCATCGATTTCCTCAACGAGCCGCGCAATGCCGTGCTGGCGACCGAGGAACTGCACCTGGCGACCCCCAACGCCGGCGCCCTGCGCCTGCTGCCGGCAGACCTGCGCCAGGATCCCAGCCTGTTCCCCCCTGACGACGTGCTCGCCCGCAGCCAGGTCTTTCGTGAAGGTCCACCCGACACCTTCCAGACCCGGCAACGCATCGGCAGCGCTTTGGTAGGTCGCCATGACGCTCAATAGGCGCGCCCTGCTGCTGATCCTGCCGGTCGCCCTGCTCTGCAGCCTGACCCTGGTGGGGCTGGGCTACACGGTGCAGCGCGAGGCGGTGATCGGCCTCGAACGTTCGCGGCTCAACCACGACCTGGCGGCGCTGGAAACCACCTATCGCGAGTACGATCACTTCAGCCGCAACCTGCTCTATGCCCTGTCCAACAGCGCCGCCCTGGGCAACTTCCTGCGGCAGACCGAGGTGCCCTATCGCAACGAAGCCCTGGGTACCCAGCTGCAACTGGCGGTGCGCCAGCTGGCCGGCGACGATGCACCCAGCCACATCTCCCTGGCGATCGCCCGCCCCGATCTCAGCCTGGCCTACTACTACGAGCGCAGCGGCGATCCCTTCGCCCAGTTGAGCGGCGTCCAGCGCCAGTTGCTCGCACGCCTGGCCCGGGAGCCGAACGGCCCGCTGGAGCGGCGCGACTATCTGCTCGACGAGCAGGGGCGTTCGTTGCTGGTGGCGACCACCTCGCTGCTGCCGAGCACCGCCGGACCGCCCCTGCCGGGGCAGCGCGGCCTGGCGATGACGCTGCAGCTGGCGGTCAGCCCGGACCGGATGGAGGCCCTGCGCCGCAGCCTGGAACAGAGCTATGGCGCCCCCCTGAAATTCAGCCGGACACCGCTCACCCGCACCCGCGACTTCAGTGCCATCGAGCGGCTGTCGCCTGATCTCTATGTACGCCTGACCCCGGACCCGGGACGCCTGGACAAGGAATTGCGCCGCCTGGCGATCGCCTACTTCAGTGGCGGCCTGCTGGTGACCCTGGCCTGCATCCTGGTGCTGATCTTGCTGATCCGCCGCTACATCACCCGGCCCATCGCCCGCCTGGACAGCCAGCTCACGGAAGTCCTGGAAGGCCAGCGCCAGGCGCTCGAAACCGGCGACGAACCCGGCGAGATCGGTCACCTGGGTGCCAACATGAAGCGCCTGCACGACAACAACCTGGCCATCCTGGCGCAATTGCGCACGGCCTTGCGCACCGACGTCCTCACCCAGATCGGCAACCGCCGCTATTTCCAACTCATGGGCGAATCCTGGCTGGCGGGCAAGCCGGACGGTCGTCGTATCGCCCTGCTCTATTTCGGCCTGGACCATTTCAAGTCGGTGAACGACAGATTCAGCCACGAGGTGGGCGATGAACTGCTGCAGGCCGTCGCCCGGCAGACCCAGCAACAGCTTAAGGCCTATCAGGCAGACAACGAGCTGGTGTTTACCCGCCTGGCGGGCGATGAATTCGCCATCCTGCTACGTGGCCCGGCAGCGGCGACCGATGCCCTCGCCCTGGGCCAGCAGCTGCAGCAGAACCATGACAACGGCACCCTGGTGGGCGAACGCCGCTATGCGGTGACCCTGAGCATCGGCCTGGCGACCCCCGAGGCGCCGCTGGACCTGGCCGACCTGCTGGCCCAGGCCGATCTGGCCCTGGAGCGGGCCAAGAACGAAGGCGGCAATCGCCTGGTGCATTTCACTCCGGAGCTGGCCGCGCGCCAGCGCCGCCAGGATCTGCTGGACGAATACCTGCGGCACCTCAACCCGGACGAGGAGTTTCACCTGGTCTACATGCCGGCGGTCGACAGTGCCGGCCAGGTACGCTCCGCCGAGACCCTGCTGCGCTGGAATTCGCCCCGCCTCGGCGCCGTGTCACCGGCGGAGTTCATCCCCATCGCCGAGCGCCAGGGACATTTCCGCTGGATCGATCGCTGGGTCGTGGACCAGGCCTGCCGCGAGTATCCCGCGCTGCAAGAGGTACTGGGCACCGATCTGGTGCTGTCCGTCAACCTGTCTTCCGCGCAACTGGATCAGGCCGACATCGTGCCCTATCTGCGCGAGCGGGTGCGCCACCACGGCGTCGATCCGGCCCACCTGGAACTGGAATTCACCGAGACCTTCGCCGCCGAGTTGAACGAGCGGACCCTGGGACTGCTGCACGAATTGCGCGCCGAGGGCTTTCGCGTGGCCATCGACGATTTCGGCGTGGGCTACACCTCCATCCAACAGGTCACCGACTATCCCGCCGACACCATCAAGTTTGACCGGCTCATCGTCGAGCGCCTCAGCCAACCCGGCAACCAGGCCAGCCTGGTTGCGCTCATCGCCTTCTGCCATGCCCGCGATGCCCAGGTGATCGCCGAGGGCGTGGACACCGAACTCAAGCAGCTCTGCCTGCAACAGGCCGGGTGCGATCTCCTGCAGGGTTTTCTGGTGTGCCCGCCACGGCGCTTGGACGAATTGCGCGACTGGCAACGCCAACGGCTGGGCGATCCCAGCCGGGTCTAGGGATGACGCTCACTGGCGCAAGGTCAGCGAGCGCTACCAGGTGGAGCTGCGCTTAGAAGTCCAGCGACAGGCCCAGGCCCACGCCCTGCTGGTGGGTATCGCCCGCACCGGCATAGCTGTAGCCGCCGCGCAGGGTCAGCTCCGGCGTCAGCCGCTGGACCACGCCCAGACTCAGGCGGGTGCGGTCGCTGTCGGGCTGGTAGCCGTCCAGGGTGTAGTCCAGGCCTGGCACGCTGTTCAGGCGCATGGTCACATCGCGAGTGCCATCGGCGAATTCCCGCTCACGGCCCAGATCGGCGAACAGCGCCGTGGCCGGTGCGAGTTGCCAGCGGCCCTGCAGGCCCAGCCCCAGTCGCCGCGAGGTGCTCGACTGGTCGTCGAATTCCAGCGCCGTGGCGTCGTTGCCGCGCTCCCGGTAGCCGTCCACCTGGACACGGGCATAGTCGGCGCTGAGATAGGGACTCAGGTGCCAGGGACTGCCGGCCGCTGCCAGGTCGTACCCCAGGCGCGCCGAGAGGGCGCGCAGATCGCCGTCGGTATCGCCCTGCTCGCTGCGGGTGGTCGGGCCAAGCGCGAAGCGCCGGCTCAGGTCGTCGTAGTCCAGCCGTCCGCCGGTGGCGGTGAGATCGCCCCAGAGGCGCTCGCCCTGGTACTGGGCGAAGGCGCTGAGCAGATAGCTGTTGAGGCGATAGTCGGAATCGGCCGCACCGGGTTCCAGGTGTTGCCGCGCGACCCCGGCGGCGACACCGAGGCGCCATTCCTCGCTGAGTCGATAGCTGCCACCCAGGTCCAGGCTGTAGCCGTTGCCATCGCCGCCGGCAGTGCTGCGCTGGTCGTCGACGTCCAGGCGCCGCGCGCTGGTATCCACATAGCCCTGCCAGCGTCCCACCGGCTGCCAGGCATGCCAGTCGCCCAGCCAGCGCTGGTGCAGGCCGTCCTGGTGCGCCCTGAGGGTGGACTGGGCCATCTCCGGCAGCAGGGTGACCTCCCAGGGTGCGGCCAGCAGCGAATAGGCATAGTCGGCGATCAGCCGCTGACCGGTGATGGTCGGGTGGACGCGATCGTTGAACAGCAGCTGGCTGGGATCGGCCGCCGCCGCGCCCAGGCCATAGGTGGCATTGCGGGTGCAGCTGTCGCCGCTGAAGCAGGTGCCAGTCAGATTCTGCCCGCTGGCCAGGCCATAGCGCCCCGGTTCGGCCACCACCTCGGCCAGCAGCTGGGGCACGTTGAGGCCGATGATCTCGGCGTCGATGCCGGCCAGGCGCGCCACCAGCGCCTGGTTGTAGACCCGGCTCAGGGCCGAGCTGGCCGCCTGTTGCGGCGAACCGGCCAGGGCCGGGGTCTGGCCGATGTCGGGCAGCAGCCAGACCACCATGTAGCGGGCGCCGGCCTGCTGCAGCGCAGCGACGCCGTCACCCAGGCGATTGGCCGCGGCTGCCGCGGTGGCCGGCGAGGTGACCAGTCCCTGGAGGAAGTCGTTACCCCCGCCGCTGATGTAGAACAGGGTATTGGGATCCAGACTCAGGCCCTGGCTGGCAAGTCCGGGCAGGTAGCCGTCCCGGCTGCGCAGGATCAGGCCACCCACCGCCACCACCGAGCCGTTGCGAGCGGTGATGGAGTCGCGGATCTGCGCCGTGGTGTAGCCGCCCGTGGCCCAGTTGTCACCATCGCTCAGGCCGATCCGCTGATTGATCAGCGAGGTGGAGGCGTCCAGGGTACGGACATCGAAGCCCAGTTGCTGGCCGAGCAGCATCGAGGACACCGGTCCGGTCACCGCGCCGCTGGCCGGGCTGTAGCCCGGCCCGACGCGGTTGGTGAATCTGAGGCTGGCGCCATTGACCCCGGTGTCGGGAAACTGCCCGGCATCGAGCAGGCTGTCGCCGAACACGGTGAAGCCACTGTAGGGATTGGGAGCCGCCTGGGCGGTTGCCGCGAGCGCCGTGGCCAGGGCGATGGCCAGCGGCAGGCGTTGCCGGAGAAAAGATGTCATGCCTGCATCCTTGATTGTTGTTATCGGAGCACGCGTCAGGGCGTGTAGCCCCACGCTAGACGGTTTTTGTGACGTTGTATCTGGGTGTGAACAAAAACTTGCAGGACGTTCATGCCGTCTGGACGGCATGCCAGACGGCTGTCGATAGTTCGACCAGGGCGGCCCGCCATGACTGTCGAGTCTGCTGATCAACCAGTGGCAGCGCTCATGGGGGTGCTGACGCTGAGCGCCCGCTGAGATAGCCCCCTTTCCCTCTGGGAGAGGGTTGGGGTGAGGGCTCTCTGGCGGCGAACCCCAGTGGAAAAGGCTGCGCCGTTTTCCACGCTACGATTTTCTCCGGGCGACGACGCTGAGCACCCGCTCGGATAGCCCCCTCTCCCCCGGGGAGAGGGTTGGGGTGAGGGCCCCTGGCCAGCGAACCCCCAGTGGAAAAGACTGCGCCGTTTTCCACGCTACGGTTTCATCCGGGACGACGACGCTGAGCGCCCGCTCGGATAGCCCCCTCTCCCTCTGGGAGAGCGTTGGGGTGAGGGCCCCTGGCCAGCGAACCCCCAGTGGAAAAGGCTAACGCCGTTTTCCACGCTACGGTTTTCTCCGGGCGACGACGCTGAGCACCTGCTCGGATAACCCCCTCTCCCTCTGGGAGAGGGCTGGGGTGAGGGAGCGGCGAGATCCCTGTCCCGCCAGCTACCTCACTGCCCCAGCTTGCCCGCCTCGCAACCGGTGCTGGCGCACTCGCGCAGGCGTTCCTTGAGCACCTCCAGGCGGCTGTCGGTCAGGGTGACGGCGCAGTCCAGATTGACGAAGTAGCCATCGGCCTCCTCGCGGGCGCACTGGCTGTCGCGCTGCTTGATCCAGGCCAGCTGGCGCTGCTTGAGCACGGCCTGCTGATCGGCCGGCAGCTGCTTGCGCAGCTCGCCATAGGTCTGGTTCAGCGACTTGTCGCTCTGGGCGAACAGGTTGCTGGCGCAATAGACGGTATCGAAGGCATTGCGCGGCGTGCCGCAACCGGCGGCCTGAGCCGTGGCGAAACCGAAGATACCGGTCAGGGTGAAGGTGGCGACGAGGGTGGTCTTGAGCATGGCAGCATCCTGCAAGGAGGCCGTCCGGAGTGGCGCGGCCATGAGACCAAACCTAGCAGAGCCATCGGCTCCGCGCGTCGCGCTCGCTGAAAAACAGCCAACAAAAAAGCGCCCGAAGGCGCTTTCCTGTACTACCCGGGCGGGATCAGACCTTGGAACGCTCGAAGCGCTTGCGGTCGTTCTCGTTCAGGTACTTCTTGCGCAGACGGATGGACTTCGGCGTCACTTCCACCAGCTCGTCGTCGGCGATGAATTCCAGTGCCTGCTCGAGGGTGAACTTGATCGGCGGCACCAGGGCGATGACTTCGTCCTTGCCCGAGGCGCGCATGTTGTCCAGCTTCTTGCCCTTGGTGGGGTTGAGCACCAGGTCGTTGTCACGGCTGTTGATGCCGCACAGCTGGCCTTCGTAGATCTCGTCGCCCGGCGCCAGGAACAGCTTGCCGCGGCTCTGCAGGGTTTCCAGCGAGTAGGTCAGGGCGGTACCGGTGGCCATGGACACCAGCACGCCGTTCTGACGGTTGGTCACTTCGCCGGCCTTGATCGGGCCGTAGTGGCTGAAGGTCGAGGTCAGGATGCCGCTGCCCGAGGTCAGGGTCAGGAAGTTGTTACGGAAGCCGATCAGGCCACGCGCCGGGATGGTGTATTCCAGGCGGATACGGCCCTTGCCGTCGGGGATCATGTTGGTCAGATCGCCCTTGCGCAGACCCATCTGCTCCATCACCGAGCCCTGGTGCTGCTCTTCGATGTCGATGGAGACGTTCTCGTAGGGCTCCTGCTTCACGCCGTCCTTCTCGATGATCACCACTTCCGGACGGCCCACGGCCATCTCGAAGCCTTCGCGGCGCATGTTCTCGATCAGTACCGACAGGTGCAGCTCGCCACGGCCGGAGACCTTGAATTTCTCGGCCGACTCGCCCGGCTCGACGCGCAGGGCCACGTTGTGCAGCAGTTCCTTCTCCAGCCGGTCCTTGATGTTGCGGCTGGTGACGAACTTGCCTTCACGACCGGCGAACGGCGAGTCGTTGACCTGGAAGGTCATGCTCACGGTGGGCTGGTCGACGGTCAGCGGCGGACGGGCTTCGACGTTCTGCGGATCGCACAGGGTGTCGGAGATGAACAGCTCGTCCATGCCCGAGACGCAGACGATGTCGCCGGCTTCGGCTTCGGCCACTTCCACGCGCTGCAGGCCGGAGTGGCCCATGATCTTGAGGATACGACCGTTGCGCTTGCTGCCGTCATCGCTGATGGCGACGACCGGGGTGTTGGCCTTGATGCGGCCACGGGCGATGCGGCCGATGCCGATCACGCCGAGGAAGCTGTTGTAGTCCAGCTGGGAGATCTGCATCTGGAAGGGACCTTCCAGATCGACCTGGGGGGCCGGCACGTGGTCGACGATGGCCTGGAACAGGGCATCCATGTTGTCGTCCATCTTCTCGTGGTCCAGACCGGCGATGCCGTTCAGGGCGCTGGCGTAGACGATCGGGAAGTCCAGCTGCTCATCGGTGGCGCCGAGGTTGTCGAACAGGTCGAAGATCTGGTCGATGACCCAGTCCGGACGCGCGCCGGGACGGTCGATCTTGTTGACTACCACGATCGGACGCAGGCCGGCCTTGAAGGCCTTCTGGGTCACGAAGCGGGTCTGCGGCATGGGGCCGTCCTGGGCGTCGACCACCAGCAGCACGGAGTCGACCATGGACATCACGCGCTCCACCTCACCACCGAAGTCGGCGTGGCCGGGGGTGTCGACGATGTTGATGTTGTAGTCGCCCCACTTCAGCGCGGTGTTCTTGGCCAGGATGGTGATGCCACGTTCCTTTTCCTGGTCGTTGCTGTCCATCACCCGCTCGTTTTCCGCTTCTTTGCGGTCCAGGGTGCCGGACAGGCGCAGCAGCTTGTCGACGAGGGTGGTCTTGCCATGGTCGACGTGCGCGATGATGGCGATGTTGCGTAGATTCTCGATCACAGTGGTGTTCTCGGTATAGAAATGAAGGAGCTTCAGCCAGCAGGCTGACAGCCGGAGATTGCAAAGGCGCGAAACGCGGCCGACCGGTACGTGGCCGGAGGGCTAGAAAGGGTCGGGAGGGCGGTGGCGGATACTGCCACCCAGCAGGCCCGGCTGCTTAGGCCGGACGATAAACGCGCACATTGGCGTGCCCTTCGGTGAGCAGGTGATGGGCGTGCAGCCGGCTCATCACCCCGCGGTCGCAATAGAGAAGGTACTGGCGATTCTCGTCCAGTTCCTTGAAACGGCTGTTCAGCGCGAAGAACGGCAGGGTCTGCACCTCGATGCCGGGCAGCTCCAGCGGCAGGTCTTCCTGGGCGTCGGGATGGCGAATGTCCACCACGACCTGCCCGGGCAGCGGCTGGTCCACCTCTTCCACCTGCACGTCCTTGCCCAGTTCCTCGATCACCTTGTCGACGGTGATGAAGCGCGCGCGTTCCAGGGCGGCGTCGAGCACCGCCATATCGAACTTGCCTTCCTCGTGCTCCACCCGCAGGGCCTTGGCCTTGGTGGTGGGATTCACCGAGATGATGCCGCAGTACTCGGGCATGTGCTTGGCGAAGTCGGCGGTGCCGATGCGCTGGGCGGTGTCGATGATGTCCTGCTTGTGGCTGGCCAGCAGCGGGCGCAGCACCAGGGTATCGGTGGCCTTGTCGATCACCGCCAGGTTGGTCAGGGTCTGGCTGGAGACCTGGGAGACGGCTTCGCCGGTCACCAGCGCCTCGATCTGCAGCTGCTCGGCGATACGACTGGCCGCACGCAGCATCATGCGCTTGAGGATCACGCCCATGTGGCTGTCGTCGCACTGGGTGAGGATCTGCCCCACCACTTCCTCGAAGGGCACGCTGATGAACAGCACGCGCTGGGAGCGGCCGTACTTCTCCCAGAGATAGTGGGCCACTTCCATCACGCCCAGTTCGTGGGCGCGCCCGCCGAGATTGAAGAAGCAGAAATGGCTGACCATCCCGCGTCTCATCATCTGATAGGCGGCCACGGTGGAGTCGAAACCACCGGACATCAGCACCAGCACCTGCTCCAGGGCGCCCAGCGGATAACCGCCCAGCCCTTCGTGGTGCTCGTCGATGATGAACAGCCGCTGGTCACGGATCTCCAGGCGGACGTTCACCTCGGGATTCTTCAGGGCGATGCCGGCGCCGCCGCAGCGTTCGCGCAGGCCACCGCCGACATGGCGCTCGACGTCCATCGAGGAAAAGTCATGGCGACCGGCACGCTTGCAGCGCACCGAGAACACCTTGCCGCGCACCCGCTCGCCGAAGTGGCGGACGCACAACTCGAGAATCGAGTCGAAATCGCCCAGCGGATACTCGTGCACCTCGAGAAACTGGCCGATGCCAGGGGTGCAGGCCAGCCGCTGCTTCAGCTCCGCCAGCAGCCGCGGCTCGGCGAGCGCGGTCTCCAGGGTGATGTTGTCCCAGACCCCTTCCACGCGGACATCCGGATCCAGATCGCGCAGCACGACACGAATGTTCTTCACCAGCTGGCGAATGAAATTCTTGCGCACCGGGCGACTCTTGATGGTGATTTCCGGAAAGACCTTGATGATGAGCTTCATGAGCGGGAAACGGGGGGCGGGTAACGCGAAAGAAAAGGGCGAATATCATACCTGAAAACCATCACGCACTCGAATTCAGCCGACAAAATCACCTCAGGCGCCATTTGAGTGCAGTGATGAATTTTTAAGCACCAACTTGGTGCGCAGATACGTCGCCGATTGGCCTGAAAACGGCACGACTGGCGTCAGGAAGGGCTTCCAGCCCATTTGAGGGCACTGGCATACAACTTGCTCTCTTGTGAGGCAGCCGCCCCTGGGCCAGCATAGGGCGCTTTTCGTGGAACGCCGGT
Organism: Pseudomonas aestiva; assembly: GCF_039908605.1. Lineage (NCBI taxonomy): Bacteria > Pseudomonadati > Pseudomonadota > Gammaproteobacteria > Pseudomonadales > Pseudomonadaceae > Pseudomonas > Pseudomonas aestiva. Next base: position 372,822 of record NZ_CP150916.1, on the reverse strand, counting down.
CGCTGACCAGGCAGTACGGAAGCGCCCCTCAAGGGCACAGCTGATACCGGGAGTACCGCCAACCGCTCCCGGCCGAAATTCCTCTGGAGGAAACCATGTCGAAGGCTGTTCAACTGATCAAAGAAAACGACGTGAAGTGGGTAGACCTGCGCTTCACCGACACCAAAGGCAAGCAGCAACACGTCACCATGCCGGCGCGTGACGCGCTGGACGAAGACTTCTTCGCCCACGGCAAGATGTTCGACGGCTCCTCCATCGCCGGCTGGAAAGGCATCGAAGCCTCCGACATGATCCTGCTGCCCGACGACAGCACCGCCGTTCTGGATCCCTTCACCGAAGAGCCGACCCTGATCCTGGTCTGCGACATCATCGAACCCTCCACCATGCAGCCCTATGAGCGCGACCCCCGTGGTATCGCCCGCGCTGCCGAGGAATACCTGAAGTCCACCGGTATCGGCGACACCGTGTTCGTCGGCCCGGAGCCCGAGTTCTTCATCTTCGACGAAGTGAAGTTCAAGTCGGACATCTCCGGCTCCATGTTCAAGATCTTCTCCGAGCAGGCTTCCTGGAATACCGATGCCGACTTCGAGTCCGGCAACAAGGGCCACCGTCCGGGCGTCAAGGGCGGCTACTTCCCGGTGCCGCCGGTCGATCACGACCACGAAATCCGTACCGCCATGTGCAACGCCCTGGAAGAGATGGGCCTGGTCGTGGAAGTCCACCACCACGAAGTGGCGACCGCTGGCCAGAACGAGATCGGTGTGCAGTTCAACACCCTGGTCAAGAAGGCCGACGAGACCCAGACCCTGAAGTACGTCGTGCACAACGTGGCCGATGCCTACGGCAAGACTGCCACCTTCATGCCCAAGCCCCTGTACGGCGACAACGGCTCCGGCATGCACGTGCACATGTCCATCTCCAAGGATGGCAAGAACACCTTCGCCGGCGAAGGCTATGCCGGCCTGTCCGATACCGCTCTGTACTTCATCGGCGGCATCATCAAGCACGGCAAGGCGCTGAACGGCTTCACCAATCCGTCCACCAACAGCTACAAGCGTCTGGTGCCCGGCTTCGAAGCTCCGGTCATGCTGGCCTACTCGGCCCGTAACCGCTCCGCCTCCATCCGTATCCCCTATGTGTCGAGCCCGAAAGCCCGCCGCATCGAAGCCCGCTTCCCGGATCCGGCCGCCAACCCCTACCTGTGCTTCGCCGCCCTGCTGATGGCCGGCCTGGACGGTATCCAGAACAAGATCCACCCCGGCGATGCCGCCGACAAGAACCTGTACGATCTGCCGCCGGAAGAAGGCAAGAAGATCCCGCAGGTCTGCGGCAGCCTGAAGGAAGCCCTGGAAGCCCTGGACGCCGGTCGCGCGTTCCTGACCAAGGGCGGCGTCTTCACCGACGAGTTCATCGATGCCTACATCGAGCTGAAGTCCGAGGAAGAGATCAAGGTGCGTACCTTCGTGCACCCGCTGGAATACGACCTGTACTACAGCGTCTGAACCCGCTGCGGTAATTGAAAGAGGCCTCCTTCGGGAGGCCTTTTCTTTTGCCCTGGGAAAATTGCCGCGACCGACGCCAGCGCGGAGCGGCCGAGCTGCCTACCTGCCCACACGACGCGCCTGCTACCCTTGATCTCCATCGCCCGGCCGAGATTCCGCCATGCCTCGCCTGCTTGCCTGCTGTCTGCTCTGCCTCGCCTGCTCCGCCCAGGCCGCGATCTACAAGTCGGTGGATGCCGAAGGCAACACGGTATTCAGCGACCAGCCCTCGGCCAATGCCAAGCCGGTGCAGGTGGCGCCCACCAACACCGTGGACAATCCACGACCGGCACCGCCCATCCCCAGTGCGCCTGCGGCGACGACCCCTGCCGGCCCGGCCTTCAGCCGTCTGGAAGTCAATGTGCCCGACGATGAGGCCATCCGCGCCAACAACGGCACCTTCTCGGTGGGGGTAGCCGTGGAACCGGCCCTGGGCCCGGGGCAGTCGCTGCAATTGCTGGTGGACGGCGCACCCTATGGCAGCCCCGGTCAGAGCACCCGCTTCGGCGTGGCCAATCTGGAGCGCGGCGAGCACCGCTTCGCGGCCCAGGTGCTGTCCGGCAACGGCGAGGTGATCCAGACCAGTGCCGAGAAGACCGTGACCGTGCAGCGCATCAGCGTCAACAGCCCGGCCCGCTGATGCGTCCGCTGCTGATCCTGCTGCTGCTCTGCCTGCTGCCGCCTGTCCAGGCGGCGGTCTACAGCTATGTCGACAAGGAAGGCAATCGGGTCTACACCGACCAGCCACCCAAGGGCGTCAAGGCGACCCAGGTGCCGCTCACGGTGCCCAACAATCTCAACCAGCAGGGCCAGCCGACCCGCAAGCTGAGTCCGACACCCGCCGCCCCGGCGGCCAGGCCCGCCAAGACAGCGCCCTTCCGCTACCAGATGCTGCGCATCCTGGTACCCGAGCCCGATGCCACGGTGATAGATCAGGAAGGGCAACTCATCGTCAGCCTGGTCAGCGAGCCGGCGTTGCAGCCGGGGCACAGCTACCGGCTGCTGCTGGACGACAAGGAAGCCGGTGTCGGGCACAGTCCGGTGTTTCCCCTGGGCAATCTGGATCGCGGCAGCCACAGTCTGGTGGCGGAGATCCTCGCCGCCGATGGCAACGTGCTGGAGCGGACGCCGGCGCAGCCCTTCCACCTGCGCCGCCCTTCGCTGGAGCAGAAGCGCCTGGCCCATCCCTGTAGCGACAAGGACTGGGGCAAGCGCCCGGAATGCCCACTGGACCTGAAACCGCCCGAACCTAGGAAATCCTGGCTACCCTTCCTCTAGCGCACCTATTTGGTGCGCTTTTTCATTGTGCACCATCTTGATACAAATACGGTTTCGTTCCGCCTGTCGCGCGGCGGCTGTTAGTGCACGTTACAGCCATCTGCCCTAACTCGGGGCGTCTTGGTTTGCTTCTTGCATTTTCCTATCGTCCCTATAGCGCTGTGGCCCCTCATGCCTACCGACGTCATCCACCGACTCTTGCTCGACAACCTCACCACCGCGGTCATCCTGCTCGATGCGGAGTTGCGCCTGGAGTACATGAATCCGGCGGCCGAGATGCTGCTGGCCATCAGCGGCCAGCGCAGCCATGGCCAGTTCATCAGCGAGCTGTTCACCGAATCGCCCGAGGCCCTGCAGGCACTGCGTCAGGCGGTGGACCATGCCCACCCCTTCACCAAGCGCGAGGCGCTGCTGATCTCCACCTCGGGCAACAGCCTCACGGTGGACTATGCGGTGACCCCGATCCTGGATCGCCACAACACCCTGCTGCTGCTGGAAGTCCATCCGCGCGACCGCCTGCTGCGCATCACCAAGGAAGAGGCGCAGATCTCCAAGCAGGAGACCACCAAGCTGCTGGTGCGCGGCCTGGCCCACGAGATCAAGAATCCCCTCGGCGGCATCCGCGGCGCGGCCCAGCTGCTGGCGCGCGAGCTGCCGGAAGAGGCACTCAAGGACTACACCAACGTCATCATCGAGGAAGCCGACCGGCTGCGGAATCTGGTCGATCGCATGCTCGGCTCCAACAAGCTGCCGAAACTCGCCATCACCAACGTCCACGAGGTGCTCGAACGGGTCTGCAGCCTGGTGGAAGCGGAAAGCCAGGGCCTGATCAACCTGGTGCGCGACTACGATCCGAGCATTCCCGACCTGCTGATCGATCGGGAGCAGATGATCCAGGCGGTGCTCAACATCGTGCGCAACGCCATGCAGGCCATCTCCCAGCAGAACGAACTGCGCCTGGGCCGGGTGACCCTGAGAACCCGTACCCTGCGTCAGTTCACCATCGGCCACCACCGCCATCGCCTGGTGTGCAAGGTGGAGATCACCGACAACGGTCCGGGCATCCCCCAGGATCTGCAGGAAACCATCTTCTATCCTATGGTCAGCGGTCGCCCCGACGGCACCGGCCTCGGGCTCGCCATCACCCAGAACATCATCACCCAGCACCAGGGGCTGATCGAGTGTGAAAGCCATCCTGGCCACACCGCCTTCAGCATCTTCCTGCCGCTGGAATAACGAGGAGTACGCATGAGCCGTCAGGAGACCGTCTGGATCGTCGACGACGACCGTTCCATCCGCTGGGTCCTGGAAAAAGCCCTGCAACAGGAGGGCATGACCACCGTTGCCTTCGACAGCGCCGACAGCGTCATGACCCGCCTCGGCCGCCAGCAGCCGGACGTGGTGATCTCGGACATCCGCATGCCGGGGACCAGTGGCCTGGACCTGCTGTCGCGCATCCGCGAAATGCACCCGCGCCTGCCGGTCATCATCATGACCGCCCATTCCGACCTGGACAGTGCCGTGGCCTCCTACCAGGGCGGCGCCTTCGAATACCTACCCAAGCCCTTCGACGTCGACGAGGCCGTGGCCCTGGTCAAGCGCGCCGGGCAGCACGCCCAGGAGCAGCAGGGATTCGCCGAACCGGCGCACCTGACCCGCACCCCCGAGATCATCGGCGAGGCGCCGGCGATGCAGGAGGTGTTCCGCGCGATTGGCCGCCTCTCGCACTCCAACATCACGGTGCTGATCAATGGCGAATCCGGTACCGGCAAGGAGCTGGTCGCCCACGCCCTGCACCGCCACAGTCCGCGCGCCGCGGCGCCCTTCATCGCCCTGAACATGGCCGCCATCCCCAAGGACCTGATGGAATCCGAGCTATTCGGCCACGAGAAAGGCGCCTTCACCGGCGCCGCCGCCCAGCGTCGCGGCCGCTTCGAGCAGGCCGATGGCGGCACCCTGTTCCTCGACGAGATCGGCGACATGCCGGCCGACACCCAGACCCGCCTGCTGCGCGTACTGGCCGATGGCGAGTTCTATCGCGTCGGCGGCCACACTCCGGTCAAGGTGGACGTGCGCATCATCGCCGCCACCCACCAGAACCTCGAAGGCCTGGTGCGCGAGGGCAAGTTCCGCGAAGACCTGTTCCATCGCCTCAACGTCATCCGCATCCACATCCCGCGCCTGGCCGATCGCCGCGAGGACATCCCCGCCCTCGCCCGCCACTTCCTCGCCCGCGCCGCCCAGGAACTGGCCGTGGAGCCCAAGACCCTGCGCAGCGAGACCGAGGAGTACATGAAGGGTCTGCCCTGGCAGGGCAACGTGCGCCAGCTGGAGAACACCTGCCGCTGGATCACGGTGATGGCCTCCAGCCGCGAGGTGCTGATCGACGACCTGCCGCCGGAGTTGCTCAACCAGCCCCAGGACGCCGCCCCCGCCGCCAACTGGGAACAGGCGCTGCGCCAGTGGGCCGACCAGGCCCTCACCCGTGGCCAGTCGAGCCTGCTGGACAACGCCGTACCGGCCTTCGAACGCATCATGATCGAGACGGCCCTCAAGCACACCGCCGGCCGCCGCCGCGATGCCGCCGTCCTGCTGGGCTGGGGTCGCAACACCCTGACCCGCAAGATCAAGGAGCTGGGCATGAAGGTGGACGGGCCGGATGAGGAGGGGGAAGACTGAGGCTCTCGACGGTGCCGTAGGTTGGGTTGAGCGTAAGCGAAGCCCAACATTGCCAGGCTTGAACTTCATATCGGTGCCTTAGCTGCTTATCGTGTTTTGCTGGTAGCTCTTTTTTCGCCCACTCGGGCGACTCACTTTTTTCAGTCGCGGCTGCGCGCCCCGGACAAAAGTAAGCAAAAACGCTTGCCCCGACCATCCGGCCCTCCGCTGCGCTCCGGGTGACTCGCGTTGCTCGCCCTTCGGGCCAGCCTACGGCTGTTACTTCGCTGCGCTACGTTTCGCTCACGCCAGCGCCGTTCCGGGGTCGGCCTACACGGGCCGTCCATGGCCCGTTAGGCCTCTCGCCGCATCCATGCGGCTCGACCCACTCCACGACACTGGCGTTCGCCCTCCTGAACGGGGCGACTCGCCAGACTGAAAGTGTTGGTTGAAGAAACGGAAGCGACTCATAGCGTGGACAAGGGCGAAGCCTTGTCCACTGATGATGTCGGTGCCCAACAGTGGAAAACGCTGCGCGGTTTTCCACGCTACGCCCCCCCTGAACTCCGAACTCTCAGGCTGGCGCCCCGTCCCCGTCAGTGAGGCCGAGTGCAGGTGTCGCGTAGGGGGATGCGAGGCAGGACGCCGAGCAAGGCGCGAGGGGCAGGAGGCCCCTTCGTGCCGTGCCCCCCGGAGCGGCGCCGGAGTGAGGGGACCCGGAGCGCAGCGGAGGGCCGAAACGTGGGGACAGCGTTTTTGGTTACTTTTGTCCGGGGCGCGCAGCCGCGACTGGCAAAAGTGACTCCCCCGAGGGGGGCGAAAATAAAACGATCAGCAAACTGCGATAATCCGCTGAGGCAGCCTTAAGCCCGAACCCGAGACGTTTGGGCTTCGCTAACGCTCAACCCAGGTAACAAAGCCCCCCCAAAACCACCCAAACCAAAACTTGGCACACCTCCTGCAATATCCTAGGTAACTACCCTTTTGGGGACCTCGGTACAGGCAGGCTGGGGAATCCCCTCTTTTCTTCTCGAGGCCATCACTCACTGTGATGGCCTCTTTTTTTCGTCCGTGAAAAGTCGCGAACCCCAGGCTAGAGCGCTTTTCACCCCACGGCCAAGCCCATGGGATTGGCCGTGGCAGATGAAGCACCTAGGCAACTCGGCGCCACATCCCGTTCCGCCCTGGTGCAAACCAGCGGCCCTTTGCCTGATAACGGGGCATTTCAGGGGGTCAGCGGGACCTCGACGTGGAGCACCCAGTCCTCGCCTTCCTCGGCAATACGATCACTGGCCTGCAGGGCGCCGCCAACGCCTACCAGCAAAATCTTCAGATCCTGTCCGTCCTGGCGTACCGTCCAGGAAAAGCTGCCGCCCGGCCGCGCCACCCGCCCCTGGCGTTCGCCGCCGTCCCAGCGGGCGCGGGGCAGGCGCAGGCTGAGGGCGCCGTCGGGGCGATAGCGTTCGTAGAACAGCGAGCGATCGGCGGTGATCAGCAATTCGAAGCGGCCGGCTTCCTGGCGACTGTCCACCCCCAGGATGACCGGGCGGCGGGCCTCGGACGACCAGGGATCGGGATGGGTACGCTGGTACACCAGCTGGCCGATGATCATGCCGAACAGGCCGGCGCCCAGCGCCGCCGAGGCCAGCCAGAGGGTCAGGCGCTGGCGCTGGCTGCGCCATTCGGCCTTGAGCAGGTCGGGATCCTCCACCCGCGCCAGTTCTTCCCGGCGGGCGCGCTGTTCGCGCAACAGCCAGTCGACCAGCCGGCGCCAGAGGTTCATCGCCCTACCCCGCTCGCGACGGCGCGACGGTGGCGCAGTACCATAGGCGCTTTGCCAGGCGCCCTGCCCTTCATGTTCGACATCATCCTCTACCAACCGGAAATTCCGCCCAATACCGGCAACGTCATTCGCCTGTGCGCCATCACCGGCTGCCGCCTGCATCTGATCGAGCCACTGGGCTTTGCGCTGGACGACAAGAAATTGCGCCGCGCCGGCTTGGACTACCACGAGTGGTCCAGCGTGCGGACCCATGCCAGCCTCGCGGCCTGTATAGCAGATTTGCAGCCACCCCGACTGCTGGCCTTCACCACCAAGGCCAGCCATCCCTTCACCGAGATCGCCTATGCGCCGGGCGACGCCCTGCTGTTCGGCCCGGAAAGTCGCGGCCTGCCGGCCGAGGTGCTGGAGTCCCTGCCGCCCGAGCAGCGGCTGCGCCTGCCCATGCTGCCCAATCGCCGCAGCCTCAATCTGTCCAACACCGTGGCCGTGGCGGTCTACGAAGGCTGGCGGCAACTGGACTTCGCCGCACCGCCGGGCTGACCGTCAGAACCTTCCCGCCAGACGCGCCGTCCCATGACCTACAGGCACATCGCCAGACCGTCACACGAGGCGCACCATGAGCAAGATCGGCAAACCCAAGGTTGAACGCTACGATGCGCCCTCCGGTGGCTGGGGCTCGGCGCGCTCGGTGACCGAGATCGTCCTGCGCGAACGGGTGCCGCTCAAGTCCGGCGCCCTGCTGGCCAGGCAGAACAAGCACGGCGGTTTCGCCTGCGTGAGTTGCGCCTGGGCCAAGCCGGGCAAGCCTCATCCGCTGGAATTCTGCGAGAACGGCGCCAAGGCCACTGCCTGGGAGGTCACCAGCAAGAGGTGCGGACCGGAATTCTTTGCCGGCCATTCCCTTACCGAACTGCGCGGCTGGCGCGACTATGACCTGGAGGAGGTCGGACGCCTGACCCACCCCCTGCGTTACGACGCCGCCAGCGACCGTTATCGGCCGGTGAGCTGGGTCGAGGCCTTCGCCGACATCGGCGCCGAACTCAAGGCGCTGGATCCGGACTCGGTGATCTTCTACGCCTCGGGTCGCGCCGCGCTGGAGACCTCCTACCTCTATCAGCTCTATGCCCGCCTGTACGGCACCAACAACCTGCCGGACAGTTCCAACATGTGCCACGAGAGCACCTCGGTGGCCCTGCCCAAGAGCATCGGCGTGACCGTGGGCACCGTGACCCTCGACGACTTCGATCAGACCGACTGCCTGCTGTTCTTTGGTCAGAATCCGGGCAGCAACAGCCCGCGGATGCTGCATGACCTGCAGGAAGCACGCAAACGTGGCGCGCCCATCATCACCTTCAATCCCCTGCGCGAACGTGGCCTGGAAACCTTCGTCAATCCACAATCGCCGGTGGAGATGCTGACCGACCACCCCACCCAGATCAGCACCCAGTACCATCAGCTCAAGCCGGGTGGCGACCTGGCGGCCCTTACCGGCATGTGCAAGGCGCTGCTGACCGCCGATGACCAGGCCCGTGAACAGGGCCAGGCCGCGGTGCTCGATCATGCCTTCATCGCCGAGCACTGCCATGGCTTCGCCGACTTCTGCGAATGGCTGCAACGTCAGGAGTGGCCGCAGCTGGAGCGCCAGTCGGGCCTTACCCGCAGTGCGCTGGAAGCGGCCGCTACCGTCTATGCCCGCTGCCAGAAGGTCATCGGTATCTATGGCATGGGGCTGACCCAGCATCGCTACGGGGTGGAAACCATCCAGATGCTGGCCAACCTGCTGCTGCTGCGCGGCAACCTCGGCAAGCCTGGTGCCGGTATCTGTCCGGTTCGGGGGCATTCCAATGTCCAGGGTCAGCGTACCGTGGGTATCACCGAAAAACCGGAACTGGCGCCGTTGAAGCAGCTGGGCGAGCGTTTCGGCTTCACGCCGCCGCAAGACAAGGGCCGCAATACCGTAGAGGCCTGCGAAGGCATCCTCGACGGCTCGGTAAAGGCCTTCATCGGCCTGGGCGGCAACTTCCTGCGCGCCATTCCCGAGACCAGCCTGATGGAGCCCGCCTGGCGCACCCTGCGCCTGTCGGTACAGATCGCCACCAAGCTCAATCGCAATCATCTGGTGCCGGCGGACAAAGCCTACCTGCTGCCCTGCCTGGGGCGGACCGAGATCGATCGCCAGAACGAGGTGGAACAGGCCCATAGCACCGAGGACAGCACCGGCTGCATCCACGGCTGGCGCGGCGCGGCCGAGCCGCCCGAGGGTGAGTTGCTGTCCGAGCCAGCCATCGTCGCCGGGTTGGCCAAGGCTACCCTGCCGGACAACCCCAAGGTCACCTGGGATGCCTGGGTGGCCGACTATGCCCTGATCCGCGACGAAATCGCGCAGTCCTTCCCGGAGATCTTCCACGACTTCAATGCGCGGATGTGGGAGGTAGGTGGCTTCCATCGTCCGCTGCCAGCGGCCAAGCGCGAGTGGAAGACCGAAACCGGCAAGGCCAATCTCATCGTGCCACGCAGCCTGGAAGAAGACCCGGATATGCCCGCGAGCGGGCGTGACGTCCTGACCCTGATGACGCTGCGCAGCAACGACCAGTTCAACACCACAATCTACGGCTATCACGATCGTTTCCGCGGCGTGAAGGGTACCCGGGCGGTGCTCTTCATGAATCGCAACGACATCGAACGCCTGGGCCTGGCCGAGGGCGACAAGGTGCAGGTGTCGACGGTGGCCGACGATGGCGTACGCCGCGAAGTGGGACCGCTGCGGGTCACGCCCTACAACATTCCGGAAGGCGCCTGTGGCGGCTACTACCCGGAATGCAATGCCCTGATCCCGCTCTGGCACCATGCCGAGGGCAGCAAGGTACCGGCGGCCAAAGCCATCCCGGTCCGTCTGAACAAGCTGATCGCCGCCAACGATGGCAGCTTTCCAGTGGAGCCGGAGGGGTATGGGGCGCAGTATTAGGCCCTGCTGGAGTCTCGCCTGAGCTAGGCCATGGCCTGCTGTTGGGCTTCGCTACGCTCAACCCAACCTACGGACGTGCTTTAGTAGGTTGGGCTGAGACAGCTCCATCGTCGAAGCCCAACGGCTACGCGAATGGCGGGCTTCGCTGCATCCAGCTCAGCCCGACGCGCCCTCAACCGATGGTCATCAGACTGGCATTGCCGCCGGCCGCTGCCGTGTTCACGCTCAGGGCGCGCTCGATGAGCAGGCGCTCCAGCGGGATGGCGGTTTCGCCACGGGCCAGGCCCTGGACACCGACGATGGGACCACTGCGCTTGGCCACCTGCTGGCAGATCTGGCGCAGCTGATCGGAATCGCCATGGTGCAGGACCGCTTCGAAGGCGACCTCGTCCTTGCGCCAGTCGGCCGCCACCTGCACCCGCGAGCGTACAGCCTGCGGCAGGCGATTCAGGGTGGCCTTGTGGGCCTCCTCGATCAGCGCCGTGCTGCCCACCGCCATGACCGCTGCCAGTTGCAGCAGCAGATCGCTGTCGTCGGCCGCCAGGCACAGCACCCGGCTACGTGGCAGCAGGCTGTAGCTGTTGCGCTCGCCGGTCGGACCCGGCAGCAGGCGGGTCAGGCCGCTCAGGGATTCTTCGGCGAATCTCAGGCAGGCCTGCTCCAGCTCGCCCAGGCCCTGCTGCCTGGCCCAGTCGTGCAGGGCGCCCAGCGGATTGCCGGCCTGCTGACGCAGGGCATCACGCACCTGCCATTCGGTCTCGCCGGTGCTGCCCTTGGCCAGGGCCACGGCGGGATCGCCATCGGGACGGGTGCTGAGCAGGCGATAGAGGTAGAGCGGACCGCCCGCCTTGGGACCGGTGCCCGAGAGGCCTTCGCCGCCGAAGGGCTGCACCCCGACCACCGCGCCGACCATGTTGCGGTTGACGTAGAGGTTGCCGGCATGGGCGCGCTCGATCACCTTGGCGATGGTCTCGTCGATGCGGGTGTGGACGCCAAAGGTCAGGCCGTAGCCGGTGGCATTGATCTGGTCGATCACCTTGTCCAGGTCCTTGCGACCATAGCGCACCACGTGCAGCACCGGCCCGAAGACCTCGCGACCCAATTCGGCCAGGCTTTCCAGCTCGATCAGAGTGGGCATGACGAAGGTGCCACGGTGGATGGCGTCGCCTTCGACGCGACCGCCCTGGTGCACCCGGCGGCCTTTGCCTCTCAGGGTCTGGATGTGCTTGTCGATGGTGGTCTTGGCCTCGCCGTCGATCACCGGGCCGATGTCGATGGCCAGGTTCTCCGGGTTGCCCAGGCGGCATTCGGCCATGGCGCCCTTGAGCATTTCCAGCACGCGATCGGCCACGTCGTCCTGCACGCAGAGCACGCGCAGGGCCGAGCAGCGCTGACCGGCGCTGTCGAAGGCGGAGGCGACCACGTCGGTCACCACCTGCTCGGCCAGCGCCGAGGAGTCGACGATCATGGCGTTCTGGCCACCGGTCTCGGCGATCAACGGGATCGGCCGGCCCTGGGCGTCCAGACGTCCGGCGATGTTGCGCGCCAGGATCTGGGCCACCTCGGTGGAGCCGGTGAACATCACGCCCTTGACCCGCACATCGTTGACCAGGGCGGCGCCGATGGTGGAGCCCTCGCCTGGCAGCAACTGCAGCACGCCCTCAGGGATGCCGGCTTCCAGCAACAGACGCACGGCCTGGGCGGCGATCAGCGGGGTCTGCTCGGCCGGCTTGGCCAGCACCGTGTTGCCGGCGGCCAGGGCCGCGGCGATCTGGCCGCTGAAGATGGCCAGGGGGAAGTTCCAGGGGCTGATGCAGACCACCGGGCCCAGCGGGCGGTGGCTGTCATTGGCGAAGTCACGGCGCACCAGGGCGGCGTAGTAGCGCAGGAAATCCACTGCCTCGCGTACCTCGGCGATGGCGTTGGCGTAGGTTTTGCCAGCCTCGCGCACCAGGAGGCCCATCAATGGCTGCAGCTGCGCCTCCATCAGTTCGGCGGCGCGATCCAGGGCCGCGGCGCGCTGCTCGGGCGGGGTGGATTGCCAGATGGGCGCGGCGGCCAGGGCCTCTTCCAGGGCGATGTCGACATCGGCGCGAGTGGCGTTGCTGACCTGGCCGACACGGTCGCGGCGATCGGCCGGATTGAGCACCGGCTGCGCAATCGACGGCTCGCTGGCGCGACCCAGCAGCGGACGGGCTTCCCAGGCGGTGTTGCCACTGGCCAGCAGCGCGGCCGACAGCGAACCCAGGCGGTGCTCGCTGGACAGGTCCAGGCCGCTGGAATTGCAACGCTCGGCACCGTACAGGGCGCTCGGGTGGGGAATGCGCGGATGCGGCAGGCCGATGGCGCCTTCGCTGCTGGACTGCTGCTCGATCTGCACCACCGGATCGGCCACCAGCTCGTCGAGGGAGATGGAGTGGTCGGCGATGCGGTTGACGAAGGAGGTGTTGGCGCCGTTTTCCAGGAGGCGGCGGACCAGGTAGGCCAGCAGCGTCTCGTGGGTGCCCACCGGGGCATAGATGCGGCAGGGCCGCGCCAGCTTGCCGTCCTTGACGCTGCCCACCACCTGCTCGTACAGCGGCTCACCCATGCCGTGCAGGCACTGGAATTCGTACTGGCCGGGGTAATAGTTCTGCCCGCCGAGCTGGTAGATGGCGGCCAGGGTGTGGGCGTTGTGGGTGGCGAATTGCGGGTAGATGGCTTCCGGCGCGGCCAGCAGCTTGCGGGCGCAGGCCAGGTAGGCCACGTCGGTGTAGACCTTGCGGGTATAGACCGGATAACCCTCCAGGCCTTCCACCTGAGCGCGCTTGATCTCGCTGTCCCAGTAGGCGCCCTTGACCAGGCGGATCATCAGGCGGCGACGGCTGCGCCGGGCCAGGTCGATCAGGTAGTCGATCACCAGCGGGCAGCGCTTCTGGTAGGCCTGGATGACGAAGCCGATGCCGTTCCAGCCGGCCAGTTGCGGTTCGAAGGACAGGCGCTCCAGCAGATCCAGGGAGATCTCCAGGCGATCGGCTTCCTCGGCGTCGATGTTCAGGCCGATGTCGTAGCGCTTGGCCAGCAGGGTCAGTTCCAGCAGGCGCGGGTAGAGTTCGCTCATCACCCGGTCGTACTGGGCGCGGCTGTAGCGCGGATGCAGCGCCGAGAGCTTGATGGAGATGCCCGGGCCTTCGTAGATGCCGCGACCGTGGGAGGCCTTGCCGATGGAGTGGATGGCCTGCTCGTAGGAGGCCAGGTAGCGGCGCGCGTCGGCCTCGGTCAGGGCCGCTTCACCCAGCATGTCGTAGCTGTAGCGGAAGCCCTTCGCCTCGAACTTGCTGGCGTTGGCCAGGGCCTCGGCGATGGTCTCGCCGGTGACGAACTGCTCGCCCATCAGGCGCATGGCCATGTCCACGCCCTTGCGGATCACCGGCTCGCCGCTCTTGCCGATGAGGCGATTGAGCGAGCTGGTGAGGCCGGCCTCGTTGTGGGTCGACACCAGGCGACCGGTCAGCAGCAGCCCCCAGGTGGCGGCATTGACGAACAGCGACGGGCTGTTGCCCAGGTGCGGCTGCCAGTTGCCGGTGCTGATCTTGTCGCGGATCAGGGCATCACGGGTGCCTTTGTCCGGAATGCGCAGCAGGGCTTCGGCCAGGCACATCAGGGCCACGCCTTCCTGGGAGGACAGCGAGAACTCGCGGAGCAGACTCTGCACCATTCCGGAGCGCCCGGTTGCACCCTTGGCATTGCGCAGCTTCTCGGCGATGCGATGGGCCAGTTCGTGGGTAGCCTTGGCCTGGGCCGCGGGCAGGCGCGCCTGCTCCAGCAGCAGCGGTAGCAGCTCTTCTTCCGGCCGGCGATAGGCGGCGGTGATGGCCGAGCGCAGCACGGATTGCGGCAGGATGCTCTCGGCGAACTCCAGGAACGGCTGGTAGACCGGATCGGCCAGGGCCTCGACGGCTTCGTTGTCGCCCTCGGCCAGACGCTGGGCGATACCCTGCAGATCGGCCAGGGTCGCGCCGCTTTCCAGGGTCTCGAGGTAGGTGTAGATGGCCTGCTTGATCAGCCAGTGAGGCGTCCGATCAATGCGGCGCGCCGCTTCCTTGAGGCGATCGCGGGTGGCTTCGTCGAGCTTTACGCCCAGGGTAGTGGTAGTGGCCATGCGCAGGTCCTCAAGCAAGAAGGCGTCGAAATTCGGCGCAGCTTAGCGCTGCTCGAAATAAAAGTGCAACCAAGTGCAACCCATGAGGTTCTACCGTCGATCTGGTTGCACCAGCGGGTAGGTAACAGATCGCAAGGCTATGCAGAGATCAGGCCAAGGGGTGCGACCAGGTTGAACCCCCGGCAGAGGAGAGCCCGCCGCACGAAGAGCGATCGTTAGCCTGGCAAGTGTTACCTGGCTTCACACCAAGGCGCTGGCTTCAGGCCAGGGAAGGGAAATGCGGCAGGACGAATTCGCCCAGTTCCTGGACCACTTCGCTGGCCGGACGCCGCGAGGGCCGCAGGTTGAGCGCCAGATGATTGACCCCCGCCTCCTGCAACTGGGCAAGGTAGTCCACCAGCGCTCGCCGCCCGCAGGACAGTCCGGCATGGATGGGCCGAGGCGGCTGGGCCGGATCGCTGGCCAGTTCGAAGAACAGCCCCTGGGCGAAGGGCTTGAACAGCTCGCGCCCGCCGATCTCGTCCAGCGCCTCGCGCCAGACCCGCGTCAGGGCCGGGACGTGCTCGGCGGGCACGAAGTAGTAGAACCAGCCATCGGCCTTGGCGGCGATCCAGTCCACCGTCTGCCGACTGCGCCCGGTCACCAGCGCCGGGATGCGGCCGTGCACCGGCTTGGGCACCAGATCGGCCAATCCCTGCAGATCGCCGAAACGGCGAAATTCACCCCGGGGAAAATTGGTCTCGCCGGCCAGGCGGAACATCTCGAAGGCATCGCGGAAGCGCTCGCCTCGCCGCTCGAATTCGCTCTCCAGGCCAAAGGCCGGGTACTCCACCGGACGATCGCCGGAGGCCACCCCCAGCACCAGCCGACCATCGCTCAACTGGTCGACCGAGGCCGCCATCTTGGCCAGGTGCAGCGGATGGCGCAGGGTGATGACGGCGCTGCCGGTGGCCAGGGTCAGGTGCTGGGTGATGCCCGCCAGGTAGCCGAGATAGGTGAAGGGCTCGAACACCTGGCCGGCGTCGTTGAAACCGGGATCGTAGAAGGGCACGTCGCGCGCCCAGAGTGCCGCGAAGCCCAGCTGGTCGGCCAGCCGCGCCAGGCGGGCATGGTCGCGCAGGGTGGGCATGGGATCGTCGGGATAGCC
The DNA here is from genome assembly GCF_039908605.1 of Pseudomonas aestiva. Classification (NCBI taxonomy): domain Bacteria; kingdom Pseudomonadati; phylum Pseudomonadota; class Gammaproteobacteria; order Pseudomonadales; family Pseudomonadaceae; genus Pseudomonas; species Pseudomonas aestiva. The sequence continues at coordinate 357,309 of NZ_CP150916.1, read as the reverse complement.
TTCCAGCGGCAGCAGAAAACCCAGGGTCAGACGACCCGGCGCGAACAGTCGCGAAAAGCCCGGATGCTGCAGAAAGGCGCGGCGACGCTCCGTGGTGGACATGGGGATTCCTTGCCGGAGAGGGAAAGCGGATGACCTTTCTATGGAGTCTAACGGCATTCCAGGGTTCGCCAGACAACCGATGAGGGCGCGAGGCGTCGCTCATCCCCGCCAAGGGGGGCCGCACCTGCTGGCGACGAGGCCTCCAGCCGCCCTTCCCTGCCGAGTCCAGGCCGGGACCTCTCGACCCCCACCCTTTGGCTGTATCACTAAAGCATGACTAATAAAAAACAGCGCATTAAAACGGCACCACTCGTTCCACCTGAACTTCGTGGCCAGGAATCTACTTCTTCAATAGTCCCGATACTGGGGACCAGCAAACAGCGGAACCCCTCTTTAAGCCTCTATATAAACATTAGACTTACCATTATTTAAATGTTGTAAATACCAAACTTTTCCCCATGACCCTCGGCTAGAATCCGACGCCCTCAGCACTCCTCGAACCCCGGAACTTTCCGCCGAACGTTGGGAAATAGCCCCATGAAAATGAGCAACATGAGTGTTCGTACGAAGCTGTTTTCCGGCTTTACCGTCCTGATCATCCTGACCCTGGCTATCGCCTATGCCGGTTGGAACGGCATCCAGGCCCTGGGCCGACGCGGCAACCTGATCGAACAGTTCAACCAGATCGGGCTACTTGCCCGCGACATGCGCAATGCGCGCAAGGACTTTGCGATCTTGCCGGAAGCGGATCAGGCCAGTCGCTGGAAAAGCGGCATCGATGCCCTCGAACAGCACTTGCAGGATGCCCGTCCGCTGTTCAAACGTCCGGAGAGCAAAGCGCTGCTGGCCCGCACCGAACAGACCCTCAGGGAATACCGTGACCTCTATCGGCAGACGCTGAAGGTGACCCAGGACCGCACCACCACCCTTCAGGACGTGCGCAACACGGGCGATATGCTGGACAAGCGGTTGCAGGAGGCGTCCGGCGTCCTGAACCGCGAAGGCGATCAGGCCAGCGCCCAGCTGCCTTCCCTGCTGGCGGCGCTGCAGCAGCTGCGGATCCACTTGCACCTCTATGTACTCAAGTCAGCCGGCCCGCAACAGGAGGCCTTGCAAGCGTCCCTGGACAGGGTCGGCGAGGTACTCAAGACCCTGCCTTCGACCCCGGAATTGCAGCAGCTGCCAGGGCTCCTTGACGATTATAAGCGCCAGGTCCAACAGCTGTTCAGTATTCAGAAGGCGTACCAGGAGGTTAATCAGGGCCTCTACCAGCATATCCAGGTGCTGCTCAAGACCTCCGACGAAATGAAACAGATACAGAGCCAGTTCCGCCTCGACGATATCCGCGGGGCCAAGCTGATGCTCATTGGCGGGCTGCTGCTGGCGATACTGCTCAGCCTGGTCGCGGCCTGGATCATTACCCGCTCCATCGTGACGCCGCTGCGCCAGACCCTGGCGACCGTGGAGCAGCTCGCTGCCGGCGACCTGACCGTGCAGATCGAGGCGGCGCGCAAGGACGAGATCGGCCAGTTGCAGGCGGCCATGCAGCTCATGATCGTCAATCTGAGCGATCTGATCCGCGAGCAGAAGGATGGCGTCATCCAGGTCGCCAGTGCCGCCGAAGAACTCTCCGCCATCACCGAGCAGACCCGCGCTGGCGCCTCGGCGCAGAAGATGGAGACCGAGCAGATCGCCACCGCCATGCAGCAGATGAGTGCCACCATTAATGAGGTGGCGCGCAATGCCGAACAGGCGTCGACGACCGCCCGCGAGGCCACCCTCAAGACCCGCGAGGGTGACGAGATGGTCAACCAGGTCGCCACCCAGATCCAGACCCTGGCCCAGGAAGTGGACAGCACCCAGACCACCATGGAGTTGCTCAGGCAGGACGCCGACCGCATCGGCGGGGTGCTGGACGTGATCAAGGCGGTCGCCGAGCAGACCAATCTGCTGGCGCTCAACGCCGCCATCGAAGCCGCTCGCGCGGGTGAAGCGGGCCGTGGCTTCGCCGTGGTCGCCGACGAGGTGCGTGGCCTGGCGCAGCGTACGCGCTCCTCCACCGACGAGATCGCCAGCCTCATCACTAGGCTGCACGGCAGCACCGACAAGATGAGCGCCGCCCTGGACCGCAATATCCAGCTGACCGGCGACAGCGTCGACCTGACCCGCCAGGCGGGCGTGGTCCTGGGCAGCGTCAGCAGTGCGGTGAGCGAGATCGAGGCCATGAACGAGCAGATCGCCACCGCGGTCGAGCAGCAGAGCGCGGCCGGTGAAAACATCAGCCGCAGCGTGGTCAAGGTCCACGAAGTCGCCGACCAGACCGCCGCCGCCACCGAGAAAACCGCCGGTTCCAGCACCGAGCTGGCCAACCTGAGCCTGCAGCTGCAAGAGCTGACGTCGCGCTTCAGGGTCTGAGACCTGTTCGGCTTCCGTTCCGCCGAGCTCCCGGCCTGCTCTCGTCGCGGACGGAAGACCTCGGGCGTTGATGACCGGGGACTCGTTCAGGCCTGACACCCAGGGGGCGTCTTGCCCATGCACTTCGGCGACACTTCAACCAGCCAGAAGCCTGCAGCGGAAGAAGTACTGTTATCGGGTGAAAACCAACTACGAAGTTATGGGAGCAATAAAGCCTTCATCCTGACCGAAGTTCGTCAGCCTTTGGACGAAGAGAATCCTCAACAGTCATAAACTTGAAACAAGGGTTCCACAACCTGCTCTCTGTTGTTATCGGTTGAACGATATCTCTTATCTCAACAGATAGTTCCACCTGGAGCCAAGGTGCTTGTCACCGAACCGCTCGTTAGTTCCTGCACAGGCCTTTCGATGTCACTACGGCGGCAAGACGCGGCGTGTTGCCAAGTTCCTGGCAATGAACGCTTTCCCAGCGCCGCTGCTGCTCAACCCTGGTCGTCGTTCAGGCGATCCGTTCGTACCTGCAATCGCGGCCAGCGCTCCACCCAGCCCTTGGTCGCGAGCCGCTGGCGAAAGGCTTCCGGCCGGGGCCGCCAGGGATTGGGCGTGAGATGCAGGGCCAGGAGCCCTTCCTGGGCGAAGGGACTGACGACTTCGAGCTCACCTTCGGCGGTCAGGCGCGCGGCCAGGGCCGTTTCCATCTCGGGCCAATGGGCCATGGCATCCCGGCAGTCGCGATAAGGGCGATCGTCATTGCGCAGATGCATCCGCGCCTGATTCTTCACCGACCAGGGCCGACCCGGCGCCCGCTCCGCCAGCGTCATCTCGATGGACCTGTCCCGCTCGGGTCGACAGTCGGTCGCGTCGAAATGGATGACATCCAGATCCGCCAGCGGCGTCGATTCGGCATGGCCATGCAGTCGATCCCAGACCAGGTTGCGCACGAAGCCTGCAGCCAGCCAGGCGTCTGGCAGCTGCAGGTCGGCGAGGACGCGCAGCAGGCGCAGACGCTCGGCATCGGCCTTCAACCAGGACTCGATCTGGGAGAACACGGGGGTCATGGCAGGACTGGTCAGTCTGGAAATCCCGAAGATGACCGCCTGCACCGCCTTTCGCAACGCCCATCGCCAATAATCGCAATAACGTTTGGTCGTCTTAAGTTTTACCAACAGATGTCGAAAATGTGACGGCTTCGCTAAATCACGTTTGCGAGGCCAACAGGACGTGGTGACCGGTCAGGACATGACCCTTGGCAAGCCCTCGCTCGAAAAGAGGGTGCCGCACCTCGCTGCTTGCTACTGCCCATGCTTCCCGAGGTGTAGATGTTTCGTAACCTGTCGCTGACGCTCAAGCTGTCGCTGCTGCCGGCTGCCGCTCTGCTGGGCCTGCTGCTCTACGTGGCCTATACCTCCGCCCAGCTGGCTGGCAACGATCAACGTCTCGACCAGCTGGAAAATCACAGCTATCCGCTGCTGGAAAAGGCCGACGCGGTGCTCTTCCAGTTTTCCCGCCTGCCCGGACTGTTCAACAGCGCCGTGACCGCCAGTGAACTGGAAACCCTCGGCGAGGCCCGCAAGGTGGTCGACGACATCGACAGCCGCCTGCAGGAAATGGCCGACCTCACCCGCCAGACCTCGGCGCGCAACGACGAGATCTCCGGCTGGCGCCAGGGTATCCATCGCTATGCGGACAACGCCCTGAGCGCCTCCGAGCAACTGATCAAGGGCAGCGGCTCCTTCGATTCCCTGCGGCCCAATCTGGACCGCATGGCCACGGACCTCGCCGCTGCCCAGCAGCTGGGCACCACCCTGCGCAGCCATGCCTATACCGACTTCCAGCAGACCCTGGCCCAGGCCCGCGACCAGAATGCCGACACCACCCGGGTCGGCATCTGGCTGAGTCTGCTGCTGGTGGTGATCCTGGCCGGCGCCGCCGTGCTGACCATCCGCAGCGTGCTCGGCAGCGTGCGCGAGGTGATCACCTCGCTGCGCGCCATCGCCGAGGGCGACGGCGACCTCACCCGTCGCCTGCAGGTCGGCTCGCGGGACGAGATCGGCCAGATGACCGCACTGTTCAACGTCTTTCTCGATCAGCTGCAGGGCACCATCAAGGCCATCGTCGATGCCGCCCACCCGCTGGGCCAGGTGTCCGGCGAGCTCTACAGACTCACCCAGACGGTGGAGAACAACGCTCGTTCCCAGCAGGGTCACACCGAGTCCATCGGCCGTGACATCCAGACCATGAACACCAACCTGCACGAGGTGGCCGACCGCTCGCGCGAGGCCGCCGACCAGGCCTCCGCCGCGGCCGAGCAGTCCGCAGCCGCCCGCACCAGCATCGGCCAGCTGTCGCGCAACATGGGCGAACTCGACGACAGCGTGCGCCAGTCGGCCGAGTCCATGCAGCAGCTGGAACAGGAAACCCGCCAGGTCGGCCTGGTGCTGGACGTGATTAAGTCCATCGCCGAGCAGACCAATCTGCTGGCGCTCAACGCCGCCATCGAGGCCGCGCGCGCCGGCGAACAGGGCCGCGGCTTCGCCGTGGTGGCCGACGAGGTGCGCAATCTGGCTCAGAAGACCGCGCGCTCCACCGCCGAGATCCAGCAGATCATCGAACGCCTGCAGGGCAACGCCCAGCGCGTGCTGCAGGCCATGCAGGGCAGCCATACCCAGGCGCAGGTCAGCGCCAGCAGCTCCCAGGCCGCCACCGCGATGCTCGAAGGCATCGCCCAGGCCGTGGCGCGCATCAACGACTACAACGCTCAGATCGCCCTGCTCACCGGCGAGCAGCTGAGTCTTTCCGATTCGATCAGCAGCGACACCCGCCGCCTGCAGACCGATACCCAGTCCAGTGCGGACAGCACCACCGCCACCGCCCGCATGGGCGAGCAGCTGGTGGTGGTCGATACCGATCTCCGGCAGGCGACCTCGCGCTTCCGCATCTAGCTAGCCCTCTACCGACTTTCCCTATACCGAGAAACCTCTAGGAGCATTTCCATGGCTTTTGCACGTCTGCTCGCCTTCGGCGCGGCCCTCACCTGCGCGGGATCCGCGCTCGCCCTCGATCAGGGCGACTACCGCTTCAACGGCTTCGGCACCGCCGGCATCACCCACCTGGGCGGGGAAGACGACGGCCGCAGCTTCGGCATCAACGGCCAGACCAACGATCACTGGCGTGGCGATCAGCTGAGCAAGCTGGGCGGCCAGTTCCAGTACGGCCTGACCGACAAGCTGGACGCCACGGTGCAGGTCACCGCCAAGGCCGAGCAGGACCAGTGGAAGGCCAACCTGGAATGGGCCTATCTGGCCTTCCACGCCACCGACAACCTGACCTTCCGCGCCGGCCGCCTGCGCACGCCGGTGTTCATGTATTCCGAGACCCTGGACGTGGGTATCACCTACCCCTGGCTGCGCCTGCCCGACGAGGTCTACAGCCAGGTGCAGGTCTCCAACTACGAAGGCGCCGACGCCCTCTGGAGTCTGCCGGTCGCCTTCGGCACCCTGAACGTCCAGGTGAGCGGGGGCCAGGCGGTCAATCGCAACTACTTCGTCAACGATGATCTCTACGACATCGACTACAAGCGCATCGCCGCCGCCAACGTCAGCCTGGCGACCAACGAGTACGGCACCGTGCGCCTGGCCTACACCGAATCGAGCATCGACCTGCACTACCCGTTGCTGACCCTGGACGACCAGAAGGGCAAGTTCACCTCGCTCGGCTACCAGTACGACAACGGTACCTGGCTGACCAGCAACGAATGGACCCGTCGCGTCATCGAGGGCGACAACCAGGGCAGCGGCAACGCCTTCTACCTGATGGCCGGTCGCCGCTTCGGTGACTTCCTGGCCCACGTGACCTACGCCCAGCTGGACGAAGAACGCGCCGGTCGCCAGAGCTCCTGGACCTATGGCCTGAACTACAACATCACCCCCAGCCTGGTGCTCAAGAGCGAATACAAGCGCGTCGACACCACCGGCGGCTACAACGGTACCTTCGTCAAAACCGACAGCGAGAGCATCGCCAACGCCGTCTACGACCGCAGCGGTGGTCGCTTCGGCGCGCCGGCGCGCAACTTCGACGGCGACATCGTCAGCATCGGCCTCGACTTCATCTTCTAAGGAATCCGCCCATGAGTTCTCTCCGCCTGCTCACCGGCGCCGCCCTGCTGTTCAGCGTCGGTCTGGTCCACGCCGAAGTCGCCGTGATCGTCAATCCGGCCGCGGCCAAGACACCCGGCCAGGATGAAGTGGCCAACATCTTCCTCGGCAAGGACAAGTCGCTGAAGGGCGTCGACCAGAAGGACTGGTCGGCCACCAAGGAGACCTTCTATGCCAAGGTCGCCAACAAGAACGAAGCCCAGCTGAAGTCCTACTGGTCGGGCCTGGTGTTCACCGGCAAGGGGCAGCCGCTGCCCAGCGTGGCCGGCGACGCCGCCGTGGTCGCCCAGGTAGCCGGCGAAGCCGACGCCATCGGCTACGTGGACAAGGCCGCGGTCACCGACAAGGTGAAGGTCCTCTTCACCCTGCAGTGATAGTCGCACCATGAAAAAAGCCGTCTCGCGACGGCTTTTTTCATTTCCGGGAAGGCCTCAAGCCACCGAGGCGATGCGGTTGCCGGCGCTGGCCTTCTCGACCTTGATGGCGACGAACTTGGAAGTGGGCGTGAAGCTGCCCTCGCCGTAGCTCTCCAGGGGCACCAGCGGATTGGTCTCCGGGTAGTAGCCGGCGGCCTGGCCGACCGGGATGTCGAACGGCAGCGCGGTGAAGCCGCGGACCCGGCGCTCGATGCCGTCGTCCCACAGGGCGACCAGATCCACCTTCTCGCCGGCGGCCACGCCCAGCCGATCCAGATCGGCCTGGTTGACGAAGACCACGTCGCGCTGGCCCTTCACGCCGCGATAGCGGTCGTCGAGGCTGTAGATGGTGGTGTTGTACTGGTCGTGGGATCTCATGGTCTGCAGGATCAGATCCGGCTTGATGCCCTGGCGGCGGACCGCGTCCGGCAGCAGGTCATGCAGCAGCGCATTGGCGGCGAAATTGGCCTTGCCGGTGGCGGTGTTCCACTCCCGGCGCCCGGCCTTGTTGCCCAGGTAGAAGCCACCGGGCGCGGCCAGCCGGGCATTGAAGTCCTGGAAACCGGGGATGACGTCGGCGATCAGGTCGCGGATGCGGTCGTAGTCCTCGATCAGCCAGTCCCAGTCCACCGGATGGTTGCCCAGGGTGGCCTTGGCCAGCCCGGCGACGATGGCCGGCTCGGACTTCATCTGCGACGACAGCGGCCGCAGGATGCCGGCCGAGGCATGCACCATGCTGAAGCTGTCTTCCACGGTGATGGCCTGCTTGCCGCCCTTCTGCACGTCCGTCTCGGTACGACCCAGGCAGGGCAGGATCAGCGCCTGCCGACCGGTCACCAGGTGGCTGCGGTTGAGCTTGGTGGCGATGTGCACGGTCAGCCGGCACTTGCGCAGCGCCTTGTGGGTGCGCGGGGTGTCCGGGGTGGCCTGGGCGAAGTTGCCGCCCAGGGCGATGAACACCTTGGCCTGCCCCTGCTCCATGGCGGCGATGGCCTCCACGGTGTTGTGACCACGGTTGCGCGGCGGCTCGAAGGCGAAGCGCTTGGCCAGGGCGTCGCTGAGCCAGGCCGGGGCCTTCTCGTCGATGCCCATGGTGCGGTCGCCCTGGACGTTGCTGTGGCCGCGCACCGGACAGAGACCGGCGCCAGGCTTGCCGATCTGGCCGCAGAGCAGCTGCAGGTTGGCGATCTCCTGCACCGTGGCCACTGAGTGGCGGTGCTGGGTGATGCCCATGGCCCAGCAGATGATGACCTTCTCGGCCCGGGCATACATGCGCGCGGCCTGCTCGATCTCGTGCAGCGACAGCCCCGACTGGCGCTCGATCAGCTCCCAGGAGGTGGCGTCGACCTGGGCCAGGTAGTCGTCCATGCCGAGGGTATGGGCGGCGATGAAATCGTGGTCGAAGATGCGCTTGCCACCCTTGGCGGCGGCTTCGCGCTCCCACTGCAGGAGGTACTTGGCGATACCGCGCAGCGCCGCCATGTCACCGCCCAGAGCCGGACGGAAATAGGCGGTGTTGGTCGGCCGCGAGTCGTTGGTGAGCATCTCCAGCGGATTCTGCGGATGCTGGAAGCGCTCCAGGCCACGCTCCTTGAGCGGGTTGAAGCAGACCACCTGGGCACCGCGCTTCACCGCGTTGCGCAGGGTCTCGATCATGCGCGGGTGGTTGGTGCCGGGATTCTGGCCGATGACGAAGATGGCATCGGCCTCGTCCAGGTCGTGATAGGTCACGGTGCCCTTGCCGACGCCGATGCTGCGGCCCAGGCCGACGCCGCTGGCCTCGTGGCACATGTTCGAGCAGTCGGGGAAATTGTTGGTGCCATAGGCGCGCACGAACAGCTGGTAGAGGAAGGCCGCCTCGTTGCTGGCGCGACCCGAGGTATAGAACTCGGCTTCGTCGGGGCTGGCCAGGGCCTTGAGCTCCTTGGCGATCAGCGCGAAGGCGGCATCCCAGGCGATGGGCACATAGCGATCGGTGGCGGCGTCATAGCGCAGCGGCTCGGTCAGCCGGCCCTGGTATTCGAGCCAGTAGTCGCTCTGCTCCTGCAGCGAGGTCACGCTGTGGCGAGCGAAGAAGGCCGCATCGACACGGCGCTTGGTGGCTTCCCAGTTGACCGCCTTGGCGCCGTTCTCGCAGAACTTCACCAGGCCGTTTTCCGGCGCCTCGCCCCAGGCACAGCCCGGGCAGTCGAAGCCGTGGTCCTGGTTGGTCTTGAGCAGCGTCCGCAGATTCTTGAAGGCGTTGCCGCTGTCGAGCCAGAAGTGCACCACGCTCTTCAGGGCGCCCCAGCCGGCGGCGGGGCCTTGATAGGGTTTGAAGGACTGCTGAGGTTTGTTCATGGCGATACCTGTGGGATCAAGGGGCAACGGGCGCCGGGGCATAGACCCGCGGTGGCGACCGGTGCGGCAGGTGGATCAGATTGAGACGATGGCGGCGCGCCCATTCCACGGCGAGCCCGGTGGGCGCCGACAGGGTGATGAGGGTGGCGAGCCCGGCACGCACCGCCTTGTGGATGAGTTCGAGACTGCAGCGACTGGTGACCACCACGCAGCCCTCGCGCACCGGCTGGCGCTGGCGCAGCAGGGCGCCGATCAGCTTGTCCAGGGCGTTGTGGCGGCCGATGTCTTCGCGGCACAGGGTCAGTTCACCCTGAGCGTCGATGAACAGCGCGGCATGGACCGCCCCGCTGCGTTGCCCGAGATCCTGGGCAGCATCGATCCGCTGGCGCAGGTCATGCAGATGGGCGGCCGGGGGCAGCCGCACCTTGCGCAGTCGATCCAGCTGCGGCAGCGCCTGTTCCAGCGCCTCGACCCCGCACAGGCCGCAACCACTGGTCCCGGCCAGCTGGCGGCGCTGCTGCTTGAGCGCCCAGAAGGTGCGGCTGCTGATCTCGACGTCGACATTGAGCGCCTCGCCCACGCGCCGCACCTGGATGCCATAGATGTCGTCGATGGCATCGACGATGCCGGCGCTGAGGCTGAAACCGACCACGTAGTCTTCCACGTCGGCCGGGGTCGCCATCATCACCGCATGGCTGATGCCGTTGTAGGCGATGGCCAGCGCCACCTCTTCGGCCAGCGGCTGTTCGCCCCGTACGGCAGGCTGCTCCAGCTCGGCGAAGGCATAGCCGGCGGGGGCCGCGGCAACGAGGTCTGGCGATTGCTGGGACATGGGCGAAAACGACCTGCGGCGGTTTGACACAGATCAAAGATTAACCAGCACATCCCGAGGCGTCTAATCGCTATGACCGATGCCTTGATAAACGCTATCTATCACTCTCGGCGTAGAGCGCCTTGACCGCCTGGAAGCAGGCATCGGCGACCGCCAGTCGGGGTTCGGTCCGACGAATGAGCAGGCCCAGCGGCGTCAGGGTGCGGGCCGTGTCGATGGGAATCAGCCGGGCGTGGGGAGTAAGGCGATCAAAGCCGCCGGCCAGGGGCACCACGGCGCAGCAAAGTCCGGCATTGACCGCCTGCAAGAGCAGATAGACCGCATCGGTCTCCAGCACCGGCTGCGGCGTCAGGCCCAGGCTGCGAAAGCCGTGGTCCACCGACTGGCGAAAATGCATGGCGCCGGTCAGCAGGCCGAGCGGCAATCCGGCCACCGCCTGCCAGTCCAGCGCGACCTGGTCGAAGCTGAAATGCCGCTCGTCATAGAGCAGGCCCATGCGCGTCTCGGTCAGGGTCAGGCTGTCGAAGCGCGCCGGATCCAGGTGTTCCAGGTAGGAGATGCCCAGCTCCAGGCGATTGCTGGCTACGGCTTCGAGGATGCGCTCGGTGCTCAGCACCTGCAGCTGGAAATGCAGCTTGGGGTGCAGCAGGCGCAGGTGCTGCAGCAGCGGCATGGGATCGAAGCTGGCCAACGGCACCAGGCCGACCCGCAGGGTGCCCACCAGTTGTCCCTGGAAGGCCTGGGCCTCGGCATAAAGCCCGTCATGGGCGGCCATCAGGGTGCGCGCCCAGGCGAGAATGCGCTGACCGGCCTCGGTGAAGCCCTCGAAGCGCTGCCCGCGACGCACCAGCTCCACTCCCAGCTCGTCTTCGAGGCCGCGCAGGCGCATGGACAGGGTCGGCTGGGTAACGTGACAGCGCGCCGCGGCCTGGCCGAAGTGCCGCGTCTCGTCCAGGGCGATGAGAAAACGCAGTTGCTTGATATCCACAGATTACCTCCAGGCGCTCTGCCCCCTCTCCCGCTGGGAGAGGGCCGGGGTGAGGGTCGCCAGGACTGCGGCAGTCATCACTGCGGCAGCAACTCCCGATAGTCCCGCACCGCCTCGAATTCCTCGCTGTCCTTGGGTCCGCGCCGGCTGTCCGGCTCGTGGATCGCCAGCAGGTGGGCGACCCCGTAGTCGCGGGCGCTGCGCAGGATCGGCAGGTTATCGTCGATGAACAGGGTGCGCGCCGGATCGAAGGCGAAGTCGGCCTGCAGGGCGTGCCAGAACTGCTGTTCTTCCTTGGGAAAGCCATAGTCGTGGGAGCTGATCAGCCGGTCGAAATAGGGCGCCAGCTCGATGCGCTCCAGCTTCAGCGACAGGGAGTCGCGGTGGGCGTTGGTGATCAGCGCCACCCGCTTGCCGGCGCGCCGCAGGGCGGCCAGGAAGGTATCGGCATCCGGACGCAGGGCGATCAGGTGGGCGATTTCCTCCTTGAGTTCGCGCATGGAAAAACCCAGCTCGGCGCTCCAGAAGTCCAGGCAATACCAGGTCAGCTTGCCCTGGTGGCTGAAAAACAGCGGCTCCAGCTCGGCCTTGGCCAGCGCCAGGGACTGGCCGTGGCGCTCGGCATAGCGCTGCGGCAGGTACTCCAGCCAGAAATGGTTGTCGAAATGCAGATCGAGCAGGGTGCCGTCCATGTCCAGCAACACGGTATCGATACGGCTCCAGTCGAGAGGGGTCATGGTGACTCCGGATCATGTAACAGGCGGGTTATCATACCCGTCCGCCCAGCCCAGGAGCCGTCCATGCGCCAGAAACCCACTGTTCTCGCCCGACAGATCGTGGCCAAGAGCCGCCTGTTCACCGTCGAGGAGATGCAGTTGCGCTTCGCCAACGGCGAGGAACGCACCTATGAGCGCCTGGCCAACAAGGGCACCGGTCACGGTGCGGTGATGGTGGTGGCCCTGCAGGACGCCACCCGCGCCCTGCTCATCGAGGAATACTGCGGCGGCGTGGAAGACTACGAACTGTCGCTGCCCAAGGGCCTGGTGGAGCCGGGCGAAGAGATCCTCGACGCCGCCAATCGCGAACTCAAGGAAGAGGCGGGGTTCGGCGCCCACCAGCTGGAATACCTCACCGCGCTGTCGCTGAGCCCCGGCTACATGAGTCAGCGCATCCATGTGGTGCTGGCCCGCGACCTCTATCCGGAGCGCCTGCCGGGCGATGAACCCGAGCCCCTCGAAGTCAGCAGCGTCGACCTGCGCGAGCTGTCGCAGCTGGTGCAGAATCCGCGCTTTTCCGAAGGCCGCGCCCTGGCCGCCCTCTACCTGGTGCGCGACCTGCTCACCCAACGCGGAGAACTGCCGGCATGATGGCGCCCGTTTCCATTACCGCTCCGCTGGTACTCAACGTCATCGACCTGGTGCGCCAGGCCGGCGCGGCCATCCTGCCCCACTGGCGCCAGGGCGTGGCGGTGCGGCAGAAGAGCGACGACTCGCCGGTGACCGCCGCCGACCTCGCCGCCCACCGGGTGCTGGCCGACGGCCTCGCCCGGCTGACCCCGGACGTGCCGGTGCTGTCGGAAGAAGCCTGTGACATCCCCTTCGCGGCGCGCAGCGCCTGGGACGTCTGGTGGGTGGTCGATCCCCTGGACGGCACCAAGGAATTCATTGACGGCAGCGAGGAATTCACCGTCAACGTGGCCCTGGTCGAACGCGGCCAGGTGATCTTCGGCGTGGTCGGCATCCCCACCCGGGACGTCTGCTTCAGCGGCGGCCGCGAACTGGGCGCCTTCCGCATCCAGGGCGAAGACGGCATCGAGATGGGCGTGCGCGTCCAGCCGGAAGACGCCTTCACCGTAGTCGCCAGCCGCCGCCACGGCAGTCCGGCCCAGCAGCGCCTGATGGACGGGTTGGGCGATACCTTCGGCGAACCCAAACTGGTAAGCGTCGGCAGCTCGCTCAAGTTCTGCCTGCTGGCCGAAGGCCTGGCCGACTTCTATCCCCGACTCGCCCCCACTTCCCAGTGGGATACCGCCGCCGCCCAGGGCGTGCTGGAAGGCGCCGGCGGCGAGGTCCTGACCCTGGACGGCCAGCCCCTCACCTACGAGATGCGCGAGTCCTTCCTCAACCCGCACTTCCTCGCCCTGCCCCGCGAGGCCGCCTGGCGGCAACAGGTGCTGGAGCTGGCCGGGTCGTTGGGCGACGCCTGAGCCACGCCGCCCAAGTGGATTCCCAGAGGCTACCCGCTTGATATCGGAGTCGTATTCGTGCGCCTCCGTAGCCCCTTTGCTCGGCGCAGCCATCGCTGCCGATTTCGCCCTGTCAGTTTCGGCGCCTGTTTCTGCGGTGTGTCGAGCAATTCGGAATTACCCATCCAGTCTCGTATGAATCTCTGAATCAGCTACTTGAAGCGGTGTTCGCCGCCCTCGGTAGCAGCCCCAGGATTCACCGGCCTATTACCGCATCACCTTAAAAATCGGCGAATCCAGACTTGACACCGCAATTTTGTGATCACATATTTTATCTCACAAAATAAAAAGGAGCCGGTCATGTCCGACGTCCCCCTCGCCTTTCCCGCGCTGCGCCAGGTCACCCGCGCCACCCTGCAGGACCAGGTCTATCGCCAGCTGCGGGAAGCCCTGATGAGTGGCCGCTTTCAACCGGGGCAGAAACTCACCATCCGTGGTCTGGCCGAGGCCCTGGGTTCCAGTCCCATGCCCGTGCGCGAGGCACTGCAGCGCCTAAGCGCGGAAAATGCTTTCGAAGTATCAGGCACTGCCCGGTTGCGTGTACCCATGATGACGGCAGCGCGCCTGCGCGAGATCCGTGACGCCCGGGTCGCCCTGGAAGGCCTGCTGGCAGAGCGCTGCATCCAGCGCCTGGACGCCAGCGACCTGACGCAGATCGGCAGCATCTACCAGGACATGCAGCAGGCCGTGGACAACCACGACGTGCCTCGCTACCTCTGGACCAACTTCGCGTTCCACCGACGCATCTACGCCGTCGCCCGCGCCGACCTGATCGTTGCCGCCGTGGAGACCTTCTGGCTGCACATGGGTCCCTGCTTCGCCCTGGTGGCACCCGAGCCAGCCCACCTCGACCGCTCCATGGAGGCCCACGCCCGCATCGTCGCTGCCCTGGAGGCCCGCGATGGCGCCGCCGCTCGCGCCGCGGTGGCAGACGACATCATGCAGGCCGCCGACTCGCTCGGCCGCCTGCTGGCCCAGCGCGAAAATTCCAAGAGCAACGGAGGCAAACGCGCATGAGCGTGCTCGACAGATTCATCCCCTACCCCAACCTGCGGGTACTGATCTCCGGCGGCGCTGCCGGCATCGGCGAAGTCCTGGCCACGGCCTATCTGGAAGCTGGTGCCCAGGTCCATGTCTGCGACGTCAGCGAAACTGCCCTGGCAGCCTTTCGCGAACGGCATCCTACCGCCCTGGCCACCCGTGCGGATGTCGCCGTGGCTGCGGACGTCGCCCAGGTCTTCGTTGCGCAACGCGACCATTGGGATGGCCTCGATGTGCTGGTCAACAACGCTGGCATCGCCGGTCCGACGGCAGGCATTGACGACATCAACGAAGCCGACTGGCAGCGCACCTTGGACATCAATCTCACTGCCCAGTACCGCTTTGCCCATCACGCCGTGCCCCTGCTGCGCGAATCGCCCCATGGCCATCTGCTGCAGATCGCTTCGGTGGCCGGCCGCCTGGGCTATGCCTGGCGTACGCCCTATGCCGCTACCAAGTGGGCCATCGTCGGCATGATGAAGTCCCTGGCGGCCGAGTTGGGCGCAGCCGACATCCGAGTCAACGCCCTGCTCCCCGGTATCGTCGAGGGACCGCGTATGGACGGGGTGATCCGCGCCCGTGCCGAGCAGCTCGGTCTGCCGGAAGCGGAGATGCGCGAGCAATACCTGAAGAAAATTTCTCTGGGGCGCATGGTGACCGCCGAGGACGTCGCCGCCATGGCGCTGTTCCTCTGTTCGCCGGCGGCGCGCAACGTCACCGGCCAGGCGATCAGCGTGGACGGCAACGTCGAGTACCTCTGAAGCCCCAGCGTTTCCACAACAACAATTCACAGGAAACCCGCCTCATGGCCCACGCTCGCCCCGTCATCATCACCTGCGCCGTTACCGGTGCCATCCATACTCCATCTATGTCGCCGCATCTGCCGGTCACTCCCGAACAGATTGCCGACGCCGCCCTGGGCGCCGCGGCAGCCGGTGCCGCCATCGTCCATCTCCATGCCCGCGATCCCGAGGATGGTCGGCCGGTGCAGGATCCGGAGCTGTTTCGCCGCTTCCTGCCGCGCATCAAGCGGGAAAGCGACGTCATCATCAACCTCACCACTGGCGGCGCTCCGACCATGGGTGTGGAGGAGCGCCTGCAACCGGCGCTGCAGCTCAAGCCCGAGCTGGCATCGCTGAATATGGGTTCGATGAACTTCGGCCTCTACGAGATGCTCGGCCGCTTCAAGGACTTCCAGCACGCCTGGGAACGTCCTTACCTGGAAGAGAGCGACGACCGCATCTTCCGCAACACCTTCCGCGACATCGCCCATATTCTCGAGGCCTGCCGCGAGAATCACACGCGCTTCGAGATCGAGTGCTACGACATCGGCCACCTCTACACCGCTGCGCACTTCCTCGAGCGCGGACTGCTGCCGCGTCCACTATTCATCCAGTCGGTATTCGGCCTGCGCGGCGGCATCGGCGGGCACCCGGAAGACCTGATGCAGATGCGCCGTACTGCCGACCGGCTGTTTGGGGAGGACTATCTCTGGTCGGTACTCGGCGCCGGACGCAACCAGATACCGCTGGCGACCATGGGTCTGGCCATGGGCGGCAATGCACGGGTCGGTTTGGAGGATTCACTGTGGGACGGTCCGGGCAAGCTGGCCGCCTCCAACGCCGACCAGGTCCGGCGCATCCGTACCGTGGTGGAGGCCCTCGGTGGCCGGGTCGCCAGTCCAGATGAAGCCCGCGAGCTCCTGGGACTGAAGGGACGCAACGCCGTCGACTTCTAGCCCGCCCACCGAACCGCGCTTCCCGCAAAACAACAACAGAGAGGGAAAACATCATGCGTATCGAGATCGTCGCCGACCTCAAGACCACGCTTGGCGAAGGGCCACTGTGGGACGTGAATCAGCAGCGCCTGTATTGGCTGGACAGCTTCGACGGCCGCATCCTGCGCTGCACCGCCGACGGCCGCGAGCTGCGGGCCTGGGACGTCGGCCAGAAAATCGGTTCCATGACCCTGCGCCGCGACGGCGATCGCGCCTTGGTAGCCCTGCAGGAAGGCATCCACGACCTGGATCTGACCAGCGGTGAACTCACGCTCATCCACGCGCCCGAGCCCGACCTGCCACACAACCGACTCAACGACGGCAAGGTGGATCGCCAGGGACGCTTCGTTTTCGGCTCCATGGATACCCGCGAAGAAAGCGCCTCGGGCCGCCTCTACCGGCTGGATCCGGACCTGTCACTGCATGTCCTGGACGAAGGCATCATCTGCTCCAACGGTCCCTGCTGGAGTCCGGATGGCAGCACCCTGTATTTCACCGATACCTGGACCGGCGAGCAGTGGGCCTATGCCTACGACACGGCAACCGGCGCGGTAGGCGAGCGGCGCACGCGCAACCGGATCGACACCTCCGGCGGCGGTGCCGCGGATGGCGCCACCGTGGATGCCGAAGGCTACCTTTGGCAGGCCCTGGTCTACGCTGGCCAGCTGGTGCGCTACACCCCCGATGGTCAGGTGGAGCGGATCATCGAGATGCCGGTGAAGAAGGTCACCAGCGTCATGTTCGGCGGGCCCGAACTGGACATCCTCTACGTCACGTCCATGGCACGTCCGCCTCTGCCGCGCTTTCCCGGTGACGGTCAGCTGCGCGGAGCTCTGTTTGCCGTTCACGGCCTGGGCGTACGCGGCATCGCAGAGCGCCGCTTCGCCGCCTGACCCACCCTCCCACCGCTTCCAAACCCTTCAGGTTCTGACAGGGCGCCCGGCGGCGCCCGGAGCACACTCATGCACACCGCAAACAAGGCCTCGCTGCGCCAGATCCACCGCTATTCCTGGGTTTCCCTGCTGGTCTGCTGGCTGATCTGGATTCTCAACGCCTACGACCGCGAGATCGTCCTGCGCCTGGGGCCCACTATCTCCAAGCACTTCAACCTCAGCCCCGATGACTGGGGCACCATCGCCACCCTGATCATGCTCGCTCTGGCTCTGCTGGATATTCCGGGAGCGATGTGGAGCGACCGCTATGGCGCCGGCTGGAAGCGCGCACGCTTCCAGGTACCCCTGGTGCTGGGCTATACCGCGCTGTCGTTTCTCTCCGGCTTCAAGGTTCTGAGCCATAGCCTGACCAGCTTCGTCGCCCTGCGTATCGGGGTGAACCTGGGTGCCGGCTGGGGCGAACCGGTCGGCGTAAGCAATACCGCCGAATGGTGGCCGGTGGAACGCCGCGGGTTCGCCTTGGGCGCCCACCACACCGGCTACCCCATCGGCGCACTGCTCAGCGGCCTGGTGGCCAGCTTCGTGCTCACCACCTTCGGTGAGGACAACTGGCGCTATGTCTTCTTCTTCGCCTTTGTCGTCGCCGTACCGCTGATGCTGTTCTGGTCGCGCTATTCCACCGCCGAGCGAATCACCGCGCTGTATGTGGACATGGCAGCCAAGGGACTCACCCCACCTGATATCACCCCCAGCGGTCAGGTCGCCAAGGGCCAGGCGTGGCGCACCTTCACCGCGACCTTAAGCAACCGCAACATCGCCCTTACCGCCGGTAACACCCTGCTGACCCAGGTGGTGTACATGGGCATCAACATCGTCCTGCCGGCCTACCTCTATAACATCGCCAAGCTGTCGCTGGCCGAGTCGGCTGGGCTCAGCGTGGTCTTCGCCATCACCGGCATTCTCGGACAACTGATCTGGCCAACCCTCTCGGACATCATCGGGCGCAAGATCACCCTGATCATCTGCGGCCTGTGGATGGCCGCCAGCGTCGCTGCCTTCTACTTCGCCAGCAGCATTACTCTGATCATCCTGGTGCAGCTGCTGTTTGGCCTGGTAGCCAACGCCGTTTGGCCCATCTACTACGCGGTTGCCTCGGATGCCGCATTGCCGTCGGCCACCTCCACCGCCAATGGCATCATCACCACCGCCATGTTTATTGGTGGCGGCATCGCACCGGTCCTGATGGGCTGGCTGATCAGCGCCGGGGGCGGCTGGACCAGCCTGGGCGGCTACGTCTCCTGCTTCTTTCTGATGGCGGGCTGTGCGCTCGGGGGTGCGCTTCTGCAGCTGGGTACCCGAGCACCGGCCAAGCCCGCCATCGCCGCGCGACCTTGACACCAGGAGCGCAATAGCGCCCAGACCTCAAAGCGCCTTCGGCACCTGCTGGTGATCGGGCAACAGTGAGCGGGTGCTAGGCCACGACCCTGGCCAGTTCCGGCACATCGCCGGACAGGCCCAGGGCGCGGCGGACGAACAGCGCCTTGGCTTCGAAGTGGCGATCGACCTGCTTGAGCGCGGCGTTGCGCAACCAGCGCAGCGGCAGGCGGTCGTCCTGGAACAGGCGCTGGAAGCCTTCCATCGCCGCCATCATCGCCAGGTTGTGCGGCATGCGGCGGCGCTCGTAGCGTTCCAGCACCCGCTGTTCGGCGATGGATTCACCGCGCGCCTGGGCATGGCGCAGTTCCTCGGCCAGCACCGCGGCATCGAGAAAGCCCAGGTTGACGCCCTGCCCGGCCAGCGGGTGGATGACGTGGGCGGCATCGCCGATCAAGGCCAGGCCAGGTTCCACATAGCGCTTGGCATGGCGCTGGCGCAGCGGGATGCACAGGCGCGTGTCGCTGCACTCCACCTTGCCCAGACGCTGCTCGAAGGCCTCGCCCAGGGCCTGGCAGAAGGCCGCGTCGTCCAGGGTCATCAGCCGCTCGCCCTGCTTGGGCGTGCAGGACCAGACGATGGAGCACCAGCGGGTATCGCCACAGCGGTCCAGCGGCAGGAAGGCCAGCGGGCCGTCGTCGGTGAATCTCTGCCAGGCGGTGCGCTGGTGCGATTCGGCGCAGCGCACGCTGGTGACGATGGCATGGTGCAGATAGTCCCACTCGCGGGTTTCCAGCCCGGCCAGGCGGCGTACGGCGGAGGTGGCGCCATCGGCGGCCACTACCAGGGGGGCGCGGATCTGGCGGTCACCGGCCAGTTGCACCAGCCACTGGTCGCCGGAGCGACGCAGCAACTCCAGGCGCGCCTCGGGCAGGAGTAGGACGTTGGCCTCGGCCAGGCGTTCGAGCAGGGCATCCTGCACCACGCGATTCTCGACGATATGGCCGAGCACCTCGGCATGCACGCTGGCGGCATCGAAATGCACGGCGCCGGTGCCGGAGCCGTCCCAGACGTGCATCGCCTGGTAGGGACTGACGCGGCGCGCGAGGATGCCGTCCCAGGCGCCGAGGCGTTGCAGGATGCGTTGACTGGCCAGCGACAGGGCGCTGACCCGGGGTTCGAAGGGCAGGTCGCTTTCGACCACGCCAGGGGTGAGCGGGCCGCGGTCGAGCAGCACCACCGACAGGCCGCTGTCGGCCAGGGCCAGGGCCAGGGCGCTGCCGACCATGCCGGCACCGACGATCACCAGATCCGCATGGGTCAGCATGCTCGTTTCTCCTCGCAGGTCAGGGACGGGTACCCAGGCCCATGGCCTGGCGGGCGAAGGCACTCTTGGCCGGCGGGCACAGCTCCAGGCCGACCAGGCCCAGGTTGCGTCCGGCACTGAGCCAGGGCCGGCTGTTGGAGAACAGCCGGGTGATGCGATCGGAAAAGCCGATGGTCAGCTGCTGGTCCAGGCGCTGGCGCTGCAGGTAGTCCTGCAGGGCGGCGAAGTCGCCGGGTGCCGCGGCGCTCTCCAGCAGGCACTCGGCCAGGCTGTCGACATCGCGCAGGGACAGGTTGAAGCCCTGGCCGGCGATGGGGTGCAGGCTGTGGGCGGCATTGCCCAGGACCACCAGGTGCGGGCGGATCTGCTCGTTGGCTTCCAGCAGGGTCAGGGGATAGGCATGGCGGGTGCCGACCTGGGTGAAGCTGCCCAGGCGATAGCCCACCGCCTGCTGCAATTCGGCGAGAAAGACGGCGTCGGGCGCCTGTTGCAGGCGCAACGCCTCGGCATCCGGCTGGGTCCAGACCAGGGCGCTGCGCTGACCCGGCAGGGGCAGCAGCGCCAGGGGGCCGTGGGGGGTGAAGCGCTCGAAGGCGCGACCACCATGACCCAGATTGGTCGAGACGTTGGCAATCAGTGCGGTCTGCTCGTAGACCGTTCGCCGCACCTCGATGCCGAGGGATTCGCGCAGCGCCGAGCGGCCGCCGTCGGCCAGTACCGCCAGGCCGCATTCGAGGATGTCGCCATCATCCAGCTCCAGGCGATAGCCATCGGCAACGGCGGTGAGCGTGCGCACCTCGGCCGGGCAGCGCCATTCCACGACCTCGTGATCCAGCGCCTGCCAGAGCACCTGGCCGATCCAGGCGTTCTCCACCACATAGCCCAGCGCCGGCAGATTCTCGTCGCGGGCGAGCAACTGGGTCACGCCGAAGCGGCCCTGGTCGGAAACCTGGATCTCGCGGATCGCCTCGGCGTGTTCGGCCAGGGCATCCCAGACGCCAAGGCGCTGGTAGATCAGCCGCGAGCCGTAGGACAGCGCCGAGGAGCGGGCATCGTAGCTGGGCTGATAGGTGTCGCCGGGGGCGAAGGGCTCCACCAGCAGGATGCGCCAGCCGCGCGCCTTGGCGCCGGCCTGCAGGGCCAGGGCCAGACTGGCACCCACCAGGCCGCCACCGATGATGGCGATATCAGGACGTTGCATGAGCGTTCTCCCGGCGGTCGCGCGCGGCCGCCATCAACCCTTCGATCTCCGCGGCCGCCTTGGGCAGGCCGGCGGTCAGCACCTCGCAACCACTGCGCGTCACCAGCACCTCGTCCTCGATGCGGATACCCAGGCCGCGCCATTTGCGCGGCACCTCGGCCTCCACCGGGATATACAGTCCGGGCTCCACGGTCAGCGCCATGCCCGGCTCCAGCATCCGCCACTGATCGCCGATGCGGTATTCGCCGACGTCATGGACATCCAGCCCCAGCCAGTGACCAGCACGGTGCATGTAGAACTGCCGACAGGCGCCCGTCTCGATCAGGTCGTCCAGTTCGCCCTGGAGCAGACCCAGCGCCAACAGCCCTTCGGTGATCACCCTGACCGTGGCTTCGTGGGGTTCGTTCCAGTGCCGCCCGGGCGCCACGCAGGCAATGGCGGCCTGGTTGGCGGCCAGCACGATGTCGTACAGCTGCCGCTGCTCCGGCGAGAAGCGGCCATTGACCGGAAAGGTACGGGTCACGTCGCTGGCATAGCACTCCAGTTCGCACCCGGCATCGATCAGCACCAGGTCGCCGTCGCGCAGGGGCGCATCGTTGGCCTGGTAGTGCATGACGCAGGCATTGGCCCCGGCGGCAACGATGGAGCCATAGGCCGCCAGTCGGGCCCCGCCCTGGCGGAAGCAGTAGTCCAGCTCGGCCTCCAGGTGATACTCGCGCAGCCCCGGTTGGCAGGCCTGCATGGCGCGCAGGTGGGCCGCACAGGTCAATTCGGCGGCGGCCTTGAGCAGGCGCACCTCGGCGGCCGACTTGTACAGCCGGCTGTCGTGCAGCAGGGTATCCAGCGCCAGCAGCTCCCGCGGCGGCGAGGCGCCCTGGTCGGCCTTGGCGCGGATCAGTTCGATCCAGTTGAGCAGTTGCCGCTCGAATTCCGGATGGGCGCCCATGGCGTAGTAGACCCGCTCGCGCCCTTCCAGCAGGCCGGGCAGGATGTCGTCCAGATCGCCGATGGGAAAGGCATCGTCCGCGCCATAGTCGGCCAGCGCCCCTTCCTGACCGGCGCGCCGGCCCTCCCAGCGTTCCAGCTCCGCGTCCCGCTCGCGGCAGAACAGCAGGTATTCACCGTGGGCCCGGCCGGGAATCAGCACGGCCAGGGCCTCGGGCTCGGGAAAACCGGTGAGGTACTGGAAGTCGCTGTCCTGGCGATAGGGCTGCTCGATGTCGCGATTGCGCAAGCACACCGGCGCGGCGGGCAGCAAAGCGATGCCGCCGTGGCCGATCTCGGCCATCAGGGCGCGGCGGCGACGGGCGAATTCGGCCTTGTGGATCCGCGGCATGGCCGCTCAGTGCACCACGGGCGCAGGTTCGGGGAGGGGGCCGCGCCCGTATTCGCCGTACAGCAGCAGCGGCGCCACACGCAGGTATTCGGTGACTTCCATGAAGTCGTTCTCGCCCTCTTCGCCTTCCTCGGCGGGTTCCTGGATCTGTGCAATGGCCGCCAGGTCCTCGAGCACCTCGCGCGCCTCGCCCGAGACCTCGCCGGTGCGCCCGGACAGTCCGAAACCGGCCAGGAAGCCCTGGCACCACTGGCCCAGGGCAGCGGTGCGCTCGGCGAGCGGCACCTCGTCCGGCGGCAGCATCAGCACCAGGGCCACCTGCTGGCCGGCGAATTCCTGCTGCACCATGCCCAGCAGCCCCGACAGTGCCGCCTGCAGACGCTCGCCCGGCGCGCCACCGAGCAGCTCGCTGGCCGCGGCCAGCCAGTCGTTCTCGTCGAAGCCCGCGCCCCCACAGACCCGCCCGAGCAGGTGACCGTGGAGTTCGGCAGGCGAGACCGGCAAAGCGGCCTCGGCGAGCAGGGTGGAGAAGGCGGCGTAGGCGGATGCTGAGCTGGACATGGCGTCGAGGGGAGGCGCTGGCTAGAATGAAGCCTTATCCTACGCGCTGACCCCGCCGGCGGCCAATCTCGTTGCACCCTTCTGGAGCTGTAGCCCTCATGCGCGAGTCTCGCGACACGCCCCTCGACGCCGATCTGGAAGCCCTCGGTGACCGTGTGGAGCGCCTGCTCCTGCGTCTTGAGGAATTGCAGCGGCAGAATCGACAACTGCGCCAGGGCGAGCGCAACTGGCGCCAGGAGCGCGCCGAGTTGATCGAAAAGAACGAATTGGCCAGATCGAAGGTCGAAGCGATGATTTTACGCCTGAAAGCTTTGGAGCAGGACTCATGAGCATCGAGACCGTGACCGTCCAGATAATGGAAAAGGAATATCGCATCAGCTGCCCGGCTGACGAGCGCGCCAACCTGGAGAGCACCGCTCGCTACCTGGACGGCAAGATGCGCGAGATCCGCGGCAGCGGCAAGGTCATCGGCGCCGACCGCGTGGCCGTGATGGCCGCCCTCAACATCACCCACGAACTGCTGCACCGCCAGGACGACGTCAGCCTGGAAGTCAGCAGCACTCGCGAGCGGGTCCGCGACCTGCTGGATCGCGTCGACCGGGCGCTGATCACCGAACACGACACCACTGCCTGACCGCCAGCCGAGGATCGGCGGGGGGGTTTGCATCCCGGCTCAGGGGCGTATACTGGAGGTCACTCTCTGGTGTGTGCGCCAGTCGGTCATGTCCCCGAGCCGATAAGCAACACCCCGGGGGTTGCTCGTAAGGCTGGTGTGCATGTCCGCTACGGCGGAAAGCCTAAAGGTCTACGACTTCTCCCACCTTGAACCAAGGGTTCAAGGGCTACACCGGCAGCGGCATTCCGGAGAGCTCATTTTTTTCCATGACCATCCCGCCTTCTCCCGATCTCAGCAGGCCCGCGCTACGCAAGCTTCTTCGCCAGCGACGTCGCGCCCTTACCCCTGTCCAGCAACGCCAGGCCGCCCGCCAGCTCTATCGGCAACTCGCCCAGCATCCGCTGTTTCGCCGTGCGCGACATATCGCCTTCTATCTGCCCAGCGATGGCGAGATCGATCCGCGTCCACTGCTCGAAGAAGCCCAGCGCCGCGGCAAGGCCACCTATCTGCCAGTGCTCTCGCGCTGGCCGCGGACGGCGATGATCTTTCAGCGGGTCGGTCGCGGCGAATCCTGGGTGCGCAATCGCTTCGGCATCGCCGAGCCGCGCCCGGATCGGCGCCTGGGTCGGCCGACCTGGGCCCTGGAGCTGATCCTGATGCCGCTGGTGGGCTTTGATCCCCAGGGCGGACGCCTGGGCATGGGCAAGGGCTTCTATGACCGCAACCTGGCCTACTTGGCGCGCCGGCGGCAATGGCACAGTCCGCAGCTGATCGGCTGCGCCCATGAATGTCAGAAGGTGGAGCGACTGGCACTGGCAGCCTGGGACGTGCCCATGGCGGCCGTGGTGAGCGATGGCGACTGGTACGCTCAGCGGATGGGAGAGACTTCCCGCGTCGGCTGAACGTCGCTGGCATAGCGGGCGTACTGCTGCTGGCTCTGGTGCTGTTCCCAGAAACTCTGGGTGTACCCGGTGGTGACCACGCCCAGGGTAAAGATCAGGACCAGCACCCATAACAGATCAGGTTTGCGTTTCATCGAGCTGGGCCACCCCCTTGCTGGCACCTTTGGGCAGGACAGGACGTCGCCCTGTTATGCTCAGCGCGTACGATCAGACTACATCCGGAATGGGCGGCATTCTGCGACAAGCGGTCGCCCCTTGCAATCGACCAGACCCTTTCCTGGAAGCTCCCGAGCCTCCATTCGTCAGGAGACGAACCGTGGCCTGCTGGCTGTTGAAATCCGAGCCCGATGAGTTCTCGCTAACCGACCTGGAACACCTGGGCCAGGCGCGCTGGGACGGGGTGCGCAATTACCAGGCGCGTAACTTCCTGCGCGCCATGGCATCCGACGAACTGTTCTTCTTTCATCATTCGAGTTGCGCCGAACCGGGCATCGCCGGCATCGGCCGCATCGTCGGCGCGGCCTTCGCGGACCCTACCGCCCTGGACCCTGAAAGCCCCTACCATGCGCCCAAGGCCAGCGCCGAAAACAACCCCTGGACGGCGCGCCAGGTCGCTTTCGTCGAGGCCTTTCCGCGGGTGCTGACCTTGCCGCGCCTGCGCCAGTTGCCGGCGCTCGCCGACTTCGCCCTGCTGCGCAAGGGCAACCGCCTCTCGGTGATGCCGGTCAGCCCGGCGGAGTGGACAGCGATCGTCGCCGCGGCGCGCGGCTGACCGCCGGCCTCAAGGCTGGATGATCAGGTTGTTGAACAGCAGGTCTTCCACCAGCGGCTTGCCCTCCTCCTGGGTGAGCACGCTCTGCACCTGCTTGAGCGCCTCCTGGCGCAGTTTCTCGCGGGCTTCCACGCCGGCCAGGGTTTCGTCGGTCTGCTGGGCGAAGAGCATCACCAGCTGATTGCGGATCAGCGGCTCGTGGAACTCCACCTTATCCTTGGCTTCCTTGCCGGTCATCATCAGGGCGATGTCGGCCTTGTAGTACTTGAGCTTGGGCCCGCTGCCATAGTTGCCGACCAGCGCCGGGGTCAGGTTGTAAAATTCGGTCTTGGGTGCCTCCCCTTCCTTCTTCTCTTCGTTCGCCCAGACATTGAAGGCCAGGCAGAAGGACAGCAAAACGGCAGCGACGGCTTTCACGGCGAATCCTCTAGAGGTGAATGGCTGCAGCATAGCCAGCGGGATTCAAGGGGTCACCTCGAACCTGAGGGTTCCGATCACCTGGCCGACGTCCGTCACCACTTGCACCTGCCAACGGCCGGTCACGTCGCCGGGGAAGTTCTGCTTGTGGGTCCAGGCGCGATAACCGGCCTCGCGACCGCCGCTGATATCCAGCGGAATCCGATCCACCTCCTGACCGGCATGGCGCCAGACATGGTAGATGCGCTCGTTCAGGCCGCGCGGCGCGTTGATGGCGGTGAAGGCATAGAGCCCCTGGGCGCGCAGCTGGGCACTGCTCAGGCTCTTCACCGCATCGCCGGGCTGGCGCTTGAGGCTGTCGAAGTTGGTGCTCATGCCCATGTCGGTCAGCCACAGGGTAGCCGGCGGCACCCAGGCGCGGCCCAGCCAGCCGAAGGCGCCGATGGCCAGGCACAGACCCAGCAATCCCAGCCAGCGCCAGCCCAGGCGTACCCGGAAGGCCACCGCCAGACTGGGAAAGGACAGCAGCACGGCGACGCCCAGGGCCAGTTCGTAGCTCTGGGTGGTGGTCAGGTGCAGGATGATCGGCAGGGCGGTGAGCAGCACCGCGAACAGCGTCAGGGTGTGGTAGCTGAGGAACACCCAGCGTCGCGGCGCCAGGGCCTTGTAGTAGAGCGGATCGATGATGGAGACCAGCGCGGCCGCGCCGATCAGCCCGGTGAACAGCGCCTGGCCGCTGTTCCAGGCCGTGGTGATGGCAAAGAACGGCAGGCAGAAGAACAGGCTTTCCTGGTGGATCAATTGGGTGGCGTAGCGCAGCAGCGGTGGCGGCAATTCCCAGCCGAAGCGCCGGCTGACCCAGCCCCGCAGCACGTTTTCCAGCATCAGCCAGACCCAGCTCGCCAGCATGATCACCGCCATCACCGGGGCGAAGCCCTTCTGCCGGTCCACCAGCAGGAAACTGCAGATCCCTGAAATGAAGCCGGCCAGGGCGATCAGCCGCGGATAGCGTTCGAACAGGGCGGTGGCCAGGTTCAGGGCGCGGGAGGACAGGACTTTCCAGGCAGGCATGACGACTCGTGAAAACGGCAGCAAAGACGCGCCACCCTAGGCGCGCAACCCGCACAGATCAAGGGGGAATCCTGGCGCTCGTTGCCATAGGGCGGAAAAGCCTATGCAGGCTGTAATATCATTGTAATATTCGAAAACGAACCTGGAATGTTCGCTTTCGATTAATACCTATAACAATACCGAGGCTCCCATGCTTGGAATCTTCGCCCCTGCGGCCCATCGCACGCCGCTGCCCGCCGATCGCATCGATCCCGTCTACCGCCGTCTCCGCTGGCAGATCTTCGCCGGGATCTTTATCGGCTATGCCGGCTACTACCTGCTGCGCAAGAACTTCTCGCTGGCCATGCCCTACCTGGTGGAGCAAGGCTACAGCCGGGGTGAACTGGGCGTGGCGCTGTCCGCGGTGGCCATCGCCTACGGCCTGTCCAAGTTCCTCATGGGCCTGGTCTCGGACCGCTCCAATCCGCGCTACTTCCTGCCCTTCGGGCTGGTAATGTCGGCGCTGGTAATGCTGCTGTTCGGATTCGCACCCTGGGCCACCTCCAGTGTCAGCATCATGTTCGTCCTGCTGTTCCTCAACGGCTGGTTCCAGGGCATGGGCTGGCCGCCCAGCGGTCGCACCATGGTGCACTGGTGGTCGCAGAAGGAGCGTGGCGGGGTGGTCTCGGTATGGAACGTCGCCCACAACGTCGGCGGCGGCCTGATCGGCCCGCTGTTCCTGCTCGGCCTGGCCTGGTTCAACGACTGGCACGCCGCCTTCTATGTCCCGGCTGTGGTGGCCCTGGCGGTGGCGGTCTTCGCCTTCATCGCCATGCGCGACACCCCGCAGTCCTGCGGCCTGCCATCGGTGGAACACTGGAAACAGGACTTCCCCGAGGGCTACAGCGAAGGCCACGAACGCGAATTCTCCACCAAGGAGATCTTCGTCGAGTACGTACTGAAGAATCGCCTGCTCTGGTACATCGCCCTGGCCAACGTCTTCGTCTATCTGCTGCGCTATGGCGTGCTGGACTGGGCCCCCACCTACCTCAAGGAAGCCAAGCACTTCTCGGTGGACAAGACCTCCTGGGCCTACTTCTTCTACGAGTGGGCCGGCATCCCCGGCACCCTGCTCTGCGGCTGGCTCTCGGACAAGCTGTTCCGCGGCAACCGCGGCGCCACCGGGGTGGTGTTCATGCTCGGCGTGCTGGTCGCCACCCTGGTCTACTGGCTCAACCCGGAAGGCAATCCCGGCATCGACCTGGCGGCCCTGGTATCCATCGGCTTCCTGATCTACGGACCGGTGATGCTGATCGGCCTGCAGGCGCTGGAACTGGTACCCAAGAAGGCCGCCGGCACCGCCGCGGGCTTTACCGGGCTGTTCGGCTACCTGGGTGGCTCGGTCGCGGCCAACGCCCTGGTCGGCTACACCGTGGACCACTTCGGCTGGGATGGCGGCTTCATGCTGCTGATCGGCTCCTGTGTCCTGGCCATCGTCTTCCTGGCGATGACCCTGAGACACACCGGCATGGTGGCCAAGTCGGCGCAGTAGCGCCGATTGCCCAGGGTGGATGACGGCACAGCCTCATCCACTCTGGGTCCTGGTCGAAAACGCTTTGTGCTTTTCGATCAATCGCGGCCATGGGCCGCTCCTACAGGTAGAGCTTACCCGTAGGAGCGGTCGCTACGGCGCACCGGCACGGCCGCGATAGGCTCACCCCCGCGGCGCGTAGGCGAAGACGTCGGCGCGCATCTGGTGCGCGTCCATGCCGGCTTCCACCAGGGCGTCCAGGGTGGCATAGACCATCGCCGGCGAGCCGCTGGCATAGACGTGCAGGCCGCTCAGATCGGCGAAATCCGCACGCACCACCTCGTGCAGCAGACCGCAGCGCCCTGCCCAGCCACAGGCGTCGCTCACCACCCGGTTCAGGGTGAGATTGGGCAGCTCCGCCCAGGCGCCCCAGGCCTCGATGGCATAGAAGTCGTCCGGCGTGCGCACGCCCCAGTAGAGGTGCACCGGATGGGCGAAGCCGCGGGTGCGGGCGTCTTCGATCAGGCTGTGCATCTGGGCCATGCCGGTCCCGGCGGCGATCAGTACCAGGGGACCTTCGGGCAGTTCGGCCAGGTGGGCGTCGCCATAGGGCAGCTCGACCTGGGCCATGCCCTTGCTTTCCAGCTGCGCCAGCAGCGCCTGGCTGCTGGCCTCGCGCGCCAGCACGTGCAATTCCAGCTCACGCCCCTGATGGGGCGCCGAGGCCAGGGAAAAGGCCGACTGCTTGCCGTCGTCGCGCTGGATCAGCAGGTACTGACCGGCATGATAGCGCGGCGGCCGCCCGGCTGGAGCACGCAGGCGCACCCGGCGGACATCGCCACCCACGTCGTCCAGGGCCACCACCTGGCAGGCCAGCTGGCGCACCGGCAATTCGCCAGGCGCCAGGACGCCGTCCCACTGCAGCAGGCAGTCGCTCAGGGGTACGGCCACGCAGACATAGATCTCGCCATGATCGACGGTCTGGCCATGCTGGGCGACCTGGCCCTCCACCAGCAGCGCGGCGCAGAGCTGGCAATTGCCGTTGCGGCAGCTGTGCGGCCCGCTGTAGCCGAGGCGCTGCGCGGCGGCCAGGATGGCCTCGCCGGGCTGGGTTTGCAGTACCGCACCCGAGGGCTGCAGGGTGACCTTCATCGTCGTCTCCGTTAGTCGATCCCGAGACTGGACCACATCTCGTCCACCCGTTTGACCACCGCTTCGTCCTTGACGATCGCCCGCCCCCACTCGCGAGTGGTTTCACCCGGCCACTTGTGGGTGGCATCCAGGCCCATCTTCGAGCCCAGGCCGGAGATCGGCGAGGCGAAGTCCAGGTAGTCGATGGGGGTGTTGTCGATCATCACGGTGTCGCGCTTGGGATCCATGCGCGTGGTCACGGCCCAGATGACGTCGTTCCAGTCGCGGGCATTGATGTCGTCGTCGGTGACGATCACGAACTTGGTGTACATGAACTGCCGCAGGAACGACCAGACGCCCAGCATCACCCGCTTGGCGTGGCCGGGGTACTGCTTCTTGATGGTCACCACCGCCATGCGGTAGGAGCAGCCTTCCGGCGGCAAGTAGAAGTCGACGATCTCCGGGAACTGCTTTTGCAGGATGGGCACGAAGACTTCGTTGAGCGCCACGCCGAGGATGGCAGGCTCGTCCGGCGGACGCCCGGTGTAGGTACTGTGATAGATGGGATCGCGGCGCCGGGTGATGCGCTCCACGGTAAAGACCGGGAAGGTATCGACCTCGTTGTAGTAGCCGGTGTGATCGCCATAGGGCCCTTCCGGCGCGGTCTCGCCCGGATGGATGACCCCTTCCAGCACGATCTCGGCACTGGCCGGCACCTGCAGGTCGTTGCCCACGCACTTGATCAGTTCGCTGCGACTGCCGCGCAGCAGGCCGGCAAAGGCATATTCGGACAGGGTGTCGGGTACCGGAGTGACCGCGCCGAGAATGGTGGCCGGATCGGCGCCCAGAGCCACGGCCACCGGATAGGGCTGGCCGGGATGCTTCTGGCACCACTCGCGGAAATCCAGGGCACCGCCCCGGTGACTCAGCCAGCGCATGATCAGCTTGTTGCGGCCGATGACCTGCTGGCGATAGATGCCGAGGTTCTGGCGTTCCTTGTTGGGCCCGCGGGTGACCGTCAGACCCCAGGTGATCAGCGGCGCCACGTCGCCCGGCCAGCAGTGCTGGATCGGCAACTTGCCCAGATCGACCGCCTCGCCCTCCTCGATCACCTCCTGGCAGGGCGCATCCTTGACCACCTTGGGCGCCATGCTGATGACCTTCTTGTAGATCGGCAGCTTCGACCAGGCGTCCTTGAGGCCCTTGGGCGGCTCGGGCTCCTTGAGGAAGGCCAGCAGCTTGCCGATCTCGCGCAAGGCGCCGACGTCCTCGGCGCCCATGCCCAGCGCCACACGCTGGGGCGTACCGAACAGGTTGCCCAGCACGGGCATGGAGAAGCCCACGGGATTCTCGAACAGCAACGCCGGGCCCTGCTTGCGCAGGGTCCGGTCGCAGATTTCGGTCATCTCGAGGATCGGCGAGACCGGGGCGGTCACGCGCTTCAGTTCACCACGCTGCTCCAGGCTGCGGATGAAGTCACGCAGATCTCGGTATTGCATGCGGCCTCTTGGCGCTGGGGAAAGTCTGGCAGTCTACCGCCTGAGTCGCGCATCGAGAAAGCACTGGCCCAGAAACGCCAAAGGCCGGGATTTCCCGGCCTTTGCATGCGACTGCGCCTTACTTGCTGCGCCTCATCGAATCGAAGAACTCGCTGTTGGTCTTGGTCTGACGCAACTTGTCGAGGAGGAATTCGATGCCGGCGATCTCGTCCATCGGATGCAGGATCTTGCGCAGGATCCACATGCGCGACAGCTCTTCCTCGTCGGTCAGCAACTCTTCGCGGCGGGTGCCGGACTTGTTGATGTTGATGGCCGGGAAGACGCGCTTCTCGGCGATCCGACGCTCCAGGGGCAGTTCCATGTTGCCGGTGCCCTTGAACTCCTCGTAGATCACCTCGTCCATCTTCGAGCCGGTTTCCACCAGCGCGGTAGCGATGATGGTCAGGCTGCCGCCTTCCTCGATATTACGGGCGGCGCCGAAGAAGCGCTTGGGCTTCTCCAGGGCATGGGCGTCGACACCACCGGTGAGCACCTTGCCGGAGCTGGGGATCACGGTGTTGAAGGCCCGCGCCAGACGGGTGATGGAATCCAGCAGGATGACCACGTCCTTCTTGTGCTCGACCAGGCGCTTGGCCTTTTCGATCACCATGTCGGCGACCTGCACGTGGCGGGTCGGCGGCTCGTCGAAGGTGGAGGCCACCACTTCACCACGCACGGTGCGCTGCATCTCGGTCACTTCCTCGGGACGCTCGTCGATGAGCAGCACGATGAGGTAGCACTCGGGATTGTTGCGGGTGATGTTGGCCGCGATGTTCTGCAGCATGATGGTCTTGCCGGCCTTGGGCGGCGCGACGATCAGCCCGCGCTGACCCTTGCCGATGGGGGCGCAGAGGTCGATGACCCGACCGGTGAGGTCTTCGGTGGAGCCGTTGCCGGCTTCCATGGTCAGGCGCTTGGTGGGGAACAGGGGCGTGAGGTTCTCGAACAGCACCTTGTTCTTGGCGTTTTCCGGACGGTCGAAGTTGATGGTGTCGACCTTGAGCAGCGCGAAATAGCGCTCGCCCTCTTTCGGCGGACGAATCTTGCCGATGATGGTGTCGCCGGTACGCAGGTTGAAGCGGCGGATCTGGCTGGGGGAGACATAGATGTCGTCGGGACCGGCCAGGTAGGAGGAGTCGGCGCTACGCAGGAAGCCGAAGCCGTCCTGCAGGATCTCCAGCACGCCATCCCCGGAAATCTCGTCGCCACCCTTGGCGTGCTTTTTAAGCAGCGCAAAGATGATGTCCTGCTTGCGGGACCGGGCCATGTTTTCCAAGCCCGCGGCATCCGCCATTTCCAACAGTTCCGTGATGGGCTTTTGCTTGAGTTCGGTCAGATTCATAGACGTATGTTGACGTGAGAAGAGGCGAAGGAGGGATTCGAGCTGAGCGGCCGGATGCGAGATTAGCTTCGCGGGATGCGTTCTGAAGAGGAGAACTGACGGCTACAGCAGATGAGAAGACGGCCCGCTGATGGGGTCGTGGCTGGAATCTAGCACCTGCATGGGTACTCGTCCAGCCGTCCGGGCATAAAAAAGCCCCGCATGGCGGGGCTTTCGACTGGCTGCCTCAGACGTTGGCGTCGAGGAAGGCGGCCAGTTGCGACTTGGACAGGGCGCCGACCTTGGTGGCCTCGACCGCGCCATTCTTGAACAGCATCAGGGTCGGGATGCCACGCACGCCGTACTTCGGCGGGGTGTCCTGGTTTTCATCGATGTTCAGTTTGCAGACCTTGAGCTTGCCCTGGTAGTCCTTGGCGATCTCGTCCAGAACCGGCGCAATCATCTTGCACGGACCGCACCATTCGGCCCAGTAGTCGACCAGCACGGGGCTGTCGGACTTCAGCACGTCCTGCTCGAAGCTGGCGTCGCTGACGTTGGTGATGTATTCGCTCATTGACTCTCTCCGAATTCGGGTGCGACTTGAAGTATGGCCATGATAGCCCTGCCGCCGTCACTTCGAAAGCATTCGAACATTGATGGTGGCTATGACCGGCATTGATGGCAGAGGTGGTTCACGATCCGGCAAACGGGCGACAAGGCCTGAGAAAGCGGAGTTGAGCTGCATTTTCGAAGCCTTTGCAACCCTGGTCGATCATCGTTCCACCGATCGTGGATCGCTGTTTAGACAGCAGGAACCGTGAAAGGGGTTCCACTGCGCAGGGCCGCATTGCGGATATGTTCGCGCATGGCCTTTTGCGCCGCCGCGGGCGAGCGGCGGCTCAGGGCCCTGAGGATGCGCCGGTGTTCCTGCCAGGTTTCCAGGGCCCGCTCGGGGCGCACGAAGGGCAGCTTCTGGCTCTCGTGGAAGCGTTCGGGGCTGCTGGTGATCACCGCCAGCATGGCCGGGTTGTCCGCGGCCAGCAGCAGCTGGCGATGGAAGTCGAAGTCCAGCACGGCCGCCTTTTCCAGCTCGTTGGCCCGCAGCGCCCGGTGCAGGGCGGCCAGATTGACCTCCAGGCGATCCAGGTCGGCGGGCCCCAGGGTGACGGCGGCCAGCCCGGCGGCGAAGCCTTCCAGGGCGAATCTCAGCTGGAAGACATGGGCGGCCGTCACCTCGTCGGCGAAGGGCCAGTGTCCGTCCACCGTACCCGTCGCCGCCTGCACATAGACGCCGCGCCCGGGCTGGACACTGACCAGGCCCAGGGCGCTCAGGGTGGACAGCGCCTCGCGCAGGGAGGCACGACTCACCCCCAGCCGTTCGGCCAGCTCACGCTGCGCGGGCAGGGCCGCGCCGGGGGCATAGCCTTCGGTCTCGATCAGTCGGCGAATGGCGTCGACGGCATATTGGGGTACGGCGCGGGTGGCAGCGAGGGGCATGGCGTGGTCGGGCCAGTCAGTCCGGGAGCTTGCCTTTTATGCCCAATTTCCAGGGACTTCAAGTGCGGCCCCAAGGCGGAGCACGCCGCTATAACCGCGCACCAAAGCGGCTCACGGCAAGCGCCAGCGCAGGTAGCTGTCCCACGCAACTGTTCAGACCAGTAAGACCAATCCTCAAGCCTGACGGCCCTTGCGCCCCTCTGGCAGGCGGCTGGCACATGAAATGCACTGGGCAGAGCCATCCCAACCTGCTTCCGGAGTCTCGTCATGCTCAAGCGCTGGACCGCCCTCTCCCTGCTCGCCCTGGGCCTGACCGCCCTGCACACCTCCGCCCAGGCCGACCAACTGGCCGATATCCAGCAGCGCGGCGTGCTCAAGGTCGCCGTGCCACAGGACTTCCCGCCCTTCGGTTCAATCGGACCCGATCTCAAACCGCGCGGCCTGGATATCGACACCGCGCAACTGATGGCGGACAAGCTGAACGTGAAGCTGGAAGTCACCCCGGTCAACAGCACCAACCGCATTCCCTTCCTGACCACCGGCAAGGTGGACCTGGTCATCTCCAGCCTGGGCAAGAATCCCGACCGGGAAAAGGTCATCGACTTCAGCAAGCCCTATGCGCCCTTCTATCTCGGCGTCTTCGGTCCCAAGGATGCCGCCATCAGCACACCCGAGCAGCTGGCCGGCAAGGTGATCTCGGTTACCCGCGGCTCCATTGAAGACCTGGCGCTCACCGATGTGGCGCCGAAGGACAGCGTGATCAAGCGCTTCGAGGACAACAATTCCACCATCGCCGCCTACCTGGCCGGGCAGTCCGAGCTGATCGCCAGCGGCAGCGTGGTGATGAAGGTGATCGGCGCGCGCAACCCGGCCAAGGAACCGGTGCTCAAGGTCAAGCTCAAGGACTCGCCGGTGTACGTGGGCATCAACAAGAACGAGCCGGCGCTCAAGGACAAGGTCGATGCCATTATCGATGCAGCCCGCGCCGACGGCACCCTGAGCAAGAACTCCGAAAAATGGCTGGGCGATCCCCTGCCGGCCGCTCTCTGAGGATCGACGCGCCATGGCGTATCAGTTCGACTTCCAGCCCGTGCTCGCGCAGAGCGACCTGCTGCTCAAGGGAGCGCTCTACACCCTTGAGCTGACGGTGATCGGTGGCTTCTTCGGCATCCTCATCGGCATCGTCGGTGCCACCTGCCGCGCCTGGCGCCTGAAGCCCTTCGCCCAGGCTTTCGGGGTCTACGTCGAGCTGATCCGCAATACGCCCTTCCTGATCCAGCTGTTCTTCATCTTCTTCGGCCTGCCCTCCATCGGGGTGCGGATCGAAGCCGGCCAGGCGGCGGTGCTGGCCATGGTCATCAACCTCGGCGCCTATTCCACCGAGATCATCCGCGCCGGCATCCAGGCGATACCGCGGGGCCAGCTGGAAGCGGCGGCGGCCCTGGCCATGACCCGCTTCGAAACCCTGCGCTACGTGATCCTGCGTCCGGCCCTGGCCAAGGTCTGGCCGGCGCTGTCGAGCCAGCTGGTGATCGTGATGCTGGGCTCGGCGGTGTGCTCGCAGATTTCCACCGAGGAGCTGACCTTTGCCGCCAACTTCATCCAGTCGCGCAACTTCCGCGCCTTCGAAACCTATCTGCTGACCACCCTCATCTATCTGCTCATGGCCATTGGCGTGCGTCAGGCGCTGCACTGGCTGGGCGTCTTCTTCATCGTCAGGAGGCGTTGATGGACTTCACTCTCGCCGACATCCTGCGCAGCCTGGCCAGCGGCCTCGGCCTGACTCTGGTGCTGTCGCTGGCGGCCTTCCTCTTTGGCGGCCTGGCCAGCGCACTGGTCCTGCTGGCGCGCAACTCGACGCTCCGGCCGCTACGCCTGCTGGCGCGCGGCTACATCGAGCTGTTCCAGGGCACCCCGCTGCTGATGCAACTGTTCCTGACCTTCTTCGGCCTGTCGCTGCTGGGTCTGGAAGTCCCCGCCTGGCTGGCCGCCGGCCTGGCCCTGACCCTGTTCACCAGTGCCTATCTCGCCGAGATCTGGCGGGGCTGCGTCGAAGCCATTCCCCACGGTCAGTGGGAAGCCTCGGAAAGCCTGGCGATGAGCCGCTTCGAGCAGTTGCGCCACGTGATCCTGCCGCAGGCCCTGCGCATCGCCGTGGCGCCCACCGTGGGCTTCTCGGTGCAGGTGGTCAAGGGTACCGCGGTGACCTCCATCATCGGCTTCACCGAGCTGACCAAGATCGGCGGCATGCTCGCCAATGCCACCTTCCAGCCCTTCACCGTCTACGGCCTCGCGGCCCTGGGCTATTTCATCCTCTGTTATCCGCTGTCGCTGGCCGCACGCTGGCTGGAAAGGAGACTGCATGCCGCTGCTTAGAGTGACCGCCCTGCACAAACACTATGGCAACCACCATGTGCTCAAGGGCATCGACCTGACCGTCGAGGAAGGCCAGGTAGTGGCCATCATCGGCAAGAGCGGTTCGGGCAAGAGCACCCTGCTGCGCACCCTGAACGGTCTGGAATCCATCAACGACGGCGTCATCGAGGTGGACGGCGAATACCTGGACGCCGCCCGGGTCAATCTCCGCTCGCTGCGGCAGAAGGTCGGCATGGTCTTCCAGCAGTTCAACCTCTTTCCGCACCTGACCGTGGGCGAGAACGTGATGCTGGCGCCCCAGGTGGTCAAGAAGACCAGCAAGGACGAGGCCCGCGCCCTGGCGCGGCAGATGCTTGATCGGGTCGGCCTGGCGGAGAAATTCGACAGCTATCCGGACCGCCTCTCCGGCGGTCAGCAGCAGCGGGTAGCCATCGCCCGCGCCCTGGCCATGTCGCCCAAGGTGCTGCTGTGCGACGAAATCACCTCGGCGCTGGATCCTGAGCTGGTCAACGAGGTGCTGGCGGTGGTCAAGCAGCTGGCCCGCGAGGGCATGACGCTGATCATGGTCACCCACGAGATGAGATTCGCCCGCGAGGTCGGCGACAAGCTGGTGTTCATGCACCAGGGCAAGGTCCACGAAAGCGGTCCTCCCCAGGAGCTGTTCGCCCACCCGCAGACACCGGAACTGGCCCAGTTCATCGGCCAGGTGGCTTCCTGAGGCGGAAAAACCCTATTTTTTCTGCCACTTTGCGCAACCGTAACCGCTGTGCGCTTGAAGCCGTCACCGGCTAGCTGGCACGATGGCGCGGTTTATCGCCGAGAGCCTCCAGATGCAGCCTTCGCCAGCCGAACCCCACGAACTGATCGCCGCCATCGACCTGGGCTCGAACAGCTTTCACATCGTCCGGGCGCGCCATTCCCACGGGGAGATCCGCATCCTTGAGCGACTGGGCGAAAAGATCCAGCTGGCCGCCGGCCTGGACGAGTCGCGTCTGCTCAGCGAAGAGGCCATCCAGCGCGGCCTGGACTGCCTGCGCCGCTTCGCCCAGCTGATCGCCGGCATGCCGCGCGGCGCCGTGCGGGTGGTGGGCACCAACGCCCTGCGCGAAGCGCGCAACCGCGGCGAATTCATCCAGCGCGCCGAAGCCGTGCTCGGCCATGCGGTCGAGGTCATCTCCGGTCGCGAAGAAGCCCGCCTCATCTATCTGGGCGTGTCCCACTCCATGCCCGATGTGCCCGGACGCCGCCTGGTGACCGACATCGGCGGGGGCAGCACCGAATTCATCATCGGCCAGCGCTTCGAGACCCTGCAGCGCGAGAGCCTGCAGATGGGTTGCGTCAGCTTCACCAAGAGATTCTTCGCTGACGGCAAGATCACCGCCGCCCAGTACGCGCGCGCCTACACCGCTGCCCGCCTGGAACTGATGAACATCGACCAGGGCCTGCGCGAGATGGGCTGGCACCAGGCCCTGGGCGCTTCCGGCACCATCCGCGCGGTGGCCCTGGCGATCCAGGCCGCCGGCCGCGGCAATGGCGAGATCACCCCGGATGGCATCGAGTGGCTCAAGCGCAAGCTGCTCAAGCAGGGCGACATCAACCTGCTCAACATCGACGGCGTGAAGCCGGATCGACGCGCCATCCTGCCGGGCGGCCTGGCCATCCTCGAAGCCCTGTTCAAGGCCCTGGAGCTGCAGGAGATGCACCTCTCCGAAGGCGCCCTGCGCGAAGGCGTGCTCTACGACATGATCGGCCGGCACAGCCACGAGGACGTCCGCGAGCGTACCCTCAACGCCCTGGCCGAGCGCTACCACGTCGATCAGCGCCATGCCGAACGGGTGGAAAAGCGCGCCCTGAAGTCCCTGGCACAGGTCGCCGAGGCCTGGGCCCTGACCGACGAGAATCATGCCGAACTGCTGCGCTGGGCGGCGCGCCTGCACGGCGTCGGCCTGGACATCGCCCACTACCAGTACCACAAGCATGGCGCCTACCTGATCGAGCACTCGGACCTGCCCGGTTTCTCCCGCCGCGACCAGCAGGCCCTGGCGCTGCTGGTACGCGGCCATCGCCGCAACATTCCCTTGGAGCGCCTGCAGGAGCTGGGCGCGGAAGGCGAGCCGCTGCTGCGCCTGACGCTGCTGCTGCGCTACGCCATCCTCTTCCACCACATCCGCCACAAGAGCATTCCGGATGTCCAGCTCAGCGCCGGCGAGCGCAGTCTGGACGTGCAATTCCCCGATGGCTGGCTGGCGGAGAACCCCCTGACCCAGGCCGACTTCGAGCAGGAGGCGCAGTGGCTGGAGCGGGTGGGATACAGGTTGAGCGTGCGCTGATTTTTCGTAGGTTGGGCTGAGCGGGAGCGAAGCCCAACTGTTGCATGTGCAACTCTGCACCCTAGGTTTTGTAAGTGCCCTGGCTGTTCATCGAGCTTTGCTGATGTTTCTTGTTTCGCCCACCCGGGCGATTCTTTTCAAACGCGGCTGCGCGCCCCGGACTACGCGTCCCGGACAAAAGTAAGCAAAAGCGCTTGCCCCGGACATCCGGCCCTCCGCTACGCTGCGGGTGACTCGCGTTGCTCGCCCTTCGGGCCAGCCTGAGGCTGCTACTCCGCTACGCTACGTTTCGCTCACACCAGCGCCGTTCCGGGGTCGGCCTGCACGGGCCGGCCATGGCCCGTGCAGGCCTCTCGCCGCATCCATGCGGCTCGACCCGCTCCACGACACTGGCGTTCGCCCTCCTGACCGGGGCGATTCGCCAGCCTGAAAGTGTCGGTTGAATAGCCACAAAAAGCCGTAGCCCGTAGCGTGGACAACGGCGAAGCCTTGTCCACAGAGATCTGCGTCACACGCCAGTGGAAAACGCTACGCGGTTTTCCACGCTATACCTGTGAACACCCAAGCCTCAGGCTTGCGCTCCGTTCCCGTCAGTGAGGCCGAGTTCCGGTGTCATGGCGGGGGTTGCGAGGCAGGACGCCGAGCAAGGCGCGAAAGACAGGAAGCCCCTTCGTGCCGTGCCCCTGCCACGGCGCCGGGACGAGAGTATCCGGAGCGTAGCGGAGGGCCGAAACGTTGGGGTGCGCTTTCTTTTGCTTACTTTTCTTTGCGCAAACAAAGAATAGTGAGTCGCCCGGGTGGGCGAAACAAGAGGTACCGGCAAAGCGCGATAAGTAGCTAAGGCACCGTAATACTCAAGGCGCAGAATTAAGCGCCCCGCACCTTTGGGCTTCGCTCCCGCTCAACCCAACCTACGAAACCGACCAGGGCCCACGTCGACATGGGCCCGGACTGTCTCAGCGGGTATTCACCACCGGGCTGGCCAACCGCTCCAGCAGCGTCGCCTGCACACTGCGGGCATTCTGGTTGCCGGTCGGCGATTGCCGCACGTAGCTGCCGTCTTCCTGCAGCACCCAGGCCTGGGTGTTGTCGGTGAGGTAGCCTTCCAGCTCCTTCTTGACCCGGGTGATGAGTTTCTTGCCTTCCACCGGGAAGCAGGTCTCGACGCGCATGTCGAGGTTGCGCTCCATCCAGTCTGCGCTGGAGAGATAGAGCTTCTCGTCGCCACCGTTGAGGAAGTAGTAGATGCGGCTGTGCTCCAGGAAGCGGCCGATGATGGAGCGCACCTGGATGTTGTGGGACACGCCCGGTACACCGGGGCGCAGGCAGCACATGCCGCGCACCACCAGGTCGATCTTCACCCCGGCCTGGCTGGCCTTGTAGAGGGCGCGGATGACCTTGGCATCGGTGAGGCCGTTGACCTTGGCCATGATCTGCGCCGGCCGTCCCTCGCTGGCCGCCAACGCTTCGCGGTTGATCATCTCCAGCAGGTTCTTCTTCAGGGTGAAGGGCGCGTGCAGCAGCTTCTTCATGCGCAGGGTCTTGCCCATGCCGATCAGCTGGTTGAACAGCTTGTGCACGTCCTCGGTGAGGGCCACATCGGCGGTCAGCAGGCTGTAGTCGGTGTACAGCTTGGCGTTGCCGGCGTGGTAGTTGCCGGTGCCCAGGTGTGCATAGCGGCGCAGCTCGCCGTTCTCGCGGCGCAGGATCAGCATCATCTTGGCGTGGGTCTTGAAGCCCACCACGCCATAGATGACTACGGCGCCGGCCTGCTGCAGGCGGCTGGCCAGCTGCAGGTTGGACTCCTCGTCGAAGCGCGCGCGCAATTCGATGACCGCGGTCACCTCCTTGCCACTGCGTGCCGCGTCCACCAGGGCGTCGACGATCTCGGAGTTGGCGCCGCTGCGGTAGAGCGTCTGCTTGATCGCCAGGACGTTGGGGTCCTTGGCGGCCTGGCGCATCAGGTCGATCACCGGAGTGAAGGACTCGAAGGGGTGCAGCAGCAGCACATCGAGCTTGCCCAGCACGTTGAAGAGGTTGTCCTTCTTCTGCAGCAGCTTGGGAATGGTCGGCGTGAAGGGAGCGCTCTGCAATTCCGGATGGCTGTCCAGCCCGGTGATGGAGAACAACCGGGTCAGGTTGACCGGGCCGTTGACCTTGTACAGCTCGCTCTCGCCCAGATTGAACTGCTTGAGCAGGTAGTCGGTGAGGTGTTTCGGGCAGATGTCCACCACCTCGACCCGCACCGCATCGCCGTAGCGACGGGAGAACAGCTCGCCGCGCAGGGCACGCGCCAGGTCTTCGACATCCTCGGTGTCCACCGAGAGATCGGCGTTGCGGGTCAGGCGGAACTGGAAGCAGCCCTTGACCTTCATGCCGGGGAAGAGATCGTCGGCGTGGGCGTGGATCATCGAGGACAGGAAGACGTAGTTGTCTCCGGGGCCCGCGACTTCCTCCGGCACCCGGATGATCCGCGGCAGCAGGCGTGGCGCCGGGATGATGGCCAGACCCGAGTCGCGACCAAAGGCGTCCATGCCCTCCAGCTCGACGATGAAGTTGAGGCTCTTGTTCACCAGCAGCGGGAAGGGATGGGTCGGGTCCAGGCCGATGGGGGTGATGATGGGCGCAATCTCGTCGCGGAAGAACTTGCGCACCCAGGCCTTGATCTTGACGTCCCAGTAACGACGGCGGATGAAGCGAATCCGCTGCTCGGCCAGGGCCGGCAAGAGGACATCGTTGAGGATGGCGTACTGCCGGTCCACCTGGCCGTGGACGATGTCGCTGATGCGCGCCAGCGCCTGGTGCGGCAGCAGGCCATCGGCCCCGGCCTGCTCGCGGGCGAAGGCGATCTGCTTCTTCAAGCCCGCCACGCGGATCTCGAAGAACTCGTCCAGGTTGCTGGAAAAGATCAGCAGGAACTTGAGGCGCTCGAGTAGCGGATAGGATTCGTCGAGAGCCTGCTCCAGCACGCGGATGTTGAACTGCAGCTGCGACAGCTCGCGATGGATGTAGAGGCTGCTGTCGTCCACGTTGGCCGCCGGCACGCTGGGCGCGGCAGGCACCTCGAGCACGGGCGCGGACGGCTGCACCTCGACGTCTGTCGCGATCGCCTCCTCCGGCGTCTCCAGAGACTCGGCAGTGACGGGCTGTTGCAGATCGGTTTCGACGAAACCCTGGCTACTCATTGAAGCTCCTTAGGAACGCGAAGGCCCCTGGCGAAGTTGTTGGGCGGCGCGTTTGGCGAAATAGGTGAGGATGCCGTTGGCCCCGGCCCGCTTGAAGGCCAGGAGCGATTCGAGGATCACGGCGTCGGACAGCCAGCCGTTCTGGATCGCGGCCATGTGCATGGCGTACTCGCCGCTCACCTGGTACACGAAGGTCGGCACGCGGAATTCCTCGCGGACCCGGCGGACGATGTCCAGGTAGGGCATGCCCGGCTTGACCATCACCGAGTCGGCGCCCTCGGCCAGGTCGCCGGCGATCTCGTGCAGGGCCTCGTCGCTGTTGCCCGGATCCATCTGATAGGTGGCCTTGTTGCCCTTGCCCAGGTTGGCGGCCGAGCCGACGGCGTCACGGAAAGGTCCATAGTAGGCGCTGGCGTACTTGGCCGAGTAGGCCATGATCTGCACGTTGTGATAGCCGGCGTCTTCCAGGGCGGCGCGGATGGCGCCGATGCGACCGTCCATCATGTCCGACGGGGCGATCACCTGGGCCCCGGCAGCGGCATGGGACAGCGCCTGCTTGACCAGCACCTCGACCGAGATGTCGTTGAGCACGTAGCCGCGCTCGTCGAGGATGCCGTCCTGGCCGTGGGTGGTGAAGGGATCCAGGGCCACGTCGGTGATCACCCCCAGTTCCGGGAAATGCTCGCGCAGGGCACGGGTGGCGCGCTGGGCGATACCGTCGGGGTTGTAGGCCTCGGCGCCGTCCAGCGACTTGCGCTCGGCGGGCGTGACCGGGAACAGCGCAACCGCGGGAATCCCCAGCGCCACCAGTTCGGCGGCCTCTTCCAGCAGCAGGTCGATGGACAGCCGCTCCACGCCGGGCATCGAGGGAATGGCCTCGCGACGGCCTTCGCCATCGAGCACGAAGACCGGCAGGATCAGGTCATCCACCGTCAGCACATGCTCGCGCATCAGGCGACGGGAAAACTCGTCGCGGCGCTGACGGCGCATGCGAGTGGCAGGGTAGCTACGGTTGATGGGGGTAAAACTCACGATCGACTCCCAGACCCGGATCACGGGTCAGTGTGATGGGTTATAGGCCACAATCATGACCGATTGGTAACAGCAGATGACAATATGGTGTGCCTATAGGTGCTATCCAAGGCAGACGCCGGCTGGACCCGGCGTGACACAGGGTCGCAGTGAAATCCCTGCCTGACCGCCTGGCACCCGGCGGACGGAAGTCCGTCACACTTTCTTTCCAGACGCCAACCGGGGTAGGCTGCGCCATCTTTATTCACCTCGTGTAGCGCCGAATGCTCCAACAATTCCTCCACGATTTCGGCTATTTCGCCCTTTTTCTCGGCACCTTTTTCGAGGGCGAAACCATTCTGGTACTGGCCGGTTTCCTGGCCTTCCGCGACTACATGAACATCCAGACCGTCATCCTGGTCGCCTTCTGCGGCAGCTATGCCGGCGATCAGCTCTGGTACTTCCTCGGCCGGCGCCATGGGCGCAAGCTGCTGGCGCGCAAACCCAAGTGGGAAGCCGCCGGCGAAAAGGCGCTGGCGCACATCCGGCGCCATCCGGATCTCTGGGTGCTGAGCTTTCGCTTCGTCTACGGCCTGCGCACGGTGATGCCGGTGGCGATCGGCCTGTCGGGCTATCCGCCGGCGCGCTACCTGATCCTCAACGGCATCGGCGCCATCGTCTGGGCCACGGTGCTGGGTTATGCCGCCTTTCACTTCGGCGCCGTCCTCGAAGGAGTGCTGGGCAATCTCAAGCGGTATGAACTGATGGTGCTGGGCGGCCTGGTGGTGATCGGCCTGCTGCTCTGGCTGTGGCGCCGCAGCCGCACGCCCAAGGCCTGACGGCAGGCAGCCCCCTAACCGGTACGTCCATCGAACGAATTAAAGGCCCGGCTACCACTGCCGATGCCCTGAGCATCAACCTCTCCCGAAACCTCGTGTGCACGCTGGCGATAGAGCATGCTGAACTTCTCCACCCTGCTGCCTCCCGGCCATCAGATCCTGGCTGCCAACGAGTACGAAAGCCTGCTCGTGGTCCTGGCGTACCTGATCGCCAGCGCCGCCGGCTACACCGCCCTGGCCATGGCCGACTGGGTGACCAACAGTCGCTCCCGCCGCAGCAGCGAGCTGGCCAAGCTGATCGGCGCCGTCGCCCTGGGCGGGGGCATCTGGTCGATGCACTTCCTGGCCATGCTGTCGTTCAAGATCGGCATCCATGTGCACTATGCGCCGCTGCAGACCCTGGCCTCGCTGCTGATCGCCGTCGCCGTGTCCTACACGGTCATGCACCTGATCGGGCGCGAGTCCCTGACCACACCACAGTACCTGCTCGCGGCCCTGGCCGCCGGCCTGGGCATCGCGACCATGCACTACACCGGCATGCTGGCCATGCAGTCGGTCGCCATACAGCTCTATGATCCGCTGCTGGTGGTGGTCTCGGTGGTGGTCGCCAGCCTGGCTTCCCTGGGCGCCCTGCTGCTGGCCTTCCGCCTGCGCGGCAGGACCGGCCTCAGGACCCTCTGGCTGCGCCTGCTGGGGAGCCTGGTCCTGGGTTTCGCCATCGTCTCCATGCACTTCACCGGCATGGCCGCCCTCACCCTCTCCGTGCCCATCGGCTTCGAACCCGACGGCCTGGCGGAAGTGAATCAGCACCTGGAGCTGGGCATGGGCATCGCCCTCGGCACCCTGTTCATCATCATGGTCGGCCTGCTCGCCGCCTGGGCCGGCGAACGCTTCAATGCCCAGCGCCTGCGGCTGGAGCGGGTCTCGACCACCCTCGATCAGATCACCCTGCACGATCCCCTCACCCACCTGCTCAACGGCGGCAGTTTCATCCAGACCGTCGACCGCGCCATCGGCCAGGCACGCACCGGAGAGCAATTCGCCCTGCTGATGCTGGACATCGATCACTTCAAGCGCATCAACGACAGCCTCGGCCACGCCCTCGGCGATGAATTGCTGATCCAGATGGCGCAGCGGATCCGTGCGGTGCTCGACAACGACCTGCCGCTGGCCCGCTATGCCGGCGACGAATTCAGCCTGTTGCTGCCGCTCGGCCAG
Organism: Pseudomonas aestiva; assembly: GCF_039908605.1. Classification (NCBI taxonomy): domain Bacteria; kingdom Pseudomonadati; phylum Pseudomonadota; class Gammaproteobacteria; order Pseudomonadales; family Pseudomonadaceae; genus Pseudomonas; species Pseudomonas aestiva. The sequence continues at coordinate 312,633 of NZ_CP150916.1, read as the reverse complement.
CGCGGCGACAGCCAGCCCCTGGCCATGCGCCTGATGGAGCAGTTGCGCCCGCCCTTCGAGCTGGCCGGGCAGCGCATCGCCATGACCTTCAGCCTGGGTATCGCCCACTATCCCCAGGACGGCGCCAACGCCGGCCAGTTGCTGCGCAGTGCGGGCCTTGCGGTTGGCCACTGCAAGCGCAGCGGACGCAATCGCAGCCAGAGATTCACCACCGACCTCCAACGCGATGCCGACGACCTGCTCAGCCTGGAGATGGACCTGCGCCATGCGCTGGCCCAGGGTGGCCTGCATGTGGCCTATCAGCCCATCGTCGATCCGGACGGTGCTGCGGTGGCTCTGGAAGCGCTGGTGCGCTGGCAGCATCCGGTCCTGGGCCCACTGAGCCCCGAACGCTTCGTGCGCGTCGCCGAGGAAACCGGACTGATCGCCGACCTGGATGGCTGGGTCATGCGCCAGGCCTGCGCCGATCTCGCCCAACTGCACCGTGAGGGTCATGCGGAGCTGCGCGTTTCGGTGAATTGCTCGGCACTGAATCTGAGCGATCGCCTGCTGCCCCAAGCCATCGCCCGGGCCTTGCAGGCCGAGGACCTGCCGGCGTCGGCGCTGATCCTCGAGGTGACCGAGAACGCCCTGATGCACAGTCTCAACGTGGCCGTCGAGGTACTCGGCGAGATCCGTACCCTGGGCGTGCGGGTGTCCATCGACGACTTCGGCAGCGGCTATTCATCCCTGGCCTATCTGAGCCGGCTGCCGGTGGATTCGCTCAAGGTCGATCGCGCCTTCGTTCGCACCATTCCCAAGCAGAGCAACGACATGGCCATCGCCGCGGCGATCATCGCCATGGCGCACAAGCTGGGCCTCAACGTGGTCGCCGAAGGGGTGGAAACCAGCGAGCAACGCCAGTTCCTGCAGGCCAACGGCTGCAACTTCATGCAGGGCTATCTGTTCGGCCGGCCCATGCCGTTGCCGCAACTGCGCAGCTGGCTGCAGCAACCCGCCCTCGCGGCCGTCCCGGCCTAGGCGAGGCTCCGTGCCTAGCCAGCAGCGCCGCGCTGGAGGCGGGTGAGCAGCCGATCCAGGGCATTGGCGAAGGCCTGGCGATCACGTTCGCCGTAGCCGGCCTGGCCGCCGCCCATCTGGCCCTGGTCGCGTAGATCGGTCATCAGATTGCGCATGGCCAGGCGCTGGCTCATGTTGCGCTCGTCGAATTCCTGGCCACGCGGATCGAGGGCGACCACGCCCTTCTTCACCAGCCGGTCGGCCAGGGGAATGTCACTGCAGATCACCAGGTCACCGGGCTGCGCCTGCTCGACCAGATGGTCGTCAGCGGCGTCGGGGCCACTGGGCACCACCACCAGGCGCACACAGGCGAAGGGCGGCTTGATCTGTGGCTGGCCAGCCACCAGCACCACCTCCAGCTTGCGCTTGAGGGCGAATTTGCAGACCAGCTCCTTGGCGGCGCGCGGACAGGCATCGGCATCGATCCACAGGATCACGGGGGATTTCTCCGGCAAAAGCCCAGGATACCGCGCTGCGGCGGCGCACCCCAGCGTGGCGGCGCGGTCCGACAGGGATAGCGATCTGACTGGAGTCTCCCATGACCTTCTGGCAACGCCTGGAGCAGCCCGCCCAGGTCCTGGTGTATGGCGCCACCGGCGGCCTCGGTCTGGCCCTGTGCGACCAGTTGCTGGCCCGCGACGACGTCGCGCGGGTCTGGGCCTGCGCCCGTCAGGCCGAGGGGCATGCCGGTCTGACCGCGCTGGAGCGGCGCCATGGCCCGCGTCTGCGCCGCCTCGACGTCGATCCGCTGGCCGAGCCCGAGCTGGCGGCCCGCCTGGCTGACGAGACGCTCCGCCTGGATCTGCTGCTGTGCGCCTCGGGTCTGTTGCAGGGCACACGGGCGCGCGCCGAGAAGAGTCTGGCGCAGGTGGACCAGGCCGGACTGCTGGAAAGCTATCTGGCCAATGCCGTGCTGCCGCTGCTGCTGATCCGCCAGCTGACGCCGCTGCTCAAGGGCCAGCACCCCTGTCAGATCGCCGCGCTCTCGGCGCGGGTCGGCTCCATCGGCGACAACCAGCTGGGCGGCTGGTACGGCTATCGGATGGCCAAGGCCGCGCTCAACCAGGGCTTGCGCTGCGCCAGCATCGAACTCGCCCGGCTCAATCCGCAGAGCTGCGTGCTGGCCCTGCACCCTGGCACCACCGACACGGCGCTGTCCCGGCCCTTCCAGGCCCGGGTACCGGCCGACAGGCTGTTCACCCCAGCCTATGCGGCAGACCGTCTGCTGGAAGTACTGGCTGCACGGACACCGGCCGAGACCGGCAGCTTCTGGGACTGGCAGGGCCAGTCGGTGGTCTGGTAGCGCCCGGCTTCAGACCGCGGCGCGGCGCACCGTGGACAGCAGCGCCGCCGCGGCGAGAAAGAGGCTGGCGAACACCCGGTTGGTGATGCGCTGCTGCCTTGGCGTGCGCAGCAGGGTCAGCACCCGGGCGGCCAGACCGGTGTAGCCGGCCATCACGATCAGGTCGACGGTGACCATGGTCACCCCGATGAGCAGATACTGCGCAGCCAGGGGCGCGTGGGGATCGACGAATTGCGGCAACACCGCGAGCAGGAAGATCAGCGCCTTGGGATTGCTCACGTTGACCAGGAAGCCGCGCATGACCAGGGCGCCGATTCGCGGCGGCAGACGTTCGCCGACCAGCTGCTCACCCAGGTCCAGCGGCGCCGCGCGCCATTGGCGGATAGCCAGGTAGGCGAGATAGGCCACGCCGAACCACTTGATCAGGGTAAAGGCCAGCTGCGAGGCCGCCAGCAAGGCGCCGACGCCCACGGCGACCACGGCGATCTGCAGCGCCAGGCCCAGTTGCAGGCCCAGCGCCGTCCAGTAGCCACGCCGGAAACCGTGGTTGACGCCTGCGCTCATGGAGGCAACGGCGCCCGCCCCCGGCGAGAGGCTGATCATCCAGCAGGCAATGAAGAAACCGGTCCAGACCTGCAGACTCATGAATTCACCTGTCGAGATGGAAATCGAAGGAGCCATCGGCATCGCGCCAGCGGCGGACCGACTTCTGGAAGAACTGGGTATTGGGGATCTGCACCAGGGTGGCTTCCTGGTTGTCGTCCAGTTCCTGCAGGGTCACGAAGAGCATGTTGATGGCCACCACCCGACCCTTGATGCCCGGCTTGTCCGACGCGTCCAGCACCTCGATGCGATCGCCCAGGCGAAAGGGGCCGACGGTAAAGATCAGTACCGCGCAGAACAGGTTGGAAAGCACGCTCCAGATGGCGAAGAAGGCCACCGCGGCCACCGCGACGAAACCGGAAATGGCCGTCCAGAGCACCGCCGCGGAGACGCCGAAACGCTCCAGCGCCATCAGGATGGCACTGCCCATGATCAGCCAGCGCAGGACGCCGCGCAGCCCGAGGACGATCTGCGGTGGCAGCGGATAGCGTTCGCCCAGGCCGGTGACGGCGCGGGCCACGATGCGCTGCAGCACGTAGCCGAGCAGCAGCACCAGGGCCACCTGACCGGCCACCAGCAGGTAGTCGCCCCAACCCGGCAGCCAGGTGTACAGCCACTGCGTCATCAGGCCCCCTCGAGTTCGGCTTGCAGACCTTCCAGCCGCTCCAGGGCCTCCAGCCACTGCTCTTCCAGCTCGGCTTCGCGGGTCTTGGCCGTGGCCTGGTCGGCCAGCGCCTGGCGCAGCTCCTCCTTGCGGGAGGCGTCGTAGAGTCCACTGTCACCCAGGCGGGCTTCCAGGGTGGCGAGCTTTTCCTGCAGCTTGCCCAGCTCGACTTCCAGCTTGTCGGCGGCCTTTTTCAGCGGTGCCAGCTGCTGGCGCAGGGCGGCGGCGGCCTGGCGCTGGGCCTTGCGATCGGTCTTGTCGACCGCCGCGTCGCCGTCCGACACGGGCTCCTGCCGGGCGCGGAAATCCACCAGCCAGCGACTGTAGTCGTCCAGGTCGCCGTCGAAGGCCTGCACCTTGCCATCGGCCACCAGCAGGAATTCGTCGGTGGTGCTCTTGAGCAGATGACGATCGTGGGAGACCACCAGCACCGCCCCGGCGAACTCCTGCAGCGCCAGGGTCAGCGCCAGGCGCATGTCCAGGTCCAGGTGGTTGGTGGGTTCGTCCAGCAGCAGCAGGTTGGGCTTCTGCCAGGCGATCAGCGCCAGGGCCAGCCGGGCCTTCTCGCCACCGGAGAAATTCAGCACCACCTCGTCGCAGCGCGGACCGCGGAAGTCGAAGCCGCCAAGGAAGTCACGCAGACCCTGCTCGCGCTCGCCGGGGGCAATGCGCTGCAGGTGCAGCAGCGGACTGGCCTTGGCGTCCAGGGAATCGAGCTGGTGCTGGGCGAAGTAGCCGATGGCCAGGTTCTCGCCGCGCTGCAGGCGGCCACCGAGAGGTTCCAGCTCGGCAGCCAGGGTCTTGATCAGGGTGGACTTGCCGGCACCGTTGGGGCCGAGCAGACCGATGCGCGCACCTGGCGTCAGCTGCAGCTTGACCGGGTGCAGGACGGTGGTCTCGCCATAGCCGAGCCGGCCTTCGGCGAGGTCGAGCAGCGGGCTGGACAGCTTGTCCGCCTCGCGGAAGACGAATTCGAAGGGCGAGTCGACATGGGCCGGCGCCAGCTCTTCCAGGCGTTCCAGGGCCTTGATCCGGCTCTGTGCCTGGCGCGCCTTGGTGGCCTGGGCCTTGAAGCGGGCGATGTACTTCTCCATGTGGGCGCGCTGGGCCTGCTGCTTGTCATAGGCCTGCTGCTGCTGCGCCAGGCGTTCGGCGCGGGTGCGCTCGAAGCTGGAATAGCCGCCGCGATAGAGCACCAGCTTCTGCTGGTCCAGGTGCACCACGTGATCGACCACGGCATCGAGGAAGTCGCGGTCGTGGGAGATCAGGATCAGGGTGCCGGGATAGCCCTTGAGCCAGTCTTCCAGCCAGAGGATGGCGTCCAGATCCAGGTGGTTGGTGGGTTCGTCGAGCAGCAGCAGGTCCGAAGGGCACATCAGCGCCTGGGCCAGGTTCAGGCGCATCCGCCAGCCACCGGAGAAATCGCCGACCTGGCGTTCCATCTGCGCGGCGGTGAAGCCCAGACCGGCCAGCAGCTTGCGCGCCCGGGCATCGGCGGTATAGCCGTCGGCGGCCTCGAAGTCGGCGTGCAGCCGACCCAGGGCATTGCCGTCCTGGGCCGCTTCGGCGGCTGCCAGCTCGCGCTGGATGCGGCGCAAGTCGATGTCGCCATCCAGCACATAGTCCACCGCCAGCCGCTCCAGGGTGTCCACCTCCTGGCGCATGTGGGCGATGCGCCAGGCCGCCGGGATGTGGCAGTCGCCGGCGTCGGCACCGAGCTGGCCGCGCAGGAGGGCGAAAAGACTGGATTTGCCGGCACCATTGGCACCGATAAGACCGGCTTTCTGGCCGGGATGCAGGGTCAGCTCAGCGCTTTCGAGCAGACGCTGGGGGCCACGCTGTAGAGTAAGGTTCTGTAGTCGGATCATGGCGGCGGAGTGTAGCAGCTCCACCACCCACGAACGGGGAGGCGGACATGCAAGAGGACCTGTGGGAATTCGCGTTGGCAGTATACGCCCGGCCCGGCGTGGAAGGCGCCTGTTTGCGTCTGCAGGAGGCTGGCGCCGATGTCTGCCTGGTGCTGACGGCGCTCTGGCTGGATCGGCGCGCCTGCGCCCTCGACAGCGAAGGACTGGCGCGGCTGCAGCGTGCCTCGCAGCACTGGCAGGACACGGTGGTGCGTCCACTGCGCCAGCTACGGCAGGCCTGGAAGGCCGCGTCCGGCGCGGACGAAAGCCTGGCGGCACTGCGCGAGCAGCTCAAGGGACTGGAATTGGCGGCGGAACGTGAACAGCTCGCTCGCCTGGCCCACCTGGCCGCGCACTGGCCATGTCGCGCTGCTCAGGACTCGGAGACCTGGCTGCATGCGCTGACACCGCGCGAGGCAGCCGCCGCGGACCTCGACCTGCTGGCCGAGGCGGCGCGGATGATCCGCGTCTAGAGCGAAGCCAGACGCGGTTGCTGGTGCGAGGTGTGCAGCACCTCGATGAGGCAGTCTTCCAGCTCGAAGCGCTCGCGCAGGGTTTCGCCCAGCAGCTTGAGTTCGATGGTCAGCAGACCCGGGTCCCGGTAGGCCCCGCGCTCGAATCTGTCGTTGAAGTTCAGGGCGGCGTCGGTCAGGGCCTGCAGGCGCGGATAGACGCTGTCGGCGAACTCGATGGCGCGCTCGTCCTGGAATTCGCGGGCTTCGGCCACCAGTTGCTCGTAGATCTCGAAATGCGCGGTGGACATGTAGTCGACCAGCATGTCGCAGAGTCGCTCCAGTTCACCGACCTCGCGCACCGGACCCAGCAGGGGCTCCATGTCCAGGGTTTCGTAGGCGGTCACCAGCTCGCGGCGGGCAATCAGCCAGCGGTCGATCAGCTGGTGGACCCCACCCCAGCGTTCCTGGGCATTGCGGCAGGTTTCTAGCATGACGGCAGCTCTCTATACGGGCGATACGGTCCGGGCGCAGGCGCCCGGGGGTTATCAGGAACTATACCGACATCGTCTCGCCAGGCGAGTGCCGTTGCTCGGAGAAAGGCCAAAGTGGCGTTTCAGAAGTTAACCACGCAGTTTTGGCGGCGCTTCCTGTCCGCAGCGGCGGACCGTCTTGGACGTCGCTGCCCCTCCCGCCACAGCCCTGCCATGACTCGTCCGGCACCCGGCCCACTCTGGGCGCCGAACCGCACGAAACTCACTCGCCCATTCTTGCGCGAACGTCAGAAACACCACACTAGCGACGGCGAAAGACCTTGACCAGGCTCAGGGCCATGAGCAGCACGAAGGCCAGCAGGCTCCATTCCGGGATGCTCAGACCGAACAGCGTCCAGTTGACCTCGGCGCAGTCGGCGGTGCCGTGCAGGACCAGGCGGATGATCTCCTGGAAGGGCAGCGCCTGCATCATGTAGTCCAGGCTCGGCAGACAGGCTGCCAGCTCCTCCGCCGGGACCGTCTGCAGATAGACCTGGCGGCCGGCGGTGGCGGCACCGGCCGCGGCCAGCAGCAGCAGGACCACGCCATAGATGCGCCGCCCACGCTTGCCCGGTGCCTGGATGCCGGCGATCAGCGCCACCACCCCGACCAGGATGAAGAAGATCCGTTGCATGACGCACAGCGGGCACGGTTCGAGGCCGACCACGTGTTCGAGATAGAGACCGACGCCCATGAGCACCGCGCAGGTGGCGGCCATGAACAGGAAGATGAAGCGGGGACTAGTCACGGACGCGCCGTCTCCAACAGGGAATTGGGACGTTACGGTAGTGAAAGCCCGGGCACCTTTCAAGGACCCGGGCAGACGAGGCGTGCCGTCAGACCCTGGGCGTCGGCAGCGAAGAGGCGTCGGACTCGCGCCATTGGCTCTGCAGGAGCTGCTGGCTGCGGTTCACATCGCCCAGCTGGATGGCCACCCGGGCCAGTTCACCGGCGGTGACCGCGGACGGCCGCTGCGCCAGGCTGCGCTCCAGATATTCGCGCGCCTTGCCCCACAGCTGGTTGTTCATGCACAGCCGGCCCAGGGCCAGCAGCAGCACCGCGTCCTGGGGTCGGTCCTTGAGCCAGCCCTCGGCATGGTGCAACGGGCGACTGGCGTCGCGCGGACGCAGCTGGCCATAGAGCTCCACCAGGCGCTCGTCCCACTGGCGATTGAGGGTAATGTGCAGCACCTCCTCGGCCAGATCGTCGCGGCCGATGGCGCGCAGCTGACGGGCATAGGCCAGTACCACTGCGGCATCGCCCTTGAGCGCCGTGGGCACCTGTTGCCACTGGGCATCCACCGCCGATTCCGCGCCCTGGGCGGGAACCTCATCGAGGGTGGCGATCCAGACCTTGCGTTCCAGGTCATCCTGCTCCTGGGGCCGTAGCACCTGCTGCTTGCGCAATTGCGGCAGCAGGGCGATCAGCGCCGGCCAGTCGCGCAGGGTCACCTGCAGGCGCTGCAGTTGCAGCAGCACCTCGCCATTCTTCGGATACTTGGCCTGCAACGGCGCCAGGCTGTCGCGGGCTTCCAGGTATTGGCCCCGGTCGATCTGCAGCCGCGCCTGTTGCAGGCCGATGGCCAGCTCGGCCTGGGGCTCGCGCTCGCGGGCCTGGCGCAGCAGGCGATCCCGTTCTTCCAGGTCACCCAGCTCGTTGGCGGCGCGGGCAGCACCCAGCAGCACGAACAGCGGCTGGTCGGCGTGCTCGGCGGCGCCTTTCAGATGCTTGAGGGCACCGCTCCAGTTGCCTTCGGCCAGTTCCAGCTGCCCCTTGTGGCGAGCCTGCTCCAGGCGGCGCTGGCGATTGTGCCGCGACCAGGGATTGAGCACCTTGCCGGTCAGACCCAGGGCGCCCAGCACCAGCTTGAGGATGTAGAGCGCCAGCCAGGCGGCCACCAGCATGGCCAGGAAGGCCCAGAGACTCGATTCGTAGCGGAAGTTGCTGTAGGACAGCAGGACGTAGCCCGGCTCCTTGGCCAGCACCACGGCGACACCCAGGCCGACAAGCAGGGCGAACAGGAACAGCAGGTACAGGCGCTTCATGGGCGATTCTCCTGAGCCGCGCCGGCGGCGGCATTGTTCGGCTGGATTTGCTGACGCTGAGCGATGTAGGCCTGCAGCGCGGTCAGGGCCGGGGTCAGGTCAGGCGCTTCGAAGGTGACCGGACGCTCGGCCAGCTCCTGCAGACGCAGCTTGACCGCACGGCTGTCGGGATTCTGGTTGTTGAAGTGCGCGGCGAGGACGTCTTCGGCCTGCTCGATGGAGAGTCGATAGACCTCCTGATTGCCGTTGAGCACGGCCCACTGCGCCTGCTCCAGCGCCAGGCTCATGGCCAGGCGCACCTGGGCGAGGGACTCCTCGGCCAGCAGCGGACGGATCGGCTGATCGGCGGAAAAGTCGATGCGGAAGTAGCTGGAGATGCGCTGGCGGAAATCCTGCCACCATTGCTGCAACGCATTGCTCGGCGGGACCGCGGCCTTTTCCACGCCGGGCTGGTCGGCCACCGTGGTGGAGAAGCGTGGCGGCAGGGGCTCCAGGCTCTGCACCTGGTTACGCAGCGAGGCCAGCTGGACGAACTGCCCGGTACGATCCAGATCGGGCAACTGGCGCAGGGTCTGCTGGGCATTGGCCACCTGCTGACGCGCGTTGAAGGCGGCCGGATCGTTTTGCGCCTTGAGGATGTCATCGACGCCCTGCAGCAGATTCTGGGCACTGGGCACATCCTGTAGCGCGGTCATGCGCAGGGTCGCCATGCGCAGCAGGTGCTCGGCTTCGGTCAGGCGCCAGGCTTGGCGACTCTGGCCGACCACCTCCTTGAACTGCTCGGCGAGGTGCTGCTGGTCACCCTGCAGCTCGGCCAGCTGACGGCGGCGCTCTTCAAGTTCGTTGGCCGAGGGCAGGCGGCCCAGATCGGCACTCAACGCCTGGTTGCGGTTTTCCAGCTGGCGCAGCTGGCTGCGCAGATCCTCGGCCTGGGCGGCCTGGCTCTGCTCGGCCTGACGCACCTGCTGCAGTTGCCAGACGCTCCAGCCGCCGACGCCCAGGCCACCGGCGGCTACCAGCAGGGCCAGCAGCGCCAGGCCGGACGCCTTGCCCGAGCCCTTGCGGCGCACGCCTGCCGGTGGCGGTGATGGCGACGGCGAGGCAGGGGTCACGACTGGATCGGGGGAGACGTCGTCGGCGCGGGGGGCTTGAGTTTCGCTCACGGGAATTCCTTGTAGGGTCAATCCGGATGGTGATGGGCAAGCGCGGCGATCAAGGCACTGGCGCTGGCGCCCTGGCACTCGATGATGAGTTCGCAGCCGCTGGCGCGAGCCAGTTCGGCAACACGGGCGCTGGGTACCAGCAGGGGATAACGGCGCACCGCGGGCCAATCCGCACCCGCACAGGCCTGCAGATGCGCGAAACCCTGCCCACTGCTGACCATGATGGCATTCAGGCGTTCCGCTGCCAGGGTCTCTAGGACCTGCCCTGCGGGGTACTCCGGGCACTGGCGGCAATAGAGTTCGAGCACCTCGACGCGGGCGCCGCGGGCGGTGAGGGTTTCGACCAGCAGGTCGCGGCCGCCCTCGCCGCGCAGCAGCAGCACCTCGGGCTCCGGGCGCTGCAGGGCTTCCTGCAAGGCCGGCAGGGCCAGCAGGCCTTCGCTGTCCTCACGCTGGGGGTGGTGCACCAGCAGCCCATAGTCTTCGAGCACGGCGGCAGTGGCCGCACCTACGGCGAACCAGGCCTGTAGCGGCGGTTGCGGCCAGTACTGATCGAGGGCGGCGAGACCCAGACGAGCCGCCGGCTTGCTCACCACCAGCACGGCGGCATAGCGATCGAGATCGAGCCAGAGCGAGCGCTGTGCGGGCGTTTCCGCCAGCGGCTGCAAGTCCAGCAAGGGCAGGCTGGCAGTGGCGATGCCCGCCTGGGCCAGGGCGGCGGCGAGCGGTGGATTCTCCTCCGCCGGCCGGGTCAGCAGCAGCCGCCAGCCGCTCATGATGCGCCGCTGGTCCCGTAGACGGCATCGAGGATGTCCTGGGCGCCCTGGGCGAGCAGGTCCTCGGCCACCGCCACGCCAAGGGTGGCGGGATCGTTCAGCGGGCCGCGGGCCTCGGCGCGCAGCAGCAGGCCGCCATCAGGCTGGCCGACCAGACCGCGCAGCCAGAGCAACTCGCCCTGCTGCACGGCATAGCAGGCGATGGGCACCTGGCAGCCGCCATTGAGACGGCGATTCAGGGCGCGCTCGGCAGCGACCCGGCGTTCGGTGTCGAAATGGTGCAGGGGTTCGAGCAGCGCATGGACCTCGGCATCGTCGGTCCGGCACTCGATGCCCACGGCGCCCTGGCCACCTGCCGGCAGGCTGTCCTCGACAGTCAGGTATTCACGGATGCGCGCGGCGAAGCCCAGGCGGATCAGTCCGGCGGCGGCCAGGATGATGGCGTCGTAGTTGTCGGCATCGAGCTTGGCCAGCCGGGTATTGACGTTGCCGCGCAGGAAGCGGATCTCGAGATCCGGGCGCAGGGCCAGCAACTGGGCCTGGCGCCTCAGGCTGGATGTCCCCACCACGCTGCCCCGGGGCAATTCGGCAAGACCGCTGTAGCGATTGGAGACAAAGGCATCGCGCGGGTCTTCCCGCTCGCAGATGGCGTACAGGCCGAGGCCTGCAGGAAACTCCATGGGGACATCCTTCATGGAGTGCACGGCGATGTCGGCGCTGCCGTCGAGCAGGGCGTTTTCCAGTTCCTTGACGAACAGGCCCTTGCCACCGATCTTGGCCAGCGGCGCATCGAGCAGCTTGTCTCCACGACTGATCATCGGCAGCAGGCTTACCCGCAGACCCGGATACGCCGCTTCGAGGCGGTCTTTGACAAAGTTGGCTTGCCAGAGGGCCAGGGCACTCTGGCGCGTGGCGATACGAATTTCGCGGGGCATGGGCATTACCGGCACGTCAGGACGTCAGATTGCCGGCCATGATAGCAAATCGACCGGCGCCGCTTTCGCGCTGCGAACCGGTCGTCGGCCCATGAACGTGTCAGATGCTGTGCATCAGGCGGCGCACACCGGCCACATGGCGGCGGCTGACGGTCAGGGCGTCGCCGTTCATGCCCTTGAGGAACAGCTGGAAGTGACCCAGGGGCGTCCGCTGCAACCGCTCGATGCGCTCGCGGGAAACCAGCGCATTGCGATGGATGCGCACGAAGCGCTCGCCGAATTCGTCTTCCAGCGCCTTGAGCGGCTCGTCCAGCAGCACTTCGCCGCCGGAATGCCTGAGGGTCACGTACTTGTGATCGGCGATGAAGTAGACCACGTCGTCCAGCGGGATCAGCTCGATGCCCTTGCGGGTGCGCGCGCTGATGTGGCTGCGCGGACCCGGGCCTCCACTGGCCGGCGGCTTGGTCAGGGCAGCCAGCTGCATCCGGTTGGGACGCTGGGCCTTGCTCAGCGCAGCGGCCAGGTCTTCCTGCCGCACCGGCTTGACCAGATAGCCCACGGCGCTGACCTGGAAGGCGTCGAGCGCGTATTCGTCGTGGGCGGTCACGAAGATCACCGCGGGCGGCGATTCGCGCTCGCAGAGTCGCGCGGCCACCTGCAGGCCGTCCAGACCCGGCATGCGGATGTCGAGCAGGACGATGTCAGGCTTGAGGTTTTCGACCAAAGCGAGGGCTTCCTCACCGTTGGTGGCTGTTGGCTCCAGGGCGGTATAACCGTCCAGTTGCCCCACCAGACGGGCCAGACGCTCGCGCGCCAAGGGTTCGTCATCGACGATCAGGACATTCATAAGCTCAGGCTTCCCGCATGAGTCGCTCGCATGGATAGCGAAGAGACGTTGTATGCCGCTGGTCGCGGCGTTCGATTTTGAGACTCGCAGCTGGTCCGAAAAGTGCCGTCAATCGCGCCTCGATATTGCTTAAAGCTTGACGGGTGCCCTTGGGTGGGCGTGGCTGCTGCTCCACCTCCGGGTCATAGGGATTGCTGATGACCAGTTCGAAGACCCCGTCCCGGTAGGTGGCGAAGATGGTCACCAGGCCGCCTTCGATGCGCGGCGCGACGCCATAGATCAGGGCGTTTTCCAGCAGCGGCTGCAGCGTCAGCTGGGGAATCGGCAGGTCCGCCGGCACTCCGTCCACGTCCCACTGCAGCTGCAGGCGATCGCCCAGGCGCAGGCGCTCGATCTCCAGATAACGCCGCGACAGTTCCAGCTCCTCGGACCAGCGTACCCGGCTGCCCGGCTGGGCCAGGCTGGCGCGAAACAGTGCCGACAGGTCCAGCACCGCACGCTCGGCCTTGTCGGCGTCCAGGGCGACCAGGCTGGCGATGCTGTTCAGGCTGTTGAACAGGAAATGCGGGCGGATGCGCGCCTGCAGCGACTCGATGCGCGCCTGCAATTCGGCCTGCTGCTGGCGGCGCCACTGGCTCTGCAGCCAGAAGTAGCGCAGCAGCAGCATGGACATGATCAGGGCGATCAGCGCGTGTCTCATGTACAGCCGCACCTCGCCGACCCGCTGCAGCGGTCCGGCCAGCTGCAGCCAGTCGGCCACCAGGGTGCAGAGCAGCGTCAGGGCCACCACGATGGCGCAGCAGAAGCCGCCCGCCACCACCGGTCTATGGCGTGCCAGCCAGGGCCGCAGGCGACAGAGCAGCGCCGCCGACAGCAGCACGATCCACTGCACGAACAGCGACACCAGCGCCAGGCGGATCCAGTTGAACTGCAGGGTGAAGGGCTCTGCCAGCACTAGGACGAGGACCAGCAGCTCAGCTAGCACCACCAGCACGAGCAGGGCTTCCGGTTCGCAGAGCGCCGGGACGAAGAAGTCGTCGACCTTGACCGGTCGGGGAGTTTTGCGGCGTTCGAGTATCATGGAGGCAGTGTGGGTCAGATACCACTCGTCGGCAAGTCGGCTCCGTTGAATCGGGCCGGCGCCCGCTCGGGACTGCTATCATCGGCCCCTTCTCATCCTTACCGACAAGCCCAGCAGCAGGCCGATCCATGAGCAGCGAAAAAACCAACCAGTCCTGGGGCGGACGCTTCAGCGAACCCGTCGACGCCTTCGTCGCCCGCTTCACCGCCTCGGTGGACTTCGACAAGCGCCTCTATCGCCACGATATCCTCGGCAGCCAGGCCCATGCCCGCATGCTGACCCAGGCCGGGGTGCTCAGCGAAGCCGAGCGCGACGCCATCATCGCCGGGCTGGACGAGATCCGCGGCGAGATCGAGGCCGGCACCTTCGAGTGGCGCGTCGACCTGGAAGACGTGCACATGAACATCGAGGCGCGCCTGACCGAGCGCCTGGGAGTGGTCGGCAAGAAGCTGCACACCGGACGCAGCCGCAACGACCAGGTGGCCACCGACATCCGCCTCTGGCTGCGTGACGAGATCGACGCCATCCTCGTCGAGCTCAACCGTCTGCAGGAAGGCCTGCTGCAACTGGCCGAGACCGAAGCCGATACCATCATGCCCGGCTTCACCCACCTGCAGACCGCGCAACCGGTGACCTTCGGCCACCACCTGCTGGCCTGGTTCGAGATGCTTTCCCGCGACCACGAGCGCCTGGTCGACTGCCGCAAGCGTGTCAACTGCATGCCCCTGGGCAGCGCCGCGCTGGCCGGCACCACCTACCCCATCCAGCGCCAGGTCACCTGCGAACTGCTGGGCTTCGAGGCCATTGGCGGCAATTCCCTGGACGGGGTCTCGGATCGCGACTTCGCCATCGAATTCTGCGCCGCGGCCTCCCTGGCGATGATGCACCTGTCGCGCTGCTCCGAAGAACTGGTGCTCTGGACCAGCGCCCAGTTCCAGTTCATCGACCTGCCCGACCGCTTCTGCACCGGCTCCTCGATCATGCCGCAGAAGAAGAATCCCGATGTCCCCGAACTGGTGCGCGGCAAGACCGGCCGGGTGTTCGGCGCCCTCACCGGCCTGCTGACCCTGATGAAGGGCCAGCCGCTGGCCTACAACAAGGACAACCAGGAAGACAAGGAACCGCTGTTCGACGCCGCCGACACCCTGCGCGACTCCCTGCGGGCCTTCGCCGACATGGTCCCGGCCATCAAGCCCAGGCGCGAGATCATGCGCGAGGCGGCCCGCCGTGGCTTCTCCACCGCCACCGACCTCGCCGACTACCTGGTGCGCAAGGGCCTGCCCTTCCGTGACTGCCACGAGATCGTCGGCCACGCGGTCAAGTACGGCGTGGACAGCGGCAAAGACCTGGCCGAGATGAGCCTGGACGAACTGCGGCGCTTCAGCGATCAGATCGAGCAGGACGTCTTCGCCGTCCTGACCCTGGAAGGTTCGGTCAATGCCCGCGACCATATCGGCGGTACCGCCCCGGCCCAGGTCCGCGCCGCCGTGCAACGCGGTCGCGCGCTGCTGGCCCAGCGCTGATCCGGCCACTGCGCTGCTCGCCGCCCCTTTAGCGGGGCGGGCGAACAAGCCGCCGGCCGAAGACCCCGCCCCTGCCGCTCATCGGCAGGGCGAACGGGCGTAAGGGCTTACTCCACCGTCGAGCAGGCGCCTGGGCAGAAGACAAGGGCTCTAGGCCAGGGCTCTCTGCGCAAGGGGGCCGGAAAGCCGGTCACGCGACGGCCGACCAGCCGTTGATAGGTACGACGACTGGCGCTCAGGACTGCGACCCGGCAGCCGATACTGGAGACTTGACCAGCCGTTCGAGTCAAGTCTCATGCGCCTTTCAGCCTGTTCCATCCTGCTTTGCGGAATGTTCACCGCGGCTTCCAGCCAGGCCGCCCTGCCGCCACCGCTGCCACAGACGCTCACCTGGCATGTCCAGCTGAACGGCGTGCTGCAAAAGCCCAATCGCACCCTCTACGACATCGATCTCTATGACACCAGCAAGGCGGTGATCGCCAATCTGAAGGGCAATGGGAAGACGGTGATCTGCTATTTCAGCGCCGGTACCTGGGAAGACTGGCGGCCCGACGCCGCGCTCTATCCAAAGGCCGCTCTGGGCAAGGCGCTGGACGCCTGGCCGGGCGAACGCTGGCTGGACATCCGCCGTGCCGACGTCCGCGCCTTGCTGGCCAAGCGGCTGGACCTGGCGGTGCAGAAGGGTTGCCAGGGCGTGGATCCGGACAACGTCGACGGCTTCAGCAATCCCAACGGTCTCAAGCTGACCAAGGCCCAGCAGCTGGACTTCCTCAACTGGCTGGCTGACGAGGCGCACAGGCGCAGTCTGCTGGTGGGTCTGAAGAACGCCGTGGACCTGGTGCCGAGCCTCTACGGCAAGTTCGACTTCGCCCTCAACGAGAGCTGCTACGACTACGCCGAGTGCAACGCCTACAGCTACTTCCGCACCCAGAAGAAGCCGGTGATGATCATCGACTACGGCCTCTACAGCACCAAGCGCTGCAGCCAGGCCAAGACCTCGGGCTACAACCTGCAGTTCTACCCGCTGTCGCTGGCGGCGCTGGGCACCGCCTGCAAGTAGGCAGGCGCTCAGTCGAGCCCGGCCTTCTTATGCGATCTCTGCCCCAGCGCGATCCAGTCCAGATCGCCCTCGCCCTGGGCGACGGCCTCCAGCAGGTTGTCTCTCAGGACACTGGCGAAGGGTAGCGGTACCGCCTTTTCCTGACCGGCCGCCAGGGCCAGGCCGACGTCCTTGAGTCCCAGGCTGAGCTTGAAGGCCGCCGGCGAGAACTTTCGCTCGGTCAGCAGGCGGCCGTAGTTCTGGTACACCGGCGCGGCGAACAGGGTGCTGGTGAGGATCTCCAGCAGCGCCGCGGGCTCTACGCCATAGCTGCGCGCCAGGGCGGTACTTTCGCCCATGGTCTCGATGGCGCTGGCGATCATGAAGTTGCCGGCGATTTTGACCACATTGGCCTGCCGCGGCTCCGTGCCCACCGGCCAGGTCTTGCGCCCCAGGACGTCGAGCAGTGGTTGGACGCGCTGGATCGCTTCGGGCTCGCCCGCCACCACGATGTTGAGTTGGCCACTGGCGGCCACGTCGGTGCGCCCGAACACCGGCGCCGCCACATAACCCACGCCCGCCTCGGCATGGCGCGCGACCAGTTCGTCGACCAGGGCCACCGACAGGGTGGCCATGCTGACGTGGACCAGTCCGGCCCGTGCCTGCTGCAGGGCGCCGCTGTCGAGGATCACCTCGCGAGTGGCGGCGTCGTTGGCCAGGATGCTGAAGACCACCTCCACGTCGAAGGCCTCCGCCGGCGTCGCTGCCGCGCGGGCACCCTGCCCGACCAGCGCCTGGACCGGCTCCGGAGAGCGATTCCAGACCACCACCTCATGGCCCGCCTTGAGCAGATTGGCGGCCATGCCCTGGCCCATGCCACCCAGACCGATGAATCCGATACGCATAGTTTTGCCTCCTCGAGGTGCGATGGATGCCGCCGGCTACAGCCAGCGGCGAAACTTGAACCAGGCATAGGGAATCAGCGCCGAGACCACCATGGCGCCCAGCGCCAGCGGATAGCCGAAATGCCAGTCCAGCTCCGGCATGACCTTGAAGTTCATGCCGTAGATGGTGCCCACCAGGGTCGGTGGCAGGAACAGCACCGAGGCGATGGTGAACACCTTGACGATGTTGTTCTGCTCCACGCTGATCAGGCCCAGGGTGGCGTCGAGCAGAAAGCCGATCTCGCCGTTCATCTTGGCCTGGTAATCGCTCAGCGAGCGGACGTCGCGTTCCAGCGTCTTGAACCAGGTCTTGGCCGTGCCGGAGATCCAGGTGGCACCCGCGCGCCGCAGGTAGGAGACGATGCGATTGATGCCCAGCAGACTCTCGCTGAGCTGCGCCAGCAGCTGGTTGCTGCGACCGAGCTGCTTGACGATGGATTGCAGGTCGGTCTTCGGCTGCTTGGCCTGATGGGGGTCCAGGGGTTCGCGAAACACCGCCTTGGCCAGGCGATTGAGATGCGCCTGTACCGATTCGAGGATGTCGGCCACGCGGTCCACCAGGCTGTCCAGCAGCGAGGCGAAGATGACATCGCTGCGGCAGTGCTGGCTCGCCTGCTGCTGGGCCTTGCCGAGAAAGGTCTTGAAGGCGGCCAGTTCGGCGTAGCGCACCGTCACCAGCCACTCGGGCGTCAGCACGAAATTGACCACCGAGGCCTGCGGCTGATGCTCGCTGAAGCCGCTGACCACGGTGGTGGTCAGGTGCAGGGCCTGGTCGGTCTGATAGAGTCGCGAGGATTCCTCGATCTCGGCGATTTCTTCCCGGGTGGGGATGTCCATCGCCAGTGCCTGCTCCAAATAGCGCTCTTCCGCCTCACTGGGATCGAGCAGATCGACCCAGAGCAGATCCGCAGGCAGCGGGTCTCCCGGCGACAAGGGCTGCGCGACCAGCTCGTCGGCGGACAGGCGATAGCAGGTGATCATCGAGAAGACTCCAGGCCAGAATCAGGGGTCGCACTGTAACAAAAGGTATCCAGACATGATTGACCACGCCGATGACGAAGAATCCTTCGTGTCCTCCCATCTGATCGAAGCGGTGGAGAACCAGCTCGCCGCTGGCCAGCCGGATTATGTCCAGGCCGTGCTCAACAAGCTGACCCTGGTCGGCTACGAGCGCGAAGAGGCCGTGCTGCTGATGGCCCAGGCGCTGTCCTACGAAATCGCCGCCATGCTCGACGCCGATCGCCCCTTCGACGGCGCCCACTACGAGCGCCTGCTACGGGCTCTACCGGAACTGCCCGAGGTCGTGGACGACTAGGCCTCGGCCGGCTCCAGCGCCAGCAGTTCCACCTGCTGCTCCTTGCCGCCGGGTACCGGCCAGCTGAGGTGCTCGCCGGGCGTCGCGCCGAGCAGCGCGCTGCCGGCCGGCGCCAGCACCGAGACCCGCCCCTCGCCACCAGCGTCCTCCGGATAGACCAGCACCACCTGGTACTCCTTGCCGGTATCGGTCTCGCGGCAACGCACCCGCGAATTCATGGTGACCACCGCACCGATCTCCTCGGGCGCCACTACCCGCGCCTGGGCCAGTTCCTCGTCCAGGGCCTCGGCCACGGGCCCGAATTCGGGCAGGGCGTCGAGCAGCCTTTCGAGACGGGGCAGATCGACGGCGGAAACGGTAATGGGCGATGCATGGCGCATGGCGGACTCCTGGAGGACAAGACGACGCGGCCCCTGCCGCGAGCAGCGACGGACCAACGGGATGACGGGCAACGGACGCCCAGTGAGAAGCCGCGACAGGGGCGGCAAAAGAAAACGGCGCTCGAAAGGCGCCGATAGAGCCTGTTCAAAGGCTCGCGAGCTAGCGACAAACAAGGCGAAAATAGCTGAGGAAGCGCAGTTTACGAGTAGTAAATGAGCATTCCGACCGGGCTGGCGACCCAGGACATTTTCAACGCCGTTTGGCCGACGCGCAGCAGACTTTGAACAGGCTCTTAGGTCACGCTAGCACAGGGGTCTTGGCAGCGGTCAAGCCGCACCGACCGCAGGTCGTCAGAGCCCGGGCAAGGCGACGCTCTCGCCGGTCTGCTCCAGGGTCACCCGCACCAGTAGCGCACCGAGGGTCTCGGACGAGGTGTCGCAGATCCAGCTCTGGCCATCCCAGTCGAAGTGATAGCCACCCGACCGCGCCGCCACCCAGAGCTGCACCAGCGGGGGCTGGCGGCTGAGAATGACCTGGCTGCCGTTGTCGAACTTGATCGTCAGCACGCCACCGGCATTTTCCAGATCGAGGTCCAGCCCGCTGTCGTCATAGGCGTCTTCGACCTGGCGCTGGGTCTGGTCGACGAGGTGATGGAATTGCGCTTCGCTGAGCCGGCTCATGACGATCCTCGAAAGAAGGGAAACAATCGCCGCACGGTAGCGGGCCGCCCAGATGGCGTCCAGTCGCGGCTGTTGCCGGCAGCTGCGCTTCAGCCATCCAGGCGTGTCAAAGAGTCGCTCAACCCCGTTATACTCCGGGCAATATTCGCCTGAATAAAGGTTTAGCGTCATGAAGCGCCTGTCTCTCCTCTTCATCGCCTGCGCCTGCCTGCTGGCCGGCTGCGGTCAGAAAGGCCCGCTGTACCTGCCCGACGACCAGAAAGCCGCCAAAGAACACCGCCACGACGTGTTCTAGGGAGCCACCATGGAAGTCTTCGCTGTCCGTGCAGGTGAACTGCATGCGGAAGGGGTAGCCCTGAGCGCTGTGGCGCAGGAATTCGGCACCCCCGCCTACGTCTATTCGCGAGCGCACATCGAGGGGCAGTACCGTGCCTATACCGATGCGCTGGCCGGTCTGCCGCACCTGGTCTGCTTTGCGGTCAAGGCCAACTCCAACCTCGGCGTGCTCAATGTCCTGGCCCGCCTCGGCGCCGGCTTCGACATCGTTTCCCGTGGCGAACTGGAACGCGTCCTGGCCGCCGGTGGCGATCCGCGCCGGGTGGTGTTCTCCGGGGTCGGCAAGACCCGTGACGACATGCGCCGCGCCCTGGAAGTGGGCGTGCACTGCTTCAACGTCGAATCCACCGACGAGCTGGAACGGCTGCAACAGGTGGCTGCGGAGCTGGGTGTGGTCGCGCCGATCTCGTTGCGGGTCAATCCCGATGTCGACGCCGGTACCCACCCCTACATCTCCACCGGTCTCAAGGAAAACAAGTTCGGCATCGACATCGCCGACGCCGAGGCGGTCTACGCCCGCGCCGCCGAGCTGCCGAATCTGCAGATTCTCGGGGTGGATTGCCACATCGGCTCCCAGCTCACCACCCTGCCGCCCTTCCTCGATGCCCTCGACCGCCTGCTGGCGCTGATCGATCGCCTCGCCGAGCGCGGTATCGTCCTGCGCCACCTGGACCTCGGCGGCGGCCTGGGCGTGCGCTATCGCGACGAGCAGCCGCCGCTGGCCGGCGACTACATCCAGGCCATCCGCGAACGCATCGTCGGGCGCAACCTGACCCTGGTGTTCGAACCCGGCCGCTTCATCGTCGCCAACGCCGGCATCCTGCTGACCCGCGTGGAATACCTCAAGCACACCGCCCACAAGGATTTCGCCATCGTCGACGCGGCGATGAACGACCTCATCCGCCCGGCGCTGTACCAGGCCTGGATGGCGGTGGAGCCGGTGACCGCGCGCGAGGGCGACGCCCGCCGCTACGACCTGGTCGGTCCCATCTGCGAGACCGGCGACTTCCTCGCCAAGGACCGCGAGCTGGTCCTGGCCGAAGGCGATCTGCTGGCCATCCGCTCCGCCGGGGCCTATGGCTTCACCATGAGTTCCAACTACAACACCCGTGGCCGTGCGGCCGAGGTGATGGTGGATGGCGACCAGGCGCACCTGGTCCGTCGGCGCGAGACGCTGGAAGAACTCTTCGCAGGCGAGAGCCGGCTGCCGGCCTGAGGGGAGTTCCATGCAACTGCGCTTCACCAAGATGCACGGTCTGGGCAACGACTTCATGGTCCTCGACCTGATCAGCCAGCACGCGCACATCCAGCCCAAGCACGTTCGTCTGTGGGGTGACCGCAAGACCGGTGTCGGCTTCGACCAGCTGCTGATCGTCGAGACCCCCAGCACCCCGGACGTGGACTTTCGCTATCGCATCTTCAACGCCGATGGCTCCGAGGTCGAACAGTGTGGCAATGGTGCCCGCTGCTTCGCCCGCTTCGTCTTCGACAAGCGCCTGACGGTCAAGAAGCAGATCCGCGTCGAAACCAAGAACGGCATCATCGAGTTGCACCTCAAGGGCGATGGCATGGTGCGCGTCGACATGGGGGCACCGCGCCTGCAGGCAGCCGAGATTCCCTTCATCGCCGAGGCGGAGACGCTGAGTCATGCCATCCAGGTCGAGGGCGAGACGGTCGAGCTGGCGGTGGTCTCCATGGGCAATCCCCATGGCGTGCTGCGGGTCGCCGACGTCGACCAGGCACCGGTGCTCACCCTCGGTCCCAAGCTGGAGTGCCATCCGCGCTTTCCGCAAAAGGCCAACATCGGCTTCCTGCAGATCATCGACGCCCAGCGCGCCCGCCTGCGGGTCTGGGAACGGGGCGTCGGCGAAACCCGTGCCTGCGGCACCGGCGCCTGCGCCGCCGCCGTGGCCGGGATCCGCCAGGGCTGGCTGAAATCGCCGGTCAGCATCGAATTGCCGGGCGGTCTGCTCAACATCGAGTGGGACGGCGTCGGTCAATCGGTGCTCATGACCGGTCCGGCCACCCGTGTCTACGAAGGCCAGGTAAGAGTATGAGCGACACCCCCGAACTGACTGCGGACCAAGTCGCCGACTGGCTGCTGGATCATCCGCACTTCTTCGCCGATCGCGAAGAGCTGCTGGCGGAGATGCGCGTCCCCCACCAGCGGGGCACCGCCATCTCCCTGGTCGAGCGGCAACTGGGTCTGCTGCGCGATCGCAATGGCGAGATGCGCCACCGCCTCACCCACCTGATGGACGTGGCGCGGGACAACGACCGGCTGTTCGACAAGACCCGGCGGCTGATCATCGGCCTGCTCGACGCCAACAGCCTCGAAGAGGTGATAGGCACCGTCGAGGACAGCCTGCGCCATGAATTCAAGGTGCCCTACGTCGGCCTCATCCTGTTCCACGAGCATCCCCTGCCGGTCGGCCGCAGCGTCACGCCCGCCGAAGCACAAAAGGTGATCGGCGGCCTGCTGGGCGGCGAGAAGACCACCAGCGGTGTCCTGCGCGCCCACGAACTGGCCTTTTTGTTCGGCGATTCGGCCAAGGAAGAGGTCGGCTCCGCGGCTGTCGCCGCCCTCTCCCATCAGGGTCTGCATGGCGTCCTGGCGATCGGCAGCCCCGATCCCCAGCACTATCGCAGTAGCCTGGGCACGCTGTTCCTGAGCCACGTGGCGGAAGTCCTGGCGCGGGTACTGCCGCGCTTTCCCGTCCCCTTGCGTACGGTGCGCTGAGCCCGGGAGCGGAGCATGCAGGTCCAGCTCGATGCCTATCTCGACCACCTGCGGCTGGAGCGTCAGGTTTCGCCCCACACGCTTGACGGCTACCGGCGCGACCTGCGCAAGCTGCTGACCTTCGTCGAAGCCGAAGGCCTGAGCGACTGGGGCGGCCTGGACAGTCGCCGCCTGCGCGCCCTGATCGCCCAGCTGCACCGGGCCGGCGCCTCCAGTCGCAGCCTGGCGCGGCTGCTGTCGGCCTGCCGCGGCTTCTATCTCTACCTGATCCGCGAAGGCCACTGCAGCCAGGATCCGGCCCATGGACTCACGCCCCCCAAGGCACAGAAGGCCCTGCCCAAGGTGCTCGACGTCGACCGCTCCATGCAGCTGCTCGATGGCGCCGTGGAGGACGACTTCCTCGGCCTGCGTGATCAGGCGCTGCTGGAACTCTTCTACAGCTCCGGACTGCGCCTCTCCGAGCTGGTCGGACTGGATCTCGCGGACGTGGATCTGGCCCAGGGGCTGGTCCAGGTGCGCGGCAAGGGGAACAAGGAGCGGGTGCTGCCCATCGGCAGCAAGGCCCGGGACGCCCTGGAGGCCTGGCTCAAGGTCCGGCTGCAGGCCGCACCGCGCGACGACGCCCTGTTCATCGGTCAGCGCGGTCTGCGCCTGACACCCCGCGCGGTTCAGCTGCGGGTACGCGAGGCCGGCGTGCGCGAACTGGGCCAGCACCTGCATCCGCACATGCTCAGGCACAGCTTCGCCAGCCACATGCTCAGCGCCTCCGGCGATCTGCGCGCGGTGCAGGAGTTGCTCGGCCACGCCGACATCGCCACCACCCAGATCTACACCCACCTGGACTTCGGCCAGCTCGCCGAGGTCTATGACAAGGCGCACCCCCGCGCCAAGCGCAAGGCCAGCCGATGACGATTCGCCTCGTGACCTTCGACCTCGACGATACCCTCTGGGAAATCGCGCCGGTCATCCATTCCGCCGAAGCCCTGCTGCGTGACTGGTTCGCCGCCTCCGCGCCGCGGCTGGGCAGCGTTCCGGTCGAGCATCTCTGGGCGATCCGCGATCACCTGCTGCAGCAGGACGCCGGTCTCAAGCACCGGGTCAGCGAGATGCGCCGCCGGGTCATCCATCAGGCGCTGCTCGATGCCGGCTATGTCGAGCCCGAGGCTGCCCAGCTGGCCGAGGCGGGCTTCGCGGTCTATCTGGCCGCTCGCCAGCAGGTCACCCTGTTCGACGATGTCCACCCCACCCTGGAGCGCCTCGCCGATCGCTATACCCTGGGGGTGCTGACCAACGGCAATGCGGATGTGCAGACCATCGGCCTGGCTGACTACTTCCGCTTTGCCCTGAATGCCGAGCAGCTGGGCGTCGGCAAACCCGACCCCACGCCTTTCCGCGAGGCCCTGCGTCTCACCGGCATCGCGGCCGACGCCACCGTGCACGTGGGCGACAACCCCGTGGACGATGTCGCCGGCGCCCAGCGCGCCGGTATCCGCGCCGTCTGGTTCAACCCCTTGCAGAACCCCTGGCAGGATCCTGGCAAGCCGGATGCGGAGATCCGCAGTCTGAGCGAACTTCCCTCCCTGTTGGAAGGCTGGTCAGGCCGGCCGTAAAGTCAGTAATACCAAATGCTGAACGGCTGATTTTTCGTGCTCGCCGGTCGTCTACTAGGCCCCTGGGTTTTGTTAACCAATCGCCAAAATATTCGTCACACTTATCGACCTCGACAGCAGAAGCTTTGCGACCCCCTTCACCAAAAGCCGCGGGGCTGGGCGATTTTTTGCCAAGCACACCTCATTTGGCCGCCGATTCCTTGATAACAACAGCGCCGATAGCCGTCTCGCTGGCCGGATTTCCCCTCCGGACCTCGCGTTGACAGTGCTAACCCTTTTGACAATCATTGCGACAAGTTCGAAGTAGCGCTGGGATTGCGCGCTGAACCAGCCGCCGTTCAGGTCAGGGAAGACAGCATTACCTCCCCCCTCCTCTGCGTCTCGCCGATGGCTTCTCAAGTTCCTGCTCAAACATTGTCAGGTCTTGATATCGGTAAATAACCCTCTGTTCATCCCGTCCAGGTGCAAACCCGTGCGGTAGCCATGTCCCAACCGGACTGGTTACCACCCAAGTCACGGCAAACCTGTGCGGTAGCCATGCCCGGTGCTGGACAGAAGGGGACGATCACCGTGCCAGCGAGCACCTGCAGGACTACAGGGATGTCACCCGAGCGGGACTTAATTCTATTTACCCAGGCAACTTCAACCCTGCCCACAGCAGGCCGGCAAGTGGCTCAGCCAGGCCAACTTCGGCCTGCCCCCGTCATCGACGGCCTGGCCCTGTTTAGTTTGGAAAGTGCTTGGCAGACAGCTTCGAGCAAGTTCTCTTACTTCTGCTGCCGACACGGGCGAATTAATTATTGGCAAGGGTTAAAACAGGTACTGACCGACATTCATCAGACGGTCATTAAGTCAATAAAGATTAAAACGATCCGCTGC
Source organism: Pseudomonas aestiva (assembly GCF_039908605.1). Lineage (NCBI taxonomy): Bacteria > Pseudomonadati > Pseudomonadota > Gammaproteobacteria > Pseudomonadales > Pseudomonadaceae > Pseudomonas > Pseudomonas aestiva. The sequence goes on along the minus strand of NZ_CP150916.1, from coordinate 287,818 downwards.
ATTTTTTGCTGACTGCCGGGCACTGTGAAAGCCAGTTTCAATCACGTTAATTGCGCCTTGAAGGCGCACAGAGAGGATGCCCCGATGGCAAGGAATGATCTATCGGAATCGACATTAGGATGTCTAATTGGCGGTGCCGGTCCGGCAGGCCTGGGATTCCTGTTCAATGCCATCAAGCGCGGTGCTCTGGAGCAACTTGCCCAGGCCGGCACCATCATCGTCGATGCCGGGACCGAACTCGGTGCCGGCAAGCTGGGTGACTATCAGATCATCGCCAACTCGGTGAGCGACGTCTTTCTGGACTGCCTGCGCGATCCGCTGCTGGCGCCCATCCTGGCCCCGCTGCAAGCATCCCCGACCTTTCGCCACCTCAAGCTGAATTCCCAGGAAGCACCGGCGCTGCCCATCGTCGGCCAGCTCTTCCAGCAGGCCGCCGGCCTGGTCCTGCCCTGGCTCGAACGCCAGTACGGCATCCCCACCTGGCGCCAGACCCGCATCACCGAAGTGACCTGCGAAGGTTCGAGCTATGTCGTCTGGCTGGAACAGGCCGGCGCCATCCGCCGCGTCCGCACCTCCAGCCTGGTGCTGAACCTGGGCGGCAAGCAGACCCGCCACAGCTTCGAAGAAAGCATCCAGGCCATGGGCCTGCAGCTGCCCCAGAGTGCCTCGATCGACAGCTCCGACAATCTGCTGCGCCTGCAACCCGAAGCCCTGCGCCAGCGCTATCGGGCCCGCCTCAAGGATGGCGGTCCGATCTGCGTGGTCGGGGGTTCTCACAGCGCCTTCTCCGCCCTCGACAACCTGGCCAGCGCCCTGCACCACGATGGTCTGCGCGAACTGACCCTGGTCCATCGCTCACCGATCCGGCTGTTCTACGAGACCGCCGCCGAAGCCCTGGCCGCCGGCTACGCCTTCGATCCGCTGCAGGACATCTGCCCCATCTCCAAGCGGGTCAACCGCTCCGGCGGACTGCGCTACCGCGCCCACGAGATCGGCCGCCAGGTCCTTGCCGGTCAGGGCATCGGCGGTACCCCGGTCAAGGTCAAGACGCTGCAACTGGATGGCAGCGCCGAACAACTGGCCAACGCCCAGACGCTGTTCGACAGCGCCGCCCTGCTGGTGCAGGGCATGGGTTACCAGCCCGTCGTGCCCGAGCTGCGCTGCCAGGACGGCCGTCCGCTGACCCTGCGCACCCTGCGCGGCGGTCTGGACTCCGATGCCGCCGGCAGCCCGCTGGACCAGCACGGCCAGCGCCTCAAGGGCCTGCACCTGTTCGGCCTGGGCTCGGGATTGGCAGTGGATCCCCGCCTGGGGAGCGAGGCGTCCTTTTCCGGACGCATCTACGGGGTCTGGCAGTTCCACAACGATGCCAGTCGCGAGGCCCTGGAGTCGGTTCTGGAACGTCTGGACAAGCCCGGCGCCGCCTTCCGGCAACCGGCCAGTCCGGTCGCCGAACACGCTTGACCGAACCGACACGTATCAAGGACTCGATAAGCAGGTACCGGATCATGATCAATGTGACCAAGCCCTACCTTGGCGATAAGGAACGCTTCAAGGCGTATATCGACAAGATCTACGCCAACAACTGGATCACCAACCAGGGCCCTCTGCACGCTCAGCTCGAAGAGCGTCTGCGCGACTATCTGGGCGTCAGAAACATCATCCTGGTCAACAACGGTACCCTGGCCCTGCAGGTCGCCTATCGCGCCCTGGGCCTGACCGGCAGCGCCATCACCACGCCGTTCAGCTTCGTCGCCACCACCAGCACCCTGCACTGGGAAGGGATCCGGCCGGTGTTCGCCGACATCCATCCGGAAACCTGGAACCTGGATCCGGCCAACGTCGAAGCCGCCATCGAGCACGACACCTCGGCCATCGTCGCCACCCACGTGTTCGGCAATCCCTGCGATGTGCGCGGCCTGCAGCAGGTCGCCAACCGCCACGGCCTGAAGGTCGTCTACGACGGCGCCCATGCCTTCGGCACCCTGTTCGAAGGCCGCTCGGTCCTGCAGTGGGGCGACATCACCACCGTCAGCTTCCACGCCACCAAGCTGTTCCACACCATCGAAGGCGGCGCGATCATCACCGAAGACGACGAGCTCGCCGAGCGCGTCCGCCGCATGATCAACTTCGGCATCGTCGATGCCGAGCGTATCGAAGGCGTGGGCATCAACGCCAAGCTCAACGAGGTCTCCGCGGCCATGGGGCTGTGCATCCTCGACGAGCTGGAAGACATCCTGGCCCGCCGCGCCGTCATCGGTCAGCACTATGAGAGACGCCTGCAAGGCGCCTTCGACCTGCAGCGGCCCACCTACGGCACCCAGCTGAACTACAGCTACTTCCCGGTGGCCCTGCGCGACGAGCCGAGTCTGCTGGATACCAAGAAGGCGCTGAACGCCGTCGGCATCAATCCGCGCCGCTACTTCTATCCGTCGCTGGAAACCCTGGATTACCTGCAGCCCCAGGCGATCAAGCCGGTCTCGCGCAAGCTGAGTCACCGCATCCTCTGCGTGCCGCTCTACCCGGACCTGCCGCAGGCGACCCAGGACCTGCTGATCGACACCCTGCTCCTCGCGCAGCAGAAAAAGACCAGCATGGAATCCCTGCGGGCACTCATCACCCCGGCACAGCTGCTGCCGAGCTGGGATTTTCCCGGCGACTCCTCTCCTGCTCTAACTTGACCCTGGCCCGCTATCTCCCATGACCAGTCCCGCGAAAGTGTCGGTGTTGCGCAACACCCTGATCAACTATGCCGGCCAAGCCTATGCGCTGCTGATCGGCATCTTGATCCAGCCGATGTATCTCGGTCATCTGGGTGCCGAAACCTATGGTCTGATCGGCTTCTTCGCCGTGCTGCAGACCTGGCTGCAACTCCTCGACGTCGGCATTTCCGCGTCCCTCGTGCGCGATGTCGCCCATGGCCGTGGCCAGGCCGGCGCCGGGCGCACCCGCGGCCAGCTGCTGCGCTCGCTGGAATTCATCTTCATCCCCCTGGCGACCCTGGCCTTTGTCGCCATCGAGCTGAACTCGGAGTGGATGGCGGGTCACTGGCTCAACGTCCAGGGGCTGCCCACCGAGACCGTGGCCCACTGCATCGGCCTGATGGGGCTGATGATCGCCTTCCGCCTGCTGTCGACGCTGTACAAGAGCGGCGTCCAGGGGGTCGAGCTGCACGGCTGGCTGAATCTGGTCAATGTGCTGATCGCCACCGTCCGCTACTTCGGCGGCCTGATCCTGGTGATGTGGATTTCCCAGGAGCCGCTGGACTTCTTCGTGTTCCAGGCCTTCGTCGCCGTGTTCGAGATGCTGGTCTATGCGCTCAAGGCCTATCGGCTGCTGCCCAACCCCACCTGGTGGAGCGGCTTCGACTGGCAGCGGGTCAAGCCCATCGTGCCCTTCGCCCTGAGCATGTCCTTCACCTCGATCCTGTGGATCGCCCTGACCCAGCTCGACAAGCTGGTGCTGTCCAAGGCGCTGCCCCTGGCCGAGTACGGCTACTTCAGCCTGGTGGCGCTGATCTCCACCGGCATCGTCACCCTGACCAACCCGCTGGTACAGGCCCTGCTGCCGCGCATGACGGTGCTGGTGTCCCAGGACAAACCGCTCGAACTGGAACGGCTCTATCGCAACGCGGCGCGCTTCGCCTTCGCCATCCTGCTGCCGCTGGCGGCCATGGTGGCCTTCCATGGCGAGGCGCTGGTCTTTGCCTGGACCGGCGACAAGGTCTCCGCCCACTGGAGCGAGCCGATCCTGTTCTGGTACGCCCTGGGCTCGGCGCTGCTCGCCCTGAGCCAGTTCCAGTTCTATCTGCAGTACGCCTACGGCAAGTTGCGCCTGCACGTCTGGTACAGCCTGGTATCCGCGGCCATCTCGGTGCCCATCGTGATCCTGGTGGTCCTGCACTACGGCGCCTATGGCGCAGCGCTGGCCTGGTTCTTCATGCGCCTGATCCCCTTCGTGATCTGGCCGATGATCGTCCACGGCCGCTTCGCGCCGAATCTGCAGCGCTACTGGAACCAGGACCTGCTGGTGGCCGTGGTGGTGACCGCCCTCGGCGTGGGCCTGAGCAAGCTGCTGTACCAAGAGATTCAACCGCAGGAGCGGTTCGCCATCCTGGCCACCCTCGCCCTGGGCGGTGGCCTGACCCTGGTGCTGATGGCGTTGAGCTACGTGCTCTGTTCTCCGAAACAGACCCGCTCGCGCCTGTTTTCCCAACTCTACAAAGCAGGTATCTGACATGGACGCTCGGACCGAAGCAGAGATCATGAAGAACTGGCCGACGAATTGCAGTCGGCCGGTCGCCAGCATCGTCTGCCTGACCTTCAACCATCGCGAGTACATCGGCCAGGCCATCGACGGCTTCCTGCGCCAGCAGACCGATTTTCCTTTCGAGATCATCGTCAACGACGACGCCTCGACCGATGGCACCCGGGAAATTCTCAAGGACTACGAGAGTCGCTATCCCCGGCTGATCCGCCTGATCCTGCAAAAGGAAAACCAGTACAGCCAGGGCAAGCCCTATGGCATGCCGGTGTTCCAGCACGCCCGCGGCGACTACATCGCCTACTGCGAAGGCGACGACTACTGGAACGATCCGCGCAAGCTGCAGCTGCAGGTGGACTTCCTGGAGAACAACCGGGACTACGCCCTGACCTTCCATGCGTCCTATGCCTTCAACAGCAAGGGGATCGTCAATCCGCAGCGGTTCGGTGGCCAGGATCACTACGACCGCAGCGAAACCGACCTGAAGAAGGCGCTGCCGCTGTCCACCCTGACCGCCTGCTTCCGCAATGTCCTGCGGGAACTGCCGCCGGAGCTGGAAACCGCTGCGCTCATGGACATCGTCTGGTGGTCGCTGCTCGGTGCCCACGGCAAGGGCAAGTTCATGGACGAGATCCGCCCCGCCGCCTACCGCGTGCACGAGGGCGGGATCTTTTCCATGCGTGCCAGCCAGAAGCGCCTGCAGATGGATCTCCACACCCAGTACTGCCTGGCCAACTACTACTACCGGCTGGGCGAGCGCGACCTGCATGTCTTTTTCCTGCGCCAGGTCCTGAGTCTTTCGCTGTCCTCGATTCCACCGACGCAGAAGGTCAAGGCGCTTCTGCGGGCGGTAAGCAACATCACCCTCAACATCGGCCGACGCTTCGCCCCCAAACGCGTCACCTACTGAACTTACACAGAGCAGTTTTCCGGCTGCCAGGTATCCAGCTAAAAGGAAGGGACCCCAATGACCGTCATGCAGCGCTCTTCGTTCGAACAACACGAAGAACAACATCTGGATCTCAAGACGATGGCCCTCACGCTTCTTGACCACAAGAAGCTGATCGCGGGCATCACCGCGGGCTTTCTGGCCGTGGGCATCGCCTACGCCGTGCTGTCCACCCCGCAGTACGTCGCCGGGGCGATGATCCAGATCGAACCCAAGAAGAATGCGCTCACGGCGGTTGCCGAGACCGTGGTGCGACCCAATTCGGCCTCGCCGGCCGTGGCCGAGATCGAGCTGCTGAAGTCGCGCGCGGTGCTGACCAAGACCGTGGAAAACCTGCGCCTGGACATCGAGGCCAAGCCGCGCTTCTTCCCGCTGATCGGCCACTACCTGTGGCGCCACTACGAAGCCGAGAAGCCAGGTCAGCTGGCGGACAGCTGGCCGCAACTGCGCGGCTTCGCCTGGGGCGGCGAGCAGATCGACGTCTTCCAGTTCGACGTCCCGGACGACATGTACGGCGAGACCCTGACGGTGGTCGCCGGCAGCAACGGTCGCTATCGCCTGCTGGACAAGGACAAGCAGCCGCTGCTCGACGGCCAGGTCGGCCAGATGGCCGCCGGTAACGGCTATCGCATGCAGATCAAGACCCTGACCGCGCGCCCCGGCACCGAATTCAAGGTGACCCGCAATCGCGTCATCACCACCGCGCAGCTCTATCAGAATCGCATCAAGACCAGCGAAGCCGGCAAGGAATCGGGGATCATCTACCTGTCCCTGGCGGACGAGAATCCCGACCTGGCCAAGAGCGTCCTGTCCGAGATCAGCCGCCTGTACGTTATGCAGAACGTCGAGCGCAGCTCGGCGGAAGCCGCCCAGCGCCTGGACTTCCTGCGCGGCCAGCTGCCGGCGGTGCGCAAGGATCTGGAAAGCGCCGAAGCGGCCCTGAACAACTATCAGACCAACAGCCGCTCCGTGGACATCAGCCTGGAAACCAAGGCCGTCCTGGACAAGATCGTCACCCTCGACACCTCCATCTCCCAGCTCAAGCTCAAGCAGGCCGAATACGATCGCCTCTATACCCGCGATCACCCCAGCTACAAGACCCTGCTGAACCAGCTCGCCCAGCTGGAAGTGGAAAAACGCAGCCTGCAGCGCAAGGTGGAAGCCCTGCCCAGCACCCAGCAGGAACTGCTGCGCCTGAACCGCGACATGAAGGTCACCAACCAGACCTATCAGCTGCTGCTGAACCAGGCCCAGGAACAGGACATCATCCGCGCCGGCACCATCGGCAACGTGCGCCTGGTCGACAATGCCGACGTCAACCTCGACGAGCCGGCCACCAATCGCAAGATCGCGCTGATCCTGTCGCTGCTGCTGGGTCTGGTGACCTCCGTGGTGGTGGTCTTCGTCCGCCAGGCCTTCCAGAAGGGCATCGAGAATCCCGACACCGTCGAACAGATCGGCCTGCCGGTCTATTCCACCCTGCCCTTCACCAAGGACCAGGAGCGCCTGAATCGTCGCCTGAAGAAGAAGACCCGTACCGGCGAACCCAACCTGCTGAGCGTGGTGCAACCGGCCAACCTGGCGGTGGAATCCCTGCGCAGCCTGAGATCCAGCCTGCACTTCGCCATGCTGGAAGCCAAGAACCGGGTGATCATGATTTCCAGCCCGACCCCGGGCGTCGGCAAATCCTTCGTCTCCAGCAACCTCGCCACCGTGGTCGCCCAGTCGGGTCAGCGCGTGCTGCTGATCGACGCCGACATGCGCAAGGGCTATCTGCATCGCGTGTTCGGCCTGCAACCGCAAGCCGGCCTGTCCGAGCTGCTGACCGGTCGCAGCAAGCTGCGTGAAACCATCGTGCCGAGCGGTATCGCCCAACTGGACATCATCAGCTGTGGCCAGGCCGCGCCGAATCCCTCGGAGCTGCTGATGCACGCCAACTTCTCCCGTCTGCTGGACGAAGTGGGCAGCCTCTACGACCTGGTGATCATCGATACCCCGCCGATCCTGGCGGTGACCGATGCCGCCCTGGTGGGTCGCCTCGCCGGCACCACCCTGCTGGTCACCCGTTTCGGTCAGAGCACCCTCAAGGCGGTGGAGAACTCCCGTCGTCGCTTCGCCCAGAACGGCATCACCATCAAGGGCGCCATCCTCAACGGCGTGCAGCGCAAGGCCTCGACGTCCATGGAAGACGATGGCGTCTACGGCTACTACGAATACGGCCCCCGTACCTGATACGCCGCTCCGCCGCACCTGACTGCCCCTAGAGAAGGAACTCGCCCATGACGCTCGCCCATCCCGCCGGTCACTGGTATCTGGTGCAGACCAAGCCCAATCAGGAAGTCCGCGCCGAAGAAAACCTGAGCAGACAGGGTTACGTCTGCTTCCGGCCCCAGCGCGAGCGCAAGGCCTCCGGCAGAAGTCGCGCGAGCGGCAGCGAGTCGCTGTTCCCGGGGTATCTGTTCATTCAGCTCAACGACGTGAACGACAACTGGTACCCCATCCGCTCGACGCGCGGCGTCAATCGGATCGTCAGTTTCGGCACCCAGCCGACGGCCGTGAGCGAAGGCATCATCGACGACATCCGCCAGCGCCTCGCCGCGCTGGCGGAACCTGCACCCAGCCATCAGCCCGGTGAGACCGTGCGGGTGCAGTACAGCCAGGAGCTGGAAATGGACGCCGTGTTCCTGAGTGCCGATGGCAACGAGCGGGCCATCATCCTGCTGCGCATCCTGCAACGCGAACAACGGGTCAGCGTCGCTCTTGATCAACTGTCGGCAGTCGCCACCGTCAACCAGCGGCTGCGCGCCTGACCAAGAACTGTAAGGCCCTTTGGAGGAATTTGTTCATGCAATGCAAGACCACGGTCGTTACCGTCACCTACGGCAATCGCCTCGGCTATCTGGAGCAGCTGGTCACCCGCGCCCTGGCCGAACGCACCATTCACCAGGTCGTCGTGGTGAGCAATGCGGCCACGGTGTCGCTGGATAGCCTCGAAACCCGCTGGCCCGGTCAGGTCAAGGTGATCAACCTGAGCGAGAACACCGGTTCCGCCAACGGTTATGCCGTGGCCCTGGAAGCCGCCCTGGCCACCGATACCACCCATATCTGGATGATGGACGACGACAACGCGCCCCTGGGCGATGCCCTCGACGTGCTGCACCGTCGCCTCGACGAACTCGGCGCCATCCACGGTCGCGACAAGGTCGCCGTGCTCGGCTACCGGCCGACCCAGCAGGCCGATATCGCCCAGTGCATCCCGACCCGGATGATCACTCAGCCGCGTTCGAGCTACTTCGGCTTCCACGTGGCCCGCATCCCCTACAAGATCTGGCGCCGCCTGCCCTGGGGCCGTCCGCGCGGTGGCCAGCCGGAAGCCCTGGTCGAGCTGCCCTTCGCCCCCTATGGCGGCATGCTCGCCCACCGCAGCCTCTATGAGCGCATCGGCCTGCCCCTGCGCGAGCTGGTGCTCTACTCCGACGACACCGAGTACACCTACCGCATCACCCAGGCCGGCGGAAAGCTGTTCATGGTCACCGAGGCGGAGCTCGAAGAACTGGAGCACTCCTGGAACATCAAGGAAGGCACCAGCAACGTCTACCAGAACTACCTGCAGGCCGGCTCGGACTTCCGTGCCTACTACGCCGCGCGCAACCAGGCCTGGTTCGACAAGAACGTCTGGGCCAGCTCCCGGCCGATGTACAGCCTCAACCGCTACGTCTTCCACACCCTGCTCAAGTGGTTCGCCCGTGACGACAAGAGCCGTCAGCGCCTGGCGCTGATCCGGCAGGCGGTCCAGGACGGCGAAACCGGCGCGCTGGGGATAAACCGCAGCTATCCGCTATGAAACTGCTCTTTCTCAACAGCTTCTATCCGCCCCATGTGGGCGGTGGCGCGGAGCTCATCCTGCAACGCAGCGTGGAAGGCTTCCAGCAGCGTGGTCACGACGTGGCCGTGCTGGTGACCGGTCCCGAGCAGGGTGTGCGGCAGGAGACGGTGAACGACGTTCGCGTCTATCGCGCCGGGCTGAAGAATTTCTACTGGCCCCTGACCCAGCAGCGCCCCGGTCCGCTGGCGCGCTTCGGCTGGCACTTTCGCGACCAGTACAACAGCGCGATGCGGGCGCCCCTGCGCCAGGTGCTGCAACAGGAAAAGCCGGACCTGGTGGTGTGCCACAACCTATCCGGCTGGTCGGTCGCGGCCTGGGACGAGATCCGCGCCAGCGGCGTCCCCATCGTGCAGGTGCTGCACGACATGTACCTGCTGTGCCCGAAGAACACCCTGTTCAAGAAGGGCCAGAGCTGCCAGAAACTCTGTGGCAGCTGCGCGGCCCTGCGCCGGCCCCACGCCGAGCAGTCCGCCAAGGTGGATGCCGTCGTCGGCGTCAGTCGCTACCTGCTGGATACCATCGTCAACAAGGGCTATTTCGGCGGCGTTCCGCGCCAGGTCATCCATAACGCCAGCCTGATCGCCGGCAGCAATGCCGAGACCGCGACCCCCAGGCCGGACGGCGTCGTCCGCTTCGGCTACATGGGCACCCTGTCGGAGAACAAGGGCGTGGGCTGGCTGATCGAGCAGTTCCAACGGCTGTCGCTCAACGCGACCCTGACCATCGCCGGCAAGGGCCAGCTGGATTACGAAACCCAGCTCAAGGCCATGGCCGATCCGCAAAAGGTCAGCTTCGTCGGCTACCAGAAGCCCGAGGCCTTCTACCAGAACATCGACGTCTTCGTCGCGCCGTCGCTGTGGGCCGAGCCCTTCGGCATGGTCGCCGTCGAGGCCTGCGCCTTCCAGAAGCCGGTCATCGCCAGCCGCATGGGCGGCCTGCCGGAGATCGTCCGCGATGGCGTCAACGGCCTGCTCTGCAACCCTGACGACCGCGACTCCCTGGGCCGCGCCCTGCAGTGCCTGCATGACGATGCCGAGCTGCGCAAGCGACTGAGTCTGCTGAGTCGCACCGCGGTGGCCGACCTGCTGAGCATGGACACCATGCTCGACCAGTACCTGGCGCTCTTCGAGGACGTCCTGGGCAAGGCGCAACACGGCTCCGCCAAGCAGCTTCACGTACCTCACACACAGCTTTCCAACTGATCCACCCCAGGTCACGGCAACGGGCAGAATCATGATCATCGTCAATTCCCGCTTCATCACCCAGGATCTTCGCGGCGTCCAGCGCTTCGCGGAATGCATCTCGCTGGAGCTGGCGAAGCTGCGATCCGACCTGCGCTTCGTCGCGCCGCCCGGCGTCGTCAGGCCCGACGTGGCCAAGCGGCTGAACATCGAGATCATCGGCACCCGCCAGGGCCAGCGCTGGGAGCAATGGGACCTGCCGAACTGGCTGAAGAGCCAGGGCAGCCCCCTGCTGCTGTCGCTGTGCAGCACGGCGCCGCTGCTCTACACCAACCAGATCGCCACCCACCACGACATCAACTACGTGCGCTTTCCCGAGAGTTACTCGTGGAAATTCCGTACCTCGTACCGCTGCCTGATCCCCATGCTGCTCAAGCGCTCGAATGCCCTGATCACCGTGAGTGAATTCTCCCGGGACGAGATCTCGCGCTTCTATCGCTACCCGAGCGACTCGATCACGGTCGTACCCAATGCCGTCGCCGACGCCTTCACCCTGGCGCCGCGAATCGACAGCGCCGACACCCCCTATCTGCTGGCGGTGTCCTCGCCCAGCTACCACAAGAACTTCTCGCGGATGCTGGAAGCCTTCGCCGCCCTGCCGCGGGACCTCAAGGTCGAATTGCGCATCGTCGGCGACAGCCACGCCGTGTTCGGCCAGAGCGATCTGGCGACCCTGGCCGCCAGGGATCCGCGGGTCAAGCTGCTCGGCCGCATCGACGATGCCGAACTGGCGCGCCAGTATCGCCAGGCCACCGCCTTCGTCTTTCCGTCGCTCTACGAGGGGTTCGGCATCCCGCCCCTCGAAGCCCAGGCCTGCGGCTGCCCGGTGATCTCGGCCAATACCGCCTCCATGCCGGAAGTGCTGCAGGACAGCGTCCTCTATTTCGACCCCTACGAGACGGCCAGCATCACCCAGGCGATGCGCACCATCCTGCAGGACGCACCGCTCAGGGAGGCGCTCCGCGCCAAGGGCCTGGCCAACATCCAGCGCTTCAACTGGCAGACCTCGGCCAGCAAGGTCTCCGACCTGCTGGACAGCGCCCTGGCGAGCTCCTCGAAGACCACGGCCAGGGCCGCCTGAAACGACCACAGAACAATAATTCAGCGATCAAGAACTCATGGAAGAGACAAGCAACGCCATGGCAGGCCAGAGCCGCTCCTCGGTACCCCTGACGCTCGACAACGACACGAGAACGTCCGGGCGCGTCCTTCAGGTCGCTGAATGCCACCTACTGCAAGGCGGCTCGGACGACACCGCGGCAGCGACCGCGGAATGTCCGGATAACGCCGCTGCTTGCGAAACGCCTGCAACAGACACCGTCTTTGCACAAAGCCCAACCATCAAGTTGCACGAGCTCGACAGCCCTTCGGACAGCATCGAGATCACCCGGCTGCCCTGGGGATATGCAGTGACCAGAAAGACCCGCACTCCATGAATCAGCACCAGCACTTGATTTCATTTCACGCTTAAGGAAGACGACATGAAAATCGCCATCGTTCACGATTGGTTGGTAACCTTTGCTGGCGCCGAACGCGTGCTTGCCGAACTGCTCCACATCTGGCCGGAGGCGGACCTGTTCAGCGTGATCGACTTCCTCTCGGACGAGGATCGGGCGCAATTGCAGGGCAAGCAGGCGACCACCACCTTCATCCAGCGCCTGCCCCAGGCCAAGAAGCGCTATCAGACCTACCTGCCGCTGATGCCGCACGCCATCGAGCAACTCGACCTGTCCGGCTACGACCTGATCATCTCCAGCAGCCATGCGGTGGCCAAGGGCGTCCTGACCGGTCCGGACCAGCTGCACATCAGCTACGTCCACTCGCCCATCCGCTACGCCTGGGACCTGCAGCACCAGTACCTCAAGGAAGCCGGTCTCGACCGCGGCCTCAAGGGCAAGCTGGCGCGCGTCATCCTGCACTACGTCCGCATCTGGGATCAGCGCACCGCCGCTGGCGTAGACGCCTTCGTCGCCAATTCCCACTTTATCGCCCGGCGCATCAGCAAGGCCTATCGCCGCGAAGCCAAGGTCATCTATCCGCCGGTCGACATCAGTCGCTTCACCCCGAGCGGCGGCAAGGAGGACTTCTATCTCACGGCCTCGCGCATGGTGCCCTACAAGCGCATGCCGATGATCGTCGAAGCCTTCAGCTCGATGCCCGACAAGAAGCTGGTGGTGATCGGCGCCGGCCCCGAATTCGAGAAGGCCAAGGATGTCGCCGGCCCCAACGTCACCATGCTGGGCTACCAGGACTTCGACTGCCTGCTGGATCACATGCGCCGGGCGCGGGCCTTCGTCTTTGCCGCCGAGGAAGATTTCGGCATCACCCCCATCGAAGCCCAGGCCTGCGGTACCCCCGTCATCGCCTATGGCCGGGGTGGCGTCCTGGAAACCGTGCGCGGCCTGGATACGCAACAGCCGACCGGCGTCTTCTATCCGGAGCAGACCGCTGCCTCGCTATGCGCCGCCGTGCGCCAGTTCGAGGCCCTGGAAACACCGATCAGCCAGCAGGCGTGCCGACAGAATGCCGAGCGCTTCGCCACCAAGCGCTTCCGTCAGGAAATGCGCGCCTTCGTCGAAGCCCGGGTCGCCGCCCTGCACCTGCCCGCCGATCTGGATCTGGACATCGTGACGCCCTTTCCCAGCAAGGGCCTGCAGCCGAGTTCGCTGAGCACGGCCTGATGGTTACTCCTTCACGTCCATGAATTCCCGCGCCCAGACTCGATACTCCTGCAGTGTCGAGTACTTGGTGGAGAGTTCCGACGCGGACAGGTCCGACGCGGTGATGTCGCGCTGCTCCCTGAGGCAATCATAGGTCGCCTTGATCGCCGCGAAGTAGGCGGCATGGCCGTTCACCACGACCCGCACCCCGGCCTTGGCCAGGCGGGCGTTGTCACGCAACTGGGGATTGCCGTAGGTCACCAGCATCACCGGCACGCTCAGGTGCTGGGTGATCTCTTCCAGGTGCGCGAAATCGCGAATGCCGACCATGCAGATACCGTCCGCGCCTGCGGCCTCGTAGGCCTTGGTGCGGGAGATGACTTCCGCGGTGCTCAATTCGGTGGCATTGGTCCGGGCAAAGATGCTCAGGGCTTCGTCGATACGGGCTTCCAGCGCGCCCTTGATCTTGCCGATGCCTTCTTCGACGCTCACCAGGTCGGTGGACTTGCGGCCATAGCCGGCCGGCAGCACGGTGTCCTCGATGGTCAGGGCAGCCACCCCGGCGCGTTCGAGCTCGGTGATGGTGCGCATCACGTTCAGCGCATTGCCGTAGCCATGATCGGCGTCGGCGATGATGGGCAGCCGGGCGACCCGACCGATGCGCGTGGCCTGCTCGACGAACTCGCTCAGGGTGATCAGGGCGAAGTCCGGCGCGGCCAGCACCTGCAGGGAAGCCACCGACCCGCCGAGGATGCCCATTTCGAAACCAAGATCATTGGCGATGCGCGCCGACATGGGATCGAAGACGGACGCCGTGTGGTAGCAACTGTCCGATTTCAGCAGGGATCTGAACGCTAGACGCAGCTTGTGCGGGGAGGTTGGCTTCATAGGATTTTCCTTCTGGGATATACCGAACAGACAATGTTAGCGCGACAAGTAGTGGTGACACGACCAGATGTCCGGCTTTGAGATAAATCGATTCATCAAGCTGACTCACGGTCACCGCTCGGCCTCGCGCGCTTCAGCTACCGGAAGCCAGGGTCCGAATGTCGTCGAGCAAGGCTCAGCTGGCGCAGCCGGGCGCCGGAAATTTCGATACCCAAGTCTGCCTGGGCGAAGTGACAATAGTGGCCAGGCCCTGCCTTCCTGCCAATCCCGTCATTGCCTAATGCCATCATGCTTGCCGCCGACTTGCTAGACCGCTTCACCGCCCTGGATCTCTTTCTGACCCGGCATCAGCACCTGTGGCGGCCCAGACCCTTCGTCGAACGCGAACTGGCCTGGGAATCGAGCCATCCGGATCTGGCCCGCTGGCTGCGGGCCCGCAGTCTGGAAGCGGCCGAGGCGGCCCATAATACTCCCCAGCTGCTGGAAGCACCTGAACCCTTCCGCTCGCTGGCCGCCACCTCGCTGGCGCTGGGTCAGGTCGAGGAGCGCCAGGCGCAGCCCGGTCGCGATCGGCCTGGCAGGCAGGAAGTCGACGTGCCCGGACGCAAATGGCTGCAGATAGAAGCCTTCGCCCGCACGCTGGACTTTCAGCAACCCGTACAGCGCTGGGTCGACTGGTGTGCGGGCAAGGGCCACCTCGCCAGGCACCTGACCCATCAGGGTGCGCCGGCCGTCTGCCTGGAGGTCGATGCGGCTCTCGTCGAGGAGGGCGAAAGGCTCAGCCACCGGGCTCGAACCCCGGTGCACCATTATCAGGCCGATGTTCTCCAGCCGCTGGCAGGAGCACCGCTCGGCAGTCGCGACACCCCCGTCGCCCTGCACGCCTGCGGCGACCTGCACGTCCAGCTGCTCAGGGTGGCCGCGGAACGGGGCTGCCAGCAACTGGCCCTGGCGCCCTGCTGCTATGACCGCATCGCCGCCGCGGCATATGGTCCGCTGTCGGTGCCGGCCAAGGCCTCGGCGCTGCGGCTGGACCGGGAAGCCCTGCGCCTGGCCCTCTGTGAAACCGTCACCGGCGGGCAGCGGGTGCGGCGGGACAGAGACCTGTCCATGGCCCGCCGGCTGGGATTCGATCTCCTGCAGCGCGAGATCAGGGGCTGCGATACCTATCTGAATACGCCGCCGCTGCCCAGCCACTGGCTGCGCCAGCCCTTCTCGGCCTTCGGTGCGGAACTGGCGCGGCGCAAGGGATTGCGGCTGCCCACCGGGATCGACTGGCCCCTCTGGGAACAACGGGGCTTCCAGCGGCTGGCAGAAGTTCGTAATCTCGAACTGCTGCCCGGTCTGTTTCGGCGTCCTCTGGAGCTCTGGCTGGTGCTGGACCAGGTGCTGTTCCTACAGGAGCAAGGTTACAGTGTGAGGTTGGGGACCTTCTGTCCCGCCAGTCTGACACCGCGAAACCTGCTGCTGACCGCGGAAAAACGCCGCTTGGTATAGGCCTACAGCCGCTCTACCCTGCACGTTTGTCGGAATCTGAGCGGAGGAGTGTAAAAAATACCTTTTGGTGATGGACTTCTCACAAAGTCTGCACAATAGTTAGGTTGCAATCTCGCAAAAAAAGCAGGAATAACAAAAATGCGCTACTACCTGCCCGTTTGGACCGGCGTTGCCGGTTGCCTCGTCTTCGCCCAAGCCCAGCTGCCCTGGCTTGCGGTGGCCTCCCTCCTTGTCAGCTGGTCGTTCCTGCTGTTCTCGCACGACAACACGAGAAACTCAGCCTGGCATTCCAAGATCTCCAGCCTCCCCGTCAATTCCCCCCTGAGTTTTCAGTCCCACCATCGCCATTGAGGCGTGTTTCAGGCCAGGGACTGGCCTACACCCGACCTGACCGGTCTGGCTGTCTCATTGTTTGGCGAACCAGCTCACAACTTCCGCATCCCGCATTAAAGTCCGACGGAACGTTTTACCCCCTCCTGCTGCCCGGGCAAGCCACTCATCGCACCCTGATGCGAGAGAAGTGTGCCAGCCGTCCGCCCGCGTTGTGACGCACTCCGCCCTTCTTCACTTCCCTTCCCCCGTCGCAGACCGACTGGCGTGCTATTTGCCCTGATTTGGGGCAACTCGACAGCGTCGTCCGGCCTTTCTACCGTGTGAACCTCTTAATCAGTGCCGAGTCCTAACGTCGCTACAGCCATCATGGCATTTAGCGATCGGTGGTCAGTCATCGGTCCTAGAGCGCCATAGTGAACATTTCATACGCTGGTAGCTGCCTCGCCCAGTTGAAAGTTCGTGCACGGTATACGCACAAGGATGGAACCATGAATTTGAAAGAACGCGGCATTTTGCATACGAATTCCTCGGCAATCTCGCTCGCACACCGCCTGCTCGATCTCGCCGTGATCACGCTGAGCGCCTACGTGGCAGGCACCTGGGCGTCGGACACCGGCATGCGTCCCGAGCATTGGGTCGTCATCTTCCTGTCCTTGCTGATCTTCCACTTCCTCACCGAGCTGAACCACGTCTATGGTTCCTGGCGCGGCGAGCGCATCACCGATGAACTGCTCAAGATCGCCACCTACTGGGTGCTGACCTTCGCAACCGTGTTCATGGTGGACTACTTCTTCTTCGATCAGTCCTATCTGACGCCTGGCGTGATGCAGGGCTGGCTGGGTCTGACGCTGGGCACCCTGTGCGGCTATCGCGTGCTGCTGCGCTCGATCATGCATTCCCTGCGCAAGGCTGGCATCAATACCCGCAATGTCGCCATCGCCGGCAACGGCATGGTTGCCCAGCGCCTGGCGCACACCATCAGCACGGCGCCCTGGATGGGCCTGCGCATTGCCGGCTTCTATAGCGACAACCAGGATACCGGTGAGGAAGGCGTGCCCAGCCCGGCGCTGAATGGCGGCCTCGACCAGCTCATGCAGGACGTCCGCTCCGGCCTGGTCGACAAGGTCTACATCACCCTGGGCATGGCCGATCAGAGCAAGATCAACTGGCTGGTCCAGGAGCTGAGCGATACCACGGCTTCGGTGTACATCATCCCGGACATCTTCATGTTCCACCTGCTGCACGCCCGCAGCGAAAGCCTGGACGGCCTGCCCAGCATCAGCATCTTCGATACCCCGATGGATGGCGCCAGCCATATCGTCAAACGTATCGAGGACATCGTGCTGGCTTCGATCATCCTCGCCATGATCTCCCTGCCCATGCTGGCCATCGCCATCGGCATCAAGATCACCTCGCCCGGTCCGATCTTCTTCAAGCAGAAGCGCTACGGCATGGACGGCAAGCCGATCGAAGTGTGGAAATTCCGCAGCATGAAGGTCATGGAAAACGGCGCCAAGGTCACCCAGGCGACCAAGAATGACTCCCGGATCACCCCGTTTGGTGCATTTTTACGACGTACGTCTCTCGATGAATTGCCTCAATTCATTAATGTACTCCGCGGCGAAATGTCCATCGTCGGTCCCCGCCCCCATGCTGTCGCTCACAACGAGCAGTACCGCAAGCTGGTGCAGGGCTACATGCTCCGCCACAAGATGAAGCCCGGCATTACCGGCTGGGCTCAGGTCAACGGCTGGCGCGGCGAGACCGACACCCTGGACAAGATGCAGAAACGCGTCGAGTTCGATCTGGACTATATCCACCACTGGTCCTTCTGGTGGGACGTCAAGATCATCTTCCTCACGCTGTTCAAAGGCTTCATCAATAAGAACGCATACTGAGTCTGGCCGGGGCCGCTGGCCCCACTGCTCAGCACGACGATCTGGAGCCTGGACTCCTGACTCTAATTACATCGGCAGCGAGCAACTCCCAAGGGGATTGCTGGGCTATCTGCCGTCGATACCTGTTGTCCGGACAACAGGAAGGTTTTGAAGAATGATCAAGTCGATATTGGTTGTATGCGAAGGGAACATCTGCCGTAGCCCGGTCGCAGAAGCACTACTGGCCAAGGCCCTGGAAGGCCGTGACGTCCAGGTCGGCTCGGCCGGCATCAGGGCGCTGGTCGGCCACGGCATCGAGAAGACCGCTCAGGAGGTACTGCTACGGGAGAACGGCATCGATTTCACGACCCACAAAGCTCGCCAGGCGGATGCAGAGATGCTGCGCAAGGCGGATTTGATTTTGACCATGGAAGAGTTCCACTCACGCTCCGTCGAAAGTATTGCTCCTGAAGTCAGGGGTAAGGTTTTTCTGATCGGGAAATGGTTGAGCAATCAAGAAGTACCAGACCCTTATCGCCTTTCTAAAGAGATGTTTCAAAATGTCCAAATACTTTTGACGCGCTGTGTAGACAGTTGGCTTCCATACATCAAATAGGGAAGAAGGAATTTCATGACCACGATGCCTCGCTTTACTCCCGAAGTTAAGAATGAGTCGGATATCAACTTCTCCGCACTCTTCGGTATGTTGATCGATTACAAATGGCAACTCCTGTCGGTAATCGGCATTTTCGCTGCGCTCGGTATCGGCTATGCCATCCTGGCCACGCCGATGTATTCGTCCAACGCCATGATCCAGATCGAAATGGAGAAGAAGGGCGTTACCCGACTGACCGATCAGTCCACCGGCATGCCGCCGCCCATGCCCGAGGCGGTGACCGAGATCGAGCTGCTCAAGTCGCGCTCCGTGATCGGCAAGGCGATCGAGAACCTCAAGCTGGATATCGAGGTCAAGCCGCGCTACTTCCCGCTGATCGGCAACTTCGTCGCACGTCGTTTCGATCCGCAGAATGAAACCGACGTCGCCTCTCCCCTGCTCGGCCTGAACAGCTTTGCCTGGGGCGGCGAGAAGCTGGTCATCGACCAGCTGGAAGTACCGGACAGCAACCTCGACAAGCCGATGAAGCTGAAGGTCGAGGACAACCAGAACTTCACCGTCTTCAATGCCGACGACGAAGTGGTACTGCACGGTGGCCTCGGCCAGCCGGTGAGCAATGCCGGGTACCAGATCAAGGTGACTACGCTGCAGGCTCGCCCTGGCACCGAATTCACCATCATGAAGAAGCGTTTTTCCAAGACCATCCAGGAATACCAGGGTCGCATCGTCGCCGGTGAGCGCGGCAAGATGTCGGGCATCATCGGTGTCGGTCTGCAGGACGCGGATCCGCTGAAGGCCCAGGCCATCGTCCAGGAAGTCGCGGACATCTACGTTCAGCAGAACATCGATCGCAACGCCGCCGAGTCTACCCAGAGTCTGGAATTCCTGCGTGCCCAGATCCCGGTCGTGAAATCCGACCTGGAAAAGGCCCAGTCCGCGCTGAACTACTACCAGACCAACAAGAAGTCGGTCGATATCGACAGCGAGACCAAGGGTGTCCTGGAACAGACCGTTGCCCTGGACAACCAGATCTCCGAGCTGAACCTGAAGCGCACCGAGATGGACCGCAAGTTCACTCGCCAGCACCCGGCCTACCAGGCGCTGATGAGCCAGCTGGGCCAACTCCAGGCCGAGCGCGCCAAGCTGCAGAAGCGCGTCGAAGTGCTGCCGGAAACCCAGCAGGAACTGCTGCGTCTGAACCGCGACATCGAGGTGACCGGCCAGACCTATGCGCTGATGCTGAACAAGGCTCAGGAACTGGAAGTCATTCGCGCCGGTACCGTGGGCAGCGTCCGCATCATCGACAACGCCAACGCCAACGTCGACGATCCGTCCGCGCCCAACAAGCCGCTGATCATCGCCGTCGCCATCATCCTCGGCGGCATCGTCGGCCTGGCCATCGTCTACACCCGTCATACCCTGCGTCGCGGTGTCGAGACTCCGGAAGCCATCGAGCAGATCGGTCTGCCGGTCTACGCCTCGATCCCCTACAGCAAGAACCAGGCGGACACCACCAAGGTACTGGGCACCAAGCAGCCGGGCGAATCCTCGCTGACCGCCATCACCCATCCGACCGATCTGAGCACCGAGGCGCTGCGCAGCCTGCGTACCAGCCTGCACTTCGCCATGATCGAGGCCAAGAACAACATCCTGATGATCTCCGGTCCCAGCCCGGGCGTCGGCAAGTCCTTCGTGTCCTCGAACCTGGCCGCGGTGATCGCCGAGTCCGGCCAGCGCGTCCTGCTGATCGACGGCGACATGCGCAAGGGCTATCTGCACAAGCTGATGAACACCAAGCAGCAGGACGGCCTGTCCGATCTGCTGAGTGGCCGCATCGCCCTGAACGACGCCATCAAGAAGACCGAAGTCGGCAGCCTGGATTTCGTCTCCTGCGGTCAGTTCCCGCCGAATCCGTCGGAACTGCTGATGAGCCTTCGCTTCACCACTGTGCTGAAGAAATTCAGCGAGCTGTACGACATCGTGATCATCGATACCCCGCCGATCCTGGCGGTGACCGAGGCCGGCATCATCGGCAGCCACGCCGGTACCAGCCTGATCGTCGCACGTTTCGGCGTGAACAGTGTCAAGGAGCTTGAGGCGACCAAGCGCCGCTTCGACCTCAACGGCATTCCGCTCAAGGGCGTGATCTTCAACGCCGTCGAGCGCAAGGCCAGTAACTACGGCTCCTATGGCAACTACCACTACTCCTACGAGCAGGACGCCAAGAGCTGATGCACGACCCCGGCTGGACGGCCTGAGCGCCGTCCAGCCAATCCCTTCAGGGATCGCGGCAGTATTCGTACAGGCGCATCGAACAAGAAACTACCTCACACAGCGATTTCGAAGGGTTCGCTCCTGAACCCGGCCACGCTTGGCAGCCTTGGATCTCGACGCTGTACCGGATTGATGATTCTGAAGAATAGGAACACGCCAATGAACGTAGTCATGGTGCTCAACTACAAGGCCCCCAACGAAACCATCAGTTGTGTGGAGAGCATCCTCAAGCACTGCCCGTCCATCGATCACACGGTGGTGGTGGACAATGATTCCCAGGACGGCTCCATCGACGTCCTGCAACGCTGGCAGGCCGAAAACGGCCTGAGCCAGGTCACCGTGCTCGCCAGTCCGCGCAACGACGGCTATGCCGGTGGCAACAACTACGGCATGCGCTGGGCGCTGGACAATCTGGCGGTCAAGCATTTCTGGGTCGTCAACAACGACGCCTACGTCAAGGACGATGCCTTCGCGCCACTGCTGGCCGAACTGCAGCGCGCGCCCAAGACCATCGTCGGCTCAGTGATCCTGAGCTCCCAGACCGGTCGCCTGGAGTGCTACGGCGGCGGCATCCTCTATCCGCTGCTGGGCAAGTCCAAGCTGCTGGGCAAGGACATCGAGGTCAGCGAGATCTCCAAGCTGGACCGTGAACCCGACTACATCATGGGGTGCAGCATGGCTTTCTGCGCCAGCCTGCTGACCGAGATCGGATTCATGGACGAAGCCTACTTCATGTACTCCGAAGAGGTGGACTGGCAGCACCAGGCCAAGCGCAAGGGCGTCGCCCTTAAGGTTTCGCCCGAGAGCCAGCTCTATCATTACGGCTCCATGAGCTCGGGTGGACGTAGCGCCTTCTATCACTACTTCCGCAACCGCGCGGCCACCCGTTTCAATCGCAAGTTCCACGGTACCCCCTACGCACTGGTCTCCGCCGTGTTGCTGTCCGGCATCACCGTGCTCAAGGAATTCAAGAATCCGAAACTGGCCTGGTCCGGCGTCAAGGGCGCCTTCAAGGGAGCGACGATGCATGTCTAACCTACGCACCCAAGCCTTTGGTATCGACTTCTTCACCGGTACCAAGGACGAGTTGCTGAACTCGATCAGCCAGGACATCCATCGGCCCTACAGCTACATCGTCACGCCGAACATCGACCATGTCGTGCAGCTGCAGAGCAATGCCGACATGCGCGAGTCCTATCAGCGCGCCGGCAAGCGCATCTGCGACAGCCGGATCCTGATGCCCATCCTCAAGTCGCTGGGCGTCGCCGTGCCCGAGGTCATCACCGGCAGCGATCTGACCCTGAGCATCCTGCGCAAGGCCAACGACGAGCGCCTGTCGGTAGTGCTGATCGGTTCCAGCGAGGATGACGTCGGCAAGTTGCGCCGGATGTATCCACACATCCAGCTGGCGCACTACAACCCGCCGATGGGCTTCATCAACGATCCGCTGGAGACGCAGAAATGCGTCGACTTCGTGATGCAGAATCCGTCGGAATTCATCCTCTATGCCGTAGGGGCGCCGCGTCAGGAAAAGCTCGCGCGGCAGATCGACAGCAGCAAGCGTACCGGTGTCGGCCTGTGCATCGGCGCGTCCATCCTGTTCGCCGTGGGCACCGTCAAGCGCGCACCGCGCTGGATGCAGAAAGCCAGGCTGGAATGGCTGCACCGGCTGTGCTCGGAGCCCAAACGGCTGGCCAAGCGTTACGTGCACGATGCGTTGAGCATCCTGCCCATCTATCTCAAGGAACGCAGCAGTCGACGCACCTGAGTGGCTGCCTCGCAGCGTTCTCAGCCGCAAGGAAGATGACCACCGGACAAGCCGTCCGGTGGTCCCGTCTGGATGGGTAGGTCTATGAGCATTCTCCGTAAAAGTACCGTTTCCTTCGTTCTCCTGATCCCGTTGCTGATCCTGCACCTGGACGTGTTCGGCGAAAGCCCGCACAACCCGGTCGGCATCCTCTATCTGAACGAGCTGTATCTGGCCATCTGCATGGCCTTCACCTTCTTCTACCTGCTGACCAGCATTGGCACCCAGCAGCGCGAATTCAAGATCCTGATGACCTACGCCGTCTATTCGTCGGTGGTCTTCATCGGGTTGCCGGCGGTCTTTTCCTTCCTGTTCTACGGTCAGCCGCTGATCTATGGCCTGATCGAGGAGCGGCGGATCCTGTTCTGCTTCGGCTTCGCCACCCTGATGTTCCTCGGTCGCAACATGACCGCCTCGCAATTCGAGAAGGCCCTGCTGATCACCGCGCTGCTGGCCGCCGTCATGGCCTGGATGTTCAAGTTCGGCGTGCTGCCGGACCTGCGTGACAAACAGTCCTCCTTCGACCGCCCGGACCGTTCCTCCATCGGTGCGCCGGCGCTGTGCCTGGCCTACTTCTACTGCATCCAGACCTGGAACAAGGGCATCTCGCCGATCGATGGCTCGACGCGCAGCAAGACCGTCCACATCGTGCTGGCCATGGTCTTCCTGCTGACCCTGGTGTTTGGTACCCAGACCCGGCAGCTGATCGTGCTGGCGCTGGTTTTCACCGTGTTCTGCCTGAAGAGCAAGTCCATCGTCTGGATCTGCGTCTCTACGCTGTTGCTGTCGCCCTTCTTCATCTTCCCGGACCTGATGAAGGTGCTGGGGCTGAATCTGGACTTCTATGCCCAGTCGGTGGAGGACGGTCCCACCGATGGCGTGCGTGAGCAGACCATCGGCTACATCTTCTCCCACCTCAGCCAGAACCACTGGTTGCCGAGTGGCTCGCTGTCGCTGATGTGGAACAACGGCTTCATCCCCTATTTCGGCGAGTACTTCTTCCTCTCCGATGTCGGGGTGTTCGGCACCCTGTTCCGCTTCGGCTTCCTGGCCTTCATCATCATCCCGGTGTCGCTGTTCCTCTACTATCGCTGGGCCAAGATGCTGCACCCCGATACCGGCTTCGTGGTGACCGCCACCCTGGCCCAGCTGGTGATCTGGCCGCTGGCCGGCTTCTTCGAGTACCTCCAGGCCACCATCTGCTACCTGATGGTGATCCAGGCCCTGCGCGCGCTGCACCACTACAGCTCCGCGTCCGCCCCGGAGACCTACGTCAGCAGTCCCTACCCGCGCCCGAGCAGCCAGCTGGCTCGCCCGGTCTGATCCCTCGTGCCGCCCGGTGTCCGCCGGGCGGCCCCAAGGAGTTTTCACCCCCACGATGTCGATGATCAAAAACAGCACCTGGAACATCCTGGGTGTCGTCATTCCCAGTGCCATCGCGCTGCCCACCATGGGTGTGCTGTCGCGCCTGCTCGGTGTCGAGCAATTCGGCCTGTTCACCCTGGCCTTCGCCATTGTCGGCTATGCCACCCTGTTCGATGCCGGCCTGTCGCGCGCGGTGATCCGCGCCGTCGCCATGCACCACGGCGACAAGGAGCGCAATCGGCTGGTCATGGGTACGGCCACCGGCGCCGTCATCGGCCTGAGTCTGCTGGCGACACTGCTGCTATGGTTCGGCGCGGGCAAGGTGGTGAGTCTGCTGCACGTCTCGCCCGAGCATTTCGACAATGCCGTGGCCGGCTTTCGCTGGCTGAGCCTGTGCGTCCCGCCCTTCCTGCTGGCGACGGTCTGGTTCGCCTACCTGGAAGGCAACGAGCGCTTCGGCGAATTCAACATCCTGCGGACCTTCTCCAACAGTCTGCTGGCGATCGCGCCGCTGATCGCGGTACTGATCGAACCGAGCTTTTCCGCAACCGTGATTGGCCTGGTGCTGGCCCGGGTGGTCTCCATGGCGCTGGCCTACTGGCCGTTGCACAAGGATTTCCCGGAAGGCATCCGGACCTTCAAGGCCGAGGTGTTCAAGGAGCTGTTGAAATTCGGCAGCTGGATGACGGTGAGCAACATCATCAGTCCGCTGATGGTCTATTTCGACCGCTTCGTGCTGTCGCACATGGTCGGTGCCAGCCGCGTGTCCTTCTACACCGCCCCGGCCGAGGCGGTCTCGCGGATGCTGATCATCCCCAATGCCGTGGCCCGAGTGGTGTTCCCGCTGCTGAGCAAGAGCAGTGAGGACGCTACGCGCCAGGCCAACAAGGCCTTCTGGGGCCTGTTGCTGATCAGCCTGGCGATGGTGCTGCCGATCCTGGCGCTGGCGCCCTGGATCATGACCGTATGGATGGGCCCTGAGTACGGCGGCGATGCCGCGCAGATCCTGCGCATCTTGGTGGTGGGCTTCATCTTCAACGCCCTGGCACAGATTCCCTTCGCCAAGATCCAGGCCCGCGGTCATTCGCGGACCACCGCGATGATCCATCTCGCCGAACTGCTGCCCTACCTGGGTCTGCTGGTGGTCTGCATCCAGCATTTCTCCATCATGGGCGCCGCCATCGCCTGGACCATCCGGGTGACCGTGGACTATCTGGCGCTGGAATACTTCGCCCGGCGCACACCGCCGCTGCAACCCGCGCCGGTCTATCAGCAGAGCTCCTGAGGGAGCCCTGCCCAGACGAATTTCCGCAATACACGAGAGGTGCTGTCCGTGTCACGAGTGAAACGTCGTATCGGTGGTGGCCTGCTGGCCACCGTCTTGTTGTCCGCGGCGCTTTATGGCCAGGCTCAGCCCGAGTCGGCGACGGCCAAGGTGGACCTCATCGGCATCAACATGTCGGCCGCCGGCTTTGCCGGCCAGGTCCTGCCAGGCGTGGAAGGCACCAACTACTTCTACCCCACCGAAGATTACTTCCGCCGCTACGCGGCCAAGGGCATCCGCTTCATCCGCTTTCCCTTCCTCTGGGAGCGGGTGCAACCCCAGCTGGGCGGTGAACTGGACCAGGCCCAGGTCGCGCTGCTGCAGCGCACCCTGGATTTCGCCGACAAGTACGGGATCCGCGTGATCCTGGACATGCACAACTACGCGCGCTATCGCGGTCAGCTGATCGGCTCTTCCCAAGTGCCCTACGCCAGCTACGCCGATGCCTGGAAACGCCTGGCCCTGACCTTCCAGAAGCATCCGGCGCTGTACGGCTACGATGTCATGAACGAGCCCCATGACACCCAGGGTCTCTGGCCCCGCGCGGCCCAGACGGCCGTGGACAGCATCCGCAGCGTCGACATGAAGACGCCGATCTTCATCGCCGGCGACAGCTGGTCCAGTGCCCAGCGCTGGCCCCAGGTGAATGGCGACCTGCTGATCAAGGATCCGGCGGACAACCTCATCTATGAGGCCCATATCTACTTCGACGACGATTCCAGCGGCAATTACGCCTCGGGCATGAAGGGCGTCCATCCCATGATCGGCGTGGAAAGAACCCGCCCCTTCATCGAATGGCTGAAACAGCACAATTTGCGCGGCTTCGTTGGCGAATATGGGATACCTGCACACCCACAGTGGCTGGAAGCCATGGACAATCTGCTGAGCTATCTGGGCGAGCAGTGCGTACCCAGCGCCTATTGGGCGGCCGGTCCGGGCTGGGGCGACTATCCTCTGGCCATCGAACCCAAGAACGGCACGGAGAAGCCGCAGACGGCCCTGCTGCAAAAACACCTGAACAAACATGACTGCCAAGTCATAGGACCTCGTTAGCGGAGATGTGACAGATTTCGAACGGCGTCACCTTTTTCCGCTCCCGGGGCGCTGAACTCGATGGCTAAAGGCCAGTCCTAGACCAGCAGACTCAGGTGCTCATACAACTAAAAGCTGAGACCTCGAGTTCTCTCGTACGCTGGACAGACGGGTCACCTGGAACCTGGTCCACCGTCGAGGCTCGCCGCGTCTTGCGAAGGAACACCATGAATAACCGGCTCGTTGCTTCTACCTTCCGATTTATTCCTCTTGCTCACACTCAATCAGCAATCAAGGACGAATGACATGAAAACCAAATTTACCGCTCTGGCCTTGCTGTCCGGCATCGTCCTGCAGGGTTGTGCCTACTCCCCGGGTCAGTACCT
The DNA here is from genome assembly GCF_039908605.1 of Pseudomonas aestiva. Classification (NCBI taxonomy): domain Bacteria; kingdom Pseudomonadati; phylum Pseudomonadota; class Gammaproteobacteria; order Pseudomonadales; family Pseudomonadaceae; genus Pseudomonas; species Pseudomonas aestiva. The sequence continues at coordinate 261,420 of NZ_CP150916.1, read as the reverse complement.
GGACCAGGACGACCTGAAGAGCGATCCGAGCATCCAGGGCACCAAGGTCCAGCTGATCCCGATCACCAGCTCGCTGCTGATGAGTCAGGATTCCGCGGCCCTGTCCAAGGCTCCCGACCTCAAGCCCCTGCTGGACTACAAGCCGCAGGCTTACCGCGTCGGTGCGAGCGACCTGCTCTACATCACCGTCTGGGATCACCCCGAACTGACCGCTCCGTCCGGCGCCCAGCAGCAGCTGGAAGCCAACGGTCGCCTGGTACGTCCGGATGGCACCCTGTTCTACCCCTACGTCGGCACCGTGCGCGCCGCCGGCAAGACCCTGGAAGAGATCCGCACCGATATCTCCCGCCGTCTGGCCACCTTCATCGACAATCCCCAGATCGACGTCAGCGTGCTGAAGTTCGGCAGCCAGAAGGTCACCGTCTCCGGTGCCGTGAACAAGGGCGATGCCATTCCTCTGACCACCAAGCCCATCACCCTGGTGGAAGCCCTGGGCCAGGTTGGCGTGGCCAACACCGGCGGTGCCGATCTGACCGGCGTGACCCTGGTTCGCGACGGCAAGGAATACCGCCTGGATACCGACAGCCTGAACCGCAAGGATTCCAAGCTGTACGGCATCTACCTGAAGGACGGTGACAGCATCCACCTGCCCTACAACGATGCCCGCAAGGTCTATGTGGTCGGTGAAGTCCGCTCGCCCGCAGCGGTCAGCTACAAGATCACCAACCTGAACCTGATGGAAGCCCTGAGCCAGGCCGGCGGCATCCAGCAGGAAACCGCCAACGCCGATGCCGTCTACGTCATCCGTGGCCCGGAAGATCTGAAGGCGCCGGGTGCCACTGCCCAGGTCTTCCACCTGGCGGCCAAGAACCCCACCGCCTATGTGCTGGCGCAGAACTTCCATCTGCAGCCGCAGGACGTGGTCTTCGTTGGCCCGGCCGGTATCACCCGCTGGAACCGCTTCGTCAGCCAACTGCTGGGTTCCACCAACATCCTGTCCTCCAGCGCCAGCCTGAACAGCAGCTTCAAGTAATAGCGCTCGCTTGCCGTCATGCCGGTTACCGCCGCGCATGACGGCAATTCCTCTGACGTTCTGCTACACCCCCCTCCGTATCCCCGCTCTATTTTTCCCGCCAGAAAATCTGAAATCCGCTGCCTAGACGGCCTCGCCCGTCGCCCATTAATTATTTCGATACCTATTAGCCCCATAATTGCTGCCGCTCGGCCTGGCACAGGCAGTTTTTCGTCACGCTTTTGCGTAATGTAGCTAACCTGATACCGAAGTTGGGCACGTTTAAGGACTGGGTGTGGCGTCAGGCAAGGCAACAAGAGCAAGGTCCCGCTTCGGTTGGTGGCGCAGGCTGACGGTAGGGCTGCTGGGCTATCTGTCCCTCCTGGGGACGGCCCTGGCGGCGCCCGCCAGCGTGGCGTTCTGGTACGCGGAAAAACCGCCGGTAGCCGAACTCGCGCAGTTCGATTGGGTGGTGCTCGAACCCGGACATGCCAGCGCCACCGATGTCCGCGCCCTGCACGAGGCCGGAGCCCAACCCTTCGCCTATCTGTCCATTGGCGAATTCGCCGGCGATGCGGCGGCCCTGGAAAAGGCCGGCCTCAGTGCCGGTGCCAGCCCGGTGGCCAACAAGGCCTGGGGCAGCCAGGTGATGAACCTGGCGTCGCCGGTCTGGCGAGCCCATCTGCTCGAACGCGCCGCCCAATTGGCCAAGGCCGGTTACACCGGCCTGTTCCTCGATACCCTCGACAGTTTCCAGCTGGTGGCCGAAGACCAGCGGGAAAGCCAGCGCCTGGCGCTCAAGAGCCTGCTGGCCGACCTGCACCGCCGCCAGCCGTCGCTCAAGCTGTTCTTCAATCGCGGCTTCGAGGTGCAACCCGAATTGCCCGGGGTCGCCGCCGCCATGGCGGTCGAATCCATCTATGCCGGCTGGGATGCCGGCAAGAAGACCTATCGCCCGGTCAGCGAGCAGGATCGCGAATGGCTGAAGCCGCGGATCGAGGCGGCGCGCAGTGCCGGCATCCCGGTCATCGCCATCGAGTACCTGCCGCCGGAGCAGCGCGACGAAGCCCGGCGCCTGGCCAAGCGGCTGCGCGACGAAGGCTACGTGCCCTATATCACCACCCCCGATCTCAACACCCTGGGCATCAGTTCGGTGGCCCTGCAGCCACGTCGGCTGGCGCTGCTCTACGATGGTCGCGAAGGCGCCCTGCGCCAGTCGGCGGTGCACCGCTTCCTGGGCAGCGCCCTGGAGTACCAGGGCTATCGCCTGGACTATTTCGATGCCTCCAAGCCGCTGCCCGCGGCCTGGCCCGGCGCCCTCTATGCCGGGGTGGTGGTCTGGATGACCAGTGGCCCGCCACCCGATTCGCGGAATTTCAGCGACTGGATCGGCCAGCGTCTGGACGAAAAGACGCCGTTGCTGATCCTCGGCGGTCTGCCGCTGGACAACGAAGCCCTGCTCAAGCGGCTGGGTCTGGGCGTCAGTCGCAAACCGCTGCCCGACAACCTGACCCTCAAGGTGACGGACCCTGCCCTCGCCGGCAACTTCGAGGCACCGGTCAAGTTGCGGACGCGTGACCTGCCCGCCGTGCAGACGCTACCCGGCGGGCCGACACCGGTGGTCAGTCTGAGCGGTCCGGGCGGGACCTTCGTGCCCATGGGCGTGGCCTCCTGGGGCGGCTTCGCTTTCGGCCCCTATGTCATGGAAGACGGTCCCGAAGCCAGTCGCTGGATCATCGACCCCTTCACTTTCACCGCGAAAACGTTGCAACTGCCGCCCCTGCCGGTGCCCGATCCGACCACGGAGAACGGCCGGCGCATCGCCACCGTGCACATCGACGGCGACGCCTTCGCGTCCAAGGCGGAGATTCCGGGCGCGCCCTTTTCCGGCCAGGTGGTGCTGGAGCGGTTCATCCAGCCGCACCCCTTTCTGACCTCGGCCTCGATCATCGAAGGCGAGGTCGGCCCCAAGGGCCGCTATCCGGAGCTGACCGCGCAACTGGAGCCCATCGCCCGCCGCCTGTTCGCCGACCCCAAGGTGGAGGTGGCTACCCACACCTTCAGCCATCCGTTCTTCTGGCAACCGGCGGTCTCCGAGCAGAGCGAGAACTTCGAAGCCCAGTACGGCTACATGATGCAGATTCCCGGCTACGACAAGGTGGATTTCACCCGGGAGATCGTGGGCTCGACGCGCTATATCAATGAACGCCTGACCACCCCGCAGAAGCCGGTGAAGATGGTGTTCTGGTCCGGTGACGCCCAACCCGATGCGGCGACCCTCAAGCTCGCCTACGACAACGGCCTGCTCAACGTGAACGGCGGCAACTCGCACATCACCCGCTCGCAGCCCTCGGTGAGCGGTCTGTATCCCTTCATCCGCCCCACCCCGGGCGGTCTGCAGTTCTATGCGCCCATCATCAACGAGAACGTCTACACCAATCTCTGGCGCGGTCCCTATTACGGCTTTCGCGATCTGCTCTATACCTTCGAGCGCACCGAGCATCCCCGCCGACTGCGCGGGCTGAATCTCTACTACCACTTCTACTCGGGCACCAAGCAGGCTTCGCTCAAGGTCATGGAAGAGATCTACCAGGGCATGGCCGCCGAGCATCCGCTGTCGCTGTGGATGAGCGACTACCTGAGTCGCCTGCGGGGCTTCTTTACCGCCAGTCTGGCCCGGGAAGACGACGGCAGCTGGTCGATCAAGGCCCTCGACGGCCTGCGCACCCTGCGCCTGGATCCGCGCCTGGGCTGGCCGGATCTGCAGCGCTCGAAGGGCATCGCCGGGGTCCGCGACCTGCCGCAGGGACGCTATGTCCACCTGGCCGGCGATCAGGCGCGGCTGGTCCTGCGTGACAGCCGCGATCCCACCCCCGCTCTCGAAGAGGCCAACATCCCGCTGCAGCAATGGGACTACCTGTCGCCGACGCGGATCCGCTTCGCCTTCGCCGGGCAATTTCCGCTGGAGCTGACCCTGCGCGCGGCCTCGGCCTGCGAGGTACGGGTCGGTCGCGAGCGCTACAAGGGCCAGTCAGGACAGGCCGGACTGCTGACGTTCAAACTTCCGCTAACACAAGTGAGTGACGGTGAGATCGTCTGCAGCTAAGAAAACCCGGCTCCTGAGCGGTTGGACACTGCTGGGGGTCGCGCTCCTCACCGCGCTGGTGCTGGTGCTGACCTTTCACGGCAAGCAGGTCTTCCTGCCCGGCGAGGAGCCGGCCGACCAGGTCTCCATCAGCTACGCGCAGGTGCTGCTCAAGGCGACGCCGGACGATACCGGGCTGCGCATGAAGCTGATCGACCAGTTGATCGCCCTGGGGCGCATCGACGAGGCGCGGCGTCAGTTGCAACTGCTGCCCGAGCCCCTGGCCTCGACGCCCTTCTACGCCCTGGAAATGGACATCCTGCAGGCGGAGGCCCAGCCGCAAGGCCTGGCCGACGCCGATCGCGAACGCCTGGCGCAACGCCTGAGCGCCCTGGACGTGGCGACCCTGAGCACGCCCCAGCTGCAACGGGTGGCCGAGCGCGCCCTGCAACTGGCGGATCCGGCCACGGCGGCGCAGCGTTACGTCGAACTGGCCCGGCGTGATCCGCCGCGGCGCCAGCAGTGGCTGGAACAGGCGGCGCGCTGGAGTCTGGCCGGTGGCCGTCAACAGGAGGCCGCGCGTCTCTATCTGCGCCTGGCCGATCTCGCCGATTCGGCCGAACAGCGCCAGGGCTACCGGCACCAGGCCTTCGATGCCTGGCTCGCCGCCGGCCAGGGCGCCGAAGCCGCCGCCCTGCTGGAGCAGGAACTGCCGCGTCTGCAAGCCGATGCCAGCGGTCTGGCCTGGCTGCAGGCCGGGGTGGCCGCCGCCCAGGGCAGCGGGCGCCTGGATCTGGCCCAGCGGCTGATCGATCGCTGGCGCGAGTGGCAACCGGACGATCCCGCCGCCCTGGAGGCCGCCTACCGACTGGCCCTGGGCCGCGGCGACACCGAACGGGCCTGGGACGAAGGTCATCAGCTGCTGGCCCTGCGCCCGGACGATGAGAAATTGCTCGCGGAACTGGCCCAGCTGGGCGAATGGACCGGGCATATGGACGAAGCCCTCGACCTCTGGTTGCGCCTGCTGGCACGCCAGGACGATCCGGCCCGCCGCGACCACGCCTGGAAGCTGGCCGCCCGGGCGTTTCGCTTCGATGCGGTGGTCGAGTTGCTGGCCGAGGCGTCGCGGCGGCGCCAGCTGGACAAGACCGAACTGGACGCGCTGATCTTCGCCTACGAGTCCCTGGGCGATCCCGCTGCCGAGGAGCGCTGGCTGCGCGACTACATCAGGCGTCAGCCCAAGCAGCGCCTGGCCTGGGAGCGGCTGCAGCAACTGCTGGCCCGTACCGAGCAGGGCGATGCCGAAGCCGCAGGCTGGGCAGCGTTCGGCAAGAGATTCCCGCTGACCAACGCCGAGTATCTGAGCTGGGCCGGCACCCTCTGGGAGCTGTTCAAGCCCGAAGAGGCCTGGAAGGTGCTCGAGGGCATGCCGGCCAAGCAGCGGCAGGGCGACGACTACTGGCGCCTGCGGGCGGAGCTGGCCTGGGAACTGGAGCGCGATGGCGAGGCCCAGCTGGCCTTCGAACGCCTGGCCGCGAGCGACAAGGGCCTGGCCGCCAACGACGAGGACCGGCTGCTGGCGATCTATCTGCGCACCGCGCCGCGCAAGGCCCTGGCCCTGCTGGAAAAGAGCTGGGAAAAGAGCAAGAGCCAGAAGCGCCTGACCGACGCCCTGCAATGGGCCGAGCAACTCAAGGACACGGCGGCGCTGGAGCGGCTGCTGGCCAGTGCCGCGCGTGAGCCGGCCTCGGCCGACAATCCCGCCGTCTGGCTGGCGCGGTCGGGGCTGGACTTCCAGCGTGGTCGCGTCGTCCAGGCCGAAGAAGGCTATCGAAAGGCCTTGCAGCGCTTCCCGGACGACGACCGCTTCCGCGAGCGGCTGCTGTGGCTGCTCATCGACCAGAATCGCCAGACCGAGCTGGCGACGCTGCTGCGCGACTGGAAGGGCCGGGCCCGCGACAGCGACGTGCTCTGGCTACCCTTCGGCAGCGGCCTGGTGCTGCTGGGCCAGGCGGAAGAGGCGCTCGGCTGGTATCGCCGCTACCTGGACGCCCACCCCCAGGACTGGCTGGTGCAGGCCGCCTACGCCGATGCCCTGGACGCCGCCGGTCACCAGGACGCGGCGCTGCGACTGCGCAAGGCCGTCACGCCGCACCTGGCCAACGACGAGGTGCCGGCCACCCCCGAGCGCTATGCCACCTACCTGCGGCTGCTCTCCAGCCTGCGCGGCCCCCAGGCGGCGCTGGCCCAGGCGCGCGCCTGGCAGGATGGCTCGCCGAGCATGCTGCAACTCTGGTTCGACCAGTGGCTCGACGCCCTCAGCCAGAACAACGACGACGGCCTCAAGAGTGAATGGCTGGCCTGGGCCAAGAGTCGTGGCCTGAAGGTGCGCCAGTACGAGCAGTTGCAGGAGGTCCTGCGCCGGCAGAATCGTGGCGAGCTGGAGAAGCTGCTGGCGGCCGGCGATCTGGATCCGGCGCAGCGCGTCGAGGTGCTGCAGCGCCTCGGCCATGCCGGCGACGCCCAGGCCGCGGCCCTGACGGCGGCCGGCGACGAGCCACCGGAGGTCATCCAGCGGCAGCTGCTGCGCCAGGCCACCGAACAGGCCGAGCGCACGCCCAATGGCGTCCAGGCCGGCTGGGAGCGCCGCGACTATGGCGGCCTGATTGAACAGGGCAGCGAGGTGCGCGCCGCCCGGCGACTCAGCGATGACGTCTATGCCGATGTCCAGCTCAAGCAGAATCGCGTGGAGAGCAGCGGCCTCAAGTCCGACGCCCTGGGCAACGAACACCAGATGCTGCTCAAGGTGCTGAAGAACCTGGCCGACGGCGGTCTGGAAACCACCGTCGACGCCAGCCAGCGGTCGGACAGCAATCGCCTGGGCCTGGGCGTCGCCCGCACTTGGCGCATCGATGGCAACACCGAGATCGAGGCGGCCCTGGACTGGCACCGGCAACCCGACGAGAGCGGCTATCTGCGCGCCCTGGGCCGCCGCGACAGCGTCAGCCTGGCGGGTCGCCACAACCTCACGCCACGCGACCAGCTGAGCTGGCGGGCGGCGCACAATCGCTATTCCAGTCGGGACGGCGATGCCCTGGGCAGCGGCTTCGCCTTCAACCTGGAGCTGAGCCACATGATCTTCTTCGAAGGTCCCACCTGGCAGGTGCGCAGCGGCATCACCTACCAGCAGAACAGTGCGCGCAGCACCCTGCCCGCCAGCGTCACCCGCTACCTGCAGCCGCTGGCCGGCAGTGGCGAGAACGGCGAGGTCACCGTGGCCGACCTGGAGGCCCTGGGCGGCACCCAGCTGTTGCAGGATCGCTATGGCCAGCTCTATGTCGGCAGCAGCTGGCGCCGCGGCATTCCCGGTTCGCTCAACCGCACCCACCCCCAGTACAGCTGGCTAGTGGACACCCTGGTCGGCTGGCAGTGGACCGAGCGCGAATTCAACTACGGTTTGAATGTCGGCCTGGGCATGGTAGTGCTCGGCGACGACGAACTGGCGTTCACCGCCGGCTACCAGTCCGCGCCCCAGGGCAGCGGCGGTCAGGCCGGCAGCACCCTGGGCATTCAATACAGCAATCGAATCGGTCGCTAGGCCGCTTCAAGGGAGAGACCTCATGAACATCACGCGTCTGCTCGTCGCCAGTGTCGCCACCGTGCTCCTGGCCGGCTGCTCGAGCTTTACCCGTCCCAGCGGCGAGGCCCTGCCCAAGGATGCGCGCTGGGGCCTGGTGCCCCTGGCCAACTATGCCCAGGCGCCCATGGCCGGCGACCGCGCCGCGCAGATCCTGGTCAGCGTGCTCGGCGAGCGCGGCATCCGTCCGCAGGTCTACGACGACAGCCAGGGCGGCAATCCCAGCGACGACGAGAAGGCCCGCCAGCGCGCGGCCCTGGACTGGGCGCGGCAGCAGAATCTGCAATACGTGCTCACCGGCAGCGTCGACGAGTGGCAGTACAAGAACGGCCTGGACGGCGAACCGGCGGTGGGTGTGACCCTCCAGGTGATCGAGCCGGCCAGCGGCCGGGTGGTCTGGAGCAACAGCGGCGCCCGCTCCGGCTGGTCCCGCGAGAGCCTGGCAGCCACCGCGCAGAAGGTCCTGCGCGGTACCGCGCAAGAGCTGCAGTTGCGCTGATGGCCCTGCAATCCGTCCACAAGGACTACACCCTGGCGCCCCGCGCCAGTGGCCGCCTGTCCTGGCTGGAAACCCTGCTGGTCACGGCGGCCGCCCTGGGACTGGGATTCTGGCTGGTGCCGGAAGACCCGCTGATGGTCGGTCTGGCCTTTCCCTGGGTGGTCTTCGCGCCCATCCTGATGGGCGTGCGCTATGGCTTCATGCGCGGCCTGGTGAGCGCCAGCCTGCTGGTGGTGGCGCTGCTCTATCTGCACCGCCAGGGCTATCCGGCCTACGAGGAGATCCCGCCGTCCTTTATCGTCGGCGTGCTGCTCAGCGCCATGCTGGTGGGTGAATTCCGCGATCTCTGGAATCGCCGCCTGGAACGTCTGGACCTGGCCAACGACTATCGCCAGCTGCGCCTGGACGAATTCACCCGCGCCCACCACCTCCTGCGCATCTCCCACGACCGTCTGGAACAGCGCGTCGCCGGCAACGACCTCAGCCTGCGCAGCTCCCTGCTGGACCTGCGCCGCCAGCTGCGCGAGGTGCCCCGCGAGCAGGACGCCCTGCAGGCCCTAGCCGAACCCATCGTCGGCCTGCTGACCCAGTACGGCTCGCTGCGGGTGGCGGGGCTGTACCGGGTCGACGGCAATGGCCGGGTGGATCGTCGCGCCCTCGCTAGCCAGGGCGAGATGCCCGGCATCGATCCCGATGACCTGCTGGTGCGCCTGACCCTGGAGCGCGGCGAGACCCTGAGCATCCGCCAGGCGCTGCTTGAGCGCGGCGAGACCCAGCATTCGGCATTGCAGGCCTGCGTGCCCCTGCTGGACACCGAGGAGCGGCTGCTGGCGGTGCTGGCCATCGAACAGATGCCGTTCTTTTCCTTCAACGAACGCACCCTCAATCTGCTCACCATCCTCGCCGGCCACATCGCCGACCTGCTCGGCAGCGATCACCAGGCGCTGGCCCTGGCCGACGACGACGCCCAACAATTCTCCCAGCATCTCAAGCGTTCGCTGCGCGATGCCCAGCAGCACGCCCTGCCCGCCTGTCTGTTCTGCTTCGAGATGACCGAGGCCGATGGTGGCGAGCGCGCCCTGGCGCTGCTGGAGGGCAGTCGCCGCGGCCTCGACCTGCAACTGCGCCTGACCAACCAGGCGGGCCACCCCTGCCTGCTGGTGCTCCTGCCGCTGACCTCTTCCGATGGCCTGGAAGGCTATCGCCGCCGGCTGCGCCAGCTGCTGGCCGAGCGCCATGGCCAGGACAGCACCCTGGAAAGCCTGGGCGTGCGCAGCCATGAACATGAGCTGCTGCCCAAGACCCGCGCCCAGGAGTTGCGCGTCTTCCTGTTCAACGAGTGTGGCCTGCATGAACAGCAAGTGGCTGTTTAGCGGCGCCTTCGCCTTCGAGGCCAGCAGCTGGGCGCTGCTGTTCGCCAACCTGCCGGTGGCGGCGGCGGCCCTGGCCTTCGTCACCGCCCATGCCGCCGGCAGTGCCCTACTGGCGGGTGGCGTCTGGCTGTTGCTGCCCAGGCGCTATCAGCGCCCGCTGCCCTGGAGTCCGCTGTTTCTCTTTGCCCTGGCCTTCTTCATTCCGCTGGTGGGCGCGGCCGGGGTAATCGCCGCGGTCTTTCCGGCGCTCTATCTGCCGCGCAAGCGCCGCGAGATCGCCTGGGAAGCGCGCAGCGTGCCCAATCTGCCGTTCCGCCCGCTGGAGCGTCGCGAGGAGATGCTGTTCAGCGATGGCGGCCTGCAGGACGTGCTGCGCCATGCACCCAGTACCGACAAGCGCCTGACCGCCCTCTTCGCCACCCGCCGCATGCCCGGGCGCGACGCCATTCCCATCCTCAAGCTGGCCCTGCGCGATCCGGCCGACGACGTGCGCCTGCTCGCCTATTCGATGCTCGACCAGCAGGAAAGCCAGATCAACCAGCGCATCGAGACCCAGCTCGGCGAACTGGCCAGCACCCCTGCGGAACGCCAGCCGGCGCTGCACGGCACCCTGGCCCGCGGCTACTGGGAGCTGGCCTATCTGGGCCTGGCCCAGGGCAGCGTCCTGCGCCACGTGCTCGGCCAGGCGCGGGAACATATCGAACTGGCCCTGGCCGGTGAAGAAAACGAAGAGCTGCGCATCCTCGCCGGGCGCATTGCCCTGGAACAGGGCGAGCCCGAGCGCGCCCTGGAATTCTTCCAGGCCGCCGAGGCGGCGGGCGTGCCCCTGGCCCAGCTGGCGCCCTTCCGCGCCGAAATCGCCTTTCTGCGCCGCGATTACGCGGTCATCCCGGCGCTGCTCGACAGCCTGCCGGCGGATCTGAAGAAGCGGCCGCCGTTCGCCGCCCTGGTGAAGTACTGGTTATGAAAGACGCTCCCGCCGCGACCGTGACGCCCGATGTCTGCCTGCTCCTGGAGGGCACCTGGCCCTATGTGCGCGGCGGGGTGTCGAGCTGGGTCAACCAGCTGATCCTCGGCCTGCCGGAGCTGACCTTCTCGGTGTTCTTCATCGGCGGTCAGCGCGAGAACTACGAGAAGCGCCACTACGCCATCCCGCCCAACGTGGTGCACATCGAGGAGCACTTCCTCGCCGGCTCCTGGGTGCCCAAGGGCGCGCCCATCAGTCCGCGCCGTCAGGCGCCGGTGCAGCTGCTGCGCGATCTGCACGCCTTCCTGCACCACCCCGACGAACCCAGCGCCGCCCAGGGCGACGCCCTGGTGGACGCCTTCGCCCAGGGCAGCGTGACCCTGGACGACTTCATGTACAGCCGCGCCAGCTGGGAAGCCATCACCGAGGGCTACGAGCGCTATTGCACCGACCCGTCCTTCGTCGACTACCTCTGGACCCTGCGCGCCATGCAGGCGCCGCTGCTGATGCTGGCCGAGGCCGCGCGGCGGCTGCCACGGCCGCGGATGATCCATTCCATCTCCACCGGCTATGCCGGCATGCTCGGCGCCATCCTGCAGCGGCGCTGGGGCTGCAACTTCCTGCTCAGCGAGCACGGCATCTACACCAAGGAGCGCAAGATCGACCTGGCCCAGGCGAAGTGGATCGCCGAAGGCCCGGACGAGGCCCTGCGCACCGGGCTGGACGTGGACGTCAGCTACATCCGCCGGCTGTGGATCCGCTTCTTCGAGCGCATCGGTCTGCTCACCTACAAGGCCGCCGATCCGATCATCTCGCTCTATGACGGCAACCGCCGCCGGCAGATCCAGGACGGCGCAGATCCCGCACGCTGCCGGGTGATCCCCAACGGCATCAGCCTCACCCAGTGGCAGGACGCCCTGGAGCGTCGCCCCGAGGGCGTGCCGCCGGTGGTCGGGCTGCTCGGCCGGGTGGTGCCGATCAAGGACGTCAAGACCTTCATCCGCGCCATGCGCGGAGTGATCAGCGCCATGCCCGAGGCCGAGGCCTGGGTGGTCGGTCCGGAAGACGAAGACGAGGAATACGCCGCCGAATGCCACAGCCTGGTCACCAGCCTGGGCCTGGAGGGCAAGGTGAAATTCCTCGGTTTCCAGAAGATCGGCGACATCCTGCCCAAGCTCGGCCTCATGGTGCTGACCTCCATCAGCGAGGCCCAGCCGCTGGTGATCCTCGAAGGCTGGGCCGCCGGCGTGCCGGTGGTGAGCAGCGACGTCGGCTCCTGCCGCGAGCTGATCGAGGGCTCCATCCCCGAGGACCGCGCCCTGGGTACCGGTGGCAGCGTGGTCGCCATCGCCGATCCCCAGGCCACCGCCCGCGCCATCCTCGCCCTGCTGCGCAATCCCGGTCGCTGGCAGGCTGCGCAGCGCACCGGGCTGGCCCGGGTCAATCGCTACTACACCGAGCCGCTGATGCTAGAACGCTATCGCGAGCTCTACCAGGACGCCATCGGGAGGAGCCTCTGACATGGCCGGTATCGGCTTCGAACTGCGCAAGATCCTCGCGCGCGACTCCTACACCGCCACCCTGCGCGCCTATGTCTACGCCGGCCTGATCAGTTCGGGGCCCTGGGTGCTGTCGATCATCAGCGTCATGCTGATCGGCGTGCTGGCCACCGGCATCGTCACCCCCAACGTGCTGATCCGGCAATTCCTGGTCACGGTGACCTACCTCATGGCCAGCTCGCTGATCCTCACCGGCGGTCTGCAGCTGTATTTCACCCGCTTCGTCTCGGACCGGCTGTTCGAGGAGAAGCAGACGAGCATCCTGCCCAATCTGGTGGGCATCCTGCTGCTGGTGACCCTGGTCGCCGGGGGCCTGGGCTTCGTGCTGCTGGCCACCCTGTTCGACCAGCCCTTCGCCTACCGGCTGCTGGTGCTGGCCAACTTCGTCACCCTCTGCGACCTCTGGCTGGTGATCATCTTCCTGTCGGGGATGAAGGCCTACAACCGCATCCTGGTGGTGATGACCCTGGGCTACGCCATCATGATCGCCGCCGCCGTCATGCTGCGCTTTCTCGGCATGAACGGCCTGCTGATGGCGCTGCTGCTGGGCCACGCCGCGCTGCTGTTCATGTTTCTCTACGACATCATCCGCGAGTACCCGGCCGATCGCCTGGTGGCCTTCGACTTCCTCGACCGCAAGCAGATCTTCCTCAGCCTGCTGGTCACCGGGCTGTTCTACAACCTGGGCATCTGGGTCGACAAATTCGTCTTCTGGTTCAATCCGCTGACCTCCGACGCCGTCATCGGTCCCCTGCGCGCCTCCATCCTCTACGACCTGCCGATCTTTCTCGCCTACCTCGCCATCATCCCCGGCATGGCGGTGTTCCTGGTGCGCATCGAGACCGACTTCGCCGAATGGTACGAGCGGGTGTTCAACGCCGTGCGCGGCGGCGAGACCCTGCAGCACATCAGCCAGCTCAAGGAACAGATGATCCTGGCCATCCGCCAGGGCCTGCTGGAGATCTGCAAGGTCCAGGGCCTGACCCTGGTGCTGGTGTTCCTGCTGGCGCCGCAGCTGCTGGCCTGGCTCGGCATGTCGCACTACTACCTGCCGCTGTTCTACATCGACGTGGTGGGCGTGAGCATCCAGGTGGTGTTCATGGCCCTGCTCAACGTCTTCTTCTACCTGGACCGGCGCGACACCGTGCTGATGCTCTGCACCCTGTTTCTCGGCCTCAACCTGGCGCTGACCCTGCTCAGCATCGAGCTGGGTCCGAGTTTCTTCGGCTACGGCTTCACCGTCTCCCTGGCCTGCTGCGTGCTGCTGGGTCTGCACCGCCTGGACCGGGTGCTGGACGACCTGGAATACGACACCTTCATGCTCCGGCACTGACGGCCGCCGGCACCGGACGAACGGTGTGACCCGCACACCCGGGAGGCGTCCAACACAGCTCAGCCCTGCAGGACCCTGCCATGAATACCGCCGCCTTGCGCCTCGTGATCCAGACCACCCAGGTGCGCGCTCGGGACAGTGGCGAGGCCAGCCGCACCTTTGCCGACCAGGCGGCGCGTACGACCAGCGCCGATGCCACCCGCGGCGCGGCCCTGGAGCGCTTCGCCAGCGCCTATGTCGACAAGGTGCCCGATGCCCTCGAAGCCCTGCTGCTGCAGGCGCGGGCGGTGGCCTTCGAGGCGCCCCTGGCCGGGGTGCTCGAGCGCGCCCTGGCCGGTTTCGCCCCGGCGGCACTGGCCCAGGCGCCTTCCGCCAGCCTGGCGCTGCTGGCCGCGGCCTATCGTCTCCATCGTCTGCTCGAAGGCCTCCAGCAGCGCCTGGCCGCCTGGTGGGGCGCCACTGGCGAATCGACGGCGCCCAGCCTGGGCAATCTCATCGCCCACCAGGTGCTGGGGCAGCTCACCGTGGCGGCCCTGGAAGACGCTGTGGAAGGCTGGCTCGATGACCTGGACGCCAGCGTCGAGGCGCCGTTCACCCAGCAGTGCTTCCAGCCCCGGCAACGGCGCGGCGCCCTGGCCACGGCCCGCCCGGCCCTGACCTTGAGTCGCCAACGCCAGCGCAGCGTTCGATAAAACGCACGTTTCGGCGCCCTTGGCGGCTAACTGTCAAATATATTGATAACCCTTCCGGGCCGGTTTAGGGTGGCTGCTCACCGCCATTAGCGAGGAGTCACCCATGAGCTTGCCCAGCCGCGCCGAGTGGGAGCAGCGCTTCCAAGGTCTCACCCTGGAAGGTCGCGCCTTCATCGACGGCGCCTATGTCGACGCCGCCGCCGGCGCCACCTTCGATTGCCTGAGTCCGGTGGACGGACGCTTTCTCGCCAAGGTCGCCAGCTGTGACGCCGCCGACGCCGACCTGGCCGTCGCCGCCGCCCGCGCCGCCTTCCAGAAGGGCACCTGGGCGCATCTGGCGCCGGCCCAGCGTAAGCGCGTGCTGATCCGCTTCGCCGACCTGCTGCTGGCCAGCGCCGAAGAGCTGGCGCTGCTGGAAACCCTGGACATGGGCAAGCCCATCGGCGACTCCCTCAGGATCGACGTACCGGCATCGGCCAATGCCATCCGCTGGAGCGCCGAGGCCATCGACAAGCTCTACGACGAGGTCGCCCCCACGCCCCATGACCAGCTCGGCCTGGTCACCCGCGAGCCGGTCGGCGTGGTCGCCGCCGTGGTGCCCTGGAATTTCCCGCTGATGATGGCCTGCTGGAAACTCGGCCCGGCGCTGGCCACCGGCAACTCGGTGGTGCTCAAGCCCTCGGAGAAGTCGCCGCTGACCGCCATCCGCGTCGCCCAGCTGGCCCAGCAGGCGGGCATCCCGGCCGGGGTGTTCAACGTGCTGCCGGGCTACGGCCACAGCGTCGGCAAGGCCCTGGGCCTGCATGCGGACGTCGACACCATCGTCTTCACCGGTTCCACCCGGGTCGCCAAGCAGCTGCTGGCCTACTCCGGGGAATCCAACATGAAGCGCGTCTGGCTGGAAGCCGGCGGCAAGAGCCCCAACATCGTCTTCGCCGATGCCCCCGACCTCAAGGACGCCGCCGCGGCGGCCGCCAGCGGCATCGCCTTCAACCAGGGCGAGGTCTGCACCGCCGGTTCGCGCCTGCTGGTGGAGCGCTCCATCAAGGAGGAATTCCTGCCGCTGGTGGTCGAGGCCCTTAAGGGCTGGAAGCCCGGCCATGCGCTGGACCCCGAGACCAACGTCGGCGCCCTGGTGGACACCACCCAGCTGGACACCGTGCTGCGCTACATCGAGGCCGGCCATGCCGAAGGCGCCACCCTGGTGGCCGGTGGCAAGCGCACCCTGGAAGAAACCGGCGGGGTCTATGTCGAGCCGACCATCTTCGACGGCGTGAGCAACGCCATGAAGATCGCCCGCGAAGAGATCTTCGGCCCGGTGCTTTCGGTGATCACCTTCGACACCGCCGAAGAAGCCGTGCAGATCGCCAACGACACCCAATACGGCCTGGCCGCCGCGGTCTGGACCCGCGACATCTCCAAGGCCCACAAGACCGCCCGCGCCCTGCGCGCCGGCAGCGTCTGGGTCAACCAGTACGACGGCGGCGACATGACCGCGCCCTTCGGCGGCTTCAAGCAGTCCGGCAACGGTCGCGACAAGTCCCTGCACGCCTTCGACAAGTACACCGAGCTCAAGGCCACCTGGATCAAGCTGTAAGCCCCATCAGGCTGATCCCGGCCGGGATCAGCCTGCAACCCTTCAGCGCTGCTGGATCGTCGCCTGGTTACCGAAGCCGCTCTGCGTGATGCGCGCCGTGGAACCGATCTGGTCGATCACCGCCGAATGGGCGTCGCCGGTCTGGCTGATCATGGCACTGGCGCCGCTGAAGCTGTCCGGCACCGTGTCCTGGGTGATGGACGCCAGGTTGCCATTGCCCTGCTGCTGGATCTCCGCCTCCACCCGCACGCCGCTCTGGACGAAGCTCGCCTGGTTGGCATCGCCCGTGCTGGTGCCGGTGATCCGGGCTTCCAACCCGGTCTGGGTGGCGCTCAGCTCGTTGTCGTTACCCTGCTGGCTAAAGGTGATGTCGCTGAAGCCGGCACGCTGCGACAGCGTCGCCTGGTTCGCATTGCCCGTCTGCGTCAGCGCCAGGGCACTGCGATAACGACTGGTCAGCTGATCCGCCTGCACACTGTTGTCAGCGCCTTGCTGGCGCAAGGTGGCGCTGCCGCCGGCGAAGGACACGTTCTGCGTCAGCTGCACGGCGTTGCCGTTGCCGGTCTGCACCACCTCGGCCACCCCGCCGCTGCGCTGCTCCACCGTCAGCCGGTTACCATCGCCGGTCGCGGTCGCCCGCAGCTCGTTTCCGCCGAAACCCGCCTGGCGCACGCTGTAGACGTTGAGATCGCCCGCCTGGTGCAGATAGGCGGAAGCCGCATTGCCGCGCTGCTCCAGCTCCAGGCTGTTGCCCGCGCCGCCGCCGATCTGGGTGAGGTCGGCGAAGTGGTTGCCGTTTTCCAGCTGGGTCACGGCGATCTGCTGATTACTGCCTTGCTGGACGATCTGCAGGCCGTTGCCGCTGGACGTCTGCTCGATCCGCGCCTGGGCACCGAAGGCCTGGCGCTGTTCCAGCGTCGTGCGATTGCCGTCGACGCGCTGCAGTTGCTCGACGGTGTTGGCGCGCCCGTCGCTCTGATTCAGGGTGGCCTGGTTGTCATTGCCGGCCTGGGTCAGGCTGATGCTCTGCTCGACGGCGAAGGCCGGCGCCGCGAGGCCGGCGAGCAGGGCCGCCAGCAAGGTAGGGGTCTTCATGACGGTCTTCCGCTCCAGTGACAGCTACCGGGGGCAGGACGACTAGCCGCGAACCCGGCCAGATGCCGGAATTCGACCGTACTGCAAGGGAGGCGCCGCCCACGAGCGGCCCGTGCTGAGTGTGGTCAGCCAGGCACCCTCCGCCATCCATCCAAAGAGCGGTTTCGACGAGCGTAGGCAGCCGCCTGCCTGAGCGTTCGGCCGTGCGCCTCTTCCACAGCCAGCGCCGGGTCGCCATGACCCGGCGCTGGCGCGGACGCGGATCTAGCGATAGACGTGGTAGGTGGCGTATCTGCTCACCTCCACGCTGCCGCTCCAGCTGCTGACCACCCGCTTGGAATCCCAGTCGTACCAATGCATCCCGGGTGGGTTGGAGATGCCTCGTGAACAGCTGCCGGTCCGTACCCAGGCACCACGGAACTTGCCGCTCTTCCAGCGCCGTTCCACCACCTGGATGGGTTGCGCCCGATAGCCCGGTTCTATCCTCACGCCCCAGGTGAAGGCGGTACTCATCGAGCGATCCTGCTTGTAGCTGCCATCGACGCCGAGGATGCTCAGGTACTTGCCGATGAAGGGCAGCTTCTCCCCGTTGAGCTTGACCCCCACCGACCAGCCGTAGCTGGAGGTCTTGGTCTCGCCCCAGGTATAGGTACAGTCGATGGTCCCGGTGCTCGAGCAGCGGAAGATCGGTCCACGCCAGATCCAGTCCTCCCAGGTCTTGGCGGCCTGCTGGGTGGAAAAGGCCCGGGAACCGTCACCCAGGATGACGGGCTCGGTGTGGTCGGTGAAACAGTCGCCCGCCTGCACCAGACCGGTCGAAAGAATGAAGCCGAGCGCCCCGACCAGGGTGGATTTCACGAAGGTGTTCATGGCTTTGGTCCCTCAAAGTCCGAAGACGTTTTCGATGGTGTTGCTCGCCTGGTCCTGCTTGTTGCTCTGGGCCTTGCTCGCGGACAGGGCATCGGCGCACGCGGGCCGATCGACGGGGGTTATCAGCAGGCCAGTGTCCTTCTCCGGCTTCTTCACCATCAGGGCATCCGCCTCGACGGTCATGCCCAGCGCCAGGGCCGCGTTCTCACTGGCGAGGTGCTGACCGGGCTGATTGTCGAAGATCACGCGCTTGCCTTGATCGAGGGCGTTGTTGATCTCCTTCTTGACGTTGCCGTCGACCTGCACGTTGGGCCCGACCACCAGATAGTCGTATTCACCACCCGTGACGATCTTGGTGTCTTCCGCCTTCAATCTGTTGAGGACGAATCCGGTATTGCCCAGCACCTTGAGCCGCAAGTAAGGGCCCGTACTCAAAGACTCGGCTGCCTGGGCGGTAGTACCCAACAGCGTTGCCAACATCAGCGTGGCCACAGGTTTAAAGTTCATGTCGAACGCTCCTATTACGACAGTCATGTCACAACTGAAAGTCCTATTGAAATATCGAAATCTCCCGCGAAACGCTCAACCACGCGGCTCCGGCAGCTTGCGCGGACAGCAGGAAGCCGTTTACCGAAGTCAGCTCCGATAATTGTTTTCCTGACAGTGCTCAGGCAGCCAGACAACCGCTAGCAGCAACGACCTTGATATCCAGGTGCCCGCCATCGGCACAAGGGCAACGTCGCTAGCCGTCCAGAAAAAGCCTAGCCAAAGTTTCTTTAAACAAATAGCAACGATTAACGATCCAGCGAAAGAGAACAGCCACAAGTAGCAGGCTGTTGTTTAATCTTTTTATATAGGCATATAAAAAGCGGCCTTACATTCAAGTAGAGCCAGTGATCGTCAAAGGGTGGTCAATCTTGTTTGTGTAAAACCAGATAAATAACGCGACTGCCAAAACATCGACAGCCGTCGCCGGCCCGAGGCGACGCCCAGGAAAAATGTAACCAGATATTTCACTACTGAAGGACCCGTCGAATGCCCGGTCCGGAAGCCACCCGGTGCAGCCAGGCCCACGCCCTGAGGACGCGAGCCGTAATGCGGGTATCAGCCCAGCAGATCCACCAGCAGGTCATCGTGGCGGCGCTGCTGGCGATCCAGGCGCAGCTGGCGGGTGCGGAAGATCGACTTGAGGTCTTCCAAGGCGCTGGCGAAATCGTCGTTGATGATCAGGTAGTCGTATTCGACATAGTGGCTCATCTCGCTCACCGCCTCGCGCATGCGGCGTTCGATGATTTCGGCGCTGTCCTGGCCGCGATTGTCCAGGCGCTGGCGCAGGGCGGCCTGGCTCGGCGGCAGGATGAAGATCGACTGGGCGTGGGGCAGCTTGCGGCGGACCTGCTGGGCGCCCTGCCAGTCGATTTCCAGGATCAGGTCGTGACCTTCGGCGAGGTCACGTTCCAGGGCAGCCTGGGAGGTACCGTAATAGTTGCCGAATACCTCGGCGTGTTCGAGGAAGTCGCCGTGCTCGAGCAGGTTGGTAAAGGTCGCGCAATCGACGAAGTGGTAGTTCACCCCGTCGGTTTCACCCGGGCGCATGGCGCGGGTGGTGTGGGAGACCGACAAGCGGATGTCGGGCAGGGCGTCCAGCAAGGCCTTGACCAGGCTGGTCTTGCCGGCGCCGGAGGGCGCGGAAACGATGTAGAGGGTGCCGGGAAGGGCTGTCATGAAGGTCCGCCTATTCGATGTTCTGCACTTGCTCACGCATCTGTTCGATGAGCACCTTGAGATTGATGGCCGCCTGAGAGGCACGGGCGTCGATGGCCTTGGAACCCAGGGTATTGGCCTCGCGATTGAGCTCCTGCATGAGGAAATCCAGCCGCCGTCCGGCCGCGCCGCTGCCCGCCAGGACCCGCCGCACCTCGGCCACATGGGTCTCCAGCCGATCCAACTCCTCGGCCACGTCGCTCTTCTGCGCCAGCAGCACCAGTTCCTGCTCCAGCCGTGACGGTTCGAACTCGACGCCTGCCTCGGCGCAGCGCTCGAGGATACGGCGCCGCTGCAGGGCCAGCAGCTCGGGCAGCAGCGCGCGCAGCGTCGCCACCTCCGCCAGCACCTGGGCCAGGCGCTCCTCGATCAGTCGCGCCAGTTCGCGCCCCTCGCGCTGCCGGCCGTCGAGCAATTCATCCAGCGCCGCCTCGAACAGCGCCAGGGTCTGGGCCTTGAGTTCGGCGCCATCCACCTCGGCGCCCGCCAGCACTCCGGGCCAGGCCAGCACGGCCAGGGGGTCGAGCTTGGCCGGACGCGCGATCAGCGCGGCGATGTCTTCGGCAGCGGCCACCAGCTGCGCGGCCCGGCGGGCATCGATGCGCAGGGCCACGCTCTCGTCGCGTTCCTCGCGCAGCACGCACTCCAGCTTGCCCCGCGACAGGCGTCGGCGCAGCGCCTCGCGCACGCCGGACTCCAGATCGCGAAAGGTCTCCGGCAGCCGCAGGTGGGGCTCCAGGTAGCGGTGATTGACCGAGCGCAACTCCCAGCTCAGGGTGCCCTGGGGTCCTGGCCGCTCGACCCGGGCGAACGCCGTCATGCTGTGCACCATGGCAGGATCCTCGTCTGACGATGCGCGGATCTGGGGCGATCCCGAGCGACCACGCATGTAAAACGCACGATTCTAGCGCACCTGATCGGAGTGACCCAATGCATCCGTGTCGCATGAGCCGGACGCTCTCTATACTATGGGTCTGATATCTACGCCTTACAGGAAGCCCGCAATGAAGCGTCCCAGTGGCCGCGCCGCCGATCAGCTGCGCCCCATCCGCATCACCCGTCAGTACACCAAGCACGCCGAGGGTTCGGTTCTGGTGGAGTTCGGCGATACCAAGGTGATCTGCACCGCCAGCGTCGAGGCCGGGGTGCCGCGCTTTCTCAAGGGCAAGGGCCAGGGCTGGCTCACCGCCGAATACGGCATGCTGCCGCGCGCGACCGGCGAGCGGAATCAGCGTGAAGCCGCCAAGGGCAAGCAGGGCGGTCGGACCCTGGAGATCCAGCGGCTGATCGGTCGGTCGCTGCGCGCCGCCGTCGACCTGTCCAAGCTGGGCGAGAACACCATCTACATCGACTGCGACGTCATCCAGGCCGACGGCGGTACCCGCACCGCCTCGGTGACCGGTGCCTGCGTGGCCCTGGTCGACGCCCTGGGCGCACTCAAGCGCCGTGGCAGCCTCAAGGGCAATCCGCTCAAGCAGATGGTGGCCGCCATCTCCGTGGGCATCTATCAGGGCACCCCGGTGCTCGACCTGGATTACCTGGAAGACTCCGCCGCCGAGACCGATCTCAACGTGATCATGACCGATGCCGGTGGCTTCATCGAGGTGCAGGGCACCGCCGAAGGCGCGCCCTTCCAGCCGGCCGAACTCAACGCCATGCTCGAACTGGCCCAGGGTGGCCTGCGCGACCTGTTCGAGCTCCAGCAAGCTGCCCTGCGCAGCGAGTAAGGAAGCCCTCATGCACGATCTCGTCCCCGCCCCCAGCGCCGAAGCCCGGCGCTGGGCCATGCTCTGCCACTACGCCGCCTTCCTGGGCTTCGTGGTGCCCTTCATCGGTAACGTGATAGGTCCGCTGGTGGTCTGGCAGTTCAAGCGCGAGGACGACCCCTTCATCGACCGGCAGGGCAAGGAGGCGCTGAACTTCCAGCTCACCGTCACCCTGCTGCACATGATCTGCTGGCTGCTGGTGTGGGTGCTGATCGGTTTTCCGCTGATGCTGCTGGTGGCCTGCGTGGCCTTCGTGCTGACGGTGATCGCCGGCATCAAGGCCAATCAGGGCCGCGACTACCGCTACCCCCTGACCTGGCGGATGGTCAATTAGCGGGCTTTTTGTGGCCTGCTTCTGATATCCGCGTTGAGGATTTCCAGTCGGCCCGGCGTCGTTTGACAGGCGCCGGAAGCCCTCCGCTATCATCCCTTCGGCTTACTTCTCACGCCCTCGCCGCGACCGGCTTCGGTAGTCGCTGGCGGTAGCGTGCCCGCCTATGCGCTTTTGCGTCAGCAGTCCGTCGATAACGCCAAGGTGGCGTGCCCCGACGGTCCTCGCTTCTTACGTCAGGACTGGTGGCCTCCGGCGCCATCGGCATCAAGACAGGGATGATCATCATGTCGGTTGCAACCGCCACCCCCTCCCCCTTCCAGCGTGTGCTCGAATGGCGCTATTCCACCCTCATGGTGTGGACGGCCATCGGTCTGCTGGTGGTCGAGACCTTTTCCGGCTTTCTGCGCTATGCCCTGGATATGGTCGGCGCCTCGGCGCTGGTCTATCTGCCCAAGATCGCCTGTCTGGCGCTGTTCGCCCTACAGGTGGCGACGGTCAAGCTGCCCCGGGTGATCTGGGTCGGCCTGTTCGCCGGGCTGGCCTATGCCGCCCTCGCCCTGCTGCATGGCGGGACCTTCAACAACGTGCTGTTCTCGCTGTTCGTCTACAGCCCGCTGCTGTTCGGTCTGGTCTGCGGCCGCGAATTGCTCAAGCAGCGCCGCCTGCTGGGCCGCGCCATGTTCCTGCTGCTGCTCGCCAGCCTGGTCGGCATCGCCCTGGACAAGTACACCTCGGTGCCCTGGAAAGGCTACAGCTACAACCTCGGCGGCAACGACATCGCCGGTAATACGCAGTGGGTCGCCGGTGAAGAGGACCGGATCGCCGGCTTCGCCCGGGTCTCCAACGTGCTGGCGGCGCTGATCGCGGTCTACTGCCTGTTCCTCGCGCAATTCGCCCGTTCCAGGACGCTCTGGCTGGTGGTCGCCCTGGTCGGCTTCTTCGGCATCCTGCTCACCACCAGCAAGGCGCCGGCAGCGGCCTTCGCCTTTACCCTGGCGCTGATGATGACCCGCCGCTTCCAGTGGCCGACCTATGCGCTGATCCTGCTGGCGGTGGTGGGTGGCATGCTGCTGCCGGTGCTGAGCCTGATCCGCGACTTCGATCCCCTGGTGGTGATGAGCGACAGCGGCCTGGCCTCCTTCTACGATCGCCTGGTCAACACCTGGCCGAATGTCGTGGCGGAAATGAGCCGCCATGGCTGGACCGTGGAAGGCGCCGGCTTCGGCCTGTTCGGCAGCTCCATGGCCGCCTTCCCCGTGCCGGGGATCGACCTCTTCGTCACCAGCGACAGCAGCGTGGTCTATCTCTGGTGCGTGTTCGGCGTGGTCGGCATCCTCGGCTATGCCATGCAGCTGCCGGTGTTCATCCGCCTGCACACGGCGCCCGACCGCCTCAGCCACACCCTGCTGGCCATCGCCTTCTGCCTCTGCCTGATCGGCTGGACCACCGACCTCTTCGATATCGGCGTCGGCAATCTCTTCGTCGGCATCATCCTCGGCTACGTGCTGATGCGTGATCCGGAAGACGACAACCAGCCAAGCCTGCGACCGATCAGCGGCAGTGCCCTGACCGATTGAGCCGCGCAGCGCGGCAATGAAAAAGGGCCGACCCCGCGAGGGATCGGCCCTTTTTCATTGCCGCATAGATCAGGTCACCGGGGCCGGATTGAACAGCGCCAGGTCGTTGTGCAGGCGATGGCGCTCGGCCCAGGTCTGGCGGCGGCCACTGGCCACGTCTAGGTAGCACTGGAAGATCTCCCAGCCCATCTCCTCCAGCGACAGCCGCCCGCTCACCACGCGACCGGCATCGATGTCGATCAGGTCCGGCCAGCGCTCGGCCAGCTGGGTGCGGGTCGAGACCTTGATCACCGGCACCATGGACAGCCCATAGGGGGTGCCGCGGCCGGTGGTGAAGATGTGCAGGTTCATGCCCGCGGCCAGTTGCAGGGTGCCGCAGATGAAGTCACTGGCCGGGGTGGCAGCGAAGTACAAGCCCTTGCCGCGGATCTTCTCGCCGGGTGCGATGACCCCGGCGATGGGGCTGGTACCCGACTTGGCGATCGACCCCATGGCTTTTTCGACGATGTTGTTCAGCCCGCCCTTCTTGTTGCCAGGGGTGGTATTGGCACTGCGATCGGCCATGCCCCGCTCCAGGTAGCGGTCGTACCAGTCCATCTCGCGGATCAGGGCATCGGCCACCTCGGGGGTGGCGGCGCGCGGGGTCAGCAGGTGGATGCCGTCGCGCACCTCGGTGTTCTCGGAAAACATCACGGTGGCGCCGGCCCGCACCAGCAGATCGGCGGCCACGCCCAGGGCCGGGTTGGCGGTGATGCCGGAGAAGGCGTCGCTGCCGCCGCACTGCATGCCCACCACCAGCTCGGAAGCCGGCACCGTCTCGCGGCGGCGCCCATTGAGCACCTCCAGACGCGCCTCGATCAGCCCCAGGATCTGCTCGACCATGCCGGCGAAGCCGTTGGCCGAATCCTGCAGGCGGAACAGCCACTCCTCTTCGTTCTGCCCGGCGGTGAGCTCATCGCCCGGCATCAGCTGGCTGGCCTGCAGCTTCTCGCAGCCCAGGCCGATGACCAGCGCCTGGCCGCCGAAGTTGGGGTTGCGGCTGATGTTGTGCAGGGTGCGGATGGGGATCACCGCATCCGGGGCGTTGATGGCCACCCCGCAGCCATAGCTGTGGGACAGCGGCACCACGTCGTCGACGTTGGGGTAGCGCGGCAGGAGCTCCTTGCGTACCCGCTCCACGCAGTGGTCCAGCACCCCTACCACGCACTGTACGGTGGTGGTCACCGCCAGGATGTTGCGGGTGCCGACGCTGCCGTCCGGATTGCGGAAACCCTCGAAGGTGTAGCCTTCCAGGGGTTCGCCGACCTGGCCGGGCGCGGTGGCCTTGGGCAGGTTGTCCAGCGCCGGTGGCTCCGGCATGCGCAGCAGGGCTTCGGTGATCCAGCTGCCGGCGGGAACGTCCTGCAGGGCGTAGCCGATGACCTCGCCGTAGCGCACCACCTCGGCGCCCTCCGCGAGATCCACCAGGGAGACCTTGTGGCTCTGGGGAATGGCCTCGACCGTGGTCAGGCCATCGGCGAAGGCGGTGCCGGCGGCCACGCCGGGTTCGTTGACCACCACCCCGACGTTGTCCTGGGGGTGGAGCTTGATGTAGCGCGGCGAATCACGGTGATCAATCAGGTTCATATTCTTATCCTCTGCCGGGGCTCAGGCCCGGGCCGGGTCAGGCTGGGTCGCGCCCAGGATCTCGCCGTCGGTGGTCCGCAGCTCGACGCGCTGGATGCGACCGACGATGAACAGGTAGCTGAACACGGCCACCAGGGCATTGGCCCCGACATAGACCAGCGCCCACTTGAAGGAGCCGGTGGCGGCGATGAGGTAGCCGATGACGATGGGGGTGGTGATGGAAGCCAGGTTGCCGAAGGTATTGAACAGGCCACCGGAGAGCCCGGCGATCTGCTTGGGCGAGGTATCCGCCACCACCGCCCAGCCCAGGGCGCCGATGCCCTTGCCGAAGAAGGCCAGGGTCATGAAGCCCACCACCATCCAGTCGGCGTCGACATAGTTGCAGAAGATCATGCTGGTGGAGAGCAGCAGGCCGCAGACGATGGGCAGCTTGCGGGCGAAGGTCAGGGAGTGGCCGCGGCGCAGCAGGTAATCGGAGATCACCCCGCCGAGCACCCCGCCGATGAAGCCGCAGATCGCCGGCAGCGAGGCGATGAAACCGGCCTTGAGGATGGTCATGCCGCGCTCCTGCACCAGGTACACCGGGAACCAGGTCAGGAAGAAATAGGTGATGGCGTTGATGCAGTACTGGCCGAGGTAGACGCCCAGCATCATGCGGTTGGTCAGCAACTGGGTGATGTAGTGCCACTTCGGCCCGCCATCGCGCTGGCGGGCGCTGTTGTCCATGTCCACCAGGCCGCCGTTGTCGCGGATGTGCGCCAGCTCCGCGGCGTTGATGCGCGGATGCTCCTTGGGATTGTGGATGTACTTCAGCCAGACCCCGGAGAAGAGGATGCCCAGGACGCCCATGATGACGAAGACGTGCTCCCAGCCGAAGTGGAAGACGATGCCGCCCATGATCGGCGCGAACAGCGCGGTGGCGAAATACTGCGCCGAGTTGAAGATCGCCGAGGCGGTACCGCGCTCGGCGGTGGGGAACCAGGCGGCGACGATGCGCGCGTTGCCCGGGAAGGACGGCGCCTCGGCCAGCCCGACCAGGAATCTCAGCATGAACAGGGTGGTGACCGCCCAGGCCACCGGCAGGCCGCCGACCAGCCCCTGCAGCAGGGTGAAGAACGACCAGAAGAAGATGCTGCCGGCATAGACCTTCTTCGAACCGAAGCGATCCAGCAGCCAGCCGCCGGGAATCTGCCCAGCCACATAGGCCCAGCCGAAGGCGGAGAAGATATAGCCGAGGGTCACGGCGCTGATGCCGAGGTCTTTCTGCAGGCTGGAGCCGGCGATGGCGATGGTGGCGCGATCGGCGTAGTTGATGGTGGTCACGACGAACAGCATCAACAGGATCAGGTAGCGCACCCGAGTCGGTCTTGTGGCATCCATGGGGATCCCTCTTGCGTGATTGTTTTTATTGAAGGCGCGGACCCTAGGATGATTGCGCAATCATATCTTGATGCGACAATCGGTCTCAGCCCTTGCGTTTGCCCAAGACTAAGCCATGATTGCGCAACCATACAAGTACGACGTCTAACAAGATCAGGACCGGCGGTCAGGTCGTGGCGCGGTCGATGATATGAAAACCGGTGTCGATGCGCACTGCCTCCCGGCCCTGGTCGCCCTCGTTGAAACGCTGCAGCAGTGCCTCGGCCGCCAGGGTGCCCATGCGATCGCCCTCGACACTCACCGACGACAGCGCCGGGTGCATCTGGGCGGCGCTGGAAAGATTGCCGAAGCCCAGCACCGCCAGGTCCTCGGGCAGGCGCAGCCCGCGACTGGCGGCTTCCGCCATGACGCCCTGGGCGACGGTATCCGAACTGCAGACCACTACGTCGAAGGCCTCGTCACGGGCCAGCAACTGGCGCAGGCCAGCCCGCCCGGACTCCACCAGCGCGGGGGCTGGCAGGATCTCCAGCGGCGGTTCCGCCACGCCCAGCTCGGCCAGCCGTGCCACCAGGCTGCGACAGCGGCGCAGGGCGCGGGGGTCATCCACCGAGACCACGGCGAAGCGCCGATAGCCGCGGGCGTGCAGATGCTCGGCCTGGGCCCGACCAACGGCTTCATGGGAAAAGCCCACCTGCATGTCCAGCGGGTCTTCGCCCAGGTCCCAGGACTCCACCACCGGGATGCCGGCCTGGGCCAGGCGCTGGCGACTGGCGGCGGTATGCAGGGTACCGGTCAAGACGATGCCATCGGGCTTGCGCCCCAGCACCGCGGCCAGCAGCTGCTCTTCCTGTTCGGCGCTGTAGCCGGTCAGGCCCAGCAGGGTCTGGTAACCGGCCTGGGACAGCCGCGCCATCAGCGCCTGGACGGTCTCGGCGAAGATGGAGTGGACAATGGTCGGCACGAACAGCGCCACCAGGCGACTGCGATTGGAGGCCAGACCGCCGGCCAGCAGATTGGGCACGTAGCCGGTGGCCTGCACCGCCGCCAGCACCTTCTCCCGCGCCGCCTCGCTGACGATCTCCGGTCGATTCAGCGCCCGCGAGACGGTGATCGGCGACACCCCGGCGACCCGGGCCACGTCGATCAGCGTGGGGGCGGCGGGATTGACCGCGGCAGTGAGGACTTTGCTGGACTTCTTGGCCATGGATCGCTGGAGACGGGAAAGAGATCGGCCATGGTAACGGTTGGGGCGGGCGGCGTCCCCGGTGAACACCGTAGCGTTTTCCACCGCGAGCCGCCGTAGGTTGGGTTGAGCGCAGCGAAGCCCAACAGGCTTTGCTCGGGGCCAGCCATGTTGGGCTTCGACGATAGAACCGTTTCAACCCAACCTACGGGCCGCAGTAGCGTGGAAAACGGCGTAGCCTTTTCCACTGGAACAGGGTGGCGACGGACATCCTCACCCCAGACCTCTCCCAGGGGGAGAGGGGGTCAGCCGAGCAGGCATTCAGCGCCATCCGCCCTGGCCAGAGCGCGATCGATCGTCGGGGCCCGTCCCATCGGCGCACCGCCACGGCTGCGATAATCCCCGTGCCAGAGCTGATCGCGGCCGTGGCGGTCCGCCGATGCGGCCGCTCCTACAGGCTATCTGGCTGCTGTAGGAGCGGCCGCGATACGCCCTACCCGCCCATCGCCGTCCGAATATCCGCCGCCAGCTCAAGCACTCGAGCTTCCTCGGTGTCCCAGGAGCACATGAAACGCGCCCCGCCGCTGCCGATGAAGGTGTAGAAGCGCCAACCGCGGTTGCGCAGGAATTCCAGCGCCGGTTCCGAGAGCTGCAGGAATACCGAGTTGGCTTCCACCGGGAACATGAAGTCCACGCCGGGCACGTCGCGCACGCGCTCGGCGAGCAGCTGGGCCATGGCGTTGGCATGGCGGGCGTGGCGCAACCAGGTGTCGTTTTCCAGCACACCCAGCCAGGGCGCAGAGAGGAATCTCATCTTGGACGCCAGCTGGCCAGCCTGCTTGCAGCGGTACTCGAAGTCCTCGGCCAGGTCGCGGTTGAAGAAGAGGATGGCCTCGCCCACCGCCATGCCGCTCTTGGTACCGCCAAAGCAGAGCACGTCGACGCCGGCCTTCCAGGTCACCTCGGCCGGCGTGCAGCCCAGGCCGGCCACGGCGTTGGAAAAGCGCGAGCCGTCCATGTGCAGGTGCAGGCCGAGGTCGCGGCAGGTGGCGCTGATGGCCTGCAGTTCGTTGAGGCCATAGAGGGTGCCCACCTCGGTGGCCTGGGTGACAGTCACCGCGCGCGGTTTGGGAAAGTGGATGTCGGCGCGCTTGGTGGCGATCTGCTGGATGGCGCCCGGCGTCAGTTTGCCCTGATGGGCCGGCGCCAGCAGCAGCTTGGAGCCGTTGGAAAAGAACTCCGGCGCGCCGCATTCGTCGGTCTCGACGTGGGCGGTGTCGGAGCAGATCACGCTGTGGTAGCTCTGGCACAGCGCCGCCAGGGCCAGGGAGTTGGCCGCGGTGCCGTTGAAGGCGAAGAACACCTCGCAGTCGGTCTCGAACAGCTGGCGAAAGCGATCGGCGGCGCGCGCCGTCCAGGTGTCGTTGCCGTAGGCGGTCTCGTGGCCGACGTTGGCCGCGGCCATGGCGGCCCAGGCTTCCGGGCAGATGCCGGAATAGTTGTCACTGGCGAATTGCTGGGCGTTGCTGCTCATCGGGCAGTCCTCGCGACGGGTTCGGTACGGGCCAGCAGCCAGTCGCGCGCGGCGCCCTCGACCAGCGGCAGCACGCGACGGCGGACCTCGGCGTGATAGCCATCCAGCCAGTCCAGCTCGTCGCTGCGCAGCAGCGCCAGATCCAGGCAGCGGGTGTCCAGCGGACAGAGGGTCAGGGTCTCGAAGGCCAGGAAATCGCCGAATGCGGTGGTTTCCGCGCGGGTGCACAGCAGCAGGTTTTCCAGCCGCACGCCCCACTGGCCAGGGCGATAGATGCCCGGTTCGTTGGAGGTGATCATGCCCTCGCGCAGAACATGGTGCGGGGTCACGGTGGCATAGAAGGAAATCGACTGCGGTCCCTCGTGCACATTGAGGAAATAGCCCACACCATGCCCGGTGCCGTGGCCGTAGTCGATGCCGGCGGCCCAGATCGGCTCGCGCGCCAGGGCATCGAGCATGGGCGCGGCGACGCCGGCCGGGAAGCGCGCTCGCGACAGCGCCAGCATGCCCTTGAGCACCAGGGTGAAGTCGCGGCGCTGGGCGGCGCTGGGGGTGCCGATGGGCACCACCCGGGTGATGTCGGTGGTGCCGCCCAGGTACTGGCCGCCGCTGTCGATCAGCAGCAGGCCGTCGCCCTGGAGCTCGGCATGGGCCTCCTCGGTGGCGCGGTAATGCGGCAGGGCGCCGCCGGCATTGAAGCCGGCGATGGTGGCGAAGCTCAGGGAGACGAAATTCGGCCGGGCGGCGCGGGCTTCGCTCAGCCAGTCGTCCACGGTCAGCTCGGTGAGGCGCTCGCCGCGGGCCAGGGCCGCCTCGAAGCGGGCAAAGAAGACGCACAGCGCCGCGCCATCCTCTTCCATGGCGGTCCGCACCTGGGCCACTTCCGCGGCGGTCTTGCAGGCCTTGAGCAGGGTCGAGGGATTGATCTGCTCGCGCCGCTCGACGCCCTGGGGCGCGGCCTCGGCCAGCCCCAGGGTAACCCGCGCCGGGTCCACCAGCAGGCGACTACCAGCCGGCAGGCTGGCCAGCTCGGTGGCGGCCTGGTGGTAGTCGGCCAGGGTCACGCCGTCCGCCTCCAGGGCCGCGCGGAGCTCGGCCGGGACCTTGCCCGGATCGATGAACAGCTGGCAGCTGTCCTGACTCAGCAGCAGATGGGCGAGGAACACCGGGTTGTAGGGCACATCCGCGCCGCGCAGGTTGAGCAGCCAGGCGATGTCGTCCAGCGAAGAGATGAAATGCCAGGCGGTGTCTGCCTCGACCATTGCCTGGCGCACCTGGGCGAGCTTGGCGCTGCGCGGCTGGGGCGCATGGGGCGCCGCATGGGCGTAGATAGGCGCGGCCGGCAGCGCGGGGCGCCCGGTCCAGATCGTCGCCAGCGGATCGAGGTCGGTTCGTAGCTGGATACCCTTGGGTTCCAGTGCCCGGCGCAGGACCGCCGCGGCGCCGAGCGACAGCACCTGGCCGTCCACCAGTACCGTGCCACCCGCGGGCACCTGCTCGGCCAGCCACTGCAGGTGGGCCTGGGGCTGGCTGGCGACCTGCTTCATCAGGTCGATGCCGCTGTCCGCCAGCTCCTGGGTGGCCTGCTCCCAGTAGCGGCTGTCGGTCCAGACGCCAGCGGCCTGGCGCGTCACCAGCAGCAGCCCGGCGGAGCCGGTGAAACCGGACAGCCAGGCACGGCCCTGCCAGTGTTCCGGCAAGTATTCGGACAGATGGGGATCGGCGCTGGGGATCAGGCAGGCATCGGCGCCCTGTTCGGCCAGGAAGGCCCGCAGGTCGGCAAGTCGTTGAGCGGAAATGGCGGTCATGAGCACCTCGACAAGGTCAGGGGCTCAGTGTGCCGCAGATATAAAAAAGCCGCACCCGAAGGGTGCGGCGGAGAAAGACCAAAGGAGCAAAGAGGGGTGGTCTTTCGAAAACGGAGCGGCTCAGCGACGCGCGTCGGCGGCGGGAGCGGCTTGATCACTGTAGTGCTGCATGGCGGCATGATTCTGATCGACCAGCTTGTATCTCAGGCTGGGATTGTCGTCGGCAGCGGCGAACTGGGCGGCGGTCAGGGTGGCAAGGGTCAGCACGAGGGCGGACAGAGAACGTTTCATGGCGAACTCCTAAAAGGTCGTGTTCATCGGGGTACAGGACCATTCTAGGTAAAGAACGCAGCCTAATAAATAGCATGCTAACTAAATCACTGTTACAAAACCTGCAACAAGCTCGGCCCTAGTCCTTGGCCCAGTAGCGCTGATCTTCCAGCACCCGGTTCTCCAGCTGCAGGCGCTCGGGCAATTCTTCCTTGAGGAAGTCGATCCAGGTCTTGATCTTGGCATCGAGAAAGCGCCGCGAGGGATAGAGCGCATGGATATTGCGCTCGCGCAGGCGGAAGTTGGGCAGCAGCCGTACCAGACTGCCATCGCGTAGGTAGTTGACCGCGATGTAGCTGGGCAGCAGGCAGATGCCCATGCCCTGGCGGGCCACGCTGGCCAGGGCCTCGGCGACGTTGACCTGGAAGACATAGCGCGGCGCGACCTGCTGCTCGCCGTCTTCGCCGGCGAAGACCCAGCGTTCGGAGAAATTCGGATCCATCAGGCGCAGGCAGTCGTGCTCGGCGAGATCGGCGGGCACCTTGGGTGCCGGACGCTGCGCCAGGTAGCTGGGCGCCGCGCAGACCACGCTGTAGACACCGCCGAGACGCTGGGCGACGAAATCCGAATCGGCCAGTTCGGTGTCCAGGGTGATGGCGATGTCATGCCCATCCTCCAGCAGCGCCGGATGGTTCTGCGAGAGCGTCATGACGATCTCGACATGGGGATAGCGCGCGCAGAAGCGTGACACCAGGGGCGCCAGCAGTTGAGTGCCGAGGCCGGTCATGGAATGCAGGCGCAGATGGCCATGGGGCTTGAGATGGGCGCCGCTGGCTTCGGCCTCGGCCTCGCCGACATCCTGCAGGATGCGTCGGCAGCGTTCGAGGTAGCGTTCACCCGCCTCGGTCAGCGCCAGGCGCCGGGTGGTGCGGTGCAGCAGGCGGGTCTGCAGGTGGCTTTCCAGTTCCGCCAGCAGGCGCGACACCTGGGCGGTAGACAGAGCGAGGGTGTGGGCGGCAGCCGTGAGACTGCCCAGATCCACCACCCGGACGAAGATGCGCATGCCTTGGAAAATATCCATTATTGCCTTTTTCGCAATGGAGTTTCGTCAAGCCGTCACTTTATTGAAAAAGTCGCACGCACGATAGTGGTGCGGTGAGCCGCTGTGGATTCGACATTCTGACCGCGCGAATCCTTCCCTCCGGCAGTGGCTCCTTGGATAGCTCCTTGCGGCCTTCTGGCAGATGTCTCCTCTGGAGACCTCCGCCAGAGGGCTGTTTTTTTTGCCCTACCGTTTCGCTCATCGTTCCTCACGCCCCGGCTCGCGAATGCGATAGCTGGCGATGTACAGCGCCGGCAGGAACAGCAGCGTCAACAGGGTCGCCGCGACGATGCCGCCGATCATGGCGTAGGCCATCGGCCCCCAGAACACCTCGCGGGCGATGGGAATCATGCCCAGGCTGGCCGCCGCGGCGGTCAGCAGGATCGGCCGGCGCCGGTGCCGGGTGGCTTCCACCACGGCGTCCCAGGGCGAGCGACCGTCACGCTCGAAGGCGTCGATCTGGGTCACCAGGATCACCGAGTTGCGGATGATGATGCCGATCAGCGCCAGTACCCCAAGGATGGCGACGAAGCCCAGCGGCTGGCCGAAGGGGATCAAGCCCAGCACCACGCCGATCAGCCCGAGGGGCGCCACGCTCGCCACCAGGAACAGCTTGCGGATGCTGTGCAGCTGGATCATCAGGAAGGTGGCCATGAGGAACAGCATCAGCGGCACCACCTCGGCGATCGGGCCCTGGGCCTTGCTGCTCTCCTCCACCGTGCCGCCTACCGCCACCTGATAACGCGGCGGCAGCTTGGCGATGAAGGCATCCACGTCCGGCTGCAGCTGCTTGACCAGATCCGGCGCCTGGATCTCGCTGAGGATCGAGGCCTTGAGGGTGATGGTGGGCAGCCGATCGCGGCGCCATACCAGCGGCTGCTCCAGGGCGTAGTCGATACGGGCGAAGGCCTTGAGCGGCACCGCGACGCCCTGAGGCGTCATGATCTGCAGATTCTCTAGGGTTTCCACCGAGCGCCGCTCGGCCTCACTGGCCCGCGCCACCACGTTGACCAGGTAGATGTCGTCGCGTACCTGGGTCACCGGGGTACCGGTCACCACGCCATTGAGGATCTGCGCCACGTCCTGGGACGAGAAGCCCAGCTGCCGCGCCTTGTCCTGGTTGACCTCGACCTTGAGCATCCGCGCCGGCTCGTTCCAGTCGTAGAGGAAGTCCCCCAGTTGCGGACTCTTGCCCAGCACGCTGGCCAGCGCCAGGGCCTGGCGGCGTACCTCGGCGACGTCGGGGCCACTGATGCGGTACTGGATCGGCCGGCCCACCGGCGGACCCATCTCCAGGGGCTGGACGTAACCGGACAGGCCGACGAAGTCCTGGCGCAGCCGCTGCTTGAGCTTGGGCAGCAGGCGATTGCGCGCCTCCAGGTCCTTGGCCACCAGGATCACCTGGCCGTAGAAGGGATTCTCCAGCTGCTGGTCCAGCGGCAGATAGAAGCGCACCGCGCCCTGGCCGACATAGGAACTCCAGTGGGCCACGTCCGGATCATCGGCCAGGGTCTTCTCGAATCTGTCCATCTGCGCGCGGGTGGCGTCGAGGGAGGCGTTCTGCGGCAGGTTGAAGTCGATCAGCAGCTCGGGTCGATCCGAAGACGGGAAGAACTGGTTCTGCACGAACTTCATCGAGAACAGCGCCGCGGCGAACAGCAGCACCGTGAGGAGGATGGTCAGCCAGCGGTGGCGCATGGCGCCCAGCAGCAGGCCGTCGGACCAGCGTGCCAGGCGGCCGGGCTGGTCGTGGTCCTTCTGCTTCACCTTCTTCGGCAGGATGTGCACGCCGATCACCGGCGAAAAGAACACCGCGACGATCCAGGACAGGAGCAGCGCCACGGCGATCACCGCGAACAGGGTGAAGGTGTACTGGCCGGCGCTGCTGGAATTGAGCCCGATGGGCACGAAGCCGGCTACCGTCACCAGGGTGCCGGTGAGCATGGGAAAGGCGGTCGACTCGTAGGCGAAGGTCGCCGAGCGGTGCAGCGACTCGCCCTCCTCGCGCTTGGTCACCATCATCTCCACGGTGATCATGGCGTCGTCCACCAGCAGACCGAGGGCGATGATCAGGGCGCCCAGGGAGATTCGCTGCATGGTGATGCCGCTGTACTCCATGAAGACGAACACCAACGCCAGGGTCAGGGGGATCGACAGCGCCACCACCAGGCCGGCGCGCACGCCGAGACTGATGAAGCTCACCACCAGTACGATGATGACCGCCTCGAACAGCGCCCGGGTAAAGCCGCCGACGGCCTTTTCCACCACCTGCGCCTGGTTGGAGACCACATGCACGCCGATGCCCACCGGCAGGTCGGCCGTCAGCTCCTGCATCTTCTCGGTAAGCGCCTTGCCAAAGGTCTGGATATTGCCGCCGCTGCTCATGGCGATGGCCAGGCCAATGGCCGGCTGGCCGTTGTAGCGAAACAGCGAACTGGGCGGATCGGCGTAGCCGCTGCGGATGTCGGCCAGGTCGGTGAGGCGATAGAAGCGGTCGTCGATGCGCAGATTGACGGCGGCCAGATCGGCGGTGGAGCGGAATTCGCCACTGGTGCGCACGCTGATGCGCTCGGCGCCGGATTCGATGGTGCCCGAGGGGGTCACCGCATTCTGCTGTTGCAGACTCTGCATCACCTGGCGCTGATCGATGCCCAGGGCCGCCAGCTTGCGGGTGGAGAAGTCCAGGTAGATGACCTCGTTCTCCGCGCCGATCAGCTGCACCTTGCCGATGCCGGGCACGCTGCGAATCTCGCGGCGCACCTGCTCCACCTGGTCGCGCAGCTGGCGCATGCTGAAGCCGTCGCCGGTGAAGGCATAGATGCTGCCGAAGACGTCGCCGAATTCGTCGTTGAAGGCCGGTCCCTGGATGCCCTGGGGGAATTCGCCCTGGATGTCCGAGACCTTCTTGCGCACCTGGTACCAGATGTCGGGAATCGCCTTGGCCGGCGTGGTGTCGCGCAGATAGACGAACACCGTGGACTGCCCCGGCCGGGTGAAGCTCTTGGTGTAGTCGAGGGAATCCAGCTCTTCGAGCTTTTTTTCCACCCGCTCGGTGACCTGGCGCAGGGTCTCCTCGGTGGTCGCCCCCGGCCAGCGGGTCTGGATGACCATGGTCTTGATGGCAAAGGACGGATCTTCCTCGCGCCCCAGCTTCATGTAGGAGAAGACGCCCATCAGCAGGGCGACGAACATCAGGTACCAGACAAAGGATTGGTGGCGCAGCGCCCAGTCCGACAGGTTGAAGCCTTTCATGGCCGAGCGCCCTCCTGATCCTTCACCCGCTGTCCCTCCTCGAGACTGTTCACCCCTGCCGTCACCACCCGCTCACCTACCTTCAGGCCCTTGCCGATCCACGCCAGACCAGCGGCCTCGCGCAGCACCTCGACCGGACGCTGGCGTACCTGCGCCTGCTCGCCCTGGCCTTCCACCACCCACACCGAGGCCCGGCCATCCTGACGCCGCAGCGCCTGGGTCGGCAGCGGCAGGCCCGCGGCCGGTGGCGACTCCAGCTCGCCCTGCACCAGGCTGCCGATGCGCAGCGCGGCCGGCGGCTCGTCCAGGGTCAGGCGTACCCGCCGGGTGCGGGTGGTGGCATCGGCCTGGGGCTCGATCTCGCGCACCCGGCCCTGCACCGCCACCTCGGGATCCAGGGCCATGCGCACGGTCAGGACACGTCCCGGGGTCAGCTGGCCGATGGCCTGGGCCGGCAGATCCAGGACCGCCTCGCGAACATCCGGCCGGGCGACCCGCACCACCGGCTGACCGGCGGAGACCACCTGGCCGACCTCGGCCTGCCAGGCGGTGATCACCCCGTCGAAATCACTCTGGAGTTCGGCATAGTTGCGCTGGTCGCGGGCCTGGCGCTCGGCACTCTGGGCCTGCTCGCGGGAGGCTTCCAGGGTGTGCAGCCGGGTCAGCGCCTGGTCCAGCTGGGAGCGCGAGCCGACCCCCTGGTCGAACAGCTGCTGCTGGCGCCGCGCATCGTTGCGCGCATCACGCCACTGGGCTTCGGCATCGGCGGTCTGGCCCTGGCGACTGCGCAGGGCGTTGTCCTGATCGGTGGGATCCAGCGCCGCCAGCAACTGGCCACGCCGCACCGGCTGACCCACGTCCAGCAGCCGGCGGGTCATGCGGCCGCCGACGCGAAAGCCCAGCACGCTCTCGTAGCGCGCCTGGATGCTGCCGGCGAAGACCTCGCGCCCGGGCGGCGGGGCACTGAGGGTCAGGGTCGCCACCGGCCGGATCGGCGGCGGCGGGGCCTCGTCGTCGGAACAGCCGGCCAGGACCAGCAGCAGGCAGAGCGGCAGCAGCGGCTTCATGGCCGCACCTCGTTGAAGGCGGAGCGCTCGGCAAGCTCGACCTTCTGCCCGGGACTGAGCGCCTGGCCACCGGCGACCACGATGCGGTCACCGGCCTTGAGCCCGTCGCTGACGATGATGCTGTCACGGGTATAGCGCTCGATGCGCAGCGGCTGCAGGCTGACCCGGCCATCGTCATTGAGGCGCCAGGCGGCGGGTTGATCGGTGGTGCCATTCAGCGCCGTCCAGGGCAGGGCGAAGCCCTGCTCGGCCACGCCCTCCAACTGGGCGTTGACCACCGCGCCCAGGGTCATGGCCGCTGGCGGTCGATCGAGTTGCACCTTGATGCGCACCGTGCCGCTGCTGGCCACCGTCGGCGCGATCTCGCGCAGGGTGCCCTGGGTCGTGATCGCCGGTTGCGCCTGCAGGACGACGGGCAGGGTCTGACCGACCTTGAGTTCGCGGGCCAGGGATTCGTAGAGATCGAAGACGGCGTCGAGCTCGCCACTCACTGCCAGATCGAAGATCGCCGCCCCGGCCTGGACGACCTGCCCGGCTTCGGCATGGCGGGCGGTCAGTACTCCGGCGGCACTGGCGCGCAGCTCGGTATAGCCGAGCTGCTTGCGCGCATCGTCGCGCTGGGCCATGGCGGTCTGCAGGGCGCTGCGCGCACCGTCGAGGGTGGCCTGGGCCTGGTCGTACTGGCTGCGACTGGTGTAGCCCTTGGGCAGCAGCGCGGCCTGGCGCTCGAAATCGACGCGGGCCAGGCGCGTGCGGGCTTCCTGGGCCTCTACCTGGGCCTGGGCGGCGGCCAGGTTGTTGCGCAGATCCTGGGGGTCCAGCCGGGCCAGCACCTGGCCCTCGCGCACGCGATCACCGACGTCCGCCAGCCGCTCGCTGATCTTGCCACTCACCCGAAAACCGAGCGGCGCCTGGACGCGTGCCTGGATGTCTCCGGTAAAGGGGATGCGCTGGCTGTCCCGTATCGGACTCAGCTGCGCCACCACCACCCGTGCCCGTTCCTCGGTGGGAGGTTGCTCCTGGGAGCAGCCCGGTAACAGCGTTACCAGGGTCAGAGCAGCTGTTACCTGGCAGAGGCGAGCAAGGCGGAGAGCCCTCATGATTGTCCTTGTTGGTGGAAGAGGCGCGATCTGCGAACTGACCACGCGCGTCGCAGGGGGTTCGTCTGACGAATTGTCAGGTGCTTGAGGCCACTTGGGAAGCGCTACACCGACGGTCAGGTGCAAACGCCCGCTACCGGAGCGGCCACTCGCCCACAAATGTTCACAAATGCCCTGGAACCCGGCATTCCGGGCGGCAGTCAACTGATATGTGCGCTGTGGACCTGTCCGTCTGCAGCTGATGCCCGACGCCCTTGCGGTGCGGGCCCTATCAGATTCACAGGTTCATTTCGACGAGGCCGAACTCATGAAAAAGCTGCTGATCACCTCTACCGCTGCTGTGATGCTGTCGATGGCCACGGGTGTCTTCGCGGCCGATGCTTCCAAGAGCGCCACGGCCGTCAATGGCGCCGCCACCACCGAGGTGCCGGGCAAGACTACCGTCAAAGGGGGTGCCGACGGCGCTGCCGAGGTGCCCTTCAAGAGCGACAAGCCCAACAAGGTCGACGCCCGCAACCAGAACAACATGCAGTAACCGCCCACCCCGGCGGTAACGAAAAGCCCCGGCATGCCGGGGCTTTTTGCTGTCTGCCGTACAGACGGCGGACAAAACAAACCCCGCCGGAGCGGGGTCTGTGGAAACTGTGCAGCGGCCGGGCTTAGCGCCAGAACGGCTTGTGCATTTCCTGGTAGCGCTGGGCCTCGGTGATACCGGCGTCAGCCAGCATACGGGTATCCAGACGGGCCAGTTCATTACGGCTGGCGATGCGACGCTGCCAGGTGGACAGGGTGGAGATAACGCGCAGGGCAGCGGGAACACGGGTGCTGGGCTTGGCGTTGTACAGCGAGGAACTGAAGGTGCGTTCCATGGTGGCTTTCCTTCCCGCTTGTGACGGGTACTGGTCATCGAATGGCGCCATTGTCTCGCCGGACGAGTGCTACCACCAGTAACAGTACAGGGAAAGGTTCGCGGATCACCTCGCACACAATTGCAACTGTACTGCTGCAATTTGGGTCATTCTGTAACGTATTGCACCATTGCAGTGCAAAATTTGGTTACCAGAGGGAACATCGCGGAAATCAGAGCTGTACAGTTGGCCGCTAGCCAACAAAACAGGAGTGCTGTTCTACCTGTTACCGCACCCGCTGTCCAGCCTGGAAAGGCCTCAGTGCTCCAGAAAGGAGCGCTCCCGACGCGTGGTGACGT
Organism: Pseudomonas aestiva; assembly: GCF_039908605.1. Classification (NCBI taxonomy): domain Bacteria; kingdom Pseudomonadati; phylum Pseudomonadota; class Gammaproteobacteria; order Pseudomonadales; family Pseudomonadaceae; genus Pseudomonas; species Pseudomonas aestiva. The sequence goes on along the minus strand of NZ_CP150916.1, from coordinate 222,731 downwards.
CGGAAGCCTCTCGCGATCAACGTGCGGCGGCAGCCAGGCTCGGCGTGGCGGGCTGGCGACGGCCGACCCAGGTGCCGATGGCCACGACCACCAGTGCCAGCAGACCGGTCGCCAGGATCTCGAAGCGATGGGCTTCGCTGAACAGCATCACGGTCAGGGCGCCGACGATGAAGACGATCACCGCCCAGGTCAGCCATGGGAACAGCCACATGCGGAATTCCAGCTGCTCGCCGCGGGCCATCAGCTTGCGTCTCAGGCGCAGCTGGGTCACGGCAATGACCAGGTAAACCAGCAGGGCGACGGCACCGGAGGTGGACAGCAGGAAGCTGAACACCGCCTCGGGCATGGTGTAGTTGGCAATGGTGGTGAGGAAGCCCACGGCGGTACTGGCCAGCACCGCAGCTCGCGGTACACCGCTGCTGGAGGCCCGACCCAGCTTGGCCGGGGCATCGCCACGGCGAGCCAGCGAATAGAGCATGCGCGACGCGGTATAGAGCGCCGAGTTCAGGCAGCTGGCCACGGCGACCAGCACCACGCAGTCGACGATCAGCTTGGCGTTGGGGATCGACAGGATCTCCAGGGCACGCTGATAGGAACCCACCAGCGGCAGCTGGGCATCGTTCCAGGGCACCATGGACACCACCAGGAAGATGGAGACCAGATAGAACAGCGCGATCCGCCAGATCACCGAGTTGGTGGCCCTGCTGATCTGCCGCGACGGGTCTTTGGACTCGGCGGCGGCGATGGTGACGATCTCGGTCCCCATGAAGCTGAACATGGTGGTCAGCAGGGCACCCAGCACCGCGCCGAAGCCATTGGGCATGAAGCCGCCGGTATGGGCCATCAGGTTGCTCAGGCCACTGACCTCGCGACCCGGCAGGGCCCCGACCAGGGCCGCCGCGCCCAGGGCGATGAAGGCGACGATGGCGATGACCTTGAGCAGGGCGAACCAGAATTCGAACTCGCCGTACTTGGCGACGCTGAACAGGTTGGTCACGGTCAGGATGCCGGTGATGATCAGGGCGAACTGCCAGGTGGCGATCGCCGGGAACCAGGCACTGAGGATGGCCGCGGCGGCCACCGCCTCCAGCGGAATCACCAGCACCCAGAACCACCAGTACAGCCAGCCGATGGTGAAGCCGGCCCAGCGACCGATGCCCTGCTGCGCATAAGAGGAAAAGGAACCGGTATCGGGCGAGGCGACGGCCATTTCACCCAGCATGCGCATGACCAGCACCACCAGGGTACCGGCCAGGGCATAGGCCAGCAGTACGGCCGGGCCGGCCGCGGCGATGGCATGACCGGAGCCGACGAACAGGCCGGCACCGATCACCCCGGCGATGGACAACATGGTCACATGGCGCGGTTTGAGCGCCGGAGAGAGGCTGCATTCTACGTTGGACATAAGGTGTTACCTGACAACGGAAAGCCTCCCAAGTGCAACTTGCGCGCCATCCCTGCTGAAATCGGCACAAATCGAACTCAAAGAGTGCAATGCCTCGCGGAAAGCGGCGAAAAAGCGGCGCTCCAGCGAGCTATCGCGCTAACCATCTGATGTGCAAAGTGATTTCTTTTAAGTGCACAAGACCGTTTGGCTTGCTTCGTTAGGTATCACCTTGTGCAACTTGCACCCTTATGGTGCTTGCAAAGGTGGAACCTTAGGTAACTCAGACAGGATCTGAGCGCCAGCAACCTGCTCCCCATGGTCGGAAATGCCCCCCACGGCGGCGAGATCGCCATGCCTGGAGCGTCGCGACCGGTTCTCGCCGCACCAAGCTCACCCGAGGCCGCGCCCAGGCGCTTTTCCCTTCGCAACGGGAGCGCGGGAACTTGCCGGGCCGCTTGGCCTCTGCACAGCTGCGACAAAATGTAACCGCGGCCGGTAGATGTTGGTAATATTCCAACATATTAGCTAGCTAACCATAAGCCCCTAGTTTTCATGTCGGGCACCTGATGAGACCCCTGACCATGTCCGCAGACGATTCCGTCCCGGCCCGCCGCGACTTCCTGCGCAAGTCCCTGAGCCTGATTCCCGTGGTCGCCCTGGCGGGCGGTGCCCCCTCGGGCCTGGCTCTCGCCGCGCCCACTCCGGAAAGCAAGCCGGGCAGCAGTCCGCGCGCCGACCACTATCAACCGGTGTTCTTCAACGCCGAGGAATGGGCCTTCGTGCAGGCCGCGGTGGCCCGGCTGATTCCGGCGGACGAACTCGGTCCGGGCGCGCTGGAAGCCGGCGCGCCGGAATTCATCGACCGACAGATGCAGACCGCCTATGCCCGCGGCGGCCTCTGGTACATGCAGGGTCCCTTCGCCGTCGATGCCGCACCGGAGATGGGCTACCAGAGTCGCCTGGTACCCCGGGACCTCTATCGCCTGGGCATCGCCGCGGTGGATCGCTGGACCCGTCAGCAGCACGGCAAGGTCTTCGCCGAGCTGGCACCCGCCGACCAGGACGCGGCCCTCAAGGCCCTGGAAAGCGGTGACGCCGCGCTCGAGGGCGTGCCGGCCAAGCTGTTCTTCGCCCAGTTGCTGCAGAACACCAAGGAAGGCTTCTATTGCGATCCGCTGCATGGCGGCAACAAGCAGCTGGTCGGCTGGAAGCTCGTGAATTTCCCCGGCGCCCGCGCCGACTTCATGGACTGGGTGGAGCGCGACGAGCGCTATCCGCTGCCGCCGGTCTCCATTCGCGGGGAGCGCGGTTGATGGCCAAGGTATTGCCCAGCAAGCAGGTAGTGATCGTCGGCTTCGGCTGGACCGGCGCCATCATGGCCAAGGAACTGACCGAGGCCGGTCTGGACGTGGTAGCCCTGGAACGCGGCAGCTACCGCGACACCTATCCCGACGGCTCCTACCCCCAGGTGATCGACGAACTCACCTACAGCATCCGCAAGAAGCTGTTCGTCGATGTCTCCAAGGAAACCGTCACCATCCGCCACAGCGTCAATGATGTCGCCCTGCCCAACCGCCAGCTCGGTGTCTTCCTGCCCGGCGATGGCGTGGGCGGCGCCGGCCTGCACTGGTCGGGGGTGCACTTCCGCGTCGATCCGGTGGAACTGCGCCTGCGCAGTCACTATGAAGAGCGCTACGGCAAGAAATTCATCCCCGACGGCATGACCATCCAGGACTTCGGCGTCAGCTACGGCGAGCTGGAGCCCTACTTCGACTTCGCCGAAAAGGTCTTTGGCACCTCGGGCACCGCCTGGAGCATCAAGGGCCAGGTCGTAGGCGACGGCAAGGGCGGTAACCCCTATGCCGCGGATCGCTCCAGCGACTTCCCGCTGCCGGCGCAAAAGAACACCGTCTCGGCGCAACTGTTCGAGAAGGCCGCGCGGGACGTGGGTTATCACCCCTACAACCTGCCCTCGGCCAACACCTCGGGGCCCTACACCAACCCCTATGGGTGTCAGATGGGCCCCTGCAACTTCTGCGGCTACTGCAGCGGCTACGTCTGCTACATGTATTCCAAGGCCTCGCCGAATCTCAACATCCTGCCGGCGCTCAAGCAGGAGCCGCGCTTCGAGTTGCGCAGCCAGGCCCATGTGCTGCGGGTGAACCTGGACAGCACCGGCAAGAAGGCCACCGGGGTGACCTACCTGGACGCCCAGGGCCAGGAGCTGGAACAGCCGGCCGACATCGTCATCCTCGCCGCCTTCCAGTTCAACAACGTGCGCCTCATGCTGCTGTCGGGCATTGGCCAGCCCTATGATCCCAGGACCGGCGAGGGCGTGGTCGGGCGCAATTTCGCCTACCAGAACATGGCCACCATCAAGGCCTTCTTCCGCCAGGACCAGCACCACACCAATCCCTTCATCGGCGCCGGCGGCAATGGCGTGGCGGTGGACGACTTCAACGCCGACAACTTCGACCACGGCCCCCACGGCTTCGTCGGCGGCTCGCCGATGTGGGTCAACCAGGCCGGCACCCGGCCCATCGCCGGGGCGGCCAATCCGCCCGGCACGCCGCAGTGGGGCAGTGCCTGGAAAAAGGCCCAGGCCGGCTACTACAACCATCAGCTGTCGATGGACGCCCACGGTGCGCACCAGTCCTATCGCGACAACTACCTGGACCTGGACCCCACCTACCGTGACGCCTATGGCCAGCCGCTGCTGCGCATGACCTTCGACTGGAAGGACAACGACATCCGCATGACCCGCTTCATGGCGGCCAAGATGAAGAAGATCGCCGAGGCCATGAGCCCCGAGCACATCAGCGTCTCGGTCAAGGAGTTCGGCGGGCACTTCAACACCGCCAGCTACCAGACCACCCACCTCAACGGCGGCGCCATCATGGGTACCGATCCCAAGACCAGCGCGGTCAATCGCTACCTGCAGAGCTGGGACGTGCACAACGTCTTCGTGCCGGGCGCCTCGGCCTTTCCCCAGGGTCTGGGCTACAACCCCACCGGCCTGGTGGCGGCCCTGACCTACTGGGCGGCGCGCGCCATCCGCGAGCAATACCTGAAGAACCCCGGCCCCCTGGTGCAGGCATGAGAGGCGCGCCCATGATCCTCCGTACCCTCGCGACCCTGCTGCTGGGCGCCGGTCTGGCCATGACGGCCCAGGCCGCCGAAGATCCTGACCCGGCGCTGGTCAAGAAAGGCGAATACCTGGCCCGGGCCGGCGACTGCGTGGCCTGCCACACGGCGCCGGGCGGCCAGCCCTTCGCCGGCGGCCTGCCCATGCAGACGCCCATCGGCAATCTCTACTCGACCAACATCACCCCGGATCGGCAGACCGGCATCGGCGCCTACAGCTATGCCGAATTCGACGCCGCCATCCGCCAGGGCATCGCCAAGGAGGGTCATACCCTCTATCCGGCCATGCCCTACCCCTCCTATGCCCGGGTCAGCGAGGGCGACATGCGCGCCCTCTATGCCTACTTCATGCACGGCGTGACGCCGGTCGAGCAGGCCAATCGCGACAGCGACATCCCCTGGCCGCTGTCCATGCGCTGGCCCCTGGCGATCTGGCGCCAGCTGTTCGCGCCCGAGGTGGTGCAATTCCAGCCCGCGCCGGACCAGGATCCGGTGGTGGCGCGTGGTGCCTATCTGGTGGAAGGCCTCGGCCACTGTGGCGCCTGCCACACGCCACGCGCTTTCACCATGCAGGAAAAGGCCCTCTCCCCTGCCGATGGCAAGGACTTCCTGGCCGGCAGCGCACCCCTGGAAGGCTGGATCGCCAAGAATCTGCGTGGCGATCATCGCGATGGCCTGGGCAACTGGAGCGAAGACCAGCTGGTGCAGTTCCTCAAGACCGGGCGCTCCGCCGACAGTGCCGTGTTCGGCGGCATGACCGAGGTGGTGCAGCACAGCCTGCAGTACCTGAGCGACGCCGACCTGCAGGCCATCGCCCGGTACCTCAAGACCTTGCCGGCCAGGGATCCGCACGATGTGCCCTTCCAGGCCGACGGGCGTGCCGCCGCGGCGCTCTGGCGAGGCGATGACAGTGCCCGGGGCGCCCAGGTCTATGTGGACAACTGCGCCGCCTGCCACCGCACCGATGGCCAGGGTTATGACCGGGTATTCCCGGCGCTGGCCGGCAATCCGGTGCTGCGTACGGCCGATGCTAGTTCGCTGATCAACATCGTGCTCAAGGGCGGCACCCTGCCCGGCCTGCACACCGCGCCGTCGATGATCGTCATGCCGCCCTTCGGCTGGCGCCTGAACGATGCCCAGGTGGCCGACGTGGTCAGCTTCATCCGCGCCAGCTGGGGCAACGACGCCGCCCCGGTCAAGGCAGCTGAGGTCGCCAAGTGGCGCACCGACGATACGCGCACCACCTCCGGGGACGATCTCGGCCAGGCCTTCGGTCATGGTCAGCCAGAGCCGCGCGAAGCGGGTAAATAGCGTTCGCTTCAGCGCCGCAGCCAGGCCGGATCCACGGCGGCGAACACCTCCAGCAGCCACTCGACCCAGGCGCGTACCCGCGGCGAGGTCTGGCTGGCCAGGGGGTAGACCGCCGCCAGCGGCAAGTCCGGCGGTGGCTGGTCGGGCAGGACTTCGCACAGCCGGCCGGCCGCCAGATCCGCCGCCACGTGATAGCGCGGCGCCTGGATCAGGCCCAGCCCGGCCAGGGCGGCGCCGACATAGACGTCGATGCCGCTGAGGGTCAGGCGTCCGGGCTGATCCAGACAGTGCAGCTCACCCTCGTGCCGGAATTCGAAGGGCAGCCGACGACCGCTGCGCTGGGAGCGGTAGTGCACCAGCTGGTGCTGGGCGAGATCCGCGAGGTTGTCCGGCCAGCCCTGGTGCGCAAGATAGTCCGGACTGGCACAGGTCACTTGCACCAGCTCGCCCAGCGCCTGGGCGGCCAGACCCTCGTCGAGCAGGGGTCCGCTGCGCAGCACGCAGTCGATGCCCTCGCCGATCACGTCCACCGGTCGATCGTCGGCGCTGACGACCAGCTCCAGTTCGGGATAGCGGCGACAGAAGTCTGGCAGCGCCGGTATCACCAGCGCCCGCCCCAGGGCACCGGGCAGATCGACGCGCAGCCGACCGCGTGGCTGACGCCGCCGCTGGCTGAAGGCGCCTTCGATGTCATCCAGCTCGGCCAGCCAACCGACGCAGCGCTCGTAGTAGGCGGCGCCGTCCAGGGTCGGACTGACCCGCCGGGTGGTGCGATGCAGCAGCGTCACGCCCAGATGGGCTTCCAGCTGCTGCACCAGCAGGGTCGCCATTGCGGGTGACAGGCCGAGATCGGCGGCCGCCCGGCTGAAGGAGCGGCGCTCGACGATCCGCACGAAGCCGCGCATGGCTGCCAGTCGGTCCAAGACTCTTCAATCCCATCGAATACTGCCTGTCTTGATAGCAGCTTTGTTCACGTCCTCTCAATAGCGAGACTGGCCTGGTCTTTCACGAACGGAGCGTACGTCATGCTGCAACGACAACTGGGCCGCAATGGCCCGCAGGTATCCGCCATGGGACTGGGCTGCATGGGCATGAGCGAGTTCTATGGCGCCACCGACGAGAGCGAGGCCCTGGCCACCCTGGACCTGGCCCTGGAACGCGGCGTGACCCTGCTGGATACCGCCGATGCCTATGGTCCTCATCACAACGAGGAGTTGCTGGGCCGAGCCCTGCGCGGACGCCGTGAGCAGGTATTCCTGGCCAGCAAGTTCGGCCTGGTGCGCAGCGAAGATCCTGATACCCGTGGGGTGAATGGCCGGCCCGACTACGTGCGTCAGGCGGTGGAGGGCAGTCTGCGCCGGCTGGGCATCGAGCATCTCGATCTCTACTACCAGCACCGGGTCGATCCCGAGGTGCCAATCGAAGACACGGTTGGCGCCATGGCCGAGCTGGTGCAGGCCGGCAAGGTGCGCTACCTGGGGCTGAGCGAGGCCTCCAGCGCGACCCTGATCCGCGCCCAGCGGGTCCATCCCATCGCGGCCCTGCAGAGCGAGTTTTCGCTCTGGTCACGCGATCCCCAGGAACGCGGCGTGCTCGCCACCTGCCGCGAACTGGGAGTCGCCCTGGTGGCCTACAGCCCGCTCGGCCGCGGTTTTCTCACCGGCGCCCTGAAATCACCGGAGGATTTCGCCGCGGATGACTATCGCCGCCTGAGTCCGCGCTTCCAGGGCGAGAATTTCCAGCGCAATCTGGCGCTGGTGGAGCGGGTACGCGCCCTGGCCGGCGCCAAGGGCGTCACGCCCGGCCAACTGGCCCTGGCCTGGGTGCTGGCCCAGGGCGAGGACATCATCCCTATCCCCGGTACGCGCCGGCGGCATTATCTGCAGGAGAATCTTGCCGCGCTCGACGTGCAGTTGAGCGCAGCGCAGGGCGCCGAATTGGCTCGGCTGTTTACCCCGGAACAGGTGGCCGGTACGCGCTACCCCGCCGCCTGGATGCAGCTCGTCGAGCGCTAGTGACCATCAAGCCCGTCGCCGACCGACGGGCTTGCACGGTTGGCATCGATCCTGCTAGCTTGATCGGGTTAGTACCAAGCTGACCCCAATCGCTGGACGCCTTTCCGCTCGATGTAGCAGCGCGAAACAAGCGTCATCCAGATCAAACCGATCCCTCGATTGCTCAGGATCTGCCGCCCTGGCCTCTGAATCTCGTGCCAGGCCGGTTGCCTGCCTTCCCAAGTACTTACCTGCATGCCTGGGCATCTTGCCCACACGCTGCCTTCCTCCAGCCAGAGATTCAGCCGTCGGCCGTTATGGGTACGAGGTTGCTGGAGTTATTTCACCGCGCCGACTGAGCGTGGGTCCCAAGGATAGACAGATGAACATTCAAAATCAGGCCATCGCGGCCATGCAACACCTTCAAGCGGCCTTTGCACCGTTCCAATGCATCACCACCCCGGCTTCGCGCAAGGGCGGTTTCAGCTTTACCGTGGTCGACGAGCGCGGTGTCGCCTGTCGCAGCGAGCGTCTCTATCCCGAGCAGTACAACGCTGCGGCCGGGCTGGAACGCGTCATCGAACGTACCCGTCGCGCCCTGGTGGCCTGAAGCGCCACACGAGTGCCGGACGCATCACGGTTTCCGTGATGCCCATGCCGGCAGCCTCCATCTGCGGTATGTTTGGCACAGCTTCGCGTAGGCGTGAGCCAAACAATGAATCCCAAGATGGAGGTCGCATGTCGCAAGTCGTATTCATCCGCCATGGCCAGTCGGCGTGGAACCTGGAAAACCGCTTCAGTGGCTGGGCGGATGTGGATCTGACCGAACAGGGGATCCGCGAGGCCCACGAGGGCGGTCAGGCGCTCAAGGACGCCGGCTTCCTCTTTGACGTGGCCCATGTCTCGGTGCTCAAGCGCGCCGTGCGGACCCTCTGGCACGTGCAGGAAGGCATGGACCAGATGTGGCTGCCGGTGGTGAGCGACTGGCGCCTCAATGAGCGTCACTATGGTGGCCTGACCGGCCTCAACAAGTCCGAGACCGCGGCCAAGTACGGCGAAGAGCAGGTACTGGTCTGGCGCCGCAGCTACGACGTCCCGCCGCCCGAGCAGAGTGTCGAGGAGCAGCAGGCGCTGGCCGCCGACCCGCGCTATGCCGGTCTGTCGCTGGATCAGGTGCCGCGCACCGAGTGCCTCAAGGATTGCGTCGAGCGCGTGCTGCCCTACTGGAACGAAGTCCTGGCCCCGGCCATCCGTAGTGGCCAGCGCGTGCTGGTGGTCGCCCATGGCAACTCCATGCGTGCCCTGATCAAGTACCTGGACAATATCTCCGACAGCGACATCGTCAGCCTCAACATCCCCAACGGCGTGCCGCTGGTGTACGAGTTCGACGAGAATCTCAAGCCCACCAAGCACTACTACCTGGCCGACCCGGACGAGGTCGCTGCCAAGATGGCCGCGGTGGCCAATCAGGGCAAGGCGAAGTAAGGCGTCTTCGTCCTGCTTCGATCGCGGCTATGGCCGCGATAGTCCGAAAACCCAGACCCGTAGCGTGGAAAACCGCTTGGCGTTTTTCACAAGCAGGGTCGCTGGTGAACGGTGGACAAAGGCTGGCGCCGATATCCACCGTACCTCAGGTGCGACCGTTCGGTCGTTGCACCACCCGGGCTTCACCCAGGACGCCTTCTTGCTGGGCGCCCTCGTCCTGCCCCGCCTGAATCTCTTCGTCGGCTTCCACGCCCCCATCGCCTGGCGTCTTCTCGCCCTTTTCCTTGCCTTCGTCGCTGTGGTGTTCGATCACCGCATTGATCTCCGCGCCGAACAGCAGCACCGCTGAAGACAGATAGAAGTACAGCAACAGCACGATGATGGCGCCGATGCTGCCGTAGGTGGCGTTGTAGTTGGCGAAGTTCTGCACATAGTAGCCAAAGCCCAGGGATGCCAGGATCCAGACCACCACCGCCAGCACCGAGCCGGGGGTGATGAAGCGGAAGCTCTGCTTCACGTCCGGGGTGACGTAGTAGAGCGCCGCCACGGCGATCATCAGCAGGGCCACCGCCAGCGGCCAGCGGATCAGCGCCCAAAGGGTCACCATGTAGTCCTCCAGCCCCACGTAGGCAGCTAGCCAGTTCATCACCTGGGGCCCTAGCACCATCAACGCCGCAGCGCTGAGCAGGATTCCGGCGAGGCCGATGGTGTGCAGCACCGACAGCGGAATGCGCTTCCAGGCCGGACGGCTTTCCACCACGTCATAGGCGCTGTTCATGGCGGTCATCAGCGAGCGGAAGCCACCGGACGCGGACCAGAGCGCGACGATGATACTGAAGGACAGCAGGCCGCCCTTCTGCGTCTGCAGCTGGTCGATGATGGGATTGACCGTATCCAGGGCGGTGGGCGGCAGCAGGTAGGCGGCCTGTTCGCGCAGGAAGGTGAAGAAGTCCGGCAGGTGCAGGAAGCCGATCAGGGCGATCAGGAACAGCAGGAAGGGAAACAGCGAAAACAGCATCTGGTAGGCCAGTGCCGCTGCATAGGTGGGCATGTCGTCGGCCACGAATTCCTGGACGGCACGCTTGATGACGGTGAACGGCGAAACGCCGCGCAGGCTGAAGGCAAACAAGGACATGACGGCTCCTGACGAACGTTCCTCACGAAGGATTCCTGGGGCGGACCTGCCCGGCCCGCACCCGGCGGCTTTGCAGATCCGCCCTACCTTCAGAGTGGCAGCAGCCGGGTTGGTTGCGCCCTGACGTCAGAAGCCGGAACCCGAGGCATCCCGGCAGGCGGCGATCTCGGCGGCCGTGGGCATCCTGAGTTCCTCTATCCCGCGGCTTTCATCGAAACGGATGAAGCCGGCGGCGGCGAATTCGCGCAGCCAGCCATCCATGGGCCACAGCCCCCAGCGCGCCTGGAAGCGCCGGGCGTTCTCCAGGATGCTGGCGAAATGATTGAGCGGTGGGTGATAGGTCGGATGGTACTGATGGAAAGCGCGCGCCTCGACCTGATAGACGGGCACCCCCGCCTCGCGGGCGCGAAAGGCGAAGTCGGTGTCTTCGCCGCCATAGCCGCGATAACCCTCGTCGAAGCCGCCGATGCGACCGAAGGTGGCGCGGGTACAGGCGAAGTTGAGCGACCAGAACAGCGGATGGGGAATCGCCTCGCCCGGTGGACGCTCCCGGTGCAGGGGATGGACAACACCGCTGGCGAGCAGCTCCTCCGGCGTCCAGTCGCCTTCCGCGATGCCAGCCGGCAGGTAGTGGACGAAGCCCTGGTGCAGGGCCTCGGGGCGCGCGGTCAGCGCCTGGCGATAGGCATCGAGCAATCCGGGCGCGGGGATGCAGTCCACGTCGAGAAACACCAGGTCCTCGCCTGGTGCGGCGGCTACGGCGGCATTGCGCGCGGCGGCCAGGGGCAGGATGCCGTCGCCTGCCACGCCAAGCACCTGAATCGGAAAGCCTGGGGTGTGCAGCGCACGCGGCGGCTCGTTCATCTGCACCACCACCAGGGCCGCCGGAGGCGTCGGTGCCAATTCCAGCCCACGGATGAGATTGGCCAGTTGCCGCTCGCGACCTTTGACCAGGGTCAGGACGATCATGCCAGCACCTCCTGGGCGACCTGCCGAATACAGGCAGCGGCGCGCTGGGCACCCGCGCCGTCGCTTACTGCCATCCAGCCCTCGGGATCGAGCTCGAGGGTCCTGGCCAGCAGTTCCGGCCAGGCGTCGTCGGCGGGCCAGCTTTCGCAGGTGATCGCCAGGCCCTGTGCGGCCAGCAGGCTTCCGGTGGACAGTTGCTCGTCGAAGGGCCGGGCATCCGGCAGACAGAGGAAACGACAGCGCAGGTCGGCCAGTTCCGCCACCAGGCTGTCACCCGCCGAGCCGATCACCAGCTCCGCGCGGGTCAGCCAGGGTGCGGGATCGGCGACGCTGCCCAGGAAGCTCAGATTGGCCGGCACCTCGGTCGCGTCGTCCAGCACCGGACCCAGTACCGTCCAGCGCCAGTCGGGACAGGCCCGGGCCGCCGCGACCAGCCGCGCGCGACCGAAGGCGGTGCCGCCATGGCCGGCGATGACGGTGACCGTGCCGGGCTCGCGGAGGCGGTCGGGTTGCGGCCCGGCATAGCGCGACAGGCTGCCGGCATAGCAGGTCTTGGCCCGCCAGGAAGCCGGGGTGGCAGGCTCTTCCAGGCATTGCGGATAGGGCGCCAGCAGGCGACTGGCACTGGCGTAGGCCAGTTCGTGGGCGGCATCGAAGCGACTGCCGCGCTGGCGCAGGTAGATTGTCGGCACGCCGCACAGCCGGGCCAGCAGGGCCACCTCCACCGAGACGTCGACCACCAGCAGGCAGGGCCAGGCGCGGCGGAACCAGTCCACCAGCAGGCCCATGCGCTCGCGCAACCCTGCCACGCCGAGCGGCGCATAGTGCAGGCAGGCGAAGGCTTCGCCTTCGACGCCAGGGGCCACGTCGGGCGGCAGCGGACAGAGCCGGACGTTGGGCAGCGCCACCTGCTCGGGCAGGCGACTGCCAAACAGGGTCAAAGGGCCGTCGAAAGCAGCGGCGATGGCCAGGGCGCGGGTCACGTGGCCGGCGCCATGATGGTGGGCGTAGTAACCGATGTTCAGCTCAGTCACGGGCGGTCTAGCCACGGGCCACCCGGCCGGCGGCGACATCGGCGAGCAGGCGCTCGTAGCGGTCGATCATCAGCCGGTGGCTCCACTGCGCCTCGGCCCGCGCCCGGCAGGCGTCACGGGACAGCGACAGGGCTTCGCGCAGGGCCGCCGCCAGGGCCGGCACATCGCCCGGCGGGGCCAGGGCACCGGTCTCGGTGGTGAGCAGTTCCGGCAGGGCACCGCGGGCAAAGGCGGCGACCGGCGTGCCGCAGGCCAGGGCCTCGGCGACGATCAGGCCGAAGGGTTCGTCCCAGCAGGGCGTGACCAGGCAGGCACGGGCCTGGGCGACTTCGACCGCCAGGGCGGTACGGTCCAGGTGACCGAGGTAGACGGCCTGCTCGCCCAGGCGCGGCGCGATCTCCTGGCGGAAATAGCGCTCGTCGGTGGCCTGGCCGGCCAGGCGCAGGGGTACGCCGGCCTCGCGCGCGGCATCCAGCGCCAGGTGCGGCCCCTTGTCCGGCACCAGGCGGCCGAACCAGAGGGCATGGTCGCCGATCGGCGTAGCGCGCGGGCGCCAGGCGTCGAGGTCGATGCCGTTGGGAATCACGTGGCAGGCCGGCGCCAGATGCGCCCAGTTGTCGGCATTGGCCTGGGAGACGGTGCAGTAGTGGCCGCCACCGCGCTTGTGCAATTCGCCGATGGCGTTGATCAGTTCGAAGAACGGCGGGGTGTGCAGCACCGTGAGCATGGGCGTGCGGATCAGCCCGGACATGGTCACCGGCACATAGTGCAGGGCATTGTTGAAGATGACGTCGAAGCCATGGCCATCGATGCGCTGCAGGCAGTCGAGATAGCCGTGGTGCTCGTCGAGGTACTCGGAGCTGAGCACGTTGCGCTTGCGCCGGCAGCCGTCCGCGCCGTAGTTGCCGTCGTCGAGGATGGGCACCACCTTCAGCTCCGGCGCCGAGGCCGAACTGGCGAACAGCGTCACCGCGTGGCCCCGTTCGCGCAGTTGCAGGGTGATGTCGTAGGTGAAGGCTTCGAGACCACCGGCGAAGGGCTGGCGTACCGGGTGTTTCACGTGGGTGAGAATGCCTATGCGCATGGAACCGTCCGCCTACTGTTGCCTGTCATCCCACCGTCCTTATCGCGAGCCGCTGGTTGATAGGAGTCTCAGCGACGGGAATTGGTTGTGCGCTTCGTCGTGAAAGCCGCGCGGCGGGCAAACCTCCGAAGCGGACCAGGGGTCAGCTTTCCTGGACCCGTATTCCCAGCAGACGACGGAGGTTTCCATGCGTTATGAATTGCACTACTGGCCCAGCATCCAGGGCCGCGGCGAATTCGTCCGCCTGGCGCTCGAAGAGGCCGGCGCACGCTATCTGGATGTCGGCAATGCCCCGGAGGACGAAGGTCTGGGCATACCCGCCATGGCGGACTACCTGCAAGGCCAGAAGACCCATCGGCCGCCCTTCGCCCCACCCTTTCTCAAGGCCGGCGACGAGGTCATCTCCCATGTCGCCAACATCCTCCAATTCCTCGGGCCACGGCTGGACCTGGTACCGGCCGATGAAGAATCCCGCTTCTGGGTCCACGGCCTGCAGCTGACCATCACCGACCTCACCGCCGAGGCCCACGACGTCCATCATCCGGTGGCCATCTCCCTGACCTACGAAGAGCAGCAGGACGAGGCCCGGCGGCGGGCCAAGGCCTTTGCCGGCGAGCGGATCCGTACCTACCTGAGCTATTTCGAGCGGGTGCTGGGCTTCAACCCGGCAGGCGACAGCTGGCTGGTGGGCGAGCGTCGCTCCTATGTCGACCTGTCGCTGTTCCAGGTGGTGGCCGGCCTGACCTACGCCTTCCCCAACGCCATGCGGCGGCTGGCGCCGGAGATACCGCGGGTGCTGGCCGTGGCCGAGCGGGTGGCCGCGCTACCCAACATCGCCGCCTACCTGGCCTCGCCACGCCGCCTGGCCTTCAGCGAGAACGGCATCTTCCGCCATTATCCAGAGCTGGATCCGGCCTGACCGGCAAAAGAAAAGGCCGCCCTGGGGCGGCCTTTTCCGTACAGCCTGGGCTCAGGCGCGGTCGATGGTGTTCTTGACCGCTTCCTTGCCCTTGCCGACGTTCTTTTGCAGTTTGCCTTCGGCTTCCTGAGCACGACCCTCGCCTTTCATGCGCGAGTTGTCGGTGGCATCGCCGACGCCTTGCTTGACCTTGCCGGCCACTTCTTTGGCGGTACCCTTGATCTTGTCGCTGGTGCTGCTCATATCAGTCTCCTTGGGATCGCACAGGCAGTGCGCTTGTAAAATCCGACTGCGGCTCTAACCGGGAGGTTTCGACCATTCGTCGCACAGCGCAGCGGCCAAAAGCATCAGGAAGCTTTGGGCAGCGGTTCCGGAAGCCTTTAGACTTCCTGCCCTTTTTCGTGAGCGACCACCCAGGCGCCTTTCCCGCCGGGAACGTTGCGCGGGGCCGCCTCTCCAATTTCCACACCCCTTCACCGGAGACTTCTGATGTCGCTGAGCCAATTCGACAACCTGCCGGGCGTGACCGCCCAGCCCGACGCCGCCACCCGCGAGTTCGTCTTCAACCACACCATGCTGCGGGTCAAGAACCTGGAGACCTCGCTGGACTTCTACACCCGCGTGCTGGGTTTCACCGTAGTCGATCACAAGGACTTCCCGGACGCCAAGTTCAGCCTGACCTTTCTTGCCCTGGTCGATCGCAACCAGGTACCGGAAGATCCGCAGGCCCGCCAGCACTGGCGCAAGTCCACCCCGGGCATTCTCGAACTGACCCACAACCACGGTACCGAAGACGATGCCGGCTTCAGCTACCACAATGGCAACAGCGATCCGCGCGGCTTCGGCCACACCTGCGTGGCGGTCCCGGACATCCGCGCCGCCTGCGAGCGCTTCGAGCAACTGGGCGTGGCCTTCCAGAAGCGCCTGACCGACGGCAGCATGAAGGAAATCGCCTTCATCAAGGACCCCGATGGTTACTGGGTCGAAGTCATCCAGTTCACCCCGCTGTCCTGATCCCTCCGGGCCCGGCGTCCGTCGGGCCCACCCTGCCTGTCCTTCTGAAGACATCCGACGACTTTTCGGCGCTTAACTGATACCGACTGGCTCCAGGCCATCGACGCCTGCTCATGCCTTTGGCGTACTGCTGGCGAAAAGCCTTACCAAAGTCGTATTGCGCACCCCAGCCAGCGACGTCGTCAGAGAGCCCAACATGAACAAAACAACAAGAATTCGTACCGGGATGTACAGCGTGCTCAGCCTGTTCGTCGCCTGCCTGCTGCTGGCTTGCCTGTATGGGTGGCTCAGCGCCCGGACCAGTGCCCAGCAGATCCGCGACCTGGATAGTCTGACCATGGAACAGCTGGACAAGGTCAACAACGCCGCCACCTGGATCAGCCGCGCCAGCGCCAACTCCCATACCGCCATGCTCGACCGGGTCAACGGCGATGCGGCCAAGGCCGAGAAAGGCGTGAAGCTGGCGCTGGAGCGGTTGGACATCGCCCGCAAGCTGATCACCGACATGCAGGCCAGCGTCAGCGATCCCAAGCTGAGCGGCCAGATCGAAGCCATGCTCAAGGCCTTCGACGCCTACAAGGTCATCGTCGAAGGACAGATCGCCGCCTGCCGGGCCGGCGACCTGCCCGGCTACATCCGTATCAGCGACGGGGCCAAGGGGGCCAGCACGGCCTTCGCCGACACCCGTCAGGCCTTCACCGACGAGATCACCGGCCGTATCGCGGCCACCCTCGCCGCCTCCGACAGTCGCGTGTCCCAGGCCCAGATCGGCAGCCTGCTGCTGGTCGGTCTGACCCTGCTGCTGGCAGTGCTCTCCGGCTGGTTCATCGCCCGCCGGGTGCTGGCCCCGCTCAACGAAGCCGGCGAGCACTTCGCCGCCATGAGCGAAGGCGATCTGACCCGCCGTATCGAGGTGCGCAGCCATGACGAGATCGGCCAGCTGTTCGCCGGCCTCGCCACCCTGCAGAGCCGCCAGCGCGACACCCTGGCCCAGCTCAATCGCACCGCCGAGCAACTCGACAGCGCCGCCCAGGAACTGGGCGAGGTGACGGCCCAGAGCAACCGCACCCTGAATCAGCAACAGCAGGAACTGGAACAGGCCGTGACGGCGGTGACCGAGATGACCACCGCCGTTGAGGAGGTGGCCCGCAATGCCGCCTCCACCTCGGATACCGCCCGCGAATCCGATCGCCTGGCCACCGGCAGTCGCGGCCAGGTGGCCCAGGTGCTCAGCGAATTGCAGAGCATGCAGACCACGGTCAACGAAAGCGAAACCGTGATCGCCAGCCTGGCGCAGCAGGCCAACCAGATCGGCAAGGTGCTGGACGTGATCCGCGCGGTCTCCGAGCAGACCAACCTGCTGGCGCTCAATGCCGCCATCGAGGCCGCACGCGCCGGCGACGCCGGCCGTGGCTTCGCCGTGGTGGCCGACGAGGTGCGCAGTCTGGCCCAGCGCACCCGCCAGTCGACCCTGGAGATCGAGCAGATGATCGGCAACATCCAGGCCGGCACCGGTCAGGCGGTGACCGCCATCCAGCGCAGCAACACCCTGGCCGGCACCACCCTGGAAACCACCGAGCGGACCGGCCAGAGCCTGGAGCACATCTTCGTCGCCATCGGCGACATCAACGAGCGCAACCTGGTCATCGCCAGCGCCGCCGAGGAACAGGCCCAGGTGGCGCGGGAGGTGGATCGCAACCTGATCAACATCCGCGAACTGGCGGGCGTGTCCAAGCGCGGCGCCGACCAGATCGAGACCTCCAGTCGCCAGCTGGTCGCACTGACCCGCGAGATCCACGGCCTGGCGGCGCGCTTCCGCGTCTGACCTGCCAGGCGACTACCCGGGAACAGGCGTCCCGGGGTAGCCGCGGCTTTACCCAACTTTACGTTTTCTTGGCATGACGTCGCCGCCGCTACAGGAGAAAATTGGCCCGGGCGCCAGGCGTGGCGCCCGTTCTCGCCACGGAGCTGCCTGACGTCATGACGACCTGCCCTACCCCGCGCGGCCCTCGCCTGAGGTGCCTGCTGCTGTCCTTTCTCGCCTCGCCCCTGGGTCTGCTGGTGGTGCTGACCGGCGTGCTGCAAGTGCTCGGCCCCGGCTAGGGCCGCAGCGTCCGGCCACCGAAGCGGCCGGAACCGCCTGGCTCACAGGCGGAAGCGCGTGACCAGGCCATTGAGGTCCACGGCCAGGCGCGACAGCTCGGCGCTGGCGGCGCTGGACTGCTCGGCACCCGCGGCGGTCTGGACCGACAACTCGCGGATGTTCACCAGGTTGCGATCCACTTCGCGGGCCACCTGGGCCTGCTCTTCCGCCGCGCTGGCGATCACCAGATTGCGCTCGTTGATGCCGCCGATGGCGCCATGGATGCGCTCCAGGGCATGGCCTGCGCCGCGCGCCACCTCCAGGGTCGATTGGGCCCGCTCGGTGCTGCTGCGCATGGCCGCCACCGCCTGCTCGGTGCCCTGCTGGATGGTGCCGATGGAGGTCTCGATCTCGCGGGTCGACTCCTGGGTGCGATGGGCCAGGGCCCGCACCTCGTCGGCCACCACGGCGAAGCCGCGACCCGCTTCACCGGCGCGCGCCGCCTCGATGGCGGCATTGAGCGCCAGCAGATTGGTCTGTTCGGCGACGCTGCGGATCACGTCGAGCACCTTGCCGATGTCGTTGACCTGTACCGCCAGATCGCCCACCAGGGTGGCACCGTGCTGGACGTCGTCGCTCATGGTGGCGATGGCGCCCACGGTTTCCTGCACCAGGTCGCGGCCGTCACGGGCCACGCCGGCCGATTCCTGGGAGGCCTGGGAGGTATTGACGGCATTGCGCGCCACCTCGTCCACAGCCGACGACATCTGGTTCACCGCGGTGGCGGCTTGTTCGATCTCGGCGTTCTGGCGTTGCAGGCCGCGACTGGATTCATCGGTCACGGCATTGAGTTCTTCCGCCGCCGAAGCGAGCTGGGTGGCCGAGCCAAGGATGCCCTGCAGGGTCTGGCGCAGCTGGCCCTGCATGGTTTTCATGGCCTGCAGCAGGCGCGCGGCCTCGTCGCGGCCTTCGCTGTGGATCTCCTGGCTGAGGTCGCCGGTGGCGATCACCTCGGCGGCCTGCACGGCGCGGGCGATGGGCTGGGTGATGCTGCGGATCAGCAGCCAGGCGAAGACCACGGTCAGCAGCGCAGTGGCCGCCAGCAGCAGCACCAGCCACTGGATGGCATGGCTATAGTCGGCAGCGGACTGGGCGTTGGCCGCGGCGGTCTGCTGATCCACCAGGTCGGTGAGTTGCTTGAGCACGCCATTGACCGCATCGGAGTTGGCCAGCAGGTCTTCGTTGAGCAGGCGGCGCAGGGGCTCCAGCTGATCGGCGGCGGAAAATGCCAGCATGCGCTGCTGCAGACCGTCGTACTGGGCGATCAACTGACCGTAGCGGCTGTAGGCGGTGCGCTCTTCGTCAGACTGGATCAGCGCCTCGTAGCGCTGCTGGGCGGCGCGCATCTGGCCATTGCGCTGCTGGAACAGCGCCTGGGTCTTGGCGATGATCTCCGGCTCGCGATTGAGCAGCAAGCGATAGGAAAGTACCCGCAGGCGCAGGGTCAGGGCGGTCAGCTCGTCGAGCGCGGCCACGCGCGGCATGGCGCGGTCTTCGATGGCCAGGCCCGAGGCGCGGATGTCGTTCATCTTGACCAGGGCGGTGCCGCCGAGCAGCAGCAGGAGCAGACCGATAAAGGCGAAACCAAGGGTGGCACGCCGCGCGATAGAGAGATTGCGAAAGGACATGGAGAGTTTCCGTTGAGCCTGGAAAGCACCCGCTATCGACCGCACCGTGCAAATCCTGAGGTCCGTTGTCGGACCGGATTTCTCCACCCCTGTCGAGCAAAGGCCGCAAACCCTTGTCCTATAGGGCATCGGAGCTATTGAAAGGCTGGCGAAAGGTCTAGGCTGCGGCACTGTGCCGCAGATCACAGGCCGGAGGCAAAGTGGGCGAAAGACGCTCGATTTCCCCCAGCGGCATTGCGTTCACATTTTTGCACATCTCTCGCAAGCCCCTGATCGCCAAGGAAATCTGTTCGGCTATCGCGATTCACGTTTTCTTCACGGGGAAAAGCACGATTCGGCGCCTATATTCCGGCTTCGTGCCGATAAAAGGTCTAAAAGCGCTGATCGTGCAGCGATAATGGCTGGATGATCTCAGTATAAGTTTGAAATATCTTCTGCGTTGTCCGTCACGAGCTATTGTTTCAGCGTGGATTAAGGTTGAGGTCACCAAGATGACCTGCCGGGTGCCAGGACGCTGCCCGGATACGCGATGGACCGCCAGACAATGAAGCCACCAGCACCCCCAGAGGGCCGGGGCGTATCGAGGCGATGCCAGGGGGCGTCTAGCCACTAACCAGCGCTTGCCGCTGCCATTGCGTACTTGAGAAGAGGTCAGAAACAGATGAGCGATAACACGGATACCTTCGGCGCACCCGACGAGGCCCTCCTGCAGCTGGTCGATGGTTTCAAGCGTTTCCGCCAGGATGTCTTTCCCGAACAGGAAGCGCTGTTCAAGAAACTCGCCAGTGCGCAGTCGCCCAAGGCCATGTTCATCACCTGCGCCGACTCGCGCATCGTCCCGGAACTGATCACCCAGAGTTCGCCAGGCGATCTGTTCGTAACCCGTAACGTCGGCAACGTGGTGCCCCCCTATGGCCAGATGAACGGCGGCGTCTCCACCGCCATCGAGTACGCGGTCGTGGCCCTGGGCGTGAAGCACATCATCATCTGCGGCCACTCCGACTGCGGCGCCATGAAAGCCGTGCTCAATCCCGATCCGCTGGAAAAGATGCCGACAGTAAAGGTCTGGCTGCGCCATGCCGAGGTCGCCCGTACCGTGGTCGAAGACCATGGCCATTGCGACTGCGGCCACGGCGGCACCCTGGGCTTTCTCACCGAGGAAAACGTGGTGGCCCAGCTGGTCCACCTGCGCACCCACCCCTCGGTAGCGTCGCGGCTGGCCAGCGGTCAGCTGCAGATTCACGGCTGGGTCTATTCCATCGAAACCAGCGAGATCAAGGCGTACGACGCCCAGCAGGAGCGCTTCCTGCCCCTGGATGGCGAAAACATGCCGGTCGCCACCCCGCGTCCGCGCCTGCAACCGGCCTGATCCACCGCGGCCAGCCGGTTCGCCGGCTGGCCGCCCCGAGACGGGTCGCTCGGCCCGTCTCCATAACAGCGCACTGCGCCGGACGATCCCACCTTGGGGCTCCATGGGGATCGCCCACCCTAGCCGCTAGCCGCCTGTATCCCGAACCGTGTCATATGACGTGATATGACACGCGGGCACCCTTTTTCCTAGTCGCTGGAGGACCAGGACCATGCTTGGCAATCAACAGACCCTGGGGCGCAACCTGTCGCGCGACGCCCTGGCCTCACTGGTAGTGTTTCTGGTCGCCCTGCCGCTGTGCATGGGGATCGCCATCGCCTCCGGCATGCCGCCGGCCAAGGGCATCATCACCGGCATCATCGGTGGCCTGGTGGTCGGCTTTCTCGCCGGCTCGCCGCTGCAGGTCAGCGGTCCGGCCGCCGGCCTGGTGGTGCTGGTGTTCGACCTGATCAACCGCCATGGCATCGAGGCGCTGGGTCCGGTACTGCTGCTCGCCGGCCTGCTGCAACTCATCGCCGGCTTCACCCGGCTGGGCGCCTGGTTCCGCGTCACCTCACCGGCGGTGGTCTACGGCATGCTCGCCGGCATCGGCATCCTCATCGTGCTCTCGCAGCTGCATGTGATGCTGGACGCCAAACCGGCGGCCTCGGGTCTTTCCAACCTGCTGGCCTTCCCGGGCGCCGCCCTCACCGCGGCGGGCCAGTGGAACGGCAGTGGCAGCGGCGCCCAGGCGGCGCTGATCGGGCTGCTGACCATCGCCAGCATGTGGCTGTGGGAGAAATTCCGCCCACAGACGCTGCGCTTCCTGCCCGGCGCCCTGATCGGCGTGACCCTAGCGACCCTGGCCAGTCTCTGGCTGGCGCTGGACATCCGCCGGGTGGAAGTGCCCAACAACCTGGCCGACGCCATCGACTGGGTGACCTTCGCCGACCTCGGCATGCTGGCCAACGCCGAACTGGTGGTGGCCGCCCTCGCCCTGGCCTTCATTGCCAGCGCCGAGACCCTGCTCTCGGCCGCCGCGGTGGACCGCATGCACAACGGACCGCGCTCGCACTTCGACCGCGAACTGGGTGCCCAGGGGATCGGTAATCTGCTCTGCGGCGCCGTCGGCGCGCTGCCCATGACCGGGGTCATCGTGCGCAGCTCGGCCAATGTCCAGGCCGGCGCCACCAGTCGCGCCTCCGCCATCCTGCATGGCCTCTGGCTACTGGCCTTCGTCGCCGCCCTGCCCTTCGTGCTCAAGCTGGTGCCGGTGGCGAGCCTGGCCGGCGTGCTGGTGTTCACCGGCGTCAAGCTGGCCGATCCCAAGTCGCTGACCGGGCTCAAGCGCTATGGCCGGACGCCCATGGTCATCTATGCCCTGACCGCCCTGATGATCGTCGCCACCGATCTGCTGACCGGGGTGCTGGTGGGCTTTGGCCTGTCGATCGCCTTCCTGGCGGTCAAGGCGGCCCAGCTCAAGGTCAGCCTGACCTATCGCGAAGACCAGCCGGACCAGGCCGATCTGCGCCTGGTGGGCGCCGCGACCTTCCTGCGCGTGCCCCAGCTGACCAAGGTGCTGGAGCAGGTCAAGCCGGGCACTACCCTGCACGTGCCCCTGGAGCGCGTCTCCTATATCGATCACGCCTGCATGGAGCTGCTGGAAGACTGGGGACGGACCCAGGCCAGCAATGGCATGCGCCTGGTGATCGAGCCCAAGGCACTGGAGCGGCGCCTGGAAGGCCAGGCACCGGCGGGTCAATCGGTCATGCCGACCCAGGCACCGGCCTGATCCGGGTGGCGGAGCAGCCAGGCGGCGCTCCGCCACGCTTCATCCAGCGCCAGGGTCCGCCGACGGAGGGCCGGACCGCCAGCGCGATCGCTGATCGCGATACTGGCTTGCCAGAGCCTCGCAGCGTCCCAGTGACATGCAAAGGCCACTCCATAAAGTGGACATTCTGTCCACAAAAAGCGCCTGAATTGACTGATAAATGCCCAAGTTGGCGTCGGTCATCCTACCAACGGCTAATAGTCTGCTAATTAACTTTCGCTCTTCTCGGGTTTGCCTTATAACGCTATCTGGTTCGACTTTTGTCGCACCAACGATCTTTGTGTCGGGCCACCCTCTATCTCGGGGGTAATCGCTTTGCCAGGAAAGCCATGCGACGCCCACACGGCTAAAAATGACCCCACGAGAGGTAGCTATGCGCAAGCCTGAATTGGCGACGGTGATCGCTGAAAAAGTCGGACTTCCAAAGGAACAGGCCAACGTCGTGCTCAACACGCTGTTGGACGAGATCGCGAATGCGCTGCACCGCAAGGACAGCGTTACCCTAGTCGGCTTCGGCACCTTCCTGCCGCGTCACCGCGGTGCCCGCATGGGGAAGAATCCCCAAACTGGCGAGCCGGTCAAGATTCGTGCGAGCAACACGGTGGCGTTCAAGCCCGGCAAGGCGCTGAAGGACAGCATCGAAGGCTGAACATGAGGCGGCACGGATCGCCGCTGCAGCCAAAAGGCATCGCCTCTGCGATGCCTTTTTTGTGTCCGCGTGGAGGACGCGGAGCGGGGTGATCAGCCGATGGCGATCATCTCGAAGTCGCCCTTGCCCACGCCGCAATCCGGGCACAGCCAATCCTCGGGCACATCCTCCCAGCGCGTCCCCGGCGCGATGCCGTCGTCCGGCCAGCCCAGGGCTTCGTCATAGATATAGCCGCACACGATGCACTGCCATTTCCGCATGTTCTGTTATCTCCCAACCGGCTTCAGGTAGCGCGAACGCTACGCGAAAGCCTGGCAAAGGCCAACCGTGCCGGAGCCCGACTGATACCCGGAGCGCCATGGTTGCGCCTGGCGACTGTCCACCCCCTATCTCCATCAGCTAGGCTGCGCCCATGAATTCCTCGTCAGCGCCCATGCCCTGGGCCATCTATTTCGCCGTGCTGGGCAGCGTCATCAGCGTCGGCCTGGCCATCGGCCTGTCGATGCCGCTGGTCTCGCTGCGGCTGGAGGGCTGGGGCTATGGCAGCTTCGCCATCGGCGTCATGGCCGCCTCGCCGGCCCTCGGCATCCTCACCGGCGCCAGCCTGGCCGGACGCCTGGCCGCGCGAGTCGGCACACCGCGGCTGATGCAGCTGTGCCTGGTGACGGGCGCCGCCTCGCTGATCCTGCTGTCGCTGCTGCCCAGCTATCTGCTGTGGCTGCTGCTGCGCCTGGCCCTGGGCGCCATCCTCACGCTGATCTTCGTGCTCGGTGAAAGCTGGATGAACCAGGTCATCACCGATCGCTGGCGCGGCCGCCTGGTGGCCCTCTATGGCAGCAGCTATGCCCTGAGCCAGCTGGCCGGCCCGCTGCTGCTGGGGGTGCTGGGTACCGAAGGCGACCAGGGCTTCTGGCTGGGCGCCCTGCTCATGCTCGGCGGCGCCACCCTGCTGCTCGGTCGCCGGGGTGCGCCAGCGGCCGGCGGCCATACCGCGGCTTGGCGGGCCCTGCTGGACTTCTGCCGCGGCGCTCCGGCCATCGCCTGGGCGGTGGCGCTGTTCGCCTGCTTCGAGGCGATGATCCTTACCCTACTGCCGGTCTATGCCCTCAACCAGGGCTTCGGCCAGCAGCTGGCCTTGTACATGGTCAGCGCCGTGGTGGTGGGCGATGCCCTGCTGCAACTGCCGCTGGGGCTGCTCGCCGACCGCCTCTCACGCCAGGGTCTGTTTCTCGGCTGCACCCTGGGCCTGCTGGCGGTCAGCCTGGCCCTGCCACTGCTGCTGCACACCCCGGGCGTCTGGCCGCTGCTGGTGCTGTTCGGCGCCACCGCGGGCGGTCTCTTCACCCTGGCGCTGATCCTGGTCGGCGAGCGCTATCGCGATGCCGAACTGGTCAGCGCCAATGCCTGCATCGCCCAGCTCTGGGGACTCGGCTGCCTGGTCGGTCCGCTGGTCACCGGCGCCGCCAGCCAGTGGCTCACCGGCCATGCCGTGCCGCTGCTGATGGCCTTCGGCGCCGCCGTGCTGCTGGTGATCGTCAGTCGCCGGGGCAGCGTGCCGGTTACAGCCGAGCAAGCAGCCTGACGAGCCCCATGAAAAACGCCGGCACTGGGCCGGCGTTTTTCATGTCAGGCAGTGTCAGGCGGCGCTCAGAACGCCGGCACCACGGCACCCTTGTACTTCTCTTCGATGAACTGCTTCACCGCCGGAGTGTTCAGCGCCTTGGCCAGCTTCTGCACGGCGTCGCTGTCCTTGTTGTCCGGGCGGGCGACCAGGATGTTGGCATAGGGCGATTCCTTGCCTTCCAGCAGCAGGGCGTCCTGGGTCGGGTTGAGCTTGGCTTCCAGGGCGTAGTTGGTGTTGATCAGCGCCAGGTCGACCTGGTTCAGCACGCGCGGCAGGGTCGCGGCCTCCAGCTCCTTGAACTTGAGCTGCTTGGGATTCTCGGCGATGTCCTTGGGCGTGGCGAGGATGTTGGCGCTGTCCTTGAGCTTGATCAGCCCGGCCTTCTCCAGCAGCAGCAGGGCGCGGCCGCCATTGGTGGCATCGCTGGGGATGGCCACGACGGCGCCTTCGCGGACTTCGTCGAGCTTCTTGATCTTCTGCGAGTAGATGCCGAAGGGCTCGACGTGCACCTGGGCGACGGTTACCAGATCGGTGCCACGGCTCTTGTTGAATTCGTCCAGGTAGGGCTGGTGCTGGAAGAAATTGGCGTCCAGGCGCTTCTGGGCGACCTGCAGGTTGGGCTGCACGTAGTCGGTGAAGACCTTGATCTGCAGGTCCACCCCTTCCTTGGCCAGCTGGGGTTTGACGAATTCGAGGATCTCGGCGTGGGGCACCGGGGTGGCGGCGACGCTGAGGGTCTCGGCGGCGTGGGCGGTCAGGCTGGCGGCCAGCAGGGCGGCGGTGGCGAGCAATTTCTTCATGGCAGTTTCCTAAAGCGGGGTGGAACCGTCGGCGCCTCTGCGGGCGTCGACGGCGGTGGAGCTGAGGCTCAGAAGGCGGGAACGACGGCGCCCTGGTACTTCTTCTCGATGAATTGCTTCACCTCGGGGGTGGTCAGGGCCTTGGCCAGCTTCTGGATGGCCGGGTCATTGGCCTTGTCGGCGCGGGTATAGAGCAGGTTGGCGTAGGGCGACTCGCCGCTCTCGATGAAGAGGGCGTCCTTGGTCGGCACCAGCTTGGCTTCCAGGGCGTAGTTGGCGTTGATCAGCGCCAGGTCGACCTGGTTCAGCACCCGCGGCAGGGTCGCGGCTTCCAGTTCCTTGAACTTGAGGTGCTTGGGATTCTCGACGACGTCACGCGGGGTGGCGGTGACGTTGCTCGGATCCTTCAGGGTGATCAGACCCTGCTTGGCGATCAGCAGCAGCGCACGACCGGAGTTGCTCGGATCGTTGGGGATGGCCACGGTAGCGCCGTCCTTGAGCTCCTTGATGTCCTTGATCTTCTGCGAGTAGGCACCGAAGGGCTCGACGTGCACCGCCACCACCGGCACCTGGTCGCTGCTCGGATTGCTCTTCTGGTAGCTGGCGTAATAGGGCTTGGTCTGGAAGTAGTTGGCATCCACCTGCTTCTGATCGGTCTGGCGATCGGGCTGGATGTAGTCGGTGAAGACCTTGATCTTGAGGTCCACACCTTCCTTGGCCAGCTGCGGCTTGATGAATTCCAGGATCTCCGCATGGGGAACCGGATTGACCGCGACGGTCAGGGTCTCGGCGGCCTGGGCGGCGGTGGCGACACCCAGGCCGAAGGCCAGGGACAGCAGGGTACGTTTCAGCGACATCGGGGATTTTCCTTGTGCAAAACCTTCGAGTGGATGAGGCCTGAATCAACGACGACTGAAATGGGCGACGAGGCGATCGCCGACCATCTGCAGTACCTGGACCAGCACCAGCAGCAAGAGCACCGTGACCACCATGACGTCGGTCTGGAAGCGCTGGTAGCCGAAACGGATGGCCAGATCGCCGAGGCCGCCGCCGCCGATCACCCCGGCCATGGCGGTGTAGGACACCAGAGCGATGGCGGTGACGGTGGTGGCCGCGATCAGCCCGGGCAGGGCCTCGGGCAACAGGGTGCGGGTGACGATCTGCCAGAGACTGGCGCCCATGGCCTGGGTCGCCTCGATGATGCCGCGGTCGACCTCGCGCAGGGCGGTCTCCACCAGCCGGGCAAAGAAGGGCGCGGCGCCCACCACCAGCGGCGGAATGGCGCCCTCGACGCCCAGGGAGGTACCGATCAGCCAGACCGTGATGGGGATCATCAGGATCAGCAGGATGATGAAGGGCACCGAGCGCAGCACGTTGACCACGAAGGAGAGGATGCCGTAGACCAGCGGCTGCTCCAGCAGCTGGCGGCGGCTGGTAAGGAACAGCAGCACGCCCAGCGGCAGGCCGAGGATCAGGGTGAAGAGCATGGACCAGCCAAGCATGGCCAGGGTGTCCTGGGTCGCCTGCCAGATCTCGGCCCAGTCGATGTTGCTGAAGAGTTCGTCCATCAGCGCAGGACCTCCACGGTGACGTCGGCGGCCTGGAAGCGAGCCAGGGCGGCGTCCAGGTCACCGCCCACCAGGGCGATGGTGAGCTGGCCATAGGGCTCGTCCCGGATGCGGTCGATGCGCCCGCCGAGAATGCTGTAGTCCACACCGGTCTCCCGGGCGACGTGGCCCAGCAGCGGTGCATAGGTGGCTTCGCCGCGGAAGGTCAGCCGCAGGATGCGGCCTTCGACATGGGCATAGGCGTCGGCCAGTTCGGTCTCGTCCTGATGCTCGGCCTCGAACACGAAGCGGCGGGTGGTGGGGTGCTGCGGGTGCAGGAAGACATCGGCGACGGTGCCCTGCTCCACCACGGCGCCGCCATCGAGCACGGCGACGCGATCGCAGACGCGGCGGATCACGTCCATCTCGTGGGTGATCAGCACGATGGTCAGACCCAGCTCGCGATTGAGTTCGGCGAGCAGTTGCAGCACCTGGGCGGTGGTCTGGGGATCGAGGGCGCTGGTGGCCTCGTCGCAGAGCAGGATCTTCGGCTCGGTGGCCAGGGCGCGGGCGATGCCGACGCGCTGCTTCTGACCGCCGGAGAGTTGCGCCGGGTACTTGCGCGCCTGGTCGGACAGGCCGACCCGCGCCAGCAGTTCCTCGACCCGCTGGGTGATCTGCGCCCGCGAGCGGCCGCCGGCCAGTTCCAGCGGCAGGGCCACGTTGGCCGCCACGGTCTTGGACGAAAGCAGGTTGAAGTGCTGGAAGATCATGCCGATGCGGCGGCGGAAATCGCGCAGCTCGGTCGAGCCCAGGGTGGTGACCTCGGCGCCATCGACCTGGAGGCGACCGCCACTGGGAGCTTCGAGGCGGTTGATCAGGCGCAGCAGGGTGCTCTTGCCGGCACCCGAATGGCCGATCAGGCCGAAGATCTCGCCGGCTTCGATCCTCAGGTCGACCGGCTGGAGCGCCGCGACCTCGCGACCGCGCGTGCGGTACGTCTTGTGGACAGCGTGGAATTCGATCAATGGAAAAACCTTGTGGGTATCGTCAGACAACAGGATGGTGATCCAGCCGCGCAGTTTAACGTGCGCGCTTATATCTGCTTAGCACTTGTTGTCGGGTATTACGCCAATAAAGGCATATGGCCAGCCAAGACCCTGGCCGAGCGCCAGGCGAACAGCCCGTCGCCTCGTCTCAGCCAAGCGGAACACCGGCTCTGGACCGCGAGTCACTAGAAGACTGCCTGAATTCGCCCCACATTCCGTAGGGGACGCAAAGAGCGCCCTCCAGGCGCCTGACGAGGACTTTCCATGGCTACGCCCCCCAAGAGTGAACTCGCCGGTACCGATACCCAGGATCGCCAGAACACCTCGAAGAAGATCGAGCAACTGGAGCAATTCCGTTCCGATGCCACCGGCCAGGCACTGCGTACCAATCACGGCGTGAAGATCGCCGACAACCAGAATTCGCTGCGCGCCGGCACCCGCGGACCTTCCCTGCTCGAAGACTTCATCATGCGGGAGAAGATCACCCACTTCGACCACGAGCGCATCCCGGAACGCATCGTCCATGCCCGTGGCACCGGTGCCTATGGCTACTTCCAGCCCTACCAGGACTGGTCCGACCTGACCAAGGCCGCCCTCTTCCGCGACCCCAACCACCAGACCCCGGTGTTCGTGCGCTTCTCCACCGTGCAGGGCCCGCGTGGCTCCGGTGACACCGTGCGCGACGTGCGCGGCTTCGCCATCAAGTTCTACACCGAGGAAGGCAACTGGGACATGGTCGGCAACAACATGCCGGTCTTCTTCATCCAGGACGCCATCAAGTTTCCCGACTTCGTCCATGCGGTGAAGCCCGAGCCGCACAACGAGATTCCCACCGGCGGCAGCGCCCACGACACCTTCTGGGACTTTGTCTCCCTGGTGCCGGAGTCGGCGCACATGGTGCTCTGGACCATGACCGACCGGGCCATCCCGGTGAACCTGCGCAGCATGCAGGGCTTCGGCATCCATACCTTCCGCATGATCAATACCGCGGGCAAGGGCGTCTTCGTCAAGATCCACCTGAAACCCGCCGGTGGCGTGCGCTCCCTGGTGTGGGACGAAGCCCAGAAACTGGCCGGCAAGGACACCGATGCCCACCGGCGCGACCTCTGGGAAGCCATCGAGGCCGGTGACTATCCCGAGTGGGAATTCGGTGTGCAGATCATCCCCGAGGAAGACGAGCACAAGTTCGACTGGGACATCCTCGACGCCACCAAGATCATTCCCGAGGAGCTGGTGCCCATCACGCCCCTGGGCAAGCTGGTGCTCAACCGCAACCCGGACAACTATTTCGCCGAGACCGAGCAGGTCGCCTTCTGCCCCGGCCACGTCGTGCCCGGCATCGATTTCAGCAACGACCCCCTGCTACAGGGTCGCCTGTTCTCCTACACCGACACCCAGATCAGCCGCCTCGGCGGACCGAACTTCCACGAGCTGCCGGTCAATCGCCCGGTGGTGCCGAATCACAACGGCCAGCGCGACGCCAAGTACCGCATGACCATCGACAAGGGTCGTGCCTCCTACGAGCCCAACTCCATCGATGGCGGCTGGCCCAAGGAGACGCCGCCGGCGCCCCAGGATGGCGGTTTCGAGAGCTATTACGAGCGTATCGATGGCCACAAGGTGCGCGAGCGCAGCGAGACCTTCGGCGACCACTTCTCCCAGGCCACGCTGTTCTACAACAGCCTGTCGGAAGCCGAACAGTCGCACGTCGCCGATGCCTACAGCTTCGAGTTGGGCAAGGTCGAGCGGATGTGGATCCGCGAGCGGCAGGTCAACGAGATCCTCGCCAACATCGATCTGGAACTGGCGCAGAAGGTCGCCAAGAAGATCGGCGTGACCCCGCCCACCGCGCCCACCGTACAGCCGCGCAAGGTGTCCATCGACAAGTCGCCGGCGCTGAGCCAGCTCAACCTGCTGTCTGGCAATATCAAGGGCTTCAAGGTGGCGGTACTGGTGGGTGACGGCGTCATCGCCAGCGAAGTGGCGGCCATCAAACAGGCGCTCAAGGCCGAAGGTGCCCATGTGAAGGTGCTCGGCCCCACCGCCGGCCCGGTCAAGGCGGCCGACGGCAGCGAAGTGGCCGTGGACGGTTCGGCCGAGGGCATGCCTTCGGTGGCGCTGGACGCGGTCTATGTGCCGGGCGGTGCCGAGAGCGTCAAGGCCATGCTCGACGACGGCGTGATCAAACACTACCTGCTGGAAGCCTACAAGCACCTCAAGGCCATCGCCCTCACCGGCGAAGCCGAACAGCTGCTCAAGGCGGTCTATCTGAGCCCCGACGAGGCGCTGCTCACCGGCGGCGACTTCAAGGCGGTGCAGCAGGACTTCTTCGCCGCCATCGCCAAGCACCGTTGCTGGGCGCGGATGCCGAAGATCAAGTCCATCCCGGCCTGATCACTCGGGCATAAAAAAGCCGACCGTCGCGAGACGGTCGGCTTTTTTCGTTTTGGGGCTATCGCGGCCCACCGATGGGGCCACGATGATTCCGTAGGTTGGGCTGAGACGGCTCCATCGTCGAAGCCCAACAGGCCGAGCCGTCAGCGCGCTTATTGTTGGGCTTCGCTGCGCTCAGCCCAACCTACGGCCATCCACTAGCTCGGTAAGCCACCGCTGCAACCGTGATGCCCCGTAGGTTGGGTTGAGACGGCTCCATCGTCGAAGCCCAACAGGCCGAGCCATCAGCGCGCTCTATTGTGGGCTTCGCTGCGCTCAGCCCAACCTACGGGTCCTGCGCGGGATCAACCCAGCACCAGCACCCCGTCCATTTCCACCTGGGAGCCCTTGGGCAGCGCGGCAACGCCGATGGCAGCGCGCGCCGGATACGGCTGCTGGAAGTAGCGGCCCATGATTTCGTTGACGGTGGCGAAATGCGAAAGGTCGATCAGGAAGATGTTCAGCTTGACGATATCGGCCAGGGAACCACCGGCGGCTTCGGCGACGGACTTGAGATTCTCGAACACCTGGACCACCTGGGCTTCGAAGCCGTCCACCAGCTCCATGCTGGTCGGGTTGAGCGGGATCTGCCCGGAGAGATAGACGGTGTCACCGACCTTGATCGCCTGGGAATAGGTGCCAATGGCGGCGGGCGCCTTGTCGGTGTGGATCACTTGCTTGCTCATGGGTCGCTCCTGTGCGGGAAAGGATCGATTCTGCAAGCCGGTGGCGACCTGCTGCAACCTCAGAACCTGTTCACGATCGTGCGAGCTAGAGGCAAACAAGGCGAAAATGCCTGAGGAAGCAGAGTTTACGAGGGGTAAATGAGCATTCCGAAGGCATTTTCAATGCCGTTTGGCCGACGCGCAGCAGATCGTGAGCAGGTTCTCAGCTGCGAACCCGAGTGATACCGGCCACGCCCTTGAGCGTGCGCAGCTTCTTGATCACCCGCGCCAGGTGCACGCGATCGCGCACGCTGACCACCAGCTGGACCACGCTGACCCGGCCGTCGCGCTCGTTCATGCCGATCTTCTCGACGTTGGCGTCCACCGCGGTGACGTTGTTGGCCAGCATGGCGATCAGGCCGCGCTGGTGCTCCAGCTGGACACGCAACTCGACGCTGAATTCGCCGGTGACGTCCTTGGCCCAGTTGAGCACGATGCATTTTTCACTGTTGTGTCGGAATTCGGCGATGTTCCGACAGTTTTCCAGGTGGATCACCATGCCCTTACCGGCCGAAAGGTGGCCGACGATGGGATCGCCCGGAATCGGCGTGCAGCACTTGGCGTAGCTGATCACCAGGCCTTCGGAGCCGCGGATGGCCAGCGGACCCTGCGGCGTGGTGCCGGGCTGCGGCTCCAGCGGCTCTTCCTGCTCGCTGCCGGACACCAGGCGCCGCGCCACCACGTAGGCCATGCGATTGCCCAGGCCGATCTCTTCGAGCAGGTCTTCCAGCACCACGCCCTTGTACTCGCCCAGCACCGAGAGGATGCGCATCGGCGAGATCTTCGACAGCTGGGTGCCAAAGCCCGACAGCGCCTTGTTCAGCAGGCGCTCGCCAAGGCTGATGGACTCGGAACGCCGCTGCTGCTTGAGCGCGTGGCGAATGTTGGTGCGCGCCTTGCCGGTGACCACGAAGTTGAGCCAGGCCGGATTGGGCCGGGCACCGGGCGCGGTGACGATCTCCACCGTCTCGCCGCTGCCCAGCGGCTGCGACAGCGGCGCCAGGCGGCGATTGATGCGGCAGGCGATGCAGCTGTTGCCCACGTCGGTGTGCACCGCATAGGCGAAGTCCACGGCCGTAGAGCCCTTGGGCAGCTCCATGATGCGACCCTTGGGGGTGAAGACGTAGACCTCGTCGGGGAAGAGGTCGATCTTCACGTTCTCGATGAATTCCAGGGAGTTGCCCGCGCGTTGCTGCAACTCGAGGATGCCCTTCACCCACTGGCGCGCGCGCAGGTGGCTGGCGCGCGGCTCGTCACCCCCGGCCTTGTACAGGCCATGGGCGGCGATGCCGTTGTTGGCCATCTCTTCCATCTCGCGGGTGCGGATCTGGATCTCGATGGGCACGCCGTGCATGCCGAACAGGGTGGTGTGCAGGGACTGGTAGCCGTTCGCCTTGGGGATGGCGATGTAGTCCTTGAAGCGCCCCGGGAACGGCTTGTAGAGGTTGTGGACCGCACCGAGTACCCGGTAGCAGGTGTCGACCTTGTCGACGATGATGCGGAAGCCGTAGACGTCCATGATCTCGTTGAACGACTTACGCTTGCCGCGCATCTTCTGGTAGATGCTGTGCAGGTGCTTTTCGCGGCCGACCACCTCGCCGTCCAGGCCGTCGCGGGCCAGGCAGTTGGCCAGGGATTCCTGGATCTTGCCGAGGATCTCACGGCGATTGCCCCGCGCGGTCTTGACCGCCCGCTGGATGCGTTCGGCGCGCATCGGGTGCATGGCGCGGAAGCCCAGGTCCTCGAATTCCACGTAGAAATCGTGCATGCCCAGCCGGTTGGCGATGGGCGCGTAGATTTCCAGGGTTTCCTTGGCGATGCGCCGACTCTTGTCCGGTGGCATGGCGTCCAGGGTGCGCATGTTGTGCAGCCGGTCGGCCAGCTTGACCAGGATGACGCGAATGTCCTTGGACATCGCCATGGTCATCTTCTGGAAGTTCTCCGCCTGGGCCTCGGCCTTGGTCTCGAACTTCATCTGGGTCAGCTTGCTGACCCCGTCCACCAGCTCCGCCACCGTTTCGCCGAACTGGGCGACCAGGGCTTCCTTGGCGATACCGGTGTCCTCGATCACGTCGTGCAGCATGGCCGCCATCAGGCTCTGATGGTCCATGTGCATGTCGGCGAGGATGTTGGCGACGGCCAGCGGATGGGTGACATAGGGCTCGCCGCTGCGACGGCGCTGCCCATCGTGAGCCTGCTCGGCGTAGTAGTAGGCCCGCCTGACCAGATTGACCTGGTCGGGGGTCAGGTAGTCCGCCAGACGCTCGGCCAGCAAATCGATGCCGGTCGGGCGGGCGTCACCATACGCAGGCTCGGCGGCCATGGCTTAGAGGGCCTCGCCGTCCGCTTCTTCGTTGACTTCGAAAGCGGCAAACAGCGGCTCTTCTTCGACGATGTCGTCCAGACGGATGACTTCCTCGTCGACCAGGCCTTCGGCGATCTCGCGCAGGGCGACGACGGTGGGCTTGTCATTGTCCCACGGTACCTTGGGCTCCTTGCCGCCGGTGGCCAGCTGGCGCGAGCGCTTGGTGGCGAGCATGACCAGCTCGAATCGGTTGTCTACGTTGTCCAGGCAGTCTTCGACAGTAACGCGGGCCATGGTCTTCCTCGTGGCGATGATGATCCCGGGAACGGGGGACCCGATAGTATAAAAATTCGCCAGTGGCAAGGGAAGAGGCGGTGGTCGGAGGACCGCCGGCACCGCTCCGTGCAGAAGCGGCTCCCGCCAGCGCCGGACGGGAGCCCTGGCCGGATCAGGCGCTCGCTTTCTTCTTCAGGCGCCAGGCGTGCAGCAGCGGCTCGGTGTAGCCGCTGGGCTGCTCGCGGCCCTTGAAGATGAGGTCGCGGGCGGCGCGGTAGGCGTAGGAGCTGTCGAAGTGGCCGGCCATGGGTTCGTAGAGCGCATCGCCGGCGTTCTGGCCATCGACCACCCTGGCCATGCGCTGCAGGGTCTCGTCCACCTGTGCGGCCGTGACCACGCCGTGGTGCAGCCAGTTGGCGATGTGCTGGCTGGAGATGCGCAGGGTGGCGCGGTCTTCCATCAGGCCGACGTCATGGATGTCGGGCACCTTGGAGCAGCCCACGCCCTGGTCGACCCAGCGCACCACGTAACCGAGGATGCCCTGGCAGTTGTTGTCCAGTTCCTGCTGGATGGCTTCGGCGGACCAGTCCGGCGACTCGGCCACCGGCACGCTGAGCAGCCCGGCGAGCAATTCGCCACGGGCGGCGTCGACGTCGCTGCGTTCCAGCTCCTGCTGCACCTGCTGGACGTTGACTTGGTGGTAATGCAGGGCGTGCAGCACGGCGGCGGTGGGCGACGGTACCCAGGCGGTGTTGGCGCCGGCCTTGGGATGACCGATCTTCTGTTCCAGCATGGCCGCCATCAGGTCGGGCATGGCCCACATGCCCTTGCCGATCTGCGCCTTGCCACGCAGGCCGCAGGCCAGGCCGACCAGCACGTTGTTGCGCTCGTAGGCGGTGATCCACTTCGAGGTCTTCATGTCGCCCTTGCGCAGCATGGGCCCGGCCAGCATGGCGGTGTGCATCTCGTCACCGGTGCGGTCGAGGAAGCCGGTGTTGATAAAGGCCACCCGCGCCGCGGCGGCGGCGATGCAGGCCTTGAGGTTGACGCTGGTGCGGCGCTCCTCGTCCATGATGCCCAGCTTGACGGTGTTGGCCGGCAGCCCCAGCAGGGCCTCGACGCGGTCGAACAGCTGCACGGCGAAGGCCACCTCGGCCGGGCCGTGCATCTTCGGTTTGACGATGTACACCGAGCCGCTGCGGGAGTTGCCCTGGCGCTTGAGGTCGTGCATGGCGATGGTCACGGTGACCAGGGCGTCGAGGATGCCTTCGGGGATCTCGCGACCGCCCTCCAGCAGCACCGCCGGATTGGTCATCAGGTGGCCGACGTTGCGGATGAACAGCAGCGAGCGCCCGTGCAGGCTCAGCGGCTGGCCGTCGGCGCCTTGATACTCGCGATCGGGGTTGAGGCGACGGGTAAAGGTCTCGCCACCCTTGCTGACCTCTTCGGCCAGATCGCCCTTCATCAGGCCCAGCCAGTTGCGATAGGCCAGCACCTTGTCGGCGGCGTCCACCGCGGCGATGGAGTCTTCCAGGTCCATGATGGTGCTGACCGCGGCTTCCATGAGCAGGTCCTTGACCCCGGCGGCGTCGGTCTTGCCGATGGTGCTGGCGCGGTCGATCTGGATCTCCAGGTGCAGGCCGTTGTGGCGCAAGAGCACCGCGGACGGCGCGGCGGCATCGCCCTGGTAGCCGACGAAGGTGGCTGGATCGGCCAGTTCGCTGGTGCCGCTCCTGAGGTCCACCACCAGGCGACCGTCCTGGATGCGGTAGGCGGTGGCGTCCCGGTGCGAGCCACTGGCCAGGGGCGCCACGCCGTCCAGCACCTGGCGGGCGAAGGCCACCACCTTGGCGCCGCGGGTGGGGTTGTAGCCCTTGCCGCGCTCGGCGCCCTCGCTCTCGGGCAGGGCGTCGGTGCCATAGAGGGCGTCGTACAGCGAACCCCAGCGCGCGTTGGCGGCGTTCAGGGCGTAGCGGGCGTTGAGCACCGGCACCACCAGCTGCGGACCGGCCTGCTCGGCGATCTCGCGGTCGACGCCGGCCGTCGAGGCCTGCACCTGGCCGGGGACCGGTTGCAGATAGCCGATGCCTTCGAGGAAGGCCTGGTAGGCGGGCAGATCGGTGACCGGACCGGGATGGGTGCTGTGCCAGGTGTCCAGCTCCACCTGCAGGCGATCACGCTCGGCCAGCAGTTCGCGATTGCGCGGCGCCAACTCGTGCACCAGGGTGTCCACGCCCGACCAGAAGGCGGCGGTGTCGAGCCCGGTGCCGGGCAGCACTTCCTCGTCGATGAAACGCTGCAGTTCGGTGGCCACCTGCAGGCGGCCCAGGGTAGTGCGGTCGGTCATGATGGCTTTCCTTGATAACGAAACTGTCGAGAGAGGGTTAACCCAGTGCCGCGATGGCGGCCTTGGCGACCTGCGCATCTTCCGGGGCCTTGACGCCGGAGACGCCAACCGCGCCCACCACCTGGCCGTCCACCAGGATGGGTACCCCGCCTTCGAGCATGCCCTGCATCAGCGGAGCGCTGAGAAAGGCGGTGCGGCCGTTGTTGATCATCTCTTCCAGCACCTTGGACTCCTTGCGCGCCAGGGCGGCGCTGCGGGCCTTTTCCGGAGCGATGTAGGCGCTGTTCGGCGCGGCGCCGTCGAGGCGCAACAGCGCCAGCGGATGGCCGCCGTCATCGGCCACGGCGATGCACACGGCCCAGCCCTGGCGTTCGGCTTCGGCGCGACCGGCGGCCAGCAGGGTGTTGATCTCGGCAAGGGTGAGCACGGCTTTGGTGTTCATGGGGCCTCCAGGGTTAAGGGTTGGGTCGGAGCGGCCAGGGCCGCGTCGAGGATTTCGATCCAGTGGCGTACCGGGGTGCGCCCGGCGCTGTCGAGATGGCTCTGGCAACCGATGTTGGCGGTGGCGATCACCTCGGGGTGACCACTCTCCAGGGCATCGAGCTTGGCGTCGCGCAGCCGCCGCGACAAGTCCGGCTGGGTCAGCGAATAGGTGCCGGCCGAACCGCAGCAGAGGTGACCGTCCGGCACCGGCGCCAACGGAAAGCCTAGGCGCTGCAGGACGCCTTCCACGGCGCCACCGAGGCGCTGGGCGTGCTGCAGGGTGCAGGGGCAATGGAAGGCCAGCCGCGGGGTGTTCTGCAGCTGCAGCTCTTCCAGCGGCAGCTCGCGCAGCACCTCCACCAGGTCGCGGGTGCGCGCCGAGACTTCCCGCGCCTTGGCGGCATAGGCCGGGTCGTCCTTCAACAGGCTGGCGTATTCCTTGACGAAGGCGCCGCAGCCGCTGGCGGTCTGGATGATGGCTTCGGCGCCGCCCTGCAGCGCCGGCCACCAGGCATCGATATTGCGCCGGGCGCGATCGAGGCCGGCTTCCTGGGCATTGAGGTGATAGTCCACCGCGCCACAGCAACCGGCGCGGGGCGCGGCGTCCAGGCTGATGCCGAAGCGATCCAGCACCCGCGCGGTGGCGGCATTGGTATTAGGCGACAGCCCAGGCTGCACGCAGCCTTCGAGGATCAGCATGCGCCGGGCATGGCGCGGTGCCGGACGCATGCCCGGGGCGGCGATGCGCGCCGGCAGCTTGGCCTGGACGCCGGCCGGCAGCAGCGGCTTCAGCGCCTGGCCGCCTTTCAGCAGGGCGCCGAACAGCCAGGGCTGCGGCAGCACCTGGCGCAGCCCGGCGCGCAGCAGGCGCTGGCCCAGCGGCCGCGGCACCCGGCGCTCCACCTCGGCGCGGCCGATGTCGAGCAATTCGTGATAGGAGACGCCCGAGGGACAGGTGGTCTCGCAGTTGCGGCAGGTCAGGCAGCGGTCGAGGTGCTCGCGGGTCTTCTCGCTGACCTCGCCGCCTTCGAGCATGCCCTTGATCAGATAGATGCGCCCACGCGGACCGTCCAGCTCGTCGCCGAGCAACTGGTAGGTCGGGCAGGTGGCGTTGCAGAAGCCGCAGTGCACGCAGCTGCGCAGCACCCGCTCGGCATCGGCGGCACGGGGCAGTTCACGGGCGGCGGGACTCAGATTGGTTTGCATGATGTCTTTCCCCTACAGCCCGGCGTACAGCCGACCCGGATTGAAGATCCCCTGGGGGTCCAGGCGCGCCTTGAGGCGGCGGTGATAGTCGAGCAGCGCGGCGGGCAGCGGATGCTGGGCCTCGCGCTCGGCGTCCGGCGTGTAGCACAGCGCATGGCCACCGGCACGCTCGGCGATCTCGCGCAGAACCGTGGCCGGGGCATCGCTCTTGAGCCAGTACTGGGCACCGCCCCAGTCCAGCAAGAGGCTGCCGGGCAGCTCCAGCAGCGGGGTATTGACCGGTACCGACAGCCGCCACAGCGGCCTGGGGTCGTCGAAGAAGGCCAGCCGCTGTTCGTTGAGCTCGTCCCAGAACGTCTCGCCCAGGGCTTCACCGCCCAGGCGATCGACGGCCGAGCGCACCGAGCCCTCGCCGCCCTCCAGGCGCAGCTGCAGCCGCTGGCCGTCATGGCAGGCCGCCGAGATCGGCAGGGCTTCGCGGCCCCAGACGGCGAGGCGCTGCAGGGCGCGCGCGGCGTCCAGTTCCAGGCTCAGACTCTGGCTGCAACGCGGCCGGGGCAGCACCTTGAAGGACACCTCGGTGATCACCCCCAGGCAACCCTGGCTACCGGCCAGCAGGCGAGAGACGTCGTAGCCGGCGACATTCTTCATCACCTCGCCACCGAATCTCAGGTGCTCGCCGGTGCCGGTGAGCAACCGAGTGCCCAGGACGAAATCCCGCAGGCTGCCGGCCCAGGGCCGGCGCGGACCGGAGAGGCCGCAGGCCAGGGTACCGCCGACCGTGGCGCCCTCCCCCAGCCGTGGCGGCTCGCAGGGCAGCATCTGCCCCCGCTCGGCCAGGGCGGCATCGAGTTCGGCCAGCGGCGTGCCGGTACGGACCGTGGCCACCAGTTCGGTGGGGTCGTAGTGCACCAGACCGCAGTGGCCGCTGACGTCCAGCGGCTCGCCCTCGACCGCACGCCCCAGGTGGGCCTTGGTGTCGCCGCCATGGATGCGCAGCGGCTGGCGACGGACCAGGGCCTCGCGGACCTGGTCGAGGAGCAGTTCCAGGCTGTCCATCAGAAGCGCTCCAGTTCGGGGTGGGGCAGTTGGCCACGATGCACGTGCAGGCCACCGAATTCGGCGCAGCGGTGCAGGGTCGGCACGTTCTTGCCGGGATTGAGCAGCCCGGGGGCATCGAAGGCGGCCTTCACCGCGTGGAAGAAGAGCAGTTCGCCGGACTGGAACTGGGTGCACATGGCATTGATCTTTTCCCGACCCACGCCGTGTTCACCGGTGATGGTGCCGCCCACCGCCACGCAGAGGTCGAGGATGCGACCACCCAGGGCCTCGGCCTGCTCCAGCTCGCCGGGCCTATTGGCATCGAAGAGGATCAGCGGATGCAGGTTGCCGTCGCCGGCATGGAAGACATTGCCCACCGCCAGGCCGTATTCCGCGGACAGCGCCTCGATGCCGCGCAGTACCTCGGGCAGGGCGCGGCGTGGAATGGTGCCGTCCATGCAGTAGTAGTCGGGCGACAGCCGCCCCACCGCGGGAAAGGCATTCTTGCGCCCGGCCCAGAATTTCTGCCGCTCGGCCTCGTCGCGGGCCAGGCGGATCTCGGTGGCGCCGGCGGCGGCCAGCAGGCTGCTGACGCGCTCGATGTCGGCGGCCACGTCGGCTTCCACCCCGTCCAGCTCGCAGAGCAGGATGGCCGCGGCGTCCACCGGGTAGCCGGCGTGGATGAAGTCCTCGGCGGCTCTCAGGGTCAGGTTGTCCATCATCTCCAGCCCACCGGGGATGATGCCGGCAGCGATGATGTCGGCCACCGCCGCTCCGGCGCGTTCGATGTCGGCGAAGCTGGCCATCACCACCCGGGCACAGGGCGGCTTGGGCAGGAGCTTGACGGTCACCTCCACCACGACGCCGAGCAGGCCCTCGGAGCCGGTGAACAGCGCCAGCAGGTCGAAGCCGGGACTGTCCAGGGCGGCGCTGCCCAGGGTCAGGCGCTCGCCCTCCAGGGTAACGATCTCCACCGCCAGCACGTTGTGCACGGTCAGGCCGTATTTCAGGCAGTGCACGCCGCCGGCGTTCTCGGCCACGTTGCCACCGATGGAACAGGCGATCTGCGACGAGGGATCGGGGGCGTAGTAGAGGTCGTGGGGCGCCGCAGCCTGGGAGATGGCCAGGTTGCGCACCCCGGGCTGGACCCGGGCACGGCGGCCATCGGGGTCCACGTCGAGGATGCGATTGAAGCGCGCCATCACCAGCAGCACGCCCTGCTCCAGTGGCAGGGCGCCACCGGAGAGACCGGTGCCGGCACCGCGCGCCACCAGGGGCACGTTCAGTTCATGGCAGAGGCGCAGGGTCGCCTGCACCTGCTCCACCGTTTCCGGCAGCACCACCAGCAGCGGCGTGGTGCGATAGGCCGCCAGGCCATCGCATTCGTAGGGCTTGAGGTCTTCCCTGTCGTGCAGCAGGCAGTGCTCGGGCAGTTCGACACGCAACCGCTGCAGCAGTTGCGCCTTGTCCGGGCGGGGCAAGGCGCCGTCGAGACGTTCGTCGTAGACCAGGCTCATCGGGTAACCACCCTTGTTGTTGTTCTGGCTGGAGAGGCTTTGTTGTACCCCGACTGCAACCAGGGCGTCCATGACCCAGCGCACTGGTCATACCAGTTTTTACGCCCTCTTAGACCAAAGGATTAGCAGGTTTCAGCCTGCTTGACGGCAAATCCGGCCGATGGCTCACTAGGATGAAACCTCGTGGTCATACCAGCAGGAAATCCTTATGTCCGCACCCGTCGCCCGCCTTCCCGTCGCCGAGAACGTCAGCCAGCAGATCGAACGGCTGGTGGTGGACGGGGTGCTCAAGGTCGGACAGTCGCTGCCCTCCGAGCGCCGCCTGTGCGACAAGCTCGGCGTCTCCCGCACCGCCCTGCGCGAGGGCCTGGGGCTGCTGCGCGCCCGTGGCATCATCGAGACCCGCCACGGCCAGGGCAGCTTCGTCGCCCGCCTGGCGGCGCCGGCGGCGGAGAATCCGCTGCTGCACCTGTTCAGCAGCCAGCCGCGCACCCTCTATGACCTGCTGGAAGTCCGCGCCCTGCTGGAAGGCGAGGCCGCGCGCCTGGCCGCGCTGCGCGCCACCACCGCCGACCTGGTGCTCATCGGCCGCCGCTACGACGAGCTGTGCGCCGCCTGCCAGGATCCGGCCAGCCTGCCGGCGGAAACCCACGCCCGCCTCGACCACGCCTTCCACCTGGCGATCAGCGAGGCCTCGCACAACCCGGTGCTGGTGCACACCCTGCAATCGCTCAACGAGCTGCTGCTGGGCTCGGTGTTCGCCTGCATCGCCAATCTCTATCATCGGCCACCGCAGCGCCGCGAAATCGACGCCCAGCATGCCCGCCTCTATGCCGCCGTGAGCCAGCGCCTGCCCGACGAAGCCCATGCCGCCGCCCGCGAGCACATCCACAGCGTGAGGGACAGCCTGCGCGAGATCGAGCAGGAAGAGCAGCGCCTGGTGCGGGCCACCATGCGTCTGGAAGGCTGGACCTAGCGAAAAAGGCCCGCTGGCAAACATCGGCGCCAGAGCCACTGTCCGTCAGCCCAGGGTGCGCCCCGTCCCTCCACCGGGCGCAACATCTTGCAACTGCCCTGCCCCGCCCCCATGCTTAGCCGACCTTTCTGCAGCTCTCGGCCCTAATGGACCCTTCCACCAGTCTCGCCTCGACGTTGTTCGCCGATCTCGGCCTCGTGTTCTTCGCCTTCTTCCTCGTGCTGCTCAACGGCTTCTTCGTCGCCGCCGAGTTCGCCATGGTCAAGCTGCGCGCCACCCGCGTGGAAGCCATCGCCAAGAAGCATGGCTGGCGCGGGCGCATCCTCAAGAAGGTGCACAACCAGCTCGACGCCTACCTCTCCGCCTGCCAGCTCGGCATCACCCTGGCCTCCCTGGGCCTGGGCTGGGTCGGCGAGCCGGCCTTCGCCGAATTGCTCGAACCCCTACTCGGCGCCGTCGGCGTCAGCAGCCCCGAGGTGATCCATGGCATCGCCTTCTTCTCGGCGTTCTTCATCATCTCCTACCTGCATATCGTGGTCGGCGAGCTGGCGCCCAAGTCCTGGGCGATCCGCAAGCCCGACCTGCTCTCGCTGTGGACGGCGGTGCCGCTGTACCTGTTCTACTGGCTGATGTACCCGGCCATCTGGCTGCTCAACGCCAGCGCCAACGGCATCCTGCGCATCGCCGGCCAGGGCGAGCCGGGCGCGCACCACGAGCACCACTACAGCCGCGACGAACTCAAGCTGATCCTGCACTCCAACCGCGCCACCGACCCGGACGCCCGGGTGCTGGCCTCGGCGGTGGAACTGGGCGAGCTGGAGGTGGTGGACTGGGCCAATTCCCGCGAAGACCTCATCTACCTGGACAGCAAGGCCAGCCTGGACGAGATCCTCACCCAGATCCGCCGCTCCAAGTACAGTCGCTACCCGGTCTATGACGAAGACAGCCAGACCTTTACCGGGGTGCTGCACATCAAGGACCTGCTCCTGGCCATCGCCGGCCTGGACAGTGAAGCCGCCTCCTTCGACCTCGACGACCTGGTGCATCCGCTGGAGCGGGTGACCAAGCACATGCCGCTGTCCGACCTGCTGGAGCAGTTCCGCCGCGGCGGCGCGCACTTCGTGCTGGTGGAGGAAGCCGACCACAAGGTCATCGGCTTCCTGACCATGGAAGACGTGCTCGAGGTCCTGGTGGGCGACATCCAGGACGAACACCGCAAGACCGAGCGCGGCGTGGTCGCCTACCAGCCGGGCAAGCTGCTGGTGCGTGGCGACACCCCGCTGTTCAAGGTCGAGCGGCTGCTGGGCATCGACCTGGATCATGTCGAGGCCGAGACCCTGGCCGGGCTGATCTACGACAGCCTGAAACGCGTTCCGGAAGAGGAGACGGTGCTGGAGGCCGAAGGGCTGCGCATCATCGTCAAGAAGATGAAGGGCCCCAAGATCGTCCTTGCCAAGGTCATCAAGCTGGACCCCAAGGACGTCCGCCGACGCCCGCCGGAAGAGCGCTGAGGGCGCGCGGCTTCAGCCGCGTCCGCTGCCCAGCTCCGGCAGGCCATCGCCCAGGCAGACACGATTGCGCCCGCCGCGCTTGGCCGCATAGAGCGCCCGATCGGCGTCTTCCAGGAGCCCCAGGCCGTGTTCGAGATTGCTCGGCACGGTCACCGCGACCCCGATGCTGATCGACGGCCGCAGGCGTCCGTGCTCGGTCTGCAATTCCAGCGCCGCCACGTCCTTGCGGATGCGCTCCGCCAGCGTCCGGGCGGCGACCTGGTCGCTCCCGGGCAGGGCGATGACGAACTCCTCGCCGCCATAGCGCGCCGCCACCTCCCCCGCCCGCTGGACGTGCTGGCGCAACACCTCGGCCACGCACCTCAGGCATTCGTCGCCCAGGGTGTGGCCATGGGTGTCGTTGACCGCCTTGAAGTGGTCGATGTCCACCAGCAGCACCGCCAGCGGCAGTTCGGCACGGATGGCGCGGCGGATCTCCTGCTGGAAGAGGCGCTCGAAATGCCGGCGGTTGCCGAGTCCGGTCAGGGGATCGGTCTGGCTCTGGTGCAGCAGTTCGCGATTCAGTCGTTCCAGGGAAGCCTTGGCCTGCTGCAACTCCACGGTGCGCAGCGCCACCCGCAACTCAAGCTCGACAAAGGAGGCCTCGCGCTCCCGGGCCAGCGCCGTGGAGGCTTCCAGGGCCTGTCGTTGGGCCTCGATTCGCGCCCGCCGCTGCAGACTCAGGCCCTCGGTGAGCCCCAGCGACAGCATCACGAAGCCCAGGGCGAAACCGGCCATCTGCCCATGGAAGGCCGGACTGTCCGCGGCCAGCCAGCCGGCCACAGCCAGCAGCTGGATGGCGCTGCCCAGCAACAGCAGGGCCCAGGCGGCGCTGAACCACAGCGCCATGCGGCTGCCGCGCAGCGCCAGGTAGGTGGTGGTGCCCAGCAGGCCCAGGCAACTCAGCGCCATCATGCCGAGCATTTCCTGAAAGCTCAGCAGGTCCGGCCAGATTAGCGTGACGACCAGCGCCACGTTCCAGTAGCCGATCAGCAGGCGATTGCCGAAATCGATCCAGCGACCGCCGTGATAGAGACTGAGCAGATAGCGCACGAACAATCCGCCACTCAGAAAGCACAGGGCGGCGAAGGCCAGGTGCGCGCGCAGAGCGAAGGCCGGGCTCTCCGGCCAGAGTTGCCAGGCGCCATAGCCGCTGGTGACCGCCTGATAGCCGATGACGCTGAGCAGATAGAGGGCATACCAGCCAAAGCCCGAACGGCGGCCGAAACCCCACAGCGTGAGGGTCAGCAGCAGGATGGTGATCAGGCAGCCAAAGAAGCTGCCGACCAGCCAGGCATCCTGCTGGGCCTCGCGCAGATAGGTGGCCGGGGTGACCAGGCGCAGCGGTAGGACGAAGGTCTCCCGCGAATCCAGCCGCAGGTAGACCTCCTCCACGGCGCCCGCGGTCGGCGCCAGGGCGAACATCAGCTGGCGCCCGGGCAGCGCCCGTTGCGTCGCCAGCAGCGCCA
This sequence comes from Pseudomonas aestiva, assembly GCF_039908605.1. Classification (NCBI taxonomy): domain Bacteria; kingdom Pseudomonadati; phylum Pseudomonadota; class Gammaproteobacteria; order Pseudomonadales; family Pseudomonadaceae; genus Pseudomonas; species Pseudomonas aestiva. The sequence goes on along the minus strand of NZ_CP150916.1, from coordinate 178,308 downwards.
GGCCGCTGCGCTGCAGCGGACTCCAGCGACCATCGGTAGCGCGGGTGCGCAGGTCCAGGCGATCCAGCACCGGCCAGGTCGGAATCAGCCACCAGGCCTGGTCGTCGCGGCCCTGGATGGCGAAGCGCAGCCAGAGGCCCTGGCGACCGTCATGGAGCAGCATTTCCAGCTCATCCGGCGCATGCCAGCCGTCCTCGCCACCGCTTGGGCGCGCAGCGGCCTCGGCAAAGGTCAGACTGGCGGGCGCCTTGAGAATCTCCAGTGCCGGGCGGGGATCGTAGCTGCGCGCCGGATCGTCGAGCCGCAGCACCTGCGCCTGGCCGTCGAGGGCGATCAGCAGCAGGACCAGCAGGTGCAAAGCCCGATTGCGCCCACCGGCGCACAGGGCGGCCAGGAATCCTTTCATGGGGCGGCATCCGTAGCCTGAAGGAAGGAAAGGCCGCGGTAGAGCCCGCGCCCTGGAGGAAATAGCGTGGTGATAGCATAACGCCACCAGACCTGTTCCTGCCAAGGGATTTCTATCGGCGACAGGGTGCCTGGGCCCTGGATGGGCCCGGTGGCGTCAGCCGGTCTGGAACGCCCTTAAGCGCGGACTCAGCGGTCGCCCAGCGCCATGTTGGGCAGGGCCGCCAGCGGTCGCACGAAACGGAAGGGAATGGAGACCATTTCACCGCCCGTGTGGGCCTGGACGACGAAATGCAGATGGGGACCGGTGCTGCGACCGGTGTTGCCCGACTCCGCCAGGGGCGTGCCGATCTCCACCCGCTCGCCGGGTCGCACCTTGACCGAACCACGGCGCAGGTGCAGGTAGGCGCTCTGGCTGCCGTCCTCGTGGGCGATGCGCACGAAGTTGCCGGAGGGGTTGGGACCATGGCCGAACTGGCCGTTTTCGACGTCGATCACCGTGCCGGCCCGGGCGGCGCTGATCGGCGTGCCCTCGGGCATGGCGATGTCCACGGCATAGCGGCCCTTGGGCGTGTGGTGACTGAAATCGCCGCCCGCGCCCTGGGTCACGTAGTAGACACCCTGGCGCCAGGGCCAGGCGTAACCATAGCCGATGCCGTTGTCGGCAGCACCTGCGACATCCGTCGCCAGCGGCGGCAGGGTGCCGACCGGCAGCTGCGGACTGTAGCTGAAGGCCTGTTCGAAGTGCATGGGAAAGCCCTGCTGGCGCTTGCGGATCACCGCCAGCTGCACCGTGGAGCGGGGCTCGATGACCTGGCGGATCGGGCGCTCGGCACCGGCCACGTTGACGGTGCGCTGCAGGCGCAGCTCGACCCGCACGGGTACGTCGAAATCGTTGCGAACCTCGAAGATGCGGCCTTCACTGGCATTGCGTACCTTGAGCTTGACCTGCCCCTTGCGGGCCGGGCTCTTGGCGGAGGTCTTGGTCAGGGTCGCCTTTTCGGCCGCCGGCGCGAGGGCGGGCATGGCCAGGGCGAGGGTCAGGCAGGAGATCAGGGCGGTCAGGCGTCGGTCCATGGCATAGGGCCACCATGATGGGCAAGGACAGAACCTAACAAAGCCATGCAGACTGGGCGACGGCCAAACCCCGGCTTTGTGAAGCCGCTGGCAAAGCATCGACGCAAATAAAAAAGCGTGGCACTCAAATCCCTGTGCCACGCTGCCACCGATCGGACGGTAGTTCAATACAGGCCTGATGGTTCAGGCAGGTCAGCCAAGCGGCGGGTGTTCTGTGCGACACTCCCGCGAGAGGCAGGTTTGCGGCGTGCAGAGGGGTCACCCCTGGGCGCGCCCGATGCTCCGGCCATAGTGCTGCAGGTTAGGCCCTGGCACCTGGACCCGGCCCAACCGAAACGGACAGCTGTTATGCAGGAACAGACAATCGACCGAGCGCGGAGCGTAGTGGCGGATGCCCCCATCCCGCCTGCCGGTCCCCTGGTGTCCCAGCTCAGCACCTTCGCCCATGGCCAGGTGTGGCCGCCGCATGTGCACGATCAGGCGCACCTGATGTACACGGTCAACGGCGTGCTGGAGGTCACCACCCACGAAGGGGTCTGGTACGTACCGCCCAAGCAGGCGATCTGGATTCCGCCACGCATCGAGCACCAGGCGCGGGCCAATGGCGAGGCCACCCTGCAGGTGGTGATCATCGAATTGCCGAGCGGCCTGCCCTGTCCCCAGGCGGCCACCCGCATGGTGCTCATCTCGCCGCTGCTGCGCGAATTGTTGCGCTGCCTGAGACGCGGCGGCGCTTCCTACGGCGAGGCCGAGCTGGGCAGCCACGTACGGGCGCTGATGCTGGCGGAGCTGGTGTTTCTCGAAGAGACCGCCCTGCACCTGCCGGCGCTGGCCGACCGGCGCCTGCGGGCCATCCAGACCAGTCTGCACGCCGATCCCGCCGACGACACGGCACTGGCGACTTGGGCGCAGCAGCTGCACCTCTGCTCGCGCAGTCTGGCGCGGCTGTTCCTCAAGGAAACCGGCACCAGCTTTTCCACCTGGCGCCAGCACACCCGGCTGATGCTGGCCCTGCCGCGACTGGCCGCCGGCGAGCCGGTGACCCGGGTGGCCCTGGACCTGGGCTATGCCTCGCCCTCGGCCTTTACCCGGATGTTTCGCCGGGTACTGGGCGTCTCGCCCAGCGAGTACCTCGACGCCCAGGGCTGACCCCGGCGCTCAAGGTCCGCCGACGGCGAAGTTCGGTAGGCTGTCCACCGCCTGGGCGAAGCGGAAGGGAATGGATTCGACCGCTTCGCCGGTGTTGCGCTGGACCACGAAGTGCAGGTGCGGCCCGGTGCTGCGTCCGGTGTTGCCGGAAGACGCCAGCGCCTGGCCCGGGCGCACCCATTGGCCTTCGGCGACCTTGATCGAACCGCGCTGCAGGTGCAGGTAGACACTCATGGTGCCGTCGTCGTGGAGGATACGGACGAAGTTGCCGGAGGGGTGATTGCCGCGCCCGTCCTGGTCGTTCTCCACCTCCACCACCTGACCGGCGCGCGAGACCACGATGGGCGTGCCCTCGGGCATGGCGATGTCCACCGCATAGCGACTCTTCGGCGTGTTGTGGCTGAAACCACCGCCGGCGCCCTGGCTGACGTTGAAGGGTCCGCCCAGCCAGGGCAGCGGATAGGCGAAACCGGAGGCGAAGACCGGTGTGGCACTGCCCATCAGGGTGGTGAGCTGCGGGGTATAGCGTTGCGGACGCCCCGGATCGGGCGCGATCAGCGTCGCCAGGCGCGTCAGGCTGCGCGCCGGCAGGACCTTGCGGATGGGCGCCTCGCCGACGCCGCTGACATTCTGCAGCGCCGAGAGGCGCAGGGTGACGGTCACCGGCAGGAAGCTGTCGTTGCGCACCTCCAGCACCGTACCGCCGGCATAGTGCCGCGGCTGCAGCTTGACCCGCTGGTCGAGTCGCTCGATGGGGTCGTCACTGAAGGTCATCACCTTGGCGCCCTTCTGCGCCTTGTCGGTGTAGGTGACCACGCCGTTGCCATCCACGTACTTGTAGATGGGCGCCGCCAGGGCGGGACCCGAAAGGACGAGTGACAGTAGCAGCAGGCGACAGGCAAGTGGCATGGGCAAGGCGTCAGAAAGCCGCGGTGTCGCAGTGCGAAGCAGTCTCCGTGCCAGCCTCTGCATGGCGCCGCCCTGCCCTAGGCGCCCGGCACGTAGTGCCGCTGGGCGGTGCCCTTGGCGATCAGTCGCGACAGGTAGTCGAGCTTGGCCGGGTCACGGTCGATGAAGCGGAAGTTGACCTGCACCCACTCGCTGGCCGGGGTCGCTTCCACCGCGCTGAGGGAATGCAGGTAGCCATTGAGGCGCGCCACGTCGCCACCGTCTTCGCCCTGCTCCAGGTCGAGCACGGCGGTTTCCAGGATCTGCGGCAGCGGGTCGCCACGGCGGACCACCAGCAGGGCCTCCTTGATGCTGATGGCCTTGATCAGGCAGGCCATGCTGGCGTTGGGCAGGCGCAGCTGGCCCTGGCCAAAATTGGCGGCGGGCTTGCCGCGGGCGGGTGGCGGCGGCGCGCCGCCGGTGAGCAGGGCGGCACTGGAGGTGGCAGCCGGGGCCGCCACCGGGGCGGCGACCGGCTGGACCACGTCGCTGCGGCCGGCGGTCAGGGCGCCGAGGGAGTCATTGGCGAAGCCGGTGGCCGGGCGTGGCTGGGCGCCGGCCTGCAACTCGGCGAGCTTGCCGGTGCGCTGCAGGGCCTTCTTGACCTTGGCCGCCAGCTGTTCGTTGGAGAACGGCTTGCCCATGTAGTCGGACACCCCGGCCTGGATGGCCTGGACGACGTTTTCCTTGTCGCCGCGGCTGGTGACCATGATGAAGGGCACGCCCTTGTGGTCCGGCTGGGCACGAAACCAGCTCAGCAGTTCCAGACCGGTCATGCCGGGCATTTCCCAGTCGCAGAGGATGAGGTCGAAGCGCTGCTTGCCGAGCAGCGTCTGGGCGCGGCGACCATCGGCCGCCTCGTCCACCACCAGCCCGGGAAACAGGTTGCGCAGGCCCTTCTTGATCAGATCGCGAATGAAGGGCGCATCATCCACCACCAGTACGTTCAACTTGCTCATCGGTCACTCCATGCCAAGTCTTCCAGCATAGCAGGCAGGTCCGGGACGCCACCCGGGGAGTGACCGGGCGGATCATTCGCGCGACCGATTGACCTCTTCGGCCATGCGCTTGAGGCCCATGTGCCGTACGTCGGTGCCCTGCACCAGGTAGATCACCAGTTCGGCGATGTTGCGCGCGTGGTCGCCGACCCGCTCCAGGGAGCGCAGCACCCAGATGATGCTCAGCACCCGCGAGATGGAGCGCGGGTCCTCCATCATGTAGGTGGCCAGTTCGCGCAGCGCGGACTTGTATTCACGATCGATCAGCTTGTCGTACTGGGCCACCGAGAGCGCCAGTTCGGCGTCGAAGCGGGCGAAGGCGTCCAGCGCCTGATGGACCATCTTGCGCACCTGTTCGCCGATGTGGCGGACTTCGACGTAGCCGCGCGGGGCCTCGCCGTCCTCGGTCAGCTCGATGGCGCGGCGGGCGATCTTGGAGGCCTCGTCGCCGATGCGCTCCAGGTCGATCACCGACTTGGAGATGCTGATGATCAGGCGCAGGTCGGAGGCCGCGGGCTGCCGGCGGGCCAGGATGCGCAGGCATTCCTCGTCGATGCCGCGTTCCATGATGTCGATCTGGTCGTCGATGGTGCGCACCTGGCGCGCCAGGCCGGCATCGGCGTCGATCACCGCGCGCACGGCGTCGCTGACCTGCTTTTCCACCAGACCGCCCATGGCCAGCAGGTGGCTGCGGACCTCTTCCAGTTCGACGTTGTATTGCTGGGAGATGTGCTGCGTGTGGCCTTCTTTGTTGATCATGCTTTCAGTCCTGCCTGAGAGGAGCGAGTCGCCGGGTGGGGCACCGGCCTGCCTGGAACTAGCCGTAGCGGCCGGTGATGTAGTCTTCGGTCTGCCGCTTTGCCGGATTGGTGAAGAGGGTGTCGGTGTCGCCGTGTTCGACCAGCTGGCCCATGTACATGAAGGCGGTGTAGTCGGACACCCGCGCCGCCTGCTGCATGTTGTGGGTGACGATGACGATGGTGTAGCGCTGTTTCAGTTCGTGGATCAGCTCTTCCACCTTGAGGGTGGAGATGGGGTCCAGCGCCGAGCAGGGTTCGTCGAGCAGCAGCACATCGGGCTGCACGGCGATGGTGCGGGCGATCACCAGGCGCTGCTGCTGGCCGCCGGAGAGCCCCAGGGCCGACTCGTGCAGGCGGTCCTTGACCTCTTCCCACAGCGCCGCGCCGTGCAGCGCCCACTCCACCGCCTCGTCGAGCACCCGCTTCTGCTTGATGCCCTGGATGCGCAGGCCGTAGACCACGTTCTCGTAGATGCTCTTGGGAAAGGGATTGGGCTTCTGGAACACCATGCCCACCCGCCGCCGCAACTCGGCGATCTCGGTGCCGCGGGCATAGATGTTCTGGCCGTCGAGCAGGATCTCGCCATCGATGCGGCAGTCTTCCACCAGGTCGTTCAGGCGATTGAAGCAGCGCAGCAGGGTCGACTTGCCGCAACCGCTGGGGCCGATGAAGGCGGTGACCCGCTGGCGCGGAATCTCCAGGGCGATGTCCTGCAAGACCTGCTTCTTGCCGTAGAACAGATTGAGCCGCGGCACCGACAGGGCCACGCCACCTTCGCTCGCCGCAGGCTGGGCGCTGGCCGCGTAGGCGGCGGCGGTTCTGAAGATGGAGGAATCGGAAGGCATGGGGTCTCCTCGGCCGCGGGCGCTAGTGTGGCGCTTCAGAAGTTCGCACGAGATTTGGCGAGTGATTTTTGGCGGTTCGGCGCTCCGATGGGGGCCAGGCGCCGCGACGAGTCATAGCAGGGCTATGGCGAGGAGTGGCAACGCCGTCCACGCCGAAAAAGCGTCGCCAAAATCGTGTAGTTAACTTCTGAAGGACCATACTATTCTTCCAGCAGCCGGTATTTTTCGCGCAGCCGGTTGCGCAGGAACACGGCGGACAGGTTCAGCCCGGCGATCACCAGCACCAGCAGCAGCGCGGTGGCATAGACCAGCGGGCGGGCGGCTTCCACGTTGGGGCTCTGGAAGCCGACGTCATAGATGTGGAAGCCCAGGTGCATGATCTTCTGATCCAGGTGCAGATAGGGGTAGTTGCCGTCCAGCGGCAGCGCGGGCGCCAGCTTGACCACCCCCACCAGCATCAGCGGCGCCACCTCGCCGGCGGCGCGGGCCACGGCGAGGATGAGCCCGGTCATCAGCGCCGGGCTGGCCAGCGGCAGCACCACCTTCCACAGCGTCTCGGCCTGGGTAGCGCCCAGCGCCAGGGAGCCCTCGCGAATGCTGCGGGGGATGCGCGCCAGGCCCTCTTCGGTGGCGACGATCACCACCGGCACGGCGAGGATCGCCAGGGTCAGCGAAGCCCACAGCAGCCCCGGGGTGCCAAAGGTCGGCGTCGGCAGGCTGGCCTGGAAGAACAGCTGGTCCAGGGAACCGCCGAGCACATAGACGAAGAAGCCCAGGCCGAAGACGCCATAGACGATGGCCGGCACCCCGGCGAGGTTGTTGACGGCGATGCGGATGGTGCGGGTCAGCGGACCCTGGCGGGCGTATTCGCGCAGGTAGATGGCGGCGATGACGCCGAAGGGGGTGACGATCACCGCCATCAGCAGGGTCATCATCACGGTGCCGAAGATGGCCGGGAAGACGCCACCCTCGGTGTTGGCCTCGCGCGGATCGGCGCTGAGAAATTCCCACAGCTTGCTGCCATAGAAGCCGAGCTTGGCACCCAGGCCCATGGCGTTGGGCTGGTAGGCGCGCACGATGCGCGCGAGATTGAGTTCCAGGGTGCGGCCCTCGACGTCGCGCAGCACCACGCTGTCACGGCGACGCTCCTGGCGTAGGCTGGCCAGCTGGTCCTCCAGCTCGCCGTAACGGGCTTCGAGCTCGGCGCGGCGGGCGGCGAGATCCGCCTGGGCGGTGGCGTCGAGACGGCCGTCCAGCTCCAGGCCGCGGCCCTCCAGGCGCAGCCGCTCCAGGGCGTAGTTGACGCTGCCGATGTCCTGTTTCTCCAGACGCTCCAGCTGCTCGCTCAGGTCGCGGGTGCGCAGCAGGCGACGCTGCAGTTCGGGCACCGCCGCGGCGCCCTTGGCCACCTGGCGCCCCTCTTCGCGCACCTCCAGTGCATAGCCGTAGAAGTTGCCCCATTCGCGGCGCTCCAGCACCAGGGCGTCGGTCGGGGTCTGGCGATCGCGCAGCCAGTCGCCGACCAGCCAGACGAAATCGCTGCCATAGAGGTCGCGATTGCCCAGCTTGAAGAGTTCGCGGGTCAGGGTTTCGCCGCTGTCCGGCGGCAGGGTCACCCCGGCGCTGCGCAGCCGCTCGGCCGGTATCGTCTCCTGCTCCACCACCTGGCCGAGCACCAGGCGCGATTCCAGGCCCGGCGGCGTGTAGCGCGCCTGTACCACCTCGGCCGGCCAGAAGTGCGCCAGGCCGCGCACGGCGAGGATGCCGATCAGGCCCAGGGTCATGAGCACGGCGATGGCCACGGCGCCGGCGCTGAGCCAGATCCCGGGCGCGCCGCCCCCCAGCCAGGCGCCCAGGGAGCGCCGCTGCCCGATGCCCCGCTGTTGCGGCGCGCCGGCGCTAGAGGGCCGCATATTTTTTCCTCAGCCGCTGGCGGATCAGTTCGGCCAGGGTGTTCATCAGGAAGGTGAAGCTGAGCAGTACCAGCGCGGCCAGGAACAGCAGCCGGTAATGGGTGCCGCCTACCTCGGATTCGGGCATCTCCACGGCGATGTTGGCCGCCAGGGTGCGCATGCCCTCGAACAGGTTGGCATCCATGATCGGGGTGTTGCCGGTGGCCATGAGCACGATCATGGTCTCGCCAACGGCGCGGCCCAGGCCGATCATCAGCGCCGAGAAGATCCCCGGACTGGCGGTGAGCAGCACCACCCGCACCAGGGTCTGCCAGGGGGTGGCGCCCAGCGCCAGGGAGCCCAGGGTCAGGCTGCGCGGCACGCTGTAGATGGCGTCTTCGGCGATGGAGAAGATGTTGGGGATGACGGCGAAGCCCATGGCCAGGCCGATGATCAGGGCGTTGCGCTGGTCGTAGGCGATGCCCAGGGTCTGGCTCAGCCAGAGGCGCAGGTCGCCGGCGAACAGCAGGGTTTCCAGCCAGGGACTGAGCCACAGCGCCAGGGCGGTGGTCAGCAGCACCACCGGCAACAGCAGCAGGCTTTCCCAGCCTTCCGGGATCCGCTCGCGCAGACTCAGCGGCAGGCGCGACCAGCCGAAACCCGCGGCGAGGATCGCCAGCGGCAGGAGCAGCAGCAGGCTGAACAGCCCCGGCAGGTGATTTTCCACGAAGGGCGCGAGGAACAGCCCGGCGAAGAAGCCGAGGATCACCGTGGGCAGCGCCTCCATCAGCTCGATGACCGGCTTGACCGTACGCCTCATGCGCGGCGCCATGAAGTAGGCGGTATAGACCGCCGCGGCGATGGCCAGGGGGGCGGCGAACAGCATGGCGTAGAAGGCCGCCTTGAGGGTGCCGAAGGTCAGCGGCGCCAGGCTCAGCTTGGGTTCGAAGTCCGCGGTGGCGGCGCTGGATTGCCAGACCCGCGCCGGGGCTTCGTAATTTTCGTACCAGACCTTGCCCCACAGCGCCGACCAGGAGACTTCCGGGTGCGGATTGTCCAGGCGGAAGCCGAGCAGCCGGCCATTTTCCTCCAGCAACAGCCGATCGGCGCGCGGCGACAGCGCCAGCACCCCGGCAGCGGGGGCGATCCGCTCGCGCAGCAGGGTACGCCCGGAGGTGCTGTGGAAGACCCCCAGTTCGCCTGCGGCATCCAGCGCCACGAAGCCCTTGCGCCGCTGCTCCGGCACCAGCTGGACGATGGGCGCGCTGCCCAGCTGGAAGCTGCGGATAGGCCTCAGCACCGGTTCGCCGTCCTGGCCGCGGACCATGAACCACTGGCCGATGCCACCCTTGGCGGTACCCACCAGCAGCGACACGCCGCCCAGCAGCTGGGCGCTGGCAGTGACCTCGTCGTCGGCCGCGTCGAGCAGCTTGTAGTGGCCATTGAGGCTGCCGTCGCGCAGGTCGAAGACATCCGCCTGGGCGCGGCCATTGAGGGCATAGAGCCAGCGACCGCGGGGATCGAGGTAGAGCGCCTTGGCCGCGGCGTTGAGCGGCCCGAGGGTGAGCGAGGTACGCACGGGAACGGCCGCGCCACCGGTCACCGGCGCGGCCAGGCCGGCCAGGCGCAGGGCCGTCACCCGATTGCCCTGGGCGCCGGCCAGCACCAGCAGGTCCTCGTCACCGGCGATGGCGACCCGCTCCAGGGCCGTACGAGCGGCGCCCAGGTCCAGCGGCTCGCGCCCGTAGGGAAAGTCCAGTTCCGGGGTGATGACCCGGGTGCCCTGGGGATAGCGGGAGACATAGCGCTTGTGCGCCACCAGCACGCGGCCATCGGACAGGCCCAGGGCGATCAGTCCGCGGGGGGCGTCCTGGGCCTGGCTGCTGATGGTGACACCGGGCGGCAGCGGCAGACGCTCGCGCATGACTGGCTGGCCGTCGGCCAGGGTGAAGAAGGTGGCCTCGCCGGCCCGGGAAAGATGCAGGCCGAGGCGATTCTGCTCGTCGATGCCCAGCAGCAGCGGCGCCCCGGCGGCCGCCAGCCAGTCGGGCTGGGGCAGCGGCTGGGCTTCCAGACTGGCGCCACGCAGCAGCGGCAGCACCACATAGGCCAGGTAGAAGAAGATCAGGGTGATGGTGGCCAGTACGGCCAGCCCACCGGCCAGCACCGAGCCCCGTATCAGACGATCCTGCAGGGCCCGCCAGCGCCGCCGCCGGCGTAGTGCAGGCGTGTTGAAGTCCAGCCGAGCAGGGCCGCGAGGATCGGGCGGGGACGGGGGTACCGGGGATATCATGGCGCAGAGCCTAATCACGTCGTGTGACAGAAAGGTTACAGCGAATGGGCGGCCAGAGACGCTACGCCCGGCGCGGGCGCAGGGTCTCTGGGCACTCAGTAGCCCAGGGTCTTCAGGGCCTGCTGCACCACCGCTGCCGGCAAGGGGATATAGCCATCCTTGACCACGGCCTCCTGGCCGCTGCGCGAGAGGATCAGCCGCAGGAATTCTCCTTCCAGGGGGTTGAGCGGGCGATTGGGCGCCTTGTTCACATAGACGTAGAGATAGCGCGCCAGGGGATAGCGCCCGGACAGGGTGTTCTCCTGGTTGTCCGCGACGAAGTCGGTGGTGCCCTGGCGGGCCAGCGCCAGGGTATGGACGCTGGCGGTCTGGTAGCCGATGCCGGAGTAACCGATGCCACCCAGGGACTGGCTGATGGCCTGGACCACCGAGGCCGAGCCCGGCTGTTCGTTGACGTTGGCGCGGAAGTCGCCACGGCACAGCGCCGCTTCCTTGAAGTAGCCGTAGGTGCCCGACACCGAATTGCGGCCGAAGCGCTGGATCGGGCGCTTAGCCCAGTCGCCGGTCAGGCCCAGGTCGCCCCAGGTCTTGAGTTCGTGCGGACCGCCGCAGAGCCGGGTGCTGGAAAAGATCGCGTCGACCTGTTCCAGGGTCAGCTGGCGCAGCGGATTGTCCTTGTTGACGAAGATCGCCAGGGCATCGATGGCCACCGGCACCGCGGTGGGCTGGTAGCCGAAACGCTGCTCGAAGGCCTGGAGTTCGGCGTCCTTCATCTTGCGACTCATGGGGCCGATGGCGGCGGTGCCCTCGGTGAGCGCCGGCGGTGCGGTGGACGAGCCGGCCGCCTGGATCTGGATATTGAGATTGGGATACTGGCGCTTGTAGCTCTCGGCCCAGAGCGTGACCAGGTTGGCCAGGGTGTCGGAGCCGACGCTCGACAGATTGCCGGAGATTCCGCTGACCTTCTGGTAGGCGGGGATGGCCGGGTCGACGCCCTCGGCCCGAGCGGTCGTACCACCTAGCGCCAGGGCGAGCGCCACAGCGGTCAGCGGACCTTTGATGTCCATGCCGGATTCCTCGCGAGGATGGGAGACGGGCCTGGGCCGGCGACGCTCAGGCGCAAGCCGGCACTCGAGGCTCTGTACGAAAGATCGCCGAGCGAAGGTCAGGCAAGGCGAAAATCAGTGAGGAAGCGGACCGGGCTCGCGAACGAGTTTACGAGGGGTAAATGAGCATTCCGAGCTGATTTTTAACGCAGCATCACCGAGCGCAGGCATTTTTCGTACAGAGCCTAGGCGCGCATTGTGACGGATTTATGAGCCAGCGCCAGCCGCCCCTGCAGGTTCGACTAGGCTGCAAGGGAGTCTGCGCTGCACCACCCTGGCGCAGACCTGGCCGCTGGCTCCGCCACGACCGCCCAGGCACGCGGCCTCCGCGGGCCGGACCACCATTTGCATAGCTAAGCATTCATCTCAGTGCAGAGGAACGCACCATGGCCCAGGCTCTTCCGACGTCCTCCTCCCCCGCCGACGCCACTCCCGCCAGCGCGGGCGCCACGCCCTCGCGCGCCAAGCTGATCGCCGCGGCCAGTCTCGGCAACGGCCTGGAGATGTTCGACTTCACCGTCTTCAGCTTTTTCGCCGCCATCATCGGCCAGCTCTACTTTCCTTCGGACACTCCCTATGGCTCGCTGCTGATGGCGGTCGGGGTGTTTGGCGTCGGCTTCGTCATGCGCCCGCTGGGCAGCATGGTGCTGGGCGCCTATGCCGATCGCCACGGGCGCAAGCAGGCGATGCTGCTGACCATCACCCTGATGGGCCTGGGCAGCGCCCTGATCGCCTTTACCCCGACCCATGCCCAGATCGGCCTTGCCGCGCCGCTGATCCTGCTCGTGGGGCGCCTGCTGCAGGGCTTTTCCGCCGGCGGCGAGATCGGCGCCGCCACCACTCTGCTGCTGGAGTCGGCCAGTCCCGGCCGGCGCGGCTTCCATGTCAGCTGGCAGGTGATCAGCCAGGGCGGCAGTGCCCTGCTCGGCGCCGCCCTGGGCGCCCTGCTCACCCGCAGCCTGTCCGAGGCCGAGCTGCACGCCTGGGGCTGGCGCATCCCCTTCCTGGTCGGCTTGCTGATCATTCCGGTCGGCCTCTATATCCGCCGCCAGGTGGACGAGACCTGGAGCGGCGCCGGCACGGTCGAGGGCGGTCCGGTGCGCGCCTTCCTGCGCGAGCATCCGCGGCGCTTCGGCCTGGGCCTGCTGATCGTGATGTCGGCGACCCTGCTGACCTACCTGATGCAGTTCTACATGCCCACCTACATGACCCGCATCGTCGGCCTGCCGGCCACCAGCGCCTACCTGGCCGGGGTGGCCTCCAGCGCCGTGCAGATGGCCGCCGCCCTGGCCGCCGGGCTGCTGCTGGATCGCTTCGGTCGCTACAAGCCGGTGGCCCTGGTCAGCCTGGCGGTGGCCCTGCTGGGCATCTACCCGGCCTTCGTCTGGCTGAATGACCCTACCACCCAGGGCCTGGCCTTCGCCGCCCGCTTCGTGGTGATCACCGCCATGAGCGTCAACATGACCGCCGGGCTGCTGCTGATCCTCGCCGGCCTGCCGCGGCCGGTGCGCGCCACGGGGCTGGCCATGACCTACGCCCTGGCGGTGACCCTGTTCGGCGGCACCGCCCAGTTCATCGCCACCTGGCTGATCGAGGCCACCGGCAGCCCGCTCGCCCCGGCCTGGTACCTGATCGTCATGCTGCTGATAGGATGGCTGGCACTGCTGAGCTATCCCGAACGCCACCTGGATTGAGAGAGATCGCCATGAGCCTTGCCACTGCTGCGGATCAAGACGCCACCGCCCGTCATATCGCCGGCTACCTGCCGGAAATGGTCGCCCTGCGCCGCGACATCCACCGCCATCCCGAACTGGGTTACCAGGAACAGCGCACCAGCGACCTGGTGGCCGCCGCCCTCGCGGGCTGGGGCTACGAAGTCCATCGCGGCCTGGGCGGCACCGGGGTGGTTGGCACCCTGCGCGCCGGCATCGGCAGCAAGGTGCTGGGCATCCGCGCCGACATGGACGCCCTGCCGATCCTGGAAACCACCGGGCTCGACTACGCCAGCCAGCACCCGGGCCGCATGCATGCCTGCGGTCACGACGGCCACACCACCACCCTGCTCACCGCCGCCCGCTGTCTGGCCGAGACCCGCGCCTTCGACGGCACCCTGCACCTGATCTTCCAGCCGGCCGAGGAAGGCCTGGGCGGCGCCCTGAAGATGATGCAGGACGGCCTCTTCGAGCTGTTCCCCTGCGACCAGGTGTTCGGCCTGCACAACATGCCCGGTGTGCCCACCGGCAAGTTCTGCTTCGTCGACGGCGCCGCCATGGCCTCGTCCGACACCGCCCTCCTGCGCATCCGCGGCCAGGGCGGCCACGGCGCGGTGCCGGACAAGGCCGTCGACCCCATCGTCGCCAGTGCGGCCACGGTGATGGCGCTGCAGACCGTGGTCTCGCGCAACGTGGCGCCGCTGGACACCGCGGTGATCACCGTGGGCAGCATCCACGGCGGCGAGGCCTCCAACGTCATCCCCGATGCGGTGGAGATGAAGCTCACCATCCGCGCCTTCCAGGACAGCACCCGCGACCTGCTGGAGCAGCGCATCGGCGCCCTGGTGCGCGCCCAGGCGGAAAGCTTCGGCGCCACGGCCGAACTGGACTACCAGCGCGGCTATCCGGTGCTGGTCAACCATGACAGCCCCACCGCCTTCGCCCGCCAGGTGGCGGTCGAGCACTTCGGCGCCGAGGCCCTGCATCCCTTCGCGCCCATCCCGGCCAGCGAGGACTTCGCCTACATGCTGCAGCAGGTGCCCGGTTGCTACCTGTTCGTCGGCAATGGCCCGAGCGCCAACCTGCACAACGCGGCCTACGACTTCAACGACGCCCTGCTGCCGGTCGGCGCGCGCTACTGGGTCAAGCTGACCGAGGCCTTCCTCACCGCCTGAGGCGCCGCCCCGCCGGCACCCTCACCCGGGGTGCCGGCGACGGAATCTTCACGCGCGGGCCGCTAGACTGCAGGGTCATCCCCCAAACTCGAGAGGTCGCCATGCGACGTGTTCCGCGCCTGGGCTGGCGCCAGGGTCTGGCGCTGGGCGTCGCCGTGCTGGCGGCGGGGTTCGCCTATCCAGCCTGGCGACATTTCCATCCGGTCAGTGCGGCCGAGGGCTGGCGCTATCGGGAATTCGCCGCCGACATCCCCATGGTCAGCGCCCTGGCACTGGATGCCGACGGCAGCCTGTTCGTGACCCAGGAATTCTCCAGTCGCCGCGGCAGCCTGCTGCGCCTGCTGCCCAGCGGCGCGCGCCAGCCGGTGCTGGGCGAGCTGTCCAAGCCCGATGGCCTGGTCATGTTCCAGGGCGGTCTGGTAGTCAGCCAGGAAGGCGGGCCGCTGCCGGTGTTTCTCCTGCGCGATGGCCAGCGCCAGGCCCTGTTCGACGGCAACGATGTCGAGGGCGTCGCCACCGATGGCCAGACCCTCTATGCCATCGAGGACCTGCCACGCGGTCGCCTGCTCAGCTACGACCCGCTGCAGCGCCACCTGGCGGTGCTGCGCGACGGCCTGGAAGAAGGCGAAGGGGTGGCGCGCTGCCCGGATGGCCGGCTGTTCTATACCGAGAAGGCCAAGGGCTGGGTCAAGCAGTGGCAACCCGGGGGTGCAGACACCCTGGTCGCCACTGGCCTCGACGCCCCCGGTTTCGTGCAGTGCTCGGCCGATGGCCTGTGGATCACCGAAGACGCCACCCACGGCGCCCGGGTGCTGCTGGTGCAGCCCGACGGTCGCCTGGTCACGGTGCTCTCGCACCTGCGCTCGGCGCAGACCCTGATCCCTCGTGGCGACGGTCATTACCTGGTCGCCGAGCAGGGGCGCAACCGCATCCTGGAGTTGTCGCGAGAAGCCGGAGCCGACCGCTAGGGCGAGCGGCTCCGGGTACCTCAGGGCAGGCGATACACCAGACAGGGATTGCCGTTGAGGCGGCGACCCAGCACCGGGGTGAGGTCGGCCAGCGGGGTGCCCGCCAGCAATTCACGGTCGTCACGGGCAAGGATGATCCAGGCGCCGGACGGCAGGTGCGCCAGGTCCGCGACCTGCGGCCGGGCGATGAAGATCGGCTGCTCGTCGTGGTCCAGATTCATCATGTAGCGGATCGCCCAGCTGTCCTGACCGAGGCCGAAGAACACCAGGGGGCCCGGCTGCTGCTGGCGCAGACCCTCCACCTGCTGGACGAAGCCGCGGGTGTCGTACTGCAGGTCCTGGGCCGGCTCTACCACCGTGACCAGCATCAGCCACTGGGCGGCCAGCGCCAGGGCGCTCAGCGTGAGCAGGCGGCGGTGGCCGTGCAGCCGGCGCCAGCTGACTAGGGCGGCGAGCTGCAGGGCGACGAAGACCGGTACCAGCAACGCCAGCGAGACATCCGGCCAGTAGCCATGGCGCTGCCAGAGGTGACGACAGACCAGCATGGCCACCAGGGCCAGTCCGGGCAGCGCCAGCACCAGCGCCGTGTAGAGCGGCGCGACCCGGCGGAACCAGCCCTCGGCGCGCAGGAGGCCATGGGCGGCGATGGCGGCCAGGAAGGGCACCATAGGCACCACATAGTAGGCGCGCTTGAAGTGCGGGATGGACAACCCGACCAGGATCAGCAGACCGCTCCCGGCGAGGCCCAGCAGCAGGCGGCGCTGGGCGGTGTGCGGCCAGGCCAGCAGACGACGGTGCTCGGCCAGCAGCACCAGCAGCGCCAGCGGCAGCACCGGCAGATAGCGATACAGCCCCAGCTGCAGATAGAACCAGAACGGCTTGCCGCTTTCGTCCAGCCGGCCAGTGACCTGCATGTGCCAGACCTCGGCGGCGAAGTCCGCCCCGCCCTCATGATGGGCCAGCTGGATCAGCGTCCACCAGCCGAGGGCGAGCAAGGCCAGACCGGCCAGGCCGTAGCCCAGCAGGCGCTGCACGGCGAGGGTGCGCCGCGCCGGCTCGCCCCAGGCGACCACCAGCCAGTAAAGGCAGACCACGCCACAGGGCTCGATCAGCCCCAGCGGGCCGCGGATGGCGAAGCCCAGGGCGAACAGCGGCAGCACCAGCAGACGGCGCAGCGGGCGGCCGTCGCGGTCGGCGCTATGGAGCAGGTAGAAGCAGAGCAGCACCACCAGGGCGACCAGCTGGTCCAGGCAGACCGCGCGAGCCTTTTCCAGCCATTGCGGGGTCAGGGCCACCAACAGCACCGTGAGCAGCGCCCAGGCGCGGCGGGTGTCGGCCAGCAGGCGATAGGTCAGCGCCAGCACCGCGGCCGAGGCCAGGGCGGTGGGCAGCACATTGGCCAAGTGATTGGGCGCGCCGATCACCCGCGCGGCCAGCCAGCTCAGCCAGGTGGCGGTGCCGGGATAGTCCGGATAGGGCTGGCCATAGGTGGTGGCGAAAAAGGACGGGCCATGGCGAAACATCTCGCCGAGGAAGACCGCCCAGCGACCGTCGAAGCCCTGGGGCGCCTGGTTCCAGATGCCGAGGGTGAACATCAGGGTGGCGACCACCCCGAGCAGCAGGCTTTCGCGGCGCAGGCGACTGGCCGCCGGCAGCGCGTAGAGGGGCGCGCTGCGTGGGGTCAGGGGCATGGGCGAGACCATCAGGCGGCATCCACGCGGCGGGCGACCTGGGGACCGCCCAGGGCGGCGCCACGCCCGATGGCGAAGTATTCGATGCCGCGGCGCTCCATGCGCTCGGGATCGAACAGGTTGCGACCGTCGAAGATCACCGGCTGGTTGAGCTGGCGGGCGATCAGATCGAAGTCCGGGGCCTTGAACTGCTGCCACTCGGTGCAGATGACCAGGGCATCGGCCCCGGCCAGGGCGGCTTCGGGGGTGCCCATCAGTGCCAGGCGCTCGTCATGGCCATAGAGGCGCTGGGCCTCGGCCATGGCCACCGGATCGAAGGCGCGCACCTTGGCGCCGGCCTCCCAGAGGGCCTCCATCAGCACCCGGCTGGGCGCATCGCGCATGTCGTCGGTGTTGGGTTTGAAGGCCAGCCCCCAGAGGGCGAAGGTGCGGCCGCGCAGGTCACCGTCGAAGTAGGTGTTGATGCGCTCGAACAGCTTGGTCTTCTGGCGCACGTTGATGGCTTCCACGGCGCGCAGCAGATCCAGCTCCACGGCGTTTTCCTCGCCGGTGCGGATCAGCGCCTGCAGGTCCTTGGGGAAGCAGGAGCCGCCGTAGCCGCAGCCCGGGTAGATGAAGTGGTGGCCGATGCGCGGATCGGCGCCGATGGCCTGGCGCACCGCCTCGATGTCGGCGCCGACGTGCTCGGCCAGTTCGGCGATCTGGTTGATGAAGCTGATCTTGACCGCCAAGAGGCTGTTGGCGGCGTACTTGGCCAGCTCGGCGCTGCGCAGGTCCATGCACTGGATGCGGTCATGGTTACGGTTGAAGGGCGCATAGAGTTCGCGCATCACGTCGCGGGCCACCGGCGAATCGGTGCCCACCACGATGCGATCGGGCTTCTTGCAGTCGGCGATGGCGGCGCCTTCCTTGAGGAATTCCGGATTGGAGACCACCTCCACGTGCAGGGTGCGACCCTCTTCGGCGAGCACCTCGTGGATCAGCGCGCGGACGCGGTCGCCGGTGCCCACCGGCACGGTGGACTTGTTCACCACCAGCAGCGGATCGCGGGACACCGGCTGGCCGATCAGCGGCTCGCGCCGCAGGCGGGCGATGGTCTCGGCCACGGCGAAGACGGCGGACAGATCGGCCGAGCCATCGGCGGCCGGCGGGGTGCCGACGGCGATGAACTGCACGGCGCCATGGGCCACGGCCTCGGCGGCCTCGTGGGTGAACACCAGGCGCCCGGCAGCCAGGTTGCTGCGCACCAGCTCTTCCAGACCCGGCTCATAGAGGGTCACCTCGCCGCGCTTGAGCTTGTCGATCTTGGCGCGATCGATGTCCATGCACACCACCTGGTGGCCGACTTCCGCCAGCACGGCGGCCTGCACCAGACCCACGTAGCCGATGCCGAAAACGCTGATGTTCATAGGGTATTCCTCAGGGTGGGAGCGGCGCTGGCGCGGGGCCCGCCGACGAGGGCGACGCCGGCCACGACCAGCGCGACGCCCAGGGTTTTCCAGGGGGTGAAGGATTCGGCGGCGCCCGGCAGCCAGGCCGCTCCGAGGTGGACGAAGACGTAGGAGAGGCCGAGCGCCGCATAGGCGCGACCCAGCGGCAGGCGCGCCAGGGCGGCCAGCCAGGCCAGCAGCGACAAGCCATAGCAGAGGATGCCCAGGGCCAGCAGCAGCCCGGCCGCGCCGAACAGCGCCGACGGCGTGCTCAACCACGTGGCCATCGCCGGCAGCCGCACCAGGGCGGCGCGCAGAGACAGTTGCGCGAGGGTGGTGAGCAGGATGCTCAGGCCAAGCGGCAACAGGCCGTTCATAGCTGGCCTCCCAGCAGGGCGGCGCCGGCGACGATGCACAGGCAGCCACACCAGGCGCGGGCATCCACCGCCTCGCCGAACACCAGGCGGGCCAGCAGGGTCACCGCCAGGGTGTTGAGCGAGAGCAAGGGATAGGCGACGCCCACCGGCACCCGCTGCAGCACCGCGCACCAGACCAGCAGGGCCAGGCCCAGGCAGACCAGGGCGCCCCACAGCCAGGGCGAGCGCAGTCGCGCGGCCAGGGCATTGCCGGCGGTCACCGCGCGCTTCTGGCCCAGTTGGCCGGCGCAGGTGAGGCCGATCACCACGGCGATCAGCAGGCCGTCGAGGGCGGTCATGGCGCCGGCCTCGGATAGACCAGCAGCACCAGGCGCTCGCTGGCGATGCTCTCGCCGGGCTCGGGCAGGCTGTCGAGCAGCTGGCGATCGCTGGGGCCGTCGACCCGCAAGAGGATGGCCACCGGACCCTGGTCGCGATGGGCGGCGAGCCAGGCGGCCAGGTCGCGCTCTTCGATCAGGCGACCGCTGGCCGGCTCGCGGGCGAAGCCGTACTTGAGCTCGCCCGGACCGCCCACCAGCACCACGTCGTCGCGGTGGGTGGCCCAGGCCAGGCTGGCGGCCACGCCGAGGTCGTTGCTGACCAGCAGGCCGGCATTCTTGAAATGACCGAGCTGGGCCTGGATGAAGCTGCTCGGCAGCTTGTTGTCGACCAGGCTGTTGGGCAGGGCGATGGACAGCAGCGGCAGCAGCACCCAGAGCGCCAGGGCCGGCGCCAGCAGGGTGCGCCGCGGCCAGACCAGTGTGGCCAGGCCGGCCAGCAGCAGTGCCAGGGGCGCCAGCAGGGCCAGGGCGCGGGTCAGGCCTTCGCCGCTATCGTAGAGGCGACCGCCATAGATCAGCAGGGCGGCAACGCCGGCCAGGCCCAGCAGCAGATTGCACAGGCCGTTCAGGCGCAGGGCGCCGGTGGCGTCGCGCCTGCCCGCCTCCAGCAGGGTGCGCGCCAGCAGCGGCACCAGGGCGGCCAGGGTCGGCAGCAGGTAGGTGGGCAGCTTGCCGCGGCTGAAGCTGAAGAACAGCAACTGGCCGACCACGGCGATGCCGAGGAAGGCGGTACCGGCATGGCGGCGCTCCTGCCAGGTCCGGCCCAGGGTACGCGGCAGCAGGCCGGCCCAGGGCAGGATGGCCAGCAGCAGCACCGGGCCATAGAACCAGAACGGCCGCTCGTGCTGGGCATCCTGGCCGGCGAAACGCTGGATGTGCTCGTGCCAGAAGAAGAAATTCCAGAAATCCGCGTCGCGCCGGGCCACCAGCAGCGCCCAGGGCGCTACCACCAGGATCGCCACCAGCACCGCCAGGGGGCCGCGGCGGAGCAACTCGCCCAGGCGCCGCTGCAGGAGGAAGAAGGGCACGGCCACCAGCACCGGCAGCACCAGGGCGAGAAAGCCCTTGGTCAGCAGGCCGCAGCCACAGGCCAGTCCCAGCAGCGCCCACTGGCCCAGGGCCGCGCTACGGGTTTCGGCGGCCTGGGCCTGCCAGAGGGCGAGCAGCGCCAACGCCATCCAGAAGGCGAATTGGGCGTCGAGGGTGACGTAGGTGGCCAGCCCCGCCACGGCCACGCAGGACAGATAGACCACCCCGGCGAGCAGCGCCAGCGGGCGGTCCTGCCAGATCAGCCGGGTCAGGCGCGCCACCAGGGCGGCGGTGGCGAGACTGGCCAGCAAGGGCACCAGGCGCACGCTCAGCAGCGAATCCCCGAGCCAGGCCTGGGCGATGGCCTGGGTCCAGTAGCCGCCGATGGGTTTCTCGAAATACGGCAGGCCGAGGAAGTGCGGCACCACCCAGTCGCCACGCCGCCAGAGTTCCTGGGCGATCTGCGCATAGCGCGACTCGTCCGGAATCCACAGGCCGCGCCAGGCCAGCGGCAAGGCATAGGCCAGCAGCGCCAGCGGCAGCAGCATCCACAGGCGCCGCCGACTCATGCCTGCACGCCCAGCCAGCCCTGGCGTCCGGCCAGGCTGCCACGCACCAGGTTGCCCGCGGGCAACTGGCGCGGATCGGCCGGCAGGCGGTCGCCCAGGGTCAGGAACAGGATGCCCTCCTCCCGCGCGGCCTTGAGCAGGGCGCGGAAATCCTCGGCGAAGGCGATGCCTTCCACCTCGGCGTGCAGGGTGTAGACGTTGAGCGCCCCCGGACGGAAGCGCTTGAGCAGATAGTTGTTCCAGTCACCGGCGGCCAGCTCCGGGCCGACCACCTCGTCGAAGGTCGGCATGTCCACCGGCACCTGGGGGGTGCCGTGGCCGCCGTTGCCCAGCCGCGGGCGGAACAGCGCACTGCCGCGGCAATCGCTGTTGTACCTGAGGCCGAAGGCTTCCTTGGCCAGCACCACCCGCGGATCGGCGCGCCAGCCGGCGGCGGCGGAGCAGTCCACCTTGCCACCGAGGATGTCTTCCAGGGCCTGCAGGCCACGGCCGAATTCGGCGCCCAGGCGCTCCAGGCTCCAGCTGCCGGTATGGGCCTGCCAGGCGTGGTGGTCCCAGGCGTGCAAGCCGACCTCATGGCCGCGGGCGCGGGTCTCGCGCATCAGGTGACCGAGGTCGCGCCCGATGGGGCGACCCGGCCAGGCGGTACCGGCCAAGAGGATGTCCCAGCCGTAGAGGCTGGCGGCCTTGGATCTGAGCATCTTCCACAGGAAGGTGGGCTTCACCAGGCGCCAGAGGTGGCGCCCCATGTTGTCCGGTCCGACGCTGAAGAAGAAGGTGGCCTTGACCCCGGCTTCGTCCAGCAGGTCGAGCAGCCGCGGTACCCCTTCGCGGGTGCCGCGATAGGTGTCCACGTCGATGCGCAGGCTGGCCGGGATCAGGGTGTTCATCAGGCCTCCCGCTGCGCCATGGCTTCGCGCAGGAAGAAGTCCAGCGTCTTGCCGACGGTGGCGGCCATGGCGGTGCTCGGCTGCCAGTCGATCAGGCGGCGGGCGTTCTCCACGCTGGGCTTGCGGTGGGCCACGTCCTGGTAGCCGTCGCCATAGAAGCTCTTGCTCTCCACCTCACGGAAGCCGGCGAAGGGCGGGAATTCATGGCGCAGCGGATGGGCCTCGAACTGGGCCAGCAGCTCTTCGGCCAGCTCGCGGATGCTCGCTTCGTTGTCCGGATTGCCGATGTTGATGATCTGGCCGTCGCAACGACCGCCCTGGTTCTCGATGATGCGGAACAGCGCCTCGATGCCGTCGTCGACGTCGGTGAAGCAGCGCTTCTGGGCGCCGCCGTC
The DNA here is from genome assembly GCF_039908605.1 of Pseudomonas aestiva. NCBI lineage: Bacteria > Pseudomonadati > Pseudomonadota > Gammaproteobacteria > Pseudomonadales > Pseudomonadaceae > Pseudomonas > Pseudomonas aestiva. The sequence continues at coordinate 156,179 of NZ_CP150916.1, read as the reverse complement.
GACCAGCTTGATCGGGGTGCCTTCCACCAGGTTGAGGATCAGCTGGGTGATGGCGCGGGAGCTGCCGATGCGCGCCGAGTCCAGACGATCCAGACGCGGACCCATCCAGTTGAACGGGCGGAACAGGGTGAATCTCAGGCCCTTGGCGCCGTAGGCCCAGATGACCCGGTCGAGCAGCTGCTTGGAGACCGAGTAGATCCAGCGCTGCTTGTTGATCGGGCCGACCACCAGGTTGGAGCGGTCTTCGTCGAAGCGCTCGTCCTGGCACATGCCGTACACCTCGGAGGTGGACGGGAAGATCACGCGCTTTCCGTACTTCACGCAGTGGCGAACGATCTTGAGGTTTTCCTCGAAGTCCAGTTCGAACACGCGCAGCGGATTGCGGGTGTATTCGATGGGGGTGGCGATGGCCACCAGCGGCAGCACCACGTCGCACTTCTTGATGTGGTATTCCAGCCACTCGGTGTGGATGGAGATGTCGCCTTCCACATAGTGGAAATTCGGATCGGCCTTGAGCCGCTCGATGGCGTCGGAGCCGATGTCCAGGCCATAGACCTCGTACTCGCCGTCGGCCAGCAGGCGTTCGGAGAGGTGGTTGCCGATGAAGCCGTTGACGCCGAGGATCAGCACCCGGGTACGGCGCTTGGCGCGGCGATCCTGGCGGTGCAGGCGGGCACCGGCCACCAGGCCGGCTTCGCGGGCCAGTTGCGGACCGGACAGATAGAGGCCGTTGTCGCCCAGCTGGCCGGCCTGGATTTCCAGGACGCCTTCGCCACAGGCGATGCGCAGCGGCTCCAGGCTCAGCACGCTGCCGGGGGCCTGGTCATGGCTTTCCTGACGCGCCTGGGCGCTCCAGACGATCAGCTTGCGATCACCGATCCAGCCGAAGGCGCCCGGATAGGGTTGGGTCACGGCGCGCACCAGGTTGCCCAGCTCCACGGCCGGACGGCTCCACTCCAGCTCGCCATCGGCGGCGCTGCGGCGGCCAAAGGTGGTGGCCTGGCTCTCGTCCTGCTCGCGCTCGGTCAGGCGGCCTTCGGCCAGGGCCGGCAGGCTGTCGCGCAGGAGCGTCTGGCTGGCTTCGCGCAGCTTGGCGTGCAGGGTCAGGGCGGTGTCGTCGGCGGCGATGGCGACGCGCTGCTGGGCGACGATGGCGCCGGCGTCGGCGCGCTGGACCATGCGATGCAAGGTCACGCCGGTCTCGGTCTCGCCGTTGACCAGCACCCAGTTGGCCGGGGCGCGACCGCGATAGCGCGGCAGCAGCGAACCGTGCAGGTTGTAGGCGCCGCGCTTGGCGCAGGCCAGGACGTCGTTGGACAGCAGGTTGCGGTAGTAGAAGGAGAAGATGAAATCCGGCTCCAGGGCGCGGATGCGCTCGACCCAGATCGGGTGGTTGACGTCTTCCGGGGCATGCACCGGGATACCGTGGCGGGCGCAGAGCTGGGCCACCGAACCAAAGAAGCGGTTCTCGCTCGGGTCATCCGGGTGGGTGAAGACGGCGGCGATGGGATAGCCGGCCTGGATCAGCGCGGCGAGGCCGGCGCAGCCGATGTCGTGGTAGGCGAAGACGATGGCGGTTTTCATCAGGGGCTTTCCTGTTACTGGACCTGGCGCAGCGGCGCCGGCGAAGGAGAAAGGGTGGCGGCGCGGATCACTTGTTCCACGTGGAACCGGGGCCGGGCACGGACGTCGTGGTACACCCGGCCGAGGTACTCGCCGAGCAGACCGAGGCCGACGAACTGGGCGCCGGTAAAGATGAACAGCACGGCGAACAGCGAGAACACGCCATCGGCCGCCCACTCGGCGCCGTGGGTGACGCGCAGTACCAGCAGCAGCGCGGCGAAGAGGAAACCGAAGATGGCCAGGCCACCGCCGAACAGGCTGAGCATGCGCAGCGGGGTGGTGGTCATGCAGGTCAGCAGGTCGAACATCAGGTTGATCAGCTTGAGGAAGCCGTACTTGGAATCCCCGTGTTCGCGCTCGGCGTGGGCCACCTCGATCTCGGTGGTGTGGCGGGCGAAGCTGTTGGCCAGGATCGGGATGAAGGTGCTGCGCTCGTGGCAGGCCAGCATCGACTGCACCACCTGGCGGCGATAGGCGCGCAGCATGCAGCCGTAGTCGCGCATGGCGACGCCGGTGGAGCGCTGCACGGCGCGATTGATCAGCCGCGACGGCAGGGTGCGCAGATAGGAATCCTGGCGCTGCTGGCGCACGGTGCCGACTACGTCGTAGCCCTGGGCGGCGGTGTGCACCAGGCGCGGGATCTCTTCCGGCGGATTCTGCAGGTCGGCGTCCAGGGTGATGATCAGATCGCCACGGGCCTGTTCGAAGCCGGCGAGGATCGCCGAGTGCTGGCCATAGTTGCGATTGAGCAGCACTGCCACGACCGGGCTGTCCGGCTCGCTGGCGGCCTGCTGCAGCAGTTCGGCGCTGCGGTCGCGGCTGCCGTCGTCGACCAGGATGATCTCCACCTGGCAATCCAGCAGGCGGCAGGCGGCGCGGGTGCGGCGCAGCAGTTCCGGCAGGCTGGCTTCTTCGTTGTAGACGGGGATCACCACGGATACCCGGTCGATGGCATAGGGCTTCATGCGCCTTTCTCCAGCAGGTCTTCGATGGCGCCGACCACGCGGTCGACGTCGGCGAGGGTCATGTCGGGAAACAGCGGGATGGAGCACAGCCGGGCCGAATTCCATTCGCTGTTGGGCAGCGCCAGCTCCGGCCAGCGCTCGCGGTACCAGGGGTGCAGGTGGGTGGCGGTGAAATGGATGCCGGTGCCGATGCCCCGCGCCTTGAGGCCGCCCATGAAGGCTTCGCGCTCCATCCCGCACCGCTCGGGGCAGATGCGCAGGATGTAGAGGTGCCAGGCGTGGGTCTGGGCGTAGTCGGGCAGCGAAAGAGGGGCGACCGGCAGGTGCGCCAGGCGCTGGGTGTAGGCCTGGGCCAGCAGCCGGCGGCGGCTGTTGATGTCGCCCAGGCGATCCAGCTGTACCAGTGCCAGGGCGGCGTGGATGTCCGAGAGGTTGTACTTGAAGCCGGGCTCCTGCACCTGGGCCTGGGGCTTGCGGCCCAGGGCGTGACGGTCGAAGGCATCCACCGCCAGGCCGTGGAATTTCAAGCGGCGCACCCGCTCGGCCAGGGTGGCGTCGTCGGTCACCAGCATGCCGCCTTCGGCGCAGGTCAGATTCTTGATGGCGTGAAAGCTGAAGATGGCGGTGCCGCGCTGGCCGATGGACTCGCCCTGGTAGCGGGTGCCGGCGGCGTGGGCGGCGTCTTCGATCAAGGCCACGCCATGCTCGCGGGCCAGGGCGCGCAGCGGGGTCAGGTCACAGCTGGCGCCGGCGTAGTGCACCGGCACGATGGCCTTGGTGCGCGGGGTGATGGCGGCGGCCACCTGCTCGGCGGAGACCATCAGGGTGTCGCGGTCGACGTCGACGAACACCGGGGTGGCGCCGATCAGGGTGATCATGTTGGCGGTGGAGACCCAGGTCAGCGAGGGGGTGATCACCTCGTCGCCGGGGCCGATGTCCAGCGCCAGCAGGGTCACGTGCATGGCGGCCGTGGCCGAGCACAGGGCGACGGCGTGGGCGGCGCCCACCGAATCGGCGAAGCGCTCTTCCAGCAGGTTGGCCTGGGGCCCGGTGGTGATCCAGCCCGAGGTAAGCACCTTGCTCACCGCGGCTACTTCCTCGGCGCCGATGCTGGGCCGCGAGAACGGCAGGAAAGGCTCGTCCAGCTGACGCGGGGCGGTGCTCTGGGACAGATCGGTCATGGCGGCTCATCCGAAGCGAGGGGCGCCGGGACAGGACAGCCGACGCGGTGAGCCCAGGCTAAGGCGTCTTGCCTTACGGCCCCCTTAGCGCAACCTGACAACTGCCTGACAGCCGGTCAGCTCGCTGCCCACCCCCGTGAACCTCTTGGCAAAACAAGGGCTTAGCCTGTTACTAATGGGGTGCCGGTGGTCGGTGAGAGGCCTAGAATGCTGACCCCTGCCGCCTTGGCAGTCCCGAACCTGACACGAGAGACGACCGCGCCCATGCTGGACAACACCCTGAGCGAACTGGAAACCGCCATCCGCGGCCTGCTGCAGCACAACCAGCGCCTGACCGCCCGCACCCAGGAGCTGGAGCAGGCCCTGCTGGCCGCGCGCGAGGAAAACGACACCCTGCAACTGAGTCTGCTGGAGCAGGAAGAACACGGCGCCAGCACCCGCCAGCGCGTGGAAGGCCTGCTGGCCCTGCTCTCCGCTCAGTCCGTCGAGCAGGCGGTAGCCGCCGACGCCGAGCAGCGCCACGCGGCCAGCGTCGAGTGAAGACCGCCAACGCGGGCGACGAGGTGGAGGTGCTCGGTCGCCGCTACCGTTTCAAGGTGGCCGAAGGCGACCGCGCCGCCCTGCAACAGGCCGCCGCCCGCCTGCGCGACGAACTGGTCGCCATCCAGGGCGATCGCCGCCGCGGTGATGCCATCGAGCTGCTGGTGCTGGCCGCCCTGCGCCTGAGCCTGGACACCGCCGCCGACGCCGGCGCCCTGACCGCCCTCGACGCCCGCCTCCAGGCCCTGACCGCCGAGGTACGGGCGACGCAGGAGGCCTAGCCTCATCCACAGAGGCACGGCACCCGCGTGGAAAACGCTCCGCGGTTTTCCACCCTACGCCGGACGCTCGCTCCGCCCCCTCTCCCCCTGGGAGAGGGTTGGGGTGAGGGCACCCCTCCGGCCGAAGCCACCGGCATAGGCTCGACTCCGCCAGAACCTACCGCCTGCGGTCGATCCCGTAGCGTGGATGACGGCGCAGCCTCATCCACAGAGACACAGCACCCGAGTGGAAAACGCTCCGCGGTTTTCCACCCTACGCCGGACGCCCTCACCCCACTCCCTCATTCCCGTGCAACCGCCCTGCCCCGGCCAGCTTGACCACTCCGCGACCCCGTGCGAGCTTCGGGGCCCTTTCCCTGCCCTGGAGGTCCGTCATGTCGAGTGCTCGCTGGCTCTTCCTGCCGCTCTTGAGTATCGCCCTCGGCGCCCAGGCCGCGCCGGCGCCGCTGCCGGCCCTGCTGGACGCCATGGCCCAGCGCCTGACGCTGGCCGATCAGGTCGCCCGCAGCAAGCACGACAGCGGCAAGCCGGTGCTGGACGAAGTCCGCGAACGCCAGGTGCTGCAGGACGTCGCCCAGGCCGCGCCCGCCGCCAGCGTCTCACCGGCCACCGCCCAGACCTTTTTCGCCGCCCAGATGGAAGCCAACAAGCTGGTGCAATACGGCCTGCTGCAGGCCTGGCGGCGCAACGAACAGCCGCTGCCCGCCAGCACGACGGACCTAACGGCACTCAGGACCCAACTGAACGAACTCCAGGCCAGGCTGCTCGGCGGTCTCGCCGCCACCGGCGAATTGCGCGCCGCCGCGGATTGCCCGGCGCAGCTGGATCGCGCCCTCGCCGCCCATCTCGCCGCCGCACACCCCGATGCTCTCCACCGCCTGGCCCTGGTGCGGGCGCTGGGCGATTTCTGCACCCTGCCCCGCTGAGAGCGTGTGCATAATCGGCGGCACGGCGACCGAACCGCGTTGAATCCAAGGACTCCCCATGCACATCCTGCTCGTCGAAGATGACGCCACCCTGGCCGACGGTATCCGCCGCGTCCTGGAAGGCCATGGCATGCAGGTCGACCTCCTGCGCAACGGCGCCGAGGCCGACGCCTGGCTGCGCACCACCCGCTTCGCCGTGGTGGTGCTGGACATCGGCCTGCCCGGTGGCCTGGACGGCTTCGAGGTGGTCCGCCGCCTGCGCCAGCGTGGCAGCGACCAGCCGGTGCTGCTGCTCACCGCCCGCGACGCCATCGACGACCGGGTGCACGGCTTCGAGGTGGGCGCCGACGACTACCTGGTCAAGCCCTTCGCCGTGCCCGAGCTGGTGGCGCGGATCAAGGCACTGGTCCGTCGCGCCGGTGGCCAGAACAGCGCCGACCTCGCCCTCGGCGCCCTGCGCCTGGACACCGCCGCCCACCAGGCGCGCCTCGGCGACACCCCGCTGGATCTCTCGGCCCGCGAGTGGGCAGTGCTCGAACACCTGCTGCGCCAGGCCGGCAAGGTGGTCTCCAAGCAGCAGATCATCGACGCCCTGGCCCCCTGGGGCAGCGAGGACCTGACCCACAACGCCGTGGAGGTCTATGTCTCGCGGCTACGGTTGAAACTGGCCGACTCCGGGGTCGGCATCCGCACCGTGCGCGGCTTCGGCTATCGCCTGGAAGAAGCCGCGCCATGACCGCCACCGCGCCCAGCCTGCGCCGGCGGCTGCTGAAATGGCTGGTGCTGCCGGTGCTGCTGGTCAATCTCGGCGGCGCCGTGGTCAGCTACCAGTTCGCCCGCAAACCGGCCTTCAGCGCCCTGGACGGCGATCTCACCGATGCGGCGATCCTGCTGCTCGAACAGCTGGAAGTGGATGGCAACGGCCGCCTGTGGCTGCCGACGGAAGCCGACTACCTGCTGCGCCACAACAGCCACGACCACGTCTGGCTGGCGGTGCGCAGCCTCGACGGCCAGCTGCTGTTCGGCGATGCCGCCATGCCGGTCCAGGAGATCACCGACGAGATGCGCGACGGCCATACCACCGCCCTGCGCACCCGCATCAACGATCGCTCGGTATTCATGGTCGGCCGCCTGGGCGTGGTGGCCGGGCAACCGGTGGTGGCCAGCGTGGCCCAGACCCTGAGTCGCCACACCGCCGCCCTGCAGCGCATGGTGCTGACCCTGGTGGCGGTGCAGATCCTGGTCGCCCTGCTGATCGCCGCCCAGCTGCTCTGGGCGGTACGCCGGGGCCTCAAGCCCCTGGAACGGCTGGAGCGTCAGCTCGACAGCCGTCACTACGATGACCTGGCGCCGCTGCGCGAAGAGGGTGCGCCCCGCGAACTGGGCACCTTCGTCACCGCGCTCAACGGTCTCCTGCTGCGCATCCGCGAGGGCGCGCGCAACCAGCGCGCCTTTCTCGATGACATGGCGCACCAGTTGCGCACCCCGCTGGCCGGCATCAGCACCCTGACCCAGTGGCTGCGCCAGCGCCATGCCGGCGATGCCGAAAGCGCCGCGGCCCTGGCGCAGCTCCAGGCCGCCACCGAGCGCATGACCCGCCAGACCAACCAGTTGCTGACCCTGGCCCGCGCCGCCACCGCGCGGCTGGAAAGCCCGCCGCGCGAGCCCCTGCGGCTGGACGAACTGATCGGCGCAGCCATGCCCAGCCAGCTGTCCCAGGCCGATGGCCACGGCATCGACCTGGGCTACGAACTGGAGCCGCAGACCGTGCAGGGCAATGCCTTCCAGCTGCGCGACCTGCTCGACAACCTGGTCGACAACGCCCTCAGATACAGCCCGCGCGGCGGTCAGGTCACGGTGCGGCTGCGTGGCCAGGCCGGAGCCACGGTACTGGAGGTGGAAGACGACGGCCCGGGCATTCCCGAGGCGGAGCGCGAACGCATCTTCGAGCGCTTCTATCGCCTCGACAGCGGCATCCATGGCACCGGCCTGGGCCTGGCCATCGTCCGCGACATCGCCACCGCCCACGATGCCGGCATCGAACTGGCGACCGCGGCAGGTGGCCAGGGCCTGCGGGTGGCCATCCATTTCCCGCCCCTGGTCGTGCCGCCGGTGGAGCCTTCGTAGGTTGGGTGGAAAGCTACCCTCACCCCAACCCTCTCCCCGAGGGAGAGGGGGCTGTCAGGCGCGACGTGCGCCATCGGTAGGTTAGGCTAAGCCCCGCGAAGCCCAACACGCCGAAGCCTAGCCCCTCCCCCCGAGGGAGAGACGCTGTCCGGCGCGATCGAAACCCCGCTGTTCCGCCCTACCCCCGCCACCCCGGATTCTCCAGCAGCACCGCCATCCCCTGCCCACCGCCGATGCACACCGCCGCTACCCCGTACCTGAGCCCCTCGGCGCGCAGCTGACGCGCCAGGGTGATGGCCAGGCGCAGGCCGGTGGCAGCCAGCGGATGCCCCAGGGCGATGGCGCCGCCATGCACATTGAGCCGCGCCGGATCCAGCTCCAGGGCGCGCTGCACTGCCAGCAGCTGGGCGCCCTGGGCTTCGTTGATCTCCAGCCGGTCGATGGTCTCTAGCGCCAGGCCGGCGCGGTCGAGCAGGCCCTGGATGGCCGGTACCGGGCCGCTGCCCATGACGTCCGGCGGCACGCCTACCACGCAACTGCCGCGCACCCAGGCCAGTGCCCGTGCCGACGGAGCGTCCGCGCCCCGCGCCAGCAGCACGGCGGCGGCGCCGTCGGCCACCGCGCAACTGTTGCCGGCGGTCTGGACCCCGCCCGGATGCACCGGCGTCAGCCGTGCCAGGGCCTCCCGCGAGGTTTCCCGTGGATGGCTGTCATGCTCGACCACCGCACAGCCCCGCGGCAGGCGCAACTCCCGCGGCGCCAGGCCCGCGGCCTCGAAGCGCGCCGCCGCCACCGGCACGATCTCTGCGGCGAACCAGCCCTGGCGCTGGGCCGCCAGGGCCCGCTCGAAACTGCGCAGCGCCCAGGCATCCACGGCCTCGCGGGCGATGCCGTGGCGCTGCGCCAGGCGCTCGGCGGTGGCGATCATGTCCAGTCCGGCCGCCGGGTCCTTGAGCGCCTCCCAGAGAAAGTCGTGGAATTCCACCGGCGCGCCGAGGCGAAAGCCGCTGCGGTGGGTATAGGCGGCGATGGGATTGCGGGTCATGGACTCGGCCGCCACGCACAGCACCTGGCTGGCCTGGCCGCTCTGCAACTGATCGCCGGCCTGGCGCAGCAGCTCCAGGCCGGTGCCGCAGACCCGTTGCAACTGCAGCGCCGGCACCGCCTCGGGCACCCCGGCATAGAGGCCGATATGGCGTGGCAGCAGATAGGCATCGAAGCTGGCCTGGGCCACCGAGCCGGCCAGCACGGAATCCACCGCCCCGGCCGCATGCCCGCGCGCCAGCAGCGCCCGCGCCACGGTGATGCCCAGGTCAGTGGGCGATACCTGCCCCAGAGCGCCACTCAGATCGGTCCAGGGCGTGCGCACGCCGTCCAGCAGCAGGACGTCGTCGTAGAGCGCCCCCATACCGTTACGCATGACCAGGCGCCTCGGCGCGGGCCGCCGCCGCAGGCGCCGCCGTCCGCCGCTGCAGCAGGGCCAGCACCGCGCCCGCGGCCACCAGCACCGCCGGAGTGGTGGCCACCACCAGGGTCGCCGCGCCACCGCCCAGGGCCAGGACCTGACCCGCCAGCAGCGGTCCGGCCATGGCGCCCAGACGCCCGACCGCCACCGCCGCGCCGGTCCCGGTCGCCCGCACCGCCGCCGGATAGAGCTGCGGCGCCAGGGCATAGAGCACCAGTTGGCCACCCACCACGAACAGCCCGGCGGCGAAACCGGCCAGGGCCACCAGTGGATAGGCCTCGGCCAGACCCAGCCCGGCCAGCCCTAGCAGGATGCCCAGGTAGATGGCCAGCACCGTCAGCCGTGGCCGCCAGCGATCCATGAGCAGGCCGAACAGCACCGAGCCGATGCCGCCGCCCAGGTTGAAGAGGATCTGCACCCCCACCGCCTGGCCGCGGCTGAAGCCCTGGCCCACCAGCAGCGACGGCAGCCAGTTGAGCAGCATGTACATCACCGTGAGGGTGAAGAAATAGCCCAGCCACAGCAGCAGGGTGGTCGACAGCGGGATGGCGCCCAGCCAGGCCCCGGGCGAGCCGCTCGACTGAGGTCCGCCTCGATTGCGCAGAAAGCCGGCGGTCTCCGCCAGGTAGCGTCCGAGCAGCGGCGCCACCAGCAGCGGCGTCAGGCCGCCGACATAGAACACCGTCTGCCAGCGGCCGACGTCCAGCAGCCCCACCACCGCCGCCAGGGCGCCACCCAGGGGCACGCCGCAGTACATCAGGCTGACCGCCGTGGCGCGGGCGCGCTCGTCCACCGACTCGGCGGACAGCGCGATCAGATTGGGCAGGGCGCCGCCCAGGCCGATGCCGGTGAGCAGCCGCGCCAGCAGCAGGCTCTCCAGACTCCAGACATGGGCGGTGGCCACCGAGAAGACCCCGAAGATCAGCACGCAGGCGATCAGCACCCGCTTGCGGCCGATGCGATCGGCGCACCAGCCGCCGATGAAGGCGCCGGGCAGCAGGCCGAGGATGCTGGCGCTGAACACCAGGCCCATCTGCCCCGGCTGGAAGCCGAAGGCCTTGGCCATGGCCGGGGCGGCGATGCCCATAGCCTGGAGGTCCATGCCCTCCAGCAGGGCGACGATAAAGCACAGCAGCAGGGTCAGGCGGGCCCCGGGCGGAACGGTCGAGAGCAGGCGCATGGTGGACTCCTCAGAAGCGGAAGGTGGTGGCGACCATCAGGAAGCTGGTGTCGTCGCCATCGGCCTGGCGCACGGCGGCGCCGGCCTGGAAGTAGCTGTATTCCAGATCCAAGGTCAGGTTGGCGGTGGGCATCCAGCGCAGGTTGTTGCGCCAGAGGGTGCCGGCCTTGCGCGCCGAGCTGGCCGCGGTGCCCGGCACCGTGGTCATGCCCGGCAGGTAGACGCCGTCTTCGGTGCTCTGCCGCCAGACGCCGAACAGCCCGCTCTCCAGCTGCAGGGTCGGCTGCGGCGCCAGGGTCAGCAGCGGGCCGACCAGATAGAGGTTGGCCAGGGTGGTGAGACCGGAGTCGCCATAGAAGCCGTTCTTAGGATAGAGCGGATCGAAGGTGCCGACGCGGTCGTCGCCCAGGCCGTGATCGCCGCTGGCGGCGTCCACCCGCAGGGCCAGCCGCGGCTTCCAGGCGCCGCCCAGGCGATAGCCGGTTTCGCTGCTCAGGCCCCAGGCGCGGATCTGGGCGCCGGCCAGATGCCCGCCCTGCCCGGCCAGGTCCCAGCTCCAGTCCCAGGGACCGGCGTTGCCGAACAGGCGGAGGCCGGCGGTGTAGCGCTTTTCCGCGCCGGTCAGGCCGTCCAGGGTGCGCTGGTCGGTCTCCAGGCCGAAGCCGTAGACATCCAGCTTGAGCGGCCCGGCCAGCGGCAGGGTGCCGTAGAGGCCATAGAACTTGACCGCGTTGTTGGAGCCATCGTCGAAGCTGTCCTCGCCGGTCACCACGGGCCTCAGGCCGAAGGCGTCCAGCCGGTAGCCGTCCGGGCGACTCCAGGCCAGGCGCAGGCCGTCGAAGTTGAGGCGGATGTTGCGGGCGTCGCGGTAGGTGACGAAGGCCTGGTTGCCATAGCCCAGCTCCTGGCGACCGATGCGGGTCATCAGCTTGCCGCCGGCCAGCGGCGTGTTGAGGTCAATGAAGGCCTGGTGCAGTTCGGTGCGGCTCTGATCGTAGGGCCCGTAGAGCGCCTTGTTCCAGGCGCGGGTGTTTTCCAGCTGGACGAAGGCGCGCACGGCGTCGTCGAACAGGTGCAGATCGGCGTGCAGCTGCAGGCGCTGCTGGATGTAGTGATCGGTGGCCACCCCGCGCCGGCCAAAGACCGGATTGCGGATGCTGTCGAAGCGATAGCGCGCCTCGCCGCCGGTCTGCAGCCAGGCCGCGTCGCCGAGGCGCTGGTAGCGCAGCCCGTCGAAGGGATCGGTGCGCTTTTGCGGATCGTCGAGAAAGCGATAGTCCTCGGCCCAGCGTGGCGGTCCGGGCGGCAGGGGACGCGCGGTCTCCAGGCTGTTGAGCGGCTTGGGCCGGGCGCTTTCCAGGGTGGTGGAAGGCGCGGCGAGTAGGCCCTGGCTGGCGAGCAAGGAGGCAAGAGTGGTAAAGGCGAGGCACGAGCGGGCCCGTGCGCGGGCCGGAAGCGAGCGCGGAAAAGACATGAGATGACCGTCCTGACTGGGGAAGCGGAAGGCGCCGCCGGGGCGCGCGGATCAGGGCCTAGCGGGCGCGGATCAGGTAGCGGTCAGGAGGGAGGGTGGTTGGATAGCGAGCTGACATGGCGGGTGTCCCTTTGTTGTTGTTGTCGTCACCAGAGGGCGGCTTGGCCCTGGCTCGATGATGGTCGATGGCAGAAATGGATCAAGCCATCCGGACCGAATCTGGCCGATTACCGAACGTTATCTTTATTAACTTTATTCCTGCAGGACGACTGGTCAGCCAGGTCTCTCGACGTCTTCTGTATCGCGCTTTGTAACAATGCCCGCCCTTGAGGGGTCCATGAGGAGGCCCGTACGGGTTAAGGTTCCTTCTCCCACGATCGAAAAGGCGAACTCATGAGCTCCAAGACTCCCCTCCTGCTGGCTGGTGCCGCGCTCTTCACCCTGCTGGCCGGTTGCGGCTCGCACGAAACCCAGAGCAGCCCGGCGGCGGCCTCCTCGGCCCCGAGCGGCGCCGTCAGCAGCAGTGGCCGTTGCAACTCCGATGCGGTCCAGGATCTGGTCGGCAAGGCCCTCTCCCCGGCTCTGGCCGAAGAAGGCCGGCAGCGCGCCGGTGCCCAGGTCGTCCGGGTGGTCCGTCCGCAGGACCCCATGACCATGGACTTCAATTCCCAGCGCCTGACCATCACCACCAGCGCCAGCCTGGTGGTGCAGACCGCCACCTGCGGCTGATCCCCGGCGCGCCCCACGACCTGCCGGCCACCGCCGCGCAGGTCGGCGCGTCCAGCTAGAGGCCGAAGCCCTGGCGCAGGGCCGCCACGCTGTGGAAGTGAAAGGCCGGGCGCTGGCGCTCCAGCTCTTCCCGACTGCCGAAGCCATAGCCCAGCGCCACCGCCGCCACGCCGTTGGCCTGGGCGGCGATCAGGTCGTGCTCGCGGTCACCCAGCATCAGGCAGCTTTCCGGCGCCAGGCCTTCGGTTTCCAGCACGAAACGCAGCAGTTCGGTCTTGTCGGCGCGGGTGCCATCCAGCTCGCTGCCATGCAGGGCAGTGAAGAATTCCGTCAGGGCGAAGTGCCTGAGGATCTCCACGGCGAACACCCGCGGCTTGGCCGTCACCAGATAGAGCCGCCGTCCGGCCGCCTGCAACTCGGCCAGCAACTCGCGGATGCCCGCATAGACCTCGTTCTCATAGAGACCGGTAGCGCGAAAATACCCCCGATAGGCCTCCACCGCGCGCCAGGCCCGCGCCTCGTCGAAGCCGTAGTGGATCATGAAGCTCTGCAGCAGCGGCGGGCCGATGAAGATTTCCAGCCTGCGCAGATCGCGCTCCTCGATCCCCTCGGCGCGCAGCGCCACCTGGATCGCCCGGGTGATGCCCAGGCGCGAATCGGTGAGGGTGCCATCGAGATCGAACAGCAGATGAGGGTGATGCATGGGATGTCCTGGCAACGGGAAATCCTGACCAGTATGGCGAGCGGGGACAGAGACCGGTAGGCTCGACCGCTCCATTGGAAATGAGTCTTGTTCGCCGATGCCGCCTTTGCCCCGTTCCGTCCGTCACAGCGCCTGGCTGGCCCTGCCGCTGCTGCTCGCCCTCGCCGCTCCCGGCCAGGCCCGCCCCATCGATCGGCCCATGGACGCCCAGGTGCTGCAGCAGCCGGGCCACGGCTATGCCTTCAGCGAACTCCAGCTGGATTCCGTCGATGGCGCCCGCCACTACCAGGTATGGATCGCCCGACCCGCCACCCCGGCACCGGCCGCCGGCTATCCGGTGCTCTATCTGCTCGACGGCAACGCCGCCCTGGGCGGGCTGAACGCCGAGTTGCTCGATACCCTGGCCAGGCGGCCCCATCCGCCCGTGCTGGTCGCGGTGGGCTACACGGGCGGCAAGCGCATCGACGGCCCCGGACGGGCCTACGACTACACGCCGTCCGCGCCTACCAGCGAACGCTTCCGCGAGCTGGCCACCGGTGGCGCCGACGTCTTTCTCGCCTGGCTGCTGGAGCGCCTGGAGCCGGCGGTGGCGCGGCAGTTGCCGCTGGATCATGGCCAGCGCGCGCTCTGGGGCCATTCTCTGGGCGGACTGTTCGTCCTCCACGCCCTGCTCACCCGCCCCGACGCCTTCGCCCAGGGCTACGCCGTGAGTCCCTCGCTGTGGTGGAGCCCCACCGTGCTACCTCAGAGTGATGAGCAGCTCAAGGAGCGTTTCAAGGCCCATCCGGCCCGCCTGGTGCTGCTGCAGGGCGGCGCCGAACGCGAACTGCCCGCGCACTTCCAGAGCGAGGTCCCCGCCGATGCCACCCGGCGCCTGGCCGACCGCCTCGGCCAGCTCCCCGGCATCCGGGTGCGCTACGAGGTGCTCGAAGGCCTGGGCCACGGCCCCATGCTGCCGGCCTCGCTGCGGGCCGTGTTGAGCGAGTGGCGCTAGTCCGCCAGCCAGCGATACATCACCAGGCAATCCACCAGCCCCAGACTGGCATGGCGATAGGCCCTGGGCAGGGTGCCGACGATCTCGAAGCCGTGTTTCTGCCAGAGCCGCACCGCCACCTGGTTGCTGGCCACAACCGAGTTGAATTGCATGGCCTGGAAGCCCAGTTCGCGAGCCACCTGCACGGAGTGCTCGCAGAGGGCGCCAGCCACGCCCTGGCCACGGGCGGCAGGAGCGACCATGTAGCCGCAATTGCAGACGTGATCGCCCGGGCCCATGGCATTGGCCTTGAGGTAGTAGCTGCCGAGAATCTGGCCATCGCGTTCGGCGACGAAGGTTGCCCGCGGCAGCTCCACCCAGAGGCGCCAGGCGTCGTCGCGGCTCATGTCCGGGTCGTAGGCATAGGTCTCCCGGGCCTGGGCGACCTGCTGGATCAGCGGCCAGACCTGATCGAAATCGGCGGCGGCGAGGGGGCGAATCTGCATGGGTGACTCCGGCGGACGAAGGAGTCGCCAGTGTCGCCTAGCCGGCCGCCGCTGCCAAATCATCGCCCTCTTCCAGCAGGCCCTGGGCGCCCTGGTGACAGGCCACCAGCAACTCCTCGGCCAGGGCCTCGTCGTCCAGCGCCCGCGCCAGGGCCACGCCACCGATCAGGGTGGTGGCCAGCTGCAGCGCCCGGGCGCGCCGCTGCGCCGGCGGTCCTGGCAAATCCCGCTCCAGCCGGCTGACGAAGCGCGCGAAGAAGCGGGTATAGCTGCCACGGATGGCGGCCTCTCGATGGGTGACGTCGGCCGCGAGAAAGGCCAGCGGACAGCGCAGCGAATCGCCCTCGGCATGCTCGCGACTCAGGTAATGCTCGACCAGCTGCCCGAGGCCTTCGCTACCGAGACCGTCGAGCCGGGCCCTGCCGACCCGCGCGGCATGGGCGATGGCCTGGTCATAGACCTCGGTCTTGGTGCGGAAGTGGTGATAGAAGGCGCCGCGGGTGAGACCGGCATCGGCCATCAGGTCATCGAGGCCGACCGCATCGAAGCCGCGAAGGGCGAACAGGCGGGCAGCGCTGTCGAGGATGCGCTGGCGGGTCTGCTCGCGCTTATCAAGGGGCCAGGCCATGGCTCCTCCAGATTATGTTCTTGAACATAAGGTCTCCTTTGCCAGCATGCAGCCTTCTTTGCAAGGAGCCTGCAGCATGACGCCCTATCTCTTCGGTCCCGCCTTCAGCACCCTGGTGCGCAGCGTGCGCCTTCATGCCCTCGAACAGGACCTGGAGCTACCCTGTGGCCTCGCCCCTGACGGCCAGGCGATCGCCTGGCGCAGCGAAGCCCATTTGGCGCTGCACCCCTTCGGCCAGGTGCCGGTGCTGTTCGATGGCGAGCTACGAATCTTCGAGACCCTCGCCATCTGCCGGCATCTCGATCGTCGGCTCTCGCCGGAGCGCGGCGGCAACCCGGAGCAGGACGCCTGGAGCAGCGCTCTGCTCACCACCGTGGATACCCGCCTGGTCCGCCGCTATCTGCTGCGCGTCGCCGGGCCACGACCCGAGCCCTTCCGCACGCCGGAGGAGGAGCAGCGCGCCCTGGCCGACGTCGACGCGACTCTGGCCGTGCTCGATCGCCAGTTGGGCGACCAGAGCTTTCTCTGCGGCGCCGACTTCAGCCTACCCGACGCCCTGCTGGCGTCCATGCTCGACTACCTGGAGCCCCTGCCCGACCTCCACTGGCAGACGACCTGGCCCCGCCTCGCCGCCTACCTCGACCGCCTGCGCGCGCGACCCTCCGGCCAGGCGATCCTGGTGGCGACCGACTTCAAGCTGCGCTGAGCCGACAGGAGCTACCAGGGGCCACCTACCTTCCCAACACGCCGTAGCCACCCCCTCTCCCTGCGGGAGAGGGCCAGGGTGAGGGCCGCCCACCACCCCTCCCTACCTGCTAGCCTTGGAAGCTCCTCCCCCGTCCAAGGACCGCCCATGACCACCGCCCGCCCCATCGCCCTCGTCACCGGTGCCTCCCAGGGCATCGGCCGCGCCGTCGCCCTCGGTCTGCTGCAGGACGGCTTCCGCGTGGTCCTCGCCGCTCGCCGCGCCGAACCCCTGGAGGCCCTCGCCGAAGAAGCCCGGCAACAGGGCGGCGAAGCCCGGGCGGTACCCTGCGACGTCACCGATGCCGCCAGCGTCGAGGCGCTGTTCGCCCGCATCCGCGATACCTACGGCCGCCTGGACCTGCTGTTCAACAATGCCGGCGTCGGTGCCCCGGCGGTGCCCATCGACGAGCTGGAACTGGACGCCTGGCACCGGGCGGTCAACACCAACCTCACCGGCGTCTTTCTCTGCAGCCGCGCGGCCTTCGCCCTGATGCGCGCGCAGACACCCCGTGGCGGACGCATCATCAACAACGGCTCCATCTCGGCGCACACGCCCAGGCCCTTCAGCGCGCCCTACACCGCCACCAAGCATGCCGTGGCCGGGCTGACCAAGGCTCTGGCCCTGGACGGCCGCGCCTTCGACATCGCCTGCGGCCAGATCGACATCGGCAACGCCGCCACCGAGATGACCGAGCGTATGGCCAACGGCGTACTCCAGGCCGACGGCAGCACCGCGGTGGAGCCGCGCATGGACGTCCGGCACGTCGCCGATGCCGTTCGCTACATGGCCAGCCTGCCGCTGGACGCCAACGTCCAGACCCTGACGGTGATGGCGACCAAGATGCCCTATGTAGGGCGGGGCTGAGGGGTTCCACGTAGAGTCCGATTAGACAAGGAGTGCAAGATGAATCCAGTCGAGGTCGTCTCCTTCTGGCGTGCCGCCGGCCAACGCCTGTGGTTCAACGGCGGTCCTGCCTTCGACGCCGAGTGCCGCTCGCGTTTCGAGGCCACGCATCTGGCCGCCAGTCGCGGTGAGCTGGACGGCTGGGTTGCCAGCGCCGAAGGCGCTCTGGCTTTGTGTCTGCTGCTTGATCAGATCCCGCGCAATATCTTCCGCCACAGCAGCCACGCCTTCGCCACCGACGGCCTGGCTCTGCAACACGCGCGACAGGCGATCGACGCCGGGCTGGATCAGCAGATCGAAGCCGAACTGCGCGCCTTCTTCTACCTGCCCTTCGAGCACTCCGAGGCGCTGGACGATCAGCGGCACTCGCTCATACTTTTCGAGGCACTGGGGATCGAGCACTACCGGCGCTATGCAGAGGCTCATCTGGAGGTGATCGCTCGCTTCGGTCGTTTTCCGCACCGAAATTATGTTCTAGGCCGGCTCAACACTCCGGACGAACAGGCATGGTTAAACGCAGGTGGCGGCTTTTAAACAAGCAGTAAAGGTACTTCCGGTAAGCTTCAAGAAGGCCGGCTATCAAGCACCCAAACGCCGATCGATTTTCCGATTCAGGATGATCGACGTCTGCGTCTGCTTGACCCCTTCGAGGTTGCCGATGCGGTCGAGCAGTTCGTCGAGCTTTTCGTGGGTGGTGCAGCGCAGGAAGGCCAGGTAGTCGAACTGGCCGCTGACCGAGGAGACTTCCTCGACCTCGACCATCTTTTCCAGGGCGCGGATGACGCCGGCGGTGCTGCGCGGCAGGACGCTGATGGCGCAGTAGGCGCGCACGGCGGCCTGTTCCAGTTCGGAGCCCAGGCGCAGGCCGTAGCCCTGGATGATGCCGTCGCGCTCCAGGCGCGCCAGGCGGGTGACCACAGTGGTGCGCGCCAGGCCCAGCTGGCGGGCCAGGGTGGCGTTGGAGGCGCGGGCGTTCTGCTGCAGCAGGTGAATGAGCTGCCAGTCGGTCGGATCGAGTTTGGTGAACATCGTGGCTGCCTGCCAGGGGCGGACGTCGGGACCGGGGGCCGCCGACGCGGGAGCCTCCATTCTAGGCGGGGCGGCCGAGGGCAGCCAGGGCGGTGTCCAGGGATTCCTGTTGCTGGCGTTCGTACAGCGCCATCTCGTCGAGCACCGGCGCACCCAGGACGGCTTCGAAGGCGGCGCGATTGCCGCCGCTCTGGTACTCCTGCTGGCTGCCGGCCCCCAGGTTGGACTGGAAGATGCCTGCGGCGCTGACGGGCAGGAAGTCTTCGTAGGTGATGGGATCGGCCAGGAGCTGGCCGGCGCCGATCAGGGCTTCGGTATCCGTGGTCTCGACGCTCGACCCAGTGCTCTGCGCGGCACGATAGCGGAACCAGGCCAGGCCCTGGCGGCGCAGCTCGTCCCAGTTGTCGGGTAGCGCCTGGAACACCTCGGCCAATACCGTTGCGTAGTCACTGCCGGCCGCCTTGCTGCGCTGGCGGACCTCCTGCAGGAGTTCGTCGTAGCGCTGGCGACCGGCCGGCGTGAGGGCGATGCCACGCTGCTCGATCTCGCCGAAGCGCGCCGTGTGCGAACCCTGGACCTCGCCCTGGAACAGGATGGGTTCTTCCAGCGCCTTGAAGCTGGTCTGGCGCAGCAGGATGGGGCACTGGCGGCGGGGCGGCCCCTCGATAGTTTCCTTGGGCGCGATACCGCGCGCGGGCATCCGGGCCTGGACGGCGTCGATGTCGAGGGTGCGCGGGGTCAGGTGGTTGATGTGCGGACCCTTGAAGCAGACCACGTCGGCGATCAGCCGATGGGCGTCGTGCAGGCGCTGATAGAGGCTGGCGTCGACATTGGCCTCGCGGTGCCAGCGAAAGGTCTCCAGGGCTTCCTGGACGAAGGCTTCGGCTTCGGCATCCGTCAGCCCGCCCTGGGCCTCGGCGCGCTCGATCAGCTCCAGCGCGCCCGGGGTGAAGATGCGGCGCTCGTTCAGGACCTTTTCGGCCAACTGGCGCAGCTCGGCGTCTTCGATCAGCTCCAGGCGCAGCAGCGAGGTGAAGACGCGAAACGGATTGATCTGCAGAGCCGCCGGCTCGACGGGGCGGAAGGCGGTGGAATGCACCGGCACCCCGGCCACGCTGAGGTCGTAGTAGCCGACCGGCTGCATGCCCATCACGGCGAACAGGCGGCGCAGGGTGGTCAGTTCCGCGGCGGTGCCGACGCGGATGGCGCCGTGGCGCTCTAGGTCCAGGCGCTCCGCGGAATCCCCGGCGAAGCCCGGCTGTCCGGCGTTCACCTCGGCGACCAGTTCCAGCAGGGTGCCGTACTGGGGCACCTCCTGGCGGTACATCGCTGACATGGCCTGGGAAAAGCGGGTGCGGATCAGATCCGGGGAAAGCAGCGACGCGGCGGTCATGGGAGCGACTCCTGGCTCAGGCTAGAAGCCGATTTCGACATGCCCGCGCGGGCTGCTCAAGCGATCTTTGCTCATTGGATCATTCCCCGGGGGAATGGGCGGACTGCCTCAGTGATCCTTGTGCTGGGTCTTGGGCTTCTTCACATGATCGGCGCCGGTATTGCTGCCCGATCCGCCGCTGGAGCCGTTGTCGGCCGCGCCGACGCCGGTGCTTGGTGCCTTCTCCATGCCATGGGTGCTGGTGGGATCGGGCCGCGCGGGGGTGGCCGGGGGATTGGTCGGGCTGGTCTGGGCCAGGGCGGCGCCGGACAGGCTGAGGCCCAGGATCAGGGCGGGAAGCAGGGGGAACGGGCGCATGGGAGGACTCCTCTGGACGGATTCACTCCCCTTTAGGCACCTCCCGCGCAGGGAGGTGCCGCGCCGTGGATCAGCTGCCGCTGGTAGTGGCCTTGTGGACCTTCTTGTGCGCCACCTTCTTGTGGTGGGTGGTGGCCTGCTTGCCGGTCTTGGCCGGGCTGCTGCTGGTCGCGGCAGGGGGCGTGGCCGGATCGGCGGGCGCCGTCTGGGCGAAGGCGGCAGAGGTGGCCAGCAGGCCGGCGAGGGTCAGGCAGAGGGTGGTGCTTTTCATGGAAGTCACTCCTTCGGTGGCTGATTGCAGGTTCAGTTAGCCGGCTTTCGCCCGGCAAATCCGTGTCCTCGTCCACAGCCGGGGCCATTGGTAACAATATATTTCAATCGACTGCCAAGGCGTTAACAGTCTGACGACCTCTTCGCCAGGGTCCCGGCTTGGGCATAATGCCGGGACGCCCCCCTGATCGTAGCCGCGCATGCCCAAGAGTCCTCACCTTCCCAAGCGCCCCCGCTGGAGCAGCCTGCTGCTACTGGCCCTGGGTCTGACGCTGCTGCTGATTCCGCTGCGCTACGCGGCCCAGCACTATTACGAGGCGCAACTGGGCGAGCAGAACGGCCAGACCCTGGATCTCTATGTCGCCAACCTGCTGGGCACGCTGCGGCGCTACGAGGTGCTGCCGGACCTGCTGGGCGATCTGCCGGTGCTGCGCCATGCCCTGGAAGGCCAGGGCGACAGCACGGCCCAGGACGCCGCCAGCCAGATGCTGGAAGACATCCGCCAGCGCACCGGGGCGGACGTCATCTACCTGATGCAGGACGACGGCACCTGCCTGGCCAGTTCCAACTATCGCCAGGCGGACAGCTTCGTCGGTCGCGACTTCTCCTTCCGGCCCTATTACAAGGCGGCCATGCAGGGCCAGCCGGGGCGCTTCTTCGGTCTCGGCACCACCTCCAGCAAGCGCGGCTACTATTTCGCCGCCGCCGTGCGCGATGGCACGCGGGCCATCGGCGTGGTGGTGGTCAAGGTCGACCTGGACAGCGCGGAAAAGCTCTGGGGCAATGCGCCCGAGCAACTGCTGGTCACCGACGACCTGGGCGTGGTCATCCTCACCTCCCATGACGCCTGGCGCTTTCGCGCCACCCATCCGCTGGACGAACGCCAGCGCGAGCAGGTCAATGCCAACCGGCCCTACCCCACCACCAATCCGGCGCCCCTGACCCTGGTGCCCGGCGACTGGCTGACCCAGACCCGCAATCTCGACGAGGTCGGCTGGAACGCGCAGATCCTGGCGCCGCGGGAGATGGTCGAGCGCCAGGTGCGCAGTGCCCTCTACGTCGGCGCGGCGACCCTGCTGGCGCTGCTGCTGTTGCTGGTGGTCATGACCCTGAGACGGCGCCACTTCATCGAGCGCCTGGCGCTGGATGCCCGGGCCAAGCGTGACCTGGAGCTGAACGTGGAGGAGCGCACCCGCGACCTGCAGACGCTCAACGCGCGGCTGCAGCAGGAGGTGCACGACCGCGAGCAGGCCCAGCGCGAACTCATGCGCGCCCAGGACGAAGCCGTGCAGGCCGGCAAGCTGTCGGCGCTGGGGACCATGTCGGCCAGCATCAGCCACGAACTCAACCAGCCGCTGGCCGCCATCCGCAGCTACACGGAAAACGCCGTCGTATTGCTCGACCACGATCGGCTGGACGATGCCCGCGGCAATCTCAAGCTGATCGGCGAGCTGACCACGCGGATGGCCAACATCATCGCCCACCTCAAGGCCTATGCCCGTGGCGCCCGCCGTGCGCCGGAGAGCGTGGTGCTGCAGGGCGCCCTGGAAGACGCCCTGGCGCTGGTCGCCGCGCGGCGCCGAGCCATGCAGGTGGAGCTGATCCGCGACCTGCCCGATGCGCCGCTGTGGGTGCAGGCCGGCGAAACCCGCCTGCGGCAGATCATCAGCAACCTGCTGAGCAATGCCCTCGACGCCCTCGCGGAAAAGACCAGCACCCGCCGGCTGTGGCTGACCACCAGCATCGACGAGCGCGGCGTGACCCTGATCCTGAGAGACAACGGTCCGGGCTTTTCCAGCGAGGCCCTGGCCCGCGCCCACGAACCCTTCTTCACCACCAAGGCCACCGCCCAGGGCCTCGGCCTGGGCCTGGCGATCTGCGATAACCTGTTGCGGACCCTCGGTGGCCACCTGCACCTGTCCAACCATGGCGACGGTGGCGCCGAGGTACGTCTCTATCTGCTGCATGGCAAGCCGGGGGTCGCCTCGGTGCCCCAGGAAGAAGTCCGCGGTTGACCGTCAGCCCTCTACCTTAGGTCCCAGTCATGAGTGCCCTGCCCCCCTTCGATCCCGCCAGCCAGATCCTGCTGATCGACGACGACGCCCACCTGCGCCTGGCGCTGAGCCAGACCCTGGACCTGGCCGGTTTCAAGGTGACGACCCTGGCCGATGCCCGCGAGCTGGAGCTGGCGGCCGTGCGCGACTGGCCCGGCGTGGTGGTCAGCGACATCCGCATGCCCGGCATCGATGGCCTGGAGTTGCTGGCCCAGCTGCACCAGCGTGACGCCGAATTGCCGGTGGTGCTGATCACCGGCCACGGCGACGTGCCCCTGGCGGTGCAGGCCATGCGCGCCGGCGCCTATGACTTCCTGGAAAAGCCCTTCGCCAACGATGCGCTGATCGACAGCGTGCGCCGCGCCCTGGGCGCCCGCCACCTGGTGCTGGAGAACCGCAGCCTGCGCCTGGCCCTCGCCGAGCGCCATGAACTCCAGACCCGGCTGATCGGCCAGACTCCGGGCATGGCCCGGCTGCGCGACCAGATCGGCGCCCTTGCCGCGACCCAGGCCGATGTGCTCATTCATGGCGAGACGGGCGCAGGCAAGGAGGTGGTGGCCCGCGCCCTGCACGACCTGTCGAATCGTCGCGACGGCCCCTTCGTCGCCATCAACGCCGGCGCCCTGGCCGAATCCGTGGTGGAGAGCGAACTCTTCGGCCATGAACAGGGCGCCTTCACCGGCGCCCAGAAAAGACGCATCGGCAAGTTCGAATACGCCAGCGGCGGCACCCTCTTCCTCGACGAGATCGAGAGCATGAGCCTGGATGTCCAGGTCAAGCTGCTGCGCCTGCTGCAGGAGCGCAAGGTCGAACGCCTCGGCTCCAACCAGCAGATCCCGCTGGATATCCGGGTGGTCGCCGCCACCAAGGAAGACCTGCGCCAGGCCGCCGACCAGGGTCGCTTCCGCGCCGACCTCTACTACCGGCTCAATGTCGCCACCCTGCGCATCCCCGCCCTGCGCGAGCGCAGCGAAGACATCCTGCCGCTGTTCCGCCACTTCGCCCTGGCCGCCGCCCAGCGCCATGGCACCCCGCTGCGCGAAGCCGATGCCGAGCAGCGCGCCGCTCTCATCGCCCACAGCTGGCCGGGCAACGTGCGCGAATTGCAGAACGCCGCCGAGCGCTTCGCCCTGGGGCTGGAGCTGGCGCTGGACAACAGCGCCTATGCGCCCCTGGCGCCCATGACGGCGCCGCCCGTGGCCGCGGCCCCGGTGCTGGCGGCGCCCGCCGCGGCAGCCCTGGCTGCCGGACTGGGCGAGCAGGTCGAGGCCTTCGAGCGCGAACTCATCCAGCGCGAACTGGCCCGGCCCCACGCCTCCCTGCGCAGCCTGGCCGAAGCCCTCGGCCTGCCGCGCAAGACGTTGTCCGACAAGCTGCGCAAGCACGACCTGCAATTCACCGGCGGTGCGGCGGACGAAGGCGACTAGGCCAAGGTCGGCTGGTCGCGCCTGTCCAGGAGTGGCAGAGTGCGAGACTTAGGCGTACGCCCAAGGAGACCCTCTTGACCTCGCTCATGCTCGCAGAAGCCGCCGCCAGCGGCGCGGCGGTCGCTCGCCAACTGGCGACCATCGACCAGGCCCTGGCGGCTCTGGCCGACGACCTCAGGGGCAATCCGCCGCAGCTGGCGCTGACGGTGGCGCGTGGCAGCTCGGACCATGCGGCCAGCTATTTCGCCTACCTGGCGATGGCCCACCTGGGGCTGCCGGTGCTGTCCCTGCCGCCCTCACTGGTGACCCTGCGCCAGGCGCCGCTACGCGTCGAAGGCCAGCTCGCCCTGGGCTTTTCCCAGTCCGGACGCAGTCCCGATCTGATCGAGACGCTGTCCGCCCTGGATCGCTACGGCGCCCGCACCGCGGCCCTGGTCAACGAGATCGACTCGCCGCTGGCCCTGGCCTGCCGCCATGCCATCGGCGTGCAGGCCGGTCCCGAGCGCAGCGTCGCCGCCACCAAGAGCTTTATCGCCACCCTGGCCGCCGCCGCCCGGCTGATCGCCCACTGGCAGCAGGACGAGACCCTGCTTGCCGCTGGAGTCGCCTTGCCCGAGGCCCTGGATCGCGCCGCCGAACTGAGCTGGGCGCCGGCCCTGACCGTCCTGCGCGACGCCGAACGCTGCATGGTGGTCGGCCGCGGGCCGGGCTTCGCCATCGCCCAGGAGGCCGCGCTCAAGCTCAAGGAAACCTCGGCGCTGCAGGGCGAGGCCTTCAGCGGCGCGGAATTGCAGCACGGTCCCCTGGCGCTGGTGGAGCGTGGCTATCCGCTGCTGATCTTTGCCCTGCGCGGCCCCGAACAGGCCGGTCTGCTGCAACTGGCGCGGGACCTGCGCGCACGCGGTGCGCGGGTGCTGCTGGCCGCGCCGGACGAGATCGCCGAGCGCGACCTGCCCCTCGCCGTCGCCGGTCATCCGGACCTGGACGGCCTGCTGGCGATCCAGAGCTTCTATCGCCTGGCCGCACTGCTGGCCGAGGCTCGGGGCCAGGACCCGGACCAGCCGCGCCACCTGCGCAAGGTCATCCTCACCCGCTGAGGCGGCGATCGCTCGTCCAGGCGCTGCCGCTTGCAGAGCGCCTGGATTACCCGCTCCATCCAGAGAGCTAAGTCTTTGGAGCTAGCCGCCGACGGCTGGTCGACGGGTAATCTGCCAAGCGGTCCACAGAGCCGGTAAGTCGCTGGAAATCGGTCAGTTTTTTCTTGTCGCTCCCGGCGATTTGTCTCAGCGTTCGCGCAACGGATGATGAGACAGCCCATATGGACATGCGCGCGATACCTGCGAGCAAGGTCTGCCTGACGACGAGAAACGTCCTCCTGGCAGAACTGCTCAAACCCTTTCTCGAAGAACGCCACGGCATCGAGCTCAGCTGCGCCCGCGAGCTGGAAGCGGCCGGCGAGACCAGCCTGGTACTGGTCGATCTCGGCAGCGTGCCCGAAGCGCCACTGGAGCGCTGGCTGGAAAGCCTGGCGCCGGCGGTCACCGTGGCCTTTCTCAACGCCAGCCTCGAACAGGCCCTGCCCTGGGTCGAGCGCTTTCCCGCCATCCAGGGCGTGTTCGCCCCCCAGGCCAGCCGCGACCAGCTGCTGCAGGGGCTGGGCGCACTGCTGGCCGGCGAGGACTGGCTGCCCCGCGCCATCCTGGCCCACCTGCTGCGGCGCTCCCGCGAGCGCCCCAGCATCGCCGCCGACGGCCTGACCCGGCGCGAGCGGGAGATCCTCCGGCTGGTGGGGCGCGGGCTGTCCAACGCCGCCATCGGCGAGGCGCTGTGCCTGAGCACCCACACGGTCAAGAGCCACATGCACAACCTGCTGCGCAAGACCGGCGCGGCCAATCGCGCCGAGGCGGCGCTGCGCTTCCATGCCGGGCAGGACCTGCCGGGATGAAGGCGGCCTGGCTGCTGCTCGGCCTGCTGCTGGCCGGACCGCTGCGGGCCGAGGGCGAGCTGATCCAGGGACTGCTGGTGGACAACACCATCTCCCGCTTCGGCCACGACTTCTATCGCCACTTCGCCGACCGCCTGACCGATACCACCGACCTGGACTTCAACCTGGTGGTGCGCGAACGGCCTTCGGCGCGCTGGGGCAGCCTGGTCTGGGTCGAGTACGAGCAGCGGCTGCTCTATCGCCAGTTCATTCCGCCGAACAACAGCGAACTCAAGGATGCCGCCTACGCCGCGGCGGACCAGGTCCACGAGGGCATCACCCGCCGGCGCCTGGAAAATCTGCTGCAGGACACTTTCGACATGGATAAGGACGAGTTATGAACGCGCACGCCTGGAAGGCCCTGCCCCTGCTCTGCATCCTGGGCGTCGCCCCGGCCATGGCGACCGAGCTGGTCTACTCGCCGGTGAATCCGTCCTTTGGCGGCAATCCGCTCAATGGCACCTACCTGCTGAACAACGCCACCGCCCAGGATCGCCACAAGGATCCCGACCTGCGCAGCAGCGCCAGCAGCCAGTCGCCCCTGGAACGCTTCACCAGCCAGCTGGAATCGCGGCTGCTGTCCCAGGTGCTGACCGACATCAAGGACGGCAACTCGGGCACGCTGTCCACCGACCAGTTCATCGTCAACATCGTCGACGATTCCGGCAACCTGACCGTGCAGATCACCGACCGCGGGACCGGGGAGATTTCGGAAATCTCCGTCAACGGCTTCAACCAACCCTGAGCACGGATGCCTGCCATGAACGCCTTTTCCCTGGCGGCGGCCCTGAGCGCCGCCCTCGTCCTGACCGGCTGCGTGCGCGACCCCATGCCCGCCGAACAGAATGCCGCCCCGACCCTGACGCCGCGCGCCTCCACCTACTATGACCTGCTGGCGCTGCCGCCGCCCAAGGGCCCGCTGGTGGCCGCCGTCTACGGCTTCCGCGACCAGACCGGGCAGTACAAGCCCAATCCGGCCAGCTCCTTTTCCACCGCCGTGACCCAGGGCGCCGGCAGCATGCTGGTGGACGCCCTGCAGGCCAGTGGCTGGTTCGTGGTGCTCGAACGCGAGGGCCTGCAGAATCTGCTGACCGAACGCAAGATCATCCGTGCCACCCAGAACAAGCCGGACCTGCCGGAGAATCTGCAGCAGGCGCTGCCCTCGCTGCAGGCGGCCAACCTGCTGCTCGAAGGCGGCGTGGTGGCCTATGACACCAACGTCCGCAGCGGCGGCGAGGGGGCCCGCTACCTGGGCATCGGCCTGTCCGAGGAGTACCGGGTGGATCAGGTCACGGTCAACCTGCGTGCCATCGATACCCGCAGCGGTCGGGTGCTGGCCAATGTCATGACCTCCAAGACCATCTACTCCATCGGCCGCCAGGCCGGGGTCTTCAAGTTCATCGAATTCAAGAAGCTGCTCGAAGCCGAGTCCGGCTACACCACCAACGAGCCAGCGCAGCTGTGCGTGCTCTCGGCCATCGAGGCGGCGGTCGCTCATCTGGTCGCCCAGGGCGTGGAGCGGCGCCTGTGGCTGGTGGCCGACGGTCGCGATCCGCGCGATCCGGCGCTGACCAAGTACCTGGAGCCGAACCGGCGCTAGGGATTAAGCCGCCGGCCCCGCGGGATTCGCTCCCTGGAGCGATAGCGATGGGCCAGGCGGCTCCGGACAATGCCAGGCGGAGAATCTTAGGCAATGACGGTGACAGAGATGCGCAGCCCAACCCGCGGCCTGGCCGTGGTCCTTGCCCTGGCCCTCGGCCTGGACGCCCTGGCGTCGGCCGCCGATCTCATGGAGACCGGCGACCTGGGTCAGGCCCCAGCGGCCGGGCGCGACGCCGTCATCCGCCAGTTCGGCGTAGGCAACCAGGCGCTCATCGACCAGCGCGGCACCGCGCTGCGCGCTCAGGTGGCCCAGAGCGGCGCCGCCCAGGAAGCCCGCATCCTGCAGGACGGCACGGAGCTGAGCGCGGTCATCCTCCAGGGCGGCTACGGCAACGTCGCACGCATCGAGCAGGTCGGCAGCGGCAACCAGGCCGACATCCTGCAACTCGGCGTCCAGGGCAACGCCCGCATCGAACAGCACGGCTCGGGCCTGTCCAGCCGCATCGTCCAGTACGGAAGCAACCAGAATACGGTGGTACGTCAGTACCGCTGATGGCACTCATGGAGATCAGACAGATGTTTCTACTCAGGCCCCTGGCCGCCCTGACGCTGGCCCTCGTGGCCGCCAACGCCTTCGCCCAGAACAGCACCGCCCTCGTCCAGCAGGACGGCACCAGCGGCACCCTCACCCTGGACCAGAGCGGCGCCGGCAACAGCGCGTCCCTCTATCAGCTGCAGGGCGAAGGCAACGCGATCAGCGTGGTCCAGACCGGCGCCAGTAGCGCCACCATCACCCAGGGCGGCGATATCTACGGCTACGCCCAGGGCAATGTGGCGACCCTGCGCCAGGAAGGCGGCAGCAGCGTCCATAGCCTGGCCCAGGACGGCTTCGGCAACCAGGCCACCATCAGCTCCGTGGGCAGCAACAGCGGCACCCTGGTCCAGTCGGCCTCCAGCGCCCAGCTGACCCTGGAGCAGAACGGCGACAACAACCAGGTGCGCGTCGACCAGAGCGGCGATGCCGTGACGGCGACCCTCGCCCAGTCCGGCACCGACAACCGCATCGACCTGACCCAGCAGGGCTACTCGGTCGACACCGTGGAGCTGACCCAGCGTGGCCAGGCCAATGTCGCCACGGTGCTCTCCTCCGGCAAGTTCAACGAACTGACCTTTACCCAGGACGGCAATCGCAACACCCTGAACGTCGACCAGGCCGGCCGCGGCAATCGCTTCAGCGGCAGCTCCACCGGCGACGACAACCTGGCCAGCGTCACCGTCCAGGGCGACAGCAACCAGACCAGCATCGTCCAGAGCGGCAACGGCAACGAGGCGCGTCTCGACGTCACCAGCGCCATCAGCACGGCCAGCGTCAGCCAGGTCGGCGACAGCAACCGCGCGAGCATCCTGCAGACCTCGGCCAACTTCAACGGCTTCAACGACAGCGCGCGGATCTCGCAGAGCGGCTTCGGCAACAGCGCCACCATCAACCAGCGGTGACGCGCGCTGCCTGGCTGCTCGCGGCCCTCCTGCCCCTGGCAGGCGGCGCCGCGGCCAGCGCCCGCCTGGAGTTGCAGCCGCAACCGGCGGGCGCTCAGGTACAGCTGTGCTTTACCGGCGAAGACACACCCCTGAGCTACGAACTCGTCATCGAATTGCACGGACCGGGGGGCGTCGCCCGCACCCGTCAGGCCGGCGCGGCCAGGGGTGACGGCTGCCCGGTCACCACGCGCCTGGGCGCAGCACCGGGCAGTCTGATCGAGGCGACGCTGAGTTGGCAGCGGCAGGGACAGGCGCAGCCCGTCATCGAGCGACGCTTGCAGCTGTAGCTCAGCGCAGAGGTTCCACGTGGAACCTGGGCTACAGGGTCAGCGGCAATTCCAGCGGGGTCTGCTGCCGCGCCGCCAGGCGCTGCTGGAATTCGACCGGGTCATGAATCAGCACGTCCTGGCCGGCAAAGGCCTGGGCGGCGATCAGTCGTGACAGCCAGAAGCGCACGCAGGCGACGCGCAGCAGCACCGGCCACAATTCGGCTTCGCCCGGCGTGAAGTGGCGATCGGCGGCATAGGCCGCCAGCAGCGCCCGAGCGCGCGGCAGGTCCAGCGCGCCGCTCTCGGTGGAGCACCAGTCGTTCACCGTGATGGCGAGGTCATAGAGCATCCAGCCGGAACTGGCATTGTAGAAGTCGATGACGCCCGAAAGCCGGGGACCATCGAACATCACATTGTCGCGGAACAGGTCGCCGTGCAGATTGGCCTCGGGCAACGGCGGCTGCTCGCTCAGCAACGCGCGGATCTCCCCCAGGGTGCGCTCCAGCAGCGGCCGGGCCGTGGCGTCCAGGCCCGGCGCCAGGCGCTCGCCTTCGGCCAGCATCCAGGCCAGGCCGCGATCACTGGCGCGCTCGATGCGGCGCTCGCCGGCGGTGGCCCGGTGCAGATGGCCCAGCAGGTGGCCGACTTCGCCGCAATGATGGGGATTGGGCGCACGCTCGTGGCGGCCGGCCAGGCGCGGTTGCAGCAGCGCCGGCTTGCCGGCCAGCTGGCGCAGGGCCTGGCCATCCTGGGTGCGCACCGCATAGGGCACCGGCAGGTCGGCGTCGTGGAGGACATCGAGCAGTTCGATGAAGAACGGCATCTCCGCCACCGGACCGCGCTCCACCAGGGTCAGGACGAATTCGCCGCCTTCCAGGCTGATGAAGTAGTTGGTGTTTTCCGAGCCCTCGGCGATGCCCCGGAAATCCCGCAGCCGGCCCAAACCATAGGGCGCGAGAAAGGCTTCGAGGGTGGGACGATCGAGGGGCGTGAAGACGGACATGACAGGGCCTGGCGGAGGAATGTGCGAGCGGCGCGCAGTTTACCGGTCCAGGCGCCTTGCGCCTACCAGCTGAACAGGCGCCAGCTGGGGACGTGCAGGGTCGGCTTGTCGTTGGCGGCGGTGCTGCTGCCATCGGCGGGCACCAGCTCGTAGGGCGCGCCATGCTTGGGGATGACCCGGGTGGATTGCAGCACCCCGCGGATGCGCGTCTCCTCGATGGTCTGGTCGCCGGCCTGGTAGCGGATCACCTTGATCTCGTCAGGCAGGGGCTTTTCCCCCGGTGGCAGCGGTTCCGCGGCCTGGACCAGCGGCGCCAGCAGCAACGCGGCGAAGAGGAAGCGACGAGCACCCATGGTAACCTTTGACCTTTTGAACGGAGCGAGTGGTCGATTCTAGGCTCTGTACGAAAAGTCGTCGAGCGAAGGTCAGGCGAGGCGAAAAAGACTGAGGAAGCGGAGTTTACGAGTGGTAAATGAGCATTCCGAAGGCTTTTTCAACGAAGCATCACCGAGCGCAGACACCTTTCGTACAGAGCCTAGAACCCGGTTTTGCAGTCGTCGAGACTAGCCGGACAGACGCCGCACACGCCACGACAAAGGTCCAGACCATGAGCCACGCCCCTCTCGTCCTGGTGGACGGTTCCTCCTATCTCTATCGCGCCTTCCATGCCCTGCCGCCGCTGATGACCTCCACCGGCAAGCCGACCGGCGCGGTGAAGGGCGTGCTCAACATGCTGCTCTCGCTGCGCCGCCAGTATCCGGACAGCCTCTTCGCGGTGGTCTTCGACGCCAAGGGCCCGACCTTCCGCGACGAACTCTTCGCCGACTACAAGGCCCAGCGCCCGGCCATGCCCGACGACCTGCGCGGCCAGGTCGAGCCGCTGCACGCCTGTATTCGCGCCCTGAGCCTGCCGCTGCTGGCCGTCGAAGGGGTGGAAGCCGACGATGTCATCGGCACCCTCGCCCGTCATTGCGCCAGCGCCGAGCGCCCGGTGGTGATCTCCACCGGCGACAAGGACATGGCCCAGCTGGTCTGCCCCTATGTCACCCTGGTCAACACCATGAGCGGCAGCGTGCTGGACGTGGAAGGGGTCAGGACCAAGTTCGGCGTGGGCCCCGAGCTGATCATCGACTACCTGGCGCTGATGGGCGACAAGATCGACAACATCCCCGGGGTACCCGGGGTGGGCGAGAAGACCGCCGCCGGCCTGCTCAACGGCATCGGCGGTGGCCTGGATACCCTCTACGCCAACCTCGATGCCGTGGCCGCCCTGCCCCTGCGCGGCGCCAAGTCGCTGGCCGCCAAGCTGGACCAGCATCGCGAGCAGGCCTACCTGTCCTACCAGCTGGCGACTATCAAGCTGGACGTGCCGCTGGAGCTGACCTTCGACGAGCTCAAAGTCGGCGAGCCCCATGTGGAAGCCCTGATGGCGCTCTATCAGGAACTGGAATTCAAGTCCTGGCTGGATGACCTGATCCGCGACACCAAGCGCCAGGGCGCTCCCCTGCCGCTGGCCGAGGACGCCGCCACCACCCAGGTGGAAACCCACTACGACACGGTGCTGGAACAGGCCGACTTCGACGCCTGGCTGGCGCGCCTGCAGGCCGCCGACCGCTTCGCCTTCGACACCGAGACCACCAGCATCGATGCCCAGCGCGCCGAGCTGGTGGGGCTGTCCTTCGCCGTGGCGCCGGGCCAGGCCGCCTATGTGCCGCTGGCCCACAGCTACATGGGCGCGCCGACCCAGCTCGCGCTGGAGCCGGTGCTGGCCGCGCTGAAGCCGCTGCTGGAGGACCCGGCCAAGCTCAAGGTCATGCAGCACGGCAAGTACGACCTCAATGTGCTGACCCGCTACGGCATCACGATCCAGGGCATCGCCTTCGACACCATGCTCGAATCCTATGTGCTGGACGCCACCGCCACCCGCCACGACATGGACAGCCTGGCGCTCAAGTACCTGGGCCACAGCACCATCCGCTTCGAGGACATCGCCGGCAAGGGCGCCAAGCAGCTGACCTTCGACCAGATCGCCATCGAGCAGGCCGGGCCCTATGCCGCCGAGGATGCCGACGTCACCCTGCGCCTGCACGAGACGCTCTGGCCCAGGCTGGAAGCCATCTCCGGCCTGGCTGGAGTCCTGCGCGACATCGAGATGCCGCTGGTGCCGCCGCTGGCGCGCATCGAGCGCAACGGCGCCCTGGTAGATTCGGCGCTGCTCGGGGTGCAGAGCCGCGAGCTGGGCGAGAAGATGATCGCCCTGGAAAAGGAGGCCTATGAACTGGCCGGCCAGGAATTCAACCTGGGTTCGCCCAAGCAGCTGGGCGAGATCCTCTTCGTCAAGCTGGGCCTGCCGGTGGTCAGCAAGACCGCCTCCGGCCAACCTTCCACCGCCGAGGCGGTGCTGCAGGAACTGGCCGACCAGGACTTCCCGCTGCCCAAGGTGCTGATGCAGTACCGGCAGATGAGCAAGCTCAAGAGCACCTACACCGACAAGCTGCCGCAGCAGATCAATCCGCGTACCGGCCGTATCCATACCAGCTACCACCAGGCGGTGACGGCGACCGGCCGGCTGTCTTCCAGCGACCCGAATCTGCAGAACATCCCGATCCGTACCGCCGAGGGCCGGCGCATCCGCCAGGCCTTCGTCGCGCCGAAAGGCTATCGCCTGCTGGCGGCGGACTATTCGCAGATCGAGTTGCGCATCATGGCTCACCTGGCCCAGGACGAAGGTCTGCTGCACGCCTTCCAGAACGACCTGGACGTGCACCGCGCCACCGCCGCCGAGGTGATGGGTGTGCCGCTGGAAGAGGTCAGCAACGAGGATCGCCGCCGCGCCAAGGCCATCAACTTCGGTCTGATCTATGGCATGAGCGCGTTCGGCCTGGCCAAGCAGATCGGCGTCGGCCGGGCCGAGGCCCAGGCCTATATCGATCGTTATTTCCAGCGCTATCCCGGTGTGCTGGCCTACATGGAGCGCACCCGCGCCCAGGTGGTGGACCAGGGCTATGTGGAGACCCTCTATGGCCGCCGGCTGTACCTGCCGGACATCCACTCCAAGAACCAGGGCCTGCGTCGCGCCGCCGAGCGGGCGGCGATCAACGCGCCCATGCAGGGCACCGCGGCGGACATCATCAAGCGCGCCATGATCGCCGTGGATGGCTGGCTGCAGTCGACCCCGGAGCTGGACGCCCGGGTGATCCTGCAGGTACACGACGAACTGGTGCTGGAGGTCCGCGAAGATCAGGTGGAGCGTCTGCGCGAAGGCCTGCTACCGCTGATGAGCGGTGCCGGCGAGCTGGACGTGCCACTGCTGGTGGAGTCGGGGGTGGGTGGCAATTGGGACGAGGCGCACTGATGGGCGCTGGAGGTTGGGATCGTTGGGCTTCGCAGGCTCAGCCCAACCTACGGGTCCTGTCACCCTCGGTCGCGTGGAAAACGGCGTAGCCTTTTCCACCTGAGGATTGAGTGCCAAGGGTACCCTCACCCCGGCCCTCGCCCTGAGGGAGAGGGGGCGGTTTGGAGCGTGGTTTTGACACCGCGACCTCGTAGCGTGGAAAACGGCGTAGCCTTTTCCACCTGAGGATTGAGTGCCAAGGGTACCCTCACCCCGGCCCTCTCCCTGAGGGAAAGGGGGCGGTTTGGAGCGTGGTTTTGGCACCGCGACCTCGTAGCGTGGAAAACGGCGCCGCCTTTTCCACCTGAGGATGGGGCGCCGAAGGTGCCCTCACCCTTGCCCTCTCCCAGAGGGAGAGGGGATACGGCTTCAGCGCACCACGCCTTCCTCGCGCAATACCTTGAAGATGGCGGCGGCTGCCGCTTCCGGGGTCAGGTCCTTGAGGACCTGGCCGCCATCGCCGGAGGCCTTGGCCGTGGCCGCCTTGAAGCGATCGGCGGCGGTCTTGGCCTTGATCACCTTGAGGCGCTTGGGGCGCGCCTTGGCCGGTTGCAATTCGCCGTTTTCGAACAGACTGTCCTGCACCACCTCGATGGTCTCCACCTGCAGCTCGCCACGCCGGGCCGGGCCGAAGGCGCTTTGCCGCGGCGCCGGAGCGGCGCTGTCGACACTGGCGACAAAGGGCAGCCGTACCCGCAGCCGCCGGCGCTGACCGCGCGGCAGGGCTTGCAGTACGGTCGCCTGGCCGCCTTCCACGGCTTCCACCGCAGCGAGGCCGACCACCAGCGGCCAGCCGAGGGTCTCGGCTAGCAGATAGGGCAGCAGACCCGAACCTTCGCCGGTTTCCGCCTGGCTGCCGGTCAGTACCAGGCCGGCACCGACCTCGCGCAGGGTCTCACCGAGGGCTGGCAGGGCATCGGCACCCGCCGGTTGTTCCAGTACGTGCAGGGCCGGCACGCCCATGCCCAGATAGCCGCGCAGGGCCTCTTCGGCGGGATCACCGGCGTGCAGGACGCGTAGCTTGTCGCCCACCAGGCGCAGGCCGAGTTCGACGGCGCGGGCATCCTGTTCCGCCCGCCGGGCACGCCCGGAACTGGGATGGGCGCCAACGGACACCAGGGCCACGACCTTGACGCCGTCCAGCGACGGCAGCTTCTGCTCAAGCGACATCCTGCAACTCCCCTGCCCGCTGTTGTTCGACCAGCCGCGCCAGGGCGGCCAGGATGGCGTCACCGTTGCCGATCACAGACAGATCGGCACGCTTGACCATGTCGCAACCCGGATTGGTGTTGATGGCGATGACCTTGTCGCAACTGGCGATGCCCTGCAGGTGCTGCACGGCGCCGGAGATGCCCACGGCCAGATAGACCCGGGCGGTGACCCAGGTCCCGGTGGCGCCGACTTGGCGGTTGCGCGGCATATGGCCGTCGTCCACCGCCACCCGCGAGGCGCCCTCGGTGGCGCCCAGCAGCGCGGCGGTGCTGTGGAAGAGATCCCAGTCGCGGATGCCGTTGCCACCGGAGAGGATGAATTCGGCCTCGGCCAGGGGAATCTGCATGGGATCGACAGCGACCGGACCGAGGTCCTCGATGCGTGGCAGGTGGCGAGCGATATTGCCGCTCAGGGTTACCGGCAGGACCTCGTGGCGGGTCTCGCCGACCGGCTCCGCGCATTCCGGCAGGGCCAGGACCAGGCGCGGCAGCGGCTGCTGCAGATCCTGGCGACCTGCCCCGGCACGGCCGATGACCAGGCTGTCCTTGACCTGCCAGACGCGAGTGGCGGGGCGCTCGTGCAGAGCGGCGCCCAGGCGCCGACCCAGCTCACCGCCACCGCTGCGGCTGTCGGGCAGCAGCCAGTGACGCGGCTGCAGTTCGTTGTTCACCGCACGCAGCGCCAGCACCCGCTGTTCGGGGGCATAGCCCTGGAATTGCTCGCCGTCCAGATGCAGCAGGCGATCCACCCCGGCGGTATCGAAGGCCGTTTCCTTGACCTCGCCAAAGACCACGGCCAGCACGGCGCCCTCGGCGCCGGCCAGTTGCCGGGCCAGGCCCAGCAGGTCACGGTCATGGGCGGTCAGGCGACCACTGACCAGATCCGGAACCACGGCGATATAGAAGGCCGGTTCGGCGATCCGGTGCAGCGGCAGCTGTTCTTCCACCGCCTGGGCGGCGCCACGACGACCGCCGCCCTGCTGGGCGCCGCTGCGGTCGATACGCTTGACGCCCTGGGGGCCGACGAAACCGACGGCCGCGGCGTGGGGATTCTTGCGGACCAGGCCATTGGGCCCCATCCAGCGGCTTTCGGCATCGGCGCTGCTGGCGATGCTCGCATGCAGCGGATGCAGACGGTTGCGCGCGATCCACTCGCGGCGCGGGTCGCGACGAATGATGCTCATGCTGGGCGCTCCGTTTGAAAATGGCAGGTGAGGTGCGCGGTGGGCCCCTCACCCCAGCCCTCTCCCCTGAGGGGAGAGGAGGTAAAAGCGGTGAACACCGGGACTTGCCTGGCACACCTGACCATCCCCTCGCCCCACGGGGAGAGGGCTAGGGTGAGGGGGCCCCGACGCCCGCTCACGACAGGGCCTCCGCCACCGGCCGCCGTGCGGCGGCCGGCTTGCTGTCCACCGGCGCCTCGACGATGGCTTCGGCCACCAGCTCGGCGATGTCCTTGATCTCCGGGCGCGGGGCGACCACGCCTTCCAGCATCAGGGTGCACTGGGGGCAGCCCACGGCCACCAGCTCGGCGCCGGTTTCCTGGATGTCGGCCATGCGCATGTCGGGAATCCGCTGCTTGCCGGGGATGTCGGTGATGGGCGCTCCGCCGCCACCGCCGCAGCAGCGCGAACGGAAGCCGGAACGCTCCATCTCCTTGACCGCGATGCCCAGCGCCTTGAGCACCGCGCGCGGCGCCTCGTACTCGCCGTTGTAGCGGCCCAGGTAGCAGGGATCGTGATAGGTGATGGTGGCGCCCTGCTCGGCCAGGGCGTGCTGGCCCAGGTGCAGGGTGCCGCGGCTAAGCAGGGTCTCGATGAAGGTGCTGTGGTGCTGCACCTGGTAATGGCCGCCCAGATCGCCGTATTCGTTCTTGAGCATGTGGAAGCTGTGGGGATCGCAGGAGACGATGGTCTGGAAGCGATACTTGCCCAGGGTCTCGATGTTGCGCCTGGCCAGCTGCTGGAAGGTCGCCTCGTCGCCCAGGCGACGGGCCACGTCACCACTGTCGCGTTCTTCCAGACCGAGCACGGCGAAGTCCACCTTGGCCGCCTTGAGCACCTTGACGAAGGCGCGCAGGGTGCGCTGGTTGCGCATGTCGAAGGCGCCGTCGCCGACCCAGAACAGCACCTCGGCCTGGCCCTTGTCCTGCATCAGCGGCAGGTCCAGGTCGGCGGCCCAGTTCAGGCGGCCACCAGGGGCGAAGCCGCCGGGGTTGTCGGTGGCGATGAGATTTTCCAGCACCTCGGCGCCCTTGTTCGGCGTCTCGCCGCGTTCCAGGGTCAGGTGCCGGCGCATGTCGACGATGGCATCGACGTGCTCGATCATCATCGGGCACTCCTCGACGCAGGCACGGCAGGTAGTGCAGGACCAGAGGGTCTCGGCGTCCACCAGGGCCTTGCCCTGACGGGCAACGATGGGCAGGTGCGGACCGCCGGCGTGCTCGCCGACCGGCTGGCCGGGATAGGGCGAGCCGAAGTAGCGGGCATCGCTGCCGCCCTTGAGGCCGACGACCATGTCCTGGATCAGCTTCTTGGGGTTGAGCGGCTGGCCGGCGGCGAAGGCCGGGCACATGGCCTCGCAACGACCGCACTGGACGCAGGCGTCGAAGCCGAGCAGCTGGTTCCAGGTGAAGTCGGCGGGCTTTTCCACACCCAGCGGCGCCTTGGGATCGTGCAGGTCCAGGGCCTTGAGGCCGCTGGAGCGGGCGGCGCTGGCGTTGTGCGGGGTGCTGAAGCGCTCGGCGCGGCGGTGCCAGGCCAGGTGCAGGGCGCCGGCGAAGGCGTGCTTGATGGGACCGCCCCAGGTCATGCCGAGGAACAGCTCGGACACGCCCCAGGCCACACCGACCGCCAGCACCGCGGCCAGAATCCAGCCCCCGAAGTCCGGCGGCAGGATGCCGGCGACCGGCAGGGTGGCGATGAAGAAGCTCGCGGCAAAGGCCAGCAGGCTCTTGGGCAGGCGCATCCAGGGGCCCTTGGACAGCCGTGCCGGCGGGTTGCGGCGACGCTTGGCGACAAACAGGGCGCCGGTGAACATGCAGGCGGTGGCGGCCAGCAGCGCCCAGCCGAGGATGCGGCTGTGCAGGCCGAAGCCGTGCACTAGGATGGCCAGCAGCGCCGCCAGGACGAAACCGCCCGCGGTGGCCACGTGGGTCTTGGAGATGTACTTGTCGCGGTCGACCACGTGGTGCAGGTCCACCAGGTAGCGCCGCGGCATCTTCAGCAGCCCGCCGAGCCAGTCGACCTCGGCCGGACGCCCTTGCCGCCAGAGGCTGAAGCGGCGCACGGCGCCGATCACGGTGAGGGCCAGGGCGGCGAAGAGCAGGATGGGGAGGATGGTACTGAGCATTGCGGGTCTCCCTACGGGACCTCGGGTGGCAGCGGAACACCCCCTCTCCCTGGGGAGAAAGCCGAGAGGGGGAGCCCACGTTCACGCCAAGGCGTCAGCGAGGCCCCTCACCCCCGCCCTCTCCCTCAGGAAGAGGGGGCTGTCCGTGCCGACCGGACGTTGCGAACCCTCACGGGGCGTGTCTTAGAAGTCCTTGCACAGGCGCAGGGCGTCGTAGATGGCGGCGTGGGTGTTGCGCTGGGCCACGCAGTCGCCGATCCGGTAGAGCAGGTAGCCGTTGCCGGTCTCGCCGAGCGCCGGCTGCGGCTCGATGGCGAACAGCGCCTCGATGTCCATCTGGCCCTTGTTGCGCGAGTCTTCCTTGAGGGCGTAGTAGAGCCCCTCGTCCGGGCGTACGCCGTTTTCGATGACGACCTGGTCGACCACGCGCTCCTCGCGGGCGCCGGTGTATTCGTTCTCCAGTACCGCGATCTTCTTGTCGCCCTCGGCGTAGACCTTTTCCAGCATCAGGTCGCCGGTCATGATCACTTCCTTGGGATAGAGACTGCGGTAGTAGGTCGGGAAGGTGGTCCCGCCGATGGCCACGCCCGGCTTGATGTCGTCGGTGACGATCTCGACCTGGGCGCCCTTGTCGGCCAGGTAGTCGGCCACCGACATGCCGGTGAATTCGCAGATGGTGTCGTACACCAGCACGTTCTTGCCCGGCTCGACCTTGCCCGAGAGGATGTCCCAGCTGCTGACGACCAGGCCGTCGGCGGCGTGCCAGTGGTCGACCTGTTCCAGGAAGGGATGGCCGCCGTTGGCCAGGATGACGATGTCCGGGCGCAGGTCGAGGATGGTCGCCGGATCGGCAGCGGTGCCCAGACGCAGGTCGATGCCCAGGCGCGTCAGCTCCAGCTGGTACCAGCGGGTGATGCCGGCGATCTGGTCGCGCTGCGGCGCGCGGGAGGCCAGGGTGATCTGGCCGCCGAGCTGCTCCTGCTTCTCGAACAGGGTGACGTCATGGCCACGCTCGGCGGAGACGCGCGCGGCCTCCATGCCGGCCGGACCGCCGCCGACGATGACTACCTTGCGCTTGGGCCCGGTGGACTTCTCGATGATGTGCGGCAGGCCCATGTATTCGCGGCTGGTGGCGGCGTTCTGGATGCACAGCACGTCCAGGCCGTTGTACTGGCGGTCGATGCAGTAGTTGGCGCCGACGCACTGACGGATCTGGTCGATCTGGCCCATCTTGATCTTGGTGATCAGGTGCGGATCGGCGATGTGAGCGCGGGTCATGCCGACCATGTCGACGTAGCCGCCCTCCAGGATGCGGGTGGCCTGGTTAGGGTCCTTGATGTTCTGGGCGTGCAGCACCGGCACGTTGACCACTTCCTTGATGCCCGCCGCCAGGTGCAGGAAGGGCTCCGGCGGATAGGTCATGTTGGGGATGACGTTGGCCAGGGTGTTGTGGGTGTCGCAACCCGAGCCGACCACACCGATGAAGTCGAGCATGCCGGTGTCGCTGTAGTACTTGGCGATCTGCTTCATGTCGTCGTGGGACAGACCGTCCGGGTGGAATTCGTCGCCGGTGATGCGCATACCGACGCAGAAGTCGTCACCGACCTCGGCGCGCACGGCCTTGAGAACCTCCATGCCGAATCTCATGCGGTTCTCGAAGCTGCCGCCCCATTCGTCGGTGCGCTTGTTGACCCGCGGCGACCAGAACTGGTCGATCATGTGCTGGTGCACGGCGGACAGCTCGACGCCGTCCAGGCCGCC
This sequence comes from Pseudomonas aestiva, assembly GCF_039908605.1. Taxonomy (NCBI): domain Bacteria; kingdom Pseudomonadati; phylum Pseudomonadota; class Gammaproteobacteria; order Pseudomonadales; family Pseudomonadaceae; genus Pseudomonas; species Pseudomonas aestiva. Next base: position 116,583 of record NZ_CP150916.1, on the reverse strand, counting down.
GGCCTTGGCCCGGCGCGCGGCCTGGGCGAAGTTGCCGATCACCCGCCAGATCTCTTCCGGCTCGATGGTCTTGCAGGTGGCGCGGTGCACGGGCTCGCGGATGCCCGACGGCGACATCAGGGTCGGCCAGTGGCCGCCGTCCCAACGCGAACGGCGCCCCATGTGGGTGATCTGGATCATGATCTTGGCGCCGTGCTTGTGCATGGCGTCGGCCAGATTCTGGAAGTGCGGAATGATGCGGTCGGTGGAGAGGTTGACCGAACTCCACCAGTGCTGCGGGCTGTCGATGGCGACCACCGAGGACCCCCCGCAGATGGCCAGGCCGATGCCGCCCTTGGCCTTCTCTTCGTAATACTTGACGTAGCGCTCGGTAGTCATGCCGCCGTCGGTGGCATAGACCTCGGCATGGGCCGTGGAGAGTACGCGGTTGCGGATGGTGAGCTTGCCGATCTGGATCGGCTGGAACATTGCTTCGAAGGCCATGACCTTCTCCTCGATCGGCTGGTGCGCGGTCTTGAGCCGCGCTCTTGCTCTGGGGTGTCGCTGGGGTGGCGGCGAGCGGGTCGGCAGCCACCCGGGGGCGCGGCGTTACTTCGGCCGGGTGACGAACAGGCCGTCGTCGTGGCCTTCTTCGGAACCGCTGTATTCCTGGACGGTGACGGTGCGGATGGCACTGCCCTTGGCGGCCAGGATCTGGTCGATGGCGCCGGAGAACCAGCCGGTGAACATGTAGTCCACCTTGCGATTGACCTTGCCGTAGACGTAGACGAAGGCGGAATGCTTGAGCTTGACCTCGGCGTAGCCGGTGTCCAGGTCGAGCTTCTGGGTCTCGAACAGGCCCCAGCCGCGCTGCGACAGGCGCTTCATGTAGTGCTCGAACACCGCGGCGCCATGGATGCCATGGCATTCGGCTTCCTTCTCGCACCAGTGCCAGGCGGACTTGTAGCCGGCCTTGTAGAGGATCTCGGCGTACTTGTCGGCGCCCAGGACTTCTTCGATGCCCATGTGGTTGTTGACGAAGAAGTGCCGGGGTACGTACAGCATCGGCAGGGCGTCGGTGGTCCAGACGCCGGTTTCGTCGTCGACCTGGATGGGCATTTCGGGGGCGTGGCTGGCCATGTGTGGAGCTCCGATTCGCTAATACGTATCTAAAAAAAGGTGTGGGTGAATGCCTGTGGAGCCGTAGCGAGCGCGCCGCTGGCAAGGAGCCCCGCAGCGCCAGGTGAGAGCAGTACCGAGGTACGGCGAACCTGGCGCGAGGACGCGACGCCGCTAGCGGTGTGCGCAGTAGGCTCCAGAGGTATTCACTACTCGCCCCAGACTTCGCCGAGGATGCGCATCCAGTTCTCGCCCATGACCTTGCGCACGGTGCGCTCGGGCATGCCGCGCTTGAGCAGGGTCTCGGTCAAGTTGGGGAATTCACCCACGGTGCGGATGCCCAGCGGGTTGACGATCTTGCCGAAGCTGGTCAGGCGACGGGCGTAGCCCTTGTCATGGGTCAGCCACTCGAAGAAGTCATGGCCGTGGCCCTGGGTGAAGTCGGTGCCGATGCCGATGGAGTCTTCGCCCACCAGGTTCATCACGTACTCGATGGCCTCGGCGTAGTCGTCGATGGTCGAGTCGATGCCCTTGGCCAGGAAGGGGGCGAACATGGTCACGCCGACGAAGCCGCCGTGGTCGGCGATGAACTTGAGTTCCGCATCCGACTTGTTGCGCGGATGCTCTTTCAGGCCGGACGGCAGGCAGTGGGAGTAGCAGACCGGCTTCTTGGATTCGAGGATGACTTCCTCACTGGTCTTGGAGCCGACGTGGGAGAGGTCGCACATGATGCCGACGCGGTTCATCTCGGCGACGATCTCGCGGCCGAAGCCGGACAGACCGCCGTCGCGCTCGTAGCAGCCGGTGCCCACCAGGTTCTGGGTGTTGTAGCACATCTGCACGATGCCCACGCCGAGCTGCTTGAAGATCTCGACGTAGCCGATCTGGTCTTCGAAGGCATGGGCGTTCTGGAAGCCGAACAGGATACCGGTCTTGCCCTGGGCCTTGGCCTGGCGGATCTCGGCGGTGGTGCGCACCTGGACCACCAGATCGCTGCACTCGCGGATCAGCTTCTGGCTCGCCGCGATGTTGTTGACCGTCGCCTGGAAGCCCTCCCATACCGAGACGGTGCAGTTGGCGGCGGTCAGGCCACCCTTGCGCATGTCTTCGAAGAGTTCGCGGTTCCACTTGGCGATGATCAGCCCGTCGATGACGATGCTGTCGGCGTGGAGTTCGGTGGCATTCATGACAGGCTCCGGCGTTGGTCTCGCGCCGGAACGGGTGCCGGCGATTCGAGGCCAGCATAGCCCCGGGGTCCTGGCCGACCGGATGCAAAAACGACAGGGGTATCACCAGAAGCGTCAGTGACCGGGTCGGCCTACCCCGGCGGCAGGCCCGCGACCGCCACCGCAAGCTCCGGCGCCGACGACCGGTGCGGCCGGTCTTCCCGCGGACTCAGGCCGAAGCGCTGGCGGTAGCAGCGGGAGAAATAGGACGCGGACTCGAAGCCGCAGGCCAGGGCGACGTCCAGCACGCTGGCCTCGCCCTGCTGCAGCAGCTGGCGCGCCCGGTCCAGGCGCAGCTGCAGATAGAAGGTGGAGGGGGTCGTCTGCAGATGGAGGCGGAACAGCCGCTCCAGCTGGCGGCGGGTCACCTGGATGCCGGCGGCCAGTTCCAGGGTGCCCAGGGGCGTCTCGGTATGGCGCTCCATGCGCTCCACCACCCGGATCAGCTTGCGGTTGGCGATGCCGTAGCGCTGCGCCACCTGCAGCCGCTGGTGCTCGCGCGGCGGGCGGATGCGCCCGAGCACGAATTGCTCGGAGACCTGCACCGCCAGTGCGCTGCCGTGGCTGCGGCCGATCAGCTCCAGCAGCAGGTCGAGACTGGCGGTGCCGCCGGCGCAGGTGATGCGACCGCGGTCGATCTCGAACAGCTCGCCGGTCACTTCCAGTTGCGGCCAGGCTTCGCGAAAGGCCGCCACCGCCTCCCAGTGCAGGGTGATCCGGTGGCCGTCGAGCAGCCCGGCACGGGCCAGCACCAGGGCACCGGTGTCGATGCCGCCCAGGGGATGGCCGTGGCGGGCGACCTGGCGCAGCCAGCTGGCGAGGCCGTCGTCGTAATGGGCCAGGGGCTCGAAACCGGCCACCACGAACAGGGTGGTGCCCGGCTCCAGGGCGTCGAGGCCGCCGTCGACATTGACCGACATGCCGTTGCTGGCGGTCACCGCCGCGCCCTCGCGACCGAGGATGCGCCAGCCATAGCTGCCCGGACGAAAGCGATTGGCTACCCGCAGGGGTTCCAGGGTGGCGATGAAGCCCAGGGCGGAAAAGCCGGGCAACAGGAGAAAGGCAAAGGACTGCGGCATGGGTGGGGCGTCCCTGGTAACGATTGGCTTGTGCAAGCAAGAAGGTCGCCAGGGTGCAAATTCCGGTCGTCGGGCTGCACATGACCGCGGGGCGAGGCGCCTAGGGTAGAAGGCAACCGGCAGTCATCCCCGCCCGCCGCCCCAGGGAGTTCGCCATGCCCAACAAGACCCTCAGCACCACCCTCCTCGCCTGCGGCCTGCTGGCCGCCACCCTCGGCAGCGCCCGCGCCGCCGATCCCGACAGCTGCCAGACGGTGCGGATGGGCATCGTCGGCTGGACCGACGTGGTCGCCACCAGTGCCCTGGCCGAGGTCATGCTCGAAGGCCTCGGCTACGGCGTGAAGCCGACCACCGCCTCCCAGCAGATCATCATGGCGGCCATGGGTGACAAGAATCTGGACGTGTTCCTCGGCTACTGGCAGCCGACCATGCAGCCGGTGGTGCAGCCCTTCGTCGACAAGGGCCAGGTCAAGGTGCTGACCCCGCCGCTGCTGGCCGATGCCCAGTCCACCTTCGCGGTACCCGAGTACGTCTACGAGGGAGGCCTGAAGACCTTTGCCGACATCGCCCGCTTCAAGGACAAGCTCGGCGGCAAGATCTACGGCATCGAGCCGGGCAGCGGCGCCAACCGTGGCACCGCCGAAATGATCAAGACCGACCGCTTCGGCCTCAAGGACTTCCAGCTGGTGGAGTCCAGCGAGGCGGGCATGCTCACCGCCGTGCGCCGCGCCGAGAAGCGCAAGGAATGGATCGTGTTCTTCGGCTGGAAGCCGCACCCGATGAACCTGCAGATCAAGATGCGCTACCTGACCGGCAGCGAAGATGTCTTCGGCCCCAACGAAGGCCAGGCCACGGTCTCGGTGGTCACCACCGCCGACTATCCGCAGCGCTGCGCCAACGTCCAGCGGCTGCTCGGCAATCTGCACATGGACAGTGCCGAGGTCAGTGCCGTGATGGCGCCCATCCTGGAGCGCACCGCGCCCAAGGAAGCCGCCCGCGCCTGGCTCAAGGACCACCCGCAACGCCTCGACGCCTTTCTCCAGGGCGTGACCACCCGTACCGGCCAGCCCGCCGCTGCTCTCAAGCTCTGATCGCCCAAGGACAGACCCTATGAACACCGATGTCATCGTCACCTGCGCCCTGACCGGCGCCGGTGATACCGTAGGCCGCAATCCCCATGTCCCCGTTACCCCGGCGCAGATCGCCGCCGCCGCCCTGGAAGCGGCCCGCGCCGGCGCCACCGTGGTGCACGCCCATGTGCGCGATCCCGCCACCGGCAAGCCGAGTCGCGACGTGGCCCTCTATCGCGAGGTGGTCGAGCGCATCCGCGAGGCGGACGCCGAGATCGTCATCAACCTCACCGCCGGCATGGGCGGCGATCTGGAGATAGGGCCAGGCGAGACGCCCACCGACTTCGGGCCCGGCTCGGACCTGGTCGGCCCCCTCACCCGCCTGCTGCACATCGAGGAATTGCGCCCGGACATCTGCACCCTGGATTGCGGCACCCTCAACTTCGGCGACGGCGACTTCATCTATGTGTCCACCCCCGCGCAACTGCGCGCCGGGGCCAGGCGCATCACCGAATTGGGGGTGAAGGCCGAGCTGGAGATCTTCGACACCGGCCACCTCTGGTTCGCCAAGCAACTGCTCAAGGAGGGGCTGCTGAAGGATCCGCTGTTCCAGCTGTGCCTGGGCATTCCCTGGGGCGCCCCGGCCGATACCACCACCATGAAGGCCATGGTCGACAACCTGCCGTCGGGCGCCTGCTGGGCCGGCTTCGGCATCGGCCGGATGCAGATGCCCATGGCCGCCCAAGCCATGCTGCTGGGCGGCAACGTCCGCGTCGGCCTGGAAGACAATCTCTGGCTGGACCGTGGCGTCCACGCCACCAACGGCAGCCTGGTGGAGCGGGTCATCCAGATCATCGAACGCCTGGGCGGACGCGCCCTGAGCCCCGCCGAAGGGCGCGACCGCATGCAGCTGGGAGGTGCCCGGTGAGCGCCGTCTTCGCCGCCCTCGGCACCGGCGTGATCGGTGCCGGCTGGATCGCCCGCGCCCTGGCCCGCGGCCTTACGGTGCGCGCCTGGGATCCGGCACCCGGCGCCGAGGCCGCCCTGCGCACTCGCCTGGCAAATGCCTGGCCGGCGCTGGAGGCCCAGGGCCTGGCGCCCGCTGCCAGCCTGGAGCGCCTGAGTTTCCATACCGATCTGGACGCCGCGGTGGCCAGCGCCGACGTCATCCAGGAAAGCGCCCCCGAACGCCTGGAGCTCAAGCGCGAACTGCATGCCCAGGTCAGTCGCGCGGCGCGGCCCGACGCCCTGATCTGCTCCAGCACCTCGGGCCTGCTGCCGAGCGACTTCTATGCCGAGGCGCTGCACCCCGAGCGCTGCCTGGTGGGCCATCCGTTCAATCCGGTCTATCTCCTGCCGCTGGTGGAGGTGGTGGGTGGCCGCCAGACCTCGGCGGCCAACCTGGAGCGCGCCGAAGCCTTCTATCGCGAGCTGGGCATGCGACCGCTGCGGGTGCGCAAGGAGGTGCCCGGCTTCATCGCCGATCGCCTGCTCGAAGCGCTCTGGCGCGAAGCCCTGCACCTGGTCAACGACGGCGTCGCCACTACCGGCGAGATCGACGACGCCATCCGCTATGGCGCCGGCCTGCGCTGGTCGTTCATGGGCACCTTCCTGACCTACACCCTGGCCGGCGGCCCGGCGGGCATGCGCCACTTCATGCAGCAATTCGGCCCGGCGCTGAAGCTGCCCTGGACCTACCTGGAAGCCCCGGAGCTGACCGACGGCCTGATCGACGCCGTGGTTGAGGGTACCCAGGCCCAGCAGGGCGATCTGGAACTGGCGGCGCTGGAGCGCTATCGCGACGACTGCCTGCTGGCGGTGCAGGCGGCCATCGCCGACTGCAAGACGCGCCACGGGATTCGGGACTAGGAGCGGCCATGATCATCCATCGCACCACGGTCGCGCCCGAGTGGGTCGACTACAACGGCCACCTGCGCGACGCCTACTACCTGCTGATCTTCAGCCACGCCAGCGACGCCCTGATGGACGCCATAGGCCTGGACGCCGCCGGCCGCGCCGCCAGCGGGCACTCGCTGTTCACCCTGGAGTGCCACCTCAACTTCCTCCATGAAGTGAAGGCGGATGCCCGGCTGGAGGTGCGGGTAAGATTCCTGGCGCTGGACGCCAAGCGGCTGCACCTGCACTTCGGCCTCCATCACCAGGGCCAGGCCGACCTGCTGGCCGCCTCCGAGCAACTGCTGCTGCACGTCCACCTGGACGGCCCCCGTTCCGCGCCCTTCGCGCCACGGGTGCACGACTGGCTGGCGACCCGGCTGGCGGCGCAGCGGGACGAGCCCTGGCCGGAGCATGTCGGGCGGGTCATCGGCCTGCCCCCGCCCCGCCCATGAAGGCGCCCCCGCTGTCGGCGGACATGGCCGCCTTCGTCACGGCCAGCCATTCCTTCGCCACTACCGATTCGGACCTCCAGGCACAGCGCCAGGCCTATGCGCGGCTCTGCGCCGTCCTGGCGCCGGCTGACTACAGGGGCCTGGCGGTCAGCGATCACCGCGCCGGCGCCGTACCGTTGCGGCTGGTGGCGCCGCGGGAGTCCGCCGCTGACCGCCCCGCCCTGCTCTATCTGCACGGCGGCGGCTGGATGCTCGGCGACCTGGATTCCCATGGCTTTCTCGCAGCACGGCTGGCGCGACAACTGGGACTGGCGGTGCTGCTGGTGGACTATCGCCTGGCGCCCGAACACCCCTATCCCGCCGCCCTGGACGATGCCTGCCAGGCCTGGGACTGGTTGCAGCAGCAAGCCTTGACCCTGGGGCTGGACCCGACCCGGCTGGCGGTGGCCGGCGACAGTGCCGGCGGCACTCTCGCTGCCGCCCTGTGCCTGGCGCTGCGGCAGCAGAGGCGTGCCCAGCCGCGGGCCCAGGCATTGATCTATCCCGCGCTGACCGCACGGATGCTGCCCAGCGAACGCCGGCAGGCCCAGGCGCCGCTGCTGAGCGCCGCCGACTGGCGGGCGTGTCTGGATGTCTATCTGCCCCACCCGGCGGAGCGCCGCGAGCCTCTCGCCCTGCCGTTGCAGGCTGGCGATTTCAGCGGGTTGGCGCCGGCCCTGGTCGCCGTGGCCCAGCGCGATCCCCTGGCCGACCACGGCCGCGCCTATGCCGCTGCCCTGCGTGGCGGCGGGACGCCCTGTCGCCTGTGGCAAGGTGCCGGTCTGTTGCACGGCGCCCTGCGCGCGCGGGGCCAGAGGGCCGAGGCCCTGCGCGAGGCCCTGGAGCGCTTTCTCGCTGGCGAATTGGGCACCCTGCCCACCGCTGACCTGGCGAAAGACAAAAAAAAACCTCAACCGCTGGAGACGGAAGAGGTTCAAACGCCCTGATGGGCCTCAGTGTGTAACCGGGGGGGGGTTGCTCGACTCTGGTGGCGAACAACCGGAATATGTCGTTGATAGGCGCCATTCTAACGGCGAACGTCGCCCTTGACCCTGCGGCAGATTGTCCGGGCAGGGCGTCGTAATAAATCTACATTGCCTGGGCAGAGGGCGAGGCGCTTTCCAAAAACGACATCCGGCTATGCGGCGACGCCAGCCCGGCTTGCCGTCTGCGACACCAGTGGGAGAATCCAGGCATTCCACCGGAGAGGGCAGCACCATGATGATCGCCGACTTGATCGACCAGGACGACTTCCGCGACCGCCTGCGTGCGCTGGGTTTCAACGTGACACCCGCGGCGACCGCGGACGAGGCCTGTCGCCAGGCGGTGACGGGCCTCAACCAGGAACGCGCCCAGGTCCTGCGGCAACTGATCCAGGAATTGCTGTCGGGCAGCGCGGCGCTGCTGCCGGCGGTGCGCCAGGCCATCGACCAGCAATTGCTGCCGGCCCTGGCCCCGACGCGTGCCTAGTGAACGCTAGGGTCGCAGCAGACTCAGCCGGCCCAGCAGCGGCAGCCGTCCCAGGCCCCGCAACGGGGGTGTCAGCAGGCGCTCGCCCTGGCGGGCAAAGGCGGCGGCCAGCGGCGTGTGCAGGCCCAGGCTGATCACCCCCAAGGCCAGGGCCAGCCCGCCGATATAGTCATCCGAGCCCCAGTGGGCGCCGGCCACCAGCCGCGGCAGCATGAACAGCACGGCCAGCGCGGCCACTACCAGTCGCCGCCCCCCGCGGGTGAAATGCGCCATGAACAGCGCCCACAGCAGCAGCACCGAGGCGTGGTCGCCGGGAAAGCTGGCGCCGGATCTGTCCTTCAACTCCCAGCCGTGTTCCAGCCCGGGAAAGCGATCGCTGAGCAGATAGGCGCCGGCGAGCACATCGGACGGACTGGAATGCTGCAAACCCCAGGCTTCGATGCCCTTGGTCAGCAGGGTGCGCACGATCAGCAGGATCACCAGTAGACCGACGAAGGCTGCCAGCGCTGGCCGTACCTGCCGGGCCGGATAGGCCCAGCCGCCCCGGACCAGCAGCGCCAGCAGGATCAGGCCGACCAGGGCATCCACCGGTCGCAGGCTGAAGAAGGTCCAGAGATAGAGCCAGGCGCTGGACTGCGCCAGCGGGGCATTGAGGGCGTGGAACAACCCGGCGTCGAAGGCCAGCAACTGACTCCGAACGTCAGGGATCAGCCAGAGCAGCAGCAGGCCCAGGGCCAGCCCCTGGCATAGCGCCAGGCGGCGCCACTGCCAGGTGGAAGGGAAGAGTGGAGCGTTCATCGAGGTCTCTTTTCACGAAAATTTCACGAATAGACCCGCTTGACCTCGATAACGTCACACTTTGTTACAGCCAGATGACGCAACAGTCCTTTGCATCCGCTGACTCAACCCAGGAAGGCCAGGGCCTCGTCTGCGACCAGCTCCGGTAATTCTTCCGCCAGGTAATGGCCACCCGGCAAGGCGCGCCCGCTGACCTGGGTGGCCACCTGGCGCCATTCGGCCAGCGGATCGAAGCAGCGCCCCACGGTGCCTTCGGCGCCCCAGAGCACCCGCAGCGGCAATTCCAGCCGGCGCCCGGCATCCAGGTCGGCCTGGTCATGCGCCAGATCGATCCCGGCGCTGGCGCGGTAGTCCTCGCAGATGCCACGGGCGGTGCCGGGCAGGCTCAGGCAGCGCAGGTATTCGGCCAGCACCTCCGGGGGAAAGGGCGCCAGGCCGGCGCTGCGGGTACCCATCACGCCCTTGAGATAGCCTTCCGGATCGGCTTCGATCAACCGCTCGGGCAACGGCGCCGGGCGGATCAGGAAGAACCAGTGCCAATAGGCCCGGGCGAAGGCCTCGTCGGTCTGCCGATACATGGCCAGGGTCGGCGCGATGTCCAGCAGCATCAGCCGCTCCACCGCCGCGGGATGATCCAGCGCCAGGCGATGGGCGACGCGGGCGCCACGGTCGTGGGCCAGCACGGCGAAGCGCTCGTGACCGAGCCGGCGCATCAGCGCGACGTTGTCCCGCGCCAGGGTGCGCTTGCTGTAGGCCTCGGCACCCGCGTCGGGCTTGGCGCTGTCGCCATAGCCGCGCAGGTCGGCGGCCACCAGGGTAAAGCGCTCGGCCAGCCGCGGCGCCACCTTATGCCACATGACATGGGTCTGGGGATGGCCGTGGAGCAGGAGCAGCGCCGGCCCCTGACCGCCGACGCGGCAATTGAGCTCGACGCCGCCGACGTCCAGCCGCCGCTGTTCGAAGCCCGCAAAGAGGCCGTCCATCTCAGGCCAGGGCCGCGGCGATGGCCTGTCCCAGGCTTTCGGTGGTGCCCTGGCCGCCGAGGTCGCGGGTCAGGGGCGCCTGCTCCGGCCCCTGGCGCAGCACGGCCTCGATGGCCGCCACCACGGCAGCGCCGGCTTCGGCATGGCCCAGATGCTCCAGCATCATGGCGCCGCACCAGATCTGGCCGATGGGATTGGCGATGCCCCGCCCGGCGATGTCCGGCGCCGAACCGTGCACCGGCTCGAACAGGCTGGGGAAGGTGCGCTCCGGATTGATGTTGGCCGAGGGCGCGATGCCGATGGTGCCGGTGCAGGCCGGGCCCAGGTCGGAGAGGATGTCGCCGAACAGGTTGCTGGCCACCACCACGTCGAACCAGTCCGGATGCAGGACGAAGTTGGCGGTGAGGATGTCGATGTGGAACTTGTCCACCGCCACGTCCGGATAGGCCTTGCCCATCTCCTCCACTCGCTTGTCCCACCAGGGCATGGTGATGGCGATGCCATTGGACTTGGTGGCCGAGGTCAGCTTCTTGCGTGGCCGCTGCTGGGCCAGGTCGAAGGCGAACTTGAGGATGCGGTCGGTGCCGTGACGGGTCATCACCGTTTCCTGGATCACCACCTCGCGCTCGGTGCCCTCGAACATGATGCCGCCGACGCTGGAATACTCGCCCTCGGTGTTCTCGCGCACCACATAGAAGTCGATGTCACCGGGCTGGCGATTGGCCAGGGGCGCCTTGACCCCGGGCATCAGCCGGCAGGGACGCAGGTTGACGTACTGGTCGAAGCGACGGCGGAATTGCAGCAGCGAGCCCCAGAGGGAGATGTGATCGGGCACCACGTCCGGCCAGCCGACGGCACCGAAATAGAGGGCGTCGTAGCCCTTGAGGGTCTCGAACCAGTCGTCCGGCAGCATCTTGCCATGAGCCTGGTAGTACTCGGCGCTGGCGAAGTCGAAGTGGTCCCACTGCAGTTCGATACCAAAGCGGCGGGCGGCGGCGTCCAGCACGCGGATGCCTTCGGGCATGACTTCCTTGCCGATGCCGTCTCCGGCGATGGCCGCGATCTTGTGGGGCTTGGACGCTTGCATGGGCTTTCTCCGGCAGTCTGGATGGAATGGACCCAGTGTAGTCTCGCGCCGGAGGCGTACAATCCCGCTCCAGGGAAAGCCATTCTTAACCTGGGATCAAGAATCTTGTCCACCGATGACCTCGCCTTCTTCGTCCGCCTGGCTGGCCATCCCAGCCTGACCGCCGCTGCCCGGGAACTGGGTCTGTCGCTGGCGGCGGTGAGCAAGAGACTCACCGCCCTGGAGCGCCGGCTGGGGGTGCAGCTGATCCGCCGTACCACGCGGCGCCTGGACCTGACCCCGGAAGGCCTGCGCTATCTGGAAGGCGCCCGCCCGCTGCTGACCCAGCTGGAAGACCTGGAAGCCGCGGTCGGCCGACCCGATGCGCCTCTCGCCGGGGTGCTCAATCTCAACGCCACCTTCGGCTTCGGCCGCCGGCACCTGGCGCCGCTGCTGTCGGACTTCGCCCGCCGCCATCCCGAACTTGAGCTCAACCTGTACCTCTCCAGCCATCCGGTGAATCTGCTGGACGGTCCCTTCGACCTGGACATCCGCGTCGGCGAACCGCCGGACGCCCGGGTCATCGCCCATCGCCTGCTGGACAACCGCCGCCTGCTCTGCGCTGCCCCCGCCTACCTGGCCCGGGCCGGCGTGCCGGAAAGCGTGGCCGACCTGGCGCGGCACAACTGCCTGGTGCTGCGCCAGGACGCGGGCGACTACGCCGTCTGGCGCTTCACCCGGGACGGCGAGCATTTCGCCCAGAAGGTCCGCGGCAGCCTGAGCAGCAACGATGGCGAGGTGGTGGTGCGCCTGGCGCTGGAGGGCCACGGGCTGATCCTGAGATCGGAATGGGACGTGGCCGAGCTGATCGCCAGCGGCGCCCTGGTGCCGCTGCTGACCGATCATGAGGCCTCGGCGGCGGCCATCTATGCGGTGCACCGCCAGCAGCGCCACGTGCCGCGCCGACTGTCCGAACTGATCCGCCATCTGGCGCAGGAGCTGCCCGCGCGGCTGGGACGCTAGTGTGGTGTTTCAGAAGTCAACTGCACAATTTTGGCGGCGCTTTTTCGGCTTGAGCGGCGTTGCCACTCCTCGCCATACCCCTGCTATGACTCGTCGCGGCGCCTAGCCCAAGTCGGAACGCCGAACCGCAAGAAATCACTTGCCAATTCTTGCGCGAACTTCTGAAACACCACACTAGGCTGCACGAATCTTCCAGACCGACATCAGGTCAGTGACTAGACTGAAAGGCCCGAAAGCCCACTTCTCTCGCCATGGCCGACGATCACTGGATCCAGCTGCAGCAGGACGCCGAGACCGGCATCGAGACCCTGCGCGCCCATTTCGAGGGCCACGCCTATGACCCGCACTGGCACGACGCCTATCTGGTCGGCTACACCGAGCAGGGCCTGCAGCAATTCCACTGCCGGGGCCAGCGCCACCTGAGTACCCCCGGGCAGGTCTTCCTGCTGGAGCCCGGTGAATTGCATGACGGCCAGGCGCCGGAGGCCGAGGGCTTCACCTACTCCATGCTCTATCTCGATCCCCAGTGGCTGGCGCGCGAGCTGCAGGGGCTGCATGGCGACGCCCGGCCCCTGGGCGAACCCGGCTTCGCCCGCACCCTGGTGGAACAGGCCGAGCTGCATCGCGCCGTGGCCTGGGCCCATGAGGTCCTGAGTCGTCCGGAATTGCGCATCGTCCGCCAGAGCGCCCTCGATGCCCTGCTGCTGCGCCTTCTGCCGCACCTGCAATGGCGGGCGCCCCAGGGCGGCGATCCACGGCTGCCCCAGGTGGCCTTGCGCGCCCGCGACTTCCTGCAGGCCCATCATCACGAGGACATCGGTCTGGAGGAACTGGCCCAGGCCGCTGGCGTCGACAGATTCCGCCTGACCCGCGCCTTCAAGGCGGCCTTTGGGCTGGCGCCCCATGCCTATCTGGTGCAGCTGCGCCTGTCGCGGGCGCGCCGCCTGCTGGCCGACGGCCTGTCGCCGGCGGAGACCGCCGCCGCCCTGGGCTTCGCCGACCAGAGTCACCTGGGTCGCTGGTTCCGCCGCGCCTATGGCCTGACCCCGGCGGCCTATCGCGCGCGCTGCTCGAATCTTCCAGACCGCTAGCGGCAAGGCTTGCGACCCTGGTGGCTCAGTCCTTCCAGGAGTCTCCCATGTCCCTGTTGCCCTTCCTGCTGTTCGCCCTGGTCGCCTCCATCACCCCCGGACCGACCAATGTGCTCATCCTCGGCCACAGCGCGCGCCACGGTGCCCGGGCCAGCCTGCCGCTGGTGCTGGGCGGCAGCCTGGGCGCGGTGGCCCTGGTGCTGGTGGTGGGTTTCGGTCTCGGCCAGACCCTGGCGCAACATCCGGACTGGCAGCGCGGCCTGGCCTGGGCCGGGGTGCTCTGGCTGAGCTGGCTGGCCTGGCAACTGGCCCGCGCCGGAGCGCCCGCGGTGGCGGATGACGGTGCCCGTCTGGGCTTTGGGGGTACCGCCGGGCTACAGGTGCTCAACCCCAAGAGCTGGAGCATGGCGCTGGCGGTGGTGACCGTCTACGCCGAACCCGGTGCCGATCTCTGGCAGCAGGTGCTGGTGCTGGCCCTGGTGTTCCTGCTGGTGTCCGTACCCTGCCTGGGCCTCTGGGCGCTGCTTGGCCGGGTCGCGGCGCATGGCCTGAAATCGACCCGCGCCTGGCGCGGCTTCAACCTGGGGATGGCGGCGCTGCTGCTCGCCTCGGCCTGGGCGACGGTGGTCTAACGCAACAGGCAGTAGCGGATCAGCGCCTTTTCCACGCTCTGCTTCTGTCTGAGCACGAGCAGTACCACCACCGCCTGCTCTGTAGTCTTGATCTCGTAAAAGACCCGGAAGCCGTCATGATTGAATTCACGGTAATGCAGGACGCCCAATTCACTGGCCTGGCGGCTGACGGGAAAAGCCAGGGGCGCTGCTGGTAGCTGACTCTCGATGGCGTCGATCAGCCCAGCGATCTTGGCAAGCGCATTCTGCTGGTTGCTGTGATCGGCCAGATGATGGACCTGATCTTCGAGGCTGAGAACAGCGCATTCAGTAAAACGTAGAGCCAGGTTCATTCAATCTCCAGAGAAACGCCCAGCCAAGCGATCTTTTACCTGCGTAGCAGTCTGGTACTGCCCCTCGTTGTCCTCATGCGAGCTCATGGCTAGAAGCTTGACCAGGGCAATGGCCTCGTCGCGACGTTTGCGCTCCTCGTAGGACTCGATGACATACGCCGGTACCCCGTTCTGGGTGACGACCATGGGTTCGTCAAGATCGAGATTGGCCGCGTGGCGCTTCAGATAACTGATGGTTTCGGTTTTCATCGGGTGTCCTCCTGAGCTGAAAGCCTGAGCTTCCCTTCCAGAGAGATGGCACAGGCGTCATGGCGTGGCCATTAGCTTACCGATAACACAGTAAAAACCAAATACAGACCAAATAAAGACTAAACGAGTTTATAGATCAGACTGGCACGCCATGCTGATCCCGAAAATTCTCTTCCAGATGCTCCAGCCAGGCGCGCACCGCCGGCAATTGGCCACGGCGGTGCGCATAGGCGGCCTGGAGATGGCCACCGGGGATCGACCAGTCCGGCAGCAGGCGATTCAGGAGGCCCTCGGCCAGCTCGGCCTGACAATAGGGCAACGGCAGCAGGGTATAGCCGAGCCCGGCCAGGGCGGCGGCCTTGCGCACGCCGAAGTCATCGATGCCCAGGCGCGCTTCCAATATCAGTTCGCGACGTTCGCCCTGAGGTCCTGCGAGACGCAGGTGCACCTTGCGATCCACCTCCAGGGCGCCCAGCAGCGGCAGGCCCAGCAAGGCCTCCGGGGTATCCAGCCGACGCCCGGCGAGCAGTTCGGGGGTCGCCACCAGCACCACCGAGGCCTGGCGCAGCCGCCGCACCACCAGGCCTGGTTCTTCGTCGTCCACGTCCCGCACGCGCATGGCGACGTCCACTCCTTCGTTGATGATGTCCACCCGCCGATTTACCAGCAGCATGTCCAGCTGCACCTGGGGATAGCGGGTAAGAAACCGCGTCACCACTTCGGGAAGATACTGCTGCGCCAGGGCCACCGGGCAGGACACTCGTAGCGGTCCACGCGGCTCGCTGGACAGGCTAGCGGCGGTTTCGGCAGCGTTCTCCGCCTCGCGCAGCAGCGCCTGGCAGTGCACCAGGTAGCGCTCGCCGAGAGTGGTCAGGGTCAGGGTGCGGGTGGTGCGCTGCAGCAGCCGCGCGCCCAGGCGGGTCTCCAGCTCGGCGATGCGCCGGGACAGTCGCGACTTGGGAATGCCCAGCAGGCGCCCGGCGGCGGCGAAACCCCCGGCTTCCACCACCTTGGCGAAGTAGGCGAGATCATTGAGGTCTTGCATGGGCGATTGTCCTATCCATGGGACGAAGCATCGCATTCTAGGCGACTAATCAGCCGATCGTCTTATCGGTAGTCTGGGCTCATCGCGTCGAACCCCACAGGACTACCGCCATGAAACTCTTGCACATCGATTCCAGCATCCTGGGCGATCACTCCGCCTCCCGGGCCCTGAGCGCCAAGGTCGTCGGTGCCCTCAAGGCCGCTACGCCAGGCCTCGAGGTCAGCTACCATGACCTCGCCCACGACTCCCTGGGTCACTTCTCCGCCGCCAGTCTGGCTGCCGGTGCGACCCCGGCCGAGCAGCGCAGCGCCGAGCAACGCGACGAAGCCGAGCGCAATGCCCGCGCCCTGCAGGAATTCCTTGCCGCCGACGTGCTGGTGCTGGGTGCGCCCATGTACAACTTCACCATCCCGACCCAGCTCAAGGCCTGGATCGACCGCATCACCGTGGCCGGCACCACCTTCCGCTATGGTGAAGCCGGTCCGGAAGGCCTGTGTGGCGACAAGAAGGCGATCATCGTCGCCACCGCGGGCGGCATCCATGCCGGCAAGCCCACCGGTATCGCCCACGAAGACTATTTGAAGCTGCTGCTGGGCTTCCTCGGCATCACCGATGTCCAGATCGTCCGCGCCGAAGGCCTGGCCTATGGCGACGGAGCAAAGAGCGCGGCCCTGGCCAGCGCCGAACGCCAGATCGCCGACCAGTACGCCTGAGTCAGGACGCCCTCAATCCCGGCCCCTCTCCCTCAGGGAGAGGGGAGCAGAGCGGCCCTCGTCTTTGCAAGGTGAGATTCGGGTACGCCTGAAAGCCCCTCACTTCAAAGATCGCGGCAAGCTCTGGAGGCCTGGGACACCAGCGCTCATCCAACCGCACCGATGCGCTCTTCCCCCTCTCCCTCCGGGAGAGGGCCGGGGTAAGGGCAGGCCCGGCCTCAGCTGAATCCCACCACCGGATGCGGCACATAGGGCGCTTCCAGGGCACTGATCTCTTCCTCGCTCAGCTGCAGTTCCAGCGCCGCCACCGCATCCTCCAGATGCTGCGGCTTGGACGCGCCGACGATGGGCGCGTCGATGCCCGGCTTCTGCAGCAGCCAGGCCAGGGCCACCTGGGCACGCGGCACGCCGCGGGCTTCGGCGATGCGCGCCACGGCGGCGACGATCTGCCGATCGGATTCCTCGCTGGCGGTATAGAGCGTCTTGCCGAAGGCATCGCTTTCGGTGCGCGCGGTGCTGGCGTCCCAGTCACGGGTCAGGCGGCCACGGGCCAGCGGACTCCAGGGGATCACGCCGATGCCGGCATCGCGACACAGCGGCAGCATCTCCCGCTCCTCTTCGCGAGCGAGCAGATTGACGTGGTTCTGCATGGTGGCGAATCTCGTCCAGCCATGGCGCTCGGCGGTGTGCAGCGCCTTGGCGAATTGCCAGGCGTACATGCTGCTGGCCCCGATGTGCAGCGCCTTGCCGGCCTTGACCACGTCATGCAGGGCTTCCAGGGTCTCCTCGATGGGCGTGTGATAGTCCCAGCGATGGATCTGGTAGAGATCGACATGGTCGGTGCCCAGGCGCTGCAGGCTGGCGTCGATGGCGGAGAAGATCGCCTTGCGCGACAGGCCGCCGACATTGGGCTTGTCGCGCAGCGGGAAGTACACCTTGGTCGCCAGCACGATTTCCTCGCGCACGGCGTTGGCCTTGAGAAAGCGGCCGACGATCTCTTCGCTGGTGCCGTCGGAGTAGCTGTTGGCGGTGTCGAAGAAGTTGATGCCGAGATCCAGCGCCTTCTTCAGCAGCGGCTGGCTCTGGTCTTCCGGCAGGGTCCAGGGGTGATTGCCGCGCTCGGGGACGCCGTAGGTCATGCAGCCGAGGCAGAGGGGCGAGATCTTCAGACCGGTACGGCCTAGATTGCGGTAGTTCATGGGGGCCTCCAGGGGTGGTCGAAAAGAGTTGACCATGGCGGTCCCGGATCGACTGCAACGAACTTACCGGCTGCTGGCTTGTTCTAGATGGATTCGTACCTAACAACCGGAGATGCTCCATGAAGAAATATGCTTCCGCGGTCTGGCAAGGCGGTCTGAAGGATGGCAAAGGCCATATCTCCACCGAGAGCGGCGCGCTCAAGGACAATGCCTACGGCTTCAACACCCGTTTCGAAGGCACACCAGGCACCAACCCCGAAGAATTGATCGGCGCGGCCCATGCCGGCTGCTTTTCCATGGCCTTCTCCATGCTGCTGGGCCAGAACGGTCTGACCCCCGAGCGGATCGAGACCAAGGCCGACGTGACCCTGGACAAGGTCGGTGACGGCTTCGAGATCACCACCATCGATCTAACCATGAAGGCCAAGATCCCCGGTGCCACCCAGGAACAGTTCACCACCATCGCCAATCAGGCGAAGGAAGGCTGCCCGGTGTCCAAGGTGCTCAAGGGTGCCAAGATCAACCTGAACGCCACGCTCGAAGGTTAAGGGTCGCAGGTGCCTGCCGGTGCCGCCCAGGCATCGGCAACACCCTGTTCCAGAGCTCGTTCGCCGAGACCTTGGCGAGTCGCTAGACTGCTCCGACCCCGCTTTCGGAGAGCACAATGAACGACTCCATCTTCATGACCCTGTTTTCCATCCTCGCCCTGTTGCTGCTCGGCGGCGGTGTCTACGGCTGCGTGATCCTCAACCGCCAGCGCAAGGACATCGAGAAGAACGACAGCGAAGGCTAGGCCGGTCGCCGACCCGCCAGATAGCGCACGCCCTGGGCGCCGAAGACTTCCGAGTGAGGCTCATGGGCGGCCAGGTGAAAGACCTCCCCTGCCGCATAACGACGCTCGCCCGCTGCCGTGCGAATGCGCAGTTCGCCTTCGATGACCAGCGCCTTCGCTTCGAAGGGATGGGCATGGGATTCCAGGCTGCCCAGGGCTTCGCGCTCGACCAGCACCGGTGGCTGAAAGCCCTCGCGGGCGAGTTGCTCGATGAAGGCGGCCTGGTCCAAGAGCGCTCCTTGAGCTGCTGACGATCAACGCCCAGATTAGGAACCCAGTCCAACAGGGGCCAGTGCAATATCGCTATGACAAGGCATGGCTGCCGCTATGGCCGACCACGCCTGCCGAACCGATGGAAACCTCGGCGACCCGAGGTTCCACGTGGAGCATCAACGCTCCAGCTTGCGCTCGACCTCGGCGGTCTTGCGCTTGAGCGCTTCGGCTTCCTGCTCCTTGGTCTTGATGTCGGTCGGCGTGATGACCTTGTCGATGGCATCGGTCGGCGTCGATTCCGGCTGCTCCATGTCCTTTTTCACCACATCCACCGGACGGCCCGCCTCATCGAGAGCGGGTTCGTTGGGCGGGGTCTTGCCCAGGTGGGCATCGGAACGCTGGTCAGTCATGGCAGGCTCTCCTCAATAGGGTGTCTCTTTCGAGCGCAACGACCGACAGGGAGTTCGCCCGCGACTCAATTGCGGGTGCGAACCCGCTCCAGATAGGCCAGCAACTGCGCCTGCTCGCTGGCATCCAGCGGCGCGAAGACCGCTTCCAGCGCCTGGGTACGCGGCACCTGGGCCTGGTCCAGCGCCTGGCGACCCTGCTCGGTCAGATGGACCA
Organism: Pseudomonas aestiva; assembly: GCF_039908605.1. Taxonomy (NCBI): domain Bacteria; kingdom Pseudomonadati; phylum Pseudomonadota; class Gammaproteobacteria; order Pseudomonadales; family Pseudomonadaceae; genus Pseudomonas; species Pseudomonas aestiva. The sequence goes on along the minus strand of NZ_CP150916.1, from coordinate 97,453 downwards.
GCAGCGCCCGGCGGTCCTGGGGATGGGGTTCGCGACGGACCAGGCCGTCGCGCTCCAGGGCGTCGAAGGCATCGGTCAGGGTACGGGGCGCATGGCGCAGCTGTTCGGCGACCTCGCCCGGACGGCAGGGTCCCAGGCGCTCCAGCACCTTGAGCACCTTATAGCGGGCGAAGGAGAGTCCGGAGGCCTTGAGGGTCTCATCCAGTTGTTGGCGCATCTGCCGTTTCAGATCCATCAGGGCTTCGGCAATGGCGGCGGCGGTTGACATGAAAGCTGCTTACCTCGAATATAGTGAGGAACCTCAATGAATGGTACCTCCGCAATGGCGACATCTTTTCACAGCCGCGAGGGCGATGCCAGTGCCCCTCACCTTTTCCAGCGTGTGCGCTTCGATCTCAAGCGACGTTGGGCGACCGTCGTCCGCCGCGAAGACCTGGGTGGCGACCTGCTGCGCCTGACCTTTGGTGGCAGCGATCTGGCCGATTTCCAGAGCGCGGCCTTCGACGAGCACGTGAAGCTGTTCGTCCCCGCCGACACCACCCCGATCCGCGCCGCCAGCGCCGAGCAGCTGGTGGGTCGGCACTACACGCCGCGCCACTACGATGCCGCCCGTGGCGAACTGGCCATCGACTTCTATCTGCATGAAGCCGGGGTGCTGACCACCTGGGCGCGTCAGGCGCAGCCCGGTGCCGAGCTGATCATCGGCGGCCCCAAGGGCGCCCTGGTGCCGCCCGAGGACTTCGACTGGTACCTGCTGGCCGGCGACGAGACCGCCCTGCCCGCCATCGCCCGTCGCCTGGAGCAGCTGACCGCCGATGTCCGGGTCCAGGTCGTCGCCGAAGTGGCGCGTCCGGGCCTGGAGATCGCCCTGTCGACGGCCGCCGCCGCCGAGATCCGCTGGGTCTATCGCGAAACCGGGGCCAATGCCCTAGTGCAGGCCCTGGAGCAGCTGGAGCTGCCCGCAGGCGAAGGCTATGCCTGGATCGCCGGTGAAGCCACGCAAGCCCGCGCCGCGCGTCAGGCGCTGCTGGCCAAGGGATTGCCGCGGGACTGGGTCAAGGCGGCCGGCTACTGGAAGCTCGGCGAAAGCGACCAGCACATGAAGGTCGAGGATTGAGCACCACCGCCGCCGTCACCGACGGCCTGCCCCCGCCACGCCGCTATCGCGCCGTCGCCGCCCTGCTACTGGCCATCAGCATGACGGTGCTGGACAGCGGCATCGCCAACCTGGCGCTGCCCAGCATCGCCGAAGCCCTGGACGTCTCGGCCGCCGCGGCGGTCTGGATCGTCAGCGCCTATCAGCTGAGTCTGGTCGCCCTGCTGTTTCCCCTGGCCGCGGTGGCCGAGCGTCTTGGCCTGCGCCCGGTCTTCACGGCCGGGGTCGGGATCTTCGGCCTGGCCTCCCTGGGCTGCGCCCTGGCGCCGGATCTCGCCAGCCTGGTGGCTGCACGGGCGCTGCAGGGGGTGGGCGCCGCCGCCATCATGTGCGTCAGCGCCGGTATCGTCCGGCTCTCCTATCCGCGCGACCGGCTGAGTCGTGGCATCGCCATCAATGCCCTCTGCGTGGCCCTGAGTTCCGCCGCTGCGCCCAGCCTGGGGGCGGCCATCCTGACGCTAGGTGGCTGGCCCTGGCTGTTCGCCGTCAATGTGCCCGTGGCGATGCTGATCGCACTGCTGGTGCACAACCTGCCCGACAGCCCCCGTGCGCAGCGCCGCCTCGATCCGTTCAGCGTGCTGCTCAACGCCCTGCTGTTCTGCGCCGGCATCGGCGGTCTCGAACGCCTCGGCGCCGCGCCGTTGCAGGGCCTAGGCCTGCTGCTGCTGGCCGCGGCCAGTCTGCTGTTGCTGGTACGCCGCGAGCGCGGTCTGCCAGCGCCCCTGCTGCCGGTGGACCTGCTGGGACTGCCGGCCATGCGTCATTCGGTGCTGGCTTCGGTCTGTTCCTTTGCCGCGCAGATGCTCTGCTTTCTCGCCCTGCCCTTCTATCTGCAACACCAGCTCGGGCTGGTGCCGCTGCAGGTGGCCCTGCTGATGCTGGCCTGGCCGCTCACCGTGGCCGTGTCGGCGCAGGTAGCCGGGCGCCTGGCCGACCGCCATCCGCCGCAGCGGCTGTGCATGCTCGGCGGTCTGGGCATCGCCCTGGGGCTGGCGGCGGCAGCAGTGATGCCACTGGAGCGCTCGACCGCCCTGCTGATCCCCTGCCTGATCCTCGGCGGCATCGGCTTCGGCTTCTTCCAGGTACCCAACAACAGGATCATGCTGACCGCCGCCCCAGCCGGTCGCAACGGCGCCACCGGTGGCGTCCAGGCCACCGCCCGGCAGACCGGCATGGCCCTGGGTGCCGCGGCCCTGGCGCTGCTGCTGCATCTGGACAACAGCCTGGCCCCGCGGCTGGGACTGGCCCTGGCGGCAACGCTGGGTCTGGTCGCCGCCTGGTCCAACTGGCGGGCACCGCGCTAGGGCTGGGGGGTCGCCTGGTCGAGCAGCGCCTTGAGCGCCTGCTCACGCTCGGCCGCCGGGCGCTCGCCCAATAGCCGTACCCGCTGGAAGAACGCCGGCCAGTTGCCCGGGTGCTGTCGATAGAGGGCGGCAAAGGCCGGCACCCACTGTTCGTACAGACCATAGGGCACCAGCCGCGCGTTGTTGAGCGGCTGGCTCATCCAGCCATCGAAGCGGCGATCGTCACGCCAGGCCGGGGTAGCGCGCAGCCGCTGGTAATCGCTGCGCAACTGCGCGAAGCGTCTGACCTTGGCCGCGCGCCTGGCCGCGGTCGTCAATGGCTGGGCATAGAGCCTGGCCAGGTCTGCGCGGGTGGTCAGCAGCAGCGCGCGGAATTGCTGATAGCGGGCTTCGCGTCCCGCATCGGGTGGCGGCAGGCCGCGACTGGCGCGCCATTGCCGCAGGCCTTCGCCCTCGACGAAGGTGGCATAGGACTCGTTGAAGGCGGTATCGCCGGGCAGATAGAAACGCTGGTGCGCCAGCTCATGGAAGATCGTGGCCGCCACCTGGTCGTCGTCCCAGCGCAGCATGCTGCTGAGCAGCGGATCGCTGAACCAGCCCAGCGTCGAATAGGCCGGCACGCCACCGACATAGGTGTCCTGGCCCTGCGCCTGCAGCCGCTGCGCCTCGGCTCGGGCCTTGGCTTCCCGGTAGTAGCCGCGATAGGCCACGCAACCGGCGATGGGAAAGCAGTGGGTGGTGGGCTGGGTGGAAAATTCGGCGGTGGCGAAGACATTCCACAGCACGAAAGGCCGCTTGAGTTCGACGAAACTGCGATAGCTGGCGTTGTCCGGCAGGGCCAGTTCGGCACTGGCGAAGCGGCGGGCCGCCGCCGCGGCGGCGAGGCGTTCGCGCAGGACGGCGGGGCGCGCCGGATCTGCGACGACCGTCGCAATGGGCTCGCGATCACGGATCAGCGCCCACTGGCCCTGTACCATCTGGCCGTAGTACCCGACCGAGGTACAACCGCTCAGTCCGATCACGAGGGACAGCAGCGCCAGCCAGCGGCTCGTGCGTTGCGCAGGCAGGGTGCCTGGCTGGGTGGCGCGCCCTTCCCTGCCCGGAGTTGTAGCCGTCATGCGTAGACTGTGCCTGCTGTTGCCTGTGCTGTTCCTAGGTGGCTGTTCCCTGTGGCCCTTGCCCAAGCCCGATCCGGCACAGGCCTGGATCGATCTGGACAGCGACGGCAAGGCCAAGCTGGAAGCCCTGCGCGCCGATCGCAAGGATCTCGAAGACAAACGCTACTTCCAGGTCTGGCCAGGGAGCCATGATCTGCAGGTACGCTACCAGTTCGAGGTGCAGCCCACCAACATCGGCGCCCAGGTGGCCGATCCGCTGGCGCGCACCTGCCTGGTGACCCTCAACTACAAGGCCTTCGCCGCGGGCGAGCGCTATCGCCTGGAAGCCGGCCAGACCGGCTGGCGACCCTGGGCGCGCCTCTATGACGAGCGCAACCAGGAAGTGGCGCGCAGCACTGCCAGTCGTTGCGGCGACGTGTAGACTCGGCTGATCTCCCTGCCGCGAGTCGCCGTCCATGCGTCTGCGCCTGCTGGTCCCTCTGCTGCTACTGCTGGGCGGCTGCACCACGCCGCTGCCCCCTGTGGATCCCCATCAGGCATGGGTCGATCTGGTGCTGCGCGAACCCGCGGTAGGGGCTTCGCTGCTGGCCGAGTCCCAGGACGGCAGGCGCCTCGACGATGGCCGCTATTTCCAGCTCTCCCCCGGCGGCCACAGCCTCAAGGTGAGCTATCGCTACGAACTCTATGGCGGCGGTGGCTTCGGTTCGCGCTTCGGCTGGCGGGAACCGCTGCAGATCCAGTGCTATCTGGAACTGGACTACGCGGACTTCCAGGCCGGCCGGCGCTATCGCCTGGAAGCCGAGAACACCTTCGGTCAGGGCGAGATCACCCTCTACGACGGCCCGCGCGAACTGGTGAGTTCCGAACGAGGCATCTGCTCGCCCTTCTGACCCGCGGCTGGCCAGGCGGCCAGCACGGTCAGGCGACGGACCGCTAGGCGGGTACGCTGAGCCAGTCGTCCTGGCTGCGGTCCTGGGTGCGGACCACGGGCGGACGACTCTTCTGCTCGCGCAGCTGGCGACTCATGCGCAGGAAATCCTCGCGTTCCATCCAGCGCGGTGCGGGCTGGGCAAGGGACAGAGCTTGGCGAATCCGGGCGAACGGCGACATGGCATTACCCTCTTGGCTAAATACTGTATGCGCAAACAGTACTAAGCCAGGCGGAACTGTACAAGTATCCAGCGGATGAACGGTCTGTCCCCCGGGTCGGAGATCAGTCGTTGCGCTGATAGAGGATCTTGTAGGTCCCGTTGGCGCAGCTGCCCACCACCATGTTGGGATCGCGCACCTCGGCATTGGGGACCGCTTCGAGGGTATAGGCGGTCACCCCGGCCGACTGGATCTTGACCTCGATGTCGGCCTTGAGCTGGTCGCAGGACAGGGGTTCGGCCCGCACGGCGGTGCTCAGCAGGGCGGCGCAGCAGAGTAGCGATAGACGCAGCATGGCGATTTTCCTTGGCGTGATGACCTCTCAGGCTTGGACGCCCGAGCTGTGGCGATGTTCTCAGCGCTGCCCTTTGGTCAGCGAAGCGGTGGAACCTGGAGCCCGAACGGTATTTCCGATGGTCACTCCTTCCAGCGAAGTGCCCCCATGTTCCAGTGGTTGAAAGACAATTCCCAAGTCCTCACGCTCTTCGCCCAGTGCTGCACCCTGGGCGTCTGGGTGCTCTATGCGCAGCTCCTGCTCAACAACTACAAGCGCCAGCGCCAGCCTCGGCTGATCATCAACCGCGGCGCCGGCAAGGGCGTGGGCGCCCTCTGCCTGCTGTCCAACATGAGCGCCGAGCCGGTGTTCATCAACCAGCTCACGGTGATCCTCAAGACCAATCGAGAGACGCTCTACACCGATGTCACCGACATCCGCGAGAGCGGCCAGGATGACTTCGACCCTGATCTGGTGCTGGGCGAGGCGACCCACCAGGGTCCGCTCAACACCGGTGACTTCACCCACATCGGCACCTTCCAGGGCCTGATCCGCCGCGCCGCCGAGCACAACGGCCTGACCCTGGAAAACCACCGGCCGCCCGAGGGCTGGGTATTCGAGGGCCTGGAGATCCGCGCGGTCGCCTTCTATGGTTCGGATCACGATCCCATCGGAGTGCGCCGGCGCTTTCGCCTGGGCCAGCACGACGGCCACTACTGCGCGCTGATCGCCGAGGACTGGCAGACCCAGCAACTGACCTCGCGCCGCCAGCGGCGCATGGTGCAGGACGACTGGATGGTCGACCTGGAACCCAAGGCTCAGCCAAAGAACCAGTAGCAGATCAGGATCGACGCCGTGACCCCGGTGAATTCCGCCAGCAGGGCGCAGCCCACCGCATGGCGGGCGCGCTGGATGCCCACCGCGCCAAAGTACACCGCCAGCACATAGAAGGTGGTCTCGGTACTGCCCTGGATGGTCGCCGCCACCAGCGCCGGAAAGCTGTCCACGCCATGGGTCTGCATGGTCTCGATCAGCAGCGCGCGGGCGGCGCTGCCGGAGAAGGGCTTTACCAGCGCGGTGGGCAGGGCCTCGACGAAGCGGGTGTCCCAGCCAAAGAAGGTCACCGCATGGCGAACGCCTTCGAGGATGGCTTCCAGGGCGCCGGAGGCGCGCAGCACGCCCACCGCGCAGAGCATGGCCACCAGGTAGGGCAGCAGCGACTTGGCGACGTCGAAGCCTTCCTTGGCGCCTTCGACGAAGGCTTCGTAGACCGGCACCTTGCGCAGGGCGCCAAGGATCATGAACGCCAGGATGATGCCGAACAGGGTCAGGTTGCCGAGCAGCGACGACAACCCGGCCAGCGCGGTGGCGGTCAGGGTGAAGAGAAAGGCGACGAAGGCGCCGAAGGCCAGGGCGCCCCCGCCGATCCAGGCCAGCACCACCGGATCCCAGAGTTTCAGCCGCTGCATGAAGGCCACCGAGAACAGCCCCACCAGGTTGGCGCAGGTATGGGCCAGCAGGATCGGCAGGAACACCAGGGTCGGATCGGTGGCGCCCTGCTGGGCGCGGTACATGAACACCGTCACCGGCAGCAGCGTCAGCGAGGAGGCGTTGAGCACCAGGAAGAGGATCTGCGCATTGCTCGCCGTGGTGCTGCTGGGATTGAGCTCCTGCAGGGCGCGCATGGCCTTGAGGCCGATGGGCGTGGCGGCGTTGTCCAGGCCCAGGCCGTTAGCGGCGAAGTTGAGGGTGATCAGCCCCAGCGCCGGATGGCCGCGCGGCACCTCGGGCATCAGCCGGGCGAACAGCGGCCCGAGCAGTCGCGCCAGGGCGTCCACCAGCCCGGCCTTCTCGGCGATGCGCAGGATGCCGAGCCAGAGGGTCAGGGTGCCGAACAGCAGCACCATGACCTCCACCGACAGCTTGGCCATGGCGAACAGGCTCTCCACCATGGCGGCGAACACCCCGGTGTTGCCGACCACCAGCCACTGGCCGAAGGCGCTGATCCCGGCAACGATGAAGAAGCCCAGCCACAACCCGTTGAGCATCGCGGTTCTCCCGGTAAAACGGCGATGATAACCGCAGCGTCCGCTCCCTGCAGGGACGCCGTTCAGTCTGTGGTCATCGCCGTCGGGTTATCCTCTGACCTTTCACGCAACCCGCTGGAGTCCGCCCATGCGTCTGTCCGTTCTCGCCCTGCCGCTGGTGCTCGCCGCCAGTCCGGTCTTCGCCTTCAACCTCAACGACGCCGTCAACGCCTACAACGGCGCCAACGGCAACAACAACGCCAAGGCCACCGCCGCCGCGGCGGCCACGCCCCAGGCCCAGGGCCTGCTGCAGGCGCTGACCAGCCAGCTCAACGTCACCCCGCAGCAGGCGGTGGGCGGCACCGGCGCCCTGCTCGGCCTGGCCAAGAATCAGCTGGTGGGCAACGACTATCGCCAGCTGGCCAAGGCCGTGCCAGGCCTGGATCAGCTGGCCGGCGCCAATGCCACTGGCGGCCTGGCGCAACTGGGCGGCCTGGGCAGTCTGCTCGGTGGCGGCGGTCAGGACGCCAAGCAGAGTCCGCTGGGCAGCCTGCTGGGCAATGTCGACAGCCGCCAGGACGTCGACAAGACCTTCAACGCCTTGGGCATGAACAGTGGCATGACCAGCCAGTTCGCCCAGGTGATCCTCGGCTATCTCGGCAAGCAAGGCACCCAGCCCTCCCTGCTGAGCACCCTGGGCAATGTCTGGGGCCTGTGACGGCGCCCCGCGCTGGCTGACCCGCGCGGCGGCCAGCCAGGTGCCAGATTACAGCGAGGCGCCGCTCGGCTGGCTCTATGCGGACCGTGGTTCCCTCACCGAACGGCTGACCGCCCTCAGCGATGGACGCTTCGCCGTCGAGGTGATCGCCCAGGGCTGGCAACCGCTGCGCCCGGACGAGTGCCAGGCGCTTGAAGTGCCGCCGGCCAGCCCCGGCTGGGTGCGCGAGGTCTGGCTGCGCGGCAATGGCGAAGCCTGGGTCTTCGCCCGCAGCGTGGCGGCGCGCACGGCCCTGGAAGCGGCGGATTTCAACCTGGCGGCGCTGGGCGAACGGCCGCTCGGGCACTGGCTGTTCCAGGCGCCGGCCTTTGTCCGCGGGCCGCTGGAAGCCTGCCGCTATCCACTGGCCTGGCTGCCCGCAGGGGCGGCAACCGCGCCCTGCTGGGCCCGGCGCTCGGTGTTCCGGCGCGGTCCCCTGGCGATCCTGGTGGGCGAGGTCTTTCTGCCGGCCTTCTGGCCTCACGCCGGGCGCGAGGGCTAGGCGGAGCATCACGACGGCAGCGGCGACGCCCCAGGGCCCCTATAATCGCCAGGCCCTTCACCATGCAGCCGTCCGATGAAAAAGAACGCCTCCCGTCCCCGTGATCGCCGTCCTGCCGCGCCCCGCGGCCCCGAGCCCAGCGCCCGGGTGATCGCCACGCGTCCGCGCCGCGAGCGCATCCGCGACTTTGTCCAACTGACCCGGCTGGACCGACCCATCGGTATCTATCTGCTGCTCTGGCCCACCCTCTGGGCGCTGTGGATCGCCGCCGAGGGCGTGCCGAGTCTGAAGAATCTGCTGATCTTCGTGCTCGGCGTAGTGCTGATGCGATCGGCCGGCTGCGTGATCAACGACTTCGCCGACCGCAACTTCGACGGCCACGTCGCCCGCACCAAGAATCGTCCCCTGGCCACCGGGCGCATCTCGCCCAAGGAAGCCCTGCTGTTCTTTGCCGTGCTGGTGCTGCTCAGCTTCGGCCTGGTGCTCTGCACCAATGCCACCACCGTCTGGCTGTCCTTTGGCGCCCTTGGCGTGGCGGCGCTCTATCCCTTCATGAAGAGATATACCTACTACCCTCAGGCGGTACTGGGTGCGGCCTTTTCCTGGGGCATGCCCATGGCCTTCACCGCCGAGACCGGCGCGTTGCCGGCGGCGGCCTGGCTGCTGTTCGTCGCCAACGTGATCTGGACGGTGGGCTACGACACCTACTACGCCATGGCCGACCGCGAAGACGATCTCAAGATCGGGGTGAAATCCACCGCCATCCTGTTCGGCGACGCCGACCGGGTGATCATCGCCACCCTGCAGGGCCTGACGCTGTTCTGCCTGGCGCTGGCCGGCGGCCGCTTCGGCCTGGGCCTGCCCTTCTACCTGGGCCTGCTGGTGGCAGCCGGCTGCTTCGCCTGGGAATTCCACGTCACCCGCAACCGTGACCCGCTGGTGTGCTTCAGGGCCTTCCTGCACAACCACTGGGCGGGTCTGGCGATCCTCATCGGGATCATCGCCGATTACGGACTGCGCTGAGCCGGAGCGCCCGCGGCGGCATCGGCCACCACCTCCGGCAGCGCCTCGGGTTGCGCCGCCGGCACCGCCCGGGCCTTCTTGGCCCTGGAGGCCTTGCGGCTCTGCTGCCAGGCCACCGCCAGGCCGCTGGCGCAGATGATGAGGATGCCGATCAGCGCGCCGCTGTCCGGCACATGGCCGAAGACGAGGTAGCCGATGATGCCGGCGGTGACGATCTGGCCGTAGCTGAAGGGCGCCAGCAGCGCCGGCGGCGCATAACGGAAGGCCTGGGTCAGCAGCAGGTGGCCGGACATGCCGAAGAGGCCGAGCAGCGCCAGCATGAAGCCGTGGGTCAGGGTCGGGATCTCCCAGAAGAAGGGCACCACGCTGCTCAGCACCAGGGTATTGATGATGCCGGTGAGAAAGTTGCTGGTGGTGGGGCTGTCGATGCCGCTGAGCAGGCGCGTCAGTAGCTGGTAGAGGCCGAAGCACACCGCCGAGCAGACCGGCAGCAGCACCGCCGGGGTGAACAGCTGGCCGCCCGGCCGAACGATGACCAGCACCCCGATGAAGCCGGCCAGCACCGCCGCCCACTGGCTGCGGGTCACGCTCTCCTTGAGCAGCGGCACCGACAGTGCCGTCACCATCAGCGGGGCGAGAAAGTTGACCGCGGTGGCCTCGGCCATCGGCAGATAGCGCAGCCCGGTAGTGAAGAACAGGCTGCAGCCGATCAGGCACAGCGCCCTGAGCACCTGCAGCCCCGGCCGCTTGGTGCGGATCACCGCCAGCCCCGAGCGCGGGATGAAGATGCCCATCATCAGCAGGGTGTGGGAGAGGTAGCGGGCCCAGACCACCATGACCACCGGATAGAAGCCGGACAGGTACTTGGAGAGGGCATCGTGGGAAGCGAACAGCCAGACCGCGAGGCAGATCAGGGCGATGCCCTTGAGCGGCTGGTCGGCGAATCTCAGAGTGGGTCCTGCGGTAGCGCTCATTGGACTCCCGTGGTACTGACGGCGGTCCCTGACCGCCTGCATGATCCGGCCGTCCTGCACGGCGGTCCGTCGGCGTGACCACCGACTCGGGACATGGACCTCGATGCCACCGGAGCGTGCCGTCGAGCAACCGTCCTGTCGCCCTCAGGACCGCGATACCGGGCGATATTTCAATAGCTTACTAACTATGACCCGGCGTGCAGCCCGGTCTCCCCCGAGCTTAGTCCAAGCGCCCCGCCGATCTCAATGCGCTTGGCCGACGACTTCGCTGACGGCCCGCACGAAGGCCTCGTCCGCCTCCAGCGCCCCGGGGATCTGCTCGCGCAGATAGGCCACCCAGGTGCGGATCTTGGCATCCAGGTACTGCCGCGAGGCATAGAGGGCATAGACGTTGAGGCGCTGCAGGCGATAGGCCGGCAGCACTCGCACCAGGCTGCCGTCGCGCAGGCCGTCCACTGCCGAATAGAGCGGCAGCACGCCAATCCCCAGCCCCTGGCGCAGGGCCTCGGTCATGGCGTCGCCGACGTTGACCTGGAAGGGGGTCTCGCCGATGCGATAGGTTTCCGGTCCATTGGGGCCGTCGAAGTGCCAGCGGTCGAAGGACACCACCGGACTGATGAATCTCAGGCAGGCGTGATTGGCCAGTTCCGCCGGCGTCTGCGGCTGGCCGTGTTCCTGCAGATAGGCCGGCGAGGCGCAGAGGATGCTGTAGGTGTGGCCGATCTGCTGGGAGACGAAGCCGGAGTCGGGCAGCTCCACGGCTACCACGATGGCGAGATCAAAGCCCTCCTCCAGCAGATCGGGGATGCGGTTGGCCATGGTCAGGTCGAAGCGCACCTCGGGGTGCAGGGCACGATAGCCGGCGATGGCGCGGATCACGTAATGCTGACCGATGCCGGTCATGCTGTGCACCCGCAGCCGCCCTTCGGGCCGCGCCTGAGCGTGCCCGGCCTCGGCTTCGGCCTCCTCGACATAGGCGAGGATCTGCTCGCAGCGCGCCAGGTAGCGCTGGCCGGCTTCGGTCAGGGCGATGCGTCTCGTCGTGCGGTGCAGCAGGCGGGTGCGCAGATGGGTTTCCAGATGGGCCACCGCCCGGGAGACGTGGGCCGTGGTGGTCTGCAGCGTCTGGGCCGCCCCGGTGAAGCTGCCGCTTTCCACCACGGCGACGAAAACGCGCATGTTGTGCAGGGTGTCCATGCCGCCTCGACAGTCGGGAAAAGCGTCATTCTCCATATTATTTCAGTATGTGAAACAAAGATTCGCGGGTTGACGCGCTAATCGACCACCCCGGAATTTTATAGAATCGTTAGCAGCCTAATGGTAACGTCCGCTGACCTCGCGGTTTACGTCCGTCCTCTACAGGCGTCCTCTTCAGTTCCAGCTCATCTTGCCAACCTCGCTGCGCTGCCTCATGCCAGACGCAGGTTTGGCCCTGTTGCCAACGGACCTCCACGTGTCGCCTTCCTCTAGCAGAGTCTGGCCTGCGCTCTCGGTGGTCGCCCTCGCGACCCTGCTGGCCGGCTGTATCGGTACCGGTCACAACGCGCCCCAGGCGCAGCGCCTCGACGACCAGGCGCTGGCCACCGACGGAGCCATCCAGGCCGCCGCCAGCCAGGCCGCCTGGCCCGAGCGCCAGTGGTGGCGCGCCTATGGCGATCCCCAGCTGGATGCCTGGATCAGCGGCGCCCTGGCGGACAACCCGCGCCTGGCCACGGCTGCCGCCCGGGTGCGCCGCGCCGAGTCCCTGGCCGGCCTGGCCGAATCCCGTGAAGCCCTGCAGGTCGAGGGCAAGGGCGCCTTCAAGCGCTACAGCTGGCCCACCGACGGCTTCTATGGCCCGGGCGAGCTGGCCGATCGCACCACCTGGAACAACAATGCCGAACTGGGTCTGAGCTATGCCCTGGACTTCTGGGGCCGCGAACGCGACGCCAGCGCCCAGGCCCTGGACCAGGCCCACCAGGCCGCCGCCGAGGTGCGCGCGGCCGAGCTGGAGCTGACCGGCAACATCGTCCGCAGCTATATCGGCTTCGCCCTGCACCACGACCAGCGCGACATCCTCGCCGCCACCCTGGAGCAGCAGCGGCACCTGGCCGACCTCGCCCAGCGCCAGCTGGACGGCGGCCTCGGCACCCAGTTCGAGGTCAGCCAGGCGCGCGCCCTGCTGCCCGAGACCGAACGCCAGCTGGAAGCCCTGGACGAGACCCTGGCGCTGGATCGCAACCAGCTCGCCGCCCTGGCCGGCAAGGGCCCGGGTGCCGGCGCCCGCCTGCAACGCCCGCGCCTGACCCTGGGCGCGGCACCGCGCCTGCCCAGCGCCCTGCCGCTGGAACTGGTCGGCAAGCGCCCCGACGTGGTGGCGCGTCGCTGGCAGATCGCCGCGGCGGCGAAGGGCGTGGACGTCGCCCGCGCCAGCTTCTATCCCAACATCGACCTGGTGGCCAACGTCGGCCAGTTCCTGACCCTGGGTCGCCTCAGCGAGATGCTGACCCACGCCAAGACCGGCTCCTTCATAGGTCCCGCCTTTTCCTTGCCGATCTATGACGGTGGCGCCCTGCGCGGTCGCCTCGGCGCGGAGTCGGCGGCCTACGACGTGGCCGTCAGCGCCTACAACCAGACCCTCGTCGACGCCCTCAAGGACATCTCCGACGCCCTGATCAAGGCCGATTCGGCAGCCCGGCAGGCCACCCTCGCCGACCAGGCCAGCCAGGAGGCCCAGCGCACCTACGACATCGCCCGCGAGGCCTTTCGCCGCGGCCTGACCGACTACCTGCACGTGCTCGACGCCCAGACCCGGCTGTTCGCCCAGCAACGCGTCACCGCCCAGGTGCACGCCCTGCGCCTGGCGGCCCAGGCCGCGGCCCTGGTCGCCCTCGGTGGAGGCGCGGACCTCGAACGCGGCCCGGGCGACCACGACCTGGTGCCGGCGCGCGTCGCCGTCGAGCGAGCCCCCCGATGACTGCCGGCACCGCCACCGGTGCGCCGCTGCGCCAGGCCCTCGGCGCCTGGGCCCGCAGCGATGGCAGCCTCTGGCTGTACCAGGCCAAGGTGCTGCTCGCCGCCAGCCTGACCCTGTGGCTGGCCATGCGCCTGCAACTGCCGCATCCCAGCTCGGCGGTGATCACCGTGTTCATCGTCATGCAGCCGCAGAGTGGCCAGGTGCTGGCCAAGAGCTTCTATCGGGTGATGGGCACCCTGCTGGGACTGGCGGTGATGCTGGTGCTGATCGCCCTGTTCGCCCAGGAACGGGTGCCCTTCCTGATCTTCCTGGCGCTGTGGATCGGCCTCTGCGTGGCCGGTTCGGCGCGCTACCGGGACTTACGCAGCTACGCCTGCATGCTGGCCGGCTACACCGCCGCGCTGATCGGCATCCCTGCCGCGCTCAATGCCGACACCGCCTTCATGTCGGCGGTGATGCGGGTGCTGGCCATCACCCTGGGCGTGCTCTGCAGCGGCGCGGTGAGCGCGGCGGTCTTTCCGCAGACCAGCGCCACGGCCATGCGCGCGACTCTCTATCGGCGCATGGGCGGCTTCGCCGGACTGGCCGCCGACGTCCTGCGCGGTCGTCTCGACCGTGCCTCCCTGGAGGCTGCCGGAGTACGCCTGGCCGCCGAGGCGGTGGGGCTGGAAAGCCTGCGCAGCGCCTCGGCCTTCGAAGACCCGCACATGCGCATGCGCAGCGGGCGCCTGGCCCGGCTGAACGCCGAATTCATGGGCCTGACTACCCGCCTGCATGCCCTCAGCCGCCTGCTGATGCGCCTGCGCGAGCGCGACGCCCAGTTGCCGCTGGCAGCCCTCGAACGCCTCTGGGCGCCGCTGCTGGAGGTGTTCGAGGAATGGCGTGGCCAGGCCCTTACCGAACGCGCGGCCCTGGTGGCGGCGGCGCGTCTGGAGCAGCTGCACCAGGGTCTGCGGCCGCGCATTCGCGCCCTGCGTGCCGAGTTGCCGCCCCTGAGCGAAGCTGACCGGCGGGACTTCGAGACCGCCGTGGAGCTGCTCTTTCGCTTCACTGGCGAATGGCACGGCTATCTGCAGACCCATGCCTCCCTGGCGGCGCCACGCCACAGTCGCGAACAGTGGAAGCCGCGCTTCGTGGCCAAGGCCAATGCCCTGGGCGCGGCGGTCACCGGCCTCCGCAGCGCCTTTCTGGTGCTGGTGCTGGGCGCCTTCTGGATCGCCAGCGCCTATCCCAGCGGCGGCATGCTGGCGCTCAACGCCGCGGCCGTCTCGGCGTTGGCCTCGGCCTCGCCCGATCCCAAGCGCACCGCCCTGCAGATGGCGGTCGGCGCCAGTGGCGGCGTGGTGCTGGGCTTCTTCCTGACCTTCTTCGTCTTTCCCTGGATCAGCGGCCTGCCGCTGCTGCTGCTGACCCTGGCGCCGGTGTTCATGCTGGGCACCTGGATTTCCCTGCGCCCGGGCTGGATGGGCTATGGCCTGGGTTGCCTGGTGTTCTTCTGCTTCACCTCAATTCCCGACAATCCGCCGGTCTACGACGCCTACGTCTTCATCAACAACGGCATCGCCGTGGTCCTGTCGATGGTGATCACCGCGGCGGTCTCGGCGGTGCTGCTGCCACCCAACAGCCCCTGGCTGTGGCGCCGCCTGGAGCGTGACCTGCGCCAGCAGCTGGTGCGGGCGGTGAGCGCGCCGTTGCCGCACCTGGCGCCGACCTTCGAAGGCCAGACCCGCGACCTGCTCAACCAGGCCTATGGCGTCAGCGCCGGACGCGGTGAAGCGCAGCGGCGCCTGATCGGCTGGGCCTTCGTGGTGCTGGAGATCGGTCATGCGGTGATCGAACTGCGCCAGTTGCAGGCCCGCCTGCCCACGGCCCCGCGCTATGCCGAGGGCAGCGCCTGGCGCCAGGCCATCCGCGTGCTCGGGCGCGCCCTGGTGCGCCTCTTCCTCAAGCCCGGCGCGGAACATCTGCGGCGGGCGCTGGTGGCAGTGGACGCGGCCCTGCTTGCCGTGGCGACCGTGACCGAACCGCCGGAACTGCCCTATGACGAGTCGCCCCTGCGCCAGGTGCAGAGCGACCTGCATTTCATCCGCAGTGCCCTGCTCGATCCCCAGGGGCCCCTGGCCCGCTATCACGAGATTCCCCATGCCCCGTGAAATCGCCTTCCACGGCCTCTACCTGCCCACCGTGACGGTGCTGTTCCTGGTCGCCGCCCTGCTCGCCTGGGCGCTGGACCGGGTGCTTGCCGCGGTCGGCCTCTACCACGTCGTCTGGCATCCGGCGCTGCTGCGCCTGGCCCTGTTCATCTGCCTCTACTGCGCCCTGGCGCTGTGCGTCTATCGCTAGGACTCCTGCCATGATCCTCAAGAAACTCTTCGGCGTGCTCTTTACCCTGCTGGTGGTCTGCCTGGCGCTGATCCTCGGGCGGCTGCTCTGGGTGCACTACATGAACGATCCCTGGACCCGCGATGGCCGGGTGCGCGCGGAGGTCATCACCATCGCGCCCGACGTGGCGGGTCTGGTGACCGAGATCGCCGTGCGCGACAACCAGTGGGTCAACCAAGGCGACCTGCTGCTGCAGATCGATCCGGAGCACTACGAGATCGCCGTGCATCAGGCCGAGGCCACGGTCGCCGCGCGCAAGGCCACCCTGGCCATGCGCCAGCAGAACGCCCGCCGCCGTGCCGACATCGACAGCCTGGTGGTTTCCCGCGAGAACCGCGAAGACGCCAGCAGCGCCGCCCTGGCCGCCGAGGCCGATCTGCGCCAGGCACAGGCCCAGCTGGAATCGGCGCGCCTCAACCTCAAGCGCACCCGGGTGCTGGCCCCGGTCGACGGCTACGTCACCAACCTCTCGGTGTTCAAGGGCGACTATGCCGCCGCGGGCGCGCCCAAGCTGGCCGTCATCGACGCCCATTCGTTCTGGGTCTATGGCTACTTCGAAGAAACCAAGCTGCCCCATGTGCAAGTGGGGGCGGCCGCCGAGATGCGCCTGATGAGCGGCCAGACGTTGCACGGGCATGTGGAAAGCATCGCCCGTGGCATCTATGACCGGGACAATCCCCAGAGTCGTGAACTCACCGCCGACGTGAATCCCACCTTCAACTGGGTTCGCCTGGCCCAGCGGGTACCGGTGCGCATCGCCCTGGATCCACTGCCCGAGGGCCTGTTGCTGGCAGCTGGTACCACCTGCACCGTGGTACTGGAAGACGTTCGCGGCGAACGCTCCTGGTGGGACGCCTTCTGGCAGGGCTGAGCCCGCCCCGGACATCCGCCTTTTCACTGCGCCAAAACGACAACACCCCTGACACCGGCAGGTTTCGCTTGAGACGAAACCGGTCGAATTCAGGGGTGTGGTCGTATCCAGCCCAGTCCGCCGCGAGTGCGAAAGTACTCCCTGTACTCTTGGAACCCTCCCTTACTGCAGAGCGTCCCGACCTTGTGGCCCTTGCGTCTCGGATCAGGAGACGACTTCGAGGTTGTCCATTGAATCGGCTTAAAGCTGCAATTCAATGACAGCGCCTCGGCTGCCGGTCGTCACGACCGACAGCCTGTCTTTCATGGGGCTGGCGTCAGGGACGACGACGGCCCATGAAGAACGACACCACGAACAGCACCAGGAACAGCACGAACAGGATCTTGGCGATACTGGTGGCAGTACCGGCGATGCCACCGAAACCCAGGACGCCTGCGATGATCGCGATGATCAGGAAAGTGATAGCCCAGCTCAGCATGGTGTTTCTCCTATGTATTACAAGTGCACTCAGCGGACGACAGCACCTGTCCAGCGAGCAGTGGTTTTATTAGCGAAATCCTGGGTATCCAGACTCGCCATCCGTGGTTCCACAGCGGTCAGATCGAGATCCAGACCGTTGAGGTTGTGCGTCTGATTGAGCGCACGACCCATTATCAAAGCGCTGAGCAACATCCCGATCACAACCGCCGCTGCAGCGAACAACACAATCACCAGCAGCATCCACATCATGGTCATGACCTCAGAATACCCAGCGGGTCTGCTTTACCAAACGGTCACCGTTGGACTGTGCCGGGATGGCTTTGAGTTCCCCACGACCTTGACTTGCCAGCGGCTTGGCTGCAGGCACCATGGCCTGGGCAGCAATGCGGGTGGAGGCGATGAGGGCCTGTTCGCGGCTGACGTCCTGGCCCTGAGGGGCAGCGACGGCGGCGCTGGCGAAGCAAGCGAAAAGCGCAGTACCTACCAAGTGCTTGCGAAGGGTCTGGCTGATCATCGGGTCTCTCCTGCAGTCCGTTGGCCCTAAGGCCGGCTTGCTAAGGAGATTGCAGACTACGTGCCAGCTTTTCGAAAACCTTTTTTAGCTTATAAATCAAAAACTTACAGTTTTCACTGGTAGCCGCCACACATGCACCTTGCAAGGTGCAACACCTGAAGCATTGCGTTTTGCATGATGGCCAGGGGTTGCTTGGATGGTCCCGGTCCGGTCGGCTGCCAGGCGCAACGGCAAATGACCGGACAAAAGTCTTTCTGAACACCAGGAAAACCGTCTTTTCCCATTTTCGCCCCTCCGGGTTGCGATCTGCACGATGCTCGCAGAGGGACGGTCGATAGCCCGATGGTCCTGCGGATTGCAACTTGCACGATGTATCATGGACTAACTGCCAGCCCTGTCCTTTAGCGCGTTTCGGCCCTTTGGCCTGGAGTTTTGCCGTCATGGAACAAACCAGCGGTCGCATCCTGCTCGTGGACGACGAAGCCGCCATCCTGCGTACCTTCCGCTTCTGTCTGGAAGACGCCGGCTATAGCGTCGCCACGGCCAACAGCGCGGCCCAGGCCGAAGCCCTGCTGCTACGTCAGGTCTACGACCTCTGCTTTCTCGATCTGCGCCTGGGCGCGGACAACGGTCTGGACGTCCTGCAGCAGATGCGCATTCAGGCGCCCTGGATGCGGGTGGTGATCGTTACCGCCCACTCGGCCATCGACACCGCGGTGGACGCCATGCAGGCCGGCGCCGCCGACTATCTGGTGAAACCCTGCAGTCCCGACCAGTTGCGCATGGCCGCAGCCAAGCAGCTTGAGTTCCGCCAGCTCTCGGCGCGCCTGGAGGCGCTCGAAGGCGAGGTGCGCAAATCCAGCGCCGGTCTCGATTCGCGCAGTCCGACGATGATGAGCATCCTGGAGACCGCCCGACAGGTCGCCACCACCGATGCCAACGTGCTGATCCTCGGCGAGTCCGGTTCCGGCAAGGGCGAACTGGCCCGCGCCATCCACGCCTGGAGTCGCCGCGCGAAAAAGACCTTCGTCACCATCAATTGCCCCTCGCTGTCCGCCGACCTGATGGAAAGCGAGATGTTCGGTCATACCCGCGGCGCCTTTACCGGCGCCAGCGAGAGCACCCTCGGCCGCGTCAGCCAGGCCGACGGCGGCACCCTCTTCCTCGACGAGATCGGCGACTTCCCCCTGGCCCTCCAGCCCAAGCTGCTGCGCTTCATCCAGGACAAGGAATACGAACGCGTCGGCGATCCGGTGACCCGCCGCGCCGACGTGCGCATCCTCGCCGCCACCAACCGCAACCTGGAACAGATGGTGGCGGAAAACGAATTCCGCGAAGACCTGCTCTATCGCCTCAACGTCATCGTGCTCAACCTGCCGCCCCTGCGCGAGCGCAAGGAAGACATCGTCGATCTCGCCGAGCGCTTCCTCGCCCGCTTCGTCAAGGACTACAACAGACCCGCCCACGGCTTCAGCGAGGCGGCCCTGGACGCCCTGCGCAACTACGGCTGGCCGGGCAACGTCCGCGAGCTGCGCAACGTCATCGAACGCGCGAGCATCATCTGCGGCCAGGACCTGGTGGACGTCAATCACCTGGGCCTGGGTGACAGCCCGGCCACCAGCGGCGCAGCCAGCGCACCGCGGGTCGGCGAGGCGCTGAGCCTGGAGGCCCTGGAGCGCGCCCACATCGCCGCGGTGATGGCCACCAGCGAGACCCTCGACCAGGCCGCCAAGACGCTGGGCATCGACGCCTCCACGCTCTATCGAAAACGCAAGCAGTACGGGCTATGAAGCTGCCGATCAAGTTGCACACCCGCCTCTTTCTCAGCATCTCCGCCCTGATCGCCGTAGCCCTCATCGGGCTGCTGGTCGGCCTGGTCAGCGTGCTGCACCTGGCCCGCGAGCAGAGCGTCCAGACCCGCAGCAACCTGGACTTCATCAACCTGACGCTGAACATGCGCCAGGAGCTGAGCAACAGCCTGTTCCAGATGCTCGACGGGGCACCTGATCCGCAGTCACTGGTGGCGGCCCAGCAGCGTTTCCAGGAGTACCTGCAACGGGTCGAGGGCCAGATGCGCAATCCCGAGCAGCTGGCCATCCTGGAAGACGTCAAGCAGCGCTACCAGCGCTTCGCCGACTACCTGCGCTCACCGCCGGCGGGCTATGGCGAGTTGCGCGCCGATCGCGGCTTCCAGCAAACCCTCAATGCGCTACGCACGCGCATCTACGACCTGCAGCGCAGCTACGTGGTGACCCTGGAGCGCATGCAGGACGAGGCCCATGACCGCGCGGTGATCATCGCCCTGCTGCTGGCGCTGATCGGCGTGGCCATCCTGGTCACCGGGGTGGTGACCGCCAACGGCATCGCCCGGCGCTTCACCGGCCCCATCGATGGCCTGGCCAAGGCCGCCGAGCGCATCAGCCAGGGCAACTTCGACGTCCAGCTGCCGACCTCGCAGATCGCCGAATTCACCCTGCTCAGCCGCCGCTTCGGCAACATGGCCCAGGCCCTGCACCGCCTCAGCCAGACCAATGTCGAGGCGCTGGTGGCCGGGCAGCGGCGCCTGCAGGCGGTGCTCGACAGCATCGACTACGGCCTGGTGATCCTCGATCCCCAGGGCAACATCGAACACGCCAATCCGGTGGCCTGCCGCCAGCTGGGCTGGAACGAGAATCACTTGGGCGAATCCCTGATCGCGGCCCTGGAGCGTCCGGAAATCGAGGCCAGCGTGCAGCGAGTGCTGGCCGGCGGCGCCCTGGATGCGGCGCCCGAAGACCTGGAGATCCGCGTCGACGACGAGGTGCGGCTGCTGGCCTGGAGTCTGACCCCGGTCAACCACGCCGACGGCCGTAGCGTGGGCGCGCTGATGGTGCTGCGCGATGTCACCGAGCAGCGCGCCTTCGATCGGGTGCGCAACGAGTTCGTCCTGCGCGCCTCCCACGAATTGCGCACCCCGGTCACCGGCATGCACATGGCCTTCGGTCTGTTGCGCGAACGCCTCAAGGTGGCGCCGGAATCCCGCGAGGCCTTTCTGCTGCAGACGGTGGACGAGGAAACCCATCGCCTGGTGCAGCTGATCAACGACCTGCTGGACTATTCCCGTCACCAGAGCGGTCTGCAGCGTCCGGAAAAATTGCCGAGCGAGATCGGCGACCTGCTGGAAGCGGCCCGCGCCCGCCACGCCGACGAGGCCCGCGAGCGCGATGTCGAGCTGGCCGTCGAGTTGCTGCACACGCCGCTGCCACGCGTCAGCCTGGATCCCAAGCAACTGGGCCGGGTGTTCGACAACCTGCTGAGCAATGCCCTGCGCCATACCCCGGCGGGCGGCCGTATCGTCATCCAGGCCATGCGCCAGAACGAGCAGCTGCTGATGGCGGTGCAGGACAATGGCGAGGGCATCGCCTACGCCCAGCAGGGCCGGGTGTTCGAGCCCTTCGTGCAGATCGGCAGCCAGAAAGGCGGCGCCGGCCTGGGCCTGGCCCTGTGCAAGGAAATCATCCGCCAGCACGGGGGGCGCATCGGCGTGGTCTCCCGCCCCGGTCAGGGCACCCAGATCTTCATGACCCTGCCGACCTGAGCCAGGTCGGCCTCCGCCCACGAGTAGGGTCGCGCCAGTCGGCCCGATCCTGCCAGGACGGATGAAAACGAACGCCCGCTCGGACAGCCCCCTGTCCCTCGGGGAGAGGGTTGGGGTGAGGGCAACACCCCATCACGACGTCACAGTGGAAAAGGCTGCGCCGTTTTCCACGCTACCGGGCTGGCCTCTCTCCTTTCGGGAGAGCCGCCGTAGGTTGGGTTGAGCGCAGCGCAGCCCAACGGTGCCTAGATCGAATCCGCGTTGCTGGGCTGCGGCGATGGCGCCGTCTCAACCCAACCTAGGGGCGCTACAGCAGCGTCCGCTCCAGCGCCTGGCGCCAGCCGGCATAGAGTTCGGGTACGGCATTGGCGCGGGGTTCGTAACGGCGGCGGGGCCGTTCGAGATCGGCCAGGGCCGCGGCGTCCTGCCACCAGCCCAGGGCGTGGCCGGCCAGGTGGGCGGCGCCCAGCGCCGAGACCTCCGGCGACAGGCTGCAGATCACCGGGCGCTGCAGGAGATCGGCCTGGAATTGCAGCAGCCATTCGTTGCGCGTGGCGCCGCCATCCACCCAGAGTTCGTCCAGGGGCGTTGGACTGTCCTGCTGCATGGCATCGAAGACGTCGCGAATCTGGTAGGCGATGGCTTCCAGGGCCGCGCGCATCAGGTGCGCCCGCCTGCAATTCTCCGCCAGGCCGCAGAACAGTCCGCGCGCCTCGGCCCGCCAGTGCGGCGCACCGAGGCCACCCAACGCTGGGACGAAGTAGACGCCGCCGTTGTCCGGCAGCGCCGCAGCTTCGGCGGCCAGGGCCTCCAGCTCTCCGGCGCCGCCCAGCAGCCGCGCCGTCCAGCCCACGGCAGCGCCGGTGTGGACAATGTTGCCTTCCAGGGCAAAGGTCGGGGTCTCGCCCAGGCGCCAGGCCAGGGTGGTGGCCAGGCCATGGGCGGAGACCACGGGTTCGGCGATGGGTGTCATCAGCGAGGAGCCGGTACCCAGGGTGGCCTTGACCTTGCCCGGGACGAAACCGCCCTGGCCGAACAGCGCCGCATGGGAATCGCCGATCATCGCCAGGATCGGCAGTCCGGCCGGTAGCGGGCCCTGGGCACGGGTCTCGCCGAAGCAGCCGGCACTGGAGCGGATCTCCGGCAGCGCCGCCCGGGGAATACCGAACAGACCCAGCAGCTGCGGATCCCAGTCACCACCGCGCAGGTCGAGCAACTGGGTACGGGCCGCATTGGCCGCGTCGATGAGAAAGCTCGTGCCACCGCTGAGTTGCCAGAGCAGCCAGCTGTCCACGGTGCCCAGGCAGATCTCGCCGGCGGCGGCGCGGGCCGTGCCGTCCGGAATCTGATCGAGCAGCCAGCGCCACTTGCCGGCGGAAAACATCGGGTCCAGCGCCAGGCCACTGCGCTGCAGGATCAACTCGCCGTGACCGGCGGCGTGCAAGGCTTCGCACTGCGGCTGGGATCTCTTGCACTGCCAGCTCACCAGCGGACCGAGCAACTGGCCGCTGGTGCGCTCCCAGGCCAGGGCGGATTCGCGCTGGTTGCTGATGGCGATGGCTGCCAGGGGGGCATCCGTCTGGGCCAGGCAATCGCCGATGGCGCCCTGCAGGGCCTGCCAGATGGCCAGGGGATCCTGCTCGGCATAGCCCGCCTGCGGATGCTGGACGGTGAGCGGTCGAGAACCGCGGGCCACGACCCGACCGGCGCGATCCACCAGGATCGCCTTGGCATTGGTGGTGCCCTCGTCGAGGGCGAGGATCAGCGGTTCGGCGGCCATGGCAGCTCCTGTTGTTCTTGTCGTGGCAGACGCCTGAGCCTCAGCGCAGGCGCTGCACCGCGGCAACGATACCGGCGGAATCGATACCATGCTTGGCACGGGTCGGGCCGCGGCCACCGGCGGCGGCATACTCGCCATCGGCGATGCCCAGGCGGATCAGCGGCACGCTCAGCGCGGCTTCGGCCATGACCTCGGCGACCAGGCTGCCCACCCCGCCGTTGACGTTGTGCTCTTCTACCGTGACCACTCCGCCGCGAGCGGCGCAGAGGGCTTCCAGCAGCGCCTCGCGCTGCAGCGGACGGATCGACGACAGATTGATCACCTGGGCGCTGATGCCCTGCTCGGCCAGCGACCGCGCGGCCTCCACCGCCTCATGGACCACCGAACCCAGGGCCACCAGGCTGACGTCGTGACCCTGGCGCAGCACGTCGACCTGGCCAGGGACGAAGCGGTAGTCGGACTCATGCAGATCGGGCAGCGCCTTGCCGTCCAGGCGGATATAGACCGGACCGTCATGGGCCAGGGCGTGCTCGACGATCTGCCGGCACTCGCGGCCATCGGCCGGCGCATAGATCTCCACGTTGCCGAAGCCGCGCATCACGGCGATGTCGTCGAGGCTGTGGTGGGTACTGGCCAGGGGACCATAGCTGGCCCCGGCGTTGAGCCCGAACATCTTGACGTTGGACCTGTTGTAGCAGACGTCCACCTTGACCTGTTCGTTGGCGCGGGAGATCAGAAAGGGCGCGGCGTTGCAGGTCACCGCCACCTTGCCGGCGAGGCCCAGGCCGGCGGCCACCCCGACCAGGGTCTGTTCGGCGATGCCGACGTTGACCAGGCGCTCCGGGAAGCGTTTGACGAAGGGGCCGATCTTGGCCGTGGAGGTGGAGTCGCTGACCACCGGCACCAGGTCGACGCCGGCGTCCACCGCGGCGATGAAGGCCTCGACCATGACGCTGGCGAGATGGGCTTCGCCCGGGATCTGGGTATCAGTGGCCATGGTCGAGTTCCTCCAGTGCAGCGGCGATCTCGTCGCCCTTGGGCACCCGGTGGTGCCATTCGGGTTTGCCTTCGATGAAGGAAACCCCCTTGCCTTTGACGGTATTGGCGATCAGCACCTGGGGCTGGCCGCGGTGTTCGCGCAGCGCTTCCAGGGTCTCCACCAGCTGGGCCACGTCGTTGCCATCGCACTCGACCACATGGAAGCCGAAGGCGCGCCACTTCTCGGCCAGGGGCTCCAGCGGCAGGATCTCGGCGGTGGGACCGGCCAGTTGCAGGCGGTTGTGGTCGACGATCACCGTGAGGTTGTCCAGCCGGTACTTGGCGGCGGTCAGCGCCGACTCCCAGTTGGAGCCCTCGCCCAGTTCGCCGTCACCGGTCAGCACATAGACGCGGCGCGGACTGCCATCGCGTTGGGCGGCCAAGGCGATCCCGGTGGCGACCGGCAGGCCGTGGCCGAGGGCGCCGGTGTTGAGCTCGATGCCAGGGGTCTTCTGCCGCACCGGATGACCCGGCAGGTGGGAGTCGAAATGCTGGTAGGTGTCGAGCCATTCCGGCGGGAAGTAGCCGGCCTCGGCCAGGCAGCAGTAGAGGCCGCCGACGCCATGGCCCTTGCTCTGGATGTAGATGTCGCGCTGGGGATCGGCGAGGCGTTCCGGAGCGACGTCGAGCAGGCGGAAATAGAGGGTGGCGAGGATGTCGGTCTCCGACAGATCCGCCCCGGTATGGCCGCCGGCAGGCGAGCCGGCATTGAGCTGGATGACGCGCCGGCGGATCAGCCGGGCCTTTTCGCGAATCTGCGCGACGTCGTACTGGAACGGATTCATCAGGCGACCCCCTCGGGTATCCGAAGCTGCGATGGAGCAGACGCCTGCCGAGGTTTCAGTGGGCGTCTTATGAATATTTATTCGTCACTGAAAATATATTTATCATTTAGACCCCAATCCGCAGGGCCGTCAATAGCCAGGAAAGGCCGTTGGCGATCTGGCGAGCGGATAGAATGCGGGGCGGGATGCGGGATTGCCGAAGCCATCGCGTTCGGCATGCAGCGATGAAAAGGCGCTTGACTTCCATTCGCAACAGGCGGAGTCTGAATTAAAAATCAGGCACGCATAAATATTCAGGCGAGCCGGACACAAGAACAATAACCCCTAGGAGAAGTGCGTGGACGCCAAAGCCCCGACCGCCTCGCCACCCGCCAAGCCCCTCGCTCGCCTGGCACTGCGCCTGCCGCGCAACGTCGGCGGCCCGCTGATCGGGCTGGCGCTGCTGATCGCCGTGTTCTCCTTTGCCTCGGAGTACTTCTTCTCCGTGCGCAACGCCCTCAACATCCTCGACCAGGTGACCGTGCTCGGCATCCTGGCCATCGGCATGACCCTGGTCATCGTCATCGGCGGCATCGATCTGTCGGTGGGCTCGGTGCTGGCCTTCTCCATGATGCTGCTGGGCTGGCTCTACCAGGACATCGGCTGGTCGCTGGGCTTGGCGATTCCCGCCGCCATCCTCGGTGGCCTGGTCTGCGGCCTGGTTTCGGGGCTGCTCATCGCCAGGGCCCGGCTGCCGGCGTTCATCGCCACCCTGACCATGATGTCGGTGGCCCGCGGCCTGGCCAACATCCTCACCGACGGTCGCCAGATCGTCGGCTTCCCGGACTGGTTCACCAACCTGGCCACGGTGCGGCACTTCGGCTTCCTCTCGGTCACCGTCGGGCTGTTCCTGCTGATGCTGCTGGTGGCCTGGGTGTTCCTGCGCTTTCGCGCCGGTGGTCGCAACCTCTATGCCATGGGCGGCAGCGCCGAGGTGGCGCGGTTGTCGGGCATCAAGGTGCGCACCATCACCATCTGGATCTATGCCCTGAGCGGCGCCCTGGCGGGCCTGGCCGCGGTGGCCATGGCGGCGCGCCTGGATTCGTCCCAGCCCAGCGCCGGCCTGTCCATGGAGCTGGATGCCATCGCCGCGGTGGTGATCGGCGGCGCCAGCCTCAGCGGCGGTGTCGGCAGCGTCGGTGGCACCCTGGTCGGGGTGCTGATCATCGGCGTGCTGCGCAACGGCCTGAATCTGCTGGGGGTCTCGCCCTTCGTGCAGCAGGTGGTCATCGGCATCGTCATCGCCCTGGCCGTCACCCTGGACACCCTGCGCCGCCGTAACGGGCAGCGCTAGGTCAGATCTGCTTCGTCTCGTCACCGCAGTACAACAATAACAACGGAGTGCCATCCATGCTGACCCCCAAGAAGCTGTTGCTCAGTACCCTGTTCGCCGCCATCACCTGCACCGGCGCCCTCAATGCCCAGGCCAAGGAACTCACCGTGGGCCTGGCCGTGGCCAACCTGCAGGCCGACTTCTTCAATCAGATCAAGCAGGCCGTCGAGGCCGAAGGCAAGGCCAAGGGCATCAAGGTGATCACCGTGGACGCCCAAGGCAACTCGGCGACCCAGGTCAACCAGATCCAGGACCTGATCACCCGCCAGGTCGACGCCCTGATCTACATCCCGGCCGGCGCCACCGCCGCCGGTGTCCCGGTCAAGGCGGCCAAGGCCGCCGGCATCCCGGTGGTGGCGGTGGACCGCAACGCCCCCGACGCCCCGGGTGACACCTTCATCGCCAGCGACAGCGTCGCCGCCGCCCGCACCCTGGCCGAATACGTCGGCAAGGTCACCAACGGCAAGGGCCGCGTCGCCATCCTCCAGGGCCAGATCGGCACCACGCCGGAAAACGATCGCGCCAAGGGCTTTGCCGAAGGCCTGGCCAAGTTTCCCGAGCTGAAGGTGGTCGCCCAGCAGCCCGCCGAGTGGGCCCAGGACAAGGGCTTCGCCGTGGCCCAGGACATGCTCCAGCGCGATCCCAACATCAGCGTCTTCTTCGGCCGGGCCGACGCCATGGCCCTGGGTGCCGCCCAGGCGGTCAAGGTCGCCAACCTCGACCATCCGGTGACCATCGTCGGCTTCGACGGCGACGTGGCCGGCCTCAAGGCGGTGGCCGCCGGCACCCTGTCCGCCACCATGACCCAGCAGACCCGCAAGATGGGGCGCATGGCCCTGGAATCGGCGGTGGCGCTCAAGGAAGGCAAGCAGGTACCCAAGGAGCAGCTGCAGGAAGCGATCCTGACCACCAAGGATAACGTCGCCCCCTTCATCGAGAACCATCCGTAACGGATCGTCTGGCCAGCGGCGGGTAACGGCCGCCGCCTCCCGCCCTTATCCAGGTGCCTCCAGAGGGAGGCACAGCTTCTGCTCCCCCTTCGGAGGCCCCATGTCCGCCGTCATGCCCCTGGAACAGCCCGCCGCTCTCAGCCTGAGAAACATCGGCAAGAAATACGCCGGCATCGAGGTGCTGGCCGGGGTGGACGTCGACATCCAGCCGGGCGAGGTCCTGGCCCTGCTCGGCGAGAACGGCGCCGGCAAGTCCACGCTGTCGTCGATCATCGCCGGCCTGGTACCCCCCGAGGCCGGTGGGCGCATGACCTGGCTGGGTCGCGACTACGTCCCGGATTCCCCCGGCGCCGCGCTGGCCGCCGGCATCGGCCTGATCCACCAGGAGATCCGCCTGCTGCCGGAGCTGACCATCGCTGAAAACATGTTCGTCGGCCGCCTGCCCATGCGCGGCGGGCGGATCGATCGCGCCTTCATGGCAACCGAGGCCCAGCGCCAGCTGGATCGCCTGGGCCTGAAGGTACCCGCCACACGCACCGTGGCCGGCCTCAGCGTGGCTGCCCAGCAACTGGTGGAGATCGCCAAGGCGCTGACCCTCAAGGCACGCCTGCTGATCCTCGACGAGCCCACCGCGGCCCTAGGTGGCGAAGAAACCGAGTTGCTGTTCGCCCAGGTCGAGCGGCTCAAGGCCGAGGGCGTGTCCTTCATCTATATCAGCCATCGCCTGGAAGAGATCGCGCGCATCGCCGACCGGGTGCTGGTCTTGCGCGACGGCCGCCAGATCGCCCTGCACGCCACCGCCCAGGTGCCGGTGCGGCAACTGGTGGAAGAGATGGTCGGGCGCAGCGTGGAACGCATCTTCCCGGCCATGGCCGCGCCCGGTACGCAGGAAGTGCTGCGGGTCAAGGATCTCAGCTGCCGCGAGATGCCGCTCAAGCACATCGATTTCGCGGTGCGCGCCGGCGAGGTGTTCGGCGTGGCCGGGGTGGTCGGCGCCGGCCGTACCGAACTGGTCCGCGCCATCGCCGGCGCGGCCGAGCAGGTCACCGGCACCCTGGTGCTGGAAGGCCGGACCTGCCGCTTCGCCAGCCCGTGCGAAGCCATCCAGGCCGGCATCGTGCTGGTGCCCGAGGATCGCAAGCAGCAGGGCGTGGTGGTCGACCACGCCATCGAGGAAAACCTCATCTATGGCAACACCGATCTGCTCGCCGCCGGTGGCTGGGTGTCGCCCGGCAAGCTGCGCGCCTTCGCCCGCAAGGCGGTGGCGCGGCTCGGCGTGAAGGGCCAGCCGGAGCAGGCCATCGCCGCCCTCTCGGGTGGCAACCAGCAGAAGGTGATCATCGCCAAGTGGCTGGCGCGCAATCCCAAGGTCTTCATCCTCGACGAGCCCACCCGCGGCATCGACGTCGGCGCCCGCGCCGCCATCTACCAAGTGATCGCCGAACTGGC
Organism: Pseudomonas aestiva; assembly: GCF_039908605.1. Classification (NCBI taxonomy): domain Bacteria; kingdom Pseudomonadati; phylum Pseudomonadota; class Gammaproteobacteria; order Pseudomonadales; family Pseudomonadaceae; genus Pseudomonas; species Pseudomonas aestiva. The sequence goes on along the minus strand of NZ_CP150916.1, from coordinate 69,015 downwards.
GGCCACCGGCATGGCGGTGATCGTGGTCAGCTCGGACCTCGACGAGGTCCTCGGCCTGTCGCACCGGGTCATGGTGATGAGCCGTGGCCAGCAGATGGGCATTCTCGAACGTGAACAGGCCACCCCGGTGGCCGTGATGGAATTGGCTACTGCCTGACTAGGAGTTTTCCCATGCGTCTCTTCGATCTCGGCGGCCAGACCGCCTTCGTCACCGGTGCCGGCAGCGGCATCGGCCAGGCCATCGCCATCGGTCTCGCCGAGGCCGGGGCCCAGGTGGCCTGCTTCGACCTGCCGGGCAGTCGCGACCTGGCCGGTACCGTCGAGCGTATCCAGGCCCACGGCCGCCGTGCCCTGGCCCTGGAAGGCTCGGTGACCAGCGCTGCCGATCTCGAGGCCGCCGTGGCCCGTACCGAAGCCGAACTCGGCCCGCTGAGTCTCGCCGTCAACAGCGCCGGCATCGCCAACGCCCAGCCGGCCGAGGAACTGGAATTGGAGCGCTGGCAGCGCATGCTCGACATCAACCTCACCGGGGTGATGCTCAGCTGCCAGGCCCAGGCGCGGGTGATGCTGCCGCGCGGCAAGGGAGCCATCGTCAACATCGCCTCCATGTCCGGCAGCATCGTCAACCGCGGCCTGCTGCAGGCCCACTACAACACCTCCAAGGCCGGCGTCATCCACCTGACCAAGAGCCTGGCGATGGAGTGGGCCGAGCGCGGCATCCGGGTCAACTGCATCAGCCCCGGCTACACCGCCACGCCGATGAACACCCGTCCCGAGGTGGCCGACCAGGTCAGGATCTTCGAGCAGACCACCCCGCTGGGCCGCATGGCCGAGGTGGAGGAAATGGTCGGTCCGGCGATCTTCCTCTGCAGCCCGGCGGCATCCTTCTGCACCGGCGTCGATCTGATCGTCGATGGTGGTTTCGTCTGCTGGTAACAACCCGCTGGCGATCACGCGTGCCTGATCGCCAACCGCTCTAGGAGGTTTCACGTGGAACGTCGCTTCGCAGGTCAAACCGTGGTCATCACCGGCGGTTGCCGCGGCATCGGTGAGGGTATCGCCGAGCGCTTCGGTCGTGAGGGCGCCAACCTGGTGCTGGTCTCCAACGCCGAGCGGGTGCACGACACCGCCGCGCGGCTGGCCGCCGAGACCGGTGCCGAGGTGCTGCCGCTGGTGGTGGACATCACCGACGAGGCGGCGGTGGCCGACCTCTATGCCCAGGCCGAGGCCCGCTTCGGTCGCATCGACGTCTCGGTGCAGAACGCCGGGATCATCACCATCGACGCCTTCGACCGCATGCCGCGCGAAGACTTCGATCGCATCCTGCAGGTCAACACCACCGGCGTCTGGCTGTGCTGCCGCGAGGCAGCCAGGCGCATGGTCGCGGCCGGGCGTGGCGGACGCCTGATCAACACCAGCTCCGGCCAGGGTCGCCAGGGCTTCATCTACACGCCGCACTATGCGGCGAGCAAGATGGGCGTCATCGGCATCACCCAGAGTCTGGCCCATGAACTGGCGCGCCATGGCATCACGGTCAATGCCTTCTGCCCGGGCATCATCGAAAGCGAGATGTGGGACTACAACGACCGGGTCTGGGGCGAGATCCTTTCCACCCCGGAAAAGCGCTATGGCCAGGGCGAACTGATGACCGAGTGGGTCGGCAACATTCCCATGAAGCGCGCCGGCACCCCCGCCGACGTGGCCGGCCTGGTGGCCTTCCTCGCCTCGGCGGACGCCGGCTACATCACCGGCCAGGCGATCAATGTGGACGGTGGCCTGATCATGTCCTGAGAAGCTGCTCATAGGCGGCTACGCGTCGGCCAAACGGCGTTGAAAGCCCTTCGGAATGTTCATTTACCACTCGTAAACTCCGCTTCCTCAGGGCTTTTCGCCTTGCCTGACGCTAGCTCGCGCGCTGACGAGCAGCCTCGGGCAGGAACGCCCGGCCGCAAAAGCCTTGGCGTCCGGCGGGAGGCTGAGGGAAAATAGCTGGAAAATGCGCCTTTCTAACAGGTACGTGCCTGCTTTTCGGTGGTTCGTCGCGGCCAGGGGACTTCCCGGTCCGGGCTGGCGGCCGCGAGCACGGCGTATCCGCTGGTACCGGGAATCTGGATGAGTAACCTCGAAGAACAACGCCTGCTGACCAAGATTGCCTCCCTCTACTACGAAGAGGGACTCAAGCAGTCGCAGATCTCCGAACAGCTCGACCTGTCGCAATCCTTCGTCAGCCGCGCCCTAAGCCGAGCGCTCAAGGTAGGCATCGTGCGCATCTCGGTGCAGCGCCCGCGCAACTTCCATCTGGAACTGGAGCGTCAGCTGCAGCAGCGCTACGGCATCCGCCAGGCCATCGTGGTGGAGCCCACCGGCGACGACGAAGAGGCCATCAAGCAGGCCATCGGCTCGGCGGCCGCCCACTACCTGGAAACCAGCGTCACCGAGAAGGACCACATCGGCATCTCCTCCTGGAGCTCCACCATCCGCGCCATGGTCGGCCACATGCACCGGGGCAGCAGTCGCCAGGGCGCGACCGAGGTGGTGCAGCTGCTCGGCGGGGTCGGCAACAAGGGCGCCTTCGAGGCCACCCTGCTGACCCAGCAACTGGCCAACCTGCTGGGTTGCCCGGCCTATCTGCTGCCGTCCCAGAGCATCGAGCAGTCACCGGAAAGTCGCCAGCGCATCCTGCAGCTGGACGAGGTGCGCGAGGTCACCGAACGCTTCGCCCGGCTCACCGTGGCGCTGGTCGGCATCGGCGAACTGGAGCCGTCGCAGCTGCTGCGCAACAGCGGCAACTACCATGGCGAGGCCATGCTGGAGGTGCTCGCAGCCCGCGGCGCGGTGGGCGACATCTGCCTGAGGTACTTCGATGCCCAGGGCCGGCCGGTGCTGGACGACAGCGAAGAGACGGTGGTCGCGGTGGATCTGCCGCAACTGCTGAAGATCGACCGCGTGGTGGGTCTGGCCGGCGGCCTGCGCAAGGTCAACGCCATTCGCGGCGCGCTACAGGGTGGTTATCTGGACGTCTTGGTGGTCGATCTGCGCACCGCTCTGGCTCTGGTTCCCTGATCGACGCAACGCGCTGCCAGAAACCGGCTCGAAAACGCGATTTCCTGCCAAACCGTACGTTACATTTGGAAATCTTTGGCAACATTCGGCACGGGCTGATCCGTAAGCTGTAGGACGACTGTTCTCTGGATAGCGTCCCATGACCTCTGCGTCTTCGGCTTCGGCCACTGCCCTGCCCCCCTCCCAGCGCGCCGCCGCCCTGTCGGCGCGTCTCGATCGCCTGCCAGCCACCCGCAGCCTGTGGCGCCTGGTGGCGCTGCTGTCCATCGGCGGCTTCTTCGAACTCTACGACCTGTTCCAGACCGCCTACATCAGCCCCGGTCTGTTGCGCGATGGCGTCTTCCAGACCGGCGCGGCCGGGGTGTTCGGCGTCTCCGACCAGGCCGCCTTCGCCGCGGCCACCTTTCTCGGCCTGTTCGTCGGCGCCAGCCTGCTCAGCCCCATCGCCGACCGCTTCGGCCGCCGGGCGATCTTTACCTGGGCGCTGGTCGGCTACACCCTGGCGACCCTGGCCATGGGCCTGCAGACCACCGCCCTGGGGCTGATCGTCCTGCGCTTCGTGGTGGGCATCGGCCTGGGCCTGGAGCTGGTGACCATCGACGCCTATCTGTCGGAACTGGTGCCCAAGGCCATGCGCACCTCGGCGTTCGCCTTCGCCTTCGCCCTCCAGTTCCTCTCGGTGCCGGCGGTGGCGTTGCTGTCCTGGTGGCTGGTGCCCCAGGCGCCGCTGGGGATCTCCGGCTGGCGCTGGGTGGTGCTGTCCAGTGCCGTCTTCGCCCTGTTCATCTGGTGGCTGCGCCAGCGCCTGCCCGAATCACCGCGCTGGCTGGCCCAGCAGGGCCGGCTGGACGAAGCCGAACAGGGCGTGGAGCGCCTGGAAGCCGCCTGCCAGGCCGACTGCGGCCAGCCGCTGCCGCCGCCAGCGGCAGTGGTGGAAGAACCTGCGGTAAGCGCGCGCTTCGCGGCGCTGTGGCAACCACCCTATCGGCGCCGGGTGATCATGCTGATCGTCTTCAACCTGTTCCAGGCCATCGGCTTCTTCGGCTTCGGCAACTGGCTGCCGGCGCTGCTCTCCGGCCAGGGCGTGAACCTGACCCACAGCCTGGGCTATGCCTTCGTCATCACCCTCGCCTATCCGCTAGGGCCGCTGCTATTCGTGCGCATCGCCAATCGCTTCGAGAACAAGTGGCAGATCGTCGGCTCCGCCCTGGGGACGGTGGGCTTCGGCAGCCTGTTCGCCCTGCAGCAGGGTGCCCTCGGTCTGATCCTCTGTGGCATCGGCATCACCTTCTGCAACGCCTGGCTGACCTTCGCCTTCCACTCCTACCAGGCCGAGCTGTTTCCCACCGCCATCCGCGCCCGGGCGGTGGGCTTCTGCTATTCCTTCAGTCGGCTGTCCACGGTGTTCAGCAGCCTGCTGATCGGCACCCTGCTGGAGCGCCTGGGCACCCCGGGGGTGCTCGCCTTCATCGTCGCCAGCATGCTGATCGTGGTGCTGACCATCGGCCTGTTCGGCCCGCGCACCCGCAACCGGGCGCTGGAGGCCATCGCCCGCTGAAGGATTCCGGGTTCAGAGCCGGAATTGCCGCACCGCACCGCTCAGGTCACCGGCCAGGCGCGCCAGGTCGGTGCTGGCGGCCGCGGTCTGCCCGGCCCCGGCGGCGTTCTGGGTGGACAGGTCGCGAATGCTGGTGAGGTTGCGATCCACCTCGCGGGCCACCTGGGCCTGCTCCTCAGTGGCGGCGGAGATGCTCAGGTTGCGCTCGGTGATCTGCCCGATGTGGCGACCGATCTCGGCCAGGGCCTCGCCGGCGGCCGCGGCCACCTCCAGGCAGACACCAGCCTGCTGATTGCTGGTGGCCATGGCGTCCACCGCCTTGCCGGCGCCGCCCTGAATGGCGCCGATCATGTCTTCGATCTCGCCGGTGGACTGCTGGGTACGGGCCGCCAGGGCGCGCACCTCGTCGGCCACCACGGCAAAGCCGCGACCCGCCTCACCGGCACGCGCGGCTTCGATGGCGGCGTTGAGCGCCAGCAGATTGGTCTGCTCGGCGATGCCGCGGATGACGTCGAGCACCCCGCTGATGCGTTGCACCTGGGCGGCCAGGCCGTCGATCTCGCCACTGCTGGAGGTCACGGCGCCGTGCAGGGCGTGGATGGTGGTGAGGGTCTCCTTGACCCGGCGCTGACCGAGGTCGGCCGAGGTGCGCGAATCCTGGGCGGCGGCGCTGGCGGCGGCGGCGTTGCGCGCGACCTCCTCCACCGCGGCGGTCATCTGGTTGACAGCGGTGGCCGCCTGGGCTAGTTCGTCGTTCTGCCGCTGAATGCCGCGCAGCCCGGTATCGGTGACCGTCGACAGCTCTTCGGAGGTGGATGCCAGGGTGGTGGACGACAGGGTCAGCCGCTCCAGGGTGCCGCGTAGGTTGTCCTGCATCCGCGCCATGGCCGCCAGCAACCGGCCGGGTTCGTCGCGCCCGTCCGGCTCGACGGTCCGGCTGAGGTCGTTGGCGGCGATGCGCTCGGCCACCGCCAGGGCCTTTTCCAGCGGCCCGGTGAGGCTGCGGGTAAAGCGCCAGGCCAGCAGCAGGGTACTGGCCAGGGCCGCCACCATCACCGCCACGGTGATGGCGATGGCGTTGTGGTAGCTGGCCATGGAGGCAGCGGCCAGCCGCGTGACCTTGCCGTCGACCACCCCGGCGAGTTCGTTGACGGTAGCGCTCAGGGCATTGCCACTGTGGGCCATCTCGCCGTCCTGCCCGGCCAGCTTGAGCAGCTCGGCGTCGTTCTGGTCGTCCAGCGCCTTGAGATAGCGATTCTGGTTGTTCAGGTAGGTGGCCAGCTGGCCGGTCATCCGGGTGTAGACCTCCCGCCCGGTGTCGGTGAGCAACAGGGCGTCGAACTGGCGCACATGCTGTTCCAGGCTGGCCTTGGCCGCCTCGATGGCCTTGTGCACCGCCTGGGTCTCGGCATTGGAGCTGGCCAGCATCAGCCCCTGGTTGTGCATGCGCAGACTCAGCAGATCGGCACGGATCTCGCCGATGGTCTGGACGCTGGGGATGACATTGCCGACGATCTGCTCCTCGCCCTCCTTGATGACGCGATTCTGGCCCAAGGAAAACAGCCCGAGGCCGATCACCAGCAGGGCGAAGAAACCAAAGGCAACCAGGGCCCGCGGGGCGATGTTGAGGGAGCGTAGCTTCACCGGCAAGACCTCGAAAAAATGATTAGCCCCCTCATGATCGGCCAAACGGCGCCAGGCTTTAGGGTTCGCTGGCGCCGGATGAATGTTTTATCGCCTAGGCCTCCCCCGCCTCGCTCAAGCGCGTCTGCGCCAGCCGTTTCGCGCCGGCCACGTCGGCCTTGCCGGTCCCCAGTTTCGGCAGGCTGTCCACCGCCAGCCAGGCCGAAGGCAGCAGCAGTCCGCTCACCCCCTGGGCCAGCAGGGTCTTTTCCACTGCGGCGCCGTCCAGGGTGCCGGTATGCAGCACCACGATGCGCTCGCCCTTCCTGGCATCCGGCAGATTGACCGCCTGCAGCTCGATCTCCGGATCGGACACCGCCTTGGCCAGGGCCTGCTCCACGGCGCCCAGGCTGACCATCTCGCCGCCGATCTTGGCGAAGCGCGAATAGCGGTCGACGATGGTGAGAAAGCCGTCCTCGTCCAGCCGACCCTGGTCGCCGGTCACGTACCAGCGCTCGCCGTCGATCTCGCGGATCGCCTTGGCGGTGCGCTCGGGATCGTTCAGGTAGCCCTGCATCAGTTGCGGCCCGCCGATCAGCACCATGCCGGCCTCGCCGGTGGGCAATTCGGCAAAGGTCTGGGGGTCGACGATCTTGAAGCCGGTCCCCGGCAGCGGCATGCCCACGGTGCCGAGCTTGCCGCCGCGCTGCACCTGCAGGTAGCTCATGTCCAGGGCATCGGGCAGGTTGACCGAGGCCACCGGCGCGGTCTCGGTGGCGCCGTAGCCCTCGTAGATGTCCTGGTTGAACTTGAGCTTGAAGGCCTCGCGCACCGCCGGATCCAGGCGCTCGGCACCGGCCACCACGATGCGCAGACTCTCCAGCATCAGCGGATGCACCTTGGTGTTGCGCACGAACAGCCGCAGGAAGGTCGAGGTGCCGCAGAGCACCGTGGCGCGATGGGTCGCCACCGCCTTGGCGATGCCGGCCACGTCGGTGGGATCGGCCTGGCAGACCACCGGCACCCCCTCGATCAGCGGCAGGAACTGGGTCACGGTGAGGCCGAAGGCGTGGAACAGCGGCAGCGAGGCCATGAAGACGTCGTCGTCCTGGGTGTTGAGCACGTCCGAGGTCTGCTTGAGATTGGCCATGAGGTTGCTGTGGCTGAGCATCACCCCCTTGGGCGTACCCTCGCTGCCACTGGAGAAGAGGATCGCGGCGGTGGCCTCGGGATCGTGGGCGCGACTCACCAGCACCTGCAGCATGGCGGTGGGCAACAGCCAGACTGCCAGCCAGTTGGCCAGTAGCTCGGCCTTGCCGATGCCGGCGCGCAACTCCTCCAGATCCACCACCTCGCGTCCGGCCAGCAGCTCGTCCACCGGCAGACCGCGCTTGCGCAGGCGGTCGAGGAAGCGCGTCGAGGTGTAGACGGTACGGATACCGGCCTGGTCCAGGCCGGATGCCAGCGCCTCGGGCGTGGCCGTGTAGTTGAGATTGACCAGAGTCTTGCCAGCCAGCAGCACCGCCATGTTGGCCAGCATGCCGCCGCTGCTGGTGGGCAGCAGCAGGCCGAGATTGGCCTCGGGCCGCTTGCGCATCCGCCGCGCCAGGCAGGCGGCGCCGGTGAGCGCCTGGGCGGCCTTGAGCGGAGCGCCCAGGTCGTCGATCAGCGCCAGGCCATTGGGCCGGCGCTTGACGCTGGCGACCCAGGCATCGGCCAGCGACGGCAGGCCCTGCATGTAGCGCTCCCAGGAGCGGATCGACAACTCGAAGATCCGCCGCTTGAGCACATCGGCCGGAGTGTCCTTGGGCAACGCCTTGCCGAAGGCCACCACCACCTCGCGGTGCAGCGGGCTGTCTCGCAGCTCCTTGAGCTTGCTGGAAGAGCGCGAGAACTGGCTGCCCCAGAGGCCGCGCAGGTAGAAGGGCACGATCTGCACCTCGGGACCGACCCGCTCGCAGGCCTTTTCATAGCCGCGGCGGAATTCGCCGAGCTGACCGGTGCGGCTGATCGCCCCTTCCGGAAACAGGCAGACCACCTCGCCGGCGCTCAGCAGCCCGGCCACCTGCTCCAGCGCCGCGCCGGCGCCGGTGCCCTGGGCGATGGGCAGGCAGCCCATGGCCTTGAGGAAGGGCTTCAGGTACCAGCGCTCGTAGATGGCGCGCAGCATCACGAAGCGTACCGGGCGCGGACTGGCGATCTGCACCATGGCCCAGTCGACCCAGCTGATGTGATTGCCCAGCAGCAGCACCCCGCCCTGGGCCGGCAGGTTCTGCAGGCCCTGCACCTGGATGCGGTAGTGCCGGGTGACCATCAGGCCGAGCAGGAAACGCACCAGACTCTGGGGCAGCTTCCACACCGTGTAGGCGCCGCCGATCAGCGCCACGGCGGCGATCAGCAGCAGCAGCCAGCGACTGTCCAGACCAAGCAGGGCGATCACCGCGGTGAGCACCAGAAAGCTCAGCATGGCGACGTTCTGCACCCAGTTGTTGGCCGCCAGCACCGTACCGAGCTGGTCCTCGCGGGCATGGAACTGGATCAGGGCGTTGAGCGGGACGATGAACAGCCCGCCCATCAGGCCGATGAAGATGAAGTTGAGCGCATGCACCCAGGCCGAACTGGGCGCCGGCAGCCACCACAGGCCGAGGGCGATGCCCAGGGCGCCCACCGGGATCAGCCCGGTCTCGATGCGCCCACGCGAGGCCCGACTGGCCAGCGCCGAGCCGATGGCGATGCCGATCCCGGCGCAGGCCAGGATGCCCTGCAACAGCAGCACGTTGTCGATGCCCAGATGATCCTTGGCATAGGCCGGAAAGCTCGCCAGAAGCACCTGGCCCACCGACCAGAACACCGCCAGGCCGATGATCGACAGGCGGATCACCGGATTCTCGCCGATCACCGCCAGGTTGCGCCGGGCGGTCTGCAGCCGCAGATAGGCATGCCAGTCGAAGGGCTCGCGCGGCCTGGGCTCTTCCAGCAGCGGCAGGCGATAGAGCAGCGCTACCTCGGCCAGGCTGCAGAGCACCAGCAGCCAGCCCAGCGGCGCGATGTCCTGCAGGATCGCATGGGGCGTGGCCTGGCCCTCGCCCAGGTGCAGCTGGAAGAAGGCGGTGAAGACCACGGTGCCGGCGAGAATGGCGATGATGGAATTGGCCTGCACCAGGCCATTGCCCTCGGCCAGCCGCTGCTTGCCGAACAGCGCCTTGATGTAGCCGTACTTGGCCGGCGAGTAGAAGGTCGCCTGGATGGCCAGCAGGAGCGTCATGGCGAAGGCCAGTTCGAACAGCCCGGCATAGTAGGCCAGGGTGATGCCCAGGGTGATGGCCACCGCCGCCCAGCCGCCGAGGCGCAGCACCCGGACCTTGGCGAAGCGATCGGCCACATGGCCGGAGGGACTAAACAGCAGGATGAAGGGCAACAGCATCATGCCGTTGACCAGGGCGGTCAGCACCACCTGGGTGGAACCGTCATAGACCTTGAACACGGTGTTCTGGATGACGATCTTGTGGCCAAGATCGACGAAGGCGTTGAGAAAGACGGCGATCAGGTAGGGCCAGGCCCCCTTGATCCGGTGCAGCTTGTCCATGCGGAGTCTCTTTCGAGCAGGGGAATCCGTAGCCTGAGTGAGACGCTCTGGCAGCGCAAGCAGCGCCATTGGTCAACAAATATGCGAATCAGGGCTATACAAGCTCGCGAAAGCGAGTATGGTGTGGGCACTGCTACTGCAATAGTTACTCGATACCTGCTTGATGTTGCTTCATTTTCATCTCCTGGCTCGTCTCACTCTCGCATTACAGTCCCGCTAGCGAATGTCTCGCTAACGTGGTTGTTCCCCCTACACCCTGGAGATACTCATGTCCAATCGTGAAAATGGCACCGTCAAGTGGTTCAACGATGAAAAAGGCTACGGCTTCATCACCCCGGAAAGCGGCGCCGACCTGTTCGTGCACTACCGCTCCATCGAAAGCGCCGGCTTCAAGAGCCTGAGCGAAGGCCAGAAGGTCACTTTCGTGGCTGTCAAAGGCCAGAAGGGTATGCAAGCTGACCAGGTTCAAGTCGTCTAACGACTGATCCGGTTGCAGAAAGGCCCCACTTCGGTGGGGCTTTTTCGTTTCTGGGATTTAATGTTTTAGCCAACGTTGCCACGCTTCACGTCGTCCCTTCTTTTGGGCAACCCAAGGTACCGGCGCCCCCAATGCCCCTTCCAGCAAGGCGAACGCAATCGTTGCGCAAGGGGTCAAGCGGCATAGATGCCGCGAGAGTCGCGAGGGCCGGGGACGGCCCTTCGCGGCGGGCCCCTGGAGCGGCGATGGAGGGAGCGTACCCCGGCAAAGCCGGGGCCGAATGGATGAGCAAGCGTTTTTGTTTATTTTTTTAGCGATTGAAAAAAGTGAGTCGCCCGGCGGGGCGAAACAGAAGTGTCCCCAGTGCACGATAACGAGCTAAGCAACCGCTTCTACCGAAAGCCAGGCTTCACTCAACCCTTGTCATACGCCCGCTCCAACGCCTCGTTGAGCGTCCGCAACACCTTCACCCGCGCGAATCGCTTGTCGTTGGCCTCCACCAGCGTCCAGGGCGCGATGGCCGTGCTGGTCTGCACCACCATGTCGTTGACCGCCTGGCTGTAGAGATCCCACTTGTCCCGGTTGCGCCAGTCGTCCTCGGTGATCTTGAATCGCTTGAAGGGCGTTTCCTCGCGGGCGCGGAAGCGCTCCAGCTGGGTGTCCTGGTCAATTGCCAGCCAGAACTTGGCCAGCACGAGGCCGGCGTCGTGGAGCTGTTCCTCGAAGTCGTTGATCTCGCCGTAGGCACGCTGCCAGTCGGCGGCGGGTGTCAGCCCCTCGACCCGCTCCACCAGCACCCGGCCGTACCAGGAACGATCGAAGATGGTGAAATTGCCCTGCCGCGGGATATGCCGCCAGAAGCGCCAGAGATAGGGCTGGGCCAGCTCTTCGTCGCTGGGCGCGGCAACCGGGACGATGCGGTACTGCCGGGGATCCAGAGCACCCGTGACACGGCGGATGGCGCTGCCCTTGCCAGCAGCATCGTTGCCCTCAAAGGCCGCCACCAGGGCGTGGCGACGATACTTCTTGTCGCGCAGCCGCCGCGCCAGCCGGGCCTGCTCAGCGAGCAGCTGGTCCTCGTAATCGGCCTTGTCCAGGCGCTGACTCAGGTCCATGGCCTCCAGCACGCCGCGGCCATCGACCGGCGGCGGCAGTACCGCGGCGGCCTTGCGCTGCTTGCGCGGCTTGTTGGCCAAGGCGCGCTGCAGCGCCTTGAGCAGCACGGTGCCGACGGTCAGGCTGCGAAAGCGCTCGTCGAAACCGGGCACCACGTGCCAGGGGGCATAGTCCTGATGGGTTCGCCGCACCACGCGCTCGCCTTCCTTGACGAAGCGGTCGTAAACCTTGGCCTGGCGCCAGTCCAGCGGACTGAGCTTCCAGCCCAGGCGGGGATCGTTCTTGAGGTGCTTCAGGCGCTGCTTGAGCTGGGGCTTGGAGAGGTGGAACCAGAACTTGAGGATCAGCGCGCCTTCGTCGGCGAGCATGCGCTCGAAACGTTCCGCCTGGCCGATGGCGGCATCCAGCTCGACGCGACTGAGTTCCTTGTTAACCCGGCCGTGCAGCATCTGGCTGTACCAGTTGCCAAAGAACACGCCGATCCGCCCCTTGCCCGGCAGGCGCTGCCAGTAGCGCCACGCCGGCGGATGCTGGCGTTCCTCGTGGCTGGGCTGCAGAAAGGTCTCGACGCGGATCAGGCGCGGATCCATCCACTCGTTGAGCAGCTTGACGGTCTCGCCCTTGCCCGCCCCCTCGATGCCATTGATCAGCACGATCACCGGGAAGCGGCCTTGGGTCTTGAGTTCGTACTGGGCGGCCAGCAGCGCCTCGCGCAGCTTGGGCAGCTTGGCGTCGTAGGTGGCCTCGTCGAGCAGGTGTTCGTTTTCGGCGGCTTCGAACATCCGGATCTCCTTGCGCGGGTGGTCGGGCAACTATAGCCCTTCTGACCGACCCGACGGCAGGCGGTGCCCGGGCCGACGTCCATGACCGAAATATGACGATTAAATGAAATTTGGCATCTCCCGCTGTTGTAGCGGTCTTCCCACCGTTAGGCTCCCGCGCAGAGCGGGTCTGCCGTCCACCCATAAGGAGAGTTCGATGGCCTTTCGTTTCGATGCGCGGCAACCGGCTGACGAGGAAGTCCGCCGCGTGGTGACGGATCGTCTGGTACAGGCTGAGGCATCCCTGTCCAGCGGTACCCCCAAGGGCGTGCACGAGACGCGCAAGCGACTCAAGGAACTGCGCGCCCTCCTGCGGCTGCTGCACGGCGCCCTGGGCAAGCGCGCCTTCGCCAGTCGCAATCGGCGCCTGCGCGACCTTGGGCGCGAGCTGTCCTCGCTGCGGGACAGCGCCGCCCTGGTGGAAAGCTGGGACAAGCTGGGCGAGTCCGATCGCAAGAGATTCGCCTCGCCGGCCATGAAGCGCGTGCGCCAGCGCCTGCAGGAGCGCGCCGACCAGCAGATCGCCGCGGCCAGCGGCCATCCCGAGTTGCTCGAGGCGCTGACCGCCCTGCATGAGGAGGTGGCCGGTTGGAAACTCGCCGGCAAGGGCTTCGCCCTCTTCGCTCGTGGCCTGGAAGACAACTACAAGGCCGGGCGCCAGGCGCTCAAGACCGCACGCGACAAGCCCACCGACGATACCCTGCACGACTGGCGCAAGCGGGTGAAGGATCACTGGTATCACACCCAGTTGCTTGCCGCGGCCTGGCCGGCGGAGTTCAAGACTCGCCAGAAGAGCCTCAAGCGTCTTTCCGAATACCTGGGCGACGATCACGACCTGGCGGTGATGCAGCAGCTGTTGGTGGACGAGCCGACCCTGTTCGGCGCCAGCAACACCCGCCTGGCCATCGGCGAAAGCCTGGCCCAGCAGCGCGAGCGGCTGCAGGCGAAGGCCTTTTCCCTGGGCCTGCGCCTCTATCTGGACAAGCCCACCGCCCTTGCCGAGCGCTGGCGCGATCTCTGGCGCCTGGCCAGTCGCCCCTATACGCCGCGCAAGGTCAAGGATAGGCCCAAGTCGGCGCCGGTCGGACTGTTGCCGCACCTGGTCGAAGAATCGTCAGTCTAACGCCTGGGCCAGAGGGGATCTGTCGCGTCTGGTGGTGGTCCAACCCTAGGCATACCACCACGACGAGGTCTCGCGATGAAATCCAAGCTGCTCGCTTCCCTGTTTGCATGTTCCGTCCTGGCCAGCACCGCGGCCCTGGCCGACCAGCCCGGTGCCGACTGGATGCCCATGAACGACGTTAAGTCCAAGCTCATGGAGCAGGGCTACACCTCGATCAGCAAGATCGAAGCCGATGACGGTCAGTGGGAAGGCGAAGGCATGAAGAAAGATGGTATGAAGTACGACTTCCATGCCGACGCCAAGACCGGCAAGATCACCAAGGAAAAGATGGACATGTGATCCCCCGGGGATCCGATCGCGCGGTCGGATCCCTGTCTGCACCTGCCTCTTCCCACGCTTCCGCCCGGTCGGCCCATCCTGAGCCGTCTTCTCGTCACCTAGGAACCTTCATGTACAGTACCGCTTTGGTCGAGCTGCTGCGCACCCATGAGCGGCCGCTGCTCGATGCCTGGATCGGCGCCCAGCGCGCCGCCGGCATGCGCATCGACCTGCTTGACGAAACCACCATTCTGGCCAATTCCGCCGAGTTGCTGCGGCGGATCACCGTGGCCGCCGCCCAGGGCCTGGGCAATCTGCGCGAGCCGCATTGGCAGCCGGTACGGGCGCTGCTGGAGCGCTTCTCCTTCGACCAGAGCCGTGCGGGCCTGACGCCCGCGCAGACAGCGACCTTCGTCTTCTCGCTCAAGGAACCGCTGTTCAACCTGATCCAGAACGAGTGCGACGACCCGCTCGCCGAGATCTGGGCCGCCACCCGGCTGATCGACGATCTCGGCCTGTACAGCATGGAAAGCTACATGAGCGGCCGCGAGACGGTGATCCGCGAGCAGCAGGAAAGCATGCTGGAACTGTCCACCCCGGTGGTGGAGCTGTGGGACGGCATCCTCGCCATCCCGCTGATCGGGGCGCTGGATAGCAACCGCACCCAGGTGGTGATGGAGTCGCTGCTGGAAAAGATCGTCCAGACCGAGTCGGACATCGCTATCATCGATATCACCGGCGTGCCCACGGTGGACACCATGGTCGCCCAGCACCTGCTCAAGACGGTGACCGCCGCCCGCCTGATGGGTGCCCAGTGCATCATCAGCGGCATCCGCCCGCAGATCGCCGCCACCATCGTCCACCTGGGCGTGGACTTGGGCGATGTGATCACCAAGGCGTCCCTGGCCGATGCTTTCCGCCTGGCCCTGCGCCAGCAGGGCATGCGCCTGGCCGCCCCGATAAGGGTTTGAGGAACACGCCATGATCGAGCGGATTCCGATCCTCAAGCTGGGCCCCTTCCTACTGCTGAGCATCCAGGTCGACATGCATGACCAGCTTGCGCTGGACCTGCAGGAAGACCTCACCGAGCAGATTGTGCGGCACAAGGCCAAGGGCGTACTCATCGACATCTCAGCGCTGGAAATCGTCGACTCCTTCATTGGCCGGATGCTGTCCCACATTGCCCAGGTCTCGCGTATCCTCGATGCTAAGGTGATCGTGGTCGGCATGCAGCCGGCGGTGGCCATCACCCTGGTGGAGCTAGGGCTGTCGCTGGACGGCATCGCCACGGCGCTGAACATGGAAAAGGGCATGCGCCGGCTGGAAGCCATGGTCGCCGCGGACGAATCGCTTGAGGAGTCAGAGAGTGGCGAAGACACAGACGCTTCCACTCCGCCAGGAGACTGACATCGTGCTGATCCGTCAGCAGGTGCGCAAGGTCGCCGAAGCCATCCGCCTGGGCCTGATCTCCCAGACCAAAATCGTCACCGCGGCCAGCGAGATCGCGCGCAACGGCCTGGTCTACGGGCTGGGCGGCGAATGTCTGATCGAGGAGACGCAGCGCGCCGGCAAGCCGGCGATCCGTCTGGTGATCCGCGACCAGGGTCCGGGTATTGCCGATCTCGACCGCGCCATGGTCGATGGCTACACCTCGGGCAAGGGCCTGGGCCTCGGCCTGTCTGGCTCGCGGCGACTGGTGGACGACTTCCACATCGACAGCCAGCCCGGCCAGGGCACCACCGTCGAACTCTGGAAGTGGCGATGAACGACCAGCCGTGCAGCCTGGTGCTGCCGGTGACCACCACGGTCCATGTCGATGCTGCCCGGCGTGCCCTGGTCCGGCTGGCCACTAGCGTCACCACCGATGAAACCCGACTCGGACGCCTGACCATCGTCGCCCAGGAGCTGGGCTACAACCTGGTTCGCCATGCCGGGCACGGCGAGCTCCTGGCCACCCTGAGCGGCGAAGGCGTGCTGGATGTTCTGGCGGTGGATCGCGGCCCGGGCATGCACGACGTCGCCCGCTGCCTGAGCGATCACTACAGCACGGCGGCCACCCTGGGTGCCGGTCTGGGGGCGATCCGCCGGCAGTCCGATGTCTTCGACATCCATTCGCGACCCGGCCAGGGGACGGTGGTGCTGGCGCGCTTCCATCTGGCCGGAGCGCCCGGTACCCGGTTGCAGCATGGCGCCCTGTGCACGCCACACCCCGAGGAACAGGTCTGCGGTGACACCTGGGCGGTCAGCGGACGGCGCCTGCTGGTGTGCGACGGTCTGGGGCATGGCCAGCAGGCCGCCACGGCTAGTCGCCGGGCACGGGAGGTGTTCCTGCGCCATGGCACGCACCTACCGCTGCAGCGGCTGATGGAGAATCTGCACCAAGCGTTAATGGACACCCGCGGCGCCGCCCTAGCGCTGGCCGAGTTGGACCCGGACCAGGGCCAGGTGAGCTTTTGCGGCATCGGCAACATCGCCGGGCGCCTGCTTGGCAACACCTCGCGCAGCCTGGTGTCCAATAATGGCACCCTTGGCTACCGGATCGGGCGGATCCAAACCTACACCTACCCTTGGACACCCAGCAGCCTGCTGGTGCTGAACTCCGATGGACTGACGTCCAAGGTGGGACTGGGCGAGCACTCCGGGCTCGGGGCGCGCCATCCGGCCCTGATCGCCGCCCTCCTGCATCGTGATTTCCGGCGTTCCGCCGACGATGCCACCGTATTGGTACTCAAGCATGTCTGACGTCTTGCACCTGTTGACCCTCGCCCTGCGCAGCGAGCAGGACATCGTGCATTGCCGCCAGGCCGCCAAGCGCCTGACCGCGGCCTTGGACTGGCCGATGCTGGAGCAGATCCGCCTGGCCACCGCCGTCTCCGAACTGGCGCGCAACATCCATCAGTACGCCGGCAGCGGTCAGTTCGACTTCGCCCTGCTGCGTGACGAAGGCCAGCGCCTGCGCGGCCTGGAGGTGCGTGCGATCGACCAGGGTCCGGGCATCGCCGAGATGGAGGCCATCCGCGCGGGCAGCTATCGTTCCAGCACCGGCATGGGCATCGGCCTGCGCGGCGCCCAGCGGCTGTTCGATGACTTCGACATCCAGACCTCCCCTGCCGGTACCCGCATCACCGCCCGCAAGTACCAGGCGCCACTCGCCTTTCCCGAGGCGGCGCTGCTGCAGGCGCTGACGGCCGAATTGCAGGGCAGTCCGCCAGCGGATCCCTATCAGCAGATCCGCCTGCAGAGCGAAGAGCTGCTGCTGACCAACACCGAACTGCAACTGCGCCAGTCGGAACTGGAGGTCACCAACAAGGAGCTGGAAAACACCAACCAGGGCGTGGTGGCGCTCTATTCCGAGCTGGAAAAGGCCACCCAGGAACTCAAGGAGGCCAGCGAGGCGAAGACGCGCTTCTTCTCCAACATGACCCATGAATTCCGCACCCCGATCAACATCATCGAGAATGTCGCCAAGCTGCTCGCCAGCGGCGTGGACGGGTCGCTCAATGCCGAACAGCAGCGCCAGGTGCGCTTCATCAGCGACGCGGCGCTGGAACTGGCCAATCTGGTCAGTGAGCTGCTGGCCCTGGCCGAGGTGCAGTCCGGACGCCTGACCATCGTGCCCCAGCCCTTTACCCTGGCGCCCTTCATCGAGCGCCTCGAACAGTTCGCCGCGGCCCTGGCGCCGCGCTATTCCCAGGTCAGTTTCAGCGTCGCCCCGCCGCCTGCCGAGGTGCTGCTGGATACCGACGAGAGCCGGCTGTTCCAGGTGCTGCGCAACCTGATCTCCAACGCCTTCAAGTACACCCCCCGGGGCCAGGTGCGCATCCAGGTATTCCAGCCGGACGACGCCAGCCTGGAATTCCTGGTGGAGGACAGCGGCATCGGCATCGCCGCCACGGATCAGCAGAAAATCTTCGAGGAATTCGAGCGCATCCGCTCGCCGCACCTGACCCACATCGAAGGCACCGGCCTGGGCCTGCCCCTCGCCCAGCGCCTGGCCGTGCTGCTCGGTGGCGAGCTGTCCGTCGACAGCGCGGTCGGTCGCGGCAGTCGCTTCACCCTGCGTCTGCCACGCCACTACGCCAGCCACCGGGATGCCGCGCCGGAACCCGATCTCAGCGGTCTCACCGTGCTGGTGATCGAGGACAACGAGGGGGATCGCTATCTGGTCCGCCGCACCCTCGAACGCCTCAATCCGGTCCTGCTGGAGGCCGACAGCGCTCGCAGCAGCCTGGATCGCCTTAACGCCGTGCGCCCAGACATCATCATCCTCGACCTCGACCTGCCCGACATCAACGGCGAGGACCTGCTCGCCAGCATGGACTGGAGCATGCACCGGCGGGTGCTGATCAATACTGCCAAGCCGCTGGACGAGGCGGGTTGCCAGCGGCTGCAGGACTATTGCCACGCCATCCTGTTCAAGCATGCCCCCGATCACGCCGAGCGGCTGCTGGCCGAGGTCTGCGCCCTGGCGCGGAGCCTGTCCGATGACTAGCGCCCTGCGCCGCATCGTCATCATCGACGACACCGAAGCCAATCGCTATGTGCTGCGCAAGATCCTCGTCAGCCAGAGTCACTATGAGGTCCTGGAAGCAGCCAGCGGCGCTAGTGGCCTGGCGCTGATTGACGAATCCGTCGAACTGGTGATCATCGACGTCAATCTGCCGGACACCACCGGCTTCGAGCTGATCCAGGCCATCGAGCGCAAGTGCGGCTGGGGCCGGTTACCAGCCATCATCAACATCTCGGCCACCTTCGTCTCTGGCAAGGACAAGGCCCAGGGCTTTAATACTGGGGCTCAGGCCTACCTGACCCACCCGATCAATCCGGAAGAAGTGCTGGCCACTGTCGGCGCCCTGCTCAAGGCCAGCTCCCGGGTCGGGCACATGGAGCAGCAGCGCAATTCGGCTATCGCCCGCAGCGAGAACCTGCAGGCGGAAAAGGTCATGCTCGAACGCTTCATGAGATCGCTCAACCACGACCTACGCTCGCCGCTCACCGCCGCCACTATGGTGGTCAACCTGATGCAGCGCAGTCCGGCGCGGCGTACCGACGATCTGCTGCAAACCCTGCACGACAATTTGCAGCGCATGAACCAGATGATCACCGACGTGCTGGATATCAGTCACATGAGCCTGGGTGGCGGTGTCCGCCTCAGCGGTGATCCGCTGGTGCTAGGTCCGCTGCTGAACGAGGCCGCGGCCAATCTGCAGCTGCAATTCAGCAACCACCTCGATCTGCAGCTGGAGACGCCGGAGCTGGAGGTGCTGTGGGACAGATACGCCTTTCTGCGCATCTTCGACAACCTGGTGCTCAACGCCGCCAAGCACGGCGAGGCGGGGACGCCGATCTGGGTCCGCCAGTGGCTGGCGGATGATCAGGTCATGCTGGAGCTGCGCAACCTTGGGCAGTTTCCCGACGAAGTCCTGGCCAATCTGGCCACGCCCTATTTCATCTCCACCCGCAGTGACAAGCGCGGCTGGGGCCTGGGCCTGCCCATCGTCAAGGCGCTTAGCGAAAGCTTCGGCGGCGAGGCACGCTTCGCCAATGGCGCGGGCGAGGTGGTCATCACCCTGCACCTGCCGCTGCGTTTGGCCTAGCCCAGTGCCTACTGACCGAATGTAGGTTGGGCTGAGACAGCTCCACCGTTGAAGCCCAACATGGCAGGCTCGACCTGGGCAGCGTTGGGCTTTGCTCAGGTTCAGCCCAACCGCCTTCCTCCTCAGAACTCGATCTGCACATCCCCCTGCGGGATGCTGCAGCAAGACAAGATGTAGCCTTCGGCTTCGTCCTCCTCGGTAATGCCGCCGTTGTGGTCCATGACCACCTCGCCGCTCTTCTTGAGCACCTTGCAGGTGCCGCAGATGCCCATGCCGCAGGCCTTGGGAATGTGCAGGCCGAGCTTGGCCGCAGCGCCGTGGATGGTTTCGCCGGGGCCGATGTTGACGCTCTTGCCACTCTCGGTGAAGGCGATGTTGCACTGGGCTTCCAGGGGAATCGGCGGCAGCTCGGCCGCGGCATCGGCCTGTTCGGCCGCCTCGACCTTGGCTTCCGGCGGCGTCGCGCCAAAGGATTCCTCGTGGTAGTGGGTCATGTCGAAGTCCAGCTCGCGGAGCATGGTCTTGACGGCATTCATGTAGGGCGTGGGGCCGCAGCAGAAGATCTCACGCTCACGGAAGTCCGGCGCCATCAGCTCCAGCATGCGGCGGTCGAAGTAGCCTCGATAGCCGGCCCAGGACTCGCCGTGTTCGGTGCGCTCGCATACCAGGTTCAGGGCGAAGTTGTCGATCCGAGCGGCCATGTGCTCCAGCTCACCTTGGTAGATAATGTCGCGCGGAGTGCGGGCGCTGTGCACGAAGATCATGTCGACGCTGGCATTGGTGTCGTAGAACCAACGTGCCATAGACATCACGGGGGTGATGCCGACGCCGCCGGAGAGGTAGAGCACCTTGTCGGCGGGATAGTCGATGGCGTTGAACAGCCCGACCGGACCGTGCACCGCCAGATTGTCGCCGACCTTAAGGGTGTCGTGCAGCCAGTTGGATACCTGGCCACCTGGCACGCGCTTGACGGTGATGGAGAAGCTGTAGGGCACCGAGGGCGAGCTGGAGATGGTGTAGGAGCGCATCACCTGGCGGCCGTCGATCTCCAGCTCCAGGGTCACAAACTGGCCCGGCTTGAAGAAATACATCAGCGGGATTTCGGCGGTGAAGCAGAAGGTGCGTACATCCCAGGTTTCCTGGATGACCTTGACGCAGCGCACGGGGTGGCGGCCATTGGTCCAGGTCTGGGTGGTTACGGGATTGAGGAAGGTATTCATGACGTACCTCGACTGCCACTGGGGCTATTGGCGGCGATTCTGGGAGGGCCCCACGACCGCCACTTTCCCAATCGCGACATCCACATGCCGATGGCGACCGGCCCAGCAGTGGCAAGGGCTGGGGCGTCGTGAACAGCGTCGGCCATGTCGCCCATGAGCAAGGCCCCCTCCCAGCTCCGGCTTCACACTCCGCCCAAGCCGAACCTGAACAGCGCGCGACGGGCGAAACCTGGGTCATTCGGCGGCCCTGCCCCGTTGGCCAATAGCCTTGCAACACCGTGACCAACCACTTTCGCCACCCGCCGCGGTGGCCACGAGGATGTACGATGGACGTCAGCACCTTGAGTTTGGGCGACCCTCTCGATCCGGCCCGCAAGGCCACGGCCGAGATGCTGCGCACCCGCGAGCGCACCTACTCCCTGCCCCAGCCGTTCTACAACGACGAGCGCCTGTTCCAGATCGACATGCAGGAGATCTTCGGCAAGGAATGGCTGATCGCCGGCATGACCTGCGAGATCCCTACCAAGGGCAACTTCATCACCCTGCAGCTGGGTGACAACCCCATCCTGGTGGTCCGCGGTGCCGAGGGCAAGGTGCATGCCTTCCACAACGTCTGCCGCCACCGGGGTTCGCGCCTCTGCGTGAGCGACAAGGGCAAGGTCGCCAAACTGGTCTGCCCCTACCATCAGTGGACCTACGAGCTGGATGGCCGCCTGCTGTTCGCCGGCAGCGAGATGGGCGCCGACTTCAACATGGCCGACTTCAACCTCAAGCCGGTCCACGTCAAGACCGCCGGCGGCTACATCTTCATCTCCCTGGCCGATGAGCCACCGGCCATCGACGACTTCCTGCGTACGCTCGAGCACTACATGGAGCCGTACGACATGGAGAACGCCAAGGTCGCGGTGCGCACCGACCTGGTCGAGCAGGCCAACTGGAAGTTGGTGCTGGAAAACAACCGCGAGTGCTACCACTGCAGCGGCTCCCACCCCGAACTGCTGAACACCCTGCTGGAGTGGGACGACGTTACTGATCCGCGCGCCTCCCAGGCGTTCAAGGATCAAGTGGCCGCCTGCACCAGTCGCTGGGACGCCGACAACATCCCCTATGCCCATGCCAGCTTCGGCCTGCGCAACCGCATCGTGCGCATGCCGCTGCTCGCCGGCACTGTATCCATGACCATGGACGGCAAGCCTGGCTGCAAGAAACTCATGGGACGCATTAAGGACCCGGACCTGGGCTCCATGCGCATCCTGCACCTGCCGCACTCCTGGAACCACTGCATGGGCGATCACATGATCGTCTTCACCGTCTGGCCGCTGGGTCCGACTGAGACCGTAGTGACCACCAAGTGGCTGGTACACAAGGATGCTGTGGAAGGCGTCGATTACGATCCGGTTAATCTGCGCAAGGTTTGGGATGCCACCAACGACCAGGACCGCCGGCTGGCCGAGGAAAATCAGCGCGGTATCAACTCCAAGGCCTATCAGCCGGGTCCCTACTCCAAGACCTACGAGTTCGGCGTGATCAACTTCATCGACTGGTACAGTGAGCGCCTACTCAACAATCTAGGCGAGGAGCAGCCGGCGCCCCACCTGCATCAGGTCGGCTCTACCAGCGCATAAGTCAGATTTAAGACGAATGACCATCAAGTCACGGCGGCCCTAGCCGTTAAAGGGGGCCTCACTCTTCACCGGGGCTGCCGCCGTGACCTTTCGTTCCTTCTCCCTCGCCATTCGCAGCGTGTTGTGTTTCGGCCTGTTGGCCATCCTCGTCGCCAGCCTGGGCCTGTTCGGCCTGCTGCAACTGTCGCAGATCCGTGCCCAGGGCCAGGTAATCGAGACCAACAACGTGCCCAGCATCGTCGAAGCCGACAACCTCGCCCTGCAACTGGCCCGTACCCGGGTCGAGGTGCTGCGCCTGCTGGCCATTCCGGACGCCGCCACCGTCGCCAACACGCGCAAGAAGATCGACAGCATCAATGCCGACATCGGCGCGGGGTTCGGGCGCTATGAGAAACTCATCAGCGGCGATCGCGAGCGCCAGGCCTTCGACGGCCTGCGCCAGATCCATGGCGACTATGTCCGCTACACCGCGCAGCTGGCCGATCTGATTGGCGCCGGCAAGCTCGACGAGGCCCGCAGCCTGATCCAGACCAGCATGGCCCAGCTCGGCGTACAGATGAACGAGCGCACCGAAGCCCTGCGCAAGATCAACCAGGAAGACATCAAGGCGGCCTCCCAGCACTCCGGCGACACCTATGCCCAGGCCACCTCCATTACCTGGATGGTCATCGCCCTGGCCCTGGGTCTGACCGTGCTGCTGGCCTGGCGCCTGACCCTGAGCATGACCCGGCCCATCGCCGAGGCCGTGGCCGCCGCCCGGACCATCGCCAGCGGCGATCTGACCCAGACCCTGGATACCCGCGGTCACGACGAAGCCGCCCAGCTGCTGCAGGCCATGCAGCAGATGCAGACCAATCTGCGCGACACACTGGGGCACCTGGGCCATTCCGCTACCCAGCTGGCCTCCGCCGCCGAGGAAATGACCGCGGTCATGCAGGAGAGCGCCCACGGTCTGCAACAGCAGAACAGTGAGATCGAGATGGCGGCCACCGCCGTCACTGAGATGAGCCAGGCGGTGGACGAAGTGGCCGGCAATGCCACCTCCACCTCGTCCGAATCGCGCCAGGCCGCCGATACCGCGCGCCAGGGCCAGCGGCAGCTGGGCGATACCCTGGGCGCCATCGAGGTGTTGACCGAGAACGTGCTGGGTGCCAGCGAACAGGCCCGCCAGCTGGCCGAGCAGACCCGCAATATCAGCCAGGTGCTGGACGTGATCCGCTCGGTCGCCGAACAGACCAACCTGCTGGCGCTCAACGCCGCCATCGAAGCGGCGCGTGCCGGTGATGCCGGTCGCGGCTTCGCCGTGGTCGCCGACGAGGTCCGCGCCCTGGCCCATCGCACCGGCGAATCCACCCGCGAGATCGAAGGCATGATCGGCAGCATCCAGCAGGGCACCGGGCAGACCGTCGATGCGCTGCTGACCAGTGCCGACCAGGCGCGCCAGACCCGCGAGCAGGCGCAGTCGGCCAACGCCGCCCTGGCCGCCATCGCCCAGTCGGTGTCGGGCATCGACGAGCGCAACCTGGTGATCGCCAGCGCCGCCGAAGAGCAGGCCCAGGTGGCCCGCGAGGTGGACCGCAATCTGGTGCGCATCCGCGATCTGTCGGTGCAGACCGCTGCCGGTGCCGAGCAGACCCGCGCCGCCAGCCAGCAGCTCTCCGAGCTGGCAGTGGAGCTCAACGGCCAGATCCGCCGCTTCCGCGTGTGACCTGTCCGGCAGGGACACCCCTGCCGGATCCCGTCGCGGTGGCAAAACCGGGAGGCGACCGCTACGCTGGCGCCTTCGCCCACCGCGCCTCTCTCGCATGAGCTATCGCTACGTCATCTTCGACTTCGACGGCACCCTGGCGGACAGCCTGCCCTTTCTGCTGAGCTGCCTGGGCGAGCTGGCGCGAACCCATGGCTTTCGCCAGCCAGCCGCCGACGAGTGGCCCCGGCTGCGCGCCGCCTCCCTGACCGGTCTGCTCGACAGCCTGGGTATCCCCCTCTGGCAGGTGCCACGCATCGCCCGGCACTATCGCCGGCTGCTGGCCCAGCGGGGCGATCAGGTCCTGCCCTTCGCCGAGATTTCCGCCACCCTCGACCGCTTGCAGGCCAGCGGCCTGCAGCTGGGCCTGGCGACCTCCAACTCCGCCGCGGCCGTCCACCAGGTACTGCCCCAGGCCGGACATCTGTTCCCCGCTGGCGAATTCGACATCCCCCTGCTGGGCAAGGCCCGACGCCTGACCCGCCTGCTGCGCCGCCAGGGTGTCGCGCCGGCCGATGCGCTCTATGTGGGCGACGAGCTACGCGACCTCCAGGCCGCGCGCCGCGCCGGTCTGGGCTGCGCGGCCGTGGCCTGGGGCTATGGCTGCCCGGCGACACTGCGCGCCCAACATCCCGATCTCTTCTTCGAACAGCCGGCCGAGCTGCTGCGGCTGACGCCCTCTCCCTGCTGAAGGAATGCCCATGAAGTCTCTGTTGCTGGTCGCTGGTCTCTGTCTGAGCGGTCTCTTGCACGCCGCCGAACTGCAGGTGCGGGTCGAGACGGTCGACGCCTCGGGGGGCCAGCTACTGCTGGCGGTGTTCGACAGCGAAGCGGCCTGGAAGGAGCACAAGACACCGGTGGCCCAGGCCCATCTTGCCGCGCAGGCGGGTGCCCAGGAGCAGCGCTTCGAGCTGCCGCCCGGGCGTTATGCCGTATCGGTCATCCACGACAGCAACGGTAACAGCCAGCTGGACACCAATTTCATCGGCATGCCCACCGAACAATACGGCTACAGCAACAATCCGCCGCTGCGCATGCGCATGGCCACCTTCGAGGAATGCGCCTTCACGCTGCCCGCCACAGGCCTGCGCCAGCAGGTGACGCTGCGCTAGGCCACAGCAGTCATGCACAGCCTTCCAAACAGAAAATCAACAGAGTTATCCACAAGACTTTTAGCGACGATTGCTGAGCCCGGCGCTGAACAGACGTGGATAACTCATTGGGATGGCAGCAGAAATCCCTTGACTTGGGAATATCCCGAAAAACTGGTCAATATTTGATCGATTCTCTGTAAGCCGCACCAGCTCTGGCCTCTGGCACTAGACGAACAACCTATCCACAGCCCTATGCAGCTCTATTGTGGGT
Source organism: Pseudomonas aestiva (assembly GCF_039908605.1). Taxonomy (NCBI): domain Bacteria; kingdom Pseudomonadati; phylum Pseudomonadota; class Gammaproteobacteria; order Pseudomonadales; family Pseudomonadaceae; genus Pseudomonas; species Pseudomonas aestiva. Next base: position 43,775 of record NZ_CP150916.1, on the reverse strand, counting down.
TGTGGAAAACAGCCGAAAGTGGATTGATCATTTTTTGTACGATCCTCTGCAGGCCTTGCCAGTCATGGCGTACAGGTCAGGTCCCACATCTTTTCCACAGGCACGCACACAGCAGATGTGGGAAAACCCGGAGGCCGGGTCCGCTTTCAGCCGTTCGAGTGACCTGAATCGAATTGGCTATTTATTGATCAACTTTTCCCGAGCAATCGCCTGATCGGTTGCTGACAACTTGCCCAGGGCTTATCCACAGCCTTTACCTGTCAGGCAATGACGGCAAAGCGATCCGGTGTTCGCAGCCTGACTCGGCGGATCAAGCCGTAACGTATTCGATCAACAGGCCGAGTACCCGTCCAGCCCTTCTGCCACGCGGTTCTGCGTTGAAAGCGAACAGACTGCCCACAGGGTTATGCACAGCTTGCTGGTTGTCCAGACATAAAAAAAGACCGCCTGAAGCGGTCTTTTGGAGAGCTGGCGAAGGCCTAGCGCGCGGTGCGTACGCTGTCCGACAGCTGCTTGCAGAGGCCAAGCACGCCGTCGATGGCAGCGCCCGAGGACGCAGCCTTGGCGATCTGGTCGACGAACGCCGAGCCCACCACCACACCATCGGCGATGCGGGCGATCACCCGCGCCTGCTCGGGGGTACGGATGCCGAAGCCGACGGCCAGGGGCAGGTCGGTGAAACGGCGCAGGCGCGCCACGGCGGCCTCGACGTGCTCGGTGGTGGCCGAGCCGGCACCGGTCACCCCAGCGACGGACACGTAGTAGACGAAGCCGGAGCTGGTGTTGAGTACGCGTGGCAGGCGGGCGTCATCAGTGGTCGGAGTGGTCAGGCGGATGAAGTCGATGCCGGCGGCCTGGGCCGGCAGCGCCAGCTCGGCGTCGTGCTCGGGCGGCAGGTCGACCACGATCAGGCCATCCACACCCGCTTCGGCGGCTTCCGCCAGGAAGCGCTCCACACCATAACGATGGATGGGGTTGTAATAGCCCATCAGCACCAGTGGCGTCTCGCCTTCCCCGCGGCGGAAGTCGCGCACCATCTCCAGGGTCTTGGCCAGATTCTGGCCCGCCTGCAGGGCCCGCAGGGCAGCGGCCTGGATGGCCGGGCCGTCAGCCATGGGATCGGTGAAGGGCATGCCCAGCTCGATGACGTCGGCACCGGCCGCCGGCAGGCCCTTGAGGATGGCCAGTGCGGTGTCGTAGTCCGGATCGCCGGCGGTGGTGTAGGTGACCAGGGCCGCGCGGCCCTCGGCCTTCAGCGCGGCGAAGCGGGTTTCCAGGCGGCTCATAGCTTGTCTCCCAGATGACTCATCACGGTCTGCATGTCCTTGTCGCCGCGGCCCGAGAGGCAGATCACCATCAGGTGGTCCTTGGGCAGGTGCGGCGCGCGCTTGTAGGCCTCGGCCAGGGCGTGAGCCGTTTCCAGCGCCGGAATGATCCCCTCCAGGCGGCAGGTCTGGTGGAAGGCCTTGAGCGCCTCGTCGTCGTTGATCGGTACGTATTCCACGCGCTTCACGTCGTGCAGGTGGGCGTGCTCCGGGCCGATGCCGGGATAGTCCAGGCCGGCGGAAATGGAGTGGGCATCGATGATCTGGCCATCGTCGTCCTGCAGCAGGAAGGTACGGTTACCGTGCAGTACCCCGGGCACCCCGCCGTTGAGGCTGGAGGCATGCTTGTCGGTGTCGACGCCGTGGCCGCCGGCCTCGACGCCGATGATGGCGACGTCTTGGTCATCGAGAAATTCGTGGAACAGGCCCATGGCATTGGAGCCGCCGCCGACGCAGGCGATCAGGCTGTCGGGCAGGCGTCCTTCCTTCTCTAGGATCTGCGCGCGGGTCTCGCGACCGATCACCGCCTGGAAATCGCGGACCATGGCCGGATAGGGGTGCGGACCGGCCACGGTGCCGATCAAGTAGAAGGTGTCGGCGACGTTGGTTACCCAGTCGCGCAGCGCCTCGTTCATGGCGTCCTTGAGGGTGCCGGTACCGGACGTGACCGGAATTACCTCGGCGCCCAGCAGCTTCATGCGGAAGACGTTGGTCTGCTGGCGATCGATGTCGGTGCTGCCCATGTAGATGACGCAGGGCAGGCCGAAGCGCGCGGCGACGGTAGCGGTGGCCACACCGTGCATGCCGGCACCGGTCTCGGCGATGATGCGGGTCTTGCCCATGCGCTTGGCCAGCAGGATCTGGCCAATGCAGTTGTTGATCTTGTGCGCGCCGGTGTGGTTCAGCTCTTCGCGCTTGAGATAGATCTTGGCGCCGCCGAAGTGCTCGGTCAGGCGCTCGGCGAAGTACAGCGGATTGGGACGACCGACGTAGTCGCGCTGGAAGTAGGCCAGCTGCTCGAGAAACGCCGGATCCTCCATGGCGGTCTCGTATTCGCGCTGCAGATCGAGGATCAGCGGCATCAGGGTTTCGGCGACATAGCGACCACCGAACTGGCCGAACATGCCTTGAGCGTCGGGGCCCTGGCGATAAGCGAACTGGGTCATGGGGTTCTCCTATGAAGATGGATCTACCTTACCCGCTTGAGTGCCGCGGATAAATCGATAAGATCGTGATGATCCGTTAGGAAATCTCACAGATGAGCGATGCCCGCGACCTGCCTTCGCTGAATGCCCTGCGCGCCTTTGAGGCCACCGCCCGTCTGGGTGGCATGAGTCGCGCCGGCAACGAACTGCACGTGACCCATGGCGCCGTGAGCCGCCAGATCCGTGCACTGGAGGAACAGCTGGGAGTGGCGCTGTTTCGCCGCGAAGGCCGGGGATTGGCGCTGACCGAGGCGGGGCTGCGCCTGCGAGAGGTGAGTGGCGAGGTCTTCGAGCGCTTGCGTGAGGTGAGCGCCGAACTCAAGGCCGGCAGTCGCCGGGGGCCGTTCGTGCTGGGCTGCCCGGGCAGCCTGGTGGCGCGCTGGTTCATTCCGCGGCTGGATCGCCTCAATCGCGATCTGCCGGAGCTGCGCCTACACCTCTCGACCCGTACCGACGACACCCCACTGGCCGCCGCCGGCCTGGATGCCAGCCTGTTGTTCACCGAGACCGCACCCCCTCCGGACGTCCTACCCTATCACCTGGCGCCCGAGCGCATCGGGCCGGTGCTGAGTCCCTACTGCCCGGCCTATCTGCGGCTCAGGGAAGGCGACCTGCAGGCCTTACTGGCCGAACGGTTGCTGCACACCCTGTCACGGCCCCAGGCCTGGCCACAGTGGTTTGCCACCCAGGGCCTGGAGGCGCCGGTGCTGGATTACGGGCAGGGCTTCGAGCACCTCTATTACCTGCTGGAGGCGGCGCTGTCGGGATTGGGCGTGGCGATCGCACCGGAGCCACTGGTGGCGGCGGATCTGAAGGCGGGCAGGCTAGTTGCGCCCTGGGGCTTCGCCGCGACCGGTGCGGAGTTGGCGCTATGGGCGCCGGGTCGGCTGGCGGATGAGCGGGTGGAGCGGTTGGCGGCCTGGCTCAGAACCGAGCTGGCCGAGCGCTAGCGCCTGAGGCATCCCTTGGGATGCCTCGGACTGCCACTATCAGTGGTCGCCGCGCAGCAGTGCCCAGCCGACTAGGACGGTCACGCCAGCAGCAATGCCGACGGTGGCCCAGGGATGTTCGCGAGCCACGCCACTGGCGGCGCGACCGTACTGACGGGTCAGACGACGCACGTCGTCATAGACTTCTTCCAGCGAATCGCCCGAATGATGCAGGGCTTCGCGAGCGGTGCTCTTGAAGGAATTCAGGCTGCTGCGGGATTCGCGTGCAGCGTTCTTCTTCAGCGATGCCAGCGAGTCGAGCAGGCTGTTGATTTCGTTCTCGATGCTGGCGATGGACGCCTGGTAATCGGTATTACGGGCCATGACAACCTCCTGGGATGGACGGATTCAGGAAATGTGACTACCGAGGCGTTGGAAAGTGCTGCAAAGCAGTGGGCGAGAGCCTGGGCAGTGAACTTATCGGGGCCTTTCGCGGCCTCAAATGTCAGAAGCACCCTTCCCGGCGAGTCGACCGCGACACCGGTCTACGCGTTGCCGGTTATCCGCTGCAGCGCCCGTCATTGCTGACCCAGGAGATTTTCATGTCCGATCATCACACCTACAAGAAGCTGGAAATCGTTGGCTCTTCCACCACCAGTGTCGAGGACGCCATTAATAATGCCCTCGCCGAGACGTCCAAGTCGGTGAAGAACCTGGAATGGTTCGAAGTGGGTGAAATCCGCGGTCACATCCAGGACGCAAAGGTGGCGCACTATCAGGTCACCCTGAAGATCGGCTTCCGTATCGAAGCCAGCTGAGTAGATACTCAAGACCTCCCTCCCCTCGCAAAAGGACAGGCAAGATGCGTAGAGTCGTGATTACCCTCGGTTTGTTTGCCCTGAGCAGCGGTGCTTTCGCCGCTAGCACCTCGTGCGACACGGTCAAGGCCGATATCGATGCCAAGCTGCAGGCCAAGCAGGTAGCGCACTACAGTCTCGAGGTGGTAGACAAGGGCAGCGCCAGCGCCTCCGCCAAGGTGGTGGGCAGCTGCGAAAGTGGTAGCAAGGAAATCGTCTACCAGCGTCGCTAGGTCGCTGACGGCAAGGCGCCGCTCAGAGACGGCACCCTGGCTCTCGAAGAAACGCCCACGGTCGCCAGACCGTGGGCGTTTCTGCTTTCAGAGATCCGTGGCGGGACCAAAGAACTCGTGACGGATCTGCTGCTCCGGCACCCCCAGCTCCAGCAGATCACGCCGCACCTGGGCCATGAAGGGCTGCGGGCCGAGGACGTAGGCGTCCAAATCGCGACCCTTGGGCAACCAGCGCTGCAGGCGCGCCCGGTCCAGCCGCGAAGCGTAGACCTCTTCCGCCACCGGCTCGCTGTAGCAGAAGTACAGCTGCAATTGCGGATGGTGGGCGGCCTGCTCTTCCAGCCAGTGGCCGAAGGCCTGCACCCCGACATGGCGGGTGCAGTGGATCAGCTGGATCGGTCGCCCGCTTGGCAGCGCCGCCGACACCATGGGCAGCAACGGCGTGATGCCGACCCCGCCGGCGATCAGCAGCAGCGGCCGGGTGGAATGCTGCAGGACGAATTCACCGGCCGGTGCGAAGACCTGCAGCACGCTGCCTTCGTGGGCATCGGTGTGCAGGAAGCGCGAGACCACCCCACCCGGCTGATGCTTGACGCTGATCCGGTAGCCACGGCCATCGCTGGCCGCCGAGATCGAATAGTTGCGCCGGTATTCCACCCCATCGAGGATCACACTCAGTCCCAGGTACTGGCCGGGCTGGGCGATGCTGGTGGGCAGGCCGTCCACCGGCTCCAGGTAGAAGGAGCTGATCTCTTCGCTTTCCGGCTCGATCCGGGCGATGCGGAACGGCCGCCCGCCACGCCAGCCACCGGGCGCCTCGGCCTGGGCCGCATAGCGGTGTTCCTCGGCGCCGATCAGCAGATTGGCCAGTTGGCCATAGGCGGCGGCCCAGGCGTCGATCACGGCATCGGTAGCCACCTCGGCTCCCAGCACTTCGCGGATGCTTTGCAGCAGGGCGATGCCCACCAGGGGATAGTGATCCGGCTGCACCTGCAGCGAGACGTGCTTGTTGACGATCTGCTCCACCAGCGGTCCCAGGGTGTCCAGCCGGTCGATGTAGCGGGCATACATGAGTACCGCCCGGGCCAGCGCCCGCGCCTGGGCACCACTGGCCTGGTGGGCGCCGTTGAACAGCGGACGGATCTCGGGGTTGTCGCCGAGCAACTTGTCGTAGAAATGCCGGGTCAGGGCCTCGCCGCCGGTTTCCAGCAGCGGGACGGTAGCCGTGATGATGGCTTTTTGGTCTGATGACAGCATGGCAGGGATCTCCAAACAGGACTGCCCTGGCCGTATCACGAGTCGTGCCAACCAAAAAACTGCGCTAGATCAGTCTTTTATCCGGGGACCTGGTCATAATGACCAGGTCCCTATGACTCGCCGAGGTCAAATTGACCCGTACCACCCTGCTCGAAGCCATGGTGCCACTGGTGGCGGATCTGGCCCGCGACCTACCCGATCAGCAGCGCTATGCCAACCTGCTCGACGCCCTGCGCCAGGTCCTGCCCTTCGATGCGGTGGCCCTGCTACGACTGGATGGCGAGGTGCTGGTGCCCCTGGCGGTGCGCGGGCTCGCGGCCGATACCCTGGGCCGCCGCTTCAAGGTCGGCGAGCACCCGCGCCTGGCGCTGCTGCTGGCGAGTCGCGCGCCCACCCGCTTCGCCCTCGATTGCGACCTGCCCGATCCCTACGATGGGCTGGTGGAAGGCGTGCAGGGGCATCTGGAGGTCCACGACTGCCTGGGCTGTCCACTCTATGTGCAGGACCAGCTCTGGGGCCTGCTGACCCTGGATTCGCTGCAGGCGCAGAACGCCCAGCCCGAGGATCTCACCACCCTGGCGGCCTTTGCCGGGCTGGCCGCCGCCACCGTGGCCGCCGCCGAGCGCATCGGCCAGCTCTCCGCGCGCATCGTCAGCGAGCACGAGCTGACCGTGGCCTATCAGCAATCGGTGGGGCACCAGCGGCCTCGCGAACTCATCGGCCAGAGTCCGGCCAGCCTGCGCCTGCGCCAGGAGATCGAGACCGTGGCGGCCAGCGATCTGACCGTGCTCATCACCGGCGAGACCGGGGTCGGCAAGGAACTGGTCGCCGAAGCCGTGCACGCGCGCTCGCTGCGCCAGCAGCGGCCGCTGATCAGCCTCAACTGTGCGGCCCTGCCCGAGGCGCTGGTGGAAAGCGAACTCTTCGGCCATGTGCGCGGTGCCTTTTCCGGGGCCGTCAGCGAACGCCGCGGGCGCTTCGAACTGGCCGATGGCGGCACCCTGTTTCTCGACGAAGTCGGCGAATTGCCACTGACGGTGCAGGCCAAGCTGCTGCGGGTGCTGCAGAGCGGCCAGTTGCAGCGGCTGGGCTCGGATCGCGATCTCAAGGTGGACGTGCGCATCATCGCCGCCACCAATCGCGACCTGGCCGACTGCGTGCGTGCCGGGCGCTTTCGTGCCGATCTCTACCATCGCCTGAGCGTCTATCCGCTGGCCGTGCCGGCCATGCGCGAGCGTGGCCGCGACGTCCTGCTACTGGCCGGTTTCTACCTAGAGCAGAATCGCGCCCGCCTGGGCCTGCGCGGCCTCCGGCTGACCCCCGCGGCGCAACGGACCCTGCTGGCCTACGACTGGCCGGGCAACGTGCGCGAACTCTCTCACCTCATCAGCCGGGCGGCGCTTAAGGCCCATGCCGGCAGCGAGGAACGCGGCGGCATCCTGACCCTGGACAGCGATCAGCTCGGCCTGCCACTGGGCAGCACGGCCCTGCCCGATGAGGATCCCGCCCTGCCCGCCGCCTCCCTGCGCGAAGCCACGGAGGCCTTCCAGCGGCAGACCATTACCCTGGCCCTGGAACAGCATGGGCAGAACTGGACCCTGGCCGCCGCCGCCCTGGGGCTGGACCGCGCCAACCTCGCCCGCCTGGCGCGGCGGCTCGGGCTCAAGTAGCGCTCGGAGAATTAGCGGTCAGAGCGCTTTCTGTACCGCCGGCAGGCCGGGCTGGCCGTCGCGGGTGGTGACCCCCTGCAGCCAGGGCTCCAGCACCTGGGGATGGGCCTTGAGCCAGGCCCTGGCGGCGGTGTCGTAGCTGCCGCCCTTGTCCCGCGCGGCGCTCATGACGGCGTTTTCCATGTCCAGGGTGAACTTCATGTTGGTCAGCAGCCGGGCCGGATTGGGGCACTGCTCGGCGTAGCCCTTGCGCGTCAGGGTGTTCACCGTGCCGGCGGTACCGAAATACTTGTCGCCCCCGGTCAGGTACTTGATCGGGTAGTCGACGTTCATGGGATGCGGCGTCCAGCCGAGAAAGACCACCCACTTGTCGCGCTTCACCGCCCGCCCGACCTGGGACAGCATGGCCTGTTCGCTGGATTCGACCAGTTGCCAGCCGCCCAGGCCGAATTCGTTGTCCTGGATGATCTTCTGCAGCGACTGGTTGGCCGGCGCGCCGGCGCCGATGCCATAGATCTTCTTGCCGAACTGGTCGGCGTGCTTGGCCAGGTCGTCGAAGCTATTCACCCCGCCTTCCCAGACATAGGTGGGCACCGCCAGAGTGAATTCGGTCCCGACCAGATTCTGCGCCAGCTCGGTGACCTGCCCGGTCTTCACGAACTGGTCGTAGTGCGCCTGCTGCGCCGGCATCCAGTTGCCAAGGAAGGCATCCACCTGCCCGTTACGCATGCCGCCGTAGATGATCGGCACCGCCAGGGTCTCGACCTTGCCGGTATAACCCAGTGCACTCAGGATCGCGCCGGTGAGGGCGTTGGTGGCGGCGATGTCGCTCCAGCCCGGATCGGCCAGGCGAACCGTTGCGCAGGCCTGGTCCTCGGCCTGAGCCGACAGGCTGACCAGGGCCAGCGTGAAGGTAGCGATGATTCCGTGTTTCATGGCCGTGCTCCAGTTAGCGGTTCAGGGTTGAGGGTAGCGGGCGCGACGCTCCAGGTCGTCGAGGTCGATGTGATTGCGCATGTATTGCTGGCTGGCATCGACGAAGGGCTGGTGATCCCAACTGGTCCGCTCGCCTTGCTCCAGGGCCGCCGCGACGAAGCGCCGCCGCCGCTGGCTGGCCAGCACCTCGCCGTGCAGGCGCGGCAGGTCCCAGCGCTGGCGGACCTCGGCCTGGAAGCTGGCGAGCAGCTCGGCATAGTCGGGGCTGGCGGCCAGGTTTTCGCGCTCCAGCGGATCATTGTGCAGATCGAACAGCAGCGGCGGATCCAGTTCGCAATGGATGTACTTGTAGGCGCCGCGGCGGATCATCAGCAGCGGGCTGACGGTGCCCTCGGCCAGGTATTCGCCAATGACCTCGTCGTGCCCTACCCGGCCTTCCAGGTGCGGCAGCAGCGAACGACCATCCAGCGGCAGCTCCTCCGGCAACTGGCCGCCGGCCAGCTCGACGAAGGTCGGCAGCAGGTCCATGGTCGACACCGAGGCCTGCACTCGCGCCGGGGCGAAGCGGCCGGGCGCATGGATCAGCAGCGGTACCCGCGCGGCCATCTCGAACCAGTGCATCTTGTACCAGAGTCCGCGCTCGCCGAGCATGTCGCCATGGTCGCCGGAAAAGACGATCACGGTATCGTCGGCCAGACCGCACTCTTCCAGGGTCTTGAGCAGGTGGCCGACCTGGGCGTCGACATAGCTGCAGGCACCGTAGTAGGCCTGGCGGGCGTCGCGGATCTTGGCCTCGGGCAGCGGTTTGTCCCACAGATCGATCACCTTGAGCAGGCGCTGGCTATGGGGGTCCTGCTCGGCCTGAGGAATGGCGCCTTCCGGCAGCGGGATGTCGACCTCGTTGTACAGGTCCCAGAATTCGCGGGGAATGGTGTAAGGATCGTGCGGGTGGGTCAGGGACACGGTCAGGCAGAACGGCTGGTCATCGCCGCGACGCACGTGATCGTAGAGGTACTGACGCGCCTTGAAGACCACCTCTTCGTCGAAATCCAGCTGGTTGGTGCGCACGCAGGGTCCGGCCTGCAGCACCGAGGACATGTTGTGGTACCAGCTCGGGCGCACGTCCGCCGCGTCCCAGTTCACCGCCCAGCCGTAGTCGGCGGGATAGATGTCGCTGGTCAGGCGCTCTTCGTAGCCGTGCAACTGGTCCGGTCCGCAGAAGTGCATCTTGCCCGACAGCGCCGTGCGATAGCCCAGGCGCCGCAGGTGGTGGGCATAGGTGGGGATGTCGGCGGCGAAATCGGCGGCGTTGTCGTAGCCGCCGATCTTCGACGGCAGCTGGCCGCTCACCAGGGTGAAGCGCGAGGGTGCGCACAGCGGGCTGTTGCAATAGGCGGAATCGAACATCACGGCGCGCTCGGCCAGGCGTTGCAGATTCGGCAGCTTGATCGGCGAGGCAGGGTCGTACAGTGGCAGGATGGGCGCCGCCATCTGGTCGGCCATGAGAAAGAGGATGTTCATCGGCTTGGACAAGAGCGCCTCCGCTAGGATCAGGGTTGCTTATGGGTAGCCCATCATCCGATGCTGAAAAATCTGCGTGAAGGCCATCTGGAGTGATGTTTCGGATAAGCTGGGCTTATGTCTAATCTCCACGGGAAAGCCCTTTTGGACGCTACCCTCCCAGCCGATCGCCCTGCCCTGGCGCTGGACAGCCTGCGCACCTTCGAGGTGGTGGCGCGTCGCCTGAGCTTTACCGCAGCCGCCAGCGAACTGGGCACCACCCAGCCGGCCATCAGTCAGCAGATCAAGCGCCTGGAGGCCCAGCTGCAGGTCCGGCTGTTTGATCGGGTCCATCGCGGCATCCTGCTCACCGAGGCCGGACGGCTGCTGCAGGAATACGTCGAGGCCGGTCTCGCTACCCTGGACGAGGGGGTGCGGCTGGTCACCGCCCGGCCTGCCCATGAGGTCCTGCAGGTGGCTACCGACTTCGCCTTCGCCGCCTATTGGCTGCTGCCGCGCCTGCCGCGTTTCCATGCCCGCCACCCGGAGCTGGACGTCAGCCTGGTCACCAGCGACCGGGTGCCGCTGCCCGGTCCGGAGATCGACATCACCCTGGGCTTCGGCGACGGCCGCTTCAAGCATGGCGAAGCCTGGCCGCTGTTTCGCGAAGAGGTCTTTCCGGTGTGCAGTCCGCGCCTGCTCCAGGGTCGGCAGCCGCCGCTGCCCGCCATGGAGCTGGGGCGCTGGCCGCTGCTGCATCTCAAGGCGGCGCCCAACAGCCGCTGGTACGACTGGAAGACCCTGCTGCCGGCACTGGACCTGGCGCCCCTGCCCGCGGCGCCGTCCGGCGCGGTGCTGAGCTTCGACAACTACACCCTGGTGATCCAGGCGGCCATCGCCGGCCAGGGGCTGGCGATCGGCTGGCGTCACCTGGTGGACGATCTGCTGCGGCAGGAACTGCTCTGTCGCCCCTTCGCCGGACTGGCCACCTCGCGCTATGGCTATTACGCCATCCTGCCCGAGCGCAAGCGGCGCCAGCGGCTGGTGCAGCGTTTTCTCGACTGGCTGCTGGAAGAGCTGGAGATGCCGCGCGAGTCCCTGGCCGGCGCACGGCTTGCGACCTGAGCCGAACTCAGCGCTCGTAGACTTCCAGTGGCAGATCGTCCGGATCGGCGAAAAAGGTGAATCTCCTGCCGGTCAGCTCGTCGGTACGGATGGGCTCGGTGACCACGCCATGGCCCTGCAGGTGGGCGACAGTGGCGTCCAGGTCAGCCACGGCGAAAGCCAGGTGGCGCAGCCCCTGGGCCTCCGGGCGCGACGGCCTGGGCGGGGCATCGGGAAAGGAGAACAGCTCCAGCTGGGCATGCGTTCCCACTGCCAGATCCAGCTTCCAGGAGCGCCGGGCCTCGCGATAGGTCTCGGCGATCACCGGCAACCCGAGGATCTCGGTATAGAAGTGCCGGGAGCGTTCGTAGTCGGCGCAGATCAGCGCCACATGGTGCAGACGGTCGAAGTGGGTCATCAGGGTACCGCGACGAATTTGAGGTCGGACGGAGCACCGACGTCCAGGCTTTGCAATTCATCGCCGAGCTTGCCGCTGTCGGGATCCCGGGCGAAGACCTTGAGCTGGTTGGATTTCTGGTTGGCCACCAGCAGGTACCGCCCGGACGGGTCAAGGGCGAATTCCCGCGGCGACAGGCCATTGACCGGATGGCGCTCGACAAAGGTCAGGGTGCCGTCGGGATTCACCGCGAACACGGCAAGCTGGTTGTCCGTGCCACGGCTGGCGACATAGAGGAAACGTCCGTCGCCGGACAGGTGCAGGGCCCCGGCATCCCGCTCGCCGGTGAATTCCTGGGGCGTCAGGCTGTAGCTCTGCAACTGCCGCAGCATGCCGTCCTGGTGGGCGAAGGCCATCACCTGACCGGTCAGCTCCAGGGTCAGGTAGGCGTAGCGGCCATCGGCGCTGAACACCAGGTGGCGCGGCCCACTGCCTTCCGGCACCGGCACGAAGGGTGTCTCCGCGGCCACCAGCGGCCGTTCCGGCTGCTGCGGCAGATAGCGATAGACGAATACCTTGTCGGCGCCCAGATCAGGAGCGAAGACGAAGCGGCCATCCGGGGTCGTCACCGCCGCGTGCACATGGCTGGACTGCTGGCGCGGGTGCTGTTCGCTGGGCTGGTGGAATTCGATCTGCGCCACCGGGCTGAGCACGCCGCCGTCCTGGATCGGCAGCACCGCCAGCGAGCCTTCCGGCAGGCTGGAGTAGTTGGCCACGAACAGGAACTTGCCGTCGGTGCTGAGGCTGGAGTGGGTTGGCTCGTCGCCCAGGCTCTTGACCTGGCTGACCTGCTGCAGGCGGCCATTGCCGGGTTCGAAACGATAGGAAGTGACCCGCCCGATGCTGTCGCCGCTCGAACCCCGGCCATTCTCGTTGACGGCGAACAGGGTCCGGCCATCCCGCGACAGGGTCAGAAACGAGGGGTTGGACGCCTTGACGATGCGCAGCGGGCCATCGATCTGACCATTGCGGCTGTTGAAGCGATAGACATACAGCCCCTGGCTGCTGCCCGCGGTATAGCTGCCGACCAGCAGATTGAACAGACCGGGTTCGGCGCGGGCCGGGGCGTTGTGCCCCACGAGCAGGGCGAACAGGGCCAGCGGCAGCAGACGGGGCAGAGCTCTCATGGGAAATCCTTGGCGAGCGGTGGGCGTTGAGACCGATGCGGAGCGGCCCGGTTTCCCTACCCACTGGAGGCGAAAGGCGGCCGCGCGCGGCGGCTATTCTACTGAAATCCGGGCTGGCACTGTGCCAGAGGCCTTTCGCCATTTATCGCCTGCGCCGGCGCGCTGGCGGTCTATGTCGGGTCAACCGGCGCGAGGAGGCCGCGCCAGAGCCTGCGGTGAACTCGGCACTGTTCGAGGGCTGCCGGTAAAAGAATTGGTCAGGCTAGTCCAGCACGCCCTGCAGGATGGCGTAGACGAGCCCAGTGCCCACGGCGACCAGCACCATGTCAGTCCCCAGGCGGCGCCATTCGTAGCCCGGATAATCCGGCAGCTGGCGGGCGATACCCGGCGGCAGCGGTCGGCCATACCCGGGAGGCAAAGGGTGCCCGCGTTCCAGACGCAGTCCTGGCGGCAGGTCGCCACCGCGGCCGATCTGGCCGCGCAGTGCCTGGATGCGTTCCCGCGCCGGTCCCAGATCCGGCGGTCCACCAGCGGCCGGTCCGGCACCCGGGCGACCCTGGCCGCGCGATCCAGGGCCCGGTCCCTGGCCATGGGGGCCACCCTGTTCCTGCCAGCCCGGTCCGTGCGGACCCTTGGGCCCGCCAGGCCCGTGATCCGGAGGCGCGGCCAGGGCCAGATTGCCGATCAGACAGAGGGCTGCAGTGGAAAGAAGGGTACGCATCGGCAGCTTCCTCGTAGAGGACGATGGCAGCGGTTATCCACTTGGAGTCTGGTTACTGAAAAAGACTCCCGGGTCATTCCCGGACGCACAGCCTGTGGATAAATCGGGGATAAAAGCGGTATAACTCTGTGATAAATCCCCAAATCCCGTTAGGGACCAAATAAAAATCCTTTATTATCAATATCTTAAAAAGATGATCGGCTGGCTATCGAATCCGCTTTTTGTGGATAAAGCCTGGGACCCCCCTATGCTGACGCCCGTTCTCGCCTGCATTCAAGCCTTGCGCGGAGGGATTTTCTCCAGCCTGGAAACGGAAAAGCCGCGCCTGAATGACCAGGCGCGGCTTTTCCGAAGGTCGCCTTTCCCTATTCCGGCTTCTTCAGCTTGGGATTGGGAAAGAACTGCACGGCCTGCACCTTGGGATCGGGCTTCTTGGGCTTGAGAGCACTGATATTGACCCGCGTCGGCAATTCCTTGGGGACCGAATTGCCGCGCTCGTCCAGGGTGTCGCTGTAGCCGCAGGAGACGCACTCGCGGTTGGGCGTGCTGTCCTGGGTCCACATCTTCAGGGTGTCCTGCGCCTGGCACGCCGGGCAGACCGCCCCGGCGATGAACCTCTTGCGGATCGGCTCGCTCACGCCGCCTCCTCGCTCAGCCCGGAATGGCGGAGCAGGGCATCGATGCTGGGTTCGCGGCCGCGGAAGTCGACGAACAGCACCATGGGCGCCTGGGACCCGCCGCGGGCCAGGATGGCTTCACGGAAGGCCCGACCGGTTTGCGGATTGAAGACGCCTTCTTCCTCGAACTTGGCGAAGGCATCGGCGGACAGCACCTCGGCCCACTTGTAGCTGTAGTAACCCGCGGCATAACCGCCGGCGAAGATGTGCGCGAAGCTGTTGGGGAAGCGGTTGTAGGCCGGCGGGCGGACCACGGAGATCTCGTCGCGGATGCCTTCCAGCACGTCACGCACGCTACGACCATCGCCATGGGTGGCATGCAGCTCGAAGTCGAACAGCGAGAATTCCAGCTGGCGCAGCATCATCAGGCCGGACTGGAAGTTCTTCGCCGCCAGCATCTTGTCGAGCAGTTCCTGGGGCAGTGGCTCGCCGGCCTCGTAGTGACCGGAGATCAGCGCCAGGCCCTCGGGCTCCCAGCACCAGTTCTCCATGAACTGGCTGGGCAGCTCCACCGCATCCCAGGCCACGCCGTTGATGCCGGAGACGCTGGCGTGCTCGACGCGGGTCAGCAGGTGATGCAGGCCGTGGCCGAATTCATGGAAGAGAGTGGTCACCTCGTCATGGGTGAGCAGCGCCGGCTGGCCGGGGCTGGCCGGGGTGAAGTTGCAGACCAGGTAGGCCACCGGATCGATCAGCCGGCCCTGGGCATCGCGACGCTTGTCGCGGGCACCGTCCATCCAGGCGCCACCGCGCTTGTTGGCGCGGGCATAGAGATCGAAGTAGAAGCGGCCGATGGAGGTGCCGTTTTCCTTGATCTCGAACAGGCGCACGTCCGGGTGCCACTTCTCAAAATCGCGCAGTTCGGCGATCTCGATGCCATAGAGCTTCTGCACCGTGGCGAACAGGCCGGAGAGCACCTTGTCCACCGGGAACCAGGCGCGGACCTCTTCCTGGGACAGCGAATAGCGCTGCTGGCGCAGCTTTTCGGCGAAATAGCCGGTGTCCCAGCTCTGCAGATCCTGCACGCCCTGTTCGGCGGCGAAGGCACGCAGTTCTTCCAGGTCGCGCTGGGCGAAGGGCTTTGAGCGCACGGCGAGGTCACGCAGGAAACCCAGCACCTGATCACTGCTCTCGGCCATCTTGGTGGCCAGCGACAGCTCGGCATAGTTAGCGTAGCCCAGCAGACGCGCCAGTTCCTGACGCAGGTCGAGCAATTCCTCCATCACCGGGCCGTTGTCGAACTGGCCGGCGTTGGGACCCTGCTCGGAGGCGCGGGTGGCGTAGGCGGCATAGACTTCCTCGCGCAGGGCGCGGTCATCGGCGTAGGTCATCACCGCGTAGTAGCTGGGGAATTCCAGGGTCACCAGCCAGCCGTCCAGCTCCTTGGCCTGGGCAGCGGCCTGCAGCTGGGCCTTGGCCGATTCGGGCAGGCCGGCGAGGGCGGCTTCATCGGTGAGGTGCTTGGTCCAGGCCTGCGTCGCGTCGAGCAACTGGTTGGAAAACTTGCTGCCCAGCTCGGACTTGCGCGCCTGGATGGCGGCATAGCGCTGCTGCTCGGCCGGCGGCAGGTCGATGCCGGACAGGCGGAAATCACGCAGGGCATGTTCCAGGGTGGTCTTCTGGCCGGCGTCGAAGCCCTTGGCTTCTTCGCTTTCGGCCAGGCGGCTGTAGGCCTGGAAGAGGTCCTTGTTCTGGCCGATCTCGGTGGAATAGGCCGACAGCTTGGGCAGGCAGGCCTCATAGGCGGCGCGCAGCTCGGCGCTGTTGCACACGGCATTGAGGTGGCCGATGGGGCTCCAGGCCTGGCCCAGCCGATCGTTCAGCTCGTCCATCGCCAGCACCAGGCCGGCCCAGGTGGGGTGTTCCTTCTGCGTCTCCAGCAACTTGGCCAGGGCGGCACGGTTCTCGGCCAGGACGGTATCGATGGCCGGCTCGACGTGCTCGGGCTTGATGGCGGAAAAGGGCGGCAGGTCGTAGGACTGAAGCAGCGGATTGCTGGCGCTCACGGCGTTCCCCTCGGGGCGATGGCTTTGACAGTTATATATGGAGCCCATCCTAATAGGTCTCAAGACCCTTCCGACGAGAAAAGGTATCTATCGTGACCATAAGGACCTTCCAGGGTAAGACCCCGCACCTGGGCGAACGCGCCTTCGTCGACGCCACCGCCGTGGTAATCGGTGATGTCGAGCTCGGCGCAGACAGCTCGATATGGCCGCTGACGGTGATCCGCGGCGACATGCATCGCATCCGCATCGGCGCCCGCACCAGCATCCAGGACGGCAGCGTGCTGCACATTACCCACGCCGGGCCCTTCAATCCGGACGGCTATCCCTTGCTGATCGGCAACGACGTCACCGTCGGCCACCAGGTGACCCTGCACGGCTGCACGATTGGCGACCGGGTGCTGGTGGGCATGGGCAGCATCGTCATGGACGGCGCGGTGCTGGAGGACGACGTGGTGATCGGCGCCGGCAGTCTGGTCCCGCCAGGCAAGCGGCTGGAAGGCGGCCACCTCTACGTCGGCCGCCCGGTCAAGCAGATCCGCCCGCTGGAGGAGAAGGAACGCGCCTTCTTCACGTACAGCGCCGGCAACTACGTGAAGCTCAAGGACCAGCATCTGGCCGAGGGCTATGGGGAGGAGGGGGCCTAGGCGTCCGCATTCGTTGGCTTCGGAGACAAAGCCGCCTCAGCCGCAGAGCGAGCGCCGTAGCGTGGAAAACGGCGCCGCCTTTTCCACAGGTGACTTCATGGCGCGGGGCTCACCCTCACCCCAACCCTCTCCCAAAAAGAGAGGGAGCTATCCGAGTAGCCTTCAGAGCCGTAGCGTGGAAAACGGCGCAGCCTTTTCCACAGGTGACTTCGTGGCGCGAGGCTCGCCCTCACCCCAACCCTCTCCCAAAAAGAGAGGGGGCTATCCGAGTAGCCTTCAGAGCCGTAGCGTGGAAAACGGCGCAGCCTTTTCCACAGGTGACTTCGTTGCGCGAGGCTCGCCCTCACCCCAACCCTCTCCCAAGGGGAGAGGGGGCTGTCAGAGCAGGCGGCCATCTCCAGTTGGTAGGTTGGGTTGAGCGCAGCGAAGCCCAACGCTCGGCTACCCCCGCAGCGGACAGCCCTCATCCAGGCGCGAATACAGCACCCCACGCAACGCCTGCAATTCGTCGATACGCGCCTCGATGAGCCTGAGCTTGTCGCGCAGCAGCTCCTGCAGATAGGCATCCGGATCGGCAGCGCGCTCGACGTCCTCCAGGTTGGCGGCGATTTCCTGCAGGCTGAAACCCAGTCGCTGGGCGGTACGGATGTAGCCCAGCCATTCCACGGCTTCAGGCGGATAGTCACGATAGCCGTTGGTCCGCCGCCGCGCCTTGAGCAGCCCCTGGCGCTCGTAGAATCTCAGGGTGTCGCGACTCAGGCCGGTGGCCTGGGCGAGGGTGCCGATACGCATCCGTTCTCCTTGACCCTGGACCTAGCTCCAGGGTCGACACTGGACTTCCTCTCGTTCAAGGAAGTCCGTCCATGTGGAAGCTTGCGCCCTATCTGCGGCTGGTCCGTGCCAGCGCCCTCTATGATCTGCTGGTTACCGCGCCCTTCGCCACCCCCTGGAGTCTCGCCTGGCTGCTGCGGCAGCTCGACGGTCTCGGCCAGGCACTGGGCCTGGCGCCCCTGGCGGAGTTCCCGCCGGAAGCCCTGCTGCTGGGCAATCTGCTGGGCTCCCTGGTGTGCGTCTGGTCCGTGCTGCGCCTGGTCAGGCCTTCGCTGCTGCTGGGACGCTACGACGCCGTGGCCAGGGGCCTGTTCGCCTTCTGGCAGGCCTGGGCGCTGTACCAGGGCGCCAGTCCCTTGCTGGCAATGTTCCTGGTAGTCGAAATCGGCTTCGGCGTCGCCCAGGCGTGGCCGGTGTCTCTGGCCTCGTGCCCCTGCTCGTTGGGCTTCGGCGATAGAACCGCCTCAGCCCAACCTACGACGCCGCTCCCGTAGGTTGGGCTGAGCGCAGCGAAACCCAACAGCGTCGCGGAACTAACCCAGCTGCCGCCGCAACTCCGCCAGTACCGGGGCGCTGTCGGGACGCACGCCGCGCCAGAGTTCGAAGGCCTCGGCGGCCTGTTCCACCAGCATGCCCAGGCCGTCCAGGGTGTGGAAGGCACCCTCGTCCTGCGCCCAACGATTGAAGGGGGTAAGGCCCTTGCCGTACATCATGTCGTAGGTCACCGTCTGCGGGCCGATGACCGCCTCCGACAGGGGCGGGCGACCGCCACCGAGACTGGCCGAGGTGCCGTTGATGATGACGTCGAAGGGCTCTCTCAGGGTGGAGAAGGCGGCCACCTCGATGGCCCCCAGCTCGGCGAACTCCCGCGCCAGTTGCACCGCCTTGAGTTCGGTGCGATTGGCCAGCACCAGTTGTCCGGGATTGCAGGCCAGCAACGGCTCCAGCACGCCGCGTACGGCGCCGCCGGCGCCCAGCACCAGGACGCGCTGGCCGGCCAGCTGCAGACCGGCGTTGACCGTGAGATCCCGGACCAGGCCGGCGCCGTCGGTGTTGTCGCCGAGCAGGCGACCGTCAGGCTGGCGCTTGAGGGTGTTGACCGCCCCGGCGCGGCGCGCACGGGGGGTGAGTTCAGCGCACAGCTGGTAGGCCTCTTCCTTGAAGGGCACCGTGACATTGGCGCCCAGGCCGCTCTGGAAGAAACTGCGGGCGCTTTCGCTGAAGCCGTCCAGCGGCGCCAGCAGCGTCCCGTAGTGCAGGCGTTGGCCGGTCTGGTCGGCGAACAGGCTGTGGATCAGCGGCGACTTGCTGTGGGCGATGGGATTGCCGAAGACGGCGTAGCGATCCATGGGCTCTATCCTGCGGGCGTCGGGGCGAGCGCGAGCCAGTCGCGGTCGGTGAGAAAGAAGTCGGTCAGCCGCGCTTCCGGCGAGCCGGGCACGGGTTTCCAGTCATAGCCCCAGCGCACCTCGGGCGGCAGCGACATGAGGATGGACTCGGTGCGCCCGCCGGATTGCAGGCCGAACAGGGTGCCGCGGTCATAGACCAGGTTGAATTCCACGTAGCGACCGCGGCGATAGGCCTGGAATTCCCGCTCGGCCTGACCGTAGGGCTGGTCGCGGCGGCGCTGGACGATGGGCAGGTAGGCGTCGACGAAGGCATCGCCGATGGCGCGCTGGAAGGCGAAGCAGGTGTCGAAGTCCCAGTCGTTCAGGTCGTCGAAGAACAGGCCGCCGATGCCGCGCGGTTCGCCCCGGTGCTTGAGGTGGAAATAGCGGTCGCACCAGGCCTTGTAGCGCGGATAGACGTCGGTGCCGAAGGGCGCGCAGGCGTCATGGCAGACCTGGTGCCAGTGCACGCAGTCGGCCTCGTTGCCGTAGTAGGGGGTGAGGTCGAGACCGCCACCGAACCACCAGACCGGCGCCTCGCCGGGCTTCTCGGCGAGAAAGAAGCGCACATTGGCGTGAGCCGTGGGGATATGAGGATTGCGCGGGTGCATGACCAGGGAGACACCCATGGCCTCGAAGCTGCGCCCGGCCAGTTCCGGGCGATGGGCGCTGGCCGAGGGCGGCAGGCTGTCGCCATGCACATGGGAGAAGTT
This sequence comes from Pseudomonas aestiva, assembly GCF_039908605.1. Lineage (NCBI taxonomy): Bacteria > Pseudomonadati > Pseudomonadota > Gammaproteobacteria > Pseudomonadales > Pseudomonadaceae > Pseudomonas > Pseudomonas aestiva. The sequence continues at coordinate 24,195 of NZ_CP150916.1, read as the reverse complement.
CACGCCGCCCTTTTCCAGCAGGGCGCCGTCGGCAATCACCCGGGTGCGGCCACCACCGCCGGTCGGCCGGGTCCAGGCGTCTTCGGCGAAAGCTGCGCTGCCATCCTCGGCTTCCAGTGCGGCGCAGATGCGCTCCTGCAGATCGAGCAGATAGGCCTTGACGGCCTCCAGGGAGGGATTCATCGCAAGGATTTCCACAACAGGCGGGGAGGGCGCAGAGCATAACACCCGTATCCGACCGGTTGACGTGGCCCGCGGTTGCGGCTTGGATGAAGGCTCACCCCAAGAGAGCCCGGCCAAGGGCTCCAACCAGGAGATACTCAAGCATGGCCCAGCGCATCCAGTTCAGCCGCACCGGTGGTCCCGAAGTACTCGAACTTGTGGATTTCGAACCCGCCGCGCCCGGCCCCGACGAGGTGCAGGTGCGCAACCACGCCATCGGCCTCAACTTCATCGAGACCTATTACCGCAGCGGCCTCTATCCGCCGCCGGCGCTGCCCTCGGGCCTGGGCACCGAAGGGGCCGGGGTGGTGGAAGCGGTCGGCAGCGCCGTCACCCGCTTCAAGGCCGGCGATCGCGTGGCCTATGCCACCGGGCCGCTGGGCGCCTATGCCGAGGTCCATGTGCTGCCCGAGCGGCATCTGGTGCACCTGCCGGAGGCGATCTCCTTCGAACAGGGCGCCGCCGTTATGCTCAAGGGACTGACCGTGCAGTACCTGCTGCGCCAGACTTATCCGCTGCAGGCCGGCGACACCGTGCTGTTCCATGCCGCGGCCGGGGGCGTCGGCTCCCTGGCCTGCCAGTGGGCCAAGGCCCTGGGCGTGCGCCTGATCGGCACCGCCGGCTCCCCGGAAAAGCTGGAAAAGGCCAAGGCGCTGGGCGCCTGGGCGGTGATCGACTACCGCCAGGAAGACGTCCCGGCGCGGGTCCGCGAATTGACCGAGGGCGCCAAGGTGCCGGTGGTCTACGACGGCGTCGGCAAGGACACCTGGGAGATGTCGCTGGACTGCCTGGCCCCACGCGGTCTCATGGTCAGCTTCGGCAACGCTTCCGGCGCGGTCACCGGGGTCAATCTGGGTATTCTCTCGCAGAAAGGCTCGCTCTATGTGACCCGGCCGACCCTGGCCACCTACGCCGCCTCCCCCGAAGCCCTGCAGGACATGGCCGATCAGCTGTTCGAGCTGATCGGCGATGGCCGCATCCAGGTGGACATCGGCCGACGCTATCCACTGGCCGAAGTGCAGGAGGCGCACCGGGCGCTGTCAGGTCGCGAGACCAGCGGCTCGACCATCCTGCTGCCCTGAGGCGAAGCACCCGGATGCCTGGCCGGGTAAATCGTGACGGCCATTAAGTTTCCCGCACCCAGGCGGCACGACGGGGGTAAACGCCGGTCTATCTCGGACAGTCAGGTCGCCTCGGCCTCGACGTTCTTTCCAGAATCGGCCGGATCGCTGCCCTCGTCATGCCTATCTCCAGCCCCCTCGCCAGCCTGCTCGACACCGCCACGGACACGGCGCTCATCACCCTGACCGCCGAAGGGCGGATCGGGCAGTGGTGCCCGAACGTCGCCCGGCTGCTGGGCTGGACGGCGCAGGACTGGCTCGGTGAATCCATCGTCGGTCTGCTGCTCCCGGAGCCGCCGGCCGACGGCTGGCTGACCGCCCTCGAACGCTGCCAGACCAAGGGCCTGCGCCACCGCGACGGTCATCTGGTACGCCTCGACCTGCATCTGGTGCCGCTGCGCCGGGCCGAGGTCGCCGTGGGCTGGTTGCTGCATGTCTGGCAGGCCCCGGCGAGTCGTGCCCGTTTCGCCGCCCGGCGCAGCGCCGAGCGGGAGCTGCCGCAACGCCTGCAGGCGCTCGGCGAATGGTCACGGCGCCTCGGCGGCACCACGGATCTGGCCGCCTTGCGACTGTGCGCCACCCAGGCCCTGCGGGACCTGGCCGACGATCCCCAGGCGCGGCTGCTGTCCGTGGCCGAGGCGGGCAGTCCGCCGGTGGGTGAGTTGCTCATCCCCTTCGGTCCTGCCACTCAGCCCCTGGGCTATCTGCAACTGGGCGGCGCCGTCGAGGCGGATACCCGGCTGGTGCTGGATCAATTGGCCCTGCTGCTGGGCGCCCTGCTCATGCGGCAGCAGACCCAGGACCAGGTCCGCCACCTCGAACGGCGGTTGTCGCTGGAACAGGGGCTGCTGGCCAGCGTGCTGCAGCAGGCGCCCCTGGGCATCTCCATCACCGAGGCCGGCAGCGAAGAAGCGGTGATGCTCAACGACCGCGTCGATACCCTGCTGGGCAGACGTCCGGCCGGCGAGACGCTGGACGAACGCTATGGCGCCATCGGCGCCCTGCACGCCAATGGCCAGCCCTATGCGGTGGACGACTATCCCACGGTACGGGTGCTGCGCAGCGGCCAGGCGGTGGCGCCCGAACTGATGCGCTATCGGCGGCCCGACGGCAGCATCCGGCTGCTGGAGGTCTCCAGCGCGCCGGTCCGCTCCGCCACCGGCGAGGTGATCGCCTCGGTCACCCTGTTCGACGACGTCCAGCAGCGCGTCGATGCCGAAACCGCCCTGCGCGAACACAGCGCGCGCCTGGCCAGCCTGATCAACCAGGCGGCGGTCGGCATCTGCCAGACCGACGCCCGCGGGCGCATCCTGCTCGCCAATCGTCGCTATTGCGAAATGCTCGATCGTAACGAGGTCGGGGTGCTGGAGCAGACCCTGCAGGCCCAGACCCATCCCGAGGATCGGGCCATCCTGGAGCGCCACCTCGACACCCTGCGCGAGCGGGGCGACAGCTTCAAGCTGGACCAGCGCTTCCTGCGCCCCGACGGCACGGTGGTCTGGGTCAGCCTGCACGGCTCGCCGCTGCAGTCGGAAGTCGGCCAGGCGCTGTCGGTGAGTCTGGTGGTGGTGGATCTCACCCAGCGCAAGCAGGCCGAAGCCGCGCTGCACCTGTCCAACCAGCGCTTCCGCAATGCCGTGGAGGCAGTGCAGGGAGTGGTCTGGACCAGCAACGCCCAGGGCCATCTGCTCGGCGAACAACTCGCCTGGAGCACCCTGACCGGGCAGAGTTATGCGCAGTATCAGCAGGACGGCTGGGCCGATGCCCTGCATCCCGAGGATGCTCCCCGCACCCTGCGCCGCTGGCGCCTGGCGGTGCAGCAGCAGGTGGATTTCCACGACGAGCACCGCCTGCGCTGTCGCGATGGTCAATGGCGCACCTTCAGCGTGCGTGCCCTGCCGGTGCGGGAGAATGGCGTGGTCTGCGAATGGGTGGGCGTGCACACCGACGTCAGCGAGATCCGCATGGCCGAGCACCGCCTGCGGCGGCTGGCCGAATTGCTGGAACAGCGCGTCCACGAACGCACCGTCGAGCGTGACCGCATGTGGCGTGTGGCCGACGACCTGCTCGGCGTCATCCAGGGGCAACGCTGGCTCAGCCGCAATCCTGCCTGGGGCCGGGCCCTGGGCTGGGACGACGAGGAATTGCGTCATCAGCCGCCGACCTCGCTGGAGCATCCGGACGATCCGCCGGTATTTCCGCGCCTGGCCGCCCTGCGCCACGGCGAGGTGCTCAGCGATCTGCCCGGGCGCCTGCGCACCCGCGACGGTCACTGGCGCCACATGATGTGGAAGGCCACTGCCGATCACGACGGACGCATCTATGTCTTCGGTCGCGACGTCACCGTCGAGCACGACGCCGCCCTGGCCCTGCAGAACGCCGAGGCCGCGCTGCGCCAGGCGCAGAAGATGGAAGCCATCGGCCATCTCACCGGCGGCATCGCCCATGACTTCAACAACCTGCTCACCGGCATCAGCGGCTCCCTGGAATTGCTGCGCCGCCGCCTGGACCAGGGGCGCCACGACAACCTGCAGCGCTACCTGGACACCGCCGAGCAATCCGCCACCCGCGCCGCTGCCCTGACCCATCGCCTGCTGGCCTTCGCGCGTCGGCAGACTCTCGACCCGCGGCCGGTAAACGTCAATGACCTGATTCTGTCCCTGGAAGAACTCTTCCAGCGCACCCTGGGCGAACGCATCAGCCTGCGCAGCAGCCTCGCGCTGCAGTTGCCACCGGCACGCACCGACACCAACCAGCTGGAGAACGCCCTGCTGAATCTGGTGATCAATGCTCGCGATGCCATGACCGAAGGCGGCCAGCTGACCCTGGAAACCGCCCTCGATCACCTTACCGACCTGGCCGCCGAGCATGACCTGCCACCAGGCGATTACGTACGCCTGACCATCGCCGACACCGGCAGCGGCATGCCGGCCGAGGTGGTGGATCGCGCCTTCGATCCCTTCTTCACCACCAAGCCCATTGGCCAGGGCACCGGCCTGGGTCTGTCGATGCTCTATGGCTTCATCAAACAGTCGGGTGGCCATGTGACCCTGGAGAGCGAATTGGGCAGTGGCACCCGGGTCAGCCTCTGGCTGCCCTGCGCCCCGCCCGAGCGGCCGGCGGCGAGCGACACGCCCCAGCCAGCCATCGCCCAGAGCCGGGGCGAACGCCTGCTGCTGGTGGAAGACGATGTTTCGGTGCGATTGCTGCTACGTGAGATGCTCACCGAGCTGGGCTATCGCGTGCGCACCGCCGCCAGTGCCTCGGCGGCGCTGACCCTGGTCGACGGCGATCTGCCCTGTGACCTGCTGATCACCGACCTCGGCCTGCCGGATCTCGACGGTGCCGAGCTGGCAGGGCGTCTGCGCGAGCGCTGGCCGGAGCTGCCGGTGCTGTTCGTCAGCGGTCACGCCGAGCGGCCGACCCCGAATGGCGAGCTCTCGCTGGCCAAGCCGTTCCAGATCGATGCGCTGGCGCGGTTGCTGCGCCAGCTGCTCGATTGACCTAGGCCCTAGGGCCGGAAGACCTTGCCGGTCACCAGGTCGCGAATCACGCTGGGATTCTTGCGCCCGCCCAGTTCGCCCATGAGAATACCGTCCAGGTTATCGGGAAAGTACTGCTGGACCCGCAGCCGGGTGCGCGCGGCCGGGCGCCCGGCGGGATTGGCCGAGGTGGAGATCAGCGGCCCGGTCAGGGCGCAGAGTTCGCCCACCAGGGGATGCTCGGAGACCCGCAACGCCACGGTGGCGTGGGCGCCGGTCACCCAGCCGGGCAGGCGATTGTGGTGCGGCACCAGCCAGGTGTTGGGGCCCGGCCAGGTGCTGGCCAGCTTGGCCAGGGAGGCCTCGGGCAGATCGTGGAGCAGGAAGTCGAACTGGCGGATGTTGTCGGCCACCAGGATCAGACCCTTTTCCATCGGCCGCCGCTTAAGCATCAGCAGGCGATAGACCGCGGCCTGATCCCAGGGATCGCAGCCCAGGCCCCAGACGGCCTCGGTGGGGTAGGCCAGGACGCCCCCCTCGCGCACGATTCGCGCCGCCTGCCGCACTCGCCAGCTGTTATGCATCGCCTAGCCTCCGCCAAATCCCTGAAGTCTACCCGAGCGCGCTGCCGATACCAGTCATCCGCCGCTAGCCGAGACGACTCCAGCTGCCCTGCTGCGCCACCACCCGGCCTTCCAGCTCCAGCTCGGTCAGCTGGACCAGGACCTCCGACAGCGACAGGCCGCAGAGCCGCGCCAGCTCTTCGCTGTTGAGCGGTCCGGCGGTCAGGTGGCGCAGCAGGGGATGATCCTCCACTGCCGCGGCCGCGGCGAGTGGGGCCAGGCTGCGCCAGCCCTGCAGGGCGTCGAGGATGTGTTCCACGCTTTCCACCAGTTGCGCGCCCTCGCGGATCAGCTGATGACAGCCGCGGGCGCCGGGATGATGGATGGAGCCGGGCAGGGCGAACACTTCGCGGCCCTGCTCGGCAGCCAGCCGCGCGGTGATCAGCGAACCGCTGGAGGGGCTGGCCTCCACCACCAGGGTACCCAGGCTGAGACCGCTGATGATCCGATTGCGCCGCGGGAAGTTGGCGGCCTGGGGGGTGCAGTCCAGCGGCAACTCCGAAACCAGCGCGCCACCCTCGGCCAGCAGGCGCCGGGTAAGACCCAGGTGCCGGCGCGGATAGAGCTGTCGCAAGCCGGTGCCCAGCACGGCGACCGTGCCGCCGCCGGCCTCCAGGGCGCCCTGATGCGCCGCGCCATCGATGCCCAGCGCCAGGCCACTGGTGATGCAGAAGCCGGCCGCGGCCAGGCTGTGGGCGAAACGCCGGGCATTGTCCAGCCCCTGGGCACTGGCCTGGCGACTGCCGACCAGGGCCAGTTGCGGCCGTTCGAGCAACGCGACCTGTCCTTCGGCGAACAGCAGCGGCGGTGGATCGGCGATCTCGGCCAGCAACGCCGGATAGCGCTCGTCACCCAGGCAGAGCAGGTGGCGTTCGGGGCCGTCCAGCCAGGCCAGGGCCTGATCGACCCGTTCGCGGGTCGCCGGGCTGCGACGAGCATCCGCGGCCACCGCCGGCAGGCGCAGGGCGCGCCAGGCCGAGGCGGGGGCACTGAGGGCGGCAGCGGCGCTGCCAAAGGCATCCAGCAGCAGGCGCTGGCGCACCGCGCCGAGTTCCGGCAGGGCATGCAGGCGAAGCCGGGCGTCCAGCTCGGCAGGGGAGAAGCTGGCCATGGTGTCGTCCTTGAGAGGTGGCCGGTCGCCGTCCTGGCGACCCGGGAGGGGTTAGGGGTTGCGCACCTTGTCCATGATTTCCAGCTGGCGAGTGGCGGTCAGGATCAGGCCGTAGCTGATCTTGTCGTAGGTGCGAAACACCATCAGCAGGCCGGCGCGCTCGTCGGGGATTTTCACCAGCTCGCCGGTGATGCGATCGCGCACCGTCTCGCCGGTCTTGTTGACCGCCAGCACATTGCCTTCGGTCAGGCCATCGCGGGTGCCCTTGTTCAGGGTGACCACATCGAACTGGCCGACCTGGGTGACGCCACGGGGCACGTCGAGGATCAGGCCGCTGATGTCACGCGCCGGCGCGCTGGGCATGAAGGTGGAATTCACCAGCCGCTCCTCGGTGGGGAACAGCCGGTCGCCCAGGCGGACCTCCTGGGTGGTGCGGGTCAGCCGCAGGGTGGCGATGTCGCCTTCCTGGGTAACCAGATCGGCGCTGCCGATGAAGTCGCCGTTGATGCCGAGGAAGGCACCGGTCTTGGGATCGACATAGGTCTTGCCCTGGCGATAGATGCCATAGGCCGAGACGCCCGGTTGCAGCTTGCCGCGCACATAGATGCGATCGCCAGCGCCGCTCACCACGCGCTCGGCGTTGCCGGCCACCACATAGGGCGCCGCCTGGAATTGTTCGGCCGAATCGATGGCGCGATTCTGCAGCAGGAAGCTGTTGACCGCTTCCAGCGGAATGGCCGGGATGGCTTCGGCGATGGGCGTGCTGCGCACCGTGGGTGACAGCTTGACCGTGCCGCGCGAGGCGCCGCGGTTGAGTTGCAGGCGCGGCTGACCGTCGACATAGCTCAACACCAGGGTATCGCCGGGATAGATGAGGTGGGGATTCTTGATCTGCGGATTGGCCTGCCAGATCTCCGGCCATTCCCAGGGTTTGCTGAGGAATCTGGCGGAGATGTCCCAGAGGGTATCGCCGCGGACCACGGTATAGCTTTCCGGGTGATCCTGTCGCAGGGTGACCGCCGCATACGCCGACTGTAGGGCGCCCGCTGCAACCAGCGCCAGGGCGAACAAAGATTTCCTCATGCGTCGAATCCCTTTACACTTAGCTTTGAAGAACCGTCTTCACGCAAACGTCGGGGAATCGCCCCAGTCGTGCCCTGATCGCCACCTTTGTCGGCACCGGGCGGCGCAGGCGCCCATCCCCGTCGACCGACGTCATCCACCGTTCGGGACCAGCCCGAGCCGGGTGGATACAACGCTGCGGCATCTTAGCAGCGCCCCTTGACTGTATTCCACAAGTGCCCTCAACGCCATGGCGATCCTAGACATCCTCGAATTCCCCGATCCCCGCCTGCGCACCGTTGCCAAGCCCATCGACACGGTGGACGACGCCCTGCGCCAGACCATCGACGACATGTTCGAGACCATGTACGAAGCGCCCGGCATCGGTCTGGCAGCCACCCAGGTCAACGTCCACCGTCGCCTGGTGGTGATCGACGTCAGCGAAGACAAGAGCGAACCCCTGGTCTTCATCAATCCCGAGGCCGAGCCGCTCACCCAGGAACTGGGCGAGTACCAGGAAGGCTGCCTGTCGATCCCCGGTTTCTACGAAAAGGTCTGCCGCCCCGAGCGCGTCCGGGTCAAGGCCCTGGACCGCGACGGCAAGCCCTTCGAACTGGAATGCGACGGCCTGCTGGCGGTGTGCATCCAGCACGAGATCGATCACCTCGACGGCAAGCTGTTCGTCGACTATCTGTCGCCGCTCAAGCGCGATCGCATCAAGAAGAAGCTCGAAAAGCAGCAGCGCCACAAGGCCTGATCGCCCTGGCGGACGGCGTCATCGGCGTCCGCCGCTCGCCCTTTCCGCCAGGTCCGCCATGTCCAGATCCCTTCGCCTCGTCTTCGCCGGAACCCCGGAATTCGCCGCCGTGCACCTGCAGGCGCTGATCGACGCCGGTTATCCCATCGCCGCCGTCTACACCCAGCCGGATCGCCCCGCCGGGCGTGGCCAGAAACTGGCCATGAGTCCGGTCAAGCAGTTGGCGCTGAGCCACGGCATCCCCGTGCAGCAGCCGCCGACCCTGCGCGATCCCGCCGCCCAGGCCACCCTGGCGGCGCTGGAACCCGATCTGCTGGTGGTGGTGGCCTACGGCCTGATCCTGCCTCAGGCGGTGCTCGACATCCCCCGTCTGGGCTGCATCAACAGCCATGCCTCGCTGCTGCCGCGCTGGCGCGGCGCCGCGCCCATCCAGCGCGCCCTAGAGGCCGGCGATGCCGAGTCCGGGGTCACCGTGATGCGCATGGAAGCCGGTCTGGATACTGGTCCCATGCTGAGCAAGGTGACCACGCCGCTGACCGCCACGGACACCGGAGGCAGCCTGCACGATCGCCTGGCCGCCCTGGGCGCCGCTGCCGTGGTCCAGGCCCTGCCGGGTCTGGCCGACGGGAGTCTGCCGGGCGAGGTGCAGGACGACAACCTGGCCACCTACGCCCACAAGCTCAACAAGGACGAGGCCCGGCTGGACTGGGGTCGTCCGGCGGCGGAGCTGGAGCGCCGTATCCGCGCCTTCAATCCCTGGCCGCTGTGCCACACCGCCCTGGCCGGCGAGCCACTCAAGGTCTGGGCCGCGGAACTGGCCGAAGGGCAGGGCGTGGCGGGCATGGTGCTGGATGCCGATCGCTCCGGCCTGCTGGTCGCCTGTGGCGAGGGTGCCTTGCGCCTGACCCGCCTGCAGCTGCCCGGTGGCAAGCCACTGGGCTTCGCCGATCTCTATAACGCCCGTCGCGAGCGCTTCGCCCCCGGTCAGGTGCTGGGTCTATGAATCCGCGACTGGCGGCTACCCGCGCCCTGGCGGCGGTCCTTGCCGGACGTGCCTCCCTGGGCAGCAGCCTGCCCGAGCAACTGGCCAAGGTCGATCCGCGTGACCGCGCCCTGGCCCAGGATCTGGCCTTCGGCACTGCCCGCTGGCAGCCGCGCCTGTCGCTGCTGGCGGAAAAGCTCATGGAAAAACCCTTCAAGGCCGGCGACCGCGATCTCGAAGCCCTGCTGCTGATCGGGCTCTACCAGCTGTTCCATACCCGCATCCCGGCCCATGCCGCCATCGGCGAGACGGTGGGTTGCGTCGACAAACTGAAGAAATCCTCGGCCAAGGGTCTGCTCAACGCCGTGCTGCGCCGCGCCCAGCGCGAATACGACAGCCTGTTGCCGGCCCTGGAGCATGATCCCGCCGCGCGCCTGGCCCATCCGCGCTGGCTGCAGAAGATGCTCAAGGCACGCTGGCCGGAGCAGTGGGAAGCCATCGCCACCGCCAACAACCTGCATCCGCCACTGATTCTCAGGGTCAATCGCCGTCAGGGCAGTCGCGACAGCTATCTGGCCGAGCTGGCCGCCGCCGGCATCGAGGCCGTGCCCTGCGCCTTCAGCGCCGACGGCATCCGCCTGCTGCAGCCCCAGGACGTCACCGCCCTGCCGGGCTTTGCCACGGGGCGTCTCAGCGTGCAGGACGAAGCCGCCCAGCTGGCCGCCGAACTCCTGGAGCTGGCACCCGGCCAGCGGGTGCTGGACGCCTGTGCCGCGCCCGGTGGCAAGACCTGCCACCTGCTGGAACGCGAACCGGGGCTGGCCGAGGTGGTGGCGCTGGACGCCGATGCCGGCCGTCTGCAGCGGGTCGAGCAGAATCTGGCCCGCCTGGGCCTCACCGCCCGCACCCTGGCCGCCGACGGCCGCGCCGTGGCCGACTGGTGGGACGGCACGCCCTTCCAGCGCATCCTGCTGGACGCTCCCTGCAGCGCCACCGGGGTGATCCGCCGCCATCCGGACATCAAGCTGACCCGCCAGGCCAACGACATCGCGCCCCTAGTGCAGCTGCAGGGCGAACTGCTGGACGCCCTCTGGCCGACGCTGGAGGTGGGCGGCATCCTGGTCTATGCCACCTGTTCGGTGCTACCGGAAGAAAACAGCGACAACCTCGCCGCCTTTCTCGCCCGCACCCCGGGCGCCCGCGAACTGGATATCCCCGCCCCCTGGGGCCTCGCCCAGCCCCATGGCCGCCAGCTCCTGCCGCAGCCCGACGGCCACGACGGCTTCTATTACTGCAAGCTGATCAAGATCGCCAAGTAGGAATCCCGCCATGCTCGAATCCCTGGAGAAGATGCTCGCCCGCGGCCAGGACAACGCCCTGCTCAGGTTCGGTCTGGGCAAGGGCTATCTGGATGCCGGGGAGCCGGCGCGGGCGATCGAGCACCTGGCGCGCTGCGTCGAATTCGATCCGGCCTATTCGGCGGCCTGGAAGCTGCTGGGCAAGGCCCATGAGGGGAGCGGCGATCTGGCCAGCGCCGAGGCGGCCTGGACCCAGGGCCTGCAGGCGGCGCAGGCCAAGGGCGACAAGCAGGCGGAAAAGGAGATGACGGTGTTTCTCAAGCGCCTGGCGCGCCGCGCTCAGTCCTGATCGCGCAGGAACCTGAGGCCCGCGCCGTCGCCGTCGGTGCGCATGACTTCCATGGTCACCTTGGGCGCTTCGATCGGCAGATCGAGTACCTGGCCGACCACGCGGGTGCCCTGCGGTAGCCGGGTCAGCTCGGGATGCACCACATAGACGCCACCATCGGACAGGTCGCGGGTCTCACCGACGATCTCGCCGTCCGGATAGGCGATCCACAGCCGGCACTTGAGTGGGGTACGGGTATGTTGGCGCTGATCGCGCGAATTCATCGCCTGACTCCCTGGCTTGGGCGTTCCCTAGAGGTCCGGGCAGCTTCCGGCAAAGCCCAGCGGCTGTCAGCCACGCGCCGACCGAACGGTCCTGGCGAAGCGCCGAGCGATAGGTCATAGGACCACCGCCTGCCCCTCAGCGCCCGGGCAGGACCCGGGCGAAAGACCTCAGTACCACTTCTCCTCGCCATCCGGGCGATTCTTGAACCTCTTCATGCTCCACATGTACTGGGTCGGATAACGCCGTACGTAGCCGGCCAGCACCTCGCTCATGGCGGCCACCGAGACTTCCGGATCCGGGTCGTACATGGCCGGCGGCGCGGCCTCCAGGATCACCTTGTAGCCGCTGCCGTCTGCCAGGCGCACGGCATGGAAGAACACCCCGCGGGCCTTGCCGCGCGCCAGCAGCGAGGGCACGAACTTGCTGGTCAGGGCGGTGGTGCCGAGAAAGGGCACGAAGAGGCCGGCGCTGCGACTCGGCTCGGGATCGGCCGGAATCCCCACGGCGCCGCCGCGCCGGACTTCCTTGATCACGCTGATGATGCCTTCCGGCGTGGAGGGCGCCACGCGGTTGCCCAGCTGGACCCGCTGGCGCTTGAGCAGGTCGTCCACCGCCTTCAGCTTGGGCGGCCGATAGAAGATGATCGGCTTGGCATGGGAGCAATAGAAGTGGTTGAGCAACTCCCAGTTGCCCAGGTGGCTGGTGATGCCCACCACGCCATCGCCGGAGGCCAGGGCTTCCTGCAGGACGTCCATGCCTTCCACCTCGCGCACCAGGCGCAGGGAACGCTGGGGCGACCAGATCCAGGCGCAGGCGCTCTCGGTCAGGGTCTTGCCGATGCCGCGCAGGCACTCGCGCGACAGCCGCTCCAGGCCGGCGGCGTCGAGTTCGGGGAAACAGTGGGCGAGGTTGATGCGGGTAACCTTGCTGGCGCGGGTCGGCAGCCTCCACATGCACCAGCCGATGAATCCACCCAGGCGCTGGACCAATGGCCAGGGCAGCAGGGCGAAAAGGCGCAGGAAGGCGATCATCAGCGCGCCTTTGAATCTTTCCAAAAGAGGGACTCCTGTCTGAATGCGCCGACAGTTTAGCGTCTACAAGTCCCGGAAACGTTAAGAAAGCGTAAGGTTCGCGCCAACTGACGCCTATACATTCGACTTTTCCTGCAGTTCTGCCGACGAAGACGCCAATTCGGCATGGCGGTCGCAATCGAGGGTATGGTCCATCACCAGACCCATGGCCTGCATGAAGGCGTAGCAGATGGTCGGACCGACAAAGGTGAAACCGGCCCGCTTGAGCGCCTTGCTCATGGCCTCGGCTTCCGAGGTGATCGCCGGCACCTCCTGGCGATCGCGAAAGTGATTGATCCTGGTTGCGCCACCGACAAAGGACCACAGCCAACCGGAAGGGTCTTCGAGTCTCAGCCAGGCCTGGGCATTCTGACGAGCGGCGCGCAGCTTGGCGCCATTGCGGATGATGCCCGGGTCCTGCATCAGCACGGCGATCTCGGCATCGCTCAGCTGCGCCAGGCGCTGGGGATCGAAGCCATGCAGCACTTGGCGATAGCGCTCGCGCTTCTTCAGCACGGTGATCCACGACAGTCCGGCCTGGAAGCCTTCCAGCAGGAGAAATTCGAAGAGCACCGCCGGATCGCGCTGGGGCACGCCCCATTCATGGTCGTGATACTCGATGTACAGCGGATCGGCGGTGCACCAGAAACAACGCGGCATGGCGAAGGCTCGGACGGCGAGGGGAGACGTCACCTTAGCGCAGTTGCCAGGTCGATGAGACGTATCCAACGGCCTCGCCAGGCGCATTTCCACGCTATCAGATTGCCAGCGTATCGCAGCCATGGCGGCGCTAGACCGTAGGTTGGGTTGAGACGGCGCTATCGTCGAAGCCCAACATCACCGGCGCCCCAAGACAGTGTTGGGCTTCGCTACGCTCAACCCAACCTACGCTGGCCCACGGTTGCGTTAACGGGAGCAGGCACTTTCCCGTCAGGCAGCCCTAAAGCCCCCATGCGGCCACCTCCGGCTTTCAGCTATACTCCCCGGCTTTTCGTCGCAGCCGAACGGGTATCTTTCGTGAGCCAGTCCAAGCCCACCGTGCGCACCTTCCAAGACTTGATCCTGGCCTTGCAGCAATACTGGGCCGAGCAGGGCTGCGTGGTACTCCAGCCCTATGACATGGAAGTCGGCGCCGGTACCTTCCACACCGCCACCTTCCTGCGCGCCATCGGTCCCGAGACCTGGAACGCCGCCTATGTGCAGCCCAGCCGCCGCCCCACCGACGGCCGCTATGGCGAGAACCCCAATCGCCTGCAGCACTACTACCAGTTCCAGGTGGTCCTCAAGCCCAATCCGGACAACTTCCAGGAGCTCTACCTCGGCTCCCTGGCCGCCATCGGCCTGGATCCGCTGGTGCACGACGTGCGCTTCGTCGAGGACAACTGGGAATCGCCCACCCTGGGCGCCTGGGGTCTGGGCTGGGAAATCTGGCTCAACGGCATGGAAGTCACCCAGTTCACCTACTTCCAGCAGGCGGGCGGTATCGAGTGCTATCCGGTGACCGGCGAGATCACCTATGGCCTGGAACGCCTGGCCATGTACCTGCAGGGCGTGGACTCGGTCTACGACCTGATCTGGGCCGACGGCCCCTTCGGCACCGTGACCTACGGCGACGTCTTCCACCAGAACGAAGTGGAGCAGAGCACCTACAACTTCGAGCACGCCAATGTGCCCAAGCTGTTCGAACTGTTCGACTTCTACGAGTCCGAGGCCAATCGCCTAATCGCCCTGGACCTGCCGCTGCCCACCTACGAGATGGTGCTCAAGGCCTCCCACACCTTCAACCTGCTGGACGCCCGCCGCGCCATCTCGGTGACCGAGCGCCAGCGTTACATCCTGCGCGTGCGCACCCTGGCACGCAGCGTCGCCCAGGGCTACTTCAAGGCCCGTGCCCGGCTGGGCTTCCCGCTGGCCAGCCCCGCGCTGCGTGACGAGGTCCTGGGTCGCGACGATGTCCAGGCGCTGCTCAAGGAGGGCGAATGATGAGCACCACTCTGGATTTCCTGGTCGAACTGGGTACCGAAGAACTGCCACCCAAGGCGCTCAAGACCCTGGGCGACAGCTTTCTCGCCGGTATCGAGAAGGGCCTCAAGCAGGCCGGTCTCGGCTATGCCAGCGCCCGCGCCTATGCCGCGCCGCGCCGCCTGGCCGTGCTGGTCGAAGCCCTGCAGACCCAGCAGCCCGAGCGCAGCGTCAACCTGGACGGCCCGCCTCTACAGGCCGCCTTTGGCGCCGATGGCCAGCCCACCCAGGCGGCCCTGGGCTTCGCCCGCAAGTGTGGCGTCGACATCAGCGCCATCGATCGTAGCGGCCCCAAGCTGAGATTCTCCCAGAGCATTCCTGGTCAGCCGGCGGCCAGCCTGCTGCCCGGCATCGTCGAAGCCTCCCTGGCCGAGCTGCCGATTCCCAAGCGCATGCGCTGGGCCGCCCGCCGCGAGGAGTTCGTCCGTCCCACTCAGTGGCTGGTGATGCTGCTGGGTGATGAGGTCATCGACTGCGAGATCCTCACCCGCCGTGCCGGCCGTGAGTCCCGCGGCCATCGCTTCCACCATCCCGACGCCGTGCGCATCAGCGCCCCGGCCCACTACGCCGCCGACCTGCGCGCCGCCCATGTGCTGGCCGACTTCGCCGAGCGCCGCCAGCTCATCGAATCCCGCGTCGCCGAGCTGGCCGCGGCGGAGCAGGGCAGCGCCGTGGTGCCACCCGCGCTGCTGGATGAGGTGACCGCCCTGGTGGAATGGCCGGTGCCGCTGGTCTGCGCCTTCGAGGAACGTTTCCTCGAGGTGCCCCAGGAAGCCCTGATCACTACCATGCAGGACAACCAGAAGTACTTCTGCCTGCTGGACGCCCAGGGCAAGCTGCTGCCGCGCTTCATCACCGTGGCCAACCTGGAAAGCAAGGATCCCGCGCAGATCATCAGCGGCAACGAGAAGGTGGTCCGCCCCCGTCTCACCGACGCCGAGTTCTTCTTCAAGCAGGACCAGAAGCAGCCGCTGGAAAGCTTCAACGAGCGCCTCAAGAACGTGGTCTTCCAGGCCCAGCTCGGCACCGTCTACGACAAGGCCCAGCGCGTCGCCACCCTGGCCGCCTTTATCGCCGAACGCATCGGCGGTGATGCCGAGCGCGCCCACCGTGCCGGCGTCCTCGCCAAGTGCGACCTGGCCACCGAGATGGTCGGCGAATTCCCCGAGATGCAGGGCATCGCCGGCTACTACTACGCCAAAAAAGGCGGCGAGGCCGAAGACGTGGCCCTGGCGCTCAACGAGCAGTACATGCCGCGCGGTGCTGGCGCCGAACTGCCGCAGACCCTGACCGGCGCCGCCGTGGCCCTGGCCGACAAGCTCGACACCCTGGTCGGCATCTTCGGCATCGGCATGCTGCCCACCGGCAGCAAGGATCCCTTCGCCCTGCGCCGTCAGGCCCTGGGTGTGCTGCGCATCCTCATCGAGAAGGGCCTGGAGCTGGATCTGCCAGCCGCCGTCGCCTTCGCCATCGCCGGCTATGGTGAGCGGGTCAAGGCTGCCGGCCTGCAGGAGCAGGTGCTGGATTTCGTCTTCGACCGTTTGCGTGCCCGCTACGAGGACGAAGGCGTCGACACCGCGGCCTACCTGGCGGTACGCGCCCTGCGTCCGGCCTCGGCGCTGGACTTCGACCAGCGCGTCCAGGCCGTGCAGGCCTTCCGTCGTCTGCCGGAGGCCGAGGCCCTGGCCGCCGCCAACAAGCGCGTCTCCAACCTGCTCGGCAAGTTCGAAGGCCGGGTCGCGGCCCAGGCCGATGCCGCCCTGTTCGAGACTGACGCCGAACGCACCCTGGCCGCCGCCATCGCCGAGGCCGAGCGGGATGCCGCGCCCCTGGCCGAAGCCCGTCGCTATGGCGCAGCCCTGGAGCGCCTGGCCAGTCTGCGCGCGCCGGTGGATGCCTTCTTCGACGAGGTGCTGGTCAACGCCGAGGACGAGCGTGTCCGCGCCAATCGCTATGCGCTGCTCGCTCACCTGCGTGGCCTGTTCCTCGGCATCGCCGACATCTCGGTGCTGGGCTAAGGCATGAAACTGATCGTGCTGGACCGCGACGGCGTCATCAATGTCGATTCCGATGACTACGTACGCAGTGCCGCGCAGTGGCAACCGCTGCCCGGTAGCCTGGCGGCCATCGCCCGGCTGAACCGGGCCGGTTGGCAGGTGGCCGTGGCCACCAACCAGTCCGGTCTGGCGCGCGG
Source organism: Pseudomonas aestiva (assembly GCF_039908605.1). Taxonomy (NCBI): domain Bacteria; kingdom Pseudomonadati; phylum Pseudomonadota; class Gammaproteobacteria; order Pseudomonadales; family Pseudomonadaceae; genus Pseudomonas; species Pseudomonas aestiva. Next base: position 7,638 of record NZ_CP150916.1, on the reverse strand, counting down.
CTACTTCACGGAAGACGACCTCGCGGCCATGCACGAGAAACTGCAGCGGCTGCTGGCGGAGGAGGGCGGTCGGGTCGACCTGATCCTCCACTGCCCCCATGGCCCGGAAGCCGGCTGCGACTGCCGCAAGCCGCTGCCCGGCCTGTTTCGCGCCATCGCCTACCACTATGGCCGTGTCGACCTGGGCGGTGTCCCGGTGGTGGGCGACAGCTTGCGCGATCTGGAAGCCGGCATGGCCCTTGGCTGCACGCCCTACCTGGTGCGTACCGGCAAGGGCGAGCGCACCCTGGCCAAGCCTTTGCCATCCGGTACCCGGGTCTTCGCCGACCTGGCGACGGTGGCTGATCATCTGCTCGAGGAAGCGCCCTGATGCGGCTCTTGCGTACCCTGTTGTTCTATGTGCTGCTGGGGACCAGCGGCATCCTCTGGTCCTGCGTCAGCCTGCTGATCGCGCCCTTCCTGGCCTATCGCGCCCGCTATCGGCTGGTGGTCAAGGCCTGGACCGGTTTCGCCGTCTGGCTGGCCAAGGTCATCTGCGGCATCCGCTACGAGATCGACGGCCTGGAAAACGTCCCGGCGCAGCCGTGCGTGATCGTGGCCAACCACCAGAGCACCTGGGAAACCTTCTTCCTGTCCGCCCAGTTCGAGCCCACCTCCCAGGTGATCAAGCGCGAATTGCTCAGGATTCCCTTCTTTGGCTGGGCCTTCTCGCTGCTCAAGCCCATCGCCATCGACCGTGACAACGGCAAACTGGCCCTGCAGCAACTGACCGAGCAGGGCGGCCGTTATCTCGCCCAGGGCTGCTGGGTACTAATCTTTCCCCAGGGCACCCGCATCGATTACGGTCAGATGGGCAAGTTCTCCCGCGGTGGCGCCGCCCTGGCCTGCAGCCTCAACGTGCCCATCCTGCCCATCGCCCACGATGCCGGCGCCTACTGGCCCAATCGCTCCTGGATCAAGTCGCCGGGGACCATCAAGGTCAGCATCGGCCCGCTGCTCCATCCCCAGGGCCAGGATCCCCGTGCCATCGTCGATCTCAATAATCGCTGCTTCGCCTTCATCGAGCAGGCCCTGGCCCCCAAGCCCGATGCCAACCCGGCCGAGCGCTGCGTAGCCTGAATGCCAGGCCGCAAGGCCTGGATGTTTCCACCTCTTTTCCTCCCTTTTCCCACAGACTTATCCACAGGCTGAGCCAAGCTTTTCGCGTATCCGAATTTTGGGTTGCTAGCGCGGATTGACCGTCATCCACAAGTACCGACAAGCTTATTCCCAGGCTTATCCACAGGAACGTCCTTTATATCCTGTGTCTCTATGCCGCATAGCACGGCCCCTTTACGGATATTTTCGGCGTTGATGAAAAGCGGCTGAGGAAAACTATCCACAAAACCTTCGGCTATAAGATGAACGGCGTTCGTTGTCGTGGAACGAAACGGCGCGACTCTCTAGCCAGAATGTTTTCCACAAAAAAGCCCCGCATGGCGGGGCTTGTGCATAACCGCAGTCGATCAGACGTCGAGGTTCGATACCGCCAAGGCGTTGCTCTCGATGAAGTCGCGACGCGGCTCCACGTGATCGCCCATCAGGGTATTGAAGATCTGATCGGCAGCTACGGCATCCTCGATGGTTACCTGCAGCATGCGGCGCACGTTCGGGTCCATGGTGGTTTCCCACAGCTGATCCGGATTCATCTCACCCAGGCCCTTGTAGCGCTGAATGTTGAATCTCTTGCTGGTCTCGTTCATCAGCCATTCCCAGGCTTCCTTGAACGTGCTGACCGGGCGACGGCGTTCACCGCGCTTGGCATAGGCGCCTTCTTCCAGCAGGTTGTCCAGCTGGGCGGCCAGCTCGGTCACCAGGCGGTAATCGTTGCTGCCGAAGAAATCCCGGTTGAAGGTGACGTAGCTGGACAGGCCATGGGCGCGGGTTTCCACCTCTGGTAGCCATAGGCCTCGCTCGCGGTCCTCGCGCAAGCTGACGCGGTAGGTAGTGCCAGAGCGCTCGGAGGTCTGCAGGCGCGCGCTAAGGCCTTCCAGCCACTGACGCATTGCCGCTTCATCAGCCAGCTGATCGACACCGACCCGCGGCAGGTACAGCAGGTGTTCGCTGACGGCGGCCGGATACAGCCGCGACAGGCGCTTGAAGGTCTTCATCACCTGGCGATAGCTGTTCACCAGCTTTTCGAGTTCCACACCGGACAGGCCCGGGGCGTTCTCGTTGACGTGGAGGCTGGCCTCTTCCAGGGCGGTCTGGGTCAGGTATTCCTCCATCGCCTCGTCGTCCTTGATGTACTGCTCCTGCTTGCCACGCTTCACCTTGTACAGCGGCGGCTGGGCGATGTAGATGTAGCCCCGCTCGATCAGCAGCGGCATCTGGCGGAAGAAGAAGGTCAGCAGCAGGGTACGGATGTGCGAACCGTCCACATCGGCATCGGTCATGATGATGATGTTGTGGTAGCGCAGCTTGTCGATGTTGAATTCTTCGCGGCCGATGCCGCAGCCCAGCGCGGTGATCAGGGTGCCCACCTCCTGGGAGGAGAGCATCTTATCGAAGCGCGCCTTCTCCACGTTGAGGATCTTGCCCTTGAGCGGCAGGATCGCCTGGGTGCGCCGGTTGCGGCCCTGTTTGGCCGAACCACCGGCGGAGTCACCCTCCACGATGTAGAGTTCGGACAGCGCCGGGTCCTTCTCCTGGCAGTCCGCCAGCTTGCCCGGCAGGCCGGCGATGTCCAGGGCGCCCTTGCGGCGGGTCATCTCGCGCGCCTTGCGCGCCGCTTCCCGGGCCCGGGCCGCGTCGATCATCTTGCCGACCACCGCCTTGGCTTCGTTGGGGTTCTCCAGCAGGAAGTCGGAGAAGTGCTTGCCCATCTCCTGTTCCACCGCGGTCTTCACCTCGGAGGAGACCAGCTTGTCCTTGGTCTGGGAGGAGAACTTGGGATCCGGCACCTTGACCGAGATGATGGCGGTCAGGCCTTCACGGGCGTCGTCACCGGTGGTGGCCACCTTGAACTTCTTGGCCAGGCCCTCGGCCTCGATGTAGCTGTTCAGGTTGCGTGTCAGCGCCGAGCGAAAGCCCGCCAGGTGGGTGCCGCCATCGCGCTGGGGAATGTTGTTGGTGAAGCAGAGGATGTTCTCGTTGAAGCTGTCGTTCCACTGCAGCGCCACTTCCACGCCGACGCCATCGTCTTCGCGCTGCACCTGGAAGTGGAACACCTCGTTCACCGCGGTCTTGTTGGTGTTCAGGTAGTCGACGAAGGCGCGCAGGCCGCCCTCGTACTTGAACAGCTCTTCCTTGCCACTGCGCTCGTCGCGCAGGACGATGCCGACGCCGGAGTTGAGGAAGGACAGTTCGCGAATCCGCTTGGCCAGGATGTCCCAGCTGAACTGGATGTTGTTGAAGGTCTCGGCGGACGGCTTGAAATGCACCTGGGTACCGGTGGTGTCGGTCTCGCCGATCACTGCCAGCGGCGCCTGGGGTACGCCGTGCACATAGACCTGCTCCCACAGCTGGCCGGCGCGGCGAATGGTCAGCCGCAGCTCCTCGGACAGGGCGTTCACCACCGAGACGCCCACGCCGTGCAGGCCGCCGGACACCTTGTAGGTGTTGTCGTCGAACTTACCGCCGGCGTGCAGCACGGTCATGATGACCTCGGCCGCCGAAACGCCTTCTTCCTTGTGGATGTCCACCGGGATGCCGCGGCCGTTGTCGCGCACGGTGATGGATTCATCCATGTGGATGGTGATGCTGATCTCGCTGCAGAAGCCGGCCAGGGCCTCGTCGATGGAGTTGTCCACCACCTCGAAGACCATGTGGTGCAGGCCGGTGCCGTCATCGGTGTCACCGATGTACATGCCGGGGCGCTTGCGCACGGCATCCAGTCCCTTCAGCACCTTGATGCTGGAAGAGTCGTAGGTATTGGTCTCGCTCATGCTTGGCTCCCGCTAGTGTGGGTCTGCTTGATATGGCCGTGTTCCACGTGAAACACGCTGACCTCTGTCTCCGGCCGCCAGGCGGCCTGTAGCGTCTCGCGCTCGACACAGGTGATGAAGACTTGGCACTCCAGTGCCTCCAGCAGCCGGCACAAGGCCAGCCGGTGTCCCTCGTCCAGTTCCGAGGGCAGGTCGTCGATGAGATAGACGCACTGGCCCCGCTTGACCTGGTTGACCAACCGCCCTTGGGCGATGCGCAACGCGCACACCACCAGCTTCTGTTGGCCGCGCGACAGGATGTCCGCCGCGTTGTGGTTGCCGATGCGAATGCGCAGGTCGGCGCGCTGGGGCCCGGCCTGGGTATGTCCCAGCTGCAGATCCCGCGGCAGACTGTCCGCCAGCACCTCGCGCAGATCGCGCTCGCGGTCCCAGCCGCGGTAGTAGCTCAGGGTCAGGCCATCGAGCTGGATCAGCTCGGCCAGTACCGTGGTGAATTCCGGCTTCAGACGCTGGATATAAGCCTGGCGAAAGCCATCGATCTCGGCGCTGGCCAGGGCCAGTTCCTGATCCCAGGCGGCCTGCGCCGCAGGGTCGATTTTACCACGTCTGAGCCAGTGATTTCGCTGTCTGAGCGCCTTTTGCAGGCGTTGCCATAGCGGCAGAAATCGCTGTTCCTCGTGGAACACGCCCCAGTCGAGAAACTGCCGCCTGATCTTGGGACTGCCTTCGAGCAACCGGAAGCCGTCAGGGTTGATCAGCTGCAGCGGCAGCACCTCGGCCAGCTGCGCCGCGCTGCGGGCATTCTCGCCATTGATGCGGATCTGGTAGTCACCACCGCGCTCGCGCTGGATGCCCAGGCTGCAGTCCTGCCCACCGGGCAGCCGCACCTGGCCGAACACCGTGCAACTGGCCTGCTCGTGCTGGATGACCGGCGCCAGCTTGGTGCTGCGAAAGGAGCGGGCCAGGCCCAGCAGGTGGATGGCTTCCAGCAGGCTGGTCTTGCCGCTGCCGTTGGCGCCATGCAGGAGGTTGACCCGGGGCGAGGGCTGAAGCGCGACCGCCTGCAGATTGCGCAGGCGGTCGGCGTTGAAGCGGATCAGCGTCATCGAACGGCGATCAGAGGCGCATCGGCATCACGACATAGGAGGAGTCGTCGTTGCCCGCCTCCTGCAACAGCGCACTGCTGCTGGAATCGGACAGGGTGATGCGCACCTGGTCGGTGGTCATCACGCCGAGCACGTCGAGCAGGTAGCTGACGTTGAAACCGATCTCCAGGCTGCCGCCGTCGTAGTCGACCTGCAGTTCTTCCTCGGCCTCTTCCTGCTCCGGGTTGTTGGCCTGGATCTTCATGAAGCCGTTTTCCAGCTGCAGGCGGATACCACGGTACTTCTCGTTGGAGAGAATGGCGGTGCGGCTGAAGGCTTCGCGCAGATGCTGGCGCTCGCCCAGTACCAGCTTGTCGCCATGCCGCGGCAGCACGCGCTCGTAGTCGGGGAACTTGCCGTCCACCAGCTTGGAGGTAAAGGTGAAATCGCCGGTGGTGGCGCGGATATGGTGCTGGCCAAGGACCACGTTGACCGGCTCTTCCGGTTCGGTGAGCAGGCGCGACAGCTCCAGGATGCCCTTGCGCGGCACGATGACCTGGTGCTTCTCGGCCTGGTCGACATCGGCCTCCAGCATGCACATGGCCAGGCGGTGACCATCGGTGGCCACGGCGCGCAGGCGCCCGGTGCTGGCTTCCAGCAGCATGCCGTTGAGGTAGTAGCGCACGTCCTGCTGGGCCATGGCGAAGCCGGTGCGCTCGATAAGGCGGCGCAGACGGCCCTGGGGAATGCTGAAGTTAAGCGAACCCGGACCTTCCTCCACGGTGGGGAAGTCATTGGCCGGCAGGGTGGACAGGGTGAAACGGCTGCGTCCGGCGCGGATCAGCAGCTTCTGCTCCTCGGTGCGGATGTCGATCAGCGCATCGGGCTGCAGGCTCTTGCAGATGTCCATCAGCTTGCGCGCCGGCACGGTGATCTCGCCGGCTTCGGCGGCTTCTTCCAGATCGACCCGGCCAACCAGTTCGACCTCCAGGTCGGTACCGGTCAGCGAGAGGCGCTGGCCTTCCACGACCAGAAGTACGTTGGACAGCACCGGCAGCGTTTGCCGACGTTCCACGACACCGGCCACCAGCTGCAGCGGTTTCAACAGGGCTTCGCGTTGAATGGTGAAATGCATGGTCAGGTCCTTGCCAGGGCCGCGTCCGTCAAGTGGTCAGGGTACGCAGCAGGTTCTTGTAATCCTCGCGGATATCCGCGTCGGATTCCCGAAGTTCGGCGATCTTGCGACAGGCATGCAACACCGTCGTGTGATCGCGCCCGCCAAAGGCGTCGCCGATTTCCGGCAGGCTGTGGTTGGTCAGTTCCTTGGACAGCGCCATGGCGACCTGCCGCGGCCGGGCGACCGAGCGCGAGCGGCGTTTTGACAGTAGATCGGCGATCTTGATCTTGTAGTACTCGGCCGCGGTGCGCTGAATGTTGTCGATGCTGACCAGCTTGTCCTGCAGCGCCAGCAGATCCTTCAGCGACTCGCGGATCAGCTCGATGGTGATGTCGCGGCCCATGAAGTGGGCATGGGCGATCACCCGCTTGAGCGCGCCTTCCAGTTCCCGCACGTTGGAGCGGATGCGCTGGGCAATGAAGAAGGCGGCGTCGTGAGGCAGGTCGACCTTGGCCTGGTCGGCCTTCTTCATCAGGATCGCCACCCGCGTCTCCAGCTCCGGCGGCTCCACGGCCACGGTGAGCCCCCAGCCGAAGCGCGACTTGAGCCGCTCTTCCAGGCCATCGATCTCCTTGGGATAGCGGTCGCTGGTGAGGATCACCTGTTGTCCACCTTCGAGCAGGGCATTGAAGGTGTGGAAAAACTCTTCCTGCGAACGCTCCTTGCGGGCGAAGAACTGGATGTCATCGATCAGCAGCGCATCCACCGAGCGGTAGAAACGCTTGAATTCGTTGATGGCGTTGAGCTGCAGCGCCTTGACCATGTCGGCGACGAAGCGCTCCGAATGCAGATAGACGATCTTGGCGTTCGGATTGCGCTTGAGCAGGTGGTTGCCCACCGCGTGCATCAGGTGGGTCTTGCCCAGACCCACGCCCCCATAAAGGAAGAGCGGGTTGTACCCGTGCTTGGGATTGTCCGCCACCTGCCAGGCCGCAGCGCGCGCCAGCTGGTTGGACTTGCCCTCGACGAAGTTCTCGAAGGTGAAGGTACGGTTCAGATAGCTGGTGTGCTTGAGCGCACCCTCCACCTGCACGGTACGTTCGGTCTTGACGACCGGCTCGTCGGCCAATTCCGCCGTCACGTCTTCCAGGGCAACACCCGCGGTGACGATGTCCGACTGGATCGGTTGCGACGCCTGCACCGGTGGTGGCAACGGAGTGCTCTGGCTGCTCGGCGTCTGGACCGCGCGCGGCTTGTTGCTGCGCTTGCTGCCGATCAGCAAGGACAGCACCGGGGCGATACCGTCGTCGGCATGCTCCTCGAGCAATTCGAGCAGGCGACCCAGGTATTTCTCGTTGACCCAGTCGAGCACGAAGCGGTTGGGCGCGAACACCCGCAGCTCATCCCCTTCCGCTTCCACCTGCAGTGGCCGGATCCAGGTATTGAATTGTTGCGAAGGCAACTCGTCGCGCAGCACATCCACGCAACGTTGCCAGAGTTCGACCGACAC